>CP016211.1:8536500-11124500 GCA_001931535.1 Minicystis rosea
CCGAGTGTGCACGCTGCCGCGTGTGGATCGAGGCCGAAGGCTCTTGCGACGATGGAATCTGGCAATCCCTCGATCTCGTCGAACCGCTCGAGCCTCCTGGACTACCGGACGGGTGGAACCTCATCCGAGGAAACGATCGCCGACACATCGCACGTGAGCTCGATCGTGAGATTCCGCCTGGGCACGTGCTCCATGGAGTCAGGATCACGCCTCTTGCACGTCACGAGGCCCGCGACGATGTCCTCGTTCGAGCAGGTGGCGCGCCCATGCCTCTCTATCTCGTGCACCTCACATGGCGCCAAGAGACAGATCCGGCTTGGCCAGCAGCGCATCCGTTTCAGAGCATGGCGGACTTCGCCATCGCCGAGGGAACGTAGCGTGTAGCGCATTCATGCTCGGCGAAACGGCTCTGGTGAGCAAGCAGCCCAACACCTTCCTCGAGTGTGCAGCGGTTCGAGCTCTGCTTCGCGTGCGCCGCCAACGTCGCAGCGCTCGCCCCTCCGCGCTCGCAAGGGCGCCGTAACGCCCGCGCTCCAGCTCCCTCCGACACCCACCGCCACCGCCATGCGGAATTGCACGACGCCCAACCCCAGCCTCCCGCATCCTGCATGGGGCAAAGGCCGCCTTCCCTTTAGCACCCCCGCACATTTCACCATCGAGCCCTCGGCACGCCCAATGCTCTGGCCATGCCCGAGCCCCATGTCTCCAGATCCCTACCGCACCGCGCGAGACACCGCGCCGAGCCCCTCCCGCCCACAAGCGGCCGTCTCCCTGGAGATCGCAGTGGCCGCCGGCATCGCCTGGGTGCTCGTCGTCCTGCGCGTCACCCATGCGTTGTTGCGGGCAGACGCGCCCAGCCACGAGGTCGATGTCGCGTGGCTGGTCGTCATCCTCGCGCCCATCGTCGTGTGGAAAGAGCTCGCCGCACGACGCAACGCGAACGCGAACAGCGACAGCAAGAGCCAATCCCTATAGACGCGAACCGCGGCACCCAACGCTGGGTCGCCCTCGGCCTCTCCGAAGCACAACGTGGCTTACGGCGCGTGAAGGGGCATGGGCAGATGAATCTACGGCTCGCGGCACTCCGACCGAACACGGGAGTAGTCGAGGAGAGGAATGCCGCGTAGCGTGCGGATCACGCCGCCGCTGCGACCCGAAGCTCAACAGCGGGCGGTACTGCTCTCCGCCGAACCGTACACCCGGTCCGAGCGCGCGCGCCGGCTCCTATCGACGCCCCGTCAGCGCGGCCGCCACGACCAGGACGCCGAAGATCGCTGCGTTGAGCTTGGGCTGCCAGTACTCCATGAAGAGAACCGCGATGGCGAGCCACCCCGCGGCGGCGACACACGACAACGTCGCGACGGGGAGCTCGCTCAGCAAGTCCCGCGCGCGCCACGCGAGCCAGAGCCCGAGCAGGCCGAACACGAGCTGTCCGAACGCGAACGCCGAGTGGACGCCGTAGTAGAGGGTCGTTTCGGCGCTCGGGACGCGCTTGCCGCGCAGGTGCTGGGACACGACGTCGATCGCGAAGTGCATCGCTCCCGTGAAGGTCAGCCAGCCGTATGCCGCGTAGACGAGGTACTTGTGCATGTCGCGCTCCCGGGCTTCTGTGATCGTTTTCATCGGAAAGCGACGCCGGTGAGCTGTTCGGACACGCGCCAGAGGCGCTCGGCGGCGGCTCTGTCTGCCGCTCGCGGCGGCACCTTCGCCACCGTCGGAAAGCCACGCAGTTCGTTCATCTTGTCCGGGCCGTAGTAGACGCCCGCTCTCGCCTCGGGCGAGGTCGCGGCAAACAGCGTGGGGAGCGCGCCCTGCGACGCGGGCTGGAACATGAACCACAAGAACGTGCGCATCATGCCGGCAGCACTCCACCGGCCGGGCGCGTTGTGCAGCAGGTCGGTGCGCGAGATGCCGGGGTGCGCGGCGATGCTGGCCACGCCCCACTGATTCGCCTCGCTGCGCCGCTGCAGCTCGAAGGCGAACATCAGGCAGGCGAGCTTCGACTGGCCATAGGCCCGCATCGGATTGTAGCTCCGCTCCGCCTGCAGATCGTCGAAGTCGATCGCGCCGTCGCGCGCAGCGACGCTCGACAGCGTGACGACGCGCGGGTTCGTCCCATTTCGCAGCAGCGGCAGGAGTCGGGCCGTCAGGGCGAAGTGGCCGAGATGGTTGGTGCCGAGCTGCAGCTCGAAGCCATCCGAGGTCTCCTGCCGCTTCGGCGGCGTCATCACGGCGGCGTTGTTGATCAGGACATCGACCTTGTCTCTCTGGCTACGCAGCCGTGCGGCGAAGTCCGACACCGACTCGAGACTGGCGAGATCGACGTGCTCGAACCGGACAATCGCCGACGGCACTTCGGCGAGGACTCTCGCGACGGCGTCCGCTCCTCTTTGAGGATTGCGGCCCGCGATGATGACCTCGCCGCCTGCGCGCGCCAGCTCCAGCGCATCTTCGAGCCCGAGCCCGCCCGTGCCGGTGACCACGGCCAAACGGCCCTTCTGAGAAGGAATATCGGAGGTCTTCCAGTTCGTCATGACGTTCCACCGGTGATGAGGACTGCTCTGGTCCTCGGGTTTCGTGGCAGCAGTGTTCGTGGCAGCAGTGTAAGACCGCGCGAGCCTCGCAAAAGAGCGCGCTCCTCCGACACACTGTCTGTTACTTTCAGACAATGAGCTTCGACCTCGACTCCCTCAAGGTGTACGTCCGGGTTGCCGAGCTGCGGAGCTTCACACAGGCTGCTCAGCAGCTCGGCATGCCGAAGGCGCGCGCGTCGGCGCACGTGCAAAGGCTCGAAGGCGAGCTCGGGGCGCAGCTCCTCCAGCGCTCGACACGCGTCGTTCGCCCCACGCCCGAGGGAGAGTTGCTGCTGAAGCGTGCCCCCAGCTTTCTCGCGGAGGCCGAGGAGATCGGGGCGCTCTTTCAAGCGGGTCGCGGGTTGCGTGGGAGGGTGCGTGTCGAGCTTCCCATCCTCGTCGCGCGCGAGCTCGTCATTCCTCGGCTACCCGAGCTGCTCGCGCGCCATCCGCAACTCCAGTTGGAGATCTGCGCGAGCGACCGAATCGTGGCGGCGCAGCGCGAGGGGCTCGACCTCGTGCTGCGCGTGGGGCCGGCCGACGAGCCGGGGCTCGTCGGGCGCCGCATCGGCGAGGCGTCGATGATGAACTGCGCAAGCCCCTCGTACCTGCGCCAGCATGGAACTCCGCGCACGCTGGACGATCTACGCGACCACCTCGTCGTCCACTACGCCACCGACGCGGTCCCGGTCTTCGAGTACTTCGACGGCAAGACGTACAAGGAGCTGCCCATGCGCAGCGCGGTGACCGTCGACAACATCGAAGCGTACGAGGCGGCGGCCATCGCAGGCCTGGGCATCGTGCAGGTGCCGCGTCCCGGGCAGGAACGGCACGCGAACAAGCTCGTCGAGATTCTGCCGGAGCTCACGGCACGACCGGCGCCGATCACGCTGCTGCACACGCACGGGCGCTCCGCGCCGCGTCGCGTGCGTGCCGTGATGACTTGGCTGACGGAGCTGCTCTCACCCATCGTCAGCGAGCTCGTGAAGTCTCGATGACGAGAGCGCAGGTCCGTCGTCTCGCCGAGGTCGCTCATGCGCAGCTGCCCCGGGAGGATGGGCGGGAGCGGCTCGACGGAGTCCACGAATTGCGTGCGCGGGCTCCTCGAAGCCGTCCAGAGTCTCGACGACGAGCCAGCGCTGGAGGACTTCTTCGTTGCACAGGCCGAACGAAGATGGCCATCACGTCGGAGCCCGGACGGTTGCGTCGAAGCTCACCGGCCCACGCCCTCCTCCAAAGGCAGCACCAGCGAGAACGTACTCCCCTTCCCCGGCTCACTCGCCACCGAAAGGTCCCCGCCGTGCTGCAGCACGATCTCCCGCGCAATCGAGAGCCCGAGGCCATGCCGTCCCTGGCCACTGCCAGACGACGTCGTGAACGATCGATCGAACACACGGGGCAACAGCTCCGCGCTAATCCCCTCACCCGTATCCGCCACGTCGATGCGAAGCGCATGATCCTCGCGTGAGGATCTCAACGTCACCCGGCCGCCGGCCGGCGTGTGGCGGATGGCATTCGACACGAGATTCGAAAGCGCGATGGACAGCCGCTCGGGGTCGACGCTAGCCGAGCCTTGCTGGCCATCGGGCTCGACATCGAGCGCTACGCCCTTGTCTCGGGCAATCGATCGGTGGGCATCGGCAACCTCGTAGAGCAGGCCTGAAGGATCGATGCTCACGCGGTGAAGAGCACCTGCTTCGGCTTCGATGCGGACCACGTCGAGCAGCTCTTCCACCATGGTGCGGAGGCGTTCGGTGTCGTCGCGCGCGGTGGTGACGAGCTCGCGTTGATCGCCGGAGAGGGCGCCGGTGGATGGCTCGAGCAACAAGTGCGTGGCCATGCGCAGCGAGGTGAGAGGTGTTTTGAATTGATGGCTCACCGTTGCGACCATGTCGCTCTTCAGGTCGTCGATGCGGCGGAAGCGGGTGACGTCCTGCGCGACGACGACGGCGCTGGGGCGCTCCTTGGGGGCGGTGACGAGCGGCAAAGCGCGCACGAGGTAGTGTTTCTCCACGCCGTTCTCGCGGTGGGGGACGGCCTCGGAGAGGCTCTGCGGGAGCACGGGGGCGCCGCTCTGGAGGGCGCGATCGCGGGCCTCGGCGAGCTCGAGGGGCAAGGTGATGGCGGCGTCGCGGAGCTCCTCGGCGGAGCCGCCGCGGACGTGGAAGGCGCGCTCGGCGGCCTCGTTGGCGAGGAGGACGCCGCCGTCGCGATCGAGAACGACCACGGGATCGAGCAGGCAGGCGAGCGTGGAGCGCGCCAGATCTTTGGCGGCGAGCAGCTCGCCGAGGGAGCTCTGCCGGTAGGCGCGGAGCTGTTCGGTCATGCGGTTGAAGGCGACGGCCAAGGCGGAGAGCTCCTCGAGGTCGGGCTCTTCGACGGAGACATCGAGGTCGCCTTCGCCGATGGCGCGGGCCGATTGCGTGAGGGCCGCGAGCGGGCGACCGATGGATTGCGGGAGGCGATAGGCGAACCAGAGCACGAAGATGACGGCGGCGATGCTGACGCCGAGGGCCGCGTCCACCGTGCGCCGCGCCAGGGCTTTGGCGTTGCGATCGGCGGCCTCCATGCTGGCTTGGTTGAGGCGGAGCACGCGCTGCACGCGCTCCTGGATGGCGGTGAAGCGCGGGAGGAGCTCGCGGAAATAGAGGTCCTGCTGCTCGGCCGGGGGGAGCACGAGGGCGCGATCGACCTCGTGGCCGTAGGCGGTGAAGCGCTCGCGGATTTCGTGGACGAGATCGCCTTCGCCGGGCACGGTGACGTTGCGCTCTTCTTTGGAGAGCGCGTCTTCGAAGATGCGGCGGTTCGCGGCGAGGATGGGCGCGGCGATGTCGCGGCGGCCGAGGGTCGCGATGAGGGCGGCCGAGTCCTGCCGCTCGAGCGCGAGGGTCATCTGCTCGCAGAGCACGGCCGACGCGTAGTTCTCGCGGAGGATGGTGGAGACCGCGTCGCCGAGACGATCGAGCGAGGCGACGGCGGCGACGGCGAGCACCACGAAGGCCGCGGCCACCGCCGCGAAGCCGAGGCGCAGCCGGCCGTGGATCGAGGGCCCGGCCGCCTTCGCGCGGCGCGGGGAGGCGGGCGGGACGCTCTCGGTGACCATCACAAGAGCCCGTAGCGCTCGCGCTTGCGGTAGAGCGTGGAAGGATCGATGCGCAGCGCCTTGGCCGCCGCGTCGAGCGTCGGATGCCGCGCGAGCACGGCCGTGATGTGCCGGCGCTCGGCCGCTTCCAGCGACTCGTCGTCGACGGTGAGCGTCGCCGGCGCGGTGGCGCGCAGCTCTTCGGGCAGGAGATCGGGCGTGATGACGTCGCCCGCGGCCAGGATGACGGCACGCTCCAGCACGTTGGCGAGCTCGCGGACGTTGCCGGGCCAGCGGTAGGACGTGAGCGCGGCCATGGCCGCGGGATCGATGCGGAGCGGCTCGCGTCGATGCGTGGTCGAGAGATCGGCGACGACGGCGGCGGCGAGCGCGGGGACGTCCTCGCGGCGATCGCGCAACGACGGCACGCGCAACGTGACCACGTCGAGGCGATAGAAGAGATCTTCGCGGAAGTTGCCGGCCGCGACGGCAGCCTTCAGATCGCGGTGCGTGGCGGCGATGACGCGCGCCTCGGACCTGCGCGGCTCGGTGTCGCCGACGCGCACGTACTCGTGCTCTTCGAGCAGGCGCAGCAGCTTGCCCTGCGCCTCGCGCGGGAGATCGCCGACCTCGTCGAGGAACAGCGTGCCCGCGCCCGCGGCCTCGACGTGACCGACGCGCGCGCCGTCGGCGCCGGTGAAGGCGCCCTTGGCGTGGCCGAAGAGCTCGTTCTCCACGAGGTTCGGCGAGATCACCGCGCAGTTCAGGGTCACGAAGGGGCGCGCGGCGCGCGGCGAGAGCGCGTGCACGTGCCGCGCGATCACGCCCTTGCCGGTACCCGTCTCGCCGAGCAGGAGGATGGTCGCTTCGGTCGGCGCCGCGCGCGAGGCGACGGCGAGCGCCTCCTTCATGGCCGTGCTCGACGTCTGCAAGCGCACGCGCACGCCGCGCGCGGTGTTGCGCTGCAGCTCGGCCAGCTCGGCGCGCACGCGCGCGGCCTCGAGCGCCTTGCGCACCACGTGGAGCACCTGCGCGGGCGTGAACGGCTTGGGCAGATAGTCGGACGCGCCCGCGCGCATGGCGTCGACGGCGTTGTCGATGGTCGCGTACGCCGTCATGAGCACCACGCTCGTGGAGGGCGCCTCGTGCGCGAGCGCCCGGGTCACCGCGATGCCGTCCATGCCGCCGAGGCGGAGATCGACGAGCGCGAGATCGGGCGGCGATCGCCGCGCCGCCGTGACGGCGGCCTCGCCGGCCGGGGCCAGCGTCACCTCGAAGCCGGCGCCCTCGAGGCACAGCCGCAGCATCCTCCGGATGCTCTCCTCGTCGTCGACGACGAGGATGCGGCCCTCGTCCTTCTTGCTCATACGTGTCCTCTCTTTTTCCGGCGACGGCACACCGGCCGGTGACTCCGCGATGAAGGTTGAGCCACGTCCCCGCGCCGCGTCCACGAGGATCGCGCAGCGATCGAGCTCGTCGTGCAACCTGCGGCGCGCGCCTGGACGCATCGTGCGGCGCTGCACGAGCGCTCGCATCGCGCGAGACCGGCAAGCGAGCGCTTGCATCGCGCGCGCGGAGGTCTCGATGGATGCCCATCGTTCATCCTTCCTCGACGCATCGACGCATCGACGGCCGAGGTCGTGTCGGTCCGATCGGCGTGCGCCCCCGAGCACCGATGTGCAGGGGTGCACAACGCCTCGGCATGCCGTCATGAAGACACTCGCTCTCGGACGATGCATGCTCGTTTGGCAACATCGATATCGTAAGCGAGGCCACGCCGACATCACGGCGCGGTGCGCCGTCCATCGCGAAGATCGCGCCGGAGAGCATCCGCACAGCCTCGCAGCCCGGGGCGCTTAAGGATCTCCCGCAGAGATAATCCGGCTCCCTGCCAATCGGGCCGCCCTCGGCATTCTCCTACCCTGCGGAGAATGCTCGACGCCATGCCGACTGCCCCCCCGACGCTGATGGCGCGCTTCCTTCACCAGCCTGCGACGACCCGCGAGTCTTCCTCTCTTGGATCGAGAGCGCGCCTTTCGGCGTGTGCTTGCTCGACACGGAGCTGCGTTTCCTCGCCTGCAACGAAGGCCTCGCGGCCATCGGAGGCCGCCCGCGTGAAGCGCTCATAGGCCGGCACCTGCTCGAGGCCGTGTCCGAGGTGCCACCGCAGGTGGTGCCCTTGCTGCGCCGCACGCTCGAGACGGGCGAGCCGACCATGGGCCACGAGATCGTCACGCGGCCCGGCGGCCGCCTGCGCAGCTTCTCGTTGAGTTGCTTTCGCATCGCGCTCTCGCCTTGCCGGCGCGGCTTGGGCGTCGCCATCGCCGAGATGACCAAGCGGCGCGAGGCGCAGGAGCGCGTCGAAATGCTCTTGGCCACGAAGGAGATGCTCGACGGCTCGCTCGATCCCGAGCTCGCCGCCGAGCGCCTCGCGCGGCTCCTGGTGACGCGCTTCGCGGACTGGTGCGTGGTGGATTTGAGCCCGCGCGAAGGCAGCCCCGCGCTCAACGCCATCGCGCACGTCGACGTGACCATGCTGTCCGTCGCCCAAGAGCTGCGCCGCCGTCATCTGGAGCGGGACGACGTGGACGAAGGCATCCGCCGCGCGCGGCTCACCGGCCGCGCCGAGCTCACCGCCGAGATCACCGAGGAGGCGTTGGCCGAGATCTCCAACGATCCGAAGCACCTCGGCCTCGTGCGCGCGCTCGGCCTGCGCTCGACGATGGTCGTGCCCCTCGTGGCGCGCGGCCGGATCATCGGCGTCATCCGCCTCGCGCAGACGTCGGCCGAGCGGCGCTACGACGACACCGATCTCGCGATGGTGCGATCCATCGCGGCGCGCGCGGCGCTCGCCATCGACAACGCGCGCCTCTATCGCGCCGAGCAGGAAGCGCGGCGGCGCGCCGAGCAGGCGGCCGCGCGCGTGCGTCGCTTGCAAGAGGTCACCACGGCGCTCTCGGAGGCGACCACGCCGGAGCGTGTCGCGAGCATCATCCTCCACGACGCGCTCGACGCGCTCGGCGCCCCGCGCGGCGTGGTCATGGCGCTGTCCGAGGACGAGCGCTCGCTGGAGACCTTCGAGATCGCCGGCCCGCAGCGCCTCAGTTTGCCGCGGCGTCTCTCGATCGACGCGCCCGCCTTGGTGGCCGTCGCGTTCCGCACCGGCGCACCGCAGCTCTGCGAGTCGGGGGAAGCGTATCTCGCGCGCTTCCCCGATCGCGCCATGCCCGCGCCGAACGGCGCCATCGTCGCCATCCCGCTGATCCTCTCCGCGGGGCGCAGCATCGGCGCGTTCGCCGCGACCTTCGAGGGCCCGCGCGCCTTCACGGCGGAGGAGCGCGATTTCCTCATCACCCTCGGCCGCCAGGGCGCGCAGGCCTTGGAGCGGGCACGCCTCCACGAAGCCGAACGGCGCGCGCGTCTCCTCGCGGAGGAGGCCAATCGCGCCAAGGACGAGTTCCTCGGCGTGGTGTCGCACGAGCTGCGCACCCCGCTCAACGCCATCGTCGGTTGGGCGAGCCTGCTCCTCGGGAAGGCACAGGAAGGATCGATGATGGACAAAGGCGTCCGCGTCATCGAGCGCAACGCGCGCGCGCAGGCGAAGATCATCGACGACATCCTCGATGTCTCTCGGATCATCACCGGCAAGCTGCGCCTCGAGCTGCGGCCGACCGACATCGAAGGCGCGCTCCGCGCCGCGGCCGACGTGGTGCGCACCGCCGCGGATTCCAAGGGTGTGGAGCTCGTCGTGGAGATGCCCGTCGAGCTCCCGGAGGTGGCCGGCGACGCCGATCGGCTCCAGCAGATCTTCTGGAACCTGCTCTCCAACGCCGTGAAATTCACGCCCACCGGCGGTCGCGTGAGCGCGCGCGTCGAGGTGCGCGACGGCGCCCTCGTGACGACGGTGACGGACACCGGCGAGGGCATCCCCGCGCCGTTTCTGCCCTTCGTCTTCGATCGCTTCCGGCAAGCGGACGCCTCGACCTCGCGGCGGCACGGCGGCTTGGGCTTGGGCCTCGCGATCGTGCGGCACCTCGTGGAGCTGCACGGCGGCGAGGTCTCCGCCGAGAGCGCCGGGCCCGGCCTCGGCGCGCGCTTCAGCGTCTCGCTGCCTCTGCCGGTCGATCGCGACTCCGGGGTGGTCGAGCGCGTCGCCCAGCCGCCGCCGAGCAGCGAGGATCTCGCGCCGCCCACGGCGTCGCCGCTCGACGGCCTGCGCGTGCTCGTCGTCGACGACGAGCGCGACGCGCGTGACGTGATCATCGCCATCCTCACGGGCCGCGGCGCCGTCGTGCACGCCGTCGGATCCGCGCAGGACGCGGTGGACGCGCTCTCCACCTTCGCGCCCGACGTGCTCTTGAGCGACATCGGCATGCCCCTCGAAGATGGCTTCTCCCTGCTGCGGCGCGTCCGCGCCCTGCCCTCGCCCTTCGGGAGCATTCCGGCCATCGCCCTCACGGCCTACACGCGGAGCAGCGATGCGCGCAGCGCCGAGCGCGCTGGATTCACCGCCCATCTCCCCAAGCCGGTGGAGGCCAATCTGCTCAGCACCGCGCTCTTGGCCGCCATCGGAAGGGCACCGGCCCGCGAGCGCGGCCCCACCCTCCGCGACGCGCCCGCGAGCTCCTCCACGCGCACTCGCCTCAGTGGACGAGCTTGACGACGAAGAGATCGCGCTTTCCCACGCTCGTCGCCGGCCCTTCGGCGAAATCGATCGTGCCCGTGAACGTGCCGGCCAAAACCACGCTCCCCGTCGGGGTCGCGGCCACGCTCGTCTCCAGCAAATCACCCTCTCCGGTGAACGCTCGACTCCACACGTGCCCGCCCGAGGCATCGAGTCGGGTGAGGAAACCACCCTTGTGCTCCTCGCCGCCGAGCAGCTTTCCCCCACCGAAATCGAAAGCCCCCGTGGCATACCCCGCAATCAAGGTCGATCCATCGCCGAACGAAGCGCTCCCGATGCCATAGACGGTGGCCCCCACTTCCCCGAAAGCCTCGTCCCAGAGCAACGATTGGGTCGCGCCGAATTTCGCCGCCGCCACGTGGACGAAATATCCGCTCGTCAGGACACCGCCCCCGAAATCCACGTCTCCCGTGAAGGCCCCCACGAGCGCCACGTTCCCCGCCGCATCGAACGTGGGCGTGGTGTGATGGCAATTGTAACCGGTGCTCTCGACGTGATTGCCGGCCGCGTCGAGGCGGAGGAGAAACGTGTGCGCGAGGATGTTGGATTGGAAATCGGGCAGCGGTCCGCCCCCGAAATCGGGTGCGCCCTCATAGGTGCCGGTGATGGCGAGCGCCCCGCCGGGGCCTACGGCGATGCGCCCGGCGTCCTGTTGCCCGTCCCCGCCGAAGCGCCGGCTCCACACATGATGTCCGGCCGGATCGAGCGCGGTGACGAAGACGGTTCGGACATCGAAGCTCTCCAAAGGACCACCGCCGAAATCGACGGTGCCGAGGAAAGCGCCGGAGACATAGGCATTGCCCGCCGCGTCGGCGGCGATGCTCACGCCGTTTTGAAAGGCCGTGTCGCCGAACACGCGGCTATAGATGGGGTTACCGTCCGGAGAGAGCTTGGCCACGTAGACATCGACGTTCCCCGCGCTCGGGAGCGGCCCGCCGCCCACATCGAGGCTCTCGCGAAAACCACCCGTGAGCAGGATGTTGCCGAGCCCGTCCACCGCGAGCCCCGGGCCGTGTCCGGCGTTGGCGATGCTCCGACTCCAGAGGTGATGTCCCGCAGGGTCGAGCTTGAGGACGAACGCGCTCCCCCATTGCGCGCTGGTGAGCGGGCCGCCGCCGAGATCGAGCGTGCCATTGAACACGCCCGCGACGATGGCATTGCCGGCCGGATCGGTCGCCACCGCCACCTGGGAGATGTCCCCTTCGATCGTCGCTTGCCAAGGCATGTCGACCGGAATGCCGCCGCCGGTGCCGCCCATTCCGCCGCCGGCGCCCCCCGTGCTCGTGGTGGTGCCCATACCGCCTTGGCCCCCGCTGCCGCCCGGGTCACCCGAGGTGGTGACGCCGGGCGCGATGGTCACCTCGGTGCAGGCGGCGCCCACGCCAATCGATGCGCCGAGAAGGATCGATGAGACCAACGTCGAGCGGAGCTGCGGCACGGCACCGACGTTAGCACGAGCGCTCCCCGATCACCGGGACCGGGCCCATACGAGACCGGCGTTCAGCAGGTGCGCTCGCCTTGGTCACACCGAGCAGGCACCTCGTGCCTCATTCTCCGCCGGGCGCCCCGAAGTCCGCGGCGAGCGTGCATTGCTCCTCGTCGATCTTCGAGGCGAGCCACGAGACGAGACATCGATCCGCGGGCTCGCCCGCCTGAATCACCGCACCAGGCTTGTGGTACTCGGTCCCGCGCGCCTTGCGCACCAGCGTGAGCCGCTCGGGCTCGGCGCCGCCCTCGGAGACCACGGCGCTCATGATCTCGGGCTCGAGCCACACCAGCGATCGATAACTGGCATCGTACTCGGCCTCGGTGGTCGAGACCGAGCCGGGGAGATTCATGGGATCGAGTCGGAGCCCCGAGCCCGAATACAACCGCAGATTCCGCCCCACGCTCCCATGACAATCGAGCGTCGCACAACGGCGCTCCAAGGCATCGGCCACGAGCGGAAACGTGGCCCGATCGGGCAGCGACAACGCCACGCTCTCAGGCCCGGTGTCCGCGCACCCCACGAGGAGCAGCAGCGCTCCAAGCATCGTCGCAGAGAGAATGCCACGCCCCATCACGGGCACCCCGGCGGCAGCGGCGAAGGAGCGATGGGATACGCATACACCCGCCCCGTCGACTGCGGCCCTGTGCTCAGGCCATGACAGTGCGCGCACGATCCATTGCCATTGATGGGAGAGTCCATGGCGACCTCCAGCGAGCCGACGGTCACCGAAACCCAGAGTGGATAGGTCGGGGTGAAATCCTCGGGGAGCACGAAGAAGTTCCCCGCGCAATTGGTCCTCGCCTCCGCGCTTCGCCCCTCCGCGTCCACCCAACGGACCGCCGCGCCCACCGCCGGAGCATCGGAGTCCGGCGTCAGATACACCGTCCCTGCGAGCGAAAAGGGACGCGAGCGCGAGCCGTCATGACACACGAGGCACGGTTGACCGGCGCGGTGCAAAGGCCCCTCCTCCACCCCCGCCACCTCGGGCCCGAGCGCATCGGCAGCGTTGGATCGCGCCGGATCCCCACACGCCGCGCTCGCCGCGAGCACCAGCGCGCCGGCCAGGAACGAGAGGCTCTGTCGTGCTC
Source organism: Minicystis rosea (assembly GCA_001931535.1). Lineage (GTDB taxonomy): Bacteria > Myxococcota_A > Polyangia > Polyangiales > Polyangiaceae > Minicystis > Minicystis rosea. The sequence continues at coordinate 8,549,417 of CP016211.1, forward strand.
GATCAGAAGCCATGCTCGTACCCGATCTCCGGCGCCAGCACGGTGCCGGTCGAAGGGAAGTGTTGCATGATCTTCAAGGTCAGAAACAACGTCGAAGCCCGGCCGAGCGCGCACGCCACCGTGCCCCCGCCGCCGAGGAAGCCCGTCCCCACCTTCTTGTAGACATCGAGCGTCTGCACCGCGGGATTCGTGGGCTGTGCCGCGGGCGGCGGCTTCGTCGGATCCTCCTCGACGCGCACCCGAAACACCGAATCGACCTGAGCGATGCCACCGGCGACGAACAACCCCGCACGAAACCCGGTTTGCGCGAAAGGCGTCGTCCCGAACCAGTAGGCGGCGCGCAGCTCACCATGAAACGGCAGAAAGGCAGGCGCTTCGGCGCCGTCGGGCTTGGGCCCGCCGCCGCGCAACACGAAGCCTCCGCGCGCGCCCAAGGTCCAATTGTCGAAGAGCACCCGATCGTAGCCGAAGAGGAGGCGTGTCGTGGCCGGCCGCACCCCGGTGGGATTGCTGCCCGATTGGGTGAGCGGGTTGCCGTGATATTGTGTTCCATTGGCCCGGAAGCAGGTGAATCCGCCCGTGAGCTGCGCCTCTTGGCTGCACGCATCGCGGCCGTACACCGTCCCGAAATCCTGCTCCACCGCGACGCTCACCCGATTCGCCGCGACGCTCGGGCGCGCGGTCGCAGGCGCCGTGGTGCGCGCGCACCCCGTCATCATGAAAAGGCCCATGGCGCCTGCGCGCATCACGAGGGTTGCTCGCATGGATGCATGTGCCGCGCGCCCGCTCGATGGACGCGGGCCGGCGTCGCCGGCGAAGGGCGCATGATCCACAAGAGCTACCCTCGATCTCAATTGCATCCACAACCGCCTTCGGCGCCGATGCCCCCGCCGGTCGCCCCTTCGTGCACGGCCTGCATGTGCGACTCGCCTGGCCCGCAAAGCCTGCTCCCCGACATCGTGGGATGGGCGAGGCGACCTCGCTCGTAAGGCTTGACGACGGTGCAGCCGCCGAGCGCCGGCACGAGCAGCAGGGCCGCGAGCATCATCACCGCTCTCCAGGTGGTGGGCGTCATCGTGTCTCTCAAGGGGTGAAGGTGAGGTGTTGGCCCTTGAAATTCGGCAAGTCCGCGGGGACGAGATCGACGGGCGCCGCGCCCTTGACGAACTCCAGCAACGTCGTCTTGCCCGAGCCGTTGTATTCGGTGAACTCCACGTTGACGCGATAGGTGCCGTCCGGAACCACGTTGCCGCCGACATCGGTAATGTCCCACGTGAGGGCGTGGGAGCCGTGCTTCGATCGGGTGGCGCCGGTGACGGCGTCGACCACGTTGCCGCCCGAAGCAGCCCTCCACTTGGTGAGGTATTTGATGCGCTTCACCGCCCAGACCTCCAGCGTCTTGACGAATGCGCCCTGCCCGTTCTCCACCCAGACCGCGCCCACGTTGCGCGGTGAGTATTCGCCGCCGAAGGTGGCTGTCGTGAAGGAGACGGCGAGCGTGCCTTGATCCACCGGGGCTGCGCCGGTACCGGAGCTGCTCGTGGTGGGGGGCGATCCCCCTCCGCCGGTCCCGCCGCCGCCGGCACCGCCGAGACCGCTTTGGCCGGGCAACGGGGCCCAGAACTCGGCATCTCCTCCGGTCGCGGGACGGCAGCCCGAGCCTACCGCGAAGAACGCGCTCGCCGCGATCCCCGCGCAAACGAGGGCCCGAAGGCGCGGACTCGAAAGGCAATGTGAGAAGAAGCGAGTTGCGTTCATGGCAAGTGTCTCCCCCATGGTCATTCGAAGGCCGCCTCGAGCGAGAGGGCCGCGAAGAAGGCATTGCGCTGCTTGATGTAGAGGGCGTCGAGGTAGCTCGTGAAGACGCCGTCGGTCTGGAGCTTGAGGAGCCACGCCCGCGCGCCGGCGCGCTCGCTCAAATCGTAGTGAAGGCCGAGGCCGCCCGTGAACGATCGCAAAGGCCCGAGCTCCCGATCCCCGGTGCGAATGCTGGGAGGCGCATAGATGCCGCCCGGGAGCGCGACGACCTCGTAGGCGCGTTGCCAGAAGGTCGCGCCGGTCTGCAAATGGGCCCGCAGGTGCGGCGCGAGCGAGAGCCGATCACCGATGTCGAAGAGGTACTGCGCATCGCTCGTGGAGGCCTTGAGGCCCCACGTGTCGGCATAGAGCCGCTCCTCGAAACGGAGGGTGGACGACGAGAATCGATGGGCAAAGCGGCCCGTGAGCGCGAAGCGATCACGCGAGAGCGGGAGTTGCTCCAAAGGCCGCTCGTACGTCCTCATGCTGTTGACGACATCGAAGGACGCCCCGACCGGCACCGAGGCCCCCGTGCCCGGCATGAACATGGGCACGTAGCGATAAGGCTTCGATTGGTCCCCTCGTTCGAGGATGGCATCACCCACCACCGTGAAGAGCGTGGCGCGGCCCGCGACGAAGCTCGCGCCCGCGTTGAGGGTGTGTTTCTGCAACGTGCGGTGGAAGACGGAGAAAGGCGTCGCCTTGCGCCCGACGGTGTCATGGGAGTAGCCATATCCGAGGAGGAGGGTGATGTTCTTTTGCCGAACGTCCCACGACCCCGTCGCCCCAGCGAGAGCGAGCGATAATCCGGCTCGATCGAGGCCGATCCATGAATGGCGCCCCCGAGATCACCGGGCTTGTACCCCGCGTCTCCGGCGACCACGTGCCGGACCTCGCGCCAACGTGGGGTCGAGGTCGCCACGATGTCGACCGACGCAGCGGTCACCACGTCGACGAGATAACTCCCGCCCACCGACCATCCCGAGAGCGGGTTTTCCACGCTGCCCGAGACCGTCGGCGTCACCACGGTGACATTGTCGCTGTCGGTGTAAACGGAGGTCTCGTGGGCGGCGCGGACCACCAGATTGCCGAGCGGCGAGGCCGGCTGCGGCGCAGGCGCGGCGGCACACCCGCTCGCCGAGAGCGCTCCGGCAAAGGCCATGAAGCGGAGTCGATCACGCATCGATCGGCGCTCAGGGCACGTGGACGACATACGAGAGCGACGGCGAGAGTGTCGTGGCCATCCCGGGAAAGAGCTGCGTCGCGCGGAGCTCGAGGACGGCGCCGCTCCCCTCGACGAATCCATAATAGAGCCCGAGCCCGAGCCCCGCGAACCCTTGCCCAGCCTTCTTGTAGGCACGGAGAGATTGCTTGTCGGGATTGGCCCCGCCCGGTTGGGCGTTGGCGGCCGGTACACAGCCCGAAGGCGAGCCGAGGCGACATTCGGTCACCTCGACCGTGCGATAGGCATCCACCTGGGCGACACCGCCCGAGAGCGCGACGAAGCCGCGCAAACCAGGCTCGGGCGAGAGGGGCCGCCCAAACCAATAAGCCACCCGCACCTCCGCATGGAGCGGGAAGAAGGCCGGGCCCCGCGCCGGTGTGGGCCCGCCGCCGAATGCGAATCCGAAGCGCGCCGCGCCGGTGAACTGGCCACCGAGGGCATGCTCGACGTGGAGGGCGAGGCGCGTGGTGCCATAAGCGACCGTGAAACCGGCGGGCTCGCCCGGCACCGGCACACCGACGTATTGCTCCCGATCGGAGCGAAAGCACGAATAGGAGACGGCCCCTTGGCTCTCGCGGCCGCAGGGATCGCTGCCGCCCATGAACACGAGATCGCCTTGGACCGCGGCCCCGACCCAGAATCCACTCGATGCTTTGCGCGGAGTTGGTTTGGGCGCGGACGCGACACAAGCACCCTCGTGGCACGTTTGGCCCGAGGGACAATCCCCCTCGGCCTTGCAGCCCGGCGCGGGCACGGGCGGCGATTTGGGCTCGGCCGCGGGCGGCGCGGGTTGCGGTTTGGGCTCGGACGCGCGCACCGCCTTCACCCATGCTCGCCAGACCTCCGGTGTGGCGAAGGTCTCATCCATGTCGATCGTGGGGTGCTCGGCGAGCGCGCGCGCGAATTCCCGTGCGCCCTCTTCGTCCTCACCCTGCGCGATGAGGAGGATGCCCATGTCGCGGTGGAGCCGCGCCAAAACCGCCTTCGAGCAACCACCGCCACGGCATTGTTCGAGCGCGCGCGCGAGCTTCTCCTTGGCGCCGGCGCGATCGCCGCTGCGCTGGTCTTCTTGGGCCTTTCGACGCAGCGTGAGCGCCTCTGCCTCCGCGTCGCCCGCCCGCGCGATGGTGGGCGAGAGGATGACGAGGGCGAAGAGAGCCTGAGCGAACGATCGCATGGAAACGCTATTTCGATCTGCGCGCGCGGGCGGCGCCGAAGCGGGGAAGATCAGTCGTCACCGTGGTGATCGTCATCGTCGTCGTCGTCACCGCCGCCGCCGAACCCGCCGACACCCACGCTGGAGCTTGCTTGATCGATGGTCGAGCCGCTCGACGATTGATCGCTCGTGCCGGTGCCCGTGCTGGCGCCGCCGTGACCGCTGCTGGCCGTCGTGCCGGCGCCGCCCGATCCGGTGCGCGTGCCGCCGTCGATCGACACGTTCGGTGTGACCGTGTAATCGGGGCTCTCGGCGGCCGCGCACGCGGCCACGGCGACACCCAGCGCCGGCAAGCCGATTTGCCGTACGAGCTTCGATCGGTCCTTGTTGAGCTTCATCGACAGGTCTCCTTCTGCGTCCTCGTGTCGTGGCGTCGCCGCGCGCGCCTTCAATCGATCGTGTCGCCGGGTACCTCGGGATCGGTCTCGGCGTAAACCCAGTGGAAGCCTCGGCGCGCCCGGAGCGCGCGCGGATCCTCACCGCGCTGGATCCGGTCGCGAGCCTCGATGACCAGCGCCGCCGCCTCCGCGAGCATCTCCGGAATCAAGGTGGCTTTGACCGGACCCTCGGTGGAGAGGCCGGGACCGAGCTGCATTTCGGTGAGCCAGAGCTCTTCGAGATCGTCGGTCACCATGGTGTCCATGCCGAGGAGCTGAAAGGCACCTCGACGCCGGCTGAGCTGCGGCAAGGCGGCCCGCACCACCGCGCGAATCATTGCGATGAGCGCAGGGCGCAACGTGCTTTCGACCCAACCCGAATCATCGGTGAGCCCGCGCGCATGAACGTCGCGGCCGAGCGCGTCGAGCGTCCATTTCATCCCTGCGCCGGCCGTCGCCCAGCGCTCGGGATCGGCCCGCTTTTGACGGTAGGTGTTGGTCACGTGGACGAGCGGATTGCTCCAGTCGCCGCGCACGAAAGGCAGGCTGGTGAGCCGCACGGTGCCATCGTGATAGAGCACGAGCAGCGGATTGGTGGAGGCGATGAGCACGTACGAGCGAATCTCGGACTTCGTGCCTTCGACGAGGAGCGGATTCGTGATGTAGCGCTGCACGAGCTCGGCGCCTTCCGCCCCCGGGCCTGCGCGCGAAGCGAGCCAACCTTCGACGTCCACGAGCGGCTCCACGCCGATGCCGCGGCCGCGCGCCACGGGCTTGCGAATCCACACGGCGTCGGGCTCGATCCGAGCGCGCTCGCGGAGTCGCTCGATCTCCGCAGGATCGTCGTCGACGAGGAACGTCTCGGGCTGCAGGGCCGCCGCGAGGCCATGCGCGCGGAGCAGCGTGGCGAGGCGGCCTTTGTGGGTCATGTGCTCGGTGCCGGCGACGACGTCGACGAGCTGATCTTCACGCGGATCGAGGCCCTCGAGATGACGATGCGAGCCCACGACGAGCACGTCGGCATCGGCCGGCCGCGAAACCCGCGTCCAGCCGTGGCGATCGAGCGTCCGCACCAGGTTGAAGCGCGGAGATCGACTCCAATAACGCTCTTTGGGGAGCATCGAGAGCACGCTCATCACCCCGCGCTCACGCCCGCCGCGCATGGAGCCCGCCCGCAAGCAGCGGCGTTGGTACGCGCGCCGACTTCATGGGCGAATCTCACCACTTTGAAAATGAAGATCAATATCAAGTCTATAGGCTGATGCGCCCCGCCCGGTCAACTGGGAACACGCTTACAACGCCGTCATGCGAAGGCGCGGGCCGCGGTCGGTCCGCGCCTTCGGGTCAGCGATCGCGCCTACGGACCGCGCGCGATGCAATGGCGCAGAAGCGGTGAATCAGGTATTTTTTCACGCACACACCAATGCCCGCGATCACGGTGGTGTCGCAATGGCCGGCGGAGCCGCAATCGGTGTCGTCGCAGCAGTAATGGGCGCACACCCCGCTCACGCACGTGAAGCCCGCCGCGCAGAAGCCGTCGGTGTCGCTGCAGGTCTGGCAGAGCGTGCGGGTGTTGGGCGGGTCGTAACAGGTGAAGCCGCTCTCGGCGTGGTCGCAGGCAGCGCCCTCCTTGGTGCAGCCCTCGTTCGTCACCGGATTGCAGGCCACGGCGCCGCTCACGGTGACGCAGCTCCCCTGGCTCGGCGCGGTCTCGGGGACGTCGTCGCAGACCACGTCGACTGTGGTCACGCCGCACTCCGCGGCGCATTTCTCCGAGTAACAGGCGCCGAACGCATGATAGAGCGCGTGGCCATCGGGATCGGCGTGGCACGCCGTCTCCGAGTGGTTGACGAAGCAGTCGTTCCAACACGCTTCCTTCGCGTGGCACGCGCCGACCTCGGCACAGCACGAAGCTTCGAGACACGTCTGGCACGCGGCCGCGACGAGGCCGTCGAGCGCGCCTTTGCAATCACCGGAGGCGCCGATGCACGCGGTCTGGCAAGCACCGCCGCGACACTCGAGGTACGCGGTGACGCGCGCGTGTGTCTCCTCGGTCGACTCGCAGGCATCCGAGTCTTTGCCCTCCACGCAGGCGACGCAGCTCGCGTCGCCCCGACACGCCGCATACGCATCACAGCACGTCGAGGCCATGCAGGTGCCGCAGGCGTCGGTCGCGTCGGCGGAGCAGCCGCCCGACGAGGTGGTGCTCGTGGACGAGGTCGTCGTGCCCGTGGCACCGCCGCCGCCCGTGCTCGCCGGCGTGCTGCTGCCGCATGCGGCCGCAAGGACCGCCCAAAGGCCCATCGAGATCGGAAGAACGAGACGTCGCATGAAGAGGTCTTTCGAGGAGGAGAGAGAGCGATCAGGCAGAGGGGATCAGGGTGCGATGCACGGGGCACGACATGGCCGCGAGGGCGCGGCCGCCGAGCGCGGTGAGCGTGCGCGCGTAGGCCACGTCGGCGAGGCGATGCACGCGCTCGATCGGCGGCGGCTCGATGGAGCAGCTCTCGAAGAGACGCGCGAGCGCGTTGGGCGAGCGCACGGTGACGCGACCGACGTCCGGGAGATGAACGTCGTGGTCCACGATCCAGCGCGATCGATGAAACACGAGCGTGCTCGCGCGCCGCCGCGGATGCCAGAGCTGCACGTGCCAGAGCCCGGCGAGCGCCCACGCGAGGCCGAAGTCGCGGCCCGGCGGAAAGCGTGCCTCCCAAGCGCCGAGCGCGACGAGGAAGTCGCGGCCCGCAGGATCGTGGAGCGCCACCGCGTAGGCGTCATGCGGGCACGAGACGACGCTCGGATCGATGAGTGCCATGATCAAGCTCCTCCGGACACGTGAAAGACGCGCGGCGCGCGCTGCGCACGACGAGACGGATCGAGCCTGCGCGCGATCGATGGGCGAGAGCACGGGCGGGAAGCCGAGCGCATCATCGTCCTCCTTCGGTGTGCGCGTACGCGAGGACGACGAGGAAGATCGCGGCGGCGCCGACGCTGCCGAGCATGCCGAGGGGCGCGAAGATGAGGCCCGCGGCCGTGGCGGCGCCGGAGAGCACGAAGGCCGTCATGGCCGCGGTGCCGGCGACGATCGTGAAGTGCTCGCCGGTGACGCGACGCGCGCGGGGAGGCGCGAGGCTGCGCATCACACCACCTCCAGGAGCGCGACGCCGGGGAGGCTCGATCCTTCGAGCGGCGACGGCGGCGTCACCCACGCGAAGCGAGGGAAGCGCACGATCTCTTCGGGGCAGTGCTTGTGCTGGACGCGCACCTCCAGCGAAGCGCGGCGCGCCGAGCCGTCGGCGACGACGAAGCGCGTGCGCGGACCGAAGCTCGCGGCGAGGCGGCTGCCGCTCGGGAGCTCGGCGGCGAGCGAGCAGAGGATGGCGAGCACGTCGCAACGGCGCACGTCGAGGAACGCGTCCTCCACGACGACGAACGGCGTGGCCCGGGCCGCGACGACGGCGCGCACCCAGCCGCGATCCTCGAGCGGCGAGCTGAGCTGCACGAAAGGGCGCGGCTTGGGGAAGACCTCGCGGCGCACGTCGGCGATCGAAGGCTCGTCGATGGAGGCGAGCGGGCGCGGCAGATCGGGGAGCCGCGCGTAGCGCGTGGAGAGGCCGGAGCCAAGCTCGACGACGCGACCGTCGCGGCGCCCCTGCATCCAGCGGTGAACGTACTTGTCGATGAGGAGCGAGCGCCCGAGGGCCGCGCGCAGCTCGATGTCCGAGAGCCGGGAAGCGTCGGCGCCGAGGCTCTGCCACACGCGCTCGGCGAGCGGATCGCGGAAGTCGAGCCAGGGGTAGCGCGTGTGCGCGACGGCGAGCGCCGCCAAGGTGAGGACGTTCGTGGTGGGGACGTCGATCCAGTCGTCGTGCGCCCGAGGGGCTGTGTTCATCGCGTGCATCTCCTCGATCAGGCCGCGAGGGCTCGAATCCGCTCCCGCCGGCGCCACCGCCCGGCGCGCGCTCGGGTCACCCGCCTGTCGAGACGAGGCGTTGGTGATCGCCAGCTGTTGATATAGAAAGTTACTTTCAATATCAACAAAGATCCTTCGGCATCGCTGAGGAGCGAGAAAACATGCGGTGTTCGCTCGGAGCGAGATCGGACCGGGGGCCGCCGGTCGGGCTTGATTGTTTGGCGGAATACAGTTCGATGGCGGCGACGGGGTGTGGGGTCCGAGGCCGTCGAGCGCGCGGGTGGAGGGCGCTGCGTGTGGCGGCGCGCGCGGCTCGCGTGCGGCGGCGCAGCGCTTCAGATGGGCATCGACGCGCGGAGCATCGCGGCTCGATGCGCGATCATGCGCGGGCGCGTCGGGAGCTTCGAGGCAGAAGCGTCACGCGCATCGGATGCGATCGTGATCGCGAGAGCGCGAACGTCGTTGGGATGTCGTGAGGAGATGGCTCGCGTCGTGATCGACGACGAGAGGATGGTGGAGGGCGTCTCAGGAGGCGCCGCCGCCGAGCGCTTTGCGTAGGGCTGCGACCTCGTCGCGGGCGGCGGCGAGGGCTTGCTCCAGCTCGAGCTGGGCGCGCGCGGGCTCACCGGCTTCGCGGCGGGCGCCTTCGAGCTCGCGCTCGAGCTGCGCGATGCGCCACGTGGCGGCTTGCAGATCGGCCTCGCTGCGGGCCGCGCTCTGCGCGAGCGCGTCGAGGCGGCCGCGCAGATCTTCGGGCCCGGTGACCACGACGCCGTTGCCGTGGAAGCCGCGCGCGGACTCCATGTCGGAGAGCAGCTCGCGGCCGACGCGCTCGGCCTCGCGCAGATCGCGCGTGAGCGAGGTGATGACGCGACCGCGCTCGCGCAGCGCGGCCTCCAGCTTTTCGATCTCGGCGGCCGCGGCCTCGAGGGCGCTGCGATCGTCGGCGGCCTGCCCGGCCTTGCGGCGCTCGTCGGCGATTTGATCCGAGAGCTCGGCGAGGCGGCGATCCTGCTCGGAGAGGCGGGTCTCGAGATCGGCGGCGCGCTTCTCGGCCTCGGCCAATTCGTGCGCGAGCCGAGCCGCGCGCTCGCCCACCGCGCCGGCCTGCTTCTCGGCTTCGGCGAGGCGGCGGGTGCCGTCGGAAGCGATCCGCCCGGCGGCGTCCGCGCGATCGCGCTCGGAGAGGAGGCGGCGCTCGAGATCGGCGACCTCGCCGACCGCGCCGCGCGCGCGGGCGTCGAGCTCCACCTTGTCGCGCTGCTCGGCCGCGACCTGCGCCTCGAGCGAAGCGGCGCGCTGGGCCCGCGCCTCGGCCGTGGCGAGCTGCGCCTCCAGCGAAGAGGTGCGCACGAGGCGAGCGTCCGCCGCGGCGAGCTGCACTTCCAGATCCGTGACGCGCTCGGCGCGCACCTCGGCGAGGCGCGCGCGCTCGAGCGCGCTGTCGCGTTGCGCGAAGGCGGCCTCCGCGTCGCGCAGCGCCGCGCTCAACGATTGCTCGAGCTCCACGAGGCGGCTCAACATCGCCGAGTCCTGCGCGGGCGGGCCGGGGATCACGGGACGGCGACGCGTCTCGGCGAGCTCCATTTCCAGATCGGAGATGCGGGACTGCGACGCGGCGAGATCGGCGGTGAGCGCGTCGATGCGCTCCTTGCTGCCGGGCGCGCCGCGGATCATCCCGAGCTCGACCTCGGCCTTGGTGCGGCCCTTCTTCTCGTCGTCGAGGAGCTTCGAGAGCTTCGTGCCGCGATCGCGCTGGCGGCGCAGCTCCTCGTCCAGATCGCGGATCTGGTTGGTGAGCCGCTCGGCCCGCACGTGGTTGTCGCCCGCGCGCGCCTCGGTCTCCTTGAGCTTCGCGTCGCGCTGCTGGATCTCCGCTTCGAGCTCGGCGACGCGCGCGGAGAGCGCGGCGGCCACGGGGACGCGCGTCTCGGCGTCGCGGCTCTGCTCGGCGGCGCGCTCGCGCAGCTTCTCCAGCTCGCCCGAGAGCAGCGTCACGCGCGTCTCGGCCTCGGCCAGCGCCAAGCGCTCGGCCGTGCGCACGCTCAGCGTCTTCTCGCTGGGGACGATGGCGTCGGCGACGTCGTGCCACGGCAGCTCGATGACAGCATACGCATCGAGGCTGATCGGACGGTCGCTCGCGAGCGCGATGAAATGCTCGGGCTCCTCCGACGACGCGAGGAGCGACGTGTCGACGCTGACCTCGGGCTCGCCGTGCCGCGTGAAGTCGGCCACGGTGTAGCCGACGAAGGGCGCTTGCCCGATCATCCGCACCTTGGCGAACTGCAGCGAGACCAGATCGTAGAGCTCGTAGTATCCGAGCGCCGCGCCGCCCGCGGGCGGCGGAACAGGCGCGCCGCGCCCAGCGGCGAGGAGACGCCGGCCACCGGCGCCCGCGTTCGGCGTGACGAAGACCGCGACGCCCGACGTCGCGCAGAGGCGACGCGCGCGCCGCATCACGTCCGCGGGATCGGTGAAGATCGTCAGGTCGGGCACGATGACGACGTCGAAGGCGCCGTCGCGGACGCCGAGATCGCCTGCGAGAACTGCGTAGGCGACCTGATGCGGACGGCCCGGCGCCGCTCGCGCCAGGGCCTCCGCGGTGCGGGCGGTGTCGGGATCGTAGACGTGCACCAAGCGCGCGCCGCGCTGGCTGAGCTCGTCCGAGAGACCGATGGTCGCGTCCCCGAGGATCGCCACCCGCCGGCCGCGCACCAGCGGCTCGACATACGCCGAGAGCACGATCGACGGGTGCAGGCCGGGGCGCAGGGAGGCTTCGGGGGTCATCGCCGGCCCGTCTTACGGTGCGTACGGCCCATTGTCCATCGCTCCCGGAGGGAGGGTGGGACTTCGCCGGGTTCTCCCCGCTATCCGTTCAGGGCAAGCCGGGAGGCGACACGCCGCTCGGGTCGCCCCGATGCCCGCACGCCGAGCCCACCGCGGCGACCTCGGCGCGAGCCGATGAAGCGCGCCGGGTGGGCTCACCCCCGAGCCCGATCTCGCAGGCCGCGCTCAGAACGTCTGGTTCGCGAAGTGGAACAACATGACCTTCGGCGCGGGGCCATCGGCACCGAGCACGATGGCGCCGTCGGTGTTGTTGCCGTTGCGATGAACCTTGTGCGCGCTCGATCCACCGGAGCTCTCGGCGTACACGCTGACCTTCTGACCGAGGGCGATCGCGTCCGCGATCACGTCGGAGAGCTCGGCCAGCGGATAGGACGTGAACCCGTTCGCGTGCACGCCGAAGTCGGTCACGTAGTCGAGCGCGAGCCCGGTGTGCCAGCCCTCCGACCAGGCGGGGCCCGGGAGCGCGTGATCGATGGCGAGGTACTGGACCTGGGGATCGCCGAAGTCCGACTGGACGTTGATGACCATCCGGTAGGCCTCGCCGTTCATCGTGATCTGCAGGATCACGTGATCGTCGTTGGGCAGCGGGCACTGCGTGTCGCTCGGCTTGAGGATGGCGAGCACCGTCCCATCGGCGCGACCGAAGGCCGACGTGAGCGCTTGGCCGAACGTGGCGGCGCAGTCCTTGGCCTTGTCGATCGGGCCGGCGTCGGGCACGCCGCCGGTGCCTCCCGAACCGCCGGTGCTCGTGGTGCTGGTGGGCGCCGTGCCGCCGCCGCCGGTACCGGTGCCATGGACGTCGCTACCGCAGGCCGCGACGAAGGGGATGGAGACGAAGAGGGAAAAGAGAAGGGCAAAGCGATCTCGGGTACGCATCACGGGGCGCTCTACGAGGTTCGCGACGCGGCGTCGACAGGATCGCGAACGGCCACACCGAGCCGTCACAAATCGATACCATCCTCGGGCACGTGCTCCATCGCCACCGCTTGGTACGCGGCGCGGGCCCGCGCGACGAAGGCGTCCTCGTCCATCGCGCGCAGCCGCGCGTGCTCGGCAACGGCGAGCAAGGCGCCGTCGACGGCGAGCACGAAGCCATCCTCGTCGAGCACGCGCGCCACGGCCTCGCGGATGCGGCGCGCGAGATCGGTCTCGGACACGACCTATGCCTCGGGCTTCTCGAGCCAGAAGGGACCGACGCCGAGCGCGTCCATGCGCGTGCGCGAGAAGCAGTCGATGGCCTGCTTGGGCGTGTGCACGATGGGCTCGTTCTCGTTGAACGAGGTGTTGAGCAGGACGGGGATGTCGGTGCGCTTTTCGAAGGCCGCGATGAGATCGTAGTACATCGGGTTCTCGTCGCGGCGCACGCTCTGCACCCGGCCGGTGCCGTCCTCGTGGGTCACGGCGGCGAGGCGCTCGCGCCACTCGGGCCGCACCTTGTAGACGATGATCATGAAGGGCACCTCGTGCGTGCCCTGGAAGCAGGTCGAGAGCTTCTCGATGCGCACGGCCGGCGCGAACGGGCGGAAGGGCTCGCGGTTCTTGATGCGCGCGTTGAGCGTCGCCTTCATGCCCGGCCAGCCCGGGTGGCAAAGGATGCTGCGGTTGCCGAGCGCGCGCGGGCCCCACTCTTCACGGCCCTGGAACCAGCCGATGATCTTGCCCTTGGCGATCGTGTCGGCAGCCGTGTCGATGAGGTCTTGGCGCGCGAGCCGCTTGAACGGGAGCCCCGAAGCGATGACGGCCTGCTCGATCTCGGCTTCGCTCCACTCCGTGCCGAGGTACGCGTGGCGCAGCGCGGGCGCGCGCGGGCGGCCGTTGACGGCGTGGTGCACGTAGAGCGCGGCGCCGGCGGCGGTGCCGTCGTCGGCGGCGGCCGGGTGGAAGTAGGCGCGATCGACGACGCGCTCCGTGATCATGCGCCCGTTGCCGACCGAGTTGAGGACCGAGCCGCCGGCCATCACGATGTCGCGCACGCCGGCGCGCTCGACGGCGCGCGCCACGAGCGCGAGGTAGACGTCCTCGAAGCGGAATTGGAGCGAGGCCGCGAGATCGCGATCGCGATCGGTGAGCGGCGTGCCCGCGCGGCGCGGCGGGCCGAAGAGCGACGTCATGCGCTCACCCCAGAGCTGGGGCACGAGCACCTCGCCGCCTTCGCCTTCGATGAGGCCCTCGGTGATCTTGTGGTGGCGGAAGTACTCGAGATCGAGCACGAGGCCGCGCTCGGGATCGGCCCACACGAGCTGCCGCATCTCGCGCGCGAAGCTGTTCACCCCGTACGCGGAGAGGCCCATGACCTTGTACTCCTCGCCGAAGCGATCGAAGCCGATGTACTGGCAAACCGCGGTGTAGAACACGCCGAGCGAGTGCGGCCAGAGCTGCTTGCCGCGGACGTCGATGCGCGTGCCTTCGCAGGAGGCGGTCATGCTGGTGGCGAAGTCGCCGGTGTTGTCGCAGGAGAAGCCCGCGGCCCGCTCGTACGGCGAGGTGAAGAACGAGCTCGCCACGTGGGCCAGGTGATGCTCCACCTGATGGAACTTCGCGCGCACCTGATCGGCGCCGGCGCCGAGCGCGTCGGCGACGAGCTCGTGCGAGCTCGCCACCTTGCGGTGGATGCGCAGCCGCGAGAGCGCGCGCGGCGCGTTGGCGGCCGGGTAGCGCGCCACGAAGGCGAGCTTGGCGGCGAGGTTGGCGCGCGGATCGCGGGCGACGGCGATGTCGGTGACGTCGTTCACGGAGGCGCCGGCGATGCGCAGCACCTCGCGCACCGCGAGCTTCGGGAAGCCGCCGCAGTGCTTCTTGCGGTTGATGCGCTCCTCCGCGATGGCCGCGAGGACGCCCCCGTCGCCGACGAGCACGGCCGACGAGTCGCCGTGCGCGGAGTTGATCCCCAGAACGAGTCTCGACATTCCCTGTGGTCTCCGATCGATGCGCGCTCGACGCTATGGACCGGAGTTGGGTGCGTCAAGGCGCGATGCGTTCACGTCGCGGGGCCCGTCACCGCGTGACCGCCTTGATCGCCAGCTTCTTCACCCGCTTGAACGTGTCTGGAAAGCGCGTCTCGAAGGCGAGCATGGCCCGGTTCCACGGGAGGTTTTGATCCTTGGGGCAGTGCACGGGCACGCCGCCCTCGTCGTGGATCTTCATCCGGCGGGGGCGGGTCTGGAACTGGAGGAGCCGCGTGGACGAGGGCACGAAGTGCGCGGTGAACGAGCTGCGCGATCGTTCGCTCCGGGTCTCGAGGCTGCCGTGAATGGTGCGCGCGGCCCAGAACAAGGCGTCGCCCTTCCGGAGCGCGGGCGCGCGGCACTCGAGGCCGTGCTTTTCGATCACGTCGAGCACGAGCTTCTTGTAGCGATCGTGGTGGAAGGCGATGTCGAAGTCGCCGCCGTTCTTCGCCATGTCGATGAGGTGGCTCTTCGGATAGACGTAGAAGCGCCCCGCGCCCGGGTGGATGTCCTCGACCGCGATCCACACCGCGACCATGCGACCCACGTCGGTGGAGTCGAGGTAGTACGTGTCCTGATGGGCCCACGTCGCGGGGTTGCCCTCGAAGTACATGCTCTGCACGAGCGTGCCGCCCTCGCCGAGCAGCGTGCGGGCCACGCGCTGCACGCCGTCGTGCGTGACGATGCGCATCCCGATGTCGCGGAAGCGCGGGAACGCGCGGCGTTCCAGGTCCTGGATGTTGAGGATCGAGTTCAGCATGTACCCGTGCTCGGTGAGCACGTGCTTCTCCGGCACCGCCGTGGCCTGACGGTAGATGTAGCCTGGATACGGCTTCACCTCGCGGGCGAAGTCGGCGCGCGCCTCGTCGCAGAGCGCCGCGGGCACGGCGTTGCGCACGACGACGTAGCCCTCGGCCTCGTAGTAGTCGCGGAGATCGCGCGGCGTGCGCAGGCGAAGATAAGGGTCGTCGTGCTCGTCGACCGCGTGTGGAATCTCGATCGTCGCGCCATGGGGCGCGCGGATGGAGAAGCCTTTCGCAATGCTCGGCGTGGACGCGCCGCGTTCGTCGTCGTGCTGGACGGTCATGTCGTCGCGAGGGTAGCACCGGCGACGGCGCCGTCCCGCTCGGCCTCGCACGCGACGCGCATCACCGAAGCGCCTGGGCGGGTGGACAGGATCGCACCGGGATCACCTGCCCGCGGGGGCCAGCCCTCTTGGCTCCAAGAAGCGCCTCGGGCTAGAAAGCGGCCGAAAGGTCACGCCGCGTTCACCCGCGCGGCGTAGGATTCCGAGACCGGCTGAATGTCCGAGCCCCTCGGATCAACCAAGCGGAACCGATGAACCGATCTGCACGAAGCGCCGCGAAGTGCAGCATGGCGGAATCCCGCGGGAGCAGATGCCCGTGAGGAGCGCCTTCGAGGCCTTGATCATCGCCCTGATGACAGTGGCGATCCTGACGCCCGTCGTCCGCGTCATCGCTCTGCGTCTCGGCGCCGTCGCCCATCCCGGTGGTCGCCACGTTCACCAGACCGCGATTCCGCGGCTCGGCGGGCTGGCCATCTGCTTCGGCTTCCTGGCTGCGCTCGGGGGCTTGTATTTCACCTCGCCCATCGTCGCCGCACAGCTGCGCGACATTCCGCTGCGCATGATCGGCCTCGTGGTCGGCGGCGTCGCCATGTGCGCCGTCGGCGTGGTCGACGACACCCGCGGCATCCGCGCCATCCACAAGCTCCTGCTCCAGATCGCGGTCGCCATCTTCGCCTTCGCGTGCGGCATCCGCATCGTCGTGGTGCACCTGCCGATCGTCGGCGACATCCAGATGTGGGCCTTGGCGCTGCCGCTCACGGTGCTGTGGATCGTCGGGGTGATCAACGCCGTGAACCTCATCGACGGGCTCGATGGGCTCGCGGCCGGCGTCGTCTTCTTCGCCGCCACGACGAACTTCATCGTCGCCTGGCTCTCGGAGGCGCCGCTCGTGGCCCTGCTCTCGGGCGCGATCGCGGGCGCGGTGGTCGGCTTCCTCATCTACAACTTCAACCCCGCGCGCATCTTCATGGGCGACTCGGGGAGCTATTTCCTCGGCTACGTGCTGGCCACGACGGCGCTCGTCCACACGGGCCAGAAGGGCGCGACCGCCGTCTCGCTCCTCGTCCCCATCATGGCGCTCGGCGTGCCGATCTTCGACACGCTCTTCGCCATGGTCCGCCGCTTCCTCGAGCGGCGCCCGCTGTTCTCGCCGGATCGCGGGCACATCCACCATCGCCTCCTCGACATGGGGCTCACGCACCGGCGGGCGGTGGTGATCATCTACGCCGTCTGCGGTGTCTTCACCGTGGCCGCCATCGGCGTGTCGCTGGAGCGCACCTGGCAGGTCGGCGCGGCGCTCCTCGGCGCGAGCTTGGCGCTGATCGGCCTCGTCCGCTTCGTCGGCTACTTCGAATACCTGCACCTGCGCATCCGACAGAAAGCGCGCATCCGCTCGCGCGACGCGGAGCTCCTTCGTTACGCCGTGCCGAAGCTGCCGCAGACCTTCGCGGCCGCGCGCACCGAAGACGAGCTCTTCGACGAGCTCTTCGCCTTCGCGGCCGAGAGCGACCTCCATTACGTGGAGCTCTTCGACACCCGTGACGGCGGCGAGGTGCGCGTGCGTCGTTGGTCCGGATCCGACGGCAGCGCGCGCGATCTGGTGACCGCCCTCTATCCGCTCGGTCGCGACGGGCTCGCGCGCGGCGCCATTCGTTATGGCTGGCGGAGTGATTTCAGCGAGGTCTCTCCGCAATCGGAGATCCTCCTGCAGGTCGCCTCGGACGTGCTCGCCGAGAACCTGGTTCGCCTGCGATCGAGCCTCGCACCCGTCGTCCCCCACGACGAAGAGGCCGAGACGGAGGTCGGACTGCAAGTCCCCGTGCCCGCGAGGCACAGCCGCTACTGAGGAGAACGATGTCCCGATCGCGTCGGCCTTTCGTTGAGATGGGGCCGCAAGCGGCCCCATACCCCGGCCGACTGCGTCGGCCTTTGGATGAGATGGGGCCGCAAGCTGCCTCATGCCCCGGCCGACTGCATCGGCCTTTCGTTGAGATGGGGCCGCAAGCGGCCCCATACCCCGGCCGACTGCGTCGGCCTTTGGGTGAGATGGAGGCGGCCTCAGGGCTGAGCCGACTACGTCGGTCGTCGTTTGCGATGGGGCCCCTCGTCGCCGGCTTGCTCGCCGGTGGTGTGCTCGTTTCTTTCGCGTCGACTGCGGCCGCCGACTGGCCGATGTCTCGGCGTGACGCGCAGCGCACTGCCTCGGCCACGGGGAAGAGCAACATCATCACGCCGATGCCCACGTGGCGCTTTCCGCTCGGCGGCGCGATGATCGGCGTGCAGGCGATGATCACCGACACGAACGGTGACCTGAGCCCCGAGTTTTATTTCATCCGCGGATCGAGCGCGATGGGCAAGCGCCTCGATGACAGCACCATCTTCCAAACGCCGTCCGTCGGCCTCACGAGCACGCGGGCGGTGGTGGATCTCGACGGTGACGGCAAGCCCGAGCTGGTGTCCGACGTGGGCACCAACCAGACCGCCGTGGTCGACGCCTCCACGGGCGCCATCGAGTGGCTGCAATCTCCGACGGAGCTCGGCTGCACCTCCGCGACGCGCATCGCCGATCTCAACGGCGACGGCATCCCCGATCTGCTCCTGCAAGACGGCGGCTGCTGCGCCATGCAGCCGAGCATCCCGGGCGCGGTCTACACGTTCGTGGGCAACGCCAAGACGCCGAAGCTCCTCTGGCAGCTCCCCTACGCGCATTGCGGCGGCGGCAACGCCACCACGATCCTCGACGCCGACGGCGACGGCAAGCTCGACGTCCTCATGGGTCGCAACACCGGCTTCGATCTCCTCGACGGTGCCACCGGCCAGATCAAGGCCTCGATCAACTTCAAGGTGAACCCGCAGGGGAGCTTGTGCATGCCGGCGAGGCTCACCGGCGGTCCGGGCGAGCAGGCCGTCTGCACCTTCGGCAGCCTCACGAGCGACGATCACAACATCTTCGCGATCGCGTACTCCCCCTCGCCCACGCCGTCGCTCAAAGTCCTCTGGGACAAGCCGATCGGCGCTCCGCACCAATACATCCTGCCGAAGCCTGGCATCGTCGCCGATCTCGACGGCGACGGGCTCCAAGAGATCACCGTCACTGCGCAGACGAGCGCCACGTCGTGGTCGACGTTCGTGATCGACGGCGCGACGGGAGCCACGCTCTCCACGCTCGACGGGCACAAGCTCGTCGGCACCGCACCGATCTTGGCCAGCGGTCGCTCGGTGATCCTGACGGAGGAGAGCAACGGCACCGGCGGCTGGTCCTTCAAGCGCAAGCCCGTGCCGTCGGTCACGCAGCTCTGGCAGATCGCGGGTCAAGGCCCGCTCGGCTTCTACGATCACGGGATCTCGGAGCACACGTCGTCGCAGAACGGGATCGTGTCCCTCGATCTCACCGGCGATGGCACCCCCGATCTGATCACGGGGGATGTCGTCGATGGGACGGTGCGCGTGCTCGACACCTCGGCGGGCACGACCTCGCCGCCGGTGGTCGGATCCCTGGCGCCGGCGACGGGCATGGATCTGCTCTGGGCCGCGCCGGCGACGCTGCAGAACGGCCCCGTGCTGGCGACGGGCTTCAGCGACGGCGTGTTCCGCCTCAAGGTGCTGAAGAACGGCACGCTCATCGACGCGGCCCCGCCGGGCGTGCACTTCGACGGCTACTTCGCGACCTCGTTCTGGCGAACCCAGGGTGCCTCCCCCGTCGTCGGCAAGCTCCGTGACGGCGAGATGGAGAGCGTCATCCTCACCGATGCAGGCGGGACGCTGCACGTGCTCGACGCCTCCAAGGCCAACGCGAAGACGCCGCCCGTGGAGCGTTGGTCGCGCACGCGGACGACGGCGCCCATCATCCTGCCGCACCTCAAGGGCAGCTCTGCGGGCGTCGTGATCCTCGAGCGCCAGCCGATCGTCTCGAACCCGCCGAAGATGCAGGTCACCGCTCTCGACGCCGACGGCGTGCCCCTCTGGACGTCACCGATCGACGGCAACTCCTGGAGCGATCTCGTCGCCGGCAACGTCGACGGCGACGGCAAGGACGACGTGTTCCTGAGCTGGGGCGCGGCCTCGGACGGCTACACGACGCTGCGCACGCGCGCGATCGCAGGCGCCTCCGGCGCGACCTTGTGGGAGGCGCCGCCCACGCCCATCGTCGAGGTCAGCGGCCCTGCGGTCCACGATTGGGACGGCGACGGCAAGGACGATCTGTTCTTCGAGATGCTCGGCCTCCACGTGCTCTCGGGCGCGAGCGGCGTACCCATCGGGCCGACGCCGATCGAGAAGGCCCAGAACGGGATGCCCATCATCACCGACCTCGACGGCGACGGCGCTCCGGAGGTCGTGCTGCAGGGCGGCTATGCGAAGGTCACCGTGCTCTCGTCCGATCTGGAGTCGGTGCACTACACGAGCAACGACACGCAGAACACGATGCAATACGGCGCCATCGCGCACTGCCCTGACGGCGACAAGCTCGTCGAGAGCACGTATTTCTATCACACGTCGCGGCTCACCATCACCGACCTCGCCGTGCCTTCCACGGGCAAGGTGAGCGCGATCTTCCTCGCGGGCGGCCAGAAGTTCCCCGATGAAGCGAGCGCCACGGCAGCGGGCGTCTTTCAAGGCGTGCTCACCGCCGTCAGCGTGCACGAAAACCTCACTGGTCTCGGCCACCCGACCGCGGTCGTCGGCTCGACGGGCGGCTGGCTCTACGGCATCGATCCGTGCACCGAGAACGTCGACTTCGCCTACGATTTCAAGGACGCCGTGGGCTCGGTCATCTTCGGCGACACCGACGGCGACGGCCTCGACGAGATCCTCGTCGAGGTGTCGGACGGCTACCTTTACGACCTCAAGCAGAAGGTGGACGATCCCGGCACCGGCGGCACGGGCGGCACCAGCACGAGCAGCTCGGGCAGCGGTGGCACAGGTGGCACGGGCGGCACCGGCGGTAAGCCGCAGGGCGACGACTATCTCATCAACGGCCGCGTGACCTGCTTCTGCGCGACCCCCGGCGATCGCGGCGACGCGACGCTCGGCCTGTCCGCCTTCGCCGCCCTCGGCTTGGCCATGGCCGCCCGCCGCCGCCCGAAGCGCCGCTGATCACGGGACACCTCCACACCACAAAACGGCCCGCGCGCTCACGCGTGCGTTGCCGATGAAGCAGAGATCGCATCATCGGTAACGGCGATGATGCGCCCATCAATCATCGGCTACGGCGATGGCTCGTGGCAGCTTACGCACGCAATCATGGACTGGGAGAGTCAGTGGCGTGCGACGAGGCCTCGTCGAGGACAGCGAGCTCGCGCATCGGCGCTTCACGCGATCACGCGCCGCGAGGCTCGATGATGCTGGGATGAGCTCTCGTCGAAGGCCGCGAGCACGCGCATCGACGCTTCACGCGCTCACGCGTGCTCCGAGGCTCGGAGGTGTTGGGATGAGGCCTCGTCGCGAGGCCACAGGTGGGCGCTCTCGCAGCTCACGCTGCGAGAGCGGATGCATTCACGGGGCGGGTTGATCCGGAGGCGGGGCCGGCTGATCGGGCATCGGCTGCTGCTCGGGTGCCGGGGCGGGCGGCGCAGGCTCCGGCGCGGGAGGCGGCTGGAACGTGGGCGGCGGGACGACGTCGGGAGCGGCAGCCGCGCGGCGCGGCGCCTCCGCTGCAGGCTCGCGACCGCGGTCGGGCGCAGGCGCCGCGGGCACGGCCGGCGGCGGCATGATGTCTTCGGCGCCCTTCGCGGCCGAGCCGCCCACCGGCAAGGCCGGCATCGTCGGTCGCTTGTTGAGGCCACCGAAGGGCGCGTCGCCACCCTTACCGCGCTTGGTGGGCGGAGCAGCGCCGGCGGAGGACGCTCCATCGGCGGTCGACGGATCGAACTTGAGCTTCTTCAGCGCCCCGTACACGTGCCAGCCATAGAAGCCGTCGCCGCGCTTGGCGCGCTTCATCTTGGGCATCTGCATCTCGATGAGGCCCGCGGAGGCGGAGCCCGGATCACCGAGCAGCGTCTTCGTCGTCGCGCTCTTGCCGCGGTAGGCATCCGTGAACTTGAAGCGCATGTAGAGATCGGCGACCGCGTCGGTGAACGGCTCCTTCAGCGTGACCTTGCCGTCGCCGACGAGCTCCAGATCGGTGCCGTTCGCCGAGAGCTTGTTGACCTTGAGGATGCCGTCCTTGGCCTCGGCGGAGAGCGTGACGTCGCCGAGCTTGGCCTGCGGGAGCTCGATGAGGCCTTGGATCTTGGTCTTCCCGTCGCTGACCGTGCAGCCCGCGATGGTGAAGTCCACCGTGCCGTTGGCCTTGTTGAACTTGCCGTCGGGCGCGTTGAGCGCGAGCTTGCCGCTGAGCGTGCCCTTGATGGGGACGCCGAGGGTCTGCGCGATCGGCTCGATGCGGCCCAGCTCGACGTTCGAGAGCTCCAGCTCGACGTCGCCCTTGCCGCTGCCGATGGGCGCCGTGCCCTTGATCTCGCCGCCGAACGCGCTCACCCAGAAGTCGACGCGCACGCGGCCGATCAAGAGCGGGAGGATGCGCACCCGCGCGTGCGCCTCGTCGATGGTGAGCACCGACTCCTTCGCCGGGGCCGACGCTCCGAAATCGGTGCCAGGCATGGCCGCGTCATCGGGCGGCAAGTGCAGCTTCACGCCGGACAGCTCGACGCCGGTGAACCAATACGAGGTGAGCTTCTCGACCTCGATGCGCTGCCCCGGCTTCCCGCGCTTCTCGATCTCGAGGACGATGCGATCCTTCAGGCGATCGTAGGGGAACGAGAGGTAGCCGAAGAGGCCGAGGCAGAAGAGGTAGAACGCCGGAAAGGCGAGCCACTTCGCGACGCGGAGGAGGCGCTCCTTCACTGATCCTTCTCCTTGTCCTTGTCGGCCGCGCCCTGGGCTGCGCCGGCGCTGCCGGCCGGCGCGGGCGCGTCGGGCTTGCGATCGAAGGCCGAGACGCCGAGCTCCACCTCGTAGGAGTCGGGCTCGCCGGCGCGCGGCTTGATGTTGAGCCGGGTCACCGCCACCGGGTAGCCAGACTGCTCGATCTTTTCGAGCGTCTTCGCCACCGCGAGCATGCCGGCCTTGTGCATCTTCACCACGGTGACGCGCTCCGAGTAGCGCTTGCCGTGCGGCGTTTCCGGCCGATCCTGCGACTCGGCGGCGGAGAGGCCGTTCTCCTTGGCCGACTCCTCGATGAAGCCGGGCAGCGGCGGCGCCGTCTTGGCGTAGCGCGCGACGAGCGCGTCCTTCTTCGCCTTGCGCTCGGCGATCTGGGAGCGCGCGCCGTAGACTTGCTCGATCACCTCGCGCAGATCGCGGCTCTCCGAGCGCTTGCTGCTGAGCATCGTGTAGATGCCGATGGGCGCGAGCAGCACGATGAAGACGCCCAGGATCGATCCGAGGATGGCGAGGAGCCGGCGCTCACGCGGCTCCAGCTTGTCGAAACGCTCTCGCAGGGTCATCGCCCACCGTCCACTTTCTCGGCCTTGCCCGAGGCAGCCGGCGGCGCCGAGCCCTCCGCCTCCGGCGTCGTCGCCTTCTTCTTCGGGGGCTCGCACTTGAGCTCGAGCTCGAGCTGATACTTCTGCTTGCCCTCGGTGTACTGGGACGTGCGCGCGATCTTCACGTCCTTGAAGCAGCGGTGCTCCTTCAAGTTCTTCGCGATCGTCTCGGCGTCGCCCACCGTCGGCACGACGCCTTGGATCACGGCCTTGCCGCGCTGCACGTCGAGCTCGACCACGTCGTGCACGATCTCCTTGGGAACGGCCTTGGAGAGCTGCACCATCACGTCGAACGCGTCGATGTGCGGCAGCGGATCTTCGTCGGCCTTGGCGGGCCCAGCTTCGATCGTCTCCTTGGCCTTCTCCGGCTCGGTGATCTCCTCGCCGAGCACGTCGCGCGTGGCGACGCCGAGGCGGGCCACAAGCGTCTCGCGCTCGGCGTCGAGCGCGCGCATCTCGGCCACCGTCGAGAACCCGAAGCTCACGAAGATGACGGCGGCGAGGCCGGAGAGCAGCGGGATCTTCTCGCGGAGGAACGGGTAGCTGCGCTCGGCCTCGAGCACGCCGCGGCGCAGGTTCGGCGCCCGGGATCGACCGGCGAGCCCGAGCGCGAGCCCGAGCGCCTTGGCGAAGCGCGGGACCTGCGCGGCTTGATCCGGCGTCATGCCCTCGATGCGCGCCGGCGGAAGCGGGAGAACGCTGACGCCGAGCCCCTCCGAGAGGAACTCGTGCGCGTTCTCCGCCGAAGCGGCGGGGCCGCACAGATACAGGCAGACCAGCGGATCGCCGCCCTGCGAGCGCCATGACGCGAACGTCTGCCGGAGCTCGCGCTCGAGCGCGGGCGCGCTCGCCGGAAAGCCCGCCGTGCCGCGCGAGAGCGTGCGCGCGAAGACGGGATCGCCGCCGAGCAGGATCACGATCTCGGACGAGACGTCGCCGATGTCGACGATCGCGATCGGGCCGGGGACCTGCGGCCGCTCGAGCTCCGGCATGACCGACACGAGGTTCGCGAGCGGGAGCGGCCCCGTGCCCACGCGCTCGGGCTCGATGCCGATGGCCTCGCGCACGGGCGTGAGGCGGCCGCGCACGTCATCGATGCGCGCCAGCGCCGCGAAGACGGGGAGGATCTCGCCTCCCGAGCCCTTCATCACGCGGTAATCGAAGATCGCCTCTTCCATCTCGAAGGGCACGGTGGCCTCGAGCTCGAAGGCGAGGACGTTCTCGATCTCCTTCTGCGCCGCGGCCGGAAGCTCGATGCGTCGGTAGAACGATCGCTCGCCCGAGAGCGCCGTCGCGCACGCATCGGGCCGCGCGCCGCCCACGGCGGCCTTGATCGCCTCCGTCTCGGAGCCAGCCCAGCCGACGTCGGCCTCGCCGAACGCCTCGAGCGTCACGCGCCGGTACGACGTGCGGATCAACGCGGCCCGCACCGTCGTCTTCGTCGCGTCGATCCCGAGTAGCCTCGCCATGATTCGTCTCCTCGCTATCCTCTCGCGCTACTCGATGCGCCAGTAAATGATGGTCCCGGCCGGGTTCGAGTTCATCCCCCGAAGGATGTCGTCTGCGGACATAGGCTGTCCGTTGTTGGTGCTGCTCGTGTTGCTCGATCCCGTGCCCGCGCCGGACGCTCCCGCGCGCCCACCTTGCAACGTGGGCGCGGCCGGTGCCGTCATGGCCGCAGCCGCTGCTTGTCCGCCGCCGACCTCGGGCGGCGCCAGTTGGCCCATCACGCCCGCGTCGCGGTAGTCGATGACCGCGTGGATGCGGACCTTGGTGGTGCGCTTGTATCCGGGCACGATGCCGTCCGCGTAGATGCTGAAGCGCTTGCTGCTCGTGCGCAGGCGCTTGGCGAGCTGGTTCGCGTTGCGCCACACGACGGGCTTGATGTTGAGCGTGGCGAGGAGCGGGCCGATGGGGTTCGATCCCTTCTGCGCCATCATGTCGGTGAAGTCCGATCCGCGCCCGAAGAGCGGCATCCCCATGGTGAAGCTCTTGCCCATCTCCACCGCGCCGAGGAACGAGATCATCTGCTGCGGATCGTTGCACACGTCGGCGGTGGGCTCTTCACCACACACGATGGAGAGGAGCGTCTGCGCGTTGGCCGCGTTGATGTTGATCTCGCCCTGCCCCCACACCGTCATCACGCGCTTCTTCGGGTTCTGCGGCTCGGGATCGACGAAGGTCGCCCAGAAGTCGTCGCCCATGCCGCGCACGAGCCGCACTTCGTCCATCGAGTCGAAGGGCGCGTTCTTGCGGCGATAGGGCAAGCCGATCATCTGATAGAGGTTGTCCTCCGGCCCGGTGCTGACGCGGTTCTGGTTGTTGGGCTGGCAGGGATAGGTCTCCTCGTTGCCGGCGGGATCGGAGTCCACCCAGTCGACGAGGGCGCCGCAGATCGTCTCGCGATCGGAGTGCTGGTTGTCGGCGTCGGGCTGCTCGAAGAGCGCGTTGTTCGCCTGCGGCGCGAAGACGCCGAGGAGCAGGCGGCCGAGCCGCTCGTTCGACTCGAAGGTGTTCTGCGCGGGGACGTTGAGGTTGATCTTCGCGTCCTCGTCCACGATCGAGAGCTCGAAGCGGCCGCCGCCCTGGATGCCGATGTTCTTGGCGGTGAGCGGATCGGCGCCGATGGTGGCGAGGAACGACTGCGATCCGACCGCGTCGTTGAAGGGCCCGAGCACGAGATCGGTGAACTCCCAGACCGGGATCTGCGGCGGCCCGTTCTTGCCGAACACGAAGCCGAGCACGCTGTTCTTCACCGTGTTGCGGATCTCGGGCTCCATCGCGATCAAGAGCCGCGACAGGTTGATCCCGCTCCGCGCGTAGTACTCGGCCTTGAGCGCGTCGCGCTCGGCCAACGCCGCCGCCAGCTCCGAGCTCGTCTGCTCCTGGAGCTGGGTGAGGAAGACGGTGAGCAGCGTGATCGAGCCCAGCACCAGGATGAGCGCGATGCCGCGCTGATCCGCGCGCTTCTTGCGTCGGGTCTTACGCCGCGCGCTCATCGGTTCCCCTTCGTGTTCGCGGTGGAAGAGGCGCGGGGGATGGCGAAGGTCAGCGGCATCTTCATGCCCAGCGCGACCTTGGTCATCAGCTTGATGGGCCGCTCGCCCTCACCGCCGCGGAGCGTGAGACGCACGCGCACCTGGAGCGGGAGCCGATTGAACTGCCCTTGGTTCGCCGGCTGGGTCGAGTCCCACGCGCTGAGCCACGTGTCGGTGCTCGGCTCCAGGTACTCGAGATCGAAGGACGTCACGTCCTCGCAGAGCACGTTGACGACGCCGCCGTGCGTGGGATCGATGTCGATCTCCTTCTGCTCGCGCCGCAAGAGATCGTACTTGTCGCTCCGATCGGGATCGCGGCCCATGAAGTAGCTGAGCTCGTTCTGATCCGACTCGTGCTTGTTCTGCTCGAGGCGCTTGTGGGAGAACGAGGCGAAGTCGATGCGATCGTTCGTCCCCGAGTCGGTGCCGATGAATACCGTGGTGCGCACCGAGGTGGCGAGCTGCAGCGGCTGGTGGAGCGAGATGAACGCGCTCTGGAGCTCGCGCGAGATGCGGGCCAGCGCTTGCCGCCCTTGGTGGTAGCGATCGTCGATGCGCTCGAGCCCGACGCGCGAGCGCTGCATGCCGTCGAGCGCGCCGTACACGAGCGTGCCCACCATCGCGAGGATCCCGACCGAGACCAGGACCTCGAGAAGCGTGAGCCCTCGCTGTGACGCGCGCCGTTTCACTAGTTGCGTCCCCCGCTGGTCGTCTTGTTGGTCGACTTGTGCGTGCCGCCGGAGCTCGTGCTGGTGCTCGACGAATCGGCCGCCTGATCGTCGACGGTCATGCCCTTCTGCGGCATCGTGAACCATTCGACGACGTCGATCGTTCGCTCCTTGGTGCCCTCGCGGAAGATGATGGTCGTCGTGATCCGCCGCGTGCTCGCCTCGAAGACGAGCTTGAGGCTCGGGTAGACGAAGCTCATCGCCAAGCTCGCGAGGCCGCCCATGCCCGCGGCGCTCGGATCACCGGGCGCGCCGGCCGTGCCCGGCGTACCGGGCGTCCCCGAAGCACCGGGCACGTCGGTCGGCGACGTCCCCGAAGGCGGCGTCGGCGCGAGGCCCGCGGCCACCTGCGAGTTCGCATCGGCGAGCGTCTTGGCGACATCGCCGAGCCCGCTCGCGCCGCCGAGCGGCGACGCACCGGTGCCGGCGCCCGAGAGCAAGCCGAGCGCACCGAGCCCGCCCGCCGGCCCCGGACCGCCGGAGCCGCCGAAGTTGAGCGCCGAGTCGAGGTTCAGATCACCGAAGCGCGCCTCGGGGAACGTCGGCCGATCCACGTGCCAATCGCAGCGGAAGTTGGGGTTCTCGTCGCCCTCGCAGCACGGGCCGCTGCCCGCTTCGTCGGTCTCTTGAAAGCCCTCTTTGTAGAGGTGCTCCTCGAGCTCCGACATCTTGCAGCGGAGGAGGCCCGTGGCGACGCTGACGTTGCGCGCATAGGCCGCGCTCGCGAACGAGCCGGCCTGCGCCGAGAGGATGGCGGTGAGGCCGAGCCCGAGGATGGATACGGCCACGAGCACCTCGAGGAGCGAGAAGCCGCGGCGGTGGTGAAGGCGCGCGCTCATCTCAGAACCCCGTGTCCAGCCGCTCCGACTGCTCGCTGTCGTCGCGCGGTCGCGGCATGGTGAAGCGTCCCTTCTTCATCTCGGTCTTGCCGGTGAGCGGCGAGATCAAGATCGTGAGCACGTCGGAGTCGACGGTGGAGCCACCGACGCTGAGCTGGATCGCGGCGCGCTCCGTCTGCCCGCCGGGCCAGAAGTAGAGATAGGCCTGATCCTTCTTCACCACGTCGTCTTGGTGGGCCGTCTCGATCTGCACGAAGCGGATGTTGCGCTCGAGCTCCTTGCCCTGCTTGCCTTTGTCCGCCGAGAAGCCGAAGAGCTTGGCCGGCTGGAACGAAGGCCGCGGCGCGCGCGGTCCCTTCACGATCGCTTCTGCTTCTTCGAGCGCCTTGCGCTCCGCTTCGGTGGCCGCGGCGGCGCCGCCGGTGCGATCGTTCTTCGAGAGCCAGAGCTGTCCCTGCGACTCCTCGATGCCGACGGTGCGGTTGTCGAGGTTGAAGACGAGCCGCACGACGTGCGAGGTGGCGTTGGCGTGACCGTAGGCGACGCGGATGGCGCTGGCGATCATCACGGCCGATCGACGGAGGCGGGCGCTGTCGGCGACGCCCGAGCCCAGGACCGCGAGGCCCGTGGCGACGCCGATGATCGCGACGACGAGCAACACCTCGACGAGGGTGACGCCGCGCGCGCTCTGCCTCCGAAAACTGCTCATGACGATCATCCGCCCCCGCCCTCTCCGGCCGTTACAGGTTCTTCACGCGCTTGATGTCCGCGTCCTTGAAGTCGTCCCGCAGATCGTCCTGCGTCCCGAACTTCTTGTCGTTGCCGGAGGAAACCCCGTGGACCTCGCCCCCCGTGCAATCGACTTTGTAGGGCGCGCCCCAGGGGTCGTCGACCTTCTTCCCGTCGAGCTTCTTGCTCGTGACGAGGTCTTGGATGGTCGGGCACTGGTCGGCCGAGCCCTCCAAGTTTTGATAGAGCTCCGCGGCCTGGCGCACCACTTGGCAACCCTGCACGCCGATCTTGATGCGCGACTCCTTGTACAGCGGGAACGCGACCAGCGTGACGCCGCCGGAGATGACGGCCATGATCGCGACGACGATCAAGACCTCCACCAGGGTCACGCCGCGCGCGCCGCGACGCGCCTTTTGCCGCGCGATCAACTTCATCAGCTCCGCACTCACCATCGTCTCCATGTCGTCTCACTCCACCCGGTCCAGGCCGCCCATCTCGCCGTCGGGACCGTCGCTCATCAGGTCGTAGCCGTCCGCAGCCTTCCGGCTCGGACACGTCAATCGTAGCGGGTGCCCCCAGGCGTCGACTGGATCGATCGCCAGGTATCCATCGCGCTTCAGCTCCATCAACGAGCCGGGGCACCTCCGCTCGTGATCGGCGCGGTACGCGTCCACCGCGGCGTGCACCACCCCGAGCGTCGCCCGCGTCTGCCGAATGCCCGTCTTGCGCCGCTCGCGCGCGCCGAGCAGGAGGAGCACCATCATCATCGCGATCGCCGCCGCGAACGGCCGCGCCCGCGCGAGGCCGCTCCAGCGCACCGAGGCCCGCTCCCACGGGAAGAAGATCGTCTGCTCTCGCGGCCGCCGGCGCGCCATCTACGTCCCTCGCACGGGAGCATGCGCGGGCCTCGTGGAGGAGAACCTCCGAGAGTCCACGTTCTTCCCGTTGAAAAGCGCGCGCGCATTCATCGATCAACCCGCGAAGCTCGACATCTGGATGAGGGGCATGAGGATGGAGACCGCGATGAACCCCACGATCCCGCCCATCATCACGATGATGAGCGGCTCGAGGAGGCTCGTCAGCATCTGCACGCGGTTCTCGACCTCCGTGTCGTACGCGTTGGAGACGCTCTCCAGCATCCCCTCGAGCTGACCGCTCTTCTCGCCGACGGTGATCATGTGCGTCACGATCGGCGGAAAACGACCGCTGCGCTTGAGCGGCTCGGCGATGCTCTGACCTTCGCGGATGCTGCCGATGGCGTTCTGCACCACCTCCTCCAGCGCCGCGTTGCCGAGCACGTTGCGCACGATGTCCATCGCCGTCAGCAGCGCGACCCCCGACGCGAGGAGCGTCGACAAGGTCCGCGCGAAACGCGCGATGGAGAGCATCAGCACCACCTTGCCGAAGACGGGCACCTTGAGGATGAACCCGTCCCACCGCAGCTTGCCCTGCGGCGTCCGCTTCCATCGGCGAAAGCCGTAGATCGAGCCGCCGAGCAGCATGAGGAGGAGCCACCAGTAGTTCGACATGAAGTCGCTGGTGGTGATGAGCAGCGCCGTGTACCAAGGCAGCGCCTGATCCATCGACGCGAAGATCGTGGTCACGTTGGGCACGACCGCGACCATCAGGATCGACACGAGCGACG
The DNA here is from genome assembly GCA_001931535.1 of Minicystis rosea. Taxonomy (GTDB): domain Bacteria; phylum Myxococcota_A; class Polyangia; order Polyangiales; family Polyangiaceae; genus Minicystis; species Minicystis rosea. The sequence goes on from CP016211.1 coordinate 8,579,290, forward strand.
TGCCGATGATGGCCATCAGGATCGGGTACGCCATCGCCGACGTGACCTTGCCCTGCAGCTTGGCCTGCGACTCCATGAACTGCGTGAGCCGGTTGAGGACCTGCTGGAGCGTGCCCGACGCCTCGCCGGCGCGGACCATGTTCACGTAGAGCGGCGGGAAGACGTTGGGGTGCGCCTCGAGCGCCTTGGCGAAGCTCGTGCCTTCGCGGACCTGCTCGCGCACCTGGGTGAGCGCGCGCTTGAGCTGCTCGTTCTCCACCTGCTCCACGAGCGCCGAGAGCGACTCGAACAGCGGGATCCCCGCGCCGATCAGCGTGGCGAGCTGGCGCGTGAGCACGGCGACGTCGGACGTCGACGGCCGGCCCAGGAACTCGAACAGCTTGATGTTGTTCTTGGCCTTCGCCTCCGCCGCCTTGCCCTCGGTGGCGACGGTGAGAAGCACGCCGTCCTTGCGGAGCGCGGTCCGCAAAGCCTTGGCGTTCTCGGCGTCCCGGACGCCCTTCACGGGCTTGCCGGTGCCGACGAGGATCCCTCGGTACTCGAAGACGGCCACGATTCCTCCGCCTAACTGTCGACGATGACGTCTTCTTGCGTCGCCGCGAGGACCTCTTCGACCGTGGTGAGGCCGCGGAGCACCTTGCGCGCGCCGTCGTCACGCATGGTGTCCATGCCCTGCGAGATCGCCATCCGCTTGATGGTCTGGGCGTCGGCGCTCTTCAGGATGAGCGGGCCGACGGCGTCGTCGATCACGAGCAGCTCGTAGATGCCGCGCCGGCCGACGAAGCCCTTGTTCATGCACTGCTCGCAACCACCCGGCTTGTAGAACACCGGCTCGCGCATGCTCTGCCCGACGTACTCGTAGTCGAGCCCGTGCACCGTGTACTTCGGCGACACCTGCCGGCGCGCCTTCCACGCGAGGCGCTCCTTGTCGAGGCCGAGCTGCGTGAGCTCGTAGTCCGTCGGGGTGTAGGGCACCTTGCAGTGCTGGCAGAGCAAGCGCACGAGGCGCTGCGCCAAGATCCCGATCACCGACGAGCGCACGAGGAACGGCTCGATCTCCATCTCGACGAGACGCGTCACCGCGCCCGCCGAGTCGTTCGTGTGGATGGTCGAGAGCACGAGGTGACCCGTGAGGGAGGCGTGGATGGCGATCTCCGCCGTCTCCTTGTCACGGATCTCGCCGACCATGATCACGTCCGGATCTTGGCGGAGGAATGCGCGCAGCGCGCTCGCGAAGGTGAGCCCGATACCCGCGTGCACGTGCACTTGATGGATGCCGCCGATCTCGTACTCGACCGGATCCTCCGCGGTGAGGATGTTGCGGCTGGGCTCGTTGATGCGGTTCAAGCAGCCGTAGAGCGTCGTCGTCTTACCAGAGCCCGTCGGGCCGGTGACGAGGATGATGCCGTCCGGACGCTGGATGAGCTGATCCATGATCCCGTAATCGCGGGCCGAGAAGCCGAGATCCGCGAGATCGAGCAAGACCGAAGTCTTGTGGAGGATACGCATCACGATCCGCTCGAAGCCGCGGCTCGTGGGCACGGTGGAGACACGGATGTCGACGCTCTTGCCCGCGATCTTGAGGGTGATGCGGCCGTCCTGCGGGAGGCGCTTCTCCGCGATGTTGAGCGACGCCATGATCTTCACGCGCGCGATGATCGGCGCCATGAACTGCTTCGAGGCGCGCTTCGCCACGTAGAGCTCGCCGTCGATGCGGTAGCGGACGACGACGTCGCGCTCCTCCGGCTCGATGTGGATGTCGCTCGCGCGCTCGCGGACGGCTTGAGCGAAGAGGCCGTTGACCCAGGCGATGATGGGCGCGTCGTCGTCGGAGTCGATGATGTCGACGAGCTGGTCCTCCTCCTGGGCGTGATCACCCTGGAGGCTGCCGCCGTTGTCCTGGTTCTTCTCCCAGACGCGGTTGATGGCGTTCAGCACCACCTCGCCGCCGGCCACCGCGATCTCCACGGGCTTGCCGAAGAGGGCCCGCGTGTCGTCGATGGCCACGGTGTCGAACGGGTCGGCGACGACGCAGAAGACCTGCCCGTCGTCCTCGGAGATGGGGATGATCTTGTGCTGCTTGGCGTACGTGATGGGCAGCCGGCTGACGAGGTCCATCGGGACCGCGTCGGCGTCGATCTTGGGCACGTACGAGACGCCGGCCTCGTCCGCGAGCGCCTGCGCGATCTTGGCGCCGTCGGCGACGTTGTTGTCGACGATGAGATCCATGAGCGGCTGCCCGCGCTCCTTCATCGTCTCGATGAGCGGAACGAGCCGCTCCGGCGGCACCACGCCGCGCCGGACCAGGACCTCGCCGATGTACTCCTGCGCTTCCGCCATGGTCTGCTCCTACTACCGCTCGATCATGCGCGGCGCGGGGACGGCGCCGCCCTGCCCACGAGGCGGACGCCCCGCCGGCCGCGGCTGCACCGCCGGCGCGCCGCCGGGCTGAACCGCCGGCGCCGCGCCGGGCTCGACCCCGTCGCCGCCGCGCCCACCGATCTGGGGCAGCGGGATGGGCTGCCCAGGCTCGTGGGTCTTCTTCGCCTTGGGCTTGGTTTCAGCCTCGATCCGCGCCTTGTCCTCCTGCTGGATCAACGCCTGCCGGATGTCCTCCACGAGGCCGTTGGCGCGGCGATAATCCTTCGGCGGGTTCCACGACGTGCTCTCGTTGAACACGAAGTACCGATCGATGAACTCCTGACGCTCTTGCATCTTCCGCTCGAAGATGGCGCGAAGATCGTCCTGATCGCGGATCACGTACGGCGTGAGCACGAGGAGGAGATTGCTCTTCGTCTTCGTCTTCTGCGTCTGCTTGAAGAGGAGCCCGAGCACCGGGATGTCGCCGAGGATCGGGATCTTGGTCTCGCCGTTCTGCACGGCGTCGCGCACCAGGCCGCCGATCACCACCGTCTGCTGATCACGCACGACCAGCGTGGTGTTGGCGCTGCGCTTGTTGATGGGGATCGCGCCGAGGGCGCCGGTGGGCGCGCCTGCGTCCGAGATCTCTTCGATGAGCTCGAGGCGTACCTGATCCGAGTCGTTGACGTGCGGCGTGACCGTGATCTTCGTGCCGACGTCCTGACGCGGCGCCGAGAAGCCGCCGCCGAGGAGGCCGAGGCCGCCCAAGCTGCCGAGCGCGCCCGCCGCGCCCGAAGCGCCCGCCGCCGCGCCCGCGAGCTGGCTGAGGCCACCGCCCACGTTGGTCTGGAGCGGGATGTTCTGCCCGATCGAGATCTCCGCCTTGGTGTTGTCGGTGGCGAGGATGTGCGGCGTCGCGAGGACGTTGGTGTCGCCGTCCTGCCCGAGCGCGTGCAGCGCCACGCCGAGCGCAGGGATCGAGATGCCCGTGCCGAGGAGGCTCTGCGAGTTGGCCAGATCCGGGCCGCGCAGACCGAGCGCGAGGGCCTCGATGTTCGTCGGGATGCCGGCAGATCCCGCGAGGTTGTTGCCGCCGTAGAAGAAGCCGTCGCCGAGGCTGCCGAAGCCGACGGGCGCGCCGCCGTGATACGAGATGCCGTAGTCGGTCTTGCGCTGGATGCTCACGTCCATGATGACCGCCTCGATGAACACCTGGCGGCGCGGACGATCGAGCTTGTCGATGACGGTGCGGAGCTGCGCGTAGTCGCGCAGCGACGAGGTCGTGACGAGCGAGTTCGTCGCCTCGTCGCAGGTGATGCGCACGCGCCCCTCGAAGACCTCGTCGAGGCCCGCGCCCGCCGCGCCGCGCACGCCGGTCGCCCCCGCACCCACGGGCGCCGCGGGCACGCCCGGCGCACCGGGACGCGCGCCCGTGGCGCCACCCAACCCGCTCGTGCCGAGGATCTGGTTGAGCGTGGTCGAGAGATCCTTGCAGGCCGCGTACTGCAGCGGCTGCACGTGGATCTCGCCCTCACCCGTCTGCTTCACGTCGAGGCGCTTGATGAGCTCGAGGAGCCGCAGGTAGTCCGGCTCGTTGGCCGTGATGATCAGCGCGTTGCCGCGATCGTCCGCGATGATGCGCGCCCCGGGGGCACCACCGCCGCCGCCGCCCTTGCCCTGTCCAGCGGCGCCGCCCGCGCCGCCGCCCTTGCCGCCCTTGAGATCGAGGATGTCGTTGAGCTTGTTCGCGAGCTCCGTCGCGCTCGTGTAGTGGACCGGCTCGACCCAGAGCTGCTCGCCCGCGCCCCCGACGTCGATCTCCTCGAGGATGCGCATCATGCGCTGGATGTTGGATCCCGTCTCCGTGATGATGAGCAGGTTGCCCGCCGGATAGACGGTGATGTCACCCTCCTTCGTCTTGAACTTGGTGAGGAGGTTCGCCGTCTCGGTCGCGTCGATGTGCGAGACGCGATAGAGGCGCGTGATGTAGCGATCTTCGTTGGGGATCGGCGCCGCGGTGCCGAACACCTCGGTCGTGTCGGTGACGACGCCCGGCGACTCCACGATCTTGAGGAAGCGACCGTGCGGAATGACGGTCATCCCGTTCGTCTCGAGGATGGAGAGGAACGCGCTGTACGCCTCCTGCGCGCTCACCTTCTCCGGCGAATAGACGGTCGCTTTGATCTGCCGGAGCTTGCCGCCGTAGATGAAGCGCTTGCCCGTGATGTTGCTGATCGCCTTGACCAGCTCGGGCAGATCCGCGTCCTCGAGGTTGAAGTTGACGCCGAAGCCTCCGGGCTTGGGCTTGAAGTCGATCTCCTTCGCGCCGAGCTTCACGCCCGCGGCGGCCATCGGATCGTCGCCCCCGCCGGCAGCGGGCGTCCCCGGCGCGCCGGCCGCGCCGGGCGTGGCCGGCTTGGGCGCAGCGCCGGCCGGAGCGCCTCCAGCGGCGGGCGTGCCCGGCCTCGCGGGAGCCGCCGCGGGCGCATCTCCAGCCTTGCGCGGCGGCGGCGTGCGCACGATGGGCGCGCCGCGGGTGGCGGGCTGGGCGTGCGCCGGCGACGCTGCGGCCGCAACGAGCGTGGCCGCGACGGGGACGGTGAGCAGGTGGCAGAGCCGTGTTCGCTCGACTTTGTTCATGGTCGTCTTCATGCGTGGGAAACAGAGCGCCCGGAGAGCGGGCTATTCGTCCTTGGCGGGCAGCGCGGTCGTGGCAGCGGCCGGCACGCCGCGCTCGCGCTTACCGCGATTCGGCTTCGCGTGTGGCCTTACTGCACGGGGCGTCGCCGACGCGAGCGCGCCGGCCGTGGTGCTGCTCGTCTCGGCCTCGTCGTCCGATGCCGCATCGGCCTTCGGCGCCACGACGCTCTTCGCGATGGTGACCAGCACGAAGCTGACGATGCCGATGAACGCCATCGAGCCCACGAGGAACGTCCCCACGTGCAGGAGCGTCCGCCGCAAGAGGCTGCCCTCGTTGAACCCGATCTTCGGTAGCGCCACCTAACTACCCTCTCACTTCTCTCTGCGCCGCGCCGAAGCGGGCTCTCGGATCACTTGATGTTGAAGTCGATGTTCACGGGCTTGCCGTGTCGGTTCACCGCGACGGTCAGGTGATCCGCCGTGCGCAGCTTCGAGTAAGCCTCGAGCGCCTTCTGCGGATCGCTCATCTCGAAGCCGTTGATGCTGGAGAGACGGTCGCCGTTCTCCAGGCCCAACATGCCGAGCAGCGACTCCTGCCGGATGCCGAAGAGGCGGATGCCGACGATCTTGTCGCCCTCCTTCTCCGGCACGATGCGCGCCGACTTCATCAGCTCGGCTTGGTTCTCGAGGATCTGATCGACGACGCTGCGCTCGACGTTGAACTCCGTCTCGCTGACCTTGTGGATCTTGTCGGCGATCTCGGAGGGCACCTTGCCGCCCTTCTTCTTGCCGGCCGGCGCGGGCGTCTCGGCTGCGGGCGCCGCCGCGGCCTGCTTCACGGGCGCCTTGCCGCCCACGCGGATCTGGCAGCGACCGCCGCTCCCGCCCGCGAGCCACACGCGATCGAAGATCTCGCGCTTGCCGTTCTTCTTCTGCTCGTCGGTCCGCTGATCGCCGATGAACTGGATCGTGTGGCCGTTGATCTCGTCGCCCACGCGGCGGAGCACCGACTTGCCGTCGGGCCCGGCGAGCGCCGCGAACGACCACTGCGGATCGTCGGAGGCCACGATGAGCAGCGCCTTCGCCGCGTCGCAGTCCGGATCGTCGTAAGGGTCGCGGTTCGTGTCTTCCTGCGGCGTCGGATCGGGAAGCTCGATCTTCTTCCCATCCAGCGGCCCGGTGACCGAATCGAACGGGTTGCGCGCCAGGATCGCGCCCGCCGTCGTCGTGTGATCGGTGCTCGCGGGCGCCGCTACGACGCGCGCGGGAGCCGGCGCCGCGGACGGGATCGACGAAGGATCGAGCGCGACGCTCGATGCTACGAGCTGACCCATGCCCGACGCCTGGAAGTACGCCGCCACCCCCACCAAGAGGCAGACGACCGCCAAGAAATACCGCTTGAAGATCGCGTCGAAACCCATGCGCCCAGAGTTGTCCTAAGCCAGCACCGTGCCAGAGGGAAGACCGGGAAATCAGCGGCGGATCGCGGGGCCCCGCAGTGCCCCCGCGCCAACGTGGCGCCGGGAGAGAGCCCCAGGCGGTCGCCGCTGCCAAAATGACAACCGGATTCGAAGCCCCTCGGCGCGAGCCCCCGCACGACGGCGTGGGTTCGTCCGCGGCGCCGCGAGATCCGTGATCACTCGAGCTCTCCGAGCTTGCGGTAGATGGTCCGCGTCGAGATGCCGAGGAGCTGCGCCGCCACGGACTTGTCATTCTTCGCGTGGCGCAGCGTCTCGCGGATGAGACGGCGCTCCACCTCGTCGAGCGGCGTGCCCACGGAGAACGTGATCGTGCTCGGCTCCACGCTCTCGCCTTGGCGCACGACGTCGGGCAGATCGTCGACGGTGAGCCGATCGCCGCGGCACAACACCACCGCGCGCTCGATCACGTTCTCCAGCTCGCGCACGTTGCCCGGCCACGAGTAGTCGGTGAGCACGGAGAGCACCTCGCGCGGCGCTTCGAGGCGCGGGCGGTTGTTCTTCGCGCAGTAGACGCCGAGGAAGTGATCGACGAGGAGCGGGATGTCCTCGCGACGCGCGCGGAGCGGCGGCGCCGTCACGGCGATGACGTTGAGCCGATAGAACAAGTCCTCGCGGAAGCGGCCCGCGGCGACCTCGGCGCGCAGATCCTTGTTGGTGGCGGCGACGATGCGCGAGTCGGCGCGCACCGTGTCGCCGCCGACGGGCTCGTACTCGCCCTCCTGCAGCACGCGGAGCAGCTTCACCTGCACCGAGGGCGAGAGCTCGCCGATCTCGTCGAGGAAGAGCGTGCCGCCCGCGGCCCGCGCGAAGCGGCCCTCGCGCCGCGTGATCGCGCCGGTGAACGCGCCCTTCTCGTGCCCGAACAGCTCGGCCTCGAGGATCGACTCCGGGATGGCCGAGCAGTTGACCGCGACGAACGGCGCCTTGGAGCGGGCGCTGTGATCGTGGATGAAGCGGGCCACGAGCTCCTTGCCGGTGCCGCTCTCGCCGAGGATGAGCACCGTCGCGCTCGACGGCGCGGCCTGCGTGGCCACGTCGAGCACGCGCCGGAGCGCCGGGCTCGAGCCCACGATCTCGCGCCGCGTGAGGAGCTTGATCTCGTTGCGCAGCGAGCGGTTCTCCGCGAGGAGCTGCTGCTTCTCCGCCGCCTTGCGGACGCTCTTCACGATCGTCATCCGCTTGAGCGGCTTCTCCACGAAGTCGTACGCGCCCTCGCGCATCGCCTGCACGGCCGTCTCCACCGTGCCGTAGGCCGTCATCATCACGACCTCGATGTCCGGCGCGATTTGCTTGATGGCGCGGAGGAGCTCGAGGCCGGAGACGCCGGGCATCATCAAGTCGGTGAGCACGACCTGGACACGGTGCGTGCGCACGATCTCGAGCGCGCTCTTGGCGCCGTCGGCCGTGAGCACGCGCAGCCCGTCGCGCTGGAAGATCTTCTCGATGGAGGCGAGGTTCGACGGCTCGTCGTCCACCACGAGGACGGTGGGCGCGTCCGGTGAGGCGGCCCCAGGGGCCCGATCGCTGGAGGTTGACAGTTCGTCCTGCACCCAGACACGATGTCACATGGGTTGGCAGGTTGTCCAGCCGTTGTCGATTTGTCGTCAGTCGGGACAGAAGCGGTCGCGTTTGGCAAGCCGCCGTACGCGTCCAGCGCGGGCCTGGCGGGCGACCCGCCCGGAAGGAGCCGGGCGGATTGTCAGGCTGACCATTACCGGATCAGCTTCGAGAGGGCCTTGAATTGGGAGGAGCCGGCTTCCCGGAGCCAATCGAAGACCACGGTTTCCGTGGTCGTGAGGGTGGCGCCGGCCGCTCGGCAGAGATCGAGGCCGGTGGTCCGGTGGTCATCGCGACGCGAGGCGACGCCGTCGATGGGCACGGCGACGTCCACGCCGCGCGCGGCCAGCTCCCGCACCGTTTGGAACACGCAGACGTGGGTCTCCATCCCCACCACGACGGCGCGGCGCGCGCCGCTCGCCACGAAGGCGCGCTCGAACGCGCTCGTGTCGCACGCGGAGAACGTCATCTTGGCGATGGGCGCCGCGCCCGCCGCCGCGAGCTTCTCGGCGACCGGCGCGATCGTCGGGCCGAGGCCGGCTGGATACTGCTCGGTGACGAGCACGCGCGCGCCGAGGATGCGCGCCGCTTCGACGAGGATCGTGCTCGCGCGCGTGACGTCGGCGAGCTGCGCGGCGGGCATGGCCGCGGCGAGCTTCTCCTGCACGTCGATGATGATGACCGCGCACTCTTCGGGGTACATGCGTCGCATCGAGATCTCCTCCGCTCAGGCGAGCTTGAAGCTGCGCAGGAAGCGCGAAAGGTCGCTGCGCAAATCGAACCTGAGGAGCGCCTCGCCCACGGGCGCGCCGGCCGCGTCGAGGATCGCGCCGGGGAGCACCGTCATCGACTCGACGATGCGCGCGAGGTAGATGTCCTTCTTCCCCGCGAACGCGTACGAAGCCCCGTCGTTGCCGATGAAGCGAAACGCGTACGGCAGCGTCCGCGTGCGGATCGGATCGAGCCCGAGCGTGCCGCGCGCGTGGCGATGATCGGCGAAGCCCTCGGCGTCGATCTCGCCTTCGATCTCGACCACGGGCTGCGCGAGGAACGAGCGCCAGCGCGGCGAGCGCGCGCGCACGGTGAACGACATGGGCCGATCACGCGCCTCCCCGCGGAGGCGGAAGCTGCCGGCCATCGTCTCGTAGAACTCGAATCCGGACACGATCATCACCCCTTCGCGGAGAGCGGGCGCGCAGTGGCCTCGTCGAAGTCTTCCTTCGGGAGCACGAGGCGCTCGACCCGCGTGCCGTCACGAAGCGCAGCGACGATCTCGGGGACGTCCTCCTTCGTCACGCGACCGTAGAAATACCCGTCGGGCTCGACCGCGATGGCGGGCCCGACCCAACAGAGATCGATGCAGCTCGCGGTGCAAGCGCGCGCCTCGACCTTGGCGAGACCGGCGGCGTGGAGCTGCTCCTTGAGGGCGGCGTGAATCTCCACGCTGCCACGCGCAGCGCACGATCCCTTGGGCGAGCCATCGGGACGGCGGTTCACGCAGACGAAGAGGTAGTGCTTGCGTTGAGGCACGCCGGCAGGTTGGTGGTTCGCGCCGCGCAGGTCAACCGAGATCCAGCAGGGCGCGGCCGCCCGCGACGACGCAGGCGAGCGACGTCCTCATCGAGCGCGCAAGCAGAGGCCCGAGCGCCGGCTCGGTGCGCTCCGCATCACGCCACGACAGGCAGTGGCAGCGGCGCGCGACGGCATCGCGCAGCAGCGGCCTTTCGCGTTGCGCGTGACATCGAGAGACAGCGCATAAGCAGGCTCGATCGCTCGTGCAGCCGGCGGCGCTCCGGCGCCTCGGGTGCACCTCCGGCTCGATGCAAGCCCCGCCCGTGCTCATGGGCACGGTCCGCGTGTCACTGGATGGGCATGGGCGCCCTACGCTTCGGCGCTCAGCGGAGGCCGGACTCGCGTCGGTGACCGTGAAAAGTTTACGGCCTCGCAAGCGTTTCACACCTCGGCGCGGCGCTGCAGGCGGTCCTTCGTGCACATTGCGGAGCGGACCTAGTTGAACTGCGCGCGTCGAACCTCCAGCATGAGCACGTGTAGGAATCCTCCACGGCGGCACCGTCGAACGGGCCGCAGGCTCGGCATGGTGTGCAGCAGCTAGCGATCGCGGGATTTCTCACCGCCTTGGCGGCAGCGCACGCGACCGTCGCTGCGTTCTCGCTCTTTCTCTTCAGCAGCCCCACGCGCGCCGAGGCGCCGGGGCTCGACGCGGCGAAGCAACCGGTCGCGCAGCCCGATCGCGATGGGCCTGCAAGCGGCCCCACCCCGCGGTCCGGACGAGCCGCCCCTGATCAAGAGCTCTTCGTCTTCGGGCTCATGAACCTCGGCGTGGCCACGCAGGACGGCGCGCTGGCCCGCGCGTATGCGCTCGCCGCCGAGCCGGCGCGCATGGCGCCCGCGCTCGCGATCGCGACCGGCGGGCGCATCGCGGCCATCGCGTTGCTCTTGCACTTCGTGCTGCAGTACGCGCGCGTGCGGCGGCCGAAGTGGGCCTTCGCGGCGTTGTATGGATCCCTCGCGGTGCTGGAGATCGCGAGCGCGCTCGGGCTCGTCGCGCGCTTCGGCGAGGCGCACTTGGAGGACGCGTGGATCGCGGGGATCGCGGCCCCGGCGGTGCTCGCGCCGGCGGGCCCGCTCGGCGGAGTGTTCGCGGCCCTCGGGCTCGCGGCCGCGGCGGCCGGGCTCGCGATGCTCGGGCAAGCCTTCCTGCGCGGGCGCCGCGAGGCGGTGGCGTTCGTGGGGATGACGCTGCTCATGGTGACCGCGCTCTACGATGCGCTCCGCGACATCGGCTGGGTGGTCGGGCCACCGCTCGCGCCGCTCGGGTACGCCGCGCTCGTCAACGGCGTGATGATGACGCTGCTCTCGCGCTTCACCGCGCTGCGGAGCCAGCTCGAGGCCCGCGCGCGGGAGCTCAAGGATCGCGCGCGCTACCTGGCCCGCTCGCGCGAAGAGCTGCGCGCCGCGCAGGACGAGCTGGTCCGCAAGGAGCAGCTCGCCGCCGTCGGCGAGCTCTCGGCGGTGGTCGCGCACGAGGTGCGGAACCCGCTCGCGATCATCTCCAACGCGGTGGCGACGCTGCGGCGCCCGGGGATCGAGGCCGAAGATCGCGACACGCTCCTCGGCATCCTCGAAGAAGAGAGCTCGCGGCTCAATCGGCTCGTGGGCGAGCTGCTCCGCTACGCGCGCCCCATCAACATCGAGCGGCAGATGGTGTCGCTGCGCGAGATCGTGGAGCGCAGCCTCGGGCTCGCCGAGGGCCGCGTCGATGTCGGCGTCGAGCTCATCGAGAGCGCCGAGGTCGAGCGGGTGTGGGCTGATCCCAACCTGATCCGGCAGGTGTTCGACAACCTCGTCACCAACGCCGTGCAGGCCATGTCGAGCGGCGGCGTGCTCACGGTCACGCTGATCGCGCAGGAGGTCGACGGCGTGCGCGGCGTGGAGGTGCAGATTCAAGACACCGGCGAGGGCATGGACACCGAGGTTCGCTCGCGCGCGCTCGATCCCTTCTTCACCACGCGCCCGAGCGGCACCGGGCTCGGCCTCGCCATCGTGGCGCGCATCGTCGACGCGCACGGCGGCGTGCTCTCCATCAAGAGCAAGGCCGGCGCGGGCACCGTGATGCACGTCTTCCTGCCTACCTCCGCGGAGGGGCGCCTCAGCGATCATCCCGAGCGACGCAGCTCGGAGCCACCGCTCCCCACCGAGCTCCGCAAAGCGCTCCGCCGCGGCAACGGCTGACGCTCAGCCGCCCGCGCGCCGCCGCTCGACGAACGAAACGATCCGCGCGACGGAGTCGAAATTCTCGTCGCTGAGATCGTCCGCTTCGAGCTCGATGCCGGCGGCCGTTTCGATCGCACCGACGAGCTTCAGCGTCGTCATCGAGTCGAGGATTCCGCTCGTGCGCAGAGACATGTGGTCGCGGAGATCGTCCGGCGACGCGCCGGCCAGGCACTGCGTGAGAATGAAATGGCGGACGACGGATCGGATGTCGTTCATGTTGCCCCCCGAGGTGATGCTGCGAAATGCTCAGGCGCGGCGCGCGCCCGACATCCGCCGAGCCATGCGGAACGCCATCTCCAGCGCTTGCCGGTAGTTGAGGCGCGGATCGCAGGCCGTGAGGTAGCTGCGATCGAGATCGGACTCGGTGATGCCGCCGCCGATGCACTCGGTGACGTCGTCGCCGGTGAGCTCGAAGTGGACGCCGCCGAGCCGTGATCCGCAGGCGTCGTGGACATCGAAGGAGATCTCGATCTCGCGGAGGATGGCGTCGAAATCGCGCGTCTTCAGGCCGGTCTTGGTGGTGACGGCGTTGCCGTGCATCGGATCGCACATCCAGAGCACGCGCCGCCCGGCGCGGCGGACGCCCTCCACGATCGGCGGGAGCCTGTCGGCGACCTTGGCGGCGCCCATGCGCGCGATGAGGATGATCTTGCCCGGCTCGTCGTTCGGCGAGAGCACGCGCGCGAGCTCGATCACTTCGTCGGCCGTCGCGTTCGGGCCGATCTTCACGCCCACCGTGTTCTGGATCCCGCGGAAGAACTCCACGTGCGCGCCGTCGAGCGCGCGCGTGCGCTCGCCGATCCAAGGCATGTGCGTGGTCAGATCGTAGTAGCCGGAGCGCCGCGGGACCGTACGCGTCTGCGCGGATTCGTAGAGCAGGTTGAGCCCCTCGTGGCTCGTGTAGAAGTCGACGCGGCTCATGTCCTCGACGGCGACCTCGCCGAGCGCCTCCATGAAATCGAGCGCCTCGGCGATGCGGGTGCTCATGCGCTCGTACTCTTCGCGGATCGACGCGGGCAGCTCCGCGCGATGGAAGAAGGAGAGATCCCAATACTCCGGGTGGTGCAGATCGGCGAAGCCGCCCGCGCTCAGCGAGCGGATGAAGTTGAGCGTCAGCGCCGCGTGCGTGTAGCCGGCGAGGAGCATCTGCGGATCGGCGCGCCGCGCGGGCGCGGTGAACTCCGGCCGGTTGATGAGATCACCGAAGTAGCTCGGCAGCGCCACACCGTCGCGCGTCTCGGTCGGACTGCTCCGCGGCTTGGCGTACTGCCCGGCGAAGCGGCCGATGCGCACCACGGGGCGCTTGCCTCCATGAATGAGCACGAGCGACATCTGCAGCAAGATTTTCAGCTTGTTGGCGATGATGCCGGATTGGCAATCGGCCAGCGTCTCCGCGCAATCGCCGCCTTGGAGCACGAAGCGCTTGCCCTCTTGCGCCTCGGCGACGAGGTGCTTGAGGCGCTCGACCTCCCACGACGTCACGAGCGGCGGCAGCGCGCGGAGCTTCGCGAACGTGGCCGCGACCTCCGCGGGATCGTCGTAGTGGACCTCCTGCGCAGCAGGCTTCGATTTCCACGAGTCGGGTAACCAGGCGAGGGACACGAGCCCAGCTTACCGCGTCGGCGCGGTGGACCACCACGCCGCGTGGTCGATCCCGCAAGGGCGGCGTGATCTCGTCGAAACGGTCGCGACCGAAGCCCGCGTCGGCGCCTTGCGAGCGAGCTCGGCCTGTGACTTACTGGCCTGTTGCCCGCGCCCCTTCGCACGGGCTCACGACCACGAGGTCCACCGTGATGCACGTCGATGGCGTACGCCCGTCCCCGGCGTCCGATGCGCCCGATCTCCGCGCCCTCTTCGAACGCGCCCTCGCGCTCGGCCCTGCGCGCGAGGCGATCGTCTGCGAAGGGACGCGCCTCTCGTACGCCGATCTCCGCGATCGCGTGGACACCTTCGCCGCCGCGCTCCGCGATGCGCGCGTCGCGCCGGGCGAGCGCGTCGCGCTGATCCTGCCGAACGTGAGCGAGATGGTCGTCGCCTTCCTCGCGGTGGCGAGCGTGGGCGCGATCGCAGTGCCGCTGCACACGAAGTTCACGCCGGACGAGATCGGCCGCTACCTCGCCGACTGCGAGGTGCGCGTGGCCGCGGCCGACGCGCGGATGATGCCCACGCTGCGCGCGCTCCGAAGCGAGTCGCGGCGGCCCGCTTGGATCTTCTGGCGCGAGCCGGGACGCGCGGGGTTCTCCGCGCCGGAAGGCGAAGCGACGAGCCCCATCGCCGTGGAGAGCGCCATCGCGATCGACCCGGACACGCCGGTGCTCTCGCAATATTCGACGGGCTCCACCGGCGGCCCGAAGCGCGTGACGCGCACGCACGGGCAGCTCGTCGCCGAGGCCCTCTCCGTGGTCGATGTCATGCACATCGGCCCGGACGATCGCATCCTCGGGGTCGCACCGCTCTTTCACGCGTACGGCTTCGTCAACGCCATGCTCGCGGCAATCGCGGCGGGCGCGACGCTCGTGCTCGTGGCGGAGCTCTTTCCGCGCGACGTGCTCCGCACCATCGCCGCCGAGCGCATCACCGGCTTCCCCGGCGTTCCCTTCATGTTCGACATGCTCGCGAGCACCCCCCTCAAGGAGCCGCTCGATCTCACCTCGCTCCGATACTGCCTCTCGGCGGGCGCGCCCCTCGCGCCGACGACCGCGGCCGCGTTCCACGCGCGCTTCGGTATCCCCGTGCGGCAGCTCTACGGCACGACGGAGACGGGCGTCGTCTCCATCAATCACGGCGACGGCGCCGACGACACGCCGGGCACCGTCGGCTTCGCGATCCCGGGGGTCGCCGTCGAGCTCGTCGATGACGACGGACGCCCCGTCGCAACAGGCGAGACGGGCAACATCGCGATCCGAAGCGTCTCCTCCGCGCGCGGCTACGATCGCGTCGTCGCCGAGAGCGAGTCGTCGTTCCGCGACGGCGCGTTCTTACCCGGTGACATCGGTCGCTTCGACGACACGGGGCGGCTCGTGATTTCGGGGCGGCGACGCTTCTTCATCAACGTCGGAGGCAACAAGGTCGATCCCTCCGAGGTCGAGGCCGTCCTCCGCGCGATCGCGCTCGTGCAGGAGGTCGTCGTCGTCGGCGTCCCCGATGGTCGCGGCGGCGAGACGGTGAAGGCCGTGCTCGTCACCGCCGCGCCCCTCGATCGCAGCGCCGTCCTCGAGCATTGCAAGGCGCGCCTCGCGCCGCACAAGCTCCCGCGGATCGTGCAGTTCCGCGCGGAGATACCGCGATCCCCGCTCGGCAAAGTGCTGCGCAAATACCTCGTCGACGACGAGCCCGCACGGAACATCGAGGCTCTGCGCTTCGACGTGCGATCGGGCTTCCGGCGCACGGGCGCCGCGCTCCCGACGAATGCGCCCAACCTCGATGACGTCTCACCGCTCCTCCGCGCGTTGCTCGTCACCGACGGCACCGTCACCAAGCTCCTCGAGGCTTTCTTCTGGGAGCCGATCCAAGTCGATCGCTTGTCCCAGCAGGATTTGCCGCTCGATCGCGACGAGCCCCTCCTCGACGCTGCGCGCGGAGAGCTCGTGGTCGAGCGCCGCGTCGTCCTCCGCGGCGGCGCCACCCAGCGCGCGTACGCCTACGCCGAGACCATCGTCAACCTGCAGAACCTCGGCGCGAGCCTGCGCGAAGATCTCCTCCAAGGCCGCATCGGCGTCGGCGAGCTGCTCCGCGATCGCCGGATGGAGACCTACCGCGAGCTCGTCGACGTCACCCGCGCCGAGGCCGCCTTCTGCGCGACGCCGCTCGGGCTCGTCGCGACGGATCCCGTGATCGTTCGGCGCTACGTGATCTTCGCCAGCGGGCGCCCCACGCTGCTCATCGGAGAGGCCTTTCCCGAGCAACGTTTCCGGGCGATCGCACCGCCCTCCAGCGAGCCTCATCCCCAGAACTTCATCGTGTAGATCCACGCCCGGATCGAGGGCGCGTGCTGCAGCGAGAACAGCGACGCCGCCAGCATCCACGTCGCCGCGATCTGCAGCGCGGCCCGCGCCGGGTGGATGCCCGCGGGCAGCCCGATCCGGGTGCGCACGTGCTGCTTCGCATCCTCGATCCAGCGGGCCATCCCGGTGAGCTCCGGCGCGGGCTTCGGCAGCAGCGCGCGCCGCGCTGCGGGCGCCTTCTTCTCGGCGCGGATCTCCAGCATCAGATCGATCGTCGCGACGACGCCGAAGATGAGCCAATGCGCGTTCTCCGTCGCCAGCCGGCGGAGGAAGTGGAGCGTCGAGAGCTTGAGCCCCGTGAGCCACGACAAGCGCCAGAGGTGCAGGATCCACGAGAGGGCGAAGGTCACCACCATCGCCGCGATCTTCGCGAGCGCGTCGCCGCGCCGCCGCAGCGCGAAGTACACGGGGAAGTAAGCGATCTTCGTCATCGCGTCCTTCCAGTAGACGTTGCATCGGCGCCAGAAATCGATGGGCCGGTGCGCGAGCCAGTACCAGCGATAGCCCTCCGGCAGATCGTATCCGAAGAGGTGCATCGTCCCGAGGAACGCGTGGATGAGCCCCGAGGTGCGCAGGTACAGGCAGTACGCGAGCACGAGGTGCGTCGCCACCATGCGCGGCGTGCGCGCATCGTGGGCCGTGCGCGCAAACCAGATGTGGCCCGCGGCCCACAGGTAAATGGCGTACTGCACGCCGCCGCGCACGATCCAGCGGATCCCCTGCTGCGCCACGACGTGGATGTCGCGCTGGTAGTAGCTCTGTCCGAGGCGCTGAAAATCGACGAACGGCAACGTCAGCCGGAACGACGGCAACATGAAGAAGTAGCGCAGGAACGCGGTGAGGCTCGGCCTCTCACGGAACCGCCGAGCCTCGTACACGTACAGAAACACGTGGAACATGAACACCGAGCCGAACACGCGATAGAACGCATCGGTCAGGTGCAGCGCGTGCCGGTGGTGCCCGCCGAGCCACGAGATCACCGCGAACATCGCCGCCACGAGAGCCACGCGCGCCGCATACGGAACCGGCGCCGACACGATGGCAAAGACGATCAACGAGAGCGCGAGCGTGATCGCCATCGCCTCTGCGGCCGCATGGAGACTGCCCGCGGCCACACCGCCCGGTGATCCCGCCACGAAGGCGCCGCCGGCGACGGCGATCACGAACCAGACCGGCTCCTTGAAGCGGAACGGCGTCCAGTAGTGCGCCGCGAAGCCGACGGTGATGGTGAGCGCGAGCGCGAAGAACGCCGGCTGAAGCAAACGACAGACGGCCGCGAGGATCATGAGCTGCCCCACGATCGACGCGAACCGCAGCACTGAAGTGCGGGCTCGGGCCGCGCGGGGATCGGATCGATCCTCCGCCGTGAGAGGCTCGCTCGCATCCGTGCGCTCGCTCATGTCGATGGATCCTCGTCGGCGAAGAGGCGCCCGATCGGCGCCGTCCACGCATCGCGAGAGCGTTGCGCTCGGCAGCGCTCGCCTCCACCCTTTTGGCAAGCCCGGCCGCGGGCCATGCGCAGGTCCGACGATCCCCGATGATCCTCAGGGCCGACGCGCCGCGATCGTGCGCGCCGACGAGCGCTTCATTGGGCATCCCTACACACCGATGACGCGCTGCCTCGACGAGATCGATCCACGCGTGATCGATCGTACCGAGGGCTCGCGCTTCTTCGACGTGGACGGCATCCACGATCCCGAGCACCGGCGTCGCGCCGGCACGCGCACGACGTGCTGCTCATCATCGACGAGGTCTTCACCGGCGACGCCGAGGCCTTCCGCTCCTTCGGCGATCTCCCCGGCATGCGTGCGCGCGGCCGCTCGCTGATCGCGCGGCGTGCGGCCCGAGCCGCGCTTTTGCGGAAAGCCCGAGGGTTGCGATGCCTGGCGAGCAGCGTTACGGAACCCGCCGTCCAAGGAGGGGTTCATGGCTCGCGACGCGAAGAACTTCGATCATCTCCTCGGCGGCAACGCCAAGGGACTCAGCGACCAGCAGCTCAAGGCGCACTTCACGCTGTACCAAGGCTACGTCAAGAAGCTCAACGAGATCCGCGAGAAGCTCGGCACCGCCGACCGCAGCGCGCCCAACTACTCGTTCAACGAGTACAGCGAGCTGAAGCGCCGTGAGCCCGTCGCCTACAACGGCACGGTGCTCCACGAGATGTATTTCGAGAACCTCGGCAACGGCTCGACACAGCCCAACGAGGTGACGAAGCGTCTCATCACCGACAGCTTCGGCAGCTTCGACAACTGGGTCACCGACGCCAAGGCGTGCCTCCTCAGCGCCCATGGCTGGCTCCTCACCATCTTCGATTACGCGGACGGCAAGCTCCACAACAACCTGATCCGCAGCGAGCACGACGTGGGCCTCTTCGCCAACGTCCACGCGATGATCGCGGTCGACGCCTGGGAGCACGCTTATTTCTTCGACTACCAAACGGCAAAGGCCAAGTACGTGGACAACGCGCTCTCCGGCCTGAACTGGGACGTGCTCAACAAGCGCATCGGCATGGTGTCCGGCTACGGCCAGAAGAAGTGATCACCCCACCATCGCCGTGACGAAGGGCGGGCCCAATGGGTCCGCCCTTCGCATTCGTGCGCGGCGCGGCCGCTCGCGGCCCCCATCGGGATCAGCGAATGCCACCCCTCGTGCCGTCCGGCGCATCGAAGCGCGCCGCGTTTCCGCAATACCCAATCGCGCCGAGCGCACGACCATCCTTGTCCGCGAGCTCGTACACCGTCGTCGAAGGACACCGCACGAGCGGCCCATCGGGCACCTGATCGAGGTTGATGCTCGCGAGCTTCGCCTTCACCTCTGCTTCACCGAGCGTGCGCGTCGGCACCAGCTCGATGCTGGTCGATCCCGTTTGCCGCTCGAGCACCCGCGCGCTCACCGCACCGGCGAGATAGTCCCGCAGCGTGCGCTTGCCGGCGGTGGCGCTGGGCGTAACCTGCGCAGCGCTGACCGCCGCCGAAACCGCGGAAGCAGGCTCGGGCCGCGCTGTGTTGCTGCTCTCGCACGCGGCGAGGCCGAAGAGGATGGTGGCGAAGGTGATGGTGTGGAGGACGGTCTTCATCGTGGTCTCGCGCCAAGAACGAGCCCCGCGCCGAGACCTTACAGGGCGCGCCCACGGCAGGGATCATGCCCTGCGGCAGTCCGTGCGCTCGCCTGGGCACAGGCCATCGCCGCGACATCTTCAGTGCTCCCAGTCACGCGCCCATTTCTCCCAATCGAGGTTGCGAATCGCCTGCTCGGCCTCCTCACTGAGCGGGAAGGCGTAATCATCTTGAAACCAAATGACCGTGAGCGCGGAGTAATCCTTGTCGGGATCGCGTGCGGGCTCGTACGAACAAAACCGCGCGATACAGCCAATGGCGGGCAGCGCAGCCGGCTCGCCGAGCGGATAGTGCCCATCATACTCGATGGGGCGCTGATTCGGCGTGATGAGGAATGGCTCGTGCTCGTCTTTCCGGCGTGCGTCTGCCCTCCACTGCTCGATGTCGGCATCATTCCGCTCGCGCGTGGGCAGCCCCTCCAGAAGCCCTGCATACACGGACCACTGCTGCAGCCACTCGAGATGAACGGTCCGGCCGCACGAGAGGTCGAGCTTACGATGGCTTTTGCTCATTTCGGATGGAGCTTTCGCTCCCTTTCGCACTTCGAGTGAAACAGCCCAAACTCCAGCCTCACGACCCGATACCGCGTGGCACGGTGTCGCTTCCAACTCCGCTGCCGTTTGCGCCACGTGGCATTGACGGTCTCCTCCCCATGGGGAAAGCACCACGAGCACCCCATCAGGTTACCGATCTCGATCCGCGCGAGCGACGCACCGGACCGCTTGGCAGGCAGCGCCGCGAGCCCCAATTCATCGACACCAAACGCCGTCACCCACGCCTTGCCCCGTCCCATTTCGGTTCCTTCACCGTCGCCCCCTCATGCCCGGAAGCGCGAGGCGACATCCTGAAACGCCGCCTCGTGCATCGCAAGCAAGGTCTCGCATGAAGTGGCTGCAAACCACGCTCGCCTACCCTCTCCCCGCTTCCCCTCTCGCCACCACCAGCTTCACCGCGGGCTCCACCCACGCGCTCGGTGCCTCCTCCCATCCAACCACCTTCGTCACGATCGGCTCGATCGCAAAGCTCCCCTCCGCGGCCAGCGCGAGCGCTTCCGGCAGCATGGCCCGCGCATCCACGCGCCCCGTCACGAAGCGGATGCCGCGTGTGTACATGTCGAACAGCGGCATGGCTACATCCTGAAAGTAGATGCCGATGCTGGTGCACTCGCCCCAAGCATCGGTGCTCGAAAGGCAGAAACGCAGGCCTTCGGCGCGCCCCGTGGCGTCGACGGTGATGGGAAAGCGCCCGATGCGAAGCGACGACGTCGCCTTCTCGCGCACCACGCGGGCGCCGAGCGCAGCCGCGATCTCGGCCCCCTGCGCGGAGGGGTCCACATACACCACCTCGGATGCGCCGAGGGCGCGCGCTGCGCTGACGGCGTAGAGCGCGATGCTCGGCGCGCCGCCCGCCGCGACGAGCACGGGAGATCCGGGCTCGCGCGCGAGCGCATCACGCACGGTCCGGAAACCGTCGACGGCGTTGTCGGCGAGGGCGGCGGCGGCGATCGGGGACAGCCGTGGATCGAGCTTCACCAACATCGCGTCGGCGAAGGGGACGCGGATCATGTCGGCAATCGCGCCCCCGTAGATTTCGCCGGAGGAGAGAGGACCAAGGCCGTAGGACGCGAGCTTCGGCACCGAGAGGCAGGAGCTCGTCCTGCCTTTGCGACAGCGCGCGCACGCGCCGCAGCTCACTTGGAATGGGACGATCACGCGATCGCCGGCGGCGACGCTCGTCACCTCGGGCCCAACCTCGACGACCTCGGCGACGCACTCGTGGCCGAGCGCGAACGGGCCGGCGATCGGCGCTTTGCCGCGCGCGAACACGAAGTCCAGATCGCAGCGCGAAACGGCGAGCGGCCGCACCAGCGCTTCGCCCGGGCCGCCGAGCGAGGGAGCCTCTCGCTCGTGGAACGCGATCTTCCCCGCCTCGACGAACGTGAGCGTCTTCATCCTCTCTGCGTAGCAGAGGCCCGCCCGCGAGGGAGCGCCGTTGGCAAAGACGCCGGACGGCGCTCGACTCCGAGGTTCGTCAGAGCAGCGGGACCGCCTTCGTCACCCAGCTCTGCGGGTGATTGACCAGCTCGAGCAAAAGGTCCGGACGCTCTTTCACGGCGCGGAGCGCTTCGGCGTGCGTCAACGCGCGCCGCGCCAGCTCCTGTGCGATCTGGAGGCGCGCGCGCCAGGTTTCGGGCGGCTCCCGCTCCAAGTCGGGATAAGGCACCTTCTGCCCGAGCAGGATGCAATCGAGGCCGGCCAGACCATAAAAGAAGATCTCCGTCGCCTCCGTCAGGCTCGTACGGATCGCGCGCGGCAAGAGCGAGAGCGGCCCGCACGCTTGAAACATGGATAGCGCCGCCTCGATCCCGGAGACGTCCGCGTCGGCCCGGACCTCCTGCCAGAAGCGGGAATCGAGCTTCCGATTGAACTTGTAGTGGGCCGCGAGGAACCAGCGCAGCCGATCCCAATCGCGCGCGGCCGTGGCATTGATGAAGCGCTTCATCACCGCATGATCACGCCCGATGGGGAACGCCCGGACCAGCGAGGTGATGGCGCGCATGATCATGAGAAGCCCCGTCGACTCGAGCGGCTCCACGAACGCATAAGCATTCCCGATCGCATACACGTTGCCCACCCAGGAACGCTCGTGTCGCCCGGATCGGAAGCGCACCACGCGCTCGCCATGGAGATCGGGAAACGCGCGGCGCGCCTCGGCGAGCGCCTCGTCGTCGGAGCAATAGGCCGACGAGTACACGTAACCGAGGTGATCGTCCTCGACCATGGGGATGTTCCAGCACCACCCGTTCTCCATGGTGCGCGCCGTCGTATAGGGCTTGAGCTTGCCCCCATGAGGCGCGTTGAAGGCCAGCGCGGAGTCGGTGTAGAGGCTCGACGCGTAGCTGTGAAACTTCGTCCCGAGCTGCTTCTCCAGGAGGAAGGAGCGGAAGCCCGAACAGTCGATGTAGAGATCGAACTCGAGCGTCCGGCCGTCGTCGGTGACGAGGCTCGCAATCTCGGGATCGCCGTCGCCGCCCGAGCCCTCGGCGAGCTTGGCCTCGGCGATCTTGGCGTCGATGTGTCGCACGCCGCGGGAGAGGGCCGTGCGCGTCAGGTACCGAACGAGCCGCTGGTTGTCGAGGTGGTAGGCGAACGGAAAGAGCGGAAGGAACGATTGGAGCTGGCCATTGGTGCGCACGATGGGGGTGACGTTGCGCGCCATCAAAATGGCTTCGACCGTGAAGCGGTTGATGTTCCCCGTCTCGGCCATCGATCCGAGCATGCCAATCCCGTTCACCTCCCAATCGAAGGGAGCCTGGAACACGTAGTCTCCCGGCAAGCCCCATTCGAAGCGAATACCCTGTTTCCAGGTTGGTTGGACCTCGCGGGTGAACTCGAGGACATCGAGCTTGAGATAGTGATGGAGAAACGCGACCAGGCTGGGGACGCTCGCTTCGCCGACACCGATGATGGGGATGCTGGGCGACTCGATCACGCTCACGTCGAGCCAAGGGAGCTGCGCGCGCAGCGCGAGCGCGGTGAACCAACCCGCCGTCCCACCGCCGAGGATGCCCACGCGGCGCACGCCCTCGGCATCGCCTTTGGGGCGGGAAACCTCGCGTAGGAGGAGCTCGTGGTTGGTGAAGAGCTCGCGCATCACCGGCGTGGTGAACGGGCGGTCGGACGAAGATGCCATGGCCTCACCCTACCAAAAGGTCCCACCTCCGGGAAGCAAACACACCATCGAGCCCCGGCGCGATCTCGCCCGCGCAGCGATATCGGATGAGCCTCGGGAAAAGCCATTGCGATCACGGCGCACACCGATGTTGTCTCGATTTCGGCCAGGGGGTGCTCGTCTTCGGACAGCACGCCGGAAGCGCGAGCCCTGATACTGCCCGGTTCAGGAGGACGTCATGAGGAATCGGCTGTGGGTCGCGTTGGCGCTTTCGATCGTGCTGGGTTGTCATTCGCAGGCCCCATTCGATCCCGGAGCCGATTGTCCGAAGGAGGCTTATTGCGGTCAATGCGCCTCCCGCGGCGCGTGCGCGTGGTGCGCCGATCCGAGTGATCCGGACAAGGGGCAATGCGTGGCGGTAAGTCACGCCGAGTGCGCCGCGCCGCGCGTGTGGTCGAAGACTCCGGATCATTGCCCCGCGCCGCCCGCCAGCGCCACCTCCCCTGCCCTCGCGTCTACCAGCGCGTCGAGCCCATCACCCGTGATGAAGGCCGTCGGCCCCGAGAAATACGCCGCGGTCCGCAATGCGCTCACCCGCGCCTTTCCGCATGCGCACGTGACCGACGACGTCGTCGACGGCGTCGTGGAAACGATGATGCACGGCCAGGGCGGCCCCAACGGTGCCCCGCGCGAGCGTGCGCCCCTCGCCCGGCGCGTCTCCGAGAAAACACATCACCTCTACCTCGGAGACGCGACGCACCATCGGGTCAAATCCGCGGCTCCCGCCCAACAACCGATGGAGTCCCAATTCACCCTCTCCCTCCCCATGGTCCGCGTCACGCTCCCCGAGAAGCTCGACGAGCAGACCCGGGTCATCGAGACCGCGATCGGCGATGTCGATTTGAGCCGCGATCACCTGCTCGGGAGCATCGATCTCATCCACGCCAAATACGGCAGCGCCGAATACCTCGGCCAGCGCCCCGCGCGCGTGGATCTGATCACACCCGCGCGCCTCGCCCACGCGCGGTTCGGCGCCATGGCGGTCTATCTCGGGTACCGCAAGAAGACGGATCGCAGCCCATCGTTTTACATGCTCGAAGCGGGCACGGCGACGGGCGACGCCAAGATGATCTACTTCTCTCCCAACCTCGAGCCCATCAAGAGCGCCACCAGCTATTACCTGCCCACGCCCTTCGTGAGCATGAGCAACACGTACAGCGGCGGCATCACCATGCGTCCCGCGCCCGACGAGGACGAGATCGCGGAGCTCCTCGTGAAGTCCTATGCTCCCGGGAGCAAAGACCCTTACATCACGGTCACCCTCCGTTATCGGCGCGTGTCGTCTTTGGACCTCCCGCTGCCCACGGAGATCACCGCGGACGCCGGCGCCCGCGTGGCCTTGATTGCCAAGACGATGGGCATCGCGTCGGCCGTCGAGCTGCAAAGCGTCTTGGCCGAGCTCGCCAAGACCCTCCATTGGGAAGAATATCCGCGCTACGTCGTCCCGGGGGCGGCGCCGACCGCGGCACCCATCGCGCCCCATTGAGGCGCGCTCGTTCCTCGCTGATCGTGGCGCGAAGATGCCGTATCGTCGCGCCATGAGCGTCGAGCATGCCCCTCCCATCGTGCACGAGCTTCACCTGCGTTGCCCCGCCGATCACGCCTTCGACACGTATACGCGCCGGTTCGGCGCGTGGTGGGACCCGCGGTACACGGCGAATGCCGAGACACTCCAAACGATCATCATCGAGCCGCGCGTCGGCGGACGCATCCGCGCGACCTACGGCGACATCGGTGATCACGATTGGGGCGAGGTCACCGTTTGGGCGCCGGGCCAAAGGCTCGTGCACACCTTCACGCTCGCGCAGGATCCCGACTTCCCCAGCGAGATCACCGTGGAATTCAGGCCCGGTGAGACGGAGGGCTCCTGCGCCGTACGGTTCGCCCACGGCGGTTGGACGGCCGAAAACGCGGCGACGCGCGCCAAGTTTCGCGATTGGCCAATCCTGCTCGATCGCTTTGCCGCCCTCGCCGAATCCCGCGGCACACGATGATGTTCCTCCTCCAAGGCACGACGGCGGTCGCCCTCTCCATCGCGAACATCATGGCGGCGAGCGCGTGGCGTGGTGAACCGGAGGAGGGCGCGCTCTCAATCGTGACATCATGAGATGACACGATTCGAGCGCGTCAATCGTCGCCGTGCTCTTCCGTCTCGACCGGCGCGCTCGCAGGCTCACTGACGGCCGGCGGAGGAACGGTCTTGCGGGCTTTGGGCTTCTTGGTCGTGCCGTCGACGAGGACTTGGCCGTTGCGCGGCTTCTTCAATTTGCGCGGCGGGAGCAGCTCGTTGTCGGCGCTCACCTTCTTGGCGAGGAAGATGGCGGCATCCATCTTGTAGAAATTGCGCTTCCGATAGAACGAGAGCGCGCGCATGTTGTTCTCGGCCACCTCCAGCACGAGGTGGGTGCAGCCGCGCACGCGGGCGAGGTGCTCGAGCTGCTCCAGGATGAAGCCGCCGATGCCGCGGCCTTGGTAGCCCGGATGCACGGCCAGCTCCTCCACGAAGAGCGGGCGCATGTCGTGCTTGGCGAAGTAGCGCTCGTTCATCCAGTTGTCGGTGCCGGTGATCTCGAAGGCACACTCGGCGTAACCGACGATGTCGGACTTGTGCCCCGTCTTCACCTCGAAGAGGAGCTGCTCCACGCCTTCCTCTTCGTACACTTCGAGGAAGCGCCGCTTCGAGCGCGGGCGCTGGTACTCCACCGTCTCGCGGTTCACGTCGCGGAAGACCAGCTTGAGAAACTCCCAGGCCCGGTTGAGATCGCGCCGGTGGATGCGGCGCACGCCCATCACGGGATCGTCGTCGGCTTTCGCTCGCGGGGTCTTGGGGACGCGCTTGATGAGGGTCTTCTGCTCCGCCATGGGGGACCGCGATGCTAACACGCGCGCGCCCGCGGACGGCCGAGCCGGAGGGCGGATCGTCATGGCCCCGCACCACGGATGCGCGCGAGCACTGCTTTGGCCGTCGTCGACAGACCTTCCTGATCGAGCGCCGCCTCCATGCGACGCAGGCGCGCGGCCGTCTCGAAGGCCTCGGCGCGGCCGGCGTCGTCGAGATCGTGAAACGCGGGGTGCGAGAGCACACGGCCATGCGGATCGCGGTCGCGAAACGCAGAGGCCGTCTGCTCGATCAAGGTCTCTCGGTCTTTGCCCGGATCGCCCATCACCCAAGCTCCGCGTCGAGGTCCACGTGGTGCTTCTGCAGACACTCGGCGAGCAGCTTGCGCGCGCGCCCGAAGTTCTGGAGAAACGTGTTGAGCTTCATGCCGAGCCGCTCGGCGAGGGTCTCGTCGGCGTCGGCGCCGGCGCTCGCGAGCCGCGCGGCCAAGGCCTCCGCCGGCTTGCCCGGGAGGAGCTTGCGGCACTCCTCGATCACGCGACGGAGCAGCGGATCGGGCCCGCCGCGCGGCGCGGGATCGCTGCGGGCCGCGCTCTCCTGCTCGAGCGCGGCCTCGTCCGCAGGCGCGACGCGGGCGCGGCGCACCTCGTCGATGCAGAGGTTCTTGGCGATGCGCTGGGAGAGGCGAAGCAGGCTGTTGGGCCGGCCATCCGGCGCGTGGCGGGGCGCGACTTGCCAGGTGCGGAGCAGCGCTTCTTGCAGCGCGGCCTCGGTGTCGACACGCGTCGCGAAGGCGCGGAGCCCATTGCGCAGACAGGGCTCCGCGCCGGCGAGCCAGCGCCCGAAGGCGTCAGCGTCGCCGGCCGCGATGGCCGAGAGGTGAACGTCGAGATCGATCATCAAACCTCGATGACCACGATAGCGCCTCCGAGCTCGATCGTGATGGTCCGAACCGCGTCCCCCGGCTCGCCCTGCGGCAGCGTGAGCGCGAGGCGCGCCGTCGCGCCGCTCGGCACCGTCCCGGCCCGCGTCGATCGACCGGCATCGAGCTTCGCCGTGAAGCTGTGCCCCGTGATCAGCGTGACCGTCGCCTCGTCCGCCGGATCGAACGAGAGCGGCGCGCCCTCGGCGGCGATCTCGATCACCAAGAGCCCATCTCGATGCAACGTGACGCGACCGCGCATCACCCGCGGAGCCGCGGCCCCACCACGCGGGACGCTCTCCTCCGGTGCGATCTCCTTCTTCTCCGGCGCGATCACCCTCTTCGCCTTCGCCGACACGGGCATGGACGCTCTCGGCGCGGCGGGCTTGTCCTCGGCGCCGCCGCCGAAGAAATCACGGATGGCGCCGATGATGCCGCGCCCCTTCTTCGCGTCCGCGCCGCCTTCCTCGCGCTTCGGCGCGGGCATGGATGCGCTCGGTGCCTCCGCGGCGAAGTCGTCGCCCTCGCCGAGCCGCGCATCCACCTCTTCTTCGCGGCTCGCGATCCGTCGAGGCACCGGCGGCGCGGGCTTCGCGGCCGGCGGCGGCGCCATCGCGGGCGGAGGCGGCGGCGGGCCGAAGTCACCGCCCGTCGTCTTCCCGAGACGGGCCTTGATCTCGAGCTTCTTCGCGCGCTCGGGCGCGCCGCCGAACGTCGGTCCGCTGGGGATGGCCCCCGTCGGCGCCATCGCGGCTGCCGGCATCGCCGCTGCGGACCGCAGCCCCAAGCCTTCGGCCGACATCGCATGAGGCAGCTCGTGCGGCATGCGCTCGCGGCGAAGCGGGTCATTCGGGTCCACCGTCCTCTCGTGGGACACGGCGATCCACGACGTCAACCGTGTGGAAATCTGATGGTCAATCCCGAGCTTCTCGATGGATGCGTCGATGTCGCGCACGTCGCCGCCGCCGGCCAACATCATCTCGAGATCTTCCACCGCCTCACGCCCGAACAGGGCCGCGATCCCCGCGTTGCCACGCCCCTCGGCGAGCGCCGGCACCGAGAGCCGCTGCTCCCACGAGCCCTCCGGCGTGCGTCCGCGGACCACGATCTCGCCGCCCTCGGACCGCAGCTTCACGCCCATGAGCGCGGGCGCGCCGGCGAAGAGATCGGGCAGCCGCGAGGGCGCGACCTCGGCCACCGCCGATCCGGTGATGGTCATGTCGACGAGCAGCGGAGCGCTCGTCCGCGCCACGATGCGGGCCGCGGCGCGCTCCGGATCTTCGCCGACACCAATCACCACCTCGACACCGTGCCCAGCGCGCGCCGCCGGACCGGTGAGCGATCGATTCACCGCCGAGCCGACACCCACCGTGTGCAGACGAGACGAGGCGGGCAGTCGATCGCAGATGGCCTTGACCACCTGCGACTCGAACCCGATGAGCCCATCGGTCACGAGCACGACCTGTCGCTGCGCCCCGGGACGCAGGCTGGAGAGCGCCTCGATGATCGCCGTGCGCATCTCCGTCGCACCCGAGGCATGGAGCGCATGAAGCCACGCCACCGCCTCTTTGCGCGCCGACGCGGTGGCGCTCACCGGATGCGCCTTCCAACGACGGGGCGCGCTCCCGAACTCGATGAGCTCGATCTGATCTTGATCGCGCATCGTCTCGATGACGGCCGAGACCACCCGCGCGGCCTGCGCCAGCGGCTCACCGCCCATCGAACCGCTCGTGTCGACGAGGACGACGAGATCGCGGGGCACGCTCCGATAAGCACCTTCCACCGAAGGCGGCACCACCGTGAGCAGACCGAAGCCGTGACGTGAGATGGGCCGATCGAAGGCCGGACGGCACGTCGCGAGCGACACACCGACCTTGGGTGTCGCCACCGGCCAGCGCACCACCACATCACGATCGAGGCGCGCGCCCGCTTTGTCGCGGAGCGCGACGCGGAGCCCTTCATCTCCCTGCGTCGTCTCGAGGGCGTGCGAGGGTGACTCGGGGCGCCTCCCTTCGACGAGGCGATCGCGCACCGTGCACGAGAGCGCGAAGCGCGCCGGCAACGGACCATCGGCCACGTCCTGCGTCACGCGGGCCGCATCCGGGACGCGACCGGCCTCACCGAGGTAGCGCGGCGCCACCACGGTCGGGAAGCGCCACTCCCACGCTCCTTCATCGAGCCAGCGCAGACGCTGATCGACGGCGACCTCGACGATCACCTCGGCCCCCGGCGGGATGTTGCCAATCTCCTGCGTGAAGAGGCTCGATCGATCCTGCTCCAAGAGGGCCGCGCTCTTCCCTTCGATGAGGGCCTGCTCGTAGCGCTCGCGGGCCACGCGCTTGCGATCGATCTCGCCGACGATCCGCTTCTCGCCGATGGTGAACGCGAACCCGCTCACCGCACCATCGGCCGGCAGCGGCAGGCTGTACGTCACCGCGAGCGGCTCGGCGTGAGGGTTGCGAAAACGCTGCTCCAGCGTGACACGCGCGATGCCGCCCTCGGCATCGGTCGAGAGGACGGTGCCGAGCAACGGCAGCGCGCGGCCGGTCGAGGTCACGAGGCGCGCTCCATTCGAGGGCGATTCGTGGGTGGGAGCGGGCGAGGGAGCGGTCGGGACGTGCATCATGAGAGAGCCTCCGGTTCGTGCTTCGACCGGCCAACGAGGGAGGCTACCGCCTGGTGACAAAGAAAATCACGAGCCGAGACGAAAGCCCCCGAGCCCCCTCGAATGACCACGAAATCACGCGAAATTCGTGGCGCCTCGATCGTCAGCCGGCTGGGCGCGAGCGTTCGGCTGCCCCGTCGCACACGAGCTGCACGAGCTTGCCGACGTCGGGGACGCCGAGGCCGGCCGCGGGGCTCCACCCAGCATGCGCGACGTAACCGGGAAGCTGGTGGTCGCGCACGGCACCACCGGCATCGAGCACGGGAAGGGTGATGTCGGTCGCGCCCTCCGTGATCGGACGAAAGGCCTCTTCCCCGAGACGATAAAGGAGCGGTTGCGCGAAGCCGAGCCGCCCGCCTCCCCTTTGACGGCGGAGCTCGTTGCAGCGCGCCACGATGGCCGCCCAGATGGGCGCCGCCGTGCTCGTGCCGCCCGCATCATCGCGAAAGGCACCATCGAGCAGACACGAATAGGCCGCCTCCGGCCCCCAAGCCATCAACGCGACATCGGGTATCCCGCGGCCATACGGCACCACCGCCGGCGCGCCTTGCGAACGTGCTTGTCTCTGCGAGAGCGTATGACGTTGCCAAACAGGAATCGGTACGTGATCGCTGAAGCCCCCGCCACCCGCGAGCATGTCCATGCCAATCGCCTCACGCAGCGCGGGTGAGACCGGCGCGCTCCACGCCATCTCCTGCCAGGGCTCGACCGCGCACACGCGCGTGCCGCCGACGGCGAGGACGCGCTCCTCGGCGGCGGGAAAAGAGACACGAGGCCAGGGCGCATCACACACACGCGCGCCACGCGCCGGCGTGGAAGGCATTCCATCGTAGGCTCCCCAATCACCGCTCGCGGCGATCACCGTCATGCCAATCGCCGCCGCCTGATCGCACAGGCCACGAAACACCTCACCACCATGCACCCGATGATATTGCCGCTCGGGACAGCTCCAGGTGGTGACGGCAATCGTGGGCGCGAGCTCGGCGTCCGAGATCACGGCGAGGAGGAAGGCGCTCCAAGGATCGGCGACGAGGGTGGGATCGATGAAGTAGACGGCGATCCGCGCACCGGGCGCGAGCGCGCCGGCCCACGCGATCGCCATGGTGGTCTCGAAGCGAGCCAGCGCATCCGCGGCGCGCGCCCCCATCGGCCCGATGCCTACGAGGTGCACCTCGGGCGGCGTGATGCCATGCGCGTGGAAAAAGCCATGGAGATCGTCGAGGCGCGGCACGCCGCCGAGCGCGAGAATGGCAATCGTCTCGCCGCTTCCATCGGCGGCGTCATCGAAGCCATAAGCACGTTCGATGGCCGCGGGCGTCAAACCGCGCGACGCGCCTACATCGCTCCTCGATGCATCCGCGAGAGGCGATATCCGAGCACGCACGCGCGGACCGGAGATCTCCAAACACCGCACGTACCCAGCCAAACGCCGCGGCAACACCTGACGACAGCGCGGCGCGGGCAGGATCGTCCGCTCCTTCAATTCGTGTGCAGCGGCGGCCCCGAGCGCGGATTCGAGGGCGCCTTCGGGTACGGAGAACACCATCTGCTGACCACCGAGCGCCCCTTCATCAGCCAGCTCGGCGAGCCCGTGTGTCTCGAGCCAGGCCACGATCGCGCGGCGCTCCTCGGCGGGGATGGCCACCCGCGCTGCGAGCTCCGCGCGATCGAGGTGCCGCCCGTAGGCGGCATCGGTCGGGCTCGACACCGCATCGGCGAGATCGCGAATCGCGCTCGGCTCGCGCGGATCCAAGGTCACACGGAGATGCACGGCTCGCTCTCGGCGGCGCGCGCTTCGGCCTTCGCCGGCGCGTGGAGCACGAGGAAACCCTTCGTGGCCGCGACACGCACCAGATCGAGCGCGGCGCGATGGCAGGCCTCGGCGGGCGCATCCGGAATCAACGAAGGCGCGAGCGCGCAAAGCTCGGCGACGGTGCGCACGCGGTGCATGGCCGCGACGATGGGCGCGAGCGCCGGATCGATGCGCGCGGGCACGGCCGCGAGCCGGTGCGCCATCTCCAGCCGTTCGGTCACGAGGTCGTGATAAATCTCGAGCCGCCCCGTCGTCCCGCGCTCGAGGCCCGGCTCGGTGCGCAGATCGACGCGGAAGGGCGAGACGATCTCGATGGCATACGGCGGCAGCTCCTCGGCCGCGGGCACACCCGTCTTGGTGTAGATCTCCTCGAGCCCAATCCCCGCGCCGGTGATGCCTTGAAGGAGCGGCACCACCACCTCGGCGCCCGCGCCCAGCGCGCGCGGCACCGGGAAGAAACCGGCCGTCGCCATGGTGAATGCCTGTCGGTCCGCGAGATCGAGCCGGCCCGACGCATTCACGAGCTGCTGCGCTTCCCACCACCACGAAGGAGCAGCCTTGTTGTTCCCGTAGAAATACCGCGCGAGGCGCAGGAACGCGCCGTACTCGCCGCGCAGGTAATCCGCATAGGCACGCCACAAAGCCTTCTCCGGAAGGTCCGGCCGCGCGCGGGCCGTGAGCCACGTGTACGCGGCGCGATGACCCGTTTGGAGCGCGAGGGTCACGCCCGTGGAGAGGATGGGATCGACGAACATCGCCGCATCACCGGCGGAGGCCCAACCGTCGCCCACGGGCTCCTCGGCCCACGAAGACCAATCCCGACAAGCCGCCACGCGCGCGTCCTTCGGCAAGATGTCGTCGCGCAGCGTGGCGTGCTCGACGAGGCCCGCGACCTCGGGGCACGAGCGCAGCATCTCCCAGAAGAAGGACTCGAGATCGACGTCCTTGAGGCGATCCTTGAAGTGGCGCGTATTGGTGACAGCGCCGACCGTCATCAAATCCTTGCCCAGCGGGAAGTACCAAATCCACCCCTTCTCCACGGCCGCGATGAACACGGTCGAGCGGTTCACGTCGCCGCTGTAGGTCACTTTCCACTGTGCGCCGGAGAGATACCCATGCACGGCGAAGTTGTTGAGCGTCTCGTCGTGCGCGCGCTTGCCCGGGGTCATCACGTGCGCGAGGCCGGTCGCGTCGAGCACGAAATCCGCATGGAGCGTGCCTTTCCGGCCGGTGTCGTCCTCCCAGCCGACGAGGTGCGCGCTCGTGCCGGCGACGCGCTTGATCGAGGTCGCGCGCGTGCCTTCGCGCACGTCGGCGCCAATCTCACGCGCGTTGTCGAGGAGCATCTTGTCGAACTTGGCGCGCTCCACGTTGAACGCTGAAAACGGGGTATTTTGCTGCGTGCCCGGCCCGAGGAGGGTCTCGAAATCCTGGCCCGTCACCTCGATCACGTCGGCGCCCTTGGTGCGCGTGGTGGTGCGCAGCGTGAGGTAATCGGCGTTCCAAGGCACGCGATCGCGGCCCCAGATGAAGGTCACGCCCATCTTCTTCACGAAGCTCGAGGCGAGCATGGCCTCGTAAATGCCGAGGTCCTTGAAGACTCCATTGGCCGCCGGGATCGTCGACTCACCGATGTGCCA
This sequence comes from Minicystis rosea, assembly GCA_001931535.1. GTDB lineage: Bacteria > Myxococcota_A > Polyangia > Polyangiales > Polyangiaceae > Minicystis > Minicystis rosea. Next base: position 8,611,855 of record CP016211.1, read on the forward strand.
GCGCGGGAAGCGCTCTTTTTCGAGCACGACGATGCGGGCGTCGGGCGCGTACTTCTTGGCGATGGTGGCAAACGTGCTTCCGGCGGGGCCGCCGCCGAGCACGACACAGGCGCAAGTCTCGATATCCATGGGCCGTTCCTCCGAGAGAAAAAGCCGCCGGCCCGCGAGGTCGACACGGGCCGGCGGCCGGGGGGACTTGCGCCGCCGGTCAGAGCTTCTGGCCGGCGGCGCGGGGAGCCTAGAAGCCGAAGTTCACGTCGGTGAGCGGGGCGCGCTCGAACTCGCTGACGATCAGCGCCTTCGGGGCGTCCTTCTGCACCACGAAGCCCTCGCGGGCGTCCTTGCTCTCGGTCTTCTTGTCGGCGTCGTGCTTCTGGATCTCGATGCTCTTCATGGCTATCTCCAATGGGGTTTCGGTTCTACGAGCACCGCGCGGGCGACATGCCCGAGCGGCCTTGATGTTCAAGCGGCGGTCCGCTTGTGTCCGCGCAACGCGGCCTCGATGGCCTCGTCGCTCGGGTGACCGTCGCGCGGCGCCTCGAAGCAGAGGCGCGCCGCGCGGTGACATGCGACGGCGACCTGCGTGCGCTCCGGGCCCGAGAGGCCCGCGACGAGCGCGACGATCTCGTCGACGTGATCGGGATCGCCGCCCTCCGCGCTGTGCATGCGCAGGCACCGCGTGGCCCGCACGCCGGGTGGAAGCATCTCCTCCACGCGGCGAATGTCCTCTTCGCGCACGGTCGTCGCGAGCCGCTCCAACGCATATGCGTAACCGACGCAGCCAATCGGATCGGCGGCGCGCACGCTCTCTTCGAAGAAGCGCACGAGGCGCGCCGCGATCGGCGGCACGACGCGCGTGACCACCGCATCGGCGGCGTAGCCGAGCGCCTCGAGATCGCGGAGCGCCAGCCGATCGTGCCCGCGCTCTTCCAGGGCTTTGCGCTCGGCCCAGGCTGCGAGCGAGGCGCGCCCCGCGGCCGTGAAGCGGCGCGCGGCCTCGTGCATCAGCGGCGTGGTGCGGTGCGTGAGGTGATACATCCCCGCGAGCCGCCACGCCCACCGCGTGCGCGAAAGCGGCGGCGCCGGGCTCGCCGCGGAGAACGCGGCTCCAATCGCACCATCGAGCAGCTTTTGCGTGGTCTCCACGCTGCCCGGCCCCACCATGATTCCCCACGCGCTCTGCTCGCGCTCGAAGGGCTCGAGCCAAGCGTGGCTCGCGGTGGCAAACACCATTTCATGGGGCGACAAGCGCGCCCACTCCATCGACGTCCGCATCGGCATCTCCCTCGTGCCGAGCGCTCATCGCAAACTCGAGGCCAACCATCGAACGCGCGCATTCAGCTGCGATTCACGCCTTTTCGCAGCAGCGCTCACCCCGTGCACCGCCGCCGCGAGCGTGCGCGCACGCCCTGCGCACGCTCGCGCTCATCTCCGGGGCAACTCGGCCCCTCGGGCGCTCTTACTTCGACACAGGCTGTGTCAGAAAGGGCTTCAGGTGATCGCGACCGAGCGTGTCGGCGATATCGAGTGTGCTCTCGCCGTCGAACACTTCGGCTTTCGGGTCGGCGCCGGCCCGACGCAAAAGGAGGATGATGGCCCCGACCTTCTTGGCCTCCGATGGATCCGCGCCCAACCGAACGGCCTGCGCGAGAGGCGTTTGGCCCGCGCGCGTGCGCGCATGGACGTCCGCGCCGGCGGCGAGCAGCGCCTCGACCATCTCCGGCTCTCCACTCGATACCGCCGCATGGAGGCAGTGCCACCCCGAGCGCTCGAACGGCCGATCATGACGCGCCGACGCCTGAAGCAACACCTTCACGACCGGAAACCGCCCGGCCATCACCGCCACGCCCAGCGCCGTCGTCTGCGCGTTCCTCTTCTCCGCTTCGAGATCCGCCCCTCGCTCGATCAAGAGCTTCACCAGCGGAATCGTCCCCGTCGCGGCCGCCTCGTGGAGCGCCGAGGCCCCCGTACGACCGTCCTGCGCGCGCACGTTCGCGCCGCGATCGAGCAACGACGCGACCTCGGCCAGATCACCACGCGTCGCCGCCGCCAGCATCTCCACATCGAGCGCGCTCGGCTTGCTCGCCCCTTTCGCCTTGCTCGAAGCCTTCGCCTTGCTCGAAGCCCTACCCGCCGCGGCGCCCGCCGTCTTGGCCGACCCTTTCGCCTTGCTCGGAGCCTTGGCCGCCGGACGCTTGGTGGAGGTCTTCTTGCTGGTGGACGAAGCTTTGGTCGAGGCCATCACGCCGAGGATAGACGCGCCGGCGACGTTCCAACAATCGCTCGTGATGGTGCCTTGGAGTGCTCACCGGAAGACGAAGCCCATGTGAGCGCCGGTGCTCAGCCGGTGCTCACGCGCTTCCGCGGGCAAGCTCACGTGGGCGGATTGGTGGGCGTGAAGCAACCGATGGTCGTGTCGATGCGGAAGTGCGATTCGACCGTGTGGCGCTCGGCGAAGAAGAGATCGAGCGAATAGATCTTCCCCTTCTCGATGCCGAGCTGGGCTGCCATGGCGTCGAGATCGGCCGTCCCGCTCTCGGCGCCGTGCACGCCGCCGAGGTTGATGGCGAGCTTGCCATTGACGAACGTCCACAGATCATCGTCCCCCGTGAACGTGAACACCTCTCCACCCTTGTATTGGAACTCGGTGTGGGCTTCGAGCGTGAAATGGTAGTTGTGGGGATTGCCCTCGTCCCCGAAGCCCTGCCCATCGATGGGGAACATCGCTTGGTTGTCGTAGGTGTAGACGTTGCCGCCCCCGGGCGAGAGCGTCATCGTGAAAGGAATGTTGATGTTGATCCCTTCCGTATCCCGGTACCACTGATCGAAATAGTCTTTGCCGTGGGTGGTGATCGTGGTCGGGTTGCCGCCGTAAACGGGCTTCTTGTCGCTGCCGAGATCGGAGAGGACGATGTCCTTGTCGTCGCCGGTCGTGTATTCGAAGTCGGGATGTGTCGTGGGGCTGAAGTCGCGGATGATGGCGTGGATCACCACGCCGCACGGATCGCCGCCGCCCGTGCCCGTCCCGGTGCCGGATCCCGTGGCGATGTTGATCCCGCCGCCCGTGCCCTTCCCGCCCGCGCCGCCCGTGGCCACGCCGGTGCTGGCCGTCGTCGCGCCCCCTGATCCACCCGTGCCCGACGAGAGGGTTCCACCGGAGCCCTCGGCGGCGGAGCACGCCATGGCGAGGATGGGGACGCAGGCGAAGAGCGGAAGGCAAGTCGTGAGCTTCATGGCCACCTCGTGATCGGCGCCGACGCGGGCGCGTCTTCATCTTTCCTCCCCCCGTGCAGGCAATCAACGAGGATCGAGCGCGCACAGCCTCGCGGGGCGATGCGCGTCGGTTCACCATCATCTTTGCTCACCACGTCGGAGAGGCGCTCTCGCCGGCGAAAGCAGGCCGACGAGCTCCGGCGCGACGAGCGCAAAGCATCACCCGTGGAACGAGCCGAGCGGCCCGCGCCATCCAAGCATCGACATGCCGGCACGCCGCGAGACGGCGCCGCAATCAGGCGCCCTTTCGCTCGGCGTCGTGCGCGTGGCCGATGGCGACCCGGATGCGCTCGTCGAGGTGCTCGACGTCGACAATGACTTTCTGCGAGTGCACGGCGGAGATCGCCGCGAGAGGGATGACGAAGTCACCCGTGTTCTCGACGTAGACCACGATCTCTGGTCGCCCGCCGGGCACCACCTGCCGCACGGCGCCGAACTCCTCGCCGCCGTCGCGGGTGAAGACTTGATAGCCAACCTCGATGAGGGGGAGCTTCTTCGTCGTCATGGCCGGCAAAGTATGGCACGGGCACGCATGGTGCGTCGCCGACACGGGCCATCCTCGGCGAGCTCGGCTTCGCACGCCAAGCTCGACCATGCGTCGTGATTGACCACGACGGACGACACCGCACCTCGCCCGCTTGCATCGAGCCTCGTCATGGGCGCCGCCCCACCGCGCGCACCTCCAACAACGCTTCCCAACGAACGAGCGAGCCAAGCCCCGTATCAAATACAAGGCCGCCAATCGCGGCGAGGCTCAGCCCGTGTTCGGCGAGAGCGACGGCCCAAGCGGCCGAGGAGACACGCGCGTGGGGCGAGAGGCGCGATCGCCCCCACCCGCGCGAGGAATGCTATCTGGCTCCGTCGGACGACGGCAGGCGACAAGATGCTCGCCATCGTCCAACGGATCCCATCAACCTGTTGGGCCGTGCGCCATGCAGCTCGCGGCGAAGAGGCTGCTACGCGATCACTCGGACCAACGCGTCTCGGTGAGCACGTGGAAGCCCGTGTCCGGGTCGACGAAGAAGGCCTGGTTGTTGCCACTCCACGGATCGTCTGCATAGCTGATGTAGCAGCCGAAGAACGTGTGACCCGCGAGGCGCGATTGCAGGTTCGCGAGGCCGGCCGTGGGATCGATGCCGAGCTCGTTGTAGCGGTTGGCGAACGTCAACGTGCTCACGACCTCGTTGTACACCTCGGTGGCGTCGGCGAGGTTCGAACGAACGGTGGTGCCGCTCGGCATGTAGTCGAGGGGCAGGCCGAAGCAGGTCAAGCTGCCCTGATGATAGTGATCGTCGGCGGTCACCACCTTCTGGAACCAGTCGAACTGCGTGAGGATGTCGGCGTCGCGATGGAGCCCGGTGGCCGCGGCGGCGACCGCCTCGAAGGGCTTGGCCAACGTGGCCGCGTTGCGGATGCGGCGAACGCTCGACGGCCCGATGCCGGAGGTGTTGGAGATCTGCGCGACGGTGGTGAACGGGCGCAGATTGAGGAGGTTCGAGGCGCCGTTCCACGCGTCGGGGAGATAATCATGGAGCTCCGTCGAGCTCACGCTGTTGACGAGCGAGACGATGGCCGCGGCGTCGTCCGAGGAGACGGCGAGCTGATCGTAGATGCCGATGCAGCTCGCGCCGATGTAGCCCTCGGCGCCCGCTCCTTGATGAATCTGCGTGAGGCGCGCGTCACCGACCAAGCTCACCGACGCGAGATCGGCAATGCTCGTGAAGAGGGACGAAGACCGGCGCGTGACGATGTTCTGCGCGACGTTGCTGGGGAGATACGCGTCGAGCGTCGCAAAGCTCGCCACGTTGACGAAATCGATGATGCCCTGACACTCCGGCGCGACATCCACATCCGTGCTCGTCAAGGGCGCGCTGTCGGAAGCGACCTCCTCCACCGTGCTCGGATCCGCACAACCCACGACGCTCATGACGATCGAAAGGGCACCGAAAAGCCTGCGCATGTTCTGCTCCTGTCCTCGCGACGACAACCGTGCGAGGCGCGGGAGCATACATGATCTCGATCCAAATCGAGCCCAAACAAGCACGCTCCACATGCGATGTTTCAGGCGTCTTCACGACATGTTTCGAGGATGAGAATGGCCTCTTCGTGACGTGATATTGGATTTTTCGCGACACGGCGGTTGCCGTCGCTCTCGAGCCGACGTCGGTCGGCGTGGAGATAGGTCGCCGAATGTCCTCGAGGATGCGCGTCTCTGCGCGTCCTCACACCGAGAGGAGCACGCCGCGCGCGCCCTCACCCGTCGCGGCGCGAATGGCCTCGACGTAGAGGAGCACTTGAGTCTCGTAGCGTGCTTTGCGGCCCGCGATCTCCGCGTCCGTCTTGAAGTCGACCACCACCCAGCCGGCGCCGCTCGGGCCGCTCTCGCGGAACGCGAGATCGACGATGCCCTCGATCAGCTCGCCTCCGCGACCGGGCAACATCACCGGCGTCTCGCGGCGGCACTCCCCGCGCTTTTCGCTCTCCGCGGCTCGGCGCATCAACGGGTGTTGCAAAGCGATCTTGGCCGCCGTCGCGGCCGCGGCCACCTCCTCGACGGAGGCGCCCGCGAGCCGCCCTTCGGCGCGCGCGACGGCGTCGATGGTGGCCTCGTCGGCGTCGAGGGCGACGGCCGCAAGCACCGCGTGCACCAGCGTTCCAAAGCGCTTTCCATGCGGCCGCCCGCGCCGATCCACGCCCGAGTCGGCGAGCTCGACCACGAGATCGGGGGCGGGATCCGCCTCGCGCGTCGTCCACGCGGCCGGCGCGGGCTCGGTCACCTTCTCGACGATCTCGGACACCGTGCGCACGGAGAGCGTGCGATGCGCGCCGCGCACGAGCAGCTCGATGCGCGCTTCGGCCCACGCGCGATGCGCGACGACACCTTCCTCCGATACCAAGTTGCTGGTGTCGGCCGCGAGGATGCGTTGCTGCCGCAAACCACCTTCCGGCTCCTTGCCGAGGCCGAGCGCGGCTGGATCCCACCACACCACAGAAAGGCCTTTTCCCGGGCGATGGAGCCCCGGCGCCACCGAGCTCGCCGCATCACGCTCCACGCGCGGCGGTCGCTCCAAGACACTGTCGTCACCGAAAGGCGGGCAGCCGGGCGCGGCCTCCGGACGGCGGCGGCTCCGCGGCTCGGGGTACACCACGGGATCGAGCACGCTGAGCCAACCTTCGAAAGGCGCGTCGCCGACGGCCGGCACCACCAACAGATCACGAGCACGCGTGGCGGCCACGTACGCGAGGCGCGTGCCCTCCTCGCGATCGCGTTGCAGCACCTCTTCACGATGCTCGATGAGCTCGATGGGGACGCAGCCCGCGAGCGCCTCGGCCCACAAGCCACCATCCGTCTCGACGTGCCGAGTCGGCTGCGAGAAGGCCACGGGCGCCGTCGGATCGGCGAGGATCACGACGGGGAACTCGAGCCCTTTGGCGCGGTGCACGGTCATGATGCGCACGCCCTCGGTGCCCTCTTCGACCACGGGGGCTTCGCCGGCGGTGCCGCTCTCGGCGCCGGCATCGAGCCAATCGACGAAGGCACGAAACGAGGTCGCGCCCTGCGCTTCGAACCGGCGCGCCAGATCCATGACGCGAAGCACGTTGGCGAGGGCCTGCTCGCCCGTGGGCCAAATGGCGATGCCCGCGTGCGCGCGCGTCGCGGAGAGGAGCTGTTCGATGGTGTCCGCGATGGGACGTCGGTTTCGGCCGAGGTGCAGCTTGCGGAGGATGGTGAGCGCCTCGGCCACCTCGGCGAGACTGCCATCCTCGTCATGAGGCAGCGGCGCCGACGTGCCGAGCACGTGAAGGGGGTGAATCGGCCCCAAGTGAGCGCCGTCGCCCGAAGCCTCGCGGTACGCGAGGAGCGCGTCGTCGGAGAGCGCGAAGAACGGCCCGCGGAGCGTGGCATAGACGCTGAGCTCGTCGTCCGGCCACTCGATGGCCACGAGCGCGTTGCGCACCGCCTGCACCTCTTCACGATCGTAGAACGAGCGCCCGCCCACGAGCACGTGCGGCACCCGCCGCGCCTCCAGCGCGCGCACGTAAGCGCGGGTGACGTCGTCGCCGAAGCCCTGGAATCGTTTGAACAGCAAACACACGTGGCGCGCGCCGATGGGGACGCGCGTCTCCGGGTTTTCCCGCTCGGTGACCATCCAACCACTCTGGTTCACCACCCAATCGACGAACGCGCCCACCGCGTCAGGCAGGGAATCGCGAATGGCATGCTCCGCGACCTTGCCCCAATCGCCGTACGGCCGCGGGACGGGGAGCACCACCACCGCCGGCTGATCGGCAATCGCCGGGCGATGGTTCTCCAAAGCCACGTACGCGGCCTGCCCGTTGCCGGTCATCACCTTGGAGAAAGAGGCGTTGACCGCGTCTTGAATGGGCGGCGCGCTGCGGAAGCTGCGCGTCAGATAAAGCAGTGAAGCGCCGCGGGCGACGAGCCGCTCTTTGATGGATTCGTAGAGCTGCACGTCCGCGCGGCGGAAGCGGTAAATCGATTGCTTCGGATCGCCGACGACGAAGAGCTTCCCGGGCGCGGGGCGTACGTCGAGATAAGCGCCGCAGGCCGGATCGTCGGCCGAGAGCAGGAGCAGAATCTCCGCCTGCAAAGGATCGGTGTCTTGGAACTCGTCGACGAAGATCCGCGCGAAACGCGCTTGCAGCTCGGCGCGCACGGCCTGCCCGTGGCGCACCAGATCGCGCGCGCGGAGCAGGAGATCGAGGAAGTCGAGCTTGCCCGCGCGGGCTTTCAGATCGGCATATTGATCGGCGAGCGGGCGCAGCTCGTGGTGGAGGCAGGCGGCGAGATCGGCGCCCGCGCGCTCCAGGGTGGTGGTCAGCTTGGCGCGGACGACCTCGCGCCGCGCGGCGATCTCCGCACGCGGACCGCGCCCGCCGCCGAGACGCCACGACCACTGGCGCGCGCGGAGCAGCTCGGCGAGCTCCGCTTCGAGCCCGTCGTAATCACGCGCACGCACGCGCTCGCGACGGTTGAGCTCGTCGACGAAGCGCCGCACGGGATCCAGCGCTTTGCCGAGATACTCGTCCTGAAGCTCATCGGCGCGCGCGCACAGCTCGGCGAAGGCGGAGAGCTCGACGACCGCCTCGTCGATCGCGGCCGCCCGATCGAAGGGATCGCGCCGCCACGGGCGGGTGAAGTCGCGATGTCCGATGAGCTTCCAGGCCGCGTCCCGCAGCGCTTCGCGCGGGCCCACGCGATCGCGCCCGCGCGCGCGGCGCCGGAGGATGCGGCGCACGCCCTCGGTCGGGCGGCGGAGCGTTTGTTGAAACCACGTCTCGAAGCAGCTCTCGAAGAGGCGCTCGGCCTCCTCTTCCGGCGTGACCTCGAAGAGCGGATCGACCCGCGCTTCGACGGGAAATTCGCGCAACAGATCGGCGCACAGCGAGTGGATGGTCCCGATGCGCGCCACCTCGAGGTGGGCGAGCGCGCGATCGAGGTGGACCATCTCGGCGGCCGTCGTCGCCGGATCGTTGCGCGCCTTCTCCAACCCGGCGCGGAGACGGAGCTTCATCTCACCCGCGGCCTTCTCCGTGAAGGTGACGGCCACGATGCGATCGAGATCGGCGAGCCCGGCGCGGAGCACCGCGATGATCCGCGCCACCAACATGGTCGTCTTGCCCGTGCCGGCCGCGGCCTCGACCACGAGCGTGGACGTCAGATCCTCGCAGATGCGGACACGCGCAATTTCATCGGACGAAACGGTGGGCAGAGGCGGAGCAGCGGAGGACATGGGGGGCGCGAGGGCGCCGCATACTAGCGCATACGGGTGGGCCGGCTCGATCGCGGAGCGTTTGCTGGAGAACCGCGCGGACATTTCGTGCGCGCGTCAGCGGCTCACCATGGATTCACCGGGTAGCGGCCGCGCCCACCGGCAGCGAGATGAAGGCCCGCGATGTCGCGCGCGCCGTCCGCTGCGGTCACGAGCTTGGCGCCGGGGGCTTGCTTGGGCGCGGTGAACTCCGTGCGAAGGAAATACACGTCGCCTTCGCGAGCATCGATGACGACGGCCGTTTCGGAGTGGAGGGTTTGCGAGCCCATGACGGTGGCGGCGCTTTCGGCGGCGCTCGTCACGGTGAGCTGTGCCCAGGTGTTGATCGCCGACGTGATGGTCACCTTCTCCCCTGCTGGGACGACGAAGGTGGCGTATGCGCCGCTCGCGAGGACGGCGACGCGCCCCGGCTGGGAGACCTCGATGAGCATCATCGCGCCCACGGGGTTTTGCGGGCGATAGACATGCACGGCGGCGTACCCGGCCGGCGGCTTGACCGGCGAAAACAGCGGCCCCTCGGAATAATGGCTCACGCAGCCCGTCGCGCTGAGCAACGAGAGCGCGCCGGCGACGGACCACCATCGTTTCACAAGAACCTCGGCAGCGGCGCGGGCGCGCAGAGGATGTTCTCCACCTTGGTCTTGGTGGGCTTGAGCAGCGTTTGATCGATGACCGTCATCTTGCCGCCGATGGTCGTGAGCTTGATGGAGAGCCGCGCCGGCTCCTTGGGATTCTGCGGGACTTCATAGGTGAACAGCGATGCTCCGAAACCGATCTTGAATTCGAGGCGCCCGCGCTCGATGGGCTTCGCCTGCCAGGCGAGCGCGTCGGTGGACAGCTCGTGCAGCACGAAGCGCGAGCCGCTCTTGGCCAGCACGATGTCGGTCTCTTCGCAGGACCAATGCCCGATCGCCGTGCCCGAGAGATCCACGCCGACCCGCCGCTCCGCCGATGTCGGCGCCATCGGCTCGGGCACGGGGACGCAACCGGACATCGACGGCATCGAGAGGAGCATCGCCGCCGAGAGGCATGCGGTGCCCATACGTTGTTCGAGGCCGCTCGACATGGCCGTTTCGTAACAGGCGCGGCTTCTACCAATCAACTCCGAAGCGTCGTCATGCCGCAATGCGCCGCGACGGCGCGCCTCGTGACGCGCGATATCGCCGAAGACGCTCTTGCCATGGGCAACGCAGCCCGCCCGTCGCGAGCACCGAGGATATCGGCATCGCGGTTAAAGGAGCGAACGTGGAGACAGGCGGATCCATCGATTCGACCTCGCGCCGACTCCGGCACTGAACGGTCGTATGCCACAGATGCGTTGAGCCCCTTCGCTGTGAGCGTGGTTTTCCGCCGAGGCCGCCTCGCAGTCCTCAGTGGAGCGCTTCTTTAAGTATCGCACCCGAGAAGGTTCACACCCGAGAAGGAGCAGACCCGAGAAGGGCCGCACCCGAGAGGCTGGTGAGCACGATGACGTCGATCATGAAATTCAACTTCCCATGGCGCCCACGTTCGGGTGTACATTGCTTGCGTTGGTCTCACGTTGGACGGGGGGCGTTCGGAGAAGGTCGATGCCCGTTGCCGCTGTCACCGCCGTCTCTCCCCCGCTCCGTCCCCCACTCATCTTGCTGGTCTCGCTCGTCACCACCGCCGTCTTCACTTCGTGAAGGCTCGCTCCAGCGACCGCCGGCATCGAGATGCGGTCGAAGGCGAGGGCGATTCCCGACCTCGGCAACGCACCAGTCGGCAAGCGTCCATCGTCTCCTCGGGCTCCCATTGATGGGTGGAGGATGGGTCGAGAGGAGCGCGTGATCGGCGAAGGTCTTTGGCGAGTGGAAGGCGAGTCTCGACATCGTAGCTCTTGCGCAGATTCTGCGGATGGCGATGGCGATGACGGAGATCCGTTGTTCAGGGTCGTCGCATTCCCCGGTAGTGCGTTGAAAAATGGCGAAATCTTGCGGGTAAATTGGCTTGACTGACCATTCATCGAATGTGAACGTGAATGGGTAAAGGATCTCCATGGCGTCGAGCGTGTCTCGTGTCTCCCAAGCATCTCCGCGGGATGAGCTGGGACGCCTGGCCGACGCCGAGGCCACGGGAGAGTGGGTCTCTCGCACGAGCCGCGTCGAGGTCCGGGTCTTCCTTCTCGAAGGTCGGGTCGCTTGGGCCGTCAGCTCCAAGGATCGAGCGCAGCTGACGCAGTACCTCGTCGAGAAGCACGGAGTCGTGCCCAGCGTCGTGCGCAGCATCATCGAGGAGTGCCAGCGCGCCTCGCGGAGCTTCTCCGAGGTCGTCATCGAGCGGAAGATTGCCACTCACGAAGACGTGCGCCGCATGCTCCTCCGTCAGGTGCTCGTGGCCCTGGCCACGCTCGACGAGATGACCTCTCCCGAGATCTCGTTCAACGCGCGCCGCCTCAAATATCCGCTCGATCTGACGTTCTCGCTCAGCGAGATTCGCGCCGCGCAAGAGGCGATGAAGGACGAGGTCATGCCTCCTCCCGCGTCGCGCCCGAGCGTCGATCCGCAGAGCTTGACGTTGATCGTCGGCGGCTCCCCTGCGAATCCCGAAGCGCCCGCGCCGAGCCTCGAGGCGACGGCCGCGGCGCCGAATCCCGATCCCGCGGCGCCCGCCCGCAAAGACGATCCATCCTCCAACACGACGTCCATCATCACGAAGAGGGAATCGCAGGAAATGGCAACGAACATTCAAGCAGCGCTGGACAAGCTCCGCACCGTCGACGGCTTCGTCGGCGCTAGCCTCGTGGACTCGGAGAGCGGCATGCTGCTCGGCAGCGAGGGCGGCGGCGCCGCCATCAACCTCGAGATCGCCGGCGCGGCCAACACCGAGGTCGTGCGCGCCAAGCGCAAGGCGGTGAAGGCGCTGAACCTCAAGGACGACATCGAGGACATCCTCATCTCCTTGGGCAAGCAGTATCACCTCATCCGCCTGCTCAAGAACCGGCCCACCGTCTTCTTCTACGTCGTGCTCGATCGCACCCGCGCGAACCTCGCCCTCGCCCGCATGTCCCTCGCGGACGCCGAGCGCGCGTTCGATCTGTGATGTGGTGATCACGATGGGGCCGCAAGCGGCCCCAAACCTCGGGCCGGCTCTGCCGGCCTTGATACGTTGGGGCGCGCCCCGTTGCCCGGCGCTTCACCAATCTCTCTTCTTCCCCAGTCATCGAGACGCGGTCATCGCACCCCCGAGCAGCCCTCGCTCCGAATCCGGGCGCCTTCATTTGGTGTCATAACCACACGTCTCGAATGAGCCGTTGCCGCGGAGGATCGCCTCGAAGAGCCTGCTGCCGCGGCAGGGCTTGACAGAGCGCGCGCCGCTGCCAATCTTGCGCCGACCAACCGAGGACGGTGTCGGGCTAGAAGACTCCCTGTACATCTCGATGCGCTTTGCGCGCGGAAGGCGGCTCGCCGGTGGCTCCGGCGCGGCGCTCCGCTGGCGTTCCTCGTTGTTTCGGCCTGCGTTTCCGCGTGTTTCTGCGCGGTTTGGGCGGGTCCGTATCCATATCCATCGCTGCGGGGTGGTAGGAGCGGCTCCTACGCCGGGATAGCCTCCCGGAGAGGCTCGTTCGATTCGAGTCCCCGCTACCGAAGACGTGCTCTCCCTCGGGCGCGCGGGCCGCCGAGCGATCGGCGCGCAGGCGGCGTTTCGCCGGCGCGCGATCGCGATTGGCCATTCGCCATCGAGGCGCGCGATTGCGCGCCTCGCGGGACAGGCCCTCTCATGGCCTCGCCCCGAGGGAGACGTACATGCTTTTCGACGACATCGACATTCGAGCGCTGCGCCGTGACATCGTATCTGCAGCACGGGAGTGCCACGATCTCAAAAAGGCCCTCCGGAGAACGTGGACGGCGGAGATGGCGGACGAGCAGCGCCGGCTCGCGCGCACCTCGCGGCACGTGACGGAGCTCTGTATCCTGAGAGCACGCATGCGAGGACGGTGGCACGTGACGACGGTGCCGCGCGAGCTTCGAGGCTCGAGCGACGCGTGGGACCGCGTGGGACATCACGCGAAGATCGCGGAGCGCGTGGCCCGCGATTACCGGACGACGGACGGCGGCGCAGGAGAAGCAGCATGAAAGGGCTCGTCGACATCGGAGCGAACCTCACCAACAAGGCCTTTCGAGACGATCTCGGCCCCGTGCTCGGTCGCGCGGCGAGCGCGGGTGTGGGGGCCATCATCATCACCGGCACGAGCGCCGCCGCCTCGCGGCGAGCGTGGGAGATCGCGGTCGATCGCGAGCACCGGCGCTCCCCGTCTCCACGGCTGTTCGCGACGGCGGGTGTCCATCCGCACGAGGCGCGCTCGGCCACGCGCGACACGTATCGAGAGCTGCGCGAGCTGCTGGCGCGGCCCGAGGTGGTGGCGGTGGGCGAGTGCGGGCTCGACTACAATCGTGATTTCTCGCCGCGCGATCGCCAACGTGCCAGTTTCGAGGCGCAGCTCGCGCTGGCCGTCGAGGTCCGCAAGCCGGTGTTCTTGCACGAGCGGGACGCGCACGACGATTTCGCCCGCGTGCTCGCATCCTTTCGGCCCGAGCTCGCGGGCGGCGTGGTGCATTGTTTCACGGGAGAGCGGCGCGCGCTCGAGCGCTATTTGGAAATGGATCTCCACATCGGCATCACGGGATGGATTTGCGACGAGCGGCGGGGCACGCACCTCCGAAGCCTCGTGCGCGCCATTCCCAAGGATCGGCTGCTCGTGGAGACCGACGCTCCTTATCTCCTGCCACGCGATCTGGCGAACAAGCCGGAACGGGGGCGCAACGAGCCTGCGCTCGTGGGGCACGTGGCGCGCGCCGTGGCGGCGGCGCGAGGCGAATCGATCGAGGAGATCACGGCGGCGACGACCGCAACGGCAGAGCGGTTGTTCGGGCTCGGACAGTGAGCGAGGAGGAGGATGGGATGCGCCGCCGACATCCCATCTCGTCCGCTCATCCCGCGCGCACGGCCACCTCGCAGCCGCCGTCCATGGGCAGGGCCAGGGAGACATAACCATTCTCCGGATTGCGCACGCGCTCGAGGAAAGGGCCGAGCAGATCGACCATGCTCGTGTTGTCCGCGATCACGACGGCGCCGGGGCGGAGCTGGGGCTCGAGCTGTTCGAGCAAGGGCCGATAAAGATCCTTGGCGCCGTCGAAGAGGATCATGTCGATGCCGCCGTCGAAGGTGCCTTGGAGCGTCTCGCGCGCGTCCCCTTCGCGAATCTCCACCAGATCGGAGAGGCCGGCGGCGTCGAGGTTCTTGCGGGCGCGCGCGATTTTGGAGGGCTCGATTTCCGTGGAGATCACGCGGCCGCCGCCGTTGTCGCGGAGCGCGGCCGCGAGGTGGATGGTGGAGATGCCGAAGGAGAGGCCGAATTCGACGATCGTTTGGGCGCGGCGGGCCCGCGCCAGCATGTAGAGCAGGCGGCCGAGATCGGGAGAGACCGGGAGATAGACGTCGCGCAGCTTGCCATAGAAGCTGCGGTGATCGCGCATCGCCTCCATGAAGCCGCGCTCGTCCACGCCGGCGCGGAGGCGCTGGAGGGCGGGGCCATCGGTGGCTTCGGCGTCCGCGAAGAGAGTTTGCAAGAGAGTGGAGACGGGCGGAGTGGTCAGCGTGGACATGGCGTTCTCCATGGGTGTCGCGGGGAGGCGACACGCTCGAAGATATGCCGCACCGACGCGGTTTCCAGTGCTCTACCGGAAAGGTATCGTTGCGCGGGTTGCACTCCATGGATCTGAACCTGCTGGTCGCGCTCGACGCCTTGTTGGAGGAGGAGAGCGTCCTCCGAGCGGCCAAACGCATGCACTTGAGCGCACCGGCGATGAGCCGCACGCTCGCCCGCATCCGCGCCTCGCTGGGCGATCCCGTCCTGGTGCGCGCGGGTCGCGATCTCGTGCCCACGCCGCGCGCCATCGCGCTCAGGCCGCGGGTGCGCGCGCTCGTGGCCGAGGCGGAGGCGCTGCTCCGCGAAGAAGGATCACCGGCCCTCGGGTCGATCACGCGGCGTTTCGTCATTCGATCGAGCGATGCGGTGGTGGAGCGGATCGGCATCGATCTCTTGCAAGCGCTGCGCGCTTCGGCGCCGGGCGTGACGGTCCGCTTCGCGCCCGAAGGCGACGAGGACGTGGCCGCGCTGCGCGAGGGGCGCGTCGATCTCGACATCGGCGTGGCCGGCGAGACGGGGCCCGAGATCCGGGTGCAAACGCTGCTCACGGATCGATTCGTGGGCATCATGCGCCGCGGTCACCCGCTCTCGTCAGGTGAGGTGACGGTCAAACGATTCGTGGAGTATCCGCACGTCGGTGTCTCCCGCGCCGGCAAGGTGCATGGCCCCATCGACGAGGCGCTCCGCAAGAAGCGCCTCAGCCGCACGGTGGCCGCCGTGGTGCCGGGGATTCGGGCGGCGCTCGTGATCGTGGCCCGCTCGGACCTCTTGGGCGCGGTGGCGTCGCTTTCGGCGGCGAGCGCGCCGGAGCTGGATTTGGTGTCGTTTCCCCTGCCGGTGAGCACGCCGGAGGTGGTCGTCACGCAGACGTGGCACCCGCGTTTCGACGCGGATCCCGCGCATCGATGGTTGCGGGAAGAGATTCGATTGGCCTTCAAGAGGGCCGCGGGAGACGGCGAGAAGAAGATGAGCGGTGGGCGGCGATGATGCGGTATCGAGGGTGGGAGGTGGGAATTGGCCGAGCGCCGCGCCAGATTGCCTATCTCGAAAAAGCGCACGGCGACGAGGCCAAGCCCGCGCGATGGGTGTATCCTGAGACGCCATGAAGGCCTCGACCACCTTCGCCATCTACATGGTCATGCTCGCGGCGGCGTGCGGCGGGCGCGTCGTCGTCGATGCGCAGGGCACCGGCGGGAACGGCGGAGCGACGAGCAGCGGCTCGACCGTCGAGAGCAGCAGCGCGATGGTCAGCAGCAGCGCGACCAGCAGTAGCAGCTCGGTCAGCAGCAGCGCGACCAGCAGTAGCAGCGCGACCAGCAGCAGCAGCGCGACCAGCAGCAGTAGCTCCGCAAGCAGCAGCTCGGTCAGCAGCAGTAGCTCTGCAAGCAGCAGCGGCACGGGCGGGGCGGGTGGTGGCCCCGTGGCGCTCGCGCAGTTGGACCATCCCTATGCGGTGGCGCTCGATGCCGAATACGTCTACGTCTCGGAGTCCTTTGCACAGCGGGTGGTGAAGGTTCCGAAGACGGGCGGGCCGGTCGTGGCGCTCGCCGACGTGACGAATCCCAGGTTCATCGCCGTCGACGACACGCGCGTGTACGTCACTGGCAATGTCGTCAACGCAGCCTTTCTGGCGGCAGTGCCGAAGAGCGGCGGCACCGCCACGGTGATCGGTGCCCAAGTGAGGTGCGGTGAGCTCGCGACCGACGCGACCCGCGTGTACTGCGCCTCGGGCTACGAATTCAAGGTTCGCGCGTTCGACAAAGGGAGCGGCACCGTCACGAGCTTGGGAAACACATCGGGGTGGACGCGCGGCGTGGTGGTCGACGATGCGCTCGTCTATTGGTCCGCGGAGGCGGATGCGAGCGTCGGGACGCTGCCGAAGGGCGGCGGCATGTCGAACGTTCTCACGACGTCGAAGGCCACGGGGAGCTCCAATCTGGTCGGCGACGCGACACGCCTCTATTGGGCAGCCGGCTCTTCGTCCGGCATCGAGGTGCGCTCGATGGACAAGGCCGGTGGGCCGGTGACGGTGCTCACGACCGATCCAACCAATGGACAGGTGAGCATGGCCGTGGACGATACCTACGTTTATTGGGCGAACAACGAGAGCGGTGTCGTGAACGCGATTCCCAAGGTCGGCGGACCGGTGACGGTGATCGCCGTGGGACAAGGCATGGTGGGCGCCGTCGCTTCGGACAATGCCCAGGTGTATTGGGCGAGCTACACCAACGGACAGGTGATGCGCTTCACCTGGTGATTGGCACGCTCCTCGTCGGGCGCCGGTGCGCCGCGAGGCACATGGCCTCTTCGGCGTGGCGAATGCGTGTGCTTCCGAACGGAGGATATCGCCGGGGCGTCGCCGATTTCACCGATTCGAGGTAGAACGGTTGCCGAATGCGAGGGGCACCTCTATGGAGGGAGACTCTCCTCTGCCCGAGGGAGGCGTGAATGGATAGGAGTCCCGATGGCCGATGTGCCCTCACATACGCTGTCGCTCAAGGCATCGATGATGACGATGGGAGCGATGGTGCTCGCCCTCGCCGGCATGTCGTGCAGCGCGGCGGCGCCGGCGCCTTCGCAGGCCGCGGTGGATCCGGCGGCGCTCCGCGGGCCGGAGGCGTTCGTGCAGATCGCCGATCCGGCGGCGCGATCGGCGGCGCTCTTCTTGGAGGCGAGCCGGGTGTTGCTCCATCCGCGCTGCACCAATTGTCACCCGAGCGACGATTCACCGCGGCAGCGCGAGGGTGAGCTGCACGAGCCGCCCGTGGCGCGCGGGCCCGAGGATCGCGGCCCGCCTGGGATGCCGTGCAGCGGTTGCCATCAGGACAAGAACCTGACGACGGCGCGCGTGCCGGGCGCACCGGGGTGGCATTTGGCGCCGCGATCGATGGCATGGGTGGGGAAGTCGCCTGCGGATTTGTGCGCGCAAATCAAAGATCCCGGGCGCAACGGAAACAAGACGCTGCCCCAAATCGTGGAGCACGCGGAGCACGATCCGTTGGTCGCGTGGGGCTGGGCTCCGGGCGCCGATCGCGCGCCGGCGCCGGGGACGCAGGCGCAGTTCGGCGCGCTGATCGCCGCATGGGTGGACACGGGCGCGGCCTGCCCGCGCGAGGAGGCTCGACGATGACGCTGCGCGTGCGCGTGAACGGGACCGAGCATCGGCTCGACGTGGACCCGGAGATGCCGATTCTGTGGGCCCTGCGCGACGTGCTCGGGCTCACGGGCACCAAGTACGGTTGCGGCGAAGCGCTCTGCGGCGCGTGCACCGTGCACCTCGACGGCGAGCCGGTGCGCGCGTGCGTGACGCCGGTGCGGAGGGCGGAGGGGCGATCGATCACCACCATCGAGGGGCTCTCGCCCGACGGCAAACACCCGCTGCAACAGGCTTGGGTCGAGCTCGGCGTGCCGCAGTGCGGGTTCTGTCAGGCCGGGCAGATCATGACGGCCGCCGCGCTCTTGGCGAGGCGGCCCAAGCCGAGCGACGCGGAGATCGACGAGTCGCTCGCGGGCAACCTCTGTCGCTGCGGGACGTACACGCGGATCCGGGCGGCCGTGCGCAAAGCGGCGGGGATTGGGGGCGAATGAGCGCGAAGCTTTTCATCCCGCGACGCGCGTTCCTCGCGAGCTTCGGGCTCGGTGCGGCGGCGCTCGCGGTGGGGCTCGCGCCCACGGAGGCCGAAGCGGCGCTCACGCCGCTGCCCAATGATGGAGGGCTGTCGCCGAGCGTGTTCATCCACGTGGCGCCGAGCGGGCTCGTGACCATCGTCTGCCATCGATCGGAGATGGGCCAAGGCATCAAGAGCTCGCTGCCGGTGCTCATCGCGGACGAGCTCGGCGCCGACATGGCGCAGGTGAAGATCCTCCAAGGGGACGGCGATCCGGCGTACGGCGATCAGAACACCGATGGATCGACGAGCGTGCGGCGCATCTACGAGGCGATGCGGCGCGTGGGCGCGACGGCGCGGACGATGCTCGTGGCCGCGGCGGCGAAGAAATGGCGCGTGCCCGCGTCGGCCTGCGAGGCGCGGGATCACGCGGTGTTTCATGCGTCGAGCAAGCGTCGTCTCGGGTTCGGGGAGCTCGCGATCGAAGCGGCGAAGCTGCCGGTACCGAAGCCGGCCGATGTGCTCCTGCGCCCGCGCGCGGAGCTCAAGCACGTGGGGACGGCGCTGCCACTGCTCGATGGACCGGACGTGGTCACGGGGCGCGCGGTGTACGGGGCCGACGTGCGGTTGCCGGGGATGTTGATCGCGGTGGTGGCGCGGCCGCCGGTGGTGGGCGGGAAGGTCGCGCAGTTCGACGGCGCGCGCGCGACGGCGATGCCGGGCGTGAAGCGCGTGGTGGAGCTGCCGGCACCGAAGGCGCCGTATGGGTTTCAGCCGCTCGGCGGTGTGGCGGTGATCGCGGAGAGCACGTGGGCGGCGATGCGCGGGCGCGATGCGCTCGACATCACGTGGGAGCACGGAGACAACGCGGGGTACGCGTCACCGAAGTATCGCGAGGCGCTCACGGCGGCGGTGCGCGCGCCGGGCCAGGTGGTGCGCACGATCGGCGACGCCGATGCGGCGCTGGCGAAGGCGGCGCGCCGGATCGAGGCCGAGTATCACGTGCCGCACCTGGCCCATGCGGCGATGGAGCCTCCCGCCGCGGTGGCGCGCGTGACCGAGGGCGGCTGCGAGGTGTGGGCCTCGACGCAGAACCCGCAGAGCGCGCGGGCCGAGGTGGCGAAGGCGCTGGGGATCGATCCGACCAAGGTCGTGGTGCACGTGACGCTCCTCGGCGGCGGTTTCGGGCGGAAATCGAAGCCTGATTTCATCGTCGAAGCGGCGCTCCTTTCGCGCGCGGTGGGCGCGCCGGTGCGGGTGCAGTGGACGCGCGAGGACGACATCCGCCACGGTTACTTCCATACGACGAGCGCGCAGCGGCTCGTCGCGGGGCTCGACGAGCGTGGGAAGGTTGCGGCATGGCTGCATCGCGCGGCGTTCCCCTCGATTCAGTCGACGTTCAAGCCGAACGTCACGCACGCCGACGTGGGCGAGCTCCAGCAGGGGATGCTCGACTTCCCGCTCGCGATCCCCAACGTGCGCGGAGAGAACGGCGAGGCTCGCGCGCACGTGCGCATCGGGTGGATGCGATCGGTGTGCAACATCCACCATGCGTTCGCGATCGGGAGCTTCATCGACGAGATCGCGCATGCGCGCGGGGAGGATCCGCGCGACGTGTGGCTCGAGATCATCGGCCCGAAGCGCTGGTTGGGGCTCGCGGATCTCGGGATCGAGAAGCTGCCGAACTATGGGCAGCCGATGGATCAGCACCCGGTCGACACCGGGCGCCTGCGCGCGGTCGTGGAGCGGGTTACGGCGATCTCGGGTTGGGATGCGCGCAAGAAGACGGGGCGCGCGCTGGGCCTCGCGGCGCATCGGAGCTTCCTGTCCTATGTCGCGGTGGTGGTCTCGGTGACGCGCGACGCACGCGGCAAGGTGCACGTGGACGAGGCCTGGGTGGTGGTCGACGCGGGCACGGTGATCAACGCCGATCGGGTGCGATCGCAGATGGAGGGCGCGGTGCTCTTCGGGATGAGCCTCGCGTTGCGCAGCGCCATCACGGTGCGTGACGGCGCCATCGAGCAGAGCAACTTCCGCGACTACGCGGTGGCGCGCATCGGTGAGGCGCCGCGCGCGATTCACGTGGAGATCGTGCCGAGCGACGGCGCCCCTGGAGGCATCGGCGAGCCCGGTGTGCCGCCGGTGGCGCCGGCGATCGCCAATGCCGTGTTCGCGCTCACGGGCACGCGTGTGCGGGAGCTGCCGATGGTGAAGGCGGGGCTCGCATAGAAGGATTTCGGCGCGTGGCGCAGAGGTCGTTGCGTCGCGCGCCGCGATCAATTCCCGTCCGACTCTCCCCAGACGAACCCGATGCGGAAGAGCTTCTGGATCATGTCGGCGACAGGCATGCTCGCGCCGTCGGGGAGGAGCTTGGCGAGGCGCTTCGCGCCTTCCTGAAAGGCGTCGGAGCCGGTGCTGTCGAACGTGTGGTAGACGAGCCGATCGATGCGCGCGAGCCGGGCGGCGAGGAGCTGGAGGATCGTCATCAAGACCTTGTTGCCGCCGAAGGCGCCCGTGCCCCAATGGCCGGTGTGAATCACGACCGCGGCGCCTTTCGCAGCGAGATCCGACTCGATGCGCGCGGCCGAGAAGCCCGTGGTAGCGGTGGTGAGGATGCTGCGAATCTCGTCGATGCTGTAGGCGCCGGTGCCGCCGGGCGGCGCGGCCATGGCGAGGATGTTCGAGAGGGTCGGCGGATCGAGCACCGTGACGGCGCGACGGATGGCGTCCTCCGAGGCGCGCGCGAAGCGGTTGCCGTAGAGGCCGAGGGGGCGGCCTTCGAGGAGATCGGGATCGGTGGCGAAGGCGCAACGACGCTCGACGCCGCGGACGAGCACCGGTGTGGCGGCGTCGCCGTCGTGGGTGAGCGGAGCGAAGCGTGGATCGGGGCTCGCGCGGAGGTGCTCGCAGAGCGAGCCGAGCGCGGGATGCTCGAGCACCTGGAGCTCATCTTGGGCGAGGAGGGAGCCGCCGTAGGCCACGAAGAGCTGAGGGTCGGCGAAGTTGAGGTACCATTCGACGGTGGGCGGAGAGCTCTTGGGGAGAGGCTCGTAGCCGAAGACGTCCTCGCGCATCTCGACGGTAGGCGCGGCGGCGGGCAGGTGATCGCCGAGCGGCATGGCGTGATGTCGCGAGAAGACGAGGGCGCCTTGTGGAGGCCTGCTCGGCGGGCTCGACAGCGCGTACACGAGCTGCTTGTGCTT
Source organism: Minicystis rosea (assembly GCA_001931535.1). GTDB lineage: Bacteria > Myxococcota_A > Polyangia > Polyangiales > Polyangiaceae > Minicystis > Minicystis rosea. The sequence goes on from CP016211.1 coordinate 8,633,402, forward strand.
GTGCGTGAAGCGCGGCGGGTGCGCGGCCACGAGCGCCGCGGCGTCGAAGGTGTGGCGGACGATGAGGGAGGGATCTTCGATCGTCATGGGGAGATGGTGACGCTGCGACCCGGATGAGCACAAGCAAGAGGTGCAGTAGGCACGGGCTCGTCTCGCGGATCGATCTCCGCCGTGCTTCACTCGCTCCGTGTCGATCGCAGCGCTGGAGGTCGTCGTGCTCATCGGGATACCCGCATCTGGGAAGAGCACGTTCCATCGCCGGCGCCTGGCTGCGACGCACGCGCTCGTGAGCAAGGATTTGTTCCCCAACGCGCGGAACCGTGACGCGCGGCAAGCTCGTCTCCTCGAAGAGGCGCTGTCCGAAGGGCGATCGGTGACGGTCGACAACACGAGCCCGACCGTCGAGGAGCGGGCGGCGCTCATCGCGATCGCGCGGCGCCACGAGGCGCGCGTGGTGGGCTATTACTTCGCGACACCGATGGCGGACGCGCTTGCGCGCAACGCTCGGCGCGAGGGGCGGGCGCGGGTTCCCGACGTCGGGGTGTTCGCCATCGCCAAGAAAATGCACCGCCCGAGCCGCGCGGAAGGCTTCGACGCGCTGTACTGCGTGCGCGTCGTGGGCGACGATTTCGCGATCGAGGAGTGGAAGGAAGACATCGATGAAGCTCGCTGAGCTCGAGGCTCGGATGCGCCGTGGGGAGTATTTCCACGCGCTGCGCGTCCTCGAGGGGATGTACATCGTGGTACGGGTGGACGGCCGATCGTTCTCGCGGCTCACCGAGCGGACCTGCGAGAAGCCCTTCGATCCGAAGTTCCATCAGCGCATGACCGACACGGCCAAGGCGCTGCTCTCGTCGCTTCAAGGGACGTATGCGTACACGGAGAGCGACGAGATCTCCGTGCTCCTACCGCGCGACAGCGACCTCTTCGATCGCGAGGTGGAGAAGCTCGTGTCCATCGCCGCCGGCGCCGCGAGCGCGCACATGTCGCTCGCCATGGGCGAGCCGGTGGAGTTCGACGCGCGCCTCTGGGTCGGCGCGCGCCGTGCGGACGTGGTCGATTACTTCCGCTGGCGCCAAGCGGACGCCACGCGCTGCGCGCTCAACGGCCACTGCTACTGGATGCTCCGCAACGAGGGCAAGAGCGTGGGCGAGGCGACACGCGCGCTGCTCGGGATGAGCGTGTCGAAGAAGAACGAGCTCTTGTTCTCGCGCGGGATCAACTTCAACGACGTGCCGAGCTGGCAGCGCCGCGGCTCGGGGATCTACTGGGACATGGTGACGAAGACCGGGAAGAACCCCAAGACCGGCGCCGAGGTGGTCGTGAACCGGAGGCGCCTGCGCGTCGATGGGGACCTGCCGATGAAGGAGACGTACGGGAAGTTCGTGACGCGCTTCCTCAAGGAGCACGGCGAGGAGGAGCCGGCCTCGCGGTAGGCTTTACGTCGTGGTGCGGCCGCGCGCGAGGATGGCCTCGACATGGAGGGATGCGGCGCGGGTGACGTCGCGTGCGGCGACGCCCTGAACAAGCGCGATCGATGGTGCGAGCGCGACCGAGCGCCGCTCGCGAAGCTCCGCGGCGACGAAATCGATCGGGTGGGAAGAGTGCGTGTTTTCCCATGGAACGATGGGTTTTGCGCGCGCATTGCCGCGGACGGACAACCCGAACGGAGCACGAGGGAGACCATGACGCGGCAGGCGCGCGCCCGCGTCCGGCGGCGCGCCTTGACCCCCTGACACAGGGTGACTACATGCCGCGCCCGACCCCTACCTCTTCCAGGAGCAGATCCGATGGCGACGAAGATCGCGATCAACGGTTTCGGCAGGATTGGGCGGTGCATCGTGCGCGCGGCAGCCGAGCGCGGCGTCACCGACCTCGAGCTGGTCGCAATCAACGACCTGACCGACGCGAAGACCCTCGCCCACCTGCTCAAGTACGACTCGGTTCATCGCGAGTTCAAGGGCGCGGCCATCGGACACACCGACAAGACGATCACCATCGGCAACCAGACCGTCCAGGTCCTCGCCGTGAAGGATCCGGCGGAGCTGCCGTGGAAGGCGCTCGGCGTCGACATCGTCCTCGAGTGCACCGGCCTCTTCACCGACAAGGCCAAGGCGGCCGCGCACCTCTCCGCGGGCGCGAAGCGCGTGCTCATCAGCGCGCCGGCCAAGGGCCACGATCTCACGGTGGTCATGGGCGTGAACGAAGGGCTGTACGATCCGGCGAAGCACACCGTGATCTCCAACGGCTCGTGCACGACCAACTGTCTCGCGCCCGTCGCCAAGGTCATGCTCGACAACTTCGGCGTGGTCCGCGGCCTGATGACGACCATCCACTCGTACACCAACGATCAGCACATCCTCGACGTGCCGCATCGCAAGGGCGATCTCCGCCGCGCGCGCGCCGCGGCGCTGAGCATGATCCCGTCGAGCACCGGCGCGGCCAAGGCGCTCGCCGAGGTCATCCCGGAGCTCAAGGGCAAGTTCGACGGGCTCGCGGTGCGCGTGCCGACGCCGGACGTGTCGCTCGTCGATCTGACGCTGGAGACCGAGAAGCCGATCACCAAGGAAGCCATCCACGCGGCCATGAAGCAGGCCGCCCAGGGCTCGATGAAGGGCATCCTCGGGTACACCGAGGAGGAGCTCGTCTCGGGTGATTACATCGGCAACCCGCACTCGAGCATCTTCGACGCGACGATGACGCAGGTGCTCGGCGATCGGTTCGCCAAGATCTTCTCCTGGTACGACAACGAGATGGGCTTCTCGAACCGCATGGTCGATCTCGCCCTCATGGTCGCGAAGAAGGGCTGAGCGCTCCACGCAGCGCACAGGAGGTCACCATGAAGCTCAATGGCATTCGCTGGGTCGACGATCTGATCAAGGCGGACGGCGGGGTTTCGGGCAAGCGCGTGTTCGTGCGGGTCGACTTCAACGTCCCCATGGACAAGAAGTCGGGCAACATCACCGACGACGCCCGCATCCGCGAAGCGATCCCCACCATCAAGGCCCTGATGGATGCAGGGGCCAAGGTGATCCTCGCGTCGCACCTCGGCCGCCCCAAGCCGGGCAAGCGCGAAGGCCTGTCGATGGAGACGGCCGGCCTTCGCCTCGCCGAGCTGACGGGCTACGAGGTGCTCGTCCCCGACGACTGCGTCGGCGACGCGCCCAAGAAGGTGATCCACGATCTGCGCGCCGGGCAGGTGTGCCTCCTCGAGAACCTCCGCTTCCACGAGGAAGAGGAGAAGGACGACGAGACCTTCGCCAAGCAGCTCGCGGAGCTCGCGGACGTGTACATCGACGACGCGTTCGGCGCGGTCCACCGCGCCCACGCGTCGGTGCACGCGCTCCCGCGGCTGATGCGGGTGCGCGGCGCGGGCTTCCTCCTGAAGAAGGAGCTCGAGAGCCTGAGCCGCCTCACCGAGCGGCCCGAGAAGCCGTACGTGGCGGTGCTCGGCGGCGCCAAGGTGTCGGACAAGATCGACGTGGTCGAGGCGCTCCTCGGCGTGGTCGACACGCTCGCCATCGGCGGCGCCATGGCCAACACGTTCCTCGCGGCGCAGGGCAAGAACATGCAGAAGAGCCGCGTCGAGGAGGACAAGCTCGCGCTCGCGCGCACGATCCTTCAGAAGGCGCGCGACAAGGGTGTGGAGGTGCTCCTGCCGGTCGACGTGGTGGTGGCCTCGGGCCTCGACGCGACGAGCGGCGAAGGCGTGAGCGCCGATCGCGTGCCCGAAGGCACGATGGCGCTCGACGTGGGGCCGCGGACGGTCGACCTCTTCTCGAAGGCCGTGGAGAAGGCGAAGACGGTGTTCTGGAACGGGCCGATGGGCCTCTTCGAGACGCCGGCGTTCGCCGATGGAACGATGGGCCTCGCGCGTCGCATGAGCAAAGCGCCGGGCTTCACGGTGGTCGGCGGCGGCGACAGCGCGGCCGCGGTGAAGCAGGCCGGCGAAGAAGTGGCCAAGGGCTTCAAGCACATCTCCACCGGCGGCGGCGCTTCGCTCGAGCTCATCGAGGGCAAGAAGCTCCCCGGCGTCGAGGCGCTCCGTTACTCCGAAGGTGCTGCATGACGCCGGATCGTAGGCCGCTCATCGCGGGGAATTGGAAGATGAACGCGGGCGGACAGGATGCGTGTCCGCTCGCCGCCGCGGTGGCCAAGAGCGCGCGTGAAGCGGATCGGGTCGACGTGCTCGTCGCCCCGCCGTTCACCGGCCTCGCGGCCGTGGCGCACGAGCTCGACGAGGCCAAGAGCAAGGTCGGGATCGCCGCCCAGAACATGCACGCGGAGGCGTCCGGCGCGTTCACGGGCGAGATCTCGGCGGCCATGCTCAAGGACGCGGGGGCCACGTGGGTGATCCTCGGTCACAGCGAGCGGCGCCAGCTCTTCGGCGAGACCGACGAGGACGTGGCGCGCAAGGTCGCGACCGCGCACGGCGCGCAGCTCCGCCCGATCGTCTGCGTGGGCGAGACGCTGGAGCAGCGCGAAGCCGGGCAGACACTGGCCGTGGTCGAGCGGCAGGTGCGCGCGGTGCTCGACGAGCTCGGGAAACACCCGGGTTTCGGTGCGATCGCGTACGAGCCCGTGTGGGCCATCGGCACCGGCAAGGTGGCCAAGCCGGAGGACGCGCAGGAAGTCCACGCCATGATCCGCGGGCTCCTCGGCCAAGGCTCGGAAGAGCTCGCTCGGTCGACCCGGATCCTCTACGGCGGCAGCGTGAAAGCCGACAACGCCGAGGGCCTCCTCGGCCAGACGGACATCGACGGCGCCCTCGTGGGCGGGGCCTCGCTGGACCCGGCTGGGTTCGGCAAGATCGTCGAGGCCGCCCAGAGCATCGCGCTTCGATTTGCAGAAGCCGCACAGAGCTGAATCACCGGCGCGAGCTCCGCGCACGAAGCACGCGATGTCACCGGAAGGCGGCTCGTGGTCGTTCGTTGGAGCTCAAACGAATCGCCGCGCAATCCTCGAACGACAACCCGCCTTCTCACGTCCTCGTGCGCGTATGCGGTCTCGCGGAGATCGCTTACGCGCAGGGAAGGACGCGCGCCGAGCCGCTGAAGATCTCGCTCACGTCGCGGATACGGGTCGCGCGGGGTAGCGGTCTTTCAGCGTCTGGAGCGGCTTCTCCAGGAGGTACCACGACAGCGTGGACCACCCGATCACCAGCGCGAGCGCGAGCAAGCCCGTGAGCGGACGGGGCAGGCCGAGGCGCGCCACCAGGTCGAGGACGAGCTGGTGGCAGAGGTACATCATGTAGCTGATCTTCCCGAGGAAGATCATGGGACGGCTGGTGAGGATCCGGAAGTAGACGTTCTCGCGCCGAACAGCCGTGTACGCGACGATCCCGACTGCTGCGATGCAGATGAGCGAGTAGCCGAGCGCGTTGAAGAGGGGAGCGTTGGCGCCGGTCCGGAACGTCGGATCGAGCTTCGCGAGCAGCACGAAGAGCGCAATGGCTCCCACGGCCGCCAGAGGGCCGACGCGCGAGAGACGCCGGAAGAGATCCGGCTCGGTGCGGGAGAGGACGACCAGCAATGCGCCGGCCGCGAGCAGATCGACGCGCGTGGGAAGCAGCATGTACACGACGAAGTGACGCGTCGTCAGGAACGTCAGCCCGAGGCGCAGGAGCGGCGCGCCGGCCACGAGCAGCACGGCCACACGCGCCAATCGGCGCTCACCCACGAGCCACACGATCAAGGGCCAGAGGAGATAGAACTGCTCCTCGATGGCCAGCGACCACATCAGTGTGAGGGGAGAGCACGTGGAGCCGACGAACGCGTCCCGGAAGTTGCTGAGGTAGAGCAGGTACCATGGGAGCCCTGCCCGACACGCGGCGCCGAAGAGGAAGAACGTGACCCCGAGGATCACGTAGTACGGCGGGAAGATGCGCAGGAAACGCCGAAAATAGAAGGTCCGGAAGTACCGCTCCGACGTGCGCTGGCGCAGGAGGATGCCCGTGATGAGGAAGCCGCTCAGCACGAAGAATACGTCGACGCCGGCCCACAGCACCCGCATCCCCGTGAGGTGGTGCACGAAGACGCTGAGGAACGCGAGCGTGCGGATGCCGTCGAACTGATCGATCCTCGTGTCGTCTCCGCCCGGCGGCGAGCCGCTCGGGGTCACGGAGGGCGCGCGCCGCACAGCCTGAGCGACGAAGAGGGCGAGCACCGCGACGCCGACGAGCCCAACCGCCGTGGCAACGAGCGAGCGCGTCAAGAAAACAGGGCCCCGTCCATCGGTTCGGGCCGTACGTTGCCCTGGTCGCTCGGGATATTCAACGCTCCCGGACACCGGTCCGCGCGCTCCGACTGGCGGAAACCACCGAACAGCGGTAGATCGGCCGTTCCCTACGGGAGGGGTCCCCCTCCGCGCCCGAGAGACGCCGCATGCTCCAGACGTTCCTCAATGTCGTTCACGTTTTCGTCTGCCTCTTCCTGATCCTCGTCGTGCTGCTCCAGCAGGGCAAAGGCGGTGGGATGGGCTCGGCGCTCGGCGGCGCCACGGCGCAGGTCTTCGGCGGCCGAGGCGCAGGCAATTTCATGACGCGCCTCACCGCCATCTGCGCGACCATCTTCATGGCGACGAGCATCTCGCTCGCGTACATCGCCTCCTCCGGCGACCGCGAGATGAAGAAGTACGAGACCTCGCAGGGCAAGTAGCTCGGGCATGATGCGCCCGTGATCTCCGCCGGATCCCTCTGCCCCGACACGCGCGCGACGCCGCCGGGGCCGACGCAGATCCCGGAGCCCGGTGCGCGCGATCTCCGCGAGCGGGAAGCCGAGAGCATCTATGTCGAGGCCGTCCGGCCTTGAAGCGGCGAGCGCCGCGCGTCCCCTGGGCTGGCGAGGCGCAGCAGCGATCGCGCTGACCAAGTGGGCGGCCGCGGGCGCCGTGCTCGCGACGGGTTTCCACGCGGTGAGCGACGACGACTTCGCGCGCGTGGTGATCGCGGAGCAGTGGGCACGCGCGCCGCGATGGGACGCGAGCGGCACGAGCTGGCTCCCCTTCCCTTTTTGGATCATGGGCACGGCCATGGCGGCGTTCGGCCGGAGCGTGGCGACGGCGCGGGGCACGGCGCTCGCGCTCGCCGTCGTCGCGGCCCTATTGGTTTACATATCAAGCAAATGGCTGGGCGAGGATCGCGGCCCCGCCACCTTTGGCGCGCTGGTGGCCGCCGTGTTCCCGTGGAGCGCGCGCCTCGGCGTGGCGACGGTGCCGGAGCTGCCCACCGCGGCGCTCACGTTGCTGGGCATGGCGGCCTTGGGCGGCGCGGCGCTCGGGCGTGATCGCGAAACACGGCTCCTGTGGGGTGGCGCGGCGCTCGGGGCCGCGGCCCTCTCGCGCTACGAGGCGTGGCCGGTAGCGTTGATTTTCGCGGCCGTGTGCGCGGTCGAGGCCGCGCGCACGAAGCGCGGGCGCATCGCCTTCGCGAGCGCGCTGGCCTTCGCGGGGCCGGCGTCGTGGGTGGCGTGGAACCGGATCGCGCACGGGGACGCGCTCCATTTCTTGGCGCGCGTCGCGGCGTACAAGCAGGCGCTCGGCGGTGCACAGCAAGGCGCGGCGGCGCGGCTCTCGGCGTATCCCGCGGCGATGGTGGCCGAGGAGCCGGAGATCGCGGCGCTGCTCGCGGCGGCCCTCGTGATGCTCGCGCTGTTCGCGCGCGGGCCGGGCGTGCGCGACGCGCTCACGCGCTACAAGTGGCCGGCGGTGCTGGTCGCGGCGCAGATCGCGGCGCTCTCGGCGGCGATGATCAAGGACGGCGCGCCGACGCATCACCCCGAGCGCGCGGTGCTGTGCGGGCTCCTCCTGATCGCCGTATGCGCGGGCGCCAACGCCTACCGCGCGGTGCTCGACGCGCACGCGCGGCGAGGATGGAGCGCGGCTGCACCGGCCATCGGCATGCTCGCGATCGCGGTGGGGCTCGCGGCGTTCTTCGGGCGTTCGCCGAGGCGCGATGCGTTCGCGGATCGCGAGGGCGAGGTTGCCGTCGGGAAGGCGGCGGCGGCGCTTTCGCGCCCCGGGGATCGGGTGCTCGTGGAGGTGCCGGACTATGGCTACCTCGCGGTGATCGCCGGCCTCGGCCGGCCCGAAGATGCGGTGCCCGATCGCTCGGTCGATCCGCGTGATGCGAAGGTGGCCTCGAGCTTCGTCGATGCGGAGGCCATCCGTGCGCGCGTCGCGGAGAGCAACGTGCGTTGGGTGGTGGCGCGTCGCACCGACACCGCGCGCGCGGCGCTCGCACCGGAAGAGGCCGTGCGCGGCGTGTGGGGCGTGTTCCGCGTCCAAGGAGCTCCGCGGTGAGCGATCGATCGTTCTTCGCCCACGCCTCGGCGTGCGTCGACGAGCCGAGCAGCGTCGGCGCGGGCACGCAGATTTGGCACTTCTGCCACGTCATGAGCGGCGCGCGCATCGGACTCGGGTGCGTGCTCGGGCAGAACGTCTTCGTCGCGGCCGGCGCCGTCGTCGGCGATCGGGTGCGGGTGCAGAACAACGTGTCGATCTACGACGGCGTGGAGATCGAGGACGACGTCTTCCTCGGGCCCTCGTGTGTGCTCACCAACGTGACGAACCCGCGCGCCGAGATCCGCCGGCGCGACCAGTTCGAGCGCACGCGCATCCGCCGCGGCGCGACGATCGGCGCCAACGCCACCCTCGTGTGCGGCGTGACCGTCGGCCGGCACGCGTTCATCGGCGCGGGCGCCGTGGTCACGCACGACGTCGCCGACTATGCGCTGATCCTCGGCGTGCCCGGCCGGCGCGTGGGGTGGGTGGGCCGGCACGGCGTGCGGCTCGCGCGCGACGAGGCGGCGGGGGAAGGACGATGGCGCTGCCCGGAGAGCGGGCTCCGCTACCACGAAGATCACGAGGTGCTCGTGTGCCTCGACCTGAACGAGGATGCGCCGCTCCCTCTTCCGGAAGGCGATCCACGGAGACGAACGTGAGCGTACGCAAGGTGCCCTTCTTCGATCGATCGCGGGCCGACGCCGCGATCGAGGGCGAGCTCTTGGAGGCGTTCCAGCGCGTGCTGCGCTCGGGCCACTACATCCTCGGCGGCGAGGTGATCGCGTTCGAGCAGGCGTGCGCGGCGCTCCTCGGGACGCCGCACGCGCTCGGCGTGTCGTGCGGCACCGACGCGCTCGTGGTGGCGCTCCTCGCGCTCGGCGTCGGCCCAGGCGATGAAGTCATCTGCCCGGCGTACACGTTCTTCGCGACGGCCGGCGCGGTCACGCGGACGGGCGCCGTGCCGGTGCTGGTCGACGTCGATCGTTTGAGCTCAAACATTCTCCCGGAGGCCGTCGCCGCGCGCGTCGGTCCGCGGACGAAGGCGATCGTGCCCGTGCATCTCTTCGGTCACGCGGTCGATCTCGCGGCCCTCCGCGCGGCCGCGGGCGGCGTCCCCATCGTCGAGGACGCCGCGCAGGCCATGGGCGCGACACACGAAGGCCGCGCGGTGGGGACCATCGGCGCTCTCGGCTGCTTCTCGTTCTTCCCCACCAAGAACCTCGGCGGCTTCGGCGACGGCGGCCTCGTGGTCACCGGCGACGCCGAGCTCGCGGCGCGCGCCCGATCGCTGCGCGTCCACGGCACACGCGAGAAGCATCTCCACACCGACGTCGGCGGCAACTACCGCCTCGATGCGCTCCAAGCGGCCCTGCTGCGCGTAAAGGTGCCGCGGCTCCACGACGACCTCCGCGCGCGGCGCGCGCATGCGACGCGGTATCGACAGCTCCTCGATGCCGTCGACGAGACGCGGCTCTCGCTGCCGCCGGAGGGAGGGACGTTCAACCAGTTCGTCGTTCGAGCGCACGAGCCGGGCGCGCGCGATCGGTTGAAGGCGTTCCTCGCCGAGCGAGGCGTGGGCACGGAGATCTATTATCCTCGTCCCCTCCACTTCCAGCCGGCGTTGGCTCACCTCGGCCATCGAGAAGGAGACTTCCCGAACGCCGAGGCGGCCGCGCGCGAGACGCTGGCGCTGCCCATCTTCCCCGAGCTGACCGAGGACGAGATCACCTACGCCGCCGAGCAGGTCGCCGCGTTCTTCACGAGACCGAGCCCATGACCACGCGAATCCTCCACGTCGCGCCCTTCGATCCGAGCCGCTTTCCTCCGCTCATCAACACGGTGCACGTGTGCGCCGCCGCCGGGATCGAGAGCACCATCATCGCGAGCCTCCCGGTGCAGAGCCCGAGCCTGTTCGGCAACGCGAGGATCATCGCGCCCACCGTACGAATGGGCGGAGGCAAGCAGGTGATCTACCTCCTGGAGCAGCTCCGCGCGATCGAGGATGCGCTGCACCTCGTCATCGGCCACAACACGCGCGGCATCGCGACCGCGGCGGCGACGCGTCCTTTGCGCACGCCCATCGTCTACCACTGCCACGACTTCGACGGCGCCGGCGAGATCAACGTGCGCGACACCATCCTCCGCGGGAGCGAGTATCTCGCGGCGCGACGGGCGACCGAGATCTGGGTGCCCGCGGCCGAGCGCATCGACATCGCGACCGCGCGCGGGCTGCATCGGCCCACCGTGCTCGTGCGCAACTGCCCGCGGCGCATCCCCGAGCTGCCAGCGAAGGGGAGGCTCCGCGCGTGGCTCGCCCGCGAGGGCGCGCGCGGCGGAGGTCAGGGCCGCATCATCACGCGGCACGGGCTCATCGGCGACGTGCACTACATCCGCGAGACCATCGAGGCGATGCCGCTCCTGCCCGAAGATGTGCTGTTCGTGATCATCGGTGACGGCGATCAGGATGCCATCGCCCGCTACCGCGCGACGGCGGCGCGCCTCGGCCTCGCGGATCGGGTGTTCTTCCACCCCTTCATTCCGCACTCGGAGCTCGGCGCGCTGCTCATCGACGGCGACGTGGGCATGTGCATCTACGCGCCCACCGATCTCAATGCCATGACCCCCGCGCCCAACAAGGTCTTCGAGAACCTCGCGCTCGGCATCCCGGTGGTGGTGAGCGAGGGCAACTCGGTGGCCGATGACGTGGTCGGCGCGGAGGCCGGCCTCGCAGTGCCGATCGGCTCGCGCGAAGCGCTGGCGAACGCGCTCGGGCGCCTCGTCGAGCAGAGCCCGTTCGCCGAAGCCGCGCGACGCGCGGCGCGCGAGGCGCACCTCGCCGAGTACAACTACGAGACGCAGCTCCATGGCACGCGGCTCGGTGCGCTCCTCGCGGGCGCGCGCGCCTGATCGACATTCCATCGAGGCGGCGAGCCTGAGACGGCATGCGGCGAGCCGAACGTTCGGTTCTCGTGCTCGTGGCCCGCGTGCCCAGCGACAGCAGCCAGGCCGAACGCTTCACACGCGCGTGAGCCGCCCCGTGATGGGCGCGCCCGTGAACGCGACATCGTCCTCCGGCTCGGGCGGGCCGGCCGGCACGGGGAGCTTGGGCTCGCCGCGCAGCGCCGGGATGCGATCGAACATTTCGTTCAGGCGCTGCTGGTAGCTGTGGTCGCGGAACGCGCGCACGAGGCCGCGACGCGCGATCGCGGCGCGCTCCGCTGGGAGCGCGAGCCAGTGGCGCGCCTGCTCCACGAGATCGTACGGGCCCTGAAAGGTCGCGCATTCGATGCCGGGCGTGAGGTACTCGGCGATGGCCGGTGCGTCGGTGAGCTGGAAAGCGCCCATGGCCGCGAGCTCGAAGGTGCGTTTGTTCACGCCGCCGAGCTCGGCGTAGAAGTTGGTGTTGAGCGCGATGCCCGCGACCCGCATGGCCGCGCTCTTCGCCTTGCCCCGCACGTCGGGCCGGTAGACGGCGGCGAGGCGCGGATCGCAGCCCCACGACATCTCGCCGTAGACGACCGTGCGGATGTCGTTCGCGGCGAGGAGCGGGGCCATCAGCTCGGCGCGATACCCGTAGCTGTTGCCGAAGATGGCGACGTCGACGGCGGCGTCGGGCGGTGCGAAGCGATCGGGCACGGGGCGGTGGATGGTCGGATCGAAGGCCTGCGGCAGGAAGTCGAAGCGATCACTTGCGAGCGCCGTACGGAAGCGCTGGGTGACGATCTTGTCCTTGAAGAAGATGCGATCGTATGGCGCGCCCACGAAGTCTGCGTTGTCGAGCCGCACGATGCTGTCGGGGAACCAGCCGATCACCATGCCCCCGTGAGCCTGCGGAGCTCTGCGACGAAATCCGACGGGAGGGTGGCCACAGCCTTGGTGAGCACGATGTCGAAGCGCTTGCCCCGGAGCCAGTGCGCGAGCCAGCGATTGGCGACGTGGGTGGAAGGCTTCTTCGCCACCCTGAGGCCGAGCTGGAGCACCGCATTGAGCCGGCGGAGGCGTCCCGCGAAAGGGGCGGTGCCACGCTCGAACGGGAAGAGCGTGACCTCGTGGCGCAGCGCGAGGACCTCCGCGATCGAGTCGGCCGCGCGATCGGCGCGCCCCGAGCCGAGGACGAGGATCTTCATGCGACCTCCCGAACGACGTCGATGCGCGTCGGCGCTTGCCCGGCGTCGAGGCGTGGGCGCGATGCGACCCACCCGAGATAGGCTCCGGCGATGCCCCACCGCCAGCGCGCTTGGAACGACAACGACGACCACGCGGGCGCATCGCCGAGCTGGCGATGGACCGCGCGATGTCCAGCCCGGAGCGGCTCCTCGAGCGCGGCGACGTAATGGCGGAGCGGCGCGTGGAAGCCGAGCTTCCACGCGCGATCGAGGACCTCGCGGGGCAGCACGTGCGCGGCCGCGGCGCGGAGCGAGGCCTTGAGCCCGCTCGCGCCGACGCGCTCGCGCGCCGGGACACCCCACGCCGCAGCGATGACGCGCTCGTCGAGCAGCGGTACGCGCCCTTCGACACCGGCCGCGAGGCCCATGCGATCGGAGTGCGCGAGGAAGCGCGGGATGCACCAAGACTCGAGCGCGCCGCGAAGCGCTGCATTGGTGGGGCTCACCGCGCCGCCGTCATGCGGATGGAAGGCGCGGTACGCGTCGACGGCAGCGTCACGCACGAGCCCTGTGTCGAGACCGCACGATCGGGCCGCGCGCGCCGCGGTCATCGCGTTGCGGAGGCGCGCGGGGAAGGCGTGATAGGCCGCCGCGCGGGCAGCGTGCGCGCCGCGCAGCTCCGCGCTGACCTGCGGCGCCACGCGGAGCAGCTCGAAGGCGGAGCGGAGATCGCCGCGGCGCACGAGATCGAGCATGAGCGGGCCGATGAAGGCGGCGTAGCCGACGAAGACCTCATCCCCGCCGAGGCCACCGAGGAGCACCTTCACGCCGTGCTCCGCCGCCGCACGCGCGATGCACCACTCGGCGTAGCTCGACGCGTCTCCGTACGGCTCTTCCTGGTGGTGGACGTAGACATCGAGCTCGGCGGCGAGTCGCTCCGGGCTCGAGGTGACCCAATGCACCTCGTGCGGGCTCTGCATCGCCTCGAGGACGGCGCGCTGGTACACGCGCTCGTCGTGCTCCGCGAGCGTGTCGTGGTACGCGAAGAGGTGAAGCACGGTGGCGGCCTTCTGCGCGACGCGCGCGCGATCGGCGAGGAGCGCGACCGTGGACGAGTCGAGGCCGCCCGAGACCGTGGCGCCGATGGGCACGTCGCCGACGAGCTGCATGGCGACGGCGCGAGAGAGCTCGGCGCGCAGCGCGGCGATCGAGGAGGGCGGGACGTCGACCTCGGCGCGGTAATAACGATGCTCGGTGAGCCGCTCGCCGTCCCACTCGGCCCAATGACCGGCGGGGAGGCTGCGGACGCCGGTGATCATGGTCTCGCCCGGGACATCGTCGGTGCGACCGAGGGCGAGGTAGCGAAGCAGCGCTTCGGAGCGCGGCGCGCGATCGACGAAGCCCAGCGCGAGCAGCGCCTTCTGCTCCGAGGCCGCCGCGAGCCGGCCACGTTGCTCGGCGAAGTAGAGCGGGCGGATGCCGACGCGATCGCGCGCGAGGTAGAGCCTCCGCGCCGCGACGTCGTACCAAGCGAAGGCGAACTGCCCGCGGATGCGTGGGAGCGTCTCGGCCACGCCCCAGCGCGCGAGCGCGTGGAGCAAGATCTCGGTGTCGCTCTGCCCCCGGAACACGACACCGGAGCGCTCGAGCTCTTCACGCAGCGCCCCCGTGTCGAAGAGCTCGCCGTTGTAGGTGAGCACGCCCCGGCCTTCGGGATGGATCATCGGCTGCGCGCCTTGCTCGCCGAGGCCTTGGATGGCGAGGCGGCGATGCGCGAGCGCGACGGGTGCGGTGGGCGCGCTCCACACGCCTTGGCCATCGGGCCCACGATGACGAATGACGTCGCCCATGGCGACGACGAGCCGCGCGCGCGCGGCTTCGCTCGAAGCTTCATCCCACAGCAGCGCGATGCCGCACATGCGGCGCACCGTAACGCGGGCAGGGAGTCGATGCCAGGGCGCGGATCGTGCGGAAGAACGCGGTGATGCGCGATGCTTTCCCCTGAATGGATCGTTGCGCCCACGCAACGCCGCGACGCGCGAGATCGCGCTGCACCCAACACCGCATCTCGAAGCGCATGGGCTCGCGAAGCCGACACTGCGCTGCGCCCCGAAGGCGTTGGGCATCGGGAGGCAGCACCTGCCCTCGGGCTTCAATGTCTGGATGACGGGTGCGAGCGCGGCGCGTGCATCTGATTTCGCGAAGCGTTGGATGACGCTCACGGAGAACGCATGGTCGAACGAGCCCGGCTCGAACGGCCGCGCATCGGCCAGCACGACGCTCACACGCACCGGGCCGCGCGGAGCCCGGCGGGGCGATGACCGCTCGAGCGGCCACGGATCGATCGCTTCGCGCGGCGAAAGGGGCGGACGCTAGACGAAGCTCTCCGGCCCGTCCAGCCGAGCGCGAGCACGGGGCTCGGGTCGATGCGCATTTCGAGGTGCGCCCCCTCGCAGCCGGTCCGTCCCTTCCGCCCTTCCGGGACATCCCGACGGCGTCCGCGAATATCCACCCCTTGGCCTGCAACTATGCGCTGGCTAGCCTCGTGGGTTCCACGGTGTCGACGTCCGATCACTTCGACCTTGTTCCGAGCCATGAGCTCGATGCACCCGTCCATTCGGAAGGCGAGAGCCGCGGCCGGCGCCGGCGCAGGCGCATCCGCATCGAAGGAGACGAGGCGCCCGCGAGCGCGCTCGATACGCTGCGGCTACCCGCGATCTTGCTCGCGGTCGTCGTCATCGGCTCCGTGCTCGCGATTGGCACGGTGCACCTATCCGTCCTCGCGGTGGTCGCAGCCGTCACGTTCGCGGCCGCGGGCATCGCGGTGCATCGCCAAGCGCAGACGCGCCGCGGCCTGGTCGTGCCGCTCCCCGCGCTCGTGTTCGCGGGCCTCGCGCTCTTCACGTTGCTTCAGGCGATCCCGCTGCCGATGCGCTGGCTCGAGTCCATCGCCTCGGCCAACGCCGACGTCTGGCAGCGCAGCTTGTTGCCCTTCGGCGAAGGTAGCCCGGGTTGGGCCGCGATCTCGCTCGATCCCGGGGCCTCGCTGGTCGAGGTCCTCAAGTGGACGACGTATGCGGCCGTGTTCCTCACGGCCTCCGCCGTCGCGGCGCGGCACGGCGCGGTGTGGGGTGTGCTCACCGTCTTCGGCGCGGCGGTCGTCGCCGCGCTCGCCACCATCGGGCACGGGCTCGCCGGCGCCACCAAGGTGTACGGCCTCTATCAGCCCACGTTCCATGCGATCGCCTGGCACATCGGCCCGCTCCTCAATCCCAACAACCTCGCGGGCTACCTGAACCTCGGCGCCTTGTGCGGGCTCGGTCTCCTGCTCTCGCATCGGCCGCCGATCCCGCGCTGGCTCCTCGGTCTCGGCGTCGCGCTGATCGTCGCGATCGACGTGAGCGCCGCCTCGCGCGCGGGCGTGCTTGCGCTGCCCATCGGCGCCGTCGGCCTCGCGCTGCTCACGCGCCGAGCCCGCGAGAAGGAGGCGGGCGGGCAGAGCGCGTCGACGTGGCTCATCGTCGCGGCGGTCGCCGGCGGCGCGCTGCTCGCGATGTTGGGCAGCAACGACAAGGCCTGGAGCGAGCTGCGCGACAAGAACGTGCAGAAGCTCTCGATGCTCGTCTGGGCCAAGCCGATGATCTCGGAGCACCCGATCTTCGGCGTCGGCCGCGGCGCGTTCGAGAGCGCCTTCCCCGTGTACCGGCCGGTGCCCGGCAACGTGGTGTTCACGCACGCGGAGAACGTCGTGGTCCAATGGATCACCGAGTGGGGCCTGCCCGTCGCCGTCGCGGCGCTCGCCGTGCTCGCGTGGGCGTTCGGGCCGCGACGCCTCGGCGCGCGGCGCAGCGCGCTCGCGGCCGGCGCGTGGATGGGCGTGGCCGCGCTGCTCCTGCAGAACCTGGTCGATCTCGCGCTCGAGGTACCCGCGGTGTGCATCGGCGTGGCCACGGTGCTCGGCTCGCTCTGGGGCGACGCACGCGCGCACGCGCCGCTCGAAGGGTGGCACCTCGGCCGGCCGCTCGAAGAAGGTCGGGCGCGCGCCGCGGGCATCGCGCTCGGCGCGCTCGGCGCGGCCTCCCTGGTGGCCGCGATCGCGTTCGGCGCGCACGACGTGGCCGCCGATCGCGCGGCGCTGCATCAAGCCTTCGATCGGGTGACGTCGTCTCGCCCGGAGGCCGTCGCTCCGATCCGCGCCGAGCTGCGCCGCGCCATGCTCGCGCACCCGGCCGAGCCTTATTTCCCGCTGCTCGGTGGCATGATCGCCTTCCGCACCCGCGATCAGAGCCCCATCCCCTGGATCCAACGCACCCTCGAGCGCGCGCGCATGAACGGCCGCGCGCACCTCCTGCTCGCGGAGGTCCTCGCCTCGCGCGGCGCGCGCCGGCAAGCGCTCCTCGAGCTGCGGCTCGGGATGGAGAACGATCCATCCTTGGAAGTCCCCGTGGCTGCGCACGCCACACGCTGGGCCAAGAGCTGGGAAGATCTGCTCGCCGCGGTGCCCGATGGTGCCGCGGGCGCGCCCGTCCTCGCGGAGATGGCGCTGCGTCTCTCGGACCCGCAGCACCCGGGCGATCCCGTGCTGCGCAGCCAATGCGATCGCGAGGCGCTGCTCCGCGATCCCAAGCTGCTGAAGCCGCGCATGCGGGAGTGTGACGTGCGCCTCCAGGCCATCCAGAGCGGCGCCACCACGGGGATCTGCGCGGATCTGGCGCACTGTCGCGCCGAGATCCTGGAGCACGCCGACGCCGTCGCCTCGCTCCACCCCGACGCGTCGCTCGCCATCGAGCTGCGGGCGCGGCTCCTCGCCGCCGAAGGCAAGCCCGACGAGGGCGTGCGCCTCTTGGAGCGAGGCTGTGATCGTGTGACCGAGCGGACGAGCTGTCTCCGTGTCCGCGTCCTCGTCGCCTCTCAAATGAAGGCGCCCGAAGCGCTCGGCATCGCGTCCAAGGACTATCTCGGCGCCGCCTGCGTGAGCAACCAAATCTGCGCAGACGCGGCCGATTGGCTCGCGGCCGTGCGCGCGGGCCGCAACGATCTGGGCGCCGCGCTCGCGCTCTACGCCCGCGCGGCCCGTGAAGATCCCAACAACGAAACCCGCTGGATGCGCGTCGCCGACGTGGCCAGCCGGAGCGGCGCGCACCTCCAAGCCGCCGACGCGCTGGAGAAGGTCGCGAAGCAACGCGGTGGCGCCGATCCCGAGCTCAAGAAGCGCATCGACAGCGAACGCTCGCAGGCCCTCGGCGGTCTCTTGAAGCGCTGATCGGGAGGATCCTCTGCCCCCGTGGTGCGCCGCGCTGGGGCGCCTTGCGTCTCACGATGAACATCCGCGCTGTGCCGAGCAACGATCCGCGGTGCACCCCCGTCCTTGGCGGGGCCGATCGCCGATGCTAGCGTCGGCGCCGCAGCAATCCCCGCATGAAACGCGCGCTCATCACCGGCATCACTGGACAAGACGGCTCCTACCTCGCCGAGCTCTTGCTCGAGAAGGGCTACGAGGTGCACGGCATCGTGCGCCGCTCGAGCTCCTTCAACACGGAGCGCATCGATCACCTCTACCGCGACCCGCACGAGCGAGGCGTACGCCTCTTCCTGCACTACGGTGATCTCAACGACGCCTCGTCGCTCCAATCCATCCTCTTCGACGTGAAGCCCGACGAGGTCTACAACCTCGCCGCCCAGAGCCACGTGCGCGTCTCGTTCGACATCCCCGAGTACACGGGGGAGATCACGGCGCTCGGCTCCATCCGCATCCTCGAGGCCATCCGCAAGCTCGGCATCGCCTGCCGCTTCTACCAAGCGAGCTCCAGCGAGCTCTACGGCAAGGTCGTGGAGACGCCGCAGCGCGAGACGACGCCCTTCCACCCGCGGAGCCCGTACGCCGCGGCCAAGGCCTACGCCTTCTACGTCACGCAGAACTACCGCGAGGCCTACAACCTGTTCGCGGTCAACGGCATCCTCTTCAACCACGAGAGCGAGCGCCGCGGCGAGACCTTCGTGACCCGCAAGATCACGCGCGCCGTCGGCCGCATCAAGCTGGGGATGCAGCGCGATCTCTTCCTCGGCAACCTCGACGCCAAGCGCGATTGGGGCCACGCCGCCGACTACGTCGAGGCCATGTGGCTCATGCTCCAGCAGACCGAGGCCGACGACTACGTGATCGGCACCGGCGAGACGCACTCGGTGCGCGAGTTCCTGGAGCTCGCCTTCGGTCGTGTCGGCCTCGATTACCAGGAGTTCGTCAAGATCGACCCGCGCTACTTCCGCCCGGCGGAGGTCGATCTGCTCCTCGCCGATCCCAGCCGCGCCAAGCAAAAGCTCGGCTGGCAGCCGAAGGTCGGCTTCGCGGAGCTCGTGGCCCGCATGGTCGACTCCGACCTCGAGCTCGCCGCCCGCGAGAAGCGCGCCCGCGGCTAGCCGAACGGAGGGCGCCGTGTGCGGAATCTTCGGCTACCTGAGCGACGCTGCGGACCTCGACGAGGCGCGCACGCTCGCGACCGCGCAGGAGGCGCTGCGGCACCGCGGTCCGGATGATCGCGGCACCCACCGCGCGACGAAGGGCGACCTCCGCATCGGCCTGGCCCACACGCGCCTCGCCATCATCGATCTCTCCCCCGGCGGCCACCAACCGGTGAGCACCGGCGACGGCCGCTACACCCTCGTCTACAACGGCGAGGTCTACAACTTCCGCGAGCTGCGCGAAGAGCTCGAAGGGCTCGGCGCGACGTTCCGATCGAGCTGCGACACCGAGGTCGTGCTCGAGGCCTACGCGCGTTGGGGCCGAGGCGCGCTCACCCGCTTCCGCGGGATGTTCGCCATCGCCGTGTGGGACGCGCACGAGGGCACGCTCTTTCTCGCGCGCGATCGGCTCGGCATCAAGCCGCTCTATTACACGCGTGGCCCGCGCGGCTTCGCCTTCGCCTCGGAGATCCGCGCCCTGCTCGCGACGGGCTTCGCCGAGCGGCGCCTCTCGCGGCGCGCCCTCCAGAGCTACTTCGCCTTCGGCGCCGTCTCCGATCCCGACGTCATCCTCGACGGCGTCACCTCGCTCGCCCCCGGATCGTGGGCGTTGCTGAAGGACGGCAAGCTCGAGACGCGCGCCTACTGGAGCCTCCCCCTCACCAACGAGCGCGACGCCGCCTTCGCCGACGAGGCGCGCTCCATCGAGCCGATCTTGCAGGAAGCCGTGAGCCTCCGGCTCATCGCCGACGTGCCCATCGGCGTCTTCCTCTCCGGCGGCATCGACAGCTCCGTCGTGGTCGCGCTGGCCACGCGCGCATCGAGCACGCCCGTGCACACCTTCACGGTGACCTTCGACGAGGAGCGCTACAGCGAGGCTCCCTATGCAGCCGAGGTCGCGCGTCGCTACGGCTGCGATCACCATCAGGTGCACCTGCCCGCGAGCCGCGCGGTGCTGCATTTCGGCGACGCCATCCGCGCGCTCGATCAGCCGTCGGTCGACGGCGTGAACACGTACTTCGTCTCGAAGGCCGCGCGCGCAGCCGGCCTCACGGTCGCGCTCTCGGGCCTCGGCGGCGACGAGGTCTTCGCCGGCTATTCGTACTTCCGTGCCTTCGGCCCGCTCCGCGCCCTCGCGCGCACCGCCGGTCGCCTCCCGCCGCCGTTGCATCGCGGGCTCGGCCTCGCGGGCGGCGCGAGCGGCTTGCCGGTCCAGGTGCGCAAGCTCTCTGCCCTCCTCGCCGGCGACGGCTCCGCGGCCGCCGTCTACGCCGCGCAGCGCGCCATGTTCACCCCGGAGGAGCGCCGGGTCCTCCTCGTCGATGGCATCGAAGATCCCGCGTACCTCGGCGTCACCGCGCCCTCGGAGATCGATCCGCGGCTCGCCTCCGGCAAGCTCGATCCCGTGAACGCCTACTCGGCGCTGGAGCTATCGAATTACCTCCGTCATACGTTGCTCCGCGACACCGACGTCATGAGCATGGCGCACGGCCTCGAGGTGCGTGTCCCGCTCATCGATCACGTGCTCCTCGAGCGCGTCATGCGCATCCCCGGCGCGCTCAAGATCGGGCCGAACGGCAACAAGCCGCTCCTCACGGCCACCGTGCCGACGTTGCCCGACAGCGCGGTGAACCGGCAGAAGATGGGCTTCACGCTGCCCTACGAAGCGTGGTTCCGCGGCCCGCTCCGCCCCTGGGTGGAGGAGCTTCTCCTCGGAAGCACGATGCGCAAGCTCGGCTTCTTGCAGGTCCAAGGCGTCGAGCGCCTCTGGCGCTCGTTCCTCAAGGGGGATAGGTACACCAACTACGCGCGCGTCTGGTGCGTGGCCGCGCTCGCCGGCTGGTGCGATGCGAACGGCGTCGGATGAAGATCCTCTACCTCACCCCCGGCTGCTTCGACAAAGGCGGGATCTCCCGATACACGCGCTACCAGATCGAAGCGCTCTACACGATCTTCGGTCGCGATCGCGTGCGCACGCTCTCGCTCCTCGGCCCCGACGCCGACAGCTTGGAGCACGCGTTCGACGTCGACTTCCACGCCTCCGGCAACGGCCCGCGCGACAAGGCGGCGCTCATCCGCGAGGCCGTCACGCGGGCCGTGCGCGAGCGGCCCGACGTGATCCACGCCGCGCACGTGAACCTCTCCGGCATGGCCGTGACCCTCGCCGCCGCCGTGCGCGCCCGCGCGGTGCTCAACGTCTACGGCCTCGAGGTCTGGAGCGGCCTCCGCCCCGACGCCGCCATGGGCCTGCGCCTCGTGCCCCACGTGATCTCGGACTGCCATTTCACGGCGCGCTACGTGCGCGCGCACGGCACCGGCAAGCGCGCCCACATCGGCGTCGTGTGGGACTGCGTCGACGTCGACAAGCTCACCCCCGGCGCGCCGCGGCCCGACGTCCTCTGCAAGTACCAGATCCCCGATCCCGCGACGGGCATCAACGTGCTCACCCTCGGGCGCCTCTCGCAGGACGCGGCCCACAAGGGCTACGACCGCTTGCTCGAAGCGTTCGCCCGCGCGTCCGCCACCGTGCCCGAGCTGCGCTTGATCTACGCCGGCCGCGGCAACCTCATCGAGCCGTTGCGCGCCCGCGCCGCCGCCATGGGCCTCGGCGATCGGGTGCATTTCACGGGCGCCGTGCACGAGGACGACATGATCGACGTGTATCGCAGCGCGCACGTCTTCTCGCTGGCCAGCGATCGCGGGCGCAATCGCGGCGAGGGCCTCCCCCTCACGCCGCTCGAAGCGTCGGCGTGCGGCGTGCCGATCATCGTCGGCAACCAGGACGGCTCGCAGGAGGCGATCGTCGGCGAGGCCAACGGCTTCGTCATCGATCCGTTCGATCTCCACGCCCACGCGCGCCGCTTGATCCAGCTCGCGCGCCGGCCGGACCTGCGCGCGGCCATGGGCGCCGCCGCCCGCGAGCGCGCCGAGAGCGCGCTCTCTTACCAGCGCTTCGTCGCCGAGCATCGCGCGCTCTACGCCACGTGGCTCGGCGACGAGAAGATCGGGATCGCCACGCCCCATGGAGCCTCTGCGATCCCAGCGAGGAGCAGCTAAGATGGCCGTTGAGGAGCACCGCATGATCCCCGTCGCCGCGCCCATCATCGGCGAGCGCGAGATCGCGTACGTCACCGACGCCGTCCGCTCGGGCTGGGTGTCGAGCATCGGGCCTTACATCGATCGCTTCGAGGAGGCCTTCGCCCATTACATCGGCGTGCGCCACGCCATTGCGGTGAGCAATGGCACCGTGGCCCTCCACCTCGCCCTCCACGCCCTCGGCGTGGGCCCCGGGGACGAGGTGATCGTGCCCGATCTCACCTTCGCGGCCACCGTCCACACCGTGCTTCAGACCGGCGCGGTGCCCGTCCTCGCCGACGTCGTCCCGGAGACGTGGTGCCTCGATCCCCGCGCCGTTGAACGCGCGCTGACCGGGCGCACCAAAGCCATCGTCCCCGTGCACCTCTTCGGTCAGCCCGCCGACATGCCCGCCCTCGGCGCGCTCGCCCGTCCGCGCGGGATCCGCATCCTCGAGGACGCGGCCGAAGCGCACGGCGCCTCGCTCTTCGTCGCGCGCCGCGACGCCACGGGGGCCTCGGCCTACGAAGCGGCCAAGGTCGGCGCGCTCGGCGACATCGGCTCCTTCTCGTTCTACGGCAACAAGCTCATGACCACGGGCGAGGGCGGCATGCTCACGACGGACGACGACGCGCTCGCCCGTCGCTGCCGCTTCCTCAAAGATCACGGCATGAGCCCGGAGCGCCGCTACTACCACACCGAGCTCGCCTTCAATTACCGCATGACCAACCTCCAGGCCGCGCTCGGCCTGGCGCAGCTCGAGCAGCTCGAGACCTTCATCGCCAAGAAGCGCCAGATCATGGCCTGGTACCGGGAGGATCTCGCCTCCATCCCGCACCTCACGCTCAACCCGGATCTGCCGGCCGCGCCCGGCGCGTCGCTCGCGGGGCGCAGCGTCTTCTGGATGATCAGCGTCGTCCTCGGCGAGGAGATCCGCCTCTCCCGCGACGAGGTCTCCACGCGCCTGCGCGCCCTCGGCATCGACACGCGTCCCTTCTTCGTGCCCATGAGCGCGCTCCCGCACCTCTCCGCGGCGCGCGCGGTGGGCGCCGAGATCGATCGTTGCCCGGCCTCGGCGCGCCTCTCCGCGCGCGGCCTCAACCTGCCGAGCGGCTGCGGCCTCACGCGCGAGGACGTCGCCCGCGTCGCGCAAACGCTCGCCGACGTCCTCTCCGGAGCGCGCGCCGGATGATGCCGCGCCGGCCGGCGGGCCTTCGATCCGCGCCGTCGGCCGATGATGGGCCCGTCACCCCCGCGGAGAGCGACGGCGCTCCCGAGCCTCGCCACACAGGTCCCGTCGGCCTGCGTGCCCGCGGCCGCCCCGCGCCCCTCGGCCAGCGGGGCCGCGCGATCCCACGAGGCCTCACGGGCGCGCGCGATCCGCACGCAGAGTCGGGCCTCTCCGGCGTGGTCCTCTTCCTCGTCACCAACATGGCGTACTTCCTGTGCGCCGCGGTGATCCCGGTGCACCTGCTCTTCGCCGTCGAGGAGCACTCCTTCGCCGTGCGCATCCTCACCGCGCTGCCCGCGGTGATCCTCATCCTCGAGACGCAGCACTTCCTCAAGCACGAGGCGGGCGAGCTGCCGTTCATGCCCCTCGCGCTGCTCCAGTACTACGTCGTCTTCTGCCTCGGCCTCTTCTTCGACCTGCCGTTCTACGACCTCCAAGGTCCGGTGAACTTCAGCCCCGACGCGCGCCTCGGCGGCGCCACCGCCGTCGCCCTCGGTGCCATGTGCTTGTGGCTCGGCGCGCGCCTGGGTCGCAAGCTCGGGCCCCGCGCGGGCGCGCTCCTCGAGCAGGCCATGCCGCGGCGCGAGCTCCCGGAGCAATGGGACCGGGCGTTTTACATCTACGGCGCCGCGACCATGGCGTTCTCGGTCATGATGCTCTTCTGGCCGAACGCTCTCCCGGCGCCGCTCGTCCAGCCCATCTACTACGCCTTCCCGATGGAGCTGCTCGTCGGCTTCGCCATCATCGCGCCGCCGCGCCGGCTGGGCCCGCGCACCGCGCATCTCCTCATCGGCTTCACCATCCTCGTCGGCATCCTCCGCGGCACGCTCGAAGCGGTCTTCCGCGCCGGCATCGCGTTCACCACTGGAACCTGGGCCGCCTTCCGCAAGGTCTCGCTGCGCCTCGCGCTCGCCGTGCTCGTGATCTACGCCCTCTTCCAGCCCGTGAAGACCTCGTTCCGCGATCAGGTCTGGGGCGCCTCCGCGAGGTCTTCGCAGACCATCGGCGTGGGCGAGCGCGTCACCGCGTGGCAGAACGCGTTCTCCACGGAGAGCCGGCACGACCAGCAGAGCAGCGGCAGCATCGCGCGCCTCTCCGAGCTGGGCGCGGTCATGCACATGTTCGACGTGTGCCCCGGGCGCGTCGACTACCTGAACGGCTCCGGTTTCCTGCCGATCCTGTACGCGCCGATCCCCCGCTTCATCTGGCCCAACAAGCCGACGACCCGCGAGACCTTTCAACGCTACGCCGTCGTCTTCGGCCGCCAGACGGAGCTGGGCGCGATCACCACCGCCATCAACCTGCCCCTCTTGACCGAGGGTTATTGGAATTTCGGGTGGCCGGGCATCGTCTTCGTCTGCGTCGCGCTCGGCCTCTGGCTCGGCATGTCGCAGAAGGCGTTCGCCAGCGATCACTGGGCCATGCGAGCGACCGGCATCGCCAACATCACCGCCGTCACGGTCGCGGGCCCGATCATCACGGTGTACAGCTCCATCTTCCAGTTGATGACCGGTCGCCTCGTGGTCTGTTGGGGCATCTTCTGGCTGGGCACGCTGCTGAGCCGTCGTCGCTACGACAGCCCGGCGATCATGGGCCGGCAAGCGCTCCTTCGGCGCGGCGCCGTGCGACGATAGAGAGGAACGCTATGGGTCTCGGAGCATCACGCAAGACGGCACTGGTCACCGGCGCGGCTGGCTTCCTCGGATCGCACCTCTGCGATCGGCTGCTCGCCGAAGGGTTCGAGGTCGTCGGCCTCGACAACCTGATGACGGGCGACCTCGGCAACCTCCGCAGCGCCAGCCGCGATCCTCATTTTCATTTCCAGCTCGGTGACGTGCGCGAGCCCATGCACGCGTACGCCGAGCTGATCTTCAACCTCGCCTGCCCCGCCTCGCCGGTGCACTACCAGAGCGATCCGTACGCCACCACGACCACGAGCGTCCTCGGCGCCATCCGCCTCATGGAGATGGCGCGCGGCCGCCGCTGCACCATCGTGCACACCTCGACCTCCGAGGTGTATGGCGACCCGACCGTCCACCCGCAGCCCGAGAGCTATTGGGGCAACGTCAACCCCATCGGCGAGCGCGCTTGTTACGACGAGGGCAAGCGCTGCGCGGAGACGCTGCTCATGGATGGCCGCCGTCGCTGGGGCATCGACACGCGCATCGTCCGCATCTTCAACACCTACGGTCCGCGCATGGCCTTCGACGACGGCCGCGTCGTCTCCAACTTCATCGTCCAGGCCCTGCGCGGCACGCCCCTCACCGTCTTCGGCGATGGCCGGCAGACGCGCTCGTTCTGCTACGTCGACGACCTCGTCGACGGCATCGTCGCCATGAGCCGCGTCGCCTCCGTCAACGGCCCCATCAACCTCGGCAACCCCGGCGAGTTCACCATCCTCGAGCTCGCGGAGGCGGTCGCCTCGCTCGTCGGCAGCAAGGTCACGCTCACCGAAGCGCCGCTCCCCGCCGACGATCCGCGCCAGCGCAAGCCCGACATCACCCGCGCCCGCGAGATCCTCGGCTTCGAGCCCAAGGTCCACCTGCGCGAAGGCCTCTCGCGCACCATGGCCGACTTCCGCGCGCGCCTCGACGCCCGCGAAGCACCGCGCGCGTAGTCCTGCAGACGTGAATGATTGAGGTGTGAAGGACCGCCGGCGCGGCGCCGGAAGTCGCTTGGTGTCGCGCTCCCCCCGCGGATCGAGAGGGAGCGCGCGCCGTTGATCACGATGGGGCCGCAAGCGGCCCCATGATCACTTGAAGAGCTGGCTGCAGAACGGGCTGCCCGGGCAGCACAGATCGACGCCGTTCAGGAACTGATCCGTGTGCGCGCAGACGAAGGCGCCCTTGCTCGGGTAGTAGTACGTCCAGAAGAAGCACATCTCGTCGTTCGCCGACTCGCCGAACTTCGCCGTCGTCGTGCCCTTGTTCTCGTACGTGCACGTGAAGCGGAAGCCGCCGCCGTCCGGCACCTCGACGGGCGGGTTGTGATAGACCGTCGGCGGCTCGTCCCACGTCCAGCTCGGCGGGTCGTACACCATCTGATCGCTGCCCGTCTTGCCGGTGGTCACCGCGACCGTCACGCCCGTGCCCCAGTGGTGCTCGTGGCCGGTGAAGCCGAAGAACTTCGCGCCCTTGAGCTCCGCGGTGAGCGGCGTGTACACCGGGCCGAGCGTCTGCGTGCCCTGCGGCGGCACGTTGATGTCCGGGCTGCCGACGAAGAGGAAGTCCGCCTCGTTCTGCACATCGGACTCCTTCATCGCGTAGAAGGTCGACGTCGCCGTCACGTCGAGCGGCGCCGCGGTCGTGTTGATGTAGTGCATCTCGAGCCGGACCATCTGGGTCTTCTCGATCTTGAGGGCGACGCCGGCCGGCATCTCCAGCGTGTCGTCCTTCTTCTGCGTGATCATCAGCGGCGAGCCTTTCTCCGGCGTGAGGAGATCGGCGAACGGCTGGCACGCATAGGGCTCGGGCTTCTCCTCGGTGTCGGCCGTCTTGTAGACGATGAGGTGGTGCGACCCCGGTCCGAGCACGTTGTGGATCTTGCCCGCGTGGAACATGTCCGGGTTGGGGAGCCGCTTCAGCACGCAGCGCGTGGACTCCTCACCCGGCTGCACGGTGACCGCATCGAAGGTCACGCTGAACGACTCACCGGTGAGCTCGCTGCCGCCGGTGCCGGTCGTCGTGTTCGACGCCCCGCCGGTGCCGGTCCCCGTGCTCGTCGTCCCCGGCGCCCCGCCGTTGCCACCGCCCCCGCCCGTCGTCGTCGCAGTGCTGCTACCACAGGCAGTCAGCGCAAAGAGAGCTACGAAAAGGGAAGCACGCGTCAGCATGGGGCACCTCGTTTTGCTGGGGACGCGGGATGATATCACCACTCCATAGCGGGCCGGTGACCTGTCGAACGAAAGTCAGCCGCCGGCGCCGCGCCCTCCGCCCGGCACCCGGCTCGTGCGGCGATCGGTCACGATGGCGCCTCGAGCGGCCCCAAACCCCGGCCAGCGGGGCCCCTCTTGCTTCCGCGCGCGCCGGACGGTACTTCCGCCGCGACCATGGCCATCGAGATTCGCGAGCTCAAAGCCTCCGACAAGAAGACGCTGCGCGACTTCCTCAACGTCGTCGACGTCATCTACAAGGACAGCCCGTATTACGTCCGCCCGCTCGATTTCGACGTCTCGGACCGCCTCGACCACAAGAAGAACCCCTTCTTCGAGCACGCCGACGGCACCGCGTGGGTCGCCTACCGTGACGGCCGCCCCGTCGGCCGCATCAGCGCCCAGATCGATCAGGAGCACCTCGCGCGGCACAAGGACGACGCCGGCATGTTCGGCTTCCTCGACACCGTCGAGGATCCCGAGGTCGCGAAGGCCCTCCTCGCCGAGGCCGAAGCGTGGGTGAAGGCCCGCGGGATGAAGCGCCTCCGTGGCCCCATGTCGCTCTCGATCAACGAGGAGCTCGGCTGCCTCGTGGAGGGCTTCGACGATCCGCCGATGGCCATGATGACGTACCACAACCGCTATCAGGCCGGCCTCATCGAGCAGGCGGGGTACGCGAAGCTCAAGGACTTCTATTCGTGGAAGTACGACGTCGGCGAGGTCCCGCCCCGCGCGCAGCGGGCGCACGACGAGATCGCGGCCATGCCCGAGGTCACCACGCGCCAGATGAACCCGAAGAAGATCATGGAAGAAGTCCGCATCATCATGGACATCTTCAACGACGCTTGGAGCGACAACTGGGGCTTCGTCCCGGCCACGGAGAACGAGCTCACCAAGATGGCCAAGGACATGAGCCTCATCCTCATGCCCGAGATCACCAGGATCACGTACATCAACGGTGAGGTCGCGGCCGTCGCGCTCGGCATCCCCAACATCAACGAGGCCATCCGCGATCTCCGCGGCCAGCTCTTCCCCTTCGGCTTCGCCAAGATGCTGTGGCGCCTCAAGGTCCAGGGCCCGAAGAGCGGCCGCCTCCTCATCCTCGGCATCCGCAAGAAGTGGCGTCACGTGCGGCGCTACGGCGGCCTCTCCGCATACCTCTACGTGCAGATGAACCGCTCGGCGCACCTGCTCGGCATGAAGGACAGCGAGCTCGGCTGGACGCTCGAGGACAACGCCGCCATCAACGCCGGCATCCGCCTGATGGGCGGCCGTATCGCCAAGCGTTACCGCGTCTTCGAAAAGACGCTCTGATCCTCGACGAGCGCTGACGCCCTTCCCTCCACGGACAGCCCGTGGAGCTCCCCTCCCCGCACCCTCATCCGCGGTCCCTGACGTCGGCGTTCGGTCACGCGTTCTTCGGTCGGGCTTCGTGCCGTCGCATGATGCGGCGCCCTTCGTAGCGGGGCGCCCAGGCGCCGACCGAAGGTCACGTTTCGTGCGTCCGGAATCCTGCGCGAAGGGCTTCCGTGGCAGCGCGGACCTCGCTACGGTAGGCCCCGCATCCGTCCGCACCTTGGCGGGCGTGGCCAGAAATCCCCGACGGAGGCTTCCTCGTCATGCGACTCACCCCCGATTCCTTTCCCTGCTGTTCGTGCCTGCCCTCTCGGTCCTCGCGGCCGGCTGCGGCCACTCGGAGGAAGAGTGGCAGGCGCAGCTCGACAAGTACAACCGCCTCGCGGCCGAGCACCAAGCCTCGCAGAAGGAGCTCGACGACGCGAAGAAGAAGGTCGAAGGCCTCGAGCACCAGCTCAAGGAGATGGGCGTCAACATCGAGGAGCGCGACAAGAAGCTCGCCGGCCTCTCCAGCACGCTGGAGGAGCGTGAGCGCGCGCTCGCCGAGTACAAGGCGCGCGCCCACCAGCTCGAGCTCATCAAGCAGCGCTTCGAGAAGCTGAAGAAGAAGCTCGACGAGCTGACCCGCCTCGGCCTCGCGGTGAGCATCCGCCACAACCGCATGGTCATCTCGCTCCCCGGCGACGTGCTCTTCGACTCGGGCCGCGACTCGCTGAAGAAGGATGGGCAGGAGATCCTCGCCAAGGTCGCCAGCGTCGTGAAGGGCGACCCGCAGCTCCTCCAGCGCGACTACCAGGTCGCCGGCCACACCGACGGCGTGGCCCTCAAGGGCGGCACCTTCCACGACAACTGGGGCCTGTCGCTGATGCGCGCCCGCACCGTGCTCCTCTACCTGGTCGGCGACAAGGGCGGCCTCCCCAAGGAGCACTGGAGCGCCGCCGGCTTCGCCGACACGGACCCGGTCGCCTCCAACGACAGCGACGACGGCAAGCAGAAGAACCGCCGCTGCGACCTCATCGTCGTCCCGAGCGTCGAAGAGATGCTCGACCTCAAGGCCATCACGCAGTGATCACGATGGGGCCGCGAGCGGCCCCACAGCGTCACCAAAGCCCTCTCGGCGCCCGCGCCGGGAGGGTTTTTGCTTTCCACCACCGGGCATCGCCGAACAACCATTCTGTGCCCGCCTCTCCTCGGGCAACCCTCGGCACGACAGCGCCGCATTCCTCGGCAAAACGCGGCCCGATGCCGCCCACACCCCTTCTCGCCTCACCATTTCTCGCTGGCGCAAAAACACGCATCAATATCGATGACGACATCCATGTCCACCGGACATGTCGAGATCTCGGCGCTCGATGCTGTGCGGCGCTGCGGTCGCCGCAACAGGTCCCCCTCGTTCCCACGTTCGCGAGGCGCGAGCGCGGTGGAAGCGGCGCGACGGTCACGATGCGGCGGGGCGAGGGCGCGATTGCGCCGACCGCGGGCGCGCGCGATAGTGACCGCATGTTGTCCCGCGTCGTGTCTCGCTCGAAAGAGGTCCTCTACCGGCTGGGGCTCGACGACCGGGCGCGCATCGAGGTCTCGCAGTTCGTGCGCGGCCTGGCGGCGGAGCTGCAACGCGCGCCCAAGCAGGCCCCGCGCGAGGCCGAGTACGTGCACCTCGGCTGCGGGTACGAGCGCCTCCCCGGCTTCGTGAATTGCGACCGCATGCGCAACGACGCAGTCGACGTCGTCGTCGATCTGCGCGGCTCGCTCCCCTTCGCGTCCGGCAGCGTGAAAGGCATCTTCCACCAGCACATGCTCGAGCACATCGATTACCCGCGCGGCGCCCGCCACGTCCTCGCCGAATCGGCCCGTGTCCTTCGCCCCGGCGGCCTCCTCCGCGTCGGCGTGCCCGATCTCGAGCGCTACATGGAAGCCTACCGCGCCAAAGACACGACCTTCGCCGAGCTGGTCGGCGTCGGGCGCATCGATCATGCGGCGGAGATCCTCAACTTCGTCTTCGGGCACATGCACCGCTTCATCTACGACTTCGACATGCTGCGCGCGGAGCTCGAGCGGGCCGGCTTCCGCGACGTCCGCCGGGCCGAGCACCGCGACAGCGCCGACCCCATGCTGAACCAGGACAACCCGTCTCCGGGCCGGCTCGCCGAGTCACTGTTCGTCGAAGCCCGCCGCTGAGCGGCCTCCGACACGTCATCTCGACAGCCTGCTAACCGTCTCCCCGCAAAGCCCCTCCCCGCGCAGCTCTTGGGGTGTGCGGCCCGTCCAGCGGCGGACGGCCCGATAAAAGCTGCTCCGCTCGTGATATCCGAGCAGACAGGCAATCTCCTGACCGGAGAGGGACTGGTCTTGGAGGTAACGCTCGCACAGCACGCGGCGTTGCTCGTCGAGCAGATCGTTGAAGACGACGCCCTCCTCTTTGAGGCGGCGCTGCAGGGTGCGCGGGCTCAGGGCGACGCGCCGGGCAATGCGCTCCTGAGAAGGGTCACCGCCGCGAAGCTCCTCGACGAGGAACCGGCGCACCCGATCGGCGAGCCTATTTTCCCGGGGAAGACGCGAGAGCTGCAGTTGGGTTTGATCCTCGAGATAAGTACGGAGACGGGGATTGGCGAGGCGCAGCGGTTGCTCGAGCACGGCGCGCTCCACGATCAGCCGAGTCTCCGGCTTTCCGAAGCGCACCGGGCAGCGGAACGCCTCGTCGAAGGGCCGGAGATCGCGGGGCACCGCCTGTTGAAACCAGATCTCCCGCGGCCAAACCTCCATCCCGGTATAGAGGTTGAAGCTCTTCAGCCAAGTGGCCACGATGGCCTCCTCCAACGCGCCGATGCGACTCGCGGCTGGGCTCAGCGCTTGCCAGAGGTGGGCACGGTCGCCCTCGACTCTCAAGCTCGGGAGCAACAGCTCGTGAACGAGATCGCGATAGCGCTCCCCGCGCTCCACGGCCCCGCCGAGCGTGTCGCTGTGAGCAGCCATGTAGGTGAAGAGATTGCCATGATCGAGCTCGAAGGTCCGCCCCACCGAGAGGCCGAACGAGCCCGCCGAAAAGCGGCGCCCCGCAATCCGCCATAGGGCCACATAAGCGCTCATGCTGATCCGTTGATCGGGCCCGGAGAAATCGACGTCACCGGCGCCGGCCTCCACGAGGAGCGGGCGTGGGTCGTGCCCCGCCGCTTCGAGGATGCTGGCCGCGTGCCGGAACGCGGCCACGTAGATCGTGCCTTTCACCTCCCCTTCGCCCAGCTCGCGGGCGCGCGCTCGTGCCTTTCCCCGACCCGCCTCGGCGGGCGCTCTCTTCGCGGTCGTGCGCTTCAGCATCGCTACCCGTGCATCATGCCGGCCACCACGAAAGTGTTGGATATTTTTCGGCCGCCGCCCTCGCGCCGATCCGGGCGAGCCCTCCCCCACGCTGTCGCCGGAGGCCTCACAATTGTCGCCCGAGGACACTGGTGAGCCCATGAAGCACAACGCATCCTAGCGAATCGACAGCCCACCTCGCGTCGCGGAGACACCGCGCGACAGGCAGGCTCCCGCCCGAAAGGAGCTCTCGTCATGGATGTCCCTCGCCCTGCGCTCTCCGACGCCGAAGACGACGTCAACGTGAAGAGCACGTACGTCAACTGCTGGTTCCGCGCCCCGGAGCCGCGCGCGCTCTCGAAGACGCCCGACGTGCCGCCGCTCGCGCTCGCCCAAGAGCCGCGCTGAAACTCTCTCCATCCACGTTCATCCACCATCAAGAGGTCTCCTATGGATGTTGCTCGTTCCCTCTCGCCCATCTCCAATGCCGAAGACGACGTCAACGTGAAGAACTCCTATCCGACCTGCTGGGAGCGCGCCCCCGAGCGCCCGCTCCTGGAGGTGCCCAGCGTGCCGCCGCTCGCGACGAGCGAAGAGCGTCGCTGACGCCCACACCCAAGGTTTCGTCGCGCAGCACCGTGCTCCGCGACATTCACATCAGGAGGTTTTGCACCATGGATATCGCACACACGCGCTCACAGTCTTCCGATGCCGACGACGACGTCAACGTGAAGAACAGCTACGTGGATTGCTGGTACATCGCGCCCAAAACGCGCGAGCTCTCGAAGACGCCCAACGTCCCTCCGCTCCCGCGCGCCGGCGGCATCTGACGCCCTCGAACCCTTCATCTTTCACGAGGTTTCATCATGAATGGCTTTCTTGCATCGCAACACGCGAGCGACGACGACGACGTC
The DNA here is from genome assembly GCA_001931535.1 of Minicystis rosea. GTDB lineage: Bacteria > Myxococcota_A > Polyangia > Polyangiales > Polyangiaceae > Minicystis > Minicystis rosea. The sequence goes on from CP016211.1 coordinate 8,665,988, forward strand.
AACGTGAAGAACAACTACGTCGATTGCTGGTACATCGCGCCCAAAACGCGCGAGCTCTCGAAGACGCCCAACGTCCCTCCGCTCCCGCGCGCCGCCGAGCGCGACGGCGGAACCTGACGCCCTCGAACCCTTCATCTTTCACGAGGTTTCATCATGAATGGCTTTCTTGCACAAGAGCATGCGAGCGACGACGACGACGTCAACGTGAAGGGCAGCTACGTGAACTGCTGGGAGCATGCGCCGCGGCCGCGCGAGCTCTCGAAGACGCCCAACGTCCCTCCGCTCCCGCGCGCCGCCGAGCGCGACGGCGGAATCTGACACCCTCGAGCCGCACGGACGAACAACCCTTCATCTTTCACGAGGTTTCATCATGAATGGCTTTCTTGCATCGCAACACGCGAGCGACGACGACGACGTCAACGTGAAGAGCAACTACGTGGATTGCTGGTACATCGCGCCCAAGACGCGTGCGCTCCTGGAGACGCCCAGGGTGCCGCCGCTCGCCCACGAGGAAGAGCGAGGCTGAGCGTCCCTGAGCCCGGGCCGCGACGAATCAGCGCTCGTCGCGGCCACGGGCTCCGGCTCACTGCACCAGGAGTCACCATGGTTTCAGGAACATCCCAGCTCGATCGAGAATGGCAGAAGTGGCTCGGGGAGAACATCGCCCTCGGCGCGAGCCAAGAGGAGCTCGTCCGCGCGTTGTGCGCCTCCGGGGTGAACGAATCGACGGCGCGCGACGAGGTCGTTGCCGCGCTCGCGCACCCGTTCGTGCAAGCCGGGCGCACCGTCGGCCGGCGCTACCTGCGCATGGAGGCGCTCATGGACCTCTATCGCAGCCTCCATCGCCAAGAGGGTTTGCACCAAGGCGTGGACGTGCGCACGGGGCTCTCCCAAGAAGAGTTCTTCACGCGCTATTACTTCGGCCATTGCCCCGTGGTGCTGCGCGGGCACATGGAGGATTGGCCGGCCCTACGCCGCTGGTCGCTCGACGATCTCCGCGCCCGCTGCGGCGACGTGGAGGTCGAGGTCATGTCCGGCCGCGACGCCAATCCGGATCACGCCTTCCAGCACGATCGCCACCGCACCACGACCACGCTGGCCGCGTTCATCCGCCGCATCGAAGAGGCCGGCGAGAGCAACGATTTCTACATGGTGCCGCGCAACGAGAACTGGCGTCGCGAAGGCATGCGCCCTTTGCTCGACGACATTCGCGCGCCCGCCGGCATCATCGATCCGGTGCTCGATCCGGCCATGATGACGATGCTCCTCGGCCCCGCCGGCACCGTCACGCCCCTCCACCACGACAACATGAACGTGCTGCTCTGTCAGGTCTTCGGGCGGAAGCGCTTCAAGCTCGTCCCCTCCTTCGAGCTCCACCACGTTTACGCACGACATGGCACCTTCAGCCACGTGAACGCCGAGGCCCCCGATCCCGAGCGCCACCGCGCCTTCCTCGATGCGAGCGTCGTCGACGTGGTGCTGGAGCCGGGCGACATGATCTTCATCCCCGTCGGCTGGTGGCATTGGGTCCGCGCGCTCGACATCAGCGCTTCGGTGAGCTTCCACCGCTTCGCGGTCCCGCAGGGGAATACCCATCTCCTCCTTCCGGCGTAACTCCCCATCTCTTCTTCGTGCCCCGAAAGCAAAACGGCGAAGAGCCCGCGAGCGTGCGCGACGCTCGGGCTCTTCGCCGTATTGATGATGCCTATTGCTCGAGAGGCTCAGCCGAGCCCGACGCTCGCCAGATAGGCCGACGCGAGGCCGTCGATGTCGTTTTGCGCCGGGTGGAAGTCGGGGCGGAGATACTCGCGAATGCCACGCACGAAGACGTCGCTCACCTTGCGGCGCTCGCGGGCGATGCGCCAATCGGCGAGGACGCGGGCGCGGTCGATGCCCGCGTCTTGGAGGACGAGCATGGCCGTGGCGATGGCCCAGAAGCCGCCCAGACAGAACGTCGCCATGGCGAGGCCGGCCACCCTGAGCCCATAACCGGGCGCCACCTGTTTGAGCACGTCGAAGGCCACCGAGCGGTGCTCGATCTCTTCGGCCGCGTGCCACAAGAGCAGCGCCCGCATCGTGGGATCGGTTTGCTCGATGAGGCCCTCGCGGAGCGCGCCTTCGGCGAGAATGGCCGTGAAGTGCTCGCAGGCCGCGGTGGTCGCGAGGCGCAGCGGCGGCGGCGAGACCTTCTCGATGAAGCCATAAGCGACACGCTCGTAGAAGCGCAGGAACGTCTTCACGTCGAAGCCGTGCGCTTCGAGGATGCGAAAGACACGCTCGTGCTCCTTGGCGTGGCGCCCCTCCTGCCCGAAGAAGCCCTTCACCTGCGCGCGCAGGAGCGGGCTCTCGACGCGATCGAGGTAATGATTCACCGCGCGCACGAAGAACCGCTCCCCCGCGGGGAAGAGCAGGTTCACGCCATTGGCCACGTGGGTGGCGAAGGCGTTGTCCGCGAACCAGTAGCGCGGGACCGGCGTGTCGAGGTCGACACCGGACGCGCGCGGACGAGGAATCGGGCCTTTTTCGACGTCTGCAGGGGCTTGCATCGTTGTTGACTCCGGTTCAATAGGATAGCGGCCGTTGCTGCGCCGTCAACAGTCGCGTAGGGTGCGGACAATGGTTCGATCTCCGAGCCCGAAGGTGTCCCGGACGCGCGTCCAGAAGCGCCCGGCGCGGACCCGGCTCGATGTGGACGAGCGACGTGCGCAGCTCCTCGCGCTCGGGCTCGCCATGTTCAGCGAGCGCTCCTACGACGAAGTCTCCATCGACGACCTGGCGCGCGCAGCCGGTGTCTCGAAGGGCCTTTTTTATCACTACTTCCCGACCAAGCGCGATCTCTACATCGCAGCGCTCGGACAAGCCGCGCGGCACCTCCTCGAAGCGACCACGACCGATCGGCGCGGCACGCCCGACGAGCGCCTTCATCGCGGCCTCGAAACCTACCTCGATTTCGTCGCCCGCCACGGCAAAGCCTACATCGCGCTCGTGCGCGGCGGCGTCGGCTCCGATCCCGAGATCGCCGCGCTGCTCGAAGAGACGCGCAGCACCTTCGCCTCCCGCATCCTCGAAGACGTGCCCCACGACTTCGCGAGCCCGCTCCTCCGGGCCGCGCTCCGCGGCTGGATCGGCTTCGTCGAAGCCACCGCCCTCGATTGGGCCGAGAGCCACGCGGTGAACCGTGATCACCTCGTGGAGCTCCTCGCCGCGGTGCTCTTCGATGTCGTCGCCCGCGCCACGGCCCTCGGTGCCGCGCAGCGCGATCAGGCTTGAGCGAGCGCTCGACCCTCACAGGCCATCGAGCCGAAGGTGAGAAGACGGCTATGCCGAGGAGCCGAATGGAGCGTAGAAGTCGAACGGCTCCACGGTCTCGGCATCGAAGTACAGAGACTCGCCGCCTTTGCGCACGACACGCGCGCTCCGCACATGACCGATGACGGACGCGTAAGAGAACGACACGTCTCCAAATGAGCTCCCGAAATGCAACGTCACGCGGGACGTTTCCACGCCACTTCCCCCGACCCTGACGCTCTGGATCTCGAGCGGGGGCCCATCCGGCGCCAGGAAATAGCTCGTCACGAAATCACGATACGGTCGATACGATCCCGGCTCGCGCACGAACGCCTTCACGCCGGTGAAGGTCAATCGAAGAAACGATGCGTCGTCCCCGGGATCAGGAGCTACCTGTCTGGTGATCAGGATGAACGTCCCATCCGCGGACGAGTGCTCGTAGGACATGAGCAACGACTCGAAGAGCTCGCGCCGGAGCACCTCCGTTCGCCGGTCCATGGCCATCGTTCTCATCGCACTTGGAACAGGCTTGGGCAGGAGATCCGGTGCGCCGAGAGGGCTTTACGCCCGCTCGACGATCCGGGACAGGACGCGCATGTCCTCTTCGTCCTGGAGGCGGGCGAGCGCGGCGCGGACCTTGGCGAGGGAGGGCTCGAAATAGGGGAGGAAGCTCGGGTTCTTCTTCACGCGATCGATGAAGATGAAGCGCCCCGCGTCCTTGAGCTTGCGCTGCACCGTGACCACGTCGAACTCGCGGCCGAGGGCCGCGCGGCCGGCCGTATCCATCCCTGCGGCGGAGGCGAAGTCGTCGAGGCGGGCTTCGATGAAGTCGCGATCGAAGGATTGGTAGCTGTCGTTGAGGAGCGCCACGAGGTCGTAGACGCGAGGGCCGAGGAGCGCGTCTTGGAAATCGATCCACACGAGAGACAACGTGTCGAGAGGGCCGGTGTGGACCATGAGATTGCGGCTCTGGTAATCGCGGTGGACGAAGCCGCGCGGCCAAGCGGCGATGCGACGGGCCAGGCGGTCGGCGATGGCATCGAATTGCGCGCGCTCCTCGTCGGGGAGGGCGCGGTCGCGCGCGTCGAGGCCCCATTCGCGGAAGTGATCGAGCTCCCAGCGGAGGAGCGTCTCGTCGAAGGCGCGGGTGGCGATCACCGATCCTTCGGGGAGCGCGCCGAGCGCGGCCTGCGCGCGGGCCAGGTCGGTGACGGCGATGCGGTAGATCTCGGCGCGACGCGCGGGCGCGCGCTCGAGGAAGGCGGCGAGCGTCTCGTCACCGAGGTCTTCCAAGAGCAGGAGGCCTTCGTCGCAGGACTCCGCGATCACACGCGGCACGCGCACGCCGCGGCCGTGGAGCAGCTCCTGCACTTCGAGGAAGGGCCAGCGCAGCGTGGGGGCGCCCGCGGTGATCTCCTCGGGCCGCGCATCGGGCACGAACATCGCGACCAGCGGGCCCTCGGGCGTGTGGAGGCGCATGTAGCGGCGCGTCGACGCGCCGCCCGGCATCTGGACGACCTCCGCCGGCCGGTGACCGGTCGCACGCACGACGAGCTTTTCGAGGACCTCGGGATCGAACGTCAGCACCCGCTCTGGTTACCGAAGAGACGGGCCCTGGGCCAAGCGGCTTGCGGGTCGGGCCGGGTGAGGGAGATCGCCGAGCGGGTGGGAGCGTGCGAGGTGGCTCACGTCGAGCCCCGGTTGCTTCCGCGCAAAAGGGGCGTGGGCGGCGGCGTGAGATTCGATATCTCGTTCGAGGGCAAAGCTCCCTTCGGAGGGCTCGCGATATCCATCCATCGATATCCATTTTGCCGGGCCTGCTCGTCATGGAATGTACAGCTCTGCCCCAAGCGAGGTCGGCCGTGCGCGTGGACTCGAATGAACGGCGCATGGTAGCTTCCGGCGCGTCTCAATCAGCACAGGAGCACAGACGATGAAGCTCGACCGTTTCCTCCCGGGCCTCGCCGCGGGCCTCGTGGCCGGCGTCGCGGTGACCGCGCTCGCCGCCCCGAAGACGTATCAGTACACGGGCGCCGCGACCGAAGTGAACGCCAAGCAGATCAACGTCGACAAGGGCGGCGATGTTTGGGAGTTCGCGATCGACGGCGACACCAAGGGCAACCTCGACGCGAAGAAGGGCGACAAGGTCACCGTGACCTATCGGATGTACGCCACCAAGATCGAGAAGAAGTGAAGCGGTAGCCGAGAGGCGCCGCGCGCAGTCTGTCCGCGCGGCGCCCTCTCTCGATGGCAGCGCGCGACGTGAGCAAGAGAGCGGCGCCGAGCGGCTCTTTCGCTCGCGTCGTCAGCCCCGCTCGTCTTCCGCGCAGCGGCGCACCAGGTCGCGCACCTGGGAGAGATCGAACGGCTTCGAGAGCACCGGGTTCGACACCGAGGCGAGGAAACGACGGCACGTCTCGTGGATGACGCCGCCGGTGATGAAGACGAAGCGCGACAGGATCTCGGGGCACTTCTCGCGCACGGAGGCGTAGACGCCCGGGCCGCTGAGGTCGGGCATCATCACGTCGCAGAGCACGAGATCGAAGGGGGCCGAAGCCTCCTGGATGACACCGACGGCGGCCACGCCGCCGCTGACGACCGTCACTTCGTGGGCGGCGAGAGCGCGGCGGAGCGCGGCGCCGATCAACGGCTCGTCATCGATGATCAAGATCCGCAGGCGGCGGCGGCGATGCACGCCGGAGGGATCGGGATCTTGTCTCGCACCGGCGTCGGCGACGGGTGCTTGGGAGGTCTCGAACTGCGACGCGCGGGCCAATGGAGATCCTCCGGACGAGCCCTGAATTTATTGCACGCATTTGTCCGAAGCAAATCGCTCTTCGGTTTTTTCTGCATTCGATCCCGGCGTCGGGACGAGCCCGACTCCCGTAGCGTTACGGCGTGGTCCGCCGGTGATGCGTGCCGTGTCGTCAAGGCGTGCTGCACGCGCCACGCAGGTTTTGCCGAAGATCGCCGAGCAGGTCGCGCGCGCTCGAGAGGCACTGGAATCCACCGCCGGCGGCGCGACGCAGCAGGCGTTGGGCGCGTGGATCGACCTGGTCGCCACGTGGAACGCCCGCGTCGATCTCACGGCCGCACGCAACGACGACGAGCTCGTCGATCTCATGCGCGAACGCGCTCGTGCTCGCGCCGGCAGAGAAACGCATCACGAGATGGTGTCGTCGCGCCGCTTCGGGGCGGCGCGTGGTCGCCCTCGGTCGACCTTCGCGCGCGGACGTGCGATCCGCGGCGCCGTGGTCCACGGGCGCCCCACGAACTTGGCCACCGCTCTCGGGCCATGCGAACCCCCGAGCCCCAGGAGAGGCCACGGATGACCAACGCCCGTTCGCAAGCCGAGCTCGTCACGCTGCGAAAGCTCGCCCAGGACCTCGCCACGAGCCGCAAAGAGCGGCTCACGAGCATCCACCTCTTGGCCGCCATCGCGGCCTCGAATGGACCGGCGGGCGATCTCCTGCGCGACCGCCGGCTCGACGACGAGACGCTGCTCAAGGCCAGCCGCTCGTTCGACGACGAAGGGCCCGATCCCATCGGGCGCCTCATGGCCGCGGCGCGTCAGGTGGCCACGCGAAGGCTCTGGTACCCGAGCGACGCCACGCCGCGCGCCGATGGATCGGTGATCGGCGGCGGGCCGCTCGGGAGCACACCGCGCGCGCCCGCGGGCCGCGCCGCCGCGACCAAGGTCGCCTCGCCGGAGCCGACGGCGCTCCATCTGCTGCTCGCGCTGCTCTCCGATCGCGGGGCCGCGGCGCATCGATCGCTGGTGCAGGCGGGCGTCGATCTCTCGCGCCTGCGCACCTCCGCCATGCAGGTGGCGCTCGGCCTCGTGGCCACGCGCAGGCCGAGCGCGGAGAGCATCGAGCCGGCAAAGCCGCGGGCCACCCGAGATCGTTTGAGCTCCAACCGTTTGAGCTCAAACGATTCCGAGCGCGCCCCCGGATCCGCCCCGCAACGGACGGCCGCGCCCGTCGGCCGCGCGCGCCCGAGCATGCCGCCGCCTCCGCCCGCGCCGCCGCCCAGCAACGGGCCCGGCGTGGCCATTCCGCTGCTTCCGCCGGCGCCGCCCGTGCCGCGCCTGAACGTGCCGACGCGCGCCGTGCCGGTCCCGCTCCAACCGGCCGCGCCGAGCGCCAGCGCGCCGCCGATGGCCGCCGCGCCCGCGCCTTCCGCGCCCGAGCCCGTGCCGGCTCCGCCGCCTGCGCCGGTGCGCGCGCCCGTGGTGGCAGCGCGCTTCGTCCTCGATCGCGCGCGCTTCCCCATCCTCACGGCGGCCGGGCAGAACCTCTCGCTCGCGGCCGCCGAGGGCCGGCTCGAAGAGGTCGTGGGTCGCGACGGCGAGATCGAGCACGCGCTCGACGTGCTCGCCAAGCGCAACGCCAACTGCCCTTGCCTCGTCGGCCCTTCGGGCGTGGGCAAGACGTCGATCGCCCGCGGCATCGCGCATCGCATGGTCGCGCTCGACGCGCAGAGCGACGCTCCCCCGCGCGTGCTCATGGAGCTCTCCGTCTCCGAGCTCTGCACCGCGGCCGGCACGCGCCGCGCGTTCGCCGAGCGCGTCGCCGGCATTCGCAACGAGCTACGCGAAGCGGGCGGGCGCGTGATCCTCTTCATCGACGACGCCGTGGAGCTGTTCACGCCGGGCCTGTGCGACGAGGCGGCCTTGGAGCTCAAGCTCGGCCTCGCGCGCGGCGAGGTGCGCCTCTGCGCGACAGCCACGCTCGAGGAGTACCGCAAGGTCATCGACGCCGACGGCGCATTGGCCAAGCGCTTCACGCCCATCGAGATCGAAGAGCCCGGCGTGGAGGACGCGTTCCTCCTGCTCCGCAGCGTGGCCACCGGCCTCGGCAAGCACCATCGGCTCACGTATTCCGACGAGGCCGTGGCCGCGACGGTGTCGTGGTCGATGCGTTATCTGCCCGGCCGCGCGCTCCCCGACAAAGCCATCTCCATCCTCGATCTCGCGGGCGCACGCGCGCGCCGCAAGGTCTCCGCCGCGGGCGTGGCCACGCCGCTCTCCGAGGTCGGGCCGCCCGAGGTCGCCGCCGTCGTGGCCGAGCTCGGCGACGTGCCGGTCGAGCGCCTCCTCGAGACCGATCGCGATCGCATGCTCTCCCTGGAGCAGAACCTCGCCGAGCGCGTCGTCGGTCACGGCGCCGCCATCGCGCGCATCGCGCGCGTGCTCCGCCGCAACGCCGCGGGGCTCCGCGGGCGGCGGCCGATCGGCTCGTTCCTCTTGCTCGGCCCCACGGGCGTCGGCAAGACGGAGACCGCGAAGGCCGTGGCCGAGGCGCTGTTCCACTCGCCCGACGCGATGACGAGGCTCGATTTCTCGGAGTACGCGGAGGCGCACGCGGTGGCGCGTCTCATCGGCGCGCCGCCCGGCTACGTCGGCCACGAGGCCGGCGGCCAGCTCACCGAGGCCGTGCGCAAGCGGCCCTATCAGGTGATCCTCCTCGACGAGATCGAGAAGGCCCATCGCGACGTGCTCGAAGCCTTTTTGCAGGTGTTCGACGAAGGTCGTCTGACCGACGGCCGCGGCCGGCGCGTCGACTTCACCAACACCGTGATCATGATGACCTCGAACCTCGGCGCCGCCGAGGCCGGCGCCGCGCGCACCGAGCGCAGCGTCGGCTTTGGCCGAGCCGCAGCGCCCGCCGCCGGCGGCGAGCGCCTCGCGGAGGTGATGCTCGCCGCGGCGCGCGCGCACCTCCCGCCCGAGCTCTACAACCGCATCGACGAGGTCCTCTGCTTCGGCCCGCTGGCCCGCGCCGAGGTCGCCGAGATCGCCCGCCGCCTGCTCGCCGGCCTGGAAGCGCAGCTCGCCCCGCGCGGGATTCGCCTCGACGTCGATCCCTCCGTCATCGAGGCGCTCCTCAACGCCGGTGGTTTCGACGCCGAGCTCGGCGCCCGCCCGATGAAGCGCACCATCGCGCGCTACGTCGAGAACCCGCTCGCCGAGCTGATCCTGCGCGGCGACGTCGACGAGGGCGGCGTGGCCCTGGTCGGCGTCGATCGCGGCGAGATCGTCGTCGACGCGGTGCCCGCCGAAGAAGCCGCCGTGGGCTGATTGCCCAGCGCCCCCTCCCCGCCTCACCCATCTTCGATTCGATGCTTCGGTGCGTGCCCGCGCCCGCCGAAACATCGAGTCGAGACTCGTTATCACCCCACGACAACCATGCTCACGCATCGGGCCTGACGCTCGGCCCGTGATCCGTGCATCGCGACCGTGAAGCTCCGCCCTCCGTGCGCTGCGACCGTGCCTCTGGAATCGGCGCGGCGCCCGGAACGGTGTGAATCGATATCTCCGCGCTCTCGTCCGGCCTGGGCATTCGACGTCATCTTGGTCCCGAGCCCTCGCTCGGATGCTCTCGGAGGACTGCCGCCATCGAATTAGGATTTTCCGTATTGAGGGCAAAACGGGGCATGTTAGCTTCTCTCCAACACTCGTCGCGCCACTGCACATGGCTTTGCGACGAACCCAGGAGAGGTACGAACATGGTTATCGAATCCGTCCGCGCTCACGGCGAGGCGACCGTCTCGACCAACTCTGCTGCTCGCACAAGCGAGGAGCCGCGCCGGCTCCACAAGCCGCACCGCCCGCTCAACGAGCAACGTTTGGAAGTCGTCCTGCAGTATTTGGACGACGGGATCGACGAGCTCCCTCCTTGCATTGATTTCGGCTGATTCGGCGCCGCTCCGAAGCGCCCGTTGGTTCCGTCGCTGACATCCTCCTCTCGACCGCGAACGAGCGAGGGAATCAACGGGCGACGGCGCGCTCGCCGCGAAGGCGGCGCGTCCCTGTCATCTCGTCATCAATGGTGGTCTGATCCATGGATCGATTGAAGGTGGCTGTTGTCGACAGCGGCATCGAGCCGGCTCATCCGGCCGTTGCCAAGGTCACCTTCGGCGCCCGCCTCGCGCAGGGCGCGAATGGCACCATGGAGGTCGGCGACGATTTTCACGACGTCACCGGCCACGGCACCGCGTGCGCGGGCATCATTTCGCAGAACCTCCACGCTCGCATCGAGATCTTGCCGGTCCGGGTGGTGGACGAGAACGGCACCTCCACGTGTCGTTTGGTCGAAGAGGCCATCGTCTGGGCCGTCGACCACGGGGCCCGCGTCATCAACATCAGCTTGGGCGCGCCCGAATGGCAGGACGATGCCTATGAGCGCCTGCGCGCGGTGGTCGCCGCGGCGGTCCAGCGCGGCACGGTGATCGTCGCCGCCGCCGGCCCCGAGGGCGTCCGCGCGCTGCCGGCCGTGCTCGACGAGGTCATCACCGTCGGCTCGGCGGTGTGCCCGCCGGGCACGCTTTACGTGGCCGACGAAGGTCACCTCGATTTCCTGGCCAAAGGCGATCTCCAGCGCGTCGCGTGGACGAATGGAACGACCATTCTCGGTCAAGGCACGAGCCTCGCGGCCGCGCACGTCACCAACGCGGTTTGCCGCCTGCTCCTCGCCCACCCGAAGCTCGACGCCGCCGCCGTGCGGGCCGCGCTCGCGGCGTCGTCGGTGCAGAGCAGCGCCGGCTTTCGCGCCGAGCGCCGGGCGCGCGTCGAGGCCTTCTACCGCAGCCGCTCGCCCGAGCGGGTGCGTTTCCTCGACCGCGTGGCGCTCTATCCCTTCAACAAAGAGGTCCACTCCCTGGTTCGATTCCGGGACACGCTCCCATTCACCATCGCGGCCGTGGCCGATCCGCCGGGCAAACGACTCTCGGGTCGCGACGCCGGAGAGGTCTTGGGCGAGCCGCACGCAGGTCTCCCCATCCTCCCGAGCTTCGAGCGAGCCCTCGAGGTCGCGGACAGCGTGATCCTCGGTCACCTGGAAGCGCTCACCGGCCGCGCCTCACCGCCTCTCCTGGCTACCTTGATTCGCAAAGCGGTCGAGCAGGACAAAGGGGTTTACAGCTTCTCGCGCCTCAGCGGCCCTGGGCTCGCGGAGGTCCGCGCGCTGGCCGAGCGCCGCGGCGTCCCGCTCGTCGATCCCACGGTGAGCCGCGCAGATCTCGCCGCCATTCTCCACCTCGACGAGGAGCCCCAAAGCGCCGTGGAGAACCCGCTGCGGGATCCGCGGCTCCTCGCCCACGGGCGGGTCTTCCGGCGCAACCTCTCCGAGGCGCTGGTCCACGATTGCCCGGTGCTCGGCGTGTTCGGCACCTCGCGCGCGCAGGGCAAATTCTCCCTGCAAATCGCCCTCAAAGCCCTTCTCGCGAAGATGGGATATCGCATCTCCCATCTGGCCACCGAGCCCACGGGCATGCTCGTCGGCTCCACCACGCTCCCCACCGGCTACGAGCGGGGCAACGATCTCGGCATCGAAGAGACCTCGTTCCTCACCCACGTGCTCCTCACGGAGATGAAGAATCGCGAGCGCCCCGATCTGCTCCTCGTCGGCGGCCAATCGAGCGTCATCACGCTGGGCGCGGAGCTCTATCGCTTCGGCCTCGGCTCGCTGGCCACGCTCGGCTTTGCCGCGGCCGCGCAACCGGACGCGTGCATTTTGGTGTGCAATCCCTTCGATCCCAAGGAGCACGTGCTCCGCTGTCGCGCCGCCCTCGAAGCCGTCGTGCAGAGCCCCGTCATCGCCGCGGCGTTCGGCGATCAGGTCACTGAAGATTACGAGTGGCGCGGCGTCCGGAGGCGCCGGCAAGCACGGCTCGACGAAGGCGCGCTCCGCGATCGCCTCCAAGGTTGGGAGAAGACCCTCGGTGTCCCGTGCGGCGGAGTCTTGTCAGCCGAAGGGCAGGCGCGCCTCGGGCGCGCCGTGGTGGATCACTTCGCCTCCGCGGCGCCCGCGGAAGCCGGATCTCCGGCCATCGCAGCCGGGTGATCGAAGAGAGGGCCAATCGATGAGCGCGAATCAACGCACGCGCGACGAGCTGAAACGCATCCTCGTCGAGACGCTGGGCATCGACGTGCCGCCCGATCAAATCGGCGACGACGAGCCGCTGTTCGAGTCGGGCATGGGCGTCGACTCCGTGGAGGCGCTGGCGCTGATGAGCGCCATCGAGAAGCGCTTCGACATCGTGATCCCGGACGACGAGATCGGCATCGCCCTCTTCCAGGACATTCGCACGCTGGCCGAGGTCGTCGATCGCATCGCCGCCGCGCGCGGAGGTGCCCGGTGAGCACCGCGGCTCCACCGGTGACGCCGGATCGGGTGCTGGTGCGCGCGCTCCGCAAACAAGGCCCCTTCCCAGCGCTCTTTTGCGTGGTGGCCCCCGGCGTCAACGCGCTCGGATACACGAGCCTCGCGCGCGCTCTCGGGCCGGGCGAGACGGCCTGTGTGGTGCAAGGGCACGGCACGCCGCGCTCCCTCGGGCCTTATGGGCGGCGCGAGTACGGTCTCGAAGAGTGCGAGTCGCTGGCGACTGCCTATCTCGCGGCCCTGAAGAAGGCGCAGCCCGAAGGCCCTTATTTCCTCGCGGGGATGTGCGAAGGGGCCCACCTCGCCTTGGCCGTGGCGCGGAAGCTCGAAGCCGAGGGCGCGCGCGTGGCGCTCTTGGCGATGCTCGACACCTGGCCTCTGCAAAACACCTCTCGTCCTGCATTGGTGATGTTGGAAGGCCTCCGGCGGCGGCTCGGCCGGATGAGCCAGGAAGAGCGGCGCACCTGGATCTCGACCCGCGCGAAGAACCTCGTGGGCCTCCTGCGCGCGCGCCTCTTCGGCGGTCGCGCGGCCGCCGCCGGGAAGAACGAAGGATACCGTCACTGGCGCGCCCGCGTCTGGCCCGGCAAGAGCTTCACCCCACCTCGCTACGGCGGCCCCATCACCGTGCTCTCCGTGCGACACCAACCGTATTGGCGCATCCGCGACGAGCACCTCGGTTGGCGCGCGTGGACCCGCGCTCGTGTCGAGCGTCACATCGTTCCCGGCGAGCACGCGACGCTCCTGCGCGCGCCACATGTGGAGTCCGTCGCTCAGATCCTCACCTCGTGCCTCGCGGCGGCGCGATCCGGGGCCTCCGCGACCATCGGCGAAGCGCGCTGACGCGAATCGGGCCTGGCGGGGGTGCGCGGTCGTCCTTACGATTCGCGTCCCATGATCGACCTCTACACCTTCGGTACCCCCAACGGCAAAAAGGCCTCCGTCATGCTGGAGGAGGTCGGCCTGCCGTACGAGCTGCACGTCATCGACATCCGCAACGGCGACCAGCACAAGCCCGAGTTCCGCGCCATCAACCCCAACGGGCGCATCCCCGCCATCGTCGATCGCGACGCGGAGAATGGCCCTCTCGCCGTCTTCGAGTCCGGCGCCATTCTGATCTACCTCGCCGAGAAGACGGGCAAGCTCCTCGCGCCGCGCGGCCCGGCCCGCTACGAAGCCCTCGAGTGGGTCATGTTCCAGATGGGCGGCGTCGGCCCCATGTTCGGTCAATTCGGGCACTTCAACACCTTCGCGCCCGAGAAGATCCCGTATGCCATCGATCGCTATCAAAAGGAGTCGAACCGCCTCCTCGGCGTCCTCGACGGCCGCCTCGCCGAGAAAGAGTATCTCGCCGGCGAGTATTCCATCGCAGACGTGTGCACCTATCCGTGGGTCGCAGGCATGCAGGGCCGTTTGCCCGGCGCCGGCGACTTCCCCCATGTGAACGCCTGGCTCGAGCGCGTCGGCGCGCGCCCCGCCGTGAAAAAGGGCATGAACGTGCCCTAGTCCCGGGAGAGGGCTGCGCGCCCTCTCCCTCCACCGAGCAAAGCTCGGTGGAGCCTCCCACACCCCGAACCACCCGAGCCGACTTGAACGTGGCGCCGCTCGGGCCTGACGTCCGCTCTCTCCGTCACATTCTCGGCGTGGCGCCTCCCCATACCCCCAAGCCCACTTGAACGTCGCGCCGCTTCGGGCCTGATGTCTCCATGGTCGGGGTTTACGTAGGCTCACTCGGTCATCCCCTGAGCGTTCATCATCCGTCCGCTGATGTTCGCGCACGGCGCGCGCGGGTATTGCTGTCGAATGCTCGGCGCGCGCCGCTTCGTCTCGCTTGCTACCGTCGCGATTCCATTATGGGCCTCCTCGGCGCACGCCCAGGAGCAGGAGCAGGCGACGCCGCAGGGGCCACCACCGTCATTGGTCGGTCCCGTGTCTGCGGAGCCTCCGCCGCCGATCACGCCCCCCTCGCTGGTCGGGCCGCTGCCCGGCCCGAGCCCGGCCGTCGAGCCGGCGACGCCCTCCACGCAGCCGGCGACACCGGCCCACGCTCCATCGCTCTTGCCGGCCGGATGGAAACCGTCATTCACGATTGGGGGCTATGTCGAGGCCGCCTACAGCTATTCGTTCGAGAAGCCGTCGAATGGCATCATCAACCAGCGCGGCTTCGACAATCGGCACAACACGTTCACCCTCCAAAACGCCGTCATCGACGCCCAAGGCAAGCTCGGCGGGCTCGCGGCGCGCATCGCCCTCCAGGTCGGGCAGACACCGGACACGTATTATCAAGCCGAGCCGTTCAAGCCCGGTACGAACGGCGGCCCCGGCGCGAGCTCGGCGGCGACGTGGCGATTCATCCAGCAGGCATATGCCGGCTACAAATTCGGTGTCGCGCGCGGGCTCGCGGTGGAAGCGGGCATCTTCCTCTCGCCGGTCGGGCTCGAGTCCGTCCAGGCCAAGGAGGATTGGAATCAGTCGCGCAGCACCTTGTTCTTCGCGCTCCCCTTTTATCACACCGGCGTCCGGCTCACGCTCGACGTCACCGAGCGCACGAGCTTCATGCTCATGATCACGAACGGCGCCAACAGCGTGGCCGACAACAACGCCGGGAAGTCGGTGATCAGCCAATATCAATACAAGATCCCCGACCACCTCATTTTATCGCTGCTCTACATGGGCGGGCCCGAGCGCGACACCGGCGCATCCGAAGGACAACCCTGGCGCCATCTGCTCGATGGCTACCTCTCGGGCCAGGCCAATGATTGGCTATCGCTCGCGTTGCAATGGGATGGAGCCTTCGAGCGCAATTCGTACGGCATCTCGTACTTCGGCGGGATCGCGGGCTATGCGCGCATCCACCCGGTGTCGTGGCTCTACTTGGCGGCGCGCGGCGATTTCATGGGCGAGCACCAGGGCACGGGCCCTTATGGCACGGCCCGAGCGATGTTTGCGCCGGCGCGGTGGGTCGGATCGGGCACGTTCACAGTCGACGCGCGGCCGCACGATCACGTGTCCTTCCGCGTCGAATATCGGCATGACCAGGCCGCGGATCCCATCTACTTCCGGGGCCAGGTGCGGGGCGACGGGACGACGTCGCCCTTCATGCCCAACGCCATCGCGCAGAACACCATCACGGCGGCGGCGCTGGCCTGGTTTTGAGTCGACGCGGGTGACGACGGCACGGACGACAGGCTCCGTGCCGCCGCCCAGGTGGCTTTACGATATCGAGATCGCCATCGTGACGAGCTGGGCCGCTCAGCGGCGCGGCTGGAAGGCGGCGTACACGTCGATCGATTCCACGCCACCTCGACGCGCGCACAACGCGTTGGCTTCGTCGTACGACTTTGGACAACTCACCTCGGCGTCGTCGCACTGGAACGTCTCTCCGCTCTTGCAGACGACGACCAGCGTAGCGCTGCACGTGCTGTTGATGTCGCCGTCGCCCGCGAGCCCCGCGAGCCCCGCGAGCGGAAGGTGCCCCGTGTAGTTGGCGACGAGCGTGCCTTTGATGGGATCGGGCGTGATGCCCACGAAGCCGCCGTGGCCCTCGCACGCGCGCTCGCCGCCGGTGCCGGAGACACAGTCGACCTGATAGGAGTTGCCGCTATCGTCGAAGTCGATGCAGGTGATGAGCGTCCCGTCCTTGCACTTGTAGACGTCGAAGCCCTTGTCGCGGACGATCGTGTACGCGAAGCCCGCCGCGGGAGCGAGGATCGCGGTGGTGAGGGCGAGAGCGGCGAGCGCGCGCGAACGCGAGATGAACGTGGTCATGGCTTGTCTCCTTGTCGGTTCGGTGGGTCGATGGACGGATGCGCACGAGCCGACCACCGGCGGCCGGCCGCGTCGCATCGCTTGTTCCAACGGCCTTCGCCGGCCGGCCACACCTCCGCCCGCAGCCGGGCAAAGGCATCACCGCCGGCCGACATCGGCCGTCGTGACAGACCATCTAAGTGAACAGTGTTCTCATTGATAGTGAGACCATCCGGGACGCGCAAGGAGAAAATCTCGGAGCGTCAGCGGAGGGAGCGGAGGACGGCCTGCCCGAGCTCGGCGATCATGTCGTCGAGCGCCCGCTTGCCGGGCTTGGTCCAGACGCCGTCGACGACCATCATCGAGAACCCGTGCACCAGGGCCCACGCGATCACCATGTGGACCTCGACGTCGGCGTCCTCTTTTCCGTAGGCGGTCAGCACGTCTTTGAGCGATCCGACGAGCAGGCGAGTCAGCCGGCGCGCCGGCGCATCGGGCCGGGCGTCGGTGCCGCCGCCTTTGGGGCCGTGTGGGCCGTACATGAGACGGAACAGGTTGGGGTGCTCGCTCGCGAAGAGGATGTAGGCGCGGCCGGTCGCCACGAGACGCGCCTCGGCGGCGCGCGTGCCCGTGAGAGCGCGCGTGGAACGCTCGCCCTCGTCCTTCATTCGATCGGCCAGCGTCTGGAAGCCGAGGTCGGCGACGGCATGGAGGATGGCCGCCTTCGAGTCGTAATGTTTGTACGCGGCGCTCACGGCGACACCGCAGCGCGCCGCCGCGTCGCGCAGGCTGAACGCCTCCACGCCGTCCTTCTCAATCAGCTCCAGCGCGACCCGGCTCAGCGACTCGGCGAGCTCGCCGTGGTGATACGACTGCCGAGGAGCGACCGCCGGAGCCGAATCGCGCTTCGCCGTGCGTCGTTTGCCTTCCATGGCGCGAACCCTACGCCATCTCGGGTCGAGACGAACGTGGACGATCGCACCGGCGCCGATGAGCTCGCCCGGCGCGGGCGAGAGCGCGCTTTCCCATCCGAGACGGCGTGTCAGCGCGGCGGGCGCTTCGTGTCTTCGCGCGGGGGCTCCACCGATTCGCCGCGGCCGAGCCAGCCTTTGCGGATGTAGAAGACCATCAAGCCGAAGGCGCTCGCCGCCATCAGGGCGAGGGAGAATGGATATCCATAATGCCACTTCAGCTCGGGCATGTTGAGCGGTGAGGAGGCCGGCTCGAAGTTCATGCCGTAGACACCGGCGATGAAGGTCATGGGCAAGAAGATGGTGGAGATCACGGTCAGCACCTTCATGATCTCGTTCATCCGGTTGGAGACGCCGGATAGATAGAGATCCATGAGGCCGCTCGCGATCTCGCGGAACGTCTCCACCATGTCCATCACTTGGACGACGTGATCGTAGGTGTCGCGGAGGAAGACGCGCGTCTCCGTGGTCACGTGCGGCGAGCCGTCGCGGAGCAGCGCGTTCACCAGATCGCGCTGCGGCCAGACGGCGCGGCGCAGGGTGAGGAGCTCGCGCTTCACCGCGTGGATGCGCGCGGACATGCCGCGCGGGGCGGCGGCGGCCTCGAGCTCGAGCTCGTCGAGCTGCTCGCCCACGGCCTCGAGCACGGGATAGAAGCCGTCGATGGCCGCGTCGATGAGGGCATAAGCGAGGTGGTCGGCGCCGTGCGCGTGGATGCCGCCGCGATCCTTGCGCAGGCTCTCGCGCACCGTGGCGAGCACGTCGCGCGTCGGCTCTTGGCGCACGGTGAGCACGTAGCCTTTGCCGAAGAGGATGCCGACCTGCTCGGACATGACGATGCCATCCTCACGCAGACAGACGGTCTTCGTGATCACGAGCTGCTGCTCGGGATAGGCATCCGTCTTGGGGCGCTGGGGGACGTTGACCACGTCCTCCAGCGCCAGCGGGTGGATGCGGAAGATCTGGCCCATCCGCTCGAGCGTGGCGCGATCGTTGAGGCCGCGGACGTCGATCCACGAGATGGAGGGAGTGTCGTCCTCCAGATAGGGAATCACCTCCTCGATGGAGTCGAGCTCCTTCTCGACGACCACGCGGTTGGCGCAGTAGTCCATGAGGAAGATGCGCGACCGCGCGCCGGGCTCGACGACGAGCGTGCCCGGCGGCGCGCCGGGGGCCGGCTCGCGGTGGAAGTGCGTGTAGCTCCGCGAGAGCTGGCCCCGGCGTGAGGACGGCGGCGCATCGTCGTGCGCCACGTCACGCCCCCACGATGGGCTCGAGGCACCTCTCGCGCGCTTCGCGCAGCGCGGTGACGTCGACGTCGACGACGGCGTGCTCGCCGCGCGCGATGACGAGGCGCTCGCCGCCCGTCATGCCGAGCGCGCGGACGGGGATGCCGGCGTGGAGCGCGCGCGCATAGACGGTCGCTTCGTCGGAGAGCGCGACCGTGATGATCACGCGGCTCGGCGCCTCGCCGAAGAGCGCCGCGGCGATGGGCTCGGACTCGGAGATCGAGACCGAGGCGCCCACCACGTCGGCGGGATCGTCGGTGGCTGCGCAGCACTCCGCGAGCGCGACCGCGAGGCCGCCTTCGGAGACGTCGTGCGCGCTCTTCACGAGGCGCGGGCGCTCGCGGAGCAATTGGAGCATGAGCGATTGGAGCTTGGCTTCGGCCGCGAGATCGAGGCGCGGCGGCGTGCCCTTCACTTCGCCCGTGTGCTTCGCGACCCACTCCGATCCACCGAGCGGGCCGCCGCGATCCGCGCCGAGGAGCAGCACCACGAGGCCCGCGTTCGGGAAGGTGGCGCCCACGACGTCGCCGGGATCGCGCACGAGCCCGACCGCGCCGATGGTCGGCGTCGGCAGGATCGCGCGGCCGTCGGTCTCGTTGTAGAGCGAGACGTTGCCGCTCACGATCGGGACCTCCAGCGCGCGGCACGCGTCGGCCATGCCGTCGATGGCCTGCGCGAACTGACGCATGATCTCGGGGCGCTCCGGCGATCCGAAGTTGAGGCAATCGGTGAGGCCGATGGGCTCCGCGCCCACGCACACGAGGTTGCGACACGCCTCGACCACGGCCATGGCCGCGCCCTGCCGCGGATCGAGCTCGCAGAGGCGACCATTGCAGTCGGAGACGAAGGCCAGATGCTTGTCGATCACCTTGCCGTCGCGCTCGCACGGCACCCGCACCACGCCGGCGTCGCCGCCCGGCCGAGCGCGCGTGCCGCCGCGGACGATGTGATCGTATTGGCGCCAGATCCAGCGGCGCGATCCGAGGTTCGGCGAGCCGGCCATGGAGAGGAGCGCTTCACTCCAAGAAGTCGGATCGGGGATCGTCGCCGGATCGAAGGCGAGCCGCGCGGGCAGCGAAGCGTCTTCCTTCTGCGGGCGATCGTATTTCGGTGCCGCGTCGGTGAGGAAGTCGACGGGGAGATCGCAGACCACCACGGCGTTTCGCGCGATGGGATTTTCGGCGAGCGGATCGTAGCCGGGCGTGGCGCGCACGACCCAACGGCCCGTGTCGGTGACGCGGCCGATGACGGCGACGTCGAGCTCCCACTTCTTGCAGATCTCCATCACCCGAGCTTCCTTCCCGGGCTGCACCACGAGGAGCATGCGCTCCTGCGATTCGGAGAGGAGCATCTCGTACGGCGAGAGCCGCTTGGCGCGGCGCGGGACGAGATCGAGATCGAGATCGAGGCCGCTGCCGCTGCGCCCCGCCATCTCGACCGACGACGACGTGAGGCCCGCAGCGCCCATGTCCTGAATGCCGACCAAGAGATCTTCGGAGAAGATTTCGAGGCACGCTTCGAGGAGGAGCTTCTCCATGAACGGGTCACCGACCTGCACCGTGGGGCGCTGGCTGGGGCCGGCTTCGGAGAACTCGTCCGAGGCCATCGTCGCGCCGTGGATGCCGTCGCGGCCCGTCTTCGCGCCTACGTAGAGCACCGGATTGCCGATGCCGCTGGCGCGACCGTAGAAGATGCGATCGGTGCGCACCACGCCGCAGGTGAAGGCGTTCACGAGGATGTTGCCGTCGTAGGCCCGATCGAACATCAGCTCGCCGCCGACGGTGGGCACGCCGATGCAGTTGCCATAACCGCCGATGCCCGCGACGACGCCGCGGAGGAGCTGCGCGGTGCGCGGGTGATCGGGCCGGCCGAAGCGGAGCGAATCGAGGTTGGCGATGGGCCGCGCGCCCATGGTGAAGACGTCGCGGAGGATGCCGCCCACGCCCGTGGCCGCGCCCTGATAAGGCTCGATGTACGAAGGGTGGTTGTGCGACTCCATCTTGAAGACGGCCGCGAATCCATCGCCGATGTCGACGACGCCCGCGTTCTCGCCGGGGCCTTGAATGACGCGCGGCCCCTTGGTCGGGAGCCGCGAGAGGTGCACGCGCGAGCTCTTGTACGAGCAGTGCTCGCTCCACATCACGCTGAGCACCCCGAGCTCGGCGTACGAGGGCGTGCGCCCGAGGCGCTCCACGGCGCGCGCGTATTCGTCGGGCGTGAGCTTGTGCGTGCGCACGAGCTCGGGCGTCACCGGCAGGTCACCAGGGAAAGGCGCGAGGGCCAGAGGCTGGTTCATCGAGCGGCGTGGTAGCGCAGCGCCGCGGCGAGGGAAACCCGGTCGCGCGCTCGGCCGGCGCGGCCCTGGGTTACGCTGCCCGCATGATGATCCCGGACGACCGCACCCTCGACCTCGCCCGCCGCCTGGCCGACGCCTCCGGAGCCGTGATTCGCCGCTATTTTCGCACCGGGCTCGACGCCGAGGACAAGGCCGATCAGAGCCCCGTGACCATCGCCGATCGCGAGGCCGAGTCAGCCATCCGCCAAATCCTCGCGGTCGAAGCGCCCGACCACGGAGTCATCGGTGAAGAGCACGGCCGCGACCATGCGGACGCCGAGCTCGTCTGGGTGCTCGACCCCATCGACGGCACCAAAGCCTTCCTCACCGGAAAGCCCTTGTTCGGCACGCTGATCGCGCTGCTCCATCGCGGGCAGCCGGTGCTCGGGATCATCGATCAACCGGTCCTCGGCGATCGCTGGATCGGCGCCGCCGGCCGCCCGACCACATTCAATGGGAAGCCCGCGCGCGTGCGCGATTGCCCCGCCCTCTCCCGCGCGCGCCTCTCCACGACGGGGCCGCAATACTTCGCCGATCCCCATCGCCGCGCCTTCGATCGCGTGGCCGCGCGGGCCAAGCTGCTCTCGTACGGCGGCGATTGCTATCAATATGGATTGGTCGCGAGCGGCAGTATCGACGTGGTGATCGAGGATGGCCTGAAGCTCCATGATTTCGCGGCACTCGTGCCTGTCATCGAAGGCGCGGGCGGCCTCATGACGGACTGGCGAGGCCGCCCGCTCGATGCGACGAGCGCCGGCGACGTGGTGGCCGCCGGCGATGCGCGCATCCACACCGAGGTGCTGGCCGTGCTCGGTGAAGGTGCCGAGTAGCGCTGAAGAAACCACCCTTCCGGGAATATCACCGCGCTCGACACGTTTTCGTCACCCGACTAGGAGGGCGTCATGCGCACGGTTCCAGTTCATCCGCTCCGTCTCGGCGCGATCGCGTGTCTCGCGCTCGCAGCCTGCGAGCGCTCGGAGCCGGCCGCCGGCACGACGGGCAGCGCGGTCTCCCTGGCGCCGCAGCCGAGCGCGGTGAGCCCCGCGGCGACCACGACGCCGACCGCGAGCGCGGAGCCCACGAGCAGCGCGGCCTCGACGGCGTTGCCGTCGGCCGATCCACCGACCGTGCACACCGCCGCGGCGTCTGCCTCCGTCGCCGCATCGAAGGACGCCGGCTCTCCGCAAGACGCCGGCGCGAAGCCCTCCAAGGTCACCACGAGCGCGAAGCCGGACGCCGGTGCGAGCGACGCAGGCGCCGTCGCGGCGAGCGATGCGGGCGCAACCGCGGTGAGCCCAGCGCTTGCCATCGCGCAGCAGGTCGACGCCATCTTCGCCACGAAGAAGACGTTCGTCGCCAAGTTCGAGCAGCAATACACGCTCAAGGCCACGGGCGCGATCAAGAACTCGAGCGGCACGGTCTCGATCGAGCGGCCGAGCAAGATCTCCTTTCGCTACGCCCCGCCCAACGACAATCGCATCGTCTCGGACGGCACCACTATCAAGGTGTACATGGCCGACGAGAAGCAGATGATGGAGATGCCCGCGCAGCAGACGGCCTATCCGGGCGCGCTCTCCTTCATGCTGGGGAGCGGGATCGCGAAGTCGTTCGATTTCGCCATCAATCCCCGCGCCAAGTGGAGCGGCGTGGTTCTCGACGGCAAGCCGCTCACACCGAACCCCAGCTACGAGCTGGCGATGTTCTACATCGATCAAACGCTCCTCGGCGCCAAGGACCCCAATGCCATGAAGCGCGTCCTCGTCGTCGACGCCCAAGGCAACAAGAACCGATTCGATTTCGAGAGCATCACCCAACCGGCCACCATCGATCCGGCCGAGTTCACCTTCACCCCGCCTCCGGGGACGGACATCAAGCGTCAGGGCCCGTAGTGTCGATTCGTGATCTGTTCCCCGCCTGGCAAAAGGCCTGGATCCTCTTCGAGGACGCGGACCTCGTGGCCGTCGACAAACCCTGCTTCGTCTCGACCCACGCGCCCGACGAAGGCCGAGAGGACGACGCCCACAGCCGCCTGACTCGATATCTGCGCGAGCGCGGGGAGAAGAATCCCTATCTCGGGATTCACCAGCGCCTCGATCGGGACACCTCCGGTGTGCTCGTGTTCACCCGCCGCAAGGAGGCCAATCGCTCCATGGCGGAGCAGTTCGAGGGCCGGAAGGTGAAGAAGACCTACGTGGCCGCCGTGAGCGGGCTGCGCGGGCCGGATCGCGGCGTCCTCAAGCACAAGCTCGTGGCGAGCCGCGACGGGGCCATGCGGGCGCTGCCGGCCAATGCGCGCGACGGGCAGGAGGCCATCACACGCTATCAGGTGATCTCGCGGCGCGGGGATCGAGCGCTCCTCTCGCTGCAACCGGAGACGGGACGCACCCACCAGATTCGCGTGCAGCTCGCGGCCATCGGAGCGCCCATCGCCGGAGACCCGATGTACGGCGGCGCGCCCGCGACACGCCTCCTCTTGCACGCGACGCGGCTCGAGCTGCGCCATCCGACGAGCGGCAAACCACTCTCGATCCAATCCACGCCGCCTTCGTCCTTCGAGCGTTGGGTGGCCGGAGAAGCCGACGCGCTGCCCACGCAGGCCCCAACGATTGAGGCGCTGCTGCGACAAGCCGCCGACCGCCGCTACGGCATCGCGCACCTCCAAGACACGACCGCCTTCCGCTTGGCCAACGGCGCGGGGGACGCGCTTCCGGGCGTCGACGTGGACGTGTACGGCGATCACCTCGTGGTCGCGCTCTCCGGCGACGAGGCCGTGGCGGCGCGCGAAGCGGTGCTCGATGCGGTGTTCGCGCTGGGCCCGGCCGGCGTCTACGTGAAGGTGCGGCCCAAGCACGCGAGCGTGATCGTCGATGCGCGCCGCGAGGATTTCGCCCCGCGCGAGCCCGTGCGCGGCACCGCAGCGCCCGACGTGTTCACGGTGCAAGAGCTCGGCTTGCCGTTTCGTGTGCGCCTCGGCGATGGCCTCTCGACGGGCGTGTTCCTCGATCAGCGGGAGAACCGCCGCCGCGTGCGCCTCGCCGCGCCGGGCACGCGCGTGCTCAACCTCTTCGCGTACACGGGGCCTTTCACGGTGGCCGCCGTCGCGGGCGGCGCGCGCTCGTCGGTCACGGTGGACGTGTCCGCCGGCATCTGCGCGTGGGCGCGGCAAAACCTGGATGCGCTCGGCGCGGATCCGTCGCGCCACGAGATCATCGAAGCCGACGTGCTGCCTTGGCTCACGCGGCTCGCGCCCAAGATCGAGCCGTTCGATCTCGCCGTCCTCGATCCGCCGAGCTTCGCCACCACCAAGCAGAGCCGCTTCAGCGCGGGCAGCGATTACCGCGAGGTGGCCGCGCTGGTGCTGCGCGTGCTCGCGCCGGGCGGCCGGCTGCTCGCCTGCACGAACCATCGTGGTATCCCGCGCGCCAAGCTGCGTCGCTTTCTCCACGAAGCGGCGCGTGACGCGGGCCGTGAGGTCGTGCAAATGAAGGACTTGCCCGATCCCGAAGACTACCCGCCCGCTCCCGGGCACGAGCCGCATCTGAAGAGCGTGCTCGTCACGCTCGCCGATCGCGCCGGCCGCGCCCCAAGGTTCCATGAGCACCGCCAAGAAGCTCCTCTTCACCATTCCCTCGTACGAATACATGCGGCCCCGCTTCCTCGCGGCGGGTGATTTCGAGGTCGGCGAGATCGAGCGCAAGAGCTTCCCCGACGGCGAGCGCTACATGCGCCTCGCCGCCGACAGTTGGGGCCGCGACGTGGTGCTCCTGGGCGGCACGCCCACGGACATGGACACGCTCGACGTCTACGACCTCGGATATGCCATCTCCCGCGCCGGCGCCCACTCGCTCGCTTTGGTGATGCCTTATTTCGGATACGCCACCATGGAGCGCGCCGTGCGCCCCGGCGAAGTGGTGACCGCCAAGACGCGCGCTCACCTGATCTCCACCATCCCCGCCTGCGACGGCGGCATGCGCGTGTTCCTCTTCGATCTGCACACCGATGGTATCGAGTTCTATTTCGACGACAGCCACATCACCCATCATCTCTATGGCGCGTCGCTGATCACGGCGTCCGTCCGCCGCCTCATGGGCGACCGTCCCTTCGTGCTCGGGGCGACCGACGCCGGCCGTGCCAAATGGGTGCAGAGCCTGGCGCGCTCGCTCGGCGTGGAGCCGGCGTTCGTCTACAAGAGCCGTGATTCGGTGACGGGCAAGCTGGAGATGACGGGCATCAACGCCGACGTGAAGGGCCGCGAAGTGGTGGTCTACGACGACATGATCCGCACCGGATCATCCCTCCTCCAAGCCGGCCGCGCCTACCTCGCCGCGGGCGCCACCGCCGTCCACGCCATCGCCAGCCACCTGGTTTTGCCGCCTGGATCGCTCGACAAGCTGCGGAGCGCCGGCGTGTTCCAAAACATCCTCGGCACCGACTCCCACCCTGGAAGCCAACAGCTCGACGACGTGCCCAACGCCGTCACGAGCGTGGCCGAGATGATGGTGAAGGCGATCGAGAGGAGTTGAGCCTCTACGTCACGGGCCCGTGATCCGCAATGGGATGACGGGCCCGAACAGGCATTTTCACGACAGCACGCAAGCGACGTATCAGGAGGCTCGGCCTTTCGACCGAGCCTCCGACGAGCACGCTCACTGCGGCGGGCTGAACACCGTGTCGCCGCGGATCTGAGCGATGATCCGCCGGGCGCGATCGCCGACCTGGTTGACCCAGCGCGAAGGTGACTTGCCGTCGGCGCCCGTTCCCGCCTCCTTGGCGGCCTTCTCCCAATCACCCGCGTTCACGGCCTTCACGAAGTTGGGCCACTTGCTGAACCCACCGAGGTTGAAGGTCATGTCGGTGAGGGCCTTCTGCTGCGTGTCGGTGAAGGAGTCGAAGTTGGGGAAGGTGCTCCGCGCCGTGGTCTGCGCGGTGGTCGTGTCCTGTGCGAAGAGGCTGTCGACCTGGGCGTCGGTGATGTCCTGCGTGCCCGCGTAGACCTTGTCGTAGTCGAGGCCGAGCGCCTCGATTTGCTTGCGCGCGCCGCTCTTGTCGAGGTTGAAGCCGATGCCGATGCTGGGGTGGCCTTCGGAGTCGACGTACATGTGCTTGCGCCGACCCTCGGCCTGGGCGAGCTGATCGGAGAGGCCGCTCTTCCACGTCACCGTGCAGCCCTTGTCCGTCGTCGCCGAGAGGTTGCCGATGGTCGGGATGGCGCCGGCCTTGAGCTCGGTGTCCTTGGCGAGCCCCGTCTGGATGGAGACGATCTTCTTGCAGCCGATCGAACAGCCGATGAGGTAGCAGGGGCCGGTCAGATCCTTGTCACAGACCGGCTTCAGGTTGTTCACGATGTACGTGTCGCGATCCACGACCGGCTTGGGGAGGATCACCACGCCGCCGTTGTTGCACATCAGCACATCGAGGTGGTGGAGCCACTTGTACTCGGCCATCGGTCACCTCCGCGAAATCGCTCGGAACGCGGACAGGGAACCCCAGAAGTTTCACCTCTGTCAAGCGCAGCTCTCGCGCGCGCCGCGCATGACGCACGTCGACATCGCCGAGCTCGGCCGCGTCGTTTCGCCCAATCGGAAAGCTACGCCTTGCCCACGGCGCGCCAGTCGAGGACGTCCACCTGATCGGGCGCGAGCGCATACTCGACCTCACTCCGGATCCCCAGGCGATCGCCGCCGATCTGGAACGGCACCGGCCGCGAGAAGGTGGCCTTGCAGCGCGTGAGCAGCCACGTGTGCATCTTCGCGAGCGGATGCGCGCCCTGCCAGAGCTGCTTCATGCGCAGCGTCGCCTCGAGCGCCTTGCCCGCGTAGAGGCGCATGCAGAAGCGCCGCGGGACGAGCCCCGCGAACGGGAAGGCGCGGAAGCCGAAGCCCCACTCCGCCGAGGTGCCCGCCGCGCAGACGCTCGTGGGGCCGCGATAAAGCACGGCGCCGTGACCGCCGCCCGGCACGGGCACGACGCGGCCGCGCGCGTCGACGGTGAGCGCGTCGTCGCCGGTGTTCACGAGCTCGACCTCGACCTGCGGCTCACGCAGATGGCGCGGGATGGTGCGCGTGAAGAGGCCGTGCATGTAGCCGCGCAGGCCCTCGCGCATGTGCCGCGGGAGGAGGCCCGGGCCGCTCTTCTGCGCGTGGAAGTCGTCGATGATCTCCGCGTCCCAACCGGTGCCCGCGAACGGCGCGACGGTGCCCATGACCTCGACGAGATCGAAACGGCGCAGCGGCAGAGGACCACCACGCTCGGCGAGCTCGCCGAGGCGACGCACGGCCTTCCGCCAGCGCGGCGCGCCGGTGACGTTGGCCCAACCGTTCCCGGTGCCGAGCGGGAGCAGGCCAATCGCAGGCCCGGCCACATCATCACCGCTCGGCCGGCGGAGCGCATTGATGAGCGTCACGGCCGTGCCGTCGCCGCCCGCGGACACGAGCAGCTTGGGCCGATCGGTTTGGATCTGTCGCGCGAAGCCCAGCGCCTCGTCGAGGGTGCTGGAGACCATGATGTTCGCGCCGGGGAGCACCTCGCGACATGCCCGGGCGACCCGATGACTCCCCCGCCGGGCGCGCAGATTCACGACGATCGCGATATCCACGCGCGGAAACTAGAGCCGTTCGCGTGATGCCTTTGTCAGCTTCCTGTCATGAATCCGCGCTGCAACGCAGTATTTCGTGTCCGCCCGGCGCGACGTGATGCGTCGATGCGGGCTTCCGGGCCGATGGGTCAGCCGGTACAACGCGGGCGTGACCACCACCGCGCCCGAGCCCGACGCCGAGCCCTCCGACGCCGCACCGGCGTCCGATCCACGAGCGCCAGCATCCAACGCGAAGGCCGCGCGCCGCGCGTGGTCTGCGAACGATCGCGTGCTCGCCGCGGCCTGCGTGCTGGGCCTCGCGTTCCTGCTGCTTCAGATCGTGATGTTCGGATACGGGCGCGATCAGGGCATCTACGCGATGGTCGGTCGATCGCTGCTCTCGGGCGGCATGCCGTACCGCGACGCGTGGGACTTCAAGCCGCCGGGGATCTTCGTGATCTACGCGCTGAGCCGCGCCGTCTTCGGCAGCGGCCAGTGGGGTATCCGCCTGCTCGAGATCCTCGGCATCGTGGCCACCACGATCGCGATGATGAAGCTCACCGAGCGCTGGTGGGGTGATCGTCGCGTCGGCCTGCTCGCCGGCACCATCGCAGCGCTGGTCCACGCGCAGCTCGAGTTCTGGCATACCGCGCAGCCGGAGTCGTTCGGCGGGATGCTCACCATCTTCGCCTTGCTCCCGCTCCACCTCGAGGCGCCGGCCGAGCTCGGCCGCGTCGCCCCCGATCGCGACACGCTTCGGCGTTGGGCCTTCTCGGGCGCGCTCTTCGGGCTCGCCGGCCTGCTCAAGCCTCCGCTCGCCGGCGGCGGCGCCGTGGTCGCGCTGATGCTCGGCGTGCGTGTGCTTCGCGCACGGACGAGCGTGCCGATCGTGCCCCGTCTCCGCGCGGCGCTCGTGCCCGCTGTCGCCTTCGTGCTCGGCGGCTCGGCGCCCATCGTGCTCTGCGCGCTGTGGTTCCTCGCCCGCGGCGCGGCGCGCGATCTCTGGCAGGTGCTCTTCGTCTTCACGCCGCACTACACCAAGCTGAGCTGGGTCGGCGAGACGCTCCCCGGCATGGTCTATTGGGGCTTCACCGAGTGGCTCCAGCAGTATTGCAGCGTGCCCACGGTGGGCCTCTTTCTCTTCCTCGCGTTCGCGCGCACGCCGCGCGAGCGGCCGGGCGCGGCGCTCGTCGCGGGCATCATCGCCGTGCACCTCGCCGGCGTGATCATGCAAGGCAAGTTCTTCCCGTATCACTACGGCGCGACTTGGCCGCTGACGGCGCTGCTCGCCGCCCTCGGCTTCATGCGCGTGTGGGATTTCCTCGTGTCGCGCGCGGGGGCCCTCGGTGCGGCGCTCTTCTTCGTCGTGTTCGGCGTGGTGTGCTTGTTTCGCACCGCGACCAAGGACACAGAAACCTCGTTTCTCCAGCGCTGCGGCCAGCGAATCACGCTCCTCACGAAATCTCCGCGCGATCAGGTCGCCCTCGATCGCCTCGCCTCGGTCGCCGACGTCAACGCCGTGGCCAACCGCGAGGTGGCGGCCTTCCTCCGCGCGCGCGTGCCCGCGGATCGCAAGGTCTTCGTCTGGGGCTTCGAGCCCGCCATCTACGATCTCGCCGACCGCACGCCCGCCACGCGCTACCTCTACGACGTCCCGCAGCGCGTGGCGTGGGCGAAGGAGAAAGAGCGCGCGACGTTGATGCGCGATCTCGACGCCGGGCGGCCGGCCGCGATCGTGGTCGAGCGCCACGACGTCTTCCCGATGGTCACCGGCGACGCCATCGACTCGGCCGACACGCTCAAAGATTTCCCCGCGCTCCGCGATCGCATCGCCGAGCGCTACGAGCGCGCCACGACGATCGAGGATTTCGACGTCTACCTGGAGCGTTGATCGTGGCACACCGCGTGTAACCCGTCGTGGACGGTGCGCATCGCGATCCTCTCCACTCCGTTCATCCGCGTTCCTCCCGCCGGCTACGGCGGCACCGAGCTCTTCTGCTACGAGTTGGCCGAAGAGCTTCACGCGCGCGGACACGACGTCACGCTCTACACCACCGGCGACTCGTGCACGTCGTGCGAGAAGCGCTGGCTCTACACGCAGGCGAAGTGGCCACCGACGCCCTTCGACGAAGCGAGCCACGCGGCCTTCGGCCTCGACGAGGTGGCGCGCGGCGGCTTCGACGTCGTGCACGTCAACAACCCGCTCGCCATCCCCTTCACGCGCTTCCTCGACGTGCCGGTGGTGTGCACGCTGCACCATCACCGCGAGGAGCCGATGTCCCGTCTCTACGCCGCGCATCCGCGCGTCACGTACGTGGGCATCAGCCGCCGCCAGCTCGAGCTCGAAGCGAGGCTCGTGGACACGGCCGTCATCCACCACGGCCTCTCGCCCGAGCGATACCCCGAGAGCGATCGCGACGAAGGCTACCTCCTGCACCTCGGCCGTTACGCGCCCGAGAAGGGGACGCACATCGCCATCGACATCGCGCGCGCGGCGGGCCTGCCGCTCCTGCTCGCGGGCCGCACCCATGCGCAGGACACGCGCTACTTCGAAGAGCTCGTCGTGCCCCACCTGCGCGAGCCGGGCGTCACGGAGGTCGGCGAGGCCGATCACCCGCGCAAGCTGACCTTGCTGCGCGGCGCGCGCGCCCTGCTCTGCCCGCTCCAATGGGAAGAGCCCTTCGGCCTCATCGCCATCGAGGCCATGCTCTGCGGCACGCCGGTGCTGGGTTATGCGCGCGGCTCGTACCCCGAGATCGTCGAAGAGGGATTGACCGGCTTCCTCGCCGCGCCCGACGACAAGAACACGCTCGCGCGCATCGCCGCGCGGCTCGAGCGCTTCAATCGGCGCGCCTGCGCGCGTCGCGCGCGCGAGCGGTTCACCACCGCGATCATGACGGACGCCTACGAGGCGCTCTATGCGCGCGTGGCCGGTCTCCCGGCCAACGAGATCACTGCACCTGCTCCACGCCGTCGAAGCTCAGCGGGAAGGTGAGCGTCGTCGCGCCGCTGCCCTGCGGCCGCGGGAAGACGAGCTTCTTGAACGCGTCGACCACGCACGCGTCGACCTTCGGGTTCTTCGCCGTGCTGTTCAACACCTCGCACGAGGTCACGTTGCCGCTCGGGCTCACCGTGGCCTTCACCGTCACCTTCGCGCGCCAGCTCTTCGAGGCCCCCGCGCCGAGCGCATAGCAACGGTTGAAGCTGTCCGAGCTCTTGCCGACCTGATTGATGACCTCGTCCTGCGTGATGGTCGAGAGCAGCGGCGCTTCCTTCGACGAGACCGCGGCCTTGCCCGGCGCGGGCGTCGCGCCCTGCCCCGTCGTCGCAGCGGAAGCGGCCGGCGCCACGGGAGGAGGCGGCGGCGCGTGCGTCCCATCTTGTGCGGGCGTCGCCTTCGCGCCCTCGACCGCACCTGCGGCGGGCGTGCTCGGCTCCGCAGGCGGCACGGCGGCCGGCGGCGGCGCAGCGCCGCAACCGAGAGCGAGCACGAGCGGGAGGACCAACGCGACGCGATGAATCATGGCCTCAGGTTAACGGCAGCAGCGCCGCGCCTGTCTACGCGAAAGCAGCGTCGAATCGCAGGAACCAACGCGAGCACCGCGCGAGCCGGTCACCCTCGATACCACCTGCAATGCCGGCGCGACGTTCTCGACATCGTCCATCGCTCGCCCGGCCATTCGAGCGTGAATCGTTTGACCGCGTCCGGGACGTGTCATCGGCCCGCCGCACACGCGACGATTTTTGGTCGCTGCCACCTTGCGGGATGTGAGGTCGCGCACCACATCTCACATTTTCGATCGTGGGCTGTTAGAAACCTCGAAGCCCGATCGTATTCGTAATTGTTGGCTGCACGAACCGTCGCGCCGGTCCTCGCGGGACCGAGCGGCGACGACGTGCCCAACCATCCCGTCCAGTCAGACAGGGAAGCTCTTAGAGGAACGAAATGAAGAACGACTCTCGCAATGCCGGGTCGCTGGCCCAGGCTCGTCCCTCGCGTGTGTCTCGCTCCATCGTCTCGCTCGCAGCGTGCGCGGCGCTCGGGCTCGCCGCGGGTAACGTCGACGCCAAGCAGCAGACCTTCGGCTCCGGCGAGGTCTTCTCCTCCGCTCCCGCGACGTTCCCCGAAGGCATCGTCGTCGACAGCAATCGCATCTACGTGTCGGGGCCTGCCAACTTCGACATGACCACCCCGACGATCCGCGTTCTCAACAAGAACGGCAACCTCGTCGAGACCATCACCGTCAACCACGCGGACAACGATCCCGCGGACGCGCTCTCCTGCATCACCACCGACGACGAAGGTCGTCTCTACGTGGTGAGCGAGGCGCAGGGCATCGTTCGCCTCACCAAGCAGGGCAATCACTGGAAGCAGGAGATCTACGCTCCTCTCCCGGACGACGGCCTCCCCGGCTGCCGTCACGCCGCGCAGCTCGTGCCGGACTTCACCGACCCGATGACGCGCGTCGGCTGCCACATGCTCAACGACCTCGCCTTCGACAAGCAGGGTCGCCTGTACGTCACCGACTCGATGCGCGCCACGATCTACCGCATCGATCGCGGCGGCGGCGAGATGGAGACCTGGTTCGAGAGCCCGTACCTCGTCGGTGGCCCGCCCTTCCCCGTCGGCGCCAACGGCGTGCGTGTGAGCCCGAACGGCCACGAGCTCTACTTCACCGTCTCCACGTCCCCGCTCCCCGAGCTCCAGGGCCGCGGCGCGCTCTACAAGCTGCCGCTCGTGGAGCTGCCCGAGGCCGAGGACCTCGAGGCCGTGCACTACTTCGATGCGGGCCTCGGCCCCGACGGCTTCGCCTTCGGCGAGGACGGCGAGATCTACACGACACTCGCCTTCAGCAACCAGATCTCCGTCCTCGGTCCGAACGGGAGCGAGCTCGCGCGCATCAGCGGCCCCCAGGGCAGCAGCATCCCCTTCGATGCGCCGGCCAACGTCGCCTTCGACGGCAAGGGCTCGCTCCTCGTGACGAACCACGCGCTCCTCAGCGGCGTCACCGCCGACATGGGCGTGCTCAAGGTGTACGTCGGCGACCGCGGTGAAGACCTCTTCACCCCCGACGTCGACAAGCACGGCGGCGGCTGCCACTGAAGACGGCGCGGTCGCGATGGCGGGGGCCTCCTCCCACCCCGCCATCGCGACCCGCACATACCGATACGCACGGCGAGCTCCATCACCGCGCACCTTCGCGGGCGTCTGCGCAATCCAAACCTCTCTGACGGGACGCGCTCGCACGTCGTGATGTCCTCACGCGGGGCAGCGGCGGACACGCAGCTCCATCGACCCGCAGTCCGCGCCGCGCGAGGCACCGCGCGCCGACCACGGCCCCCGAGCGCTCGCTCCTGCACCGTGCATGGACCGTGGTGCACGACCAGTGGCCAGCAGTGCTTTGCACGTGGGCTGCGGAGCACGCCCGGTGGACCGCGGTGCGTCGCGGGTGGGCTGCAGCGCACGCTCAGTGGACCGTGGTGCACGACCAGTGCCCGCGGAGCGCCTCCAGTGCCAAAAGTGCACTCGACTCTCGGGAATTCGTGGGATCGAGGTCCGGCGCGCCGAGGCGAGGCGGCGAACTGGGAAGAGAGCGATCGGGCGAGACAGAAGGGGCGCCGCAGGGCGCGGCGCTCCGGTATCTCACCTCGCGACGTGGCCAGGAGCGCGGCGCGCGGGCTTCAGCCCTTCGGCGCCGCGGGCGTCTTCTTGGGGAGCCTCTTCGCGGCCTTGGCGTAGAACCCGATGGCGGGCGCCGCCGTCTTCCGCAGCGCGGGGGCGATGTCGGCGTTCGCCTTGATGATGGCGTATGCGGGCACGGTCACGTCCTTCGCCTTCTCGCCCGAGGAGATCATGTCGTCGCTCACGCGCGTGAGCAGCGCGTCCAGATCCTTCGCCAGCGGCGCGAGCAGCGCGCGACGCGCGAGGGCGGTGCGGGCGGGGGCGGTCTCCACGACCTTGGCGTCCTGTCCGTGATCGTGCGGCGCGAGCGCCGCGAACACCCCCGGCTGCGCGTCGACGGCGTCGAGGATCGAGACCATCGCCTCGTCCTCGCCCTCGCGCAGCTTGCCCGAGCTGTGCAGCCGACCGTCGGGCGTGAGCGACTCGAGGTCGTGCTTCTCCAGCTCGCTCACCGCCGCGGCCACGGCCGCCCGTGCCTTCTGTACGGCCTTCTCCAGCGCCGACATCGCCGGCGCATCTCCTCCCGACTTCCCATTTCCCTTCGGCATCGTTCCCTCCTCGCGCTCCCCCGTGGCGCTGTGTCGCGGAAGGTGCTCACGACTGCCCCTCGAACAAGCCCCTTCGGATGCCGAGCAAGATTCCGCCTCGCAGCCCGCGCGGCACGACGTGGTCCGCGGCATCGCGAACGATGGCCCCCCGCTCGCTGCACCGAGCCGAGCAGCGCAAACGACGCAACGCGAGCGCGTGCGAGCGCATGCGAAACCGTGAGCCGGGCCCCTCCGCGGAGCCGCCGATTGACAGTCGACATGACGCCCCGATAGCGTCCGCCGATCA
This sequence comes from Minicystis rosea, assembly GCA_001931535.1. Lineage (GTDB taxonomy): Bacteria > Myxococcota_A > Polyangia > Polyangiales > Polyangiaceae > Minicystis > Minicystis rosea. The sequence goes on from CP016211.1 coordinate 8,699,873, forward strand.
TCCGCCCCATCGGGCAGAGGAGCACCCATGCCGACCGAGCGTGAGAAGTGTGACGCGTTGGCCACGAGGCACCCGAACGTCATCCTGGCGACGCAGATCTTCCAGAGCGACGACGAGTCCATCGACGGCGGCGTGTGCCGTGGCATGGCCTCGCGCTGGATCGGCGCCCACCTCCTGGGCCGCGAGAACATCATCGCCTTTCGGGCGCTCGCCGAGAACAAGAACGGCAAGATCGACGTGGAGTTCGTGCGCTACCAGGCCGCGTTCAACGCCGTCGCCGCGGAGTTCACCAGCACCCGCGAGAGGGCCCAGAAGCTCATGGCGGAAGCCGTGCGCCTCACGGGGATCAAAGACGGCACGGTCGCCAAAGGGTGGTTCGAGTCCACGCCGACGACCCCCGACGTCGACAAGGCCGCGGCCGCGGCGCTCAAGGCCGCGAGCGCGCTTCAGGCGGCGACCAGCATGCTGCACCGATACATGTCGGGGGGCCTGAACGAGCTGATGCCGGGGCCCAGGGTCGGATACGCCACGTTCACGCAGGCGCTCGGAACGCACCTCACGGGGAACGGCTTCTATTACATCGGCCTCGGGGGCACGCACGCCATCGCCTTCTATGTCGAGCAGGCCGGCAAGTGCATGTTCATCGACGCCAACACCGGCGAGTGGCTCGCGTCGGACCTGGCGAGCCTGGCTGCCTTTTTCAGCGACTACATGCAAACCATCTACGGGAACCATTACGCCGGCGTGAACGTCGCGACCTTCTCCTGCCCCGCCGTGGTGGTCTGAATCAAAGCTTGCGGGCGAGCATCATTCCGTCGCGCACCGAAAGGAGCACGTTCTCGACGCGCGGATCGGCGGTGACGCGCGCGTTGAACGCGACGATGGCCTTGTCGCTCGCCGACACGGGGTTCAGCACCTTGCCGCTCCACAGCGTGTTGTCCCCGACGACGAGCCCGCCGCGGCGGAGGCGCGGGAGCGCCAGCTCGTAGTACTTCTCGTAGTTTTCCTTGTCGGCGTCGATGAACACGAGGTCGAACGCCTGCTCCACCGGCAGCGAGGCGATCGTCTCCACCGCGTCGCCGAGGCGGACGTGGATCTTCGATCCATGCGGCGACCGCGCGAAGAACGAGCGCGCGATCGCGACGGCCTCGGGATCGATGTCACAGGTGATGAGCTCGCCGTCGTCGGGCAGCGCCTCGGCCATGCAGAGCGCGGAGTAGCCGGTGAAGGTGCCGATCTCGAGCACACGGCGGGCTCCCGCGAGCGCGCAGAGCGTCTTCAACAGCGTGCCTTCGACGCGGCCCACCTGCATCTGCGGGCTCGCCATGAGGGCGTACGTCCGCTCGCGCAGCTCGTCGAAGAGCGCGGGGCGCGGGGTGGTGTGATCGTGAACGTATTGCTCGATCTCCTTCGGCACGATGGGCGTCATGACTCCTCCATGGCCGGAACCTAGTCCGGCCCGGCGAAGGATGGCAGGCCCACGAGCAGCCGATCACGAGCTTGGTGTCACTCGTACACGATCTCGAATGCCCTGCGGGGCACGCTGACCGAGGCTCAAAGGCTCTTCCCGACACCGAGCGTGAGGGCGCGCTCGCCGCCGGGCGAGCCGTCGACGAAGACATCGAAGCCCCGCGGCAGCGCCGTCACGAGGCCGACCGCGATCTGAAAGTGATAGACGTCGCTGCCGAGCAACGTCTTGTCGCGGTACTTCCAGAACACCGGACCGCCGAAAGCGCGCGCCGAAGCATAGGGCGTGAGCACGTCGAAGAACGTCTTGCCCACCGTCATCGCGACGCGCACGTCGACGGCGTAGAGGCTCGCCGAGGGAGCCTCCGTGCGGGTCAGCGCCTGCCGCGTGGTCGCGCCGGAGACACCACCCGAGACGCCGACGAGCAGGAACGGTTTGCGTCCGACGGGATCGACGAGGCGGCGAGACCATGTCGCGGTGACGAGCCAACCGGGGCTCACGTCGAAGCGCGTGTCGCCGATCGTGAAGAGCCCACCGAGCCCCGCGCCCAGGCCCGCGCCAATCGTGCTCGCGCCCGAGAGGCGGTATTCGAAGCTCGCGCTCAACGCGCGCCGCTGGATGTCGACCGTCGGTCCATCGCCGAACACGAGCCGCGATCCGAACGTGCCGTACGAAACACCCACGTGAAAGCGGGCATCGGGGGCGTGGGCGGCGCCGTGATCCTCGCCGCTGCACGTGGTGATGACGCCCGTCGGACCGACGGGAGGCGAGAGGCCTCAGGCGCGCGCGTCGCGGGTGGCCGCGAGCGACGTGACCGCGATGCCGAGCGAAGCGACGAGCACGAGCGAAGCACGCATGAGGGCTCTACGCGCGACGGTAGCACGGCGATCGCGGGCGCCGAACGTTGCGCGTCGATGCTCGCCTCGATAGTCTCCGCCCCGTCGCGGAGCACGGGAGAGACGGCATGCGGATCGCGATCACGGGAGTCACGAGCGGCGTGGGGATGCGTCTCGCCGAGATCGCGATCGCCGAAGGCCACACGATCGCGGGCCTCGTTCGCGACCCCGAGCGCGCCGACGCGCGCCGCCTCCAAGGCCTCGGCGTCCGCCTCGTGCACGGTGATCTCGACGCCACCACCGCGCTGGACGATCTCTGCCGCGACGCCGACGCCGTCGTCCACACGGCCGCGCACGTCGGCGATCAAGGCACGCTCGAGCAGTTCGAGCGCGTCAACGTCGGCGGGACGCGCAACACCATCGACGCGGCCGTTCGAGCCTCGGTGCCGCGCTTCGTGCACCTCTCGTCGGTGGCCGTGTACGGCCGCCCGCCGCATGGCCGCGTGACGGAGGATTGGCCGACGAAGAAGATCGGCCTGCCTTACGAGGACACCAAGGCCGAGGCCGAGCGGCTCGCGTTCCGCGTGGGGAAGCTCTCCGGGATCGAGGTGACCGCGGTACGGCCGCCCATCATTTACGGGCCCTACGATCGCAACTTCCTCCCGCGGGCCATGGCGGCGCTGCGCGGACATCGCTTCTTGCTCATCGATGGTGGGCGCGCGCCGCTCAACGTGGTCTGGGTCGATCACGTGGTCGACGTGCTCCTGCGCGCGGCCTCGCTCCCGGCCGCGGCGGGAGAGATCTTCAACGTCATGGATGAGGTCGACACGCGCCCGCCCTCGGTGCGCGAGGTCGCCGAGACGATCGCGCGCGAGGCCGGCTTGCCCCGGCCGCGATTGTCCTTGCCCATGCCGGTCGCGCGCGCCTTGGCCGTCGCCGTCGAGCGAGGCTGGGAGATGGTCGGGGCCAAAGGGACACCGCCCATCACGCCCTTCGTGGTGACCATGCTCACCCGTGACGTGATCTACGATTCCGGAAAGGCCGTGCGGCTGCTTGGTTGGAGCCCCAAGATCCGCGCCCTCCAAGGGATCGCGCGGTTCGCGCGCGAGGCGGCCGGGCGGCCGGCGTCACCCGGCATTTGACGTCTTGCTGCGGCCGCAGCACAACGCCTCTTGCTTATGGACACCAGCACCACGCCGGCGAAGGTCGGCCCTGTCGAGCTTTCTGTCATCGTCCCCTGCTACAACGAGGAGCTCAACATCCCCGAGCTCACGAAGCGCTTGCTACACACCTTCGAGGTGGGCGGCATTCGTGGAGAAATCGTCCTCGTGGACGATGGCTCGCGGGACGGCACAGCCCGTGTCATCCGCGAGCAGATGGCCGCGCATCCCGACGCGGTGAACGGCGTCTTTCACATCACGAACCTTGGCATCGCCGAAGGGTGGAAGAGCGGGGCCCGCACCGCGCGCGGCCGGCTCGCCGCCACCATCGACGCCGATCTCCAATACCAACCGGAAGATCTGCTCCGCCTCCGTCGCGAGCTGCTCGAGCACTCGGTCGACGTGGTGCAGGGTTGGCGCAGCGCGGTCGGCCGCCACAAGGGACAGCGTTACACCTTGAGCCGCGGCCTCAACGCGCTGCTCAACGGCGTGTTCGCCATGGATCTCCAGGACAACAAGAGCGGCTTCGTCATGTGCGCGCGCGAGGTCCTCGAAGACCTGCTCACGTATCGGGGCAACTACTTTTATTGGCAGTCGTTCATCATGGTGGCAGCCCACGCCAAGGGCTATTCGTACAAGCAAATCGAGACCCTCTTCGAGGAGCGCCGCCAGGGCACGAGCTTCCTCGCCGGGCGCAACGCGCTCAAGGCCTCTGCCAAATCGATGATCGATTTGGCCCAAGCCGCCTTCGAATATCGGGTCACCGCGCCCCCGCCGGATCCGGCCACTCAGTTCCTCCGCCGCCACCCCGTGGTCGACAAATCGCTCCCGCGGAGCCCGGGGCAGGAGATGCGCTGGCGCGCCTACCTCGCCGCCTTCAACCAAACCCATTGGATGATCACGCGCGACGTCGAGCACTATTACGAGACGCTGCGCAAGACCCAATGGCTCTCCCCCGCGCAGATGCGTGATTTGCAGGACGAGAAGCTCCGCCGCCTCGTCCGCCACGCCTACCGCAACGTGCCTTATTACCGGCGCAAGATGCAGGAGGCCAAGCTCCGCCCCGAGGACATCCGCGGCCAGGGTGATTTGCACAAGCTGCCTTTCCTCACCAAGGCCGACATCCGGCAGCACCTTTATTTCGACATCATGTCGGAGAACCACGACAAGGCGCAGATCCTCAAGATCTCGACGAGCGGATCCACCGGCGAGCCCTTCGTCTGCTATGCGGATCGCGCCCAGCTCGAGGTGCGTTGGGCGGCCACGCTGCGCGCCCAGGAGTGGACGGGATATCGCTTCGGCGACCCCTCGATTCGCCTCTGGCACCAGACGCTCGGCATGAGCAAGAGCCAAGCGGCCAAGGAGATGACGGACGCGACCCTCTCGAACCGCACCTTCATCCCCATCTTCGAGCTCTCGGACGAAAACCTCTCGAAGATGATCGACGTCGTGGTGCGGAAGCAGCCCGTCCTCATGGATGGTTATGCCGAGGCGCTCGACTTCATCGCTCGTTATCTCAAGACCACGGGCCGGGTGGACGTGCGCCCCAAGGCGCTCATGTCCAGCGCCCAAACGCTCCCGCTCCCGAGCCGGAAGCTCATCGAAGAGGCCTTTGGCTGCAAGGTCTTCGACAAGTACGGGAGCCGCGAATTCTCGGGCATCGCCTACGAGTGCGAAGCGCACGCCGGCCACCACGTCGTCTCCGAAGCCTACATCGTGGAGACGCTGCGCGACGGACAGCCGGTCGCCCCGGGCGAGGTCGGAGAGGTCGTGATCACCGATCTCAACAACTACTGCATGCCCTTCATTCGCTATCGCATCGGCGATCTCGCCGAGGCCGTGGACAACAGCGTGCCTTGCACCTGCGGCCGCGGCGCGCCCCGCCTCGGCGCCATCGAGGGTCGGGTCCAATCCATCATCCAAGGCGCGGACGGTCGCTATCTGCCGGGCACCTTCTTCGCGCATTATTTGAAGGAGTTCGATCACGCCATCAAGAAGTTCCAGGTCGTGCAGGAGGAGCGTGACGCCATGATCTTCCGCATCGTGAAGGGCGGGCGATACTCCGACGACGTGCTCGATCAAGTGCTCGCGACCTTCCGCGAGTACCTCGGGCAGAACATGAAGATCACCGTGGAGTTCGTGGACGAGGTGGCCATGGTGCGCACGGGCAAGCGGCTCGCGAGCGTGTCGCGCCTCGGCATCGACTTCCAGAAGGCGGCGCCGGCGGCGATTCGCGCCAACGGATCGGCGCACCGATGAGCAAGGTCGTCGTCGTCTCCCGCCCCGGGCTCGGCTACGTCGAGACGGCCCCGTACGATCCGCCGAACCCGGTGTACGAGGCCGTCGAGGCCATGTTCAAGAACCTCGGCCTCGACGCGGCCCGCGCCGGCACGCCGGAGTGGAATCCGCTCGGCGATCTGGCGGGCAAAGGTGATCACGTGATCATCAAGCCCAACCTGGTCTCCTCGAAGAACATGCACGAGAAGATCACGGGCATGAAGCTCGCCGCGTCGAGCACGCACGGGTCTCTGCTCCGCCCGTTCCTCGATTACGCGCTGCGCGCCGTGGGCCCGCGCGGGCGCGTGCGCGTGGTCGATACGCCGGTGGAGGGCTGCGAGATCGAGAAGGTGGCCGGCCCGCTCGGCATCTTCGCCGTCATCGATCACCTGAAGGCCCAAGGGCACGACGTCGACTTCGTCGACATGCGTTATTTCCGGGTGGCCCCGTATCTGGCGCTCGACGACGTGCGCAAATACGGCCGCTCGTGGAACCTCGGGCTCCTCTGGCGCACACCGCTCCGCGGCGATCCGCGTGGATACCGCACCATCGACCTGGGCGAGCAAAGCCGCTTCGCCGACGAGGATTCTCCGTCGAACGAGCAGCTTCGCTTCCATCGGAGCCACTACCTGACGCCGGTCCCGCATCACACGAATGGCCGACACGAGTACTCCGCGCCCGGGACGGTGCTCGACGCCGACGTGGTGATCAACCTGCCCAAGATGAAGACGCACAAGAAGACGGCGGTGACGCTGAGCTTGAAGAGCGTCATCGGCTTGACCAACGAGAAATACTGGCTGCCTCATTTCACGGCCGGCGATCCCTCGGTAGGCGGCGACGAATACGATCGTCCCCAATCGCTCTCGGACCGGCTGGAAAACAAGCTGAGCCGCTTCCCGCTGCCGCGGGACAACTCGCTCATCGCCCGCGCGCCGAAGGTGGGCGGCCCGCCCAAGGTGATCGACGGGAGCTGGGAAGGCAACCGCACCTTGTGGCGGACCATCCTCGATCTGAATCGCATGCTGTTCTTCGCCGACAAGGAAGGCCGTCTCCGCGATACGCCGCAGCGTCGTTATCTGACGATCGTCGATGGCATCGTGGCCGGCGAGGGCGAAGGGCCTTTGGGCGCCACGCCCGTGGAAGCAGGCCTCTTGGTGGGCGGATTCGACCCTTCGCTCGTGGACGTGGCGGCGACGAAGGCCATGGGGCTCGATCCCGAGAAGGTCGTGATGGTGCGCGAGGCGCTCGGCGGAAAGCTCCTCGCGAGCGGGCATGTCGAGAAGATGGTCGAAGTGCTCGACGGCCCGGCCCCCACGCGGCGATTCAAGCCGCCGCGGAGCTGGCCGAGCCTCTCGGGCTGACGGCGCGTGCGCCTCGAGCTCCTGCCTGAGCCCGAGGCGCGCCAATCCACATTCCTGGAGCCGTGCGACGATGACGGCTCACGCGCCGCCGCCGATCGGGCAGTCGTCCCGATCGACGTAAGCGCTGGACGCGCAGGGCTCGCAGAGAACGTCCACGACCTCACCGCCGCACGCGAGCACACAAGCGTGCTCGTCTGGCACGCAGGCCAGGCCGGCGCAAACGTCGCTCCGGAAAGCGCCGACGGGACACAGTTGGTCGTTCGTGCAAATCGTCGCCAGCACGCTCCCGCCGCAATGCTCCACGCAGTCGACCAGCGCGCCCTGCTCGACGTCGAAGGTCCCATCCGGGCAATGCCCGCAGGTCTCGAGCGTGGTGGGCCCGCCGCAGGTATCCGCGCAACGCACCTGGAGCTCCTGCTCGAGGAGCCCGTCCGGGCACCAGCCGCAGCTCTCCATGACGACCGGCCCACCGCAAGTCTCGACGCAAGACCACCGCTCCTCACAACCATCTTTGACATTGCAAGCCACGGTTGGCCAGACGGCGAACAGACTCGCCATGAGGGTGAGGGCCACGACATGACGGCCGCGCAGGGCTGAAGAAGACAAGATGGGATTCATCTCTCGAGGTTACCTCGAGGTCTTCAGCCCTCCCAGTGTGCTTCATTTTCACACCAGCGCTTCGAGGATCTCCGTTGCAGGTGCGAGCGTCCTACCCCTCTTCGTCCTCGACCAGGGAGAGCGCCCTCTTCGGACAGGCCCTCACCGCGCGCTCCACCCGAGAGAGGAGCGCTTCGTCCACGTGCTCGACGAGGAGGTGGAGGTGGTCGTCGTCGTCGACCCGAAACACCTCGGGCACGGCGCGCATGCAAACCATGTTGGCTTCGCAGCGATCTCGGTTCACGACGATCTTCATGATGCCCTCCCGCGCGGCGTCACGCCGATGCGGAGGGACGCGATTTTCCGCATCACGGGGTGCGTGGCGTACACGGGCTCTCCGAGGAGGCGGAAGTCCGTGTAGCGGTCGAGGAGGGCGCGAATCGCCGTCTCGCCTTCGAGGCGGGCCAGGGCCGCTCCCAGACAGAAGTGCATTCCGCTGCCGAAGGTGAGAATCTCGGCGGGCTCGCGCCGAGGATCGTAGTGATCGGCGTTCGGGTAGGCGCGCGGATCGCGTTGCGCGGCCCCGCTGAAGCCGATGACGCGCGTGCCGCGCGGGAGGTGGACGCCGCCGATCTCGAGGTCTTCGAGCGCGTAGCGGAAGGCGCCCATCTTGCCGAAGCCGTCGAAGCGCAGGACTTCTTCGAGCGCGCTTCGCAGGATTCCGGGATCGGCGCGGACCTCGGCCACGCGCTCGGGGACGCAGAGAAGGGATTTGACTGCGAAGCAGATGAAATGGACCGTAGTCTCGGATCCGGCGGTGATCAGGATGGAGACGAGCCCGAGCATCTCGTCTTCGGACAGCTTGTCTCCAGCCTGCTCGGCGCGGATCAGCGTGCTCAGGAGATCGTCACCGAGGTTTTGGCGGCGCTCGGCGACGAGGCGGCGAATCAGGTCCATCCCTGGAGCGAGCACCGGCGCGAGGGCCGCGACGGCCTCGCGATCGAGGCGCGGATCGGCGCGGCGAATCAAGGCCTCACCGAAGCGGCGAAACGTCACCTCGTGCGCCAGGGGAATGGCCAGCATCGAGGCGATCACCCGAAGAGGGATGAAGTCCGCGAAGGGCGCGACATCGATCTCCGATTGACCCGAGAGGGGCGCGAGCCCCGCGTCGACGAGGCGCTCGACCTCGACGCGCAGGCGCTCGACGGCGCGCGGGGTGAACGCGGGGCTCACGGCCCGACGGACGCGGGCGTGATCTTTGGGCCCGAGGCGAAGGAGGTTTTGCTCGAGCGGACCACGAATGGCGTCGGGCAAAGCATCGTCGAGCGACGGTTGTCCGGCTGCTACCGGATCGGGAGAAAAACGAGGATCGCGGAACACCATGGCCACGTCCTCGAAGCGGCTCACGACGTAGGCACGTGCCTCGGGCCAGTAATGGACGGGAGCGCCCTCTCGAAGCCGCGTGAACGTGGGATACGGGTCCACATCGATGGCCGGCGCGGACGGGTCATAGTGGAAAATGGGGACTCGCTGGTTGCTTTCGGACATGCTCATGGGCTCGCACCTCGCGCGGGGTCCATCGCTCTTGCTACGATGCTCGCCTCCGAGCCCACTTGGGCCGGCGGCTCAGCATGAACGGCGCTTCGAGCAAATCGGACCGTCGGGCCAAGGATGGGCGCCCTTCGCGCAATGGGCGACTCGCGTCCTCCCCATCCGCCCGCACCGATGCGAAGGTGAAGAACGAGCCGAGAAAACGCCCGCAGCAGGCCCGCAGTCAAAGGATGGTGGACACCCTGCTCGAGGCCACGGCTCGCGTTCTCGCCGAGCGCGGCTTCGAGGGCGCGACCACCAAAGAGATCGCCCGTGTGGCCGGGGTCAGCATTGGCTCGCTATATCAGTATTTCCCGACCAAGGAAGCGCTGGTGGCCGCCCTGGTCGAGCAGCAATCGCAAGCCGATCTCGAACGGATCTACGCGGCCACGGCCGGGACCGTGGAGGCCCCCATCGCCGAGAAGCTCCGCGTCGGCACGAGCGCGGCCATCGCGCTCTATCGGAAGAACCTCCCTCTTTATCGCACGCTGCTGAAGAACCTCACCCGCGTCGGCCGCGTCGACACCATGCGCGCCGTCACCCGCAAACGACGGGAAGGGCTGCGTGCTTTGATCGAGTCACGCCGCGGACAGGTCCGCGCCGTCGATCCCGAGCTCGGCGCCTTCGTGCTCACGAGCGCCATCGAATGGGTGATCCTCTCGGCCGTGCTCGACAACTCCGATGTCCTCGACGATCCCCGGCTCGTCGACGAGATCGTCACGCTCGCGCTCGGCTATCTCGACCCCGGTTTGAAGGATGCAAAAGCACCTTCGGCCATCCTTCCCGCGAGCGGGGACGATGGTCCGAAAGAGCATTCGACGCGACGCGGATGAAGGATGCAAAGGCACCTTCGGTGGTCCGAAGGTGCCTTGTTTCCAAGCGGCCTCGGCGCGCCGAAGCTCACTTCCCCATGTCGATGACCGGTGGTTTGCCCTGCTCGATCACATAGCGATAGCCGGCCAGGAGGTGGACGGTCTCCGTCGTCAGGTCCGCGTTGGGCCAGCGAATGGTGACGTCGGCTTCGCAGGCGGCGCCGAGGCCGAAGAGGAGGGCGAGGTCGTCCTGCATGCCATAATGGCCGTGGCCGCCCTCCACGTCGCGCATCTGCGTGATCGAGCCGGCCTTGACGGTGACGCGCGCGCCGATGGCGGCGCGGTTCGTCCCCGGGCCGCCGACGAGGCGCACGGTGACGAAGTTGCCGCTCTGCCCAATCACGTTCTCGAAGAAGCGAACGTGCGTAGCCGCGTAGCACTCGGAGTCGTCGTCCGGAATTTGGTTGCAGCGCGAGTGGGAGTGGCCGACCACGATGTCGAGATCGCCGTCGTGATCGAAATCGGCGACGGCGCTGCCGTGGCTGCGGTGGTGATCGATGCCGAGCGCGAGCGGCACGGGGACGAAGTGATTGGCCTCGTCCTGGCGGAAGAGGAGGCCGTGGGTGCCGGGGTAATCGCTGTCGCCGAAATAGATGTCGGCCCAACCATCGTTGTCGAAATCGAAGACGCTGCCCGTCATGATGCCTTCGTCCCAATTGAGCGCCCCGTGGGAGCGGGCGAGGCCCGTCGCCTGATTCCCGGGCCTCTCGAAGACGACGTCCTTGTCCTGCTTGTTGACGAGGAGCTCGGCCTTGTCCGAAGACTGGCCCACGTCCCAATGGATGATTTCGCTGGTGACGAGGTCCATCCACCCGTCGTTGTTCACGTCGACGCACATGGTCGCGCCGCTGTTGCCGCCGAGGCGGAAGGGGTGTCGATCGTAAACGTTGTCCCAACGGACGGCGTCCTCCTCGCTCGTGCACGGGTTGTATTTCGGCGCCGGCACCCCCTCGCAGCCCATGTCCGTCGGATGGAGCTTGCACCAGCAGCGCGCCGCCTCGTTGTCCATCCAGTCCTGGTTCTGGTCGAACGCATAACCACTCTCGATGCTGCGATTCGTGTACTTGAATCCACCGTCCTTGCCGCTTGCGAGCCAGAGGTGGTTGGGCGCGCGGGCGTAGGAAGCGGCGAGCAGCTCGGGCGAGCCGTCGTTGTTGAGATCGCAGGCGTTGCTCGCCCAAGAATCGGTGTGGCCGAGGGCCTTGTCGAGATCCTCGAGGGAGGCGCCGGCCCAGCTCTTCGTGAGGAGGCCTTGGGCATTCGTCACATCCACGAAATTGCCGGCGCCGTCACCCTTGTAGAGGCGGTTCTGCAAAGGGAGGTTGACCGGGGCGTTCTCCACGATCCAGACATCGAGGTTCCCGTCGCGATCGAAGTCGACGAAGCTGATGCCGGCGACGGCGTCGGTATGCTTGCGGAACGGGTTCTTGTCCGAGCCGAGGGAGAAGGTGCCGTCACCATTGTTGAGCAGGAGCTCGGTGGTCTCCTCGGTGGCGTTGGCGCTGCTGGTGGTGAGGCCGGTGATGACATCGAGATCACCGTCGTTGTCGACGTCGCCGAACGCGAAGGTCTCGCCGGGGCGGCCCTTGTCGGGGTCGGTCTCGACGCGATTCTGCCGGATGCCGGACTTCTGGGTGACGTCCTCGAACTTGCCGTCGTGCGTGTTGCGGAGGAGCCATGTTTGGCGCACGCCGCCGGACTTGAAATCATCGGCGCCGCTGCCGACCTGCCGTACGATCAAATCGGTCCAGCCGTCGCCGTCGAAATCGACGGCGCTGAGGCGCGTGCCATTTACGGCCAGGGCGTCGAGCCCCCACTTCGAGGTCGCCTCCTGAAAGGCTTGGACACCATCCTTCCAGCTCGATCCATTGCTGTGGCAAATGGCCTGGAGGCCGCCGGTGCCGCCTTGGCCGCCGCCGACGCCGGCGGTCGGCGAGCTGTTACCGCACGCGGCGGTGAGGGAGACGATGCCGACCATCCACCCAAGTCGAAGCGAGCGCATTCGACCTGAATATCACAGCTCGCCCTCGCGGCGGGGCTCGCTATCGATCGTCTTCGTCGCGCACGACTTCCATCAGGGCAGACGCGAGCTCGGCGACGGTCGCGTCGTCCGGCGGGGCGCCATGTTTTTTCGCCCAGAGATCGCGAAACAGCTCCTCGACGCGCATCTCGGGCAGCTCGTCGCCGGCGCGGGCGCGCTGCTCGGCCGGATGGGGGTCGTGGAGATCGCGCACCGAGAGCACGGTGACGCCGGGAATGCCAAACAGAGCATCGGAGTCGGTGACGCCGAGGGTGTGGCCGAGATCGGCGCGGATCTCGACGATCGGTGGGCGCTCACGGATCGTCGCGGCGCGGGCCCGAGCCTCGTCGAGCGTGCGCACCTGCCAGATCTCCAGTGGACGCCCGCCCCGCAAAGGCACGTCGGAGACCTGCGCGGCGCGGCCGGGCGAAGCGTCGATGAGGACCGCGCGCTTCTCCTGCCCGGCTTCGGAGAACGAATAGGCAATCGGCGACCCCGCATAAAACGTGGGTGAAGCCGCGCCGATGATGGCTTGCGGTCGATGCAGGTGACCGAGGGCCACGTAATCGAGCCCCACAGGAATGGCGGAAGCATCGATGTCTCCGAAGGCCGCGAGTCGGAGGCGGCGCTCGCTGTCGCTGCCGGCGCCGCCGGTGACGAATTGATGGGCCGTGAGGAGGTTGACGGCCCGCGGATCGCGGTGCGCGGCGCGCGCGGCGAGATCGCGGCCGAGGCGCGCGGTGTAGCGGGCGCCGTCGTCGCCGGCGGAGGCGAAATCGGCGGTGCCTTCGCGGGCGACGCGGGCCTCGGAGAGAAAAGGCATGAGGCCGAGGACGATGGGCGCATCCGCGCCGGGGACCTCGAGGCGCGCGACCTGCGGCGCGAGCGGGACGACGCGCACGGTGCCGGAGGCGCCGTCGTGGCCGCGCAACGGATCACCGACGTCGCCGGCGAGGAGGATGCCGAGGCGACGCGCCAGCGGATCCGCGGCCGCGAGGCGCATGCCGGAGTCGTGGTTGCCGGCGATGACGGCGACCGCGCGCCGGCCGCCGGCGGCGAGGCCGTCGAGGAGCTCGAAGAAGAGATCTTCGGCCCACGCGGGCGGGTTGAAGGCATCGAAGACGTCCCCCGAGACGATGGTGAGCGCGACCTCGCGATCGGCGGCGCCCGCGACGATCTCGGCGACGACGGCGCGCTGCTCGGCCTCGCGCGAGAGATCACCGAGGCCGCGGCCGAGGTGCAAATCGGAGACGTGAAGGATGCGCATGCGCTGGCGGAAGGTAGCCGCGCACGACGAGAACGCCGGGCAAAAAGCGACCGGATCCGCATGTTCCCTCGCGGCGCGCCGAAGGTTGGTCGAGCGATGGATCGACGTGATAACCATGGATGCGATGGCCTTCGCGCGGGATTCTGCTCGGCCTCGCATCGATGGAATGCGCGCGCCCGAGGACCATGCGCAGGCGCAGCCGGGAGGCGCGCGATCGTCGGGGGAGATGGTCCTCCGGATCGCATTGGACGGATGCCGAGCCCCGACGATCGGTCATGCTAAGGGTCACGGCTGCGCCGATTTCCAGGTCGTCGAGCTTCACGTTCATCGAGCTCGGCGAGCGCGGCGGTGTCGTGATGCGAGGCCCATGATCCGGAATGAATCGCGTGTCCGATGGGTTCCGGGGTACGAGCCCACGCGGGCCACACTCTCCCGAACCGGAGTTTCCACATGATGAATCGCTGGTTCCGTCTCTCTTCCACCCTCCTTGCCACCGTCTCCATGGGTGTCGTGGGTTGCAACCAGGCCCACACGCCGCCGGTGGTGCAACCGCAGCCCGAGACGGCCGCAACCCAAGCGCAGCCGGCGCCGCTGCCACCGATCGCCACCACCCAGCTCCCGCCGCTGCCCGTCCCGGCGACCTTCGATGTCGCGGCGCTCGCCGATCAGGTGAAGCCGATGGTGGTGAACATCACCACGACACAGAAGGTCACGATGCAGGGCGCGGAGGGGATGGATCCCTTCGAGTTCTTCTTCGGCGGTCGCAACCCGGGCGGGCAGCGCGAGCGATCGATGAAGCGACAGGCCGTGGGGACGGGCGTGATCATCGATCCCGGGGGCTACGTCGTCACCAACGAGCACGTCATCCACGACGCCGACGACGTGCGCGTGCACCTCGCGGACGAGCGTGATTACAAGGCCGAGATCGTCGGGCGCGATCCCAAGCTCGACATCGCGCTGCTCAAGATCCGCGGCTCCGCGGCGCTCCCCGCGGCGCCCATGGGCTCGAGCGACAAGCTCCGGGTCGGCGAGCACGTGCTCGCCGTCGGCAATCCGTTCGGGCTCGGGCACACGGTGACGCTCGGGATCGTCAGCGCCAAGGCGCGGACCATCGGCGCCGGGCCGTACGACGATTTCATCCAGACCGACGCGTCGATCAATCCAGGCAACAGCGGTGGGCCGCTCTTCAACTGGCGTGGTGAGGTGATCGGGATCAACACCGCGATCCGCGCGGGCGCGAACGGGATCGGGTTCGCCATCCCCATCGACGAGGTGCGCGACGTGCTCGGCCAGCTCCGCGACAAAGGCAAGGTGGAGCGCGGCCGTCTGGGCCTTGGTTTCCAGCCGATCTCGCGCGACATCGCCGACGCGATGGGCCTCGACAGCACCAAGGGCGCGCTGGTCTCGCAGATCGAGCCGGGCGGCGCCGCGGCGCGCGCCGGCATTCACGCGGGCGACGTGATCCTGTCGGTCAACGGCACGACCATCAACCACGCCGAAGAGCTGCCCCGCCGCGTGGCCCGCAACGCGCCCGGGGCGACGATCGATCTGGTCGTGGTGCACGGCAAGCAACGCCGTGACGTGAAGGCGACGCTCGACGCGCTGCCCGACGATCCCACGCCGGTCGTGGGCCGCCCGGGCATCACGCTGCAACCGAACCGGCCGGCGGCTCCGCCGAGCAAGCTCGGGATCTCGGTATCCGATGCGCCCGGCGGCGGCGCCCGCGTTGACGAGGCCGACGGCGACAGCGTGCGCGATCTGATGGCCGGCGACGTGATCATCGAGGTGAACGGCGCGCCCGTGAAGGACGTGGCCGGCCTGCGCTCCGCGCTGTCGCGGGCCAAGCCGGGCACGACCGCGCTGCTCAAGGTGCGACGCGGGAAGGCGACGCAGTTCGCCGCCGTGCCCGTGCCTCCCGCCAATCCCTGACGATTGTTCCTAGCAGGATGGTGAAAGACGTCGCGAGCGCCTCGAAGCTAGGGAGCGCGACCGACGACGATTCGGGGTGCGGAGCAGTCTTTCACCATCCTGCTACCCTGCTGCGGCCGCGCTGCTGCGCTTCTCCAACGCCGGCAGCGCGCGCCGCAACAAGAGCAGCCCGAACAACGCTTCCGTCAGCGTGAACGCGACCACCCAGCTCGTGGTCGCCGCCGCGATCGCGGCGAGCCGCTCCTCGTGCGTCGGGTGGTGCGCGAACTTTTCGAAGAAGGTCGCCGCCAACAGATCCCGCGTGCCGAGGCCCTGCGGCGTGATGGGCAACGTCACGCCGACCATCAAGATGGGCACGTAGACGATCGCGGACAGGAAGGGGATGTCGATCCCGAAGAACGAGAACGGGAGCCACGTACCGAGGAACAGCACCACGAGGTGCGGGATGCGCACCACCATCGCGATCAAGTGGCCCACGAGCCCCGCTTCGAAGAGCGGCCCGAGCAAGCGCGTGCGCGCGAGAAACGCCGGGCGCACCGCGATCACTGCGAGGTACGCGAGCCCCAAAGCCACGATGAGCGCGGGCCAGAGGAGCGGTTGCCCGGCGACGACCATGGCGAGGCAGCCCGTGCCGACGAGGAGGCCCATCCACGAGACGTAGACGAGCAGCGTGCCGCCCGTCATGCGCGCGAGCGGCACGCCGTATCCGCGCGAGATGTAATAGGTGATGAAGACCTGCCCGACGTGATGATTGAGGAGCGAGGGCAGGTACGAAGCGCCGCGCAGGATCCAGAAGTCGGTGAAGCGGATCGGCGCGACCGTGCGGCGATAGACGATCGACGTGGCGAACGCGTCCGCGGTCAGGAGCGCGAGCATGAAGAGCAACGCGAAGCCGAAGAACAGCGGCGGATTCACCGCTTGGAGCTGCCGCACGAAGGCGCGGAGATCGACCTTGTGAAGCGTGAACGCCACGAGCCCGACCGCGACCACGAAGGGCAGCGCCCGTCGCCACCACGGTTGCGGCGGCGCGTCGGTGGGCGAGCGCGGCTCGGAAGCTCGGCTCGAAAGCTCTGTCGAAGTCATGCGCCCGCGCACGCTAGCAGAAGCGCGATGCGCCGGCTCCCGTGGCCCGGGCTCACACCGGGAAGCCCTCGTTCGTGCGACCGATGACTTTGTCCAGTGCGCGTGTCTCGATGCAATCAACGTCAGGCCCGAAGCGGCAAAGCGTGCTTGTCGGCCAAGGTGGATCGCGGGGTGGTGGGGCCCCGACGGCTCCGCCGACGGGGCGGCGGGGACGCGAGTCACCGCCGTGTGAATAAGAACGCGCCGCGGTGACGGCGCGCGGCGGGCTGCGTCACCGCTCGCGCGGGGCTTCCATCTTCGGCCGATCCTTCGCGTGCTCCGGGCCGCCCGAGAGCGCCACGTAGGCCACCGGGATCCCGGCGCCCACGAGGATCAAGATCCCACCGCGCCCGAACAGGCCCCTTCGCCCCGTGTTGAGCACGATGCCCGTGAGCGCCAACAGAAGAAGGCCGGCCGCATAGAAGTCGGCGACATACGTCCACGCCTTCTTCCCTCGATTCAGATGCAGCCAGTTGGCCGCGCGCAGGAAGAAGCGCGGGCGCTGGCCTTCGTCGAGCACGCGGCCCGTCTGCGTGTTCACGTGCAGGGTGCGCTTGTCGTAGACGAGCTGCAAATCGTCGGGCGCCGCGCGATAGACGTCCCGCGGCGCGTCGGCGATGCCGAGCCGCGCACGCACGGCGACGGCGGCTTCGTCGTCGTTGCCGGCGATGGGCCCGCCCAGCTCGCGCGTCTCTTGATAGCTCGCGAAGCTCGGCTCCCAATCGGCGATGTGGTTCACCGCCAAGCCGGAGGCCGCGTAAACGACGGTGAGCCCCACGGCGAGGTGCCCGAGATCACGATGAATCGCGCGCGAGAGGCCGCGAAACGAGAGCCGCGCCTTCTTCGCGGGCGCGGCGGCGGCGTCAGCCATAACGCTCCTCTTTCCACGGATCGGCGTGGTTGTGATAACCGCGCGTCTCCCAAAACCCGGGCTGATCGCGCGCCACGAAGCGGAGCCCGGTGAGCCATTTGGCGCTCTTCCAGAAATAGAGATCGGGCATCAACGCGCGCACGGGCGGGCCATGCGGGCGAGGCAGCGCGCCGCCTTGGAATTTGTAAACGACGAGCGATGTCGGCGCGAGCGCCTCGGTGAGCCGCACGTTGGCGGTGTAGCCCTGCGCCGCCTCGAAGACCACGTAGCGCGCGGTGTCCTTCACCTTGCAGAGCTTGGCGAGGTGCGCGATCGACACGCCGGTCCACTTCACGTCGAAGCACGACCAGCCCGTGACGCAGTGAACGTCGCACGTCTGCTCGGTGACGGGCATGGCGGTGAGCGCGGCGAAGTCGATGGTCGTGGGGCTCTCGACCTCGCCGTGGAGGCGCAGGCGGAAGGCCGCGGGGCTGGGATCGCCGGGGTCTCCGCCCATGGGCTTGAGGGCGTCGATGATGCGTTGGCCCGGCGGCAAGCGCACGCGGCCATCGGGACGCAGTTGCTTGGCGCGTGGATCGCCCTCACCGGCGAGGACGTAGGTGCCGCCGCCGAGGGCCGTGATGAACGTGCCGGCGGCTGCCGCCTTCAAGAAACGGCGTCGCTCGATGGCGTGCTCGAGCTCGGGATACTGATCGCGCTTCCACATTCGAGAGGACCTACGGACGACGCGGCGCGTGGTTTCATCAGAGCCGTTCGAGCACCGCGAGCGGCACCGCGACGCGCCGATCGTAGAGCCGCCCGCGGAACCGACCTGCGCGCTCCCACAGCACGGAGGCGATCGCGGGATCCCCGAGCGTGTCCGCGGCGGAGGCGAGCACGGCCCAATGAATGAGCTGCTCCGTCGGCGAACGAAACCAGCCCGGCATCCGGTATCCCCATCGGATCCAATCGAGCACGTCGTCCTTGTGCATCGAGACGAGCGGGGCGCCGAGGCGAAGGAACGCGCCGGGCTCCGAGGTGGGCCGCCGAAGCCACGCCGCGAGCTCGCGACCGTCGCCGTCGATCGCGCGGAGGAGCGGCTGCTCGAGGCCTTGGTCGACGATCTCCCAGCGCGAGTAGAAGTACGTGAGCTTGTCGGCCGATCGCTCGCTGCGATAGTGGTAGAGCGCGTCGACCGGCAGCGCTTGGCTCACGGCATAGGGCTTCTTCGCCGTCGCGACGAGCTCACCTGCGCGCGAGACCGCGCCGGCCGCGAGCTCGACGACCGCGCCCAGCGCCGCGGCGCGCGGCACATCCCACCAAGCATGATCGACGTCGTACAGCCCGCGCGAAGCGACCGGCTCCGCATCGGCCTCCACGATCTGCACGAAATGGCGCGCGCTCTCCGGATCGCCGGTCGCCGCCGCGAACGAGGCCGCGAGCACGGCGGCGCGCACGCGCGTGGCTCGCCGGGGATCGTCCGGCTTCGCGTCCTTCGCGGTCGCCTCGGCAATCGCGCGCTCCACCCCGGGCAACATCGTTTGCGTCGCGAGCGTCGCGTTGATGACCACGAGGCTCGGATCGTCCACCACCTGCGGCGCCTGCGCCGATGGAGCCACCGTGGGATCGGCCTCCTGCTCGAGCAGCTCGAGCCAGCGCATCGGCACCTCGCGCCCGCTCGCCTGAAAGTCGGTGAGGCCATGAATCAGATCGAGGCGCGCTTTGCCTTCGTGCAGATCGGCGAGGAGGATGGCGCACGCTGGATAGATCGGCTTTTCACGCTCTTTGCGCAGCGACGCAAGCGCGCTCTGGCTCCCGTCCTTCGCCTCGATCGCGTCGGCGAGGCAGCTCGCCAGCGCCGCGCGGCTCGCGTCTTCGGGGCGAGCATCGGCGCGCTCGCGCTCCTTGCGCAGGAGATCCGCGAGCGCGTGGGCGCGGCTCGCCGCCAAGCCGAGCCTCCCCGCGAGCAGGTGCACGCGCACGCCGAAGCGCGCCTCCGCCTCGGAGAGGCCCGGATCGTTCACCACCTCGAAGGCGTGGCTCGCGCGGGCGAAATCTCCGGCCGCATAAAACGCCTTCGCCGCGAGCATGTGCTCGCCGCAGCGCTCCGCGATCTCTGCGCCGCGCTCGAGCGATCCTTGCCTCGTGAGGACCTTCGCCGCTCCCGCGCAATCACCTTGCAAGAGGCGCAGCGCCGTCCGCCGCTCGATGCCCACGCGCGCCTCGTCGTGCCGGAAGTCGAGCGCATCGGCCAGCTCATCGATCGCACGCGCCCTTCGAAACGGCGTGGCCGCGGCCAACGTCACCGCACCCATCTCCGGGTTGGAGGAGACCACCGCAGCGTTCAGGAGCCCTGACCGATCGCTCTCCGCCGATGCGAACGCGAGCTCGCCGCCGAGCCCGAACACCGCCAGGAAGAGCCCCACGCCATACACCGCATGGCGCACGTAGTGCAGCGCGAGCGGGCCCGCGATGCGGGGCGATCCCTCGAACGCCACCTGCAACCCGCCCAGCGCCGACGCGCCCGCCGCGGCCTGCGCCGCATCACCATCGGGCACGAGCGTCCAGCGCTCCGCGGCCGCGCGATAGCCCGCCGCTTCGCCCGCGAGCGAATCGCGCCGCAGCACGCCCGAGACACGCACCGTGTCGCCCGCCGCGATCGATCGCTGCACGGTCACGTGATCGCGAAAGTGCGGCACCCCCAGCTTGAACCCTGCGGCCACGCGATCCTGCACCGCGCGCGGGAGCCGCCCGAGCGGCACGCCGCGCCGCATCTCGCGCGAGCCTGCGACCACCTCCACCGGGCCTTCGAGCGCGATCACCTGCTCGCCGACGGCCAGCGTGATCCGCTCGGCCCGCACGTTGAGCCCGGTGATCCACGCGCCCCGCGGCCCCTGCGGCGCATAGGCCACGCTCACGGCCGCCGCATCACCGCCGTCCTCGAAACGCGGGCACGCATCGCTCTCCAGCACGATGCGACCAGCGAGCGTGACGCGCATGCCATCGCTCGGCTTCACCAGCGCCGTCGCCGCCGTGCCGAGCCGATCACGCGCCGCCGTCGCCGCGCGCCGCGCGCCCGCGCGCGGACGAACGAACGCGACGATCAGCGCGCCGAGCACGCAGACCACGAGACCGACTTGCCACACGGCGGTCCCGTGAACGAGGAGCCACGGTAAAGCGCTCATGAAGATCGGATCTACGCCTGTCTTCGCAGGAGATCAGCCGCGAAGTGCGGCGCGGGCACCGCAGGCATCGCGTCGCTTTCGTGCTTTCGACATCCGCGGGCGGAGATGTCGTCGTGCCCGTCAGGATCGTGTCACTGGGACACTATCTCGAATCAGATGACGGCGCGCCCCAGCGATGCATGCCGGGGCGAGCCGTCGGATCGTCGTGCGTGTCACCGCGCAGCGAGAGCGCTCGGCATGACGTCACGACGATATCGAGCGCACGTCACGGTGCGCAATCGTTCGGGCAGACGAACTCTTCACCCGGATCGCAGGTCGCGTCACCGCAGCAATCATCGGGGCAGGTCGCGGCCTCGCCATTCGCGCAGAAGCCGTCACCGCAGTCGTTGCCGGTGGTCGCGCAGTCGTCGGGGCAGCTCGACGCCGTCTCGCCCACTTCGCAGGAGCCATTCCCGCACGTCGTCGGCTGGTAGCAGAACTCGCCCTGATCCTCGATCCCCTGGCACGTCTGCTCGAGCCCCTGGCCGGTGCAGATGAGGCCCGTCTTGCACTCGTTGCTCGAGCTGCAGGTCGCGCCCGAGGGCTTCCGCGCCGCGCACGTGGCGTTGTTCCCCGAGGTGAAGTCGCAATAGAGACCGTCGGCGCAGGGCAGGAGGTTCATCTCCGCGTCGACGCAGCTCTTGCCGGAGCCGATGCGCGCGCGACAGCTCGCGCTGAACTCGAACTGCTTCGACGTCGGCGGCGCGGTGCTGCTCGGCTCGAACGCGGTCGTGTCGCAGAACTTCTCGTCCGGGCAGACGTGCAGCTCGTTCGTGTCGAAGGAGAAGCTGCACTTCTCCTCGTCGAGCACGACCTCGGCGCACACCCCTTCGTTGCCCGAGCCGCGGAAGCAGGACGCATACTCACCGGCCTGCGCGCAGTCGGAGTCCTGGGAGCAGGCGGCGCCCGGCGGGCGGAAGCCGGTGAGCACGTTCTTGCATGCGGCCACGCGCTCGAACGAGCCGAGCGTGGAGGTCTTGAGATCGGCGCACGTCTCCACCGTGCCGAAGCAATCATTCGCCGCGCCGCTGTGGAACACGACCTCGCCCGCGTGGACGCGCTCGACGTCGACGGCCGCTTGGCAGCTCTGAGACAGCTCGATCCGACACTGATCGAGATCGAACTTGCTCCCCGACGCACAGCATCCGGTGATGGCCTGACAGGTGTCCTCGACCCAGCTCTCGCAGAAGCCCTCAGGGCTCTTCGAGCACGAGGCCGTCGAGATCAAAAGGGCCAACCCCACCCAACCGAAAAGGCTCGTCGTCTTCATCGATCCTCCGCAATGCGCGCTCGGCGCAGCAGCTACCGTTTCGCCTCGGCGACGTTTCGGTGCAAGCATTTCGCGCAACGCAAACGTGCTCCAGACTGCGTCGTCGCGACGCCCGGAGCGCCGCGATACCAGTGGCTCGTGGAGTGACCAGGGTCTACTTCGGAGACACGCCCGCGGCGCTTGCCGATGCGGTCGGCGCGGCGCTCGCCGAGGGAATCGCGCTCGCCGAAGGCGCGGGCGGCACGTTCAACGTCGAAAGCCAACCCTGCACGCGATCGCGATGCCACACGACCAGCACGCCCGCGAGGATCAAGGCCGCAAACGCGTAGCGCGCCCAGGGAGCCTTGTTGTCGGCGAAAGGATCGTCGAGCGAATGCTCGGCGTTGGGCGGCAGCGTGGCCACCGCGGTGAGCGAAGCGCCGAACGTGATGTTCATCTTCGCCCGCGCGTTCACGGCCCAACCGTTGCCATCGAGGATCGGACCGATGTTGCGCTGCCGCAGCTTGAACCAAGCGAGCAGCATGAAGGGCCCCGAGACGAGGAGCATGAGCCCCGCGATCACGAGCGGCATCTGCCACCAGCGCAGGCTCAAGAAGCTCCCGAAGATCATCCCGATGCCCGAGAGCACGGTGCCGAGCGCGAGCCCGATGGCCGCGAAGATGCCGCTGAAGCGAGCGATGTCGAAGCTCGTGGGAGGCGGAGGCGCGGGCGCAGCGGCCGCCGCCGGCGCGGGGGCGGGGGCGGGGGTAGATGCAGGCGCAGGCGCCGCAGCCGGCGCGGGCGCCGCGGGCACGGCGGCCGCTACGCCGGCCGCGGCCTTGTCATGCGCTTCCTTGTCGCGCGCGGCGGCGAGCTTCGTGACCTGATCGCGCACCACCTTCGACACCAGGCGATACGGCGTCCAAAACGCTTCGCTGACGCTGATCGGGTGCTCGATGAGCTTCACGATCGTCGCGTCCCAGTCCTGCCCCTTCCGATCGTAGAACACGCCGTTGCGCCCGGTCATGAGCGCGTCGGCGTTGCCGTCGGTGAAGGCGGCGACGATGCTCATCTTCTCCGCCGAGCCTTTGCGCGTGCACTCGCAGTACGCGAGGTACGTCCCGCTCAGCGTGGCCACGGCGGCGTGCGCGGTGACGTCACGCACCTTGAGGCAGAGATCGCAGCTCCGCCCGTCGAGGTACAGCGTGCCGGCCTGGAAGATGGCCTTCTTCTTCCCCGAATAGAAGTCGCGGAACGACACGAAGTTGTCGAGCAGCGTGCACAAGTCGCGGCAATAGCGGAGGAGCTTGTCCACGGACGCGATGGCGTTCGCCTCCGGCTCGAGCGCCTTGTCCTTCGCGATCAGCTCCTCGATCCGCGCCTTGAGCCCGCTCGACGAGAGCTCGCGCACGCGGGCGAGGCCGAGCTTCTCCACCGAGGCTCCAGCCTTGGCCGCGCGCCACGCCTCGAAGGGCTCGAGCTTCTCCGTGAGCGCCTTCCATTCGGCATCGGTGAGCGCCGTCTTCTCCCCGAGGAGCGGTGTCACCACGCGCGCACGAAGCGCATGAATGACCTCGGCCCACGCAGGATTGAGCCCACCTTCGAGCGGCAGCGGTTTGTTGGCCTCGACCTTGGCGAGCGGGAACGACGCCACCTCCGGCGCCGTCGGCGAGAGCTCTTTGATGGCGAGCGCCGCGTACTCGGCGACATCACGGTTCAGCGGCTCGGCGGCGCGCGCGTCGAAGGCCACGAGCCGGGCACGCGCGAAGTAGTCATCCACCTTGGCGCGCACCGCGCGCAGCGTCGCGGCCGCGACCTCCGTCGCCTCACCGAGCAGGAGCACGCGATCCGCGTCCGACTCGGCCTTCTCCCACCACGCCGAGAACGCGTCCGCCTCGGCGAAGAACCGATCGACGAGCGCCTGCGTCACCCCGGGCGCGCCGCTGCGATCCACCTCGCTCCCGACGCAATCGATCACCTCTTGGATCGCGCGCTGCACCTCCTCGTCGTCGGCGGACGTCACCGGCACCACGCCGTCACCGTTGAACTTCGTCTGCGCGAAGATCCGAGCGGTGTCGGTCGTGTCCTCGAGGCTGATCTCTTTGACGCCCTTTTTCCCGAGGTTTCTCAGGATCTGCTTGGCCGACGCCAAGAGCCGTTGACCCTCCTCGTCCTCGGCGTCGATGGCCGAGAGCGGGATCGACGACTTCCGCGCGAGCAGCGTGTCGGCGTTCTTCAGCACCGCGCCGGCCCACTTCACGGAGGCGAGGACGTCGAGCGCGCGGATGCGCCCGTCCTTGTCGGCGTCGATGGCCTCCAGCGTCTTGCGGTCGAACTCGAGCCCGTCGATCGGGCAGCTCAGCGCCACCCAGAGCTTTTGATCGAGCTCTCCGAGGGCGAGGAGATCCTCTCCCGTGTCGAGCTGCACTTGGTCGAAGCCGCCGACGCGGAAGAACCGCCATCTGTGCGCGCGTGAACCGCCGGCCATCGCGGCGGTGTTACACCGCCGCGGGCCACGTTGCCAACCGAACCTGAAATGAGGGGCGCGCGAAATGGAGCGCGGGCGAGGGCTCGAGCGTGAGGCTCAGCCCACGCGGCGCAGGTGCAGGTGCTGCTCGGGGACGGGGTAGCCGGCCTTGGAGCAGACCTCGACGATCGCCTCGTTGGTGGCGAAGTACACATCCCAATAGTGGTCGTTGTGCACGAAGGGCCGCACCGCCAGCACGGGGCCCATCGGGGTGAAGTCGAGCAGCTCGACCGAGGGCGCCGGCTCCTTCTCCACGTGCGGGATCTGAGCGAGGCGCTCGCGGAGCTTCTCCATCGCTTCGCGCGGATCGACGCTGTGCGCGAGCTGGGCCTTGAGATCCACGCGGCGGTACGGGTTCACCGTGTAGTTCTGGATGGTGCCCGCGAAGATCTTGGCGTTGCCCACGAAGTTGCGGATGTTGTCCGCGCTGTCGATGGTGGTGGCGAAGAGGCCGATCTCCCTCACCGTGCCGGTCACGTCGCCGCCCGTGATCATGTCGCCGACCTTGAACGGGCGCAGCACCATGAGGAACACGCCGGCCGCGAAGTTCGACAAAAGGCCCGACCAGGCCATGCCGATGGCCACGCCCGCGGCCGCGAGGAGGCTCGCGAAGCTCGTGGTCTCGACCCCGAAGATGCTCAGGATGGCGAGCCCGAGGAGGATGGTCAGCGTGACCCCGATGACCGAGCGCATGTAGCGCGTCAGCGTCGAGTCGAGCTTGCGGTGCTCGAGCGCGCGCTCGGCCACGCGCTGCACGCCCGAGATCACCATCCGACCGATGACCCAGAGCGCGATGGCGCCGATGATCTTGCCCCCGATGGGCACCGCGTACGTAAACAGGATTCGCTGAGCTTCGTCGGCCCACGTTGAGGGGTTCATGGATGGCCTCGTGAAAAAGGGTTCTTGGCGTCGCGTGTGCGCCGCGGCGGCGCCTAAGCACGCGACGTACCGGACTAGACCAGAGCATGATCCAGCGCGCAAGCGCGCGGAGCAGACCCTATGGTGAGGGCCCGAGACCGCAACGTGAGGCAAACAGCCTGCAACGCCGCCCGGGCCTTTCGTCGTGTGCGCGCCCACGCGTGATGCCGAAGGCTCGGGATCGGCCCTACCCCGTGCCGCATGAACACCGAGCTGCCCCGCCCCTCTCCGGCCGCCGGGGCACCATTCCTATTTACATCGTAAGTCGAAGTCTGGACCGCGGGCTCACTTGGCCTCGGGCCCCTCGTCGCTGCGGAGGCCGAAGCGCTTCATGGCCCGTTGGATGAACTTGCGGTTCACCCCCGACAGCTCGGCGGCGCGCGAAACGTTGCCGTTCGTCTGCCGGAGCGCGGCCTCGATGTATGCGCGCTCGTAGGCCTCGGCCACGCGCTCGCGACCGGCGAAGAGGAGCTCCGACAGATCCACCGCGGCACCGATGGCCGGAGGCGGTGCCGGCGGCGCGCCCCCGCGCCCGAGATCGGCGCCCAGCGAGACCGCGCGGGCCACCTCGTTGCGCAGCTCGCGCACGTTGCCCGGCCACGAGCGGCCCGCATAAGCATCCACCATGGCCTCGGGGAGCAGCGGTATCGGCCGGCTCCCGGGCCGCGCCTGCAATTGCTTCTCGAAGTGCCGCACCAGCATGGGAACGTCGCCGATGCGCTCGCGCAGCGGCGGCAAGCGAATGGGGATGACGGCCAGGCGGTAATAGAGATCTTCGCGGAAGCGCCCGCGATCCACCTCGAGCGCGAGGCTCCTGTTGGTCGCGGCCACGATGCGCACGTCGACCTGCCGGGGCGCGTTCGAGCCGAGGCGGCGCGTCTGGCGCTGCTCGATGGCGCGGAGCAGCTTCGGCTGCAGGTCGAGCGGCAGCTCGCCGATCTCGTCCAGGAACAGCGTGCCGCCGGCCGCCGCTTCGAACGCGCCGGGCCGATCGGCGAGCGCGCCCGTGAAGGCGCCGCGCACGTGACCGAAGAGCTCGCTCTCGATGAGCGAAGCCGAGACCGCGGAGCAATCGAAGACCACGAAAGGCCCGTTCGATCGCCGGCTCTCATCGTGAATCGCCTCGGCCGCGAGCTCCTTGCCGGTGCCCGTCTCGCCCTCGATCAGAACGGTCGAGTCGGTCGGCGCCACGCGCTCGAGGATGGCGAAGATCCGGCGCATGGCGATGCTGCGCCCGATCATCCCGCCGACGCGCTCGCGGATGGAGAGGGGCAGCTCGATGACGTCGCTCAGCATGCGCAGGCGCAGCGTGGTGCCGCCGAGCGTGAGCATCGAGTCGGGGCGCGCATAGGCATCCACGACACGCACGCTGTCGAGGATGGTGCCGTTGCGGCTCCCAGCATCGGTGATGCGGATGAGATCACCATCGATGCGCACGATGAGGTGGAGACGGCTGACCGTGGGATCCTTGAGGACGAGATCGCAATTGGCGCCGCTGCCGATGCGCGCCTCCGGGCCGGGCAGCTCGACGACGGTGCCTTGATCGGCGCCTTGCACCACCTCGATCCGCATCTTGCGGCTCTCGAGCTTCGGGCCCGCGTCGCGGAGCGAGAACGGGATGGTCGCGTCATCCACCATGAAGAGGTGCAAAAGCATAGGTCGAGCGCGCCGGGAAGGCGAGCGGGGCCGCCTCGGCCAAACCGCTTCGACCGACCTTCGACGAGGTGCGCGAAGGGGCGCACATCGGCGCCGCGATGCGCGCGATCGTGAACCACGACACCGCCCGGCACGTGCCCCGAGCGCGCGAGCGGAGCGCCGCGGACCATGCGATCCGGCGCGAACGTGGCCCGCGCGATCGGCGAGGTAGCGGAGGCGCGGCGGGGGCGCTACGTGCTCCCGTGATCATGAGCAGCGACAGCACCGGCGACGCCCCGACCGATCTCTTCCTCTCCCTCACCCCGCACAAGGTCATCGAGGCCGTCGAGGCTGCCGGCGTGCTCTGCAATCGCGTCTGCTACCCCTTGAGCTCGTTCGAGAACCGCGTCTACGAGGTCGAGCGCGAAGATCGCTCGCGCGTCGTCGCCAAGTTCTACCGCCCCGGGCGCTGGACCGAAGCGCAGATTCTGGAGGAGCATCGCTTCCTCGCCGATCTCGTGGAGGCCGAAATCCCGGTGTGCGCCACGCAGCCTTTCCCCGAGGGCGGCACGCTGCGCCGCATCGATCACATCGCCTATTGCCTCTTCGAGCGGGCCGGCGGCCGCGCCCCCGACGAGCTCACCGACGAGCTGTCCGCGCGTCTCGGCCGCCTCGTGGCACGCATCCACAACACCGGCGCCGCGCGCGGCGCGGAGCATCGCCTGCGGCTCACCGCGGACGCTTATGCCCGTGAAGACCTCGCTTGGATGGAGGCCAAAAAGGTCATCCCCGCGCGCCTCGAGAGACGATATCTCACCGCCGCCGAGGCCCTCACGAAGCGCGCCGACGAAGGCCTCGCCGGCGTGGAGGTGCATCGGATTCACGGCGATCTCCACGCCTCCAATCTGCTCCTCCGCGACGGTCTCCTGCGCGCCCTCGATTTCGACGACATGATGGTCGGCCCCGCGGTGCAGGACGTGTGGCTCTTGTTCCCGGGCCGCGACGCGGAGACGACGCGCCTCCGCAATGTCTTCCTCGACGCCTACGAGGAGCTCCGCGATTTCGATCACGCGAGCCTGCGCCTCGTCGAGCCGCTCCGCGGCCTCCGGCTCATTCATTACGCCGCGTGGCTCGCGCGACGCTGGCACGATCCCATCTTCCCGCGCACGTTCATCCATTTCGGCACCGAGGCCTATTGGGACGAGCAGACGCGCGATCTGGAAGAGCTGCTCGACGTGATCCGCAAAGGCACCTCCGCCCAAGCCGACGCGCCCGAGGAGAAGGGCACCGAAGAGAAGTTCTTCTGGGACCTCGATTGAATCTCGAGATGCCGCGCCGCTTGCTTCCTCGCCCGCGCTTCGCGAGAGTGAGGCATGGCCGGCGCTGCTCCGAACCACGAATTCGCGTCTCGGCGCGCGCGATTGGCATTCTCGCTCACGCGCCTCGGCGCCGGCGCCCTGCTCGCCGCCGTCACCTCGGCGTGCAGCGCTGAAGAGGCCGCGCCGGCCGCGGCCTCCGACGTCGTCGTCTTCAACGACAACGGCGGTTGGTGCTGGTACCAGGACGAGCGGGTCATCTTCGATCCGCGCGCCGGCGCGCTGCTCATCGGCTCGGTCGCGTCCGCCAAAGGGCCCGGCGGCAAGACGCGCGGCGGCGACGTCGATCTGGTGTCCTACGATGTCGACACCGGCGAAAAGACGCGCGTCACCCTCGATCACATCGGGCGCGACGATCACAATGCGCCTGCCCTGCTCCTCCGCCAGGATGGGCGCTATCTGGCGATGTACACCAACCACAATCGAGACCGGCTGAGCCGATATCGGATCTCATCGGCGCCGCACTACGCCGAGGGCTGGGGCCCGAAGCTCACCTTCGATTGGCGCGCGGAGATCGGGAGCAATTTCAACACCACGTATTCGAACCTCTTCTACCTCTCCGCCGAAGGGCGAACCTATGACTTCGCCCGCGCCGACGGGCGCAGCCCGAACATGCTCGTCTCGGACGACGACGGCGAGACTTGGCGCCACGCCGGGCGGCTGACGGAGAGCAAGAACCTCGGCTACGTGAATGGTTATTTCAAATACGCCTCGCTCGGCGTCGATCGCATCGACTTCATCGCCACCGAGCACCACCCGCGCGACTACGACACCAGCGTCTATCACGGATATTTGCAGGGCGGAAAGCTCCATCGGTCCGACGGGACGGTGATCGACGAAGACGCCTTCGACGGGGACGCGCCCGTGCCTTCGGCCTTCACCCCCGTGCTCACCGCGGGCGCGACGATCGGTGGGGAAACGCTCACGCACGCTTGGATCGCGGCGCTCCGCATCGACGCGAAGGGGCAGCCGCACGCCATTCTCACGGCGCGCGCCAACGACGCTCCGGAGAATACGAATTTCGACGATCATCGCTTCGTGTATGCGCGGTTCGACGGCGCCGACTGGCACGTTCATCCGCTCGCCCAAGCGGGCGCGGCCCTCTACGACGACGAAGAGGACTACACGGGGCTCGGCGCGCTCGATCCGCACGACGCCGGGCGACTCTACATCTCCACGGCCATCGATCCTCGCAATGGTGTGACCACGAAGAAGCACGAGATCTACCGCGGCGAGACGACCGACGACGGCGCCACGTGGGAATGGACGGCCATCACCGAGAGCTCCGACGTCGACAACCTGCGCCCCGTCGTCCCGGCATGGGACGGGAAGAGAACGGCTCTGCTCTGGCTGCGCGGCACGTATTTCTCGATGAACAGCTACGAGCTCGCGGTGGTCGGGATCATCCGTTAGCTCTGCACGCCCGAAGTCTGACCATCGTTGGCCAGACTTCGGCGCCGCTTCGCGGCGGCGCTTCGCGCTCGTGCACCACCATCGGTTTCGATAGGGCCTCGCCCCAACCCCCGCCGGCGCGTTCCGGCCACGCCGACGGGCTCCGCCACGAGGTGAGTGTGGGAGGCGTACGGCCTCGGGGACCGGCGTGCTAGTCTCACCCGCGATGATATCCAGCGAAGCCGCCTCGTCCTCGGAGCAGGGCTGGTCCCCGCCGCCCGAGTTCGACGGCTTTCGCGTCGTTCGGCACCTCGGGCGCGGGGGCATGGGGCGCGTCTACCTCGGGCACGACGACGCGCTCGATCGACCGGTGGCGCTCAAGTTCCTGGCGGCGTCCGATCCGAAGTTCTCGGCGCGCGATCGCTTCCTCGTGGAGGCCCGCGCCATCGCGCGGCTCCAGCACCCCAACGTGGTGGGCATCTACCGCGTGGGCGAGGTCGCCGATCGGCCGTACATCGCGTACGAGCTCATCGACGGCAAGAGCCTCGATCATCTCCCCAAGCCGATGCCGTGGCAGCGCGCGCTCGAGCTCGCGCTCGGCGTGGCGCGCGGCCTCTCCGCGGCGCACCGGCGCGACGTGCTCCATCGCGACGTGAAGCCCGCCAACGTGATGGTCGCTGACACGGGCGAGATCAAGCTCCTCGATTTCGGCCTGGCCAAGCTGCTCGATCTCAGCGCCTCACCGCGCTCCTCCCGCCCGAGCGAACGGCGACCGAGCGTCTCTCCGCTCGATCTCGCGCTCGGCGAGACGATGGAAAGCGGCAAGCCGCCGGGCGTCGATCCCGAGCAAGCGACCGTCGAAGTCCGCAGCACGGGCGCGCCCAACCTCGACGACAGCGCCTCGCTCACGGCCACGGGCGCGCTCCTCGGCACACCGCTTTACATGGCCCCTGAGCTTTGGCGCGGCGAGACGGCCACTGCGGAGACCGACGTCTATGCGCTCGGCCTCGTGCTCTACGAGCTGCTCTGCGGGCGCTTGCCGCACGAGGGTTTGCGTCCCTCGGAGATCGCCGACGCGGTGCTCACGCGCGCGCCGCCGCCGATCCGATCGATCTGCGCGACGTTGCCGCACGCGCTCGCCGACGTGGTCGATCGCTGCATCCGCCCCCGCCGCGAAGAGCGTTATTCGAGCGCCGAAGAAGTGCGCGACGCGCTGGAAGCCATCAGCGCATTCTACGAGCCTTTCACCGGCCCGAGCGAAGCGCCCGTGGCCGGCGCCGACGACGTCCGCGAGGTCACCGCCTCGTTCGCGCGCATCGCGCCGCGCTCCGACGATCTCGCGGCGCGCATGTACGAACGGCTCTTCGAGCGGCACCCGCACCTCCGCCGGCTCTTCCCCACCGACATGACGGCGCAGCGGCGCAAGCTGGTCGGCTCGCTGGTGGTCATCGTCGACAACCTGCGCAGGTCCGATCGCCTCTTTCCGCTGCTCGAAGATCTCGGGCGGCGCCACGCCGCCTATGGAGTGAAGGTCGAGCATTTCGAGGCCGTGGGTCAGGCGCTCCTCGGCGCCATCGCCGACCTCGACGAACAGCTCGATCAAAAGGCCCGCGCGGCGTGGGAGAACGCTTATGCGTCGATCGCCTCCGCCATGCGACGCGGGCTCGAGGGCGAGCACCCGACGCCGCTGCCCGGCTCGCTGATGGTCGCGTCGCGCGCCGAGCAAGATCTGGAGCCGCCTCGCACCCGCTATGCGCGAAGCGGCGACATCAACCTCGCCTATCAAGTCGTGGGCGGCGGCCCCATCGACATCGTGCTCGTGAGCGGCTGGCTCACGCACCTCGAGGTGGCGTGGAAGTGGCTGCCTCTCGCGCGCTTCTTCCGTTCGCTGGGATCGATAGGCCGGGTGATCGTCTTCGACGCGCGCGGCACGGGGCTCTCCGATCCGGTCGCGCCCGGGCAAGCCGTGCTGCTCGAAGAGCAGATGGCCGACATCCGCGCCGTGATGGATGCCGCCGGCGCCGAGCGCGCCGCGCTCATCGCGTTCGGCGCGGCCACCGCGCCAGCGACCCTCTTCGCCGCCACCCATCCGGAGCGCACGCGCGCGCTCGTCCTCGCCGGCGGCGCTGCCAAGCTCACCACCGGCGACGGTCATCCCTTCGGCTACGATCCGGCGGCCTTCCACAAGCGCGCGGAGCGCATCCGATCGGCTTGGGGCGAGCCGCTCTTCGCCGAGATCGTGGCGCCCTCGCTGGCCCGCGACGACGCCTTCCTCCGCTTCTGGGCTCGTTATCTGCGCACCGCCGCCGGCCCCGGCGCGGCCGCCACGCTGCTGCGCTCGGCCGCCGCGATCGACGTGCGCCCGGCCTTGTCCGCGATTCACGTGCCCACGTTGGTGCTCCATCGCGAGGGCGATCGCGCCGTCCCCGTCGCGCAGGGCCGCTACCTCGCCCAACGCATCCCCGGCGCGCGTCTGGTCGAGCTCCCCGGCGACGATCACCTCCCTTGGGCCGGTGATTTCGCGCGTGTCGTGGACGAGATCCGCCGCTTCTTGGATCACGCCACACCGCCGCTCGACACGTCCGACATGCTCGCGGCCATCGTCG
This sequence comes from Minicystis rosea, assembly GCA_001931535.1. GTDB lineage: Bacteria > Myxococcota_A > Polyangia > Polyangiales > Polyangiaceae > Minicystis > Minicystis rosea. The sequence goes on from CP016211.1 coordinate 8,732,149, forward strand.
CGCTCGTCCCGCGCCAGGACGAGGCCGAGAGCGTCTCGCGTCCCCTCCCCGTGCCGGCCGTCGTACCGGCCGTGGCGCCCGCCGCGCTCCTCGCGGGCGCCGGCACCGGTCATGGCCGGAGCACACCGCTCCAGCTCCTTTGCGAGCGCGAAATCGCCCGCTTTCGTGGCATCGAGCTCTCGGGCATCGGCGGCCCCACCGCCATGTTCGACGGCCCGGCGCGCGCCGTGCGCTTCGCGCGCGCCATGATCGCGCGCGCCCGCACCATGGGCGTGAGCCTCGCCGCCGGCGTGTGCTTCGACGCCTGCAGCCTCGGCGACGCGGACGTCGTCGGCGAAGCCGTGCGCGCCGCGCCCGCCGTCGCGGCCTGGGCCACCGCGGAGGAAGTGCTCGTCACCGATGCCGTGCGGGCGCTGCTCGCGGGCGCGAGCGCGCGCTTCCTCGATCGCGGGGTCGTCGAGGGCGTCGGGCGCGTCTATTCGGTCCTCGCCGACAACGTGTGAGCCGTTGAGATGGGGCCGCAAGCGGCCCCATACCCCGCGCCGGGCGAGCCGGCGCTGATTCACCACGGGGCCGGACGAGCGGGCACCGACTCACGCCGGCGCCGCCACGGATATCCTCTTCGGAATCGACACCGGGGCTCCCGATCCAGCCATCATGAGCCCGGCAATCGCACCATAGGCCTCGATCCAGGCCCGCTCGACCTCTGGAGTCCATTCCTCGCCCGCGACCTCCGCGAGCGCGGCCACGAGCGCGTCCCCCACCCACGAATACATCTCGTTCGTGACCCCATAAGCGACATGCTTGTCGCCCAAGGAGCCCAGCGTCTCGGCGAGCCAGGGCGCGTCATCGAGGTGATCCATCACGGCGCCGAGCGCGCGAGAGAGCATCTCTTCCTGAACGAGGCGCGTGTTGTTGCGTCCGAAGAGCAATCGCACCTCGGGGTGGCGGGCAAAGAGGATTTCGTAGAACCGGTGCGTCAAATCCGGCGCTCGCTCCGCGATCAATTCGAAGCTTCGACGCAGCAACGCGACGTTCAAGCCCATCTGTTCCCTCCACGGTGAGCGGATTCATTTCGCGCGGCGCGGGGCCGGCGCAGGAACAGCATAGCAAGCACTCGGGGCGAGGCAGGAATCAGGAGGAGCCCGGTCGATGATAGGGCACAGCGGAGGTCCACCCGGCTCGCTTGCCCCATTGCGCATCGCATTCGCGGCCAACGCGACCAACGCGTGTGCGGTGGTGCGACACGCGTGCATCCGCACGTTTGAGCAGGGGCGCCGCCACGGCCGCGGCGCCCCGAGCCGTCATCGAATCCTCCCCGAAGAGCGCCCGCCCGCTCCACCGCAGGGCCGAACGAGCAGGGCGCGCGTCACTTCGAAGCGCAGGTGAGGTAAGCGTCCTCCTCCGTCGTGCACTTCGTGGTGTAGTCGCATCCATTGGTGGTTTGGCAGTCGAAGAGGGCCTCGTGCTGCGCGTCACACCCCTTCTCCCCGTCCTGCGCGACCGCCAGGGCACAGAGGGCCGAGCAACCCTCGTCGACATCACCCTTGATGGTGATACCTGGGCAGGTCGCCGTCGCCTTGCACGCGTCGACGCAGGCCGCGCTGCCACCGCTGCTACAGCCGGCGGCAGACACGAGGGCAGACACGGATACGACGAGGGTCACCGCAAAAGCACGAAGAATGGATCGCATGAAGACCTCCTCTGGAGCGCGGGAGTGCCGTGCTCCCAAGGAGTGGTACTACATGCCTCGAAAAACGCGCGTGCTGGGCACGTTTCCGTCACGCGTGCTCCGTGCTCTCGCTCGGAGCCACGCCTCCCGCCCGACCGCGCTCGATTCGAAGAGTCCTTTGACCGACGCGCCTCCAAGCGAAGACGTGATATCGAATCATGCGTGTTCACGTAACGGCAGTCGCTTGCTCGATCGCGACTCCATGGCTCCGCGCTCAGCGGCGGCCGCGATCCCGGTCGTGCTTCTCGTCATGGTCGTGCCGGAGATCCGCGGGCCGCGAGCGATAGGCGACCCAACGGTTTCCGTAACGACGGTAGTAGCGCCCCTGCACCTCGTACACGTACGTGCCGCGGTACGAGTAACGCGGGTATCGCTCGATCTCGGCGGGGGCGGAGGCGTACTCGGCTTCGTAACCGTCGACGGAGATCCAGCCGGCGCAGCCGGCGGCGCCGAGCATGAGGACGACCAAGAGGGGCAGTGCGGATTTCATGGGCGAACGGCCTCAGCAAGCATCGGTCCAGGGCGGGCGGCGCGGCGCCCTCCGCGATCACCGGGAAAATCCGCGTCCATCGTCACCTTTCGTCCAAAGAGAGTGTCTGTTTTCCAGACGACGTGTCTGTCCTTCGGGCATGCGTCTCGGCGTCCGAGACACGGTGAAGTGTCGCTTTCCTGCGGGGCTCCGCGCGTTGCTCCGCGCCTTTTGCGCTCCGGGGCGGTCGCGATGGTGCTCTCGGCTCGAATACTTCTTTCCTGCCCCATCCGGGCGCGCATAATCATCACCCATGACCGCTCCCCGATTGCTCTTCGCCGCCGCGTTGCTCGCCCTCGTGGCGTGCTCGAACAAGAAGGACAAGGACGACGGCGCCCACTCCGCCGAGCCCCCGTCGAGCGCGCCGCCGCCCAGCGCTGCCCCAGCGCCCCCGCCGCCGCCGGCCATCGAGGCCCACGTGAAGGTCGAGCTGGACAACCGGCCGGACGGCGTCACCGGAGCGCCGCTCGCGATCACCGGAGCGCACGCCATGCTCCTCACCCCAACGGGTTGGACGCCGGCCAAGGGTGAATTCACCGTGCTCTCGGCCCCCGACAAGAAGGCGCAGATCGCGGCAGGCGCCATCTCCGCGGCCGAAACGGCGGACGCCAAGCTGCCCGCAGCCGTCGCCGCGCTCGGCCTCACCGAATGCCAATGGGGCCCGCCGGAGCCGCTCGTCGTGGGCAAGAACAAGCTCGCTTCGATGGGCGCCGACGGCGTGTGCAAGCGCGGTCCCATCGTGGTTCGCACGGCCTACGTGGCGCCCACCGCCGAGCGTCTCCTCGCCGTGGGCGCGTGGGAGCCGGGCGGCGACAGCGCCAACGTCTTCGGCGCCATGCGCTCCATCATCAAGCCGCCCACCGGCGACACCTCCGGCCTCGGCCCCTGCTGCGCCGCGCTCCGTCAAAACGCACGCAGCGCCCCGCCCGATCAGCGCGGTTATCTCCTGACGGCCGCCGCCGTCTGCGACGGCCTGCGCAACAACCCCCAAGGCCGCGCCATGGCCGCCCAAATGCGCGCCCAGCTCCGCGGCGCGGCCCTCCCCGCCCCTGCCGCTGATTCGATGTCACGCGCCCGCGCGTCATCAAGACGCGTGGGCGCGTATCGATGAAGCTTTGCGCGTCGAGCACCACGCGGGAGCCGCGTCGTGCTCGCGCGAGGCCTGTTTCAGGCTCGAATTTGAACGCAAAGGCGCAGAGACGCAAAGACGCAAAAAGGCGCAAAGAGAAGGCATCGATTCACACCCACGCTCGTGCTCACGCATGGAAGCCTCGATGCGGGGGGGGAAAATCAATTCATCGTCTTTTTGCGTCTTTGCGTCCCTTGCGCCTTTGCGTTCAATCCGCTGAAGCTTCCAGCGTTCGACGATGAAATCGTATATCGAGCGCGAGCTCGAAGATTTCGCTCTCCTCGACGGAGAATGGCTCTCCTCGGGTCAGCCCTGCTCGTCGACCGAGTCGCCGCCGTCGACGCCGAGCTTCTTCATCAATCGATAAAGCACGAAGCGATTCTTCAAGCCCAGCTCGCGCGCGGCGCGGGTGACGTTGCCGCGGGCACGGGCGAGCGCGGCCTCGATTTGCTCGCGGCTCACTTCGAGCGGGGCGGTCATGGCCGAGTCTTCGATGGGAGAGAGGCGGCGATCCACGCCGGGGGTCAGCTCCACCACCTTCCCCCGGCTCTCGGCCAGGGCTTGCCAGAGGATCTGCTCCAGATCGCGGGTGTTGGTGCGGAGCGGGTGCCGGAGGATGCGCTCGATGAGCTCGGGCGCGATCCGAGCCTCCGCTTCGGCGCCGGGACGTGTCTCGAAGAAGGCTTTGCGGACATCCTCGTTGCGCGAAGCCGCGAGGCGGAGCAGGTGGCGCACGAGGAGGGGAATGTCTTCGCGACGCTCGGAGAGAGGCGGCACTTCGACGCGCAGGGTGAAGCGCGCGGCGAAGTCGTGCTTCAGCTCCTCGACGGCGCGGTTGGTGGCGGCGACGACGCGCAGATCGGCGCGGCGCATGCGCGACTCGCCGAGCCTCTGGTACTCACCGCGACGGTCGAGGACGCGGAGCAGGTGCGCCTGCATCTCGGCCGGGAGCTCGCCGATTTCATCGAGGAAGAGCGTCGATCCGTCGGCCTCGCCGATAATGCCTTCCCGCTCGGCGGTGCCCGGGTTCGGGTAATTGCGCACGTTGCCGAACAGCTCCGCGTCCACGAGACCGGGCGGAAACGTGGCCGCGTTGCGCGCCACGAGAGGCTTCTCCCCGCGCGGCGACAAGCGATGGATGGCATTGGCCGCCAGCTCCTTGCCGCTGCCGCTCGGGCCGCGCACGAGCACGTGACCGTAGCCGCGGGCCGCGAACGCGAGCATGTCGCGTAACGTCCAGGCGGCGGGCGTCTCGCCCACGAGGCCGAACGGATCGGCCGCGCCGAAGGGCACGTCGCGATCGGGCCAGCTCCGCAGCGCGGGCATGCGCGCGGGGCGGCGCGTGACCAAGAGCAGGAGCTCGTTCTTGAGGTGCAGCGTGTCGCCCGGCTCGACCTCGGCGCGCTCCGCGGGCTCACCGTTGACGAGGAGCGGACAACGCCCGATCGACTCGACCTCGAGCACGCCGCCGCGCGGCCGCAGGCGAAGCTGCGCGCGCGAGATGCGCAGGCTGTCGATGGGCGCCGTCACCGTGCTGCCGCTGGGACGCTGCTGCTGCAGGACCACGCGGGGGAGCTCGTCGTCCGGACGCGCGCCGCCGCGACCGAGGATGCGCTCCGCATCGATGAACGCAATCTCCCCCACGCGATGCGGCTCCTCGCGGGACCAGGCGACGGCGAGGGCGAGGAGCGGCGCCTCGTCACGGCGACGAGCCGGGAGGGAGAAGCCCTCGAGCGTGCCGTCGGCGGTGGAGCGATCATCGATCATAAGAGGCGCTTATGTAACATGCCACCCATGAAGCTGTCGATGTACGCACGAGCGCTGTCACGAAGGATTGTCAGGATGACGCGATATGGCACCTCGGCACGCGCCGCTCGGACACTGGCATCCTCCGCTGGCGAGGCGCTTTTCGGTCAAACGCGTTGAGGCGCGCGACGACCACGCGGTGGACGCCGGGCCATCGCGATCGAATGTCATGCGGAGCCGCGCTCCGCAAACGTCACTTCGCGATCTTCCTGTCCGCGGCGGCCTCGATGCGCGAGATCGCATCCATTTCCTGCGCGAAGAGCGCGTCGCGCGGCGCCGCGCGCAAGATGGGCGGAGGCCCGGCGCGCCCGGGAGCGCCGACGAAGCCATCTTCACCGTGCCCCCCGTTCACCCCTCGTGAGCCTGCTTTGGTCACGCAACGTGCGTCCGTCGGCCCGGCCGCGCCGCCTTCTCCGCCGTCGCCGCCGAGCCCGCCGGAGCCTCCGGCGCCGGGCGCGCCGCCGACGCTCTCGGGCAATACCCGTCCAAGCAGTCGCTCGCCGCCGGAGCTGTCATAAACGACGAGAATGCTCCCTCCCCGACCGCCGCTCCCACCGGGGCCTCCCGGCGCGCCGTCGCCGCCGGGTTGACCATCGCCGCCATCACCACACGCCTTGCCCGCCGTTCCCGCGCGACCGTCCCTCCCGCGCTCGCCCGGCTCGCCTTTGCCACCGGGCTGACCGCGGCTGATGATGTGGATGGGTTGGCTGTCGGTGGGGCTGATGGCGTAAACCACCTCCTCATCCGACGTGATACGGAGCAATGCCGCGTCGGGATAAAAGGGTGTTCGGAGATGAGTAATCGCGATCTGCAGATCCGGCCCGCGCCCGCCCGACTCGCCCTGTCTCGCTGGAGGGAAGGAGAATGCACGCGCGCGCTGACACGTGTAATTCGGCCGGAGCCGTGTCTCCGCCACCGGCGATCGATGCGCTTGCCCTTCGATCATCTTCTCCAGCCAGGCGCGCAGCACCATGCCCGTGTCCGCCGTATCGAGGACGTTCGGGGACGGCATCCAGAGGAAGTCTTCCATGTCGCCGGCCGGCGCTCCCGAGCTCGCCTGGATACGCACCATCTCAGGATCGATGAGCGCGTCTTTCTTCCCCAGACAGCCGCGCGCAGCATCGATGTTGCTGCACGTGTGGCCGTCCGCGGTCCCGGCGAGGACTTCCACCTGGAATCGCTCGCCCGGGCAGAAATCGGCCGCTCCCGAGGCGGGCCGCACCGTGATCCGTTGGGCGGTCGCAGGATCGAAGTGGACCGTGGCCGGCCCGCAAGCCGCGAGCAGAGCGCTCGCCGCCCCGAGCGCGCACGCCGAGAGCGCCGAACGAGGTCTCCCACCGACCCGCAGAGCCACGGCATCCGTGGGAATCAGCCTGCTTTCATTCCCGCGCTCGTTCGGGCTCGCGGCGCTTTGGCTGTCTCGATGCGATCGAGCTCGCCGCTCCCAATGACTTCTTCGATCCATGGAGACGGCAACCTGTGGAGGTTCCGGCCGTCGTCCAGCGCCTCACCAATCCCATCGCGCGAGCGGCCGCACCCAATGGGAGCGACGCATGCGCCGAAACCCCGAGCGCTCGTAGAGGTTCGCCGCACGCGCATGATCGGCCTCGACCTCGAGATCCACGGACACGCACCCTCGCGCCCCGGCCTGCTCGATCACGGCATCGACGAGCGCTTGCCCGATACCGTGGTTGCGCTGCGCCGGGGCCACATAAAGCTCCTCCAACCAGGCGACCTCGCCGGCGTGCTCGAGCGGGGTGGCGAAAGAGACGTACGCCACGCCCTCGATGATCTCCGCGCCGTCCGCCACCAAGATGAAGCCGCGCCCCGGGTCCGCGAGCATCGCGGCCACGGAGGAGGCCACGTGCGTCTCGTCCGTGGGGATCTCGTGCTCGCGGAGCTGAGCGACGAGGAGGATCGTCACGCGCGCCGCGTCGGCGGGCACGGCGGGACGAATGGTGAAGGTCGGTCGGGTCGACATCGCGGTGCGGAGATATGCATTCACCTTCCGCCTGGCGCCATCCGTATCGGATCCCCTACCCTGGCCCGATGCGTCTCGTCTCCATCGCAGCGGTCCTCGCGGCCACCACGTTCGTCTCGGCCCCCCTCTTCGCGGACGTGGGCCCGCCGCCGACTTGCGAGAAGGGAAAGCACCACGAATACCTGATGGGCCACCGCTGCGTGCCGGATGGGTCGCACGTCGACAAGGACGCGAACGGCAACGTGATCATCGTGCCGGACAAGGCCCTGAACGCCGCGCCGCCGGTCCCCACCGCGACGCCCGTGGCCGCGTCGAGCGCCGATGCGCCTCTGCCTTCCGTCGCGACGCCGCCTCCCAATCGCGGCTGCGCCTGCTCGGTCACCGACGGCGGCGGAGGCATCGTGGGCATGTCGGCTGCCCTCGGCACCGCCATCCTCTTCGGTCTGCGTCGCCGGCGCTCCAGCAAACCGCGCACGTGAAAGCCTGAAGAAAGGCGCGATGGCTGAGCCCGTTTCGCGCGAAAGCGGCGGAGCGCTCTCCGGAGCGCCCCGTTCGTCGGTGGCCAAAATCTAGAGCCGGTGGCGCCGAGCGGTAGTGGGGGGTCGCATCATTTACGAACCCAAACGAGCAGGCGGTCCGCTACTGACGCTCATCCCTGCTCTAAAGCCGCCTTTCACGAACCGCTAGCCCTCCCCACGCGGACGGCCGGAAGCCGGACGGTGAATCCATTTTCGGAATACGGAGCATTCTTTGGCTCCGGCCGGAAATGCGAATCTCTCATCCAACGACGCTCGAGCCCGCGCGGTCGCAGAATGGTCATCGCGGCTCGGCCTCGAGCGGCGTTCGGCGGTGCTCTTCGATCGCGGCCTCGATGTGATCCCGATACGCTTTCGCCACGGCGTCCCAGCTCAGGTATTGCACGGAGGCGCGTTGTTTCTCCGGATCCCAGCGCCGGCCGAGCGCGCGGGCCAGGCCTTCGGCGAGGGCCTCGGGGTCGCGCGGAGGGACGAGCACGCCGGTCTCGCCGTCGCGCACCAGCTCGGGAATCCCGCCCACGCGCGACGCCACCACGCCGCGCCCCGAGGCGAGGGCTTCGAGCACCACGTTGGGACAGCCCTCCATGTAGCTCGGGAGACAGAGCACGTCGGCGGCGCTGATCCAATGAGGCACCTCGTGATGAAGCCTGCGCCCGCAGAAACGCACGGTGCGCTCGAGGCCGAGCTCGCGCACGCGGGCGGTGACCTCGGCTTCAGCCTCGCCGCCGCCGACGATGCAGAGGAGCGCGTCGCCGCGACCATGCTTTCGGGCGAGCGGCGCCATGGCCTCGACGAGGACCTTGGTGCCTTTGGCGATGCGCACGTTGCCCACGTAGACGATGACGGGCCCGTCGTGCTCCAAACCCACCTGCCGCCGCGCAGCAGCGCTGTCGCGCACCACGAAGGTCGCCCCGTCGACACCATTGTGCTGGGCCACGATGCGATGGCGCGGGACATCGAGCTCGGCCGCGCGATCGGCCAAGTCCTCGCTCACCGCGATCACCCGGCCCGCGCGGCGCAGCGCCCAACGGATCTGCGGGCGCAGCTCACCGCGCTGCGCCAGCGCGTTGACGTCGGTGCCAATCACGTTCTGCACCAGCGCCGCCCGCGACACCGCCGCGATGTCGGCGGCGCCCACCCCGTCGGGATAACCATTGGAGGCGACGACGACATCCCAAGGAAAGGTCCGGTGCACCAAGGCCAGATAAGGCGCGAGCGAGAGGCTCATCGCATGACCGTGGAGGCCATGGACGCCGGGAATCGAGAAATACGAGGGGAAGGCCGCGTCGAGGCCAAAGCGCGACTCGCGCTGCACGAACAAGATGTCTTGAGGACGATGTGTGCGCGTCCACCACGGGAGCGCGCCGACCACACGAATGTCGGCGTGACGGCCGACTGCATTCCACAGGTTCTGGTTGTACGTGCCGCGCGTGGGCGCGTCGCTGGCCGGATACAGGGTCGTGAAGAGCAGAATCTTCATGAGGGGCTCACACGATCACGAAGCGCCGCGGCGCGGCCAGGGCGCGGCGATACATGGCTTCGTATTTGTCCGTCGTCCGCTCGAAGGTGAACTCGGACGTCACCCGCGCATGTCCGGCGTCTCCGAGCTTGCGGCGCAGGTCTTCGTCTTCCACCAAAGCACCGATGGCGGCCGCGAGGGCGCCGGGATCGTCGACGGGCACGAGGCGCCCATGCTCACCCTCGGTGACCAGCTCGGGATTGCCACCGACGGGCGTGCACACGATCGGGAGCCGGTGCGACATGGCCTCGAGGATCGACATGGGAAAGCCCTCGCCGCGCGAGGGGAGGACGAAGAGATCCGAGGCGGCCAGGAGATCGGGAATGTCGTTGCGGAAGCCGAGAAAACGCACCTCGGTGGGCCCGAGGCCGAGGCCGTGGGCGAGGTCTTCGACGGAGGCGCGCGCGGCGCCTTCCCCGAGGAAGAGAAGGGTGACCGGCACGCTCGCCCTCTTCAAGACGGCGGCGGCGCGTACGAGCACGTCCTGCGCTTTCACGGGGAAGAAGCTCGCGACGTTGATGCCCACGACGCGCCCGCCGATCCCGAGATCGGCGCGGACGTCGGCGCGATCGCGGCGCGCCGGCGCGAACGAAACCCCATTGTGCACGACCTCCGGTGTGCCGCGATAACCGATGTCGCCACAGTGCTTGGCCGTCTCGCCCGAGACGGCGGCGAACGCATCGACGAGCGGCCACTCGAAGGCGCTCCCCATGCGGATGATGCCTTTGGTCTGGGCGTGGTCGGTGAACACGAGGCGACCGCGGCTCGCGATTTTGGCGACGGCCGCGTAATGGAGCGCGGTCGGGTTGTGACAATGCACGATGTCCGGCCGATAAATGGCGAAGTGCGCCGCGCAATGGCCGATGCGCTCGGCCGCGCGCTCCCCGTGGAGAACCACGGTGGGGACGGCCTTCTGACGGGCGATGTCGAGGAGCGGGCCTCCGGTGATGGCCACCACGGAGGCCTCGTGACCGCAGGCGCGCTGCGACTCCGCGAGGCGGAGGACGAATTGCTCCATCCCTCCGCCCTGCAGGCTACTCACCGTGTGAATGATGCGGAGGCGCGTGTCGCCGAGGCGATCCTGGGCAGTCGGACGCGGCTCGGCGGTGAACGTGGAGACCTCGACCATATCAGGGCACACCCATTTTCGTGGGGGCGGCCCGGATGAGCCGCTCCAGCATCCCATTCCGCGCCGCCGTCAAAGCAGCGTCGGTCCATCGATCGCGATCCTTGCCATATCCCTCGATCGGCCATGTCGCCAGCACCGGATCAGGCTCGGGGATCACCTTGTCGAGCAACAGGCGAATCCGCAAATCGATGAGCCCTTCCCGGGCCGAAAGCCAGCGCGGCGTGGGCATCAGTCCGAGACGATCGTGGACGAGCCAAGCCCCGTTGGCCGGCTCGCGGCCATCGAGGTTGTCGAAGGCGAACCCCTGCGTGATGAGGCCAATCCATTCCAAACGCCCCTCCACCCCGGCGCGGATGCTGCGCCAAAGGTGGAGGCCCATTCCATAGCGGTCGAGCCCGTTGTTGTAGGCCCAAGGGTGCTTGCCGCGCGCCGCGAGCGCCCGCACGTCGCCGCCGTCGTGCCCATTCATCGCGGGCGCAAAGGTCGCGTCGATCACCCGATCGACGAGCGGGCTCCGCTTGCGCCGCGTGAGAAAGCCCATGGTGCGAAGCCCCGCCCGGGACAATGGCCCGACCTGCGCGAGCGCCTGCGCGAGCTCGGCCTCGGTGCTCGGCTCATCGTAGCTGGCGAAATAGAAGGGCGGCAGATCGCGAGCGGACGCAAACGCCGAAAAGGCGCGGGCAAACACGGCCGCTCCGGCATCGTCGAAATGCAGCTCGGGGAAGAATCCACCGTAATTGACGATGGCGAGCACCGGCCCCCGCTCCCGCGCCAACGCCAGATAACGGAGCGCGCGATCGCCCTCGACGGTCACCTCGTCTCCGACACGCCGGACGTGGAAATCGAGGCCCGCTCCGCCGGTGACGCACGAGAGGCCGGCGCGCGCCTGCTCGTCGAGGAGCGCAGTCGACAAGGCCCAATACCGCTCTTCGCCGACGACGTCCGGACCGAACGGGAGCGCATTCATGAACAGCCCCACCGGGATGGGTATCGGTGGCAACACGACGGGAGCCACCTCCATGCGGATGGGGATGCGCAGGGCGAGCGTGCCGTCGGTGACGTTCACCGCGCCTTCATAGAGACCGGGCACGGCCTGCGCGGGGACGCGGACCTCCACGAGGAGGGCGCGGGCCACGCTCGGCTCGACCGAGAAATCAGGCTCGGGACGATAGTGGTTGATCTCGATCCACACCGGTCCGTTGCCGAGCGGGCGCATGGGGAGATAACGACCGTGCGAAATCGCCGGCATCGGCAGCGTCGCGCCGCCGGGGCCGAGCATGGGTGTCGCCTGGGCGTGCACGTGCAGTGGCCGAATCGAATACAGGGCCATTTGCATGGCGGCGACCTGGCCGGGAATGGCGAAGATGGTCGGCGGATCGGCGCCCTCAGGATGCTCGGGAAAGTCGCGTGGATGAAGCTGCGCGCCGAGCGCGAGCGGCTCGGCCACGAGATCGCGTGTGGGCGCATGGCGCGGCGGCTCGCGGCGGCCGCGATCTTGAGGTGGATAGGCGATCGCAATGGCATCGTGGTGCCGCTGCTCGTGCGCATCGAGGAAGGCCGCGCCCTCCGGCGTGTCCGGCGCGAGGATGATTCCCGCGACGCGCAGCGGATTGCGACCTTCGTTTTGCACGGCGAGGGAGAAGACGTTCTCCCCGCGGCGGGCCTCGAAGCGAAAACGGGTCGGCGCGTGCGCCGGGCGCACGAGCGCTTCCTCGATTTGCGCAGGATCGGTGACCTCGGTGTCCTCGAAGCGAAAGTGCGGTGCGCTCCGGCCGAAGTCGTGACCGGTGACGGCGGTGCCGTTCACCAAGAGGTCGGCGTGATCGTAGGCGCATTGATCGCCCTCCGAAAAACCGCCGCGCTCGAAGGCGATCCAACCGAGATGAGGCCCGCCCGGGAGATCGACACGAAACCCGCGCCCGAGCGGCAGCCCATCGCCGAGCAGCGGTGTTGGATAGGACAGCGATCGCACCGGATCACCGATGGGACCGAGGAGCCCATATCCGCGTGCGGGATCGTAGGTGGTGGATTCGAAGATACCGATCGTCTGTCCCATCACCTGTTTGCCGCTCTTGCCGAAGTCGAAGGCGAAGCCGCCCGGCGTGGCGAGCGGCGGCACCATGACGACCTCGATGCGATCGACGAAGATCGCGGCGCTGCCTTCGTTGGTGAAGGCGAGGCGCGAGATGCGCGCGGTGGAGATGGGCGTCTTCACCTTGCCGCGGTACGGGCGGTTCTCTTCGCCGCGCCACAAACCACCCGAGAAATCCAGGGTGATCACGTGATCGCCGGGCGGCGCGCCGAAGCTGTGTTGATGGCGATCGGCGAACGCTTCGTGCTCGTCTTGGATCTCGAGGCCAATCGCCGCCGTCAGCGGGCTCGGGTTGTGGACGGTGAAGCGCAGCGCCGCATAACCGCTCCAATCGTCGAGACGGAGATCGGAGAACGCGGCCATCACGCCGGGCCCGATCTCGAGCGAGCGCTTGCCGTCCGCGCTCCACGCGCCGGAGATCGAGAGCACGCCCGCGGCGTCGGGAGGCCAGCGCTTGAGGGTGATGTCCCGCTCGAAGTCCTGCACGACCGCGACGGGCGCGCGCGGGCCGGAGCGCTTGCGACGCCCGCAGCTCGGCGCGACGGCCAGCGCGAGCGCGAGCACGAAGAGCATGCCTCGCGGAGCTGCGCGAGGAAGCGTCGAGGACGGGGCAGGCAACGGTCGCGTCATCGGCAACGAGGCCTGAAGGCGCGCGATCATCAGCCACGCGAGCGCCCCGCGGGCCAATGCCCGATGTGTCTCAAAGTGTCTCCAAGCGTGTCGAACCGAAGGGCCCTCCGGAGGGGCACGCGCTCGGATTTCATCGAGAATCTGGCGGCGCGTGCGGGTGGCGCGCATCGTGCTGTCCGGATCTCCCGCGAGGCATCTCGACCCCTTCTTCTTTCAGGAGCTTCTCCATGATCACGCGTCGTTCTTCGAGCATCGCCAAACTGCTTGCGGCTGTCGTTCTCGTCCCCGCGATCTTCGCGGCGTGCGGCAGCAACCCCGTCGAGCAAACGGGAGGCTCCGGTGGCACCGGCGGCACGGGTGGAACGGGAGGCACCGGAGGTGGAACCGGCGGCTCACCGCCTGCGGCCGAGCTCACCATCGAGCGTTGGGGCGCGCGCGTTTGGGGCCCGATTCTCGGCCTCAGCCGCACGGATCGCACGCTGTGGTTCGGCACGCGCACCGTCGGCGATCCCGCCGAGACCGAAGGCGTGGCGCATGGTGGTTTGGGCCGGCTCGATCTCGATACCGGCGATCTCAAGGTGTTCGATGCGGAGCTGCCGCAGCTCGAGCAGGATCTGGGCACGGGCGTGATCAAGGGCGCGGTGCCGACCGCGGGTGTCGTGGCCGACGGCAAGCTGCGCCTCGTCGTCGCGCGCACCGGCATCCTCGTGATCGACGAGAACGGCGCGGTGACCGAGAAGGCCATCACGCTCCCGGACGGCGACGCTTCGCCGATGGGCCTCGTGGTCGATCGCGGCGGCGATCGCAAGCGCCTCTGGGCCGCGACGAACGCGGGCCTCGTGCGCCTCGACGCGGACACGTACGCGGTCGAGAAGGTCTTCGGCGCGACCGAGCTCGGCTCGACCGACATCGGATCGCTGACCCTCGATCCCGAGAGCGGCGCGGCCTACGTCGCCGTCTACGCGGAGACCGGATCGAAGCTCGCGCGCGTCGACGGCGACACCGTGAAGTCGCTCGCGCCCGGTGAGGACGGCGCACCCGCAGGCGTGGTCGGCGACGTGGTGTGGAGCGCGAAGCTCGGCGCGGCCGTGTTCGCGGTCGCGAGCTGGAACCCCGAGAGCGGCGGCGTCGCGACGTGGAACGGCACGGCCGTGACGACGCTGGCCAGCGAGGGTCCGCTCGGCGCGGCGGCGCGCGGTGAAGCGGCTCCGTTCGGTGCGTGGCACCTCGCGGTCGATGACACCGAGGGGCTCGTGATCGTGGGCGGGAGCGTGCACGCCAAGCCGCCGCTGGGCATCATCGAGGGCGGCGGCCTCGCGTGGATCGACATGGCGTCCAAGGGCGTCACCGGCTTGTCGACGACGACGAGCAGGCTCCCCGGCGACGACATCGGCGCGCTCACCTACGACGCGAAGACGCGCCGCACGTACGTCGCGGCCCGCCAGCCGTGCAACGAGCATCAGCTCGGCGTGCTCGGTCTCATCGCCGTGTCGTTCCGCGCCGACGGCTCGGCGCGCTTCGAGCGGCCGGTGCTCTCGGGCGTGCGCTCGATGGCCGTGGTGAACGACGAGGTGTATCTCGGTCTGCGCGACGACTCGCCCGGGGTCTCGTGCTTCGGCTTCGCGGTGCAGACGGGGCTCGTGCGTTTGCTCGCGAACCACGGCGGCGAGATCGTGCCGCTCGAGGCCGACGGCGGGATTCTCCCGTTCGCCGGTCCGACCGCGATGGCCGCCGAGAGCACGGGCCGATTCGCGATTGGCACCTTCCGCGATGGCACGTTCGTGGGCAAGCCCGAGAAGGGTTATGGCTTCAACCAAGCCGGCGATCTCAACGTCTCGCTCTACGAGAACGACGTGGCGTGGACGGCCGCCGATTCGTTCTGGATCGCGGGCAGCGCCGTGCACGATCCCATCGACGGCCCCGAGCTCGCCGACGTCGGCCCGCGCGGCGCCGCGCTGGTGAAGGTCGATGCCGAAGGCAAAGTGATCTCGTCCAAGCACTACGTGCTCGCGTCGAAGGACACGAAGGACGTCACCGGCCTGCCTTCGGGCGAGATCGCCGGCGTGGCCGTGGCCTCGGACGGCACGTCGTACCTCGCTTGCGCGACCGAGCGCCTCGGCGTGCGCTCCTACGATCGCGACATCGGCGATCCCTTCAAGCTCAATGGCAAAGTGCGCGCCGGCGGCGTGGCCAAGGTCGCCGCGGACGGCACGCTGACCGTGGTGGCGACGAGCGAGGTGTCGCCCGATCCGCGCGGCATCGCGCTCGACGCGGCCGGCGATCTCTGGGTCCTCGACGCCGAGAAGGGCCTGCTCCACCAGCAGAACGGCTCCTTCGCGCAAGCCAAGTCGCAGACCAACGTGCCTGCCGGCGCGTACCCGCGCGGCCTGTGGCGCGGGGCGAGCGGCAACGGCGCTTCGCTCTACGACAAGGGCGCGCTCGTCTCGCTCGGCGGCGCGGAGACCTTCATCGCCGACGCCGGAACCGCCTGGCGCGCCGTGGCGCGTAGTCAAAACATGGTGATCATCGGCTCGGATGAGGGCCTCATCCGCGTGCGCATCAAGGGCACGGCCGATGTGCAGGAGAAGGCTCCCGAGGCCGGCGCGCTGCCGACGTTCGGGAAGAAGCCCTGATGGGTCCGGCGCCGGTGGCGTCTGCCGCCGGCGCGCTCTCCTCTTTCGAGATTCGATATCAGCGTGGAAGGTACTTTGCGGCGAGACGGCGAATCGACTCGATGCCGAGAAGCATCTTCTGCCGCGCCGATGCATTGGCCGAGTGCACGGAGATCTCCGGCGGGGTGAAGCCCCGCAAAGCCACCTCCTCCTCGAGCCACACGATCACGTCGTAGCCGGTGCCGCGCTGGTCGTCGCCGAGATCGTGATCGAGGCTCAGGTGCGTGACCGCGCCGGTCTGCAACAGGGCGATGGCCTCCGCCGGCCATCGCACGGCCACCCAGCCTTCGGGTGTGGGCCGCTCATCGTCGAGGAAGACCTTCATGGGCAAAACGTGGTCATGCAGCGCGGGTGCGGGGGTGGTGGGCGCGGAGCGCCTCGAGGAAGGAGGCGATGGCGGGGGTTTGGGGCTCGGCGCGGGTGGCGGCGGACCAGTCGAGCCAGAGGCCTTTGCCGATGCGGGCGGCGTGGAGGGAGCCGCCTTCGAGGAGGGGCTCCACCGTCCACCGAGGCATGAGGGCGACACCGAGGTTGGCGCGGGCGAGCTCGATGGGGGCGCCGACGACGGCCCGCGCGGGGCTCAGCTTGCGAGGGACGATGTTGCCGGCCGCGGCGAGCGCGCGGCCGAGGGGCGCGCGGCCATCGAGCGCGCTCTCTTCGGTGAAGAGATGCTCGGTCGCGAAGGCGCGGACGTCGATGGTGTCGCGCGAAAACCAAGCGTGACCGCGGCCGACGACGGCGACGAGCTCGTCGCGAAAGAGTGGGGTTCGCTCGATGCGTGGATCGTCCGGATCTTCGGCGACGAGCGCGAGGTCGAGCTCGCGGGCGAGGAGCCATTCGATGGGCGCGGCCGCGGCTTCGGTGACGACGGTGACCTCGACGCCGGGAAAAGCCTGCGCGAAGGGCCCGAGGACGTCTGAGAGCCAGCCGTACGATTGGTGGCAGGCCGTCGTGACACGAAGGCTGCCGCTCGTGCCGGAGAGGATGGCGCGGGTCTCGGCTTCGGCGCGCGCGAGATCGGTGATCGCGGAGCGCGCGGCGTCGGTGAGGCGACGGCCGGCCTCCGTCGGGGTGAGGCGCCGCCAGCCGCGCTCGAAGAGCGGGCCGCCGATGCGATCCTCGAGCTCGCGGAGCTGCTGGCTGAGGGCCGAGGGCGTGAGGTGCAGGGCGCGCGCGGCGGCGTGGAGGCTGCCGAGATCGTCGAGCGCGACGAGCAGCAGGAGATGGCGCGTCTCGACGGCGACCTTCAGCATCGATGAAGACTAGCTTCACGAAGCGTTCAGCTCAACGCGTTCGACGGCGAGGATCGATGCGGTAGAGGCTCGCGGATGTCGACGATCTTCGTCCCTCGGGCGCGCGGGGCTCTCTCGTCTCGTGGCCCCATCGTGATCGCGCGCGGCCTCGTGGCCATCCTGGCGTTGGCCGGGAGCGCGTGCGGGCCGTCGGTTCGTTCGACGCTGGAGGTTTCTGCCGTGGCCCAGTCGAACGTCGAAATGCATCTGTCCGATCACGTCGCCATTCGCGAGATCGTCGCGCGCTTCCACGATGCCGTGAACCATCGGGAGCTCGCCGGGATCGGCGATCTCTTCACCGAGGATGCGGTGTGGGAAGTGCTCTCGCCCTATGATTTCCGGCTCGAAGGGCGGGCCGCGATCGCGACGGGCATCCCCGCGAGCGTGGGACGCACCGAGGTGCTGGAGCAGACCGTGTCGACGACGATCGTCCACGTCGAGAGCCCGGAGCGGGCCGTGGCGCGGTCGACGTTGAGCGAGGTGGGGCGGTTCCCGGACGGTCGCGGCATGTTCGTGACCGGCACGTATTTCGATCACCTGGTGAAGAGAGATGGAGTGTGGCGCTTCGCGCGGCGCACGTTTCATCCGCGCTTCGCCGACGATCGGAGCCTCTCGGGACACGCGCACACGGCGCACGTGCCCGAGGTGCCGCGGCGCTGAGAAGGGATGAGCCGCGCGGCTCTCCTTCATGCGGCCGATGACTTTGTCCACGGGCGCATGTCTCGATGCCATCAACGTCAGGCCCGAAGCGGCGAAACGTGCTTGTTGGCGAGGGTGGATCGCGGGGTGGTGGGGCCCCGACGGCTCTGCCGGCGGGGCGGCGGGGACGCGAGTCCCTGCCGTGTGAATCAGGCGACGCGGTTCGAGAGCCGCGACTCTTCGAGGGCCTTCTTGGCGGCCTCGGTCTCCTTGATGCGCTTCTCCAGCACGTCGGTCCCGAGGTAACGGAAGACGTAGATCCCGCCCACGAACATGCAGAGGAAGAGGGCGAGGATGCGCCACAAGACCAGATAAGGCAGCTCGTAGACGCCGCTCACCCAAGGGGACATGAGGGCGTTGGAGCCGGCTTCGGCGATGCCGCTCGCGCCCGGCGTGGGGCTCAAATAGAGGGCGAAGTTGAGCAGGGCCTGAATCAAGACGACTTGCACGATCGGGGGGCCGATGGTGACGAAGGTCTTCGGCGTGGTGGGGACGCCGAGGCCGAGCAGGATGAAATAGGCGACGGCGAAGCGAGAGCAGAAGAAGCCGAAGGTGAGGAGCTGCGCCATCAGATAGGCGCGCTTGCCGCGGCGAAGGTAGATGAGAAAGCCCTCGTGGATGTCGTCGATGCTCATGAGGAAGCGCTCGCGCGCGGCGCCGGGCTTCGCGAGCTGCGCTTCGGCCCAGGGGCGGAGGCGCTTGCTCTGCGCAAGGACGCGGAGGCCGACGCGGGCGACGGCGCCCGCGGGGACGGCGAGGATACGCACGACACCTTTGAGGAGCGGCGGATACGCGGCGCAGAGGATGAGGCCGATGAGGCCCGCGCCGAAGACGACGACGCTGAGGCCGAGGAGATAATCGACCGAGGGGCCGCTCGCGACGACGAGATGGCCGGTGGCGCGCAGCACGTAGATGAGCAGCGCCGAGGCGAGGAAGAAGATGATGGTGCAGGCCGCCGTGACGAGTGAAGCGGTGGCCACGTCGACGAGGCGCATGCCGCCGTTCACCAGGACCGCGACCTGCGAGGGCGCCGCGCCCGCCTGGCCGGGCGTGACGCCGGCGCAGAACATGAGGACGAACTCGGAGATCACCGCGGTGCGGACGCGCAGCTCTTTGGAGAGCACGCGGCCGAGGACGAACATGCGCAGGCCGCCGCAGATGCCTTCTTGCAGGGCGAGGACGGCGGCGAGGACGAGCCAGCCGGGGCGCAGGTTCGAGAAGCCGGCGGCGAGGTCCGCCTGCTTGCTCTCGATGCCGCGATAAATGAGGAAGGCGAACGTCGCCAGCGTGATGCCGACGATGAGCTGAATACCGCGGACGAGGGTGGCCCGATTCACTGGTGTTGTCGGCTATCCGCGCGCGCGCGGATACGAAGGGGCGTCGAGGTGGACGATGCTGCGGCGGGTGTCGCCGATGGCGAGGAGCGCGAAAATACCGCAGGCAACCACGGCGAAGGCGGGGCCGACGAGGGGGCTCACGGCGAGGCCGGCGACGCGGGCGCCGACGAGGAGCGCGAGGATGGCGGTGCCGATGACGAGGACGATCTCGACGCGCGGCTCCTCGCCGTGGAGGCGGTGCGCGAGCATGCGCATGCCGAAGTACACGTTGAGGCCGGTGCAGAGGGTGACCGCGAAGATGGTGGAGATGGCCTCCTGCTTGGCCGCGAGGACGATGGCGCCGCCGAAGGCGAGCAGCCCGAGGATGGGCAGCACCGCGTTGAAGCCGCGCACCTGCGCCACGCGGACGAGCGCGCGGGCCATGCCGAAGAGAATGGTGCTCGCCGTCCACCACAGCATCCCGTTCTGCAGGGAGATGCCGAAGATCTTCGTGGTCGCCCAGAACTCGCGGCCGAAGATGGCGCTCACGGTGAGCGCGATGGAGAGCACGGTGAGCGACTCGACCTGATTGAGGAGGCCGAGACGGAAGATGCCCGTCTGGCTCTGCTCCCAGTACGTGACCGCGCCCGCGCCCGGGATGATGAGCGCGATGATGACCCACCAGATCGGCGGCACGCCCAGCGCCATGGCGGTGAGGTACCCGATGTACACGGTGTTGAGCTGGTCGAGGCCGTGGTCGAGGAACTCGCCGAAGGGAGAGCACTGGTTGGTGCGCCGCGCGTGCGAGCCATCGGCGTTGTCGCACCACATGTAGATCTGGAGCAGCACCATCGCCGCAATCAACGACCACCCGCGATCGGGCCAGAGCGCGATCAAGAGCACGGTGCCGGTGAGGTTCGAGAGGTGACCGGCGTGCGTGATGGTGTTGGGGTTCACCCGTGCCGGGATCAGCGGCAGGAGCGGATCGACAAGCCAGCGGCGATAGAAGGGCAACAGGATCGATCGATCGTCGACCTTGTACACGAGCTTCTCGGAGGCCATCGGGGGGCCAGGATAGCGGAGGGGAACCCGACGATCACCGTTATCGGAGAGGGAAATCCGCTGCGAAATGCGCTTCGCGTCACGCGACGCGGCAGGAGTACGTGCTAACGGGGAGGCCGCCCATGTCCGCCGCGTCGCTGCCGCCACCCTCCCTACCGTCCAGGGACGTTGCTCCGGACATCGCGGGGAGGCAGGGATCGCCGCTCGCCGGGCTCCTGTGGATGACGCTGGCTTCGTCGCTGTTCGCGGTGATGAACGTGCTGGTGCGGCTCTCGTCGGCGCGGGTCCCGTGGAGCGAGGTGGCCTCGGCCCGCGGGATCACGGGGGCGCTCGTGGCGGTGCTCGTGGCGCGGACGCGCGGGGTGCCGCTCACCATCCACGACCGAAAGCTCTCCTGGGCTCGCTCGCTCTTCGGGACGGGCGCGCTCCTGTGCGGTTTTTACAGCATGGGATCGCGGGGCATGGCGCTCGGAGACGCGGTCACGCTCCAGTCGCTGTCGCCGATCTTCGTGGCCGTGCTGGCGCCGTGGTTGCTCGGGGAGCGCGGCGGGCGGCGGGTCTGGGTGGCGACGGCGGTGGCCTTCGCGGGCGTGGCGCTGGTCGCGGGACCGACCTTCCATGTCGCTGCTCATTTGGCAGGGATCGCGACGCTCGGAGCCTTCCTCTCGGCGATGGCGATGATCTGGCTGCGCCGCTTGGGGCGCGTGCGCGAAGGCTTCCCCAAGGAGAGCCCGGAGGCCATCGTGGCGCACTTCTCGATCGTGGCCGCGACGGTGACGACGATGCTGGCGCTGCGCGATTTCCGCATGCCGGACGCTGCCGGTGCGTTGATGTTGGCCGCGACCGGCATCACCGGCGGGCTCGCGCAGATCGCGATGACGCGCGCCTATGCGCTGGAAAAGGCCGCGCGGCTCGGGCCGGTGAGCTACCTCGGCGTGGTCCTCTCGCACGTAGGCGGCGCCGCGCTGCTCGGCGAGACGACGGGAAGCGCGCAGATGGTGGGGACGGCCCTCGTGGTGGGCGCCGGCGTGGTGCTGGCCATCGCCGCGATGCGCGACGCGCAGGCCGGTTGAAGCGCGCACCGCTCGAAGCACCATGTCGTCGATCGAGGCGACGCTTTCGTGCTCACGTGTGGCGCTCCTCGGACGACGATGGATGGCCACGCCTTCACGCGGATCGA
This sequence comes from Minicystis rosea, assembly GCA_001931535.1. Lineage (GTDB taxonomy): Bacteria > Myxococcota_A > Polyangia > Polyangiales > Polyangiaceae > Minicystis > Minicystis rosea. Next base: position 8,753,453 of record CP016211.1, read on the forward strand.
TGTGAAGCTCGTTCAACCTGCGTTCGTGCGCGACGAGAGCGCACGAGGCTTGGACGACGACGTCACTCGGGCTCGTCGCAGTCGAAGAGGACCTTCCACGATCCATCCGGCTGCGCGCGCCAGACGGTGACGTAAGCGCCGTGCCAGAGCTCGCGACGAGCGCCGCCGTCGAGGGAGACGAGGGTCGATTCGCCGACGGTGAAGCCCATGTCGCGCGCGGGAGAGAGCCCGCTCGCGGTCGGATGCCACGACAAGCGACGAGAAGGATCGCTCAAGGTCTTGGCCATGAGCGCGCGGATGGCGGCCTCGCCTTGGACGCGGCCGACGCCGTCGCGCCACATCGCGCCTTCGCGATCGAACCAGGACATCCATCCATCGAGGCCGCGCACCGCGGTGTCTTCGGCGAACGATCGATCGGCGCGCTCGAGCGCATCGGCTGCGTCCGCAGGCGTGGATCGATAGGCGAAGTCGACGCCGCGGGTGTCGTTCTCGACGCGCGCGGCGAGGCCGTCGCCGTCGCGACGGTAGAGGACGCGCCGCGGGAAATCGTGCGCCGGGTTCTCGAAGGTGACGCGGCCGTCGGCGTGCGAGCGCTCCGGGAAGGGCACGGAGCGCGCGCCTTCGGGACGCGCGGTGAAGCGCAGCGCGCCGCCGCGAGCTTGGATGAACATGGCCTCGAAGGAGCGGGTGCGGCCGTCCTTCACGGTGAAGCCGACACCGAAGAGCGTGGCGCCGGCGAACGACCAGCGCTCGGTCTCGGTGCCGTCGGTCCACGCGCCGAGGAAGAAGCGCGCAGGCGAAAGGCCCGCAGGGAGCGCGCGAGGAGACGCAGCCGAGGGAGCCACCGTCGATGCGGGCTGCGCCGGCTGCACCGAGGTGGATGGACCGCTGCAGCCCGTGAGCGCGGCGAACGCGAGGCCGAGGAACGTGCTGCGCGGGAGATGCTTGGACAGCCGGGCCGCTGCTGCGAACGGGATCACTGGCCCGTGAGCAGCAGGGTCAGGCCGTGCGTCTCGCGGGCGCCCATGACGCCGAATTGGACGCCCATGCCGTCGGGCTTGGACCAGCGGACGATGGCATCGATCGTGGTCTCGGTGCGCAGGCCGGGGAGCTGGATGAAGACGCGCACCTTGCTCCCATACGGTGGGGAAGCCGACGTCTCGATGAACATGCCGCCCAGGCTCACATCACGGCAACGAGCTTCGGTGCGGGGACCGTCGCCGATTTGGAACGCAACGATGGTTTCGACGACCTTGCGCGGGAACTGACGTTTGTCGGGGGGCATGATCCTCGCTAACCCGCGCGCCGCAAACGCTGGACCCGGGGCTTGCTTTGATGTTCTAGGATGACGCCCGTCACGAGGTCACCCGGTGGACGGATCGTCACGATCGAAGCCCATTGCTGTCAAGGCTCACGGCGCGCCATCCGCAGCGCCACGCGGTCTCGCCCGGCACTTCGAGGGGTGGCAGCCCGGCGTGCTCGCGATCTTCTTGGCCGGCACCTCCGCGATCCTCGCCGTCCCTCGACCGGTGGATCCCACGGTTGTGCCTGAGCCCACCATCATCCCGCGCGTCCTCGCCCAAGCGGCGCGCGCCGATGACGATCTCGCGGCCCAAGCCGAGGCCGAGGCCGCGCACGGGGACCGGCTCGGGTTCGATGTGCGCACGCTCGGATCGGCGATCCGCAGCTACGGGCAGGCCGACGCAGCGGGCCGCGACACGGAGGTGGTCGTCGCGCGGAGGGACGTCGCCGAGGCCGGAAAGCGTGCGCTCGCGCACGGCGACGACGCGTTGTTGCGGCTGCGCGCGTATCAGCTCCGGCTCTTCCTGCGGGCGCTCCGTCATTGGGAGGCGAAGGGCGTGGAGACGGCCGATCTGCGCGAGCTCGGCGGCGCCTTCATCTCCATGTCGCAGCACAACGGCTGGGTGAAGGACGGCGTCGTCGTGATGGATGACGCCGTCCGGCGCGCCATGTTCAAGAAGCGGTGGAACGAGCTGACGCTCGCGCGCGGAGGTCGCTTCGAGCTGTCGATCGACGAGCAGCGCGCGCTCTACCGCTTCCTGATCCGCCGGCCGCCGAACGACGAGAGCGAAGCTCCCGCGGCCGTGCGCGCGCTCCGCAGCATGAAGCAGGACGAGCGCGCCGCGTTCGTCACCGAGCAGTATCGCCTGCGCAAGATCGACGAGCTCGCGGCCCTCGATGCGACGTACCCGGCCGACCTCGCGCGCGGCGTGGTCTTCTACCGCATGCGCCGTTACCCGGTGGCGATGGAGCTGTTCCGCAGGCACCTCGACGCGCACCCCGATGGTCCCTTCACGCTGCGCGCCCAGAACTACCTGCGCGCCGCGCTCGGCCACGCCGCCGACGAAACCCCTTGATGCGAGAGGCGTGATCTCATGACGACGACCCAAGCCCACGGCTTCGAGACGCTGCCCGAGCACCTGCTCCGCTTGACCGAGCTCGACGAAGTGTGGCGCGCGCCCTCCGCGGGCGAGCGCTTGATGCTGGCGAAGCGCCTCGGGTTGCGCTTCCGCGAGCGGCTCCTCGCGAGCGGGCGCGCGACGGCGGTGCGCACCTTCGACACGACGGCGCTCCCCTACCCCACGACGTTCGCCTTCGCGGGCGCGGCGCTCTCGCCGGTGCCCTACGTGGTGATGACGAACCGCGTGAACGTGGTGCAGTTCGAGGACGACGAGCGCAAGCTGCGCACGCTCCTCTTCAACCCCACCGACGTCGATCGCAGCGCCAAGACGCCGTTCTTCGCCGACCTGCGCGCCCGCATGGGCGAGGCCATCTCCACGCGCGTGATGGCGGCCCTCAGGAAACCGACGCCCGCCGAGCGCCTCGCGACGATCGGCCTCCGCCCCGAGGACGTCGACTACATCGCCTTCGATCACATGCACACGCAGGACGTGCGCGCGCTCCTCGGCACCACGGCGGGCGACGGAGAAGCCGGGCTCCGCGCCGTCTTCCCGCGCGCGAAGCTCCTCATCTGGAAGCCCGAGCTCGACATCTTCCGCGCGCTCCATCCGCTGCAGCGCCCTTGGTACATCGCCGACGGCGTGCGCCGCGTGCCGCACGATCGCGTCGTCGTGTGCGACGGCGACATCCTCCTCGGCAAAGGCGTCGCGCTGGTGCGCACGCCCGGCCACACCGTCGGCAACTGGTCCCTCGTGGTCAACACGGACACCGGCGTCTGGGCCGTGAGCGAGAACGGCGTCGCCGCCGACTCCTATGCTCCCGAGGCCAGCAAGATCCCGGGCCTCCGCAGGCACGCCCGCCAAAGCGGCGACGAGGTGGTGCTCAACGCCAACACGCTCGAAGGTCGCAACGAGCAGTACACGTCGATGGTGCTGGAGAAGACGATCGTCGATCGGAGCCGTGACAACCCCGACTTCTGCCAGCACTTCTCGTCGTCGGAGCTGACGCCGACGCCGTTCACGCCGGGGCTTTGGCCTTCGTATCGGCACGGTGGGATCGAGAGCGGAGAGATCCAGCGAGGCTGAGCTTCGCGGCGCGGGGAGGATGCCCGCGCCGGATCACGACGCGGCGGGCTTGCGCAGCGGCAGCAGCGCGCGGAGGCGCGCGTCGCGGAGGAAGAGGCCGCCCCACACGAGCACGCCGAGGAAGAGCGGGACGGCGAAGGGATCGCCGATGCGCACGTGCGTCGCGATGGCGCCGCCGAGGTAGCCCGTGAGCAGAACGGCGCCGAGGACGCTGGTCCGCGGGACGAGGTAGAGGACGAGGCACAGCGCTTCCAGCGCGCCGATCGAGGCGAGCATGCCGTCGCGATAGCCGAGCTTCTCCACGAACATCTGCGCCATCTGCGGGTTGTTCGACAGCTTCATGAACGTGCTCATCGTCACCACGAGGACGGGAAGCGCGCTCATCACGCGCCCCGCCCAAAGCAGCCGAGCATCCGAGTTCTTCTGGGTACCTTCACTCATCGCAAGCTCCTCTCATGTGCTGTGCCGCGCGGGTGCCCGTCGCGGCGCTGTTCTCACGCGTCATCGAATCCGTGCGGAGTCCTCCCGATGCGGCCGGTGCGCCGATCGCGAAGACGATCACGAAGGCCTCTCCTTTCGCCGGCGCATGCGGGGCGCGTGCACGGGCGGCCGCGCGTCGGGGAGCACGTCGGCCGCGATCTGCTCGAGCCGCTCGCGCAGGCGTGACTTCGCGCGCTCCTCGATCTGGCGCACGCGCTCCTTGCTGACGCTCCACGTGATGCTGAGCGCCTCCAGCGTGACGGGCTCCTCGGCGAGGAGGCGACGCCGGATGATGTCCTGATCGCGCTCCGGGAGCTCGGCCACCACCGTGGCCACGGCGGCGCGGAGCCGCTCGCGATCCTCGACGTCGCCGACGGCGTCCTCCACGGAGCGGCTGCGATCGGCGAGCTTGCCGAGGAAGCCCTCGCCGTCGTCGTCGGGCGCCGGGCTCAGGCTCACGTCGCGCGCCGCGAGCAGCGGCAAGAGCTCCGTCGCCCGCTCGGTCGACATGCCCGTCATGGCCGCGAGCGCCTCGGGCCGCTGCTCGCGCGTCCTTCGATAAAGCCACAACGCGCGCACCTCACCCTTGCTCGCGCCCAAGCGGACGATGCGATAGCTCTTCGCGACGTAGCCGCGGATCTCCGCGCGAATCCAGAAGCCCGCGTACACCGCGAGCCGCACGCCGTGGCTCGGATCGAAGCGCTCGATGGCCCGGAGCAGCCCGATGTTGCCCTCTTGCACGAGATCCTCGAGCGGCAGCCCGCACAGCCGATAGCGGAGCGCGATGCGGATGACGGTGCCGAGGCACCCTTCGATGAGGCGATGCGCGGCGGCGCGATCGCCGCGCCGATGGCGAGCGGCGAGGTCCAGCTCGGCCTCCGCCGAGAGCTGTCTCCGCCGCCCGACCTCGCTGCGGAAGTGGGAGAACGCCGCTTTGCCCGAGGGATGGGTGATCTGCATCATGACTCCGCGCGCGAGGCTCCCCTCTCGAGAGGGGGCCGCTTCTTGGGGTGGGCACACGTCGGCAGAGACCGGCGAGCAGACGCGCCGCTCCGGCGACCCGAACAAGTCAACAGCCGATGACATAGGCGGCGATCCGAAACAAGTCAACGAGCGATGACTTCGTGTGTTCGCTGGATCGCCCGCGTGCGCAGGGCGCGGTGATTCCTAGGCCCTCGGGTTGACGCGACGGGAGGCGCCTTCTAACTGGTCAACAGCCGTTGACTACACCCCGGAGATCTCGCCATGGATAAGCGCTGCGCAGAGACCCCCACCCGGCACGCTCGCAATGCGGCGGCGACCCGCGAGCGAATCCTGAACGCCGCTCGGGTGCGCTTCTCCCAGAGCGGCTACGAGCACGTCGGCGCGCGCGACATCGCCAAGGACGCGGGCGTCGACGCAGCGCTCGTGAATCGATACTTCGGCTCGAAGGAGCAGCTCTTCGCCGAGGCGATCTCCGGCATCTTCCACACCGAAGACTTCGATCTGTACGCGGAGAACGTGGGCGAGCGCATCGCGCAATTCATCCTCCTCGAAGAGGACGAGGGCGACGGCGGGAGCGCCTCGGTGGCGGACGTCGCCTTCCGCCGGGAGTTCGATCCCCTCCGCCTGCTCCTCCAGTCGTCCGTGAGCCCCACGGCGTCCGCGCTCGTGGCCAAGCAATTCCACGAGGACTTCGTGGAGCCGCTGGCGAAGAAGCTGGGCGGCCGCAAGGCCAAGGCGCGCGCGGCTTTGATCGCGTCCTACACCATCGGCCTGTCCGTCATGCGGCTGGCGCTGAAGTCTCCAGCGTTGCGAAAGGCCGATTCGGCCCTCCTCATCCGGCTCTTCTCCGAAGCGGTGCGCATGGCCGTCGAGTCGAGCGCCGATCGGTGAGGCCGGCCAACGTGCTTGGGATCACGCATCCTCGATGACCTCCCCCGTCTTCCGATCGAACCGCCTGCGCAACAGCGTCTCTCGCTGAAGGTGCGCTGTTTCGCCTGCGGCAAGCGGCTCCCCGAGGCGCGCCACCAGCTCGCGGCTGTCGCCATTGTCGGGGCGAAGCGCGAGCGCGCGCTCGGCATGAAGGAGCGCCCGAGCATGCTCACCGGGAATCATCGCGAGCGCGCGGGCGAAGTAGAGGTGCGCGGCAGCGTCGTTCGGCGCCGCGGCGAGCGCGCGTTCGAAGAGCCCGAGGGCGCGTGAGGTCTCGTTCGGTGTGTGGGGGGCGAGATCCCATATCGCGCGCGCATGGTCGAGCAGCGTCCGTGCCCGCCCAGGCTCGAGCACGAGCGCTCTCTCGAAGAGCCGCTCGGCTTCGTCGAGGAAGCCCCAATCGGCATGCGCATCGCCGAGCGCTGAATTCGCATAGGCGGATAGCTCCTTGTGGCGAAGAGCACGGGCGATGTGGCGACGCGCGTCTTCGTAATGGCCGAGGTGCCCACACATCCAGCCGAGTTGGAGGTTGGCATGGTAGGACGTCGGATCCGTGCGCAGCGCGCGGCGCAGGAGCTCGGCGGCTTGCTTGTGCGCTTTGCGCTTCGAGCCCTCCTTCGCGCAAGCGCGGACGAGCTCCATCGCGCGCGCCGTCAATGCCTGTGGGTGATCCGGATAGAGCTCCAACGCTCGGGCGAAGTCGTCGTTCTTGTAGGCCGCGTGGGCCTCACCCCAGCCCGCGAGCGCGCGTGTCTCCTCGGCCGAGGGCGGGTTGTGAACCGGGTCCTCGTGATCGAAATGGCGCGACCACAGCGCTTCACGCCACCCGTCGGCGAGCTCCTGCGCCCGCCGCTCGTCGGCGAAGCGGCGCCGCGGGCTCGTCGCGCCTTCGTCGACGATCTGCAGGTGGCCAATCTCGTGGAGCAGGACGTCGTACAGCATGAAACGACGCACCGCGAGCGGAGGCCACTGCGTGCCTTTCACGGCACCGAACACGAGCGCCGTCTGCGAGCCGGTGAGGGCCGCGTTCAAGCTCACGCGCGGCGGCAGCGCGCACAGCGCGATCTCGCGCCGGCCCCGCGTGGTGGTGTATCCGAGCCGCCGGTTGCCCATCGCTTCGTCGGTGAAATGCACCGCGCGGAGGCGGGCAATGGCTTCCGGTGGGAGCCGAGAGAGCACCACGACGACGTCGGCCTCATCGATGTAGTGGCGTCGATCGCCGCCTGGTATTCGCAGGTGAAAGTCCATGGCTGCGGCCCCTGCCCTCTTGCTCCGTGGCGAAGGCACAGCGTATCAGGCGCTGCGCGGCTCAGGCCACATCTGCAGAACCGTCATGGCGACGGCGCTTGCCATCCGTGCTCGACCAACCAGGCAATCAACGCGGCAGGATCGACGAGCCGCGCATCGCTGCTCCAGCCGCGCCAACGGATGAAGTTGGGATAGAGGTAGCTGACGTCGGCCAGCAGCTCGTGGCCATCGGTGAAGTACAGAGCGAGGACCCCCGGCGTCATCAGCGCCAGCTGTTCCGCGAAGGATTCGTCGTCCACAGCGAGACAATGCCGCAGACGATCCAGCGCCGCGGGATCGGACGTGACGAACAAGGAGGGTCTTCGGCTGCGGTGACGCGGGTCGAGCTCTCCGATACCCGTGACGCGCACAGCCGTCGCGCCCGCGATGGCGGCGGCGAGAGCTGCTGAGCTCATGATCTTTCGTCCTCTCTGGTCTTCTTCACGGCACGCCGCCAGGGTCGCACGGACGAGCGGAGCGGGACAGCGAGCGTCGTCGAGCCAAAGACGGTCGTTGGGTAGCAGGTGACATCCATGGCTCTATTGGCGCACGTTATCATCATCTCCAGATTCCACACATCGATGAGGATCGCTCGGAGATCGCCAATGATGCAAAGGCCATTCGAGCATGCCTCTTCTTCATCGAGCCCGATGGGAAGCGTGAACGACGCTCACCACACGCGCTAAGGTGTCCGCATGCCCCTCGTCGAAGGTGTCCGGTACGCGCATACCAATCTCATTGCGCATGATGTCGAGCGGCTCGTCCGCTTTTATGAAGAGGTCTTTGGTTGCACCAAGGTGCCGCCGGCGCGGGACCAGTCCGGGGCGTGGCTCGAACGGGCGACGGGGGTGCCGAAGGCGCATTTGCGGGGGCATCACCTGCGTTTGCCGGGGCATGGGCCGGAGGGGCCGACGCTGGAGATCTATGCATATGACGAGGTGGTGCCGCAGGAGCTGCCGGTGCCGAATCGTGCTGGTTATGGACATCTGGCGTTCGGTGTCGCGGATGTGGAGCGGGCGCTTGCGGTGATCGTCGCGGAGGGGGGACGGGCGCTCGGGGAGGTGGTGCGCGTCGAGGTGGCCGGCGCAGGGAAGCTGTGTTTCACGTATGCGCGCGATCCAGAGGGGAACATCCTGGAGCTGCAGAGTTGGGAGAAGGGTTGAGCGGCAATTGCGGCGGTACAGAGGCAATGCCGATCGCGCGCGGCGCTCGCCTTCGGAGAAGGCGAGCGCGTGAGCGTGGCGTTTGCGGAGCGGGGTTTGGGGTGCGGCCCCAGCGTGGGTGGGGCCGCGGGAGCGTGTGCGGAAGAGCTCAGCCGCTGAGGGCGGCGAGGGCGATGCCGGGGACTTTGAGCCAGCTCGGAGCGGCTTCCATCGCGACCATCTTTTGGGCGACGGCGAGGGAGTTCTTGTTGGTGACGAACCACGGGGGCTTCGGCTTCACCACGTGCGGGCCGCGGAGGACGGCCTTCTCGATGCCTTCGAGCATGAGGGTGTTGTGCACCCAGCCGAGGCCGCCCTGGATGTTCTCCAGCGTGGCCGAGGGGTGCGCGCCCCACGGCGGGGTCCCGGTCGCGTAGACGAGCGCGGTCCAGTGGTTGATGCCGACGGCGCCGTAGCGGAGGTTCTGCACGGCGTCATCGAGGGCGGAGGCGACCGCGGGATCCTTCTCGGTGCGCGGGTGGATGGTGATGACGGCGCTCAACGTGCCCCACACGCGATCGTTGGCGAAGGCCGTCGCCGCCTTGAGGAAGGCCGCGGGATCCTTCTCGTCGAGCGAGGTCTCGCTGAGGATCGGACAGAAGGGCTCCGTGTTGAAGAGGCGCTCGCCCTCGTCCTTGCTGTCGAGACCGAAGCAAAGCGTCCAGGGGAGCTCGTCCGCGGAGGCCTTGCCGAGCTTCACCGCTTCCTTGCGGCCGCCGACGAGGTACTCGAAGCGCTCGAAGGCGCCCGGGTAATAGGCCTTGCGCGGGGCCACGCCGGAGAGGATTTCGCGCACGCGGGCGAGGAACGTCTCGCGCTGCGGCCACCCGGCCGAGGTGATGATCATCTTGGCCGCGTTGCAGTTGCACGAGGCGTTGTTGGTGACCATCGAGGCCACGTTCTGCGCGAGGAACTCGAGCTCCGACGCGCTGTAGTCGCCGGGGACCATGATCACCGGCGTGACGCTGCCGAGCTCGCTGGTGATGGTCTTCTTGAGCAGCGGATCCTTGGCGGCCTTGCGGCGATCGCGCTCCGGACCGGGCGGGCCCCAGACGATGAGATCGTGGGTGCGATCCGAGCCGGTGATGTGGATGTCGTCGACGCCTTCGTGCGTGGTGAGATAAGCGCCGACGTCGCCCGCGCCGTAGACGATGCGCAGGTAACCCGCGCTGATGAGCGGCTCGAGCGCGTCCTCGTAGATGGGCCCGAGGTACTCGTTGACCGGGTTCATCTTGAGGAGGCAGACGCTGCCGTCGACGAACATCTTGTAGAAGGCGTCCATCGGCGGGATCGAGGAGACGTTGCCCGCGCCGAGGACGAGCGAGACGGCGCCCTCGGGGTCCTTCTTGTCGTAGAACGAGGCCTGCTTGCTGCGCACGGCGGTGGCGTCGAGGCCGGGGAGCATGCGCACTTTGCAGGTGAAGCCGGAGTAGAGGGCGGCGTCGAGCGCTTCGCTGGGGAAGGCGTCGACGAGCGCGGTGCCGTCTCGGCTCTGACCGATCGGCTTGGGCAGGCGCGGCTTGCCTTCGGCGGCGATCTCGTCGAGGGCGCGCGCGAGCAGGCGCGCGTTGCGGATCGTGGGGACCGGGCCGGCGAGCCACTCTTCGGCGGTGGTCTGCGTGCCGGGGAGGATGCCCTTGGCCTCGATGCCAGCGGCGGCCCAGCGCGGCGCCGCAGCAGCGAGGCGCGGGATGCACGACCGCAGCAACGCAGCCCTCTCCGCCGCCGAGAGGCGGGCGAAGACGCGGGCTTTGTCTTTGAGGATCGCGACCGATTCGTCGAGATCCTGGCGGGCGCTCTCTTTGCGGCTCTTGGCAGCCGCGCTCATCTCCATCGAGGTCGAGGCCATGAGCGGCACACTATCACGCACGACCACGACGATGGGACGCGGCGCACATCGGCCGGTTCTTCGCGAAAGGGCCCCCGCTACCGGCCCGCCGATCCGCGCCCCACGATGCCGGCGGAGGACGAGATGGAGCTCGGCAGGGGTCGGGATCTGCTGCAACGCGTGGGCGCCGGGTGCTTCGCCAATCTGGGACTCAAGCTGTTCGCGCTCGTCGTCGCCGTGATCCTCCACGTCTTCCTGGTGCTCCGCGCGCCCGAGCGTCCGCCCGCGCCGCAGCCTCCGGCGTGCACGCCGTAGCGCTGGGCCACGTTGCGCCGTCCGCGACGAGCACGACAGGCAGGCCGCCGCGCACTGCGATGAGACCTCGTCGCAAACGAGGCGGCACCCTTCCTGCACAGGCCGCCCGCCATGATGCGAGCTTGGATGGCGGCGGTGATGGTGGTCGCGGCGGGAATGATGACGGCCGCTGGGTGCAACACATCGATCGAGGTCGGCACGGGCTGTCCGGGGGCGGTGCCCGAGAGGGACGCGGCGTGTTCCAACAGCGGAGACGCGTGCGCGTACCAGGACGGGCCCTGCGCGATGACGTTCACCTGCGATGCCACGGCGCACACGTGGCAGATCCAGAGCTCCGTCTGCCAACCCGCGGCGGTGGATTGCTGGGCGGCGAGCGAAGGCGATGTCTGCGCGAACCCCGGTGAGAGCTGCGGTGAAGGCGGCGAGTGCGGCGGCGGGTTCTTCAACGACTGCGGGGACGATCACCTCTGGCACACGAGCTACGCGGACGGCGGCGACTGCTGCTGGGAGGAGAACACGTGCAGCGGGCAGGCGCCGTACGAAGGCCAGCCCTGTATCGCGTGTGATCCGGTGACCTGCGAATACCCGAGCGACTGCAGCCTCAGCGTCCTGAGCGCGACGTGCGGCCCGGATGGAGTCTGGCACTTGTCGGTCGAGGACGACTGCCCGCCGCCGCCGCCCTTCGACTGCGCGAACCTCGACACGCAGGAGGCCTGCATCTCCCAGTCGGGCTGCCGCTGGCTCGTGCCCGGCTGCGGGGAGCCGGCGCTCCCGGAGGCCGGGTGCTTCGCGAGCACCGACTGCACCCCCTCCGACGATGCGTGCGGCCCAGGCGAGAGCTGCCAAGAGGTCGTGTTCAATCCGTGCTGGGACTCGAACTGCGACGCGTGCGGCGCGCCCGCGCACGTGTGCCTGTGACGAGAGCGGAGCGACCGGTCGCGCTGCGACTCGCGGTGCGCATGAGCCCGGCGGCGCGCGGATCTCTTCTTCGATGAACCGGGCGCACGGAGACGAGCGGATCGACGGCGCCTGATCGCCGGCATGCGTCGCAGCGTTCGCGTGGCCAGGCTCGCTCGGTCGGTGTCGACGGCTGGGCGCTCGGCCTCGCAGCGCAAGATTCAGGGCGCATGACGACAGCGACCGCGCCCATCGAGCATCAGGCGCCGCGCCCGCTCGCCGAGCATCGCCAGGCGGCGCTCGACGTCCTCGACACCGGCAGCGATGGGGCGGTGCGCGTTCGCATCCACGATGCGACGCGCTTCGAATGGGCCATCTCGATCCCGCTGCCGGCGCGCGGCCACCTCGCGTACACCATCGAGGTCGAGCTCGAGGTCCCGACGAACGCCGTCGTGCGCCGGAGCCCGTGGGAACAGATCCAGACGTTCACGCGGCTCGACGAGGCTCACAAGCCCGAGCCGCGCGAGGCCACGACCATCGACACGCTCCGCCGCGGGGCCGTGTCGCTCCAGCGGATGCTGGCGCGGGCCGCGTCGGGCTTCGCGCGACACGTACCCATGGGCGCGCTGCGCGAAGCCGAGGACACCGAGGGCGACCCTTACGGCTTCCTGGTCGTCTGGCTGGAGACCGCGCTCTACGCCGTCGCCGAAGCGAGGCAGCGCCTGACGCAGCCGGCATCGGGAGACACCGCGCAGGTCGCCCGCGAGCGCACGCTCGTGGACGAGTACGCCAGCGTGGCGTTGTTGGAGACGCTGGTCGAGGCGAGCCGCGCCGTGTCCGAGCCGCCGTCGAGTCACGCCACCACGTCGGAAGCGCTTCGCCGCGCCTTCGAGCGGGTGCGGGCGCGCATCGACGACGCGATCGACGACGAGATCGCGCACCGGCGCCGGAGCGGATTCCTCACCATGACCGAGCCGTCACCGACCGCGCTCGACACGTACGTCGCGCGCGCGGCCCGCCTCAAGAAGCACTTCGAAGAGGTCCTGTTCCTCGATCGGGAGAGCTACCAGCTCGACGAGCGGGTGCAGCAGTGGATGACGAGCCTCGCCGCGCTCATCGCGGGCGGCTCCGCCTTCGTGCTCCAGCTCGCGCTGCTCGACGAGCGCTCGTCTCCCACGTCGATCGGCTCGCACCTCCTGGCCATCGCGGTGATCGCCGGCGCCTGCTACATGGCGCGCGATCGGCTCAAGGATCTCGCGCGCACGTGGCTCACGGGGAAGGTCTATCGGTTCCACGCGCAGCGCGTCTCGCGCTACCGGCTGCCGGAGCGCATGCTGGCCACCCGCGACGTCTTCGTGCGCACGCGCGAGTGGTGCAACCAGAGCACGCAGTCGCAGCCGGACGTCCTCAATCCCGAAGCGGGCGCATCCCTGGCGAGGACCCGGATTCGCTATCTCCAAAAGGGCGTCGTCACGAAGCCGGATTGCCTCGCGGGCGCGGGCTTGAGCCGGGTGCGCCACATCGCACGGTACGACGTCTCGCCGCTCCTGCCGCGCCTCGCCGACGACATCAAGCGGGTGCCCTTCGTCGGCGCGGACGGCGCCGTGCGCGTCGCGGAGGTGCCGCGCCGCTACCAGATCCCCGTGTGCGTGCGCTTCTCGCACGGCGTGAAGACGCACGAGGAGCGCGCCACGCTCGTGCTCGAGAAGCGCGGGCTCACCCGCATGGACAAGGGGACGGCTCCGGACGCGTTCACGCACGACACGATCGAAAAGGCCGACGCCGAGCCTTGAGCCGGGGCGCGCGGGTGGGCCTCCGAACCATCTCCGCGCGTCGCGAGGAACGCGCTGCCGAGGTGCGATCCCGAGACGTTCCAGCGTGCCTTCGCGCGGGCCGCCTTGACCGAGGCGCGAGCCGATCGTACGGCCTCGGCCCGTGCTCGATCGCCTCGATGTCAGCGTGATTGCCGGAGGCGCTGGGTGAAGCTCCTCCGCCTGCGCGTCGCCGGCCTGCGATCGTTCACGCGCGAGACCGAGATCGATCTCGGACGCCTCGGGGAACAAGGGCTCTTCGCCATCTCGGGGCCGACGGGGGCGGGCAAGTCGACGATCCTCGACGGCATCTTCCTGGCGCTCTTCGGCAAGTGCCCGCGCGGTGAAGCGGGCGAGTGCGTCTCCGCCGGCGCGGTGGAGCTGGCCGTGCGGCTCGAGCTCAGCCTCGACGGCGGGCGCGAGATGGCGGTGGAGCGGCGCTTTCGCTGGAGCAAGAAGCGCAAGGCCGACCCGGGGGCGGTGGGGAGCGATCTGCGGGGCGCGCCCAAGCACCCGCCGCTGCGCATCGAAGAGCGCGAAGGCGACGCGTGGACGCCGGTGGATCTGGGCGGTCGCAAGCCGGACGAGTACCTGGCAACGCAGATCGTCAAGGTCTCCATGAGCGACTTCCAGCAGGCGGTCGTGCTCCCGCAGGGCGAGTTCGATGCGCTCCTCCGCGCCAAGCCGGCGGAGCGGCGCACGCTGGTGGCGAGCCTGTTCCGCACGGAGCACCTGGGCGCGCCGCTCATCGAAGTGCTGCGCACCCGCGAGATGACGGTGCGCAGCGAGATGGGCCGCTTGGAAGAGGCCGAGCGCGAGCTCGCGGTGAGCGACGCCGACGCCGACGCGGCCGGCGCCGCCGTCGAGGCCGCCGTGATCGAGGCCGAGGCGCGGGGCGCGGCGCGCGAATCGTTGGAGCTCGAAGCATCGGCGCTGCGCGAGGCGCGGCGGCGGTGCGCGCTGCGCGACGAGGCCGCCGCGGCGCTGGGCACGGTGACGAAAGCGCGGGACGCGCGCGCCGGTGATCGCGAGCGGCTCGCGCGCGGGCGGCGCGCCGCGAGCGCGCAGGCAGCAGCCGAGGAGCTCGCGCGCACGGAGAAGACCGAGGCCGAAGCCGAGGCCCGCGCGAAGCGGGCGGAAGACGAGGCGCACGCGGCCGACGTGCAACGGCGCAGCAGCGCGCGCGTGCTCGCCGAGGCGAGCGCGGCGCGGACCGCCGAGCTGCCCGGGGTGCTCTCGCAGCTCGAACGCGCGCGCCAAGCGGAAGAGCGCGGGCGCGATCTCGCGGCGCTGGATGGAGCGCGCGCGGCGCGGGACGCGGATCTATCGCGCGCGACCGCGAGCGCACGGGCAGCGGACGGCAAGCTCGCCGAGGCGCGCGCGGCGCTCGCCGAGGCGGAGGTCTTCACGCAGGCGGCGGAGGCCAAGCTCGCGGCGGCGAAGGTCGGCGAGGACGAGCGCGCCGAGGCCGTCGCGATGGCCGCGATGGCCGAGCTCCTCGGCGCGGAAGAGCGGCTCGCAGGCGTGATGGCCGCGGAGCTCGCCGCGGCGGAGGCGCTCGTCGCCGCGCGCGGGGTCGCGCTCGGCGAAGCGGAGGACGCCGCGCGCCGCGCCGAAGCCGAGGCGCACCGCGCGCACGCGGCGCGACGGCACCTGGAGATCGACGCGCAGCGCGCCGCCGAAGAGGTCGAGCGCGCCGAGCGGGCGCTCACGGAGGCGCGCCACGCCGCCGCCGCGGCCGATCTGGCGAGCACGCTGAGGGCCGGCGATCCCTGCCCCGTCTGCGGCGCGCGCGAGCACCCGGGCGCCGATCATCGGCTCTCGGCGATGGCCATCAGCCTGGCCGAGCGCAACGTGACGGGGGCACGGCGCGCCGCGAAGACGGCCGAGCAAGCGCGCGCGGACGCCGCGAGCGCCGCGGGCGCGCGCGACGAGGAGGCGCGATCGCGGAGCGCCCAGGTGGAGACGGCGCTCGCGGCGCGCGAAGAAGCGGCGGAGGCGCTGTCGCGACAGCGATCGGGCGAAGCGGTCCCGCGCGCGGTGGCCGAGGCGCGGGCCACCCTCGAGCGCGTCGCCGAGCGCGCGGAGCTCAGCCTCGGCGCGATCGCGACAGCGCGACGCGAGGCCGTGCGCGAGGAGGCGCGCCTCGCGCCGAAGGGCGCGGCGGAGGCGCGGATCGCGGCGCTCAACAAGCGCGCGCGCGAGGCCGAAGCGCAGGAGCGGACGCTCGCGGCGGCCAAGGATCGCGCGGCCCGCGCGCAACGCGATCTCGGCGCGCGCACCGAGGACGCCGAGCGCGCCGCGCGCACCGTCACGCTGGCCGAGGCCGAGGCGAAGGCCGCGGCCAAAGCCGCCGAGGCGCGGCGCGAAGAGGTGCGGGCCCTGCTGGCCGATCTGGAGCCGCGCGGACAACGCGATCTCTTCGGAGCGAAGGCGGCCCCGCGGAGCGCGACCGCGTGGGTGATGGAGCTCTCGGCCCGCGCCGACGGGCTCACGCAACGCGAGGAGGCGGCGCGCGCCGCGGTCGAAGAGGCACGCGCGCAGAGCGAGCGCCTCGGGCTCGAAGCGCGTGAGGCCACGGTGCGGCGCGACGAGGCGCGGGCACAGAAGACGCGGGCCCGCGCGAGCGCGGACGAAGCGATGGCCCGGGCGGGCTTCGCGAGCCTCGTGGAGCTGCGCGCGGCGCTCCTCGATCCGACCAAGCTCGCAGCGCTCGAGGAGGAGATCGAGCGGCTCGATCGGGAGCACGCGCGGCTCGCCGCCGTGCTCGCGGAGCGAGCCCGCGACGTCGAGGCCGAGGTCTCGGAAGCCCAGGCCACCGAAGCCGAGCGCGCGCGCGACGAGGCGCGGCGCGAGGCCATCGCCGCCCGCGATCGGGCCGCGCAGGCCGCGGCGCAGCGCGACGAGATCGCGCGGCGGCGGGCACGCGCGCGTGAGCTTCGCAGCAAGATCGACGAGATGGAGCCGCGGGCGAAGAGGCTCGGTCAGATCCGTCACGTGGTCGGATCCAACCAGCTCTCGGAGCACGCCGCCGAGCGCCACTTGGAGGCCGTGACCCGCGGCGCGGCCGCGCTGCTGCGCACGTTGTCGAGCGATCGCTACGAGCTCGTGCGCACCGCGGACGGCGCCTTCGCGGTCGCCGACACGGCGCACGGCAAGCTGGTGCGGCCGCCGTCGACGCTCTCCGGCGGCGAGACCTTCCTCGTCTCGCTCTCGCTTTCGCTGGCGCTCTCGGAGCGGATCCAGATGGCCGGGCGCACGCGCTTCGACTTCTTCTTCCTCGACGAGGGCTTCGGCTCCTTGGATCCGGCGACGCTGGAGATCGCGCTCGGCGCGCTCGAAAAGCTGCGCGGGCCGAACCGGGTGATCGGGATGATCTCGCACGTCGGCGCCATCGAAGAGCGCATGCCACGCCGCCTGCGGGTATGGAACGAGCGCCGCGGCGGCCCGACGATGGTCGCGCACGAGCTCTGAATCAGCGGTCGAGATTCTCGAACAACAGTCTCCTCGTGGACGTTTACGTGGACGCTGACGCTGACGCTGACGCTGACGCTGACGTCGACGGCCCGTCGTCAGCGTCAGCGTCAGCGACCACGTCCACGTCCACGAAGGGTCTTCGTCGTTCGAGAATCACGCTCGCTACGCTCGCTGATTTGGCTTCGCGTCACGGCGGCGCCCTCGATCCGCCTCGGATTCAAGGCTGGAGGATGGCCACCGAGCTCACCGTCGCGCCGGTCTGCACCACGGCGAGCGCGCCGGTCGACGTGCCGGTGACGCGCACGACGGTGGCGTTCGGGACCGCGGCGACGTCGAACGCCTCGACGAGCGGCTCGCCCTTGGGCGAGAGCACACGCGCGCGCAGCGTGCCGCCTTGATGGGTGGTGGTCCACGCGAGGACCACGTCGCCGTTCGGTGCATTGGCGAGGCCGAGACCGCCGATGGGGGCGCCGGCGAAGGGCGCCACCACGAGCGGTGCGCTCACCGGCGTGCCGGTCAGGTCCAGCGGGAGGACGGTGATCGCGCCCGCCATCGCGTTGGCGCCATTCGCCGGCGACCACGCGAGCAGCGCGCCGCCGGTCACGGGGATCAACGCCACGCGGGCGCGATCGCTGCTCAAGCCGAAGGCCGGATCTTCGAAGAGCGGAAACGCCGATGCGAGGCTCACGCCGTCGGCGGCGAACGGCTGCGCCACCACGTGGAGCGGGCAGTCGTAGCACTCGACGGGATCGGTCGACCACGCGAGCAGCATGGTTCCGCCCGGTTGATTGGCGCGGCCTTGATAGGCGACGACGTTGCTCAGCACTTTGCTCGCCGCGGGCACGCCCAAGTTGCCGACGCGAAAGAGCGTGGGCGGGTCGAAGCCCATCGGGCCGCCGAGAAACGTGAAGCCCCCGTCATCGCCGGCGAGACCTTCACACCACGTAGCCTTGACGGTGACGCTCGGCTCGATCGGTTTGCCATCGGCGGTGAGCGGCACGAAGCGGCAGCCCATCTTCTCTTCCCACGCCATCGCGCCGAGATCCGCGCCATGAGAGGCAATCTCGATGGCGCCGATCGAACCGAAGAATCCGCTGTGGAATTGGTTGATCGGCGGTGCGGCGGGAGAACCATCGGCGGAGAGCCGCTGCACGTCCCACAAGACGGTGTTGGAATCGAAGCGACGCAGCCCGACCATCGCGTCGCCGTCCACGCTCGCCAGCGCGTCGAGTATCGCTTCGCCGAGCACCGTGACCGGGCCTCCATGCCACCCGCCACCCGCGCCGCCGCTCGCACCGGCGCCCGTCGTCGCGGTGGTCTCTGCACCACCGCTGCCGCCGGTGGAATCGGGAGCAATCGTGCTCGAGGTGGTCACGGGATCGATGGTGACGACGGAGCCGGCGCAGCCGGCGACGGCGCCGCAGAGAAGGAAGGTGAGCGCGCGATGCATGATGGTTGCCTCGACGACGAGGCTATCGCCGCGCATCGAAGGGACACCTTATGCGGGCCTTAATCGTGGCCCATGGTGAAGCAGCTCCGTCTGCGAAGGCGAAGCGCGGCTCGTGGTGATCGGATCGACACACCTCACCCTTGCCTGCGCTCCGGACCCGCGAGGTGTGCCGCACCTCGCCCTTCCGCGCGCTCCGGACCTGCGAGGTGTGCCGCACCTCGGGCCTCCGCCGCGCTCCGGACCTGCGAGGTGATGGACACCTCACGCCTCCGCCGCGCTCCGAACCCACGAGGTGATGGACACCTCGCCCTCCCGCGCGCTCCGGACCCGCGAGGTGATGGACACCTCACGCCTCTGCCGCGCTCCGAACCCACGAGGTGATGGACACCTCGCCCTCCCGCGCGCTCCGGATCGGCGAGGTGTGCCGCACCTCGAGCATCTACCGCGCTCCGGACCCGCGAGGTGCGCCACATCTCGCACCTCCGCCGCCCTCCCCCGACGATTCGCAAACCTTCTGCGACGTCCGTGTCAGGAATACCCGGGTCGAATCGTAAGGATCTTCATGACCGTCACCGTCAACCTCACCCACATCTTACGACCCACCATGGCCAGCATCGCGCGCGAGATTCGCGATTTGCTCCTTGCGCGCAAGCAGGCCGGTCCCGCCGAGCCGGCGCTCGACGATTACATTCCGCAGCTCGACGCCGTTGCCGGAGAGCTCGACACCCACGTGGAGAGCAACGCCAAGGCGTCCGCCGCCCGCGCGACCCGCGTCGCGACGCTCGACGTCGCCGACGACGAGGTCGATCGGTGGTACCGCCACGTTCACGGCTATCTCGAAGCCGAGAGCTTCAGGCGCACGGGGACATCCGGCGCGCTTGCCCTCGCGTTGCTGGAGAAGGCTTTCCCCGATGGGCTCGAGCACGTCGACGGGCGCATCGAGGACGAGAACGTCTACCTGCGCAAGTCGCTCGCCGTCTTGAAGGATGCGGAGCAGGCCGCGCACCTCGCTGCCATCGACTTCCCGGTGTCCTTCGTCGAGCGGCTCGACAAAGCGCTCGCCGCGAGCAACGCGGCCCTCGCCGACGTCGTGCAGGCCCGCGACGACAAGAGCAGCGCGGTGTCGGCCGGGCGAGACGCGGAGGACGAGTGGATCGATCTCGTGGTCCGCCTCCGCAAGTACGTCGGCAGCCGCGGCTCGCGGAAGAGCGATCCCGCACGCTACGACGAGGGCCTCGCGCTGCTCGCGCCGCTGCTCAAGGAGCTGAAGAGGCTCCGCGCCGACGCGACGACGCGGGCCACCAAGGCGAGGGCCAAAGCCGAAGCGGAGGCCAAGGCCAAGGCGGGGACGGGTTGATCGGCGCGCGCCGCGCCATGCAATCGCCTTCCCCGTAGCGGTCACCCGCGTAGGAGCGCGGGTGACGAGAGCACCCCACCAACACGCCGCGCGAACGAGCCTCGGCTACTTGACCAGTCGCATGAGGCTCGTGCCGGCCACCCAGTAGAGAAACTTGTCGTCGAGGGCCATGGCGCCGGTGACCTGACCGGGGGGAACGATCATGGTCGGCGTCCCGCCGGCGATGGGGAATCGCATGATCTTCCGGTTCTGGCCGGAGGTCGCTCCGATGGCGACGAGCTGATAGACGTGCTGCGCGTCGGCGGCCGACATGACCGAGTACGACTCCGCAGAGGTGGCGATGGTGCTCGTCGTCCCCGAGCCGAGCTCGAGGGCCATGAGCGTCTCGTTCGACGAGGGATCGAGGGTGGGGTCGACGAACCAGAACAGCTTGCCGGCGTTGCTGGTGATCGTTTGCGGGATGCCCGATCCGTCGACGAGCGTCGCGTCGCTCCCGCCCTTGGGGACGCGCACGAGCTTGTAGCTGTTCGGGATGGGGAGATCGCCGCGACCGTACACGTCCGTCGCGCTCGCGAAGATGCGCGGGACGGCGCCGGTGCCGTCCACCGGATGAAAGTGATCGTCCGGCGTGAGCGCGACCGGCGTTCCGCCCGACTTCGAGAGCTTGAAGAGCGCGTTGGGGTGGGCCGGCGAGGTCCAGGCGCTCGCCCAATAGACGTTGTCGGCATCGACGGTCATCGCCGCGGGCGGCGGAGGGTTCAGGGCGAGCACCTGCGCGACCGCGCTGACCTTGTCGAGCTTGACGATGGCCAGCTTGCCGTTGTTCGCCCCGGAGACGAATTGGACGTACGTGTAGAAGAAATTGTCGTCGAGGGCGAAGGCCGTCATCTCTCCGACGGCGTCGGCGAAGCAGAGGGGAGCGCTCGCGCCGCCGGCGACGGGGAAGCGGTTGATGCAGTTGAGGCCCCCCGCGCCGTAGACGTGGGTTCCATCGCTGATCATCTCCCCCGCGTAGTTCGCCTTCGAGCCCAGGTCGCCGATCGCCACCGGCTGGCAGACGCCGGCGTGGCAGGCGCCGCCGGCGCAATCGTGGCCACAACCACCGCAGTGCTGGGGCGACTCGAGCACGTTGGCTTCGCAGCCGTTGCCGGCGTTGCCGTCGCAGTCGGCGAGCGGCGCGGTGCACGCGAAGCCGCCCGACGAGGAGCTCCCGCTCGACGAGGAGCTGCCGCTCGACGAAGAGCTGCTCGACGACGTGCCGCCGCCGCAGCCCGAGCACACGCCGAGCGACGCGCCGTCATCGCTGCACAGCTGCACGCCCTGGCCCCCACCGGGGCACGCGCACTCGACCTGCGCGCCGGGCGTGCAGTCGGCGCTCGTCCCGCTGGAGCAACCGAAGCCCCCCAGGAACGACGACAGGAGCACGGCGGCCCATCGCCCCGCCGCCGGAGATCCACCTCGATGCACACCAGAGCTCTTCACCACGCCGCGGCGCTCCTTTCTTGGACGCAGACCGTCGGGCGGCGCAGGCACTCGCCGCGCCAGCCAGAGAGCCGGCGTCGCAGCGATCACGGCTGGGCGACGGTCGATCCGATCCTGCGCAGTCCGGTTCGTTGTCGCGCAACTTGCGCTGAAGCGAAGCACCGGCAGGTCACCGCCGGCGTAGCCCGCGCCGGAGAACGGAGGTGCGGCGGCCACCACGAGCGACGAGAAGACCTCGCGACGCACACGATCGCCCCTCGCGGCGCGCTGTCCGCTCGTGCGCGGCAGGCGTAGGCTCGCGCGCATGCAGACGCGAGAGATCGACATCGCCACGCCCGACGGCGCCATGAGCGCGTACGAGATCCTCCCCGACGGCGAGGGCCGGCGCCCGGCGATCGTCTTCGTGATGGATGGCCTCGGCTACCGCGACGCGCTGAAGACGATGGCGGAGCGGCTCGCGAGCCACGGCTACCACGTGCTCTTGCCGGACCTCTATCACCGCGTGGGCAAGCACGTGCACTTCGAGCCCGAGGTGATGATGCATGCCGAGAAGATGGGCGAGATGCGCAAGCTCCTCGGCAGCCACACGCCGGACATGATGATGAGCGACGTGGCCGCGTGTCTCGACGTGCTCGCCTCGCGCGCGGACGTGGACGCGAAGCGCGTGGGCGCGGTCGGCTACTGCATGGGGGGTCGCCATGCGTTCATCGCGGCGACGCGCTTCCCCGATCGATTGCGCGCGACGGCGTCGATCCATCCGGGCGGCATCGTCACGGCCGACGCGGCGAGCCCGCACCTCTCGGCGGGCTCCGCCGCGGCGCGCATGTACTTCGGCATCGCGAAGGACGATGTCTTCTTCACCAGGGAGCAGGCGGACACGCTCCAGCAGACGCTCGCCGCGCTCGGCAAGCGCTTCCAGATCGAGCACTACGAGGCGCGCCACGGGTGGGCCGTGAACGGCACGCCGGTGTACGACGAGGCGGAAGCGGAGCGCCATTGGAAGGCGATCCTCGCGCTCTTCGCGGAAGAGCTCGGCGCGTAGCGGTCACGCCGTCGACGGCACTCCACGATCGACGCGATCCGCGCGTCGAGCACCTCGCGGTGGGCGACGCGTCGCCGTCGCCCACGCACTCGGCGCGCTCACGTTGCGTGCGCGATCAGGGGCACGGGGGGAGGATCCAGGCGCACTGGCCGTCGGCGCCGAGCTCGCAGATCGGGGACGACGTGGTGCCGTCGCTGCACTGCTCGACCAGCGCCGGCTTGATGCCGCAAGCTGCGGGCGCGCAGGTCGTCGGCGTCGCGCATGGCGGGTAGACCCACGTGCAGGTGCCGCCCGGGCTCGACTGGCAGACGGCGTCGCCGGGGCCGATGGTCGTGCCGTCGCCGCACACGACGGCCGTCTGCGGCTGCGGGCCGCACTGCTGGGGATCACAGGGCGTCGAGGCCGGGCAGTCGGGGAAGGTCCAGCCGCAGGTGCTGCCGGGCTCGCTCGTGCACACCGCGGTCAGCGTCGTGCCGTCGGCGCACAGCTTCGCCAGCGCCGGCGCCGGGCCGCACGCGTCGGCGGTGCATTCGCTGCCTCCCGATGAGGTGCTGCCGCCGCCTCCATCGTTGTCGCCGATCGAGACGTCGGGGCCGCAGCCGTTGCCCTTCGCGCCGCAGAGGAAGGGGACCGCGAGGAACGCGCAGGCTGCGAAGAAGGGACGGAGAGCGCTGGAGAGATGCATTGAGGAAGACTCCTTTCAAGACGAGGAGCGTTCGCGTCGAGCGTCGCGTCGCCTCTCTCTTCGGGTGTGGCCCGTCGCCGCCGCATCCGTTCCACATTCGACGTGCGCGTCACCGCGCGGCATCGCCGCCGCACGAGCTGCGGACGCGCTCCGCCATCGGCGAGCGCGGGAACGCGGCGAGGAAGCGCTGGGCCTCCGCGCGCGCGTCGTCGGTGCGGCCCATCGCGCAGAGCGCGAGGATGCGCTCGGCGCGGCGCTCCTCGTGGAGCACGCCGCCCTTGAAGTCCGCGTCGTGCTCGTCGAGCGCTTGGAGCGCGCTCCCCGGCCGACCCGCGCGCAGCTCCGCCTGCGCCCGGCGCAGCAAGTCGGTCTCTGCTTCGAGCCCGCGATCGGCCGGCTCCGCCGCAGCGGAAGCCACGTGACGAGGCGTGGTCGATGCGGCGCTTGCGAACGGCGGTGTCGAGGCGCTCGCGCGGATTGCCGGCGCAGCGTGGGCGGGCGCCGTCGCCGTGCTCGGCGTCTCGGGATCGTGCGGCGCGTCCTTGTCGAGCGATGGCGTTCCGATCGCGGGCGGAGCCTCGGTGCGGGCCGACGGCGCCGTGAGCGCGGAGGCGGTCGCGGCGACGCGGGCCGAAGGCGAAGCGCTCGGTGTTGGCTGCGCGTGATCGCGTGCGAGGCCTGCGCCCAAAGCGAGCGCGCCGGCCACGCCGATGACGCCAATCCACTTGAGCACGAGGCCCGTGGAGAGCGCGCCCTTCGCGGCGATGCCGGCGACCGCGCCGTCGGCGGCCGCCTCCGTCGCTGCGAGCGCGGCGCTCGTTGCGGCCTTTGCCTGCGCTGCGGAGAGCGCGGTGCCCGCTGCCTTCGCTTCCGCGGTGGCCAGCGCGGCGGACGTCGCGGCGGCGACGCCGGCCTGCGCCAGAAGACGAGCGCGCACGCGCGCGCGGGCCGCGTCGGGGGATCGCTCGTCGGGGCGGGCGGCATCGATCACGCGACGCGCATCGCGGCTGAGCTTGCTCATGGCTGCCTCCACGCCTCGCGCGCCTTCAGGCGGACGACGGCCTCGTTGAACTCTCGCCTGGCCGCGCGCAGACGCGTGTAGACGGTGTTGAGGTTGGCGCCGACCGCCTCCGCGATCTCGGGCGCCGACATCTGCTCGAGCTCCGCGAGGATGAAGACCGCGCGCCGGTCGTCGTCGAGCTCCGCGAGGATCGCGTGGAGCCTCTCGACGGCCTCGGTGCGCGTGGCCGCGTCGAGCGGGCTCGGTGACTCGGCGTCGGCGACGCCGGCGGTGTCCCCTTCGTCCTCGCCGACGATCCCGTGGTTGCGCCTGCGCCTCGCCGCGCGCCGGTAGTCGTGCGCCACGCGCAGGGCGATGCCGAAGAGCCAGGTCCGGATCGAAGAGCGCCCCTCGAAATCGGAGAGGCGCCGCAGCGCGACGATGAACACGTCCTGCGCCGCATCCTCGAGCACAGCGGGCTCCACGCCGAGCCGCCCCATGTTGCGCCACACGAAATCGAAATGCTCGTCGTAGAGCGCCTCGAAGGCGGGCGCCGCCGGGCCGCAGGGCAGCTCGGCGTCGCGTCGCGGCCCGGCGGGATCACCGGGCTGCTCCGAGGAGACGGCGGACATCGAAGGTGCGTGGCCGCTCAAGACGCGATCCGTTTCAGAAACGAACCTCGGCCGCGAGCGAGGATCGCCCGACCACCGCGGAGGCACGAAAGACGCTCCCCACGCCGTCGAGCACGAAGGTCGCCCGCTCGATCGGCACGAGCGCCCCGATGTCGAGCCGGAACGCGAAGCGACGGTGCAACGAGAACGCCGCCGTGCCTTCGACGAGCGGCGCGATCCACAACGCCGCGCCGCTCCCGGGATGGCGCACGCCGAAGCCGACGGCCGAAGCGCGCCCGAGCTCGATCCCGGCGCACGGGCCGATCTCGAAGCGCCCGAGCGGGAACACGTAACAAGCGCGCGCGTCCCCCGCGACGAGCCGCACGTCGCCGCCGGCCCCGGCCTTCGCCGGCACGCTCGCCGATCGATCGGGCCAATACGCTGCGGAGAGATCCACACCGAAGCGCCCGAACGACACGCCCGCGCGCCCTCCGATCCCAAAGCCCACTCCCGGCAATGCTCCGAGCGAGATCCCGGTCAGCAACGACACAGCGAAGCGCGGCGGCGCGGCCGTTCGCTCGCTCGCGTCCACCGCGATCGATGCGGCGCGCGGAGGCGCAGGGACGCTCGGCGGCGCGGCAGGATTGCGTGGCGCAGCGAGCGCGGAGGTCGATGCAGGAGGCGGCGTACTCGGCGCGGATGTCGACGCAACAGGCGGCGTGCTCGGTGCTGGAGGAGCGACGGGCGCCGATGTCGAGGCAACGGGCGGCGGCGGGCTCGGCGCTGCGGTTGGTGTCGCGGGGCCGTCGGCCGACCGGCGCGCGACGGCCTCGGGATCGAAGGTGAGCGCAACGATCAGCGCCGCCGCCCGTGCGACCGACAAGCACGAGGGCCCGGCGAAATCGCGCTCGCCGATCGCTCCGCCCATGTCGGTGACGAGGTGGACGCGGAAGCCTTCTTTGCCGGCGCGCGATGCGATGGCCTCGGCGCGGAGGTGCCGCGGGCTCGCAGGATCCGGCGCGCCGCCGAGGGCGCGCTCGATCTCGGCGCCGACCTCCGCCTCCGTCGGACAGCCGGACGGCGCGCTCCAGCGCAGCTCGATCGGGCTCGCCGGCGATCCGGCGCCACGCGCGACGCCGGTGATGCCGAGCACCGCCAGGGCGATCGCGCCGGTCAGCCTCCGCGCCGCCTCCCGATGCATCTCGCTGTGTATAGCCCAGGCGCGCCCGCGGAGGCGGAGCAACGGCCCGCGCGCTCGCGGAGGAGCGGAGCGCGGCGTGCAGAGGATCGCCGAGATCGAACGGCGATCCCTGCGATCAGCCGGGCACCTTCGTGTCGATGCAGACGCCGACCTCGAGCACCAGATAGAGCAGCGCCAGCGCCTGCGGCTCCAGCTCGTTCGCCGAGCTCGTGGGCTGCGTGTGGTACGTCGTGTAGAGCACGCGGCCGCAGCCGTGCTTGAAGCTCGTGGTCGCGGGCTCGCCGTTGGCGTGGACCCAGACCTTGGGCGTCTCCTTCACGGGGTTGCCGTCGGCGTCGGAGTCCATCGTCTCGTGGACGCCCGTGATGTGCGTCCAGGCGTCCTTCACCGTGTCGAGCGATTGCCCCTGGGCCGCGAGCCACGCGGCGAGATCGCTGTCGACCGGCGGCGCGGCTTGATCACCGCCGCCCTCCTTGCAGGCGCTTCCGAGCTGCGAGCTCTGCCCGTCCCACGAGACGAAGCCGGGGAAGACCTGGCGCACGTACTCGTACGACCAGTCGGACGCGTACACCTTGCCGCCCTTCTTCACGAAGCTCTGCAGCGTGGCGGCCGCGCTCGGCGACGAGTTGAACACGTTGGTGCACGCCGGACCGCTGCTGCCCGGATCGTCGAAGTTCGTCCCGCCGGAGCAGGGGATGAAGACCATGTGGTACTTGTCCATCTCGCTCGGCGTCGTGAGCAGCACGTCCGCCGACGGATACGGGCTCTGCTCGCCGAGGCCATGGAGGCCGTAGATGGCGAACGCCGTCGCGTCGGCGGAGAGCACCTGCGCGCGGCCGAGGAAGTCCTGCGTGATCTTCGCCTCGAGGCCCATGCGCGCGAGGACGAGCTCGATCGGATCCCACGCGCCGAGGACCACGGCGATCTTCGGCACGTCGTCGCCGTTCGCCTTGTCGGTCTTCTTCGGCATCGTGGTCATGTCTTTGGGCACGTCCTGATCGCCGGCGGCGACCTTGATCGGCCGCACGCGGCGGAACGCGCCCTTCTGCACGACGAGGTAACCGTCGCCGAGGCCGGTGCCGAGATCGAACGAGCCATCGGGCTTCGTCGTCGTGTACGGGATGCCCGCTTGCAGGTGCACGCACTGGTCGCAGTACACGCCGTCGGGGATGGCCGGCGGCGGCGCGGGCGCGACGTAGACGAGGGCGCCGGAGATCGGGATCGTGCCTTCGGGCGCGACGACTTTGCCCTTCAGATGCGCCGGCGCCGGGGCGCTCCCACCCGTGCCCGAGCCCGTGGTGCCGAGCGTGAATTCGCCGCCGGTGCCCGTGCCCGAGCCCGTGGTGCCGGCACCGCCGGTGCTACCGGACGTGAACGCATTGTTGTTGGCGGAGCAGCCGGCCCAGAGGAGCGAAGCCAGCGCAAACGACGACGCAAGACCGAAAAAGCGACGCATGAGCGTGTCTATCACGGCCCGCGCGCCGCCGAACATCCGACCGTGGTGTCGCTCCACCGAATGGCCGAGCCGCATCGCGTCGAAGCTCGTCCGATCCGTGGAGAGCCGTTCTCCGAGCGCGCGGCTTCATGCCCTCGTGGCCGCAGCCGCGAGGGTGAGCCGATGCAGCGCGACCAGCGCGGGCTCGTCGAGATCGGGCCCCAAGTATCCACCCGCGAGCACGAAGGCCACCGGCACGCCGCGGGCACGGCACCAATCGAAGACGAAGGCCTCGCGCGCGGCCAGCATCGCCGTGGTGAGGCCCGCGAGCCCGCCCTCCGGGCAATCGCGGTGCGGATCCATGCCAGCGTTGTAGATGCACAAATCGAAGCGCGGCGTGTTCGACAAGGAAGCGAAGCCGCTCTCGATCGCGGGGAGATAGTCCTCCGCCCGATCGACGAACGACGTCCACCACCGCGCCTCGGCCGGATAGACGTCGTACGCATCGACGGAGACGTCGAGGTGGAAGACCCGCTCGTCGCCGGCGAGAAGCTCATGCGTTCCACCGCCGAAATGGGCATCGAGATCGACGATCAGCACCGCGCCCGCGCCCGCGTCGAGCGCCGCCCGCGCGGCCAGCGCGAGGCCGTTGAAGGTGCACGATCCATCACCCCGCGCGGCGCGCGCATGATGGAGGCCGCTCGACAAAGACCCCGCGATCCCGCGGCGCGCGAGCGCATCCAGTGCCGCCGCGACGGCGCCGCCGCTCGATGCGCGCACCGCATCCCAGAGCGCCGCATCCCAGAGGAAGCCTTGGGACTCCGCCAGCACCCGCGGCTCGCCGCTCCGCACGGCCGCGATGTACGCAGGATCGTGCACGGCCTCGAGATCGGCGGCGGTGAGCGAACGCGGCGCCTCGATCACGACTCCCTCGATCGGATCCGCCGCGAGCGAGGCCGCGACCCACGCGGCTTTGCGCGTGGTCTCGAAGACGTGCCCGCTGACCACGTACGCAGGCGAATAGAACACCGGGGTGCGCGCCATGCCGTGAGCGTACGGGATCCACGTGCCCGCTACATCACGAGTCGCGCGTGTGCGTCAGCGCGACGCGGCGGCATCGCGGGCGCAGGCGGCGGCGCGATCCAGGAGCAGCGCGCGCTCGCGGGCGTTGCGCGTCAGCGCCGCCGCGCGCTCGAGCTCGGCGCGCGCTTCGTCGAAGCGACCGACCTTGGCCAGCAGATCGCCGCGCACGCTGGGCAGGAGGTGATAACCCGCGAGCGAAGGCTCGCCGATCAGCGTGTCCACGAGCGCGAGCCCCACCGCCGGACCGAAGGCCATCGAGAGCGCCACCGCGCGGTTCAGCTCCACCACGGGTGAGGGCACGAGGCGCGCGAGGGCCTCGTAGAGCGCGGCGATGCGCGCCCAATCGGTCGCGTCCGCGGTGCGAGCCCGCGCATGGCAGGCCGCGATCGCCGCCTGGAGCGCGTACGGGCCGCTCGCGCCGCCGAGCGCCTCCGCGCGGGCGAGCGCGGCCAAGCCACGATGAATGAGCACGTGATCCCAGCGCGCGCGATTCTGATCGAGCAGCAGGATGGGCTCTCCCGAAGGGCCGGTGCGCGCGCGCGTGCGCGACGCCTGGATCTCCATGAGCGCCACGAGGCCATGCACCTCGGGCTCCTTCGGGAGCAGCTCGGCCAGGATGCGGCCGAGGCGGAGCGCGTCCTCGCAGAGCCCGGGTCGCATCCAATCGTCGCCGGCCGTCGCCGAATACCCCTCGTTGAACACGAGGTAGATGACCTCCAGCACCGACGACAACCGCGCGGCGAGCTCGTCACCACGCGGAACCTCGAAGGGCACGCGCGCCTCGGCCAGCGTGCGCTTCGCGCGGACGATGCGCTGCGCGATGGTCGGCTCGGGGACGAGGAACGCGCGCGCAATCTCCTCCGTCGTCAGCCCGCCCAAGAGCCGCAGCGTGAGCGCCACGCGCGCCTCGGCGGAGAGGATCGGATGACACGCGGTGAGCATGAGGCGCAGGAGATCGTCGCCGACGTCGTCGTCGAGGGCGGCATCGAGCTCGGGCACGATGTCCAGCTGCGCATCGAGGGTGTGACCGATCTCTTCGTGCTTGCGCTCGATCCGCTTGTTGCGACGCACCACGTCGAGCGCGCGGTTCTTCGCCGTGGCCATGAGCCACGCGCCCGGATTCTCGGGGATGCCCGACACCGGCCACCGCTCCAGCGCCACGACGAGCGCGTCCTGCGCGAGCTCCTCCGCGACACCGACGTCACGCACGATGCGCGCGAGCCCGGCGATGAGCTTGGCCGACTCGATGCGGAAGATGGCTTCGATCGTGCGATGCGTCTTGTTCATGCGGCCGGTGACTCTGCCCGTGTTCCCTGCCTTCGTCGCGGGGAAGGTGGAACCCGAGGCGGCGAAGCGTCCTGGAATCTCGGGTGGATCGTGAGGTTTTGGGAATCGCGCTCCGTGCTCCATCCGAGCGCGCCCGCCCTCACGAAAACACCGACTAATCTCGTCGAAATCACGACGCAATGAGGGATCGCAACCGGCTCCGCGCGGCGTGCACGGGCCCCGTTCGTCGCCGCGCGAAGGCGCCCGTCCCGAGCATGGGTCGCGGAGGATTTCGCGCCTGCGGCATCGGAGCACGACGAGCCCACACCGGGCCTTCGCGACGCGGCGCGAGCCGTGACCGAGGAGAGGTATGCATCCCGTCGTCCGCTTGCAGCTCGAGGCCCGGAGGCTCTTGCAACGCGATCTGCATCGGCCCCGCTTCTACGCGCGCAAGGCGCGGAAGCAGGGCCTCGCCCGCGCCGTCACGTCCTTCGTGCAGTCGAAGATCCCGTGGGCGCTCCCCCTCCCTCGCCTGCCCCACGTGATCTCGCTGGAGCCGACCAGCTACTGCAACCTGCGCTGCATCATGTGCCCGTCGCCCACGCTGAAGGGCCCGCGCGGACACATGGCGATCTCCATCTACGAAAAGATCCTCGCCGAGGCGGCCGCCTTCGGCGTGCACCGCTTTCGCTTCGTGGGACTCGGCGAGCCCACGCTGAACCCGCGTCTCCCGGAGATGATCCGCTTGGCCCACCGCGCGGGGATCTACACGGAGCTCTCCACCAACGGGACGCTCCTCACGCCGGCGCTCACCGAAGCGCTGCTCGACGCCGGCCTCGACGAGATCGGCTTCTCCATCGACTCCATCGACGAGGCCGAGTTCGAGCGCATCCGCAAGGGCGCCTCGTTCCGCGCGGTGATGCGCAACATCGACGATTTCCTGGCGCGCGCGTCCCTGCGCGATCCACGCCCCATTACCGTGGCGCGGCTCGTGGTCATGGAAGGATCGGACGTCGAGGCCTTCGCGCGCGAATGGCGAGCGAAGGTGGATTCGCTCCAATTCAACATGCTGCGTCCCTACGCGAAGACCGAGCTCGTGCGCCTCGGCCGCGCCGCGCGTCCCAAGCCCTTGGAGAGGCCGGTGCGCTGCCGGCAGATCCGGAGCTACATGCTCATCGGCTGGGACGGGCGCGTGGGCCTCTGCAACCAGTCGAGCGTGGTCGTCGGCGATGTCACGAAGAGCTCTCTCGAAGCCATTTGGAAGGCTCATCCCCTCACGACGGTGCGCCGCCTGCACGCGCGCTACGAGGGCCGGAGAATCGATGTTTGCCGGATCTGTCCCGTCATGGAGCCCGCGACCTCGAAAGGCGAGTCCCCGCTCGAAGAAGCGCACGTGACCGAGCGCGTCGCGTGGAGCGACGCTCAGATCTCGATGCCGTCGAACGGCGGCTCGCTCGCAAAGTAACTGAGGTGCCGATCCACGAAGCAGAGCAGCACGCCGTGCGCATCGGCGTCCTCGATGTGCACGTGACCTTGCCACGTGCCCAGCGGGAGCTGCTGCACCACGCGACCGGCGCGGACGTCGAAAACCAAGAGATACCGCTTGGCCGGCACCATCCGGATGCGATCGACATCGACGTGCACGTAAGGCCGCTTGGGGCTCGCGACGAGGTACACGTACGGCGGCACGACATGGCGATCGACGCGCGTCGTCTCGCAATGCCATCCCTGCTCCTCGGGTGAGAACCACCAAAGGGTCTCGCCTCGTCGATCGAAGCCGCAAAACGCATCACTCCCGCGACGCTCGCCGGTAGGGCTCTGGCACGCGACGAAGATGCCTGGCGCGAGCTCCAAAGCAGGTGATCGCGAATGGGTCAGCGAGAGCGCCCACGAGAGGCTCTCTTCCATGTCGGCCGCGAAGAAACGTGGCGGCGGCGCAACGCTCCGAACGATCGACGCAGACGCGATGTCCCGCACGGTCCCATCCATGCAGACGATCTCGCGTCCCCTCACCTGCAAGGGCCGGATGCTCATCGACCAGAGGAGCTCTCCCGTCGAGAGGCGCAGCGCGCGCGCCCCGACACCGGAGGTCCAGCCATTCTCGACGTGCGCGCAGACGATCGTCTCTTCGTGAATCCCGGTGATGTAGTTGACGCCGCGGAGCGCGCGCTCCCACACCATCGATCCATCGGTCCGGCGGAGCGCGAACCACTGGCCGAGCACGAGATCGCCGTGGAGCCGCAGGCGATCGGGCCACGCGCTCTCGTCCTTCGGTCGATCGAGGCTCCAGAGGGACGTGACTCGCAGCATGGGTGGCGATCGATCCGGCAGCGGATGCGACGGTCGCGCACGTTATCATGCGCGCATGGACGGCGAGGATCGGCCCGCGCTCCGCATCGCGCACACGCACGCCAGCATCCAGCACAAAGGCGTCGCCCGAAGGCTCTTTGCGGGCGCGGTCGGGCTCCTCGTGCTCGCCATCGCGCTCGTCGCCTCGTTCAAGCGGCACGACTTCGGCGGCCTCGTCGGTCCCATCGCCACGTTCGCGTTCTTCGGCGCACCGGCGCTCGCCGTCCTCGCGTTCTTCACCCGCATCTACTTCCGCTGGCAAAGGGGCACGGTCGCGGTCATCGGCGACGACCTCGTCATCGAGCGCGGGCGGCGCGTCACCCGCGTGCCACGCTCCGAGCTCGTGGAAGGGAGCATTCATCCGACGACGCGGCAGGTGGAGATCAAGCGGAAGAACGGGGACATCCTGCGCATCGACGTGCCGCACGTGGAGGACGGCCAGCGCCTCCTCGCCGCGACCGGCCTCGACGCCGCGCAGCGCACGCGGACCTTGATGCTCGGCGAGACGACCTTCCTCGATTGCCTGAGCGTGCTCCTCGGGCCCATCGCGGCAGTGTGGATGGCGAAGCTCGCGTCGGTGCCGTTCGGCGCCAAGCCGTTGATCGGGATCGCGAGCTTCTTCCTGTCCTGGATCGGGATCTTCCTTGGCGTGCGCGAGATCTTCGGTCCGGCGCGGGTCGTCATCGGCGCCGATGGTGTCGTCGTGCGCCAGCGCTTTCGACGGTGGTTCCACCGGCACGAAGAGATCGCCGACATCGAAGGGGACGCGGGCTACACGGCGCTGTGGCTCAGGCTCAAGAAGGGCCGGGCCGTGCGGCTGCGCACCCGACATCTGTCGACGGATCAGCAAGGCGAGCTCACCCTGCGCCTCGCCGATGCGCGGCGCGCCTGGCAGCTCGGCGATGCGGGGAACGCGGCCCTCGCCGCTCTCGATCGCGGCGGTCGCACCATCGCGGCGTGGCGCGCGGCCCTCGCGGCGGTGCAGAGCCGTCGCGACGCTTACCGTGGTCGCGAGATCACCCGTGACGATTTGCTGGGCGTGCTGGAGAGCCCGGCGGCGCCCGTCGAGCGCCGCGTCGCCGCTGCCCTCGCCCTCGCGAATGACGAGGCGGCTCGGCCCCGCATCCGCATCGCGGCCGAGGCCTCCGCGGATACGCGGGTCCGCGTCGCCTTGCACAAAGCGGCCGAGGGCTCGCTCGACGACGACGCGCTCGAAGAGATCGCGAAGGAAGCGGACGAGGCGCGCACGCTCACCCGCTGAGCGCGATCAGCCGCCGCCGTGCCCCGAGACGTGCGGCGTCGCGCCCGAATAGATGCGGCCGCCGTGATGACCTCCGTGATGGCCACCATGCGGCGTGTGCGAATGCCCGTGCGAGCCGCCCACCGACGGATGCGCGCCTCCATACGCGCGGTGACCACCGGGCGTCGCGCGCACGCCACCGAAGCCGCCGCGCGCGCGACCGTAGAACGCAGGATCGTCGAGGATCGTGCTGCGCCACTCCACGCGATAGGACCAGTCGGAGAGCCACACGTCCCACGCGGGCATGGCCACGCGCGAGTCCACCCCGCCGAGCGAGGCGAGCGTCTCCAGATCGACGAGCGAGAGCCCGATGCCCGCGCTTTGGTAGTCGAGCGCGACATCGTGCACGTCGTCCTCCTCGGTGGTCGTCTCGTCGCGATCTTCCACCACGTAGATCACCCGCGAGATGCCCATCGATCGCAGCGTGGCCGCGTCGGGAAAATCCGATTGGAGGAGCATGTAGCGGTTGTCGACGGCCTCCGGATCGGGCGTCTCGTCGCGCCGCGCGAGGCGCCAAGCGTCGAGGAGGAACACCGGCACCACACGCTCGTCGGTGGCCGCGAGCGGCTTGGGACGCATCGACACGAGGGCCGCGAGCGTCTGCTCCGCGGGCACGACCTCGTTCTCGGCCGGCCAGTTGTTGAAGGTCAGGACGGGCGCGACCCTGGCCATCGCATAGCGGCTCAACGTCGATCCGAACGCGACCGAGGCCGCGCCGCGCAGGTCGACGATCCACAACGTGTCGGACGGCAGCCCCACCAGCGCGAGCCGCTCGGCCGCGGCCTTGGCCTGCTGCACCACGTCGAGCGCGGCGACGTCGGGCATCTCCGCGGTGACGGGTTGATCGGCGAGGTACGTGAGCAGCGTCAGCTTCTCGTAGCGCGACCACGGTGTCTGCGCGGGGAGCTGCCATGACGCGAGCACTTCGCTCTCTGCCGGCAGCTCCACCGTGTGCGTGTCGGGTAGAGCATCCTGGCGATCGAGATCGAGCGCCGTCGCGGGGGTGCGCACGGCGCAGGCGGTGGTCAAGAGCGCGAACGGAGCGAGGGCGATGAGGCGGTTCATCCAACGGCTCCCGTGGTTGTTCCGATGATACCGCCGGACGGCGCGGCGTGCGCGACCGGATCGGCGACGAAGACAGGAATGCACAGCGCGTCGTGCGAGACGTGGCTGATCGACGTGATGCGCGCGAAATACCCGACGAAACGACCGTCGAGCACGTAAGCGCCCAGCGTGACCAGGCGGTCGCCGAACGGCGTGGGGATGGGCCTTTGGCGCACGATGCGCTGCGCGATCCACGGCTCCGCGTCGGGCTCGTGGGCGAGCGCGAACAGCTCTTCGACGAGCCCGCGCCAATACTCCTCGGACGTCAGCGCACCGACGAAGACCTGATCCCCCACGCGCCCCAGCGCGCGCTTCAGCACCCAGCCCTCGCGATCGGCGAGCAGCGGCTCGGGCCCGAGATCGGCGACGTCGACGGTCTCGGGGAGGTAACGCTCGATCGCGGCGCGATGCTCGGGCGCGAGCTCCGCGCGGAGGGCCCAGGCGCGCGCGAACGCGAGCTTCGACTGCGCATACATCGTGGAGAAGCTCGGCACCGATCGCACCTGACCGCGCGAGAGCGCGACGGCGAGGGCCTCGAGGTTCTCCTGCCCCTCCATGTACTCGGTGGGGAAGTAGCGATAGAGCACGCGCACCGGCTTGCCGCCGAGCGTGATGGAATCACCGGTGAGCCGAGGCGCGGTCGGCGGCGCGAAGACCGCGCCGACGCCCATGCGCGAGAGCGTGCGCTTGAGGAGCGCGCAGATCTGCAGATCTTCGGACCACGCGGTGGCGAACGTCATCCCCACCGGCCCCTGCGTTCCGTCGCGATCGCGGGCCAGCTCGGCGAGGCGGCTCGCGAGATCTTCGACGACGGTGGTCGGGTTCGATCCCTCGACGAAGCCGGCATCGCGCGCGAGACGCGGCAGCCCATAGGCCTCGTTGTGACCGCCCGGGCAATCGGCGTTCACCTCGCACGCGCGCCACACGCCGTCCTCGCCGAGGAGCAGATCGACGCGCACGAACGACGTGCGATCCCCACCCGACCACGAGGCCGACACGAGCCGCGTGGTGTCGGGGTGATACCCGTAGCGCGCGGCCTCCTCGGGATCGGCGTGGGCGCGCGCGGCCACGGCCTCGATGGCGGCCACCGTCGCCTCCGCGGCGGCCACCGCGCCGCGATGAAGTCGATCCGAGATCACCAGCGGGAGCACGTCGACGCGGCGCTCGCCGGCGAAGAACGCGTCCCACACCAGGTATTTCTCGCGCAGGTCACGCGAGAGCGATGGCTCCGAGAGTGGATCCGGATGCGCCAGCGCGCGCACCTCGGCTTCGAGCGGAGGGGAAGTTCGATCCATCGAGCGCGTCCTCGGTCTGTGGGAGTCGGTTCGCCCTCTGGCAAGCATTCGGCCAAACAATCCGGGCCGATCTCGATCACGACGAGCACCGCGGCCCCGCGCCCCCTGCCCTCGCGACGCGCGCGATCCGCCCTGAAATGCGGTCTCCGCGTGCGCAACGGTTCACACCTCGAGGGTGTTGCTCCGGCGCCTCACCTGCAAAGATCGTCCACCACGTGATGCGGAATCTTCAACCCGCGAAGCGCCCGAGCTTCTCGTCGCCGAAGCAGATGCCCATCTCGCGCGCGGCGACGATGGTGTCGCACTCGAGCGGCACCGTCTTGATCCCGCTCGTCGCCACGTCGAGGCCGATCATGCCCACGCGGCCGTTCTGCATGGCGACGACGCCGCTGTCCTCGCGCTCGACGAGGAAGCGCACGGCCGCCGCGCCGAAGCGCAGCGCGAGCTGGCGATCGTAGGTCGTGGGCCCGCCGCCGCGCTGCAGGTGCCCGAGCACGAGCGAGCGCGTCTCCTTCTCGGTGCGCGCGGCGAGCTCGGCCGCGACGCGCTCGGCGATGCCGCCGAGGACGACCGTGCCGCGGAAGACGTCGCCCGCGCTCTTCACCACGAGCTCCCCGCCCTCCTCCGTCGCGCCCTCGGCGACGACGACGAGCGAGAAGCAGCGGCCGCGGCGCTCGCGATCCATGATCTTGTCGACGATGGGCTCGTAGCGGAACGGGACCTCGGGCAAGAGGATCACGTCCGCGCCGCCCGCGACGCCGGCGCGGAGCGCGATCCACCCGGCATTGCGGCCCATCACCTCGACGACCATCACGCGATCGTGCGCCTCGGCGGTGGTGTGCAGGCGATCGATGGCGTCGACCGCGATGCTCACCGCGGTATCGAAGCCGAACGTCTCGTCGGTGCCGCGCACGTCGTTGTCGATGGTCTTGGGCACGCCCACGACGCGCGGAATGCCGGCCGCATGCAAGCGCTCCGCGAGCCGCAGCGAGCCATCCCCGCCGACGGCGATGAGCGCATCGAAGCCCTCGTCGCGGAAACGGCGCACCACGTCGGCCGATCGATCCTTGGCCTCGAGCACGCCCGTCGCCGGATCGCGCGTCGGATAGGCGAACGGATTGCCGCGGTTGGCCGTGCCGAGGATGGTGCCGCCGAGCCGCATGATGCCGCGCACGCGATCGCGATCGAGCTTGATGAGCCCATTGGGATCGTCGTCGAGGAGCCCGCGATAGCCGTGGCTGATCCCCCAAATCTCCACGCCCCGCTCCAGCGCCGCGAGCGTGGCTGCGCGAATGACGGCGTTGAGCCCGGGCGCGTCGCCGCCTCCGGTGTTGATGGCGATCTTGCGGATGGCGTTGGGCATCGATCCGCGAGGATTGCGGGCTCCGCCGGCGAGCGCAAGCCCGGCGTGAAGTCGCGACCGCCCGCATCCCGCGAGCGTCCGTCCTCGACCGCTTCCGGCTCACTCCGCGAGCTTGACGACCACCATCCCCGGCACGTCGAGGAGCGATCCACTCCCGAGATCGAAGCCCTTGCTGCTCACGAGGTACACGTCGCCCGTGGGCCCGCCCGCGAACGCGAACCCTTGGTTCGGCGCCACCTCTGAGAGGAACGTGCCATTCGGCGCGAGCTTCACGAGCGCCTCGGACGTCGACGCCGTGCCGATGACACCGCCTCCGAAATCCGCGCTTCCCTTGAGCGCGAGATGGATGAGCAGGTTGCCGAGGCCGTCGGCTTGAATGGCTTTGATCGACGATTGCGCCGCGAGGCTGGGGCTCGAATAGCGCTTGTGCCACGAGCACGCTCCCGTGCCGTCGAGCTTGGCTACGACGAGGCTCGTGGGATCGAGGTTGGTGATCCCTCCACAGCCGAGATCGGCGATCTGTTGAATCGACGTCCCGACGAAGATGTTGCCGCTCGCGTCCACCGTGACGAGGGTGGTGGGCAACGTCCCCGGGAAGGCCTTGGCCCACACGCAATTGCCCGTCGCATCGAGCTTCGCGAGATTGGCTTTCGCCGGACCGCAGCCGAAATTCACCCCGGGGCTGTTGGCCGTCACATAGGTGTTGCCGGCGGCGTCGTGCGCGAAGCGAAGGATGTCGGTGTCCGCGAGCGTGCCCGAAGGGACCTTCTTCCCCCCGAGGTACTGACCCGCGGCATCGAATTGGACGAGCGCGATGTTGCCGATGGGGCCGCCCCCGTAGTCGTAGGCAAGGCCGCTCCAGTTCGCCAAAAGCACGTTGCCGGAAGCGCTCACACCCAGGCTTCTGTCGTAGATATCGAAGCTCGTGGGGGTATAGGATTTGGACCACGCGGGCGTCCCCGTGGCGCCGTAGACCAGGAGATCCTGGGACGGGAAACCGCCCAAATACGTGTACGTCGTCGTAGCCACGACGCGCCCCGACGCATTGGCAGCCACGCGCGTGAACGTCATTCCGTGCTGCCCGCTGGAGCCGTGGGTCGCGTCCCACACGAAGCTCCCAGCGCCGTCGAGCGACACGATGTAGCCCGCCCAATCGCC
The DNA here is from genome assembly GCA_001931535.1 of Minicystis rosea. Lineage (GTDB taxonomy): Bacteria > Myxococcota_A > Polyangia > Polyangiales > Polyangiaceae > Minicystis > Minicystis rosea. The sequence goes on from CP016211.1 coordinate 8,791,351, forward strand.
CGGAGGCTGAGGCGGGGAGTCGTGCACCGTGCCGCCGAACTGAATACGCCCCTGAAAGCTACCGGCGATGATCACCCGATCGGAGGCATCCGTCGTCACCGCATTGAAACCGATCCCCGCCATCGCCGGCGGGAGCACCGGCCCCATCTCGATCGGAAACGTCTTCACCCAGACGCTGCCACTGCTCCCGCCGCTGGAAGAGGAAGCGCTCGACGACGACGCGCTCGACGATGAAACACCGCTGCTCGCGCTCGTGCTGCCGACACCGCTGCTCGACGTTGCACCACCGCTGCCGCCGGTGCCGCTGCTGCTCGACGTTGCGCCACCGCTGCCGCCGGTGCCGCTGCTGCTCGACGTTGCGCCACCGCTGCCGCCCGTGCTGCTCGACGTTGCACTGCCGCTCGAGCTCGAGCTCGTAGCCGCGCCACCCGTGCCGGTCGCGGTCGCGCTGCTCGAGCTGGAGGAAGGCGCGCTGGATCCACCGGCGCCGCCGGTGCCGCCACCCTGCGTCGAGCCACAGGCAGCGAGGCCGAGAATGGTGAGAATGCTGGCCGTCGAAGGCAACAGAGCGTACCGGCGCCACGAAGATCGCATGCGCGGCTTGGTTGCGCGACGGCGCCGCGGATTCAACGCGCCATGATCATCGCGCACCTCGATCGAGAAAGGATGATGTCGAGCGGATCGCGCCTGCACCCCGGAACGGGCACACGCACAGCGGCGCAAAGAGACGCGAAGAGGCTTTGGGCGTCTTCGCGTCTCCTGCGCCTTTACCGCATTCGCGAAGAGGAGCGGTGAGGCATGCGCCCCACCGCTCCCGATTCAGCTCAGTGCACGCGTCCGATGCCTCGTTGCACCGAGGTGGACGACGCGGCCTTGGCCGCGAGCCCAGCCGGCGGCGGGCACACGAGCGCCTTCAGATCCTGATTGCGACGACCAAGATCGTTGAGCGTCCGCGGCACGCCGGTCACGGGATCGGGCAGCGTGACGCCAGTGAGGAAGCCGGAGAGCTGCGCTACCGTCCCCGGATCGCGCGGATTGATGTGCAGGAAGCCCGTGCCCGTCTCCTGCGCGCCGTGGCAACCGTTGCAGGTGTTGAGCGAGAACTTGTGGCGCGCCTCGTTGTTGAGGATGCCCGGCGCGGTCCAAGCCGTCAGGTTGTTGAGCGACGATCCACCGAGGAACGGGCTCCCCTGGAACGTGTCGGGCACCGTGTGGCGCTCGACGAGGATGTCCGCCTCGTTCTGGTTGATGAAGGCCGCGAGCGTCGATGTTCCATCGAAGCCGAGATCCGGCGTCAGCTTCACCGTCGCCGGGTGGAGCAGACCATCGGTGGCCGAGAGGGTGAACTCGCGCAGCTCCCACGGCGCGGAGAGCGCGATCTCGTTGGTGCGGAGCTGGCTGAGCGCGCTGCCGTTCGGGCGGCCGGGCGCCGCGTTGCGGCCGGCGAAGCGCGTGGTGATCGCCTGGAGCGCGGCATTGTATTGCTCCGACGGGAAGGGCAGCGCGCCGAGCGCGTGCCATGCGTTGGCCCAGTCGAGCACGTCGGCCTCCGTCGTGGCCGGCAGCTTGTACTCGAGGATGAGCGTGAACTGCTGCTGGAAGCCGAACGGATCGAGCACGCCGAAGACGAAGCGGCCCTCACCCGCGTTGCCTTCCGCCAAGTTGCGCACGTCGATGCGGTTGACGACGGTCAAGAGGCGCAGCGGCGCGCGCGTGAGATCGAGCGATCCATCGGCGCTCCGCGGCCAGGGATCGATCACCAGGTTCTGCATGAACGTGCGGGCAGGCACGTTGAAGCCGTTGATGCTTTGATTGGTGAGCCAGGTGCGGAACATCTGCTCCACCATGGCGGGCGCCGCGCCGGGCGTGGGCGCCATGTCCTCCATCAACCGCGCGAAGGTCCACACCCCGGCGCGCGGATCGCCGGCCGGCCCTCCGGACGTGGTGCGAATGGGATCTTCGACGACGCTGAGATCGCGAATCATGAGCTCGCGATTCGTGCGCACGAAGCACCCCGTGGGCGCGGTGAGCTCGTAGTCGACCGAGCCGGAGACGATGCCGCCCGCGCCGCTGAAGTTGAAGATGTCGAATGGGACGGTGTGCACCCCGGGCTCGGCTTCCTCGGACCCGGTCACGCCGAGCGAGAAGTGCGCCGTCTGCCCCGACCCGACGCCGGGAACGAACTGCGGGTTGGCCGAAACGTTGATGTCGGGCTCGAAGAAGGGAATGTTGATGAAGTAATCCGACGGCGCGCAGGCGCCGACATCGTTGTTGGTGAGCGCCACGTCGTACGCCACCGTCGTGCCCGGCGCCACCGGACCGCTCGCGGGCGGGTTGACGGCGAGCGTCCCCGGCCGGCGCATGCAGGCGAGCTGCGAGATCTCGAAGGTGCTGAGCGCGCCGTCGAACAAGGCCACTTGATCGATCGAGCCTTTGAAGAACTGGTCGTCGACGTTGTTGCCGATGCGGACGGGAGCGTTGTTGTTCTTGATGGTCCCGGCGCCGGCCACCTGCCCGACCTGCTGCCCGTTGATGAAGAGGAAGAGGAACGTGCCATCGTAGACGGCCGCGACGTGGGACCACTTGTTGGCCGAGATGGGCGCCGCCGACGTGACCAAGCTCGCGCCCTCGCGCTTGATGGAGATCTCGACATCGCCGCCGTGCACTTCGAATTCGAAGCTGGTCTGTCCTCCTCGCTTGTTGATGATGGGGTGTGTCCCGGTGACGACGGTGGGATTGATCCACGCCGACACCGTGAGGGCCTCTCCGAACGTGAACGACGAGAGGCTCGGAACGGTGATGATGTCCTTCTTCTGATCGAAGGCGATCCCGAGCCCATCGATGCCCGGTGTGCAGGTGGTCTGCGCGCTGCGCGTGGCCGTCGCGCCGTTGCCTGACGAATCGGCCAGCGAGGTCGACCCGGCGTTGCAGTCATCGAAGGTCCAGAGCCCAATCGGCTCCGGGCCCGGCGGCGCACCGCCAACACCGCCGCCGCCGCCGGCGCCGCCCACACCGACGGTGACGCCGCCGATACCACCGCTGCCGCCGACACCGACACCGACGGAGACGGCGGAGACGGCGGAGGCGACGGACGTGACGACGCCTCCATCGAGCGCCAACTGCGCCTCGCTCACATCCTCGGACGATGAGATCGAGTGGCAACCGGCGGCGAGCAGGGAGAGAACCACGGCCGAGCGCAGGAGTGGCGCGCGGCGGACCCGAGATCCGCGGGATACGTCATGCATTCGAGACCTCTTGAAGGAAGTGGGGTCACCGGAGCGACCCGAGTTCGAGGCCCCATGAGCAATCGATGTACCGTATCGGTGCAGGCTCATCGCGCGGCGATCGCGCTACACGCCAAGCGCGGTTCCCGCGCAGATCGTGCCAATCTCGCGCGAACTGTGCCACGTTCGCACGAGGCGCCATACGCGTATGGGCGCATCTCCGACTCTGGTGCCAAGAAAAGCAACCGCGTTGCCGTCACCACCCAAGGCGGCCGTCAGGCACGCTCTGACGACGGATGTGCGCCTCGCATCGTTGGTTGGATGCCGGTACGGAGCGGGGCGCGCCCCGGACTTGGACTTACATCGTAAGCCCCAATCGGCTCGACGCGCGCGAGCGCCGACGGCGAAAGATGACGCGAAGGTGGGTTGGGAGGCTTGCCCGTGAAGGGAGAGGAGCGACGCTCCTCTCCTCAGGGCTTGAAGGTGACGGGGATGTCGAGGTTGCCGCCGCCCTCGGCGAAGCGGCCGGCGATGGCGCCGCCCGCGCACGACACGAGCTCGGGCTTGAGCGGCGGATCGAAGCGCGCGGAGCGCACCGTGCCGTCGGCGTTGAGCTGGAGGCGAAGCGTGGAGGAGACGCTCATCTCCACCGTCGAGGAGCCCAGGTCGTGGGTGCTGCGGAAGCAGCGATCGAGGCGCGCGCGCACCGTGGCCACGGTGAGCACCGGAGGCTCGGGCGGAGGCGCGGCGGTGACGGCCGGAGCCTCGACCTCGACCGGGGGCTTGCTCGCCGGGTGCTGCGCAGGCGACGGATGCGCGGCGATGGGTGAAGGCGGGCTCGCGACCGGAGCGGCCGGCTCGGGGCTCGCGACCGCAGGCGGCTCGGGGCTCGCGGGCGGCGCTTCGGCGGCGGGCGAAGGCGCGGGCTCGGCGGCGACGGCGGGCGGGGACGGATCCGCGCTCGCGACGAGCACGCGCTCGCGGGTCATCATGCGAGCGGTGCGCGCGCCGTCGAGCGAGAACGAAGCGCGCGTGGGGCCGACGAGGAGATGCCCCGTCGTGGCGCCGACGTGACCGACGGGCCCGACGGCGACGGCGCCGTGCTCGACGTCGACGATCACGCGATCGTTCTCGATCATCACCGAGAAGGCCGTGCCGTGGACGGCGACGCGCGTGCCTTGGATCTCGACGGCGAAGGCTTCGACGAGGCCCTCCGAAGGATCGCGGGGCGTGACCTCGGCGCGGATGAGGCCGCGCTCCAACGTGACGGTGTGCCCGATGCCGGTGCGCTCGTCGCCCATGGAGCGAACACGCACGGCGCTGCCGGGCTGGAGGGTCCAAGCGACCAGGCCTTCACGCGCGAAGGTGATGGGCGCGGTGGTCGCCTCGATGACGTTGCCGGCGGCGAGCGAGCGGAGATCGCGCTCGCCGCGCGCGCCGGCCTCACCGGGCGCGAGGGCGATGGTGGCGGCGTCGACGGCGCGGGCCACGGGCGCGGTGCTGCGGCGAAGCTCACCGGCGCCGTTGAGGCCGACACCGAGCGCGAGCGCGGCGGCGACGGCGGCCAAGCCGAGGACACGCGCGAAGGGGGACGCCTTGAAACTGCGGCGGGAAGCGCGGCTCTGCGGTGCGCCTTCGTTCTCGATGCGGGCGAGCAGGCTCTGCTCGACGGCATCCCAGCGGGGCTCGGGCGGCTTCTCGGCCCGGAGCTCCTCCACCATCACGCGCAGCGCGCGGATCTCGTCGTGCGTCTGGCTCACGTTGCCTCCGTTTCCACTGACTTTCGCGCCTCCGCACGGCCGCCGGCGGCGAGCTCTTCGGCGAGCTGCGCGAGGGAGGGCTCCTCGCGCATCATCTCGGCGAGCTCGCGCCGCGCATAAAACAGCCGCGTGCGCACGGTGAGCACCGGCGCATCGACGATCTCCGCGATCTCCGCGGGTGATTGTCCCTCGATTTCATGGAGGATGAACACGGTTCGTTTCTTCTCTGGGAGTCGATCGAGGAGACGCCGGAACGCGGCGATGCGCGCGCGGCGGGCTGCGTCCTCGTCGGGGAGGAGGCCGCGATCGGGCTCGTGATCGGCCACCGGCTCGCCGGCGAACACCGGGCGGCTGCGCGCCGCGCGCCGGACCATGAGCACCACGTTGACCGTCACGCGGTGGAGCCAGGTGGTGAACTTGGCCTGCCCGCGGAACTCGCCGAGGCTCCGATGGACCTGCAGGAAGACTTCCTGCGTGACGTCCTCGACGTCCGCCGTCGGCCCGAGCATGCGGAACACGAGGCGGGAGACATCGCTGCGATGACGGCGAAACAGCTCCGTGAACGCCACGCGGTCGCCGCGCTGCGCCCGCCGAACCAGCTCGTCGAGCTCGGTCGCCTCCATCACGACGCCCAGCCTACCGGCACGCGCCGCGCTCGGGGAGGACTCGCCATCTCGCTTGATCGACTCGGTTGGGGGATCAACATCTGCCGCGGCCGCGGGAGCCGCAGAAGCCACTGAAGCCACGGAAAGAGGTGGGACGAGCGAGAGGCGGGGACGCCCCGAGCGAAAGGAGTCCGGTGCCCCGTCCTCCGCCGATCGCGCCAACGCCGAGATCGAGTCCACGGGAGCGATCGTTGCGAGCGAGGTCGCGCACGTTCACGACCTTTTCGCCGAGCTCCACGTTGTGCGTCAAAACACCAGCCAACGCGGCGTGTTGCACCAAAGTTGTTCCAGCCGACAAAAACGCGCGAGGGTCGGCGCATGCTCATCATCGCTGCCGGACTGACGATCGCCCTCGTGGCCGCCGACCTCCTGGACTTCTCGGCCCGCAAAGAACCGAACCGCCCCAAGCTGGGCTGAGCCTTCGGACAGGGCTCGCTGCTGGGGACACGCGCAGGCTTCCCGAGCACGTCACGGACGAAGCCGCGCATGACGACATCATGGGGGAACGTGACGGCCCGCGCCGATCACGGACCGACGACCTCGCCGCCGGCACACGCTCGCAGCACGTGCAGCGATCCGTCGAGGCTCGCCGAGCAGGCGGGCTCTCCGACAATGAAGTGCGCTGAGGTCGACCGAAAGGGGTCAGCCGGTGCAGCGTGATCCGCACGCGGGCCGCTTCACACGGCCCTACGTGCGGCGGTGAATCGCGGGGCCACGAAAGGTGGCCCCGGCGTCATCACTCGGCCTTCTCGGCCGCCTTCTTCGGACGCGGCGTGGGATCGAAGAGCGCGGCGAGCTCGACCTTCTCCTGCTTCTTCTGGTCGAGGATGTGGTTGACCGCGCGGAGGATGCGGGTCTTCTGCGGGCCGCTGATCTGCTTGCCCGCGATGGCCGCGTCGATCGCCCGCTGCGTCACCGGACGGCCGCTGCGCGGCTTCTGCCCGGCGAGACCCTCCTTCTTCTTCGCGGGATCTTCGCTCTTGCGCGCCGCGCGCTTGGCGAGGCGGATAGCGCGATCCTCCGGGCGGAAGCGCTCGATCTCGCCGGAGGCGGCGAGGATGCGGCGCGGGTCAATCTTCTTCTCCTTGAGGAAGTCTTCGATCTTCGTAGCCATGTTCGTTTCACCACCGGCGCGTCGGGGGGCGCCGAAGCTAGCACGAGGCACCTGCCTTCGCACCAGCGCATTTCGGTAAGGTGCCGCCGGGGCCCGCCTGTTAGCACGACCGGGCGCCGGAGCCACGTTCGTGTCGTCTGCTCGGCATCAACTCGCATCATCTCCCCGAGGCGGACCGCAACCCGAGGGGACCGCGCCGCGCGCCGATCTCGGCCACGCGACACACGTCAGCATGCGGCCGAGGCTGCTCCTGATGCGCTGCAGCGCCGTCCAGACGGCTTTCCAGCCTACGTCTCGCGCGCTATAGCGCGGCGATATGAGCGAGATCGAGAAGCTCGACGAGGCCGTCCACGCCGTCCGCAGCCGGAGCGATGTGACGCCGGCCGTCGGCGTGGTGCTGGGATCGGGGCTGGGTGCTTGGGCCGAGACGTTGAGCGGGGTGTCGCGCATTCCCTACGGCGAAATCCCTCACATGCCGCAGTCGATGGTGGTCGGCCACGCCGGCAACCTCTGCCTCGGGCGCGCGCACGGCGTGCCGGTGGCTTGCCTGCAGGGTCGCGTGCACCTCTACGAAGGGCACGATCCTTCGCGCGTGGCGTTCGGCGTGCGCCTCTTGGCGAAGCTCGGTTGCCGCGCGGTGGTGCTCACGAACGCGGCCGGCGGGCTCGAGCCGAGCTGGACGCCCGGCGATCTGATGCTGATCACCGATCACCTGAACCTCATGGGCAAGAGCCCGCTCATCGGGCCCAACGACGCGGCGCTGGGGCCGCGCTTCCCCGACATGACGGAGGCGTACGATCGCGAGATCTCCGAGGCGGCGCGCGCCGCGGCGCGGGCCACGGACGTGACGCTGCGCGAGGGAGTGTACGCCGGCCTGCTCGGCCCTTCGTACGAGACGCCCGCCGAGATCCGGATGCTGCGCACGCTGGGCGCGAACGCGGTGGGGATGAGCACGGTGCCCGAGGTGCTGGCGCTGCGTCACATGGGCGTGCGCGCGGCGGCGGTCTCGTGCATCACCAACTTGGCCGCGGGCCTCTCGCCGACGAAGCTCGATCACAGCGAGGTCGAGGCGACGGCGAAGGCCACGCGCGATCGCTTCACGGCGTTGCTCGGCGAGTGGGTGCGCCGCACCGGCGCGCTCGTCGGCGACGGGGCTCGGGCGCGGGTGGGCGGATGATCGACTGGGCGAAGCTGGAGCAGGAAGCGCTCGCGGTGCAGAAGCGCGCCCACGCGCCCTATTCGCGCTACCTCGTGGGCGCGGCGCTGGAAGTGGCCTCGGGGCGGGTGTTCGCCGGCTGCAACGTGGAGAACGCGTCCTATGGGCTCTCGCTCTGCGCCGAGCGGAACGCCATCCTGCAAATGGTCGCCGCCGGCGAGCGCAATCCGGTGGCCCTCGTGGTGGTCACGCGCGGCCCCAAGATCGGGACGCCCTGCGGGGCCTGCCGGCAAACGCTGGCCGAGTTCGCGCTCGATTTGCCCATCCGGTTGATCACGGAGAGCGACGTGGCGCCCGCGCAGATGACGTCGCTCGCGGCGCTCCTCCCCGACGCGTTCCGCGCAGACTCGTTGAGCCCGTGACGGGCCAATCCGTTCGATTCGAGGTCACGGGGCCGCGCACGCGACTCGGCCCCTCGTGAGGCGCGGGCCGACTCGGCCCCTCCGAATCGCAGGCTCTGATTCGATGTCGCGAGGGCCGTGTCCGAGACACGGCCCCTCCGTGATTGGCTATCTGCGATTCACCCTCTCACGCCGCGCTCCGGAGCGCGGGGCGAGATCACTTCTTCCAGTGGCCGGCGACCCAGCGGTACTTGCCGCCCTTCTTCTCCCAACGGCCCTCGACCCACACGTAGCCACCGGGCTTGTAGTCCCAGTGACCGGCGATCCAGTCCCACTCCCTGCCGTCCCAACGCCAGTAGCCGTTGACCCAGACATGGCGCTTGCTCGGCGGGCGGCCGCGGACCTCGTTGCGGAGCGGAGGCGGCTCCTTCGTGGCGGCGCTGAAGGACCAGCGGCCGGCGATCCACTCGTATTGCCGGCCGGTCCACTTCCAGTGGCCGGCGATCCAGGTGTGATCGGGGCTGGGCGCCTTGCCCTGGTCTTCCTTCTTGTCTTCCGGCGGATCGGGCGCCTCGGCCTCGGCGGTGGCAGCCGCGGAGGCCGTTGCGGCGGCCTCGACGGCCGTCGGCGTCGCGGTCACGGCGACGGCTGCGGACGCGGTGGCCGCCGTCTTCTCGGCGTCGCTCTGCGCCGGATCGCTCTTCTTGCAGGCCGCGAGGCCCGCGAGCCCGAACAGCGCCATCGTGGCGACGAAGCTCATGCGATGAAGTCTCATGTCCTGCTCTTCCCTCTCGGGTCGCGCCCACGAACGAGCTCGCGGGGATTGCGACCTATGGCCAAGCCCACACAAGAGACCTTGGTGAGCCTGGTCGCGTTGACGAGACAACCGGGGTCACGATTCACCGTGAGACCCGTGTGCGCACCGCGCATTCCCGCCCCACGCGTGGATCCGTGGTGTGCGCGTACATTACGCACCCGAGAATCGCGCGTCTACTTCACCGTGCGTTGGGCAATCTGCGTCACCAGTTGTGGTGACGACTCGATGTCTCATCGAGCCCAATCCCCATCATCGGTATCGCATGGGCGGATTCAGCAACCGCAGCGGTGACTTCACCGCACGCAGCGCGGCCACAGGCAGATGCCATTCGATGGTTCGGGAGTGAGGGGATTCACGGCGATCGCGCGGACGGGGCCGCCGTGACGAGAACGATGACGCGAGCTACTCGATGTCGACGGGCCGCTCCGCGGCCTCTTGGATCTGGGCGACCACCGAGGCGAGGGCCTTTTGCGCGCGGTCGAGGGCCTCGCGATCTTCGCCCCAGCGGATGCGTGCTTTTTCGAGCCGGGCGCGCTCCATGGAGAGGCCGGCCGTGAGCCGCTCCGCGTCGGCCTTGGCGGCGTCGCGCTCTTCGGTGCGGGCGCCGAGATCGGCTTCGAGCACCGCGGTCTTCTGCTCCGCGGCCTCCAGGCGATCGCGGTAGCCATCGAGCTCGACCTGGAGCGCGTCGCGCTCCTTGGTGCGGGCCTCGAAATCGATGCGCAGGGCGTCGCGCTCGCGCCCGCGGGCGTCGAGATCGTTGGCGAGCTGATCGCGCTCCTCGGTGCGCTGGCCGAGGTCGATGCGCAGGCCGTCGCGCTCGCGCGTGCGATCGCCGAGCTCGCCGTCGAGACGCTCGATCTCCGTCCGCGCGGAATCGCGCTCTTGGGTGCGCGCTTCGAGATCCTCTCGGAGGGCGTCGCGCTCTCGGGTGCGCGCCCCGAGATCCTCTCGGAGGGCGTCTCGATCCTCGGTCCGCACCGCGAGCTCGGCCTCGATCTTGGCGTGCGCGGCGGCGCGTGCGGCCACGTCGTTCGCCAGCTCCTCGACCTTCGCCTTGAGCTGCGCGACCTCCTGCTCGGAGGCGCTCAACAAGTCCTTGGTGTCGGCGATGGACACCTCGCGCTCGGCGACCGTGGCCTCGAGCGCCTTCGCGCGCTCCTCGACGCGGGAGAGCGCATCGCGCGTCTCCGTCAGCTCGGTCTCGCGGACAGCGAGCTTGGAGACGAGCTCTTCCTTCTCACCGCCGAAGACAGCTTCCTTTTCGGAGAGCGTGCTTTGCCAAGCAGCTTCCTTGTCGGACAGCGTGCTTTGCCAAGTAGCCTCCTTTTCGGACAGCGTGCTTTGCCAAACGGCTTCCTTCTCGGAGAGCATGCTTTGCCAAGTAGCCTCCTTTTCGGAGAGCGTGCTTTGCCAAGCAGCTTCCTTCTCGGAGAGCGCTTGTGCGTGCTCGGCCTGCGCCTTGGCCGTGGCCTCGGCGTGCTGCTCGGCCTGCGCCGCGAGGGCCGCCTCGCGGGCCTCGGTGAGCTCCTTCTCGCGCTGCGCGAGCGCCTCGGCCGCGGCCGAGGCGGCCTCCTGCGAGGCCGTCCGGTGCGCGGTCTCGCTCTCGGCGAGGGCGCTCTTGGCCTTCTCTTCGAGCGCTTCGAGCTCGCTGCGGTGCGCAAAGCGCGCGGCTTCGAGCGCCGCCTCGCCCTCGCGGCGCGCGCCGTCCAAAGCCTCGACCCGGGCGGATTCGGCGGCCGAGAGGTCCTGCTGCGCCTTCTCGCTCGTCTGCTCCAGCGCGGCCTTCGTGTCGGCGAGCTCGCCGGTGCGCGCCGCCAGATCGGCTTCGAGCTTCTCCTGCTGCGCGGAGAGATCGGCGATGCGCCGCGCGGCCGCGTCCTTCTCGGTGGCCGCGACCTCGGCGGCGCCTTCGAGATCGGCCTTCTCGCGCTCCAGCGCGAGGATGCGATCTTCCTGATCGGCCTTCTCGCGCTCGACCGAGAGCTCCTTCTCGCGCAGGTCGAGGACCTCCTTGTCCTTGCGCGCCATCTGATCGCGCAGGGCGAGGATCTCCTTGTCCTTCTTGTTCAGGGCTTCGCGCAGATCGAGGAACTCGCGGCTCGACACCGCGCCGGGCTTGGCCGCGCCGCCGGCGGCGGGCGCGCGGCGAAGCTCTTCGACCTCGCGACGCAGCTTGGTCAGCTCGGTGGACGCGTCGCGGAGCTCCGTCTCGGCGCGCGCGAGGCTGCCACGCGCCTCGTCGGCTTCGCGCGCGAGCCGGACGATCTCGTCCTTCGTTCGATCGAGATCGCCGCGCGAGCGATCGGCGTCGCCGCGGGCTTGCTCGCCGTGGGTGCGCAGCTTCTCGACCTCGCCGCGCGCTTGATCACGCTCGCTGCGGAGCTCGTCGCGTTCGGCGCGCAGCGCTTCGAGCTCGGTGCTCAAGCGATCGATCTCGCCGTCGTCGATCGCGGGCGCCGCGGCGCCGGCGTCGAGCGCGGCCACGGCCGGAGGCATCGACGGAACGGGCGGAGGCGGCGGCAACGAAGTGGGCTTGGGCGCGGGCGGAGGCAGCGACTTGGCCGCGGCGGGCGGCGGAGGCGCGGAGTGGGGCGCAGGCGCCGGCGGCGGCGTCGACGGGACCGGCGGCGGCGTCGACGGAACGGGCGGCGGCGCCACCGACTTGGCGCTCTTCATCTTCGTGAGCGCTTCGAGATCGGCCATCGACGAGAGCGGCTTCACCGTGGTCGCGATGTTCTCGTCGTCGGCGAGGAGATGCGTGAAGGCGCCGCCGAGGAACTGATCGATGTCGTCGTCGGCGCGCGGGATCTCCATCGGCTTCTGCGCCGGCGCTACCGGAGCCGGCGCGGCCGCACGCGCCGCGGCGCCCGCTGCTGCCATGGCGCGCAGGGGCGCCTCGTCGAGGCGCGTCGTGGCTTCGAGCTCGTCCGGCTCGGGCTCGCCGAGATCGATGTCGTCGATGAGGATTTGATCCGACTCCGGCGCGTCCTCGAGCTGGATGAACTTGCGGATGTGCTCGAGCAGCTCGCCGAAGGCGATGGGCTTGTGCACGTAGTCTTCGGCCCGCGTGCGCAGCTTGCGGTGCTGCTCGAAGGTCTCGTCGCTCGACTCGCTCGACATGATGATGAGCGGGACGTCCTTGAGCGCGGGATCCTTCTTGAGCTTGTTGCACACCGAGAACCCGTTCATCCGCGGGAGCTCGATGGAGAGGATGACGAGGTCCGGCCGATCGGCGGACGCGGCCTGGAGGCCGACGTTCCCGTCGTCCACGACCTGCACGGTCGCGCCCAGGCGCCCCAGCTCGGTGCGCAGCTCTCCAGCAAAAGACGGATCGGCCTCGAAAACCAGGACTTTGGTCATGACGTTGGGCTGCGCTCGCGTGCTCGGGACGGGGGCGTTTCAACATATCGGGGCGGCGAAAGCCGTGTCAAATCGGCCGCCTCGCCCAGAGGCCCGCGCCCCGATGTGACCGAGAACGCCGATCCGCGCCGCGCGTCACCCACATCCCTCGAAACGACCTTGGATTCCGGGGTCGATCGGCCGATCGCGCGACGCAGACGACACGTTTCCGTCACATGCTCAGGGGAGCGGCGCGCCGAGCTCCGTGAAGCAGGCGCGTGCTTCCGCTGTCACCGTGACGCCGGACACGGGCTCGGCTTTCGCCCACGCCGACGTGCACAGCAACGCGCCTCCGGCGATCTCCGCCTCCGGTCCAGGGACGATCACGAGCTCGTCGGTGTGCACCGCCACGTTGGCGTGGATGCGCGCATCCGCGCCTTCGCGCTCGGCGATGGCCGACGCGATCGACTCTGCTGCGGCCTGCGCCGCGACGCAGGCCACGCGTGTCTCGCGCGTGTCGCCGCCGAGCAGGCGCACGCCGAGGACCGCATTGCCGGTGGCCTGCGCGAGCGTGAAGCCACCTTGTCGCAGCCGCGCCTCCGCGAGGTCGAGCATGTGGCCGAGATCGGCGAGGATGGCTTCGTCGTAGTCGTCCTCCGCGACGCCCACGAAGAGCTCGAGATACACGGCGACGCCGCGGGTCCGCGCGGTGCGCTCGCCCGTCGCATCGTCGCGGCGATGCCCGAGCGCCTCGGCGAACGCCGTCGCCAAGCTGCCCACCGAGGAGAAGCGGCGATCGGGCTGCTTCTCCAAACACCGCAGGACCACCGCGTCGATGGCCGGCGAGAGCGGAACCGTGCGGCTCGGGCGCGGCGGCGGCTCGTCGAGGTGCTGTCGCGCCAGCGCGCCTTCGGTCTTGCCATCGAACGGAACGCGGCCCGTGAGCATGCGATAGAGCAAGATGCCGAGCGCATACACGTCGGCGCGCGCGTCCACGCGACCGCCCTGGAGCTGCTCCGGCGCCATGACGGTGGGCGTGCCGAGACGACGACCCACCGACGTGAGGCCGGCCTCGGACGAGTTGGGTAAGAGCAGCTTGGCGATCCCGAAGTCGAGGAGCTTGGTGGTGCGCCGGTCCTGATCGAAGGCGATGTTGCTGGCCTTGACGTCGCGGTGCACCACGCCCGCGTCGTGCGCGGCCGCGAGCGCGGCGCACACGGGATCGAGCACCTCCTGGGTCTCCTCCGGCGAGAGGCGTCCCTTGGCTTTGAGCAAATCCTCCAAGGTGCCGCCGGCGAGGTACTCCATCACGTAGAAAGGCCGCCGATCGGGGAGCACGCCGACCTCGAGGATCTCCACGATTCCCGGGTGATGGAGCAGATTCACGAGCTCCACCTCGCGGAGGAAACGCTCCACCATCTTCGGCTGCCCGGCCAGGAAGAGGTGGAGCACCTTCAAGGCGACGCGACGCGCCGTCACGGTGTGCCGCGCGTCGTAGACGCTGCCGCAACCGCCGCGCGCGATGCGGCGATCGACGACATACGGCCCGACCACCGAGCCGGAGACGAGGTCACCCGACGACCGCGGCTCCACCTCGCGGCCGAACGTGGGCGGATCCTGTTCGCTCCTCATTGGCCCTTTCCCTCCCTCGGGTCTCGACCCGACATCGATACTGTGCCCCGACCATCGTCGATCATGTCGGAACTTCGAGTCGAGGGGAATGACCATTCGGCCGTGACACCGCCGCCCCGCGCGCGGGGAGGGGCACGTCATCGACATAAGGCCTCCTCGGAAGGCGTCCAAATACAACATGCGATGACGTGATTGTGTATCGGGCAGTGGTATTATTCCAAAGGGTCCTGACTTTCCGGTCGGACCCGCGAAGGGGGATGGGGGATGCTTCGTAACGACTTGACGGTCGCGGCGCTGGGATTCGTGTCTTTGTTCGTTTCGGCCTGTGTCATCGGTCCGGAGAGTGATGATGAGCTCGTCGGGACGGCCCGCAGCGCGGCGCTCAACGGCAATGCGCTCAATGGCAATGCTCTCAATGGTAATGCGCTCAACGGCAACGCTCTCAATGGTAATGCGCTCAATGGCAATGGGCTCCAGGCCACGGCGATGACTCCATCGATGTTGAGCAAACACCCGCTCCGGCCGAGCGCCCTCGGCGCAGATGCGTTGAGCGCGCTCCAGGATCCGAGGGAGGACGGCGCCCTGTCACGGCAGCTCCTCAAATACACCGTGAGCTGCGCGTTCGATCCCGAGATGTCGTTCGCGTTCACGTGGATCGACGACGAAGGCACCCCCCACGCGGAGGAGTACAAGGGCCTCCTCGGGCTCGCCCCGAGCTGGCGCGCCGAGCCCCTCACGGGCGCTGCGCAACGGTGGGTGTCGGCCTGCCTCATCTCGCGTGTGAACTACTTCGGTGTGAGCGTGACCCTCTCGTCCCGGGGCCCGCGGCCCGAGCTCTCTGCATCTCCCGAAGAGCGGAACGACTATACGATGTTGGAAGGGGCCTTTTGGGGGAACGTCTTCACCGACACGCCCGTGGCGTACGCCTGCGATCACCAGCCGAACGACGACCACTCGCGATCTCGAGATCGGGTGTGCGCCGCCGGCTACCCCGATGGCTCGGGTCGGATCCTCGGCTGCGGGATCATCCAACGGGTGGGCTCGTGCGCGACCACCTGCACGCTGCAGCGAGGCGATCATTACACCGGTTGCTCCGCGGGCGCGGGCCAGTCATCCTCGGACGAGGTGATCACCGTATTCCTCCAGTAGCTCATGCTCGCCGAGCCCCACCGAAACGAGCGCGCCCCGGGGGCGGCCGCGTTCACGCGGTGTCGTGCCTGCGGCCGGCGTGCGTCGCTCGTTCGGTCGGTGTGCCCGGTGCACGGTCCCATCAGCCGGCGCGACGAGGGGGGTGACGAGCCGACCTCGGTGGAGCTGCGTGGGCCGCGTTTTCCCGGCTATCGGACGCTGTATTTGATCGGGAGGGGTGGGTTCGGCGCCGTCTACGCGGCCGAGCCGGAGACGGGCGGGGGGAAGGTCGCCATCAAGCTCGCGCGCGCGGATCGACCCGACGCAGCGCTCCGGTTGGTGCACGAGCGCGTGCTGCTCGCCGAGGTAGGCCCCCCGTTCGTGCCCGCCGTGCTCGCGTCGGGCGCGATCGACGACGGCACGCCCTACCTGGTGCTCGAATACGTGGACGCGCCCACGCTCGCCGAGCTGGTCGCCGATCGCGCCGCGCCGCTGTCCACCGGCGATGCGGTGAGCATGGCCATCGTCATGCTCACCGCGCTCGAAGCGGTGCACGCGCGGGGGCTCGTGCACCGGGATCTGAAGCCCGAGAACCTCTTCATCGGGCCGCACTGGGCGAAGATCGTCGACTTCGGCTTGGTGCTCGCGGCCGAGGCCCCGGATCTGACCGTCGACGGCGGCGCCGTGGGCACCGCCGAATACATGGCCCCCGAGCAGTGCGAGGGGTCCGACGACGTCGACGCGCGCGCCGACATCTACGCGATGGGGGTGATCCTCTACGAAATGCTCACCGGCGCGCCGCCGTTCTGGGGGGCGCGCGCGACGGTGCAACAGGGGCACTTGGGCCGGCGGCCGCCGCGCCTCGCCAACGCCGCGCCGGAGGCGGACATCCCGCGGGCGCTCGACGACGCCGTGCTGCGCTGTCTGGCGAAGGATCGCGAGGAGCGCTTCGAGAGCGCGGCCGCGCTGCGGGCGACGCTCGTGAAGCTCGCCGAGGATCTCGGTCGTCCGCTCGGTCCGCGCCCGCCGGGGCGCGCCGTGAACGCGCGGCCGGCGCCCGCGGCCGGCGCCGAGCGGCGCACGCTCTGCCTGCTCTTCTTCGAGACGACGGCCGATGCGCTCACCGTGCAGAAGCGGGCAGCAGCCCACGGCGGCGAGCTCGCGCACGCCGCGCTCCCCCGCTGCGTGGTGGTCTACGGCCACGATCTCGGGGACAACCCCGCCCGCGGCGCGCTGCGGGCCGCGCACGATCTCATCCAGAGCGGCGTGGCCGCGCGCGTGCGCCTCGACGTGGCCACGGTGGGCGTGCAGACGCGCGGCGATGGATCGCGACGGTACCTGAGCGCGCTGTTCAACAAGGCCGATCGCTTCCCGACATCCGCCGATCCGGCCGGCGTCTCCATCGCGGTGGCCGCGGCGGAGGTGCTGTCCGAGCCCGTGATCTCGATGCGCGTGCCCATCGAGGTGACGTACGACCGCACGGCGGATCCCATCGACACCACGGGCGACGCCGCGGTGACCGAGACGCTCCTGGGGCGACACGCGCTGGTCGAGTCGCTGCTCGACGGTGCCCGCCGCGCGGCGCGCGAGGCGGTCGCCGGCGTCGCGGTGGTGGTCGGCGCGGCCGGGCACGGCAAGAGCCACGTGCTCCGCGCGCTGATCCCGCGGCTCCACGCGCTCGATCCGAACGCCGAGCTCATCGAGCTCCGCGCGCACGAGCCCGCGCTCGGCGCCGCGGAGCAGACCGTGCGGGATCTGCTGCAACGCACGCTCGATCTGCCTTCGCTCCCGCCCGCCGAGGGCGCGATCGATCTGCTGCGCGAGCGCCTCTCCCGCTGCGGCGCGGCGGACGCGGTGCCCGCGGTCGCGGTGGCGCTCGGTTGGGTCACGCTCGACGCGCCCGAGCCGAGCATGGAGCCCGCGCTGCGCACGCTCGAAGCGGCGCCGGGCGCGCTCCGCTCGGCGCTGACGGTAGCCGCCGGCGAGGCGCTGCGACGGCGCGCCAAAGAGCGGCCGGTGCTGATCCTGCTCGACGACGCGCACCAAGCCGACGAGGCCACGCTGGCGGCGCTCGAGTACGCGGCGCTCGCGGAAGCGCACGTGCCCCTCTGGATCTGCGCGCTGGGCCGGCCCGCGTTCGCCGAGGAGCACCCGTCGTGGGGCGAGCGCGCGGCGCACCGCGAGGTCCACACGCTCGCGGCGCTCGACCACGAGAGCGCGGCCATCCTCTGCCGGCGCTTGCTCCTGCCGGTGGAGAGCGTGCCCGACGACGCGGTCGCCCGGCTCGTGGAGCGCACGCGCGGGGTGCCGCTGCTGCTCGTCGAGCTGCTCCGCGGCCTCCGGCGCGAGGGCCTCGTGCGCAAGCGGCAGAGCGGCAGCGCGTGGTACCTCGCGACCGACGAGCTCGATCGCGTGCCCGATCTGCCGCTCGTGGAGTGGCTCGCGCGGCGCGAGCTCGACGCGCTGCAACCGGCGCTGGCGGCGCACGCGCGCCTGCTCTCGCTGCTCGGCGAAGAGGTGTCGATCCCCGACGTGGCCGGCGTGCTCGCCCGGCTCGACGAGAGCGGCGAAGCGGAGCTGACGCTCGACGCCAAGATCGCGACGCGCCGCCTGATCGCGGCCGGTCTCCTGATCCAGGACGCGAAGGGCAACATCGGCTTTCGCCACGGGCTCGTGCGCGAGGAGATCGAAAAAGGCGTGCCCGAAGCGCTGCGGCAGCGCATCCATCGGGCCGCGACGCGGCACTACGGAGCGGCGGGCGCCGACGCGGACGCGCCCCTCTCCTCGCGCCCGGGCAAGGCCGTGGGCACGATCGCGGACGACGAGCGCAGGCTCGCGCAGCTCGCCTACCACGCGGCGCATGCCGGGCTCACGACCTGGGCCGAGAGCGCCTACCTCGCGCTCGCCGAGCGCATGCGCGCGCGCCATGCCTACGTCCCCGCGGAGCGCGCCTACAGCCGAGCGCTCGATCAACGGCGCGGCGGCGACGACCGCGCCCGCCTCCGCGCCTACCGCGGCCGCGGCTCGATGCGCTACCGCATCGGCCGCTACGACGACGCGCTCGCCGATCTCGCGGCCGCCCGCGCCCTCGCGCACACGCAGGGCGATGTGGAGGCGGAGATCGAGATCCTCCTCGACGAGGCCATCGCCCTCGATTGGATGCACGAGTACAAGAGCTCCGAAGCTCGCGTGGAGGCCGCGCGCGCGCTCTCGTCCGCGGCGCCGTCGCCGCTCCTCGAAGCGCGCCTCGCGCTCGGCGTGGGCCGGTCGGCGCATCGCTTCTCCCGCGAGGAGGATGCCGCGCGCGAGCTCGAGGTCGCCGTGACGCGCGCCGAGGCGCTGGGCGACGACGGCTACGAGACGCTGGTGATCGCGCTCCTCATGCTCGGCTTCATCTACCAAGGGCTCGGCCGGCTCGACGACGCACAGCGCGCGCTCGATCGGAGCATCGCGCTCTGCGAGGAGCACGTCGACACGATGCACCTCGCCACCGCCATCAACAACCGCGCGCTCCTCTGGGGCTGCCTCGGCGATCGCGCGCGCATGATCGCGGACATGGAGCGCGGCGTGTCGATCGCGCGCGCTCTCGGGCAGGACTCGCTCGAGCTCATCGCCCGCTACAACCTCGGCGAGTACCTCTACCTCATGGATGATCTCGACGCCGCGGAGCCGCACGTCCGCCGCGCCATGGATATCGAAGAGCGCCTGCGCGGCGACGCGGGGCGCCCCGTCGTGGTGCTCCTCGACGCGCGCTTCCGCTACTACCGCGGCGAGGCGCAGGCGGCGCGCGCCATCGTCGATCGCATCCGTGCGCGACAGACCGAAGCCGCGGCCGCGGGGCAGCCCGACGCGTTGATGGTTCCCTCGGAGGACGTGCTCTGCGCGGCCGTCGAGCTCGCCACGGAGGACGCGGGTGCGCCTGCGTGGGACGCCTTGGAAGAACGATCGGCGCGCTTCTCCGTGGGCCAGGAGCACGTCGAGGTGCTCGAGATGCGCGGCCTCGCGGCCCTGCGCGGCGGCCGTCCGGACGAAGCGATCGCCGCGCTGGGAAAGGCGATCGCCGCCGCCGCGCGGATCCCGAACGCGATGGGGGCCCGCCTCCGCCGCCGCCTCGACGAGGCGACCGCCGCGGCGAAGGTGTGACCGCACCAGCGTCGCGACCGAGGAATCCTCTGCGATTTTGAGGGCGGCCGGCCCCCACCTCGAGCACGTGCTCAGGAAGGCCCACTCCGTCACCGGATCTCGGACATGAGGGTGCCCCTGGCTCTGCATTAAGGGCGCAGATTTATCCTCCTTGCGCCCGCGCAACCTGGCACCATCGTGAGACGGCCAACGAGAGGGGGAAATGTGCCCGACACCGTGCCTGTCGTGCTCGTCGTCGACATCGATCCGGAGACACACCTCGCGACGGATGGCGCGCTCCCAGAGACGGAGTGCGTGCTCGTCACCGCGCGCTCAGCCGAAATGGGGCTCAAGATGGCCACGCGCCGGCCGCCGAGCGTGCTCGTGGTCGACGGGAAGATAGGTGGCCTCACCTATCTGACAGAGAAGCTGCGCCGACTCTCACCGCACCTCCACGTGATCCTCCTCGTCGGGGCGGATCAACCGGCCGACGCGCCGGCGCCGCGCATATCGAGCCCCACATCGCTCCTGCGCAAGCCCTTCGACGTCATGCGTTTCCGCAGCACCGTGCGCACCGTGATGCGCCTCTCGGCCATGAGCGCCGGGGTGAAGCTCATGCACGGCGCCGGGCACCGCGCGCCGCTCGGCCCCGCGCCCACCAGCCATGGATCCGGCATCCAACCCGCGATCGGCCATGGCACCACCGAGCGAGGATCCGAGCCGCCTCCGCACGTCTCTTCCGTGTCCAAGCTCGGGCACAAGTAGCAGCCCCGATCACGATAGGACCGCATTCGGTCCCAACCTCCGCCGGCCGAGCCGGCGCTGATCCCACGAGCACGCGTCTCGCCGGATCGAAACCGCGGCGCTACCATCCCGCCGCGTGTCCAAGGCTCCCCTCCCCTGCGTTCCGCTCACCCCCGATGCTTATGCGCCGTACGGCCACGTGATCATGGCCTCGCCGCGCGGCGAGCCGGGCAAGCCGGCCAACCAAGGCACCGCGCGCCGCTACGATCACCTCGCCGCGCTCGACGATCTGCGGCCCGGCCGGGCCAAGCTCAACGTCACCGTCTTCCGGTGCGCGCCTCGGCCCACGGGGCCCTTCGCGATCGAGCTCTTGGAGAAGCACCCGGCGTCGACGCAGATCTTCGTGCCCATGAACGCCGAGCGGTACCTCGTGATCGTCGCGCGCGGCGGCGATCGCCCGGACCTGGCGACGCTCGGCGCCTTCATCGCCACCGGCACGCAGAGCGTGAGCTATCACCCGGGCATCTGGCATCACCCGATGATCGCGCTCGACCGCGAGATCGATTTCACCTGCTTCGTCTTCGAGGACGGCTCGGCGGACGACTGCACGGTGGTGCCGCTCCCGCCGGAGGAGCAGCCGTTCGTCATCCTTCCATCGCGTTGATCACGATGGGCCCCCCGCGGCCCCAAACCCCGAGCCGGAGTAGCCGGCCCTGATCACGATGGTGCCGCGAGCGGCCCCAACCCCCGCGGATGGAGCTACCTCTTTCGTGGTGCGCGCGTCGCTTCGAGATCGGCCCTTCCTCGCCCTCGCGCTGGCCGCGACGCGCGCGGTGGGCCCGCCTGCGTTGCTCCGCGCGGTGCCGCCGTTCGCCGCCATCGGGCTCGCGTCCGCGATCGTGTTCGGCGGGTACGGCATGCGCCCGCGCGATCTGGTGATGCTCATCGACGTCTCCACCTCCGCGCGCTGTTGGCTCTGGGCCGCGTGGATCCTGATCACCGTGCCCGCGGCGCGCGCCCTCGTGGCCACGCCGGAAGCGTTCGTGCTGCGCACGCTGCCCGCGCCCTTGTGGTGGTTCTTCGCCATTCATGGCGCGCACCTGCTCGCGCTCCAACTGCCGTGGATGGTCCTGTTCGCCACCGGCGCCGGCCCCTTCGCCGCGCTCGCCGCAGGGTGCGCCGCCGCAGCGGCGGTGACCTTCGTCGTGGCGCGCCCGCGCGCGATCATCGAGCTCGCGGCCGCCGCGATGCTCGCGCTCTCCATCGTGCTCGGCGCGCCGCGCGGCGTGCTCTTCGGCGCGGCCATCACCACGGGGACCGTCGCCGTCGCAGCCGCCTTCCGCCGCGCCCCCGAGCGCGCGGCCGCCGCTGGAAACGCGTGGATCGCGGGCTCGCCGCCGATGGCGCTCGCGCTGGCTCATGCGGCCGTGCTGGTGCGCCGTGATGCCGTCACGCTCACGCGCGGCGTGCTCGTGACGCTCCTCGGCGCGCTCGTGGCCGCGCTCGCCGCGCGCAACAACGGTGTCACCGATCGCGAAGGCATGGAGACGATCGCCCTCGCCGCGGGCGCGATCCCGCTCGCCGTCGCCGCAGGCGGCGTGGGCCCGCGCGTGCTGGAGACGGAGCGCAGGCTCACGTGGCTCCTCCTGTCGTGCGCATCGAGCGTGCGCCTGCGCGCGCTCGTGGCCGCGGGCCTCACGGCAGCTTGGGGCGCGCTCATGGGCACCGTGCACGGCGTCGCCGCCGCGCTCGCGCTCACCGACGGCCTCGAGCAACGCGCGCGCCTCATCGCCTTGGGCACCGTCCTCGGCGCCTCGATCGGATCCATCGCCGCGCACCTCTCCCGTCGCGCCGCGGGCCCCACCGGCGTGGATGGCACCGTGGTCGTCGTCGGGATGACGGCGGCCGCCGCCTCGGTGACCGCGCTCGCCGCGTGGCTCGGCGCGGTCTCCCTCTTCGTGCTGGCGGCCGCAGGCGCTGCGCTCGTCGTCGCGACGGTGCCGGTCCTCGCGCGCCGCGAGCGCCTCACCGAGCAAGCCGTCGCGATCGCCTGGGAGGACGCTTGAGCCTGCTCACCATCACCGATCTCCGAAAGCTCCTCGGCGGACGCTGGGCGCTCGATGGCGTCACCCTCGTCTGGAATCGACCGGGCACGCTCGTCGTCTTCGGCGAGAACGGCGCCGGCAAATCCACCTTGTTGCGCGTGGTCGCCGGAATCCTCCAAGCGGATCACGGCGACGTCGTGATCGCCGGCCATCGCCTCTCGACCGCGCGCGTCGCGGCCCTTCGTCACATCGGCTACGCGCCCGAGGCCGCCGATCTGCCACCGCACCTCGGCGTCGGCGAGCTCGTCTCGCTGGTCGCGGCGCTGAAGCGATGCGCGCGTCCATCGGCCGCGTTGATCGAGCGGCTCGGCGTGGGCCCGCTCCTCGACAAGCGCTTCGGCGCGCTCTCGCTCGGCCAAAGGCGACGCGCGGGTCTCTGTGCGGCGCTGGTCGGTGATCCGCCGCTCCTCCTGCTCGACGAGCCCACCAACGGACTCGACGCCGATGGGAGCGCGGCCATCGTCGAGCTCCTCCGCGAGCGCGAAGCCGAGGGACGCTCCGTGCTTTGCGCCACGCACGATCGCGCCTTCATCGATCGCGTGGCCGCGGCGACGGTCGAGATCCGCGCGGGGCGGGCCGAGCTATCGGGTTGAGGCGAGAGGTGGTGGGTGGTCAGCGTCGCGCCGTGGTGTGCGTCGCGGGCTCTCCTCCGTGAGGCGAACACCCGCGACGAGCCGCTCGCGCGAGCAGCTCGTCGCTGCCCCCGCTCAGGCCCCGCTGTCCGCCGACGGTTGCGGCGCGGCCTTGCTCGTGGCCTGCCCATTCGTCTTCGCTTCCGATCCCGCGCTCGCCGCAGCGACCCGCGCCCCGAGCGGCGGCACGTGCTCATCCAGGCTCTTGAGCCCGAACACCACGGCCCCCGCCTGTCGCAGATGCTCGTGCCGCTCGTTGATGATCGCCCAGAGCTGATCGCGCACGACCGACGCCGGATCCCGCTCCGCGCGCCCCGCCTTCGCGCCCGTCTTCTTGAGGTGCTTCGCGAGCCAGTCGCCGTCCTCGCCCAGCTTCTTCAGCATCGCCGGCGTGAAGGGGTGCTTGCCCTCGATCGCGGCCTCGTGATCGTGGAACGCTCCCGGGAGCGCGATCGCATCGCTCGCGGCGTCGAGCGGGCCGCTGCCCCTGCGAATCGCAATCGGCACACCGGCCGGCACGATCCCGAGGAGCGCAAACACCTCGAGCTGCTTGAGCGCGGCTTCGCGCATGGGGCGCATGGCGGCCATGCGCTGGTCGATCTCGCCCGTGCTCACGGTCGCGGCGATCTTTCCGGCTGCAAAGGTCGCCGCGAGCAAGAGCGCCGGTAGCTCCAGCACCTCGTCGATTGGGCAGTGCGGAAGCTTCTTCTTCACCGTCGCAAGGTGCGGCGTGATCGCCGTCACGCCGCGATCGACGTTGACGCGGGCGATCCCGAGATCGGCGCGGCACACTTCGAGCCCGTCGGTCGACACCTGCCGCGCGAGCGCAACGAAATGCTCGTAGGCGGCCTTCGAGCTGTCGGTCGTAAAGGATGACGCGCTCTTCTTGGCGGACGTCGAGCTGGCCTTGGCCGGCTTCGAAACCTTGCCCGCCGACTTTGCAGTGGTCTGCGTTAACTTCTTCGCGTTTGTCTTCTTGCTCCCCATAGCAAGGAGTCTTTCATCTCCAGCCGTACCGTCCAGCACGATTTGCCATCATGGCGATGGCGCAGCGAGACGCCGTCCATGGTTGGGAGTCGGGCATGACCTCGATTCGAGGGTGGAGGCTTGGCAGCCTCACCGCGGCCGACTCCAAACGAGACCGAGGCGTCGCCTCCGAGCCCGGCGCCGGCTCGGCCGAAGGCTTTGGGGTGGAGTCGAGACCATTTTCGTCTCCGAAGAAGACCTGGGTCTCGTTTCGAGGTGGCGTTCGACTCCGGAGGCGCCGTCCTCGATTGCGGCGGAGCGCAGCCGGCGCGCCCGAAGCGCAGGCGCCTCAACCGATCATCGTTTCGTGAAGAGCGCGCAGAGGCGCCCGTCTTTGCCATGACGCGCTCGGCCCGCGGCGGAGATCAACGCAGCCTCGTCTTGATGGCGTCGTTGAGCCACGTCCATTCGCGCACCTGCGAGCTGTGCTGGGGCCAGCCATGGATGACGGCGACCAGCTCCCAGTAGCGGGTGGCGCGCGGGTCGTGGCGCTCGCAGCGCTGGAGCAGCTCGGCGCGGAACGACGCGTCGTTCGGCTTCCCCTGGGCAGCGGCCCACGCCGCGACGAAGCGATCGGCCATCGCCGCGGCTTCGGGCGACGTCGGCGCGTCTCCTCGCGCGATGGCCTCGCGCGCGGCGGCGACGGCATCGTCGGACGCACGCTGGTAGGCCGCGCTGTCGACGCCCGCTCCCCACGCGCCGGCGGCGCTCTCGCGCATCGCGGCGATGAAGCCCGGGTCCGAGACGATCTCGCTCAGCTCGATCCACGCGTCGAGCTGCGCCGCCGTCGGCTCGTCTGGAAGCCTCGGCGCGCTCGCATCGATCATCTTCTTCGACCAGGCCTCGTCGATCGGCAGCCCCTCCGACACCTGCTCGAAGAACCGCTCGATCACCCGCCTTCGTTCGTCGTTCGAGAGTTTCGTCACGGCGTGCAACCTCCTGATGTCCGCTTCGCTCGGCTCGGATCGCAGCGCGGCCCGTATGGCCGCCGCCACGCGCTGCATCGCCGCGATGTTCGCCTCGATCGCGCGCAGCCGGAGCCGCAGCGCACCCGAGAGCGACAGCTCGCGCGCGAGCACCGTCCGTATCTCGCAGAGCCCCAGCCCCGCCTCGCGCAGCGTCACGATCAGATCCAGCCGCACGAGCGCATCTCGCCCGTAGAGCCGGTAACCGCTTCGGCTCCGCTCCGACGGCGGTAGAAGCCCCTCGTCGGAGTAGAACCGGAGCGTCTTGATCGGGACGCCGCTGAGGCGCGACATCGCGCCGATCGAGAACAGCTCCTCGCTCATGCCGGACACCCTACGGTCTCCCGTTGCTGGAGGGTCAAGACCACCACCGACGATTTTCCTCTCGGCCCGCGCTCGGGCGCGCGACCGGTGACCACACGCGCGTCGTGCACCGTTTGGCCGTTCGCGTCCGCTTCATGCGCGAAGCCTGGCAGCGATCGCGTGGCCGCGGCGACGGTCGAGATCCGCGCGGGGCGGGCGGTGTTCGGCGGACCGTGACGCGTGCTAGCGTGGCCCGCATGGCGAACGAAGCAGCCCGGATGGCGGGCAGGAAGATCGGCTTCATCGGCGGCGGCAACATGGCGGGCGCGCTCATCCGCGGCCTCCTGCACGGCAAGAGCGTGACGCCCGATCAAATCCGGGCGACCGACGTCAAGGCCGAGCGCCTGGAAGAGCTCTCCACCAAGTTCGGCATCGAGACCTCCACCGACAACGAAGCGGTTGCGCGTTGGGCCGACGTGGTCGTCATCTCGGTCAAGCCGCAGATCGTCGACCGCATCCTCGCGCCCATCGCGGCCTCGCTCAACGAGGCCGACCTCGTCATCTCCGTCGCCGCCGGCGTGCCCATCGACGCCATCGAGGCGCGCTTGCCCGACGGCGCGCGCGTCGTTCGATCCATGCCGAACACGGCCGCCATCGCGCTCGCGGGCGCCACCGCCATCGCGCCCGGCACGCACGCCACCGCGGGCGACGTCGAGGTCGCCAAGGCGCTCTTCGACGCCGTGGGCCGCTGCGTCGTGCTCGACGAGTCGCTCCTCGACGCCGTCACCGGCCTCTCTGGCAGCGGCCCCGCCTACGTGATGCTCATGATCGAAGCGCTCGCCGACGGCGGCGTGAAGGTCGGCCTCGGCCGCGACACCGCGCTGCTCCTCGCCGCACAGACGGTCTACGGCGCAGCCAAGCTCCAGCTCGAAACCGGCGAGCACCCCGGCCGCCTCAAGGACATGGTCACGAGCCCGGGCGGCACCGCCATCGCCGGCCTGCACACGCTCGAAGCCGGCGGCCTGCGCCGCACGCTCATCGACGCCGTCGAAGCCGCCTCCACCCGCGCCGCCCAGCTCGGCGAGCAGATGGCAAAGAAGCTCGCGCGCTGAGCCATCGACTCCCCCGACGACTGGAAGCGAGGCCCGACACTGAAGCTCCTCCGCCAGCCGGAGCGCTCGCGAAGGAGCCTCGCTCCCTCACTTCTTCGCGGTCTTCCGCACGCGGCCGCCAGTCCCGTCGCTCGCAAGCTCGCCCCAGTACACACAGCGATCGTCGACGGCGAGCCCAGTCCCGTAGTTCGCGACACCGGGAGGCAGCACCGCCACATCCATGTGCGCGCCTCCCACCTTGGGCACGCTGTGCACCACCGTATGAGGCTTGTTGTAGCTCGTCGAGGCCATGTCCACCCAGTAGACCGTGTCGTCGTCCAGGACCATGTGCCCGGCCCCTCCGCTCGTCGCGCTGTACAGCTTCACCTCGGGGCTTCCGTCGATCGGAAAGCGAGCCACGGACCAGCCGAAGGCGTCCTCTGCATAGAGGGCGTCGCCGTCGGACGCCATGAACGCCGCTCCCTTGTTGGCCCACCCGAGCAGCGTGACCGGACCACCGGCCTTGGGGGCGCGCCAGATACCGCCCTTGATGGAGCTGAAATAGGCATACTCCTCGTCGACCGCGAGGTTCCGCTGGCCCGTGGGCTCCGTGATCGCAACGGCCTCCACGGGGCCTCCGACCTTCAGCACGCGCTCGACGGCGTTCGGTCCGGAGATGGGCGTGTAGTAGACGTGCGTCTCGTCAATGGCGATGCCGATCGGGAAATTGTCGCCCAGATCCGTTAGCACCGTCGTCTCCCCCGAGAGCTCGATGCGGAGAATGCTCGACGTGGTGCTCGCAAAGAGGGCCGTCCCGTCGGTAACAAGCCACTGGGCATCGGCCCCCGGCGCCAATGGCTCGACTGGGCCTCCCATCTTGGGGACCGAGTAAACATCACCCCCTGGGCGAACCGTGAAGTAAACCTTGGAGTCGTCAATCGCCAGCCCGAGCACCATACTCCCAGAGTACAAATCAACGATCGTGCCCGGCGGGCACGGGTCGGGCGCACAAACTCCGGCGCTGCACGTGCCTGAGCAACACGGTGCGCTCGCGGGGCAAGCGCTCCCATCTGCGAGGCACTCTGGAGGAGCACCGCCGCCACCCCCGCTCGATACGCTGGTGCTCGATACCTGAGTCGTCGAGGAGCCATCCGTGATTCCGGAGCTGGTGCTCGCGGCGCCTCCCGTGCCCGACGAGCTGGCGGGATCGAGATCGGAGAGCAAGAGATCGCTGCGCCCGCAGCTCGACGCGACCGCGGCGCCCCATAGGGAGGCCGCGAGCGCCGTCGCGCGGGAGGCTGAGGAGGGGACGCTCATGGCGGAGACCATAACACCATTGAATGCAGTGAAGGTTTGGTTCCGAGACACGGTGGTGCTGCGTTGGTGGGGTGAGAGGACATGCTGTGTGGGCATGTGATCGCAGAGGCAAAAGCACTGGCATATTGCCACGTGTCGACATGTGCAATGTGTGTTGACGGGCACGAGTCATCGTGATGGGGTGAACGCCCGAGGCGCACCGCCGTACTTAGCGCCTCGCGTTATCAAGTTGTTGCCCAAGGAGGCGTTCCGAATGTTCACGCGAACACGAAAGAAAAGACGTGCTCTCTCGCCTGCATTCCTGGTCATCCTAGGATTGCTCGCGTGGGCGTCTGCAATGGCATTCACTTCAACGACGCGCGCCGATCCGGCCCACTGCTCGAGCAGCGTCAAAGACGTCGACGAGTCGGACGTCGATTGCGGCGGCTCGTGTCATGGCTGCGTCGGTGGTCAACACTGCACCGCCAACGCCGACTGCGACAGCGGCGCCTGCGATACCACCCAGGGCAACCTCTGCCAACCTCGGGGGCTCAACGACGTCGCCGAGGTCCAGATCGAGATCTCCGCGCTCGACGGGCTTCTCAACTCGGCTTTCCGGGCCCTCCGGAACAGCCAGCTATGCAGCCTACCGACAACATCTTGCCTCCTTGATCCAAATCAGGAGTGCCTTTTCGATCGCGTCGACTTCCCCGGCCCGGTCTCGCTGCGACGGAGCAGCCAGACGGCGATCTCGGCCATCAGCAGCGCCCCCGTCTTCTTCCACCCTGTCCAGGCGGTGGTGCCGGTGACGGTGCATCTCATGCCGACGTCCTGCTCGATCGATCCATCGAGCGCCGACTGCAACTTCGGTGGCGGGGAATTCTTGGCTCCGACGGTCCAGGTCGTCCTCGACTTGAGCGCAACGGTCACGAACGGCAACGTCCAGGTCTGCACCTCGCTCGCCGAGATCGTGAGCCCTTTGCCCGGTGTGCCGATCGACATCCCCGCGGCGCTGACGCAGCCGCAGTGCCTGCCGGTGAGCCAACTGGCTCTGCTCTCCGAGGTGGCGGGGGCGAACATCACGAACCTCGCCGTCAGCGCCAACACCGATCTGACGCGGCTCGCGGTGCGTGTATGGATGGGCGACGAGCCGCCGCCGGGGCTGCTGATGCCGCCGTTCGAGCCATTCTCGAAGAACCCGGACACCGTCCAGTCGTTCTTCGACGGCCTGATCGCGCCCTCGCCGAGCGGATCGGAGTGGAGCGTGTATTTCGGCGCGACGCTTCTGGCGGACGTCGCGGCAGACAACGTGTTCGCTCAGGCCGCGCCCCTTGCCGCGAACGAGGGCTACACCATCGTCCCCGGCACGAGCCACATCCCTCACCCTGATTCGGTATGGCTCGGAGGGCCGCTGCCTGGAACGCAGCTCAACCTCGGCGTGCACACGGACGCCGGTAATTGCCTCGTCGAAGGGATCCTCACTGGGAACCTCGTGTTCTCGCTCGACGCAGCCAACCACCAGATCCACATCGACGGGACCCTGGACGACGATCTCGGCGTGTACGAGTGCTGGTCCGCCGCCTTCATCGACGCGTTCGCCGACATCATCCTCGATAGCCTGCTCCCGGACGAGACCTTCGTCGTCCATTTCTTCACCGGCGCCGAGTGCAGCATCAACCCCTCGGACAGGGTGCTCAACTGCCATTTCCCGACCCAATCGCCGTGGATCCAGCCCTTCCCCAAAGGCACGTCGGTCCAGGTGGAGGCCACGAGCGTTTTCGGTACTTCGCAGGGTCTCCTGCTCGGCGGCGCCGTGAACGAGATCCCTGGGGCGGCCGAGCTCCCGCCGTCGGTCTCCTCGCTGGGCGAGTTCGAGTCCAAGTGGCACTGCTCCGGCGGTCAAGATCCCTGGAAGTTGGGCTTCACCGTCGAAGGGTCGGGCGGCCTATGCGGTGATCCTCAAAAGATCAATGACGGGATCCCCGCCTACGGCATCACGAATCTCGCGCCGTGGACTGACGCTCTGCCCCACAACTTCGAAGTGACGGATCTGTTGGGCACCGACGCGCCCTACCCGCTGACGGTCTTCATCCGCACGACGGGTGGCTCGGGGATCTTTGAGGTCCAGCCGCCGCAGAAGGAAGAGTGCAACCAGTCAGCTTGGGAGTGCGCGCTCGACATCATCAAGAAGCGGATCGAGCAATGCTACAAGGATGAGGATGGTTGGCTGGGCATCCCGGGCAAATGGGATCCCCATTGGTCCATCGATCCGATGGTGAACGAGGGCGTGATCAACCGCGACGAGGCGGTGAGGATCTCGCTCGTGAACCGCACGATCTCATCGATTGGCCCCGTGCAGCGGATCGTATCCAGTGGAGACACGTTCAAGCTCTACCAGCACGCGGTGCGGATGGATGCCATCGCCATGGTTGACAGCAGGACGCATGGCTCCTTCTTCGTGCCCTTCTCGGTCGACATGATTCTCGACTTCGAAGGGCAGGAGTTCCCCGACGCCGCCCCGCGGCTCGTCGTTCTCGGGCTCGACGCGCCTTATCGGGGCTCGGTCGAGATCAGGTCTGGGTCGCTGCCTGCAGGGGTCGATAGCCTGGGGTTCGACATCGGCATCGGCAGCAACAACATGGCCCTCGTGGGCTTCCTCCCGGACGAGCACATGGCGGCGAGCTTCACCATGGACGAGGTCCGCGGCTCCACGCTCGTCGACACTTCGGGCCACGGCAACATCGGTGACCGGGTGGGGACGCAGCTTCCGTCCCTCAACGTGGCTGGCTATCGAAACGATGGTGTGGATTTCGAGCAAGGAGCCCTGATCTGCAGGGACGCGCCGGCGCTGAATCCCTCCGCGCTCTCGATTTCGACCTGGTTCATGACCCGCATGCCCCTGAACCGTGGCGTCAACCAGAGGATCGTGGGCAAGGAGGATGACACGAGCGAACAGTACACCTTGAGCATCACGGATGGGGGACAGCTGGCCTTCGCCGTGGAGGGCACCAAGCTCGTCGGGCACACCGTCGTCTCCAGGGACGAGTGGCATCACGTCGTCGCCACGTACGACGGTCTCAAGCTGGCTATCTACCTTGACGGCCAGCTCGAGACCCAGACCAATGCGACGCTGACTCTGGCCGACAACGAGGAGCCGCTCTACATCGGCGCTCGCATGGGCCTCAGCGACACGTTCCTCGGCGTGCTCGACGACGTGCGCATCTACGACACCGCCCTGACCAACGACCAGGCAATCTCCCCGTACTGGTGATCGCCCTCGCCACTCCCCGCGCGAAATCGCGCGGGGAGTGGTCCCTCCGCACCCGAGCGTCCGGCCACGGCGTCAAGCCGGCTGCGTCCGGCTCCACGATTTCGTTTTTCCTTCAGAATGCCGCCGAAATCACGCTCGTGTCAGCGACGGCGCGCAGCACACGTCGAACGACTCAGCCCCGGTGACGTCGCGCGTGCGCGCTCGACCTGCGACCGGGCCGCGCGGTGGGGCGCGGCCCGGTGCGGTCATCGCATCAGGGGCAGAGAACGAAGTGCGACTTCGGGGTCTTCGCTTCCTTCTCGCCGATGTAGATGTGCTCGGGCTGCGAGCGGCCATCGATGCGGAAGTCCATCTCGACGCAGCCGCCCTTGGCGACGCCGAAGTCGAACCCGTCCTGCTCGGCCTTCGTCTTGATGTCGAAGACGATGTCCTTGCCGTCGAACTTGAAGCGATCGTTGAAGTCCATGCGGGTCGGGCGGAAGTTCGAGATCTCCGTGGTCACCGGGCGAATCCGGCCCTGGAAGCGGTGCGAGCGGTTCTTCGTCGTGGTGCGCAGGTAGTACTCGCCGTTCGTGCCGCGACCGATCCAGATGCCCTCCGGCGCGTTGGCCGCGAGGCGCGGCGAGCGGCCGCTGACGGAGCCCGGGTCCACGCGACCGGCCTCGCTCGCGTCCATCACCACGGCCTCGAGCGGCGTCTTCGGCTCCTCTTCGTGACAACCGGCGAACGCAAGCGATCCGAGCGCGAGGAGCGCGACCATCATCGAACGCATCTTCATGGGAAAAGGCCTCCTGATCTTGATCTGAAAGGACCCATGTCCGACAGGGGCACCCGGTCCTCGCGGCGAGTCATAGTCCAAACGTCGCCGCATCGGTGCGTGATCTCCATCGCTCGCGTCGATGCACGCGACCTGCTGCCTCGAGCCCTCACCTCGACATCGGAGCACGCTGACGAAGTTGCGATTTTTCCCGAACGCATTTCAGCCGATGCCCCGTGGCGCGGGCCGTCCGCCCAAGCTCCACGACGCGCTGTAGAGTGTTTCGGGTGCAGGCCCGACCTACCCTCGTCGTCTTCGCGCTCGCAGCCACCGGCGCGTGTCTCCTGCTGCTCGCGGGCCCGCATGCGCTCACGTCGGACTACGCGCCCGCCGGCCTCGGCGCCGTGATCGCGGCGGGCGCCGTCGCTCGTCTCCTCGGTGATCTGCGGGCCAAAGATCGCCTCTCCATCGCGGCCGGCGCAGGGTTCCTCGGCTTCCTCGTGGGCTCGGTCTCCGGCGTGGGTCCGTTTCCCGCGTCGCTCTCGTTCGCGGGCGCGTTCCTTCCGGCCTTCGTGCTCTTCGTCGCGGGCATCGGCCGCGAGCGCGCGGCCTTCGAGCTCGCGAAGCTCGAGCAAGCCATCGACGATCCCGAGGCTCGCCCGCGCGCCAAAGCACGCGCCGTCGCAATTCGCGACGAGGCGCGATCTGCGGCACGCGCGCTCGATCCCGAAGCCAAAGGCAGCTCCACGCACGCCGGCGATCCGCGCGCCGTCTACGCTTACGCGGCCGAGGTGATCGCCGACGCGCACGCGCTCGACCAAGCCTACGCCGCGGCCGTGGAGACGCTCGGCGAGGTCCCCGTGCGCTGGATGCCTGTGCCGATGCGCCCGCTGATGATCGGCAACCTCGCCTTCTGGCACCTCGCCGCAGGCGCGCCCGACGCGGCCCTCGCAGCCCTCGATCGCCTGCCCGAAGCGGAGGCCGCCGCCGAGCATCGCCCCGTCCTCCGCGCCGCGCGCGCGCTCGCGCTCGTCCACCTCGCGCGCACCGACGAAGCGCTCGACGCCGTCGGCCGCAGCGACGACGACACGCTCCCGCCCGATCGCCTGAAGCCTCGCTACGCCATCGTCCGCGCCCTCGCGGCCCGCGACGACGCCTCGATCCGCGCCGCGCTCGCGGCCGTGGTCGCGACGAAGGAAGGCCGCGACGAGCTCCAGCGCATGCGTCCGGCGGTGCCGGCGAGCGCCGCGGCGATCGTCGATGGCGTCCTGTCGAGCGCAGCAGGGTAGAGTATCCCTCGTGAAGCCCTGCCCCTTCTGCGCCGAGCAGATCCAGGATGCCGCCATCAAGTGCCGCTTCTGCGGCAGCATGCTCGACGGCTCCGCGCCGCTCGCCCGCGTCCCCGCCGGCGGCTTGGCCGTGCCCGGCGGCGCCTTGGCCCCGCGTGGTCCCATGGCGCCCGCGCTCGTCATCTACGAGGGCTACCCGAGCTGGAAGGCGTGGTTCTGGTCCTACGTCTTCGCGGGCGTGCTCTCGCTCGTGCTCGTCGGCTTGGTGTGGATGTTCTTCCTCAACCTGCGCAGGAAGAGCCGGCGCTATCGGCTCACCGATCGCACCATCGACTACGAGGTCGGCGTCTTCTCGAAGCGCGTGGAGACCTTGCAGCTCTGGCGCGTGCAAGACATCGACTACCAGCAGACCTTCCTCGAGCGGCTCCTCGGCATCGCCACCATCCACGTCATGACGAAGGACGTGACCGATCCCATGATCACCCTGCGCGGCCTGCCCGCCTCGCGCGAGATCTTCGATCGGCTCAAGGACGCGTGCGAGCTCGCGCGGCAACACCGCGTGGTCGGTGTCGTCGAGTGACGATATCCTCGCGGCGTGCTGCTCCTGCTCATCCGCGCCCTCGACGACGACGGGAAGCTCCCCGGCATCGACATCGACGACATCACCCGCGGAGCGAAGATTCGCTGCCCCCGCTGTCGCTACCCACCGCGCGCCTCCGATCGTTGGGGCTGCGATTGCGGCCACGTGTGGAACACCTTCGACACGCGCGGGAAGTGCCCAGCCTGCAAGCGCCAATGGCACGACACCCAGTGCCTCGCCTGCCACAAGTGGTCGCGCCACGAAGACTGGTACGCGCGTTCGCCCGAGTGACGAGCGCGTCCGCTCCCTTCATCGAGCCGAGCTGCTGAAGCACACGACGTAGGACCCGACACGCCCCGTCGTGGTGCGGGGCCGTGTGGCTCGCACGACGCGCCGGGAGAGCGCGGCCGGCGCCCTCGACGACGTGTATGCTCCCGCCGTGGCGGCCTCAGTGAGCCTCGTTCGCCGCCGTGCCGGGCACGCGCTCGTGATCGCGCTCGCCCTCGCGCTGGGCGTCGCGCTCACGCGCGGGAGGCCGCGCCTCGATGCGCCGCCGCTCGATCCTCCGCCGGCACCGCCCCGCCCGCCGCAGGCGGCCGCGATCGCCGAGGAGCATGCGCCCAAGCCGGCCGCAGCGGCGCCCGCCCTTCCAGTGGTGCGCGCCGATGCGAAGCTCGATCGCGCGGGGCGCACCGCGTTCGCGGGTGGGTATCTCTCCCTCCTGCCCGACTTCGCCTCGGAGGATGGGGCGTACGATCTGGTCGTCTTCTTCCACGGCAACACCGAGCTCTGCGAGCAGAGCCTCGCCTACGCCCGGATCGGCGCCGTCTTCGTGACGCAGAACCTCGGGGTCGGCTCGGGCCCATACGAGACGCGCTTCGCGGATCCCGGCGCGCTCCCCGACGTGCTCGCGCGCGTGCAGACCGCGATGGAGCGGCGCGGGCTCGCGGGCGCGCGGCTCGGCCGGTTGGCGCTCGTCTCGTGGAGCGCGGGCTACGGCGCGGTGCTGCGCATCCTCTCGCAGCCGGCGCTCGCGGAGCGGGTGGACGCGGTGCTCATGCTCGACGGCATCCACATCGGCCGCGTGCCCGGGCGGCGCGCGCCGGCCGTCGATCAGATCGCGCCCTACGAGCGCTTCGCGCGCTGGGCGGTCTCCGGGAGCAAGCTCTTCACCATCACGCACTCGGACATCGCGCCCGACGCGTACGTGGGCGCGCGCGACACCACCGACGTGCTCCTCCGAAGGCTCGACGTGCTGCGCGCCGCGGACGGCGAAGAGGGCGCGGTCCCCGACATCCCCGCGGCGAACGGCGTGCTCTCGAAGCCGTTCCGCGTGCCGCTCTCTCCGCTCACGATCGCGGAGAAGGGGCAGCTCCGCGTGCGGGGATACGCCGGGGATCAGGCCGATCATCACATCCTCCACCTGCTGGAGATGGGGACGATCGCGCTGCCCGATCTGGCCCGCTGGTGGGCGCGCCCGAGAGAAGCCTCGCCGTAGGAACGCTCGGAACGCGACCTAACGCGCGCGCCGCCGCCGGCCGATGGCCCCGATCGCCGCGAGCCCGAAGAGCCACGTCGCCGAGGGCACCTCGTCGTTCCCGCCGGCGGCGCGACACCCGCACCCGCTGTCCGTGAGGCCGCTTCCGCCGGCCCCGCCGCTCCCGCCGCCCTCGCCGCCGATGCCGCTCCCGCTGCTCGCGCTGCTGCTCGTCGAGCTGGCGCTGCTGCTGCTCGAGCTGCTCGCGCCGCCGCCCGTGCCGCCGCTGCTGCTGCTGGAGCTGCTGCTCGTCGTCGGGTTGTTGCACTGGCACGCACCGCCCATGCACGTGCCGTCGCAGTCGATCTCGGCGCACGTGGCGCCGTCGCCCTTGGGCGCGTGCTGGCAGCCGCCGCTCGTGTCGCAGGTGTCGACCGTGCAATCGTTCAGATCGTCGCAATCGAGCGGCGCGCCCACCGTGCACGCGCCGCTCATGCAGACCTCGGCGCCGTTGCACACGTCGCCGTCCGCGCAGCTCGTGCCGTCGGCGGCGGCGGTGTGCTGGCAGCCCGTGATCTTGTCGCACGTGTCGATGGTGCAGGGATCCGTGTCCGCGCAATCGAGCGGCGTGCCCATGCACATGCCATTGGCGTCGCAGACCTCGACGCCGTTGCACGCGTCGCCGTCGGAGCACGACGTGCCCGCCGCGAGCGGCGTGTGCGTACAGCCCGTCGCCGGCGCGCAGGTGTCGGTGGTGCAGGGGTTCTGATCGTCGCAGGCCGGCGCCGTCGACGCCACGCAGGCCCCGTTGCCGTCGCACACCTCGTCGCCGTTGCACGGATCGGCGTCGGGGCAGGCCGCGCCCTGCGGCTTGTTCACGCACACGTTGCCGGCGCATTGCCGGCACGCGCCGCCGCATTGCGCATCCATCGTGCAGGCCTTGCCCCCGTTGCTGAAGTCGACGGCGCAGTCGTCCGTGTCGGCCGACGTGGCGCTCCGCGTGGCCACCTCGTCGGTCCCCGGCGGCGTGGCCAGGGACGTCACGCCCGCATACGCGCCGTCGCCGAACACCACCACGTCGAGCAGCGTGTTCGATCGATCGAGCAACAAGATCTCGTCGCCCGTGTCGGCGAGCTGGAGGTTCGGCGTGGCCGCGCTCGTCCAGGCGGTGAACGGCGTCAGGTCGGAGAGTTTGGCGTCGGGCGCCGCGCCGAAATAGGCCTGGTACGCCGCTCCATCGCGGGCCACCACGTACGATGCGCCCGCGGCGATCGTGGCCCCCGCGGGGAACATGAACATGCCCTCGTTGCCGTCGGGCGTCTCCTCGTCGCCGATCTTGAAGTTGGTCAGCGTGATCGGCCCCGGCGAGACGTTGCGCACGGCGTACCACTCGTCGCTGCCACCGCCCGACGAATTGGCGAGGAAGCGCTGCACCACGAGCGGCGCGTACACCTCGCCGTTCGTGTCGAAGTACAGATCGAAGTTGTAGTCGACGACTCCATCCATCACCTCGTCCCACGTGTTCGGGTGGTTCGTCGCCGTCGGATCGCCGTAGTCGCTCACGCAGTCGAGCGCGTTGGAGATGGCCGGCCCGCCGACGTCGATCGTCACGTCGTTGGCCGCCGTGC
Source organism: Minicystis rosea (assembly GCA_001931535.1). GTDB lineage: Bacteria > Myxococcota_A > Polyangia > Polyangiales > Polyangiaceae > Minicystis > Minicystis rosea. The sequence continues at coordinate 8,827,876 of CP016211.1, forward strand.
GGAACGTGGCCACGGTGAAGCGCAGCGGCGTGGCCGGCGGGCCGTTGAGCCCGAGCGCGCTCCACGGGACGAAGATCTCCACGTCCCCGACCGACCCCACCGCCGCCTCGACGTCGGCGACCTTGTTGAAGCCCGTGTCGATGACCTTCGCCTTGCCGCCGGAGCCGAAGACCGTCTCCACGAGCCGCTCCCAGCGCGCGCTCTCGGCCACCGTGGTGTCGGCGAACTCCGCGAAGTACGTCTGCCCGCTGCCGGCCACGCGATCCATGTCGATCGCGATCTGCACCTGGAACACCGGCCCCGGGAACAACGACCCCACCAGGCGCCGCACGAGGAACCCGATCCCCGCGGCGTTGCCCGTCACCTGGAACGCCGCGATGTCCACGACGACCTCGGGCGTGAGGAGATCGGTGCGCGTATCGCTCGTGGCGTCGCGCCAGATGTACTCGCCGCTCCCGTTCGCGCCGCGCGCGATGAGCCCGAGGTTCGGCCCGTTCGGCGCGCGCGTGAGCCACTCCGTCGGCTCGCCGTCGACGGTGACGGGGTGGGCCGCGGCGAGCGCGGACGAGAGCAGGATCGAGCCCGCGATCAGCGAGCCAGCGAGGTGGCGGAGCGAGCGTCGCGACATCGCCCCGCATGATAGAGGAGCCCCCGCGCGCCGCGCGATCGAATCAGGGCTTCGCCGCCGCGCGCGCCTTGTACGCCTCGTAGGCTTCCATCAGCGCCAGGTACACCCAGTTGCCGAGCACCTCCGCGCCCGCGCTCGACGGGTGCGCCAGGTCCGCGCCGCCGAGCCCGCGCTGGTACCAGATGCTCATCGATCCGAACCCGCCCATCGCGCCCAGCGTATCCCAGTAACCGCACCCGACCTCACCCGCGACCTTGCGCTGGAGGGCGGCGAGCTTCGGCACCACCGGCCGGCTGCGGAAGCTGCCGTCGGCCTTCTTCTCCGCGCGATCGAGCGGCCCCACCAGCAAGCACGCCGCGTTCGGCCGCGCCGTCTTCACCTGCTGGAGCACGGCCTTCATCGTCGCTTCGTATTGGTCGAGCGGGTAGAGCTCGCCGTCCTCGCTCTCGTTCATCCCGTACTGGAACACGGTGAGCTGCGGATCGCGCATCCTGAGCTGCTCGGCCCAGTGCGCGTCGTCGGTCTGATCGAGGAAGCGGATGCGGCACCCTTGGATGCCGAGCGCGTCGAGCACCACGCCGGGCTCGTCGCGCTCCATCCACACCCCGAAGGCGCGCACGTTGGCCGACGTGACGCGCACGGTCAGCTCGTGACTGCCATCGGGCACCTCGTAGACGCGGAGCGCGCTCTTCGGCGCATCGGCGCGCGTCTCGATGGTCTCCCGCGGCTTGCCGTCGACGAGCACCTCCATGGTGCCGCCGTTCGGCTGCTCCAGGTAATCGAGCACGAAGCGCGACACCTTCTGCCCGAACGCACCGCTCGTGGTCGTCGCGAACTTCGAGAACACCCCGGGCCCCTCGGCGCGGAACGAGACGCCGCCGAGCCCGTAGAGCCCGTCCTTGGCGAAGGGCCCGACCACGCGGCTCACCGTCCACCCGGGCGCCGCGAAGCGCACCACGTCGTTGTGGAAGTAGCCCGGCCAGGCGTTGGCCATGAGCATGAACCCGTGCCCCGCGTCGCCGAAGCGCTTCTGCAAACGGCGCCGCAGCGTGGCCGTGACGAAGTCGCTGGCCACGATCGAGTCGCCGTAATAGCTGATGCGCGCGATCGACTTGGGCGCCTTCTGCTCCACCGCGAGGAGCGCCGCGAAGAACGGGTCGAGCGCGTGGCCCGAGGGATCTTCGATCGAGCGCGGCGGCTTCTTCTCTTCCACCGCGGCGGGCACCGCGTCCTTCGCCGCCTGCGGGATGACGACGGCCTCCGGCTGCCGCAGCTCGGCCTGCTCCGTCGTCTCGATCACGAGCCGCGCCTCGCCCACGGTCGCCGCCGGCGCGGCCGCGGCCGCGGGCTTCTTCGCCACGAGGCTCGCGCCCTCGGGCAGCGGCGCGAGCAACCGAAAGCGCCCGAGCTGCGGCACCGCGTAGGGCACCGTCACCAGCACGGCCAACATCGCGATGGCGGCGGCGGTGCGCGAGAACAGCGCGTTCTCGCCGTCGGGCAGCGGCGGTGTGCTCGCCGACGCGGGCGGCGGCGGCGCGCTCGGGGCGGCGCGGGAGCGGGTGCTTCCGATGCGGGGCTTTGCGAGGGGGAATCGGGGGCCGGCTCGGCCCCGGAGGTACGGCGCACCGGAGCTACTGTGCTTCCTTCTTCCGGTTGTACATCTCGGCCGCGCGGTTGCGGCACGCGTGATCGCCCATGTGCGAGCAGATCGCCTTGAGCATGCGGATCTCCTCGAGCGAGGCGCGACCGCCCCAAACCTTGGGCTCGAGGGCGCGGCGCATGGCCTCTTCGTTCGGCGGGCCCTGCGCGGGCAGCGGGGCCACGACCTTGGGCGGGTCCGCGGCCTGCGTGCCGCCCGAGTTGTTGAAGCCGCCGGCGGGGCGCGTCCCCGGCTCCAGGGTCGGCACCGGCGGCGGCTCCTTGGCCTCGATCTCGCGGATCATCTCGGCCGCCTTGGTGCGCTGCTTGGCGTCCACCGTGTCGGTCGAGGCGATCTCCTTGAGGATCGCCTTCTTCGCCTTCGAGTCGGACGCGGCATTGACCGCCTCGAACTTCATGTCGGCCCAGGCGGCCTCGACCTTCTTGAAGTCCGCGTCGTCGGTCGGGCGCACGTCCTCGGGGATCTCGAGGAGCTTCTTGTGCGCGCCGTCGACATCCTTGCCCTCGAGCAGCTTGACCGCCTCGGCGAGCTGCTTGGCGTTCTCCTTGTTGACGATGTGCTTGGTCTGCACCGTCACGGCGGGCGGGCCGCTCTGGGTGACGGCGATCACCACGCCCACGATGAGCGCCAGGAAGACCGCGGCGCCGATGCCGATCAGCTTGTTCCGGTTCCCCGCCTGCGCCGCGTCGTAGCCCACGACCGCCGGGAGCGTCTGCGTCATGTCGGCGCGGAAGATCTTGCCCGCGCCCACGAAACGGAGGCGCACGTCGCCGAGCTCGAGCGCGTCGCCCGCTTCGAGGATGCCGCGCTTCAGCTCCACGCCGTTGATGCGGATGCCGTTGGCGCTGGCCTTGTCGACGATCTCGAAGCGCCCGTTGCCCAGGGCGAACAGCTCGGCGTGCACGCGGCTCACGGAGCTGTGGTTGATGGAGATGCCCACGTCCTCGGAGCGGCCGAGGGTGAAGTGCTCCTTGTCGAGCGGGAACTCGGCGCCGGGCTGCGGGCCGATGACCACCACGAGCCGGTTGGGCCGCTGGTGAACGGGCGGCACGGCGGGCGCCGCCGTGGGCGCGCCTGCCCCGGCCGCGACCTCGTCCCCGAGCTCCAAGCGGTAGTCGCCGAGCTGGATGATGTCGCCGCCGGCGACGGGCTGCTCCCCGACGACCCGGACGCCGTTGACGTAGGTCCCGTTGTAGCTCTGCGCGTCCCGGAGGACCCAGCCCGGCCCGTTCTTCTTGAGGATCGCGTGGTTACGCGAGACGTTCCGATCGGTCAGGCGGATGGAGTTCGCCTCGGCCCGTCCGATTCCGTATTCCTCGTGCGCGAGGGGGAGCTGCGTCTGTTTCCCCTCGTCGTCTTCGATCGTCAGCTTCCACATAGAACCGGGTTCCGGAGACCGCGCGGACTACTTTACCGAGCATCACTGCGGGAAGGCAACGCTGGTCGGGGCCGAGCGTCACGCGCGGGCACGCAAAAGCGCGCCGGCCCCCTGCCCGTCCGTTCCCGATACGCGAAGAGCCCGGAAGATGTTTGCATCCAGCCGGCGAGCGTGATGATAACGATGGGTCGGTGGGGGGCCGAACCGTCCTCCGGACGCGCCACGATCGCAGCGAGGCCCCATGGATCACGTCCTCTACTTCGTCGCCGACCCGTCCCGTGCCGCCCTCGACGCCGCGCGGGAAGGTCTCGAACGGATCAGCCGCCGCGTCTCGGCCCTCCGCAAGGAGAAGATTCACCTCGCCTTCGAGCAGAGCGCCGCGCGCGCCCTCGCCAAGCTGCGCAGCGGCGGCGCGGACGCCCTCGTGATCGACGCCCGCGGCGAGCACGGCGGCGTCGAGGAGAGCTGTAGTCTCTCGCTCCTGCGCGGCCTCTTCGGCGAGCACGAGCTCCCGCGCGTCCTCAGCCGGGACAAGGCGTGGCTCGTGATCGACGGCAAATCGAGCGGCCCGGCCCTCGCGTTCGAAGCCGGCCGCCTCCACATCGCCGGCGTCATCTCCGTCGAGCCCAACGATGGGGGCTCGCCCGGCAAGCCGGGCTCTGCCCCCAAACCCCCGCAGGACCTCGCCGCCGATCCGTGGGAGGCGATTTGGCAGCGCATCGCTGAGACCACCGCCGTCGGCCGCGGCGGCCGCATCGCCCTCTGCCTCGCCGGCGGCGGCACCGAAGGCCTACTTTACGAGCTCGGCGTCGTGCGCGCCCTCGAGCGCTTCCTCCCGAGCTTCCGCCTCCAGGACGTCGACATCATCTGCGGCATCAGCGCCGGCGCCATCCTCGGCGGCCTCCTCGCCAACGGCATCGGCGCCGACGAGCTCCACGCCGGCCTCCGCGGCCTCCCGAGCCGCCTCGATCCCATCCGCCGCTCCGACCTCTTCGACCCGAACCTCGCCGAGCTGGGCCGCCGCGCCGTGCGCCTCTCGTGGGAGGTCGCGCGCGGCAAGCGCAGCCCCCTCTCCGCGCTCTTCCGCCTCCCGCCCGCGGGCATCTTCGCCGGCGACGGCCTGCGCCGCTGGCTCGCGCGCCAGTTCCAGAAGCCGGGCATGATCGATCGCTTCGAAGACCTGCCCCACCGCCTCTACATCGGCGCCACCGATCAGGACACCAGCGAGCACGTCGTCTTCGGCTCCAAGGACGCCCCCAGCGTCCCCATCCACCGCGCCATCCGCGCCTCCACCGCCCTCGCCCCCTTCTACGCGCCCGAGCAGATCGACGGCCGCTACTACGTCGACGGCGGCTTCACCCGCACCACCAACATGCGCGTCGCCGTGCAGGAGGGCGCGACCTTGGTCCTCCTCGTCGACCCGCTCGTCCCCGTCTCGGTGAACCAGCCCGGCCACGTCGCCGATCGCGGCGCCGTCTACACCGCCATGCAGGGCTTGAAGAGCCTCATCAACGGCCGCTTCGACAAGGTCGTCCCCACCCTGCGCGCCATGTACCCGCAGGTCGCCTTCCACGTCTTCCAGCCCGGCGCCGACACCCGCCGCGTCATGGCCGGCTCCCCGATGAAGTACTTCGCCCGCGAAGCCATCGTCGACATGGCCTACCGCGAGACCCTCCGCGACATCCGCGGCTTCCGCATGACCCAGCTCGCCCGCGACTTCCACCGCCACGGCATCACCTTCGCGGACCCCGAAGCCGCCCCGCCCTCCAGCGTGAGCTCGCCCCCGCAGCTCCGCGTGGTGGCGTAAGCCGAAGAAGGCTGCTCCGCAGCCGCGGCGAGCTTTGCAAAGTTGCTCAGGCCCAACTCGGCAACCGAGTCGCGCTTTGCAACTCTGCTCAGCGCCACCTGGGCGGCCGAGGCGGCGTTTGCAACTTTGCTCAGGCACAACTCGGCACCCGAGTCGTGCCTTGTAAAGTTGCTCAGGCACAACTCGGCACCCGAGTTGAGCCTTGCAACTCTGCTCAGGCACAACTCGGCACCCGAGTCGCCCTTTGCAACTTTGCTCAGCGCCACCTGAGCGGCCGAGGCGGCGTTTACAACTTTGCTCAACACCGCCGGCAGCCGCGAGCGCAAGCGAGCGGGCTTCGCAAGTGCATCGGGCAACCGGCCATGCGGCCCGCCTGCGTCGACAACGCGGCGCTTCGGCGGGCATGGGGCCGCCGATGCGATGGGGTCCGCTCGCTTGCGCTCGCGGCTGCCTTCGAGGCGCCCTTGCAACACCGACGGCAGCCGCGAGCGCAAGCGAGCGGGCTTCGCAAGTGCATCGGGCAACCGGCCATGCGGCCCGCCTGCGTCGACAACGCGGCGCTTCGGCGGGCATGGGGCCGCCGATGCGATGGGGTCCGCTCGCTTGCGCTCGCGGCTGCCTTCGAGGCGCCCTTGCAACACCGACGGCAGCCGCGAGCGCAAGCGAGCGGGCTTCGCAAGCGCATCGGGCAACCGGCCATGCGGCCCGCCTGTGTTGGGCGGGGCTACTTGCGCATCAGCTTTGCGGCGCGGGAGACGGCGGGGACCAGCTTGTCGCCTTCGACGCGGCCGGCGACTTCGAGCACGAGGTTGCCTTCGGCGTCGCGGCCGGGGCGCTCCTTGGTGTACTTCGCCGGGGCGGCGGCGAGGACGACGCCGAGCGATTCGACGGCCTCGTTGAGCTGATCGGTGAGCGCGGTGTCGATGGCCTGCTCGCGCTCTTGGTGCGACCAGCCGCCTTTCGCTTTCACGAGGATGGTGCCGGTGACGCGGCCGTTTTGGGCGACCAGGCCGTGGGGGGTGCCCTTCTGTTCGAAGACGGCGAGCGCGGCCTTGGCGGCGTCCAGGCGATCGCGGGCGTCGTTGAGGGTGCCGGCGGCGCGCTTCAGGCCGTCGCGCTTCTGGCCGTCGGGGTCGAGGCGGAAGTCTTCGGCGAGGTGGGCGTTCTCTTCACGGATGCGCGCGACCTCGGCTTGCGCGGCAACGACCTCGGCTTCGAGGCGGGCTTTCTCGTCTTGGCTCATGGGGATCTCGTCCGGGTGAAGAGGATGCTCAGGATCAGGAGCACGCCCATCCCCCCCGCTCCATAGGCGCAGTATTGGGCCGGCTTCACGTGCCCCGCGAGGTAGAGCTGGAGCGAGGCGTAACCCGCGCCCAGGCCGATCGCCGTGTAGATGAGCTGGCGGACGCCCGCATACACCACCCCGGCCGCCTGCGCGAGACCGCGCACGCGGATCTCGGCTTCCCCGCGGTTCGCGCGGGTCAGGTACTTGCGCAGATCGTCGGGGAGCGTGAGGGCCTTGAGGCCCATGTCCTTCGCGGCTTCGAGCGCGATCTGCGCCCAGTCGCGGTTGCCGAGGACGAAGTCCTGGAGGTACGGCCGGATGACCTCCATCGGGTTCAAATCGGGATCGAGCTCGGTGCACACGCCCGTGAGCAGGAGGATGGTCCGCTCGAGGAGCACGAAATCGCGCGGCACGTGGAAGGCGCCGGAGAGCTCGCGCAGGCCGATGTTCATCTTGCGCAGATCGACCAGGCCCTCGATGCCCTTCTGCGGGTCGAGCTTGATGTCCTTGAGGTTGAAGCTGTCGAGCTTCACCTCCTCCTGGAAGCGCTGGTGGAAGAACTCGATGACCTTCTCGCTCACGTCGAGCGTCTGCGTCCGCGCGAGGAACCCCATCTTGCGCAGCGCCTTGATGATGGCCTCGGTGTCGCGGCGGATCACCGCTTCGAGGAACTCGGGGATGCCCTCGCGCATGTGCGGCGAGAGCTCGCCCACGGCGCCGAAGTCGAGGAGGACGAGCTCCCCGTTCGCGCCGACCAGCATGTTCCCGGGGTGCGGATCGGCGTGGTAGACGCCGTCGACGAAGATCTGCTGGCAGAAGACCTGCACGATCTGCCGCGCCAAAGCGCGCCGATCGACGCCCTGCGCGTCGAGCGCCGCGACGTCGCCGACCTTCGTGCCTTCGACGAAGGTCGTCACCATCACCCGCGAGGTGCACATCCCGTCCACGGGGCGGGGGAAGCGCATCTGCGGGTTCTTCACGAAGTTGTCGGCGATGCGGTTGATGTTCCGCGCCTCGCGGAGGAAGTCGAGCTCCTCCGAGATCATGGTGCGGATCTGGTGGTGGTACGCGTCCATCCCCTGCACGGGGACGAACCACGTCACGATCGCCATGATGCGCCGGATGGTCGTGAGATCGAGGCGCACGATCTCGTCGATGTCCCGGTGCTGCACCTTCACCGCGACGTGCGTGCCGTCCTTGAGCCAAGCCTCGTGGACTTGGCCGAGCGAGGCGCTGGCGAGGGGCGTCTCGCAGAAGCGATCGAAGAGCGCGCTCACCGGCTTGCTCAGCTCGGCCTCGATGCGCGCGGCGATCTCGCGATAGGGCCGCGGGGGGACTTGATCCTGAAGGCCTTCCAGCCCGGCGCGGAACTCGACCGGGAGGAAGTTCGCCATGATCGAGAGGAGCTGGCCGACCTTGATGAAGAGGCCCTGCAGCTCGACGATGGTGCGCTCGACGCGGCGAGCGTTCCGCGCGTGGACGTCGGCGACGTGGTTGTCCGCCCAGCTCTTGCCGAAGAAGCGCGAGAGCGCGGCGAACCAGAGGTAGCTGCCGATGACGAGGAACGTGGTCCAGTAGGCGCGGACGAAGCGGTAGCTCTGATGCGCCGGGTTCCGCCGCGCGGTGGGGACGGCGCGGCTCCGCGTGGTGGGGGTGCGGTTCGGCGGTAGCTCGACGGGGGGCGCGGAGCGCCGCGGAGGCACGCTGCTGCCCGGCGGCGGCGCGCTCGGTCTCAAATCCACGGTGCCGGTCGACACGCGGCCATCCTAGCTTGGATCACGCACCGCACGCCCGAACGCTGCGCCGATTTGCTGACGCATGCGCGCTCGCCCCGCGCCGCATCGCGTGACGGCGCGACCGCGAAGGCGAGCGCCCCGACGGATCACCGGCTCATCCCGCCGATCGCAGCGCGTCCCAGAGCGCGTCGTACACGGCCGGACGAGCGCGGCGCATGGCGTCGCCGACGCGCGTCGGATGAACCCGGTTGGTGAGAAGCACGCCGACCAGCTCGGCGTCGGGATCGATCCACAAGCTCGTGCCCGTGAAGCCGAGGTGCCCGAACGTGCGCGATCCGAAGCGCGATCCGGAGAGCGGCGTAGGCCCGCTCCGCCGATCGAACCCAGCGAGCAGCGAGCCTCCGGGCCGGTCTTGCACGAGCGGCGCGAGATCGTCGGGCCCGAGCCACGAAGGCCGGCGGCCCGCCAGGACGTCGAGCACCGCGAGGCCCAAATCGAGGACCGATCGCGCATCCCCGAAGAGCCCGGCGTGCCCCGCGGCGGCGTCCCCGGCGATGGCCCACGCGTTCTCGTCGTGCACCGCGCCGCGCACCATGCCGCCGCGAAAGGCCACGATCTCGGTGGGCGCGACGCGCGCGTCGAACGCGCTCGCGGCCCGCGCGCGGAGCTGTCGCGCCGATCCGATGTGGAGGCCGAGCGGCTCCGTCACCTCGCGCGCGAGCACCGCGTCGAGCGCGTCCCCGCCGCGCGCCGCGAGGCTCGCGCCAAGCAGCATGTACCCGAGATCGCTGTACACCGGAGGGAAGCCGCCGGCCGGCGGATCGCCGTCGCAACCTTCGCGGCGCGCGTCGGCGGCGACGCGGAGGGCCGCCGCGGGATCGACGGTGCCGCCGTCGACGAGCGGCGCGAAGAGCGGGAGATGCGCTTCGAGGCCGGCGCGATGCGCGGCGAAGAGGTCCATGGGCACGCGCGCCGAGCGCGTCGCCGAGAGCTCCGGGACCACGTCGGCGAGCGCTTCGTCGCGACGAAGCACGCCGCGGCGCGCGAGCCGCGCGAGCGCGAGCGCGGTGACCGGCTTGGTGACGGACGCGAGATCGAAGATCGTGTCGACGGTCGCCGCGGGCGCATCGTCGGACGGCCACAGCCGGCCAAAGGCGCCGAGGCCGCGGCGGACGACGCCGCCCGTGCGCACGGCCGCGGCCACCACCGCACAGGGCGCGGCGCGGTGCGCATCCACGGCGATCGCCGCGATCTTCGTTAGATCCAGGGCCTCTCCGGCGGGGCTCTCCATGCGCTTTTCAGAAAGCTACGACGGAGACATCATGTCAATCATGAGGCGGGGGCCGCGATGATCTTCGACTTCGCACGCCGCGATCTCCGCGCGCTCGCGGAGCCGCACGCGCGCCCGGCTTCCGAGCGGACGGAGCCCGTCTCGGAGGCCGTCGATCGCGCCGTGGCCGACGATCGCGCCCTCTGGACGGCCGCCATGCGCGCGCGGCAGTCGCTCGTGCTCCACGTCACCGGCCGGCTCGGCGGGCTGGTCTCGCGCACCGAGGTCTCGCGCTTCACCGCCACGCTGCTCGCCGTCCCACGCGAGCGCTTCGTGCTCCCGGAGCACATCGCGTCCTCCGCCGACGACGTGCCCTCGCCCCTCGACGAAGCGGGCCTCGCCACCGTGAGCGCGCCCCACGCCTACGTGCTCACGTACGCGATCCTCGGCCTGCGCGAGGGCGATCACCTGGTCGAGCTGGGCACCGGCACCGGCTACGGCGCCGCCCTCGCGAGCCACGTGGTCGGCGCGGGCGGGCAGGTGACCTCCATCGAGATCGACAAGGCCCTGTACGCGCGGGCGCGCCGCCTCCTCGATGCGCCGGATGCGCGCGGCCCGGGACCCATCGCGCTCCACTGCGGCGACGCGCGCGTGCTCGCGCTCGACCTCGTGGCCACCGCGCGCGGCGATGCGCGCCCGCTGCGCATCGCCTTCACCTATGCCCTGTCTGACAAACCCGAGTCGATGCTCGCCCTCCTCCCCGAAGGCGGGCGCCTCGTGGCCCCGGTCGGCCCGAGCGAGAATCGCCAGAAGCTCGTGCTCTGGACACGCGAGCACGGATCGCTGCGCGAAGAGACGCACGGCTCTGTCCGGTACGTCACAGAGCGAAGGTGAGCCGAGCGCGAGCGCCGCGCGAGGCGCGGGCGCTTATGCAAGCAACGCGGCTCGAAGCCCCGCGTCGCGGCGAGCACGCTCTTTGACCGCCGGACGAAAACCCCCGTATCCTGGGTATCGAGCAGGAGCATCATGGCGGAGTTTGTCTGGGAAGCGCGCGGCCGAACGGGTGACGTGCGGAAGGGCACCATGGAGGCCGAGAACGAGGCCGCGGTCCACGCGCGCCTTCGTTCGCAGCAGCTCAACCCGACGAAGGTCAAGAAGAAGGGCTTCGACCTCTCCAACATCACCATCGGCACGGGCGTCGAGCCGAAGGATCTCGTCAAGTTCATCCGCCAGTTCGCCACGATGATCGACGCCGGCCTGCCGCTCGTGCAGTGCCTCGAGATCCTCGGCAACCAGGAGCCGAACCGCTTCTTCGCCGCCGCGCTCCGCGACATCAAGAACACCGTCGAGCAGGGCGCGACCTTCAGCGACGCGCTCCGCAAGCACCCGAAGATCTTCGACGAGCTCTTCGTCAACCTCGTCCAGGCCGGCGAGGTCGGCGGCATCCTCGACACGATCCTGAACCGCCTCGCGGTCTACATCGAGAAGAACGTGAAGCTGCGCCGCCAGGTGCGCGGCGCGCTCTCGTACCCGATCGCGGTCATCCTGATCATGATCGTCGTCATGATCGTGCTCCTCACGTTCGTCATCCCGGCGTTCGAGGGCATGTTCGCCGAGTTCGGCGCCAAGGACGCGCTGCCCGCGCTGACCAAGTACGTCATCGCGGCCTCGAAGGGCTTCGTCACCTACCTGCCGGTGATCATCATCGGCCTCATCGGCGCGGTCGTCGGCGGCACCCAGTTCTACCGCAACCCGCGCGGCAAGAAGATCGTCCACCGCGTCATCCTCAAGCTGCCCATCCTCGGGCCCGTCTTGCAGAAGATCGCGGTCGCCCGCTTCACGCGCACGCTGGGCACGCTGCTCGCGTCGGGCGTGCCCATCCTCGACGCGCTCGAGATCGTCGCCAAGACGGCGGGCAACGTGATCGTGGAAGAGGGCCTCCTCTACACGCGCGCCCGCATCTCGGAGGGCAAGAACATGGCGGAGCCCCTCACCGAGATCAACGTCTTCCCCGGCATGGTCGTGCAGATGGTGGCCGTCGGCGAGCAGACCGGCGCGCTCGATACCATGCTCAACAAGATCGCCGACTTCTACGAAGACGAAGTCGACGTCGCCGTCGCCGCCCTCACCTCGCTGCTCGAGCCGCTCCTCATGGTCATCGTCGGCGCCATGGTCGGCACCGTGCTGATCGCGATGTACCTGCCGATCTTCGACCTCGCCGGCAAGATCAAGGCGGACTGACCGATGGCCGGCCGCGCGGCGCGATCCGCTCCGAAGACGGCCGGCCCATCTCCATCGGCGTCCACTGCGGGCCGCGCATGAGCGCGACCCTCGCTCCGCGCCCCCTCCCGAGCCGATCGATCGTGCCGCCCGGCAGCGACGCGCCGCTCACGCGCCGCCTCACGTGGCTCATGGGGCTGCGCCTCCTGGTCCTGACCATCTTCCTGGTCCTGATCACGACCTTCTACCTGCGCGGCCTCTCGCTCGGCAGCTACTCGGGCTGGTTCTCGGTCGGCACCGTCGGCACCGCGTACTTCCTCGCCGCCGTCTACGCCATCGCGCTGCGCGCGGGCCGCGGCCTGCGCATGCTCGCGCGCCTCCAGCTCGTCACCGATCAGCTCGTGTGGACCGCGATGGTCTACATCTCCGGCGGCGCGACGAGCGGCGCGACCTCCCTCTACGGTCTCACCTGCCTCTCGGGCGCGATCCTCCTCGGCGGCCAAGGCGGCGTCGTCGCGTTGCTCTCGGGCGTGACCGCGTACGTCTGCCTCTCCGGCGCGTTCGCGCTGCACCTCGTCCTCCCGCCCCCCGATCAGCTCGTCGACCTCTACGTCACGCGCTGGAGCGACATGGGCTTCCCGGTGGTGGTGAACCTGCTCGGTCTCGCCGTCGTCACGCTGCTCGCGAGCTACCTCGCCGAGCGCCTGCGCGTCACCGGCGGTCACCTCGAAGAGGCCAACCAGCGCGCCGAGCAGGCCGAGCGCCTCGCCCTCCTCGGCCGCCTCGCCGCCGGCCTCGCGCACGAGATCCGAAATCCCCTCGGCTCGATCGCGGGCTCGATCGAGCTCCTCCGCACCGGCGGCACGCTCGGCGAGGAGGATCGCGCGCTCTGCGAAATCGTCGAGCGCGAGACCGCGCGCCTCAACGAGCTCGTCAGCGACATGCTCGACCTCTCGCGCCCCCGCGCGCCCGTGCAGACCAACGTCGATCTCGCCGTCATCGCGCGCGACCTCGTGCACCTCGCCGCCAAGTCCGGCCGCGGCGCCGACGTGCGCGCCGTCTACGAAGGCCCCGCCGCGGCGCACGTCCTCGCCGACGCCGCGCAGATGCGCCAGGTCGTCTGGAACCTGATGCGCAACGCCATCCAGGCCAGCGCTCCCGGGGACGAAGTGATCGTGCGCGTCTGCGACGCCCCCTCCGGCGAGCGCCTCCTCGAAGTCGAAGACCACGGCGCCGGCATCGACCCCGAAGCCAAGGCCCGCCTCTTCGACGCCTTCTTCACCACGCGCACCCAAGGCATGGGCATCGGCCTCGCCGTCGTGAAGCGCATCGTCGACGACCACGGCTTCACCGTCGACGTCGAGAGCGAAGGCGGAAAGGGCACCACCTTCCGCATCCGCATCCCCGAGAAGAACATCCTCGAGCCCATCGACACATCCCGCACCTCGGCGTTGCCTGCGTCGTCGTGATGCAGCGGGCCGCGGGGGAGCGGCCCGAGCGTGGTTGCTGGGTCCGCTCGCTTGCGCTCGCGGCTGCTGGTGTTCGCGACTGCTGACAGTCGCTGGAGAGCAAGGGCAGCCGCGAGCGCAAGCGAGCGGACTTCGCAAGTGGATCGGGAAACCGGCCATGCGGCCCACGCGCGTTGGGACGACCAAGGTTGCCGGGGCTTCGGGGTGTCGCGTCGTTAGAAGGCGGAGCCGATGGTGAACTCGAAGAGCATCTTCTTTTCGTAGGGCATCGGCTTGAAGGGGATGCCCCATTCGAAGCGGAGCGGGCCCATCGGGGACAGCCAGCGGATGCCGAAGCCCCAGGAGGCGCGCACCGAGAGGAGGTGATCGAGCGAGAAGCACGGATCGACCGCCGCACCACCGCGCGCGGAGGGCGCGGCGCGGCAGTATTGGCGCTCGGTGTTCCACACGTTGCCGAGATCGGTGAAGACGACGCCGCGCAGGTTGATCGCCTTGAGGATCGGGAACTCGAGCTCCAGGTTCTGGTAGTACATCAAGTTGCCGCCCACGTTGGCGCCGTCGGGGATGGGCGACGAGCTCGGATCGAGGCTCGATCGCAGCGGCAAGCGCGGCCCCAAGCTGCGCAGCGGGAAGCCGCGCACGTCGAGGATGCCGCCCAGGAAGAAGCGCTGGAACAGCGGCACGCCCTGCTTGCTCGGGCTCACCGCGAGCCCGGCCTCGGCGTTGAAGCGCAGCACCACCGACTCGTCGGTCGTGAGCGGCTGGTAGAAGCGCGCCGTCCCGCGGAAGCGCAAGGTCTCGTTGGCGCTCCCGAGCCACGACGACGCCGCCTCGAGCGACGTCTGGAGGAACATCCCCGACGTCGGAAAGAGCTGGTTGTTGCGCGTGTCGTAGGTGATCGACGGCCGGAGGCTCGACGTCAACCCGGCGGCGAAGAGGTTCGCGAGCGGCAGGTGCGGGTACGCGCTCACGGCGCCCGAGGTGCCGAGCGCCGCCGATCCCGCGCCCTCCTCCACGCGGTCGTGCTGCAGCGTGTACGTCAGCGCTCCGAAGAGGTGCGGCGCCTTGAGCGGATAGCCGAGGGTGATCGATCCGCCCTTCGACGCCTGCGAGAACTGCTCGTAGGCGCGGAGCTGATCGAAGGCGTTCACCGAGAGGCTCACGTTGGTGTCGGCGAGGTGCGGCTCGAAGAGGCGGAAGTCGACGAGCTGCCGGAGGCCGGAGAGCTGCGCGTTGAGCGTCAGCGAGCGCCCCGTGCCGAAGAGGTTCTGCTGCTGGATCTGCGCAGTGAAGAGGAAGCTCTCCATGCTGGAGAACCCGGCGCCGACCTGGAACGTGCCCGTGGGCTTTTCGGACACGTCGATGTTCACGTCGAGGTGGTTCGGATCGATCCCCTGCGCCGTGGAGATGTCGACCCGCTCGAAGAAGCCGAGCGCCTGGATGCGCCTCCGCGATCGATCGAGCCCCGTCTCGTTGAAGAGCCCCTCTTCGCGGATCTCGAGCTCGCGGCGGATCACCTTGTCCCGCGTCTTGGTGTTCCCGCGGATCTCCACGCGCCCGAAGCGCACCGGCTGGCTGCGCTGGATGGCGATGCGGATGTCGACCTGCTGCGTCTCGGGATCGAGCTCGGTCGCGGGCGGCACCTCGACGTTGGCGTAGCCCGCGTCGCGGTACATCGTCTGCACGGCGCTGATGTCGCGCACCAGCTCGGCGCGGTTGAAGTAGTCGCCCGATCGGGCGTGGATCATCTCGCGCAGATGCCGGCGCCCACCGAGCGGCTCGATCGATTGGCCGTCCGCGTCCCGCTCCTCGATGGTCAGCGTCCGCACGCGGTAGCGCGGGCCCTCTTCGATCGGGATGCTGACCTCGATGCCCTCGCGATCCGGGGTGAGCATCACCCGCGGCGTGCCGATGCGCACCGCGAGGTAGCCCCGGTCGTAATAGAGGGCATTCAAGATCATGATGTCGCGCTCGAACGCGTCCTGGCGGAACGGCCCGCCCACGCCGCCGAGCCCGAGGCTCTGCCAGAAGCCGCCCTTGCCCGTGAGCATGACGTCGGAGAGCTCTTCCGATCGGATCCCCTGGTTGCCGACGAAGTTGATGCGCCGCACGCTCACCTTCTCGTGCTCGCGCACGCGGAAGCGCACGATCGATTGGCCACCCTTGGCCGGCGTGACCTCGCTCTCGACCTCGGCGAGGTAGTAGCCCTCCTCGGCGTACTTGTCGCGGATCTTGTCCGCCGCGCGCCGGACGTTGCCGTGGCTGAGCACGTCGCCGGGCTTGAGCAGCTCGCTCACGACTTCGCGCAGGTCGTCGGCGTCGATGGCGTCGTTGTCGCGGAATTCGATGCTCTTCACGCTGGGCCGCTCGCGCACGAGGAAGCGGAGCGAGACGCCGGCGGGCGTAGTGCCGAGATCGACCTCGACGTCCTCGACGATCCCGGAGTCCCACAGCTCGCGCACGTCCCGCGCGAGCGCCTCGGGCGTGAAGACCTTGTCGGGCCGGAGCGAGAGGTGCTCGGCCAGCGCCTCGGCCGAGATGCGACGATTGCCCGCGATGGTCAGCCTGGCCACGGGGAGCCCGCGCGCGCTCTCCAGCTCGGCGCGGGAGGATCCATGAAGCGGCAGGTCGTCGAGATCGGGCGGCGGAGGCTCGATCTCGGCGCGCGCCGGCGCGGCGGCGAGGCCCACGGCGAGGAGAATGGGAATCGCCCACGAGGCGCGATACCGCCTCTCGGCGGCGGCGCGATACGGTATCTGTTGACGCGAGCGAGCCACGGAAAATCACGCCGGGCCTAGCTTGCTCGCTGTTCTCGGTCGAGAACCGATGATGAGCCGTGGAATCGGCAATACGGTCTTCGGCGACCTACCCGATTACCAATCTCGTTCCCTCACACACGCGTGCATCGATTTCCAGCGCGCCCCTGCATTCGTGTCAGTCACGCCCGCCGTCGAACCCGGACGGCAGCTCGAGGCGCAGCGACGCGTCGGGCAGGAGCTGGATGGAGTCCGGATCGATGACGATGCGCGGCCCCGCGGCGGCATCGGTGACCGGGAAGAGGGAGACGCCGCCCGCGTCGCGTGCTCCCGGTACCGGAGCCGGCGGCTGCCGCATGGCGAGCCAGACCGAGAGCCCCCCGGCAACGAAGGCCACGGCGACCGCGATGAAACGGAGGGGCGCTTGCACGGGCGCATCCTGCGACGGTGAACGCGTTTGTTCCAGCCGTGCCTGTGCCTCCCCGTTCACACGGTCGTGAAGGGGAGGCTTGAATACCTCTCCCTTCCCGGCCGTCTCGCTGTTGTCGGATCGGTGCTAGAGCACGGAACCGATTGGTTTTTTCGCTCCCCCCGCGGGCCGCTCCGGCCTTTGGGGTGGATCCATGAAGGCGACGAGCCCGAGGCAGGCCGCTTGCTTACGCGGCCCACGCAAGATACTCGGGCGACTCCCCCTGGCCCGAGAGACCGGCATCAAGGAGACGAGAACGTGAAACGCAGGATGGTCCACTTCTTCGCAGCGACGGTTTCGGTGCTCGCCCTCACCTTCGGCGCCGCGGGCTCGGCCTTCGCCGGTCCGGCCACGGACGTCGTCAAGTCGAAGCAAAGCGCGCTCTTCGACGCGCTCAAGGCAGCGGGCGACCAGAAGAAGATCGATGGTCTCTTCGACGAGATGCTCGACTACCAGGGCATCACCGAGGCCTCGCTCGGCTCCGAATGGGCGGCGCGCTCCGACGCCGAGAAGGCGCAGTTCGGCGATCTCCTGAAGCAGCTCGTGCGCAAAGGCTACGAGCGCAACCTGAAGAAGATCCTCAATTTCGACGTGGAGTACCTGGGCGAAGAGGCCGAGGGCTCCGCCGTGTTGGTGAAGACCAAGTCGAAGAGCAAGAACGCCGACGCGCGCGCGGAGCCGGTCGAGATCGTCTTCAAGATGATCCAGAAGGACGGCAAGTGGAAGGTGACCGACATCGTCACCGAGGGCGTGAGCCTCGTCGGCAGCTACCGCAGCCAGTTCACCAAGATCGTCAAGAAGGACGGCTTCCCGGCGCTGATCACGAAGATGAAGGAGAAGCTCGCCAAGGGCGATGTTTGAGTCACACGGCGGGGGCACGCGCCCCCGCCGCCCTGGTCTTCATGTGGGGCTTCGGGTCGGCTTCGCCGCCCTACGCCCCACGCCCCCGGCAAAGCCGTCGGGGCCCCACCACCCCGCGATCCACCCGCGCCGATAAGCACGTTTCGCCGCTTCGGGCCTGACGTCGATCGCATCAGTCATCTACGTGGGGATGCGCTCGCATGAATCGCCGCCGCCGGGGCCGCGCCCGGGCGGCGGTGCCGTTTTGTGTGGCCCGGTATTTCACGCACGGGTCCGCGGGCTGATACGATCGCGGCGATGCCTGTCGGCCCTTCGCAAGGTGGTCGTTCCCGGGCGGGACGTGCCGTCTCGCTGCGGGCCCCGCTTGCGCCCGACCGTCCGACCACACCCCCGCCGGCGCCGCCGGACGATCGTCCATCCCTGCGGCTCGCGGTGAGCCGGGGCACGTTGGGGATCGAGCTCAATGCGCCGTTCCCGCTCGGACCGATCCGCGTCGCGGAGATGTCGCTGTCCCTGCCGAACGTCCGCTTCCCGGTCGATCTCTCGGGCGGCGTCACGCGCTTCCGGCACCGGCGCGGCGCGCTCAACGAGCTGGCCATCGAGGCCGGCGCCGTCGATCTCGCGGCCTTCGCCGCGCCCAAGCTGCGCGGGCTGCTCGGCGAGGGCGCGCCGGAGGTGACCATCGCGCCCTTCGACGAGGGCCTGATCGTGGGGCTCGGCGCGGGCGTGGCCGCGCTCGCGTTCGATGTGCTGGTGGCGCCCATCGACGGGGATCTGCGCCTCGTGCCCGAGCGCGCGCGCGGCATCGGGCTGCGCGTGCCGCCGCATGCGCTGGCGCTGCGGGCGCTCGCGGCGGCGTGTGGATCGAATGGCAAGGTCGTGCACGGCGCGATCGTGATTCGGGGGGCGGCGGCGCAGATCGGACGGCACCTCATGCCCGCTGCGGGGGCGCGCGCGCCCGGCGCCGCGGGCGTGCGGTGGGAGGCGCCCATCTTCGCGGCGCCCGGCGAAGGCGCGCTGCGCCTCAGGCTCGAAGCGAGCGCGGACGCGGCCCCGCCGGCGCTCGGCGATCGCACGCTGCGCGCGCTCGAGCTGGCGGAGCTCTGCGGGGACGCCGACGACGCGGCCTGCGCCGGCGATCTGGAGGCCGCGCGGCGGCTGTACCTCGGCGTGCTCGAGCGGGCGCCGCGGCATCCGGAGATCTCGCAGCGGCTCGCGTGGATCGATGCGCTGCTCGGGGATCGCGCGGAGGCGGCGCTCTCCACCATCGTCGATGCCATGCCGGCCGCGTTCGCCGGCATCCTCGGCGGCGAATTGCTCGCGACGGTGGGCGATCACGACGGCGCGCTGGTCGCGTTCTCGCGCGCGGGAGAGAGCGAGCCGTTCAGCGCGCTGGCGGCGCTGACGTGGCTCGAGGTCGGGCGGCTCGCGCAGTCGCTCGACGTGCGGCTCGACGCGCTCGACAAGGCCGTGGCGCGGGCGCCGTCGCTCGCGCTGGCGCGGTGGGCGCGCCTCGATGCGCGGCTCGATCTGGCGGACATGCGCGGCGCGCGCGCCGACGCCGAGCACCTCGAAGCGGCGGCGCGCGGCGCCGAAGCGAGGCATGCGGTGTGGCGGCGCGCGGCCGATGCGTTCCTCGCGCGCGGCTTCATCGCCGAAGCCAGCGCCCTCTTCGAGCGCGCGCTGCGCTATGCGCCCGACGATCCGGCGGCCGTCCTCGGCCTGGCCCGCTCGCTGCGCGCGGCCGGACAAGCGCGCCGCGCGCTCGATCTGTTCGCGCGCGCGGTGGCCCTCGCCGAGCGTGGCAACAAGCCGGCGCACGACGCCGTCATCGAGCTGGCCCGCGCGCTCGCCGATTTGGTGAACGATCGCCCCGCGGCCATCGCCCGCGTGCGCGCCATCCCGCCCGGCCTCGCCGAGAGCCCGGCGGCGCGCTTCTACGAGGGTCGTTGGCGCGCGGACCTCGGGGACCTCGCGGGCGCCGAAATCGCCTTTGGCCGCTTGCGCGATGCCGTCGAGCTCTCGCCCCCGCCCGATCCGGACGCCGTCGCCGCGATGCTCGTCGAGGCCGCCGAAATCGAGGAGCGCGATCACGCCGATCTCCACGCCGCCCAGCAGAGCCTCGGCCTGGCGCTCCGCCTCCGCCCCCACGATCGCCGTATCGCCGCGAGCTTCCGGCGTGTCGCTTCGCTCGTCTCGTCACGGCCGCGTCGCGTGGAGGCGCCGCCCGCACCCGCCGACAACCATTCTGCAGTCGCGGCGCCCCCGACCGATATCCATTCTGCGGTCACCACGCCTCCGGCCGAGATCCATTCTGAGGTCGAAGATCATACGGCGATTGCAGCGCCTTCGCCCGATGACCATTCTGCGATCGACGACCATTCTGCGATCGCCGCGCCCGACGTCCCGGCGACCGATCTGCCGCCTCCGTCCACCGAGGAGGCGGCGGCCTTCGACGAGGCCGAGGCCGAGATGCTGGTGCAGCGCCTCACCGAGCGGCTCCGCGCGGATCCAGGGGATCACGCGACAGCGATGGAGCTCGCGCGCCTCCTCGGGCTGCTCGGTCGCGATCTCGATCTGTTGGCGCTCCTCTCCGCGCGCATGGAAGAGGGCGACGACGACATCCGCGCCGAGGTCATGCCGCTCCGGCGCGAGGTGCTCCTCCGACTCGCGCAGCAAGCGCGCGCGGAGGGCCGAGCCTCGGAGGCCGAGCTCTACGAGATGATGGCTTCGGTGGATTGAGCTACTCGTCGCCGTCGCTCGGCCAGGTGTCGCGAAAGTCGTAGCGACCGGGGGCGAGGACGTCGTCGGGATCGAGCGCCTTCTTGAGGCGGGCCATGAGGGCGCCGTGATCGTCGCGCGGGCGCGGGAGGGCGCTCATCGACTGCACGCCGAGCCGGTACGGCGGATAACCCATGGCCGAGAGGCGCGCGACGATCACGTCGTGACAGCGCATGGCCTCCTCGTCGGCGCCGGGGACGTCGCGATCGTAGATGAGGAGCGGGATCAGGTAGAGCACGCGCTCGGTCTGGCCGACCATGGCCAGCATCGGCTCGAGGCCGTGCGCGAAGATCACCTCTTCGAGCATGCGCACGACATCCATCACGTCGCGCCCGCGGAACGGGAGCACCGGCGCGGACCAGATGACGCCGCAGCGATCGCGATCCGGATCGAGCGTCTCGGGGATGGGCGTGCGCTTGCGCCAATACACGGAGCGCAGGCTCTGCTCGTGCGGGATGCCTTGGAGGAAGAGGAACGCGGGATCGCTCTCGCCGAAGAGCTCCTGTCCGCTCGTCGGGCTCCCCGTGCGCACGTCGATGGAGAGGTGATCGACGTAGGGGCGCAGCGCGTGCTCCACGTGCGCGAGCGCGGCGCGGCCCATGGCCGGCGTGGGCGCGTAGATCGCGGTCGATCCGAACCACACGCCGCCGCCCCATTCGTGCTTCATGCGATCCATCAGGTCGCGGTGGAGCGGAGTCGCGCCGTGGGTCAGGTCCCATGGGTATTGGCGGCGGGTCGAGAGGACGCGGTAGTCGTTCCAGATGCCGACTACGGATCGCAGCGTACCGTCGAGGCGGAGGACGCGGCAGGCGTCGATCATGGTGCGCAGCTTGGCGGGGTCGTTGACGCTGAAGCGCACGACGGAGAGCGAGCGCGGGAGCGGCGCGAGCCACACGGTCATGCGGGTGACGACGCCGAGGTTCGATTGGCTGAAGAGACCGTCGAGCGACGGGCCCACGCCCCAGCGATGCACGGGCGCCGCGCGCGCGCCCTCGAAGCGATCGTGGCCGGTGTGCACGACCTCGCCGGTGGGGAGCACGACCTCGAGGGCGGCCACGTGGGCCCAGCGATCGCCGTAGGGCCCGCTGCCGTCGCCGCGCTCGAGCGCGTTGGCGATGACGCTCGCGTGCGGGCTCGCGCCCGTGGAGTTGACGAAGAGCTTCGAGCCGCGTGCGGAGAGGAAGGCGTAGAGATCGGCGAAGCTCACGCCCGGCTCGACCGTGACGTAGGCGAGGGTCTCGTCGAACTCGACGATGCGATCGAGGCGCCCGAGATCGAGCAGGACGCAGCCGTCGGCGGCGGGGACGCGCGATCCGAAGCCCCAATTGCGGCCGCGGCTCACCGGATAGACGGGCACGTGGAAGCGGGCCGCGATGCGCAGGCAGGCCTGCACCTCGTCGCGCGAGGCGGGCCGCACGATGGCGGGGATGCGCGCCGAGGTGGCGAAGGTGGCGCTCATCGCCGGCGCGAGGCCCGCGGGATCGACGACGACATGGTCGGGGCCGACCGCGTCGCGGAAGGCGGAGAGGGCGTCGTCGAGGCGCGACATCGCGAGGGCGAGGCTAGCAGGGAAAGGCGCGCCGGCGCGCGCGCCGTGCTTCACCACGAGAGCGCGGCGGGCACGAGAGGCGTGTCGTCGGCACCGCTCGCGTCCTGGATCATGCGCGGCACGGCGCCTTGCCAGAGGCGCATCATCCGGCGGTAGCGACCATCGCGCTGGCGCATGAGCTCGGCCGGCGTGCCTTCCTCGATCACCCGGCCCTCGTCCATCACGACCACGCGATCGGCCCGCGTGGTCGCGGCCAGGCGATGCGCGATGAGCAGCGTCGTCCGGCCGGCCGCGAGGCGCTCGATGGCCTCCTGCACGGCGATCTCGGCCTCCACGTCGAGGCAGCTCGTGGGCTCGTCGAGGAGCACGATGGCCGGATCTTTCAAGAGCGTGCGCGCGATGGCGATGCGCTGCCGCTCGCCGCCGGCGAGCTGCACGCCGCCCGGACCGATGAGCGTGTCGTAGCCTTGCGGGAGACGCGCGATGAGGCCGGCGCAGCGGGCCGCCTCGGCCGCCGCGACGACCTCTTCGTGGGTCGCGTTCGGTGATCCGTAGCGGATGTTGGCCTCGATGGTGTCCTCGAAGAGGAAGGCCTCCTGCGTGACCACGCCGATCTTCTGGCGCAGCGCGCGCTGCGGGAGCGTGCGCAGATCGTGGCCGTCGATGCGCACCGCGCCCGAGGTGGGATCGTGGAAGCGCAGGATCAGATCCATGAGCGTGCTCTTGCCCGCGCCGCTCGTGCCGACCACGGCGACGAGCTCGCCGGCGCCGATGTGGAGCGAGAGATCGTCGAGCGCGGGACGCACCGTGGGCGAGCTCGAGTACGAGAAGGTCACGCGATCGAGCTCGATATCGCCGCGCAAATCGGGGACGGGCTGGGGCGACGGCGGATCGGGGACCGCGTCCTCCGCGTCGAGGACGTCGAAGATCGCGTCCATGCCGAGCTCCGCCTTGCGCAGCGTCTCGTACACGCCGAGCAGCGCCTGCGCGGGTCCATAGAGGCCGCCGACGTAGCCCATGAACGCGACGAGGGTGCCGACGCCGAGCGTGCCCTCGAGCGCGAGATAACCGCCCGCGCCGAGGACGGCGACGCGCCCGATGTTGCCCCAGAGCGTGCGCGCGCCGACGAGCCGCGCGCCCACCGTCTGGCTGCCGAGCGCCTCGGCCTGCGCCGCGGTGACGGATTGGATGAACTGCTGCTGCTCGTCGTGCTCGCGGCCGAAGGATTTGACGACCTTGATGCCGGTGAGGACCTGCTGGAAGCGATCGTAGATGCTGCACCAGCGATCGAGGCCCGCGCGCTCCCGATCGACGAGCTTGCCCGCGCGCCGCCGGCCGAGGAGCGTCGGCGGGATGACGAAGGCGGCGGCGAGCAGCGTGAGCGGGAGGCTCAAGCGCAGCATGATGAGGACCGACACCGTGATGTAGACGACCGCGGGGATCGCTTGGAACGTGAGCTGCGAGAGCCCCTCCATGAGCGTGCCGACGCCGCGATCGATGCGGGTCATGGTCTCGCCGACGCCGCGGCCTTGGTGGTACGCGAGCGGCAATCGATGCAGTCGCTCGGTGGCCTCGGCCAGCAGATCGCGGTGCATGTGCAAGCGCACGCGCCAGGCGGTGAGCGCGGAGATCAAATCGAGGACGTAGCGGGTGAGCCAAAGGGCCGCGAGCGCGACGACCGGAACGAGGAGGACGTCCGGGTGGCTCATGTTCTGCTGACGAGCCATGCCGCTGATGCGATCGAAGATGGCGCGGAAGCCGAGCGGCTCCAGCGCGGGCAGCCCGCTCGACACGACCGTGACGGCGAGCACGACGGTGATGCTGCGCTGGTAGGGCCGAAGATACGGGAGGCAGCGCCCGAGCCTCCGCCAGATGGATTGTCGGGATCTCGGACTTCCGTCTTGGTGCGGCATGATGCGAGCGCCTAGTGCGCAGGGTTTCCCCGACAAGTGAGCGGAGGCGCCCAAAGACGATCGAATGACGAGACGTTGCACCGGCCGAGCACGCACATCGAGCCGGTTTTCCCGCGTGCGCATGGCTCGCCTCGCGCGCCGGCCCACGCGCGCACCGGGCTCGTTTAGGCTCGCGACATGCGCAGGAAGACGTCGGACGATCTCTTTGTCGCCCCCTCGAACAAACAAAAGGCCCTGCCCCACGAGTTCATGATCGACGCGCTCGCGCCCCTCGGCCCGTACACGCGGCCGATGTTCGGGTGCACCGCGGTCTACGTGGAGGACAAGATCATGATGGTCCTCCGCGACAAGCCGGAGCCCGCCGTCGACAACGGCGTGTGGCTGGCCACGACCCAGGAGCACCACGCGAGCCTCAAGGCCGAGCTCCCGAGCTTGAAGTCGATCTCGGTGCTCGGCCCCGGCGTCACCGGCTGGCAGATCATTCCGGCCGGGCTCGCTGGGTTCGAAGAGGAGTCCATGCGGGCCGCACGCATGGTGCTCGCCGGCGATCCGCGCATCGGTAAGGTTCCGGCCGCGAAGCGGCCGAAGGGCACTGCCGCGAAGCAGACGAAAGCCTCGAAGCCGGCAGCGAAGGCTGCGGTGAAGGCGCCCACTGCGAAGAAGACTGCTGCGAAGAAGACCGCTGCGAAGAAGACCGCGACAGCGAAGACGGTCACGAAGAAGAAGAGCGCGGCGAAGAAGCCGCTCGTCGCCAAGAGCGCGGCGAAGAAGCGCGCCAAGTGACGGCGATCAAAAGAGCGGGCGCGCGCCGGCCGCGACACCGATGAAGTGCGAGAACAGCCCGGGCCAAGCGGCGAAGCCGCGCAGCACGGGGCGCACGAGCCGAGGGCGCGCCACGAGCTCGAGCGTGACGGCCGTCAGCCATCGCTGATCGCGGAGGAGACGGCGGCGGCGGCGATCGAAGCGACCGAGCCACGCGTCGCCGTACGCGAGGGCGAAGGGCACGTGATCAGCGAGCAGCTCGGCCGCGAGCAAGGCCTGCGCGATGCCGCCGCCGGTCACCGGATCGGTCCAGCCTGCAGCATCGCCGAGCAGCACGGCGCCGGGGACGACGCCGGCGCGCGCTCGGCCCGCGAGCGGGTAGCGACCGGCCACTGCGCCGATCACGGGCGCACCGGCGAGGTGATCACGGAGCCCCGGCTCCGCCGCGATCCACCGATGGAGCGCGGCCTTGAGATCGACGCCGACGGCGAGCCGATCGCTGAGCGCCGCGACCATCGCTTCACCGCCGGGGAGCCGCGTGACGTAGAGCTCGTGGCCTTCGTGGAGGAACACCTCCACCCGATCCGCCGCGAGCCGATCGGCCACGCCGCCGAAGTGCGCGCGCACGCCCACCCGCGCGTGCCGCGCCGGCGATCCAGCGAGCCCGAGCGCGCCGCGGAGCTTCGATCCGGCGCCGTCGGCGATCACCACGAGCGGCGCGCGCCGCGCCTCGCCGCCGGCCACGAGGCCGACGACGCGCCCACCTTCGACGAGGGGCGCGTCGACGCGCACGCCTTCGAAGGCGCGCACGCCCGCGGTGCGCTGCGCCGCCTCGAAGAGCACGCCGTCGAGCCGCAGGCGGCGCTGGGCCACGCCGAACAACCGCTCGCCGGAGGCGCACGGGAAACGCGCTTCGGCGACGAGATCGCCGGCGTGCCAGCGGATGCCGGAGAAGCGCTCCCCGCCGATCGCGTCGAGCAGCGCGAGCCGCTCGAGCACGGCGACGCCGCCCGGCATGATGCCTTCGCCGCACGGCTTCTCGCTGGGGTAGCGGCGTTGCTCGAACAGATCCACGCGCACGCCGCGCCGGCCGAGGAGCACCGCGAGCGCGGCGCCCGCGACGCCGCCGCCCGCGACGAGAACATCCGCGCTCACGCCCATTGGAGCAGCAACATCTCCGCGGCGAGGCCGGGTCCGAAAGCAGCGAGGAGACCGTGCGTGCCCGCGACCGGCCGGCGGCGCGCGAGGTGCTCGTGGAGCACGAACAGCACCGTCGCGCTCGAGAGGTTGCCGTAGGCGCGGAGCACGTGCCACGAAGGCTCGGTGTGCTCGCGGGCGATGGTGAGCGCGTCCTCGACCCGCTCGAGGATGCGACGCCCACCCGGGTGGACGACGAAGAAGGCGAGCTCGTCACGCTCGATGCCGCCCGCGCGGAGCAGCTCGTGGAGCGGCGCGCGGACATGGGCGGCGAGGAGATCGGGGACCTCGCGCGAGAGCCGGATGTGGAAGCCGTCGTCGTGCAGATCGAACCCCATCGCCTCCTGCGATCCGGGGATGAGGTGGCTCCGCGTGCACACGATGCGCGCGCCGGCCACGCTGCGGTTCTGGATCACGGCGGCCGCGGCGCCGTCGCCGAAGAGCGCCGTCGAGACGAGGTTCTGCGGGCTGAGATCGTCGCGCTGGAGGTTCAGCGTGCACAGCTCCACGGCGACGACGAGCGCGTTCGCCCCCGGCCGATCCCGCACGAAATCGCCCGCATAGGCCAGCGCGGCGGCGCCGCCGAGGCAGCCGAGCTCCGTGATCGGGAGACGGCGCACGTCGGGGCGGAGGCCGAGATCCTGGACGAGCTGCACGTCGACGGCGGGGATGACGACCCCCGTGCACGAGACGGTGACGATCAGATCGACGTCGCGGGCGGCGAGCCCCGCCTTGGCCAGCGCCTCCGCCCCGGCGCGCCGCGCGAGATCGGTGGCGTGATGACGATACAGCTCGCTCGTGTGGTGGACGGATCGACGCTCGCCGAGCTGCGCAAGCGGGAGCACGCTGAAGCGGCGCTCCACCCCCGAGCGCGCGAAGAAGGCGATGGCCTGCTCCTCCTGCGACGGATCGAGCTCGCAGAGATCGCGCACCAGCGCCACCGCGTCGGACTGCGTGATGACGTGCGGCGGCACGGCGGTGGCCGTGGTCGTGATGGTCGTCATGTCACCCCTGCGGGAACCTAGCGGCGGCCGGCCGCTCCACAAGCGGCGCGGATTTGTCGCGAAGACAGAGGACGAGAGATTTCTCCCCTTCACGACTTCGACGCACCCGTGTCGTTGCAGCTCAAACGAATGGCGAGCCTCGCCGCCGCGAGCTGGTTCTCGGCGTGCCCCACGCCGCGAGCCGGCTCATTCGTTTGAGCTCAAACCATCTCGCAACGCGCTCGCGCCCATTCGTTCGAGCTCAAACCATCTCGCGACGCGCCTGCGCCAAGTCGTTTGAGCTCAAACGATCTCCCGCCCCGTCGGGAACGCGCAGCTACGGCGGGCCCGCCTCGATGGCCTTGCGGTAGCGCTCGCGCCGGTGGGGCTCGCGGAGGATTTCGTAGGCCTCGTCGAGCACCTCGAGGACGAGGCGCACGTCGGCCGCGAGATCGGCGGTCGCCGCGGTGAGCACGCGCGCCGGCTCGAACGAGCGCCGGAGCTCGAGGTAAGCGCGGCGGATCTCGTAGCCGGTGGCGCCGCGCGGGATGCCGAGGAGCGCGAAGTAGTCGCCGTCCTCCACCAGCGCGACGCGCGCGCGCACGCGCTGGCGGATGGCTTCTTCGTCGAGCGGATCGACGGTGGGCGCGGCCGGCTCGGGCGCGCGCGCGGGCGTGAGGGTCTCGAGCACGCCCAGCGCGACGAGGCCGTAGAGCACGTCGGCGAGCTCGGGCGCGGCCGTCGCGAGGATCTCGCCGACGGTCCGGCCGGCGACCGAGCGCACGAGGAGATCCTCGTCCGGCGCGAGCGCGCACTCCGCGAGGAGCTGCGGTCGCGGGCCACCAGCGAGACGCGCGCTCGGGCCGCCGAGCCGGCGGCGCGCCTCGTCGGGCGGGATCACGCGGCGGATCGCTTCCAGCATCACCTCCGCGCCGGTCGCGCCGCCGAAGACGTTGGGCTCGGCGCGGAGGCGGCCCGGCGGCTCGGCCTCGAGCTCGCACGTACCTTCGTCGAACGCGAGCGCGCGGCCGATGATCCACTCGGCGTGCGCGCGCAGCACGGGCCAGAGATCGTCCTGCCCGAGGTGGCCATGCGCGATCAGCGCCGCGCCCGCGTGCCGCCCGAACGCGGGCAGGCGGCCGGCGAGGCGGGTGGCCGCGTCGCGCTCGAGCTCACCCCGCGCGGCGAGGAACGCGATCAGCGTCTCGTCGGGCGCGCTCGATGCGGCCGTCACCACGTCGCCGTCGTGCAGCACGATGCGTCGCTGCACCGACTCGGTGCCGAGCGCGAGCGCGCCCGACGCGCGGCTCCCGATGGAGATCGCCAGCGCACGCACCGCATCCCCAGGCCCGAGGACCGCAGGCATGGCCGGCTCACCGGCCGGCGTGGAGATCTGCGGCGACGTCGTCGGCATCGCTGTCGGCACCGGCAACGACACGGTCGGAGGCGGCGCGACCGAAGGCGCATCACGCCGCGCGCGCGGCTCCTCGTAGGCACGTGCCCGCGACGGCTCCTCGTGTGCACGCGCACCGCGCTCCTCGTGCGCACGCGCCACCCGCGACGGCTCCTCGTAGCCACGCGCGCTGCGCTCCTCGTACGCACGCGCCGGCCGCGACGGCTCCTCGTACGCGCGCGCGCCTCGCATCGCATCCTCGTGACCACGAGGGCCGCGTGACGCATCGTCCGACGTGCGCGAGGCCCGCGGTGCCTCGTCGTACGACGGGCGCGACGGCTCCTCATGGCGCGTCACACGCGGGGGCTCCTCGATCTCTCGCGCCGACGTGAGCGGCGACAGCTCCACGGCAGAGGTGACGCGCGCTGCCGTCGGCGGCGCGGACGGCGGTGTCACGGCCGGCACGGCCGAAGCGCGCCCCACACCGGTCTCCGCGGAGGTGAGCCTCTCGTGCCCTGTCGCCGTGCCCACCGGCGTGGCGGTGCGCTCCCCGGTGGTGCGCACCTTCGGGATCCCGGTGCCACCGGTGAGCGCGCCGCTGCCGCCGGTGCTGCTGGCCTCGTCGTCGGGATCGAGCGGCTCGTCGAGCGCGGCGAGCAGCTCCGAGGGCAGGATGAAATCGTGCTCTTCGTCGTCCGGCGACGGGATGCTCGAAGGGCTCACGCCCACCGCGCTCACGCGCTGCTCGGCGGCTTCGAGGATCTGCAAGAGCTCCGGGCCGACCTCGATCGGCGCGATCGATCCGAACGCCTCCGGCTCGTCGAACGCCGGCAGGATCGCGGCCACCTCGAGCGGATCGGACGTGCTCGGGTACTCCGACGCCGGCGGCGCTTCGCTTTCGCTGCGACGCGCCGGCGGCACCGTCTCGCGTGCCGACGCGATGCTGCCGAGGTGATCGGGCGCGAGGCTCGGCACCGCGCCGAGCGCCCACAGATCCACGGCGGGCTCGGCGAGCGCGACCACCGCGAGCATCAAGGCCTCGACGTCCACGGGTCGCTCGAACGCGCGTCCATCGGCTCGCGACAGGCCGAGCTCGGCCGCGCGCCCCGGATCGCCGACGCAGAGCAGCTCGGCGCGCGGGGCCGCTTCTCTCGCGCGCTCCACCGCCTCGAGCGCGCCCGGTGGATCGAGATCGACGATCATCACCTGCGGCGACTCGCCGATCGCGCGCGCCCCCAGCAACGAGAGCGGCACCTCGACCACCGCGAAGCCGCGATCCCGGAGGGTCGCCGCGATCGCAGGACCGTCCGGCGGCGCCACGGACACGAGGATGGTGTCCACGCGCCCCATCCCATCCGGATCGGCAACGTCGAGATCTGACACGTTCGCGGAAGCCTCCATCCGCCCGACCGCACGCGCTCGACGCGCACCCGGCAGGCGGGGCGGCGCGATCTTTCGGCGTCACGGCTTGCCTGTCAACGCGCGCCGTCCTCGTGCTATCACGCGGGCGTGATCATGGGCGCTTCGCTGGGAGAGCTGGGCTTCGTGGCCGTCCTCGTGATCATCGTGGTGATGGCCCCGATCGCCCCGCGCATCGGCGAAGCCATCGGCGGCCTCTTCGAAAAGCGCGGCTAGCCCTCAGCCCGCAAGCACGCTTCTCCGCTGCAGGCCCCGCATCCATTCCTCGATTCGGCCGCGAAACCCCGTGCTCCAGCGCCGGGTCGTTCGATCCGCCCGCCATTTCCCGCACATTTCGAGCCCCTGCGTTCCTCGGTGGCCAGCGTTGCGTTCTATTTTTGCAGAACGTAGGATCCCCACGTGGGGACGGACACCGAGGCACAGGGGAGCTCGATCCACGAACGGCAGCGCGCCGCGATCGTCGCGACCATTCCCCACTGGTACAGCCCGACCGTTCATTTCGCCATCCCGGGCATCCTCGGCCTTGCAGCCATGCTCGGCTCTCTCCTCGCCGTTCGTGATCTCCGCGCCGTCGAGCTCATCGTCGTGCCCGTGACGATGATCTTCGCCTTCGCCTTCGAATGGCGCGTTCATCAGCTCGTCCTGCACCGCCGCATGCCGCTCCTCTCCATGCTCTACGAGCGGCACGAGCTCCATCACCACGTCATCTACACCTACGACGACATGAGCATGCGCTCGACGAGCGAGCTCAGGCTCATCCTCATGCCGGCGTATGCCGTCGTGCTCGTCTTCCTCATCGACACGCCCTTCGCGCTTCTCACCGCGCGCTTCGTCTCGATGAACGCGGGCTGCCTCTTCATGGCCACGTCGATGCTGTTCTTCCTCGCGTACGAGTGGCTCCACGCGGCCTATCACGTCCCCCCGCAGAGCTTCGTCGGCCGCATCGGCGTCATCGCGCGCCTCCGCGAGCATCACCGCCGGCACCACGATCCGCGGCTCATGAAGCACTGGAATTTCAACGTGACCGTGCCCCTCTTCGATTGGGTCCATCGCACCGTGTGGACGCCCGAGCGGGAAGCCGCGCGCGCATCTCGGCGGTCCTCGCGTCGCGCGCCGGCGCACGGCTGACGCGCCCCGCGCCGGCCCGTGCTAGGGAGCCGCCGTGAAGACGCAGAGCCGCAACGCGATCGTGTTCGCCGCCGCTGGCCTCGTGATCGCCGGCGGCCTCGCCGTCGTGACCCAGCACAAGAAGGCGCCCGAGCTCACGGGCCGCGCGCTCGACGCCGTCCCGAGCGGCGCGCTCCTCGTCGCCACGGCCGATCTCGGCGCCCTCCGCGCCTCGCCCGTGGGCGCGCCCTTCCTCCGCGAAGGCCGGGAAATCCCGGGGCTCGGGAAGGTCCGCGACGTGTGCGGATTCGATCCGATGGACACGCTCACCGAAGCCGCGATCGCCATCCCCGCCTCGGGTGACTCGGGCGAGTTCGGGCTCGTGGCCTCCGGCCCGATCAACGACGACGCATTGATCACCTGCGCCTCCAAGGTGATCGAAGCGCGCGGCGGCCGCCCGGTGGTCACCAACATGGGCAGCTTCCGCTCGGTGCGCGACACCTCGCTCGCCACTGCCGGTGGCGAGATCGCCGTGAAGAAGGGCGGCCCGCTGCTCCTCGGCGCGGGCACGTATCTGCGCACGATGATCGACACCGCCGACGGGCGCGCGCCCAGCATCCGATCGAGCCGCGCGCACACCGCGCTGGCCGGCGAGATCGGGAGCGCCGCGCTGCGCGTGACCGTCGTGCTCTCGGCCGAGCAACGCCGCGCCCTCGCCGAAGAAGTGGAGAGCGCCGGCGCCCCCGGCTCTCCCGCGCGCGCCGTCACCGGCGGCGCCCTCGGCCTGACCTTGGGCCCGAGCGTGGCCGTGCACGGCATCGTCTCCTGCGACGACGCCTCCGCCTGCGCCCGCCTCGCCGAGACCTTGCAAAAGGCCCGCGAAGCACGCGCAGGCGATCCCCTCGCGCGCATCCTCGGCCTCGCCACCGTGCTCGAGAAGCTCTCCATCAAGCCTGAAGGCGAGCTCATCCAAGCGCGCGTCGACGTGCCCGCCGATCAAGCGACCATGCTCGCCGAGCGGCTCCTCGCGCTGCGCAGCCTGCGCCGCAGCGCCCCCGAAGAGCCGACCGCGACGCGCGAGCCGAAGAAGCCCCACGCCGACGAAGTGATCGGCCCCGACGCCGGCGCGAAGCCCGCGCACAGCGCCACGGCCACGCCGTCCGCCTCCGCTCCCCAGTCCGCCGACAAGCCCAAGCCGAAGCGCTGATCGCGCTCAGCCGACGTCGCGCAGATCGAAGGAAGGATCGATCTCGATCGGCCGCGCCTCCGCCGCCGCGAACACGCGTCGCGACGGCGCCCACTCCGGCGCGATCGCGCGCATCGGCACGCCGAACACGCCGGCCAACCGCTCCTCGGTGAGCACGTCGTCGGGCCGTCCATCAGCCACGATCTCCCCGCCGCGCAAGAGCGCCACGCGATCCGCGTACTGCGCCGCGAGGTTCAGGTCGTGCAAGATCACGAGCACGCTCGCGCCCGCCCGCGCGAGCCCCTGCGCGAGCCGCAGCGTCGTGTGCTGATGGAGCAGATCCATGCTCGAGGTCGGCTCGTCCAAGAGGAGCACGCGCCCTTCGCGCGTCCCTTCCCGCACGCCGCCTCCGCCGAGCTGCGCCAGTACGCGCGCGAGCTGGGTGCGCTGCCGCTCGCCGCCGGAGAGCGTCGGATAGAGCCGATCCTCGCGCTCGGCCATGCCCACCAACGCGAGCGCGCTCCGCGCGATGCGATAGTCCTCCTTCGTCTCTCCCGCGCGCAGGTGCGGGCTCCGCCCCATGAGCACGACCTCGAGCACCGTGAACGGGAACGTCAGGCTCGTGTCCTGCGGCAGCGCCGCGCGCACCGCCGCGAGCGCCTCGATCGACCACGACGAGAGCGCGCGCCCGAGCACCCGCACCTCGCCCGAGGCCGGCTTGCGATCGCCCGCGAGCACATGAAACAACGTGGATTTCCCGGCCCCGTTGGGCCCCACCACGGCGACCAGCTCACCGCGTCCCACGCGCAGCGACACGCCCTCGAGCAAGGCCTTCTCCGCTGCCTTCACCGTGACGCCGACGCACTCGATCATTGCATCACCGCGGCCGCGCGATCGCGCGTCAGTTGCCAAAGGAAGAACGGCGCGCCGATCGCCGCCGTCACCACGCCGAGCGGCAGCTCGGCCGGCGCGGCCACCGTGCGCGCGATCACGTCCGCGAGCGTGAGCAGCGTCGCGCCGAGCAGCGCCGCGCCCGGCAGGAGGCGGCGATGATCCGGCCCGACCAGGAGCCGCACCACGTGCGGAACCACGAGCCCGACGAACGCGACCACGCCGGCCACCGACACCGACGCGCCCACGCTGAGCGCGGTGAGCACCACGACCGCGACCTTCACGCGCTCGACGCGCACGCCGAGGTGCATGGCCTCGGCCTCGCCGAGCAGGAGCGCGTTGAGCCCACGCGCGAGGCGCGGAAGGATCAGCACCGTCGCGAGCAGCAATGGTCCCGTCACCATCACCGCGTGCCACGTCGCGCCGCCCACGCTCCCCAAGGTCCAGAACGTGATGTTGCGGAGCTGCGCGTCCGTCGCGACATGCATCGCGAGCCCGATCCCGGCCCACGCGAGCGCGTTCACCGCCACGCCCGCGAGCAGCATGAGCGCCGTGCGCGTGCGGCCCCCGACCCGCGCCACGCCCGCGCTGGTCCACGTCGCCAGGAGCCCTGTGACGAACGCCGCCGCCGAGAGCACCCACAGCCCACTCACCCCGGGAAAGCGGCCCAAGATCCGCGCGCCCAGCACGATGGTCGCCACCGCGCCCAGCGACGCCCCGCTCGACACGCCGAGCAGCGCCGGATCGGCGAGCGGGTTGCGAAACAGCCCCTGCATCGCGGCGCCGCTCGCGGCGAGCGCCGCGCCGATGAGCGCCGCCAGCACGAGCCGCGGCGCCCGAATGCTCAACAGCAGCGACGCCTGCTGCGCATCGAACGCCCACGGCGAGCGAATCCCCACGCGCTCCGCGAGGATCCCCAACACCTGCCCCGTGGACAGCTCGACCGCGCCCATGCGCGCCGACACGAGCAGGCTGATCGCCAGCAGCACCGCGAGCGCGATCACGGCCGTCCGCGCGCTGGGCGATCGCCTCCACCGCATCATGGCTTGTTGTCCGCGAGCTCCGGATGGATCCGCGTCGCCAGCTCGCGCACCGCCTGCCCGAGCCTCGGCCCGAAGCCGAGCAGCAACAGATCATCCATCGCCACCACGCGCCCAGCCTTCCCCGCGGGCGTGAGCGCAATCCCGGGCTGCGACGTGAGCCCCGCGAGGCCGCCCACGCTCTCCAGCCCGAGCGCCGGAATCAGGATCACATCAGGCTTGGCCGCCGTGACCGCTTCGGCCGTGAGCGGCTTGAACCCATCGAATCCCTCCACCGCATTCTCGCCGCCCGCGAGCCGGATCATCTCGGCCGACGGCGTGTGCGCGCCGCCCACCATCAACGTCCCTGCGCCCCGCGCATAGATGAACAGCACCCGCGGCTTCGAGGTCGCGCGCCCGACCAGCGCCGTCGCGCGATCCATCTCCGCCCCGAGCTCTTTCACCATTTCTTCGCCGCGCGCCGTCGCATTCAGCGCCTCGGCGATTTGCCGAATCTTCTGCTTCGCGCCCTCTACAGTGGCGTCCGCCGGCACCGTGCGCATCGCCACGCCCATGCCCTTGAGCTGCTCGATCGTCGCCGGAGGGCCGGCCTCCGCCGAAAGCAGCAACAACGACGGCCTTTCACGCATCACGCCTTCGGCGGCCAGCGTCCGCTGATAACCCACCTTGGGCAGCTTCCCCACCGCATCCGGCGGATAGACACTCGACGTATCGACCGCCACCACCCGAGACCCCATCCCGAGCGCGAACACGGTCTCCGTCATCGTCCCGCCGATCGACACCACCCGCATTTCCGCGGGCGCGTCGCTCCCGCGCGCGGACGCCGAGCCGCCCGGCGCGGTGCCCGCAGCATTCTTCCCACACCCCGCGCCGAAAAGCGCCATGGCGAGGACGAGCGCGCCCGCGCCGAGCCGCGCGACACGCGCTCTCGTCACCTCACGATGGCTCACTGCGACTCCGCCGCAGACAGGCGCCGGAGACTGGCAATCACGCCGCGCCAACGCGCATCCTCTTCCATGCGCGGTTTGCGATAACCGAACATGAGGAGCACCGTCTCCCCCTTGCCGTCGAACAGCTCCAGCGAGGTCACGATTCCATCGCTCGTCGGCTTGCGCACCACCCACGCCTCGGCGACCTCGTCCGCGCGCACATGGAGGTTGAACCGCGGATCGAGCACGTTGAGCCAGCCGCCCCGATCGTCGATCCGGTGAACCAGCCCGGAATGAATCTGAATCATCCCGCGATTGCCCACGAAGATCATGATCTTGATCTCGTCCGCCGCCACCGCCCGGAGCACCTGCTCCAAGCTCGACGCCGCCACGGGATAAGCCCTCTCCCCGCCCGCGACCCCGAGCGCCTGCGTGCGCGTGAGGCCGAACTTGCGCATCAGGCCGAAGAACTCGTGGGTATCCTGCATCGCGTCCCAGCCCGCGCGGAAGGCCTCGACGTCCACCTCCGCCGCCGGCTTGGGCGCGGGCGGCGCCGGGTCCGCGGGCTCTTCGGTCGATTGATCGGGGCTCGTGTGCTGCGACACCAGCGCCTCGAAATCCGCGAGCCGCGCTTCGTCGTCGAGATACACCTTGTGCACCGAGACGCCCTGCGCATCGAAGAGCTGCAGGCTGCGGCGCAGCTTGCCA
Source organism: Minicystis rosea (assembly GCA_001931535.1). Taxonomy (GTDB): domain Bacteria; phylum Myxococcota_A; class Polyangia; order Polyangiales; family Polyangiaceae; genus Minicystis; species Minicystis rosea. The sequence goes on from CP016211.1 coordinate 8,863,273, forward strand.
TTCGGCGCCGGGTCCACCACGGCAAAGGCACGACGGAAGTTGCGCAGGAAGAGGCGAAGATCGATGTCCGCGCCCACCACCTGTCCCATGGGCCCTTCGATCTCCACCCGATTGAACGCCCCCCATCGCTCCAGCACGGCCGACGGATTGCGGGTCATGGTCTTGACCTCACCGAGGCTCGGGAGCGCTTCGAACAGCTCTTTCCAGCGCTCGTCGAGCCGCGTCACCCCATCTCCGCAGCGGGCGGCGATGAGCTGAGCTTCCGTGACGCCGAGCGCCTCGGCGGCCTCCCGCGGGTGAGCGTGAGGGTGCGTGGCCCGGTATTCCGCATGACGAGTCTTGAGATCCATGGCTCGATCCTCCAAACGCTCTTTCACTTCACCGATTTGACCCGGAGCTTCACCGTCCCCGGCACCTCGCTCGTCGCGCCCTCGAATCCATCGAAGGTCACGAGGAAGCGCGCGACGCCGTCGGCGCCCACCACCACCCACGTCGCCGGCTCCGGCAGGGGCGGGTTCGAGTTGGCCGTGATCCAATGATCGGAGAACGCGCTCACCACCCGATCGCCGCGATACACGAGCGCCGGATTGCCGAGCTCGGCAGTCGCCACCGACTCGAAATGGGCCTTCTCCGAGTCCGCCGTCTTGGCCTTCACGCCGTCGAGCGTCTCGCCGTCGGTCTTGTCGCCGTCGAGATCGACCGCCTTCACGCCGCGCGGGCCACCCAGCTCGCCGTTGACGCTGATGGCCGCCCGCCGGAAGCAAAGGTGCCAATCGCTCGCCGCCCGCGCTTGATCGGGCGTGTGCAGATGCTTTTCCCCCGTCCCCAAATCGAGGCACTCACTCGGCACGTCCGCCGGCGCCGACGATCCGCCCGCCGTTCCATCGACCTCTTTGAGCTCCACCGTGGTCCCGGGGCCTGCGGAGGTGACCTCCGCATAACGCAGGCTGTACATCGCGCTCACCGGCGCGCCCTGCACATCGGCATAATAACCGAGCACCTGGACCTTCCACGTGCGGTTACCATCCTTGATCCCGTAGACGTGATAGCGGTCCCAGAGCGTGTGATTGGTGCTGTCGTAATCGTACCAATCGACGAACGCGCCGCCCGTCTCGTCCGCCAGCACGAAAGGCACCTCGGGCGCCACGTCGGAGAGGAACGCCGCGGCCGGATGCGGCCCGAACGCGCCGCCGTCACCCGATCCGGAGACGCCGCTGTTCGTGTACACGTCGAGCCCCTCGAACGCGAGATCCCATTCGGTCGACGTCGCCGGATCCGCCGGTGTCACGACAGCCGGGTTACCGAGCGTCACGAAGGTGCGTTTGCCGGCCACCACGGGCACCGACAGCGCCGTCCCCGCGTTGAGATTCGATCCGCCGGTCCCCGTGCCGGTGCCCCCGGTCCCGCCGGTGCCCGGATTCGTCCCCGAGGTCTCGCTGCAGGCGGCGGCGAGGAGCAGAAAGCCGACGAGCAATCGTTTCATGGTTCATTCTCCCAAGGCAGCTCGGCCGTGAAGCCGAGATAGAACGTGCGGCCCGCGATGGGCCTTTGATCCCCGAGCCGAAGCGGATCCTTCTGGGCGCCCAGTGCATTGAGCACACCCACGTAGGCCAGCGACCCGGGCCAGATGGGCCGCGAAACCCGCGCATCGATGGTCTGGAACCCGACCGTGCGCAAACCATCTTCGAGGTACGCGTCCGTCACCGCCCGCCAGCGCAGATAAAGCTGGATCCGAGCCGGCAGATCACCGCGCAGCGACGAATAGACGGTGTGCGGCGGCCGCCCCTGCAAAGGCCGCCCGAGCGTATCGTCGCGCGTCCACAGATAGGCATATCCCGCCTCGGTCCGAAGCCACGAAGAGGCCTTCCACGCCAAGTCGATCTGCCACCCGAACGTCCGGGCCGAGCCCACGTTGCGATACGTGTAGTCCTGGATGCCGCCCGTCGTCGAGGTAGGGTTGAGATCGACGTCGATGAGATCCTTGATCCAGTTGGCGAACACCCCGCCGCTCAAGGTGAGATCGCGCACCGGCTTGACCGTCACGCCCCCATTCACCCCCCACGACGACTCGGGCTTCAAGTTGGGATTGCCCGTGACCCGATATCCATAGATGGAGTGATCGAAGGCGAAGCCAAACTCCTTCGCCGAAGGCGCGCGGAAGCCGCGCCCACCCGAGACCCGAATCGTCACGGAATCCGTGGGCCGATACGCCACCGCCAGCCGAGGCGCGACCACCGCTCCATAACGCAGGTGCATCTCCCCGCGCACGCCGGGCAGGAGCGTCAGCTTGTCGAGGATCTTGTAGGCGAGCTGCCCATAGAGCGCCGCGCTCCCGAGCGTCGTTTGCGGCACCTCGACCTGTGGAATCGTCGTCGGCACGCCCTGCACGAGCTCGGTGCGGGTGAACCCTTGTTGAAGATTCTCCACCTCGGCGCGCACGCCCACGACCCAGGTGCGCGGGCCGTCGGCGATCGTCCCGATCGCCTCCATGCTCGAGAGCGTGGTGCTCCGATTGCGAATCTCGTCGAGCGGCGACTCGAACCGATCCTGCGATGTCTGGTTGTACGCCCATTGGCGCGCGGCCGTAACGCGCAGGCTCGATCCGCCGCCGAGATCGACCGTCTGCGCCAAGTGGAGCGCGATGCGATCGGTCCGCTCCGGCAGATCGATTCGATACGTGCCGAGCTGGGGCACCACCTGCTCCGACCGTCCGAGCGACACATCCCGAATCCAGCGCGCGCGGGCTTGTACCGTCAGCCGGCTTCCGAGCCGCGTCCCCGCCCGCAAACCGATGAGGTGCTGATTGAGGCGCGGAATCGCGAGCTCGATCGACTCCGGGTTGAGCGAGATCGCGGCGGTGTGTTGAAACGAGCTGTCGAGCCGAACCCACGAGTCGCCGCGTCGATAGGCGCCCGTCCCTTGAATCAATGCTCCCCAGGGATAACGGCCTTCGGCGCGCATGCGCCCGGACGGCCCCTGCGCCTCCGGCGGGGCGGAGAGCACGTTGACGACGCCGCCGATGGCGCTCGTGCCATAAAGAGAGCTCGTCGGCCCGGTCACCATTTCGATGCGCGACACGTCGGTGAGCGGGATGCTCGCCAGATCGATGACGCCGCCGACGTCGCCGATCACCCGCTCTCCGTCCTCCAAGATGAGCACCCGCTGCCCATCGAGGCCCTGCATCTGAATGGCGCTCGGGTTCCCCAGCGAGCCATAGGCGCTCGGATTGACCTGCACGCCGAGCTGCCCTTGCAGAGCCTCACCCACGTTGGTGGCGCCGCGCCGCTCGGCCTCTTCGCGGGTCACGACGTCGGTGCGAATCGTGGCGCGTTGGGTGCTCTCCGGCGTGCGCGTGCCGGTGACCACCACTTCGATGGGCGCGCGCGGGCGCTTCGGCGGCTCGGCCTTCTTGGCCTCACCATCGCGCTTCGGCGGCGGCGCGCTGGGCTCGTCCGCCTGCGCCGCGCGGCTCACGAGCGCGAGCCCCACGAGCAGCCACGGGAGCGCTCTCCCTTTCACCTTCGCTCCTCCGCGGCAGCGAAGGCGGCTGCATCCACGAGGGGCACGACCATGATGCGATGACAGCGCCCACACTTGAGCTCGACTCCGCCTGGAACGAGCCGCGCCAAGAGCCGTCCGCACAGGCAGCGAACGTCCGCACAGGGCTTCATCTCAGGTCGCGGCGTCTGCGGGCGAGTCTTCAAGCACGTCTCCAAATCCGGATGAGCCCGCAATGCGAATCGGGGCGTCGGCCTCTGGCCTCGCCTAAGTCCTCGAATCCATTTTGAATTAGATTGTGAAAGTCATTTTCATTTAGAAGAAAGTAAGGGTCCCGTCAAGATTTTTTGGCTCGCGCGTGCATGCCCCACCGACGGGAGTCGACCGCCCCTGATTGACGTATGCTCGGTCACCCATGGCGCACGACACGATCCCGCGACGGCTCTTCAATCAAGCCAAGGCGCGCCCCGCCGCGCCGGCGTATCACCACAAAATCGACGGCCGCTACCAGCCCACGACGTGGGGTGCGTATGCCGATCTCGTGAAGCGCGCCGGCAAAGCGCTGCTCGCGAAGGATCTGCAAGGCACGGTCTCGATCCTCGGCTTCAACCGGCCCGAGTGGGTGATCCTCGACGTCGCCGCCATGGCCACCGGCGGCGCGCCCGCGGGCATCTACACCACCTGTTCGGCGGAGGAGGTGCGTTACATCGTCAACCACTCCGAGTCGAAGGTGGTGCTCGTCGAGAACGAGTCTCAATGGCAGAAGGTGCTGCGCGAGCTACCGAACCTACCGCTCGTCCGTCAGGTCGTGTTGATGTCGGGCGCGCCGCGCGTCGATCACCCGCTCGCGGTGACTTGGGAAGAGTTCCTCGCGCAGGGCGACGGCGTCTCCGACGAGCGCTTCTTCGCGAAGCTCGACGCGCTCGAGCCCGGCGGTTTGGCCACGCTCATCTACACCTCGGGGACGACGGGCCCGCCCAAAGGCGTGATGCTCTCGCACAGGAACCTGACGTGGACCTCGGACGCCGCGCGCGGCCTCACGAGCGCGAAGATCACCGACGTCGCCATTTCGTATCTGCCGCTCTCGCACATCGCCGAGCAGGTCTTCAGCGTGCACGGCCACATCTCCGCGGGGTACGAGCTCTACTTCGCGGAGTCGATCGAGAAGGTGCCGGACAACCTCAAGGAGGTGCAGCCCACCATCTTCTTCGGTGTGCCGCGCATCTGGGAGAAGCTCCACGCGGGCATCACCCAAAAGCTCGCGGAGGCGCCGCGCGCGCGCAAGAGCATCGCCGAGACCGCGATGCGCATCGGCCGCGCGTACCACGGTGAGAAGAACGCCGGCCGCGCGCCGAGCCCGTTCCTCGAGCTCGCGCACGGCGTCGCTTACAAGCTCGTGTGGCAGAAGCTCAAGCCCGCCATCGGCCTCGGGCGCGCGCGCTTCTGTGTCTCGGGCGCGGCGCCGATCGCGCCCACCGTGCTCGAGTTCTTCACCGGCCTCGATCTCGTGGTCTACGAGGTCTACGGCCAGTCCGAAGACACGGGCCCCACCAGCATCACGCTGCCCGGCAACAACAAGGTGGGCACCGTCGGCCCGCCGCTCACCGGCGTCGAAGTGCGCTTCGGCGACGACGGCGAGATCCTCGTGCGCGGGCCCAACGTCTTCCTCGGCTACTTTAAGGAGCCGCAGGCCACGGCGGACGCGCTCCAGGACGGCTGGCTCTGCTCCGGCGATCTCGGCAAGCTCGACGAGCGAGGCAACCTCGTGATCACCGGCCGCAAGAAGGAGATCATCATCACCGCCGGCGGCAAGAACATCACGCCGAAGAACATCGAGAGCGCCCTCAAGGAGCACCCGCTCATCGCCGAGGCCGTGGTCATCGGCGATCGACGCAAGTACCTCACGGTGCTGCTCATCCTCGACGCCGAGGCCATCGCGCGCTTCGCCAAGGAGAAGGGCGGGCAAGCGTCGGTCGACGCGCCCGAGGTGCGCGCCGAGATCCAGCGCGCCATCGACGACGTGAACGCGCAGCTCGCCCGCGTGGAGACGGTGAAGAAGTTCACCATCCTCCCCCAACCATTCTCGATCGACGGCGGCGAGCTGACGCCCACACTGAAGGTGAAGCGCAAGGTGGTCCACGATAAATACGCTCGCGAGATCGACGCCATGTACGCCGGCGATCGCGACGGCTGACACGAAGCGCGCGCGGGGGTGATACCCTCGCGCGTCATGCCGAAGACCATCGTCATCGTCGGCGGCGGCATTGCCGGCCTCGTGACGGCCTATTTCCTCATGAAGCAAGGCCGCGCCGAGGCGCGCACCTTCGAGGTGATCATCCTCGAAGCGGAGCGAACGCCCGGCGGTCAGGCGCGCGCGTTCGAGATCAATGGCCTCACCGTGGAGCACGGGAGCCATGTGTTCTTCAATTACTACGAGAACATCATCAAGATCATCGAGGAGCTGCGCGCCGATCCCGACATCGGCCCTTCCATGCCCGGCTTCGCGCGCATCCCCGGTTGGACCATCGTCGATGCCTATGGCCATCGCGCCACGTTGAAGCAGACACCGGGGTTGCCCGTGCCCTTCGCGGTGCTGCCCTCGATCCTCCAGATCCCTTGGCTCGGCCTCTGCGATCGGCTGCGCATCGCGTGGGGCTCGTGGAACCTGATCAACGCTTTTCCGTACGAGAAATTCGGCGAGGCCGATCAGAAGAGCGGATACGAGCTCGGCATCGAGCACGGCTATTCGGACATGGGCATCCTCGCGTGGAACTCGGCGTCGCTCGGGCTCACCAACCTCTTCATGCGCGAGCAGTCGGGCGCGGTCTTCGTGGGCAAGCACAAGGTGCTCATCAACACGCCGGATGGGCTCTCGTATCAGCTCCCCGCCGGCGATCTGTCGGAGCTCATCGCCAACCCGCTGAAGAAGAAGCTCGACAAGCAGGGCGTGCGCACGCGCCTCGGCGCGGAGGTGACGCACCTCGGCCGCTCACCGGGCGAAGCCAAGACCCGCGTCACCTTCACACAGGACGGCGCGGAGGAGACGATCCTCGCTGACTATGTGGTGAGCGCCCTCCGCCCCGGCGACGCCGCCAAGCTGCTCCCCTGGGTGCAGGCCGCTTGGAAGGAGCTCGAGCCGGTGACGCCCGTGCTCACCGTCGTGCTCCGCCTCTCGGGCCGCGTGCTGCAATCGATCGACGATCGCGAGCTCGGGTTGAGCCGCGAGCAGTGGGCCTTCAGCGTGGTCACCGATCTGTCGCAGTTCTGGCCGGAGTACGCGGGCGATCCGACGAAGACGGTGCTCCGCTGCGAGATCGGCCACGCCGACCGCCTGCCGCGCGGCCCCGACACGCCCGACGAAGACGTGATGCGCATGGTGAAGATCGATTTGGAGCGCCTCTTCCCCGAGACGGCGACCATGACGATCGAGACCTTCGCCATCCACCGCGAGACGAAGCACCTCTATACGAGATGGGTGAAGGGCGCGTGGTCGAGGAAGCCCAAGGAGCGTGACGTCGGCCAAGGCGTCTACCTCGCGGGCGACTGGACGACCAAAGGCACCATCGGCATGGAGGCCGCGGCCAACTCCGGTATCGAGGCCGCCAATCACGTGCTCGTGGGCGAGGGCCTCGCGCCCATTCCCTTCAACGACGTGCCGCTGTGACGGCCGCGCGCGCCATCGATTCGTGACATTCCCTATGACGTGAATCGGGCGCGGGCCGCGTCGAGCGACATAGCCTCTTGGGCGAGGTCCTCCATGACGAGGTGAACGGCCTTCACCTCGGGGCGCGTCTCGTCGAGCACGGGCAGCGTGCCGCGCCACACCAGGGTCATCTTCATCGCGTCGGCGTCGAGCACCACGGTGTCGAGCCACAAGGACACTTCGTCGAAGCGCTCTTTCCCCTGCGAGGCGAAGCAACGCGGCCGCACGCCGGGCAACGTGCCTTCGAGCACGGCGTGCGCGTGGTGCATGCCGACGAGCGTGAAGGGCTCGTCCCCGCGGAGGAACGCGAGGCGCTGCGCGGGCGGCGCGATTTGATAGAAGGTCCAGTCGAGATCCTCGGAGAAGCGAGCCCAGGGCGAGCGGCGCTCTTCGCGGGCGCTCCAACGCTCCTTCCAGGAAAGGGGAATGGGCGCGAAGCAGGTGGGCGCCGGTCGCTGCGAGGGCAGGCGGAAGAGGGTGTCCGGATCTTCGAGGTTGGGGAGCGGCGGCAAGACGCGCGCATGCCGCCAGCGATCCACGAGGCCCACGCCGGCCGGGTTCGCATCGAAGCCCGCGCCGCCGAAAGCGCGATCGTACGAGAGCGGCATGACGGCGAAGGGCACGGGCTCCGACGCTTCGGGCGAGGCCTTGCCGCGGGACCATTTGCGATCGCCGAAGACTCGAATCTTGCGGTGAAACCCGTTGCCTTCGTGACCGAAGCGCAGCTCGACATCCATCGATGTCGCCGAGCCGCCGGACGCGTGCGCGTGCCCGATCGCGACGACATCGGCGCGCACCTTGAAGAGGCCGAGATCGGCGGGATGGGTGCACACCCGCTCTTCGGCGCCGTCGGGGAAGACATCATAAGAGAGCGGCTCGGCCTGCTTGCGGAGGGCAGCGCGATCGCCCGGGATCAAATCGCAGGTGGCCTTCACGATCACGGCGAGACAATCGCGCATCGGCTCGAGGCCCCAAGGCATCACCCCGAGCGCGAGCGGCGTGTCGTTGTCGAGCCGAATGCCCTGCGCCGTGGTCACGGCCGCGGGCCGCGGAGCGCGCGACGCGAGGGTGGGCGCACGCGGCGCGGGAGCAGGCGTGATCGCAGGCGGTGAAGAGATGGTGAGCTCGCTCGCGGGCGCAATGCGCGGCGCCGGAGACCACGCCGGTGGAGGCGCGGGCGCGACGAAGGGGAGCGATACCGGGCCTTGTCCGAGGATCTCCGAGATCGCCAGCGTGTCGCCGAGACGCTCGCCCGGGAGGACCATCGTGGCGGCGCGGCCCGAAGCCAACGTCGACGCGCCCGGCGAGAACGGCACCACGGGCGCGGGCGCAGCAGGCACCTCGCCGGGGGTCTCGATCGTCACCGTCGAGAGCGGCACGAGCGCATCGGCGTCGAGCTCGATCACCTCCTCCGAGAGCGGGCTCGGGAACGCCTGCGTCGCGGGCGCGGCCTCCTCGTCGCTCGGCCACACGAGCGGCAACCCCTCCATCTCGACGCCGGCGAGCACGCGTAGGCCCGCGAGCGCCTCCTCGCTCGCGACCGCGAAATCACCGCGCCAAACGACCGAACAGCCCATGCGATCGGCGTCGACGCGCAGCGTGTCCGCGACCAGATCGATCGACACCGGCTCGGCCGTACCCGGGAGCCCGCGCACCACCGCGCGCGCGCGCACCGAAGGGAGCCGCGATCGCAGCCGCGGCTGCGTCGCGCTCATCCCTTCGAGCACCAACCATTCGTCGCCGCGCAGCGAATCGATGCGTTGATCGACGGGCGCCGCTTGGAAATAGGTCCAATCGATCCCCTCGGGGATCTCGGGGATGGGCGCGTCGAGCGCTTTGCGATCGGCGCCGCCCACGAGCCGCCGCCGCGCGGGCCAGGTGCGCGCGATGGGCGCGAAGCACGCCACCTGATCGGCGCGCTCCGGATGCACCAGGTTCGGTTTGCTCGAGAGCTCCAGCATCCCCGTGCCCAGCGGGTTTTCGGCGAAGCCGAGGCCGCCGTGGGCGCGCTCGTAGACGAGCGGAATGCGCTCGAACGCGACGGCGCCGCCGTCGTCGCCGTAGACGTAAATGTTTTTGTCGAGGAGCGCGTGCTCGCGGAAGAGCGCGAGGCGCACGGGCAACCAGCGCGTGGGCTGTCCTTCGGGCGCGCAGGCCGTGCCGGTGAGGAGCACGTCGGCGCGCGGCATCCGCGGCGCCAAGTCGGAGGTGAGGCGCACGCTGCGCGCGGGGCTGTTCCCATGATGCGCTTCGGCCCGCACGATCTCGTCGGGCTGCGCCGGCATCATCGGCCCCTCGGGCACGATGACGAAGGTGGCCTTCACCACCACCGTGACGCGCAACGCGCCCGCGAGCCGCCATGGAAACGCCACCGCGAGAGCCGGGGCCACCGCGATCACCTCGATCGCAGAAGCCGCCCCCGGCGCGTGCGCCGCTCCAGGCGATCGCTCTCCGCTCATGGCCTCGAATAGTTATCACGCCTCGTAGACGAGGGTCCACGGCGGCGCCTTGTCCCGGGCGCGCGGCCGTGATCTCATCGCCCTTCCTGCGGAGGGATCATGCCTGCACACTCGGATCACTTCCTCATCGAGATCCAAGGCTTGGGAAGCGACCTCCTCCGCGTCGCCCGCTTCACCGGCAGCGAGGGCGTTTCGGAGCTCTTCCAGTTCGACCTCACCGTCGTCTCGGAGAATCCGGCCGTCGCCTTCGCGGACACGATCGGCAAGCCCGTGCTCGTCACGCTGCTCGGCAACGGCGAGCCACGCTACGTGCACGGCATGGTCGCGCGCTTCGAGCAGGGCGACGCAGGCAAGAAGCTCACGTCCTATCGCGTGACGGTGGTGCCGAAGGCGTGGCGCCTCCTGCACCGCCGCGACTGCCGCATCTTCCAGGAGCTGTCCGCGCCGGACATCATCAAGAAGGTCCTCGAAGGCGCGGGCCTCGCGAGCGGCACCGACTTCGCCATCCACCTGCGCGGGTCGTACGCGACGCGCGAGTACTGCGTGCAGTGGCGCGAGTCCGACTGGGCCTACATCTGCCGCCTCGTCGAAGACGAGGGCATGTTCTTCTACTTCGAGCACCACGACGACAAGCACGTCCTCGTCTTCGCCGACGACGCCGGGGCGCACGCGGCCATCTCGGGCGAGAGCACGATCGTCTATCGCCCAGAGCTCGGCGCGCTCGTCGACAAGGAGAACATCCGCCGCTTCCACGTCTCGGAGGAGGCGCGCACCGGCAAGATCGAGGTGCGCGACTACGACTTCAAGAAGCCCGACCTCCTGCACGAAGGCACCCTCTCCGCCGCCGACGAGAGCGATCTCCCCATCTACGATTGGATGAACGCCGACGTCGCGCACGCCGCCGACGGCCGGGCCGCGGTGCGCCTCGACGAGCGTCGCTCCCTGCGTCGCGTCGCCACCGGCGAGAGCGGCTGCGAGCGCCTCGTGCCCGGCTTCACCTTCACGCTCCAGGATCATCCGCGCGACGAGTTCAACGCGGGCTACATCATCACGCGCGTCGAGCACACGGGCATCGAGCCCACGCTCTCCGACGGCGGCGGCGGCGACGCGCGCTATGAAAACCACTTCGCCTGCGTCCCCGCCACGGCCGTGCTGCGCGCGCCGCACGTGACGCCGCGGCCCACCATCCGCGGCTTGCAGACGGCCATCGTCGTCGGCCCCTCCGGCGAAGAGATCCACACCGACGAGCACGGCCGCATCAAAGTGCAGTTCCACTGGGATCGGCTGGGCAAGCGCAACGAGCAGAGCTCGTGTTGGATCCGCGTCGGCCAGACGTGGGCCGGCCCGAGCTTCGGCGCGCTCCACATCCCGCGCGTCGGGCACGAGGTGCTGGTCGACTTCCTCGACGGCGATCCCGATCGCCCGATGGTCGTCGGCTCCGTCTATCACGGCACCAACGTCCCTCCCTATTCGCTGCCCGCGGAGAAGACGAAGAGCACCCTCAAGTCCAACTCGAGCCCCGGCGGCGGCGGGTGGAACGAGCTGCGCTTCGAGGACAAGAAAGGATCCGAAGAGGTCTACGTCCGCGCGCAGAAGGACATGCTCACCGAGGTCTTGAACGACGCGAAGCGCACCGTCGGCCACGACGACGTGCTCGACGTGACGAACGATCGCACCGTGCACGTCGGCCGCGACCGCAGCACCACCATCGATCGCGACGACACCCTCCACGTGAAGCAGAAGCGCACGGTGACCGTCGACGGCGACGAAGAGGTCACGGTCCAGAAGACCGAGACGGTCACCGTGACCGACGACACCACGGTCGCGCTGGGGAAGAACGTGTCGCTCTCCATCGCCAAGAACGTGACCTCCGCCGTCGACGGGGACGCGGCCTCGACCATCAGCGGCAAGATGGAAGCGAAGGTCGGCGGCGATCAGAGCCTCGACGTCGACGGCGCCGTGACCGTGAAGGTCGGCGGCGATCACCAGGACGAAGCCGGCCTCGGGCGCACCATCAAGGCCGGCGACAAGGTGGTGATCGAGTGCGGCGCGGCCAAGGTGACCATCGAGAAGAACGGCAACATCACCATCGAGGGCGCGAACCTGGCAGTGAAGACTGACACGAAAATCGAGCTCAAGTCTTCGGCCCAGGTGGACATCCAGGCCTCGGGCACGCTCAACATCAAGGCCTCGGGCCCGGCCAAGATCGAGTCGTCGGCCCCGGTCGCGGTGAAGGGCGCCGTCGTCAACGTCAACTGAGGACCGATGTTCGCCATCGACAACCCCACGTCCCTGCCGGCCGCGCTCGTGCCGGGCCTCGACGAAGAGGGCCGCACCATCGCGACGGTCGTGGTCAAGGCCACCTTCCGCCTGCGCGAAGGCGAGCTCGCGTTGGCCGACGAGCAGGTGCCGCTCCACGACGTCGACGAGCACCACGGCGATCCCGCGACCTCGAGCGTTCGTTACGAGGCCGATCGCTCGCCGCAGAAAGCCGGCACCGACATCGTCCTCATCGGCCACGCTTGGTCCCCGGCGCCCACGCCGGAGCTCGATGTCTCACTGGTCGCCGGCCCCGTGCGCAAGACACTGCGGGTCTTCGGCGATCGCGCCTTCTTCCAGAGCGGGCACGAGTTCGGCATCTCCGATCCACACCCCTTCACGCGCGTCCCGCTCGTCTACGAGCGCGCCTTCGGCGGCGCCGACGGCGAGGCCTTCGACGCGCGCAACCCGGTGGGCATCGGGTTCCACGCGAGCCTCGATCAAGCCGACGGCGCGCGCCTCCCCAACATCGAGGATCCGCGGAGCCTCATCCGCCACCCCGAAGACCGCCCGGTCCCCGCGGGCTTCGGCTTCGTCGCGCGGCACTGGGCGCCGCGCCGCGCCTTCGCCGGCACGTACGACGCCGCTTGGCGCGCCGATCGCTGCCCGCTCCTCCCGCGCGATTTCGATCGCCGCTTCCTCCAAGCCGCGCCCCCCGAGCTCGTCTCTCCCCGCCTCTTCCAAGGCGGCGAGCCCGTCCGCATCGAGGGTGCGTCCGAGCGCGGCCCCGTCGCTTTCCGCGTGCCGCGCCCGGCCCTCGAGATCGCCGTCTCCATCAAGCGATCCGTCACCCATCACCGCCCGGTGATCGACACCATCGTCATCGAGCCCGACGAGCGCCGTGTCGTGCTCACGCATCGCCTCACGTTCCCCTGCCCGCGCAATTACCTGCCGCTCGACGGCGTGCGCATCGCCATGAAGCGGGAGGCCGCGTGAGCCTGGAACGCCCGCTCTCCGTGACCCTCACGAGCGCCCGCACCGCCGTGGGCCCGACCGTCGATCAGACCTGCGCCTCGATCCGCGCGAACCTCATCCGCCTCCGCGAAGATCCGAGCTACGTCACCATCCCCGCCGATCCCGCGGACGAGCCGCGCCCCGCACGCATCGCGCGCGTCGACGACGTCGACCCCGCGCTCGACGGTCGCGATCGCCTGCTCGCGCTGCTCGAGCCCACCCTCGCCGACATGCTCGAGCACGCCGAGCACCTGCGCCGCGACGCGCCGCGCGCCGCGCTCCTCGTCGCGCTCCCGGCCGCGGACGCGATCACCGATGCGTGGGATCTAGCCACCTTCCCCGCCGCGCTCCTCGCGCGGCTCGGCGTACCCTTCGCGTCCGTGCACGTGAGCCGCGCCGGGCGCACGGGCGTCTTCGCGCTCCTCTCCGAAGCGAGCGGCATCCTCGCGCGCGGCGCCGCCGAGCTGTGTGTCGTCGCCGGCGTCGACTCGTACCTCACGCCCGCGCGCCTCGCGCACTACGACGAAGCCGAGCGCCTCCGCAGCCCGCGCAACGCCGATGGCTTCTTCCCCGGCGAGGCCGCCGCCGCCCTCCTCGTCGAGCCCGAGCGCCGCGTCACGGCTCGCGGCGCCACAGCCCATCTCCAAATCGTCGGCCTCGGCTCCGGCAACGAGCCCGAGACGGTTCGCTCCGACAAACCGAGCACCGGAAAAGGCCTCACCGACGCCCTGCGGAAAGCCCTCGGCGACACCCCTGCTCCCCGCTGGGCCATCAGCGACTTCAACGGCGAGACGTATCGTGGTTACGAGTGGGGCCTCGTTCACGCGCGCCTCGGTGATCGCTTGAACGCGCTCGAAGCCATGAGCTATCCCGCACGCAACACGGGCGACATCGGCGCGGCCAGCGGCGCCGTGCTCGTCTCCCTGGCCGCCGCCGCCTTCCGGCGCGGCTGGGCCCCCGACGGCGAAGCCATTCTCTGGACGGGCTCGGACGGCACGGAGCGCGCAGCAGCGCGCGTGGCAAAGACAACGGAGGCCTAGAGATGCCGGCGACGGTCAATTGCAACATGCGCACGGTGGTCCACGCGGCGAGCAATGGAGTCGCCACCGCCTTCCCCGACGTCTGCCAAACCCCTTCCCCGGCCGGCCCGGTGCCCATCCCTTATCCCAACGTCGCCATGTCCGCCAACACGGCCCAAGGCAGCGTGCAGGTGAAGATGGACTCGAATCCCATCATGCTTCAAAACTCGGTGTTCTCGATGAGCACCGGCGACGAGGCCGGCAGCGCCGGCGGCGGCGTCGCCTCGGGCATGATCAAGGGCAAAGCCCAATTCGTCTGCTTCTCCTTCGACGTCATGGTCGAGGGCAAGAGCGTGCCTCGCCTCGCCGATCCCATGGTCCAAAACATGGGCGGCTCCCCCAACACGGCACCGATGCCCGAAGTCCAGCCGCCGTTGGTCTGATCTTCCGCCTCCGCCCCGACATCCATTCCAGAGACCTTGGCCGCCATCGCAGAAGCGCAGCGCTCGCCGCGCATCCGCGCCACCGCAAAGGCCATCTCCGCGCAGTTCCAGCGCGAGGACGGCGTCGCCCGCGCCGTCGAGATCATCGAACGGACGCTCGACGCCAAAGCACCTCTCGACGCCCCAACGCGCTCGACCGCCGCGCCCGCGCGCCCGTAATCACCCCCTCGCCATCACCCCCTCGCGCCGCGCGGAAAACGCCTATTCCGGCGCTCTCCGCCGTCCGCTCACCACCACCACCTCGAAATCCCGCTCGGGGCCTTCGGACGCCCACGTGGTGAAGGCCAGACGCCGTCGCGCCGCCGCCCCACCATCCTCGGGCCCCGCCGTCTCGATGTCCAACACCAGCTCTCGATCCTCGAACACCGCATAGACCGAAGGCACGAATCCATGGATCACCGGCGGCCGCGGGAAGCCGTCGAGATCCGCGAAGACCAGCGCTCCATCGCGATCGAACCGCGCGATCGCCTTGCGCATCGCGCGCTCCGCCGGCTCACCTCGAACCGCGTCGAACGCCGACGCGACCCGCGATCCCGCATCCAGCAAACGCCGCAAAAAAGCCGACCGGCGGGCAGGAGGAACCGACTCCGGAACAGGGCTGTTCGTCATGAAACCTCGTTGAATTTGGAAACCGACGATGCCTCTGCGCGCGTGAGGAGACAACGAATCTCGCCTCCCACACGGACATAAAACGTCACACGAAGATCGCCGAATTCACCCATCATTTCTCGCCCGAATCGCACGTTTCGGGGCCTCGCGATCCCCGTTCGAATCGCCCTGCCCCGCCCGTGCACACGGCACGACACCGTGGTGCAAACCGCTCGCCCGCCGTGCCGCCCCCATCGCTGCGGCACGGCAGAGAATTCAACGCAAAGGCGCAAAGACGCAAAGGCGCAAAAAGGCGGGAGAGATGATGTCCGCACCTTCCAACGTTGGACTGAAGTCTCCCGCCGCTTGCGCCTCACCGTCGCCGGCAACCGCAGCCCATCAACGCCGCGAGAGCTGCGGTCTCAAAGTACGCAGCGACGCAGAGCCTTGTTTTCCGGACTTCTTTTGCGCCTCTGCGTTGATTCTCCCGCCGCTCGAACCTTACTGTCGCCGGCAAGCCCGCTCCACGAACACAGAGCAGCCCTCGACGTCAGAGCGCAGAGCGACGCCGAGCCTCATTCTCCGCGCCTTTTTGCGTCTTTGCGTCTTTGCGTTGAAATTCCCCGTCGCTCGAACCTCACCGGCGCCGGCAAGCCCGCTCCACGAACACAGAGCAGCCCTCGACGTCAAAGCACGCCTCGGCATCGAATCTCGCTGAACAAAGCGCACCGCCGCCCACCAGGCGGGGGCGGCGGCTTTCGATCCCGCGTGGGATCGGTCCTACGCTTCTTCTTTTTCGCCGGTGAGCGGGGGCGCGTCGTTCTCGACGAGGACGTGGATGCCTTCGTTGTGGCTCGCGATTTCCATGACGCGATCGTAGAGGTCGTTCAGGGCCTCGATCTGGCGCAGCGTCTTCGACTCGTCGAAGCCCGGCACGTTCTCCCGAGCGTAGGAGACGAAGCCGCTCCAGAACTCGGCGAGGGCCGAGATGAGGCCGAGGCGGCGCTGGTTGAAGAAGATCGTTCCGAGGAGCTGCGCGCTGTCCGCGTGCTTCTTCCAGAGGAGGAAGCCCCAATCCTTGCTGAGCGGCGTCTCCAGCTCGGCGAGCATGCCGCCGGGGCCGCGATCGGTGTGCCACGGGGTGCCGCTCGGCGGTGCTTTGGAGACGAGGTCACGGTAGAGCGCGGCGCCGCCCGAGTGATCGTTGTCGAGCTGCCCGATGAAGTATTGGAAGAGCGTGGCCTCGGCCGCCGCGTCGATGGGGAAGTCGATGGCGGTGTAGCAGCCGTAAGGACGGCCATCCGAGAAGGGGCACTCCTTGCACTCCGGCGTCCCTTGATCGAACTGCATGGCCGCTTGGCGCTGCTCCTGATGCTGCTGCAAGCGCCGGCGCTGCTCCGCCGTGTGCGCGACCTGCGACGCCGACGGCGGTGGGAGCGAGCGCCCCAGCACGGCCGCGCGGCCGAGCCGCTTCACGGTGACGAGGAACCGCTTCGGTCCGAGCTCCGTCTGCTTCGCGCATCCGCGCCAACCCACGACGTCGATACCCTTCGACATGGCTCGACGGTCATCGACCACGCGTTCCACGTCAAGATCGATCACGCGCCCGGCGACGCGCAGACGGCGCCTCGATTGGTGCCATCGGTGACGTCACCCACCGGCACCGAAGCCGAAACACGCGGGAAACATCGGCTGGATCGCGTGCCTCGGACGCGCGCCTTTCAATGCTGCAATTCGTCGAGGAAGCGTTGGGCCACCATGGCCGGCGACGCGCGCTTCTCGTCGACCGCCGCGTTCATCGCCTGCATCTTCGTCGCCTCGATGGTCCCCGCGAGGCCGCGCAGCGACGCGAGCGCATCGGGGTGCGCGCGCGCGAGCCGATCGCTCACCAGCACGATGGCGTCGTACGGCGGGATGGCGCGGCGATCGTCCTCCAAGAGCACGAGATCGTCGGCGAGGATCCGGCCGTCGGTGGAGAACGCGGTGATCACGTCCACCTGCCCCGCGCGCGCCGCCTCGTAGAGCAGCGAAGGGTCCATGCTCCGCGACTCGCCGAACGAGAGCCCGTACACGCGCTCGATCGCGCGCCACTCGGGACGCTGGAAGATCTCGTAGTCGCCGCCCACCCGCAGCTTCCCCGCGCGCGCCGCCAGATCGCTGATGCTTCGAATCCCGAGGCGCGCCGCATCGGCTCGGCGCATCGCCAGCGCATAGGTGTTCTCGAATCCGAGGGCGGCGGCCACGTGGATGCCATAGCGATCCCCGAGCTCCTTCTCCACCGTGGCGAGG
Organism: Minicystis rosea; assembly: GCA_001931535.1. Lineage (GTDB taxonomy): Bacteria > Myxococcota_A > Polyangia > Polyangiales > Polyangiaceae > Minicystis > Minicystis rosea. Next base: position 8,880,605 of record CP016211.1, read on the forward strand.
ACCGCCGCGCGATCCATGCCCTCGCCGCGATGGCCGAGGACGTTGGCCCAGAGGGTGCCCGAGTAATCGACGTAGGCGTCGATCTCACCGTTCTTCAGCGCGTCGAACACCACCGTGGAGCCGAGCGATCCGAGCGTGCGCGCCGACAATCCCGTGCTCCTCTCGAGCTTGCCTTTGAGGATGTCGGCGAGGATGTATTGTTCGGTGAACGTCTTTGCGCCCACCGTGATCGAGGCGCCGCCGCGGCTCACGAAGCCGCGCACGACCGGCGCGGCGGCGAAGACGGCGAGCCCGACGAAGCCGCCGAGACAGAGCGCGACGAGGCGCTTGCTCGGGCGCGTGAGCCCCACGAGCAGGCCGCGCACCAAGCTGTCGAGCACCAACGCGAGGCCGGCCGAGGCCACGCAGCCCACGAGCACCGCCGTGTAATTGCGCGTCTGCAAACCACTGAAGATGTAATCGCCGAGGCTCGGCGCGCCGACGGGCGTGGAGAGCGTCGCCGTGCCCACCGTGAGCACCGCCGCCGTGCGGATGCCGGCCACGATCACCGGGAGCGCCAAAGGCAGCTCGACGCGGCGGAGCTGCTCGCGCGGGGTCATGCCCACGCCGCGCGCCGCTTCGATGATCGCGGGATCGATGCCCGCGAGGCCGGCCACCGTGTTTCGCAGGACCGGCAAGAGGCTATAGAGGAAGAGGCCAATCAGCGCCGGCAGATATCCAATGCTGTGCGTGCCCAGCGCGGCCAGCGCCGGCACCATGAAGGCCAAGAGCGCGAGGCTCGGAATGGTTTGAATGACGCTGGCCGCGCCGAGCACGGGCGCCTCCAGGCGGCGCGATCGCGAGACCAGCACGCCGAGCGGCACGCTCACGGCCACGCCCAACGCAAGCGCCACCAGCGTCAGCCCGAGGTGGGCTGCGAGGAGACGCGGGAGGAGGGCGAGCTGCTCTTTCACGCAGCATCGCCTCCGGCGACGGGCGCGCCGGCGATGAGCGACTCGACCACGCGCGCCTGCGCCAAAGGACCGCGCACGAGATCGGCCACGTAATCGTCCACGGGCGCGCGCACGAGCTCACGTCCCGGCGCGAGCTGGAGGAGCCGGCCATCGCGCATGACGCCCACGCGATCGCCGAGGAGCAGAGCCTCGACGACGTCATGGGTGACGAAGATCGCCGAGAAGCCCAGCGTCTTGCGCACACGCACGAACGACTGTTGCAGGCGCTCGCGGGTGATGGGATCGAGCGCGCCGAACGGCTCGTCGAGGAGCAGCACGCTCGGCTCGGCCGCGAGCGCCCGCGCCACGGCCACGCGCTGCGCTTGGCCACCGGAGAGCGCGTCCGGACGGCGATCGCGGATCTCGTCGGCATCCAGCTCGACCAGCGCCAAGAGCGCATCGACCCGATCGCGGATGCGCGTCGCATCCCAACCGAGGAGCGCCGGCGTGATACCCACGTTCTCGGCGACGGTGAGGTGCGGAAAGAGCCCGAGCCTCTGGAACACGTAACCAATGCGCCGGCGAAGCGAGGGCGCGGGCACCGCCGTCACGTCCTCTCCGTCGATGCGTACGCGCCCCGACGTCGGCTCGATGAGCCGGTTCGTCATCTTCAGCGTGGTCGTCTTGCCGGAGCCGGATCCGCCGAGCAACACCACGAGCTCGCCCGGCGCGACCCGCAGTGAAACCCGATCGACGGCGACCTTGCCGTCATAGTGCTTGCTCACTTCGTCGAGCTCGATCATCGCAGCAACGACGGCTCTGCCTCACGCACGAGGCGGAAGCTCGAAAAGACATAAGGGTAGTCCCGGCGATACCAATTGCGGAAGCTCGGGCGGAGGAGCGAGGCATCGGTGGCCCAAGAGGCGCCGAAGACGATGTCGTGCGCGCCGTCGAAGAAGTCCGTGGAGTAACCGGGATACGTGCGGGCATAAGCGTGAAAGCCGGGCAAAGGCGCAAATGCCGTGGAGGTCCACTCCCAACCATTGCCCAACAGCTCTTCGACACCGAAGGCGCTGGCCCCGTCCGGGTGGCTGCCCGTGGGCACCGGCGACCAGCGTGTGAATCCAAAGCATCCATGACGTGGCTCGGCCGCATCGGATCCCCAAGGATAGCGGCGCACGCCGCCGCCCGGCTCCCCGAAGGCCGCATGGCGCAGCTCGGCCTCGGTCGGCAAACGGCCACCGTGCGCGGCCGCATAAGCGCGCGCCTGCTCGCCCGAGACCTGCACCGGCCAGCCCGAAGCGATCTCGAAAGGCACTGGGCCGAAGATGGTCTTCACCGCCAGGCCGCGCTCTCCCCGCACGAACGTGCGCGGCGTGAGCGCGGCCCGCGCGCCGTCGTGGAGAGACTCGAGATATCCGAGGTAGTCGGCGTTGCGCACCGGCAGAGAATCGATGACGAACGGATCCATCTCGATCTCGACGCGCCCAAACTCGTTGTCCCAACCAAAGGGGATGGATTCGAAATCGACACCCACCGTCACGACGCCGCCGGGGATCGCCCGTGGCTCGGCCGCGCGCCCCGGGCCGCTCTCGAACATTGGCGCGCCCGCGGGCGGCGTGGCCTCGCCGTGCTCTTGGAGCATGTACATCAAGGTCTCGTGATGCATGCGCTCGTGCTCGATCACGAGGTGGAGAATGCGCCCGCGCGCGCCGAGCACGTCGTCGACGCGCGCGAGCACGGCGGGGATGCTCGCGAGCACGGCGCGGCGGACTTCGTCGCGATAGGCCATCACCTCATCGACATTCGGCCATGCGTCCTTCGACGCGGCGCGCGCGCCGGCCTCGTCGGCGGGGTCGATGCCGCGCTCGAACAGGAGATCGAATTCGCGATGGTGGTGCCCGCAGCCCAACACACCACGCCCGATCTGGTTCCACGCGAAGGCCGGGAGGTGACCGAGATAAAACAGGAAGGGATGGCGCAGCCCGATGGGGCGGCGCCCGAGCGCTGCCTCCGGGAGCAACGCGAAGAGGTCGTCGCTGCGGCGCCACGCGGCCGCGAAGAGCGCCTCGAACGACGCCCCCATCATGCGTCGCTCCGCCGGAGGAGGGCGAGCGCGAAGAGCTGTTCCGGATCGGTGTGGAAGTCCGTCACCACGAGCCCGCCGGCGCGCGCCGAGGCCTGGAGCGAGGCGCGCGTGAATTTACAGCTCACCTCGGTGCGGATCTCCGCGCCCTGCGCGAGATCGAGCCGCAAATCGAGCCCCGGTACCTGCACGCGCATGGGCCGCGAGGCCACGAGGCGCATCTCGATCCAGGAGCGCGAGACATCGTAAAAGGCACGATGTTGGAAGGCCTCGGGCGCGAAGTTCGCCCCGAAGCGCCGGTTCACCACGCGCAGCGCGTTGCGGTTGAAGGCGGCCGTCACGCCCTCCGGATCGTTGTACGCGGCCTCGATGCGCGCTCGATCCTTGATCAGATCGGCGCCGACGAGGAGCGCGTCCGAAGGCTCCATGCGCCGCCCGATCTCGCGGAAGAACGCGCGCCGCTCGTCGGGATAGAGATTGCCAATCGTCCCCGCGAGGAAGAGCACGAGCCGCGATCCGCCAGGCCCGAGGCGCGCGAGATCGGCGGTGAAATCCCCGATCACGCCGCGGAACGTGTACTCCGGATAATCGGCGCGGAGCAGTCCGACCGAGGTCTCCAAGAAGAGCCCGTTGACGTCGAGCATGGTGCACGACTCGCCGCCGCCCACGCGTCTCCAAGCGTCGAGCAGAATGCGGATCTTCCGGCCCGCGCCGCTGCCCAGCTCGGCGAGGCGCCGCGGCCGCGCGGCGCGCAGGATGGCCTCGGCCCGATCCTCGAGAATGCCAATCTCGGTGCGCGTCGGGTAATAGACCCCGAGCTTCGTAATCTCTTCGAACAGCTCGCTCCCGCGATCGTCGTAGAAATAGATGGGCGGGATCTCGGGCAGCGATCGCAGGAGGCTCGCGCGGAGCCGCGCGCGCTCGGCAGACGAAGGGGATGCTTCCGCGGCGGATGTGGAGCTCAACCGGGCCTCCTTGGGCTTCGCGCTCGGCGCAAAGGTCCATCGGGGGTCACGAGCCGAGCGTCAAGCGCCAAGCGCGGAGCTCGTCCGGCCGGCGCGGTCGCCGTCAGGAGACGACCGACAAAGCTCCTGCACGCCGCGCGCCGCCGGTCAGCCTCCTCGAAACGCCTCCGGATCCCTCGGTCAGCGGAGCGAGCCGACGCAGGCCAGGACGGCTTCGACCACCGCGCGGCCGAGATGGCGGCTCCGATCCGGCGACCAGCCCACCTCGGGCTCGGGGTGGCTTTCGTCGTCCTTGAACGGCAGCTCCAAACCCATCGACAAGCAATCGAACCGATCCGCCACGTACGCATTGGCGAGCCCGAGATCCGCCCCGCCCGGCGGATCGCGATCGTAGCCCTCTTCGCGCTGATAGCTCTCCTCCGCCGCTTCGAGCGCGTCGCGGAACATCTCCTCCAGCGCGGCCAGGCGTTCTCCGTAGTTGGGTACGCCCTCGGCGCCGAAGTCGAAGAGATACGGAATCTCCTCTTCTCCATGGATATCGAGGAAGAAATCGACCCCGCTCGCGTCCATGGCCGCGCGCACCAAGAACACCTCGGGCGAAGTCTCCATGCTGGGCTCGCTCCACGCGCGGTTGAGATCGAGCCCGGCCGCGTTCGTGCGGTGATTGCCGCGCGCCGCGCCGTCCGGGTTCATGCGCGGGACCACGTAGACGACGGCGCGATCGCGGAGCGCCGCGGCGGTCTCGTCGTCCTCGTCGAGCAGCCGATCGACGATCCCCTCGGCGCACCAGCCCGCCGACGTCTCGCCCGGGTGCTGCTGCGCGATGATCCAGAGACGCGGGAGCGAGCTCTGTTGATCACCGATCACCACCACGTTCATCGGCCGCCCCTCGATGCTCTCGCCCAACGTGACGACGGTCGCGAGATCCGAAGCGCGGGCCCGCTCGATCAAGGCCGCACAGCGATCGCTCGAATACGGGGCGAAGCACGCATAAGCCACCACGTCGCGCCGCGGCGCGTGGCGGATGATCAGCGCATCTCCGTCACGCTCGGTGGGCACGCGGAACCACTCCTCTCCATCGTAGGAAGCGCATGCGTGGTAGTCGTTCCACCCGCCGGGGAACGTGGACGATCCGGCGTCGGCGATGGTGAAGGTGCACGGCATGTCCGCCACGCCGCGGGCTCGGAAGTAAAACCACTGCCGGAAGTCCGCGGCATTGTCGGCCCGCAGACCGAGCACCGCGCGCCCGGGCTCCTCCGCCTCGAGGATCCGGATGCTGCCGCCGTCGAAGTCACAATCGATCCACATGAAGGCTCCTATACTCGAAGTGTCGCGCCCCGACGCTCGCATCGCCGTTCGGCACCACACGTCGATGCTTGACGCCCGTCGCGATCCACCCGACTCCCGACGAAGGCCCCATGCAGAAGACCACCCTCGCCCTCTTCGTGCTCCTCACCGGCTGCGGCTCTTTGCCTCCTCCCGATCCGCCGCCGATGCCCTCCCCCATCCCCGTCGCGCCGGCCGGCGCCCCCGCGCCCACGGCCTCCGCCGCGGCGGAGGAAGAGACGCCGCCCGCGTCGGGCGACGACAAGCTGGCGCAGGTCACCATCAAAGTGCACAAGGTTGCCGGCAACGTCTACATGCTGGAAGGCGCGGGCGGGAACATCGCCGTCTCCGTCGGCGCCGACGGCATCGTCATGGTCGATGATCAATTCGCCCCCTTGGCCGGCAAGATCAAGGCGGCCCTCAAAGGCATCACCGACAAGCCCATTCGCGTCGTCCTCAACACGCATTGGCACGGTGATCACACCGGCGGCAATGCCACCTTCGGCCGCGGCGCGCCCATCGTCGCCCACGACAACGTGCGCAAGCGCCTCGTGACCGGCGCTCCCAAAGGCGAGGTCGCGGGCAAGCCGCGGGACGCCGTTCCCCCCGCCCCGCCCGAGGCGCTCCCCATCGTGACCTTCCACGACAAGGTCAGTGTGCACCTCAACGGCGAAGAGATCCGCGCCATCCACCTCGACAGCGGCCACACCGACGGTGACAGCGCCATCTTCTTCACCAAATCGAACGTCGTGCACATGGGCGACGACTTCGTCACCTATGGCTTTCCCTTCGTCGATCTGGCGAGCGGCGGCAGCGTCAAAGGCATGATCGCCGCCATCGACCGCATGGTCAAAGAGCTGCCCGTCGACGTGAAGGTGATCCCCGGCCACGGCACCGTCTCCACCATCGCCGACATGAAGAAGCTCTCCGCCGCGCTCAAAGACTGCGTGAAGCTCGTCGAGGCCGAAGTGAAGAAGAAGAAGACCTTGGCCCAAATCCAAGAGGCCAAAGTCCTCGACAAGTATGCAGACCTCGGCAAGGGCTTCGTCTCGACCAACGCGTTCATCGAGATCGTGTTCAAAGACCTGACCCAGAAAGAGGCCCCCAAGCCCAAAGAAGCTCCCAAGCCCAAGAAGTGACGTTGGGCTCGTGAGCCATCTCGTTGGAGGCGCGCGTTCGCCCCGCCGGCGAGATGGCTCGACGCGGCGCAGGCTTGCCCTTCGCTCGCCGATGCGGCGAGCATGACGGAATGAGCGAGCCCAACCCTTATGCGCCGCCCGCGGACGACGCGGATCCCGAGACACCCAAACCATCCAAGACCAAATCGAAGAAGACGAAGAACAATCGTGCGTTCCGGATAGGTAATTACGCCGTGGTCCCCGTCGAGGACCCGCGCCTCCCGAAGCGCTGCGTCGTTTGCAACGAGCGCGTCCCCGGCGAGCGGATACGCCGGCAGCTCATGTGGCACCCGCAATGGGTTTACGCGACGATCTTCATCGGATTCCTCGTCTACTTGGTGATCGCGGCCTTCATGCGCAAGAGCGCCACCGTCGAGCACGCGCTCTGCCCGACGCACGCGCGGGCTCGGTTGAACGGGCAATTCGTGCTGTTCGGCGGGCTCCTCGGCGGTTTCATCATGGTGATCCTGGGCACGACCACGGACACGGGCGTGCTCGCCGCCCTGGGCGCGCTCACCATGATCGGCTGCGCCATCGCCGGCGCCATCATGGCGCGGACGCTCTCGCCCGCGAAGATCGACAACCACTACGTCTTCCTCAACGTCGGCCGCGCCTTCCTCGACTCGCTGCCCGAAGACGAGGATTGATTGCCGCGCGCGGGCATGCGCCCGAAATCGACCGCGAGCCCTCTTTCAACCCTTCCAGCCCGCCTCGCGATCTCCGATTCTGACGAGCATCACGGGAGGCCATTTCATGATTCGTTTGCTCACATCCATCATCGCCGTCGCCGCATCGCTATCGCTCGTGGGCTGTGGGGGCTTCCGCTCGTATGCGCTCCCCGTCTCGGCCGCCGAGGGCCCCGCCTTCTTCGCCCCCATCGCGGCCTGTGCCTCGTCGGAGAACCTTCAGAGCGTCCGCCATTCCGACTCGTTGAACGTGAAGGCGGTCCCCGGCGTGTGGGTGCAATACATGGTGCAACCGCCCGCCTTCAACATGGTCGTGGTCGTCGAAGATTCAGCCGGCGGCCCCGAAGCCGTCGCGGCACGCGCGGCCGCAGCGAAGGCCAAGGGCGACGAGATCTTCGCCTGCGCGGAGAAAGTCGTCGCCCGGCACCGGCATTCGCGCTGAAGGCGTACCCTCACTCCTCCAAGCAACCCGGCAGCGACGCAATCGGGGCCGGGACCCCCGTATCGATGAGATCTCGGACCTGCTGCTCCCGGCGCCGCCAATAACACTGGGTGTGCGCCGGGCGGAGGTATCCGAAGTTGTAGATGGTCGGGTTCTCGTAGAGGCCGGTCAGCCGCTCGGCATCGAAGCGATAATGCTTCTCGCGGCGGGCGATGATCTTCGCGGCCTCGGGGGTGAGCGCCGCCGCTTTCTTGTAATCGGCCTCCGGATCCGTCTTCTTCGCCTGCGCCAGCACGGCGCGATAGAGGTGCGCGGCGTGCTCGGCCCGATTGCGCACGATGGCGACGCCGTCCCAAAGCTCGTTGCACCAAGGGGTGACCGTCGCGTCCGCGCCCTGACACTGAGTCTGGAGCTGAGACTCGATGGGGCGCATCTCGTCCACCATCGCCTCCAGCTTGGCGACCACGTCGGCCTCGAAGGTCGCGCGATCCCCGTCGCTCATGGCGAGCACCTCCTCGAAGGCGATGCGCTTCGGGTGCGTCTCCTTGCCGGCGATGTAACCGAAGTCGACCGTGGTGTTCTCGCCCTGCACGTAGGCGATGAGCCGCGCGTCGAAGAGATACTTGGTCTGGATCGACACGAGCGTCCCCATCGCCGTCGCGACGTCGCCCGCGCAGCTCCCGAACGCCCCCGCGTAATCGGCGAGGAACGTCTCGAGCGGCGCGTCCGGCTGCCAAAGCATCTTCGCGGAGAGATAATCCGTGAGCCAATATCCCCACTCGTGCCCCGAGGAGAACATCATGTGTCCCGCCAGCGGGGGAAGCCCCTTCTGGCGCGCCTCGTCGACGAGGCCATGAATGTCGATGTAGCGCGCGTGGATGTACTCGGGGAGGAACAGCGGCACGTCCACGTCGGCCGAGATCCAATAAGCCGACTCGGGGAAGTACGAGACGCGCCGGCTGGGCAGCTCCTCCATGATGTAGTCGTGCTGGAGGTGGAAGTCGGGGTGCCCGTAGGTGGCGAAATCGCGGTAGACGTCGAAGAAGAAGAGGGTGTGCACCACCTGCCCGAGCCGCGCGTCGGCGTATTTGGGAAGGTGATAATAAAAGATCTTCTCCCCCATGTAGTCGACGTAGAGGTTCTCGTAATTGCCCACGTGGTTGTGGACGTTGACCTCGATCGCCGGGTCGACCGCGGCCACGTGCTCGACGGCGTGGTTCAACCAGTCGATGACGGCCTGCGGCCCGGTGCTGACGAACTCGCCGAGCGCGAGATCGACCGTGTCCCAACCCACGGTGAGGAGCTTGTCGAGCCCCGCGTCCATCTGCGCTTGCCAGTCGTCCTCGTCGGTCACGAGCACGTAATTGTTCTGGAGCGAGGCGCCGCCCCACACTTGTACGTTGGTGCCGACCTCGACTCCGCGGAGGTGCGCATATTCGATGATGGCCTGCGCGTGCGGGACCCACGTGGCCCAATCCACCGTCGAGAGCAGCACCCATTGAAGGTGGTTTTGCCCCGTCTTCGCCATCCAGTCGACGACCCGCTTGGCGTCGGCCAGGTTCGCTTCGCTCGGATCGTTGAAGGGCGCGAAATACTCGATGGGATGGAGCGTGTGGAACTGGATGCCTCGCGTCGCCATCGCCGGCGCCCGCGCGATGCGCAGCGTGGCCGGGAGGCGCGGGCCCGCGTAGCGCGGCACCATTTCCTCCTTGGGGTGGAAGAAGCGCGCGCCGAGCTGCTCCAAGAACGCATAAGCACCATAGGTGAGCCCCGTCGCGTCGTGCGCCGCCACCACGATCACGGTGCTCGCGCCTTCGTCGACGCGCCGGATGGCGTAGCTGCTCGCCGCGTCGAGCCCGGCCTTCTCCGCGGCGGCGGCGCTCGTCGAGAGCCACACGGTGGCCTTCTTCTGCGAATCCGGTGCGCCGTCCACGGGCGCGAAGGTGCCGCTCCAAATCTGGCCAAGGTACTTCGCGAGATCGTCGCGGGTGAGGGCGAGCCCCGCATCGCCGCCCGTCTCGAAATACACACCGACGTCGGACGCTGCGAAAGCGCTCATTCCCTGTGCGAGCGCTTCGGCGCTGCACGTGGTGGAGGACGGCACCGGCATCGGCTCCAGCGCGTTGCACGAGGTGACCGCGAGGAGGCCGAGGAGGGCGCCGAAGGCGAGAGAGCGCGTGCCGGTGCTTCGCATGAGGGGAGCGATGGTGCGTCGGTTCGAGGCTGGGGAGAAGCGCGAAGGTGAGACGACGACGAGCGCTCTAATCGTCGCCGGCCTCTTCGAGGTTCTGCACGACGCGGCGCATGAGCGCGAGGGCGGTGGCGCGCTCGCGATCGTCGAAGCCGCGGACCGCTTGCTCCGCGCCCTTTCGGAGCAGCTCTTTCGCCTTCGGGACTCGCGCCTTGGCCTTGGGCGTGAGCGAGATTCGGCTCGCGCGTTTGTCGCTCGGGTGCGGCTCGCGCGCGATGAGCCCGTCGCGCTCCATGCGCGCGAGGAGCGCAGCCATCGTGGGCTGCTCGACGTGGGCGCGCTCGGCCAGCTCCTTCTGCAAGAGCGCCCCGTTCTCCTCGAGCGCGATCACCACCGGGAGGTAGGCCATGCCGAAATCGAGCGGGCGCAGGCTCCGCTCGAAGCGGCGCATCAACAAACGAGAGGCGTGGTTGATCCAGAAGGACACCGCGGATTCGGGATCCCAATCGGGGTCGGCCTTGACTTTCATAGCATGCTATCTAAATTCGGTTCCATCCGATGCGACGCGCTTCGGACCATGGAGGTACGCCGATGAAGCCTACTACGAGCGCCGATTTCGATCGCGCCTACCGTCAGCCCATCACGTTCTGGGGTGACGTCCGCATCCCCAAAGAGGTCACGGAGCTTTCACGACGCGGTGCCCCTCGGCGCGTCCTCGAGCTCGGCTGTGGGGTCGGCAGGTTCACACGTTACATGGCGAAGCAGGGGCTCCGCGCCACGGGCGTCGACTTCTCTCCGGTCGCGATCGAGAAAGCCAAGGCGCGTGTGGCCGGAGACGAAAGCAAGCCCGACTTCCTCGTGGGCGACGTGACGCATTTGGAGGCGCTCCGCGATCCCTTCGACATCGCCTTCGACGTCGGCTGCTTTCACTGCCTCGATCGCGAAGGACAGCGAGGCTACGTGGCGGAGCTCAATCGCCTCCTCGTGCCCGGCGGCGCGCTCTTGATTTGGGCGCTGGACGACTCGCCCAGCGATCTCCGGCTCTCGCCCGCGGTCATGAAGGCGACGTTCGCGCCCTCGTTCGATCTCGAATCCGCCGAAAGCAGCCGCCGGCGCCTCGCCGCCTCTCATTGGTATTGGCTGGTCCGACGCTAGGACGGTGGTGTGATCGGGAGCTCGATGATGAATGTCGAGCCGGCGCCTGGGCGGCTGTCGCAGCGAATGGCGCCGCCGTGATCCTCCACGATTCGACGGCAAATGTAGAGGCCGAGGCCGAGGCCGCCGTAATGCCTCTCCGACACGGCGCGCTCGAAGCGTCCGAAGATGCGGTCGCGCTGGTCTCTGCCAATGCCAATCCCGTGATCGCGAATCGCGAGCCGGGCCGTGCCGCCCTCTGCATCGAGGAAGATCTCGATGGGCTCACCCGACCCGAACTTGATGGCATTGGAGAGGAGGTTCGTGACGACTTGGTCGAGGTGGGATCGATCCCACTGGCCCACGACCGGGGCGCCCGCATGAATCGAGACGACGCAGCGAGACTGCGAGAGGTCCGCCTCGAAGCGCGCGAGCACCTCGCGGACGAGCGCGCCGAGATCGACGTCGGCGAGCTTGAGCGGGAGAGGCCCCGCCTCGATGTGTGCAACGTCGAGCAGATCGTTGACCAGCTTGGTCATGCGCATTTCCTGGCGCGCGACGAGCTCGAGCATCTTGCTCATCGCCTGCGGATCGATGGTGCGCCCCAAAGGCGCCAGGCGACACAGCGATTGGACCGCGAGCCGGAGCGACGTGAGGGGCGTGTTGAGCTCGTGGGATGCGACGGTGAGAAACTCGCTGCGAGCGCGCACGGCCTCCTGCGAGGCACGATAGAGCCGGGCGTTGTCGAGCGCGATCCCCGCGCGGCGCGCGACCTCCTCCGCGAGCTCCAGATCGGCGCGCGCGAAGCGGCGATCCGCGGCCCCCGAGACGAGGGTGATGACACCCAACGTCTGCCCGCGCGCCACGAGCGGCACCACGATGGCCGTGCGTGTCCCGAGATCGCGGAGGAGCCGATAGTGACTCTCGTCCTCGCTGGTCGCGCGCAGGACCTCGTCGCTCAGCACGGGCAGGAGCAGCGGCTCGCCGGAGCGGAGGACCGTGGCGGCGGGATGACGTGAATCCCAACGAGGTGGATATCGACGCTCGAGCTCCTTCAACGCCGGTCCCTTTTCGGGATCGGCATAAGCCGCGGGGAGGCGCCGGATCTCTCGGCCTTCGACGATGTCGATGATGCAGTAATCGGCGAGCGAGCGCACGCACAGCCGGCCGAGGCGGGCAAAGGTCTCTTCGTAGTCGAGCGACTCCGACAAAAGCACGCCGGCCTCGGCCAGGAGCGCGGCGCGGCGCTCCGCGTCTTCGGCGGCCGCGCGCGCCGCTTGCTCCTTGGCGAGGAGCAAGGCGTTCTCCAGGGAGATGGCCGCCTGCATCGCGAGCAGCGAAAGCGCGGTGAGGCGATCGAGGGTGAACGCGCCGGCGAGGAGGTTGTTCTCCAAATAGAGCAGGCCCACCACCTCGGCCTGCCGCACGATGCGCATGCAGAGAATCGATCGCGGCTTGTTCCGAGCGATGTAGTCGTCACCGGCGAACTTGCCTGCATGGGCGGCGGCGTCGCTCAGAATGACGTCTTCCTTCGTCCGCAGCGCGTAGTGGACGAGCGTCGCGGGGAAACGCTGCAAGAGACCGTCCGACCCGTGGAGGTGGAGGACCGCTCCTTTCTGCCGGAGATCGGCCTCCGCCTCGATCGAGAGGCCACCTTCCCGAGGTACGATGAGACAAGCCCGCTCCGCGCCGCCTTGCTCGAGGACCACTTCGAGCAGCGTGCGCACCAGCTTGTCGAGGACGATCTCGCCCGAGATGGTCTGTGATGCCTTGGTCACCGAGAGCAGGTCGAGCTGCTCGGCGCGCATCGCCATCGTGGTCGCCGGAGCGAGGTGCTTTTGCGGAGCGAGCTGCGGATGAATCCGCTCGAGCGCGCGCACTTTGCCGTCTGCGCCCCAGCGGAGGTAGCGATCGCGCGCCTCGCGCAGATAGGTGTCGGCGAACAGCTCGAAGCCGCGCGTGTGGTAGAAGCGCGCGGCCGTTTCGTAGGCGATGGCCTCGTTGTGCACGAAGCCGTTCTCGCGCGACGATCGAATGGCCTCTTCGTAGAAGCGCGTAGCGTCGTGATCGCGACCCTCGATGCGCGCGATCTCCGCGGCAACCAGCGCGGCGCGGTTCCGGAAGTTCTCGGGGCAGGTCTGGGCCCAAGTCTCGAGTTGCCGGTGGTGGGCCGCGAGCGCCGTGAGGATTTGCGACCGTTCGCGGTCGGACGCCGTGTCGTGATGGGCCGCGCGCGCGAGGGCGCCATAATAATGGTAGTCGGCGATCTCGAAGAACGAGGGCGAGGTCCAGAGGATCTCTTGGGCCTTGGCCGCGGCCGAGACGGCTTCGGCGTAGTGGCCCGCGAAGAGGCGCGCTTCCAGCTTGCGAATCCAATACCAACAGGATGCGAACGCCGGGCGCTGGGCGTCCCGGAGGTGCGCTTCGAACCGCGCCTCGTCGAACGAGGTGTCATCGAAGGACGCGAATTCCGGCAACGAGCCTCGAAGGGCGCGGACGAGCTGGAGCTGCACGACGAGGGTGTCCTCGATCAGCCCGAAGCCGGCCTTGCGCACGAGATCGAGCGCCGCTTCGGCCTCCCGTTGCACCTCGCCGAGCGGAGCGCCCTCGACGAGGAGGAGCGTGATGGCGCAGGTGCGGCTGTAGGAGGCATACATGAGATCGCCTGTCTCCTGCGCCGCGACGAAGGCGCGCCGCACCAGCGAAAGGCCGGTGTGCACGTGCCTCGACCAGGGATTGACGTTGCTGCCGAAGATGAGCTGGACACGGCCCTTGAAGCGGAGCGGCCCACTCTTGTTCAGCAGATCGAGGCCGAGCTTGCCAAAGCGATATCCTTTGCGCTGGTCGTTGAAGCGCGAGCCGAGGAACATTCCGAAGACGACGTAGGCAATGCACGCGCTGTCGCTGTTGCCGTGCGCGAGGCAGAGGTTGACCATGCGACCCACGACGAGGCCAAGCAGGTTCTCGTCGGTGAGGTGCGCGGGCGACACGGTCCACGTCAGGACATCCATGGTCGCGCGGCAGTCCGGGTCCGTCATGGGAGGGAGATCGACGAGCGTCTCGATCGAGCGGTCCCCGAGCTGCTGCCAGATGCGCTCGTATTCCTGCTCGACTTCCTGCTTCGTCGGGTGCGGCGACCACTGGACGCCGACGCGACGGAGGTAATCGAGACAGGCTTCGACGGCACGGTCGGCCCGATTCACGGTCGTGTGGAGAGACAGGCGCGCGCACGTGACGGCGGCCAAATCGACGAGGCTCCGGGCGCGGCGCGAGAGCGACGAGAGGCGCATTTCGGCGGCCTCCCGCGCGCCGGTCAGGTACTCGCAGTCGGCGCGATGGAGCTCGAGCGCGAAGGTGAGCTCGTATCGCCGGTCCCATCGATCTTCGGGGAGGAGCGTCGCGCCGGCCGCGAGATACTTGAGCGCCGAGACGTAAGCCGTGGAGCTCTCGGCGCGCTTGCCCGCGACGAGGTTGAGCTCGGCCACGCGCTCCCGCTCGTCCGGCGCGGTGATCAGCGCGGCGCCGCGATCGAGCTGATTGACGATCTCGAAGACCCTCTCTTCGAGCGCTTCGGGCGCGGTGTGCGCGAGGAGCAAACGGCCGATGCCGAGGTGCAATGCGGCCCGCTCCTCTTCGGGGATGAGCGAATAGGCCGCTTCCTGGATGCGGTCGTGAAGGAACTTGCACGCGCCGCCGACACAGACGACGAGCCCCGCGTGGACGGCTTCCCAGAGGTCCGTATGCATGTCCGCTTCGGAGCGGCCGTGCACCATCGAAAGGACACCGAGCTCCACGGCGCTTCCCATGCAGGCGAGTCGCTCGATCGTCTTCTGCGTGGCCGGGGGGAGCCGGCGGAGCTTGTCGACCATCAAGTCGACCACGTTGTCGGTGGAGCTCTTCAGCCGAATCTTGGCGATGTCCCAGCGAAAGGCGCGGGCGTGCTCGTCGAATGCGATCAAGCCCTCTTCATGGAGCGAGAGGAGGAATTGACCGGCGAAGAAGGGATTGCCGCCGGTCCTTTCGTGGATCAGATTCGAGAGCGGCGCGGCCTCTTCCATGGAGCAGTGGAGCGCCTCGCCGACGAACGCGGCGAGGTGCTCGGGCAACATGGGACCGAGCAGGATGTCGGAGACCCGCCCGCCCGCGTTGCGCACCGCCGAGAGCGTGAGCGCGAGCGGGTGCGAAGCGGAGACCTCGTTGTCGCGATGAGCACCGATGACGAGGAGATGGCGCACGTCGGGGTGGGTCGTCAGCTCTTCGAGGAGCGAGAGGCTCGCCCAATCGGCCCATTGGAGATCGTCGAGGAAGATCACGAGCGGGTGCTCTCTCCGCGCGAACACCCCGATGAAGTGCCGGAACACCAAGCGGAGCCGGTTCTGCGCTTCGGTCGGCGGCAGCTCGGGCACCGGCGGCTGTGGGCCAATCACCAGCTCGACGGGGGGAATCACATCCACGATGAGCCGCCCGTTGACGCCGAGCGCGTCGAGGAGGCGCTGCCTCCATTCGGCGATGCGCGGCTCGCTCTCGGCGAGGATCTCGAGCACGAGCTCACGAAAGGCCGAGACGAGCGTGGCATAAGGGATGTCGCGCTTGCACGACTCGAACTTCCCTCGAAGGAAGAAGGCGCGCTCCCGGACGATCGTTTGATCGAGCTCACGGACGAGGCTGCTCTTGCCGATGCCCGAATAACCCGAGACGAGCAGGAGCTCCGTGGCGCCCGTGGCGACGACGCGTTCGAAGGTGTCGTGCAAGCGCCCCATCTCGACCGCTCGGCCAAAGAGCTTTTGCGGGAGCTGGAGTCGGCCGGTGGCGTCGTGCTCGGCCAGCGCAAACCGCTCGATCTTGCCGCTCCGATTCCACTGCTCGAGACATCGCCCCAAGTCGTGCTCGAGCCCGCGCGCGCTCTGATAGCGGTCCTCGGGCATTTTGGAGAGGAGCTTTTGCACGATGCGCGCGAGCGTGTCGGGGATCTCGGGGACCACCTCGGCCGGCGACCGGGGCGCGCGGGCAACGTGGCAGTGGACCCATTCGACGGGATCTTTCGCTTCGAAAGGGAGCCTCGCCGTGAGCATCTGATGAAAGATGATCCCCAAAGCGTAGAGGTCGGCGCGGTCGTCGACGGCGCGGTTCATCCGCCCGGTCTGCTCGGGCGACAGATAAGGCAAAGACCCTTCGATGATTTGCGCACGCGGCGCGGGCTGAGCCACGCGGGGGAGACGCGAGGCGAGGCCGAAGTCCGCGATCTTCACCTCACCCGTGGTGGAGCTGATGATGATGTTGCCGGGCTTCAAATCCCGGTGGACGACGCCATGCCGGTGCACGTCCGCGACCGCCTCCGCGATGCGCATGGCGAGGGGAAGGAAGCGACCCACCGTCATCGGCGCGCCGAGCAGCTCTTCGAGGGAGCGGCCGCCGAAGTTCTCCAATACGAGGGCCGGCATGCCTTGGTACGTCTCGAGCGCGAGCGGTTTGACGATGCTCTTCGCGTCGAGCAACGTCCCGATTTCGTGCTCGTGCTGGAGGCGCTCGAGGTCCTTCGGGCGGCTCAGCCGAGGGTCGAGCACCTTGAGGATCACGGGGCAGCGATCGACGTTCCTGACCGCGCGAAAGATGGTGGCGCTGCTGCCTTGGGCGAGTGACGCGATGATCGTGTACGGCGGACAGGCGGTCATGCGGAGGGAGCGAGGCGCGCGACGCGCTCCATGCCGGCGCCTCGAGATACGGAGATTGTCACAAACGACGAGACCTTGCCGGCGGCCTCGTCCAGCGTGATGGGCTCGCGAGCACGCTCATGGCATCCCGATGGCATGAGACCGTTGTGCGGCGGCGCCGGCCGTGTGCCAAGAGGCACGCGAAGCGCACCGCCCAGCACGGGCGCGACACCGGCCCGTCAGGCAGCGAGGCGAGCCCTTCCAGCCCTCACCGCTTCCGCGGCCTGAGGCCGTCGAACATCCGCGCCGTGAAGCGGCGCGCGAGCCGCTCGGGATCCGATGCGTCGAGCCCGACCCACTGCGCCAACCCGTCGAGCACCAGCACCGCGATCCCGTGCACCGAGGCCCACGCCACCATGGCCAGCTCCTGCGGGTCGCCGGCGTCGGCCTTGCCTTGCCGCTGCGCGCTCGCGATGGCGTTCACCGCCAGCGAGAACACGGCCGCCTCCGCGCTGCGCACCGTCTCCGGATGGCGCGCGGCCTCGGCGCCGAACATGACGCGAAAGCAGCCTGGGTGCTCGAGCGCGAACAGGAGATACGCGACGCCGAGCGCCTGGAACTGGAGCAAGGGATCGGGCCCCGCGCTCCGCTGCTTCTCCACGCAGCGCGCGAAGAGCGCGAGGAAGCCGTCGTGCGCCGCGGCCGCCACGAGATCTCCTCGGCTCTCGAAGTGACGATAAGGCGCCCCATGCGTGAGCCCCGCCCGCCGCGCCGCCTCGCGCAGGCCGATGGCGCCCACGCCGTCCTCTTCGGCGATCGCCACCGCTGCGCGGATCAAGAGCTCACGCGCTCCCGGCTCGCGCTCCCGGGTCGCCGCTTCCGTGCGCCGGCGCGCCTCGGGACGCGGGCCGGCGGCTCGGCGCGCGCCGGCCTTGGTCTTGTTGACAGTGTCTACTCGCTTCCCTACCATGGGTGCCTGTTCATCTGCATATATCAGTCGCGATGTGATGACATCGTCATCTCGCGCGCTCGCCGGAGGATGATCCCATGCAGCGGTTTCGCCAAGCGGTGGAAGCGTTCGACCTCGATGCGCTGGAGCAGTGCCTCGCGGAGGACGTCGAGTTCCTGAGCCCGGTGGTCTTCAAGCCGTACCGCGGTCGCGCGGTCGTCGGCGCGTTGCTCCGGCGCGTCGCGGGCATCTTCGAGGACTTCCACTACGTCGCCGAGCTGCGCGACGGTGATCAGACGGCGCTCGTGTTCCAGGCTCGCGTCGGCGATCGCGCGGTCGATGGCATCGATCTCGGGCGCGTCGATCCGGAGACCGGGCTCGTGACGCACCTCTCGGTCTTCATTCGGCCCATGTCGGGCGCGCAGGCGCTCGCGGCGGCCGTGGTCGCATCCCTCACGGAAGGTGGAGCATCGGTATGAGCAACACGTTCAAAGAAGGCCTCCTCCGCGACAAGCACGCCTTCGTCACGGGCGGCACGAGCGGCATCAACCTCGCCATCGCCAAGCGCTTCGCGCGCGCGGGCGCGAAGGTGACGGTCATCGGGAGGAACGCGGAGCGCGCCGAGAAAGCGCGCGCCGAGCTCGTGGCCGACGGCGCGACGGCGCTCGCGAAGACCGCCGACGTCCGCGACTACGCCGCGCTCGAGGGCGTGATCCGCGAGAGCGTCGCCGCGCACGGGCCCATCGACATCCTGGTGAACGGCGCGGCCGGCAACTTCCCCGCGCCTGCGGTCGGCATGTCGTCGAACGGGTTCAAGGCAGTCGTCGACATCGATCTCGTGGGCACCTTCAACGCGTGTCGCGCCGCCTTCGAGCACCTTCGCAAGCCGGGTGCATCCGTGCTCTGCATCTCGGCCGGTCAAGCCTTCACGCCGGCCGTCATGCAAGCGCACGTGTGCGCCGCCAAGGCCGGCATGGATATGTTGATGCGCGTCCTCGCGATGGAGTGGGGCGGCTCGGGCGTGCGCGTGAACTCGATCGCGCCGGGCCCCATCGACGACACCGAAGGCATGCGGCGGCTCTCGTCCACCCCGGAGCTCCGGGCCCACGTGGAGCGCACCATCCCGCTCGGCCGATACGGCACGAAGGACGAGATCGCCGAGATCGCCTTGTTCCTCGCGAGCCCCGCGGCCGCGTACATCCATGGCACCGTGATCACCGCCGACGGCGGCCACACGCTCGGCGGCTTCGGCTTGAACCCGCTCGGTTGAACGTCGCGACGAGACGAAGGACTGCGGGCGCCGTCTTCACCAGCACGTGATGCAGGAGGCCGCGACCGTCGTAGCGCGTCGAGGGCATGCGGCTCATCTGCCCTGCCGAGCATCCGGCGCGCGATCATCAGCGAGACATCGACCTCTACCTGAGACATGCGCCCGTGCCGAGTCGCCGGCTTGCAGCATGCGATGAGACACGTATGACTCCAGACCGCGCAGACGAAGCGCGGGAAGGAGGGCGCATGTCCACAGCCGATCCCATCCTCGTCACGGGCGCCGCTGGACGTGTCGGGGGCGTGGGCCAGAGCATCGTGGAGATCCTGCGCCGCCGCGATCGGCCCGTGCGCGCGCTCGTCCATCGCGAGGATGAACGAGCGGCGGCGCTGCGCGCGATGGGCGCCGAGACCGTGGTCGGCGATCTCACTTCGGCGACCGATGTGGCGCGCGCGCTTCAAGGCTGCCGTCGCATGTACTTCGGCATGAGCGTGTCACCGAGCTACCTGGAGGCTGCGGTGCTCGTGGCTGCCGTCGCCCGCGCGCGCGGCGATCTCGAGGTGCTGGTGAGCATCTCGCAGATGACCGTCTCGCAGATGAGCCTCACCCGCATGACGGACTCGGCGCAACAGCGCCTGCATTGGCTGGTGGAGCAAGTGTTGAGCTGGTCGGGCCTGCCCGTCGTGGAGGTGAGGCCCACGGTGTTTTTCGAGAGCTTCTTTTTCTCGGACTGGGCCGCCGAATCCATCGCGGACGACGGCACCCTCCGCCTGCCGTTCGGAAATGGGCGGAGCTCGCCCGTCGCTGCCTCCGACGTGGCCGAGGTGATTGCCACCATCCTGATGAGCCCCGCTGCCCACATCGGCAAGGTCTACGAGCTGACCGGGCCTCGCTCGATGGATATGAATGCTCTCGCGGCGGAGTACGAAAAAGCGCTTCACCGCGATGTGCGGTATGTCGACGTCCCGTTCGAAGAATGGCGTGATGGAGAGCTGCGGCGGCGAGGCTTGCCGGAGCATGTCTTCGGGCACCTCTCGACCATGGCCCGACTCCACGCGGACAATCGATATGATCGACTCACCCACGACGTGGAATCGATCCTCGGTCGGCCTGCGACCGCGGTGGGAGATCTCATTGCGCGGCGGGCCGATCTCTTCGGTGCGGCGCGGCCGGTGAGCCGTGGCTGAATCGTCGTTTGCGAGGATGCTTTGCGCGAGGGGCCTTGGGACATCACCCCTCGCGCTACCGACTCGATGTCTTCAGGGCGCGAATCAGAGCCCGAGCGACGACAGATCGAGGCGTCCGTCTTTGAGCGGCGGGCACCAGTAGTAACCGCCGGAGAGCGCGCGGGTGAAACCGAGGAGCGCGTCGACGATGCCGTCCTCGCGGCCGGCCATGCGGGAGAGCACGCGCTCGAAGCGATCGAGCGACTCGCCGAAGGCCACGAAGTACAAGCCGTGCTCGCCGGCGCCGCCCCAGGGCATCGAGCGGCGCAGCATGAAGGCCGGCGGCTCGTAGCTCTCCTGCGCGGTGCGCTTCACGTGCGCGGACACGGGCGCGTCGGGCATCTCTTCGTTGCTCACGCGCTCGCGGCCGATCACCTGATCCTGCGCCGCGGGCGCGAGCGCGCGGAAGCGCTCGAGGTCGTGGCGGAACTTCTGCGCGGCCACGAAGCTCCCGCCGTCGAAGCCGGCGCCCTTGCCGGAGACGATGGCAGCGGCCACGGCCTTCTCGTCCTTGGGGTTCTCGGTGCCGTCCTCGAAGCCCGTGAGATCGAAGCCCGTGCGGTACTTGAAGGTGAGGACCTCTTCGTCGAGACGGAAGCCCGGGCCGAGCACCTCGCGGAGCGAGAGGGCATGATCGAGGATCGCGGTGCGATCCGTGCCCGGGAGATAGGCCCACAACGCACCCTGCGTGGAGGGGAAGGCCACGCCGGGCCCGACGATCGCAGGGAATGCGCGGAGCTCGGGGATCGATGCCGCGAGCGCGCCCACGAGCGGCGCGCCGAAGCCGATCACCGAAGGCCAGTCGGCGGCCGCGTCGCGGAGGCGCAGAATCGCGGCGCGCGGATCGTGGCCGGGGACGAGGCCGAACACGAGGAAGCTTGCGTGCGGCTGCACGGGCTCGAGGATCATCGGCTGGCAGGGCGGGAGGGACATCTCGCCTGGTTATCGGCCACACCGGCGCGAATCAAGAGCTCGCTCAGCGAGGGATCGCGCCGCCGTGCTGGGCACCCAGGACAACCAGCTCGATCACCGCGTGGAGGTAGTCGTCGTCGACCTTCTCGTTACAGCGCACCCGGGTCATCACCGTGCCCATCAAGATGTCGACGAGGAGGCGCGGCTCGCTCCCGGCGGGTAGCTCGCCACGCTTGACCGCGCGGTGGACGATGTCGACCCAGAGCGTGAGGCGCTTCTCGCGGAACCCGCGCGAGAGCGCGGCCACGTCGGGGTGATCCATCTCCATCAACATCATGCGTGCGAGGGCGCGGCCCTCGGGCTTCGACACCCGCGCGACGAATGGACGCAGCAAGGCGAGGAGATCCGTGCGGAGCGCGCCGGTGTCGGGCATTTCGAAATCGGGCAGCGCGCGCGCCGTGAGCGCGGCGGTGACGAGATCCGATTTCGTCGCCCAGCGCCGATACACCGTGGTCTTGTTCACGCCTGCGACCGCGGCCACGTCTTCCATGCGCAGCGCCGCATAGCCGACGCGCGCGAGCTCGCGTACGGTGGCGTCGATCACGTCCCGCACGACGCGCTCGCTGCGCCCGCCTACGCGCGCGCCATGCTGCCCCGTACGACGGCGCGGTTCGTCTGCAGAATCTGTTGTCTCGTCCACATCGGCTTCCATGGACGACGATTATGGCAACGCATGGTTGCGTTTGCCAGTGCCTGTGTTACTTGTCGCAACAATCGGTTGCCTTAGCTCCGCCGGACGAGCCGGACGCGCGCAGGCGACCGCATTCGAGCGAGCATGAGCACGACGACGATGACCGCGGATTCGAGGCAGACCACTGCATCGGATCAGGCCGCGGCGAAGCCGAAGCGAGCGCCCATGGTGATGGCCATCATCGGGGCCGTGGCCGTGTTGGGAGGCGGCGGTTACTACGTCACGCACCGTGGTCTGGAGTCCACGGACGACGCGCAAATCGACGCCGAGATGGTGAGCGTCCCGGCCCGCACGGGCGGGGTGGTGGCGAAGATCGCCTTCGTCGAGAACCAGGTCGTGAAGGCCGGCGACGTGCTCGCCGAGCTCGATCCCGAGCCCGCCAAGGCGAAGCTCGCGCAGGCCGAGGCCAACCTCGAAGCAGCGCGCGCCGCTGCGGACGCGGCCGATGCCGACGAGCGCGTGGCGGAGACCACCGTGCGCAGCAACAAGTCCGCCGCCGATGCGTCGCTCCACGGCGCGGAGAGCAGCGTGAGCGCGTCGCGGCAACAGATCGCCGAAGGCGAGGCGGCCGTGGCCTCCGCGACGGCGAACAACCAGAAGGCGCAGCTCGATCTCGATCGCGCGAAGTCGCTGTTCGCTTCGGGATCGGTGGCGCAGGCCGAGGTCGATCGCGCGCAGACCACCTTCGACACCGCGGCCGCGTCGCTGTCGCAGGCGAAGGCGCGGCTCGCGTCGCTGCACGCCTCGACGTCGCAGGCGGTGAGCCGCGTGGCCGAGGCGAACGCCCGCGCGCAACAGGCGGGCGAGGTCGACGCGCTCATCGCGCAGGCCCGCGCGCGGGCGCGCACCGCGCACGCTCAGGTGACCGTGGCGCAGGCCGCGCGCGACACGGCCGCGCTGGATCTCGCGTACACCCGCGTCGTCGCGCCGCAGGACGGCGTGGTCTCGAAGAAGTCCATCGGCGTCGGGCAGATGATCGCGTCGGGCCAAGGCATCGTGCAGCTCGTGCCCACGCGCGACGTGTGGGTGACGGGCAATTTCAAGGAGACGCAGATCGCCAAGATGCGCGCGGGTCAGCCGGCGCACATCGAGGTCGACGCGCTCCCCGGCCTCTCGCTGCACGGTGAGGTCGAGAGCTTCTCCGCGGCCACGGGCGCGCGCTTCAGCCTGCTTCCGCCGGACAACGCCAGCGGCAACTACACGAAGGTCGTGCAGCGCGTGCCGGTGCGGGTGCGCATCAAAAACGTGCCGCCGAACGTCACGCTGCGCCCGGGCCTGAGCGTCGATCTCGTCGTCGACACCACCAAGTAGGAGGCTCGCATGGCCACCGCCGCCGTCGCCGACGCGCCTGTCGAGAGCGCCGAGGCCGAAAGCCAAGGCGCGAAGAACAAGTGGTTCATCGCGGTCGCCGTCGCCCTGGGCGCGCTGCTCGAGGTCGTCGACACCAGCATCGTCAACGTCGCGCTCCAACAGATGCAGGCCTCGCTCGGCGCCACGCTCACGCAGGTGAGCTGGGTGGTGTCGAGCTACGCCGTCGCCAACGTCATCATCCTCCCGCTGACCGCGTGGCTCGGCGATCGCTTCGGCAAAAAGCGGTATTTCATCTTCTCGCTCGTCGCCTTCACCATCGCCTCCATGCTCTGCGGCATGGCCACCAACCTGCCGATGCTGGTCTTCGCGCGCGTCCTCCAAGGGCTCGGCGGCGGCGGCCTCCTCGCCAAGGCGCAGGCCATCCTCTTCGAGACGTTCCCGAAGAAAGAGCAGCCCATGGCGCAGGGCTTCTTCGGCGCCATCGTCATCGCCGGCCCCGCCATCGGCCCCACGCTCGGCGGGTACATCGTCACGAACATCGATTGGCGATGGATCTTCTACATCAACCTCCCCGTCGGCATCGCCGCGGTGCTCATGTGCATGAGCTTCCTCCCCGACGACAAGGAGGAGCGCGACACGGGCAGCGTCGATTGGCTCGCCATCGCCCTCCTCGCCATCGGCCTCGGCAGCCTGCAAACGGTGCTCGAAGAGGGCCAATCGGAGGATTGGTTCGAGTCGCGCTTCATCGTCACGTTCTCGATCTCGGCCGTCGTCTGCCTCACGCTCTTCATCTACCGGCAGCTCGTCTCGCCGCGACCGGTCGTCGATCTGCGCGTGCTCCGGCATCGATCGCTGTGGGCCGGGAGCATCCTCTCCGTCATCGTCGGCATGGCGCTCTACGGCGGCCTCTTCGCGGTGCCCATCTTCGCGCAGTCGATCCTCAAGTACACGTCGCAGCAGACGGGCATGCTCCTCCTGCCGGGCGCGCTGGCCTCGGCGTTCGCCATGCCGATCGCGGCCAAGCTCGTGGCCAAGTACGATCCACGCAAGCTGCTCGTCATCGGCGCGCTCATCCTGTTCTCGTCGATCATGATGCTCACGCGCCTCTCGCCGCTCACGAGCGGCGGTGATCTGACGACGCCGCTCATGGTCCGATCGTTCGGCACGGTGCTCATGTTCCTGCCGCTCAACATGGCCACGCTCGGCCCCATCCCGAAGCACGAGGTGGGCAAGGCCGCGGGCTTCTTCAGCCTCACGCGCCAGCTCGGCGGCAGCGTCGGCGTGGCCTTGCTGACCGCGCTCCTCGATCGGCGCATGGCCTTCCACCACGCCGTCCTCGCGGAGAAGCTCGACGCCCTCGCTCCGCACACGCTGGAGCGGGTGAACCTCCTCACGCAGGCCATGATGGCCAAGGGCTCGACCTTCGACGAAGCCCGCGCCCGCGCGCTCGCCCTCCTCGACGGCAGCGTCAGCCTGCAGGGCATGGTGATGAGCTTCGGCGACACCTTCTGGGCCACGGGCGCGCTGGTCATCGGCACGCTTCCGCTCGTGCTCCTCCTCGGGAAGAGCGCCGGCAAGGTGCAGATGGATCACTGATCACGATCGCATCACGATGCTCGAGAGAGCGCCGTCGATCATGAAACCGATGCTCGGCGCGAGGAGCCTGCTTCCCTCAAAAGCTCAGCATCACGAGATAGCCAACGACGCTGTTGCCCACGCTCTTGCCCCCGATGATGACGACGTTGCCCGCGGACGTGAGCGCGACGTCGTCGACATCGACGATCCCGGGGATGCTGACGATCTTCGTGGCAGCGAGCTGTCCCGAGGCGTCGAGCCTGATCGCGCAGACGTTCTCTTCGCCGCTCGCAGGTGACACGAGGACACCCCCGATGGTGGTAGCGCCTTGGCACCTGGACACGAGAACCACGTCGCTGGACGGATCGATGGCGAGCCGCGAGCCCCTCACGAGATCCGGGCTGCCGAGGACATCGCTCCACATGGCGTCGCCGCTCGGAGAGAGCTTGGCGATGTAAGCGGCCACGGGCCCCGGAGCGACGAGCGGCCCACTGCCGAAGTCGAGCGTGTCGTCGACCGCGAGCGCTCCTGTGATCACGACGTTGCCCGCGGCGTCCGTCGCGATGTCGCTCGGATCACCGCTGGAGACTTGAGGAAACGTCTTCTGCCACAGCTCCATGCCGGCTTCGTCGATCTTCGTGAGCCACACGCCTCCGTTCCCGCTCGGTGTCAGGTACCGCCCCCGATGATGGTCGCTCCGCTCGGATCGGCGGCGACCTTCATGGACTGATCGTGCTCGATCGGACGGACCCAGCGGGTGGCGCCGTCTTTCCCAGCCAAGCTCACGAGGAAGCCGTGCGTGGTCTGGGCATCGACGATCTCGGTCCCGAAATCGACGTATCCGTCGACGTGGCCTACAACCGACACGTTCCCCTGTGCGTCGACCGCCACGCCGCTCGCAAAGGCAGTCAATTTCTGCGTGCTGCCAACGGCGATGCTGGCGAATGTGCGAGCCCACAGAGCATCTCCGTCGCCGTCGATCTTCAGCACGAACGCGTCGCCGGCACCGGCGGCCAGCACGGGAATGCCGCCGAAATCACCGGAGCCGGAGAAGCGCCCAGCGAGCACCAGATCACCCGACGCATCCATCGCAGCCCGGATCGCGAGCGCGTTCGTGCTCGTGCGCTCGCCGTACGCGCGCTCCCAGAGGCGCTTGCCCGAACGATCGAGCTTCTGCACGTAGAAGCCAGAGCCCTCGACGGCGTCGTGACTGCCCACGAGGAAGATGTTGCCTTTCGAATCGACGGCGACGGCGACCGGTGCGTCAATCTTGCCGGCCAAGGGCGAGCTCGCGCCGGCATCGGTGTCTGGGCCGGTGTCCACGGGTGCCCGCTCGCTGCAGGCGCCGAGCACGAGAGAAAGACCGAAGGCGAAAGCAAGTCTGCGCATGAATCCCTCAATCGAGGTTGAACCCCGTTTGCACGTGCACGCCCCAACTGCGCGCATCGTCGATTTCGCCGAGCGGAGCGTCGAGCGGGAGCACCAGGCCGAGGCGGGCGAACATCGGATCTCGGTAGATGCGGAAGAAGATCTCCATCGTCGCCTGATAATGATCCTGACGGCTGCTGGTGATGCCCGCGATGTCGGTGGGGATGGCGACGCCCTGATAACGAATGCCGCCGCCGATGGCGTGGCCAATCTGGATCTCGGCCGCGTGCTGGAGGGCGAAGAGATGATTGGCGCGGTTGCTCCCGGAGCCCGTGGGCTTCTTCACCGAGATGCCCACCACGGGCTCGGCCTGGGCGCGAAATTCGAAGAGGCCCGCATGCCCTTCGAGGCCGAAGCGCAGGACGAAAGGAATGGTGTAGCGGCTGAACTCCTGCAGATCCCAGAACGCACGGGCGTATTGGAAGTTGTCGAATCCATCGCTGTTGACGAGCGGGACGCCGACCGCGCCGCCGAGGTTGATCCAAAACCGATCCTGCGGGCGGAACACGTGATGTGCGCCCACCATGGGATTGCCGATGGCACCGAATCCGATGGGGATGACGGCGTCGAGGAAGGTGTGATCGGCAAGGGGGATGCGCGCGAGGATGTCGATGGCAGCGCTGGGCGCGCTGGCACCGGAGAAACGCATCGCGGAGACGTCGGCGATGAAACCACCACGCTGCGAGAACGGGAGTCCACCCGTCGTGACACCTTCGAGCTTGGGCGCCGTCTCGCCGGGCGGTAGCTCCGCGGGGCTCGGCTCGGACGCAGCAGATTGCCAATGCTCCGGCGGCGGCGTGGCCGATGCAGGCGCCGGCGATTGCTGCTGTTGTGATGGCGGCGGCGCGGCCGGCGCTGGCGATGGCTGCGCGGGCGCAGGCGGCGCCGGTTGGGCCGCGGGAGGCGGCGGCGCGGGCGGCTGTGGCGCAGCCGGCACCGGTGGGGTTTGCGCTTGCGCGTGCGCCGCAGCGGGAAGGAGCGTCGCGCCGACGACGAGGGCGACCGAGGTCAGACGGGCATGCATGGCGCGCGCGGCGTGCAATGGACGCACCATCCACGCGCGCGTGAAATCATCGAGAATCCGGGGCACAGCGCAGCCGAGCTACTGCGTTCGGCGCAATGTGTGCCACGCGCTGCCGATCATTCGTGTCCGTTACGGCTGTCACGAATGGGCTTCGTCGATTTACGCGTGCCGGTGAGATCACGAAGGCTGATGAGCCCGATGGGCAGGAAGAGAAACGCGCTCACGTTTGCGAGGACGGAGAGCACGGCCGCGATCGTGCTCGTTCGCGTCGCCGCTGTGCTGGCGACGATACCGATGGGCCCCGACAGCTCGGCTTCACGTGGAGCGACCACCGCGCCGAGCACGCGCGCGAAGCTGACGAGGGTCCGTATGGGCGACAGGATTCCGCGCGCGAGCGCAGTCGAGAGCGGGACCTCGGTGCGAACGGGCACCGATGCGATACCGATCTTGCCGTCGCGCGGCGTGACCTCGATTTCGACCTCGGCGCCCGCGCGCTCGACGACGACGGTCGTGGGTTGGCTCACGCGCGCGTGAAGGGCCGTGGAGAGCGCGTTCCAGCTCTCGACGCGCGCACCGGCGATCTTGAGCACGCGATCGCCGTTGCGCATGCCAGCAGCCTCCGCGACGCGACCGGGGATGACGTTGACGACGGTGCCCGACGTCAGCTCGCCGCCGATGACTGCGTTCGCCACGAACAGGCTCGCGGAGAGGGCATAGGTCGCAGCCACGCTCCCGAGGACGATGGCGGCGACGGCCCGCCGAGGCACGGCATCGCTGGGCTTGCCCGCGAAGACGCCAATCCCTCGCACACCGAAGGCACGCGCCAGCGCGTGGCGCACCAGGCACATCACCCCATAGCTCGCGGCGACGAGCACCGCGAGCGCGACCACCACCAGCGCGATCATGCGGCGACCAGCTTCTGCCGGAACGCCGGCGCACGCACCTCGAACAATGCGCGTCCCGGTGCGAGCAGACTCCGCTCGATCGCGGCCGCAGCGCGCTCGGGCTGCCGGCCGGCGCGCAGGACACGCAGCGTCGAAGCTTCGGTGATGGCTTGTCCGAGCAGGTAGCGAGCCCCGCGGCGCAGATCGCCGCCGCGCGCCCGAAAGACCGCCGCGAGCGCGCTCGCTGCAGGCCAAGGCCGATCGCGATCGGGATCCATGGCGACGTCGTCGGCCGCCGGATCGTCGCTCGGGCCAGCGCGGAAGCCCGCGGGCGCAGAGGCCGCGCGCTCGTGCTCGACGGCGATGCCCGTGATCATCGTGAAAGATTCGCCCGCGAGACGCGCCATCGGCGCATCTTCCATGCGCGCGAGGAGCCAAGGCACGGCGCCCGGATCACCGAGCGCGCCGGCCCCCACGACGGCGACACGCGCGTGCTCGGGGCGCGCCGCGAGCGCTTCGAGCCGCGGCAGCGCTTCGCGCGGATCGAGGACGCGCGCTGCGATCTTCATCGCGCGAAGCGCGCGCGGCCCCGCGGATTCGGCGAAGCTCCAAATCACCGGCACGGCCGGAGCCGCGTTCAACAATGCGCCCGACCACGCGGCCCAAAAGCGACAATCTTCATCGGCATCGCCGAGCGCGCGCCCGATCTCGGGAACGAGATCGACGCGCCCCAACTCACCTGCTGCCCGCAGCGCGCGCGCACGGAGCAGCGGATCGGGATCGAGCAGCGCGTTGGCGAGGAGGCCTTCCGGATCGAGACGATGCACGGTGTGGGCGGCGATCCCGATCGCCCAATGGAGCGGCGGCGCACCGGCTTCGAGGAGCGATTCGGCCGCTGCGGCGGCGCGATCGGGAGGCGCCCACCCGAAGGCCGAGATCAGCGCGCGTGCGATCGAGGCTTCATTCGCCGCGAGCTCGAGCACCGGTGCGAGCGCGGCGCCGCCGCCGGCCTCGATCGCGAGCACCGCGGCGGCGAACGCGATCCCCGGCTCCTCCGGATCGAGCGCGGCGTGCAGCGACGCGAGGCCGGCCCCGCCCGCGACGCGCAGCCCGTCGAGGTGCGCGTCGATGCGCTCGTCGAGATCGGCGAGCAGGCGCAGATCGAAGTGGGGCGCATGGACGGCGAAGTCACGCTGGAGCCAGAGGAATGCGAGGTCGTCGCGGTGTCGCTCGAGGATGTCGTGGAGCATGGGCCGGTGGTGCCGGTAGAATCGCACGCGGCGGTGAAGGAATGAGCGTCGTCTTGCAAGGAACGTTCGAGCCGGTGGCCGCAACGTGGTCGTGGGAGTCGCTTCGGGAGGGGCGCCCCGTGGAAATACGCGATCGCATTGCCGCACGGACGTGGCTCGCGCGCGTGGCCTCGGCCTCCGGTGGGATGATGCGCCTCCGCCGCCTCGCAGCCGATCGGCTCGTCATCCCGGCATACGGCATCGACGACGGCGAAGTGCTCGATCGCCTGGCTGGCTGGTTGGCCTCGGGTGAATTGCGTCTCGTGGCCCTCGGGCAACAACACCTCACGTCCTCGGGAGACGTGGACGAGCCCGCTGCGATCGCCGCGCCGATGCCGGCGCCTGCGCCCGTGGTGGAGACGCCCAAAGCGTTGGAAGAGCGCACGTTCGGGGACGAGATCGACGCCGAGGCCATCGCCGTCGTCATGCGCAATGCGGCCAAGCTCGGCATTCCGTTCTGCGAGGAGTGCACGAAGAAGAAGCGCCAATCGACGCCGCGCGAGGCCCGAGCATGAGCACGCCCGTTGATCACGATGGGGCCGCAAGCGGCCCCAATTCCCGCGCCGGACGAGAAGGCGCGGATCGCGTGCGCGACGCGCTGTGGCCGAGCGCGGGCCGCGTGGCCTGGCACGTTTATGCGATGCTCGACGCCGCCCGCCACGAGGACATCCACCCCGCCGTGACCACGAGCGGCCTCGATCACGCGTGCTTGTATGCCGGGAAGCTCCCCAAAGCACTCTCCGAGGTGGCTCCCTATCTGGTGCGGCTCACCCCCGATGCACCGCTGACACGCGATCTCCTGACACGCGGTTGGGGCGACGCCTGGGGCACGTTCGTGATCTCCACGGCCACGCTGGAAGAGCTCAGGCGGCATTTCCGGCGTTTTCTCAAGGTCGAGGACGAAGCGGGCCAGACGATGATCTTCCGCTTCTACGATCCTCGTGTCCTCCGGGCTTACCTGCCGACCTGCACCGCAGGTGAGCTGTCCTATGTCTTCGGGCCGGTTGGGATGTTCGTGATGGAGGGTGAGGCGCCGGACGAGGTGATTCGCTTTCATCGAGAGGGCCAGTTGCCGAACGGCTGAGCGTTCGGCCCCGGCGCCTTCGTGGTACATGCGGGGGCATGGCTCCCCTCCCCGCTCTGGCCGTCACCTTCGATTTCGGACAGACCTTGTGTGATCTCGATACGGCCATGCTCTCGCGACGCCTCGCGGAGCGCGGGCTCGACGTCGCCGCGGAGCGCCTCGAAGCCTCGGTGCCCGAAGCGTGGAGCGCGTACGACGCAGCCATCGTCGCCGGGCACGGCGGGCATCCGTGGAAGTTTCTCATGACCCGATTGCTCTCGCTCGCGGGCGCCGCGGAGGCGCCGGCGCGCGAAGCCACCGACTGGCTGTGGACGGAGCAGCCTCATCAAAACCTGTGGCGCCGCCCCATCGCCGGCATGATCGAAGTGGTGCGCGCGCTCCGGGCCGCGGGGGCGAAGGTGGGTGTCGTCTCCAATTCGGAGGGCAAGCTCGCGGAGCTGGCCCACGAGATCGGTTGGGGAAACGAGTTTCTCTTCGTGGCCGACTCGGGCAAGCTGGGTATGGAGAAGCCCGAGCCCGGTATCTTCCTGTGGGCCGTCGAACGGCTCGGCGTGCCCGCCGCCCAGGTGGTGCACATCGGCGACTCGTGGGCCGCCGACGTCGAGGGCGCGCGGCGCGCGGGGCTCCGGGCCATCTGGTTCCGCGGCAAAGGCCCGAGGACGCTGACCGAAGACGTGCAGCGCGCCGACGACGAGGCCTCCGTGCGCGCGGCGCTCCGTGCTTGGGGAATCGACGTGTGAGATCGATCAGCAGGTGAATCGAGATACGATATCTGCGATCTATCGCGCCGAGGCCATCGCCGCAGGCGCCGAACTAAAGCCCATCTCCCCCACCAGCGATCGCACCCGCTCGCGGAAGCGCTCGTATCCATGCTCGCGCTCGATCCGAGCGCGCGCCGCCGCGCCGAGGCGCGCGCGGAGCCCCGGATCCTGGGCGAGCTCCACGATCCGCGCGGCGATGGCGGCGAGATCGAAGGGCGGGAGCACGAACCCCGACACGCCATCGGCGGCGGCCTCGCGCGAGCCGTCCCGATCGCCGACCAAGATGGGCTTTCCACACGCCGCCGCCTCCAAGGGAGTGAGCGGGATGCCTTCGCCCGCGCCCGGCCCGGCGTGGGTGATGAGCGAGAACACGTCGCAGGATCGGTAAATGGCGGGAAGATCTTCCTCGCGGATCGATCCCGTGAAGAAGACCCGATCGGCCACGCCGAGACGCGCGGCCTGCTCGGTGAGCTCGGCGCGGAGGGGGCCATCACCGGCGATGATCAAGCGCACCGGCACGGCCGCGGGGAGGCGCGCCATCACGTCGATGAGCCGATCGTAACCTTTGTAGCGAGCGCCCGGGCAGAGCCGGCCGAGCGTGAGCACGGTGGTGCCGGCGAAGGAGGAAGAGACGCCGTAGCGCGCGAGGACGTCACCGGGATCGCCCGGCGAAAAGCGCTGGAGATCGACACAATCCCAATGAACGAGGAGCCGAGAAGCGCCGTGGAGACCGTGCTCGACGACGTAATCACGTGTGTTGTGGCAATCGCTCACCACCCAATCGGAGCGGCGGAGCGAGGCGGCGCGGACGCGATGGAGAGCCGTCCAAACCTCCATGCCATAGACGTTGAGCACCGAGGTGGCACCGATGGCGCGGGCCAGCGTGACCGCGAGCGGCGCGATGCCCACGTGCGCGCACCAGACGACGCGCGGCCGCGACGCGAGGGCCTCCGCCAACGCGGCCGCCGAGAACATCGATTTGCCGGTCAGCGAAGGGCCGAAGCTCGCGAAGTCGACGGCGAACGGCTCCTCGAAGCCGCGGGCGTCCGGCGGGGCGAGCGAGAGCACGGAGACCGCCGGCTCGCCGAGGATCTCGCGCAAGGCGCGGATCTGATATCGGCAGTACCGACTGATTCCCCCTTTGTCGAACACACCCGGAGCAAGATAAAGGATGGTCTTCATGCGCGTGGACGGGCGGTATGCCCCCGCCCAAGCCCACCATTATACACGCGGCTTCGGGGCGTCGGCGACGATCGGCAGCGCGACGTCGCCCCGACCACGATAGATACGATCGATGCGCTTTCGCGCGGCGACGAGCCCCTTGTCAAATCGCCCCAGACGATTGCCCTCGATGTTCGGACGCTTGTCGGCGAGGCGATCGAGCATGCGACAATCGAGTCGGATCTCCAGCTCGATGAAGGCGCGCGAGGCCGGGACCAAAACGGCGTTGAGGCCCGCGCGCCCCCACGGTGCGGCGCGCGCGTAGGCGAAGGTGAAGAGCTCCGTCTCCTCGGCCGAAAGAGGATTGTAGAAGACGGCGATGCG
This sequence comes from Minicystis rosea, assembly GCA_001931535.1. Lineage (GTDB taxonomy): Bacteria > Myxococcota_A > Polyangia > Polyangiales > Polyangiaceae > Minicystis > Minicystis rosea. The sequence continues at coordinate 8,913,202 of CP016211.1, forward strand.
AAGCGCTTCGCCCTTCCGCTCGCGGGTCTTCGCGTCGAGCCAATATTGATCGTAGACGGTGTGGACCGGCGAGAACCGCGTGGTCCAATCGTCCACGAAGAGGCCGTCTGCCGGAAAATCGTAAAGGGCACGAATGGCCGCAGGGATGTGGCGTTGCGGACCGACGTTGTAGACGCGGATGCGATCGGCCTCGATGGTCGTCTCGGTCTCGACCTCGCCCAGGCGATCGGGCTCGTAGCCGAGGAGCGCGTGCGTCGCGCCCGTGTGCTCGACCTCGGTGAAATTGTCGACGACGAGCTCGAGCGGGGCTTTGGCCACGTGGCGAAAGCGGCCGATCTCGAACCAACCTTCGACGTCGAAGCGCGGGAAAGCCGCGGAGACGCCGGCGCGCTTCACCCAGACGGCACCGTCGCGCTCGACGACGTCGAAGCTCTCCGTCGTGGGCCGGAGGCGCGGGTTGCCCGGGCTCTCGCCCGCGCCGTCGGGCGCCCACCGCCAACTGTGGTACGGGCAAACCACGCAGCCGCCGTCGACGCGCCCTTTGCTGAGGCGCGCGCCGCGGTGCGGACAGCGATCCTCGAGCGCGCCGAGCCCGCCGGACGCGGTGCGGAACACCACGATCTCGCGCCCGGCGACGCGCACGCCCACGGGCTTCTTCCCGAGCTCTCCGCTCTTCAGGACTGGGTGCCAGTGATCGATCTCGGCCATACCCTCACCTCTTCGTCACGGCGGCTGCGATGCGCTCCGCCTCCAGCGCGATGTCGTGGAGCGCGCCGGTGAGCGGATTGCGGAATCCGATGAAATAAAGCCCCTTCGCCGACTCGACCTCTCGCCCGTGCCAGCGCGGATAACCACGTTCGTCGACGTACTCGGCGGCGCGATCGAGGAAGTCTTCGAGGGCGGGCCGATATCCGGTCGCGAGGACGATGAGATCGGCCGGGATTTGGCGGCCGTCGCCGAGCTCGACGCCGGTCTCGGTGTAGGCGCGCGGGCCGGGGACGACGCGAATCTTGCCCTGCTTGATGAGCGCCACCGTGCCGATGTCGATGAGCGGAATCCGCCCCTTCTCCACCACTTGCCGCGCCGGCCCGATGTCCGGGCGGGAGAGGCCCCAAGGCGAGAGATCGCCGACGACGCGATCGAGGATGGCGAGCGCGATCTTGTCGGCCAAGGCCACGGGCAGCCGGCCCAAGCCATAGAGGGAGTTGACCTGCGCGGGGATGCCGTGGAGATCGCGCGGGACGACGTGCACGGGGCTGCGCACGGAGAGCGAGGTCTCGGCGCCGGACTCCCACAAATCCAAGGCGATTTCACCGCCCGAGTTGCCGATGCCCACCACCAGCGCGCGCTTGCCGCGGAAGGCTTCACCGCTCTTGAACTCGGAGCTGTGGCGCACGACGCCGCGAAAGCGATCACGCCCGGGCCACGAAGGCACTTTGGGCACGCGGTTGTAGCCGGTGGCGATCACGAGGCCTCGGCTCCGGATCTCGGTGCCCGCGGCGCGCACGACCCAGCGCGCGCCGTCCTGAGAAGCGCGCTCGACGGTGTGCCCGAAGCGCGGCTCGAGCCGGAAGCGGCGGGCATAGCGTTCGAGGTAATCGACCACCTGGGCGCGGGCCGGGTACATGGGCACGTCGTCCGGCCACGGCATGTGCGGGAGCGCGGAGAGCTGCTTGATGGTGTGGAGGTGGAGCCGCTCGTAGTGACGCCGCCACGTCGACCCCACCTCGCCGGCCTGCTCCAGCATCACGAAGGGCACGCCGCGCTCGCGCAAACACGCGCCCACCGCGAGCCCCGCGGGCCCCGCTCCGACGACGACGACCTCCGTCTCCTCGACCATGCCGCCCATGCTACCCGAACCGCGGTGCGAGCGCGCGCCCACCGAACACCGTCCGGCGAGGCGCCTCCACCCGCGCGCATGGCCGCGCAGCGCCTCTCACGACCTCTCGTGTCTCCGAATCTACATATCTTTGCGACGACATCACAATCACGAGATCCACGAGACATCGAATCATGAGCTGGCTCACACGATGGGTGGGAATGTCTTGACGTCTCCCAAGGTGACCAATACTCCTCTTCTTCAGCACTGGAGATACGTGTCCGCGCCGGCCATCCAACGATGATGGCACGGCCCGCGTGCGCGCTCTCGTCGGCAACAGAGGGCGTGGCCGAAACGCGATGTCGTTTCGTTTTCGCTCGTTTTCGGGCACATCTCGAAGGACAACAACCCGGGGCCAAGTCCCCATCGCCGATCCGCGCGCGCGGATCAGGAGACCCACATGCGAAGAGCCTTCCTTCTGGCGGCATTGCCGCTCAGCGCGATGATCGCGCCGCTCGCCTGCGCCGGCCTCGACGACTCGACCCCTGTGCCGGAGGACGGCGTCGTCGCCTCCGAGGACGAGTGGAAACAGCACTGTCCCGACGGTGGCCCCAAGTATCCATGGCAGCACTGCCCTGACGCGGGCACGAAGCCGGGAACCGGATCGAGCTCCAGCGGGGGAACGAGCTCTTCGTCTTCTTCGGTGTCTTCCTCCTCTTCGTCCTCGGGCGCGGGCGGCGCCTCGTCCTCCTCATCGTCCTCGTCCTCGAGCGCGTCCTCGTCGTCGAGCGCGTCCTCGTCCTCGTCCTCCTCGGGCGGGAGCCAAGGCAGCGATACGGGCCTGTTCACGGCCGCGAACCCGTGGAACACGCCCATCGCGAACAGCCCCAAGAGCGCGACGTCGAACGCCGTCATTCAATGGCTGTCGAGCGCCGGCGGTTGGGGCACCGGGTCGATGCGCATCGACTTCGCCATCAACGTGCTTCACGCGGACGCCACCACGCCCATGAAGTCGTTCACCAAGACGGGAGACTTCTATTCTCCCGACTGCGATCAAGTGCCCTTCCCCGTCCCGGCGAACGGCGCGCTGGAGAACGAGCAAGGGTATCAGTGCACCGGGGACGGGGACTGCCACCTCATCGTGGTCCATCACCCGACGAACAAGCTCTACGAGATGTGGCGGGCGAACATCTCGGGAAGTACCTTTTATGGCGGCTGCGCCGTGGTGTGGAATCTCCTCAAGGCCTATCCGCCCAGCCTGCGCGGCGAGGGCTGCACCAGCGCGGACGCCGGCGGCTTCCCCATCGCCGCCATGCTGCCCACCGCCGATGAAGTGGCCGCGGGCGACATCCCCCATGCCATCCGCTTCATCCTGCCCAACAACCGAATCCGCGGCGGCAACGTCTACGTGCGCCCCGGGACGCACACCACCGCGGCCACCTCGGGCGGCGCCAACGCACCGCCTTACGGTGTACGTTTCCGCCTGCGCGCCGACTACCCGGTCACGAGCCTCGCGAGCGCCGGTGCCCGCGTGGTGGCCAAGGCCATGCAGAAATACGGCATGGTCCTCTCCGACGGCGGCAACATCGCCCTCACCTTCGCCAACGACAAATTCACCACGCACAAGTGGTCCGAAGTCGGCATCGGCGCGACTTCACTGCAAGCGCTGAAGGTCACCGACTTCGAGGTCGTCGACACCGGCGGCACCATCTCCCCGAACGGCTGCTCCCGCAATCCGCAGTAGGAAGATACGGTATCTCGTCACGCCCGCGCGGCTCGCGGCGCGGGCGTGACGACGGCCTCGCCTGCGCGTTACGCCTTCTTCGCCCGCTTGCCGAGCACGCGGCGCTTCGCGCTCGTATAAGCATCCTCGTCGATCTCTTGGTCGTGCGCGAAATGGGTCAGCGCGGGGAGCACCGCGGTTTGCCAGGCTTCGGAGAGGCGGAGGGAGAGGAAGTCGCTCCACAGCGCTTCGAGCGTCGCTTCCAGCGCTTCCACGAGGCGCATGCGCTCGTAGAGGACCTCGTGGACTTCGTCCTTCTTGGCGTCGAGCTCGGCGGGGATGGTCAGGCCGGAGAGAGAGAGCATGTCGGCCTTGAAGAGAAAGGCGTGCTCCTTGTCTCCGGAGGTCAGGCGAATACGCGCCTCGCGCGGAAGCTTGCCTTGGCGCAGGGCCTCGCGGGCCTCGGCGGCCGCGCCGGGAGCAGCGGTCTTGAGGAGGCTCTCGTCCTTGTCGAAGGAGAGCGTCATTCGCGTCTCCAACCAGAGCGCGCACGGGGGCTCGCCGGTCGGGGTGAGGTTGGTCTCGAAGAGCACGCTCTCGAACCAGATCCAGAGCAGAAACTCCCGACCGGTGAAGCGGTTTTGCTCGATGCGGACGACGAGATCGCTCACGGCTCGTCTCCCAGGACGGCGAGGGTGGTGGGCTCGAGCTGCTCCCAGAATTTCTGTTGGCGCGCGTCGAGGCCGCGGCGCTCGGCCGCCGTGCCCGGGCTCTCGGGGACGAGGCGGAGGCGAAAGGTCTTCTCGAAGAGCTCTTGAACGAGCAGGTGAATCCGCGCCGATTGGCTGAAGAAGCGGGCCACACCCGTCTGCACGTTCCACACGAAATCGATGCTCTTGATCGAGGGCATCAATTGCTTGCGGAGCTTCTTCAGGACGAAGAGCTTGAGATCGGCCTTCGCTTTGCGGCCGAGGCGCTCCAAACCCTTCTTCTGCAAGAGCGCCTCCTCGGCGTCGCGCAGGTGGGCATTGAGGAGGGGCTTCGGCACGACCCAGCGATCGATGCGGAGCCCGAGGCAGAGGTATTCGTTGAAGAAGACCTTCTCGTGATCGAGCTCCGTATCCATCGGATCTTCGATGGAGCACCAGCCGTGTCGCTCGGAGATGTCCTCGTCCGGGTTGAGCGGCTGCGAGGCCGAGGCGCGGATGCGCTTCATGCTCGCGCCGGCGAGATCGGCCGGGAGATCGCCGGCGACGAAGAATCGAGAGTAAGTGAGACTACCGCGGAGAGCGCCCAAGGTGCGGGCCGCTTAGAAGCGCGGCGCGCCCGGAGCAAGGGGATCCGACATCATGCACCGGTGGGCGTGACGCCGAGGCGCTCGCGGATGGCCTCGGTCAGCTCCATCCGGTCGAAGAGACGCTCCACGTAATCGAGCCGGTCGGTCTCGACGACGAGGGTGGGCGAGAGATCGTAGCGCGCGTACCAATCCTCGTAGAGCCGCTCGAGCGAGGCCAGGTAGCTCCGCGGGATCTTCTTCTCGAACTCGCGCCCGCGGCGGCGGATGCGCGAGACCAGCGTCTTCAGCGGGCAGCGCAGGTAGATCATGAGATCGGGCGGGCGGATCTCGTCGCGCAGGGTGAGGTAGAGATCCTGGTACATGCGCCAGTCGCGATCGTCGAGGTGCCCGACCTCGTGGAGGTGCGCGGCGAAGACCTCGGCGTCCTCGTAGAGGGTGCGGTCCTGCACCATGGGGCGCGGATCTTCCGCGGCGCGGCGCGCGACGGTGCGATGGATCTGAAAGCGGCGCACGAGGAAGAAGAGCTGCGAGCTCATGGCCCAACGGGGCATGTCCTCGTAGAAGTCGGCGAGATACGGGTTCTCGTCGTTGGGCTCGAAGAAAGGCACCATCCCGAACTGCTGGCGGAGCCACTCGACCAGGCTCGATTTGCCGGCCCCCATGGTGCCGGCGACGGCGACGATGCGCGGCGCGCTCATCGCTTCGGCCTCGAGCACGCGTGATGATGCATGGTGCAGATGTTGGTTCGCTCGCAGGTCGTGGAGAGGGTGAAATCACGGCAGGCGCGGCCCCGCTCGTGCGGCCGCGCGGGCGAGGCCGCGACGGGATGGGGCCGCGGATCGAGGCGCACCGCGCACGAAGCATCGGATTCGCACGGCACGGGCTCGACCCGCAGCGTGGCGCAGCGATGCGCGCGCTCGTCGCAATAACAAAGGATGCCTTGATCGGAGAGCGGCGGCTGCCGATTGGCGCGAGGATCGGCGGTGCAGCGATCGCGCTCGGGCTCGTAACCGCAATCGATGTCGGCCGCGCAGGCCATGGGCGGCTCCGGCATCACCACGGGTGCGGGAACAGGGGGCGCGGCGATCGCGGTATCGATGGTTGCCAGCGCGCGCGATGAAGAATTCATCGTCATCGATGGAGGCAGTGGAGCCTGCCTGCACGATACGGAGAGCGCGACCATCATCATGAAAGCGACGGCTCGGCAGGCTATCACAGGACCAGGGACAGCCCGATCGTCTGGGTGATGATGCTGTCGAGGCGCGGCATGGGGAGCACGTCGACGATCTTGCCGGCGGCGTCGATCGCCTGCGTGCGATCGAGCGCAGGGCCGGTTTGGCCGGGCAGAAGCGAGACCGTGAGCTCCGCGTGAATGCGCAGCCAACGCGGGATCAGCTCGACCGCGGCGCCGAAACCGACCGGGATTTCGAGCACGGATGCGGCCCGCTCGCGCACCATCAACACGCCGTCACAAGGTTGCTTGGGACACAGGCGCGGATAGCGAACCTGGCCCCAGCCGGCGCCGGCCGTGCCCCAGATGCGCACGCGATCGCCGAGCGGAAAGGTCGGCGAGAGGCGCGCGCCGAAGGTGTACATCCACGCGGAGTCTTCGGTCAGCTTCGTGGAGAGGCCGAGCGCTCCGGCCGGCAACGAGAGCGGATGGCTCGACTCGGTGACGTAGCCGGTGAACCAGAGGTACTTGCGCAAGACCTCCCAGCTCAAGCGAATGTGGAAGCCGGGGCCGGGCCGGAGCCGCACCGACGTGGGGTTGCGCTCGCCGTCGCGGCTCACCGGCGTGGCAGTGATGGCAAAGCCGCCGCCGACCTCGAGGTGCTGCTCCCACGGGAGGCGCCGCGGCGACGGCACGTCGATGAGCGGCGGGCGCGGAGGCTTCGTGTCGATGTCGTCCGCGGCCTGCTCTTTCGAGGCGCCCTTGTCCTTCGGTGCTGCTTGGTCCTTCGCAGCCGCGCCTTTGTCCTTGGCCGCCTGAGCAGGCTGGTCGGCGCGCGCCGGCACCGGGAGCGCTGCTCCGAGAATCGCGATGGCCGCGCAAAGGCCGGCTCCGCCGAGACGCATTGGGCCTTCTTAGCAAAGATCCCGGCGGAGCGGGGCCACCGCGGCGAAGGCCTCGCGTCTCGGGCATGTTCGAGCGCTGGCCCGCGGCTCGCGGCTGGGGCAGACTCCCGGCCCGACATGCACAGACTCGTCGCCTGCACCGCGTTGCTGATCACCTCCGCCCTCGTCCTCCCCGCCTGTGGCCGTCCCAGTGACTCCACCGAAGCTGCGGCGCCCGCTCCGTCGGCTGCGGCGCACGGCGAGAAGAAGGGCGTGGAGCGCGCGTCCTCGGCGGCCCTCAAGCCGCTCGCGCAGAAGAAGTTCGGCACCGAGATCACCGAGAAGACGCCCATCCCGCTGACGCAGCTCGTGCGCACGCCGAGCAAGTTCGCATCCCAGACGGTGCGCACCGAGGGCGTGGTCTCGGCCGTGTGCAAGTCGATGGGCTGCTGGATGGAGCTCGCCGACGAGGCCGGCCAGGCGCACATCAAGATGGCGGGGCACAGCTTCTTCGTCCCCAAGGACTCGGCCGGTCACCGCGCCATCATTCAAGGCAAGGTGATCAACGCGCCCAAGGACGACGAATGCAGCGAAGAGGCCCGGCAGCAGACCGGGCAGGTGGCCAAGATCGAAATCGAAGCCACCGGCGTCGAGTTCGTCGATTGAACAGGCGTCATGCCGACTTCGACGGCCTCGCCATCGAAGCCGGCAGCACGCGATCCACGCTTGATTTTCAGGCTGTTTCGACGCATCGAGGCCGATGAGCACGGCCCCGAAGCATGGTGTTGGCGCGGCGCCGGCGGCTCAGCCCTCCCAGCCCTCGAGCTTCGCGACGAGGGCTTCGACGAGCGCCTCGATCGACGCGATCTCCGCAGAGCGGAAGGGCGCGCTGCGGCCGAGCTCGATCATCCCCACGAGGCGATCGCGGCGGCGAATGGGGATCATGATGGCGCCGTCGAGCGACGCGCCCGCGAGCTTGGTGAGGCGCGCGAGCATCGCCTGACCGGCCGGGCCCGGCGCGGGCTCGGCCGCCACGGTGGCGCCCGCGGCCGCCGAGATCAGCGCCGGATCGAGCAGCGAAAGGCGCATGCCGATGGCGTCGAAGAGATGCGGGCCGTGCGCGCACACGACGACGGCGCCCGCGTCCTCGAGCTCGTGCACGAGCGCGACCTCCGCGGCGCTGCGCACCACGGCGGCCGTCATCATCAGCATCAAGGCCTCGCGGCGATCACCGGCGCCCTCGATGGCGTCGGCGGGAACGAACTCCTCCGGCATCGTAGGGCGGCCCATCTCCGCGATGTCGTCGGTCGACTCGCGCGCCGGCTCGTCACCGACGATCTCGGCGAGCTCGACGAGCGGACGCCACACCTTCCAACCCTCGTGACGCACGAAGGCTTCAATCGGCACCTTGCCCGCCTCGACGCCGCGGGCGATGAGGTCCAGGTTGACTGGGCCAACCGCGGTGTGGCCCGTGGTCACGTACCAACGGTCTGCGGAACGACGAGCGACGTCGACGACATCGGCAAGCATTTTCACGCTGTGCATAAAGGGTCCCCGCCAAGCGAAAAATGTAGGCAGCTGTCGGGGGCGATCCTAGACAGTTTGCGCGTCGTGTCAAGTTTGACACTGAACACACGTTCATGAAACCCAAGACCAGCCAAAACCCTTCGAGCCCGGCCGTCGGATCGCCGGGCGTCGTCTACCTGATCGGCGGCGGGCCCGGTGATCCAGGCCTGATCACGCTGCGCGGCGCCGAGCTGCTCGCGCGCGCGGACGTGGTTCTGCACGACGAGTTGGTGCATCCCGCGCTGCTCGATCATGTGCGCCCCGACGCGGAGATCCGTTTCGTCGGCAAACGGGGCGGCGATCCGGGGAGCAAGCAAACGGTGCAGACGGCCATCGAAGAAGAGCTGGTGCGGCTCGCGCGTGCCGGGCGCTGCGTGGTGCGGCTCAAGGGCGGTGATCCGTTCCTCTTCGGCCGCGGCTCGGAAGAGGCCGAAGCGCTCGTTGCCGCCGGGGTGCCGTTCGAGGTCGTGCCCGGCATCACGTCGCCGTTCGGCGCGACGGCGTACGCGGGAATCTCGCTCACGCACCGCGATCTCGCGTCGAGCGTGACCATCGTCAGCGCCACCGGGCGTGACGGCCGCGAGTTCGATTGGAGCGAGCTCGCGAGCGGGCGCGGGACGATCTGCGTGCTCATGGGGATGCGTCGGCTCGAGGCGCACATCGAGGGCCTGATCCGCGGCGCGAAGCGCGCGCCCGAGACGCCCGCAGCCGTGATCCAATGGGGGACGCGCAGCGAGCAACGCGTGGTGGAAGGACGGCTCGACGAGATCGCCGACCGCGCGCGGGCCGCAGGCCTCGAGAGCCCCGCTGTCATCGTGGTGGGCCAAGTGGCTTCGCTGCGGCGCACGCTGCGCTGGTTCGACGCGCGCCCGCTCTTCGGCAAGCGCGTGCTCGTGACGCGACCCGCAGGGCAAGCAGCGGCCACGTCGGAGGCGCTGCGGCGCCGCGGCGCCGAGCCGATCGAGATGCCCGCGATCCAGATCGGCGCGCCCCCCGATCCTGCGCGCGTGATGGAGGCCGTGCGCGCGCTCGATGGTTACGACGTCGTCGCCTTCACCAGCGAGAACGGCGTGGACTGGTTCTTCCGCGCGCTCTCCGAGGCTGGGAAGGACGCGCGCGCCTTCGGTCGTGCCCGCGTGGCCACCATCGGTCCAGGCACCGCCGCTGCGCTGCTGCCACTCGGCATTCGCGCCGACATCGTGCCTGCCGAGTTCCGTGGAGAGAGCTTGGCCGAAGCGATCCTCGCCGATCCGGAGGTGAAAACACGGCTCGCGCAGAGCCGCGTGCGGGTGCTCGTGCCGCGCGCGTTGGTGGCGCGCGAGGTGCTCGGCGAGATGCTCCGCGCCGCGGGCTGCGAGGTCGACATCGTGCCTGTCTACGAGACGCGGCGTGCCTCCGCCGAGCGGCGCGAAGAGCTCGTGCAGAGGCTCGAAGCAGGCGCCATCGACGTGGCACTGCTCACGTCGAGCAGCACGGCCGACAGCGTTTGCGATCTGCTCGGCGCGCGTGCGCCGGAGCTGCTTCGCAACGTGGTCGTGGCCAGCATCGGGCCCATCACCACGAAGACCGCAGAGAAGCGCGGCCTCACGGTCGCCGTCACGGCCACGGAGAGCACGACGGCAGGCCTCATCACGGCGCTCGAGCACCATTTTGGAGGCGGCTCGACAATGCCTCTCCCCGGTGCGTGATGTGATGAGGTGATGAGAGGGTGTGAATTGGATTCACACTGTGGCTGCAGATGCCCAGTGCGCAGCTTTTTTCTCAGTCACGCATGCGCCACAAAGTGCCTTAAAAGCGTAAAGCCGGGCAAGCCCGGCTCTACGTCGATCATCAGGCCGCAGAGCGGCCCGCAATCACATCACTTGGTCGGGCAGGTCGCCGCGAGCGCGGTCGCGGCCGCCTCGCAGGAGGCCTCCGCCGCATCGCCGTACGCGGCAACGGCGTCGTCGATCTGCTTCTCGCAGGCGGCCTTCGCCGTCGCGTCGGTGAGCGACGCGCAGCCGCACTCCTTCGCCTTCGCGGCGTAGTCGTCGCACGCGGAGGAGCTGCTGCCACAGCCGACGAGACCCGCGAGCATCGAGAACACGACCGCAACGAGCGCAAACTTCTTCATGTCACTCTCCTGTGATAGTTGGCGAGTAGCCGTCAAAAACGCCGCCAACCTAGCAGCCCTCGTGACCAGGGTGCAAGTAGCTGACAACCTCCCGGCAGGATTCCGACGGCTTGGCTCACGAATCCGAAGGGCAGGCCGAATCGGACGGCGATTTCTCGCAGAATGCAGCCGTGCATTCGAGGTATGCCTGGGTTTGTGCGCCGCATGACTGCGATTGGCACACCCCTTCCGCGACGATGCACGACGTGGAATCGTCGAATTGGGTCCTACACCCAGTATGGTCGACAATGGGCGTGAAGGCTTCGCACCATGCGCTGCAGTCGGCGTTGGGCGCGCCCACGGAGCCGCAGTTCTGCAGAAGACGACAGTAAGTGACGCAGTTCCCGTCTCCATTGGCGAGCGGGACCACGCATGAAGAGCCGGCGAATGCCCCCATGAGGACGAGGGCGAGAGCGATGAGGTGATGCTTGCTGCTCGTTCGCATATCGGTGTGATGCCTTAGCACGGTTGCTGCTCGTGACATGACGGAACAAGGGGGTGTGCGCTGCGCGTACCCATGAATTCCGCCATTGGCATCCTCACGTGGGGCGTTGAAGGCGCTTCAGCCGAGAGCCTTGCGGGCTGCTTTGACGAGGGCCTTGTGGGCGTCGGGGTCTAGAATCGCGTCCAGCACGGCTTGGCCCACGGCGCGCCGGCAATCCGGGTGCACCTGCGCGAGCTTGAGATACGTCGGCGCCACCGCGGCGAAGTCGGACATCTGTGCGCGGACGCGCACGCGGGTGACGAGCGCGGCGGTGAGATCGCGATCGGGGAGCTGCTCGAGCACCGACTTCGTCGCTTGGCGCTCGGCGAGCTTCTCGTGTGATTCGATGAGCACGAGGAGCGGATCCAGCGCGACGGGGCCCATGGATCGAAGGGCCTCGGCGATGACACCGGGCTTGTATCCTTCGCTGAAGGCCGCGAGCAGCTCGCGCAGACCGCGCACGTCGCCGAGCACGCCGAGCGCGTGGGCGGCGACCTTGGCGTCGCGATCGTCCTCGCCGCGACGACGCAGCATCGACACGAAGGTGTCCACCATCTCCGTGTCGCCGAGCAGCGCGATGGCGAGGGCCGCCTCTTCTCGCACGTCCTGCGCGGCGTCCGTGAGGAAGGCCTGCCGCAGCGCGGGGATGGCGGAGAGATGGCCGAGCTGCACGAGCCGCGTGATCGCGCCGGCGCGCTCTTCTTTGCGCGACGCGGAGACGAGCACGTTGGTCGCCTCGGCGACCTTCTCGAGCGTGGGCGCGCGGCGGCGCTGCACCGCCTGCGGGCCGAGCGTGCGCGACTCGATGGCGTCGCGCGCATCGGCCGCGAGCGCCCGCATGCCGATGTCGCGCTCGGTGGTCATGACCTCGTGGAGGATGCGCTCCGCTTCCAGCCCGGAGACCGCGGCGAGCACGCGGAGCGCGGTGATCTTGGCGACGCGACCGCCCTTGCCGGAGAGCGCCTTCTTCGCGGCCGCGATGGCCGCGTCGCGCCGGCCGGCGAACGCGCGCACGACGTACGGTGACGCGCTTCCATCGGCCCACGTCGGATAGATGCTCTCGGCGAGCGCTTCGGGCGGGAGGCTCTCGTAGTGGTGCGCGTACTGCACCGCGGCCTCGTAACGACCGATCGTCCCGGCCAGGCGCTGGGCCGTGATTTGCTCGGGATCGAGCCACGCGTCGGGCTTCTTCACGAAGACGCTCTCGTACGTGGGCACGCGCACGAGCGTCGCGCGATCGACCTCGGTCGCGCCGGCGAGGCGCACCAAGGCGATGCCGAGGACTTGATAGAGCTTCACGAAATCATCGAGGCGCGCCTCGACGGGTGCGGCCGTGATGGCGCGGAGCAACGCGGCCTGCTTCTCCAAACCGAGCTCGCGGAGACGGCCTTCGAGCGGATCGGTGGTGCGCGGCGTGAGCGCGGCGAGGCCCACCACGAAGGCATCGGCGAGCGCTTCGCGCACCTCGGCCAGCACGATGGCAGCGCCCGAAGCGCCGGCCTCGCGCGCGGCGCGCACCCAGGCCGCGGATCCGGCCTCGGGCTGCGCCGCCGAGGAGGCCGCGTCGTTGCCGGCGAGCGCGCGCAGCTCGAAGCCGAGCGGGCCCTCGACGACGGCGGCGAGCGGGAAGATCGTGGGCAGCGCGGCTTCGATCCCGAGGTCGCCGAGCAACGCCACGAGCTTCGCTCCGCCGAGCGCCGAGCCCAAACGATCTTCGAGCGCAGGCGCATTGGGCAGGTGGAGCGCGTGACCTTCGACGTCGACGGCCTGCATGCGACCGCCGCGCGAAAAGAGCGTGTCCACGCGGAGCGCCACCGGCAACAGGTCGGGCGCGAACACGTCGCGCCGATGCTCCGAGAGGGCCGCGAGCGCGCTGCCGACCTCGGGCAAAGCCTTCTCCACCAGGCGCGCGAGGGCCGCGTGATCGACGGGCTGGCGATCGCCGAGATCGCTGATCTTCAGGCGGAACGGCGGATATCCCGGATAGCGCCCGCCGCGCAAACCCACGAGCACCGCGCCCGCGCGGCTCGGCTTGGGGCCGTCGCCGGAGCGGAACGCCAGAGGGCTGATGACCTTTTCGCTGTAGTGCGTGCCCGAGGCGAGATCGAAGAAGCGGCTCTCGTAGATGACGAATTGATCGCTCGTGACGCGCGTCTGGTAGGCATACTCGATCAAGTCGAGCCCTTCGCGCGCCTCGAGATCGGTCTTCTGCCAAGTCTTGCCGAGCAGCTCTTCGACGTGGCGAGGGTCGAGCGGCTCGCCGCTCGTGAGGTGCTTCTCCAGCTTGCGCGCGGTGAGGAGCACGTCGGCGACGAGATCGGTGTACGCGAGCGCGGGCACGGGCGCGCGCTGCGTGATGGCGCCGCGGAGGAGCGCGTCGAGATCGAAGGTGCGCGCGGCCAGGCGGCGCAGCTTCCATTCGCGCAGATCCTCACCGAGCTTTTGGATTTGGGCGAGCCGCTCTTCCCCCGTGGCCGCGATGCCGGAGGCGCCGAGCTCGCGCGCCAAGGTGACCACCTGCTCGATACCCTGTTTGCGTAGATCGCTGTCGGCGACCTTGCCGCGCTTCACGGCGGCCTTCTTCTTCCCGTCGGCGACGCCCGGCGGCGGGCCGTCCGCGACGACGAAGGCCTCGGGCGCCCGAGCCCACGCGACGAGCAGGCCGGCCGCGTGCTTGCAGAAGGGACGCGACCACGAAGCGGGGCAGGTGCACTTCGCCCGCACGGTGCCGGATGCTTCGGTGAAGGAGACCGTGATTTTGTAGGGCGAGGCGCCCGATCCCTTCGACTCGCCGAAGAGCTTGCTCGCGTATCGCCCGAGGTTCTTGATCTCGTTGCGATCGAACAGCTCCATGCCTTTTCGCAGCTCGTCCGAATCGACGATGATGCTGCGGAGATCGGCGATACCGATGTTCCGCACCGAGGTCTCCGACTCCGCCATGGGGCTCACCTCTTCCGCGCTCGCATGCGGCGCGGAGCCTATCTCGGCCGAAGGGCGCGGACCAAGATCGATCAGTCCCCGACACCCGCGCGGCGCCGTCCGGAGGCGGACGCGTTCATCAGGCATGCGTCCGCGGACATTTTCGCGGAGAACGCGCGTCCTCGCCCGGATTTCCTCCGCTTGCAGGTCATGGAGCAGGGGGTTATCCCGGAGTCGGATCGAGCTTGCTGGGGGGCGGGGCCCGCCACGTCGGGAAGGGACGGGACACTCGAGCATGTTTCTTTTGCAACAGTCCACACATCGGATGGTCGTGCGCCACGATCCCGAGGTCGGCCATCGATACCTCCCCAACCTCAAAGCGCGCCTGCCCAGCGAGCACGGCGGCTTCTTCGTGCGCACCAACGCCGATGGATTCCGCTCCGATGTGGAGTTCGTCCGCGAGCGCAGCGGGCGCCCGCGCATCCTCTTCTTCGGCGACTCGTTCACCGCCGGAGATGGAGTGGAGAACCACGAGCGCTTCAGCGATCTCGTGGGCGAGGCGCTCGGCGCCGAGACGTACAACTACGGTGTCTCGGGGACGGGGACGGATCAACAGCTCCTCGTCTTCGAGAAGATCGCCCGCAAAATGCCGGCGGATCTCATCGTCCTCGGCATCTACGTGGAGAACATCGAGCGCATCAAGGTCGCTTATCGGGAGTCCATCGATCGCTTCACCAAGGAGCGAGTCCTCGTCCCCAAACCGTATTTCACGCTCGACGAGGCAGGGGCCTTGCAGCTCCACCACGTGCCCGTGCCGCTCACTCGGCCGCGGGCCGCGGAGATCGACGAGAGCCTTTATCAATCGGGCGATCTCCCGATCGATCCGCTGCAAAAGCTGCTCTATCGGCCACTCCGCCGGGTACGCAACCACCCGCGCGTGAAGGCCGCGCGCGAGGCGGTCAAAACGCATCTCCCGTGGCTCATGCCCGCGGTCCTCCGGCGCACCGGGTTCACGCCCTACCGCGATTATGCCTCCGCCGAGTCGCCGAGCTTTCGATTGATGCAGGCGATCCTGCAACGCTTCTGCGCCGCGGCGGCGCCGACGCCGGTGCTGATCGTGCCGATTCCCACCTACTACTTCTATCATGACGGCCTCGATCCGCTGTATCAGCCGCTCTTCGAGCGCCTCGAAGCACCGAGCCGCGGCGTGCACGTGCTGGACCTGACGCGCCCGCTTCATCGCTTGCCGTGGGCCGACAAGAAACGCATCGCGCTCGCATTCGACGCGCACTTCTCGCCGTTCGGGCACGCCCGCGTGGCCGAGGTGATCGCCGCCGGCATCCGCAGCCGAAACCTCATCCCCGAGCGGCGAGCCGAGACCATGAAGCCGCCCACCAAGGATGCCAACGGGGCTGCAAACGGCGCGGCCAAGCATGGAGCGAGCGCGAACGGCGCGAGCACGAATGGCCCCAGCGTGAACGGCGCGAGCCTCAATGGGGGCTTCGTGAAGAGCGGTAAACCGCTCTACGTGCTCGGGGTCTCGTGCTTCTACCACGACTCCGCAGCGGCCTTGGTCCGGGACGGCGAGATCGTGGCCGCGGCCGAGGAGGAGCGGTTTTCGCGGGTGAAGAACGATCGGCGCTTCCCTCGCCACGCCGCCAATTTCTGCTTGGAGGAGGCGGGGATCAGCCAAAACGATTTGGCCGCGGTCGTCTATTACGACAATGCGCCCCTCACCTTCGAGCGACTCATGCACTCGATTGCTGCGGTCGGCCCGGAAGGGCGCGAGTCGTGGTCACGCATCCTCCCCACGTGGCTCCGGTACAAGCTGCACATTCCTCAGCTCATTCGGAAGAACCTCGTTTACGAGGGGCTCGTCCTCCACGAGTCCCACCATCGCTCGCACGCGGCGAGCGCGTTCTTTCCATCGCCGTTCCAGCGCGCGGCCGTCGTCACCATCGATGGAGTCGGCGAGTGGGCCACGGGCTCGATCGGCGTGGCCGAGGGGCGGAATCTCCGGCTCTTGAAGGAGATGCAGTTCCCGAACAGCGTCGGGCTGCTCTATTCGGCGTTCACCCAGTTCACCGGGTTCAAGGTCAACTCGGGTGAATACAAGATGATGGGCCTCGCGCCCTATGGAGAGCCGAAGTACGTCGACGTGATCCTCGACAAGCTCGTTCACCTCAAGGACGACGGCTCGGTCGAGCTGAACATGGAGTATTTCGCGTTCCTCTCCCGGCCGACGATGACGAACGAGAAGTTCGCCGCGCTCTTCGGCGGGCCGGCGCGCGGGCCGGATGATTGGCTCACGCAGCGTGAGATGGATATCGCCAAGAGCATTCAGGTGGTCACCGAAGAGGCGATGATCCGCACGGCGCGCTACGCGAAGAAGATCACCGGCGAGAAGAAGCTGGTGATGGCGGGCGGCGTGGCGCTCAACTGCGTGGCCAATGGCCGGCTGCTCCGCGAAGGCCCGTTCGAGGACATCTGGATCCAGCCCGCCGCCGGCGACGCGGGCTGCGCGTTGGGGGCGGCGCTCGACGCTTACCACACCTATTTCGAACAGCCGCGGACGCTGCTCGAGAGCGGTCGGGCGCGACAGGGCGGGAGCTACCTCGGGCCGAGCTACTCGAACGAAGAGATCGAAGCCTTCCTCGAGACGCATGGATATCCATTCACGAAGCTCGATGGGGCGACGAGGGGCGCGGAGATCGGGAAGCTCCTCGCCGCGGGCAAGGTGGTCGGCCACCTCGCCGGGCGCCTCGAGTTCGGCCCGCGATCGCTCGGGGCCCGCGCCATCCTCGGGGACGCGCGCAACCAGGAGATGCAGCAGAACCTGAACCTCAAGATCAAGTATCGCGAGTCGTTCCGGCCCTTCGCGCCGAGCATCCTGGCCGAGCGGGTGAGCGAGTATTTCGAGCTCGATCGCGAGAGCCCGTACATGCTCTTGGTGGCGCCGGTGAAGGAGAGCCGGAGGCTGCCCTTCGCCAAGCAAGGCACCGATCTCACGGCCATCGTGCGGCAGCCGCGGAGCGACGTGCCGGCGATTACGCACGTCGATTATTCGGCGCGCGTGCAGACGGTGGCGCGCGCGGATCACCCGCAATACTACGATCTCATCCAGGCCTTCGATCGGCTCACCGGCTGCCCGGTGATCGTCAACACCTCGTTCAACGTGCGCGGCGAGCCCATCGTCAACACGCCGGACGACGCCTATCGCTGCTTCATGCGCACGGAGATGGATTGTCTCGTGCTCGGCGATTACCTCCTCCACAAGCAGGCTCAACCGCCTTGGCCCGAGCCGAAGGGCCATATCGAGGAGCACGATGATTTCTCCGCCAAGGACGGCGAGTACGAGGCGGCCTTCACGAGCGCGATCGGCGACGCGTTCGCGATCGACTTCCTGCCGCTCGTGGATCGATTGGGGAAGGACGAGGTGCACGTGGGCACAGCGTTCGAGAACCTGCCGACGACGTGGGTCGACGTGCGCGGGCCGAGCTCCGGTCGCGCGGTGTTCTCCATCCCTCCCGAGCTCGACACGCGCTCACCCGATCCGCGGCGCATGGCGGACGCCATCACCCGGTTCTGGGAACCGGGGCCGGCGACCGACGCCATGCGCGCGGTGCTGGTGAAGCTGCTCGACGTGGGCAGGCGCTTCCCCGAGCCGGATCAAAGCCTCGAAGAGCGCGTCACCCACACGATGTACGTGATGTATTGATTCTCGGGCGGGGGCCTGAGCCCCGCCCGGTGCGCGATTCAATCGACATTTCCAGGGATTTTCGTCACTTCGGCGGCGCCGTCGGCCGCTCGGGCTCGTCCGGGATGCCCTGGTCGATCGGACGGAAAACCTCCTGGCGAGTACCGTCCCGACGCAACCCGGAAAAACCCAGATTGGTTAGGGACATCGCCCGTAGGGCTCACTCAGGTGCATCCGTATATGCACGTACGGAGTTCCCTTGTCGGCGCGGCGTCCTCTGAATCCAGGCCGCTGGCGACATATCTGGCACGATTGTGACGTGACCACGAACTTGACCAGACTGCACGATCGAGAGACACCCCAAGGCGAGGAGAATGCCCGGGATGTCGTCTCGCATGATCCGTCACCTCGAAACGGCCACGGCATGGCGTCATCGGCGCGTGCAACGCGAGGAGCACGCGCCGGCGTCGTACCAGCGGAGTCGATTGACCGAGCGGTTATCGGCCGAGCGCGCGGCGCGCCTCGCGGCCGAAGCGGAGCGCGACGCCCTGGAGCTGGCGCTCACGGCCACACGCGCGGAACGTGAAGACTTTCTCTCGGCCGCCGCCCACGAGCTCCGGACGCCGCTGGCCGCGCTGTTCCTCCAGATGCAAAGCCTGATGGCACATCCGGAACGGAACGTAGGAGAGCGTTTGGTCACGCGCCTCCAGGCCATGGATAAGCAGGTCCGCCACCTCAACGAGCTGGTGATTCGCTTGCTCGATCTCACGAAGCTGTCGGAGGGGCGCCTCCGCCTCTGCCCCGAAGAGCTCGATCTCGCGGAGCTGACACGCGACGTGGTGCAGCGCTTCTCCACGGAGATCGCGTGGGCGCGGTGTCAATGCACCGTTCATGCGGATACGCCCGTGGTGGGACGATGGGATCGCCTCCATCTGGAGCAGGTGCTCAACAACCTGATCTCCAATGCCATCAAGTACGGGGCCGGCGCGCCGATCTCCATCACCGTGCGGGCGGACGGGGCCCGCGCGCAAATCGTGGTTCGCGATCGAGGCGTCGGCATCGGGCCGGAGGTGATGGAGCGGATCTTCGATCAATTCACCCGCGCGACCTACGCCGCTTCCCTCAACGGGGTTGGGCTCGGTCTCTGGATCGTCCGGCAGATCGTGGACGCGTCGGGAGGGACGATCACGGTCGAGAGCGAGCGCGACGCGGGCGCGACGTTCACGGTCGAGCTGCCACGCGAACAGCCGGTGACGTGAGGCGGGAGGCCACGCTTCGATGAAGACGATCCTCGTTGTCGATGACGAGTACGCGGTGGTCGAAGCGCTGCGTGCGCTCCTCGAAGACGAGGGCTACGCGGTCGACACGGCCGCCAACGGGGAAGAAGCGCTGGCCGCGATCGACGGCGGATCGGAGGCCGATCTGGTGCTCCTCGACGTGATGATGCCGCGGCTCGACGGGCGCGGGGTGCTCCGCGCCATCCACGCGCACCCGACGCGGCACGCGCTGCCCGTCATCATGATGAGCGCGGCGGTCGATCCGCTCCCGCCCGAGGAGCTCAGGCACGCGGTGTTCATGGCCAAGCCCTTCGAGATGCCTCGTTTGCTGCGGACGATCGAGCGGCTCCTGCGACAGCGCGAGCGCGTGACCGAGCCGTGGGATTGAGGGACGACCACGCGCCGACGTGACCTCCAGTCGCCGCGAAGTTCCGCCGTCCGCACGCGCGAAAGAGGCTGTCGGCGCTGCCACCATCACCCGAGGAAACGCGGTGTTGACGCTTGCGCGGGCCCCCCCGCTGAGGCGATGCTCCTCGCGGCGCGGGGGCCACGGAGGTCGCGGTCCCGCCGCGAAACAGCGCATGGACAAGCTCGAACAGCTCCACGTCGTCTCCGACTTGCACCTCGGCGGCATCCCGGGGGCGCAGATCATGAACCAAGGCGCGGCGCTCGCGGCCGTGATCGATCACCTGGCCCGCACGGCGCCGGGGCAGCGCGTCGGTCTGGTGCTCAACGGCGACATCGTCGACTTCCTCGCCGCCGAGGACGCGAAGCACTTCGACCCGGAGGGCGCGCCGGACAAGCTCGTGGCGATCATGAGCGATCCAGCCTTTTCGCCGGTGTTCGACGCGCTCTTTCGCTTCGCGCACACCGATGATCGCGTGCTCGTCCTGGTGCTCGGCAACCACGATGTGGAGCTGGCGCTGCCCGACGTTCAAGATCGGTTGCTCGCCCGGATCTGCGGCACGAGCGACGCGGCGCGCGGGCGCATCCGCATCGCCATGGATGGGACGGGATACGCGTGCACGGTGGGCGGGCGGCGGGTGCTCTGCGTGCACGGCAACGACGCCGACCCGTGGAACATGGTCGATCACGTCGCGCTCCGCGAGCTCATCAAGGCGCAGAACGAAGGCTCGCCGGCGAAAGAGCTGAAAGCCAACGCGGGGACGCGCCTCGTCGTCGACGTGATGAACGAGATCAAGCGGCAGTATCCGTTCGTCGATTTGCTCAAGCCCGAGACGGTGCCGGTGCCCGGCGTGCTGCTCGCGTTGCCGAAGCGGCTGCACGCGCCGCTCCTCGATTTCGCCAAGATCACGCTGCGGCTCGCGTACGACAAGGCCCGTAGCTTCCTCGGCGATGGTGCGTCTGCGCCGCCGGCGCCGCCGACCGATGGATATCGCGCGCTCGAGCTGCTCGTGCAGAACGACGCGCGCAAGGGAGGGAGCGCGATCGCCGAGGCGGAGGCGTGGCTCCATCAAGCAGAGGACGACATCGCCAATGGCCATCGCCCGCTCGACGTGGTGGATCTCGATCAGGGCGAGATGCTGGGCGTGGGCGGGCTCGTCTGGGACAAGGTCCGAGGGAACGACACGCGGGACAATCTGCGAGAGGCGCTGAAGAAGTATTTGGCCGGCGATCGCACCTTCCGGGTCGATACACCCGATCAGACGTTCCGCGCCCACGACGCGTCGGTCGGGCCCGACGTGCATTTCATCATCACGGGGCACACGCATTTGGAGCGTCGTTTGCCGCGCAAACGCGGAGGTGGCGTGTATTTCAACAGCGGCACGTGGATTCGACTCGTCGAGCTCCGCGCCGAGCAGCTCGACTCGACATCTGCGTTTGCGCCGGTCTACGAAGCGCTGTCGAGCGGGCGCCTCTCCGATCTCGATGCCATGACGGGCCTCGTGCTGCAGCGACGCACGGTGGTCTCGATCTGGGTCGACGGCGGCAACGTGCACGGCGAGCTCAGGCACGCGCTCTCGGCGGAGGACGCGGCCCGCGCGGCCCCGAGCCCACCGTGGGAGAGCGTCGCCGACACCCTCTTCACCTCGCCGGTGCGGGCGGCGAAGGAGGCTTCGTGATGCAAGCGCGCACCGTCACCCTCGAGCTCTTGCGACACGGGCCGTCGAACAATCAGCTCCTCTCGCCGCTCACACCGTACCTCGCGCTCTCGGGCAACTACGACGCCGAGACAGTGCACGTCGGCTTCGAGCACGTGCAGATGATGCGGCGCATGCGTGACCTGCGCTATCAGGGCGGGCGCGCGCACGAGGCCGCGGCGCTGGAGGAAGCCTCGAACGAGGTGAGCCGAATCATCTCCACGATTCGCTCGCTCACCGCCGAGATCTCGAGTGTCCCGCGCGGGCGGCGGGACGTGATCCATCTGCGGCTCGTGCTCTCGGCGGCGGAGCTGTCGCTGCTGCCATTCGAGCTCATCAAATCACCCGCCGGCTTCCCCGGTCATGGGCAGTGGCTGTCGCTGCAGACGGCGGCGCCGATCGCGCTCACCCGCGAGGTGCGGCGCGTGTCGGCGACGACCATTCGCTGGCCCGATCGCCCGCGCATCCTCGTGGTCGCCGCGGCGCCGCCGGGGGTGGCCGCGGTGCCGCTGCGCGCGCATCTGTTGGCGCTGCGGTGGGCGCTCAAGCACTGGCTCTACAAAGGCACGAGCGAGGAGCTCGGCAAGCACGTCACGGTGTTGCCGCGCGCGACGATCGCTGCGGTGCGCGAGGCGTGCGCGGAGGCCGCGGGGCGCGGCGAGCCGTACACGCACGTGCACGTGCTCGCGCACGGCGTGCCGGATGAAGCCATCGTCGACGGCATCCACGGTTATGGCCTCGCGTTCCACGCCGATGGAGATCCGAACCGCATGGATGTCGTCTCGGGGACGCGCCTCGCGGCCGCGCTCCGGTGTCATCCGAGCGGGCCTGCGGGCGGCGATCTGGCGGCGCCCGCCGTGGTGACGGTGGCGAGCTGCGACAGCGCCAACGTGGGCGACGTGATCGCGCCGGGCGCGAGCATCGCGCATCAGCTCCACGAGGCGGGCGTGCCGCTGGTCCTGGCCTCGCAGTTCCCGCTGTCGGTGCGGGGCTCGGTGATCATGACGGAGACGGTCTACACGCGGCTCCTCCGCGGTGAAGATCCGCGCACGCTGGTCCACGATCTGCGGCAGACGCTGCACGTCGCCTGCCCCGACACGCACGACTGGGCAAGCGTGGTGGCGTACGCGGCGCTGCCCGTCGATCTCGATGCGCAGGTGAAGCGCGCGCGGAGCCAGCGCGCGCTCATGGCGCTGAACGCGGCCATCTCGCGGTGCGACTATGCGGAGCGCAGCCAAGAGCGCCCGAACAAGGGTGCGATCACGCAGCTCCGCGAAGCGATGGGCTGGCTTCGGAGCACGCAGCCCGCCGACGACGAGCCGGTGGATGCGCTGGAGCGCGCGCGTCTCCACGGCGTGCTCGCCAACGCGAGCAAGCGCGTGGCGCACGTGTATTGCGAAGGCCCGCTGTGGCCGATCCTGCAGCGAGTGGGCAGAGCCGACCATGAGATGGAGGCGCCCGACGCGACCTCGCTCCCGCCGAACGCGCTCGCCGCGGCGCGCGCGCTCCCCGCCGCCGGCGAGGTCGTGGCGTTCCAAGAGGCGCCTCTCGCGGCGTCGCGATCGGCCTCCGTCGCAGGCACGTCGGAGACCGAAGCGCAGACCGAGGCGCGCCGTCACCTCGAGGATGCGCGCCGTCACTATCTCGAGCTCTTCCGTCGCGGCACGGGCGAAGCGTGGCCGGTGGTGCAGTACCTCGCGCTGTCGGAGGCCCTCTACCCCATCGATCGGCAGGCGAGCCCGCGCGATCGCGAGGAGGCCGAGCGGCGGTTCGAGGGCCTTTGGACGACAGCCTACACGCTCGCGGACGACAACCTACGCAGCAAGCGCGGCCGCGAGACCACGTGGGCGCACTCCGCGCTGGTCGAGCTCTACGTGCTGGCGCAGCGCCTTCCCGAGCGCCACTGGGCACGTATCGAAGCCGACGCGCGCGCCCACCAGCACCTCGACGCGCTCCTCCAGAGCCCGAACGACATGGACAAGTACTCCATGCGACGGCAACTGCTCCGCTACACCGACTGGTGGTGGAAGGGGCAGGAGAGCCTCGCGGCGCTGCCGCGCGCGCTGGGGGAGAAGATGATCGAGATGGGGATTGGGAACACGCACCTCGAAGACGGCTGACCACGCCCCGCAGCTGCGCATTGCCGCGCATGCAGGTCGGCGCTCCCACCCGAAGCAGGTGCATCGGGAAACGTGCTCGCTGTTGCTGTTGCTGAGAGGTCGTCCGCGGTGAGCTGCGAACGTTTGCAGGATGGAGGGGGCGGCGGACGGCCCGGGGAGAGCCGCCCGCCGCGATCGCGTCACTGACGGATGGTGACGACGAGCTTGTAGTTGAAGAGGTCCGCCGGCGCGGTGGCCGACGAGGACTTCTTCACCTCGAGGTAATACGTGCCCGGCGCCAGGTTGCGCGCGCCGCTGTCGCGCGGCGAAGCGCCAGTGCCGTCGATGGCGGAGCAGTAGCCGCGCCCGTCGTCGTCATCGCTGACCAGGCTGGTGCCCGACGCGTTGTAGAGCGTGAGGAGGCTGTCGATCGCCTT
Organism: Minicystis rosea; assembly: GCA_001931535.1. GTDB lineage: Bacteria > Myxococcota_A > Polyangia > Polyangiales > Polyangiaceae > Minicystis > Minicystis rosea. Next base: position 8,936,829 of record CP016211.1, read on the forward strand.
CGCGTCGCACGACTTCGAGCTGTCGCCCTCGACGATCTCGGCGCGGATCGAACGCGCGGGCCCCGGCGGGATGGTGATGGCGAAGTAGTCGACGTCGGCGCTCGTCTGGTGATCCCCGAACACGTACATGTCGTTGCCCGGCATCGCCGTCGCCGTCGCGCTCGTAGTGTTCGGCTCGACCTCGTTGCCGAGGCTGCTCTCGAACTTGATCTGGAGCTGATAGGCCGCGACCGCGCCGGCGCCCGCCGCCTGGATGTAGTAGGTGCCCGGCGCGAGATCGTACACGAGCGCCGGGCAGTTGGCGCCGATACCGCTGGCGATGCTCGAAGCGGTGTCGTTCGACGGGGTGTCCTGCGTGACCAGCGTTCCCCCCGCGTTGAACAACTTCAGGTTCATCACCGAGGTGATGATCGACGACGCGCAGTCGATGCCCGTCGTGTCGAAGACCTCGAAGCGGACCACCTGCTGCGTGGCCACGCTCAGCTTGTAGATGTCGAGATCAGCGGCAGGCGAGATGGCGCCGGTGATGCGGCGATCGCCCGTGATGACCGGGAGCGCCACGTCGGCCTCGGCGATGGTGCCGTTGGGCTCGGCCTCGGCGGTGAGCTCCCACTGGCAGGTCGCGCTGCAGCCGTCGCCATTGGTGAGGTTGCCATCGTCGCACTGCTCGCCGGCCTCGCGCGCGCTATTGCCGCACGCCGGGATGAGGGTGCAGTCGGCCGCGCAGCCGGGCGTGCCGTCGCAGATCTCCGAGCCCTCGACCACATTGTTACCGCAGAACGAGACGAGCGTGGCCTGGAGGCGGTAGCCGAACGTCGCCGTCGCGCTCACGGCCTTGACCTTGACCGAGTACGTGCCCGGCGCGAGGTGCCGCGCCGTGGCGTCGGTCGCCGGATCGAGCTTGTCGCAGGAGCCGGTACCACCGCCGTTCTGCGTCTTGATCACGGTCGTGCAGTCCGGCGCGATCAGATCGAAGGTCGGATTGATGGTGGCGCAGGTGGACGGACCGAACGCGTCGAAGGTCTCGAGCTTCAGGTCCGCGTAGGCCGGGAGGGTGAAGTTGAACCAGTCGCTGTCCGCGGCCACGCTGATGTTGCCGCCGACGAGCACCTTGGCGCCGACCGCCGACAGCGTGTAGGGGCCGTAGCCCGTGGCGCACGACGAGCTCGTGTCCGTCGCGGGCTCCTGGATGGCCTCGAAGAGGCAGTTGCTGTCGCAGCCGTCGCCGTTCGCCGTGTTGCCGTCGTCGCAGGTCTCCGAGCCCTCGACCACGCCGTTGCCGCAGGACGCGTTGAGCTTGATCTGCAGCGTGTAGTTGAACGCGGTGGTGCCGAAGCCGTTGACGAGGACGTAGTACGTGCCCGCCGGGAGGTGCCGCGCCGCCGCGGTCGCCGTCGAGTCGATCAGCGAGCAGGGGCTGATGCCGCCCGTGTCGTTGGTCGCCAGCGCGGTCGTGGTCGGGCAGCTCGCGTGGAGCGCGATCTGCGTGTCGATCGTGCTCGGCGCGCAGCTCCCCGGGCCGCTCGAGTCGAAGGTCTGGATCTTCACGTCGGAGGTGCTGGTGAGCGTGAAGGCGTACCAGTCCTGGTCACCGCTCGTCGTCCCGGGCGGGTTCAGGCTGCCACTGAAGAGCCGGCCCGAGGGCCCCGCCGGGATCGTGAAGGGCCCGTTCGCCGTGGCGCACGTGGCGTTGCTCTCGACCTCCGGGGTCGACTCCATCTGGCAGTTCGAGGAGCAGCCGTCGCCGTTCGCGGTGTTGCTGTCGTCGCACTGTTCGCTGGCCTCGAGGACGCCGTTGCCGCAGGTGGCCACCTTCGTCTGCGTCACTTGGAGCGTGTACGAGAGCGTCGACGTCGACGTGTGGTGCTTGACCTCGACGTAGTACGTGCCCGCCGGGAAGGTGGCGCTGATGCTCGAGCACCAGTTCGTGGAGGAGTTGATGTCGTCGTTCGTCGCGAGCGACACCCCCGCCGCGTTGAAGATCGTGACCACGCTGTCCGACGCGGTCGTGCCGCCGCAGACATTTCCTGCCCAGTTGTTGATGGTCGCCGCCGTGATCGTCGCGCCGGTGCCGGCCGGGACGACGACGGCGAAGTAATCCTTGTCGCCCACCGTGATCCGGCCGTTGACCTTGCCGCTCAAGGAGACCGCCGCGAAGCTGTTCGCCGTCGCGATGGTGCTGTTGGCTTCGATCTCCCAGCCCGGCTCGACCTGGCAGATCGCGGAGCAGCCGTCGCCGGCCGTCGTGTTGCCGTCGTCGCACTGCTCGGTGCCCTTGATCTGACCGTCGCCGCAGATCGGACCGCACACGCTCGGCATGAGGCCCGTGCAGGCGAAGCCCGCCTCGACGGTGCAGGTCGCGGAGCAGCCGTCGCCGGCCGTCGTGTTGCCGTCGTCGCACGCATCGGCGCTCGTCTTCACGCCGTCGCCGCAGACAGTGTGGCAAGAGGTTGCGCCCTCACCCGTGCAGGTGAAGCCCGGCTCGACCGTGCAGCCCGCGGAGCAGCCGTCGTTGTTGCCCGTGTTTCCGTCGTCGCAGCCCTCGGTGCCACGCTTCAACCCGTCGCCGCAGACGCCCGCGCACACGCTCGGCGAGCCCGAGCAGGTGAAGCCGACTTCCACGCCGCACGTCGCCGAGCAGCCGTCGCCGCTCAGCGCGTTGCCGTCGTCGCAGGCCTCGGTGCCGAGCACCTGCCCGTCACCGCACACCGGCGTGCACACCGCACCGACGCAGAACCAGCCCGGCTCCACGACGCAGGCCGCGCAACCGTCGCCGCCGGCGATGCTGCCGTCGTCGCATTGCTCGAGGCCCTTCACCAGGCCGTCGCCGCAGATCGTGGTGCACGCGCTCGGCGAGCCCGCGCACGAGTAGCCCGGCTCGATGAGGCACGCCGCCGAGCAGCCGTCGCCGCTGTTGAGGTTGCCGTCGTCGCACGCCTCGGTGCCCGTCTTCACGCCGTCGCCGCAGCCGGCGCTGCAGCTCCCCGGCCCCTGACCGACGCAGGTGTACCCCGGCTCCACGGAGCAGACCGCCGAGCAGCCGTCACCGACGTTGAGGTTGCCGTCGTCGCACGCCTCGGTGGGCGTCTTGATGCCATCGCCGCAGATGGCGGCGCACACCGTCGGCTGGGTGCCCGAGCAGTTGAAGCCGTTCTCCACCGTGCAGCTCGCGGAGCAGCCGTCGCCGCTCGCCGTGTTGTGATCGTCGCACTGCTCGCTGCCCGCCTGGATGCCGTCACCGCAGGTCGTCGCGCACGCGCTCGGCTGGTTGCCGGTGCAGGTGTAGCCCGTCTCGATCGTGCAGGTCGCGGAGCAGCCATCGCCGCCCGCCGTGTTGTGATCGTCGCAGCCCTCGGACGCCGCCTTCACACCGTCGCCGCAGGTCGTGGTGCAGCTCCCCGCGCCCGCGCCGGTGCACGTGTAGCCGAGCTCCACCGCGCAGGTCGACGTGCAGCCGTCACCGTTCGCCGTGTTGCCGTCGTCGCAGCCTTCGGACGCGGCCCGCACGCCGTCGCCACAGGTCGTGGTGCAGCTCCCCGCGCCCACGCCGGTGCAGGTGTAGCCCGTCTCGACCGTGCAGCTCGCGGAGCACCCGTCGCCGCTCACCATGTTGCCGTCGTCGCAGGCCTCGGCGCCCTTCTTCTGGCCGTCGCCGCAGACCGGTGCGCACACGCTCGGCGAGCCGGTGCAAGCGAAGCCCGCCTCGACCGCGCACGTCGACGAGCAGCCATCGCCGTTCGTCGTGTTGTGATCGTCGCAGCCCTCGGTGCCGACTCGAATGCCGTCGCCGCAGAGCGAGGTGCACACGCTCGGCACCGTGCCGGTGCACGAGAAGCCCGTCTCGACCGTGCAGGTCGCCGAGCAGCCGTCGCCGTTCGTCTTGTTGTGATCGTCGCAGCCTTCGGTGGACGCCTTCACGCCGTCGCCGCAGGTCGTCACGCACACGCTCGGCGAGCCGGAGCACGTGAAGCCCGCCTCGACGAAGCACAGCGATGAGCAGCCGTCGCCGTTCGTCTTGTTGTGATCGTCGCAGCCTTCGCCCGTGCTCTTCACGCCGTCGCCGCAGCTCGCGGCCACGCACACGTTGCCCGTGCACACGCCGCTCGTGCAGTCGGCGCCCGTCCCGCAGGCCTTGTTCAGCCCGCACTTCGTGGTGCAGCTACCGCCGCAATCGACGTCGGTCTCGGTGCCGTTCTTCGTCAGATCGGCGCAGCTCGGCGCCTGGCAGGTGAGCGGGTTGCCGCTGCATACGCCGGTCGCGCAGTCGGTCGCGCTCGCACACTTCTGGCCCGGCGTGCACTTCACCGGGCACGAGCCGCCGCAGTCCGCGTCGGTCTCGGTCCCGTTCTTCACGCCGTCGGAGCAGGTCGGCGCCTGGCACTTGTTGCTCGTGCACACGCCGCTCGCGCAGTCGGTGCCGGCCGTGCAGTCCTTGTTGACCACGCACTTCGGGCAGGTCCCGCCGCCGCAGTCGACGTCGCTCTCGCCGCCGTTCTTGATCTGATCGGTGCAGGTCGCGAGGCAGACCGAGCCCGAGCACTTGCCGCCGATGCAGTCCGTGTCGGCCGTGCAGGCCTGGCCCGGATCGCACTTCTTCGTGCAGCTTCCACCGCAGTCCAGGTCGGACTCGGTCCCGTTCTTCACTGTGTCGCTGCAGCTCGGCGCCTGGCACTTGAGGGGCGTGCCGCTGCACACGCTGCTCTCGCAGTCGGCGGCCACGAGGCAGGCCGCGTCCGTCTTGCAGGGCGAGCAGCTCCCGCCGCAGTCGACGTCGGTCTCGGTGCCGTTCTGCGCGGAGTCGCCGCACGTCGGCGAGAGGCAGGTGTGCTCCTTCGAGCAGAACCCCGTGATGACGCAGTCCGAGTTCTGGAGACACTCGACGCACGCCCCGTTGCCGTCGCACATCGTGCCGGCGCCGACGCTGCACGGCGTGCCCATCGGCGAGGCCGTGTTCGACGGCGTCGTCCCGAGGCAGACGTCGATCGTGCAGGGGTTCTTGTCGTCGAGGAAGTCCGTCGTATCCAGCTTGTTGACGGCCATGCCGTTGCCGTCGCAAACGAGGATCTGACAGTCGCTCGGCGTCTGCCCGTTGGGCGTCGGCTTGTCGACATCCGTGTACGAGATCCCGCACTGACCCGCGGTGCACGTGCGCGCCTGGCAATCGTCATCGACGCCCGGACACTCCGTCGGATCGGTGCACGGCGTCCCTCCGCCCGTGCCCATCCCACCGGTGTTCATGCCGCCGGTGTTCATGCCGCCGGTGTTCATTCCACCGGTGTTCATGCCACCCGTGTTCATCCCACCGGTGTTCATGCCGCCGGTGTTCATTCCACCGGTGTTCATGCCACCCGTGTTCATCCCGCCGGTGTTGGAGCTCGAGGTCGTCATGCCTCCAGAGCCCCCCGAACCGCCGGTCGAGCCCGAGCTCGATACGGAGCCGCCGCCACCCCCGCTGCCGCCGGTGCCGGGCACGTGATGCCCGCCGACGATCAGCTCACAGCCGGCGGCGCTGATCCCAGCTACCGCCAGCACTACTGCGATCTGTGCACTGAACCTCGTCATCAGAGACTCCCTCGTGCTGCCCCGATGGCGGGCAACACCGACCCGACACAGCCCCCAAACAGCGATGAATGACCGCCATCACGCGGGTTGCGCGCCGGGTCACGAACCAGGACGCATCAGGAATCGAACGGATGCCCACCGCTCTGCGGCGCGAGCCGCCACGCCGGGCACAAGACAACCAAAATCGCCTACGACGGCATTCCGTGTCAAGTCGCCCCTTGGCCACCTGCCCCTCTCGGTGTGCCGGCGCCAGCGACGTGACCGAGCGCGCGCACCTTCGATGGCCATCGCCGGGCACGATCTCGACGCGCTCAAACACGCGGAATTGCAGGGTCTCCCGCGGGTCGGAACGAGAAACTTCCGGCGCGCGTCGTCCCTTCGATACGATGAAAGTGTCCGTGAGCTCTCTCAAGGTCCTCTCTCTCCTCGGGCTCCTCTCCTTTGCTGGAGCCGGCGCCGGGGTCGCGCATCATCGCTACTGGCCGCGCGCTCCGGTTCTGGAAGGCCTCTCCATCGGTGATCGCCGCGCCCCCGACGGCGCGCCCGGCGTCGTCGCGTGGCTCTGGGCGCGTCGCGAAGCCGCGCTCCAGCGCTCGGTGCGCTTCCGCCACGAGCAACAGCTCTTCGAGTCCACGCTCGGCGAGGCCGGCGTCACCATCGACGTCGAGGCCACGCTCGCGCAGGCCGAAGCCGTCGGTCAGAGCGGCACGGTCATTCGCCGCCTGCGCGAAGCGGCGCGCGCGCGGCGCGGCGAGATCGACATCCCCCTCGTCTGGAAAGTGGATGAGGCCAAGGCACGCGCGCTGCTCGCGACCTACGCCTCGTCCGTGTACCAAGCGCCCGTCGACGCGCGCATCGATCTCACCCAGCACGCGCGCTACCCCGACGAGCCCGGCCGTGAGCTCGACGTCGACGCCTCACTGGCCGAGCTCACCCGCGGCACGCACGACGAGGACGAGGTCTTGAGCCTGATCACGCGCCGCGTGCGCGCCAAGGTCACCAGCGAGCAGCTCACGAGCGTCGACATCGAGAAGGTCGTCGCCGCCTACGAGACGACGTTCTCCCTCTTCGGCACCGGCGCGAACCGCGCCGTGAACATCAAGAACGCCGCGCGCCGCATGGACGGCACCATCCTCGCGCCGGGCGCCGTCTTCTCCTTCAACGACGTCGTCGGCCCGCGCAGCCGCGAGCGCGGCTTCGCGTTGGCACCGGAGATCCAAGGCGACGAGATGCAGCTCGGCTACGGCGGTGGCACCTGCCAGGCGTCGAGCACGCTCTACGCGGCGGCCCTCTTCGGCGCCCTCGAGATCGTCGAGCGCCTGCCTCACTCCCGCCCGTCCAGCTACATGCTGATGGGCCTCGACGCGACGGTCAGCTACCCGCTCGCCGATCTCAAGATCCGCAACCCCCTCCCCTTCCCGGTCATGATCCACGCCTTCTCGCCGAAGCCCAACATGGTGCGCGTCGAGATCCTGGGCGGCGACCCGATCGCCAAGGTCGAATACGCCTACGGCGTCGGCCAGACGGAGGACTTCGTGCGCCGCGTGCAGGTCAAGCCCGGCCTCGCCCCCGGCAAGCGCGTGCTGCACCAGAAGGGCATCCGCGGCTTCGACGTCACCAGCATCGTCAGGGTGCACTACTTCAACGGCCGCGAAGATCAGCGCACCTACTACAGCGGCTATCGCCCGGCCCCCGAGATCTACTGGGTCGCCCCCGGCTACGACGTCGCCGAGCTCCCCCCGCTCCCCGAGCACGCCAAAGGCGTCGAGGGCCTCGTCGGCGGCTGACGTCGCGAAAGCAACTGGGCGGCAGCGCTCATTCGTTTGAGCTCAAACGAATGACCGATGCCGCTCATTCGTTTGAGCTCCAACGAATCATCGGCATCACGCCGTCACACTCGTTGGAGCTCAAACCAATCTCGCAACCCGATCTCGATCCCGGGCGCTACACCGACGCGCGCACCGCCAAAGCAGCGGTGGCGAGGCCGGCGACGACCACCACGCCGAGCATCACGCTGACCCCGAGCATCCACAGCGCGCGGGCCCCGAGCTCGCCGCCGCCATGGACCTCGGATCGCGTCTCGTCCGCAAGCGGGATCACGACGTTCGCTGACTGACTCATGTTTTCCCCCTCTCGCATTGTTCTCACGATCACGACCTGCGGCGCCATCGGGAGCTTCCTGCAATCGGGTGTCGACTTCGCTCAGCGCACGTGACGCCTACGTGGCAATCACCTTGAGCCGTCCACGAGGCCCCAGTGTCGCGCGGCTACCTTCGATCTCGGGCGTCTTCACATACTCCGTCGCCGGCATCGGGCTCACCGGCGCCCACTCCGCGAACGTCTCCGGCAGCGGCCCGGGCAGCGTCGGTTGCACCGTCCGCTCGAGGAGCTGGAAGTCGTGACGCGCTTCCAGCACGAGCGGGATGCCCTTCGTCGGCCCGCCCTGCGCGAACCAGGCTCGAGCCGCGTTGACGTTTTTGATCAGCACGAAGTGCTGCGGATCCACCTTCGCTGCCTCGCTGAAGCGATCCATCATCCCCATCACGTCGCCGCGCGCCTTGGCGATGCAGGCCAAGTAGTTGAGCCCGAGCCCCGGCAGCGGATAGCCGAGCTCCATCGCGCGCCGCACGTGCCGCTCCGCCTCGTCGAAGAGCCCTTCGCGGTAGAGCGACCCAGCCAGATCCATGTGCGCCCCGTGATAATCACCGAGCCGCTCCAGGATGGCCCGATGCTCGCGCACCCCTTCGCGGTACATCGTGCGCAGCCCGCTGTTCTTCTGGAACCAGTCGTTCATCAACGCCGTGTCTTCTTCCGAAGCGTCGAACGGCGTCTTGAGCTCTTGGAAGTCGCCCGTGAAATACGCTTCTCGATCGAGCCAGCCGGCCTTCTCGGCGTCCTCGAAATCACGCGTCCCCGGGTAGATCGAGAGGCACGAGAAGATGTACTCGTGCGGCTTGGCGCGCTCGAGGAAGCCGAGCGTCTGGCGGAACGTCTCGGCCGTCTCTCCGCGGTTGCCGAGCATCATGAAGTAACGGACCTTGATGCCGTACTTCTTCGCGAGCTCCGTCGACTCCACGATCTTGTCGACGGTGATCTTCTTGTCGATCTGCGCGAGGATCTTCGGCGCCCCCGACTCCACCCCCAGGCTCAATCGCTCGCAGCCGGCGAGGCGCATCTCGCGGAGCAGCTCGTCAGAGAGCACGTCGACCCGGGTGTCGCAGCTCCAGAAGAGCTTCATGTTGCGCGCCCGGATCCCGCGGCACAGCTCGAGCACTCGCTTCTTGTTGGTGGTGAAGGTGTCGTCCTTGATTTGGATCATCTTCACCGGCACCCGCGCGACGGCCCGCTCCAGCGCGTCGAGCACGTAAGGCACCGAGTTGCCGCGGAAGCCGCGGCCCCACGTGGTCTCGGCCCCGCAGAAGGTGCAGGCCCACGGGCAGCCGCGCGACGTCATGACGATGTGCGTGTCGAAGCAGTCGTGCGGTGAAGCGAGGGTATCGAGATCTTCGATGGCCGCGCGGCTCGGCCCCACCACCACGCGCCCGTCCTTGCGCCACGCGGTGCCGGCGATTCCCGCGGTCGGCCGCCCGGCGATCAACCGATCGATGAGCTCGAGGAACGCGAGCTCGCTCTCGCCCATGGCGATGGTGTCGATCTCGGGGCAATGCGCGAGCATCTCTTTGGCGAGCGGCGTCGCGTGTGGGCCGCCGACGACCACGTGCGCCCCGGGGTGATGCGCGCGAATGGCCTTGGCCGCGAGGGCCACGCCGCGTCGGTTCGCGGTCCAACACGACATGCCGAACAGATCGGCGTCGAGCTTGGCAATCACCTCGTCGGCACGCTTCCACGCATAGGACGAGAGGTTGAGAATCTTGACCTGATGCCCCGCGCGCATGGCTTGGGCCCCGAGCGAGAAGAGGCCATAAGGAGTCTGGTAGAAGTCGGCGTCGAGATCGCCGTCGCGATAGCCGGCCGGCGGTCCATCACCGTGGGCGTCGGGCGCCTCGCCGGGGCTCGGGATCTTCCAGGGCGGCGGATAGAGGAGGGCGATGCGCATCGGGGTCCTTCGGACAGCGATGGTAGCGCCTCGTTCCCCACACGGGCACCCGTTCCCGGCCACACGGCGCCCGCCGCGACGACGGGGCGCTCGATCGCGTCTCTCGCTCCGACGAGAGCTGGATGACCGAGGTTTTCGCGCGCTGCTCCAAACGTAGCGTGATTGAGCACGCATCCGCGCCTCGGTCTCCGATCACGATCGCCATGTCCGACATGTCGGTCCACGTCGGTTCCGGAATAAAATGAACCGCCATGGTGCGACTTACTACGAGAGGCACCCCCAATTCCCCCGAAACAAGACAGATCCAGAGCTGATGATCCACCGGATCGCCGACGGACCACCCGAGCGCCCCACCTCCATCCATCAGCACGGCAATCGTCGCGCTTCATCACTTCTCTCAACCACCCTCACGGCAATCGTCGGTCGTTGGTGCGCTCGCTGGATTGGTGGCGCATCGCGTCTTGTTGGGCACGTCCGCTGCAGAGTGGCACTCAACAGGAGGTGCGAGATGCGCGACGAGATCGAGCGAATGGGCGGGAAGGCGCTTCGGGGAATCGCCATCGCAGCCGCGACCGTGGCCATGATGGGGTGCGTGGGCGAGCCCGGAGGCGCGGAGGACGAGGTGCTTGGCAAGCAGGACAGCGCCATCACCGACACCTATACGCAGACCAAGTATCCCATCGTGCTCTGTCATGGGATGGCGGGCTTCGACTCGCTCTTCGGCGTCTTGGACTACTTCTATGGCATCGAGTCGGCCCTCGAGTCCGGCGGCGCCAAGGTCTATGTGACCCACGTCCCTCAATTCAACTCCACCGAGGCGCGCGGTGAGGCCCTCCTCGATCAAATCGAGGATCTCGCGGCCCGCACGGGCGCGAAGAAGTTCAACCTCATCGGCCACAGCCACGGCGGCCTCGACGTCCGTTACGTGGCGGCCATGCGGCCCGATCTCGTGGCCTCGGTCACCAGCGTGGGCTCACCGCACAAAGGCGCGGACTTGGCGGACTTCCTGCGAAACAACATCTCCGAAGGAGGCTTTACCGAGGGCGTGCTCGGGCTCTTCGCCAACAGCCTCGGTCTCGTGCTCGGGCTCCTCTCCGGTCACACCTCTCCGCAGGACGCGGTGGGAGCATTGGAGTCGCTCAGCCAGGCAGGCGCGGCCGCGTACAACGCCAAGTTCCCCGCCGGGCTGCCCACGAGCGCTTGCGGCAACGGGCCGGCGTCGGTCAATGGCATTCGCTTCTACTCGTGGTCCGGGCACTCGACGATCACCAACGTCCTCGATGTCTCGGACGCGCCGTTCGCGCTCACCTCGCTCGTCTACAAGAGCGACAACGATGGTCTCGTGGGCACGTGCAGCTCGCACCTCGGCACCGTGATCCGCGACGACTACACGATGAATCACCTCGACGAGGTGAATCAGCTCTTCGGCTTCACGGCGCTCTTCTCCACGAACCCCGTCACGGTGTTCCGGAGCCATGCGAACCGACTCAAGAACGCCGGCCTCTGACGGCTGGAGCTACGCAGCGCTCGCCCTCGTCCTGGGGGCGGCGCTCGCGGGGGCTTTTCACTACGGTAGGCCGGCGCCTCCCCGGCCGGTGGTGGCCGCCATCTCGGTGGCCTCGGAGCCAAAGGCCAAGTCGCACCGGCCGGAGACTCGAGTGGTGCGCGCGGTCAACGTGGTCACCACGGCGGCGCCCATGGAGGAGCCTTTGCCCGGCTCGCTCCAAGGCACCATCGAAGATGGGGCGTTGCGCGAGGACGCAGCGGGAGATCTGGTGATTGGGCCGGAGGTGCTTCGACTCTTCGATTACTATCTGAGCACCACCGGAGAGGAGAGCGCGGCGGCCATTCGGAAACGAATCGAGGCCGCGATTCACCGGAAGCTCGGTGAGGGGCGCGCGGCCAAGACGGCCATCGATCTCTTGAATCGATATCTCGGCTATCGCGAAGGCTCACGCGGGATGGCGGCCACGGGCGAGGATCTCGGCGGGCGGCTCGACGCGCTCAAGCAGCTTCGGCGCGCGCATTTCGGCGATTTCGCGGACAAGCTCTTCGGCGAGGAGGAGCAGGCCGCGGCGGTGGCCGTGGCGCAGCACCGCGTGCATCAGGATGATTCGTTGTCTGCCGCGGATCGGGAACGTCGTTTGAGCGAGCTGGAGGCGCGTTTGCCCGAGACCGTGCGCGAGGCGCGCGCAGCGGCCCTCGAGCCGATGCGCGAGGCCGCCGAAGAGGCGTCGATGCGTGCCGCCGGCGCGAGCGACGCGGACGTACATGCTTATCGCGTGGCGACGGTCGGAGACGAGGCCGCCGATCGGCTCGCCGCGCTCGACGCAGAGCGGGCCGCTTGGAAGGCGCGCCTCACCGCATTTCGCGAGGCCCGCGCCGCCCTCGAGCAATCCGAGCCGGATCCGGGGCGCCGGAGCGCCGCCATCCAACGGCTCCTCGATCGATCGTTCTCGCCGACGGAGCAAATCCGCGTGGAGGCCGCCGATCGGAGGGACGCGGAGGCGCGCTGACCGATTGCCCGATTGCGCTCGCGCCGCCGCGTCCCCACGCAGTTCGCGGCCTGCATGAGCACGAGCGCGCGAATCTTCCTCGGAGCCCTTGTCCTCACCACCGCCGTGGGCGGCTGCGACCCGGACGCGTCCGCCCGGAGCGATGATGAGCCGGTCTCCGAGGCGGATGAAGCCCTCTACGGCGATTACTTCGTGACCAATGTGGTGCCCCGCGAGGGGACTTCGTATTTCGTCTCGCCGAACTACCTGCTCGACACCAGCGAAGCCTGGGGCCCGCAAACCCTGCTCCTCGCGGTGGACCGAACGATCGTCGCGACGATCTTGCTCCAGCAGGCGCCGGCGGTGCAGGTCGAAAAGAAGAAGCTCACGAAGACCCTGCAACAAGTGTTGGGCATGAACCTGGCCCAGGGGTTCGAGGTCACCGCGTCGTCGAGCACGGTGGTGGACGAGGGTTGGTACAAGCGCCTGGAGGCTTATCCCTCGTTCCAGACGATCACGTGGGATCTGTATCAGGGAGGGCCCTTTGGGCCGGCTTACGTCACGAGCGGCACGGTATATCGGCCGCTCGGGGTCTACTTTCGGACCGTGGTGTTGGCCAAAGGGTCCAAGAAGGGAGAGAAGTCGTTCCCGGAGCCGCCGGCGCTGCCGCCGCCGCCGCCGCCGCTCCCGCCGCTCGGAGGGCGAGAGCGACAACCGGGCTCGATCACCGCGATTGGCGTGCCGGTGTTGGGCGCGGAGGCGGTGGGGATTCATTGAAGCCACCTCGAGCGCAATGCGCGCCCGAGGTGGCTCGATCGATCAGCGCTGCGGGGTTTGGGGCCCCATCGTGATCAGCGCCGGCTCGTCCGGCGCGGGGTTTGGGGCCGCTTGCGGCCCCATCGCGATTAAATGCGGCGATCCGCGGGACCGCCGCGCAAGCGGCGGAGCGCGGCGACCAGCGCATCGATGTCTTCGGTGGTGTTGTAGAGGGCGAGCGAGGGGCGCACCGTGCTCTCCAGACCGAAGCGGCGGAGCGCGGGTTGGGCGCAGTGATGGCCCGATCGCACGGCGATGCCTTCGCGATCGAGCGCCGCGCCGATGTCGCCGGTGCGGAAGCCGTCGAGCGTGAAGGAGAGGACACCGGCCTTCTCGCGGGCGGTGCCCCAGAGATGGAGGCCGGGGATGCCGCAAAGGGCGTTGGTCGCGTACTCGAGCAGATCGTGCTCGTGGCGCGCGACGTTCTCCATGCCGACGGCGGCGAGATAATCGAGCGCGGCGCCGAGGCCGACCGCGTCCGCGATGTTGCCGGTGCCCGCCTCGAAGCGGGAGGGCGCCGGCTGATAAACGGTCTTCTCGAAGGTGACGTCGGCAATCATGTTGCCGCCGCCCTGCCAAGGAGGTGTCGTGTCGAGCACATCCTCCTTGCCGCGCACCACGCCGATGCCCGTGGGCGCGAAGACCTTGTGACCCGAGAAGACGTAGAAGTCGCAGTCGAGCGCTTGGACGTCGACAGGCATGTGCGAGACCGCCTGCGCGCCGTCGACGAGCACGCGGGCGCCGTGACGATGGGCCATGTCCACCATTTCACGCACGGGGAGCACGGTGCCGAGCGCGTTGGAGACATGCGTCAGCGCCACGAGCCGCGTGCGCGGGCCGAGCAGCTTCTCGTAGGCGTCGAGCAGGACTTGGCCGTGATCGTCGACGGGGACGACGCGCAGGCGCGCCCCCTTCTCGGCACAGAGCATCTGCCAAGGCACGATGTTGGAGTGGTGCTCGAGCCAGGTGATGACGATCTCGTCACCTTGCTCGACGTAGCGCCGCCCGAAGCTCTGCGCGACGAAGTTGATGCCTTCGGTGGCGCCGCGCACGAACACGATCTCGCGTGTCGATCCGGCGTTGAGGAAGGCACGTGTCTTCTCGCGCGCGGCCTCGTAGGCGTCGGTGGCGCGGCCCGCGAGGGCGTGGGCCGCGCGGTGGATGTTGGAGTTCTCGTGCTCGTAGAAGGACGAGATCCGCTCGATCACCTGCCGGGGCTTCTGCGTGGTGGCGGCGTTGTCGAGCCACACGAGCGGTTTGCCGTGCACGCGCTCCGAGAGGATGGGGAAGTCACGTCGAATGGCGTGCGCGTCGAATGGGCGCCGTGACGTGCCGAGGTGCGGCACGATCTCGGGGCGAATCTCGGACGACACGACGGCCGGCGTGCTCGCGGCGCGCGCGCGTTGTGCCGCCTCTTCGAGGAAGTAGAGCGACCCGCCCGCCGAAACGCCGCTCGGCACGGGCCCGGGCGACGGGCTCGCGATCGAGCCCGAGAGCGAGGCGATGATCCCGTGGAGATCGGCCTCGACCGGGAGCGTGACGCTCGGCTCCACGAACGAGAAGGGTTGTCCCTCGAAGCTCGCGGGCGGGCCCGCCGCCGCGCGGCCCGCATAGGGCGCATACAACGAAGCCCCCGCGGACGGCACCGAAGGCGGCGCGCCGGCATACGGAATCTCGAAGGTGGGAATCACCCCCGGAGATACCGTGGCAGGCGCGCCGGACGGCGGTGTCGCGAACGAGGGAATCCCCGCCGCACCGAACGAGGGAATCGCCGCTGGAGCCGCTGCGATGGGCCGTGGGGACGAGGGCGATTCACCGGGGCTCGAGACGTGCCCGAGCCCCGCCGGTTCCCCGGGCAGCGCCGCGAAGAACTCGTTCGCGAGCTGCGCGAGCGCCGCCGGATCGGGCAGATTCGGCACCACGGTCGACATGGCGTCCCACGCGGCCGCGAAGGGCGCAGCGCTGCGCCCGCCGCCGTCACCGGTAGTCATGGTACTTCCCGATCTCGACGTTCTCGAGCACACCGAGCGCGTCTTCGGTGAGGACTGCCATGGAGCAGTAGAGCGAGATCAGATACGAGGCGATGGCCTTGCGGTTGATCCCCATGAAACGCACGCTGAGCCCGGGGCTCTGCTCGCCGGGGAGGCGCGGCTGATAGAGGCCGACCACGCCCTGACGCTTCTCGCCCACGCGCAGGAGGAGGAAGTCGCTCGTGGGGCCGTTCTTGCCGTCGCGGATGTGGAGCTTGTCCGAGGGGACGATGGGAATGCCACGCCAGGTGAGGAACGGAGAGCCGAACATCGTCACCGTCGGCGGCGGGACACCGCGCTTGGTACATTCGCGACCGAAGGCGGCGATGGCGCGCGGGTGTGCGAGGAAGAAGCCGGGCTCCTTCCACACGCGGGAGATGAGCTCGTCGAGATCGTCGGGCGTGGGCGCGCCGGAGCGGGTTTGCACGCGCATCGCCGGGTGAACGTTGTTGAGGAGACCATACTCCTTGTTGTTGATGAGCTCGCTCTCCTGCCGCTCTTTCACCGTCTCGATGGTGAGGCGGAGCTGCTCGCGAATCTGATCGTGAGGGCTCGAATACAGATCGGAGACTCGCGTGCTGACGTCGAGCACCGTGGTCACGTCGCTGAGCGCGTACTCACGGGGCTTCTCCTCGTAATCGACGAACGTCTCGGGCAGGTCCTGCTCTTCCGGGTTGTCACAGGCGACGAGGACACGTGAAGCGTCCCTGACGCGGTTGACCCGGTAGGTGCCCGCCTCGACAGGGACCCACTGAAGAAGGTGCACCAGCCAGCGCGGCGTGATGGCCGACATCTGCGGTGCAGTCTTGGTGGTGTTGGCGAGCTGACGTGCCGCTCGATCACCAAGCGCCAAATGAGGTTCGTTGCTGTCGGCCCGAAAATGCGCTCTTTCGTCAGTGCTCATATCGTCTCCTCGTGCTCCCCTTTCGCGGGTCCGCTGTCAACTCAAATACCCGCTCCTTCATCGAAGCTTTCGTGATGCGCCTGTGCTTGCGTAATGCGGCTTCCGGCCGGGACACTACGGGTGATCCACACGTTGCCTCCAATGGTGGATCCGCGGCCGAGGGTGATGCGACCAAGCACGGTGGCCCCCGAATAAATGACGACATCGTCTTCCACAATAGGGTGTCTCATTGCACCCTTGATGGGTTTTGCCTGATCGTCGAGTGGGAAGCTCTTCGCGCCCAGGGTCACACCCTGGAAGAGGCGCACGCGAGCTCCGATGATGGAGGTCTCGCCGATGACCACGCCGGTGCCGTGATCGATGAAGAAGCTCTCGCCGATCTGGGCGCCGGGGTGGATGTCGATCCCCGTCGCGCCGTGGGCGATCTCGGAGACGATGCGCGCGAGGAGCGGGACGCCGAGCCCGTAGAGCTCGTGCGCGAGGCGGTGGTGGGTGATGGCGGTGA
This sequence comes from Minicystis rosea, assembly GCA_001931535.1. Lineage (GTDB taxonomy): Bacteria > Myxococcota_A > Polyangia > Polyangiales > Polyangiaceae > Minicystis > Minicystis rosea. Next base: position 8,953,198 of record CP016211.1, read on the forward strand.
CGCCCGGATAGCAAAACAAGGCTTCGTCGGGGCTGTGCGCCGAAGGGTCGCTCTCGTAGGCGGCGCGAACGTCGGTGTCGAGCAAGGCACGCACCGCAGGGAGGCGCGCCGCGAAGGCGCGGACGATCTCGGTGGCCTGCGACGCCGCGTCACCGGCCTCCCCCTCGAAGCGCAGCGCACGTCGCGCCTGCTCGTGCAAGGACGAGAGCGCCACGTCGAGCGTGTGACCGACGAAGTAATCGAGGCCGGCGTCGGTGAGGTCGGCCGGTCCGAAATGCGCGGGAAAGAGCGCGGCCCGCAGCGCCTCCACGATCCCCACGAGCGCCTCCCGCGACGGCAGCTCCCGGCGCCCGCGCGCGGTACGCGTGCTCCGGAGCTCGGAGACGACGCGCGCGAGCCCCCAAGTCTCGGCGCCGAGCTCCACGGTGTCCTGCGGGAGAGCGACGATCTTGCCAGCGAACGGAGCATACGAGTCGTAAGCGGCGGACATGAAACCTCCAACGGGGCCACGGCACGCGGACGATTCGGCAAGGGCGGTGAGCCCACCGTCCAATCGATCGTGATGAAGAAGGCGTTTAGAACACGTCGGCAAACCCGCAGCGCATGAGGGCTGTGCTCAGCGCATCAGGCAAGCCCTGATAAAAGATCGGCTCTCCCCGAGAGATGTCCCCCATCCAGACCTCGTGAGAAGAGAATGAATAACGATTCGAGTCAAGCGAGATTGCGTGAGCGCATCAGGAGACGAGAATGCTTTGGGCGGATCGATTGGCAAGGTGAGCGCGACGCTTCGTCACCCAAGCATCGCGCCCACACAGGACGCCCCCAACGGACGTCCATCACATCTCAGCCGCCGCTCCCGCCGGTGCCCGTGCCCGAGGAGGAGCTCGACGTGGTGGTCGAGGAGGAGCTCGACGTGGTCGAGGAGCTCGACGTGGTGGCCGAGCCGCCGCTCCCGCCGCCCGTACCCGCCGTGCCGCCGGCACCGCCGCCCCCGGTGCCGCCGCCGCTGTCTCCGCAAGCCGCGAGAGCGAACGAGAGCGCGAGCGTGGAGACGAAGAAAGCCACCCTTCGATTCGAATGCATGTGAAAGCTCCATCGATTCACCCGCTGGGGGCGAATCGCACGAGATCGAGCGGAGACTCGGGCTCCCGAATCACCCGGCGAGCGCTCGCCGGATCATGTCGAGTCGAATGGCGAGCGGCTTTTGCCCGCTCGTCACTCGGCACCTCGCCCGAGGGAAACCACACCGCCGAACACCGAACGTGTCAGCGGCTCGAGGAACAGCTCAATCTCATGGGCAAGACGAGCATCCGTTATAACGGACGACCTGTCAAGCACGACGGCGCCGAAGAAGCGACGGCGCCGCGCGGAGGGCAGAAAGGTCGTGAATGGCTGCTCAATCCATGGGCGCCATGCTGCAAGCGCCGGTCGTCGTGACGACGATGTCGAGGCCGGTGGGGAGCGATCGGATCTGCTCTTCGGGGAGGTGGACGACCCACGCGGAGGAGCCGCTGCTCGCCTCCGACTTCGATACGGTTGCGCGATCGAATTGGAGCGGGCTGCCTCCGACGCCGCGAGCGCCGTGCTCGTCGGCGCAGACGCGCGCGAGCGCGATGATGCGCGGGGGAGCATCGTTGGGCGGAGACGGCGAGGCGCTCGCAAGAGGAGGAGGTGCAGCGCTGGGCGCGGAGGACGCGGCCGCGGGGCCTGTGGGCGCGGCGCACGCCGCGAGCATGAAAGCGAGGACGGCGAGCGCGGAGACGACGGACGAGCGAGCGTGCATGATGGGGCCTTCGACGCGCGCGGAGGCGCGGGGGTCCATCCGATCGCCGACGAGCCACGGCGACAGGCGAGCTCGGGGCGCCGTGGTTCCGATATGCTGGTGCCATGCGACGATCGGTGGTGCTGGCAGCGTGCGCGGTGCTCTTCGGATGCGGTGGAAGCGGGACCCAAGGGACAGGAGGCCAAGGCGGCTCGTCGTCGTCGAGCTCGGGCACGGGTGCGCACGGTGGCAGCGGAGGCGGAATGGCCTGTACGAAGGCGTCGTGCACGGCGCCCGGTGAAGCCTGTGTGGATGGCCAATGCGTCGCTGACTGTCGACGCGCGAGCGCAGTGCCCTGCGCGACCGGCACGGTGTGCGACGTGTCCGACGATCGCGCCGGCGCGTGCGTGGATCCGCAAGGCGCGTGTGTGACGACGTCCGCGCCCGAGGCATGTGGAGACAAAGTATGTGGCCCAGGCTCGGCCTGTGACGGCAAGGGCAAGTGTTATCCGCGCGTCCCGTGCGGGGGCGTGGCGTGCGACACGGAGGGTTGTCACGGCGTCGCCTGCGCGTGCACGCGCCCCGTGGGCTGCGAGCCGGCGCCCCTCGGGACGCTGGGAGAGACTGGCACACTGCTCGATGCCTCGTTCCGCAAAGGGCTCGTCGATCTCGAGTTCGATCCGATGTGCGGCGCGTGGGGCGTGACGCTCATCGGAGGACCGGATTATCTGCGGCACGTCGGGCCCGATGGGGCCGTGAATCAATATGCCGGCGTGACCAACATCAACATGGGTGAGGTGAGCGTGCTCCAGCGGCTCTCCATCCCCACGTCGCACGAATTCCCCATGACGCTCGACGCGCCGGGGCTCGACGTGTCCTTGAGCTACATCTGCTGCGCCACCTGCGGCTGCCAGCTCGACACCACGCCTCAAGGAGCCTCGCGGCTGGAGCCGTCGACGGGGATGTTGCCGCTCGTCATTCAATCGAAGTCCAACACCGCGGGCGCGGGACCGTTCGGCTCGAGCGTGATCGACAGCGGGCCTTCGGGCCTGACGTATGGCACCGATCGCGTGCTCTACCTCGGCAACGTGAATGAGAACGGTGACTACTACCGGCTCGATCTCACCACCCAGACGCAAACGCTCGTGACCACGTTTGCGGCGAGGGTCCATGCGGCCACGCCCTTCGATGCCATCTCGCTGCTGGTGGCTTTGGAAGGTGGCGAGGTGCGCCTCTTGCGGGTGGACGATGGCACGTCGACGGTGTGGGCCACGTCGGACAGCCCCATCACGGGCATGGTGCGCGATTTCTTCGACGGGGCGGTGTACCTGGCCCGGCGCGATGGGCAGATTTGGAAGTACGATGAGAAGGGCAAAGGCGCCGTGTGGCAGTCGGCCGCCAATCCGGCGCGCATCGCCATCGCGCCCAATGGGTGGCTCTATGCGCTGGAGATCCCCCCGCCCTATTACGATCACGATCCCACCATCGAGCGCTGGCAACTGCCGACCACGCGCTGACCCGCGAAGTCATCCATCTTCGGATGCGGGCGCGGGTGCTCTGCGGACGCGCACGGTGCGCACTTGGCGATCGGTGGCGTCGGCGATTTCGAGCTCGGTGCCGTCGGGCGCGAGGAGGCGCTCGCCGCGGGCCGGGATGCGGCCGGCGAGCTTCAGGGCCAGCCCAGCGATGGTCGAGAAGCTGGGGCCCATGGGCAAATCGATGTCGAGACGGCGATTGACCTCGTGCACGGCGGCGTCGCCCTGCACCACGAAGCTGCCGTCGGCGTCTTGGCGAAAGGCCGGGGGCAGAGGGGCGTCGTGCTCGCTCGAGATGTCGCCCACGATCTCTTCGACCAAATCCTCCAACGTGACGATGCCGCTCGTGGAGCCCAATTCGTCGACCACGATGGCGAACTGTTTGCGGCGGCGCTTCATGTCCTCCAAGAGGTCGACCGCCGGCATGGTCTCGACCACGAAATAGGCTGGACGGAGGAGATCGCGGAGACCTTTGAAGGGCGCGTCCGGCGGGCGCGCGACCAGGTCTTTGACGTTGAGATAACCCAGCAGGTTGTCGAGCGTGGTGTCGTAGACGGGCAGGCGGGTATATCCCTTCTCCGCGACGATGTGGCGCACGCGCTCGAGCGTGGCCGTGACCGGCAAAGCCACCACCTTGTGGCGGGGAATCATCACCTTGCCCACGGTCAGATCGGCGAAGTCGAAGGCGCGGGAGGCGATTTGACCGGCGTTCGGGTTGACCGCGCCGGCCTCCGTGGAGTCTTCGACCACCTGCTGGATTTCTTCGGAGGAGAGGCGCGCTTCGGTGAAGTTGGTTCGATCCCCGAAGAAGCGCAGGACGATGTTGGAGCTGGCCGTGAGAAACCACACGACGGGCCGCGCGAGCCACGAGAGCGCGAGCAGGGCCCGCGCGATGATGAGGGCGTAGCGCTCGGCATAACGGAGGGCGAGCGACTTGGGGATGAGCTCGCCGAGCACGAGCGACAGATACGAGACGAGGACGACGACCGCGCCCAAGGCGATCGACTCGGCATGAGGCGCGAGCGCGGGGATGTGCGCGAGGACCTCGCGGACGCGCGCGGCGATGGTGGCGCCGCCGAACACGCTGGCGACGGCGCCCACGACGGTGACGCCGATTTGGACCGTGGCCAAGAAGCGCTCGGGGTTGTCGCGCAGCCGCTTCACCGCGCGGGCACTGCCGCTGCCCGACGAGACCAACGCGTCGAGGCGCGAGCTGCGCACCGAGATCACCGCGATCTCGGCGGCCGCGAAGATGCCATTGAGGACGACGAGGGCCAGGATGATCGTGAGCTCGGAGAGCACGGCGGTCTCCTTGTCGGACGGGGATCTCTAGCGCAGAAGCAGCGTTTGACGGGCGGGCGGACGGCGCTCATTCGGCCGGGAGCGCCGGCCCGACGAGCGCTGTCTCCGACTGAGGCTCTTCGAGCGCCATGCGCAAGATCCCCGGCAAAACCAGGAGCGCCAGCGCCGTCCCGAGGAACATGCCCACGATGACGACGGTGGCGAGCGGGCGCTGCACTTCGGCGCCGGCGCTCGTGGCCATGGCCATGGGCAGGAAGCCGAGCGCGGCCACGGCGGCCGTGGTCAGCACCGCGCGGACGACCGCGGCCGAGCCGCGCGAAACAGCCTCGTCGAGGCGCTCGCCTTCGTCGAGACGGCGTCGCACTTCGCTGGCGATGACGACGCCGTTGAGCACGGCGATGCCGCCGAGCGCGATGAACCCGACCGCCGCCGGGAGGCTGAAGGTGAGGCCGCGCGCGAGCAGGCCCAGCATGCCGCCGGTGAGCGAGAGCGGCACGAGGACGAAGACGGCGAGCGCGAGGCGGGTGCTCCGGAACATGGCGAAGAGCATTCCGAAGATGATGGCGATCACCACCGGCACCACGATGGCGAGCCGCTTCTGGGCGCGCTCGAAGTTCTCGAATTGGCCGCCCCATTCGACGCGATGTCCGCGGGGCAAAGGGATCTCCTTGGCGATCACGTCCTTGGCCTCCGCCACCCAGCTCACGAGATCGCGGCCGCGCAGGTTGACGTCGACGCGAATGGCACGCTCGCGGTTCACGTGGCGCACGGCGATGGGGCCGTCTCCTTCGGAGACGCTCACGATCTCGCGCAGCGGCAGGCCATGGCCGTTCGTCATGGGGACGACGAGCTCGCCGATGCCCGCGGCGGTGGGCCGCGACGGCGGCAGGAGCACGCGCAGCTCGAAGCGCCGTTGCTTCTCGTAGACGTCGCCGACCTTCACGCCTTCGCGCGCGGCTTGGAGCGCGGTGAAGGCATCTTCGACGCGGACACCGTAGCGCGCCATGCGCTCGCGATCGGCGACGGCGTTGATGATGGGCTGTCCCAGGATGCGCTCGACACGCACGTCGCCCGTGCCCGGGACGCGGCCCACGCGCTTGCCCATGGCGTCGGCGATGCGCGACAGCTCGTCGATGTCTTCGCCGAAGATCTGGATTTGCACGTCCGCGCGCGAGCCGCTGATGATCTCGTTGGTCTTGTCCTCGATGGGCTGCGAGATGGACACGAAGGTGCCTGGGACGCGGGTCTCGACGGCGTTCTTGAGGGCGACCGAGAGATCGTCGAAATCGTGGGCGGTGCGCCATTCCTTGGGCGGGCGGAGGCGCGCCATGACATCGGTGTTGTCGTTGCCCACGGCGTCGACGGCCACCTCGGCGCGGCCGGTGAGCGCGACGGTGCTCAGCACTTCGGGGAACTCGCGGAGGACCTTTTCGACCTCGAGATCGAGGCGGCGCGCAGCCTCGAGCGAGATGCTGGGCGCGCGACGAATGGCCACCACGATGTCGCCTTCGAAGATGCGCGGCACGAACTCGGCGCCGGAGCCGGCGAAGATCCACGTGACCACCGCGCACAGCGAGGTCGCGGCCACGACGGCGACGCGACGGTGAGCGATGACGCGCGGGACGAGCGCGCCATAACGATGGCCGATCCATTCGATCCAATGCGGGCCATGGCCCTTCGCCGGCGGGACCAAGACCACGAGCACGGCGGGGAAGAGGAGCACCGAATAGACGAGCGCGCCGAAGAGGGCACAGGCCATGGTGATGGCCATGGGCCGGAACATCTTGCCCTCCGCGCCTTGGAGCGTGAGGAGCGGGACGTACACCAACATGATGATGGCGACCGCGAAGCTGACGGGGCGCGCCACGCCTTTCATGATCTCGCCATACGCACCGGCGCGCGCTTCACCGGCGAGCTTCTTTCCAGCGACGGCCGCGATGACGGCCTCGAGCATCACGATGGGACCGTCGACGAGGAAGCCGAAGTCGATGGCGCCGAGCGACATCAAGTCTCCGGTGACGCCGAAGAGGTGCATGCCGAAGAGCGCCACGCTCATGGCCGCGGGAATGCCGAGGACGACGGCGAGCGCGCCGCGGATGGTGCCGAGGAAGAGGGTGAGCACCACCGTGACGATGACCACGCCCTCGGCCAAGTTGACGAGCACCGTCTTGATCGTGCGGCCCACGAAGTCGCCGCGATCGTAGAAGACGTCGACGGCGACGCCGGGCGGGAGCTGGGGGCGAAGCTCGTCGACGCGGGCGCGCACGTTGCCGACGACCTCGCGGCTGTTGGATCCGAGGAGCATCATGACGATGCCGGTCACGGCTTCGCCCTGGGCCTCGCGGGTGATGACGCCGTAGCGGAGCGCGGATCCGATGCGCACGTCGGCCACGTGCTTCACCAGCGTGGGCGTGCCGTGATCGCTCGTGCGCAGGACGACGTTGCCGATGTCGTCCACGCCGCGGAGCATGCCTTCGCCGCGCACGATGAAGGCTTCGTCGTTGCGCTCCACGTAGCCGCCGCCGACGTTGATGTTGGCGGAGCGGAGCGCGTCGGCCACGTCCTTGACCGAGAGCTTGAAGGCGAGGAGACGCGCGCCGTCGATGACGACTTGATACTGCTTGAGCTCGCCGCCCATGGTGTTGATCTCGCTCACGCCGGGCACGCTGCGGAGCTTCGGGACGATCTCCCAGTCGAGCAGCGTGCGGAGCTGCATCGGGGTGTGGTGATCGGATCGGATCACGAAATGGAAGATCTGCCCGAGCCCCGTGTAGACCGGCGCAAGCTGCGGTGGGCTCGCCGACGCCGGGAGCTCCGCCTCGATGCCGCGGAGGCGCTCGGTGACGAGCTGCCGCGCGAACCACACGTCCGTCCCGTCCTTGAAGACCACCGCCACCGCGGAGAGGCCGATGCGCGAGGTGCCGCGGATCTCCACGCTGCCCGGGACACCTGCGATGGCGTTCTCGATGGGCGTGGTGACGTTGCGCTCGATTTCGAGCGGCGTCAGGCCCGAGGCCGTGGTGAGGACGACGACTTGAATGGTCGAGACGTCGGGCAGCGCGTCGATGGGGAGCGCCCGCGCCGCGAGCCCACCGCCCGCGAGCAACAGGCCGAAGAGGACCATCACGAGCGCGCGAAAACGAATGGATGCGAGGACGATCCGGGCGAGCATGCCAATCTCTCGGGCCGAGCAACGTAGGGCGCCGCGCGCGCGCCGGCGCTTACGGGCAGGTTAAGATTTCGTAAGGATCGGCCCCGAAGCCCCGCGCTCCGGAGCGTTGCTGGGCCCTTCGAGGACCACTAGGCTCGCTCCTCGGATGAAGATCCTCATCGTCGAGGACGACACCAAGGTCGCGCGGTTCCTCGCGCGGGTCCTCACGGAAGAGGGCTTCATGGCCGACCTCTGCGCGAGCGGCGAAGGCGCCGTGGAGCAGGCGCGGAGCGGGGTCTACGACCTCGTCGTCCTCGATTGGATGCTGCCCGATCTGGACGGCCTCTCGGTGTGCCGCGAGCTGCGCCGCTTGGGCATGGCGATACCCATTCTCATGCTCACCGCGCGCGGCGAGCTGCGCGAGCGCGTGCTCGGGCTCACGACGGGCGCCGACGATTACCTGGTGAAGCCGTTCGAGATCGAAGAGCTCCTGGCCCGCGTGCGCGCGCTCCTCCGCCGGGCGGCGACGGCGACGCGCCTCGTGCACGGCGATCTCGAGATCGATCGCATGGCGCGGCGCGCGCACCTCGGCGGCGCGCCGCTCGATCTCACGAACCGCGAATATGCCCTCCTCCTGCACCTCGCCCAGCGCGTCGATCAAGTGGTGCCCAAATCGGAGCTGCTCGCGCGGGTCTGGGACACGAGCTTCGACACGGGATCGAACCTGGTCGAGGTCCACGTGAGCCGGCTCCGCGACAAGCTCGGCGCCCACGCGTGGATGATCGAGACGGTGCGCGGCGTGGGCTATCGCCTGCGCGGAAGGCGCGATCCATGAGCCTGCGCCGGCGCCTCGTGGGCGCCGTCTCGGCGGTGACGATCGTCACGCTGGGAGGCGCGTTCGCGACCATCACGGTGGCCGTGAACGGATCGCAGGAGCGGCAGCTCGACGAAGCGCTGCGGGCCGAAGCGCGTGAAGAGGCCTCCGAGGCCTCGGCCATCGGCGGCGGGCAATTGGCCATCAGCGATCGGCCCGGCCCCGCGGCCAACGACGTCGGGCCGCTGACCAAATACGGTGTCATCTACGCCGACGACGGGCGCGTGTTGGCCGAGACACCCACGTTCCAGGGCCGGCCGCCGGCGCTCGCGACGCTGCCCCACGCCGACGGCGTGTGCTTCGATCTGTGGTTCGGCACCGAGCACCTGCGCGGCGTCTTGGCGCCGATTCCACGCCACACCGATCATCGCTTGTTGCTGGCCGCGCCGCGCACCGATCTCGACAGCGACGCCACCTTCATCGAGCGGACCGTGATGATCGTGTTCGTCATCGCGGTGGGGTGGTCGATCCTGGTCGCGTCCTGGATCGTGCGGCGTTTGACGCGCGAGCACGAGGCCATCGCCGCCGTGGCCCGCCGCGTGGCCGCCGGCGATCTCTCGGCCCGCGTGCTCCTGCGCACGGGCGATCGCGAGATCGCGCAGCTCGCGCGCGACGTGGACGACATGATCGAGCGCCTCTCGCTGCTCGTGACCTCGCAGCGCCGCTTCATCGCCCACGCGGCGCACGAGCTGCGATCCCCTCTGACCACGCTCTACGGCGAGCTCTCGCTGGCCCTGCGGCGCGAGCGCGACGCGGCCGGCTATCAAAGGACCATCACCGAAGCGCTCGACTCCGCGCGCCGGCTCAAGCTGATGGTCGAAGATCTCTTGGCGCTCGCGCGCGCCGGCGCCGACGCGCCCGATCCGGATGAAGACGTGCGCCTCCACGACGCCATCGTCGCCGCCGTCGAGTCGGTCTCGGGCGCTGCCCGCGAAGGCGAGGTGACCGTCGACGTCGCCGCGACGGCCGCGGTGATTCGGGGCCATTCACGCGATCTGGAGCGCCTGTTTCGCAACCTCGTGGAGAACGCGATTCGCCACTCGCCGCGCGGTGGACGCGTGCGCGTGACGGCGGAGACGGCCGCCGACGAGGTGACGATCGCGGTCGCCGACGAAGGCCCCGGCGTGGCCGAGGCCGATCGTGATCGCCTCTTCGAGCCCTTCTTTCGCGGCTCCCACGAGCAGTCGGAAGGGCAGCCCGGCGCGGGGCTCGGCCTCTCCATCGCTCGCGAGATCGCCCGCGCGCACGGAGGCGACGTCACGCTCGACCACGGCTCCCGCTCCGCGACCTTCGTCGTCCGTCTGCCCACGATCCTTACGAACCTTACGAAGCCGTAATCTCCCGAGGAAACACGCGCTCGCCGGGCGAGGGCCGCGCATTATGCTGTCTCGAGAGCGATGCTCATGCGCCGGCGCATTCCTTGGAAAGAGCTTTACGTCTGGACCTTCGAGACACCGTGCCTGCACGGGCTCGACGGCAAAGCGCGGCTCGCGGCGCTCCATCGCTGGAAGAACGGACAGGCCCAATGCCTCGTCTGGTTCTATCGCGACGCCGAGGAGCTGCGCGGACCGGAGATCGTCGATTGGTCCGGCTTCCCCGAGCACGACGCCGAGCGCGCGGCCGCGGCCTTCCCGCCCATTTCGTCACCGCTGTTTTGAGCGCGGTACGAGCCGCGCCCTTCACTTGTCGAGGATGAAGGCCGGCGTCGCCTCGATGCGGAGGCCGGCGGAGACCTGCGTGCATTTGCCGGTGTCGTCGTCCATGTGCAGATCGGCGAGGAGGCCAATCAGCCCGGTCGCCATCGAGATCACGTCTTCTCCGATGTCGAGGCTGGCGATGATGCCTTTGAAGTCGGCCACCTCGATGCCGCCGGCGAGCGTGCCTTTCATGGCCATGCCGCCGCCGTTCGTGTCGGGCGTGAGGTCGATGCGGCCCACGACGCCGTGCAGGTTGAGGTTGAAGTCGGCGGTGAGGACGCGGACGGGGAGGACCGCGTCGCCGGGCCCGATGTGGACCACGCCGTCCTTCACCTTGCCGGGGAGCGTGCTCACGGGCGCTTGCTCGCGATTGAACCCGAACGTCTGGTAGGTGACGAACTTGCCCTGCGCATCGAGGAGCGGAACACCCTTCCCCGCCGCGATGCGCACGGTGACGTCGTCGTCGTTCATCGGATCGTCGAGATCGTCGATCGCGATCAGGATGAGGAGCTGGCCATTGGCGATCGCGGCCGCCAGGAGCGCGCCGATGTTCTCCGAGCCGACGTAACCCTCGATGACCGGCAGGAGGCCACCAAATTGGTTGTCGATGCCGGGCTCGCCGTCGGGCGAGGTGAAATCCTTCATCCCGCAGCTCGGCGTGTCGCCGTCGGGCGTGACACGACCGTCGATGTTCAGCCCCTCGGCGATGTGGGTCTTGTCGTCGAGGATCCGCGCGAAGGTGGCGAACGTGAGCACGCCTGCCTGCGTGACGCTCTTCTCTTGCGTGGTCCCCGGCGACGTCTCCTCGGCGCTGCAGCCGGCGAGCGCCATTGCCGCCGCGAGGATGCCCGTGCCCAGCGTGCGCATCATCATGTCGCCTCGATGGCCGGGAGGCCTTGCGTCACGAACCCTTCGTCCGATCCATACGAGGTCGCCGCCACGTCGTAGGCGTGGAGCAGCGTCAGGCCGAGCTTGCTCGCGTTCTCGCCGAGCGCGACGCGGTGGTGAATCCCCTTCTTCAAAGCACCGTTGGCCGAGCCGGCGATGAAGAGCGGATATTCGTCGACCGCGTGCGATTTGCCGTTGGAGCAGTCCGTCATGAAGAGCACGCCGCAGTGGTCGAGGAGCGTGGCGTTGCCCTCTTTGATGTTCTTGAGGGCCTGAATGAAATAGGACGCCTCGGAGAGGATCTGCTGGAGGATGTTCTGCACGGTGGGCTGATCGCCGAGCTCGTCGTGGGTGAGCTGGTGATGCCCGGCGGGCGCATCCTTGAAGAGCAGGTTGTTCACCGAGTGGCTGAACTGGAAGGTGAACACCCGCTGTTGATCACAGGCGAGCGACATGGCGAGGATGTCGCTGATCACCCGGCTCACCGCGCTGAGCTGCGGGCGCCCGTCGATGTCGGGATAATCCGGCAGCGGCGCCATGGGCTTCTTGCACGCGTCGAGCACGGGCGGGGCCGCTTCGAGCTTGGCAATCTTCTGCTCCAGCGATCGCACGTTGTCCATGTGCTGATCGAGGCGCGCCCGATCGTTCGATCCGAGCTTGTTCTTCAGGGCCTTGGCGTCCTCGCCGACGGCGTCGAGGATGCTCCTTCGCAAACCGAGCTTGGGATCGACCGTAACCGTGTCGCCGGGCAGGTGGAACGTCGGCCCGAAGAGCGCGTCGAAGAGGACCGCAGGGTTCGACTCGGGCGGGTTGGGCTTGCCCGGCTCGCTGTACGAAGGGGTCGTGTCCACCCGATCGACCGAGACCTCGAGCGAGCGATTCACGGTGTCGGTGCCGATTTGATCGGCGATCACCTGATCGATCGTGCGCGCCATCGTCTCGCCGTTGGGGCCGGCGCGCCCGCCCGTGAGGATGCCGGCGGGCCCGGTGCCGTGGGGCTGATTGTTGGGCGTGTAGACCTTGAGGCCGCTGACGACGGTGATCTCGTCCTTCACGTCGATGAGCGGCGCCATGATGGGCGAGAGCTTCCAATCGGCGCCGGTGCCCGTCGGGACCCAGTTGTCCGGATTCGGCCCCACGCCGTTGCCCCAGAACCACACGCCGAAGCGCTTGGGGAAAGAGTCGCCCGAGGCCAGCGCTTCACCGTGGTTGTCGAGGAAGATGTCGAGCGTGGGCAGCGCGAGCCCCACGGCCATGCCGCCGAGCAACCCGCGCAACAACGTCCTTCGGTGGATTCGCTTTCCCATCACGGGCTCTCCGTCGCGGTGCGGAACGCGGGGCTCAAGGCGATCTCGCGGAGCAGGTAAGGCAATCGATATCCCTGATCGGCGAAGTGATACGAGAGCCGCTCGAGCTCCGCATCCTCACCCGGGGTCTCGGGCGCGGCCGACGCATAACGCAGGAGGTGCCGCACCAAGCAGGGGCCGAGATCCGGGTGCTCGGCGAGGGCCGCGCCGAGCTCCACCGGCGTCTTGAACGGGGTGCCATCGAGATCGCCGGAAGGATCGATGAGCGCGTCGTTCTCCGTCTGCCGCACCTGGCCGAGACCATCGAAGTTCTCCAGCCCGAGGCCGATGAAATCCATCGGGCGATGGCACGAAGCACAGAAGGGTTGGGTCTCGTGCACGGTGAGCCGATCACGCAGCGTCGGGCCGGACTCCTTCGGATCGGGAAGCGCGGTGTTCACGTTGGCCGGCGGATTCGGGATGGTCGCGCAGAGGAGCGCTTTGCGCACGAACTTGCCGCGCAACGTGGCCGAGCTGGACGTCGGGTGCGCATAGAGCGTGAGCAGGCTGGCGTGCCCGAGGAGCCCGCGGCGCAGGCCCTTTTCGGGGAGCTCGATCTCACCGAAGGAGTCGAGCGAAGGCGCCGGCACTCCATAGAGCGAGGCCAGCTTGCGATCGACGAAGGTGCGGCGCGTGGTGAAGAGCTCGCGGTAGTCACCGCCCTCCTCCACGAGGATCTGATGAATGAGACGGAGCGTCTCTTCGCGGGCGGCAGGCCCGAGCTCGGCGCTCATGGCGGGGAAGACGACGCTGTCCTTGGAGAGATCGTCGAGCTGCGCGAGGCCGAAGCGTTCGGTGAAGAAGTTCGCCATCGCCTCGCCGAGACGCGGTGAATCGAGGAGGCGATCGATCTCCATCGACAAGCCGCCGTCGTCGTCGAGCCCGCCGCTCTCGGCCGCGTCGAGGAGCGCGGCGTCGGGGATGCTGTTCCACAAGAAGAACGAGAGCCGCGAGGCCATCTCGTATCCCGTGTAGCGACGGACACCTGGCTTCTTCGGATCGGGTGTCCCGAGCTCGACGCGATAGAGGAAGCTCGGCGATTGAAGGAGCGCGGCGACCGCGAAGCTCAGGCCCTGATGAAAATCACCGAGCGTCGTGCCGGCCGTGGTGGCGAGCGTGGAGAGCCGATTGATCTCCTCGTCGTCGAGCGCGCGCCGCCACGCCCTGCGTCCGAAGTCGGCGAGGAAGCTCTTCGCGCACGCCGCATCGGCGGGGCCCGAAGGCGTACAGCCCACGAGCGCTTCGCGCGCGGGGCCGGGCATCATCGCTTGTTCGGCGACCTTGAGCGCGGCCGTCTCGTATTGCTCGACGCCGCGGCGCGACACGCTGCCGATCGAGCCGCCTACGGTGGCGAAGCCGGCGACCTCGACATCGGGCTCCAGCGCGGTGGGGACGGCGATGTCCTTGCCGAGCAGATCGTGGAGCGCGTTGGTGTACTGCGTGCGGGTGAGGCGATGGATGGTGGAGGGCGCGGGATCGATCGCGACGGGCGCGGTGTCGACCTCGCGATCACCGATCACCCCCGTGCACGCGCCCAGCACGAGCGCCGCGCCCAAGAGCAGGCTGCCGAGAGGACCACGCGGGCGCGCACGGCTGAGATCCCGACGAGCGCGGAGTTCGGACATGATGCTTCTCCAGGGCGCAGCGCGCCGAAACGCGGGGCGATTGTCGCAGATCGCAGGCGTGGGGATCAACGGGACGGATGACCCGACATGTTGAAAGAGATGCCGAGACGCGCGGTGAACCAATCGTCCGCGGCGCCGCCGGCCACCCGCGCGTCGCCCGGCTCGGGACGCAGGGCCAAAATCTCACGGGACCAAGCGACATCGAGGTAGGGCGCGAGGCCGTATGGTCCCGCCCACGCGAAGCGCGCCCCGAAATCGAGCCCCCACGCCTGCGCGCGCGAGAACCACGCATTCGAGGCAATGTCGCCCATGCTCGTCCAGAACGATGCGGAGGCGCGCGGGGCAATCGAGAGGTGCGCCGGCAACGCGATCTCCCCCGCGAGCCCGAACGTCGGCCCGCGATAATCGACCGAGGGGACATCAGGGTTGGTGATACCCGCGCTGCCAATCGAGAACGTGCGCCGCGCCATCCCGACCTCGAGCCGAATGGCACCGGAGCGGATCGGCGCCCGCATGCGGATCGAGACCGCCGACATGCCACCTCGCGTGGGCAGCACGTCGTCGTGCCCGCTGCGCTGCGATCGCATCCCCACCATCGACTCGAAGCGCACGTGGACACCGAGCCACGCGAGCGGCCCGCTCGTGGCGATGGCCGCGGGATACGCCGTGAGCTCACCGCCGAAGACCGGCGCGACCACGTGATAGCCGCGCAGCGTGCCGAAGATATCGTCCTTCCACCCGAGCTGGCGGAACGCGACGCCGCCGTCGGCGGCGATGCTCGCGAACGGCAAACCAGGTTTGTCGTCCGCGCGTGCGAGAGAGGGTGCGACGGAGATCGCCGCAGCGAAACCGATCGCGGCGAGAGCAAGCGACATCCTCATCTTCATCGCGCCCCACCCGCGCCGCCGGCGCTCGCTCCACCCGTATTCGATCCACCCGTGCCGCCCGTATTCGATCCACCCGTGCCCGCGCCGCCGGTGCCCGAGCTGCTCGTCGTGCTCGCGCTGCTCGAGCTGGTGCTGCTGCCCGTGTCGCCGTCGGGGCCGGCATCGAGGTTCGGCAGCGTGCCGCCGTCGATGCCTTGGGTGATCCAGGCGCGCACGCAGGCGAGATCGGTGGTGCTCAGCGGATCGGCGCCGAGCGGCATCTTCGCGCCGCAGGTGGTGGTGCCGTCGATCTTTTGGAAGAGGAGGCTCTTCTCCGGGCCTTCCGGCGAAATGAGCATCTCGCCGCAGGCCCCCGACGGGTGCCCGTACATGCGCTCGAAGGCGCCGGCGGACGCGAGGTCGAGGCCTCCACCGAGGTTGTCCGTGCCGCCGTGACACGACGCGCCGGAGCAGCGCTCCCGCAACATGGATTCGACCGAGTAGTCGGCCGGGCACGCACCCGTGAAGCGCTCCGGATCATCGAGGCCCGGGGGACAGCCGGTGACGATCGCTGCGACGGCCACCGCCGCGAGCGCCGCGGCACCCGCGAGCGCGGACCGACGCATGAGATTCATTGCGGCGAACGTAACATGAGCCCATCGGCCCCGCGAAGCCGTCGTTGGCGCATTGACGCGACCGCGGTCTCGCCCGCACCATCAGGCATGCTCCGCCAACGACGCCTGCTCGCCGCGCCGCTCCTCACCCTCGCCCTCGCCGGCTGCGGCGGCGGCAACGAGACCACCGCGCCCGACGGCGGCACGCCCGACGGCGGCAGCGAAGTCGACGCCGGAATGGTGGACCCGTCCACCTTCGGCGTGACCGATACAGGCCCGTTCACCTGTGGCCATCGGGTGCTCGAGATCACCTACAACCCACCCGCGGGGCAGCCGGCGCGCACCATTCCGGTGCACGTCTGGTATCCCTCCACGTCGACCGACGGCGAGCACTCTCGTTACAAAGGCATCTTCCTCGACCCCAATGCCTGGGAGGACGGCGCCCTCGCCCCGGCCGCGTGGAAGGCCGGATATCCGGTGCTGGTCCACTCGCATGGTCACATGGGCTTCGCCGGCAACAGCTATCGATTGATGTGCCATTTCGCCATGCACGGTTGGCTCACCGTCGCGCCCGAGCACGTCGGCAACACCCTCACCGACACCCCCGATCCGCGCCCCCTCGCCCTCTATTACGAGCGCCCGCTCGACATGCGCGCCGCGCTCGGCCTCATCGAGAAGCTGCCCGCCGAAGATCCTTTGGCCGGCAAGGCCGACTTCGGGCACCTCGGCGTGAGCGGCCACAGCTTCGGGACCTACACGGCGTGGGCCCAAGGCGGCTCGACCTTCGACGTCGACGCCATCAAAGCTGCTTGTGCGAAGGGCGATCCGGGCTCGTGCGACGACGCGGGCTATGCCGTGTTCGGCACCGATCTCTCGGAGAAGCGCGCCAAAGCCATCATCCCCATGGCCGGCGGACAACACGAGTTCTTTGGCACGAGCGGCCTCGATGCCACCAAGGTCCCCGCATTGCTCATGACCGGCTCTCTCGATCAGGTCGGCGCGGACATGCTGTTCGCCAACATCTCCGGCGTCGACTTCACCTGGGCCGACGTCGAGGGCGGGTGTCACCAGCTCTACGGCCTCGGCAACAGCGTGAAGGGCGACGCCGCGTGCACCGCGCTCGACGACGAGGAGGGCTTTGGCATCGTGAATCCCTACATCCTCGCCTTCGCGCGCTATCACGTCCTCGGCGAGCGCGGTGAAGAGGTGAAGGGCCTCGTCGAAGGCACGAAGGGCATCTCCCCGAAGATGCACGTGCAGCACAAGGGGCCTTGAGCACCGGCGCGCGAGGAGGCGAATTCCCCTCCTCGCGCCGTTGCCCGGCTTCACGAGCCTCCCCCCGACACGGCCCTTTCCACCAGGAACATCGCGGGCGACACGCGCTTGACGAGCGCGGTCGCCGACGCGATCTCCTCCCCTTGTCGACGCGCTGTTTCGCCGCGCGAGCCGGTGAGGGACCGATGAAGAAGCTCGATCCGAATTTCGTGGTGCAGACGACGTCGTCCGAACATTTCACGCATCGAGGCCACGGCGCCGAAGAGATGAATTTCGGCCCCGTCGCGGAATATGGAGATCTCGTCCCCAACGAGCGGACGTACATCCACAACCGCGCTCGCCCACCTCGGATCGACATCGCCGCGTGGCGCCTCGAGGTCACGGGGAGCGCCGTCTCCAAACCGCGCTCGTTCAGCTATGCCGAGCTCCTCGCGCTGCCGCAGGTGACGTTGCGCCGCACGCTGGATTGCAACGCCAACTGCCGCGCCTTCTTCCCCAAGGTCTCTCCGTACGAGAGCCTGAAATGGATGCCCATCGGCCGGACGCAATGGCATTTCGGCGCCGTCGGCACCTCGGATTGGACGGGCGTCCGGGTGAAAGACGTGCTGGACGCAGCCGGCGTCGGCCGCGCGGCCAATGCCAAATTCACCGCGCTCGATTCCATCCGTGTCAAGTCGCGAGAGCTGCCTTATTCCCAGGTGATCGACATCGACAAGGTCCTCGCGAGCGACACCATCCTCGCGCATCGGATGAACGGCGACGTGCTCCCCATCGACCATGGTCATCCGATTCGCGCCCTGTTCTCCGGCTGGACCGGCAACACAGCGGTCAAGTGGCTCGGAAGCATCGAGGTTTCGGTGGAGCCGCTCCCGCTCACGTACTTTCAGGAGAACCAGACGATCGTCGGTCCCGACTACCGCGAGCGCGAGCTCCTCACTGTGGGCCCCGTGCGCAGCGCACCCGAGCTCGACGAGGACACCACCCTCCAGCCCGGCCCCCAAACGCTCCATGGACGCGCCTGGTCCGGCGCCGGCGCGATTGCCCGCGTGGATGTCTGCCTGGAGCAGCTCGTCGCGCAGGACCGGTGGACTCCGGTCTGGAGCCCTGTCTGGCGGGAAGCGAAGCTCCTCAGTCGGCCCGAGCCGATGGTCTGGGTACGCTTCGAGGTGCCTTGGGATGACGCGGAGCCGGGACGCTATCGATTGATGACGAGGGCCACGGACACCGAGGGCCGCACCCAGCCGCGGCCGGAAGACGTGGTTTGGAACGAGCACGGGGTCGGCTACAACGGCCATGCCCCGGTCGAGCTCTCGGTGGTGCCGCTCCGGAAGATTCGGTGACGCGACCCGAGACTCGATGTCTCAACGCACGCCGAGCACCGCCCGATACAAATCCCGTGGATCCATCTGCTCCGGCAGCACCGAAGATCCTCCATCGTTGACTTCGATCACCGTGTATCCACCGCTCGACAGCCGGGCCACGTCCGCCGTGAAGAAGGGAGAGTCGATGAGGCGCCCCAGATCGGCGAACTGCGCCGGATTCTCCAGCATGGAGTCGGCATCGTAATACGGTGCGTGGGCCACGAGGCGGCCTTCCCAGAACACCAGACGATGCTCGTCGACCACGCGCCGCTGCTCGGGGAGCATGCCCGGCAAGGTGGCGAGATCGAGGTATTTCCGAATCACGAATCCCCGCTCGAAGCGATCGCCGCGGACCGCGAGGAGCCGATCGCAGATGTCGGCGAAGTCGTCGTAATCGGCGCCTCGAGGCACGAAGCAGGCGCGGTGCCATTGCTCCTTGGCGCTCTTCACGTGATCCTTGACGATCCACGGCGGCGGCCCGAGCTCCAGCGCGGCCTCCCAAGCCTCCTTGATGTCCTCCCCTTCGGTCCAGCGCGTGGGCGCGGTGCGCTCGCCGAGCAAAGGCACGTAGCTCGGGACATACATGGCCTCGACGAAGCTCTCCGGGTCCACCACCAATTCCTCGTCACGTTCGGCGATGGCCTCGTAAAGCCCGGTGTACTCGTCCTCGTTCAACATCCACCCTCGGTAGAGCCAGCGCCGGTTCCGCGGTCGCGGGAGGCGCCGGAGGGCACGCTCGGGGTCGCCGTTGACCACCGGATCGAGGGGAATGGCATACGAGTCGATGCCGAGCTCCTCGGCCGCGAGGACCTCGAGCTCGAAGCGGTCCTCAGCATCCTGCGGAACCAGCGGCCTTCCAAAGAGGATGGTCACGTCGCTCATGGATCCCTCCTGTTCCCAGCGCCCATCGGGACGCCGCGAAGGGCGCACAGGTTGGGTCCCGATCCCCCGACGAACCAGGCTTCCAAAAAAAGATTACCTGAGCGATGATGCCATCACGTCGCGAGGAGACGCCCCCTCGAAGCCGCACGCGTCGCACCGAGCCCCGCGCCGATCGACACCACGCTTCAAGCCCTACCCTCGTTCACCATCCATCGACGCGCCCCCTGACACCGACGCGCAACGCAAACACCCCTCTTTGCGTCTTTGCCTTTCTCGCATCTTTGCGTCTTTGCCTTTTTGCGTCTTCGCGTCTTTGCACCTTTGCGTTAAATTCTTCTCCCCCGGCGACTCCCACTCACGAACGCGCTTCACGCTTGGCCAGCGCCCGAATCTCGCGGTTCTCGAGGATGCCATCCGGCACGTCGCCCACGACCGCTTCGATCATCGCACGTCCCAAGTCGGCCGCCGTGATCACCGCCGAAGGCACCACCGTGCGCAGAATGGGATAGAGCTTGAGGCCCATGGCGCCCGATTTCTCGTCGCCGGCGTCGGGGTGGATGTAGCCGGGCCGAAAGGTGATGGCGCGGCGGAGACCGAGCGAGGCGAGCTGGGTTTCGGCCTCGGCCTTGATGCGCGCCCAAGCCCACCACGAGCGCGCGCCCGCACCGCCGCCGCTCAGGTAGAGGAACGTGCTCTCGGGGCTCCGCGCCTTCAGCATGCGGGCCGCGGCGAGCGGATAGGTGACGGTGATCTCGCGGTAACGATCTTCGCCCCCGGCCTGGCCCCACGCGATGCCGAGACAGAAGAAGCAGGCGTCGACGCCGGTGAAGGTCTCGGCAATGCTGGTCAAGTCGGCGAAATCTTCGCAGCGGATCTCGCGCAGCTTGTCGCCCGTGAGGCCCGTGGCGCGGCGGGTGACAGCGCGCACCTCGGCGATGCGATCATCTTCGAGGCAGCGGCGAACCAACGCTCGACCCGCGGTTCCAGTGGATCCGAAGACGATGACGCGGAGCCCGGATCGAGGAGAGGATTGACTCATGTGCAGCACGCTCCGAGCCGAAGCGTAGCCTACGCGCCGCCGGCGCGCGAAGGGCGGGGACCGCGCGATGATGCATTGCGACGCGCGTCACCATGCAATCGATGCCTTCCGCGCACGGCGCGTGCCCGCTACGCTCCCATGCTCGATGCGCCTCCATTCTTCGCTCCCCGTTCTCCTCGCAATCACTTGCGCGTTCGCGGCTTGCTCGTCGAAGAGCGAGACCACGCCCGACGGCGGCGCGTCCGGCGGCGGCACGCCCGACAGCGGCGTGCCCGACAGCGGCACGCCGGACGCCTCGCTCCCCTGCGCGCCCGACGGCGGCCCGCCCGCACCCATTCCGGTGCCGGCCATCCACACGCCGCGCTGGGCCTTCGAGCCGTGGATCTCCAAGGACATCTCCACCGGCGCGGACACCTACGATTTCGTCAAAGGCTTCGAGGACCGCGACATCCCCGTGGGCGCGGTGGTGCTCGATAGCCCGTGGGAGACGTTCTACAACACCTTCCTCCCGAACCCGTCGCGCTATCCCGACTTCCCCAAGATGGTTTCGGACATGCACGCGAAGAACGTGCGTGTCGTCCTCTGGGTGACCGCGATGGTCAACTCCTTCTCCTACGATCTCGAGCCCGGCGGCGACAGTTACACCGGCCCCGCGCCCAACCTGGCCGAGGGCGAGACGTGCCAGTTCTTCGTCAACGACGCCGAAGAATACCAATGGTGGAAGGGCAAAGGCTCCTCCCTCGACTTCTTCAACCCCAACGCGACCGCCTGGTGGCACGCGCAGCAAGAGACGGTGATGGCCGCCGGCATCGACGGTTGGAAGCTCGATTTCGGCGAGAGCTACATCACCGCGGAGTCGATTCAGACGGCCGCCGGAACGAAGACGCTGCAAGAGTACTCCGAGGAGTATTACAAGGACTTCCTCGCCTACGGCGTCTCGCGCCGCGGCAAGGATTTCACCACCATGGTGCGTTCGTGGGACGAGTCCTACGGCTTCGCGGGCCGCTTCTTCGCGCGCCCGGAGCACGCGCCCGTGTGCTGGATGGGCGACAACCGCCGCGACTGGGTGGGCATCGCCGACGCGCTCGACGAGATGATGCGCTCGGCCAAGGCCGGTTACGTGGTGCTCGGCTCGGACATCGGTGGTTATCTCGACCACGACGACAAGGATCTCCTCGGCCCGCAAATCCCGCTCGATCCCGTGGTCTTCGCCCGCTGGACGGCGCTCGGCGGCCTCTCGCCCTTCATGCAGCTCCACGGGCGCGCCAACCTCACGCCGTGGACCTTCCCGGACATGCCCGATCAGGTCACCGCCGTGTATCGGTATTGGTCCAAGCTCCATCACTCCATGGTGCCTTTCCTCTACAGCGCCGCGGAGGAGGCTTATGCCCAGAAGGGGCCCATGATGCACCCCATCGGCGACCAGAGCGCCTGGGCCGGCGATTACCGCTACATGCTCGGAGACGCCTTCCTCGTGGCGCCCATCCTCGATGCGACCGGCAAACGTGACGTGGCCTTGCCGGCCGGCCGCTGGTTCGATTGGTGGGCTCCGGGCGCCGACGGCATCAACGGCGGGCAGACGCTCGCCGCCTATGATTCCACGGATCTCAATCGCATTCCGCTCTTCGTGAAGGCCGGCGCCATCGTGCCGATGGAGGTGAGCGACGACGTGAACGGGATTGGCACCAAGGCCTCGGCCGGGAAGCTCACGGTGCTGGTCTATCCGGACGCGACCCAAACCACCTTCAAGCTCCACGAAGAGGACGACTCGGTGACCACCATCGACACCAAGTCGACCAGCACCGGCTTCTCGGTGACGCTCTCCACGGCCGTTCGCGACACGCTGCTCCGCGTGCGCGCCGACTCCGCGCCCACGGCGGTGCAGGTGGACGGCAAGGCCGCGCCGGCGCTGGCCGATCGGGCGGCGTTCGACGCGGCGACGGAAGGGTGGTTCTACGAAGCGACGACGCGCTCGGCGTGGGTCCACGTGACGAAGGGCACGGGGATGCGGGTGGTGACGAGCGGGTGATATCGAATGAGGGGCGGGCCTCTGCGCGGGCCCGCCCTCGTTCATGCGCGATCCAGCATCACTCGAGCGTCCAGTACGCCGGGTTCGACAGGCTCCGGGGGAGGATCGACTCCGGACCATCGTTGAGGGTGCACTCACCGGAGGCCCACTCGAGGTCGCATTGCTGCTTCGGGTTGCCCCAGCGGCCCGTGTACGCGAGCCAGGACGTGGGCCAGGAGGTCGACTGCGGCGTGAGGGTCACGAGGCCGGGCGCGGTATCCCAGACGGTGCCGTGATCGGTGTCGTCGTTGAGCGTGTCGCCGCTGACGGGGATCGTACCGTACGTGTGGCGCGCGTCGTCGTTGTACAGCCCGTGGGAGCCGAGCGCCGCGAAGACCGTCGGACGGCCGTTGTCGAGGAACAGCGCGGAATCGCCGTACGTGTACGTCACCCCGCCGGAGTGCTGGCTCAGGTAGACCTGGGACGGCACTCCGTCGACGAAGCGAATGGTCATGTGCTCCCAGTCGCCGACGTGGTTACCGAACGTCGAGTAGCCGCCGATGCAACCGATGTACGGGACCATGCTCCCGATGCAGACGCGCTTTCCGTTGTTGTACGGATAGAACATCCAATAGATGATGTCGGTCGTGTTGGTCGGCTGCCCGTTCGAGGTGCGATTGACGATCTCGGCATACGCGGGGACGGTGGCCTGCGAGGGGTTCTGCCCGGTGAGGTACGCCGGATCGGTGCACGAGGGGCAGCCGAGCGCTTGGTTCGTGACCAAGTAGGTCTGACCGCTGTACGTCTCTTGGTGCGTGTTGGCGAGGGCGAGCTCCACCGAAGAGGGCCAATACGACTCCTCGCTGTGCAGCCAGATCTTGGGCGCGTAGCGGAGGGCGAGCGCGTCGTGGATCTGCCGGTGGACGCCGAAGTGCTGGTTGGTGGCGTAGCCGGCGCAGTCGTATTGCGTGACCGCGGTGCCATCCGTGGTGTAGCCGCCGTACACGTCGAAGCACTTCCCCGTGCCCGCGTTCTGGAGGAGATAGTTCCCGTCCGCCTGCCACAGGGTCTGCCACTTCTGATTCTGGGCACCCGTGCAAGTCGACTGCTGGATGGGCGTGCCGTTGTGGATGTCGGAGCCGGGGACCTCGAGGCACTTGCCGGAGTGCATGACCTTGATGGAATATCCATTCCCCAGGGGGGCGAAGGCAAACCGCTGGTTCGGCCCGGAGTGGCAAGGCCACTGGATGACGCCGGCGCCGTCGGCGGTGCTCCCTCCGTTGATGTCGAGGCACTTGCCGCTGTGCTTCGCCAGGATGGGCTCGTAGCCGCCCGGCGCGAAGACCTGGACCTCGGCGAGGCTCAGGTAGTTCTGCCCGGCGAGCTGCACTTTCACGTAGCGGGCCGTGCGGTTGACGGCGAACGTGAGCTGCGCCGGCGCGGTGCCCGGATACGCGTACGACTGCCAATTGACCCCGTCGTCGGAGACACGGAGGTAGAAGTTGCTCAGGCGATCGGAGCAGCAGTCCGTGCGGCTCCACAGCACCACGTTGCCGACGGCCTGCGAGCTGCCGAGATCGACCTGCCACCACGCTTGAGCATCGTTGTTGGTGTGGGTGACCGAGCCCGCCTGGAAGTTGCCATTGGTGTTGCCGTCCACCGCGAGGGACGCGGCCGCCGACGACGCGTTCGATCCCGTGTAGGTGCTCGACTGCGAGGTCGCCTTGCCATAGGCCAGGTTGGTCCCGAGGGCCTGCTGCGCGGCGGCGACGTCCTCGCCTTCGTCCTCATCCATCGAAGGCTGCGTGCAGCCGGCGGGCGCCATCATGGCCACGAGGGACAGCGCCGCGAGCGAAAGCAGAGAGGAGCGTCGCAGGAGAGAACGAGACGGGTTCATCGAATTCATGGGTCGACCTCGAGGGCACGATCGGGAGAGCGGACCGAAGCACGCTGCTCCCGCGCGCAATCTGCACGAGATGAACGCGAGATGGACGGCGCGGCCTCATGCCACGACGTGCTCCCACGGACCGCGCCACCCGAGACGCGAAGGCAGCGGTCGGTCGCGCCATTGGCAATGAGAGTGCCAATGCGAAGAACCCATGTATTTGCGAGGATTGCGGGGCAACGAGAGAAGGCGGAGGCCGAGGGAGGTGTTCGAAAGGTGGCCGGCCGCTGGCCGGCCACTGGCCGGCGCCGATATGGCCTGAGCAGGGAATGGCGCCCGTCGAAACGAGGGCTCGTTCGCCTCGTCTTCAGCCCGTCGCGAGCACCTGTTTGGCCAGCTTGCGGACCTTCTCCGAAGGATCGTTGTCGAGCGCCCATCGGATCGAGGTGTCCACGGAGGCGTCTTCAGCGCGCTTCAGGTTGAGCGCGCTGATGATGGCGAGGCGCACGCTCTCCGAGGGATCGTGGCGCAGGAGGCCGTCGATGGCCGCGCGCAGCGGGGCGAGAGGCCGGAAACGCACGGTGTTCACGGCGGCCGAGCGAACGGCGATCTCACCATCCTTGGTGGCCGCGAGGATGAGCTGATTCACCGCATCTCCCGGGATGAAACGGAGCGCAAAGGTGGCCACGGTGCGCAGCTCGAGCTCGTCGCTCGTCAGGTAAGGGGTAATCGCGGAGAGCGCGTCCGCGTCGCCGGAGTTGCCCAGCGCCTCCAGATAGACGCGCTTCTCATCTGGAGACTTGGCCTGCTCGAGACCTTCGATGAGCGTCTCCAAAGCACCTTTGGTGTCGAGGGTGCCGCCGGCGCCCGCGGAACGAATGGAGTTGCCGAGGGCGAGCGTGGCAGCGCTCTTCACGTCGTTGGCGGGCGAGGTCATCGCGGTGGTGAGGAGCTCCTCGTTCTCGGCCATTTGGTTGTGCGAGAGGCCGAGCGCCGCCGCCGCGCGCGCCTGCGCCGTGCTGTCGGCGTCGGGGGACGTGAGGATGGATCCGAGCGCGCGTTGCGCCTCCGGCGTGCCCGCGCTGCCGAGCGCGGTGGAGATGCGCGCCTTGCTCTCCTCGTCGAGGCGGCCATGGAGGATGGTGTCGACGGCGCCCTTCGTCGCCTCGGGCTCGAGACGGAAGAGCGCGCTCAGCGCCACGGTCGCGTCGTTGCGGGTGGAGACGCTGTCGGAGCGGAGATCGTCGGCGATCTGCACGAAATTGCGCCCGCCGACGAGGCCCTTGGCGGCGCTCTCCTTGGCGCGCGCAAAGGCCTCTGCCTCACCCACGCTGTCGGGCAGGAGGCTTTGGGGATCGACGGTGGCGACCTTGGACAGGTGATCGATCGCGAGGAGCTTCGCGGTCGTCTTCCGGGTCGAGAGCACATCCATCGTCCCGGCCTTGATGTGGAGCGACTCGTCCTCGGCGATGGCCCGCGGCCAGCCGCTCGCGTCGAGCTCGAAGTCGATCGCCGACCGCACCTCGTAGGCGCCCGCGAGCGGCACGAGACCGCGCGCGCCGCGGGCACGCTGATAGGCAATCTTGGATTTGTGGAGGCTGCCTGTGCGCTTCACGTAGGAAGCCTGGTATTCGCCGGATGCGTCCTCTTCGGTGGTTTGCCAGCTCGCCTGCGGCGCCGGCGGCGCCACCATTTGGAAGCTCGTCACCAGATCTTTGAGCAGGCCAATCACCTCGGGCGGAGAACCCTTGGGGAACGAGAAAGACCCGATCTCGCCCGTCTCCCGCATGGTGAAGACGAAGGGCCGTGAGAGCGCAGAAGCGAGGTCGCGCGCGCCGGGAGCGGCAGTGTCGAACTTGGGCTCGCGCAGCTCGGCGCGCACCGTGAAGCCTTCGGCGTCGCGCTCGACGAGGGTGAGCGCCAAGGTGGTGTGGAGCCCGGCGTCGAGCTTGCGCTCACCGCCGACGGACACGACACGCGCGGCGTCGACGGCATAGACGAAGGAATCGCCGACGCGGAAGCGGCGCCCGAAGGCGTCCGTCGCGCTCGTGGTGCGGCTCGCAGCAGCCACGGTGCCAGTCTCTTTGGCGCTCGGCGCAACCGGCTCCGCGCCCCGATGGGCCCACACGGCGACGGAGGCGGCGATTCCGATCACGGCGAAGGCGGCGATGCTCTTCCTGGCTCTCATGGCGATGTCCTCGATGCTGTTCAAGGCCGGTTCGTCCGGCCGGGGTTTGGGCCGCTGCCGGCCCCATCGTGATCCGGTGAAGGTGATGCGGGCGCGGGCCCGCGGAGACACGGATCGCTGTTGCAGACTCCGTGCCTCCGCGGGGCGCCGTCGTGGTCAGTTGTCGAAGTAGATCCGGATCGACGAGGCCTGGTTGTCGAACCCGCCCATGCCATTGACCGTGCTGGTCCCACCGGCGGTGGAGAACGACGACGAGAACGTGGGCCCCTTGCAGTTGATGTCCTGATAGAGCACCACGCCGTAGCTGCCCGACGCGCTGTACGCGTTGGAGGTCGACTGGAGGGAGCTCGCGACGTCGTTGAAGCCGAAGTCCGTGAGGTTCATGCACTTCCCGCTGGGGATGTGCTGGTAAGGGAAGCTGAGCGCGGGCCCACCGAGGGTGCCGTTGGGGTACACCGAGACGAGGTTACCGACCCAGCTGTAGTTCGTGCACGACTCCGGGCCGACCACGACGCCGTCGGAGGGCTTGATGCAGAGCCGCAGATATTTGCCCTGCTCCATGGGAGCGACGTTGTGCTCCTTGGTGGTGCTGTAGCCCTGGACGACGTGGTGGTTCGCGCCGTTGATGTCGTCGGCGGCCTCCCACTGATACGTCGAGCCCGCCTCGGAGGAGCCCGTGCTGCTCGCGAACTGATAGCGCGGGAGCGCGCGGGGACCGCCCCAGGCGACGTTGGGGTTCAGCGCGTCGACCTTGCGATAGACGACCTTGAACGAGGTCGCTTCGTCGTTCCACGACGAGCCCACGTACGAGGACGAGTTGGTGCCGCCCGAGGTGCTGAACGTCGAGGTCAACGTCCCGCCGGAGCAACCGCCGTCCTTGTAGAAGGTGACTCCATAGGTCCCGCCATCGGGGTTGGAGAAGCCCGTGTAGCCGACCGTGTACGAGCTCATGTCATCCTGCATCCCGTACGCCGAGAGGCTGATGCACGAACCGCTCGTCCACCGCTCGTAGGGGAAGTGCAGGGCCGAGCCGCCATAGTTCGAGTTCTTGTAGACCGAGAGGAGCTTGCCCACGCGGAGGAAATCCGTGCAGACCTCGCCGCCGGTGACGAAGCCGTTGGACGGGATCACGCAGACGCGGAGGAACTTGTCCTGATCCGAAGTGGTGAGCGCGTATTGGCTGGTGGTGCCGTAGGACTGAATGGTAGTGGCGTTGGTGCCGGCGGGATCGTCGGCGCGCTGCCATTGGAACTTGGAGCCCGACTCGGCGACACCGGAGGTGTCCGCGAAGGTGTACGTGGGCTTGGCGTACGGGCCGGTCCAGGAGATGTCGAGATCTTCGGCCGTGACGACCTCGTTGTAGAAGACGCGGAAGGAGGTGATGTTGTCGTTCCAGGAGCTGCCATAAGTGTCGCTGACGCTGTTCACCGTGAGCGTGGTGCCGCTGGCGTCGGTGTCGTGGGCGGTGATCGTCGAGCCGGAGCAGCCTCCATCCTTGTAGAAGACGAGCGTCGAGGCGCCGGGCTTGATGGAGGGGCGCCGCCACACGAAGCTCGTCAGCTTGTCGTTGAAAGAGACGTCGGAGAGGCTGAAGCACTCGCCCGAATCCGCCTTTTCGTAGGCGAAATACTTGGTCGTGCCGCTCAGGTTCGCGTCCTGGTAGACGGTGAGCAGCGACCCGACGGAGACCCACGAGGAGCAGGCCTCGGCACCGTAATCGCTGTGCGAGTGGGGGACGACGCAGAACCGAAGATAACGTGATTGATCCGAGGTCGTCAGCGAATACGTCTTGCTGGTGCTGATGTTGTCCTGGAGGCCGGCGCCCGAGGAGCTCAGGGCGCGCTGGATCTTGAACGTGCTCGTCCCCTCGGCGGCGCCGCTGCCGTTGTACTGGTACGATCCGGTGACCGTGCCGCCCGAGATGCTCAGTTGGACGTCGGTCGCCGTGGGCTTCACGTCGGAGAAGACACCGTAGGTCCAGTTGAAGCCGTCCCAATCGAAGAGGGTGTAATCGTACTCCACCGAGAACGGGCCCCAGCCGGCGCTGGCGTAGAGCGCGAAGGAGCCGCTCAGGGTCTCGATGGTGAGCGTCCCGCTCGTGCCATATTGCATCTGGCGGAGAGCGTTGGTGTAGCTGAGCGTGTTGGTGATGGGCAGGCCGACGTTGAGCAGCGTGAGCGAGCCCTTGATGCCCGCGCTCACGACGCTCGTGCCAATCCCGATCTGCGCGGAGGCGCTGACGTCGAAGTTGGGGGTGACCGTGAAGGAGAGATCGCTGTACGAGCCCGCCGTGTACGTGCCCGAGCCGGAGAAGGAGAGCTGGGGGCACGCCGCCGCCGAGACGGACATGTAGATGGGGATGGGGCCGACCATGATGGTGGCCTCGCCGACGTCGAGGTCGGTGGTGCTGACGCACACGGCGCCCGTGAGCGAAGCGTTGGCGTTGGTGATCGCGAGCGGCACGTCGACCACGGTGGCGCCGAAGGCCGTTTGGGTGACGCCGGCCGTGATCGCGGAAGAGGCGTTGTTCTTCGCCCAGACGCTGAAGCCCACGAGGTCGATGGTCTCGCCGAACAGCTCGATGGAGGCCGTGGCCCCGACGGACTCTTTGAGGACGTTGCCCGTCGTCGCAGATATCGAGTCGGTAGCGTCGAAGCCGGCGCCGAAGGAGCCGTATTTGGTGCTCTCGCGGACCCACTCGCTGAGCGATCCGATGTCGACGGTGCTCGAGGTGGCGCCGGTTGGGATGGTGGCGGTCGTGCCCGCAAGCGCCTGACCCGAGGCTGCGAAGAAGGCCGCGAGGACGATGGGGGAGGAGAGGATGGTTTTGGAGAGTCGCATGACGACTCCCCTGTTCAAGTCGCGCGCCAACCCTGGAGAGGCGCCATCGAAGCGGCAAACGCCGATGGATCAGCGGATCTCGGGCCCGATGAGGGAAGCTCGATGGAGGCCACAACCTCCATCCCTGATGGCCCGCGCCTCCGCTGCGTTCCGTGGGCTGGAATCGATCGCGTGAGGCCGGAAAGATCTCGTATTGCTGAGAGCCTATGTCGAGAGCGGCATCTCGTCGAGGCGGGGTGAGCTCTAAGCCTTCTTTTTCGCGACCGAGACCTGCGTGTCGTTGGCATTCGCCTCGCCGGCCCGCACCGCCGCTGCGGCCTCGCGCGCGCGGCCGGGGACTAGGTTCTGCAGCGTCCAAGCATGCATGAAGGCGCGCTCCTCGGCGGATTCGAGGGTGTCGCGGAGGCGCGAGATCACGAGTGTGGGGGCCACGATGGCGGCAAGACTGGCG
Organism: Minicystis rosea; assembly: GCA_001931535.1. GTDB lineage: Bacteria > Myxococcota_A > Polyangia > Polyangiales > Polyangiaceae > Minicystis > Minicystis rosea. The sequence goes on from CP016211.1 coordinate 8,982,788, forward strand.
AGCACCAGATACACTTGGGTGCGCACCGGCGGGAGGCCGGTCATGCGAGGGAGGATGATCATGCGATCTCCCTCGAAGAGATAGGCACGCGGGAGAACGCCGGCCTCTTGCAAGACGAAAGGCACCATCACCGCGAGGACGCCGAGGACCAAGGCCGCGGGTTGATACTTCTTCTCGCCATAAAGCATGAAGCCCACGGTGTGCACGGCCGCGAGGCCTGGGACGACGACGGCCCAGCCGAGGAGGGTGCACGTGCTGGCGATGGCGAGCGTGCCCAGACAATACACGATGAAGCGAATGGGACCGCCGATGCGACGGGTGGCCGCGAGCCACGAGAGGAGCGCGGCGAGGATGACGCAGCCGCCGGTGATGCCGGCGGAGATCGGATCGCGCACGCCCAACGAAAGCACGATGGGGGCGAAGCACATCCACACGAGGTAGGAGACGAAGGAGCCGCGGCGGGCCTCGCGATCGGTGGCGCGGCGGGATCGATCGAACGCGTTGCGCGCTTCGCCGCTCATCTCCGAGGGCGTGTCGAGCATCAACCGGGTGAGGGTCTCCATGGCGCCGGCGTGGCTGGGATCGAGCGCCAAGGCGGCGCCGACCTCGCGGATGGCGAGCTCGCGCATCTCGGGCATCTTGGCGGCGAGCTGCACGGCTTCGCGGGCGGTGGCGGCGTGGGCGGCGGCGAGCTCCTCGCGTTGCTTGAGATCGCGGTGGCCTTCGAGGAAGCGCTCGATGGCGTCGTGCAGCTCGCGCGCGCTCCCGTAGCGATCGCGGGCCTCGAGCGCGGTGGCCTTGATGCAAATGGCCACGATTTCAGGGGGAATGCCGCGGGCGAAGGCGCGCTCGGAGATGCGCGGATCGCGCTTGCCCAAGGTGGAGTTGTAGATGGTGTCGAGGCCTTTGCGCTCGTGGAGAGGCTCGAGCGTGAGCATCTCGAAGAGGATGACGCCGAGCGCGTAGACGTCGGTGCGAGCGTCGAGCTGATCGATCTCGCCGCGGAGCTGCTCGGGCGACATGTAGCCCGGCGTGCCCATGATCTCGCCGATCTGCGTCTCCGTCTGCTGACCGGTGGGGACGATGCGTTTGTCGGGATCTTCGCCGGAGGTGAGCTTGGCGAGGCCCCAGTCGAGGAGATACACCTCGCCGAAATCACCGAGCATGATGTTGCCGGGCTTGAGATCGCGATGAAGCACGCCGCGCGTGTTGGCGAAGGCGACGGCGAGGCAGACGCTGCTGAAGGCCGTGAGCAGGCGGCGGCGCGTGTAGACGGCGGCGGCGGATTGATTGCCCTTCTGGAGCGCATCCATGATGGCGGCGAGCGTCTCGCCGTGGAGGCGCTTCATGGTGAAGAAGGGCGTGCCGTCGGGCCGCATGCCGAGGTCGTAGATGGGCACGATCGCGGGGTGCTCGAGCTGCCCTTGGACGCGCGCCTCGCGCTCGAAGCGCATGCGCGCGTCGGGCTTCTGCAGGGCATCCTTGCGCAGGAGCTTCATCGCGACCTCGCGGCCGATGCGCCCATCCTTGCAGTGCGCGACGAGGCCCATGCCGCCTTCACCGAGCATGCCGAGCGGGACGTAGCGCGCGCCGAAGCCCTGATCTTCGAGCGGCGAGAGGACCACGCTGACGGTCGAGCTCAACGACGGACGCGGCGGTGGGATGACGCGCGGAGGCTCGGGAGGAACGCTGGGCTCGCGCACCGTCGCGTCGCTCACGGGAGGAGGAGGCGCCGATGCGGGCACGGCGCGGCCCGCGGCGCGTGGTGGGGGCATGGGCACCGGCGTTTCGCGCATGATCGCGTCGACGCGCGGAGGGACGGCGTGCGCTTTGGGCGCGCTCGAGCGAACCTTGTCGACGAGCTTGCCGGAGAACACCTCCGTCTCGACGGCGGAGGAGTCCTCGTCGTCGATGATCGCAGCGATGGGACGATCGACGCGGGTCTCTTCGTCGTCGTGCGCCCTTTGATCATCCGTACGGCTCGGCATGATGGCTAGGGTACCGTGCGGCCGGGCGGCTTCTAGAGGCTTCGCGCGGCGCCGCGGAGCGCGAGGGATCGAGCGCCGAGCGTGGGCAAGCGTGTGCCATACTTGCGGCGGAGAGGATCATGAACGAGCCCGCCCACAAGCTCACCTTCGCCGAGTACCTCGCGCTGGAACGCGCCGGCGACACGAAGCACGAGCTCGTCAACGGCGAGATCTTCGCCATGGCCGGCGGCACGCCCGAGCACGCCCGGCTGACCATGCGTGTGGGCGCCGCGCTCCTCACGCAGCTGAGCGGCCGCCCGTGCGAGGCGTATTCGTCCGACCTTCTCATCCGTGTGCTCGCCACGGGCCTCGCGACTTACCCGGACGTGAGCGTGGTCTGCGGGCGGCTCGAGACGGATCCCGAGGATGCGAACGTCGTCACCAATCCCATCGTCTTGGTCGAGGTGCTCTCCGACAGCACCGAGGCCTACGATCGAGGCGAGAAGTTCGCCCATTACCGGCGGATTCCGTCGCTCCGAGAGTACGTGCTCGTGTCGCAGCACGAGCCGCGCATCGAGGTCTTCCGTCGCAACGACGACAGGAGCTGGACGCTGTACGAGGCGCATGCAGGCGAGCGCGCGAAGCTCGCGTCCATCGGGTGCGAGCTCGCGGTCGATGAGATCTACGCGAACCCGCTCGCGGGCGCGGCGACGGGCTGACGCGCGCTCGTCTACTTCCCGAGTGTGACCGACACGTCCTTGTGCAACGCCGAGTCGACCTTGCGCGCGAAGCTCTGGAAGCGCGCGTAGTCGTCGGGGCGGATGCGGCCGGCGGGGAGCTCCATGACGCGATCGAGGAGCAGGTCACCCTGCTCGACGCGATCCTGGATGCGCGCGAAACGGCCCTCGTCCTCGACGGACGCGGGCGCGAGCTTGGTGTCGACGCGCGCGCCCGTGGGCAGCTTGATGCGCAGCTTCACGGTGACGCGGGTGGCGATGGACTCGGAGATGTAGATGGGCGTCTCGCGCGCGGGCAGGCCGGCGAGGCCGCCGAGGCGGAGGGGGAACATCGGTGCGATGAGGAGATCGTTGCCGGCGGGGCGCGCGAAGCTCGACATCTCGAGCTTCATGTGGAGCACGAGCGGCGCGTCGAGGGCGGCGAGGTTCTTCACGTCGACCGAGACGACGCGCGCGCCGGGCAGCGATTGCGGGAGCAGGCGTGACTCGATGGTCTCCTTGAAGCGCGCCTCCGGGAGCTGCTCCAGCGCGTTGCGGAGCATGATGGCGAGCTTGCCTTCGTAGCGCTGATCGATCTCGAGGCGAGCCGATCCATCGGCGGAGAGCTCGACCGTGCCCTCGTGGGTGACGCCGTCCTCCGAGCCGCCCTGCGGCGTGGTCTCCTCGGGGCGCCTTGCACGAGCAGGACCGCCGGCTGACCGCGGAGCGCGCTCGGCATGTATCCATACGGCGCGAACTTGTCGCGCACGACCATCCAGCGAGGCACGGGGCCTCGGTCTTGAGGCGCACGGCGAGGGCGCTGTAGCTCTCGGCCTCGCTGAGCGGACCGGCCGGCGGCGGCGAGAGGCGATCGCGCACGAGCCCCACCTCGGCCGGGATCCCCGCGAGACGGCACAAGTGGAGGAAGGCCTCGGTGCGGTTGCCGCTCTTGCCCATCACCGCGCGGCGACCATCGGTCTCGCGACCGGCTTCGACGTTGGTGAGCACCCAGCGATAGATGCGACGCGCCTTCTCTTCGAGCGAGGCCGTCTCGCCGAGCGACGTGGGGGCCTCGGGCTTCTCTTTCTCCGCGTCCGGCGCAGGCGATGCCGACGCTTCACCCGGCGCCGCTTGCTTCGGCTTTCCGGCCTTGCGACCGAGATCCGGTTGCTCGCCGCGGGCGATCGCCTGCGCCACGCGCGTCACGCGCGGATCGCGCGGCGTCTCGTCGGCGGCGGCGTCCACGAGGCGCGCGATGGTGTCCTTGAGGCTGTAGCCCCAACCGATGCGCACGTTCGGCAAGAACTCTTGAAGCGGCGCGCTGGCCGGCTCTTCGGGGAGCGCGGGGCTCTTGTCGACGCGCCAGCGATGAATCACGAGCGCGCCGCTCTCGCTCACGTCCGGCTTGGGCACGTCGCCGCCGGTCTCGATGTCGAGCTTCTTGTTCTTGGGCGAGATGGCGATGAACTCGCTGCGCCAATAAGGGATCTTCTCCTCGCGGAAGAACCAGCGCGGCCCCTCGAAGCGCTGGCCGCCGTGACCGTCGCCGCGCATCGTGGTGATGGTCTCGGTCTCGATGTAATCGCCGATCTCCAAGTGCGGCATGGTGATCGTCTCCTTGTTGGGGACGATCTCGGGCTCCAGCACGCGGCCGTCTTTCTTGATGGTGCGGATCTTGAGCACCATCCCCCGCGGGCGCTGCTCGGCCTGCTCTTGGATGCCTTCGCGCGATTGGATCCACAGGATCTCGTGCTCCAGCATGCGCGCCGATCCATCGGGGTGGACCCAGATCGCGGAGTAGTCGAGCACGCGCGCGGCCGTGCCCGGCATCTCCGGGTGGTTGCGCTCGAACTCGGCGATCACCTTCTTGCCGTCGAGGCGATAAGGCGAGAGCTCGGTGATGCCATCGACGAGCTCGATGGCCTCGCGCAGCGCCGACGTGTCCGCGCCCGCATGGATCGAGTCGACGAGCGCATGCGCCAGCGCGGTCCGATCCCCGCGCGCGAACCGCGCATCCGCCAGCGCCAGGCGCGCATCGGAGTCCGCCGGCTTCTTGGCCACGGCCGCTTCGAGCTTGGCCATCGACTCCTTCGAGTCACCGGCGCGCGCCAGGAGCTCCGCGATGCGGGCCGCGATGTCGCGGCGATCCTTGCGGGCCTTGCCGAGGCGCGTGAGCTCCTGAATGGCCGCGCGGAAGTCGCGCCGATCGATGGCGCGCTCCAGATCGATCTCCGCGTCCGCGTCGAGCTGCTTCACGCGCGCGGCCACCTTGTCGGCGCCGGCGGTGTCGCCCTGCGCCTCCAAGAGCCGCAGCAGATCGCGGAGCGCGTCGGTGTCGTCGGGGAAGCGCTCGGCCGCGAGCCGGACCGCGCGCTCGTGCTCCGGGCGCCAACCGAGGCGCGCATAGATGGCCGCGAGCCCCTTCACGATCTCGGGCACCTCGCGGAAATGATCGGCGAGCGCCGCGAGCTTCGGCGCCGCCTCGGGCACGCCGCTCTTGTCGGCCTCGTCGAGCACGAGCCAGAAGCGTGGCCACCACAGCTCCGGATCCTTCTCGGCCGCGCGCGCGCGCAGGTCCTTCACCCGATCGCGCGCGTCGCCCGACGGGTAGATGGGATCCTTCTCGGTGAGCACGGCCTGGAGCGCGAGGCCCGGGCCGGTGGCGCGATCGATGTCCGACACGAGCGGCTCGAGCAGCACGTTGCCCACGTCGTCCTGCCCCTCGACGTGCGAGAGATAGGCGGCGAGCACGCGGGAGATGGGATCCGTGACGTCGCGCGGCTCGGGCCGGGGCGTGCCCTTCTGCGGCGTCACCGACGCGGCCACGAGGAAGGCATCGAGCGCGTTGGGATCGGGCAGCACTTGCGGCGGCCTCAAGGTGTAGAGGGGCGCCGGATCGTTTGAGCTCAAACCATTGAGCGGGAGCCCGCTCGGCGTCTGCACGCGGATCGACGTCTCGGGCCCGGCCACGCGGGCCACGACGCGATGCCGCCCTGCTTCGAGGCGCACCCGAGCGCCGAAGCGCGGCCAGATCCCCCACTCGCGCGTGTCCCGCGTGAGCACCTCCACGTCGTCGACGAAGATGGCGAACGCGCCCTGCGCGGCGACGATCACCTCGCGATCGGAGGGCAAGTCCAGGAACGTCTCGACGTAATAGATGCCGTTCGGCGCGCCGGGCGCGCGCAGCGCGCAGCCGAAGCGCTCCACTTTGCGCACGCGCGGGGCCTCGGAGCGCCGCGGATCGCGCGGGAACACGGCGGGCCACGGGCCGGCGCGCTCGGCGTCGAAATGGGTGCGGTGCTCGTTCGCCGCGAGGTGCCCGAACGGGCCGGCGAGGCGCGCCTTGTCCACGCAGCCATAGAGCTTCGCCGACGCCTCGAACACGCCCTGCGGCGCGGCGCCTTCGGATCCGACGTCGCTCGGGATCGACGCCTTCCCGTCCGTCGCCGCGAGCGCCGGCGCCTCTTCGCGATAGCCGTCGAGCGTCCACCACTCGACCAGCTCACCGCGCGCGCGCCAACCGACGTTGCCCGGCTGCTCGATGGTCTTCTTCACGAGGTCGCGGGCCTGCGACCAGAGATCGGCGACGCCTGCGCGCAGACCGAGGAGATGATTCGACGAGAACCACGCCACGAGCGGCGCGTCGGGGTGCTGGCTGCCGCGCGCGGCCGCGATGGCATCGAGGTGCGCGAGCGCGGCGCTGCGGAAGCGGCCGTGCGCCTCGTCGTCCACCGCGCGCGCGAGCGACGCGAACAGCCCCTTTTGCGCCTCGGGCGGCAGCGCCGCGAGCCGCTTCCGCGCTTCGACGACGCGCGCCGGATCGCCGCCGGGCGCGTACATCTCGCCGAGGATCCAGCGCCCCACCGTCTCGCCGTCGCGCGCGTCCGCGGCCGCCTCGCGCATCACGGAGAGCGGATCGACCGGCTGAGGCGTGGCAGAGCAAGCCCCGAGGGCAGCGATCGCGAGAGCCGCGGCGCAGGCGCGGAGGGAGCGGAGGCGCATGGGCGGGGCTTAGCGCGGTTCCGACGGGGGCGCGAGCGTGAGGAGGATCACCCGAAGACAGCGGCCCAAGAGGCGCACACCCCAAGAATCGTCACGGATTCGTGGCAGGGCAACCTGGCCGGTGACGCCCTCGATCGCAGGCATCGTCGGCACGCTCGCAGCGCGTGCAGGCGCTGGCCTGCAAACAGTGCTCCCCATTTCGCAGCGATCACAGAGATTCGGCCCCCTGCCCTCGCCAACCGGCAACCCCTCCCGGACGAACCGCAGCGTCGCGGCGGCCCTTCGTCATGAGCCTTCAACGAACCCTTGAACCGGGCACCGTTCCACGGCTTTGTGGCGTTCTCCCATGAGCACGCCGGGCCCCCTCCGACGATATCTCCGCGAGCCCCTCGTCCATTTCGCGGTGATCGGCGGTGCGCTGTTCGCTCTCCACGCCGCCGTGGCGCCGCCGCCGCGCGACGCGGCCATCGTGGTGTCCGCCGATTTCATCGCTGGCTTGCGGGAAGAGCACCGCGCGCGCACCGGGCAATGGCCCACGGCCGAGGAGGAGCGGGCCCTCGTCGATCGCTTCATCGACGAAGAGGTGCTCTATCGCGAAGCGGTCTCGCTCGGCCTCGATCGAGGCGATCCCATCGTCCGCCGCCGCCTGGCGCAGAAGATGGTCTTCGTCGCCGAGGACGGCGCCGCCGCCCGGGAGCCGAGCGACGCCGACCTCCAAGCCTATCTCGTGCAGCACCAAGGTCGTTATCGCGAGCCCGCCCGCCTCTCCTTTCGGCACGTGTTCTTGAGCCGCGATCGCCGCGCCGACGCGGCCGCCGAAGCCACACGCATCCTCCCCGAGCTCGCGGCCGGCGCCGCACCGGAAGGCAAAGGCGATCCCTTCTTGCAAGGCACCTCGTTTGGACAACGCACCTCGGCCGAGGTCGAAGCCGTTTTTGGACATGCCTTTGCAGAGGCCTTGTTCGCTGCGCCCAACGATGCCTGGTCAGGCCCTTTGACCTCGAGCTTCGGTGTCCATCTCGTGCGCGCGGGCGAGCGCACCGAGGGTGCCATTCCCCCGCTCGCCAAGATCCGCGCCCGCGTGCGCTCGGACCTCATGGATGAGCGCCGCGCCACGGCCGGACAAGCATTGCGCGAGCGCCTGCGGGCCCGCTATCGCATCGACATCGAGCGCCCCAAGGCCCGTGTCGCGAGCGCACCCGAGAAGGCCCGATGATTCGCCGCGCCCTCGCTCCCATGGGCCTTCTCCTGGCCCTCGCCACGCTGGCCGGGCCTGCTGCAGCCCACGAGTTCCGCCCCGCCATTCTCGACATCCGCGACCTCGGCGCCGGCCGCTACGAGCTCTTTTGGAGCGCGCCTTCCGCCGGCGGCGATCCCGAAGCCATCCTCACCGAAACCGCCTTGTCCTTCCCCGAAGGCTGCCGGCGCGAGCCCGGCGGAGGCGACCGCTTCACCCTCGATTGTGGGCCTACGGGCCTCGCGGGCCGCGCCATCACGATTCGAGGCCTCACCCATGGTGATGCGCTGGTGCGCTTCGAAGGCCCCGGAGGCCCGGTATCGGCGGTCCTGCGCGAAGGTGACGCCTCCTTCACCGTGCCTGGTCCCGAAGGCGTGAAAGCCTCCTTCGTGGCCCGCGCCCGCGGATACTTCAGCGCCGGTGTCGCGCACATTCTCCAAGGCATCGATCACCTGCTCTTCGTCCTCGGTTTGCTCCTCCTCGTGCGCGGCAAAGCAGCGCTCGTGCGCACCATCACGGCCTTCACGATCGCGCACAGCATCACGTTGGCCCTCGCCGTCACGGCGGCCGTGCGCCTCCCGCCCGCGCCGGTCGAAGCGGCCATCGGGCTCAGCTTGGTGCTCCTCGCCGCCGAGCTCGCGCGGCCGCGCCCAGACGAGCCCACGCTCGCGCGCCGAGAGCCTTCGTGGATGGCCTTCGCATTCGGCCTTCTCCATGGCTTCGGCTTTGCCGGTGGGCTCGCCGAGCTGCGCGTCCCCCAAACCGATCTTCCTCTGGCCCTCGCCGGCTTCAACCTCGGTGTGGAGGCGGGCCAGCTCGCCTTCGTCGCCGCGGCGCTCGCCGTCGCCGCGCTGCTGCGCCGGGCCTTCGGGCGCGGCCTCGAAGCGCGTTTTGCGCGCGTCCCTGCTTATCTCATCGGCTCTCTCGGTGCGCTCTTCGTCTACGAGCGTGTCGCTGCTTTCTGGAGATCGTGAATCATGCGCCGCGCCCTCCCCGTGCTCTTCGCCTTCGCTCTCTTCGTGCCGAGCTGCTTCGTCGACGATCCCATCCCCACCGTCGCCGGCTACAGCGAGGAGCGCGAGGCCTGCGCCGATCGCGATCCCCTGCGGCGAGCGTACTTCGGCGATCTCCACGTCCACACCGCGCTCTCCTTCGACGTGTGGACCTATGATGTCCGCACCACGCCGAGCGATGCCTATCGATTCGCCCGCGGCGAGACCATCAACCTTCCGCCGCTCGACGGCGACGGCAAACCGACCCGGCCCGTCACCCTCGCTCGCCCGCTCGATTTCGCGGCCGTCACCGATCACGTCGAATACCTGGGCGAGACGCATCTCTGCACCACGCCGGGATCACCGGGCTACGACTCCCCCACGTGCAAGGCTTATCGGCCGCCGCTCAATTCCTATCTCGGCTTCAACGTGGGCGCGGTACCGCCCATTCGATCGGACATGTGCGGCGCCGATGCCTCCGTCTGCCTCTCGGCCGCGGCGCCGGTGTGGCGCGGCATTCAGGACGCCGCCGAGGCGGCTTACGACCGCACCTCGGCCTGTGCCTTCACCACCTTCGTGGGCTACGAGTACTCGTATGCTCCCATCGGCACGAACCTCCACCGCAACGTCATCTTCCGCAACGCCAAAGCCCTCTCCACGCCCATCGGCTTTTACGAAGCCCCGACCCCGCCCGACCTCTTGAAGCAGCTCGCCGCCGCCTGCGATCCCGAGAAAAACGGCTGCGACGTCCTCTCCATCCCGCACAACTCCAACCTCTCGAACGGCCAGATGTTCGCGGTGGAGAACATCGCCGTGAAGACCGAAGAGGCCCGGCGCGAGCTCGACACGTTGCGCGCCACGATGGAGCCGCTCGTGGAGATTTACCAGCACAAGGGCGACTCCGAGTGCACCAATGGGCTCAGCACCGTTTTGGGCCCGCCCGACGAGCTCTGCGATTTCGAGAAGATTCGTCCCAAGACGACACCCGACTGCGGCGTCGACGGCACCGGCTCCGGCGCGTTTGCCGGCCTCGGCTGCACCTCGTGGCGCGACTACGTGCGCGGCGTCTTCGCCTCCGGCATGCAGGAGGAGCTGAATCACGGCGTGAATCCCTACAAGCTCGGGATCATCGCCAGCACCGACACCCACAACGGCACGCCGGGCAACGTCGCCGAAGCCAATTTCCCCGGTCATCTCGGCCTCTCCGACGATACGCCCGCGGCCCAGCTCGGCGGCAAGACACTGGCGATTCGGCCCATCGTGGCGAGCCCGGGCGGGCTCGCGGGCGTGTGGGCCGAAGAGAACTCGCGTGATGCCATCTTCGACGCGCTCCGCCGCAAAGAGACGTTCGGCACCAGCGGCCCCCGCATCGCGCTGCGCCTCTTCGCCGGGTGGGATTTCGCCGATGACATGTGCGCCCACGCCGACATGGTGGCCGAGGGATATGGCACCGGCGTGCCAATGGGTGGTGATCTGCCGGCCAAGTCGGCGGGCGCCACGGCCCCGGCGCTGGTGATCGCGGCCCTGCGCGACACGGGCACCCCCGGAGAGCCCGGCACGAAGCTGCAACGCCTCCAGGTCATCAAGATCTGGGTCTCGCCCGATGGCACCGCCCACGAAAAGGTGTTCGACGTCGCCGGCGATCCAACTACGGGGCTCGATCTCGACACCAGCACCTGCACCCCCAGCGACGCGGGCGCGGATTCGTTGTGCACGGTGTGGCGAGATCCCGAGTTCTCGGCCGACGCGCGGGCCGCCTATTACGTGCGCGCGCTGGAAGTCCCCACCTGCCGCTGGAGCACGCGCGTCTGCAATGGCCTCTCGCCCGAGGAGCAAACCACCTTGGGCTGCGACGCGCTCGAGGTGCCAAAAACCATTCAGGAGCGGGCTTGGAGCTCGCCGGTCTGGTACACGCCGGAGTGAGTCGCAGGAAAGGACTCGCGTCCTTTCCCCCCAACGGGCAAAGCCCGTTGGGGCCCCCCATACCTCGAACCACCCTCGCCCTTTTGGACGTCGCGCCGCGCGGGCCTCGCGTTGTCTTTCTCGGTCACGCTCTGAGCGCTCGAGATCTTCAGCGCTTCATGGCCCGCGCGGCGGCGCACCGCTCGGCGTACACCGCGGGGGTGAATCCGATCTGCGCCTTGAAATCGCGGATGAGGTGTGCCTGATCGTGATAGCCCAGCTCGAGCGCGAGCGCGGCCCAAACGACGGGCGCGCCCGTGGCCACGCGCTCGGCGGCCTCGTGCACGCGGGATCGGCGGATGATCCATTTGGGCCCGACACCGATGTACTTCTCGAACGATCGATGCAGCGTGCGCAGCGAGACGCCCGCGACCTTGGCGAGATCTTCGGCGCGGTGAATCTCCCGATCGTTCTCGGCGCGGACGGCGAGCGTCATGGCCTCGGTGAGGCCGAGATCGTCCGCGGATCGATGCGCGCGTAAAAACGCCTCCACCGCGGCGACGGCGAGCGCATCGTCCGGCTCGGCCAGCACGCTCGATACGATATCGGCGGCCGCCTCACCAAAGGCCTCGACGATGGGAATGACACGATTGACCAGCTCGCGCATCGGCACGCGCGTGAAAGGATGGAAGCCGCCGGGCTTGAATTTGGTGGCCACGACACGGCCCGTGCCCACGAGGCGAGCCACCTCACGAACGGTGCCGATTCCATGCACGGCCGAGACGCCGGGCTCGATGGCGAGATTGACGGTGGCGTGCGGGAGCACCTCCTGCTCGAAGGGCTCCGCGAGCGACCAGCGGACCACCCAATGCCAATCGACGAGCGCCGCCAGATCGGGCGCCGGGGCATGGCGGCGGAGCTCGAAATGCTTGAGCCCTTCCGCTGGATTGAGGATGCCGCGGGTGCGGCTTTCGGGGGTGATGCCGGAGGTCATCGGCGCGTGGCGCTCTTTTACAATACCAGCCCCGGCGGCGACAGTAAGGTCGGCCCCCGGAGGCATCGAGATGAGCGATTCGCACAAGATCAAGAGAGGGGACCTCGTCTTTTACCACTCGCCCAATTCGCGCGCGGCCGGCGTGCGCTTCCTGCTCGAGGAGCTCGGCGCCGACTATCGGCTCGAGGTCCTCAACATGAAGGCCGGCGAGCAGCGGAAGGCGCCGTTTCTCGCGGTGAACCCGCTCGGGAAAGTGCCGGCCATCGTGCACGACGGCGCGCTCGTGACCGAGCAGGGCGCCATTTATCTTTACCTCGCCGATCTGTTTCCGGAGGCGGGCCTCGCGCCGGCCATCGGTGACAAAGATCGCGGGCCTTACCTGCGCTGGCTCTTCCTTTATGGATCCTGCTTCGAGCCGGCCCTCGTCGATCGCTCGATGAAGCGTGATCCGGCCCCGCAGGGGACGAGCCCGTACGGCGACTGGGACACGCTGTTCGACACCGTCCTCGCGGCGATCCGGAAGGGGCCTTATCTGCTCGGTGATCGCTTGACGGCCGCCGACCTGCTCTGGGGCATGGCGCTGCGGTGGATGACGATGTTCAAGCTCGTGCCCGCGTCGCCGGAGGTCACGGGTTACAGCGAGCGCATCTGTAGCCGGCCCGCGTTCGCGCGGGTGTCCGCCGCCGACGCCGAGCTCGCGGCCGCACACGACGCCGCCGCAGCCCAGAAGGGTTGATCGGGATGGGGCCGGGCGAGCCCTGATTAACCGCGGCTCCCCGGCCCCTTCCACCCGAAGCGCGCGAGCGAGATCCGCCCGAGCGTATCGAACACGACCCCTTCCGCTTCCAAGATCGCGCGTTGCATCGCACCGCCGACAGGATCCTTGATGGTGACGCGCGCCCGCTGCCCGGATGCCGCCCCCAGCACCCTTTGCCAAGGCACATCGCGGTTCTTGCGTGTGTCCTTGAGGGCCGCCATCGCATAACCGACGTGCCGCGCCGCCCGCGGGCGCCCGGCGAACATCGCCACGGCGCCATACGTGGTCACCCGCCCCTTGGGGATGCGGCGCACGACCCGATAGAAATCATCCCACCACGAAACGGTGTCGAGATCGCTTTGCGCCGCCTTGTCCTTCGCAGGCGCGACGCGCGGGCCGATGGGCTTCTTGGCCTTCGCGGCCACCTTCTTCGCGGCCCCGAGCGAGCGACGTTTCGCCGGCCCCTCGGCATTCGCCCGCTTGGCCAAAGGCTTCTTCGCGCTCTTGGACGCAGGTTTTGCCAAAGGCTTCTTCGCGCTCTTGGCAACGGGCTTGGCCAAAGGCTTCTTCACGCTCTTGGCAACGGGCTTGGCCGAGGGCTTCTTGGCAGGCTTCACCCAAGGCTTCTTTACGGCTCGTTTCGTCATGACGACGCCTTGCCTTTGCCGGGCCACGGGATGCGCGGGAGCACGAGCGCCGCCACGATGCAGAGGCCGCTCGCGAGCCAGGCGGGGGCGCCCGTCGAGCCGTGGCCGACGGCGATGTTGCCGACGGTGAAGTCGACCTCGAACAGGCCACCATGAATCAGCGAGCCGAAGAGCAGGAGCCAGGCGGCGTGCGCGCCCACGGCGGCGAACGAGCCGCCCTCTTTTTGCCAGAGGCTCGCGAAGAGGAAGCCGCTGCCAATCGAGAGGGCAATGGCCGCGAGGCTCACCCCCGGGTAGAGCGCGATGGCCGCGCCGCCGGCGAGCGCCGCGAAGACCCGGGACGCCGGCGCGGGAATGCCGGCGCGTTGGGCCGCGAGAATGGGAATGCCGCGATAGAGCATCTCGTCTCGGACCGCGACGGCGATGGCACGAATCAACGCGAAGACGATACCGAACGAAGGGTGGAGGCTGCCGTGCCCATGAATCCACCCGAGCGCGCGGGCGACGAGGAGGACGACGATGCCGCTCGCGAGCGCGAGGCCCGCGCCCACGCCGGCGCGCCGCAGCGCGAGGCGAAGGGGCATGGTCTGCTCCGGCCCCTCCCCTTCCGTCGCGACCAAGCCCCAACGCACGCCGTAGCGCGAGGCCGCGACGTCGACCACGAGCGCGCCGATGAGCGCCGTCCCCAAGGACGCCGACGGGAAGATGCGCTCGACGATCAACACCGCCGCGGCGACCCCGACCAGGTAGGCGGCGCCGAGCGCGAGATCGGCGATCGGGCTCGGCGCCGGCGCTTCGCTCGCGGCCGTCATCGATCGCTTTCCTGCATGGGGAGACTCTTCATCGTCATCGTTGCGTTCGCGGCTCACGGGGACGCCGCATTGTAGGCGCCGATATCGGATTTGACACGTGCCTTGCCCTCGAGATCGGTCTTCGGCATGGTGCGCGCGTCGCCGCGGCCGGCGAGCAGCGCGGCGCCGGCGCGCGGGTGGAAGTCGGGCCGGTTCGGGTTGAGCTGCCACCATTGGCCCACGAAGACGACCCAGGGCTCGAGGCCCGGCCGCACGAAGCTCGCGGCCAGAGCAGATTGCTTGATGCCCGTCATCGAATGACCGCCGTCGGGCAGCGACAGGGCCAAGGTCTTGAGCACCGCGGCCGGTCCCTCGTAGTTGACCCGATCGAGCACGTTGCGGTTCCCCTCGAAGCGCCAAATGCTGGTGCTGACGAGCTCCACGGAGGGGAACTCGTCGTTGACCAGCACGTTGTTGTACGCGCGCGTCTCCCAGCTCCCATTGCCCACGGCCAGCGCCGGGCGGCCGCGCGCCGCCATGAGGACGGTGTTGTTGCGGACCACGTTCTTGAAGCAGCCGAAGAGGGGTAAGGCCTCGGCGCCCGTGACCTCCGCGGCCGATTGGGGCCCGGGCTTGACGCGCGAGGCATCGAAGGGATTGTCGTTGTCCCACTCGGAGATGCCGGTGGCGTGGTTTCCGTAAACGAGGTTGTTCTGGATGAGCGACTCCCGCACACCGGCGAGATTGATGGCGGCGCCGCCGGCGCGGCCATTGCCATTCACCACGTTGTCCTCGATGATGTAATTGAACCCGCGCCCGTCCGGGAAGCTGTTGATTCCGAACTTCTCCGTAGCCGCCTTGAGCACCGCGAGCGCCCAATCGCGCGTGGGCTGATACGCGGGCACGTCGAGCGCCGGGTGCTTGGCGAGCTTCTGCAGCGAGGCCAGCGCATCCAAGTTGACCTGGAGGCCGCTCCCGTTGCTGCCGAAGAAGACGTTGCGCCGGATGACGTAGTCGTCCGACCCATCCGACACGTAACAGGAATGCTCCCGCGCCGAGGAGGCAAAGAGGTTATCCTGGATCAGCACCGAGTGGGAGTCGACGCTGTGGAGGCCCCATTTCGCGTGGTTGTGGGAGAAGTTCCCGACGACGGCGATGTGGTGGGCGAGCGCCGAGGAGCGGTTGAAATCACCGCCGATGAAGATGCCGGCGTTCGGGCCCCGCGGGCTCGCGTCCCCGGGTGTGTCGGCGCCGGCGATCTCGAAGCCTTGGAGGATGACGTGGTGCGCCCCGAGGAGGTTCACCATCCAATGCGGGTCGTCCCGACAAGGCCCTTCGATCACCACGTCTCCCGGATCGCCGAGGGCCTTGAAATGGATGAATTTCTCGTCGCCGGCGCCGGGTTTGTCACCGAGGGTGAAGCCTTGATAGCGGCCCGGGAGCACGGCCACGAGCTCGCCGCCCTTGGTCTGCAAAGCCGCCTCTCCCAGGGTGCGGACCACGGTGTCGACCTTGAGCTCCACCGGGGTCGATGAAGCCGAAGAGGCATTGAGATCGAGCTTTCCGACCTTGATTTGCGGAGGTGCTTTGCCGTCGGGCGAAACCACGATGACGCGCGAGTAGGTCGCTTGGACCTTGAAGACCTTGCTCACCCACTCGTTCGAGTCTTGGGTGCGAAAGAACGCGAGGTTCTGGACCACGGGCGGCGTCACGGGCCCCTGCGGCGCGGCGTGGGCCGCTTCGGACGCCTCGGGGCTCTTCTCCCCCTGTGCGCCGAGGAACGGGGGTGGGCCTTGCTCGGTGGTGGGAGAGACGAAGTTATGCGCCGGACTGCAGCTCACGACGCCCAGGGCGCTCAGGGAGAGGGCGAGTCGAATACAGGCCATCAATGCAACGTATACCAGCGTCCGCCATGCTCAATCTTCGGGACCTCGGGGTCAGGAGGGATTGCATGAGGGATATCTCCTGGGTCCGAGGTGCGTGACGCCTCGGGCGGTTCGGAGATGGCGAATCGCGCGATGGAGCTCGAGGACCGGCGGTCGCTCACCGTGCGACGCAGCGCCGCGATCCGACGGCGACGCACGAGGATGCCGAGCGCGACCACGAGCCACAGCAACGTCGCGCCGACGAACACCGGAACGAAGCTGTAGCGACGGGCCATCTCTTTGCGCCAGCGCGTCTCGATGGCATCGATGTCGGAGCCGAGCGCGGCGGGGAGCGCGCGCTCGAGCGGCTCGCCCGCGCGCAGGCGCTCGATCACCGCGGGGAAGCGATCGCGCGCCGGCCCCTCGACCAGGAAACGCACGAAGTCGGCGGCCTCCGCGAGGGCGAGCGAAGGGCCTTTGGCGCCGTCGGGGAAGCGCGCATCGACGTCGCGCAAACCAATGAGGCGATCGTGGAGCGCCGCGAGACAGAGCGACTCCGCGCGCGACGCGGCGTCCTCGCCGGAGACGTGCACCGCGAATCCTTCGTGGAACCAACGCGGCAAATCATGCCCGCCCGCGGCCTCGTCGAGCGCGAGGTGGGCGAGCTCGTGGCGGAGGCGCTCCTCGAGATCGGGTGGATCACCGGCGAGGCCGGCGGAGAGGCTCATGACGACGAGCCGATGCTCGCGGAACGCGACGGCGGCCGCGCCGCTCGGGATCTCGGCGGGCGCGATGGCGATCATCTGTGCGGGCATCGCCGCGACGCGGATCTCCACGGCCCCGAGCACGCTGCGACCGAGCAGCGTCGAGAGCTCGGTGCGAATGGCGCGCGCGCGGGCGAGCAGCGCATGCGCCCGTTCACGCGCGAGCGGGTGATACACGAGCCGAATGCCCGAATCCTCGATGCTCGCGTACTCGGGCGTGACCTCGGGGACGGCGCGCTGCGGATCGACCGCGGGCGCATCGTGCGGACGTGGCCAGCGCGCCGCGACGGTGGGCGCGTGCAGCAACGTCGCGATCGCGATCGCCGCGCCGACGACACCGGCCAAGGGCGCACGCTTCGCGACGCGGGAGCTCACTGCCCGACCTTGCCCGAGACGTGAACGTCACTCGGACCGCTGTTCGTGCGCGAGAGGATGAGCACCGTCAGCCCCGCAGCCACGACGGCGCCCGCCGTGCCCCAAAACCAAGGTGATTTGTAGAACGGCCGGCGCTCCGGCGTCGCGGGCGCGTCCGGCGCTTTGGGCGCGACCGGACGCAGCGGCTCGGCCGCCGGCGTCTCCGGCGCGATGCCGAGGAACCCGCGCAACGTCGTGGTCGCGCCCGGCCAACGAAACGTCTTCGCACCATCGGGCGCGGTCTCGACCGTGGCGCCGAGCTCGACGCGTTCGAAGGCAGTGCCCGGCGTGCGCAGCGCGCGCGCGATCGGTCGCCCACCGTCGAGCGTCACCGAGACCACCAGCGGCGCGCCCACCTCGGTGCCGAGCGACGCGAGCAAACGCCTCGAAATCAGCTCCGACTCAGCCTTCGCCAGCGTGACGCGCAGCTCCCCGAGCTCCTTGAGGCGCGGCGGCGCATCGGCCCGAGGCACGTCCCCCGCGAGCACGCGCGCCGTGGCCTCGTCAATCGGCGGCCGCAGCGCCGCATCACGATAGACCTCCATCGCGAGCGCGCGCGCCGCCGGCCCCGCACCATCACCGACGGCCACCACGATTGCACCATGCGGCTGCGCCTGCGGTGCAGGTGCAGCCGGCGTCGCAGGTGCCGCGGACGCGGGCGCTGCAGGCGCAGGCGCAGGCGGTGAAGCAGGCGCCGCAGGAGCAGGCGCAGGCGGTGATGCAGGCGCCGCGGATGCAGACACCGCAGGCTTGGGATCTTGCGCGAACGCGGAGCGGGGCCCGGCGACGAGCAGCGATGCAGCGAGGAGCGCGCCCGGGGCCGCGCGGGAAAACATGGGGCTTACGGTACGAAGGGCCGGGGCGAGCGTCAAACGCCGCCGTGAGCGTGGCAGGTGTGCAGGGTCGGATCGGGCCGCGCGCCGGCAAGGCGTCGCACAGCCTGGGCGCGCGCGCCTGCTCCTCCCACGGAGCGCTCGTGGCCTCGATCCCATCACGCCTCGTGTCGCCAATCTCCACGCATCGCCGAGCGAGCCACGTCACCCTCGCGCTATCGCGAGGACACGCCCGCGCCGCGATGGCGCCCACAACCATTGACCACCGCAATGGCCGGACGCACGAAAGCCCGCCGCACCTCGCCGGCGCCGCGGGCTCTTGTGCTCCAAAGCGTGACTCGAAGTCTGAGCGGGAACCGAACCGCTCAGATCGGGCTCGCGTTCACGATGCCGTCGATCGAAGGCCCGGTGTAGAAGTCGCGCACGCGCTTCATGTCGCCCTTGGCCACGGCGAACGCCACCGCCGCGCCCGCCGCCGCGCTGGTGGCGGTGCTCGGCTGACCGGGCATGTCCTTGCCGGTCGTCGGGTCGAAGCCCACCGTGTTGCCATTGGCCTTCACGCCGCCGAACCAACCCGTCTTCAAGTGGCCATTGCCCATCACGTAGAGCCAGTTGGAGTTGCCCGGCGTGCCGTCCGGCCAACCATTCATGTTGAGCGGGTTCTTCGGCGTGTCGCCGTGGATGGTGAGCACCACGTCGTCGGCCAGCGTGCGCGCCGTGCAGGTCGGGTCTTGCACCTTGGCGAGGTCGTTCAAAAACTCGTCGAGCATCTTGCCCAGGCTCTTCACGGTCGCGTTGAGGTTGTTCATGTTGGCGAAGGCCCCGTGCGGATCGTCCCGCATCGCGGGGATGATGACCGCCTGCGTGAGGCCGAGCTTGAAGGCCTTCGCCGACGTGATGAGCGCGCGCCCGATCTCGCTGAGCTTCGTGGGCGTGCCGCTGTTGATGCCATAGCGCGCGAGATCGTCGGACGTCGGTGAGAGCTGCGCGGCCAGGTTCTTCCCGAGGAAGTTGGCGGACGCCTTGCCGGTGCGGAGCGGGCGCGCCCACGTGGGCCGATCGGCGGCCTTGTCGAAGGCGGCGAACGCCTTGTAATAGGCCTCGAAGAGCGCGGCATCCTCCGGCTTCTGGAGGATCATCTGCGACGCAGCGCTGTTGAAGAGCTGCACCATGCCATCGGCGTTGCCCACCGACGCGATGTCGGGCGCGCCCGGCGCGGCGCCAAACGAGATCGGGTTGATGCCAATCACCGGCAGGAGCGAAGGCGTCGCGCGCTGAATGGCAGCGACCGCCGCCAACATGCTTTGCCCGCCGCCGAGCGTCGCGGCCGAGCCGGGCGTCGGCGTGTGCGTTTGATTCTGACCGGCCATGAAGGCCGAGATGCGCTTGCCCTTGTCCTTGTTTTGCCAGGGCGTCTCGGGCGCGAAATAAAAGGGCTTGTCGGTGTCGGTCGCCTTCACCGCTTTGCCCTTCGCGTGGAAGGCGAAGTCGGGATCGGTCGAGGTGGCCACGTCGACGTGCGGGAAGAGCAGCGTGAACCACGCAAACCCACCATCCCCCGCGACGAGGTGGACCGAGCGCATCGAGGCTGCGCACGAGTCGTCGGCCATGGCCACACCGGCCGTGTCCGAGATGACGTCGAGCACCTTGGCGCGGTCGAGCGCGAACACGGCGCCGGCGGCGGCGGTGAAGCGGAGGAAGTTGCGGCGCGAGCTGCCTTCGAGGTTCTTCAAGCGATCGATTGCCATGGCGTCCTCCGAATCACTCGCACGAGTGGGTGGCGGCGAGGATGGTGGCGACAGCAAGGTTCTTGCCAGTCGTCACACTCGATGCCTGTTGCACGAGGTGACTACACACCGCGACTTGGGTGCTCGTCGCGGGGCGGCCCATGATGCAGGCCAGCGCGTCCGCGTTGCATTGGTCGGCGTCGTCGAACATCTTGGGCCCGACTCCATCGATCTGGCACTGCGGGAGCGTCTCGATCTTGGCGATGATCTCCGGCGCCGCCTGGACGAAGATGTCGAACAGCTTGGCCGCGCCGGCCGCGCTCCACACGATGGCCTCGCCCACGCGAGCATCGTAGTTGGCCGCGCCGAGCGCCCCCGCGCCGCCCTTGTAGAGCTGCCCAGCCGAGGGCGGCGTGCTCTGCTTGTCGAGATCCACACCCAAGCTCGAGAGGATGTTGCCGAGCGTGGCATACGAGATCTTCTGGCAGGAGTGGAGCCGCGTGCGCACCTCGGCCGGGCCCTCTTCTTCACGCTGCGCGAGGATGTCGAACGGATCGCGGGCGCCGAACTCGCCGAGATCGGAGAAGTGATCGAACGTGTTCTTCTCCCCGCCGTTGTACGCGCCGGGCTGCTGCGCTTGTCCCTTCGTCGGGTCTTCGTGGAAGACCTCTTTGCTCGAAGAGGGCTTGAGGCCGCTGGGCGGCTCGGCGCAGGACGCGAGCCCCGCGAGGAGCGCCATGGACACCATCCGCGTGATCTTCTGGGTGGTCATCGCTCGTCTCCCTGCGCCTTAGTACCGGACGAAATCGCCGCTCGCGAAGATCGCGCGCATGGTCTTTTTGAGGTTCTGCCCGTTCTTCTGGAACTCGTCGACGTACTTCGCGAGCACCACCGGCGGCACCGTCGCCAAATCGGTGACGATGTCCTCTTTCGAGAAAGCGAAATTGTACGCGCGGGCCACGGCGCACTCGGCCACGTCCGGATCGGCCGCGATGGCCTGACCGAGCTCGGCGAGGTCCTTCACCTCTTGGCCCTTGCGCCAGTGCATCGTCTCACCCGAGCGGAGCCAATGAGACATCTGCGTCTTCACCGGGTCGGGCGTGGTCGGCGTCATCACCTGAATCGACCCTTGGTATTGTCCCTTGTCGTCGAAATTCGCGAACAGCGGCGCGATGTGGTTCAGCGTCGTGTGGCAGTTGGCGCAGATGACGCTGGAGGTGTCCTGGAAGTTGATGGGCGCCGTGGCTACCGTCTCGAACTCCCAAGGAGAGGTGTAGTCCGCGCTGCCCATGTGCACCGGCGTCTCCGCGTACTCGGCCGGGAACTTGGTGCAGACGAAGGTCTCTTGAATCCACCGCACCCGGCGGAAGGCCATGCTCCCGTAGAACTGAAACATCGCGCCCGGGTTGGTGAGCACGCCGCTCGTCACGGGAGCGCCGTTGTCGCACTCCCCATCCTTGAATGCGTGCGCGGTGTTGTCGTACGTCGGGCAGGTGTTGTTCGGCGCCGTGAAGATCTCGCTGAAGGGCTGCTCCTCGGCGATCACGCGGGCGGCGAAGACAGGCGCGGTGTTGCGGCTCGGCTTGCCGTTGTTGGCGCCGCCGCCGAGGCGCATCGTGTCTTGCCACCACTTGATCATCCGCTCCTGGAAGCGGACGTCGGCGAACATCAAATCGAGCTCTTCTTCATAGGCCGCGCGCGGGTCGGCGGCATTTTGGACGTGCTTGATCTGCGCCAGCGTCGGCAGCGCGCGCACGAGCTTGAGGGACGCAGTGCGGAGCGCCTCGTTGTAGTCGAGCTTGCGCTGGCCCAAAGCCCCCTCGGCGTCCGGATCGAAGCTGACGCCGCTCCGATCGATGGGAGCGGGCGTGTTGGCTTCGCCGCCGGCGCCGCCCTCCGCTGTTTCCTCGGAGTCACCCGTGAGCCCATTCGGCCCCTGCGTCTTGCACGCGGCCGCGGAGAAGGTCGCGGCTGCGAGGATCGAGAGGAGGATCGAAGTGCGTGCCATGTGCCGCCTGCCTTTCACTTCTCGGCCTGGATCCAGGTGGATACCGAGGTCTTGAAAGCATCGAACTTGCTGTTCGAGCCGCCGAATTTGTAGGGATGCGCCGCGTTGCCGCCCGGATCGGTGGTGACGAAGAGCTGGCTCGATCCCGGGTCGCTCGGGCTCACGCGATTCTTCACTTGGGCGCACGCTTTGGCCGTATCGGAGTCGATGGTCGACATGTCGATGGCGCCCTTGGCCGACGCGTTGCCGCCCCCATGGCAGGTCACGCAATTGGCCTTGAGCGGGCCTACGGCGCTCGCCTTGAACTCCGCCACGTCCTTGCAACCGAATGTCGGTGTGCCCGCCTCGACCCCGCCGTCGCCCATCTCGGGAGGATCAGCTCGATCTTCTCGAAGGCCAGAGAGAGCTTGGCGTTCGGAGACCAATTGACGAGCACCAGCGTCCCCGGGCCGACCGTCCCCGCCTCGCCGGCCAAGTACGTTTGATCGACGTTGGAAAAGCTGTCCACCGGATCGGGCACCGCCTGCTTGCCCACCGGATAGACGACGAAGAGCGGGTGAACCACGTGCACGCCGTTCATGCCCGTGGGGTGGAGCTGGATGTCGGAGAGCTCGATGGCGTTCTCGTCGATTGGATAAGCCTCGAAGGTGACCGCCATCCCCGTGAAGTCGCCCCCGAGGGGCGCGAGATAAACGGCGTTGAAGCCCATGATGGGGACGAAGGGATCGATCGTCTTCACCATCTCCGGCTGATCGGTGGTGACGATGTCCTTGGCCTCCTCCGCGAGCCAAGCCTTGATCCTCGGATACAGCGTGGTGGAGAGAGGCGCTGTGTCGAGCTTCTTGTAAGGATGCTGCGAGCCCGCCACCGGATAGGTGTTGAGCTTGCTCTCCGCGGGGTCCTTCACCACGATGCCGGGCCAACTGATGATCGATTGATAGCGATCCGGCCCTTGAAGGAAGGGCATGTCGGCGACGCCGCCGGCCTCGTGGCAGCCGGGGCCACAGGCCATGTAGAGATCGCTTTCGAGGGTGGCGAAGAGCGCTTTGGACTTGCTGGGCGCAGGCGCTTCCCCACCCGCGCCGCCTTGGCCGCCGAAACCACCTTGGCCGCCAAAGCCACCTTCACCACCGGCGCCGCCCGCGAGCGCGAGCTCGGTCGGCTGCGTCACGCACGCGGACACCCCGCTCGCGAGGCCGAGGCCCAGACCAAAGGCGGCGACGAAGAACAGGCTCCATCGGGTCTTGTCGTCGAGGCTCGTCACGTTGGGACGAGTCAGCAAGGCATGGGCCAGTGCCTCGAGAAGCGAGGCTCGTGATGGATCACGATGAAAACTAGCTTTAGCGCCGATGTAGGATACTATGCGCAAAGCGGTGGCTTCGAGCCCCACCTGGATCAAAAACGATCCACATTCGGACCCTCGATGGGTGCGCCGGCGAGATTTTGTGCGTGCCGGAAATTGGGCCCGATCGATCCGTGTGCGTTACGGGGAGCACATGAATCGCATCCTGCTCACCCTCGCTACCGCTTCGATTTTCGTCGTGGGCTGCGGCCGCGCCGCGCTCGATCACGAGGCCGCCGCGCCTGCGCCCGCGCTCGCCGCGAAGGCCGACGCGAAGGCCAAGGAGGAAAAGTCGGACGACGCCAAGGCCGCCGCCGCGAAGGCGGAGGTCGGCAGTGAGGCGACGCCCGAGGCCCCGGCGCACGCGGCGCGCATGCCGGGCGACTTCGTGGTCTATCGCTTCTCGGGGAGCTTCCGGAAGGCGCCGCTGACGCTCTCGGAGAAGGTCGTTGCGCGCAACGGCTCGGTGGTCACCATCGATCTCTCGCTCAAGGACGGCGACAAGAAGGACGAGCTGCGCGTGAAGATCGACGAGAGCTCGCCCTCGCGCAACGAGGTGGTGAGCGTGGCCCGGCTCGAAGGCGGCGTGGAGAAGGCCGCGACGCTCGAGGCCTACGAAGCGCTGATGACGCGCACCACGCTCTCGGCCGATCAGAACGAGGCCGTCGTCGGGACCGAGGACGTGACCGTCGACATCGGCGGCGCGGCCGTGCCGGCGAAGCGCACCACGTACCGCGTGCGCGTCGGCAAGAAGCAGGCGACGCTGAAGACGTTCGAGAGCAACACGTTCGCGTGGGGCGACGTCGGCGGCGAGATCACCACGACGAATGGCAAGGTGCTTTACCGCGCCGAGGTGATCGAGGCCGGCCACGGCGACGCCGCCAAGGCCGCTGCGATGGCGGAGTGATCGCCGCGGCAGGGCCGAGCGCTCTGCCCTTCGGTGCGGTCGACGTTTCTCGCAGCAAGGGTGTTTGGACGAGGCTCTCACCTCGTTGCAACATCGTTTGAAGATAGCCATCGAGACGAACGGTGATGCCGTTCGTGCAGGGAACATCCATCTCGCGAGGTCGGCGCGATACCGATGCTCAAGAGGTGGATGAGTAGGGCCAGCGTCGTTCGAGCGTGCCAGTCCATCACGGGCGGGCAAACGATGTTGGGATGAGGTGTAGAGAGCGTGCCGCTGCGTGGATGAGCGGCGCGTGATGCGAACGAGCGGCGAGCGACGATGGGCGTCGCTCGCCGAGCAGGATGGGTGTCACGAGGCTTTGGTCGCGAGGATGCCAGCCGCGCGCTCGGCGGCGGTCTTCACGAGGTGACCCATCTTGGCGTGCTCGGGCTCGAAGTCGGGCTCGAGGCCTTCGGCGCGCAGCGCTTCGCTGCACACCGGGCCGATGGAGGCGATGACGCCGCGACGAAGCCGGTCGCGCACGGCGGCGTCGATGTGCTCCTCGGCGGCGATGGCGAAGGCATGATCGACTTGGGCGCGGCTCGTGAAGAGCGCGATGGAGACCGCGCCGTCGGCGATCGCGTGGAGCGCGCGCCGCAACGGGGTCGTGTCCTCGGGGAGCGCCCACCGATAGACCTGGACGGCCGAGACTTCGGCGCCGCCTTCACGGAGGCGTGCATAGAGCTCGTGGCTGGGCGCGCCGTGCTCCTGCACGACGATGCGCTGGCCCGCGAGCGGGCGGCGCTCTTCGATGGCGGCGACGACCTCGCGCCAGGTGTTCGGGGCCGGGACGGTGACGAAGCCGGTGACGCCGAGCTCGCGCAGGACGGTCGCAGGCTTGGGGCCGCGGGCGACCACGAGCGGCGTGCGCGCGAGCGCGGCGGTGAAGGCGGCCCGATCGAGCTCGGAGGCGATTTCTTCGAGCAGGGCGCGGGTGCCGACGCCGGTCATGAGGATCACGGTGTCGAAGGCGCCGTCGCGGAGGGCGCGCGCGAACGTGAGGGCCTCGGGATTTTCGGTGATGGCGATCTCCCGCATGGTGGGGGCGCTGACCGGGACGCCGCCGTGACGCTGGATGAGAGAGGCCATTTCCGTCGCGCGACGGCTCTCGAAGCTGACGACGCTCTGTCCCGCGAAGCCGGTGTCCTTCATGACTGCTCCTCCGTGCCGCCTTTCGGGGGCAGCGCGAGTTTGCTACATTTTGCCGGGTGACGGACTCGATCAGCGATCAGGGCCTGAACGGCGAGGGCGCAGGGACCGGCGGCGATGCGCCGGGCGGAGCCGAGAGCGGGCCGGATCCCGTGATCGGCGCGGGCGTCGCGCTGTTCGGTATCTTCCTCATGGGCATGGGCGGCGCGCGCGATGCGCACTACGTCTTCGACGTCGGGGTGCTGACGGCGGTGCTGGGGGCGGGCACGTTCGTCCTCTTCGTCGCGCTCTCGGCGATGAAGCAGCGCCGCACGCCGAGCGACAGCCAGCCCAGCTGAGGCGGCGCGTGGATCTCGTCTTTCGCGATCCACGCTCGATGGGGTGAAGGCTGCGCTGGGCGACGTCCGACGACGTCGCCCTTCGCTACGGCTTGCTCGCGGGATCGCTCTTGCGCTCGCGGCTCGCTTCGAGCTCGACGTTCGCGAGATCGGTGAGCGAGACGCCGAGCGCGGCGGCGATGGCTTCGAGCTCGGCGTGCTCGGCGGTGGACGAGTCGCCGTCGACGACGGCGAGCTTGGCGAGCAGGCGGAGGATCTCCACGCGCTCGCGGCCATCGCAGAGCGAGCGGAGCTCGCGGTAGACCAGCTCGAGCTCGTCGGCGTTCACCTTGGGCGCGCGGCCGCGGAGCATGGCGCAGACGGTGTCGACGCCGGCCGGGGAGAGGCGATCGATGTGCGAGAGCAGCGCGCGGAGGCTCTGCTCCTCGGCCTCGGACATGTTGCCGTCGGCACAGGCCACGCGACCGACGAGGACGACGACCACCGCGATGTAGCGGATGAAGACGCTCTCGTCGTCGGGGAGGGCCTTGCGCAGCTCTTTGATGAGCGCGTCGAGGTTGGGATAGTCGTCCTCACGCTTGAGGCCGAGCCAGGAGAGGAGGCCCACGACGGGTCACCCTACCAGAAGCGCAGCCCGCGCGCGCGGGTGCGGTGCGGCGGCGCGCTCGCCGGGGAGCGAGCGCGGCCGCGCAGAGAGGATGTATGGATGCATGATCAGTCGTCGCCGTCGTCCACGACGCCGTCGTTCACGGGATCGTCGCTCTTCGGCGTCTTGAGGGTCGTGCCGTCGGCCGCGTCCTTGCGGACGACGAGCACGCGGCGCGTGGTGGTGTCGGGGGTCTCGCGCGCGACGACGGTGATGAGGTTGACGCCGGGGCGGAGAGGCGCGTCGAAGTCGATCGAGGCCTTCTTGGGGTCGGCGCCGTCGCGGTTCGACTTGTAGTAGAGCTTGCGCGAGCCGACGAAGACGTAGACGTCGAGCAGGCGGTTGGTGTCGGAGGCGACGCCGGTGATCTTCACCTTGTCGCCGCGGGTCGACATCGAGGCGGCGCGCACCTCGAGCGTGGGCGGCGCGTGCAGGTAGACGTCGTCGAAGGGCACCGTGCTCCCACCGGCCGCGCCGGCCGAAACCACGTCGCGCGCCGCCACGAAGGCGAAGCGGCCGCCGCCGAGATCGATCTTGTCGAGCTCGCCGACCTTGCCCACGAGCGGCGCGGCCGTGCCCGGCGCGAGGCGACCGAAGCCGCGCGCGCCAGGATCCGGCAACGGCAGCAGCATCGCGCCCTGCGGCCCCGCCTTCACCGCGCCGGTGGCCTTGGCGATGGTGGTCGCGGGCTCCACCGGGATCTTCACCTTCTCGGTGACGAACTCGCGCAGATCGCGATCGCCGACGCTCAGCGAGAACGAGACCTCGGGCTCGGTGAGCTGCGGCTGCACGTCGAAGGTGAAAGCCACCTTGCGCACGTCGCCCGGCTGCATGTTGGAGACGTCGAAGCGACCGGCGTGGAGGAAGAGGCCGTCACCGGAGAGGTTCAAGATGTTGGCCTGCGTGTCGAACGAGCGACCTTTGCCGGCGTTCTTCACGGTCAGGTACACCGTCACCTGCTCGCCCTTCTGGATGCGGCCGTCGCCGTTGCCGTGGCGGTCGTCGGCGATCTGGTAGCTGTACTCGAACATGGGCCGCTCGAGCGCGTGGATGGTCGGGCGGATCTCCACCGGCGCGGGGCCCGCGCCGCCGGCGGCGTCGAACTTCACGCGCAGGCTGTCGCTGCGGGTGAGCGCGTCCATCGGCAGCTTGCAGGAGCGCTTGGCGTTCTTGTCCTTGGGCTTGGTCGAGCCGATCTTGCGGCCCTCGACCTCGCACCAGCCGAGCGGCGCCTTGGCGGTGCGGCTCTGCCCGGGCGCGATCTTGCCGAACGCGAGCTCTTTGTTGTCGAAGTAGGGGTTGTCGCTCTCGGTCGTGCCGCGCAGGCGATACACGGGCTGCTTGCCGTTGTTGGTGACCGTGACCCGGACCTCCATCGGCTCGCCGGCGTTCACCTCGCTGTTCGCGCGGTCGGTCTCGATCTTCACGTCGAGATCCTTGGCGCCGGCGATCTGCGCGGGATCCGAGGGCGCGTCGGACCAGTCGACGCCGAGCTTGCCGAGCTCGGCCGAGACCTTGGAGAGCTCGTCGCGGCGGGTCTGCTCGATGAAGTCGTGCGCGGCGTGGACCTGATCGAGGCGCTTGCTGTTGCCCGGCACCTTGAGGACGAGGTCGCGCGCGAAGCGCATGGGGAAGTCGAGCTGAGCGTTCTCGTCGTCGATGTCGCCGCCGCGATCGCGGATGGCCTCGCGCTCGACGGAGGTCAGGCTGTAGCGCACGATCTCCGCGGGCTTGCCGGCCGGCGCGGCCCGCGAGTTGGAGAGGTGGGCCGAGAGATCGCGCTCGCGCACGCCGTCCTTGCGGACGACGAGATCCATCTCGAGCTCGTCGACGGTCATCGGATCGAGCTCGATGTCGGGCGTCACGCCCACGCCTTGGATCGAGACGTCGCCGGGCGTGAGGTACTGCGCGATGGTGAGCTTGAGGGCGGCCTTCTCCGGCGTGACGTCGGGGAAGACGAGCTGGACGCTGCCCTTGCCGAAGGTCTGCTGCCCGACGATGAGCGCGCGGTCGCTGTTCTTCAGCGCGCCCGCGACGATCTCGCTGGCGCTCGCGCTGTTGCCGTTGACGAGGACGACGACCGGGTAGTTCGGCTCCGTGCCGGGGCCCTTGGCGCGCTTCTCTTCGCGGCCCTCGGAGGCGCCGACGGTGGACACGATCACGCCGTCGGCCAGGAACTTGTCGGCGATGCGCGCCGCTTGATCGAGGAGGCCGCCGGGGTTGCCGCGGAGGTCGAGCACGACGCCGCGGATGGGGCCCTTTTGGCGCGCGTCGTCGAGCGCCGCTTCGAGCTCGGCCGACGACGTCTGCTGGAACTGCTTCAGGCGAACGTAGAGGACGCCTTGATCGAGCGCGCGCGACTCGACCGACTTGACTTTGATGACCTCGCGCGTGAGCTGGAACGGACGCGCGCCCTGCCAACCGTTGTCGCCTTCACGCGTGACCCACACGGTGACCGGGGTGCCGGGATCGCCGCGCAGCCGGCGCACGGCGTCGTCGAGCGGCATGTTCAAGGTCGACTCGTTGTTGATCTTCACGATGCGATCGAGCCGCTTGAGGCCCGCGCGGCCCGCCGGCGTGTCGGGCATCGGGTTCATCACGGTCAGCATCTGATCGCGGATCGAGATGACGATGCCGAGGCCGCCGAACGCGCCCGACGTGGAGAGGTTCATCTCCTTGTAGGCGTCGGGGCTCATGAAGACCGAGTGCGGATCGAGCGTGTGCAGCATGCCGTTGCAGGCGGCGTACTCGACCTCGCGGAGATCGACCTCGGTGCCGCGGAGGTGCTTCTGCAGGAAGGCGAAGACCTCGCGGAGGCGCGCCGACACGTCCCAAGGGCCCTGGACGTTGTCGACGCGGAACTTCTTCTCGTTGGTCTCGACGCGGACCGTGACCTCGTTGGGATCGTCGTTGAGGACGATCACCTGCGCCACGTCGCGCTGCACGTAGTTGAGGGCCGAGAGGAGCATCTCCTTCGGCTTGACGCGATCCGGATCGACGTACTTGTCGCGGATCATCTTGAGCGTCTCGTTGACGGCCTCGAGCCGCGTCAGATCGTACGGCGCCTTGGCTGCGGCGCCGGTGACGGCGAGCGCCGGCTCGAAGCCGCGCCACAAGCCGCCGGAGTTGAACCGCAGGGCAAAGAAGGTCGCGAGAGCGAAGGCGCCGAAGACGACGAAGACCTTGCCCAGCCGCTCGAGGAATCGCATTCCGCGCAGTATAGACGGGCGCGGGCGGCCGTCGACCAGGCACGAGGCTACCGGTCCTTCGTGATCACGGCCGGCTCGTCGGGCCGGGGGTTTGGGGCCGCAAGCGGCCCCATCGTGATCCGACAGATGGGACACAAACGACGAGAGGGGCAGGCTCGACGCCCACCCCTCTCACGTCAGCCGGCGGCGTCTCCGGCTCAGCTCGCCTTTTCGTCCCCGGCCAGGGAGCGCTTCTTGGCGGCGATCTTGCGGGCGATCTCTTCCTCGTCCGCGTCGTCCTCGACCTCGATTTGGATGACCTTCTTCTTCTTCGGGCCATCCGCGGCGGGGAGCTGCTTCGGCACCTTCACCACCTGGACCTCGACCTCTTCGTCGTCTTCGACGACCTTGCGCTTCGCAGCCGCTGCGCGGGCCTGATCCTCGTCTTCCTCGCGGATGCCCTTCTTGAAGTTGCGGATGCCTTCGCCCAGGCCCTTGCCGATCTCGGAGACGCGCCCGGCGCCGAACAGCAGCAGCGCGATGATCAGCACGACCAGAAGATGCGTAATGCTCAGCCCACCCATCTCGGGGTAACTCCTCGCGGCTTCGCCGGTGGCCGCCCGTCAAGCCGTACCACCCCCGCGAACAGCGGGCAACGGTGGCCTCAGGCCCGCGCGACCCGAAGGCGCGCGAGCCCAGCCGCGACCACGATGGCGAGAAGGCCCGAAGCAGGAACCGCGACATAAAGCGGCATCGCGGAAGGCGCGCGCTCCAACGTCGAAAAGACGAGCAATGCCGCAGCTGGGCCGGCTGCGCCGATGGCGCTGGCGGCGACGCGGCCCTGAACGGATCGGCGCAACGCGACCAGCGCCGCGACGGAAGCGAGGATCGCGGCGGACGAGGCGAGCACGAGGACGCGGGCGAAGACCGAGAGGTTGGAGGCGCGACCGATGGGCGAAAGGCCGCGGATCGAGGCGCGCGCCGCATGAAGGCGAGCCTCGCTCGCGGTGCGGCCCGCGGGCAGGACGAGGTCGAGATCGGTCGCCGCGATCGAGGTGAGGTCATCGGCGATCGCGACGTCGCGCGCGGCGAACGCGCTGCTGCGGCCGGTCGCGTCGGGCTGGACCGATCGCAACGGCGCGCCGCCCACGGCGCGCGGAGGCTCGCCGGGCAAGCACACCCACGTGAGGCCGAGCAGCGGGACCTCCGCGGTCGCGGGCGCCGCGGCCGCGACGCAGGCGGCGCGCGCTTCGGTGAGGAGATCGCGAACCGCGCGACCGGGCGCGCGCGCCTCGCGGCCCCACGAAGCGGCTGCGAGGCCGGCCGCCGCGATCACGACGATCGTCGCGGGAAAGCCGCGCGCCACGATGCCGAAGGGCGACACGCCGGTCGCGAAGAGCGCCCGCGCTTCGCCCCGCTCCACGAGCCGCGCGGCCGCGAGCGCCCATCCGATCGGAGGCGCCACGAAGAGCGCGACCTCGAGCGCGACGGCGAAGACGCCGCGTCCGAGCACGGGCGCGAGGCGCAGCGGCACGTGAGGCGCGAGCAGCAGCGGCGCCACGCGCGCTGCACCTGCGATCAGGGCCACCGCGAGCACGCCGCCGGCGATCGCCGCCGTGAGCCGCGCCGCCGGCGCCGCGAAGAGTCGGGCGACGAGCCACGATTCCCGCGATCCGCCGCGCCGGCTGCTCACGCGGGCAGCCTACCCCGGACGGAGGATCGCTCGGCTGATGAATCCCATGCTAGGCTCGCGCAACCGTACTTCGGGGCACCCGACTGCCCGGCTCTCGTCGTTTGCCTCCACCGAGGCGCTTCTTCGCGAAAACCACGGGGTTTCTTCATGTCCTTGGGCCGATTCGACAAGCGTATCGCCGTGCTCGTGGCTGCCGGTGCAGCCTTCGCGACGACCCTGGCCACCTCCGGTGACGCCGCAGCGGCGGGCCCGGTGACACCGACGGGCAAGGGGATCGTGGGCGGCGCGCTGCTGGGTGGCGAGGTGGTGACGATCACCATGGGCGCCGCCGGCGTCTCGCGCGGCTGGCCTTACTTCGTGTTCGGTGGCCTGGGCGCGGTCGGCGGTGGCATCGGCGGCTACTTCGTGGAGAAGGCCACCAAGGGCACCACCGATGCGAGCGGCAACACCACCGGCGGCACGGCCGAGCCCGCGCTCTACATGCTCGCGGGCGGCATGGCGCTGCTCATCCCCGCGCTCGTCGTCTCGCTCAACGCCACCGCGTACAAGCCGCCGGAGAGTGATCGCGTCGAGCCGGCCGGCAACGAGCCGTCGAAGGACGCGCCCAAGGTGACGCCGCCCGGCGCCGCGCCTCCGCCGGGGACGACCAAGCTCGACAAGAAGAAGCGTCCGAGCCGTGAGTACGCCGCCATCCCGCACGTGCCCGTGTCGATCGTGGACGTGTACAAGGGCAAGATCGCCCTCGGCCTTCCCGCGCTCGAGGTGCGGCCGCTCTACTCGCAGAGTGAGATGTGGAAGTACGGCGTGACGCAGGGGACCGAGGTCCGCTTCCCCGTCTTCAAGAGCATGTTCTGACGGCGCCGCGGCGCGCTCGCATCCTCTCCCAAAACGTCACGCGCTCCAGGATTTCGCGCGCGCGAATCGACGACGCGGGACGCTCTCCGTTCATCAGAGCGTGAGTCTCGGGCTCGCTTCCGGGACCTTCACCCGAGCCACCGCACGTCGCGGGCGTCACGGGCGTGGAGCACCTCTGAAGGCGCCCTCGCATCCTCCCAATGTCTACACGGCCGAGGCGTACTCGTATGCCTCCCGTTTCGTCCTCAAGGACGTCCGCGCCTGTTTCCCCGAGACGGCGAGCTTCCGGGTGAACAAGACGCAGCTCGTCGTCGAGTGGGGCGACGACGCGGTCGCGTATGCCTACGACTTCGGCGCGCTCGTCTTCATCAACGTGCCGACCCTCGAGAAGAACGCGGTCATCGCCGCCTTCGACAAGCTCCTCCCGCGCGAGCCGCACCCGCCGCTGCGCGAAGACTTCCTCGTCGAGGTGCGGCCGGGATCGCGCATCGAGATCGAGGTCGCCTTCGATCGCGTGGTGGTCCCCGCGCTCGGCCCGAGCACGCTCGAGGTCATCGCCACCGTGCTCGCGCAGTCGGTGAGCATCGACTACTACGACGAGGACGCGCAGGCGATCCTCGACCGCCTCGGCGTGATCTGCACCCAAGTCGCGAAGCGCGGGAGGCCGCCGGGCAGGCAGCGCGATCTGATGCGCTTCGCCGGCGAGGCGATGGCGTTCCAGGCCGAGATCATCGGCGCCATCCTCCTCCTCGACAAACCCGATCTCACCTGGGAGGACGAGTACGCCGATCGCCTCCACGACAAGCTCCGCTACCACTTCGAGATCCCCGAGCGCTTCAAGGCGCTGCAAGCGAAGCTCTCGACGATCCGCGAGACGCTGGGCGCCCTCCTCGAAATGCTCGCCGAGCGGCGGATGCTCTTCGTGGAGGTGGCGGTGATGCTGCTCATCGTGATCGAGGTGGTCACGGGGCTCTTGCGGCTGCATCCGTGAGGGTGCTCATCGCTTCACGCTGCTCAGCGCTCGAGGATGCGCGCTCAGGTCCAAGGGATATCGATGAGATAAAAGTCGAGCGGATATCCATTGACCTTCTCCTGGAGGAGCCGTTTGACGGGGCCGACCTTCGTCCAAACCCCGGAGTGCTCTGGCATGTTGCAGGCGTGAATGAGGTACTTGTCGGCCGTCATCTTGATTTCGGCGCGGCTGACGGTCGCCGAGAGCACGATTTGAACATCGACGCTCACGTCCGTCGTCTGCGCGAGATAGCCTTGGCTCGCGTCCCGACAAACCTCGAGACCGAAGGTGACGCCGCGGTGGGAGCGCGTGCCGGGCGCCGTCCCGACGAGGAAGACGTTGTGGTCGTCGATCTGGTCGCTCACGGCCGTGCGCTTGTGATAGCGGAGCACCGTCTCGCCGTTGAAGAACGCATAAGCCGTATTGCGCGCATAGTAGGTCTTGCCGTCGCTCTTGGCGTGGCGCAAACGATCGTAGGCTTTCTGAAGCTCGGTCTTCTGATCTTTGACGTTCTCGTCCGTGTAGTTGTAGGTCTGCTTCTTCGTCAGCATCGTGCCGTATTGCTGATAGTGCTCGAGATGGCTCTTCTTCTTCTCCGGCGTGAGTGCTTTTCGGCTCGCGATGGTGCCGGGGATGACGACGGTGCCGAAGAACTTGTGGTTCTTGAAGTGGTCTTTGAACCGCACGCGCTCCTCGTGGTCGAGGTGGAACGATTTGTCACCTCCGTCCGGGAACGCGAACAGGTACTCCGGCGCGACGAAGAACGCGGTGATGTCGTTCTCGTCCTGCGAGGCGAGGCCTTGCTGGCTGCGCACCATGGCGACCCTGCTGAGCGCAAAGCGCACGTGATAGCGCTTCACTGCCGTGGAGAGGTGAGCCCACCCTTTGACGTAGACGGGGACGGACCACAAGGCGACGATGCATTTGGCCATGGCGAGCTCCCCCGCGTTGCCCAAAGTGGATGACGATGGAGCGTGAATCTCATCAAAGTCCGTGCCAGAACGGGCTCCGCCGGCCGCTCAGCGCGCTTGTACAGCGCATTTGCGCACATAACTTGTACAAGCGACGTGCAGAGTCTCGCCCGAGCGAGGTGCCGTTGAAGAGCGCCGCCGCTTGGAGCCCGAGCGCACCGGCACCTAACGGGCACGTGCCAGGCACGGTGCCTTCCACGTCCTCGCTCTTGCAGGACGGAGAGCGATACGGCTGCTGCTGGATACATCGACACAGGGCGGCAGATAGGAATACCGATCGGCGAGCACACGCAGTGTCTTCGTGAGGATTGTGCGCGCGGCGCCCAGCCGGCACCATGGCGGGGTGCGAGCCTCGACATGCCTGCTGGGTGCTGCTCTCGTGTGGCTCGGCTGCGGCAGCGGTCACACGGGCGTCGCGCTGGTGGTGCCGGCCGGGGCGCGGCTGCCGCCGGAGCTCGTGGGAGAGTTCTCGTGCGCCAGCGATACCTATCGCTCGCACCTGATGATCCCCGCGGACGGTCTCTACCTGGAGACGCAGATGTTCTCGCGCTCGCGCAGTCACGACTGGGAACCCCAGACGTTCCGCGCCCCGCCCTGCAATCCACTCGGCCGCGCCACGTACCAGGACGGCGCGCTCGTGCTCGACTTTCAGGCTGGGACCTGTGAACAGCTCGAAGACCCGATCTTGTTGCCCCTGCATCGCCGCATCTGGCGCCTCGTGCAGGTGGATGGGAGCGGCTTCGTGACCACAGATCTCCGCTGCCGGCGCGTGCGGTGATGCGCTTCGATCCATGTCGTTTCGAGGAGGGGTAGAGCATGATCTGGAAGCAGCTCGCGCGAGCGTACGACGAGGCTCCAGACGAGCTCCCCGGCGATGAGCGGGTACGCATCGCGCAGGCCGCTGCGGCGCTGTGGGCGAAAGCCTCCACGGAAGACTTCGATTGGGTCGCGCGCTCGCTCGAGCAACTGTCCGATTTGGACTTCCTCAGCTCGCTTCTCTTCTACGTCGAAAATGCACCTCCGCGCTTCCTCGAGCCGCTGATCTCGGCCGCCGTTCACGCACCCCTCGATGGAGCACAGCTCGAGCGCGTCTTCACCGAGCATGCGAGCAAATTCTACGGGGCGCAGGTGGCGGATGAGGTGTTGCTCCGGTACGTGGCGCAAGGCTCCTTCGTCGAGCTGCAGAGGAGCACCCACATCCTCGTGGTGTGGACGCATCCGTCGCCGGCCATGAAGGACCGGCGCCAGATGGTGTACGCGCGTCGCTTTCTCCGCGACGAGGATCACGAGGTGGCGTCGTGCCTGGTGCCGCTGCTGCTGTTCGACGCGGATCCGTTCCCGGAGGCGGAGAAGGAGATCATCCGCAGGGCTCTCGAGAAAGCGCAACGTCATCCGACCGAGGCTGTCCGCGCGGCCGCCGATCATCAGCTGAGGTATGCGGCGCTGCTGCGGCGCATGCCGACGTGGATTCGACCGATGTGGGAGCGGTTCGGCGAAGGGAGCTTTGCCGATCCCGAGCGCACTTGGCCCGAGCATGAAGATGATGACGCCGTTCCGTGGATCACCGAGGCGCTCGGCTACGCGAACGAGTCGCTCCACCATTTCGCGGCGCTCGTGCTCGCGGAAGCGCCCGCGGATCTTCGCGTCTCGGCATCGCTCCGGCAAGCGCTCGCCGACGCGGCGGTGCGCGAGCGGAACCCCAGCGCCAACAGGATGTTCGTCGAGCCTGCCTCGGCTCGTTTCGGCGCCGATGCGGTCGTGGACGACCTGCTCGATCGCATGAGGCCCGGCAACGATGACGCTTCGATCTCCGGCGCAGCGCAAGCCCTGTATTGGGTCGACGGCCCCCAGAGCCCCGCGACGACGCGCCGCTGGATGGAGGCGATTCTGAGGTGCTTCGTCACGGGATCACCCTGGTTGCAACGATTCCTGGTGTGGAGGTTTCCATGGGATCTCGACGACTCCCCTCCCGAGCTGAGGCCGCTCGTCGAGGAGATACGGAGCATTGCGAGGAGCCACGAGGACGAGGAGGTCCGGCGTTGGGCGCGTGAGGGGTGAGCGCCGTCGGATTCGTGTCGAGCGAGCCGTGGAGGATCACCTCGTGCGCGATTCGGCGACGCGGCCGATTTCCATGACGACCTCTCGCCAGGCATCTCGATCAGGCTGCTCCGCGATGGTCCCCTTCCTCGGAAGCACCGGAAGGGCGGCAAACGGCAGCGTTCCCCAGTCGGCGGTAGGTCGCAGGGCATTCCGGGGCGCACGCCTTCCGATGAAGGGCGCACGCCTTCCGATGAGGGGCGCACGCGTTCCGATGAGGGGCGCATGGCTCCCGGTCGGGGGCTCACACCATGTTTTCAGGGGCTCAGGGCATGTTTTCGGGGGCGCACGCCTTCCAACCATGCGCTCACGTCATCGCACCCATGGCGCACCGGTCAGGGTGCGCGATTCTCGCTGTCATACCGCCTGCGTCGCGTCGATCTGCCCGCTACGGTCTTCGTATGCCGACGAAAACCGTTACCACCGATGATCCTCCCGTTCACACCCTCGAATCTCTTGCCAAAGCGCTTGGCGACGTCGATCCGGAGCTCGAGGAGGCGCTCCTCGAAGGCGCGACCGATGCCGAGCTGGTTCGCATAGGGAGAACCGTTGCCAGCCCGCGGCTCGTGACCGACGCGAAGCGGCTCTACAGCATTGCCTTCGACGTTTGGCAGAACGCGACGCCCGCGCAGAAGCAGAGCCTTCGCGGCATCTCACCGGAGCTGCTCGCGATCGGGGTCGCGCGGGCACGCAAGCTCGCGGCGATGTCCGATGCGCACGAGGCGCGGGCCGACGCCGACGAGGTGGGGCGCGAGGCGCGCGAGGCCGCGGCGCGGGCTGCATTTTCGAGCGCGCTCACGTTGCGGGAGCAGGCCGTCCGAGTGATGCGCGGCGTGGCCGGCCGGGACGAGGCGCTCTTGGCGAAGATCGCCGGCGCCGTGGGCACGGCCGAGAGCGGAGCCGCGCTCGCCAAGGGCTTGAGCGGTCTGGCATCCGTGGCGCACGCGCTCCTCGCGCCCAAGAAGGGCCCGATCCACACGCGCGCCAAGCTGATGCGCTTCGACGCGGACTACGTCGCTTCGATCGAGGACGCCGCCGCGCGCGTCGGCAAGACGGCCGCGCAGGCGGGCGCCAAGTCGGGCGGCACGGCCGTCACGCAGGGCGCGCTCGATCGAGAGGACGGCGTCAACGCGCGGATCCTCGGACACGTGATCGAGGTGTTCGAGGCCGCGCACGACATCGATCCCACCATCCCGCGGCTCGTGCCCATCGCCACACGGCGGCTCTTCGGGAGACATCAGAAGGTCACGAAGCCCGCAGAGGGAGCGGCCGACGCCGATGAGGTGAAGGCGCCCCATCCCGACGCCGCCGCACCCACGAAGTAACCCGCCGCCGCGCCCCCTTCACCGGCCCCACCGCAGACACAGGCTCGACCACGCTTCGCCGAGGCCACCGCCGAAGGTGACGACGAGCGAGCCGTCGCGGATCCTGCCTTCGCGCTCTGCCGTCGCGAGGACGAACGGGACGTTCACGCTGTTCATGTTTCCGAAGCGCGGGAACGTCGCGAGGGTCTTCGCGGCGCCGAGCCCGGCGTGCTCGGCGGAGACGCGCGGGAGCCAGGCGGCGCCTTGGTGCGAGGCATAGAAATCGACTTCGCCGGCGGTGATGCCGGCGTCGGCGAGGCTTCCGGAGATGGAGTCGCGCGCGCGATCGACGAGCGTGAGGAGCATCGCGCGCACGCGGGCGGCGTCGGTGGAGCACACGGTGATCGCGCCGTCGTCCCACCAGCATCGCCCCGGAACGCCGAGGACGAGCGCTTCGTGATTCTCGCCATCGGTGTTGTGGTCGGCGCCGAGCAAACCTTTGCCGGCACCGACGGGGCCGAACACGACGGCCGCCGCGCCGTCGCCCCACAGGACCGAGTCCGGCTCCTCCTTGCGAATCACGCGGGACATCGCCGACGAGTGCACGGAGAGCACGTGGCGGGCGCGTCCGCTCGCGATCAACGCCTGCGCGAGCGCGGCGTGCGTCCCGAGCCCATTGGCGGCGACGTCGGTGGCCACGGCGAGGCAACGCCGAGGGAGATCGAGGAGGTGGTGCGTCTTGCTGGCGCCGTTGACGAACAGGTGATCGGGGACCGACGTCTGCGTGAGGATCACGTCGATCCGATCGGGGCTCACGGAAGCGCGCGTCATCGCTTCGCGCGCGGCGGCGGCCTCCATGTCTGCGACGGTCGTGCCTTCGTCCATCCAACGGCGCTCGATCGCGCCGCGGAACGGATCGCCGGCGATCTCCTGCATCGCCGCGAGGGTCTTGCGGGCGCCGTCGCTCATCACCTCGTGCGCCGTCGCGTCGCCGCGGGTCGCCTGGTGCGCCATGCGTTCGTGCCAGCGCGCCACCACGGATGCCGGCCATTCGTCGTTCGTGTGGACGGTGGGAGGCAGGTAGGTACCGAGTCCGAGGATGCCAATCGATTGCATGAGCTCTCCACCCTTCACGCATTCACGAGAGGTCGCGCGGCCGCGCGAGGGGGGCCGTGGTCATCGCCGCCACGCGATCCTGCTTCGGCACGACGATCTCGTGATCGATGCGAACGTCGATGACGATGGGGCCGCTCGCTGATGTGATGGCCGCGGCGGCAGCGCGGATCTGGCCTTTGCCGTCGATGCGGAGGGTGGCGGCGCCGAGGCCGCGCGCGATGGTGCACACGTCGAGCGGGGCCGTCGAATACTGCGGCCGGCGGCCGTAGACGTTCTCGTGGCCGTTCTCGACCATGGCGAGGCGCTCGTCGTTGAACACGAACACGATGAGCGGGATCCGCTCCGCGACCGCGGTCGCGACCTCGAACGCGTTCATCGCGAAGCAACCGTCTCCGCAGATGGCGGCGACGCGGCGCTCGGGGCGCGCGAGCTTCACGCCGATGGCGGCGCCGATCGATTGACCCATGGATCCGAGGCCGGTCATCGCGATGAACGCGTCGGGCTCCGTGGTCTCGAGGTAGTGCGTGGCCGCGACGAAGTGCTCGCCGGAGTCGATCGTGTAGATCGTGTCGCGCGGGAGCACGGCTTGAATCTCGGCGAGGGCGTCGTGGGGCGCGATCCGATCGGGCTTCGTCGAGGAGGCGAGCGGGTGGCGCACGACACCGCCGGGCAACGCGCGCGGAGCCGGCGGCGCGACGACGAGCCGATCCGCGAGGCCATCGAGAAACGCGGACGCGGACGCGACGATCGCGTGCGTGGGCGTGTAGCTCCTGCCGATCTGGCGGGCGTCGATGTCGACGTGGACGAGCGCGCGCGCGGCCGAGAAGAGCGGTGAGAATCCATCGGTCGACAAGTCGCCGAGGCTCGTGCCCAACGCGACGATCACGTCGGCGCCGCGCTCGAGATAGGCCCGCGCGGACGCGTGGCCACCGAGGCCCATCACGCCGAGCGCGAGCGAATGATCCTCGGGGAACACGCCCTTGGCCTTGGGGGTCGTTGCGACCGGGCAGCCGAGGCGCTCGGCGACCGCGCGGAGCCGTGCGGGGACGCCCTCGCCGCGAACGCCGCTGCCCGCGAGGATCAGCGGTCGCTCGGCGCCGCGCAGTTGGTCGAGCACTTCGTCGAGGAGCGCGGCTTCGACGGTGCTGTCGAGCGTGATCGAGCCGCCCGCGCGCGGGAGCGTGGCGGGCGCGCTCATCACGTCGACGGGGAGCGTGAGCAGGACGGGGCCCTTGCGTCCGGACGAAGCGGTCGTGATGGCTTGCCGCGCTAGGTGCGGGAGCGCGCTCGCGCGCGGCACCTCCGCCGACATCTTGGTGATGTGACGCGCCATCTCGACGAGCTGGAGCCCGTGGGCCGAGCCGTCTTGAAGGACGCCCTTGCCCTGCGCGGCGCGCGGCACCTCACCGACGAGCAGCAAGATCGGGAGGCCGTCGCACCACGCCGAGGCGAGGCCGGTCATCGCGTTGAGCGCGCCTGGGCCCGAGGTCACCGCGACGACCGCAAGCCGGCCGGTTGCATGCGCATGGCCTGCTGCGGCGAACATCGCGCCGGCCTCGTGCCGCGCGGTGATCACGCGGATCGGGCTGTCGAGCAACGCGTCGTGGACCGGCGAGATCGCGCCGCCGGGCAGGCCGAAGACGACGTCGACGCCGGCCTCGACGAGCATCGTCACGAGCACATCGGCGCCGCGCTGGATGGATGCGCGCTCGGCCTTCGCGCCCCTCTCGGTGCTCGCGGGCACGATGTCGATGTCGAACGCTGACTTGACCATGATTCCGAACCTCCTCGAAGAGCAAGCACGTCGCCGGACAGGTGCGCGCGACATCGCAACGAGCATGCCGCCTCCGCGATCCGCGTGGCCCGCAACGGCACGAGGAAGGCTCCACCGGAGCGTGTGCGCGAACGCTCACCGCACGGTCGACGCACGCACGACGGTCGGCGCGAGCACGTTGCATGGGACTGCGACGATCGCGTTCGGCGTGTCAGCGCGTGTCACTCCACGACGCCGTGGCCACGGTGGTGCGACGCCTGCTGAATGCGAAGGCGCCGAGCGGGATTCGCTTGCTGCGCGCGCCGTGTCGGCGCTACGGCCGATGGATGGTGGTGCTCGTTCGCAAGGCTCGCGCCGAGGCTCGTCTCGTTGCGAGAAGTCAGCTTGGCCGCTCGAATGCCATCGCCCCGGCCCCACGCCGTCAGCGCAAGACGCTCGCGCTCGCGAGGGACGCGACTACCATGGGGCCGCGCTCCCCTGTCGAAGGCGCAGCCATCGATCATGATCCGAACCGACTCCACCGAGATCTTTCGCCGCGTCTTCCAGCTCCTCGACCAGATGGAGGAGGTCCAGAAGCAGAAGGTCATCGACCTCGCGCGGCGGCTCAAGCCCGGGCTCACGGCCGAGGACATCAGGAACCCGCACGACTTTCCCGACCTCGACGATCCCGACTGGCATTTCGAGGATGGTCAGCTCACCGGGATCCAGGCCGTCAGGTTTGCTATGACGGGCCTCGAGAGGGAGCTCGACTCCAATGGTGAAGCGGGCGAAAGCGACGAAAGCGGCGAAGGACAGCAAGGCGAAGGAACCGAAGCCTGAGCCGTTCTATCGCCCGTTCTCCAAAATCAAAGCGGCCGAGAAGAAGAAGCCTGCGGACGACGCGGCCGCGGGGAAGCGCGCGCCCGCGAAGCCGAGCACGGCCGTGAAGCCGGCGACCGCTGCAAAACGCAACGCAGCAAAGGCGACGCAGCGCTCCGAAGACGCGGCGCCCGTCCCCGTCGATCCGGACACGTTCGCCATCTACATGGCCGGCGTGCGGGCCTTGCCGGAGGATCGGGCGCACCGGATCCCGCGCACCGCGAGCCGCATCGAGCGGGCGGCGCAGGGATCGCTGCCCAAGGAAGATCCGGACGCAGAGGCGCGCGCGCGGATGCGATCGCTCGTCGTCGAGGGCATCCGCTTCGAGACGCTCGACGATGGCGAGCGCATCGAAGGGCGCCGGATCGATGTCGATCCGCGCGATCTACGACGCCTGCGGCGCGGGCAATTCGCCATCGACGGAAAGTTGGATCTCCATGGCCTCGGCGCGGAAGAGGCGCGTCACGCGGTCGAGTCGTTCGTGAAGAAGCGCGCGACGGACGGCGATCGCGTCGTCATCGTGGTGCACGGCAAGGGCTCTCACTCGCCGCGTGGTCACGCCGTGCTGCGCGGTGAGATCGCGGCCTGGCTCAGCCAGGGTCGTTCGGCGCGCCACGTTGCAGCATTCGCGACGGCGCCCGATGACGACGGCGGCACGGGCGCCGTGCTCGTGCTCTTGGCACGCTGAGCCGAACGCGGTATCCGCATGAGCGTTCGCGCGGCGCCTGCTCGCGTCGCGCGGACGAGAGAGCCCGCTTCCACCTGCGACGAAGGAGCCCGCGATGGTCGACAAAGTGAAGAGCATCTGGATGGAGGGCGAGTTCGTCGCTTGGGATGACGCTCAGCTCCACCTGCTCACGCACACGATGCACTACGGCCTGGGGGCGTTCGAGGGTATCCGCGCCTACAAGCGGAGCGACGGCGCGACCGCGATCTTCCGGCTGCACGAGCACATCAACCGGCTCTTCGACTCGTGCAAGCTGATGATGATCGAGCCGCGCTTCAACCGCGAGCAGGTCTCGGCCGCGTGCGGCGCGCTGCTCAAAGAGAACCGCATGGACGAGGCCTACCTGCGCCCCATCGTGTGGGTCGGCGACGGCGCGATGGGCGTGTACGCGCCCGACAACCCGATCCGCACCGCCGTCGTCGCCTGGCGCTGGGGCGCGTACCTCGGCGCGGGCGCGGTGGAGAAGGGCATCCGCGTGAAGGTGTCCTCGTGGGCGCGGCACCACATCCACGTGAGCCTCGCGAAGGGCAAGATCATGGGCCAGTACACGAACAGCACGCTCGCCAAGCGCGAGGCCAAGATGGCCGGCTACGACGAGGCCGTGCTCATGGACGTGCAGGGCTACGTCAGCGAGGGCTCGGGCGAGAACCTCTTCATCGTCAAGCGCGGCAAGCTGATCACGCCGCCGCTCTCGGCCTCGATCCTCGAGGGCGTCACGCGCGACACCATCCTCACGCTCGCGCGCGAAGAGGGCATCCCCGTGAGCGAGGAGATGGTCACGCGCGACCAGCTCTACCTCGCCGACGAAGCGTTCTTCACGGGCACCGCCGCCGAGGTGACGCCCATCCGCGAGGTCGACAACCGCCAGATCGGCGAAGGCAGCATCGGCCCCATCACGAAGCGCTTGCAGCAGCGCTACTTCGACGTGGTGAAGGGCAGCGACACGTCGCACCCCGAGTGGCTCACGCGGGTTTAGGCGCTGCCTCGCGCGCGCACTTTCGTCAGGGAGAGCTCCACCGATGAGGCAGGGCTCTCCGCAGCTCCCCGGCAGAGTCTAGCTCGGTAGACAGCGCCGCTTTATCGTTGGGGGGTGCGGGCTCTCGCCTCCCTCGTCGCCGGCCTCGCCATCCTGTGCGCGACCACGCACGCCCGAGCGGCGCCTTCCATCCCGCGCGAGCGTCTCCCGCCGAATCTCGGGGCGGCGCACGAGTCGGCGCGCTTTCGCATCACGCCGGTGAGCGGGACGCGGATCGCCGTCGAGCTCGAGGTCGTCTATCCGCCCGACGTGCGGCTTCCCGCGGAAGACGTGCTGCGCGTCGCCGCGTACACGCCCTCGGCCCTCGAGGCGCGCGATGCCGAAGGGCGCCCGCTCGCGGCGCGCATCATCGAGCAGAACATCATCGCCGTCCGGCTCGAGCGCGCCGGCGAGCCGGACGTGCGGCGCGTGCGCATCCGCTTCGAGCAGCCGGCGCCGGAGATGCGCTTGCATGGATGGCGCACCTCGACCGGCATGCTGAGCCTGGGCATGCATGGCTTGCAGGTCGCGCGCGACATCACGGCGACCATCGTCGTGCCGAAAGGAACGCGCCTCGAAGGCTTCGATTGTCAGCGCGA
Organism: Minicystis rosea; assembly: GCA_001931535.1. Taxonomy (GTDB): domain Bacteria; phylum Myxococcota_A; class Polyangia; order Polyangiales; family Polyangiaceae; genus Minicystis; species Minicystis rosea. Next base: position 9,026,034 of record CP016211.1, read on the forward strand.
CGGCAACGACACGGCGTGCACGCGCACGATGCCGCGCAACCTCGAGCCATTGCCCATCGTCCTCCCCGCGCGCGCCGATGCTCTCGGGAACGCGCTGCTCGTGCTCACCACGTTGGCCGGCGCCTTCGGCTTCGCCCGCGCGCTGCGGAGGCGTGCGAGCGAGATCGTCGCGACGGTGACCGTGGTGCCGCCTCCCGACCACGAGCGCCCCGGCGGCGCGTACCGCGCACCACCCGCGAAGGCGCTCGGCACGCTGGTGGATGACGTCCGCGATCGCAGGCGCTTGCTGATCCAAAGGGCCGCCGCGATCGCGGCGGTGGCCATCGCCTCGACGCTCGCCGTCGCGGTGCTCGCGTCGGGACGCTCCGCGTGGCCGATGCCGTCGGTCACCGCCGCGGCGGTCGCTTTGGCCGCGCTCGTCGCCACGTTCGCGCTGGAGAGTGCCTGAAGAATCGGCGACTTCGCGATCGCGATCACGATGCGTGTCGCGCGCGTGCGGCGTTCCTCGCCGCAGCCCCGCGCGTGGTCCTGCTATAGCTTCGTCTGCTCATGCGTCGAACGCGCCTCCTGCCCGTCGCCGCGCTCGCCCTCCTCGCCTGCGAGCCGGCGCAGCCTGCTGCGCCGCCTCCACCGCCGACGGCCGCGCCGCCTCCGCCGCCCGCGCCGCCGCCGGCCTTCGCGGGCGCGTCGGGCACCTTTCGCTCCGAGCGCTTCGGCCTGCGTCTTCCCCTCCCCGATGGTCGTGCGTGGCGCATCGACGATCACGCGGGCCCGTGGCTCACCGCCTCGCATCCGGCCACGTCGTCGTCGCTGCTCGTGCGCAGCTGGACCGAGGATGGTCGCGCCAACCGCGCGCGCTGCGAGGAACGCGCCCGCCTCTGGTACAAGCTGCCGGAGCGCGCGGGCGCCGAGATCCTCCAAGACCGCGCCGTCGACGCGCCGGCGGGCTTCGACACGCGCCTGCTCGTGGGCATCGTCTCCGGCGCGCCCAACACGCCCATCGGGGCCTTCGCGCTGGCCTTCGGCGCGCATGCGCATCGTTGCTTCGTGTGGGCCTACACCACGAGCGCGTCGGGCCCCGGCGCCGAGCGCGCCCTCGGTGAACGCCTCGCCACCATGGTCGAAGCTTCACTCACGAAGGTGACCCAAGAGAACGAGCTCGTGCCGACCATCCGCCGCGAGCCTCTCGGGCCGAAGCGCGACTGACGGCGGCGATCACGCAGAGCACGCGAGTCGCGCAAGCACTTCGATCATGGCGTTCATGGTTCGAGTGCGGCGCGAGCAGCCGATGCCATGCGCGAGCCAATCGTGGCGCGCATCGGACGGCTTTCGTGCATCGAGCGCAGCGCTTGCGATGCGCATCGGATGAGGCCCTGACGCGCGGCCACAAAAGACAACGCGGGCCGATCTCCATCGCTGGAGACCGACCCGCATGTCTTTCACCGAACGCTGCTCAGCGAGCGGGCGGCGGCGAGCTGGGCTTGCTCGGGCCCTTGGACTTCTTGTCGCCCGAGTGGCCGTGGAAGGTACGCGTCGGCGCGAACTCGCCGAGCTTGTGACCGACCATGTTCTCGGTGACGAAGACGGGCACGAACTTGCGGCCGTTGTGCACCGCGAAGGTGAGACCGACCGCATCGGGCACGATCATCGAGCGACGCGACCAGGTCTTGATGACCTTCTTGGAGCTCGTGGCGTTGGCGGCCTGGATCTTCTCCATCAGGTGGCCGTCGACGAACGGGCCTTTCTTCAGACTACGCGGCATGGCTCATCAACCCTTCGTACCGCGACGGCGGATGATCATCCCGTCCGTCCGCTTGTTGTTGCGCGTCTTGGCGCCCTTCGCGAGCTGACCCCACGGCGAGCACGGGTGGCGACCACCGGACGTACGACCCTCGCCACCGCCCATCGGGTGGTCGACCGGGTTCATCGTGACGCCGCGGTTGTGCGGGCGACGGCCGAGCCAGCGCGAACGGCCGGCCTTGCCGAGGCTGATGTTGGCGTGGTCCGCGTTGGACACCTGGCCCACCGTCGCGCGGCAGTCCACGTGCACCTTGCGGATCTCGCCCGAGGGCAGACGAACCTGAGCCCAGGTCGCGTCCTTCGCCATGAGCTGCGCGGCGACGCCGGCGGAGCGCACGAGCTGACCGCCCTTGCCCTTCTTGACCTCGACGTTGTGGATCGTCGTGCCCGGCGGGATGAAGCGGAGCGTGAGGCTGTTGCCCGGCTTGATGTCCGCGTTGCGGCTCGCCACCAGCGTCGCGCCCACCGCGAGCCCATCGGGCGCGAGGATGTAGCGCTTCTCGCCGTCGGCGTAGTGGAGCAGCGCGATGCGGGCGGTGCGGTTGGGATCGTACTCGACCGACGCGACCTTGGCGGGGATGCCGATCTTGTCGCGCTTGAAGTCGATGATCCGGTACCGCTGCTTGTGGCCACCGCCGCGGAAGCGGCTGGTGATGCGGCCGTAGTTGTTGCGACCACCCGTCGACGTCTGGTGCTCGGTGAGCGAGCGCTCCGGCTCCGACTTCGTGATCTCCTTGAAGTCGCTGACCGAGTAGTAGCGCCGCGCCGGCGAGGTGGGCTTGTAGGACCTGATACCCATGGCTACTCCGCCTTCTCGTCAAAGAACTGGATCGCGTCGCCCTCCTTGAGGGTCACGATCGCCTTCTTCCAGTTGCGCAGCTTGGCGTAGCCACGACCCATGCGCTTCTCCTTGCCGCGCATGAGCATCGTGTTCACCTCGACCACGCCCACCTTGAAGAGCGTCTCGATGGCGCTCTTGATCTGGATCTTGTTCGCGTCGCGCCGGACCTCGAAGATCACCTGGTTCTGCTTCTCGCGGAGCCGGGTCGACTTCTCGGTGAGGATGATGGGCCGGCGGATGATTTCCTCGTGCAGCATGGCTCTCTCCTCAGCCTTCCGACTTGCCGTCGAGGCAGCGCGCCTCGAGCGCCTTCGCCGCGGCCTTGGACACGATCAGGTGATCGTGGCGCAGAAGGTCGTAGACGTTGACACCCTCGGGCGGAAGGAAGTGGTGGTTTTCGAGGTTCCGGATGCTCTTCACCAGGTTGTCGTTGCCCTTGGCATCGACGACGAGGGACTTCTTGTCCGCCTGGAGCGTGCCGAGCGTCTGCACGAGCCCCTTGGTCTTGATCTCGGCGAGCTCGAGGCTGTCGAGAACGAGGAGGCGGCCCTCCTTGGCGAAGAGCGAGAGCGCGCTCTTCAGCGCGCCGATGCGCACCTTGCGCGGCGGACGGTACGACCAGTCCTGCGGCTCGAGCGCGTGGGCGTGACCGCCCTTGGCGTGGTGCGGGGCGCGGAGCGAGCCCTGACGAGCGCGGCCGGTGCCCTTCTGGCGGTAGAGCTTCTTCGACGACCCGGAGACGGCGGACCGCTCCTTCGTGGCCTTGGTGCCCGCGCGCCGCGAGGCGAGCTGCGCCTTCACCACCTCGTAGAAGAGGTGCTCCTTCACCTCGGAGCCGAAGACCTCGTCCGAGAGGTCGATCTCGCCGACCGACTCGCGCTTGAGGTTGTAGACGGGGAGCTTCATGTTCGACGTCTCCTAGCTCTTGATCTCGACGTCGACGCCGGCCGAGAGGTCGAGCTTCATCAGCGCGTCGAGGGTTTGCTGCGTCGGCTCGATGATGTCGAGCAGGCGCTTGTGGGTGCGGATCTCGAACTGCTCGCGCGACTTCTTGTCGACGTGCGGGCCGCGGAGAACCGTGTAACGGCGGATCTCGGTCGGAAGCGGGATCGGCCCCGCGACGTGAGCGCCCGTGCGCTTCGCCGTCTCGACGATGTCGCTGGTCGACTTGTCGAGGAGCTGGTGATCGAACGCCTTGAGGCGGATCCGGATCTTGGTGGTCTCGGCCATGATGGGCTCTTTTCCTACTGCGATTAGGCCAGGATCTTGGTGACGACGCCCGCGCCGACGGTCTTGCCGCCCTCGCGGATGGCGAAGCGCATCTGCTCTTCGAGCGCGACCGGCGAGATGAGCTCGATGTTCATCGTGATGTTGTCGCCCGGCATCACCATCTTCACGCCCTCGGGCAGGTTGACCGTGCCCGTGACGTCCGTGGTGCGGATGTAGAACTGCGGCCGGTAGTTGGTGAAGAACGGCGTGTGACGGCCACCCTCCTCCTTCTTCAGCACGTAGACCTCACCGAGGAACTTCGTGTGCGGCGTGATCGAGCCGGGCTTCGCGAGGACCTGACCGCGCTCGATCTCCTCCTTGTCGACACCACGGAGGAGGCAGCCGACGTTGTCGCCCGCCTGGCCCTGGTCGAGGAGCTTGCGGAACATCTCGACGCCGGTCACGACGCTCTTCTTCGTGTCCTTGAAGCCGATGATCTCGATCTCTTCGCCGACCTTGACCACACCGCGCTCGATGCGGCCCGTGGCCACCGTGCCGCGGCCCTTGATCGAGAACACGTCCTCGATCGCCATGAGGAACGGCTTGTCGATGTCGCGAACCGGCTCCGGGATGTAGCTGTCGAGCGCGTCGAGCAGGTTGCCGATGGTGGCCTCCCACTTCGGGTCGCCGTTGAGCGCCGGGAGCGAGGCGCCGCGGATCACGGGCGCGTTGTCGCCGTTGAAGTTATACTTGTTGAGGAGCTCGCGGACCTCCATCTCGACGAGATCGAGCATCTCCGCGTCCTCGACGGCGTCGCACTTGTTGAGGAAGACGACGAGGTGGTTGAGACCGACCTGGCGAGCGAGCAGCACGTGCTCGCGCGTCTGCGGCATGACGGAGTCGAGGGCCGACACGACCAGGATCGCGCCGTCCATCTGCGCGGCGCCGGTGATCATGTTCTTGATGTAGTCGGCGTGCCCGGGGCAGTCGACGTGCGCGTAGTGGCGCTTGTTCGACTCGTACTCCACGTGCGCGGCCGCGATGGTGACCGTCTTGGTCTCGTCGCGCACCGTGCCGCCCTTGGCGATGTCGGCGTACGAGATCGCCTTGGCCAGCTTGTTCTTCGACTGCACCTTGACGAGCGCTGCCGTGAGCGTGGTCTTGCCGTGGTCGATGTGACCGATGGTGCCGACGTTCACGTGCGGCTTCGTCCTGGTGAATTTCTCCTTGGCCATTGTCAACCTCGCTGCTTGGCGACGATCTCTTCCTGGATCGCCGTGGGAACCGGTGCGTAATGTGAAAATTGCATCGTGTGGGTCGCGCGACCCTGGGTCTTCGACCGCACGTCGGTCGCGTACCCGAACATCGTGGCGAGCGGGACCTCGGCGCGGATCACGCGCGCGTTGCCGCGCTGGCCCATATCAAGGATTCGGCCGCGCCGGGAGTTCAGATCGCCGATCACGTCGCCGAGATAGTTTTCCGGGCAGACGACCTCGACGCTCATCATCGGCTCGAGGAGGCTGATCCCCGCCTTCTTCGCCGCCTCCTGGAAGGCGAGCGAGCCGGCGACCTCGAAGGCCGGGCCGGAGGAGTCGACCTCGTGGTAGCTGCCGTAGTGGAGGCGCACCTTGACGTCGACGACCGGGTAGCCGGCGAGCACGCCGCGGCTCATCGCCTCGCGGATGCCCTTCTCGATCGAAGGGATGAACTCCTTCGGGATGATGCCGCCGACGACCCCGTTCTCGAAGATGAAGCCCGCGCCGCGCTCGGCCGGCTCCATGTCGATGACGACGTGACCGAACTGGCCGTGACCGCCGCTCTGGCGGACGAAGCGGCCCTCGACGTCCTTGACGGGGCGCATCACCGATTCGCGGTAGGCGACCTCGGGCTTGCCCACGTTGGCGTCGACCTTGAACTCGCGCTTCAGGCGGTCGACGATGATCTCGAGGTGCAGCTCGCCCATGCCGGCGATGATCGTCTGCCCCGTCTCCTCGTTGGTGAACGTGCGGAACGACGGGTCCTCGTAGGCGAGCTTCTGCAGGCTGCCACCGAGCTTGTCGAGATCGGCCTTGGTCTTCGGCTCGATCGCGATCGAGATCACGGGGTCGGGGAACTCCATCTTCTCGAGGAGGATGGGGTGCTTGTCGTCGCAGAGCGTGTCGCCCGTACGCGTGTCGCGCAGGCCGACGGCCGCGTAGATGTTCCCCGCGTAGCAGACCTCGATCTCCTCGCGCTTGTTGGCGTGCATGCGGAGGATGCGGCCGAAGCGCTCGCGCTTGCCGCGGGTCGAGTTCATCACGGCGAGACCGCTCTTCGTCGTGCCCGAGTAGACGCGGAAGAAGGTCAGGTTGCCGAACGGATCGTTCATCACCTTGAAGGCGAGCGCGGAGAACGGCTCGTCGTCGGCCGCCTTGCGCTTGACGATCTTGTCGCTCTTGTTCGGGTCGTGGCCCTCGACCGGGGGGATGTCGATCGGCGACGGCAGCAGGTTCACGACCGTGTCGAGGAGCATCTGCACGCCCTTGTTCTTGAACGCCGAGCCGCAGAGGACAGGGACGAACTTGAACGAGAGCGTGCCGGCGCGGAGGCCTTCGTAGATCTCGGCGTCCGTGATCGCAGCCGTGTCGCCGGCGATGAACTTCTCCATCACCTTGTCGCTGGCGTCGGCGGCGGCCTCGAGCAGGCCCTCGCGGAGCTCCTCGCAGCGGGCCTTGATGTCGGCCGGGATCGGCTGCCAGTCGAACTTCTGACCCTTCGACTCCTCGTCGAAGATGGCCGCTTCCATCTTGATGAGGTCGACCACGCCGCGGAACTGATCTTCCTGCCCGACCGGGTAGTAGACCGCCACCGGCGTGACGCCGAGCCGCTCCTTGATTGAGTCGAGGCACATCTCGAAGTCGGCCCCGACCTTGTCCATCTTGTTGACGAAGGCGATGCGGGGGACGTGGTACTTGTCCGCCTGGCGCCACACCGTCTCGGTCTGCGGCTCCACGCCGTTGCCACCGTCGAAGACCGCGACCGCGCCGTCGAGCACGCGGAGGCTGCGCTCCACCTCGATGGTGAAGTCGACGTGCCCCGGCGTGTCGATGATGTTGATGCGGTGGCTCGTGCCCTTGTGGGGACCGTCGAGCGGCGTCCAGAAGCAGTTGGTGGCGGCCGAGGTGATGGTGATGCCGCGCTCCTGCTCCTGGACCATCCAGTCCATGGTCGCGGCGCCCTCGTGGACTTCGCCCAGCTTGTAGTTGATGCCGGTGTAGAAGAGGATGCGCTCCGTCACCGTGGTCTTGCCCGCATCGATGTGGGCCATGATCCCGATGTTGCGCGTCCGTTCGAGGCTGTAATCGCGGGCCACTTCGCTCTCCTGGATGGGGTGCTGGGTGCTTGCGGGTTGGTTTCGGGACCTTGGATGCAGAACACCCCCTCCGGTCCGTTCTGCGCAGGGCGAGCCCAGGGGCGTTTTCACGCTGCCTGATAGGATCGCTCACCGCGGCTGCCTCGCCTCCATTTGGCGAGGGCTCGAAGAACCCGGAGAGGGTGTCGGGGGACGGCGTCTGATTTTTCGTGCCCCCTCATCCATCGAACGATGAAGCCATCGATTCGATAACAGGGAGCGGCGCTCGTAACCCGATCCTTATGTCCGCTTCGCCATCTCGCTACGCAACTCCCTTGGGGGTTGAGTTCCGGGGCCCACGATGAAAGGGCCGTCTCCGGCCCCCCACAGCCGGGTGAGGCGCTGCCTCACCCGTGACAATCACCAGCGATAGTGGGCGAACGCCTTGTTCGCCTCGGCCATCTTGTGGGTGTCGTCCTTCTTCTTCACGGCGTTGCCGCGGTTCTGCGCGGCGTCGACGAGCTCGGCGGCGAGGCGCTCGCGCATCGTCTTCTCGCCACGACCGCGCGAGTACGTCACGAGCCAACGCATCGCGAGGGCCACGCGGCGCTCCGGGCGAACCTCGACGGGGACCTGGTAGGTCGCGCCGCCGACGCGCCGGCTCTTCACCTCGAGCTTCGGCTTGACGTTGTCGAGCGCCTTCCGGAAGACGTCGATCGGCTCCTCCTTGAAACGCTCGCGAACGATGTCGAACGCGCCGTAGAGGATGCCTTCCGCCGTCGCCTTCTTCCCGCTGAGCATCAGCGAGTTGGTGAACTTGGCGACGAGCTTGTCCTTGAACTTGGGGTCCGGGATGATTCTGCGCTTGGGAACTTCGCGACGACGGGGCATGGGATTACCTCAGGCCTTCGGGCGCTTGACGCCGTACTTGGAGCGCTTGCGGTTGCGGGTCGCCTTGTTGGTGGAGCTCGGCCCCGACGCACCAGAGGCGTCGAGCGTGCCACGCACCACGTGGTAGCGAACGCCGGGCAGGTCCTTCACACGGCCGCCGCGGATCAGGACGACGGAGTGCTCCTGCAGGTTGTGCCCCTCGCCGGGGATGTAGCTGGTGACTTCCATCTGGTTCGTCAGACGGACGCGGCACACCTTGCGAAGCGCCGAGTTCGGCTTCTTCGGCGTCGTCGTATAGACGCGCACGCACACGCCGCGCCGCTGCGGGCACGACTTGAGCGCCGGGGAAGCCGTCTTGTAACGGGCGGCCTCGCGGCCTTGGCGGATGAGCTGGCTAATCGTCGGCATAGAGGGATGAATCCACCGGTAGGACGGGGCCGCGGAGGATACTCGGACAAGGGAGACTGTCAAGACGGATCGGGATCGCAGCCTCGAACGTGTGTTCTGGCCGCGAATTCACCGTGATCCGCAGGGTTGGAACCACTTCTCCGTCGAGCAGGCACGGAAGAGATTCGTCGCGAACGACGACCCTCGCCCGCCGGGCTCTTGGAGAGGCGAGGGAGCATCCGCTACCGTCGTCCCGTGGGCAAGAAGCTTTCTCGATCAAAGCGCAAAGAGCTACGAGAGCAGGGGGTTTTCGAGGCGCCGTCGGCCTCCGTGCTCTCGGCGAAGCGGGAGATGCGGCGCGCGGAGGCCTCCTCGACGAGCGCGCGGACCGTGATCGCAAAGACCGACGGCGCTGCGAGCGCGCACACCGACGACGAAGAGACGGCGCCCGCGCCGGCGGAGAAGGCGCCCGCGAAGCCTGATCGCACGGTGCTCGTGCTCGTCGCGCTGACGGCGCTGGCCGCGGTGATCTTCTGGCTCACGCAGCGATCGCCGAACGCCAAGGAGACCAAGATCGAAGCTTCGCCCGGCGCCGCGCCGCTGAGCTCCGCGAAGCGGTAGGCTCGTTCGGGCGACGTCGCGCAAAGCCTAGAGGACAGCGAGACCGAGCCATGGCAGATCGATCGGATACATTCGGGCTGACGAAAGGATCCCTGATGCTTGCTTCTCTTTCCGCTCGCAGGACGGCCGCGCTCGGCCTCGTGATCGCAGCGGCGCTCGTCGCACCCGGCGCCACCGCGCAGACGCCTCCTCCCGATCTGCCGTCACCGAGCGGCGGGCCCGCGAAGGCAGCGCCGCCGCCTGCTGCACCGCCCGCGGCGACACCTCCGCCCGGTGCCTATCCGCCGGGTTATCCGCCGCCCGGTTATCCGCCGCCGCAATGGATGTCGCCCAACGAGATCCCACCGGGCATGAGCGTGCCGTACCCGCCTTCCGCGGGGATGCCGTATCCGATGATGAAGCCGCCGCGCGCCGAGGATTACAACCTGCCGCCGCCGCCGCCGCGCAAGCGCCACAGCCCAGGGATGTTCGCGGGCGGCGTGGTGATGGTGGGCGCGGGGCTCGCGGCCGTGATCGCGGGCGCGGTGTTCGTGGCGTCGTCGGCGAACCGCATCGACATCTATTGCGACTCGCCCTCGTTCCCGTGCGCACACACCGACGATCAGCCGCGCAAGACGGGCGGCGCGCTGCTCATGACGGCGGGCGCCCTCATCGGCGCGGCCGGCATCCCGCTGTGGCTCATCGGAGCGAAGCAGGAGCCGATCTACGGCACGCAAAGCCCCGAGAGCACGCCGGCCACGCCGCAGAAGCCCGCCCTCGTGCCGCAGCTGCGCGTCGGCTTCGGGACGGCGACCTTGACGATGAAGTTCTGATGGCGCCTCGTGACAGAGGCGCGGCGCCGTGCGATCACGGGCCACCGTGATCGCAGCCTTCTGGATCGCTTCCATCGCCGCCGCGATCGTCATCGTCCTCACGGCGCACCGCCGGCGCGGCGCTCTCTACGCGCGCTTCGCCGCGGTCCTCCTCGGCATCCACACGCTCGTCGCGAGCGGCCTCGTGCGGCACACGGGCGTGCTCTTCCCGGCGTACGCGGTCCTTCAGCTCGCGGTCTTCGTCCACTTCTTCATGCTCACCCAGCCCCGTATGCGACCGCTCGCGTACCGCGTCTTCGTGAGCTTGCCGGCGTCGTACTTCGTGGCGGCCACGTTCCTCGCGTTTCCGTGGGCCATCGCGGCGGCCTTCGGGCTCCGGCCGATCGGCTTCTGGATCCCGTACGTGATCGCGGGCATCGGCTTGATCCAATCGCTCAGCGCGCGGCGCGACGAGGTCCACGTCGTGATCGATCGCGCGCCCGTCGAGGGCGTGCGGCGGCACCCACACGCGGCGCCGCGCGAAGGGCGCCCGCTCACCATCGTGCAGCTCAGCGACACGCACCTCGGGCCGTTCATGTCGGTGCCGCGGCTGCGCGGCTTCTGCGAGCGCGCGGTGGCGGCGCAGCCCGATCTGGTGCTGCTCACGGGCGACTTCCTCACCATGGAGTCGCAGGAGACGCACGCGCATCTCGAGGACGCGCTCGCGCCGCTGCGCGCCCTCCCCGGCCGCGTCTTCGCGTGTCACGGCAACCACGATCACGAAGCGCCCGCGCTCGTGGCCCGCGCCCTCGCCTCCGTGGGCGCGACGCTCCTCGTCGACGAGGCCACCGTGATCGAGACCGAGGCCGGGCCGGTGCAGATCGTGGGGATGGACTTCCACTTCACGGCCCGCAAAGAGCGCATGGCCGCGGTGTGCGCGGAGAACCCGCGCGTCGACGGCGCGCTCCGCCTCGTGCTGCTCCACGATCCCGGCGCCTTCCGTCACCTGCCCGAGGGCGAAGGGGATCTGGTCCTCGCCGGACACACGCATGGTGGTCAGCTCGGGCTCGTCAGCTTGGGCGCGGTTTGGACCGTGCTGCGGTTGTTCGTCGACATGCCCGATCATGGCTTGTGGGCGAGAGGGCCTGATCGACTCTATGTCCACCGCGGGACTGGCCACTACGGTTTTCCGTTGAGGTTGGGAGTCCCGGCCGAAGAGAGCATTCTGCGCGTCCACCGCGCCTGACGTCCCGCGCGTTTCGCGTCTCGCCATTTCGTCTCGTGCATGGGTGAGCGGGCCGCGCGGCGCTCCATTGCCGTCCTTCGCCGGCGCCCGCCCAACAACCATTCATCGGGACGCATCGAGTCGCGAGCGTGCGTGTCCGGGACTAAGGCGATCAGGTGAATCGCGCGTTGCGCGGCGAAAACCGCCGCGGGCGGTCAATAGCGGCGCTCGCGACGGCGCAAAAAACTTCCGCGGGGGAAGTGACAACCAAGCTCGTTTGCCAAAGAGACTCGGTGAGCCAACTCACAACGTCGGGATTGAGACCCGCGCGATGAGGCTCCGGCGTTTCGTCGGTCTTCGGCGAAACCGAACACTGGAGAAATGGGAACATGAGCTCTTTCGTGAAGTTCGCATCCGCACTCGTGCTCTCCGCTTCCGCGGCCTTCGCCGTGACGGGGTGCGCGACCGGCGACGTGGATGACGACGGCGTGAACGAGTCGGCGGCGGCCTTGGAGGACGGAACGGTCGCCAACTACGGCGGCGACTACGGGGCGCCCAGCCAGTACTCGGCCCCCAGCCAGTACCAGGCGCCGAGCCAGTATCAGGCGGCTCCTTCGCAGGGCGGCATCGGCAGCAACGGCGGGTACGGCGGCATCGGCGGTCTCGGCGGTCTCGGCGGTCTCGGGTACGGCGGTCTCGGCGGTCTCGGGTACGGCGGTCTCGGCGGTCTCGGGTACGGCGGTCTCGGCATCGGCGGCCTCGGCTTCGGCGGCCTCGGCTTCGGCGGCCTCGGTTGCGGTGGCCTCGGCTTCGGCGGCCTCGGTTGCGGTGGCCTCGGCTTCGGCGGCTTCGGCGGCTGCGGCGGCTTCGGCGGCTGCGGCGGCTGCGGCTTCGGCGGCTGGTGATCTGATCGCGGATCCTGCTTCGGTAGGATCGATTCGGGCGGCTCTGCCGGTCTTCGCCGGCGAGCCGCCCGCTCGCGTTCCATGCGGGCAACGTCCTCCGACAGGACCGAAGAGCGCCTGACGGAATCGGACACAGCAAGAGCCGCAAGCGCGACGAGGCGCGAAGGCGAAGGCGTACTCCTCGTACGCATGGCGCCCGAGCAACGACGGTGGGCGAAGCGTATCCGCCGGCCGGCAACGCGGAGATCTACGGGATGGTCTCCAATTCACGCGGCCGAGGACTTTGTCCTCATCCCGATGCGACGAACGTGAGGTCCGAAGCGGCGAAACATGCTGGAAATCCCGGGTGGATCACGGGGTGGTGGGGGCTCATGGGCCGGCGGGGACGTGAGTCCCGCCGTGTGAATGAGTCCCTCGCGCTTCTCCATTTCGAAGGAGATTGGGAGAGCGCGGTACAGCCACGTTCCTCCGCGGCGAAAGCCGTCCCGAAGCCATTGTCATGACGACGCGAAGCAACGCGCGGTGACGAAGAATGGTGAGGCCCAAACCAAGCGGGCGAGCATCGAATGGGAGAGAGCGCCGAGCCGATAGGGAAGAACGGCAGGCGCACTCGAACCGGCCCCGCGCCAAAGGGATCGACCAGCGCCGCTGCGCGGCGCTCGGCGAGCCCACATGCGTTCATCGAACCAGGAGATAGAATGATGCGCTCTCTCGAGAACAAGACGACGCTCGCCCTCATGGCCCTCGCCGCAGTCGCGGCGACCGCCGGCTGCACGGCGCAGGCAGAGGATGGGGTGGGCGACGCCATCGCCGCATTGACCGAGCAGGATCTCCAAGGCACGCCGTGGGGCGCGCAGGCGCCTCTTGCGCCCGTCGAGCAAGCCGCGCCCACCGGGCAAGCGCCCGTCGAGCAAGGCGCGCCCATCGGACAAGCGCCCGTCGAGCAGGGCGCGCCCATCGGGCAGCCCGTGGAGCAAGGCGTTCCGCTGGGGCAGACGCCTGTCGAGCAGGGCGTGCCGATCGGCTCGCAGACGCCCATCCCGACGTGGGGTATGGTGCCGCCGGCAGGACAAGAGTCCGTGCCGCCGCTCGCGCAACCCCAGGTGGCGCCCACGGGGCAAGAGGCCATTCCGCCCACTGGGCAAGAGGCCATTCCGCCCACTGGGCAAGAGGCCATTCCGCCCACTGGGCAAGAGGTCGTCGTGCCGCCCATGGGACAGGCCGCCGTACCCGCGTGGACCGGAAGCGCGCCGGTGCCGCAACAGGGCAGCATCCCCACGCAGGCGGCGCCCACGCAGGCACCGCCCACCCAAGCGCCGCCCGCACAGGCGCCCGCGCAGGTCGCGCCGGTGGTGGGGGGCTGCGCCACGCCGTGCGCGGTGCCCTGCGCCGTTCCCTTCACGTTCCCGGTCGCGCAGCAGTGCGGCTTCCTCGGCCTCGGTTTCCCGGGCGGCTTCTATACGAGCCTGCACCCCATCACGGGTGACTTCTTCGCCCTCCCCGGCCTCCGCAACTTCTGCTGCTTCTGAGATCGCCCGCGGTCCGGCCACGGACCTCGACGCTGCCGCGGCGGGGGCGCACCCCGCCGCCGGGCCGGCGAGCGCGCACCTCGCCGCCGACGACGCTCCACCCTCGGGAGGCGGCGAGCTCCACACCGCCGCCATCCTCCCAACACATGCATGCTGCCGTCGTGCAGCGGCCTTCAGCACAGCCGCCTCCGCAGTTGCGGGCGCGCCCAGCGTGACCTCGCGACGTTCGCCGATGACGTGATGTCGTTGGATGACGACGTCCCGTCCGGCGATACGTCATCTGCGCTCGCGCGCCAGAGGCAGTATCCGAGCTTGATCGTGAGTGGGCCCGATGGATCCATCGAGCTCACGTGCACCCAGAGCTCCACGTGACCGATACCTGATCTCGGCCGCGGCAGGACACATACGGAGTCATCTGTCGCGACCACGTCGTCCACCGGGATCGACGCCGCCGTGGTGAGCGTGCACGCCCTCATCGACCTTGCGCACCCGGCCGATCGAGAGCGCGCGTGGGCCGACAGCACGGCGACCTCGTCGTCGTCGACGTCGCCGGTGACCATCGCACCGCCGCCTGCCGGGAACGGCCACCGCGACCTCCCCGCCAGCACCCGCCTGCTCGCGCGCTCTCGCAGGCCGCGAGGCCGCGGCCCGTGCCGGCGCGTCCTTGGGCGGTCGTGTGGGCTCCCGGGGGCGTCGGTTCTTACCAAGCGCCGTGGTGATGGATGTAAGCTCTGGACCTCCGCGAGGGCTGGCCCACAATGCGCCCGCCTCGTGGCGAATGCCGGCAAGAGGGAATGCCCTCCCGGTGGAGGAATCGGAGCTCATGAATCGATCGCAACTGAAGAACGTCGCGGCGGTGTTGGCCGTGACGGCGGCCGCTCTCCTTTCCGCGTGTCAGGACGACAAGGCCGCGCAGCCGGGCAAGACGGCGGCGCCCGCGCCCACGATGAAGGTGGCCGCCGCGCCCGAGCCGAAGAAGGACGAGATCGATCCCGATCGGCTGGCCATGTTCAGCCCGCTGCCGGCGACCATGGAGTCCCCGGCGAACCCGCTCACGGACGCCAAGATCGATCTCGGGCGCCAGCTCTACTACGAGAACCGCATCTCGAAGAACCAGGACATCTCCTGCAACACCTGCCACGACCTCGCGGCCTACGGCGTCGACGGCAAGGCCACCTCCCCGGCCACAAGGGCCAGCTCGGCGCGCGCAACTCGCCGACCGTGTACAACGCCGCCGGCCACTTCGTGCAGTTCTGGGACGGCCGCGCCGCCACCGTGGAGGAGCAGGCCAAGGGCCCGCTCACGAACCCGGTCGAGATGGCGATGCTCAGCGACAAGCACGTCCTCGAGGTGCTGAAGTCGATCCCGCAGTACGTCGACGCCTTCAAGAAGGCCTTCCCCGACGACAAGGATCCGATCACCTACGACAACGTCGGCAAGGCCATCGGCGCGTTCGAGCGCAAGCTCGTCACGCCCTCGCGCTGGGACAAGTTCCTGAAGGGCGACAAGAGCGCGCTGACCTCGGACGAGAAGGCCGGCTTCAACGCCTTCCTCGACGCGGGCTGCGCGGCCTGCCACACGGGCCCGTACCTCGGCGGCGCCGTCTACCAGAAGGCCGGTCTCTTGAAGCCCTGGCCGAACCAGAAGGATCAGGGCCGCTTCGACGTGACCAAGAACGAAATCGACAAGATGATGTTCAAGGTCCCGACCCTCCGCAACGTGGCGAAGACGGCGCCCTACTTCCACGACGGCCAGACCAAGACGCTGGAAGAGGCCGTGAAGATGATGGCCTCGTATCAGTCCGGCAAGGAGCTCAAGGACAGCGAGGTGAAGTCGATCGTCGCCTTCCTCGACACGCTCACCGGCGACGTCCCGAAGGACTACATCAAGCAGCCCGAGCTCCCCAAGTCGACGGCCAAGACGCCCAAGGCCGACCCGAAGTAGACTCCATCACGATGGGGCCGCATACAGGCCCCCAATCCCAAACATCGATCGGGATCTGCGGCGCTCGGGATCGCAAACCGAGCGCCGCAGCCCGAAGTCTGATCTCTGCGATCAGTACTGGCCGACGGGCAGTTGCGAGGGCGCGCTCGACTGCTGCGTGGGCGCGTACTGGATGGGCGGCGGCGCCTTCTTCGAGAACTTCTGGAACTTCGAGAACTTCTTGGTGAACTTCGTGAACTGGCTGGGCGCGGGCGCCTGCGAGGGCAGCGGCGAGAGCTCGGGAGAGCCGAGGCCCTGGCTCGGGATGGCTTGGCCCTGACCGAGCTGCGCCTGCTCGGCCTCGAGCACGCTCTCATCCATGCTGTCGTCATCGTAGGACGCGGCGCAGCCCGCCGACGCGAAGCACGCGAGACCGGAGAGCACGAGTGCGGACACTGACTTCACGAATGAATTCATCTTCCATTCTCCTGGGTTCGGCTCCGCCGACGATGACGGGACGCCGGAGCCATGCTCGCGATTGCGGGGAGCCGACTCACAAGGTCTCTTCGGCGCGCGACTGCGAATGTCCACTGCCCGGGCCTCACTTTGCTTCGAAGGTGCTTGTCGCCGCGCGGAACATGCGCATTTGCCGATCATCGCCGCGAGGCGCCGAGATCGTGAGAGCCGGTCAGGATTCGATGCGAAGGGGCCAAGGCGCGAAGAGATCTTGATTTCCACGTCTCGATGACGCCTCTCGTCTCGAGCACCGCGCGCCGAGCGGAGTCGGCCGGCAGATTCCGGAGACATCGAGAGGAGCACCAAAGCCCTCTCCCTCCCAGCCAAGGGATCTCCGCCGCTCCCCAAAGCCCGCTCCTCCGGGATTCCCGAAGAGCCGTGTCGCGCCCGCGGCTTCAACGAGGTTACCGAAAAGCCTCCTCGGACGACCGCCGCTCTTCCAACGTTCGAGAGGCTCGATCGACGAGACGTGAATGGGTGACGTCTCTCCCTACAATCGGCGTCAGGCCTGCAGCGACAACGCGTGCGCGTCGGCGCAGCGCGCGCCGTTGCCGAGTGAATCCAAGGGCGCCTTTCGCGCCGGAAGCGTCACTCCGGCTGCTGCCCGAGGACGATGAGCTGCTTGACCACGCTGGGGCGGATGAAGGGATTGTGATGGTTGCTGCCCACGTAGAACGGCAGATCGTCCGGGCCCATGCCGCGCGCCACCCAGATGAAGGGAGGCACGGTCAGCCGGTTCGTCTCTCGATTCGAGATGGCGACGTACTCGCCGCCGAGGATCTTGGCGTTCGGATCGCTGGCGTCGGCGTCGAGCTCGAGCACGGCGGTCACGCGCATCTCGTAGGTGGAGCGGAGGCCGGAGAGCAGCTCGACATGGGGCTTGTCCTCGCCGACGAAGCGGAGCCCGAGATCCATGAAGGCGAACCCTTGGGCGGCAGGGTTCCACACGTAGGTGGCGTCGGGGCCCGCGATGGAGCTGCGCGTGACCAGGTTGACGGCCGCGGCCCGCGTGAGCGGTTGGAAGTCGTACACGTAATAGCGATAGGTCGGCTGCGTCCAGATCTGGTCGGTCGTATTCTCGTTCTGCGCGGCCATCGCAAACGGGATTTGATGTCGCCGGAGGAGCGTGGAGACGGCAATGATGAGCGAGCCGGGGTTGACGCCGCGGCAGCCGTCCTTGAGGACCCGACCATACCAATCGTACGGGATGTCGTAGGGGCGCGTGCCGCACGTCGAGCCGATGATCACGACGGGGCTGTCGACGTACACCTCGGCCATGAGCGCGTTCACGTCGCCGATCTCGAAGCGCACGCAGCCCGACGTGCCCTCGGTGCATTTGGCAATGCCGCCGCGCCCGTCGGGCCCCGCGAAGACCCGGTGGAGGATGGGTGCGTTGTTCGTCGCGGCGCCCGCCCAACCGGGACAATGGCCATTCCAGAGCGCCAGCGCGGGCGCGCCCATTCCATGGTTGTTGTGCTCCCAGGCCTTGGCGAAATAGGTCGCCTCCGGCGCGGTGATCGCCATGTACTTCTCGATGGGCGAGCGCGGGTCGCTCCCGCGCTGATACCAGTGCAGGTCCGTGCCTCCGTAGGCGAAAGGCCAATACGTATCGGGATAAGGCGTCCTCGCGTCCGGCACGCCGAACTCCTCTCCGATGTCGGCCGCGCTGATGTTGTCGATCAAGCGGCGAGATGCGGTGGAGACCAGCGTCTCGGGTTGCTCCGCATAGCCGATCTCGAGAGTCCCCTTGGCGGCGCCGAGCGGCTCCGTGCGCGCCGACGGTCGCTCGCCGCATCCGGCGAGGACGCTCACCAGCAGCAACGCAATACAGTTCGACCCCAAACTCCGCGTCATGGCCTCTCCAGTTCTCGTCTGTTTTCGTGCTCCTACGTGGAAGGAGCGCGCGCTAGAGCCGTTAGCAACTTCCGCGCGCGGTTCGACGCGGATGCAAACGACGCGACCGTGCCGGTCGGGTGCAGATGTGGAGACGTCTGTGACACCGCGTGCGATCGACGTGTCGGCCGTCCGCCTCGCGACGTTCACGAGGGTGACGGAAAACACGTGCCCCGACGACGGAACGCGCACGCCATCGCGCTGTCGCGCACGGACTCGCCCATCTTCGCTGGACGGTCGCATCCCAACGGCGAAATCGCGGCCCACGAGCGAAGCCCCGGAGTCGACGAGAAAACGCGGGCGATGCGTCCTCCACGCACCGCGATCCGCCCATCGCGTGCAACGCGGGTGATCCGCGCGGCGCGCGACTCCATTTCAATCATCACCGACGACGAGGATGCGCTCGAAGAGGGTGCTCCGCGCTGCGTGTGAATCCATGTCGAGCGTCGATGTCGAGACGCGATCACACGTGATGACGCGCACGGCATGAGAATCGATGTCGGCGTCGAGCCGAGACGCAATCACGCGCGAGGGCGCGGGCTCCATGTGAATCCACCTCGATGCCGAGAGGCGATCACACGAGCTGCCCACGGGGCGAGCGCCGGAGAAGGGACCTCGGCGCGCGGCGGGTGCGCTTTGCGCGGGGCGATGCGGAAGGCGATCCTCGGCGCGCGGGAGGGGCGATCGGCGATCGCTGCACGCATGCGCCCGTGCCCCGGAGGGGCGCCTTGGCGGGCGAGCCAACTTGACGGGGCAGCGAGCGCTTTCCAAGATGGCCCCCGGTCCATGCGCCTCCCCCGATCCCCAGAGCTGATTCGCTTCGGCGGCATGCTCGTGATCTTCATCGCGAGCGGGCTCGGGATCACGTACCTCGTGCTGCCGCCGCCCGACGACGAGGACAAGCCCCGCCCTCCCCCGGCGCTCCGCGTGGCCGGGATGGTGGTGCCGGCGGGCGGTGATCGCGTCGCCGGCGCGATGGACAAGGTGCGCCGCTACGCCGCCGGCGAGCTCACCCTCAAGCTGCCCAACGGGGCCTCGCGCAAGGTCAAGCTGCGGGCCTTCGGGGCCGAGATCGATCGGGTGCGCCTCGCCTCGTACGTGAAGGAAGCCGAGCGCCCCACGAGCGCCGTGCGCCGCGCCCACGACGCCGCGAAGAAGCCGGATGAGCCCATCGACGTGCCGCTCCCCGTGGCGCTCGATCAGGAGGCCGCCGTGGCCCGGCTCCTCGATCTCAAGGCCGAGATCGACACGCCCGCGCGCGACGCGTACATCGATCTGGAGAAGCGCGAGCTGCGCAAGGAAGAAGTCGGCTACCGCCTCGACGTGTACGGCACGCTGGCGCGCATCGACGCGGCCTTCCGCAAGGGCGACGACGCGGTGGAGGCCGCGGTCGAGACGATCGCGCCGCGCCTCACCGCCGCCGAGCTCGGGAACGTGAAGTTCGACCACGTCCTCGGCTACTTCGAGACGCGCTACTCGCAGGGCGGCAAGGCCAAGGAGCGCACGTACAACTTGAGGCTCGCGGCCTCGAAGCTCGACGGCACGGTGGTGATGCCGGGGCAGACCTTCGATTTCAACGGCACCGTGGGCCCGCGCGACGAGGCGCACGGCTACAAGGTCGCGCCCGTGATCGCGCAGGGCGAGCTCGTCGACGGGCTCGGCGGCGGCACGTGCCAGATCAGCGGCACCCTCCACGGCGCCGCGTTCTTCTCGGGCCTCACGATGGTGGAGCGCTATCCGCACTCGCGGCCGAGCTACTACATCAAGCTCGGGCTCGACGCGACGGTGGTCTATCCGACCATCAACTTCCGCTTCAAGAACCCGTTCGACTTCCCCATCGTGCTCCACGAGACGGTGGCGAACGGCGTGGTTCGCGCGGAGATCCTCGGCCCGGAGCGCAAGCTCACGGTGACGTACTTCCGCCGCATCGACGAGGTGGTCCCCTTCGAGGAGGTCGAGCGCAAGACGCCGAAGCTGCCCGAAGGCGCGCGCGTGTTGGCGCAGCGAGGCATCCCCGGGTTTCGCACGTCGAGCTCGCGCGTGGTGCGTGACGGCGCCTATGCCGAGCGCACCAAGTGGAGCGACGCGTATCCGCCGACGACGCAGATCGTCCACGTCGGCACCGGCCCCAAGGACGAGGGCGCAAAGTACCAGGACGACAACCACCCCGAGTACGTGGTCGACGAATACCTGGTGGTGACGCAGGGCCCCGACATCCGCTCGCCCACCGCGAGCGGCCCCGAGCCCGGCGGCGGCACCGTCGAGAGCCGCGAGCCCGGGAAGACCGGCGAATACGGCTGGACCGAGCGCCAAGGCCTCTCCCGCTTCAAGAACAAGGACGAGGCCCGCGGCGACGAGACGCAGGCCGAAGGCGTCCGCGCCGCCAGCGTGAAGACCGGCGACAAGGACGCCGCCGACAAGCCCGAGGGCGAGAAGCCCAAGAAAAAGAAGAAGAAGAAAAAGAAGCCGGCCGAGTGACGCCGAGGCCGGGGACGAGCTGTCCGAATCCGTGATCCAGGCCGCCGAACGGCCCTCGGGCCCCGCGGGGTTCAGGTTGACGGCCGCGCGCGCAGATGGCACGAGGGCGATGTTCGGCTCCCCGCGGGCCCTCATCTGGAGACGTCATGAGCAGCAGCGAAATCGACACCGATCACGTCCCGACCGACGACTGGACCGTTTCGAAGCTCGTCGGTCTGGGCCTCCTGGTCCTCGGCGCGTTCTTCGTCTTCATCTACAACGTCTCGCCCTGACGTCGCGCGCGGCCGATGCGCCGCGCCCGTGAGATTCCCCACCAGCGACCTCGCGATCGCAGAAGGCTTCCGCTGGCTCGCCGCGCAGCACCGCGCGTGAGGCCAGCGCGTCGTGCACGCAGGTCTCGTCGGTCGTCTGCAGCTCCACGACATCGATCACCTCGCCCGCATCCCACGCGCTCGGGAGCGGTGACACGCGCCATGCAGAGGACTGCGTGGTGTTGATCGGACGCATGCGAGCGCAGCGCGGTGAAGGCACGCTGAGCACCTCGGGCCTTCGCGGTCGCGTCGACGCGGATCGGCTCGAGCCGCGAACCAGCGACGACCTCCGCGACAGGAGGTTCACGGCACCGGCCCGGGCCTCACATGCGCGCTGTGGGAGCCCGGGTCGATGGTTCGTGGCGAGCGGCGCGAGGCACGCGCCTCTGCGTCAGAGGTAGCCTTCGGCGGCGAGCACGCTCAGCGGGCGGCTCAGGTTGTCGGACACGACATGGGTGGTCGATCCCGCGGCGCGGCGGAGCTCGTTCTTCTTGCCGGTGGGAACGCAGAGGAGCACGTGCGGGTGGCGCAGGATGCGCTCGTAGTCCGCCTCCTGCACGTTCTCCGGGAGGATGACGAGCACCACGGTGATCGGCGCGACCACCGTGCCCGGGTACGCGCCGGCGGCGCGCGCGAGGAGCGCCCGGGTGGCTTCGTCGACCTCTCGCGCCGAGCGCGCGAGGAGCTCGAACTCGAGCCGGTGCGTCTGTCGATGACGACCGCGCAGCCGGAGCGGCATGCCCTCGGTCGGCGCGAACGCGGGGGCGGGCTCGAGCTCCGCGTCCTTCGCGCGGTACAGCGCGCGCGGCGGATCGGACACGGCGCGGGTCTCGTAGGGAGCGGGCTTGTCGGACCAGAACGCCGTGGGGAGCCGCGCGTACCCGCTGCCCCAGCCGCTGTTGCCCTCGAGCGAAGCGATGCCGTTGCACAGCATCGGCGCGCGCCCCGAATTGAACTCCTCCAGCACCCGGGCCCCGAAGCCATCGTGGGCCGTCGCGGAATGGGGCACGTCGTGGTTCCGCACGAGGATCGTCTCCTTGTTCGGGATCGCGACCGCGATCTTCATCGGGTTGCCGAGCCTCGCGCGCGCCGCTTCGCGGAACGCCGGCGAGAGCACGCGCTCGGCCGCCCACGGGCCCCGGCTCGCGACGGTGAGGGGCGCCTTGCGGAAGCCGAGGATGCCCTTGGTCATCTCGACGACCTCGAAGTCCTGGTACGGCTCGCGCTCGAGGTTCGCGAGCGCCTGGGCTTCGAGCTCCGCGGGATCGCCGATGGCCAGCAGCTCCGCGCCCGAGAGCGGGCGCGCCACGCCGCCATCGATGGCCGCGAGGCCGAAGAGCGGCGTGCTCGCGTCGACGTAGCCGCCTCCGATCTGCCGATAGGCGGCCCCTTGCCAACCGGCCCACATCGGGTTGTGCACGAAGGGCATCAACTTCGGCGGCGGCGAGGCCGATGAAGCAGGCGACACCGGAGAAGCAGGCGGCACCCTCGAAGCAGGCGCTGGGGAAGCAGGCGGCACCCTTGAAGCAGGCGCTGGGGAAGCAGGCGGCGCCGGGCGATCGGCCTCGCCGTCGATCACGAACTCGCCCTTGTAGAGAAACAGCAGCAGCGGGGAGAACTCTTCACGGAAGTCCTCGAACCTCATCCGCATGCCCGCGGGGATCGTGAGGCCCTCCGCCTCGGCGGAGCGCTCGATGCGCGCGATGGTGTCCGTCACCGCGAACGCGATCTCCTTGCTGACCGCAGCGCCGTGAAGAATCTCGGCGAGGCGCTTGGCGTCGGCGTCGGTCACCGTCTGGCCATCGCTCGAGTCGTAGCGCCCATGCCAAGCCTTCCCCGGCGGCAAGCTCCGCGGCGGCTGCGTCCCTGCGGGCTTCCAGCCATAGGCCTCGGCCAGCGTCAGGAACACGGCCCAGTGACCACCGCTCACGCGCAGCGTTTCTCCCGACGATGTGCTCCGCAACGAAAATCCCATGTGCTCCTCGTTCTCGAAAGGCGGCACGGGAGAATACCGAAACGGCCGCGGGGCAACACGCCGCTGCGCCCGCGTTCGAAGGGAGGCCGGCGCCCGCGCTCGAAAACGTGTCGTGACGGTGATGGTGCGACCGAGCACGGGGCCGAGGCCTGCCCGTGCGAGCAGCTCGGAGGGGCGTCGCGACTCAGCGTCAGACTGCCCCAGGAAATACCCGATGGGTGATAACGTCGCGGCACGTCATGGTCGACTACCAACCGAAAAACTTCTTCCGCGTCGTCGTCCAGCTTCAGGGGTCGGTCGTCCCGATCCTCATCCCGCGGATCCTGCTCTGTGTCGGGCTCGGGGCCGCGGCGGCGTATGGCTACGCCAACCACGGCATCAAGCTCCCGAGCATCGCGCACACGCTGCTCGGCGTCGCGCTCGGCTTGCTCCTGGTTTTCCGCACGAACGCTTCGTACGACCGCTTCTGGGAGGGCCGGCGGCTCTTCGGCAGCATCATCAACCGCTCGCGCGACATCCTTCGGCAGACGCTGCAGCTCATCGAAGGCGACAGCGAAGAGGTCATGAGATCACGCCGCGAGATCCGTCGCTTCGTGCTCATGTACTACGGGCTCCTCCGCCAGTACCTCCGCGCCGAGCGCAACCTCGACGAGGTCGGCGTCGAGCTGACCGACGCGGAGCGCGCCGCGCTCGAGCCCGCCGCCGTGCGGCCGAACCTCGCCGTCGTGTGGATGACGGACGAATTCGTGAAGCACGCGCGCGCCGGGCGGCTCAGCGAGCAGCGCCTCCAGCTCATCGACCAGAACCTCACCGCGCTCGTCGACTACTGGGGCGGCTGCGAGCGCATCATGCGCACGCCGGTGCCGTTCGCGTACGCGCAGCACATCAAGAGCTTCCTCACCCTCTTCTGCCTCTCGGCCCCGTTCGCGATGGTCGAGTCGATGAAGTGGTACACCCCCATCGCCGCCGGCGTGCTCGCCTACGGCATGTTCGGCATCGACGAGATCGGCGTCGAGATCGAGGACCCGTTCGGCGACGATCCGAACGATCTCCCGATCGACGCCATGGGCAAGCGCATCGCCGACGACACCGCGATGATGCTCGACACGCACGAGAAGAGCCGCGCCGCCCTGCTGAAGGCGGCCTGATCTCGAGTCACACGTTTGCACCGCAGCCGCGACCCAAACGCGCTGCCTGCGTCGACGACTCCGAAGACCTCCCATCAAAGCCCTGATGCCCGCAGACATGGCATCGGCAGCAGCCGCGACCAAAGGGAGCGGGCATCGGCCCTCGCCGCTCCCACGTCTCCTGACGCACCGTCGTCGTCAGCGCTGTCGCGCCGTTGCAGCATGCCCGGCGCGCTTGCCAGGCCCGCTTACTTCGTGCGCGGCTGCTGCCGCTGCTACGAATGCGGGTGCCACTGCTACGAATGCGGCCGGGGTGATGGCATCGGCAGCAGCCGCGACCAAAGGGAGCGGGCATCGGCCCTCGCCGCTCCCACGCCTCCTGACGCACCGTCGTCGTCAGCGCTGCCGCGCCGTTGCAGCATGCCCGGCGCGCTTGCCAGGCCCGCTTACTTCGTGCGCGGCTGCTGCCGCTGCTACGAATGCGGCTGCCACTGCTACGAATGCGGCCGGGGTGATGGCATCGGCAGCAGCCGCGAAAGGGGCCGGCTACGCCGCGGCGGCCGGCGGCTCTGCGGCCGGCGCATCGGCCGGCGGCTCCGCCTTGCGACGACGGCGGGCCATCAGCGTGTAGATCGCCGGCAGCACCACCAGCGTTTGCAGCGTCGAGCTGAGGATGCCGCCCACGATCACCGTGGCCAGCGGCCTTTGCACCTCGGCGCCCGCGCCCGTCGCGAGGGCCATGGGCAGGAAGCCGAGCGAGGCGACGAGCGCCGTGGTGAGCACGGGGCGCACGCGGGAGCGCGATCCTTCGGAGACCGCGACCTCGAGGTCTTCGCCGGAGGCTTGGCGGCGCTCGATGGTGGACACGAGCACGAGGCCGTTGAGCACCGCGACGCCGAAGAGGGCGATGAAGCCGACGGCCGCGGAGATGCTGAGCTCCATGCCGCGCAGGGCCAGCGCGGCGACGCCGCCGGTGACCGCGGCGGGCACGTTGAGCAAGATCAGGAGCGCCGGCCCCATCCGCCCGAACGTCGTCACCAAGAGCACGAGGATGATGGTGAGCGTGATGGGGATGATGATCGCCATGCGCGCCGCCGCGTGCTGGAGGCGCTCGTATTCGCCGGCCCACGCGGTGGCGTAGCCGGTGGGGAGGCCGAGATCTTTGTCGAGGACCTTCACGGCCTGCTGCACGAAGGTGCCGATGTCGCGGCCGCGCACGTTGAGCTGCACCGTGGTGCGGCGCTGCAAGCGCTCGCGGCTGATCTGCGCAGGGCCCGGCTCCACCGACACCGTGGCCAGGTGACCGAGCGGGGCCACGCCGCCCTCGGGCGTGCGCACGGGCAGCGCCGCGACCGCGTCGACCGAGGCGCGTGACTTGGGATCGAGGCGCACCTGGATGGGGTAGCGCTTCATGCCTTCGACGATGGTGCCCGCCTCGACGCCGCCGAGGGCGGCCACGGTCTTGAGCACGTCCTCCGCGTCGAGGCCGGCGCGCGCCACGGCGGCGCGATCGACCTTCACGTCGAGCACGCTGGAGCCGGCGATCTGCTCCACGCGCACGTCGGCCGCGCCGGGGATGTCCTTGAGCAGGTGCACCGCGCGCTCGCCGACCTTCTTGAGCATCCCGAGATCGTCGCCGTAGATGTGCAGCGCCAGATCGGAGGAGATGCCGGCGAGCAGATCGTTGGTGTTCATCTCGATGGGCTGCGTGAAGGCCCACCCGGCGCCGGGCACGTTCGCGGAGAGCGCCTTGTCGAAGGCCTTCACCAGCTCTTCGCGATCGCCGGCCGTCTTCCACTCGCTGCGCGGCTTCAGCAGCACGTAGACGTCCGTCATGTTCATGCCCATCGGGTCGATCGCGATCTCGGCGCGACCCGTGCGGCATACGACGGTGGTCACCTCGGGGAACTGCTTGAGCGTGGTCTCGATCTGCCTCGTCTGCTCCATCGACTGATCGAGCGAGGCCGAGGGCAGGCGGACGACGGTGACGACCACCGATCCTTCGTCGAGCTTGGGGAGGAACGCGCGGCCCATGCCGGCGACCACGAAGACGCTCGCGATCACGGCCGCGCCCGCGATGGCGATGGGCACGAGCGGGCGCCGCACCGCGCCCCGGAGCGTGGGTGAATAGGCACGCTGGGCGAGGCGCACGATGAAGCTCGGCGCGTCCTTGGCGTCGCGGGCGAGCGCGATGGAGGCGAGCGCCGGCACCAGCGTCAGCGAGAGCACGAAGGCCGCCGCCAGCGCGAAGAGGACGGTGAGCGCCATGGGGCGGAACATGCGGCCCTCGACGCCTTCGAGCGCGAGGAGCGGCACGTACACGAGCGCGATGATGGCCTCGCCGAAGGCCGTGGCGCTGCGCACCTCCTTGGCGGCCGAGAGCACGGTGGCGTCGCGCTCTTCCTTCGTCAGCGGGCGGCCGAGGTGCTCGCGCTGCTCGGCCAAGCGGTGCTGCGCGTTCTCGATGATGATGATAGCGCCGTCGACCACGAGGCCGAAATCGATCGCGCCCAAGCTGAGCAGGTTGCCCGCCGTGCCCGTGGCCCACATCCCGATGAACACGCCGACCAGCGCGAGCGGGATGGCCATCGCCACGATCGATCCGGCCCGGAGGTTGGCCAGCATCAGCACCAGCACGGCGATGACGAGGGCGATGGCCTCGATCATGTTCGTGGCCACCGTGTGCGTGGTGCGGTGCACGAGCTCGGTGCGGTCGTAGTAGGTGTCGATCGTCACGCCCTTGGGCAGCGTGCGCTGGACGTCGGCGATGGTCTCCTTGACCTTCTCCACCACCTCGCCGCTGTTGGCGCCGAGGAGCATCATGGCCACGCCGACCACGGCCTCGCCGCGGCCGTCGCGCGTGACCGCGCCGTAGCGCACGCGCGGGGCCATGTGCACGACACCGAGATCCTTCACGTAGACGGGGGTGCGCGCGTCGCGGCGGTCGACCACGATGTCCCCGAGATCGGCGGCCGAGCGCACGCGCGCCTCGCCGCGGATGGTGACGTGCTCGCGCCCGTCGGGGAGCCAGCCGCCGCCGGCGGCCGCGTGGTTCTTCTCGATGGCCTTGATGACCTCGGCCACGCCGAGGTGCGCGGACGCGAGGCGCTCGGGATCGAGCGAGACCTCCAGCGTCTGCGCTTCACCGCCGAAGGTGTTCACCTCGACGATGCCGGGCACCATGCGGAGGCGCGGCGAGATCTGCCAATCGAGGATCGTGCGCAGCTCCATCATCGAGCGGCCTTCGCCGCGCACCTCGAAGTGGTAGACCTCGCCGAGACCGCTCGATATCGGCCCGAGCTGCGGTGTGCCGTAGCCGGTGGGGATGTCGTCGCGCGCGAGGGTGAGCCGCTCGTTCACGAGCTGCCGCGCGAAGTAGACGTCCATCCCCTCCTCGAAGACCACGGTCACCACGGAGATGCCCGCGCGCGAGACGCTGCGGATCTCCTCGATCTTCGGGAGCCCGGCCATGGCCATCTCGACCGGGAAGGTGACGTAGGTCTCGACGTCGGTCGGCCCGAGCGCGGGCGCGGAGGTGATGACCTTGACCTGGACGTTGGTCACGTCGGGCACGGCGTCGATCGGCACGCGCCGCGCCGCGAGGAGGCCGAGGCCCACCACGATCAGCGAGAGCAGGATCACGAGCGAGCGCGCTCGGATGCTGAGCTCGAGCAGCTTGTCGATCAATCGTTCGCCCCCATCTGCTCGCGCAGCACCTGGCTCTTCAGGATGAACGCGCCCTCGATGACGACGCGCTCGCCGGCCACGAGCCCACGGATCACTTCGACGTCGCCCTCGTATGCGGCGCCGGTCTCCACCGCGCGCAGCTCGTACTTGCGCTCGCCCTTCTCCACGAACACGTGGGTGAGCCCGTCGATGAGCTGAAGGGCGCCGCGTGGCACCAGCACCGCACGCTCCCCCTCCGGCGCCGCGCTCGCAGCGGGTGCCGCGCTCGCAGCAGGTGCCGCGCTCGCAGCAGGCGCGGCGCTCGCGGCGGGCGCGTCGTTGCCGGTGAAGGCGATGCGCGCGGTGGCGCTCATGCCCGGGCGCAGCACGCCGTCGGGGTTCGGCAGCACCACGCGCACGTCGGCCGCCCGGCGCGTGGGATCGATCACTTCGTTCACGTGATCGACGCGCCCCTCGAACACCCGGCCGGGCACCGCGACCGTGGTCACGCGCACCACGTCGCCCAGATGGACCTTGGCCAGATCGCGCTCGTACACGTCGACGAGCAGCCACAGCTCGGAGAGATCGCCCACCGTGAACAGCGAGTCCGCCGGGGCCACCGCCTCGCCCACGCGGGCCTTGGCGAAGATCACCACGCCCGCGATCGGCGTGCTCAACGCCACCGCGCCCGACGACGGCGCGCGCTCGCCGCCGGCGCTCCCGGGATCGAGACCCACCGCGCGCAGCCGCTCGGCCGCGGCGCGCAGCTCGTACGTGGCCACGTCGCGATCCGTCTGCGCCTGCGTCACCGCGCGATCGCTGGTCACGCCTTCGGCGGCGAGCTGCTTCTCGCGGCGGAGCTCCTTCTCGGCCTGCGTGAGTCGGGCCTGGGCCTGATAGATGTCGGCGCGCGCACGCCCGACGGCGACGCTCTCGATGGTCGCCAGCACCTCGCCCGCGCGCACGCGATCGCCGATCTGCGCGCGCATCGAGATGACTCGACCGTCCACGAGCGATCCGATCTTGGCCACACGCTTGGGCGCCAAATCGAGTGTCCCGTGCGCCACGAGCGCGCCGACGCGTGATGCCGCGCGGCTCGCCGTGACCTGCAATCGAGCGGCCTCGAAGGCTTGCGGTGTCAGCTCGACGTCGACGCCCTGCTCCTGTTTCGGCTTCGCTTCGGCTGCAGTTGGAGTGTTGCCTTTGCCGCAGCCCGAGAGGGCGATCGCGAGGATCGGCAAGGCGAAGCGAAGGTCACGCACGGCGCGAGTATATACCGATCACACACGTCGACCTGCAATGCTGCCCCAGCTCACCTGCACCCTATTTTGGTCTTCGCGCAGGGGTGGAAACCGATATGTTGGCGCGCAATGCCTCGTCGTCGCGGCTCGCACGGATTGCTGCAGATCATCTCGGTGGTGGTCGCGGTCGTGGTCGGGCTCGCCATCGTCTCGCTCAAGCTCAATGGCCCGCGCACGGGCGCCCCGATCGCGCTCCAACCCGCGTTCGCGCAGCCCAAGCCCGCCGCGCCGCGCCCCGTGGTCACGGCCATTGCCACCGTCGCGCCTTCCGCTGCACCGAGCGCCGCCCCCTCTGCTGCACCGAGCGCTGCGCCCTCTGCTGCGCCTGCCGCCGAAAAGAAGGACGACAAGGGCGACAAGAAGGACGACAAGAAAGAGAAGAAGCCTGCGGGCCTCGACTACTCGGTGGTGCAGACCGAGCAGGACATCGACAAGAACCTGTCGGAGGAGCAGAAGGCCGCCATCGGCACCGGCAAGGTCCCGATCCATCGTGAAGGCCCGTTCAAATCACCGTTCGCGCACCCGCGCTTCGGCGGCCCTTCGCACGTGAAGGTGGGCACGGTCATCTCCCACGTTCGTGACTACAACATCCAGACCGGCATGTTCGAGGCCGAGTTCTTCCTGTCGATGACCGCGACGGACAAGGACATGCCCGACGTGAACCTCGTCTTCACGAACGGCAAAGAGGTCGATCAACAGACCATCGTCGACACGCCGACCTTCAAGCTCCTCCGCGTCCACGGCACCTTCGGCGGCCCGGTCGATCTCCGGACCTACCCGTTCGACACGCAGCTCCTCCCCATCGAGGTCGAGGATCAGCTCGCCGGTGTGGACCAGATCGTCTTCGAGCCCGATCCCAACCGCACCTCGCTCGACGAAGGTTTCTCCGTGCCGGGCTGGGGGATCGCGCACATCGCCGCGAAGGCCTTCAAGCACCGTTATCCGCCGCGCTTCGATCGCGACGATCTCCAGATCTCCCGCTACAAGGTCGAGGTCGGCCTCGATCGCTTCGGCGTCTCCGCCGCGCTCAGCGTCTTCGTGCCGGCGTACATCATCGTCATCATCGCGCTCACCGGCATGTGGGTGCCGCCGGAGGAGCTCGAGGTGCGCAGCAACACGGGCGCGCCCATGCTCGCGGCCGCGGTGCTCTTCCACTACGCGCTGCTCTCCACCCTGCCGGCGACGGGTTACCTCACGCGCGCCGACAAGGTGATGATGGGCACGTACATCGCGCTCCTCCTCAACATGGGCTCGACGTGGACCTTCCTCATCGTCCCCGAGGAGCGTCAAGCCAGGCTCTTCCGCCTCTGGCGCTGGGCCGTCCCCGTCGCATCCGTCGCCGTCATGGCGGCCGCCACCATCGTTTGAGCCATGACCAAGCCGAGCATCATCCTCCTCTGCGTCGCTGTCGTCCTGGCGTTCATGATCGGCTGGTTCGCCGGCCGCTGGGCGCTCGAGCGAAGCTGGAAGAACCCCGTCGTCACGGTCACCGCCGATGACGTGAAGCGCGCCTCGGTCGAGGGCGCCGATCCTTCGCCTGCTGCCGGCACCGCCATCTTCCGCCCGCTCCCGCTGCGAAAGATGCGCGAGATCATGAAGAGCTTCACCGCGCAGGATCCCGTGGTGATGAAGGTCGGCTCCTGGTCGCGCGACGACGACGACAAGGACCTGCACCTCGTCCTGGAAAACCGCGGCGACTGCAAGACCACCCGCGTCGCCGGCGTCGCCTACGGCTACCACGCGCGCGGCAACGCCGAGGTCGTCAGCAAGAGCGGCGACTACTACATCGCCTTCGATTCGAAGGAAGTGAAGCTCGATCCCAAAGCGAGCGACCAGATGACCATGAAGGTCAAAGACCCGGGCCACGCCTCGCTCGCCATGGCGCACGTCGATCTCGTCGAGTGCGAGGGCGGCAAGATCTGGAAGCGGTAGTCCTCGCCGCTCTTGCTCACCGGGTCGCCCGACTCACCATCATCGTCGGCGGTCGCGTCGAGCAGGTCATCGAGGATCTGCGCGGTCCCCACGCAGGTATGAGCAACAAGGCTACTGCGAGCGCCACGGCGAATAGCGGTGGCCTCGTGGACCTGCCCATCCGTGATTGGCGCTGAAGTCTGCTGGACGTGACTTGCAAAGGCGCTGGCTGGCTTCCAGACGCCGCGACACCGTCACGACTTCATCGACGTCGAGCGCCCCCGCCGGCAGCGCCGCTTCCGAAGGATGGGGCCGCACCGCCCTGCCGGATTTGCGTACGCATGGTCGACGCTGCTGTACGGCAATCCGACAGTCGCTGCGCCGAGCTTCGAGCCTTGCACGGTTTCGCGGTCGGCATGGAAGCTGCGGGCGCCGCGGCGC
Organism: Minicystis rosea; assembly: GCA_001931535.1. Classification (GTDB taxonomy): domain Bacteria; phylum Myxococcota_A; class Polyangia; order Polyangiales; family Polyangiaceae; genus Minicystis; species Minicystis rosea. The sequence continues at coordinate 9,057,106 of CP016211.1, forward strand.
AGAACGAACCGCCGTTCTTTCGGAGCGCAGCGCCCACGGGTTCCATGATGAAGAAGCTCCCCGCTCGTGCAGATCGCGAGCGTGACAGCCATTGGCGGCGCGGCACCACGTCGCTCGACGCGCTCCGCGCACACGTGAGGTGCCTTGGCACGATGGCCGCTGCCTCGCGCGGTGTTCCCCCGTGGGCCCGATGAGCGCACCGTCACGCGCTCGCCGTCAGCACTGGCATCTCGCACGCGCCGGCGCCACGCTCACGCTCGGCATCGCGGCGTCCGTGCCTCGATCGGCCAGCGCCCAATCGGACTCGATTGCATCGATTGGCTTCGAAGCATACCCCTACGCGAAGAGGGGCGGGCGCGAGCAGATCGCCACCTCCGCGCTCCGGGTGAACGCCGGTGTGCCTCTGTTTCTGAGCAAGCAAGCCTTGCTCATCCCCTCCGTGGCCTACGAGTATTTCGAAGCGCGTTTGCGCGACTCGTCGGACGCTCGCTCGATTGTGGCGCACGCGCCGAGCGCGTCCTTGATGTCCATCGTCTTCTTGGGAAAGCGGTTCCAGGTGATGATGAGGACCACCCTCGGCATGGCCTCGGACTTCAAGAAGTCCCTGAGCTGGAACGACGTGGCCGCGTCGGGGCTGGCCATGGTCAGCTATCGGTTCTCCGACTCCTTCACGTTGGGAGCCGGCGTCCTCTACGATCGCCGATCGGGATCGCCGCAGCCGGCGCCTTTGCTCTACATCAACTGGCAATTTGCCGACCAATGGCGCCTTCGCGGGCCGGTGCCTGCGTCGCTGGCGCTCCAGTACCGTGTCCGGCCCTGGTTGTGGAGCTCCGTTGGAGCGACGTTCGTGGGGAATCGATTCAACATCGATGCAGATACGTACGGTCGACCGAAGCTGTACGTCGCGTACTCCAACGTTTCGGTGGGACCTTCGCTCGTGCTCAGCGCAGGTGAATACCTGCACCTCGAGCTGTACGGCGCGCTGCCCGTGTATCGACGGTTCGACACCTACCTCGAGCACGACAAGCTCGACAGCGTCACGTTGTCCCCGTCGCTCAGCTACGGCATCCGGTTCTGGATCGGGCCCTCATTTTGGCAGAAACGCGGCGAGCGCCCGCGGCCGCCGTGAATTCGCTCGTCGCCTCGTCACAGGAACGCGCGGGCGCGCGAGAGGATCGAGAGCCCGAGCCCGATGAGCACGAACGGGAGAGCGACGCGGCCATAGCGGCCGATGCGACGGCCGAGCACCGCGTTGTGGACGAGCGCATGCCCCAGCGCGCACCAAACCGCGGTGAGCACCGCGAAGGTCGCGGCATACACGACAACGTGCTTGGGATTGGCGGAGAACAGCGGGATGTAGACGCCGAGATTGTCGCCGCCGTTCGCCACGGTCACGGCCGCGACAGCGAGGATGTTCCCCTTCCCTACCCGCTCCGAGCCACCGTCATCGTCCGGAGCCTCGTCGTCCGATGTGCGGCGTACGAGCGCGCGTAACCGCAGGATGCCGAGCACGAGCGGCACGATCCCCAAGAGCCCAATCGCGCCCTCGGGCACGGCCACGGCGAGACGCGCGCACGCGACGCTGGCGGCCGTCAAAAGGCCGATGCCGAGGTACTGGCCGATGACCACCTCGCGCACCCGCATCTTCGGATCGGCGAAGAGCGTCGAGAGGATGACGATGTCATCCACGTTGGTGGACGCGAACACGACCGCGCCCACGCCGATGGAGGAGATCAGATCCGTCATGCGAGCGGCGTCCGCTCAACGCGTGCCGCTCAGTGGCGCGCCATCCACGGGCAGACATCCACGAGCCGCTCGAACGGCTTGCGGTTGCAGAGGAAGCCCACCTTCTGGCCGTGATGGATGACGTCGCGGCATTCCTGGGACTTCTCGTACGAGCCCTCGGCGTCGAGCTGCGGGGGCCGATCGCATCCGGCGATCTTCGTCACTTCCCAACGGTAGAAGCCGCGCCCATCCCAGAAGTGCTCGACCTCGACCGGCACCAGCGTGCCGACCGCATGCTCCTTGATGCACTGGGCGAACTCCGGCCCTCCACGCACCACCTGGTATTGCTCACCGGGGCACGGGTCCCACTCCAGCTCGACCTCGTGGACGAGCGGCTTGCCCTTGTCGTCGACCTCGACGACCTCGCTGTGCACGATCTGACAGACCGACTCGAACCGCTCGGTCGGATGGCAGCCGACGAAGGCGACGGCGGCGAGCACGAGGAGCGAGGGCGAGCGGCGCGACATGGGCCGCGAGGCTACCACAGGGGCGGGAGGCGACGAGAGGGAGTGCCGCCGCGCATTCATGGTGCGGCCCACGGGAGGTAGGTGCAGGCCGGATCGATCTGGTCCAGCGCGAGGGCGGCAAGACCCGAACGCGGTCGACTTCATGAGGGAGCGGGACCGGCTCCGTGGCTGTGCGAAGCTGCGCAAAGCGCCGCCCCTTCACGCGCGCGGCATGACCAGCGCGGTCTGGGTCGCCTCAGCAGCCGCCGCACGCGAGGTGCCCATCGGGACACTCCGTGCCTGCGGAGCCGCCGCAATCGACGGTGCACTTCGCCGTGCTCGCGCATGTCACGCTGCACGCGCCGTCGCATTTGATTGCACACGTCGCCGAGTCCTCGCAGCTCACGCTGCTCGCGGCGCCCACCTGGATCTTGCAGTCGGCGTCGGCGCTGCATTCCACCGTCGACATGCCGCCGGCCTTCAGCTCGCACTTGTCCGAGCCGATGCACGTCATGGAGCTGCCGTCGCCGCCATTGCCCTTGCACTGTGACGTGGCGTCGCAGGTGATGGTGACCGGACCGACGGACGTCGCGCCGCACTTCGCCCCTGCGGAGCAGGCGACATTGCAGCCATCGGCATCGCATGTCGTGTTGCAGTCCGTGCCCGCCTTGCACGTACACTCGTTCCCGACGGCGGCGCACGAGCAGCCCGTCCCACTGCAAGTCGCCGTCGTCGTGCCGCTCGATCCTCCGCTGCCGCAGGCTGCCACCCCAAGCGCGAAGATGAGCGCTCCCAGCCCGCCCATCACCACGTGGCGCCGCGCATGCGGGCCGTCTTCATCGATGTTCCGAGTGTTCACCATTGCCTCCATGGTCGACAGGACCATTCCCCGTGACGCAACAGAACATCTCACACAATCCCCTTCGTGACACGGTATCAGCACGATTTCACGACGGTCACGACACTTACCGTGGTCGATGCGCAGACCGGACAAGGTATCCATCCCAGGCTGAAGTTGGCGCAGCAATGGCTGCATCGTTCTCTGCAGGGGAATGGTCAGCTCACACTCGGGAGGCAGCGCTTGCCGTGGTCACGGGCTCAGCTTCGCGACGAAGACATCTCGTCCACTCGTCCCGGTGAGCAGCCCAGCACCGAAGTCGACATCTCCGCGCACATAGCCCGTGACGACGACGTTGCCCATGGCATCCACGGCGACGGCCTTGGCCTGATCGTCGCTGACACCGCCAAGCCTCTTGCTCCATAGGTGCGCGCCCGAAGCATCGAGCTTCACCGCGACCGCATCCTCGCCGCCCGCGCTGGCCAACGGGCCACCACCGAAATCGACGATGCCCGAGATCTCGCCGACGAGCAGGACGTTGCCAGTCGCATCCATTCGAACGCCGTACGCAGCTTGCTCGCTCGCATCACCGAAACGCTTGCTCCAGAGATGCCCACCCGCCGTATCGAGCATCACCACGAAGGCGTCTCCGGCCCCCGAGCTCGCCATCACGCCGCCGCCAAAGTCCACCGTACCCGAGAATCCCCCGCCGACGACCACCCTCCCCAACGCGTCGATCGCGACCCCGTACGCGTTCTGATCGTCCTTGTCGCCGAAATGCTTCGCCCAAAGAGGAGTACCAGCCGGGTCCAGCTTCGCCACGAAGACATCGGCCCCACCGGCACACGCGAGCGGTCCTCCTCCAAGGTCGAGAATGCCAGAGAAGCCACCAGCGACCGCGATGTCGCCATTCACATCCACTGCAACGCCGCCAACGCTCAAGTCACTGCCGATACCCAGATTCTTGCTCCATAAGTGCTGGCCATTCACGTCGAGCTTCAAAAGAAATAGATTGGCATTGGAGGCACCGACGCTGACCAGCGCACCGCCTCCGAAGTCGACGGTGCCGCGAAAATCGCCGAGCAGGAGCACGTCGCCTCCTGGATCCGCCGCGACGGAATAGGCTACTTGGCTGCTCGCATCGCCGAAACGCCTACTCCATACATGCTCCCCATTCGGCGACAGCCTCGCGACGAAAACGTCATTATTACCCGAGCTGACCAACGGCAACCCGCCGAAGTCTATCGTCCCCTTGAAAGCCCCCGCGACCAAGACATTGTCATCGGCGTCGAACGCGACAGCATAAGCCGCCTCATCGCTCGCGTCTCCAAAACGCTTCGTCCATAACAAGGCACCATCGGGCGCCAGCTTGGTCACAAAGATATCTCCCATCCCCGCGCTCGAGAGCGGCCCGGCTCCGAAATCGATCGCTCCGGCGAAACTTCCGACGATCAGGATGTTGCCGGCGCTGTCGATGGCTACGGCGCGACCGATCTGCTCGTCGTCATCCCCAAAACGCTTCGCCCATGACAGCGCCCCCTCGCAGGATGGCGCCACCCCGTCACAGTCCTCGTCGACCCCGGTCGCGCAATCCTCCGGTTGGGGGAGCACCTCGTTCGCGCACGGCCCCCAGTTCGTCCCATCGGCTGCGCACGTCTGCGTGCCCGCCTTGCAAAGCCCCACGCCCTCGGTCCCCGCCGGCCCGCTGTAACATGCTTGCGTCGCGCCCGGCGCGCAGAGCAGCGCACCTCCCTTTCCGCCGCTCGTGGCGCTGTTGGTAGGTGCCCCGCCGGCCCCGCCACTCGCGGTCTCGATGAAGATTGTCGTCATCTCGCACCCCACCAGCGCGGTCAGCCCCGCACCGATGGAGAGCGCCCCAAGGATTGCAGTTCGAATCATCGTTCCCCGGGGCCCATCCTACACGACGGCTCCACGCAAGGTGCGCGTGAAGAGTCGGTATCTGCGTGCGAACAACCGGGTCCGGTTGACGACCTGTTGTACATGCGGCCCCGCACCGAGCGCGCACCGCGGAGGTAGCGCCCTCCACGGAGTCGTCAGTGCGTCGCGCCCGCGAGGTTGCCCGACTCGCCATCATCGTCGGCGGTCGCGGCGAGCAGACGATCGAGGACCTCGAGGATCTTCTGTTTCGCGTCGGTGTAGTTGTCGCGATGGAGGGCGGGACCGAGGGCGCGCTGCCGTGGCGGTCGGAGCATGTCCTCGGTCACCGCATCCGCATCATCGAAGCTGACGCGCAGCTCTACCAACGCCGCACGGAGGTTTTTGCGGTCGAGCCTCACGGGGTGCCTCCCTTCGTGGCATCCTCGGCGCGCTTCGCATCCAGCTCAGGGCGAGAGGTGCGGGCACTCGGCCGAGCAATGCTGCGTGACGCAGGAGACGGCAGCATCATATTCGGCGTCGAGCGAGGCCTCGCCACACACCTCCGCGACGCAACGCGATTCCCCCTCACCGGCCGAACGGCAGGCGATCAGGCACGCGCAGGAACGTTCCTCGACGCACTGGACCGCAACCTCGCAACAGGCCCTCTTCACGCAGCCGAGGCAAACATCGTCGCTGCCCGCGGGCGCGCACGCGCCGCCCTCGTCCCCAATCGCCTCGGGCTGGGCCGGCGGCGGGCGCAGGGTGTCGCAGATCATGTAAGCCTTGGCGAGCCCGTCGCCCCCGACCAGAAATGCACCGAGGGAGCCGCTCTCGGCGATCCGGTAGCAGTCGTCGGCATTGCACCCCGTGACGATGGCAACGAACGACATCAGGCCGAGCGCACGATGAGCAATGGGATGGAGTCTCATCGTGGCTCTCCTCATCGCGTCATCGGGCATGCATCCGCGCAGTGCGCGGAGAGGCACGCGATGGCAGCGTCGGTCACCTCGTCCGCGTCATCGCACTCCGCGTCCTCGGGCCACTCCACACCCGGCGTCCGGCGCGCGAGCTGGCACGTGCAGGTGTACTCGTTCACGCAGGCGACGACCTCGGTGCAGCAGTGTTCGAGCACGCAGGCCGGACAAGGCTCTTCGACGTCGTGGGAGGCCGAGCAGATATCGACCTTTGGACGCGGCGTCGCGAGCGCCTCGGGGCCGTAGCCGGGCTGGGAGGCGTCGTCCGCGCCCGCTCGGCACTGCGAGTAGAGTTGATCCCAGTCCGGCTCGCCCCCGGCGAGCGCCCCGAGCTTACTGGAGCTGAGTGCATAGCCAGCTTTGTTCGCAGCGACGGAGATCGTGCACCAAGCACCGGAGTTGCATTGGTACAGCGGCAGAGACAGAACGGCGAGTAAGGGCCAAACGGGTCGATGATTCATGTCGGACTCCTGGGTTCGTTGTCACTTCGGTCGAGCGCCGGAGCACGCTGCGTCGCAGTGTGCTTTGGCGCAGGCATCGAGATTCTTTCGGGCGGCACTTGGATGTAGAGGGTCGCAGACACAAGACTGGGCGTGCTGGAGGCACTCTTTGCTTTCCGAGCAGCACTGCTTGCTGATGCATGCGGTGCAAGCGTCATCGGAGATCGTTGCCGTGCATACCTCAGCCATCTTGATGGCCAACTTGGCGGGCGTCAGCTCGTAAGGGTCCTCATCGGGTCGCGTCGCGGGATCGCTCGCGAGCCGTCGAGCCCCCGCCATGCCCTCGAGGAGCGAAGTCGGATTCTTTTTGTCGTACCCGTAGGGGCTGCACATCCGTGGTTGGCGCGCAGCCTTGAGGAGGACGCCGTCCGCCGTGAGGAAGTAAATCCGCGGCAACGTGCTCCCGCCGCGTCGATACTTGGTGTCCAGATCCTCACGCTGGTTCACGTTCACGTGGATCATGACGAAGCCTTTGGAAGCTTCGATGACCCGCGGATCGGACAGGACGTTCTCGGCAAGCATGTGGCACGGCTCGCACCAGTCCGCGCCGAACAACAGCATCACCGGCTTGCCCTCGGCCTTCGCCCGCGCGAGGCCCGCCTCGTAAGACTGCCAATCGATCGCCGCGGGATACCGGACGGGATGCGCAAGCGTGCGGCACCCCGCGCCCGAGAGCGCGAGCACGCCGAACAGGAAGGACGCTGTCAGGATCTTCAAGCCTCGGGCGCGCTTCGGCTGGTGATGGACATGGGTCGTATCGCTCATGGTCTGGTCCCTTTCGACGGCGCACGCGACCGGCGTGCCCGTGACCCACACGCTAACGCCTCGACGGCTCGTCCGCGCGTCCAGATGCGCTCGGCCTCCCTGCATCCGGCGATGCGGTGCCGGATGCAATCGCGAGCTCCACCTGCAAAGGAGGGTCACACGCACACATGGGTGGTCCACTCGGCACCCCCTCATCCACATCAATCACGCACCCCGCCACGAGCACCGGAATCACCACCATCACGCCGAGCGCCCTTCGTTTCCCTTTCGAGCCGAGACAGGTCATGGGCCGCCCCGGTCCGCGACGAGCTCACCCGCGTGGGGCTCGATCGCGATGTCGAGCAGCACGCGCCCGGGGCCGAGCTCGCTCACGCGCACGGAGGCCCAGCAAAGCGAGCCGAGGCGTGTGCGGCGCTGAATCTCCTCGAGAACATGACCGAGCCCATATAGAGCCCAGAACGTCGAAAGCCGTGCGCACGCCTCGGTGCTGCGCGCAGGAGCGAGCGGGATCCCACCCTTCACGAACGCACGACGAACCTCGTCGAGCGCGCGAAACTCCGGAAGATCGTGCCAAGGCTTGGGCGTACCGCAAAGCATCGATGTCAGTGCGGGCTGCTCGTGACTGCCAGGCGTCATGACTCACCTGCCTTCGGGCGGACGTGATCCGTGATTGCGAGGCAGAGCCCCGCCATGAACCGGGTCGAACGCATGTGAATACCTAAAGGCGCTCGGGATCTCTGCGTTGCGCATGCACGCTGCGCCCCCGCTCGAAGTTGGATTGGGATGAGAGAGGCAGAACGATTTGAAAAACGACTCAGCGCGATCGATTCCCGGCCGCGTTCGGACGGCCGCTTGCGTCGAGTTCGCGCCGGTCACACACAAGAGAGGGGGCTGGACATTGCGGCTGGCCGACTTCATCCAGGCCAACGGGGGCACGATCGCGAAGGAGTGGGAGGCGTTCGCTCGCTCCTTCAGCTCGGCGAACGCCGGCACGAGTGATTTGCTGCTCCGCGACGAGATCGAAGAGATCCTCTGCGCAATCGTCGACAACATGCGAGAGCCCCAGAGCTCGGCCGAGCAGGCCGAGAAGAGCAAGGGCCGAGGCAAGGGCTCTGCCCTCGATCGCATCGGACAGCAGCATGCCCTCCAGCGGGTCGACATCGGCTTCCGGTTCGACGAGGCGGTGTCGGAGTTTCGCGCCCTTCGCGCGAGCGTCGTACGGCTGTGGGAGGAGAGTCAGCCCCAACCCGACCCGAGCGAACGAGATGACCTGATCAGGTTCAACGAAGCGATCGACCAGGTTCTGACGGAGTCGATGGGCGCGTACACCACCGAGCGGGACCGTACCCGGGAGCAATTCCTTGCCATCCTGGGGCACGATCTCCGCACGCCGCTTGGCACCATCAGCATGGCGGCGTCGGTCCTGGGTCGCGACGAGAACCTCGACGAGCGGCACGCTCAGGCCGCCGCCCGGATCTTGCGGAGCGCGGGGCGTATGGAGCGATTGCTGAACGACATGCTCGACCTCACGCGCATCCGGCTCGGGGCTGGTCTCCCCCTCACGCGGGCCTCGATGGATCTGGAAGCGACGTGCCGACAGGTCCTCGATGAGCTGGGGTTCAGCCATCCGGACCGTGTCCTGCGCTTCGAGCCGATCGGGGATCTTCGGGGCGAGTGGGACGCCGACCGCCTCGCGCAGATTGTCTCGAACCTCGTCGGGAACGCGATGCAGCACGGGGACGAGGCGGCGCCCGTCGTCGTCTCGGCATGGGTGGAAGGCGAACAGGTGATGCTCGCGGTCCACAACGAGGGGAAGCCGATCCCGCGCGAGGACATGCAGCGGATCTTCAAGCCGCTCGTCCAGTCGGAGAGCCGGTCGCCGGCGGGCGCGGCTGCGCACCTCGGCCTCGGCCTCTTCATCGTCCGGGAGATCGTTCTCGCGCACGGGGGAGAGATCGCGGTGAGCTCTTCCAAGAAACAGGGGACGACGTTCACCGTACGATTGCCACGCTCCTGACCGGCAGGCCGAAGAGCGAATGGGCCGCCTCGCTCTCTCGCGTCGCCCTCGACGGCACGCCGGTGGGCTGGTCTCCTGGCCTCATTCATCGCTTCCAAACAGCCTCCGCGAGCCGCCGGCCGCAGTGTCGGCCGCCCGCGCCGTGCGTGCCTTCGCCACGCCGGCGCGCATGCGCTCCCGATCACCTGCGAGCGCCCCTCTCGGAAAGCGGCGCGCGAGCTCGTCGAGCGCGCCCGTCGCCGCATCGAGATCGCCCGCCCGCACCGCGGCGAGCGCCTGCTGATAGAGCCGCAGCTCCTCGGGATCGATCCCCGCCGGCCGCACGGATGCGGCGACGACGCTCGGCACGGCAGGCGCAGCGTCGCTGCTCACCGCAGCGCTCGCGCTCGCCACGACCTCGACGCTCCCCGCCGGCGAGGGCTGCGTGACGACGATGGGCGCCGAGTCGACCGCGCGTCCGATGTCCAGAGACGGCTCCTTCGACACCAGGTGCAACACGAGCGCTGCGCCCCCGACCACGCTGCCGCCGAACAGCGCTCCCGCCACGGCCATCGTCTTGCCAGCCACAGCCACGCCGATCCCCGCGCCGACGCCGAGCAAGCTCGACGTCGCCGCATGTCTCGCGATCGCGCGGGCCACGCCGCTCCAAGCCTCGTCCTCCAGCCCATCCGGTGCATCGTCGAACCACCGGAGCACCTCGCGCCATGCGCCGATGCCGAGCGGCAGCAGCATCACTGTCCGGCGCAACGCGTGCGCCTCGCGCGCTTGCATGCGCGAGCCCGCGGCCGAGACGTCCTCCCGCGCACGCCGCAGGCGCGTGCGCGCGGTGCCTTCCGGGATCGCGAGGGCGCGCGCGATCTCGGGCACCTCGTAGCCCTCGATCTCGTGCATCTCCAACACCACGCGATCCTCGAACGAGAGCCCGCCGACGGCGGCGCGATAGGCCCGCCTCTGAGACACGATATCCTCGGGGCTCGCGCCCTCCGCGACGGGCTCGCTGACGTCATCGGGCTCGAGCACGGGCTGCTCCTTCTGCACCCGCTTGAGCGCGCGATAGTCGCGGGCCACGTTCCAAGTGATGGCCGAGATCCATGCGGCCTCGGGGATCGCCACGTCACGCTTCTGCAGCGTGAGGTGCGCCACGAGATAGACATCCTGCATCAGCTCCCGGCGCTCGGCGTCGCGTGTGATGCCCGCCCGCCCGAGCACGTTCCACACGACGCGTGCAGTTCGCCGGTACAGCGCGGCGAAGGCTGCCGAGTCGCGTGCATCGGGAGGCGAGGCAGAGCGCATGAAAGCTGATCGGGACGAGCGAGCCCAAACGATTTGAAAATCGACCGCCGTTCAGAAACGGGCCACCACCCCACCCCCGAGGACGGCCCCGAAGGGCGGCGTGCGCCAGACCTCGCGGCCATCGAACCTGGCAGCATTGATGGGATGGATGGTCATCAAAGCATCCCCAATGGCCTGCAACGTAAGGACGGGAGCGAACGGTAAGGGCCATTCGAGGCCGGCGCGCAGGCCCGCAGCAAGGTAAACGGCGGAGCCACCGGAAGCATGAGCGAGCCGTTCGCCGTCGAGCCGGAGAGCGCCGACGCTGATGAGCGCGCAGCCGATGAGCCAACGATAGTGCCCGCACGGAACGATCGAGCCGGCCAACAAGGAGCCACGAACACGGATGTTCGTGGCGACGTCCGCAGTGACGGGCAACGCCGTGCGCCCTTCGAGAGAGATTGAGAAGAAGTCCCACCCCAAACCGAGATCCGCAGCAAGGGCCGTTGCCGGCGCAGGTAAGGCAGCGATGGCCACACCGCCGCGAACACCAAGACGGATTCGCGGCCGCGGCGACACACCGGGTGGAGAACGCGCGCTCGGCGCCGCTGGTTCGGAAGGCTCGTGCGGTGCCGAAGGCGGCGAGGCCATGGGAGCGCTGACACGCGCGGGATCAATCTCCCCGACGATGAGCAGCCCCATGGCAGCAACGAGCCTGCGGCAGTCCGCATCCGCGAGCCCCGGACGCGACCAGAGCACGCGACCGGAGGCATCGCGATGCTCCATCATGGCAACGAAGGTCCCCCAACACGTAAGATGCTCGCGCGGACGAGCGGTGCCGCTCTCGATACAACCGGGTCATAACCCATGACGGCCGCAATGGATCCCCGGAGATCGCGCTCATCCGGACAAGCATCGGCGCGCGGGCCAAGGTTGTAATCGAGTCGCACGGCGATGCGTGACGGAGCTGCCGAGCTCGAGCGCGCCGCTGGCTCATCCGGTACAAGGCCAAAGGGCCGGCCCATGGGCGCCGACGATGTTTGCGCGCTCACCAAAGCAGGCGCGAGGAGCAGAATGGCCGCCACAGCGGCCATGCGTAATAAAGGTGGCCTCGTGAACATGCCACTCACGGTATCCGGTGAGAGCAATTGTCGACAAGCCCATAGGACAAGAGACGAGCACTCGAATCCTCGTCGTGAAGAACCGGCACCGCATCGATGTCATGGAGGTGCGCCCAACGAAGCGCGGCCCCCGCCATCAACAACACGGCAGCTACGAAGCCCATGCCCACGTGCGCCGCATGTCGCGCGTGACCACACGCCGTCGTTCACGCACCGAGTGCCCTGATCGGGGACGGCTAAAAATCGACGGCAACCACGCAACTCGCACCGGGCCTCCGTCGACTTACAGGTGTGAGCCTGCCCGACGCCATCAAGCCCGCCCCTGGCCGCACGATCCACCGACTCGAGGGGGACTGGACCGCCGTCATTCTCGAGCCCTTACGCGGACATCCATACCGCGTGCTGGGATTCTTCCACGGGGACGTCCTCGAGATGGAGACGGACGACGCCGCCGTGATCCGTGCGTTCATGCGCGCGGCTGCTTGAGCACTCCTGCCCCGCTCCATTGAGGTGGGGGTACTCCAGAGTCCCCCCCTACCGCTCTGCATTGCGTTGGGGGGTACTCCAGAGTACCCCCCTACCGCTCTGCATTGCGTTGGGGGGGTACTCCGGACCCCCCTCAACCGCTCTGCATTGCGCAGGGGGGGTACTCCGGAGTACCCCCTGTGCCACTCGACCCTCGAAATTCCCGGCCTTTTACATCGGCGTGGCACAGTGCTCGGAGCCTCGGGCAGCCTCGCCCCCCCGAAACACCGCATTTCCGAACGCAGGGGGGTACTCCGGAGTACCCCCCACCGCAATGCATTGCGGTTGTGCCAGCTCCCGAGTACCCCCCTCTGGCACAACCTCAGCTCGGCTGCCCACCGCTGGGCTGTGCCGGCTTCGCCTCGGTGTTTCCGCCGGCCGAAGTCGTTCCGCCGGCCGGAGCCTTGGCGCCGGAAGCGGTGCCGGAGCCCCTGACGTCCCACGATGCAAGGGGCGCGAGGAGCGCGTCCGCGAGCGCTTGCGTTTCGGGCTCGTCGTCTTCCACCGAGCCCATCACCTTGGCCACGTACTTACGGAGCGCATCGGTGAAGGCATTCAACGCCTCCCGAACGCTCGGCGGCGGGGCCGCGCCCTCCGGCTGCACCTGGGTCATCCCAAGCACCTTCCCATACGCCGCGTGTGCGTCGGTCAGCGCATCGAGGAAGATCCGGCCACCGAGCTTCTCGATACGCTTGTCCAGCCCCTGCGCTTTGATGCGTTGGAGGCGAGACTCGCTCTCCGCCCACTCGAGCTCGTAGGTCAGCAAGATGAACTTGAGCCCATCGGGGAAGATCGTCGCCTTGATGGCCAAAGCCTCCTCGGCTGCCGGCACATCCGGGAGCTTGCCAAACGCGGTGAGGAAATCGTGCAAAGCGCTCCAGCAAGCGTCGATCCGGCGATCGGCGAGCGTGGTGGCCGCGTTGTCCGCCGAGCCCGGAGCCCCGGCCAGTCCAACTTGATCACGTAGCGTCTCTTTGAGGGAAACGTGGGTTTGCGTGAGCGTGCCATGCGCCTTGGTGATGCCTTTGGAGAGCTCCTTCTTGTGCGGTTTGGCCACGGTGAGTAACTGCTCGCCGAGCGCCATGGCGCCGGGAGCCATGAAACGGGGAAGTTGAATCACGTCTGCAGGAGAATAGGTTGCCATGCAGCGAGGATAGCGGGCGCAAGCCGTCGCGCACGTCGCTCGGGTGGATTGCGAAGGGGCAAGCGCTGGGTGCGATAACCGAACCTCTCATGAGCACCCAAGCATCCTCTGACGAGGCCACGACCACCGCGACGGCCCGAGGCAAGGAGCACGTCGCGTAGGGGAGCGCGTCGCCCAATGCCGGTGGCGGCGCGGTTTGCAACTTCTGCGACGCGACCCGAGGCGCAACATGGCCGCGAGGCGACAGAGGGGCGGGAGGCAACGAGAGGGACGTGCCGCGGCGCGTTCATGGTGCGGCCCACGGGAGGTAGGTGCAGGCCGGATCGATCTGGTCGAGCGCGAGGGCGGCAAGACCTGAACGCGGTCGACTTCATGAGGGAGCGGGACCGTGACTGAGCGGAGCTGCGCAAAGCGACGCCCCTTCATGCTCGCGCGCGGCACGACCAGCGCGGTCTGGGTCGCCTCAGCAGCCGCCGCACGCGAGGTGCCCATCGGGACACTCCGTGCCTGCGGAGCCGCCGCAATCGACGGTGCACTTCGCCGTGCTCGCGCATGTCACGCTGCACGCGCCGTCGCATTTGATGGCACACGTCGCCGAGTCCTCGCAGCTCACGCTGCTCGCAGCGCCCACCTGGATCTTGCAGTCGGCGTCGGCGCTGCACTCCACCGTCGACATGCCGCCGGCCTTCAGCTCGCACTTGTCCGAGCCGATGCACGTCATGGAGCTGCCGTCGCCGCCATTGCCCTTGCACTGTGACGTGGCGTCGCAGGTGATGGTGACCGGACCGACGGACGTCGCGCCGCACTTCGCCCCCGCGGAGCAAGCGACATTGCAGCCATCGGCATCGCATGTCGTGTTGCAGTCCGTGCCCGCCTTGCACGTACACTCGTTCCCGACGGCGGCGCACGAGCAGCCCGCCCCACTGCACGTCGCCGTCGTCGTGCCGCTCGATCCTCCGCTGCCGCAAGCTGCTACCCCAAGCGCGAAGATGAGCGCTCCGAGCACGCCCATCACTGCTTGGCGCCGCTCACGCGAGCGGTCTTCATCGACGTTCCGAGTGTTCACCATTGCCTCCATGATTGACACGAGCATTCCCCGCGACCCATGAGAGCATCTCACACAATCCGCTTCGTGATACGGAATCAGCACGATTTTGCGACGGTCACGAGTCTTACCGTGGTCGGTGCGCAGACCGGCCAAAGTATCCATCGCGGGTGAAGACGCTTTAGCGCACCAACGGCTGCCGCGTCTTCGGCAGGGAAGTGGTCAGCGCAGGCGGAAGGCGGCGGCTGGCGCAGTCATGGGCTCAGCTTCGCAATGAATACATCTCGTCCGCTCGTCCCGGCGAGCAGCCCGGCGCCGCCCTTACCGCATGCGGAGCCGATCCTGGTTCGCCCCTTGATGATTGGGAATGGGGCGAGGATTCCTCGGTCGGGCTCGCTAAATCAGCGAGCGTGATTCTCGAACGACGAAGACCCTTCGTGGACGTGGTCGTGAACGCTGACGCTGACGCTGACGACGGGCCGTCGACGTCAGCGTCAGCGTCAGCGTCCACGTAAACGTCCACGAGGAGACTGTTGTTCGAGAATCTTGACCGCTGATTTAGCTTCGAAGCGCTCGCGACGAAAATCAACAGGCTGCTATCGGTGACCACGCCCCCAGTGACCATGGCCACCCCAGTGACCATGGCCCCAGTGTCCGTGGCCGTGAGGGCCCCAATCGTCCTCGCGATCGACGACGATCACACCGGGCGCTCTCGGCCCGTGCACGTCGACGGTCCAATTCACGCTCACCAAGAGATGAATCGACGGCGCCGCGGCGCCCACGACGACGACCACGTCCGGGGCGTGACCGCAGAGCGCCACTTCGGTGTGGCCGCCGGCGGTGATCGCAATCGTCACCTTCACCGGATCGACCTTGGTGCCGAGTTGGCCCGTGAAGTAGAGCCCGCCCGGGCCGGGCGCGAGCGCGACCGTTTCGACGCTGCCACCCACGAGGCCGAGCTTGCAGCGGCGATTGCCGATGGCAATGGGCTTGTAGGCGTCGTCGAGCACATAGACCCGCACTTGTCCGGTGGTTTTGTCCGCCACGATCTCGACGGTATCGTCGCCGACCACCTGTACGATGCCGCCGTTGGGGCCTTTCTTCCCTTTGGGAGAGGGCTTGGTCGCTGCCCGACTCGCCGAGTCTTCGAGCTCGTCCGTGCCGCCCGCGGGGAGATGGAGCGCGCCGGCCCACGCGCCCCCAGCCACCGTGACCGTGTAACGAATCTCGGTCATGTCGCCTTCGAGCTTCGGCCCTGATCCGACGAGGAGCTTCGTCTTCTCGTCGAACGTCAAGACCACCTTGGTATCGCCCGCCGGCCCTTTCCACAGCAGCGTGCCGCGCACATCCTTGTCAGCGGGCTTGCCATCGAGCGTCTTCACCCGCGCGCGGACCTTGCCGTCCGGCTTCACTTCCCACACGATCGAGCCGTCGTCGTGGCCCTCGGTAATCCCGTGCAGCGCGGCGTCGGTCGCCTCCGCGGTGGCTCCTTCGGACGATTTCTTCGAGCAGCCCGCCGCCGCAAAGCCAGATGCGCACAACGCCAGGAGAACCGTGGAGAAGACCTTTCGAGCAAGCATGTTGCGATGTCCTCCGACACGAGAAACGTTAGCGCCGCTTCCCCCTGGACGTCACGACGGAAACAACCAATTTCGATCGCACATGTGATGTCGACTGCTGGTCTCTCTCGTGACCACATATTGCTCGGCGCGGCCGGCGCAACGAGCCTATTTGCGCAATATGTGGCCGTGCGCGAGATTGGCGCGACATTCTTTTCGACGGAGCTCTTGCTCCTTCTGGTGACCATGGTGACGCTCGCCGGGCCGAGCATCGGTTATGCAATCGCGCACCGGATTCCGGACCGTGTCCTCGCCATTTGGGGCTGTCTGAGTGTCGCGCTGCTCCTCACGCTGCCCTTCGGCGTGCGCGCGCTGGTGGGGGCAATGGGCGCGCGCGGCCACGGAGGCATCGCCGTCGGGCTCACGGTGCTGGCGTGCGGCGCGCTCGTGTCCGGGTTCCATGCGGTCTTCCTGCCTCGCGCGGCACGGTCTCCCGTTTCCTTGTCGACGCTCTATGCCGCCGAGCTCGGCGGCGCGCTCGCTGCCCTCGCGCTGATCGCGCTCGCGCCCTCGTATCGGGTCACGCTCGCGCTCGCCGCGGTGACGGCGGTTCTCGTGCTGCACCTCGGTCTCGCGCGGCCGCTCCTCTCGCTCGCCTTCGCGGCCGCGGCGGTGGCGACGATGGTCGCGTACCCGCGCCTCGACGACGCCGCGGCGCGCCTCTACTACGCCGGCTGGCACGGCCGGCGTGCGCCGCAGATCATCGAGAGCGAGTATTCGCCGTATCAACGCATCGACGTCGTCGACGACGAGCGCGGCCGGCGCGCGCTCTATCTCGACGGGATCTGGTTCTTCCGATCGCACGCGTTCGACGGACACAATCGCTTCCTGGCCGACCTGCCCGGCGCGCTCCATCCAGGTCGCGGTCCGGCTTTGGTGATCGGCAGTGGGAGCTTCTCGTCGGCCGCGTATCTGCATCACCTCGGATACTCGGTCACCGTCGTCGAGCTGGACGAGGCGGTCGCGCGCATCGGCTTCCTTCGGTTCGGCGAGGTGCATGGGCTCGCGCCGGGCGAGGTGAAGGTGTGGATCGGCGACGCGCGCCGGTTCCTCAGCGAGACCACGAGCACGTTCGACATCATCGCGGTCGACGTGCCCGCGCCCTATCACGTGCGCACGGCGCTCTTGCACACGCCGACCTTCTATCGGCTCGCGGCCTCGCACCTTCGTCCCTCCGGCGTCGTCGCGCTGAGCCTGTGTGGGAGCGCCGACGGTCCCGTGGGCAAGGCCATCGCGGCGGCCGCAGCCGAAGTGTTCCCTCAGGTGATCGCCGTCGAGAGCAGCACGAGCGGCCTCGCTCACCTCTACGGCGGCGCGCCGCTCCCCTTCTCGGCCGCCGACGTGAGCGCTGCGCTCGCGGCGCGCGATCCCGCCGGCGGGCGTGTCCACGACGACGCCGCGGTGCGCGCCTCGATTCACGGCGTCGCACCGCTCACGGAGGCGAGGCTCGCGCCGGTGCTCGTGCTCGCGCGGAGCGCGATGGAGGATGTCCTCCGTGGCGACTGATACGCGCCCGCGCCCGGCGCTCGTGATCGAAGCGATCGTCACCGGCACCTTTCTCGGGCTCACGCAGACCGCGCTCGGCTTCGCGCTGCTCGCCGGCGCGGGCGCGTCGGCGCTGCTCTTCTTCGCGCTCACGGCAGCGTGGATCGCGGGCGGCGTCATCGCTTCTGCGATCCTCGTGCCGCGCGCGCGCGCGCACACCGGCGCACGGCTCCTCGCGGTCGTGCTCGTCGCGCTCGGGCTCGCGCGCGTCGCCCTCGCGCGCTGGCCATTTCACCCGCTCGTGAGCGCTGTAGGGCTGATCGCGGGCCTCTGCGCCGGCGGCTACGCAGGCCTCTTTCTGGGCACGCGGGCCGCGGCGTGGGGTGAGCCGCGGCCCCTGCTCCTGCACGAGAACAACGGCTTCATCGCCGGCATCGCGGTCGGCGGAGGTTTGCTCTTCGTGTCGACGCGCGCGCTCGATGTCGTCGCCGGCGCGCTCGGCATCGCCCTCCTCACCTGGAGCGCCGGCCGGAGGTGATCGTGGGCTCGTTCGAAGACCGCAGGAACCTCGCGATCCTGTTCGTCAGCGGCCTCGGGCTGATGCTGCTCGACTATGTGCTCGTCCGGCAGCTCGCCGCCTCCTTCGCCGATCTGGAGACCTCGGCGATCCTCATGACGCTCGGTTATTTCGCCGGCGTCTCGCTCGGCTATTTCCGGCCCGAGCGCGTCACGCCCGAACGCATCCGGATCGCGCTGCCCTTCCTGCTCGTGCTCCAGCTCGTCCTCGTCGTCGTGGGCCCATTCCTCGTCCGCGCGCTCGCGGAGCGGGCCGGCGAGACGGCGGCATATGCCGTCACCGTAGCCGTGATCGCGCTCGGTACGACGTCGCTCTATTCGGTCTTCCTGCCCGCGCTCATCGCCTCCGACGAGTCGCGCGCCGGGCGCTACTACGCCGCGGAGGTGTTGGGATCGATCACCGGGATCCTGCTCCTCTTCGGCCTGGCACGCGCCGGGATGCCCTGGATTCAGGCCGCATATCTCGTCGCGTTCGTCGCGGTCGCCGCGCTCGCAGGCGCGCGCGTTCCGATCCTCGCAGCGATGACGGCGATCGCCGTGACGTTCCCCATCGCTTCGCCGTGGCTCGATCGCAAGGTCGCCGCGATGACGTACGCGTCATGGCTCACCGAGGGACGGCCCGTGAGCATCCTCTGGTCGCGTCACTCGCCGTACCACAAGGTCGAGGTCATCGAGGCCCGCGAAAGCGGGCGAATGCTGCTCCTCGATGGTCAGGTTCACTTCGCGTCCTCCTGGCGCGACGCGTACGACTATTACGCGGCCGAATATCCGGCGCGGCTGCTCGGCCGGCCGCAGGTCGCGGTGCTCGGCTGCGGCTCGATGGCCACGATCGGCCGCATGGGCGAGCACGCGACGTCCATTCGCATCGTCGACATCGACGAAGGGGTCTTCGAGGCGAGCCGCGCCTTCTTCGGTGACGTCAATCACCTCGACGCGCTCCACAACTGGACCTTCGAGGCCGACGACGCCAAGCATTTCCTGGGAACGACGAGCGAGGTCTTCGATCTCGTCGTCGACGACATCCCGCCCGCGCGCACGCGACAGGTGGCGCTCACCTACACCCGTGAGTTCTTCCGCCTGGTCCGCGCACGTCTCGGTCCGCGCGGCGTCTTCTCGCTCCCGACCCTCGTCCCCGTCACCTCGACTCGCCGGGCCTACGGCCGCCGCATCCTCGCGACGCTGGCCGACGTCTTCGACCATGTTTACGTGCTCACGACCGGCGGCACGTCGTACCTCTTCGCCGCCGGCCTTTCGCTCTCGCTCGACGAGGACACGCTCCGCCGCGCGATCGATCGGCCCGAGCGCGACGCGGTGCACATCCTCCTGCCAGATGCGGCGCGCGATCTGGTTCGCGGCCTCGCGCCCATCACCCAAGACAACACGGCGGATCTCATCGATGAGTAGCGCCGAGCCTACGAAGCATCGGCTCGGCGCCGTCTGCTTCGCCGCAGGTGTTCATTTCGCGGTCGTGCAGACGGCCTACTTTCTCCTCTTGGAGGCGCATCTCTCGTCGCGCGCCTCGTCCTATTTCATCGCGCTCTTGTTCTGGCTCGTGGGCTTGCTCTTCGGCCTTCGGCTCGGCCACGGCCGGCGCTTCGGCGGTGTGCTCGCAGCCGGGCTCGCCGGCTATCACGCGGCGCACCGGCTCGCGACATCGGCACCGTTTCACCCGGCGCTCTACGTCGTCGTGGCGCTGGGCTCGATCCTGTCGGGCGCGGCCTCGGGCCTGTTCTTCCGGGTCGTCGCGCGCCGTTACCGTCCCATTCGGAGCCTTCTCTTCCACGAGAACAACGGCTTCGTCCTGGGCCTCGCCGTCGCGCTGCGCGGCGCGACGCACTTCGGCGGCGCGCTGCTCGCGTATGGCCCCGTGCTCACGGCCGGCGTGCTGGCGACGCTCGTGCTCGCCTTTGCGCGAGCAGAGCGTCAATCGTCGTCGTCATCATGACCATGCCCGTGCCCGTGGCGCTTGCGCGGTCGCGGCGCCTCGGTCGGCATGGCGCCTGGCCGGTTGGCCGGCGACGGGCGCCACGAAGGATCATCGGGATCCACCGCGGCAGGCTTGTCGTTCGCTCCGGAGGATGTGCGCCCGCCATCCTTCCGCACGAGCGCGATCACGACGAGCAACAGCAGCGAGGCCCCGAGCGCGGCGAGCACGATCGCGAGGACCTTCCGCTCGTCCGTCGTCCAAGGCGCAGGCGTCGGCGAGGCCGCGAGGCTCGCCGGCCTCGCCGACACGGCCACGACGGAAGACGGTGCTTCAAAGCCGGCAGGGCCCGCCTGCTGCGTCGGCTCCAGCGCCGCGGCGCTCCACGCTGCTCGAGCGGGCGCCGCGGCGTGCACCGCGGGAAACGTCGCATCCACCGACGCCGGGCTCGGCGCAGGCGGCGCCGCAGCCACCGTGCGCTCGATCGCGAGCGCCGCGGGCCCTCCCCGTGCGAGCGTGCTCGCATACGGCGGCGGCGTGCCCGCACGCAGCGCCTGAACGTCGCGCTGCATGGTGCTCGCATCGGGGTAGCGTTGCGCGCGATCGAATTGGAGCGCGCGATCGACCACGAGACAGAGCCCGGGCACCGCGAGGGGCGCGACGGAGGCGAGCGGCGGTGCGGCCTCCGTCGCCATCTTGATGATCAGCATGGCCTCGGTGTCGGCCTCGTGAACGCGCCGCTGGGCGATCAGTCGAAACATGGTCGCGCCCACCGCGAACAGATCGACCCGCGCATCCACGTCGGCGCCCTTGATCTGCTCGGGCGCCATGTACGGCACCGTCCCGAGCGCAGCACCCGTGCGCGTGCGCATGTCGCCTTTCTCGCCGTCCCTCATGCGCGCGATGCCGAAGTCGAGCACCTTGAGGTGCCCGTCGCGCTGCACGAAGAGGTTGTCGAGCTTGATGTCGCGATGAATGATGCCCTTCGCGTGCGCGTCGACCAGCACGTCGAGCAGCTCGTCCATCCACCGGAGGAGCTCGTCCGTCCCGATGCCGCCGAGGCGCGCATTGCGCTCGCCGAGCGACTCGCCTTCGAGGAGCTCCATCACGAGGAACGGCGCGCCATCCTCGGCGACGTCGATGTCACGAATCTCGACCGCGCCCGGGTGCTTCAGACGGTTGACCGCATGCGCCTCGCGCTCGAAGCGCGCCCGCTGCTCGGGCGATCGCGCCACGTCCGGGTGCAAAATCTTGATGGCTTGCCGCTGCCCGATGGTGTGCACCCCGACGTAGACCGCAGCCATCCCGCCCACACCGATCAGCTTCTCGAGCCGCCATTTGCCACGGAGGGTTGTGCCGACACGGCGCTCGGCGACGACATTCGGATCCATCGGTGTGCCGCCCGATAGGAGCGGCGCGCGACGGCGGAAGCAAGTGCGGCGCACCTCGCTGCTCCATGTGCGCCCGAAGCGGCGCAGGCGCAGCGAGCTCACGGTCCATCGACGTCCGTCCGCGCCTGTGAGCGAGCGGACAGGAGCGGGCTTCAGCCGCAGTTTCACGAACATGGTCGCGATGGCTTGCACGAGTCGACCGCTGACCGAGCAGGCCGGCGGCGCGCTTCACGGGCTCAGCTTCGCGACGAAGACATCTCGTCCACTCGTCCCGGTGAGCAGCCCGGCACCGAAGTCGACATCTTCGCGCACATAGCCCGTGACGACGACGTTGCCCATGGCGTCCACGGCGACGGCCTTGGCTTGATCGTCGCTGACACCGCCAAGCCTCTTGCTCCATAGGTGCGCGCCCGAAGCGTCGAGCTTCACCGCGAACGCATCCTCGCCGCCCGCGCTGGCCAACGGGCCACCACCGAAATCGACGATACCCGATATCTCGCCGACGAGCAGGACGTTGCCAGTCGCATCCATTCGAACGCCGTACGCAGCTTGCTCGCTCGCATCACCGAAACGCTTGCTCCAGAGATGCCCGCCCGCCGCGTCGAGCATCGCCACGAAGGCGTCTCCGGCCCCCGAGCTCGCCATCACGCCGCCGCCAAAGTCCGCCGTACCCGAGAATCCCCCGCCGACGACCACCCTCCCCAACGCGTCGATCGCGCCCCCATACGCGTTCTGATCGTCCTTGTCACCGAAACGCTTCGCCCAAAGGGGAATACCAGCCGGGTCCAGCTTCGCCACGAAGACATCGGCCCCACCGGCGCACGCGAGCGGTCCCCCTCCAAGGTCGAGAATGCCAGAGAAGCCACCAGCGACCGCGATGTCGCCATTCACATCCACCGCAACGCCGCCAACGCTCAAGTCACTTGATACCCAGATTCTTGCTCCATGAGTGCTGGCCATTCACGTCGAGCTTCAAAAGAAATAGATTGGCATTGGAAGCACCGACGCTGACCAGCGCACCGCCTCCGAAATCGACGGTGCCGCGAAAATCGCCGAGCAGGAGCACGTTGCCTCCTGGATCCGCCGCAACGGAATAGGCCACCTGGCTGTTCACATCGCCGAAACGCCTACTCCATACATGGTCCCCATTCGGCGACAGCTTCGCGATGAAAACATCATTATTACCCGAGCTGACCAACGGCACCCCGCCGAAGTCTATCGTCCCCTTGAAGGCCCCCGCGACCAAGACATCATCATCGGCGTCGAGCGCGACAGCATAAGCCGCCTCATCGCTCGCGTCTCCAAAACGCTTCGTCCATAACAAGGCACCGTCTGACGCCAGCTTGGTAACAAAGACATCTCCCATCCCCGCGCTGGAGAGCGGCCCGGCTCCGAAATCGATCGCTCCGGCGAAACTTCCGACGATCAGGATATTGCCCGCGCTGTCGATGGCTACGGCGCGACCGATCTGCTCGTCGTCCCAAAACGCTTCGCCCATGACAGCGCCCCCTCGCAGGGTGGCGCCACCCCGTCACAATCTCATCGACCCCGGTCGCGCAATCCTCCGGCTGGGGGAGCACCTCGTTGATGCACGGCCCCCAGCTCGCCCCATCAACTGAGCAGGTCTGCGTGCCCGCCTTGCACAGGCCCACGCCCTCGGTCCCCGTCGGCCCGCTGTAACATGCTTGCGTCGCGCCCGGCGCGCAGAACAGTGCACCTCCCTTTCCGCCGCTCGTGGCGCTGCTGGTAGGTGCCCCGCCGGCCCCGCCACTCGCGGTCTCGATGAAGATTGTCGTCATCTCGCACCCCACCAGCGCGGTCAGCGCCGCACCGATGGAGAGTCCCCCAAGGATTGCAGCTCGAATCATCGTTCCCCGGGGCCCATCCTACACGACGGCTCCACGCTTGGTGCGCGTGAAGAGTCGGTATCTGCGTGCGCATCCACCGCCTCTTCGAGCTCGAGCGGGCCTGGAAGGATGACCCACCCGCGCGGCGCAAGGTCCTTCGCGAGGCGCACAGTCGGCCGCTCGTCGACGCGTTCTTCGCCTGGGCCGAGGCCGAGTACGACAAGGTCAGCGACAGGCGCGGACTCTTGCGCTCGGCCTTCGGCTACGTCGTCCGGCAGCGCGATGCGCTCCGCCGTTTCCTCGACGATGGTCGCTTGCGCCTGGAGAACAACGCGAGCGAACGTGAGCTCAGGCAGATCGCGATCGGCCGCAAGGCCTGGTTGTTCGTGGGCAGCGACGACCATGCCGAGGCCGCCGCCAACCTCTTCTCGCTCCTCGCCTCGTGCAAGCTGCACCGGCTCGACCCCGAGGCCTACCTGCGTGACTTGTTCCGCCTGCTGCCGCACTGGCCCCGAGCGCGGTACCTCGAGCTCGCGCCTCGGTACTGGTTGCAGACCCGCGCCCGGCTCCATGCCCGGGAGCTCGAGCTGCCCCTTGGGCACCTGACGGTGCCGGAGCCCCCGACGCAAGAGCCGGCTGCGCGCTGAACGCGCTGCGGCGGTCACGCCGTCAAACGAGCCGCGCTCCACCGTCGACGTGGAGCGTTTCGCCGCTCACGAAACCATTGCGCATGAGGAAGAGGATGCCCTCGGCGACATCGTCCGCGGTCCCGATGCGCCGGACGGGGAGCGTCTTCTCGAGCGACGCGACATACGCGTCACGGGCGCTGCCGAGCGTCCGTGCCAGGAGCGGCGTGTCGGTGGTCCCCGGCGAGATCGTGTTCACGCGCCGCGGCGCGAGCTCGAGGGCGAGGCCACGCGCGAACGACTCCATCGCCGAGGAGGCCGCGGCCAGCACGGCCGTTCCCTGGGCGTTCGGTCGATCCGCGAGCACCCCGGACACGAAGGTGATCGACGCGTGCGGCGCGAGCCGATCCCCGAGCGCGCGCAGCACGTGGACGGCCGCCCACAGGCGCTCGTCGAAGGCCCGCCGAAGCTGCGCAGGCTCGGCTTCGAGGACCTTGCCGGCCACGAAGGTGCCGGCGAGCAGCACGAGGTGGTCCACGCGCTCGATCCCGGTGAGCGCCGCGGTGATCGTCTCCGGGACGGTCACGTCCGCCGCGCGCCACCCGTCGAGCCCGTGGGCCTTGGCGACCCGCTCCGCGCCGGCGCGGTCGAACCCGACGACGGTGACGTGGGCGCCCGCGGCCTTCGACCGGAGCGCCGTGGCGAGCCCGATGCCGGACGTGCCGCCGAAGACGAGGACGGATTGACCGCGAAGCGATGTGTCGGTGAGGTTCATGTCGGCAAGCTAGGACCTCGCGGTGTCGTCGAATATACGGCTCCGCTTCGCGTGTATCGTGCCGCCGTGGAACAAATCGGGATCCAGCGGCTCACCGGCATCGTCGCCTTCGCCCGCGCCGCGTCGCTCGGCAGCTACACCGCGGCGGCCCGCGCGCTCGGGCTTTCGCCGTCCGCGGTGAGCAAGAGCGTGCAGCGGCTCGAGCAGCACCTCAGTCTCACCCTGTTCGCGCGGTCGACGCGCGCGCTGGTCCTCACGCCGGAGGGGCGGGACCTCCACGAGCGCGTCCTCCGCCTCCTCGAGGAGGCCGAGGCCATCGAGCAGGCGGCGGTCGCCGCGCGTGGCGAGCCCGCCGGCGCGCTGCGGATCAGCGCGCCCGTGCCGGTCGGCATCCACGTGCTCGCGCCGGCGCTGCCGCGATTCCGCGAACGGTACCCGAAGGTCGTGATCGACCTCCGCCTCTCGGATCGCTTGAGCGATCTCGTGGAGGAGGGGATCGACGTGGCGGTCCGGGTCGGTGAGCTCACGGACTCGCGGCTCGTCGCGCGGGCGCTCGCCCCGCACGGCCTCTGCGCGGTGGCCGCGCCCGACTACCTGCGCCGGCGCGGGGAGCCCAACCATCCTCGGGAGCTCGCGGACCACGCCTGCGTCAACTTCCGCTTCCAGAGCAGCGGCGCGCTGTTTCGCTGGTTCTTCACGACGGAAGGCGAAGAGACCCCGATCGCACCGAAGGCCGGCATCACCGCGGACAGCAGCGAGGCCGTGCTGGCGATCGTCGCGGCGGGCGGCGGGATCGCGATCTCCCCGACGGTCGCGGCGGCGCCGTGGGTGCAGCGCGGCGCGGTGGTGCCCGTGCTCCGCGGATTCGTGCGCCCGCGCTCGACGATGACCGCGCTCTGGCCCGAGACGCGACGGAACAATCCCGCCGTGAAGGCCTTCGTGAAATACCTGATCGAGCTCTTCCCGAGCCCGACGCCGTGGGACGCGCTCGTCGAACGTTTCGCGCCGGAGCCTCCGCCCGGCCGGCGGCCGTCCCCGAAGGGAGCTCGCCGCGCGAGCGGCACGTCGCGGACGGGGTGAGCCCATCGGCGGCGTGCGGCCATTCCATCGGGGAAGAACGAGCGCGAGCCATTTTCACGCAACCGCGCGGCCCCGCCGGCCGATCGATATTGGCCGTGCTGGCATTTTTTCTCACCTGCTCTGGTGCAGCAGCCTCGCGACACCGTCGCTGCTCGCCAAGCTCCTCGTCGACAAGTTCTGTGATCGACTGCCCTTCTATCGCCAGGAACAACGCCTGTCGCGCGAGGGCATCGCGCTCGATCGTGGCACCATGAGCCGGTGGGCCGAGGATGCGGGGATGACCGCGGGCAGCGTGGTGCTGGCCATGCGCCACGAGGCCTTCGCCACTGCCTTCTGCATCGCCACCGACGCCACGGGCATCGCCATCCAGCCCGAGCCGTCGCCGACCAAGGAGCGACAGCCGTGCCGCAAAGGGCACTTCTTCGTCCTGCTCGCCGACCGCGACCACGTGCTCTTCGAGTTCATGCCGCGCGAGACGAGCGCTGCCGTCGCCGAGATGTTCCACGGCTACAAGGGCTACGTGCAAGCCGACGCCAAGAGCGTCTACGACGTGCTCTTCCGCGCGCCCGCGCCGGATGCCGCCGACGACACGCAGGCCGAGCGACACGAAGTCGGCTGCTGGAGCCACGCCCGGCGCCGGTTCTACGAGGCGGCGATCGACAAAGACGCGGTCGCACGCGAGGCCCTGTGGCGCATCCACCGCCTCTTCGAGCTCGAGCGGGCCTGGAAGGATGACCCACCCGCGCGGCGCAAGGTCCTTCGCGAGGCGCACAGTCGGCCGCTCGTCGACGCGTTCTTCGCCTGGGCCGAGGCCGAGTACGACAAGGTCAGCGACAGGCGCGGACTCTTACGCTCGGCCTTCGGCTACGTCGTCCGGCAGCGCGATGCGCTCCGCCGTTTCCTCGACGATGGTCGCTTGCGCCTGGAGAACAACGCGAGCGAACGTGAGCTCAGGCAGATCGCGATCGGCCGCAAGGCCTGGTTGTTCGTGGGCAGCGACGACCATGCCGAGGCCGCCGCCAACCTCTTCTCGCTCCTCGCCTCGTGCAAGCTGCACCGGCTCGACCCCGAGGCCTACCTGCGTGACTTGTTCCGCGTGCTGCCGCACTGGCCCCGAGCGCGGTACCTCGAGCTCGCGCCTCGGTACTGGTTGCAGACCCGCGCCCGGCTCCATGCCCGGGAGCTCGAGCTGCCCCTCGGGCACCTGACGGTGCCGGAGCCCCCGACGCAAGAGCCGGCTGCGCGCTGAACGCGCTGCGGCGGTCACGCAGCCAGTTTGGAGGCTGGTGGGCTATCCCGGAAGAAGGCGACTCGTGCAGCGGATACCATCGCAGCGGTGGCCAGGTGCGCGCCCGTGTCAGAACACCACGATGCCCTGCGGGCGTGCCTCCGGCGGGACCGGGAGCGGAACCTCGGGCAGCGTCTCGGTGAGCGTGCCGTCCTCGCGCACGGTCAGCGCGTGCAAGATGTTGCCAAAGGGAACGCCCGGATCCGTCGTGAGGCGCTGGTTCACCACGTAGAGCACCCGCTCCTCGGGATCGAGCGCGAGCTGGGTCGGGCCGCTCGACACCGAAGCCATTTTCCCTTCGCCGAAGATGGGACCGGGATCGCGCAGCGCGAGCTTCTGGATCTCCTTCGGCGCGCGCGGATTGGTGGTGTCGTACGTGGAGATGCTGCCGTCGGGCGTGTTGGTCGTGTAGAGGCGCGTCCCCTCGTGGTTGATGGTGAGCCAGCAGGGCGCCTTGCCCGAGCTCGCTGCCGCATTCAAAAAGCGAAGCTCTCCCTTGCTGTCATACGAATACACACCGACCTGGTTGCGCGCCGGAAAGCCGACGTAGAGCAGCGGCAGCGTCGGATGCACGGTGAGCCCCAGCGCGAGCGGCGGCCCGGCCGGATCCGGCGGGAGCGCCATGGGCGTGCCCGGCCCCTGGATCAGCTTACCGTCGTCGAGCCGGAACGAGCGCAGCGCGCCAGCCGGCTCGGGCGCGAGCGGAGCAAGGAGATCGGCGCCGAACACCAGGCTCACATCCGGTGAGATCTGGGCCTGCGTGGGTGAGGCACCGGGCACGGTCTCCACCGTCGAGCCCGGCACCGGCCGGAGCGCGCCGCTCGGCGCGATGGTGAATACGGTGTAGTTCGGCAGGCGCGTCGACGATCGCTGCGCCGGATCCTGTGCCTTGTTCACCACGACGAGGTACTTTCCAGCGACTCCCACGCTCACGGGGTTCACTCCGCCCGAATCGAAGGGCGACCCGGGAACGGCGTGGAGCGCCCCATCGGGCGCGATGCGGAAGACCGCGACGGTGTTGCTGCCGGAGTTCACCGCGAAGAGCAGGCGGCGATCCGGGCTGGCCGCGATCTCTAGATCCGAGTCGTTCGGTCCCATGATCCCCTTCGGATTCCCGACCCCCGTCCCACCGGTGGGGAACGGGCTCCCCGGCAGAGGGGTGAGCGAGCCGTCGGCAGCGCGCGCAAAGGCG
Source organism: Minicystis rosea (assembly GCA_001931535.1). Classification (GTDB taxonomy): domain Bacteria; phylum Myxococcota_A; class Polyangia; order Polyangiales; family Polyangiaceae; genus Minicystis; species Minicystis rosea. The sequence continues at coordinate 9,085,219 of CP016211.1, forward strand.
AGGATCGCGTTGCGTCCCTCGCGCGGATCGTTGCTCTCGACGTACACGATCCGGCTCGGAGCGTCGCTGTGAGGGATGGGCGAGGAGGCTCTGCTCTTGTGCTCCTCTCCAGCCGCGCGGCCCGCGATGAGCACCGCGAATGAGGAGAGCATGGTGAGGCCGAGGATCCCTTTGCGCGCGTTCATACCGTCTCCATGTGGGAGCGGGCGCGGCGCACACACCGAATGCCGCGTCCCGCGCGGGAGGGTGCAGTCATCGTGCCGGCCGGCGCCGATGCAGCCGGATTCCACGACGGCAACGGAGCCTCGGAACTCCCGACCACGCTGCCCTTACGATGCAGCGTCAGAAATCTGCGGCTCGGGAAGGCCATCAACAAAGAGGACGGTGATCATCCGCCGCGGGAAGCGCTGGGACGAGTGGAAACGCGATCGTCGTCAGCGCGGCGCCCACGAGCTGGTATCCGCTGCGCGGACCACCTCGTTGCCCTGACTTCGGGGGGTGCCCAGATCGCCGGTCATGACCGACACCGAGTCGAAATGGGTGGAGCGCGTGCAGGCGTGGCAAGCCAGTGGGCAGACCGCGGCGGCGTTCTGTGAGGGCAAGGAGTTCACGCCGAGTGGGCTGCGTGGGTCGGCCCCTCGTCCAGGTACTTTGTGGCGATGATCTGATCCCCCAGTGAACCCGTGCCTCCCAGAGGCAGAGACCTTCATAATCGGCGGTGATGAACAAGCTCATCGCGCTCGAAGCGTTTCGCCGCGTCGCCGAGACGCGCAGCTTCACGAAGGCGGCGAAGCTCCTCGAGGTCTCTTCGTCGAGCGTGAGCAAGAGCGTCGCTCGGCTGGAGTCGGAGCTCGGGATCCGACTCCTCCAGCGCACCACGCGCGTCGTGAGCTTGACCGACGACGGAGCTGCGTACTTCGAGGCCATTCGACGCGCGCTCACGGACCTGGAGCAAGCGGAGCACGTGCTCGCCCGCGCGACGCTCGTACCGAGGGGACGCCTCTCTGTCGGGCTGCCGCTCACCGTCGGCCGGCGGGCGATCATCCCTCACCTGCCACGCTTTCTCGCGCGGTACCCCGAGATCCAGCTCGACGTGAAGCTCTCGGACGACTTCGTGAACCTCGTCGAGCGCGGCGTCGACGTGGTCCTCCGCATCGGCAGCGGCGACGACGCGTCGCTCGTCGCGCGGAGGATCGGGAGCACGCGCCGGGTCATCTGCGGCGCTCCCGCCTACTTCGAGGCGCACGGCATCCCGGCCTCCGCGCGCGACCTCGAGCGTCATCGCCTCCTCCGCTTCCCCGGCGTCGCGCCGCCCTTCGATTGGGTGACGATCGCCGGACGCGACGCGCGGATCGTCGCCGGGCGGGGGACGATTCGCGTCGACGACGGCGAGTCTCTCGTCGCCCTGGCGCTCTCGGGCGTGGGGCTCGTCGCGTTGCTGGACGTCGTGGTGGAAGACGAGCTGCGCTCCGGAAGGCTTCGGACCGTCCTCGATGATCTCCCGGCGCCGCGTCCGACGCCGATCATGGTCGCGTATCCAGCGTCGGAGCACGTCTCCCCGAAAGTGCGCGCCTTCGTCGATTTCGTGTCGGAGCTCTTTCCGCGCACCACGGGAGCTTCGCGCCCGAGCCCCCGCGAGGGCGCGTCGGCGTCGGCGCCGGAGACCAGGGAGAGCGTTGGTGTTCCGGCGCGGAAGAGGGGTCGGTGACGACGCATCCACGTCTCCGCCCGGCGGCGGCGCTTCCGCGGCGGCCGGCGCCACGCCTCCGCGCTGGTCACCGATACGTGTCCAGCGCGCCTTCGAGATCGAGCTCCTGCTCCCTCGTCTGCAGTCCTCCCGAGAGCGCGCGTCGCGTTCGGTCGACGACCGCGTCGGGCGCGGGATAGACGAGCCCGAGGACTTGTCCTTCGTGCTTCAACAGGGCTTCCAGGTCCACGCCCAGCGCGCCGTCGACGGCGGCCTTCGCAGCGCGGATCTGCGCGGGCGAGAGCGCGGCGACGCGGCGGGCGAGCGAATCGACGAAGGCGTCGAGCTCGTGATCGGGGAGGGTCCGATTGACCCATCCGTACCGCTCGGCGGTCTCGGCGTCGAAGAGATCCCCGCCGAGGATGATCTCGAGCGCGCGCGCCCGCCCGACGAGGTGCGCGAGGAGCTGCGTGCCGCCGCCGCCGGGGATGATGCCGAGCCGCGTTTCGAGCTGCGAGAGAAACGTTCGGCCCGCCGCCGCGAACCGCATGTCGGCCGCCATGGCGAGCTCGTTGCCGCCGCCGCGCAGGCGGCCGCGCAGCTTCGCGATCGTGACCTGCGGCAGCGTCCGCACGCTGTGCACGAGGTGCTGCATGGGGTTCAACGACGTCGGACCGTCGGCGGCGCCGAGCCGCATGAACCCCTCGGCATCGAGCATGTACCCCGCGTCGACGTGAGCCGCGAAGAAGTCCGCGACGTTGCTCTGCAGGACGACGACGCGAACGGCCTCGTCGCTCCTCACCTCGCGGACGAAGCGCTTCAGCTCGGGGACGAGCTCGGAGTCGAGCAGGTTGAGCGGCGGGTGGGCGAGCGTCACCCACGCCACCCCGTCGGAGACCTCGACGTGCAGCGTGGTGTAGTCTGTGTGGGGATTCTCTTTGGTCACGAGCGCGCTCTCTTCCCGAGCGCCGTGCGTATTCGTCACGGTGGCTTGCATGGCCGACCTCCTTGCCCACGACTTTATTCACCGCGGACCGGCGCGGTAGCGGGCGGCCGCGATGAAGACTTCTGCCGGATCGGAAGCAATGCCCGCGGCGGTTCTCATCCGCTGAAGGCGAAGAGGAGCTTGCGTGCTGCGCAGCATCCCGCTGGATCGACTCGTTCACGCGACGGGCCGGCTCGCCCCCGAGGCCTACCTGCGTGACTTGTTCCGCGTGCTGCCGCACTGGCCCCGCGCGCGGTATCTCGATCTCGCGCCTCGGTTCTGGTTGCGGACCCGCGCCCGGCTCGACGCCCGGGAGCTCGAGCTGCCCCTCGGGCACCTGACGGTGCCGGAGCCCCCGACGCAAGAGCCGGCTGCGCGCTGAACGCGCTGCGGTGGTCACGCAGCCAGTTTGGAGGCTGGTGGGCTATCCCGGAAGAAGGCGGCTCGTGCAGCGGATACACGAGCTGCGCAACGACGAAGCCGGGAACGAAGTAAGATACAAGGCTGCCGAGCGGGGTCGCACGCGCGAGGCGCACTCGAGGTGGAGACGAACGCCGCCACCGCGATTCGTACGCTCATTCGCGCGACTGCTCGAGCCGGGGGGTACTCCGGAGTACCCCCTCACCGCTCTGCATTGCGCAGGGGGGTACTCCAGAGTACCCCCCAACCGCTCTCCATTGCGTAGGGGGGTACTCCGGACCCCCCTCAACCGCTCTGCATTGCGTAGGGGGGGTACTCCGGAGTACCCCCTGTGCCACTCCACCCCCGAAATTCCCGGCCTTTTACATCGGCGTGGCACAGTGCTCGGAGCCTCGGGCAGCCTCGCCCCCCGAAACACCGCATTTCCGAACGCGGGGGGGTACTCCGGAGTACCCCCCCACCGCAATGCATTGCGGTTGTGCCAGCTCCCGAGTACCCCCCTCTGGCACAACCTCAGCTCGGCTGCCCACCGCTGGGCTGTGCCGGCTTCGCCTCGGTGGCTCCGCCGGCCGAAGTCGTTCCGCCGGCCGGAGCCTTTGCCCCGGAAGCGCTGCCGGAGCCCCTGACGTCCCACGATGCAAGGGGCGCGAGGAGCGCGTCCGCGAGCGCTTGCGTTTCGGGCTCGTCGTCTTCCACCGAGCCCATCACCTTGGCCACGTACTTACGGAGCGCATCGGTGAAGGCATTCAACGCCTCCCGAACGCTCGGCGGCGTGGCCGCGCCCTCCGGCTGCACCTGGGTCATCCCAAGCACCTTCCCATACGCCGCGTGTGCGTCGGTCAGCGCATCGAGGAAGATCCGGCCACCGAGCTTCTCGATACGCTTGTCCAGTCCCTGCGCTTTGATGCGTTGGAGGCGAGCCTCGCTCTCCGCCCACTCGAGCTCGTAGGTCAGCAAGATGAACTTCAGCCCATCGGGGAAGATCGTCGCCTTGATGGCCAAAGCCTCCTCGGCTGCCGGCACATCCGGGAGCTTGCCAAACGCGGTGAGGAAATCGTGCAAAGCGCTCCAGCAAGCGTCGATCCGGCGATCGGCAAGCGTGGTAGCCGCGTTGTCCGCCGAGCCCGGAGCCCCGGCCAGTCCAACTTGATCACGTAGCGTCTCTTTGAGGGAAACGTGGGTTTGCGCGAGCGTGCCATGCGCCTTGGCAATGCCTTTGGAGAGCTCCTTCTTGTGCGGTTTGGCCACGGTGAGTAACTGCTCGCCGAGCGCCATGGCGCCGGGAGCCATGAAACGGGGAAGTTGAATCACGTCTGCAGGAGAATAGGTTGCCATGCAGCGAGGATAGCGGGCGCAAGCCGGCACGCACGTCGCTCGGATGGATTTGGAAGGTGGCAAGCGCGAGGTGCGAGGTGCGATCACCGAGCCTCCCATGAGCGCCCAAGTATCCTCTGATGAGGTCACGGCCACCGCGACGGCCCGAAGCAACGAGAACATCGCGCGGGGGCGCGCGTCGGCGAGGGCGACCCCCCATCGTAACCGATAGTGATGCACGAGCGCGAAGCGCCGCCGCAAAGCGGCGTCGAGGTCTTACCCATTGTGGCCAGACTTCGGGTGTACAGAACGAACGGGCCACCTCCGAAGTCGACAGCCCCGGAGAAGTTACCGGTGATCACCACGTTGTCGCCATGGTCCACCGCGATGTCCACCGCAGCTCCACTGTCGAATACCTCACTCCAGATGTGCGAACCATCCGCGTCTCGTCCTGCGGAAGCAGACCGACGTGGACCTCGAACGTCACCGATGGCGATACTCACTCGGCGTCTTGCCGGTCCAACGGCGGAAGGCGCGGACGAAGTTCGCCACATCGAAGTAGCCAAGCTCGATGGCGACAGCTTCGAGGCTGAGGCGGTGGTCGTCGACCAGCAGCAGCGCCTTGTCACGCCGCACTTCGTCGAGCAAACCGGTGAACGACGTACCTGCGTCGGCGAGGCGCCGCTTCAACGTGCGCGTCGAGACATGAAGGCGTTGCGCCACCTCGTCGAGCGAACGAAATCCCCCTTCACCGTGCATCGCTTGTCGCACACGCACGATCATCTCACTCGGCGCCCCCAGCGCTGCGAGCTCACGCTGGACCTCGTCGCGCGCAAGCCTCGCGGTCACTGGATCAGCCATCTTCAGCGGCCACTGGAGCTCACTCGTGCGGAATACGAGCCGATTGACCGGCATCGAGAAGCGAACCCGCGCGAGATCCGGGAATCGGCTGACGTAGGCGGGCTCGGGAGACGTGACCTCGGCCAGCACGTGCAAGGGTTGCTCCGCGATGACGTCGGCGATGTGGAGGAACATCACGACGAGGGAGAGAATGGCGAACTCGCGCTCCTCATTGGCCAAAGGCCCTCGCTCTTCGAGGACCAGCGAGGCCGACGCTTCCTCCGTCCGGTAGTGCAAGTCCACGATCATGGAGCGCGTGGCGAGGAACAGCTCGACGAGGTGGAGCGCGTCGCCGACGGAGCGCGCGGTCATGGTCGCCAGGCCGAGCGCGCCATGGGAGGACAGCCGCATCTGCCGACCCATGTACACGGCGAGCCCCGGCTCCCCCGTGAGCTCGTGGGTTCTGCGAAGCAGTGTCGCGAGTGTATCGTAGGTGATGCGCGCCCCTGGCGCTGCCAGCGCTTCGGCTCGGAGGTCCAGCCCTTCGAGCAGGTCGCGCTCGCTCACGTTCCAGCGCGCCGCGAGGTCGAGCAGTTGCAGCGCGTAGGCTGCGGGGGTCGTTGCGTCTCTTGGCATCGACATGGGTGGGCCTGCGGCGACGAGACGCAGACCCATAGTCCCGTCGATCTGCGGCCGCCAGCAACGTCACCCGGCCGCCGACCTCGACACGGCACTCTCGCTCGCAATCGTCCGTAGATGTTCAGGGTGCAGCACGAGCAACAAGTGCAGCACCGTCATGCTGAGCGTCGCCGACGGGAGCCATGTCGTTGCAGCGCGAGCGACCGAAGGGGCGGCGATCAGCTTGGGAGATGGCGACAAGCCGTCCACGCGTCGGGTGGGCCAAGCTCGCCGTCATCCCTCCACGATGCCGCGCCGGAGTTGCTCATCGCCGTCGTCGAAGTCGGGAGCGGCGAGCCACAGACGCAGGAGGTGGCGCTTCTCCGCGGGGGCGTCCCAGTCTTCGTACGCGGTGCGCTTGTGGAGCACGACCGAGTTCTTCAGGATCTGGATGTCGCCGGGCCGAAATTCCATGTCGAGGTACAGGGCGGGATCGTTGGCAATGGCCTCCACGAGGCGGATCGCTTCCTCCTGGTCGGGACGGAGACGTGGCGCTCCGTCGATCTCCTGCGAACGTCGGATGTACCAGGCAATGAAGAACGTGTTCAGCCGCCCGCCCCGGATGCTGCACACCGGCCGGGTAAACCAGATCGGCGCGGGCATCCCGGTCTCGTGGTAGTGCCACGGGAAGTCCTCGAAGAGCACGCGCGCGAGGTCGGGCCGCCGAGTGTGCACGGCATCGATGACCGCGATGGAGCTCACGATGCGGCTGAGGCCCCCCGATCGCGCCGTGCGGAGGCAGAGCAGGCCGATGATGTCGGCGCCGTCGGTGTGGAAGTCCTGCTCGGCGCGGGTCGTGTAAAGCCTCGTGCTGGGGAGGCCCGGATCGGCGCCGGTGTCACGCACGTGCGTCAGCAGCTCACCCTGAATGTTCTGCGGCGCAGGAGTCCCGAGATGCACGCCCAAGGCCCAGTAGGCGAGCGTGGCCTCTTCCTCTGACATTTGGTGGACGGGAAGCCCCCGAACGAGCACGAAACCCAGCCCGTGCGCGAGCGCCTTGCGCCAGGTCGCCACCGCGCGTGCCAGATCCTCTTCGAGAAGCGCGTCGTCGCGCGTCAACGCGCTCGCCGGTTTACCGATGCGCTCGAGGCGCTCGACGAGACGCTCGATGGCGCCGAGCTCGTCGCTCGAGAGTACGTGTGTGAAGGCGTCGGCGCGGGAAGCGAGATCGGCCCCGCGAAAAGCGGCGGGGCTATCGAAGAGAGCGGGCGAAAGAGATTCCATGCAGCATTTCCCTGTGTCGGTGCCCAGCCGGCTCGTGGGGCGTCACCGGCAGCCTATCTCGACACCGCGTTCTGGCTCGCAAGCATCCGCAGACGTGCGGGGAGCATCATGAGCACCACGTGGAGCACCGCCATCGCGAGCGTCCCCGGCAAGAGCCAGGACGTCGCGGTGTGAGCAATCGATGCCGCAGCGACCAGCGCAGAGGACGGCGACCGGTTCGCCCACGCCCACGCGTCGAGCGGTCGAGCGGCCAGGCTGGTCGTCACGCCGACGACGTGAAGTGTCGTCGCGACCAGGTGCAGCGCCGCCTCGCCCTGCGGCAATCCACCGAGTGGTCTGCGGGAGCGTGTCTCTTCGGCCATGTCCCACGCGCCGACGCCAACGTCGATGATCACGATGGACACCCCGAGCCACAGAGTGGGCCCGACCGTGTCGCCACGAAACACGAGCCAGAGCGCGAACGCTCCGAGCACCGCGCGGAGTGTGTGGATGGCATGCTCGACACGCGTCTCGGAGCGGGCGAAGAGCCGAAACTTCCAGAGGTGAAGGTAAAGGCCATCGAACGCGGCGAGGGGGAGCAGCAGCCCCAACGCAACGACGCTGACCAGAAAGAGGGCATGCATCGATATCCTCGCCTCAGCGCGCTGCCGCGGCCGCGCTGGGCCAAGCCGTGCGGGTGTTCTCGAGGGGCGCCCCGCCGGGGAACAGACGCTCGCGCCATGCGGTCAGGTCCCGCGTGTCTTTGTCGTTCGGATGAAAATCACGCTGGTGTCTTGGCGTGCGTCGAGCCATGGGGCCTGCCTTTCGAGGACCACGCCGAACGTGCATCGCACCGTGCTCGCACACGAGGTCCCAGCAGTGCCGAGTTACTGTCAGCAGGGGCCAATCATGAATGCGCCGCGACGGACGGGGGCGCTTGAAGGCGGCGTTTGGCAGCGACAGCGAGGCCGAGGTGCAGGACGGCAGCCGCGATCGCCCCCGGCACGAGGAGGGCGCTTGCCGCACGGAGAGGTGCGAGATCGGAGAGCGTGCTCAGCTCCGCGTTCGAGATGTTCCACGCCGTCCGCGGGCGGCTGGCGACTGCCAGAGCGATCGCGCCGGCACGCAGCGTGGAGATCGCGATGTGAAGCGCGTACTCGCCCGACGAGAGCCCGCCGAGGGACGCACGAGACCAGCGCTCGACGAGGGTGTCCAGCAGCTCGAGGAGCTGATCGATGCCCAGCACGCCCACGCCGATCCAGAGCATCGGACCGCCGACATCGGAGAAGATCGTCAGCAGCGACGGGATGAACAGCAAAGCGCGGCCGCTGTGAAGCCAGTGCTCCGTGCGCGTCTCCGGGTGCGCGTAGAGCCGGTATCGGATGAGGTGCAGGTACACGCCGTCGATGGCCGACAGCGCCACGAATCCATAAAGCAGGACAATGGTCGCCGTGACGACCGCAGGGGATGCGATGCCCATGAATGTTCACTCCTGTGCGATGTGGATCGCTAACGACAGCAGTCGTCTGGGATCTTCCACGTCGGACGCGGCTCGCAGGCGATGACTCGCCCTCTCGCATCGAGGGCGATCTCGCAGCAATCTTCGAGCAGAGCACGCAGCCGCTCTCGACCGCGCTGCACACGCGACTTCATCCCAGAGAGCGAGATGCCGAGCATCTCCGCTGCGTCCTTCTGCGTCACGCCTTGCAGCTCGGTGAGCGTGAGCGCCTCGCGGTACGGGGACGGCAGCATGGCGATGAATGGAGCCACGTACTGCGCCAGCTCCGCTGCGACCGCGCCGTCCGCTTCGGTATCCGGCGGCGAGCACGTCTCCTCGGGTACGGTGCCCTGTGCCTGCGGATGCCGAGCGCGTGCGCGCCGGTGATCGGCGATCGCGCTCCGCGCCACCTGGTACAGCCACGGCCCGAAGCGATCCTCCTCGCGGAGGTTTCCCAGGCTGCGTTGCATGCGCAGGAAGACGTCCTGGAGCACGTCGTCGACGTCGGAGTCCGACACGCGCCGCGCGATGAAAGGCCGGAGGCGTGCCTCGAGCTCGCGATGTGCGCAGCGCGCGTCGGCGGTAATCATGCTGCTCCTCCGGGCGCGCAACACGCCGGGCCGCAGCACGTGCGCTTCACCGTCGTGGGCTTGACGGCCTCGACGGTTGCCGAGGCGACGTAGTCCTCGGCTCCCGACCCGGGCATCCACTCCTTGATGAACGCCCGGCTCGCGGGGCGCGGCGTGATGCGCACGTCCTCGAACCCGACCTCGACCAGCAGGCGGCGGAGCTCGTCGACCGCAGCGGCGCCTGCGATGCAACCCGTGAGCGCGGCGACCTGCGATCGCAGCGCGTCAGGCATCGGAGCGAGCGCGACCACATCGGAGATGGCGAGGCGCCCACCAGGACGGAGAACGCGGAACGTCTCGCGAAACACCGCCGGCTTGTCAGGCGACAGGTTGATTACGCAGTTCGACAACACGACGTCGATCGAAGCATCCGAGACCGGGAGGCGCTCGATCTCGCCGAGCCGAAATTCCACGTTGAACGCGCCCGACCGCTCGGCGTTCGCGCGCGCCTTGCTCACCATCGCCGGCGTCATGTCGACGCCGATGACACGCCCCGCATCGCCAACCTGCGCCGCGGCGAGGAAGCAGTCGAATCCGCCACCGCTGCCGAGATCCAGCACCGTCTCGCCTGGGCGGAGCGCCGCGATCGCCTGCGGGTTGCCGCAGCCGAGCCCCATGTCCGCGCCCTCCGGGACGGACGCGAGATCCTCGGCCGAGTAGCCGAGCTGAAGGCTCGCGTCCTTCGGTGCAGCCACCGACCCGCAGCACGAGGGAGCGCACCCGCGTCCCGCGCTCATCTCCGCCACCTTGCCGTACTGCTCGCGCACGGCTGCACGTACCTCGTCGTTCGATCGTTCCGTCATGTCGTCCTCCTGTCCCTCAAGACGGAGGGTCTGCCGAATGGACGCAGGAAATCGTCACGACCGAAGAGGCGGGCCGCGTTGCGCGACCCGTCAGACGAGCGGCGCCGGCTCCATGTCCGCGGGCCGTTCTGCAAGCTCCGCGTCGGTGATTCGCGCGTAGATTTCGATGAGGTTGTCGTCGGGATCCTTCAGCCACAGCTCGTGCAGCGGCGTCCCGCGCCACGTCGTTCGCGGCGGCTTCTCGACGTTCCATCCTGCGGCAACAGCCTGCCGATAGGCCGCGATCACGGCGGACTTGTCGGCGACGGCGATGCCGAGGTGGTAGAGCGTGTCGCGGTGCAGCTCCTTGCCGTCGGAGACCAGGAGCACGAAGTTGGTGTGCAGGTCCGGGCGGACGAAGGTCACATAGCGGTGCGTCCAGTCCTTTGGTGTGACCCCGAAGAGCCAGGCGTAGAACCGCGCACTCTGAGCGATGTCCCGCACACGCACGCTCGCGTGGAGCTCGAGAGGCACCGGACCCTCAGGCACGTCGCGGAGCGCGTCGAGCACGGCCAGGCGAGCGCGGATCTGGTCGCGCGCCGTGCGGAATCGCGCGAGCAGCTCCTCGCGTGCGAGCGCCGGATCGTCGCTCGCCGGATCGGCGATGGCCCAGCTCATCCGCTGCACCTGGCCGAGGAAGACGGGGCAGACCTCCTCCGCGCAGAGGGTGATCACGGTGTCGACCGTCGCCGGATCGATGGTGTCGACCGACTTGGATGTGTGCCCCGTGATGTCGATCCCGATCTCGGCCATCACCTCGATGGCGTACGGGTTCACGCGCGAAGGGCGGGAGCCGGCGCTCTGGACGCGCACCGCTTCGCCGAACAGGGCGCGGGCGAGCCCCTCGGCCATCTGGCTCCGGGCGGAGTTCGCGACGCACAGGAAGAGGATGCTCTTCGGAGGCACAGGCACGGCGGTCTCCTTTCGCAGGGTGGTCATGTCGACGTCTCCGCCTCGGGGGCGCGGCACGCTGCGGGACCGACATCGATGGGCGTGCTCGGGAAATAACGTCGTTGGATCCAGAGCGAGACGTTCACCAGGCCGATGAGCACGGGCACCTCGACGAGCGGACCGATGACCGCAGCGAACGCCGCGCCGTGGTTGATGCCGAAGGTCGCGACGGCGACAGCGATCGCGAGCTCGAAGTTGTTCGACGCTGCGGTGAACGACAGCGTGGCTGACTCAGGGTACGAGGCCCCCACCTTCCGGCTCATGAAGAACGAGAGCAGGAACATCAGGGCGAAGTAGATGAGCAGGGGCACCGCGATGCGCGCGACGTCGAGGGGCAGCTCCACGATCGCTTTGCCCTTGAGCGAGAACATCACGACGATCGTGAATAGCAGCGCCACGAGCGTGAGCGGCCCGATCCTCGGGACGAAGTGCTCCTGATACCAAGCCGCGCCTCTGGCTCGCACCATTACGAAGCGGGTCAGGAAGCCGGCGACGCAGGGGATGCCGAGGTAGATGGCGACGCTCTGCGCGATCTCGCCGATGGTGATGTTGACCACGGCTCCGTGCAGGCCGAGCCATCCGGGCAGCAGGGTGGCGAAGAACCAGGCGTAGACCGAGAAGAAGAGCACCTGGAAGAGCGAGTTGAACGCGACGAGGCCCGCGCAATACTCGGGATCGCCCTTCGCCAGATCGTTCCACACGAGCACCATGGCGATGCAGCGCGCGAGGCCGATGAGGATCAGACCGACCATGTATTCAGGCCGATCGCGGAGGAAGATCACCGCGAGACCGAACATGAGCAGTGGGCCGATGATCCAGTTCTGTACGAGCGACAGCGTGAGGACCTTCCGGTTGCGGAAGACTCGGCCGATCTCCTCGTAGCGGACCTTCGCCAGCGGCGGGTACATCATGAGGATCAGACCGACGGCGATGGGAATCGAGGTCGTCCCCACGCTCATTTTGTTGAGCATCGGCACGACGCCGGGCACGGCCCAGCCCAGGCCAACGCCGATCGCCATGGCGAGGAAGATCCAGAGCGTGAGGTAGCGATCGAGGAACGACAGCTTGCGGGTAATACCGTTCGATGCGGTGCTCATGCGGGCTCCATCGAGGATCTGGGACGCAGACGGCGTCGTCGCCGCCTCGTCGCGAGGAGGGTCAGCCAGCGATGGGTTTCGTCGCCCGAATGAACGCGCTCATCACGGCACCATCGAGCGCCGCGAGCGCTGTCTCCACGTCACCCCCGCAGCACGACGATGACGACGCCATCTCGCGCGCGTCTTCGCGGTCGTAGATGCGCGTGGGCTCCACGTCGATCGCCGTGAAACCGGCCGTCGCGAGCTTCGCCTTGTACTCGCCTTCGAGCAGCGCGCCCGCGATGCAGCCCGTCCACAGCTCCATGTCCTTGCGCACCGGTTCGGGCAGCTCGCGGCGGATCACGACGTCGGAGACGGCGAAACGCCCGCCCGGCTTGAGCACGCGGAACGCCTCGCGGAGCACCTGATCCTTGTCGCCCGACAGGTTGATGACGCAGTTCGAGATGATCACGTCGACCGACGCGTTCGGCAGCGGGATCGCCTCGATGGTGCCCTGGAGGAACTCGACGTTCGTGACGCGCGCCTTCTTCTGGTTCTCACGCGCGAGCGCGAGCATCTCCGGCGTCATGTCGAGCCCGTAAGCCTTGCCCGTCGGCCCGACGCGCCCAGCCGAAAGCAGCACGTCGATGCCGCCGCCCGAGCCGAGATCGAGCACGATCTCGCCCGCGCGCAGCTCCGCGAGCGCTGTCGGGTTGCCGCACCCGAACGAGGCTGCAAGCGCGTCCGCCGGGACGGCAGCTGCCTCGTCCGCGGAGTAGAGGTCGCGCGTGATCGGATCCGTCCCCTCGAGGCCCGAAGCGGGCGGCGTCGGTCCGCACCCTCCACCGCAGCACGAAGGCTTCGAGCCCTTAACGACGGCCTTCGCCGCTTGCCCGTACCGCTCCTTCACGACCTCGCGGATGTCCTCGTTCGCCATTGTGAGCTCTCCTGAATCGAAAAATTTCGATGTATTCGACAAAAAAAACTCACGCGCCAAGGAGCGCGTGGAACTCTGGCAAGAGCCGCAGCGTGTTCTTGTCGAGCGCGTAGTAGACCCACGTCCCGCGTCGCTCGGAGGTGACGAGCCCAGCCTCACGCAGGAGCTTGAGGTGATGCGAGATGGTCGGCTGCGAGAGCTCGAAGTGGCTCTCGATGTCGCACACGCAGAGCTCGGTTCCTGCACTTGCAAGCAGGCCGAGCATCTCCAGGCGGGTCTCGTCGCCAAGGGCCTTGAAGAGGCGCACGTACGGCTTCGTAGCGCGCGGGTGGAGCTTCGCGCGCGGCGTGCAGCACGACGCGTCTGCCGGCTCGATCACCTTGGGCAACGCCTTGGCCATCTCGGGACCGGAGGGTACCTTTGCATTGAAGAATGTCAATACAGCGCCTTGCCTTCCGCCACGTGGATGGTCTGGCATCGCTCCCGTCCGCAGGCAGGCCCGACGACAGCGAGAGGGAGCGTGTGGGCTCGGGGCGGGTCACCTCGCGGATTGCACGCTCCACGTGGCGGCAGCGAGGATCACGCTGTTCAGGCGGTTCCTTTCGCTGCGGCTTCGGCAACGAGCTTTGCCGCAGCCTCTTTCCGTTCGCTGTACCGTAATACCCCGCGCCGCCCCGTCGTGACGTAGCCCTCGATTGCCCATCTCCTCGCGCGTGCGCGTGAGGAGGCGATGATGACGAAGACGGTTGAGGAGATTCGGGCTGCGCTGGTGCGGAGCGATGTCGGGTTCGGCCGACCTTATTCGGAGGCCACGCGACAAGCGGTGCTCGAGCTCGTCGAGCAGCGGTGTCGCGAAGGCGTCGGGCTGTCGAGGGTCGCCAAAGAGCTCGGCGTGAGTGCAACCACGCTGCGCAAGTGGAGACAAAACGAGAGAGGCACGCCCGCGCCGCGCGCCGCTGCGACGTTCCGCGCGGTCGAGGTGGTCGCGAGGCCGGTGGTCGCGTCGTCGCTCGTCGTGCATGGCCCTGCGGGGCTCAGGATCGAGGGCGCCACGATGGCGGACATCGCCGAGCTTGTGCGGAGGCTCGCGTGATCGGGTTGCCGCGCGCGGTGCGGATCTGGGTGCATCGCGAGCCGGTCGACATGCGCAAGTCGTTCGACACGCTCGCGGCGGTGGTGCGCGCAGCGATGAACACGGACGTGCTCGACGGCGGCGTCTTCGTGTTCGTGGGACGACGGCGTCGCACCGCGAAAGTGCTCTTCTGGGATGGCACAGGCCACGTCGTCCTCGCCAAGCGATTGAGCCAAGGCCGCTTCGTCGCGCCGTGGCAGCGCCCCGGTGACGGACCGCTCTCGTGGACGATGAGCGAGCTGGGCCTGTTCCTCGAAGGCAGCGAGCTCGTCGGACGCGTCGTGCTCAGCCCGCCGCCGTGGCGCGCAGAAGAACAGCGCGTCGTCTTTCGCTGAAACCATCTCACACGTCTGAGCCATTCGGCGCGGGCTCGGCGTCCAAGGGACGTGACCGACGCCGACCGCATTGCGCACGAGAAGGACCTCGAGCGACTGCGCACGATGGCGATGTCGCTGCTCCGCGAGTACGAGCGGCTGGTCGAAAGGCTCCTCACGCTGCAGAAGAAGGTGGCCACGACGACGGGCGAGGCTGCGGTACAACTGCGTCTGGAGATCGGCGCGCTCCAGAAAGAGATCGAGGCGAACCGCGCACGCATCTTCCATCACCAGAGCGAGAAACGCGCCGCCGGTGACAAGCCCTCCACCGACAAGCCGCCGCAGAAGGGCCACGGCCCGCGCGAGCAACCGAAGCTGCCCATCGAAGACGTCGTCCACGATCTCGATGACGCCGACAAGACCTGCCCGAGCTGCGGTGGTGCGCTCGAAGCGTGGGAGGGGCAGTACGAAGAGAGCGAGGAGATCGACGTCGTCGAGCGGCGCTACCTCATCAAGCGCCATCGGCGCCAGAAGTACCGCTGCCGCTGCGGCGGTTGCATCGAGACGGCGCCGACGCCGCGCCGCTTGATCGAGGGCGGGCGCTATTCGGTCGGCTTCGCGAGCGTGGTCGCCATCGACAAGTATCTCGATCACATGCCGCTCGAGCGACAGGTGCGCGCGATGGCGCGTGCGGGGCTCGTCGTCGAGGCCCAGACGCTCTTCGATCAGCTCTGGGGCCTTCACCAGCTCCTGCTGCCGGCCTACGTGCGACTCGGGATGGTGCAGCACGCCCAGAAGCTGCTCTTCGCGGACGAGACGCCGTGGCCGCTGCATGACAAGAAGGGCGGGCATGCAGCAGCGTCGAAGTGGCATATCTGGACGCTCGTCTCCGACGTGGGCGTCTATTACGAGATCCACGGCGGCCGTGACAGCGAGGCTGCCGAGGAGCTGCTCGCGGGCTTCGACGGCTACGTGATGTGCGACGGCTACAAGGCCTATGACGCGCTCGCCAAGAAGTACCCGGCGCTCAAGCTCGTGCAGTGTTGGGTGCACGCGCGGCGCAACTTCGTTGAATGCGAGCAGGCTTTCCCGAACGAGAGTGGCTGGATGCTCGAACGGATCGGCAAGCTGTACGCGATCGAGTCGCGCGCCGGCGACGATCTGGAACAGCGCAGGAAGTTGCGACGGGACGAATCGCGTGCGGTGCTGGCGGAGATCCAGCAATGGATCCTGGAGCAGCAGAGTCCTCCGGGAACGCGGCTGTACGAGGCGATTCGCTATCTGACGAATCGCTGGAGTCTGCTCTGCCGCTTCGTAGACGACCCCACGCTGCCGCTGGACAACAATCCCGCCGAGCGCGCGTTGCGCGGCCCTGTCGTGGGCCGGAAAAATCACTACGGCTCCCGCTCGCTCCGCGGCACGCAGGTGGCGGCGTTGTTCTATTCGTTGCTCGAGAGCGCGAAGCTCGTGGGCGTCGATCCTGCGGAGTATCTGCGGCGTGCCGTTGCGGCCGCGTTTGCGGGCGAAGAGGTGCCGCTGCCGCACGAGCTCGCGGCGGCGAGCTGACGACGGCTGTGCTGCGGCCAGCAACCACGGAGCGAGGTGGTTGTCACGACGGGGGACGGCGGGGACTTACGCTGTACCGGTCCGTCAGGTAGTCGACGTGATCCCGCAGCAGCAGAGTGAAGCGGTAGAGCTCCTCCATCACATCGACGACTCGATCCCGATAGGGCGAGTCCTTCATGCGGCCGTCATCCTCGAACTGTTCGTACGCTTTGGCGACCGATGACTGATTCGGGATCGTGAACATCCGCATCCACCGGCCCAGGAGGCGAAGGGTGTTCACGGCATTGAACGACTGCGAGCCGCCGCACACCTGCATCACGGCCAGAGTGCGGCCCTGCGTCGGGCGAACGGCGCCGACGTTCAGCGGGATCCAGTCGATCTGATTCTTCATCACTCCGGTGATCGCCCCATGTTTCTCCGGCGACGACCATACTTGCCCCTCCGACCACTCGCTGAGAGTACGCAGCTCCACGACCTTCGGATGGTCGGCCGAGACGGCATCGCAGACGGGGAGCTCAAAGGGGTCGTAGAAACGAGCTTCCGCGCCCATATCGGTGATGATGCGAGCGGCCTCCTCCGCGAGCAGGCGGCTGTACGAGCGTTTCCTGAGCGAGCCATAGAGGAAGAGGATTCGGGGCTTGTGAGTCGAGAGGGGCTTCTGGATGGGCAGATTCATGGTTCGACCCCGTCGCGTCCTCCGTAGAGGGACAGCGAGAAATTCATCACGGTCACGCCGAATGCCTTCTCGTAAGAGGCGGCGGACGCATCGATGTTGGAGACGTTGAACGAAACGTGCGGATTGAGGATGTCCGTAAAAATCTTCTGTCCCCCATCCAACCATTCAATGGCTCAGCAGCGGGACACGCCGTTGCCCCTCTTGCAGCAATCCTCCCACAGGTAACTGGTCAGTCTGCGCAGGGCCGCATAGTCAGGTGCGTAGTAGTGGTAAGTCCCCTCATTGCGGCTGGTGAGCATCCCTGCATCCACCAGACGCTTGAGATGGTGGCTCAGAGTTGAGGCGGGCAGGCCCACGTGCGCCTGGATATCGCCGGCGGCTGTCCCTCCATCACCACCCTGAACGACAAGACGGAGGATCTGGAGGCGAACGGGATGACCGAGGGCGCTGAGCTGTTCGGCGTGACGTTCCAGGGGCGAGGTCACGCTCTGCTTCTAACATTCTCGAAGCATGCAGCAAGATCTATTTCGATATTTTTGGAACACGCTGCGATGTCGAGCAGCACGCGCCCAGGGCCGAGCTCGCTCACGCGCACCGAGGCCCAGCACAGCGAGCCGAGGCGTGTGCTGTTGATGATCTCCGGACCCCGCCTCCGGCCACCCGGGCCCGACATTCTATCTGGCGGAACCCCTGAGGGCGGTCGACGCCACCATCGCCAAGCTCCAGGGTGAGTATGCCGATCTCGCCGACATTCGACACGTGTCCGTGAACCGGACAGCGGTGATGCGCGGGTCGTCGGATCGTACGACGGCTAGCCACGGACGAACGAGAGCATCGAGCGGATATTTGCGCCGGAATCGGACGGAAAGATCTCGATCCGGTCGAGCACATGGCCTTTGCCATCGGGCTCCCACGGCGGACAGAACGGCACTGCGGACAACCGCACCCTCCAGCGCCTCTGAGCTTCCCTCGGTTCGCGTCGAACCGGCGAGGTTCAGGCAAGCATGTGAGGAGCTACTCGCCGAGACCTCGAGCCATCCAACCAGGCGTGTCGTCGAGGCGTGCGCCCGACGAGCCCACCAGCTCCGCGAGTTGTTTTTCAAGCGTTCGCAGCTTGGCCGGACCGATTTGCTGCGCCCACTGTTCGCGCAGCGCGTCGAAGATTTCCTCCCCCTCTCGCATCACCGCGAGCCCGCGTTTGGTCACCTGAAGGCGCTTGCGACGAGCGTCGAGCGGATCATCGTCACGCGACACATAGCCGCGCTCTTGCAGCAGCGCGATCGTCTTCGCTGCCGCCTGCTTGGAGATGGATAGACGGCGACCGAGCTCGGACGCGTTCTCCGCCCCTGCAGCGATCGCTCTCAACGCGAAGTCATGCACCGGGCGCACGTCCTCATAACCACGACGGGCGAGCTCGATCACCGCTGCGTCGACGAGCGAGCGGAACCCTCCCAGCAAAAGAAGCGCGAGCTCGGGGCCAGAGCCAGACATGAGAGGAATCTACCACCGGCCCTGGACAAAGACAAACCGGTTGTCTATCTTGATTTCGACAACCGAGTTGTCCTTTTTGCCAAGGAGCCTCCCATGAAAAAGACCTCCAGCCCTGTCGTCGAAGGCATCACCCATCACCGCGCGAAGGTGAACGGTACGGACCTGCACTACGTCGCCGCGGGAGAGCGCGGCTCTCCAATCCTTCTGGTCCACGGCTTTCCCGAGACGTGGTGGACCTTTCGAAAGCTCATCCCGCTCCTCGCGAAGAAGCACCGTGTTTTCGCGGTCGACCTGCGTGGCTTCGGCGATTCCACGAACGAGTCGGGGGAGTACGGAAGCAAGGCCTCGGCAGAGGATCTGCACCACCTCATCACCAAGCTCGACGTCGGCCCCGTTCATCTCACCGGGCAAGACATCAGCGGAGCGACCGTGTACCGCCTTGCCGTCACCCATCCAGAGGACGTGCTCAGCTTCACCGCAATCGAGATGGGCCTCGCCGGATTCGGCCTCGAGGCGTTGGCAGACGTCACGCAGGGAGGCGCTTGGCACATCGGCGTCCTCGCGGCGCCGGGCATCCCTGAGCTCCTGCTGGCTGGACGCGAGCGCGAGTTCCTCGGACAGTTTGCGTTTCCTGCCATGTGCGCAACGCTCGGAGCCATCGGTGACGCCGACGTCGACGAGTTCGTTCGGACCTACTCTCGTCCCAATGGCTGGCGCGGAGCGATCGGCCTCTACCAGTCGATGCTGAAAGAAGGCGCTGAGCTCAGGGCTCTCGCAGACAACCCCGGGCTCAACGTCCCGGTACTCGCGATCGGGGAGGCGGCGGCCCGTTCACCTTCAACACGATGTCGCGTGCCGCCCGCACTGAGGTTCGCGCCGTTCAGCTCGACGGAGTCGGCCACTACGTCGCCATGGAGGCGCCGGAGAGGTTGTCGAAGGCGCTCCTCGATTTCGTCGGCGGCATCGACGTCAGCCCGAAGCGCTGAACGCGTGGCGCTCCGAAGGCTCGCGCGGAGCAAAAGTATCTTCTCCGCGATCGGCACCGCTCACGGTTACGGCGCGAAGGCGATGTGGAGCTCGGGAGCGACCAACCTCGACCACCGCACGACCCAACTCGGAGCCTGCTGCATCACCCCGGGCGCCCCCAAGATGACGGCGTGACGTAGCGCGCTCAGCCCGCGGCCGCCGTATCCAGGCCGACTCGCAACCGCAGCGAATGCAGCTCGGGAGCCGTGCCTATAAGCCCCTTGGGGAGTGGGTGTAGAACGCGGCGGCGAGACTTTGCGCGGTGCGGCCGCCGCCCGGGAAGCGTGATCCATCACGCGCTGCCGGTCGCGATGGTCGAGCCGGGCCGCCTCACTGCGCCCCCGGATCACATCAGTCTGGCGAAGCTCGCATTGAGGGACACTTCGCAGCTCTGCCTGCATGAAGAAGGTATCCAAGCGGCGTCGTCAGTGCGTCGCGCCGCCGCCACCGTTGCCTGCAGGATCGCCCGACTCGCCATCATCGTCGGCGGCCGCGGCGAGCAGGCGCTCGAGGATCTCGAGAATCTTCTGCTTCGCGTCAGCGTAGTTGTCGCGATGGAGAGCGGGACCGAGGGCGCGCTGCCGTGGCGGCCTGAGCATGTCCTCGCCCGCGCGAGGCCCGCCTCGTAAGACTGCCAATCGATCGCCGTGGGATACCGGACTGGATGTGCAAGCGTGCGGCCCCCCGCGCCCGAGAGCGCGAGCACGCCGAACAGGAAGGACGCTGTCAGGATCTTCAAGCCTCGGGCGCGCTTCGGCTGGTGATGGACATGGGTCGTGTCGCTCATGGTCTCTGGTCCCCTTTCGACGGCGGACGCGACCGGCGTGCCCGTGACCCACACGCGAACGCCTCGACGGGTCGTCCGCGTGTCCAGATGCGCTCGGCCTCCCTGCATCCGGCGAGGCGGTGTCGGATGCAATCGCGAGCTCCACCTGCAAAGGAGGATCACAGGCACACATGGGCGGCCCACTCGGCAAAGCCTCATCCACATCGATCACGCACCCCGCCACGAGCACTGGAATCACCACCATCACGCCAAGCGCCCTGCGTTTCCCTTTCGAGCCGAGACAGGTCTTCTCCGGCGGGCACAGCCCGCGTGTCTCCCCCGTGCTTGAAGCTCTAGATGGGATGGCGACCGTCGGGCGCCATGGGCTGAGCTGGGCCACAAAAACATCCTTCCCACCTGCGCTGACGAGCGAGCCACCGATGCCTTCCAGACCACCGCGGTCTGGCGGCTGTCGCGGATCACGCTGGGTGGTATCGAATGCAACGCCCTCTTCGGCTGGTGGTGGGCCGATCCGGCTGCGGCGCTCGGAATGACGTGCTTCCTCGTGCGTGGCGCCCGCGCCGTCGTGCTCGAGGATCGATGGACGCCACGAGCGCAGTCGGATCGACGCAATAGGGGATTCGTGCTCTTCGACTTGCATCGTCGATGCGCTCGACGGGCCGATACCAGCGGCGCTCTTCCAGATTCGGTCCCTCCGAAGCTCGTACGAGCGCGCGCCAGCGCCGTCGCGAGCTCGGCGTCGATGCCGCGTGCAATCGAATCGGCTTTGAACGGCACGCCCAACCATTTCGTCGAGCGCATTCTCACGACGAATGCGACACGCACGCAACAAGCGATGTTCGAGCCTCTCTCCACCAAGCCTGAGAGGCTGCACTCTCGAGTTACCATTACCGAATCTGCTCCCGGCACAAGGGTGTACACCAATGCCCCACGATCCAAATCCAACTTGTCCCTCCTCCGGCACATCACATAATCCGCGCACCCGACAGTCCGAACCGCGGTCTTGGGAAGCCTGTTCGTCGGATGTCGAGGGAGAGGGAGAGGTGTGTCCACCATGCGGAAGAACACCGAAGGAACATCGCGAGAACGAAAGAGTCGCCCTACCTGCTGGCGATCTTCAGCCGACTGCGACGTCCCGAGACGCTCGGAGTCTCGGGATCGTATTAGACGTGGACCGGACGCCTGGTCGCGCGCGTCCTCCAATAGGGGCCCGGCCCTGGCACTGACGCTCACCGCCCTGGCGGGTATTCTCGCGCCCTGGGTGGCAGCGGCGCAGCAAGCGACCACGTTCGGCAGCGCTTCGGGAGTTACCTGTCCGCCTGGCAACGTCATCTGCAATGGCTCGGTCAACTTCCTCACGACGGAGCTCTTCTTCGAGCCGGAGACGCCGTTCTCCTCATTGAAGGAGACGGCGCTCACCTGGAATGAGCTCGAGTACCTGTTCGACAATCCCTACGTGCCGACGACGGGAGTGGCCTGTCAGGATGGCTCCGGGCCCCAGCCGCCCAACGATCAGGGTTTCCCCACGTACTGCACGCCGACCGGCGATACCTTCGGCACCAACGTTCGCCGGCCCGCGTTCGGCGTGTCTCACGTGGTTCGAGCGTCGCAGGCCGGTGCGGGAACCGTGATTCCCGGGCTGCCTCCGTTTCGCGTGCACCCGCTCAACTACAATGCGCCCAACGGCACCGAGCAGCGGGTGCTGAATCCCGGCTACGCGGGCGGCAGCTTCGACAACACGAACGTCTGTTACACCCTGGGAGCCTCCTGCACGCCGGCACCGTCGAACATCGATGTCACCGCGGGCATCTCCCGGCTGGATCCGGCGCAGGCTCCCGAGATCGATTACAACGTTGCCGTCGGGCGGAAGCTCGACTTCTGCCAGAACAACCCGGAGCCGGTCCCCCTCGACGCTCCTTTCAACACGGCATTCGACTCGGAGACCCTGACGGCGTGTGGCGCCGACCCGGGCGAGCCCGGTGCTGCCAGTCTCGCGCACGACAACACGAATCCACTCCTCTGCGGCACGCAGCTGCTGGGCGCGGGATCGCAGGCAGGTCCGTTGTGCGAGGACAACCTCGGTCTGCCGTTCGCAGGCCAGCAGACCGCATCGTGGTACTCGACGCCGGCCGTTCCGGCCGGGAGCGCCACGATTGCGCTGCTCCGCCAGATCCCCGCGGGCTCCATCGCCGGGCTCACGACGGGCACCGCTCTCCCCATTCAGCCGGCCGAACGGTTGGTCGATCCGGGGCTCCGCGGCGTGATCCAGCGGTATGACCCCATCACGGGCACGGGCGGCCTCAAGAAGCCTTCACTGGCGGTCGCCACGTCCGACGGGGCTGTCGTCGGTGGCACCGGAGTCGCTCCCGCCTACCTCTACAACTCCACGGCGAACCTCGACGAGCGCGGGCAAGACCAACTGCTGCCCTCGAACGAGAACGATTACGTCGGGCTCTACACGACCCCCACGGGGAACGCCTATCAGGGCGTCACGGCCGGCAACTACTATCCTCGCAAGCAGGCGGCGCGGCTCGAAGCGGCGCGCCTGGGCAAGTCCCTCTTCTGGGACATGCAGGTGGGAAGCGACGCGGTGCAGTCCTGCGGCTCCTGTCACGCACACGCCGGGGCCGACAACCGCACCAAGAATCAGGTGAACCCCAACGGCCAGGATGGGATTCCGGGTAACCCCACCAACTTCACCGCGAACGCTTTCACGTTCCCGCCCAACCACGATCTCACGGTCGCCGATTACCCGTTTCACAAGCTGAAGGACCCGGAGATCGCGGGCGACCCGGTCTGCTCGCCGGCGATCACGGGCAACGTCGCGGGGATCACTTTCCCCGACGGAGATCCTCCGGACCATCCGCGCTCCACGTACACCGCCTGCGACGCCGCCAACATCGTGAGGGACACCGACGACGTGGCCTCCTCGATGGGCGTCCACTTCGGGAAATTCTTCGACATCCCGCCGATCGGCGCAGCCTCCTTCGGCCGGGACTCGCGCGGCGTCAGGGCCTTGGTGCGCGACCTGCGCAGCCCCATCCCGGCCGACAACGTCGATCCCATCCCGGGCTTCGCAGGGAGCCCGAACGCCGACGGGAGCGCCAATCAATTCCGCCGGGTCGAGCCTCGCAACACGCCCACCATCTTCCTGGCGGATGCGAACTTCGACAACTTCTGGGACGGTCGTGCCCGTCACGACGACAACGGTGGCAGTGTCTTCGGCATCACCGATCCTCAGGCTCACATCTTCATCGACGATCCGACGAGCGCGACGGGCGGACTGACCGCAACGCGCCAGCTCATCAAGTTCTCGAGCCTGGCCTCGCTCGCCAAGGGCCCTGGCCTGAGCAAGTTCGAGATGTCATTCGACGGTAGGAACTGGGCCAAGATCGCCAAAAAACTGCTCCAGCGCGGCGTGACTCCGCTCGCCAACCAGCTGGTGGACCCGACCGACAGCTTCCTCGGCCCTTACTCCAACCAGAATGGGTCGGACTGCGCGACGCTGCCGGCCGCCGACCGCTCCCCCGAGGGCGGTCCTGCAACCCCGTTGGGAACCGGGGTGCCGGGCCTCTGCATCACGTATGCAGCCCTCATCCGGCACGCCTTCAACCCGGCGCTCCACCGCAACACGACAGGACACTTCACCGGCTGCTACACCGACGAACGTCCCGACATCCATCCCAACCAGTGCGGCACCGGAGCCCGCCCCGCGGCAGCGGTCACCGTCCTCGACCCGGACGGCGTGGTCCGAAGCCACAACAACGATCCTTTCGACACCTACGTACTGGCGCCCGCCACGGGGCCGGCCAACGCCACCGACACCAACCAGTTCACCCACATGGAAGGCAACTTCGGCCTCTTCTGGGGCCAGTCCATCCACCTCTGGGCGAGCCTCCTGGTGCCGGACGACACGCCCTTCGATCGCTTCCAGGATCAGAATCCGGATGCCGCGATGGTCATGGGCGAGACCGGAGAGCCGCTCCTGGTCCTCGACATGCCCAATTGCAACAACCTGCCTGCCGGGTACACGCGGGATTCTCTGCACCCGGGCTGCTTCCGCGAGGTGGGTAATTTCAAGCGCAACCAGTTCTTCGCGGCCGACATCTCCCATGCTCAGAACGACACGGTCGGTCATCCCCGGATGAGCGCCTGTGTCAACGAGGTCACGATCGCGGGCACGCGCACGTGCACGGAGCGGGTCCCCGCCGGCGGCACGCGCCAGCCGACCGATCCCGATCCCTTGCTCGGGATGGACATCTTCTTCGGATCGAACGTGTCGCTGCGGAATCCCAACTTCCGATCGGCCCGGTGCGGCGCCTGCCACAACGCGCCCAACCTGACCGACAACACGACGATGTTCACCCACAAGACGCAGCTCGTCGACGCCGCGGCGGAGTTCGAGAGAGGCAATCCGGTGGTGGAGCCGCTGATGGAGCCGCTGGGCAAGATGCGCATCATCTCCGGCTTCCACCTGGAATCGGAGATCAACGGTCCGGGACAGGACGCGATCGAGCGCAAGATCAGCAACGAGAGCATCGTCCCGGCTCCGGTGGTCAACAACAACGGCAACTGCACCACCGCCAATTGCTCCGGCTACTCGTTCCCGGATGCGATCACCGTCAACGCCAATGCCAACGGGTACGTCATCCACGCGGATCTCGGCACCGGTCCGGTGGCCGGGAATGGAGTGCCGGTCCCGTTCACCTCGTTCGGCGGCTCCTTCTTCGACAACGGCGTGTACAACATCGGTGTCCGGCCCTGCGTCGCGGACCAGGCGAAGGTGACCGGCGCCTGCGAGGACACCGGACGCGGCGCCACCGATGCTTTCGGGTGGCCGCTCTCCCATGCTGCGCTGCTGATGAAGAACCTGGGCGGGCCGGGACAGGAGCCCGGCGTCCCGCTGCCGACCTTCGACCCGAGCTTCGACGAGGCCTGCGCGCCGTTCTGCGCCACCGGCGGCCTCTTCGAAGACACGGGGCACGATCAGCAGATCAACCCTGGGCAAGGCGATGAGCAGCTCAACTACCTCCTGCCGCCTTACATGGCCACGTTCGCCAACCGGATCACCGTGGGCGACGCCCATCCGGCGCTCGACGAAGCGTGCGGTCCCGTCGGCGGCTGCATCAACACGCTCACCGACGTCGCCAACGCGGAGGGCTTCCCCGAGTTCCCGTTCGATCCCCGCGCGAACCTGAGCGAGGTCATCAACTCCGCAGTGGCCGCCGGCGATTCCACGATCGGCGGGCGTGGCGGCGCATTCCAGGGGACGTGGCCGTTCGTGAACCGCGTCAGTCGCTTCGGCAGCTTCAAGGCGCCGCAGCTGCGCGAAGTGGAGCTCACCGGTCCCTACTTCCACAACGGCGGTATGCTGACGCTGCGACAGGTCGTCGACTTCTATGTCCGCGGCGGCGACTTCCCGGTCACCAACTCGCGCCATCGCGACTTCAACATCCTCAACCTCAACGCCGAGCTGCAGTCCGATCTCAGCGAGGAGGAGAAGGTCGCTCTGGTGGACTTCCTGCTCGAGCTGACGGACGATCGCGTCGCCCTCGAGAAGGCGCCCTTCGATCATCCGCAGGTGATCCTTCCCTTGGATGGCAGGGCTCCCGAGAGCGATGGTGTCGTGAACCGGGACGCCATGCTCACGGGCTGCGTCCCTGCCAGTCAGTTCGGTCCGGGCCAGCAGGCATGCGACGGCGGCATGTTCCTGAACGTGCCGGCGGTGGGGAGCGCCGGTAACGCCACGCGCCTGCCGAACTTCCTGGGAATCGCAGGCAGGAATGCCACGAACACCGGGCCGGCTTTGCGGCTCTCCGGCGCCGCGGCCTTCTGCGGTGAGCACATCACCTCGCAGTACTGCCACTGAGAGAAGGAGACCGTTCCACGCTCACCCTCGGCTCTTTGCCGCGAGGGTGAGCGTGGGCGGGCCACTCGCATGATGAACGACGAACCTGGGTTGCTTCGCACCTCGGACGCTCGAAAGCCGGCGGCGAGACCACCTACTGGAGGACCGATGACGATGATGAACCGGTGCAGGACTCCGCTCGCGGCCGCTCTTCTCATGGGCGTCGGCGCGCTCATGGATGGGTGCGGCGTGGCCCCGAATCGCGAGCAGTCCGAGGCGATCTCCACGACCGTCAGCGACATCGAGCTCTCTTACAAGCGCGACCCGCGCATGGTCGACCCGTTCCGCGGGCTCGGCCCCTGGGTCGGCGGTCCGGGCTACTCCGGCGCCACCGCGCAGAGCTCGGTGGAGGCCAGGGCCCGCGCCGTGGACTCGAAAGGACAGCCAGTCCTCGTGAGCCCTCGGTGGATTCCCTCGGACCCCGGAATGGTGACGGTCTCTCCCGGCCAGGGCGATCAGGTCACCATCGCCGTGCACCGCGCGGGGGAAAGCCGACTCGAGATCAGCGCGGAGGGATTCTCGAAGGCGCTGGTCGTCAGGGCCAAACAAGAGGGCGAGTTCCTGGTGCTCGAAATCGCTCCTCCCCCGCCCGTGTCGAGCTCCGCGGCCGCGGGGATCAATCCGGCGCTCAAGGAAAGAAGGCAGCAGGTCAGTTATGCCGTCGGCTTGAACCTCGCCAAGACGCTGCAAAAGCAGTCCGTGGAAGTCGACCCTGAGCTCGTGCGGAAGGCGTTCACGGACGTGCTCTCCGGCGGAACGCCCCTGATGAGCGAAGAGCAAGCCCACCTCGCGTTGATTGGCGTGGAGACCGAGATCAACGTGACGGAGGCTGCTTTGGAGAGGAGACGTCTGGCCGAGAAGAATCAAAAGGACGGCGACGACTTCCTCGCCGAGAACCGGAAGAAGGAGGGCGTGGTCGCGCTCCCGAGCGGGCTCCAGTACAAGGTCATCACCCTCGGCACTGGACGAAAGCCCACGCTCGAAGACGTCGCCGTGTGCCACTACCGCGGCATGTTCCTCGACGGGAAAGAGTTCGACAGCTCTTACCGGAAGAAGACCCACGAGCCGGTGCCCTTCCCGGTCAATGGGGTCATCGCCGGTTGGCAGGAAGCCCTGCAGCTCATGCCGGCCGGCTCGAAGTGGCAGCTCTTCGTTCCTTCCAGCTTGGCCTATGGGGAACGCGGCGCGCCGCGGAGCAAGATCGGGTCGAACACGACGCTGATGTTCGAGGTCGAGCTGCTCTCGGTCGAGCCCAGAGGAGCGCGACCGCAGCAGCCGGGATCGAGAGTCCAGAAGGCAAGACGACGTCGAGAGTGAAGGAGGCCAATTCGGGTCGAGCACGACACGGATGTTCGAGGTCGAGCCCAGAGGAGCGCGACCACAGCAGCCGAGATCGAGAGTCCAGAAGGCATGACGACGTCGAGACGTGAAGGAGGTCGAACCGTGAGCCAGAAGCAACCGATTGGCAGGATGGCGTGTGCGCTCGTGGCCCTGGCTCTGGCTGGGACGGGGTGCGCGCGAGGAAAGCCGCGACCGGACCAGCAGAGCGCAGAGTCGACGCCGGAAACGGCGGGGAAGACCGCGGCAGTCGACACGAAGCCCGAGAGCCCGACGCCCGGCCCTGGCATGGAGAACCGCAAGGACAAGCTCAGCTATGCTTTCGGCGTGGACATGGCGCGAACGATCCAAGGGCAGAAGGAGCGCTTGAATGTCGAGCTGCTGAAGAGAGCCCTGTCGGACACCCTGGAGGGCAACAAGCTCGTCATGACCGACGAGGAGGTGACCTCGACCATCAAGACGTTCGAAGCGGAGCTGAAGCAGGATTTTCAGCACGCCCGAGTGATGGTCTCGACGAAGAACAAGCAGCAGGGGGAGGCATTCTTCGCCGAGAACGCGAAGAAGGAAGGGGTCGTCACGTTGCCCAGCGGGCTGCAGTACAAGGTGCTCAACAAGGGCTCTGGCAAGGTGCCGACGCGGGAAGACACCGTGGTGTGCAACTACCGCGGCACGCGATTGGACGGGACCGAGATCGACAGCTCGTACAAACGCAAGGAGCCCACCGCCATCCCCGTGAAGAGCGTGATTCCGGGGTTCTCCCAGGCTCTCCAGCTCATGCCCGTGGGGAGCAAATGGCAGCTCTTCGTGCCGCCTCAGCTCGCCTATGGTGACAAGGCAGCGCCCGCGTTCGGGCCCAACTCCACACTGGTGTTCGAGGTCGAGCTGCTGGCGATCAGGGACGAGGCGCAGGCGAAGACCGCATCGAAGTGATGGGGCCAGGCGTCGGGAGAGGCCCACTATGTCGCAAGGACCTCGAGCGGGTAAGGCGCGCCAGACGCTCGCCATCGTCGGGTTGGCGTTGGGCGTCCTCGTCATCCTCGGCGGCGCGCGCGCGCTCGTGACGCTGGCGGGCGTCGCGCGCGGAGCAGCTTACACGGGGCCGGCTCCGCGTCGGACCGCCGCCGCCCCGCTGGCAACCATCGGGGCGGCACGCGCGCCCGAGGATGCCGCGGGCACCGCGATCACGGACGAAGAGCCCGTGCTACCTGCTCGGAGCTCCTCGAGGCACCACCGGCGTGGTCCCCAGCGCAGGCGGCCGGGGCTGCCGCTCGAGCTCGTGGGGACACGGCTCATGGACGAAGTCGACGGCGTCCAGCCGCAGATAGAGAAGTGTCTGCAGCGAACACCCGCACGCGGATCCGGCGGTGGCGACGATACCGCAGCCATCCGTCGCGCGATCGAGGCGGCCAGGCTCATGCAGGCCAAGCCAGTCTCCGGCGAGGAGGAGGCGCTCCTGCGTGACCTGGAGGCGGCGGCCATTGCGGTCGGGGGCAGAGCCGTCCCACGAACGATCGTGCTCGATGTCGAGACCGGGGACGACGAAGTGCGGATCGTCGGCGTTCCTTCGGGGAGCAATGGCTCGGCCGACGATCCGCTGCTGCTCTGTGCGCAGCAGGAGCTCGGTGGCAGAGTCATCCCGATCGCGGGCGCCAAGGCCGGAAGTCGCATCCCGATCGCGGTTCCACTTCGGTCCGGCGAGGCGCGGCCGCGACGGGCGATGGAGCCGACCTCCGAGATCGATCCCGCCGTGGCTCAGGACAGCCAATGACGAAGTAGAGCGGCCCATTTCATGCGCGCGCCGGCTCGAGCCGGCTCGACCAGCGCGATCAGGCGCTCAGCGCGCCCTCCACGTCCCCGTGGCCCCCGGCGGGCAGTAAAGCTCGAACCCCTCACTGCCCCCAGTACGGCACCGCCTCTCCAGCCCCTTCCTCACCGCCTCGTCGCGGCACTCCCACCCGAGCGGCGCCTCGTCTCTCCGGAGCCGGTACGGGCAAAACTTCCCCGCCGCGCACTGCTCCTCGGCCGTGCAGTGGGCGTCGACCTCCCTCCTGGCCGACCATCGCTCTCCCAACGCCACCAGCAGCGCGCCGGCCGCCACCGCCGCGAGGAGCCCGCCCACCACGCGCGAGATCATCACCTTGCCCTCACGGGCGCGACGGCGAGGAGGGCGGCGGTTCTGGGGCGGAAGATCATCGGACGAACATAGGTCGATCGAACATGGTGACCAAGGTCATCCGCACGGCGTGGCGCGCGCCGGCGCCTCCGCCGTCGACCTGGCGGCCGCGCTGGAGTGGAATCCATGAGATCAGCTCGAACAGGCGCTATGGGCTGAGCTTGGCCACGAAAACATCATTCCCACCTGCGCTGACGAGCGAGCCTCCGCCGAGGTTCACCGACCCATAGAAGTCACCCGCAAGAAAGACGTTGCCCTTGTCGTCGACGGCCACGCTGTTGCCCGTCTGATCGCTGGCGTCGCCGAAGCGCTTACTCCACACATGAGCGCCTTTTCGCGTCGAGCTTGGTGAGGAAGATATCTTGTCCGCCCGCGCTCGCCAGCGGGCCGCCTCCGAAGTCGACGGCCCCGGAGAAGTTGCCGGTGATGAGCAGGTTGCGGCCATGGTCCACCACGATGTCCGCCGCACCTCCACTGTCGAATGCCTCACTCCAGATGTGCGAACCATCCGCCGCGAGCTTCGCGACGAAAATACTCGCGGGACTTCCGGAGCTGACGAGCAGGCCACCACCGAAGTCCAACGAGCCACCGAAGAAGCCGGCCACGATCGCGTTGTCTGCGCTGTCCGCAGCGATGCTCACCCCCGTTGGTTCACCTGCATCGCCGAAACGCTTGCTCCGAAGGTGCTTGCCGCTCGCGTCGAGCTTGGCGACGAAGATGTCTTGGCCACCGGCGCTCGTGAGCAGTCCTCCTCCCAGGTCAATCGAGTCGAAAAAGGTACCGACGAGGAGAACATTGCCAGCGCCGTCCGCAGCGACACCCCTGATCGCTTTCGACAACTCGTGTGGGCTCCGAGCAAAGCCCAGACCGGATCGACAGCGACCGCTGTTCACCCCAACCCCGTGCGCGATTCAGGGCACCTCGTGGTCCCCCGGCACCGGCCGATGGTCGAGCAAGTCCGCCTCGAACGTGGCCGGCCGCTGGCCGGCCACTGGCCGGCCACTCGCCGTCACGGACCAGCCAGTGGCCAAGGTGGTTCACCGGCGCGCCATCCCTGGTCACACAGGAGGCACTGCCCTTGGAGCCAAGGCGGTACGAACATGGGCATCAGCGTTGCTTGTGGCCCTCGTGCCGCAATTCGCGCGAGACGAGAGATCGATACCGGCGGGCGTTCGCGCACGCCGACGTGACGCCTATGGCGTCACGGTATCGATCTCGGCGGCCACCATGAGCCTTGAGACATGGTCTCGAGCGTCGAGAGCCCATCTCGACCTCGGATGGCCGCAGCGACGCTGACGCTCGTACCTGAGAGGTAGCAGACCATGACGATGCCCTTCGAGATCTACGCCCAGATACACAAGCCGGCGAAGCAGGATGTCGAGAGCTGGATGGAGGTGTTCACGGAATGGGCCAAAGCGCGCGTGCTGATTATGACCGCGTCCTTCGCCGACGCTGTGAAGCGCGCGCTCGTCGCCGATCTCCATGCCGTGAAGCCCAACCCCGTGGCTCGTCTGGCCCCGCTGGCCAAATCGCTGGAGAAGATCGGCCCCCCGCCCGTGCTCATCGAGGCCGGCTACAAGTACGGCCTCGGCGACCTAGGCCCAACGGAAGAACACAGACGAGAATACAAGGAGCTCGAGCCCTTCTTGGGCATGATCGAGTTCCTTGCCTTCGACACCGCGACGGGCATCTTGACCATCTGGTACAGGAGTAGGGCGAAGCAGGAGAAGGAGGACCTGCAAACGTTCCTCGACTACGGGGCGAAGTACGGCATCAAGGTCCTCCCGGACGAAATCGCGAGCGTAGCCGCGAAGCAGGTCACGCACGAACAGGTGCACCACCGGGCCAGCGGCGAGATGCAACGGCAAGGCAAGAAGGTCTACACGGACAAGGACGCTCACACGCACATCGGGATGGGATCCGTCGGAAACGCAGGGTCATATCTCATGACCTTGGTGGGCACGAAGCTCCTTAAGGCGAAGGATATGAAGACGAATGATAGTGATTTCATCGAGAATGTGCTGAAGCTTCGCACCGAATGGGAGAAGCAGAATGGGTACGTGAAGAACTCCGTGGCCAACATGGCCCCCGACGTCAAGAAGTGATTGCAGCACGGGATGTGGGCGCGGTCTTCTCTGCCTGCGCATGACGTGCCGCTGAGATCCCGATTCCAGGGCTCGCCGTCGGGAAGGACGAGCAGTTCGAGATCGGTCGTCAGTGCGTGGGTCCGGCGCCGCCGTTGCCCGCGGGGTCGCCCGACTCGCCATCATCGTCGGCTGTCGTATCGAGCAGGCGGTCGACGACCTCGAGGAGCGATGTCGGATCCTTCTCGTCGTACCCGTATGGGCTGCACAGCCTCGGTTGGTGTGCGGCTTTCAGGCACACCAGCCTGCTCTTCACGCCGCCTCCTTGGCGCTCCACGTGGGGAGTGTGAAGCTGAACGTCGTCCGCCCGCCGGGCACGCTCTCCGCCCATATGCGCCCGCCGTGTGCCTCCACGAGCCCTCGGGCGATGTAGAGCCCTAGGCCTACGCCGCTGGCCTTGCCTCTCTTCGCCTGGTTCGTGCGCTGGAAGCGCTTGAACAGCTCCGGCATCTCCTCCGGCGAGATGCCGTCGCCCTGGTTCGTCACCGACACCACGATGCCACCGGCTTCGACCGCGATCCCGAGCTCGATGCCGGTGCCCGGGTAGGCGTACTTCTCCGCGTTCGAGAGGAGGTTGATGAGGATCTCCTCGAAACGAAGCGCGTCCACTCGGCTCTGCGGGACTTCGCCCCTCACCTCCACGTGCACGCGCTCGGCGAGCGCGCCGCCCATCCGTTCCACCACGTCGCGGACCAGCTTCACGACGTCCACGGTCTCCAGGCGCAGCGGGAGCTGGTGCGCATCGAGCCGCGAGGCGTCGAGCAGGTCGGTGATCATGTGGGACAGCCGATTGGCCGCGGAGCGGATGTGCTCGATCCGAACCTTCTGCGCGGGGTCGTTCAATTCGCTGGCGAGCAGGCCAGCCTGCAGCGCAATCGTGTTGACCGGCTGCCGCAGGTCGTGCGCGATGATCGACATCCACTCGTCGCGCAGCCGTTCCAGCTCCTTCAGGGCGCTGACGTCCTTGAAGGCGACGACGGCTCCCGCGACGCGCCCCCGCTCATCGCGGAGCGGCGCGGCGCTGACCAGCACCGGAACGGTGCCCGACGCCACGCGGAGAGACCGCTCCTCCCCGCTCACGGCCTCTCCGTGCAGCGCGCGGGTCACGAGCTTCTCGGCGTCCGGGATGGGCATCCCGCGCGCATCGCAGACTTGCTCCACGTATTGCTCGAGGCCGCCCTCGGACACGAGCTGTCGCCCGAAGAGGCGCTCGGCCTCGCGGTTGGCGGCGATCCGGGTGCCCAGGCTGTCCTCGACCAGGATGATCCCCACGGGCGTGTTTTCGATCACCACCTCCAGCCAGGCGCGGTGCGCCCGGAGCTGGTCCAACAAGCGCTCGATCTCGGCTTCCGCCTGCCTTCGCGCGGTGACATCGCGCGAGATGCTCTCCACCTCGAGGATCGTGCCGTCCTCGTCGCGGATCGGGACGAAGCGGGACTCGACCCACACGATGCTCCCGTTCCGATGAATCCAGCGCAGCGTGAGCGGCTCGGCGAGCAGCTCCGTGGCCCGGAGCGCGGCGCTCAGGATCGGCCGATCGAACGGGTGGACCTGTCTCCAGAACAGCCCCGGATCACGGTAATACTCCTCGGGCGCGTGGCCGAGGATGCTCTGGACCGCGGGGCTCACGTACTCGACGGGCTGGGGCGGCTCGGGTCGATGACGACAGATCATGTCGGGCGCCAGCTCGGCCAGGCGGCGAAAGCGTTTCTCGCTCGCCCGCAACGCGTCGAGGCTCTCCTGATGGTGCGAGACCTCCTCGAGCAAGACGTCGTGGGTACGCGCGCGCTCGATCGCGATCCCGGCGTGCTGCGCCAGCATCTCGACGACGCGCTGGTCGGTCTCGGAGAAGTCATCCGCGCCCTGCTTGTTCGCGAGGTAGAGATTGCCGACCGACCGCTCGAGGTAAAAGATCGGCACGCCGACGAAGCTCGTGATCGGCGGATGGCCGGGGGGGAGGCCCCGGAAGCGCCCATCCGCGGCGACGTCTTTCAGCCGAATCGCGCGCCCCTCTCGAGCGACGGCACCCAGGAGCCCGACGGGGCGTGGAGTGCGGCCGAGGATCGAGCGCACGCTCTCGCTCATCCCGGTGAACACCCAGGGGTTGAACGGCCCATCGGGAGCCCGATCATCGACGACGCCGAGCGCCGCATACGAAGCGTCCGTCAGCGTCCGCGCGTGATCCACGATGTTTTGAAGCACGGCGCGCAGGGCGACGGGCGCGGAGATCGCGAGCGTCGCGAGGCGAACGCCCTCGAACTGCAGCCGCTCGCGCTCGTGGGCCCGCGCCGCTGCGAGGCTCGCCGCGAAGACATTCATGATGGCCTGCATCGTGTCCGCCTCCTCGGGCGAGAGGCGCTGAGCCTGCGGGTATACGGCCGTCAGCACGCCGACGAGCTTCCCCGAAGCGATGAGGGGAAACGCCGACAAGTCCGTCGTGCCGGTGCGGCGGAGGATCTCGCCGGTGACGCACATGCCGGGCGCGAGGGCATCGAGGCTCTCGAAGCTCTGCGGCTCGCGCGTGGCGGCCGCCCACGCGGAAACCAGGGGCGCGTCGAAGGACGCACGCTCGAGCTGCCTGGCGAGATCATGCGGAATGCCCACCTGACCGAGGAGGACGAGCTCGCGCTGCTCGACGTCGGCCCCGAAGAGCGCGATCACCGACGCGCCCAGGAGCCGCATCTGCTCGAAAATCGCATCGAGGAGCCGCGGAACGTCGAGCTGACAGGCCACCGCCACCGACGCGCGCGCCACGGCTTCGAAGAGGCGAGCCGGCGGTCCGAGCGGGCGCGGCGGCGCATCGGCAGGATGATTCGGAACGCCCCCCGAGCCCGTCGCCATTTCGATCCTCCAGGAGCAACGCTCCGCGTTTCGCGTAGCGCTCGGAAGCATCAACGCAAGCAGCCGCTCGCGGCCTCTGTCCCGAGGTCGGCGCGACACCTCGCGGTGCGCTCGGGCTCGCCGCTGCGGGTGTCAGGCCTGCGCTGCATTCCGCCGCTCGGGCACCGCCGTGCAGCCGTCAGCCGCCGGGCGGTCGTCAAACGAGCGAAGGCGACGCCGATCCGATGGGAGATGGGGTGTCTCCAACAACGTGGAGGTCGTCAGTGGGTCGCGCCTCCGCCACCGTTGCTCGCGGGGCCGCCCGACTCGCCATCATCGTCGGCAGTCGCATCGAGCAGGCGATCGAGGACCTCGAGAATCTTCTGCTTCGCGTCTGCGTAGTTGTCGCGATGGAGAGCGGGACCGAGGGCGCGCTGCCGTGGCGGCCGGAGCATGTCCTCGGTCACCGCATCTGCATCATCGAAGCTGACCCGCAGCTCCACCAACGCCGCACGGAGGGTCTTGCGGTCGAGCCTCACGGGGTGCCTCCCTTCGTGGCATCCTCGGCGCGCTTCGCGTCCTGCTCAGGGCGAGAGGCGCGGGCACTCGGCCGAGCAATGCTGCGTGACGCAGGAGACGGCAGCGTCATATGCGGCGTCGAGCGAGGCCTCGCCGCACACCTCCGCGACGCAACGCGATTCCCCCTCACCTGCCGAACGACAGGCAATCAGGCACGCGCAGGAACGTTCCTCGACGCACTGGACTGCAACCTCGCAACAGGCCCTCTTCACGCAGCCCAGGCAGACATCGTCCCTGCCCGCGGGCGCGCACGCGCCGCCCTCGCGCGATCGATTCCCGGCCGCGTTCGGACGGCTGCTTGCGTCGAGCCCGCGCCGGTCACACACGACGGAAGGGGGCTGGACATTGCGGCTGGCCGACTTCATCCAGACGAACAGGGGCACGATCGCGAAGGAGTGGGAGACGTTTGCTCGCTCCTTCAGCTCGGCGAAGACCGGCACGAGTGATTTGCTGCTTCGCGACGAGATCGAAGAGATCCTCGGCGCCATCGTCGACAACATGCGAGAGCCCCAGAGCTCGGCCGAGCAGGCCGAGAAGAGCAAAGGCCGAGGCTGGGGCTCTGCCCTCGATCGCATCGGACAACAGCATGCACACCAGCGGGTCGACATCGGCTTCCGGCTCGACGAGGCGGTGTCGGAGTTTCGCGCCCTTCGCGCGAGCGTCGTACGGCTGTGGGAGGAGAGTAAGCCCCGACCGGACCCGAGCGAACGAGATGACCTGATCAGGTTCAACGAAGCGATCGACCAGGTTCTGACGGAGTCGATGGGCGCGTACACCACCGAGCGGGACCGTACCCGGGAGCAATTCCTTGCCATCCTGGGACACGATCTCCGCACGCCGCTCGGCACCATCATCATGGCGGCGTCGCTCGTGGGTCGCGACGAGAACCTCGACGAGCGACACGCTCAGGCCGCCGCCCGGATCTTGCGGAGCGCGGGGCGCATGGAGCGATTGCTGAACGACATGCTCGACCTCACGCGCATCCGGCTCGGGGCTGGTCTCCCCCTCAATCGAGCCTCGATGGATCTGGAGGCGACGTGCCGGCAGGTCCTCGATGAGCTGGCATCCAGCCATCCGGACCGTGTCCTGCGCTTCGAGCCGACCGGAGATCTTCGGGGCGAGTGGGACGCCGACCGCCTCGCGCAGCTCGTCTCGAACCTCGTCGGGAACGCGGTGCAGCACGGGGACGAGGCGGCGCCCATCGTCGTCTCGGCATGGGTGGAAGGCGAACAGGTGATGCTCGCGATCCACAACGAGGGAGAGCCGATCCCGCCCCAGGACCTGCAGCGGATCTTCGACCCGCTCGTCCAATCGGAGGCCCGGTCGCCGGCGGGCGCGGCTGCGCACCTCGGCCTCGGCCTCTTCATCGTCCGGGAGATCGCTCACGCGCACAGGGGCGAGATCGCGGTGAGCTCTTCCAAGAAACACGGCACGACGTTCACCGTACGATTGCCACGCTCCTGACTGGCGGAGCCGCGCTTTCCCAGCTTGCGGGGCGTGCTCGTGCTGGCCTGAGGGCCGAAGATCGAATGGGCCGCCGTGCTCTATCGCGTCGTCCTCGACAGCATGCCGCCCAACGAAGCGCGGCCCCCGCCATCAACGACACGGCGGCTACGAAGCCCATGCCCTCGTGCGCCGCATGTCGCGCTCATGCGCGCGGCAGCTCGAGCGGCATTGAGGTGGGGGGTACTCCAGACCACCCCTCACCGCTCTGCATTGCGCAGGGGGGTACTCCGGAGTACCCCCTACCGCTCTGCATTGCGTCGGGGGTACTCCAGACCACCCTCAACCGCTCTGCATTGCGCAGGGGGGGTACTCCGGAGTACCCCCTGTGCCACTCCACCCCCGAAATTCCCGGCCTTTTACCTCGGCGTGGCACAGTGCTCGGAACCTCGGGCAGCCTCGCCCCCCCGAAACACCGCATTTCCGAACGCAGGGGGGTACTCCGGAGTACCCCCCCACCGCAATGCATTGCGGTTGTGCCAGCTCCGGAGTACCCCCCTCTGGCACAACTTCAGCTCGGCTGCCCACCGCTGGGCCGGCTTCGCCTCGGTGGCTCCGCCGGCCGAAGTGGTTCCGCCGGCCGAAGCCTTGGCGCCGGAAGCGCCGCCGGAGCCCCTCGCGTCCCACGATGCAAGAGGCGCGAGGAGCGCGTCCGCGAGCGTTTGCGTTTCGGACTCGTCGTCTTCCACCGAGCCCATCACCTTGGCCACGTACTTACGGAGCGCATCGGTGAAGGCATCGGCTACACGCGACACGGGTTACCGCCGATAGCTCACCGCGTACCGGCTCGTCGCGTACGTGATCGGCGTGCCCTCCACCATCCTCGGCGCCTCCGGCGGGAGCGCGGCGCACGAACGCGGTACGAGCGAGCCCGGCGTCAGCTGCGCGCAGGTGTTCGTGGCGCCGGTCTGGCGCAGGAAGAACACGTCGCCCGAGCGCTCGTCGAACGCCATCCTGCTCGCGCCGGGTGACGGGACGGCGAAGCGCGTGGCGGAGAGGTCCGGCAGCCGCACGATCGACAGCTCGTCCGCGCGGTCCGCGCCGTCGCTGTTCACGACCGCGCTGACGAGGAGGCCGTACCGCGCGCTGTACAGGTGATGAAGCGCGGGAGACGGCTCCCGGCACGGACGCTCGAGCGCGATCGAAGCCCGCTCGAGCGACGGGAGCTCGTAGCGGACGAGGGTGGTCCATGCGTCTCGTGGCTCCTCGGGTCCGCTCGCGACGATCACCTCGTGCAGCTCCGGATCGGTCTCCACCCACTTGCACGTCCAGGGGAAGGTGCAGGGGAGGTAAAGGGGCACGCTGGTCCAGTGGTCGCCCTTGCGCGAGAAGAGGCAGAGCGCGGAGCCGCAGCGGACCAGCACGCGGTCGCCCTCGGGGCTCACGTGGAAGGGCTCGTCGAGCCGCTCGTGCGAAGGTGTCGCGATCCGATCGATCGTCCGCCGTTCGCGGATGGAGATGACGTCGACGCTCCGCTCCTGGCGGACGAAGAGCCGAGGCGCCTCGCGGGGGCCGGCGACGGCGCGCGGCTGCGTGAACGCGAGCGGCGGCTTGTCCGTGATCGGCCCGAGCCACTCGAGCGCGCCGAGATCCCAGACCCCGCTGCCGGCCACGAGCCAGCGCTTCCACGCGCCCTCCACCTGAGGCTCTGCGTCGGACTGCATCTCGGTGTCCACCTCCAAGGTCTTCTGAGCGCGGGATGGATCCACCGGGCGGCCCTTCTTCGACGCCGGGGCCGGCACCTTCGCGAGCGTGCGACCGATCGGCGTCGCGCTCTCCGGCGCGTCGATGCCGGCGAGCAGCGCGTCGGCCTTCTCGTCGAAGCGCACGACCACGACCTCGAACGGGAACGACTGCGGCGCGAAGTTCCCCTCGATCTCGATCCGGCCTGCGTAGCGTCCTTCCGGCGTGTCCTCCGGGACTGCGATGCGGAGCACGCCGTAACCCTTGTAGCCCCTCGACACCTCGAGCGAAAAGGGCTCTTTGCGCGGCGTGGCGGGGCGGGGCTCAGGCTGCAGCGCGACCACCGAGTTGAGCACGAGCCCGAGCAGGAAGCCGCCGAACTGCGTGGCGGCATCGGCCTCACTCACCGTCCAGAAGCTCCGCTTGAGGCCGACGACCACGCGCTCGAACCCTGTGACCCGGATCCGCCGGATGCTCGCTGGCAACGCGTTCGGCGATCTCACCACCAGACCGAACGACACCGCCCGCGCATCCCCCGGTGTGAAGGTCACGGTCGCCGGCGTGCCGAGCTCGAGCGTCCCTGCGAACGGCGCAGCCGGCGCGGGCGCTTCGCTGAGGACCTCCACCGGCGGGGGCTCGATCTTGCGCGGCGGGTGCCCCGGGTCGGCGAAGCCGATCGTGGGCCCGAGATCCGGCGGCCCCCGATGCTCTTCGAAGCGCGAGACGCGAGGCCTTGTCGGTTCCGGCGGAGGAGCCGGAGCGCATCCGGCGAGGGCGGCGGCCAACCCGAGAGGTGCGCCGAGGAAGCGGCTGGCTCCGCGAAGGGGCATCGGGCCGAGGCTACCACCGCTGCCCGGAACGCCCCTGATCGGTCGTTCGACTCGGTGGAGCTGGTCCCGGCGAGCCTGGCCCGAAATTGCGCGACGCGGGCGGGCACGTTCGCGAAGCGCGACTTCACGGTGAGCCGGTCGCCGCCGGACGCTCGACCGGCGTAGCCAACATCGATGACACGAAGATGCGCGTGCCGGCGGAGCACACACACGCTTGGATGTCGTCCGACGGCTCCCTGCAACTCGCCCCGACCTGGTGCGACTCGACACCCGCAGCCACACCTGGCGTGAGCACGTCCACGAAGCTCGAGGGACCGCGATCGCGGGACGCGCGGCATCATCGCGCGGCGCGAGCAGATCGGAGCTCCCACTCGCGCCGCAGGCGCGGGGTCAAAACGGGATGTCGTTCTCCACCGGCCCGAGCCCATCGCGTTGGGCCTCGCGGTAGCTCTCGAGCGCGTGGTGCACCTCGCGGACGGCCTCGACGAGCCATCAAGATCTTGCACCCGGACGTGGCGCGATCACCCGTGCAGCGGGCCCGCTTCGAGCGCGAGGCGCATGCGGTCAACCGTCTGAAGCACCCAGGCGCGGTCGAGATGGGTGCTCCGTGGAAATCGCCGGCGCGCCGGGTGGTACAGCGAACCGGCGATGCGCCTCCTCCGCCTGGGTGGCCGTGCTCAGCGTCGCCGCTGGTCCCACCACAATGCATTGCAGTGGGACCAGCTCCCGAGTCCCCCTCTGGCACAACTTTCAGCTCGGCTGCCCACCGCTGGGCTGCGCCGGCTTCGCCTCGGTGGTTCCGCCGGCCGGAGCCTTGGCGCCGGAAGCGCTGCTGGAGCCCTTGACGTCCCACGATGCAAGAGGCGCGAGCAGCGCGTCCGCGAGCGCTTGCGTTTCGGGCTCGTCGTCTTCCACCGAGCCCATCACCTTGGCCACGTACTTACGGAGCGCATCGGTGAAGGCATTCAATGCCTCCCGAACGCTCGGCGGCGTGGCCGCGCCCTCCCGCAGCACCTGAGTCATCCCAAGCACCTTCCCATACGCCGCGTGCGCGTCGGTCAGCGCATCGAGGAAGATCCGGCCACCGAGCTTCTCGATCCGCTTGTCCAGCCCCTGCGCTTTGATGCGTTGGAGGCGGGCCTCACTCTCCGCCCACTCGAGCTCGTAGGTCAGCAAGATGAACTTCAGCCCATCGGGGAAGATCGTCGCCTTGATGGCCAAAGCCTCCTCGGCCGCCGGCACATCCGGGAGCTTGCCAAACGCGGTGAGAAAATCGTGCAAAGCGCTCCAGCAAGCGTCGATCCGGCGATCGGCGAGCGTGGTAGTCGCGTTGTCCGCCGAGCCCGGAGCCCCGGCCAGTCCAACTTGATCACGTAGCGTCTCTTTGAGGGAAAC
Source organism: Minicystis rosea (assembly GCA_001931535.1). Lineage (GTDB taxonomy): Bacteria > Myxococcota_A > Polyangia > Polyangiales > Polyangiaceae > Minicystis > Minicystis rosea. The sequence continues at coordinate 9,125,644 of CP016211.1, forward strand.
GTGGGTTTGCGCGAGCGTGCCATGCGCCTTGGCAATGCCTTTGGAGAGCTCCTTCTTGTGCGGTTTGGCCACGGTGAGTAACTGCTCGCCGAGCGCCATGGCGCCGGGAGCCGTGAAACGGGGAAGTTGAATCACGTCTGCAGGAGAATAGGTTGCCATGCAGCGAGGATAGCGGGCGCAAGCCGGCGCGCACGTCGATCGGATGGATTGCGAAGGCGGCAAGCTCTGAAAGCGATAGGCGAGTCTTTCATGACTGCCCATGCTGACGGTGCGGGTGACCTCGCTCCGATACGCGGCCCAGCCCCCAACACACCGACCAAACCAGCACGTGCGCGAGCGATCATCGCGCAGATGCAGTGAGAGGGCGTGGTGCTCGACGGCGCGGCGGAGGATGAAAGGTTCACCGGAGCGCCCGTGGCCCTGCCTCCCGAGGTCCGCGCACAGGGCTCCGCTCAGGGGAATAGGCCGGCGACATGTGCGCGTTCCTCGCCACCTCTCCAAGGAGCAACCCCATGCGTGACCCTATCTTGCTGTTGACGATCTCCTCTTTCCTCTTTGCCTGCCGTAGCAGCGAGCCCGCGGGCACCTCCGCGCCGACAGCGACGGCGACGACGGCGCCCCGACCGACCGCCTCCGCGGCGCCCATCGCGCCGGTACCAGCGTTGAGCGTCTCTGCAGCGCCGTCCACGGTGTCCGCTGCGGCGTCCTCAGCCCCAGCCGCGACCGTGGGGTCGGCGCCCCCGACCAGCAGCGAGTGGGAGAGCGCACCGGAGGTGAACGTGACGGGATCCTCCGCGCTGGGCTGTGAGACCAAGCGGGTGCGCGAGTGGCTGGGTGTCTTCTGCGGCAAGGCCAACGACACCGGCGGTACGCCGGTGAAGGTCACCCGGAAGAAGTTCGAGACGCTCCACAAGGACGCGCCCGCCGAGCAGCGCAAGGACGTCCTCATCGAGAGCGCGGAGGGGAACATCTCGCTCGTCGCCCGCTACATCCCCGGCACGGACGTGGAGGCAACCTTCACCTGGACCGACAAGGAGAAGGTCCTCACCGTCTGGTGGCCGCTCGACAAGCCCGAGCCGCGCTTCCTGGGTTCGTTCAGGTGATCCTCGCCGCGTCAGTGCGCACTCCTAGGGTCGAGTGCGCGCTCAGCCGAAGGTTCCGCTGATCTCCCCTTCCGCTTGCCGCAAAAAGGCGTGCATGAGCTCGGTGCGACGGGCCGCTTCGCGCCGCGCGATCTCGGTGTTCATGGTGTCGGCGAGCTTCAACAGCTTCACGTAGAAGTGATCGAGCGTGTTCCTCTCGTCGTCGAGCGGCCGTGTCTTTGCGAACGGCTCGGCGGCGTCGTAGTAGCGCGCGCCCATCTTGCACCCGCAGGTCACGGTCCGCATGATGCCGACCGCTCCGAGCGCATCCAGCCGGTCTGCATCCTGGAGCACCGCCGACTCGAGGCAGCTCGGCGCCTTTCCGAGCGAGTAGCTGTGCTCGGTGATGACGACGGCGATCCTCTCGATCTCGGCCGGCGCGTAGCCTGCGTCACGCAAGATGTCCCGCGCTTCTTCGGCTGCTTTGGCGCTCGCCGCCGCGCGATCCGGGTGGTTCTTCGGCACGTTGATGACGTCGTGGAGCAGCGCTGCAGGAAGGACGATCGAGAGATCCGCGCCCACGCTCTCGGCAATGCGCGTACAGCTCTTCATCACTCGCTCCACATGCGCAAAGTCGTGTCCGGGATCGCCGTTGTCGTAGCGGGGACGAATGACTTCGACGAGATGTGCAATGCGCGCGTCCATGGCCGTTGCTTCGCCAAACGGCAGCGCCGCGTCAACCGTAGGTGGGCGCGAGAATGGGTGTCGACCCGGAGCGATATCCGGTATTTCGACCACCGCGGGCACCTGCGCGCCGTACGAGCGCTCTCGACAACCGATCGTGATTGTCGAACAACATCACGCTGCCTGCTGAAGTACGGGCTCGACGACGGCGCAGGTCCGTTTTCTGCGGCCGGAGAGGTCAGACTCCGGCGGATCCTCCAAGCCGCCTGCACGGAGGGCGCGCGCTGCTCCTCCCGTCGTCAGTGGCGGCGGCGGTTGCCCTCGAACGAGCCGCCGACGGCGCGACCGGCGACGAGGGGCTCGGCGAGGCCCACGAACCCGGTCGACCGTCTGGCCGCTTCCGTCTTGCAGCCCTCGCAGAGGAAGACTTCTCCGCGGTTGGTCTCCTTCCAAAGGTAAGCGGCGAGCGCGCGGCACACGACACAACTGCGCCGCGCGTCCGGGTAGACACGGCGAAAGGCGGGGCCGTAGAGCACGACGGGCTCGGTGCTCTGGAGCGATCCCGCCTTCTCCGGAGGCTTCGGCCGAGCGGGCGTCTCGCGGCCCTCGGGCTCGGGTCGAGACGCGGACGACGCTTGGTGACGGCTCGCGATCCGCTCGCGCGGAGACGGCGCATGGGGGTCGGCGTGAAAGACGAGGACCCTGGGGCTGTGCGGTCTGGGGATGACCTTCGTCATGGGGGAATATCTCTGGACGACCGCCCGGCTCGGCGACTGGACCGACCGCCGCCGGGTTCGTAGTCGGCAGCGACGACCGGAGTCAAGCCAGCGCCGCTCCGCATGTCTCCCGAGCAAACTCCGCGGGCGTTTCGATGGATGGTGTCCTCGCGAGCGTCCCTCCTCGTTGTTCACTCGAGGTATCGCCAGAGGCCGGATCGATCCCTTCATGCGTGATGAGATTCTGTCGAGATCCCTGGTGGCCGTTAACACGCCGTGCGCCCTTCGAGAGAGACTGAGAAGAAGTCCCACCCCAAACCGAGATCCGCAGCAAGGGCCGTTGCCGGCACAGGTAAGACCGCGATGGCCACACCGCCGCGAACACCAAGACGGATTCGCGGCCGCGGCGACACACCGGAGAACGCGCGCTGGGGGCCGAGGGCTCGAAAGGCTCGTGCGGTGCCGAACGCAGCGACACCATGGGAGCGCTCATGCGCGCGGGATCAATCTCCCCGACGATGAGCAGCCCCATGGCAGCAACGAACCTGCGGCAATCCGCATCCGCGAGCCCCCCAACACGTAAGATGCTTGCGCGGAGGAGCGGTGCTGCTGTCGATACAACCGGGTCATGACCCATGACGGCCGCAATGGATCCCCGGAGCTCGCGCTCATCTGGGCAAGCTTCGGCGCGCGGGCCAAGGTTGTAATCGAGTCGCACGGCGATGCGTGACGGCGCTACTGGATTCGAGTGCGCCACAGGCTCTTCCGGCACAACGCCAAAGGGCCGGCCCGTGGGCGCCGGGGATGTTTGCGCGCTCGCCAACGCTGGCGGCCGCGACTCACGACATGCCTGCTCGCAAGCTCTCCGGCCGCCGCGGCGAAAGCACGCAGCCTGACTTCGGGAGCTCGAACCAGAAGACGCTTCCTCTCCCGATGGCGGTACGCAGCCCCACGCGTCCACCGTGAGCCTCGGCGAGGGACTTGACCGTGGCGAGGCCGAGCCCCAGCCCCGGTTCGCCGGTGCCGGACCCGCGCACGTAGGGCTGGAAGACGATCCCTTCGAGCGCAGGTGGTACGCCGGGTCCCGTGTCCTCGACCTCGACGCGCACCATGCTGTCCGCTTCGAGCACCCGCACGACGACGCAGCGGACCGCCGCTTCGCCGAGGTACTTGATCGCGTTCCGCATCAGGTTGGAGGCGAGGCTCGTCAGTGCGCCGGGGCTCACCGCGACCTCACACGGATCGAAGGGCTCGACCCGGAGCTCCGCGTCCGCCGCCTTCGCGATGGGCGCGAGCTCGATCGCGAGGTCGTCGATCACCGGCTTCACCTCGGCCCGCAGGCCCGGCTCCGGCAGCGCGCCGGCCCGCGCAAAATCCAGGAGCCCGTCCACGATCTGCCGGACCCGATAGGCCGCCCGCTCTCCGCGGGAGATGATCCGCTGCGCTTCTGCGTCGTCGGCGAGCTTTCGGGCCACGACCTGGTTGGCGAGCACCACGGTCCCAAGCGGGCCCGAGATGTCGTGGGCGACCCGCGCGGCGAAACGATCGAGCTCGTCCGCGCGTCGCTCGATGAGCTGGGTGTGATCGCGAAGCAGACGCTCGTGGCGGCGGATGAGCGCAATCGCCACCTCGGCGGCGATCACGGCGAGCGCGATGCTGAGCGCGTCGAGCATGAGCGTGATGCGGCGGGCGCGGCCGCGGTGCTCCTCGATGACGCTCGCGAGGGAGCGCGCCTGCCGCCCGTTGAAGTCGATGCTGTCCATGATGGCGTCGCTCGTGCGATCGAACGCCGCGCGCAGCTCGCGGTCGGCGATCTCGTTCGCCTGGGCGGCGTGGCCCTCGGGCACGAGCGCGAGGACTTGGCCGCTCAGGCGATCGAGGCCATCGAGCTCCGTCGAAACCGTCCGCCAAAGATCCCGTTCGCCGGGGTACACGGGCAGCACCAGATAAGCCTCGATGTCCCTCGTCACGGTAGCCCGCGCGGCCGCGACGTTGCGGAGATCGCCCGGGCGGCCGAGCACCGCCCTGTTCACGTGGTAGGCGAGGAGCGTCTGGAGGCGCCGCAGGTCCGCCCGCGCGGCCGCGAGGTGCTCGATGCTCGGGGCCGCGTTCTCCGCGATGCTCACCGCCGCAGCGTCGATCCCGGCCGCGCGGCTCTCGGTGAATGCGGTCGACGCCAGGAAGCTCGCCACCACTGCGAAGATCGCCACGAGGATTGGGCGGGTGGTCGTCCAATGATGCCGCCTCCCGGCGCAGGGCCCGCCGACGCTCGACTCGAGCATGATCGCGCTCTCGTAGTCGAGCATCCACGAACGTCGAGCCGGCGCCGATGCTGCGCGCGGCCGCTCGGTGAATGCGGTCGCCCATGCCATCACCGCTGGTGTCGCACGCGTTGCCGAGCGTCCAGCGCCAGCCCAGGCGCGAGGAGCTGCGTTCCGTTGAGCAGCCACACCGCCCCCGTGACCCTCTCCGCGTTCGTCCAGATCATGTCGTTCAGACCGTCGCGGTTGAAGTCCGTGGTGGTGACCGCCGTCCAGCCCTTGCTCGGCCATTGGAACGGCGAGACCAATCTCCAGCATCGAAGATGACGTGAAGCTCTCTTTACTTGTCTTGTTCGGCGCGATTTGCCTCACGCCTCCACAATCGGTGTGGGCGATGCCCAGCGAGATGGTCTTCGACATCGTCATCCCGGACGGTCCCGATCCGGTCAACGAGACCAAGGTGGGCACCATCTATTTCGAGCTCGACGCCGAGATGGAAGACCGCTGTCGCTACTACGGAGCGTGGGACGACGGGACGAGCGCGACGTTCGAAGCCGAGTGTTACATGAGCGAGTACAAGATGTTTGGTCACGCCAGTTGCGTGTCCAACAGCCGGAAGTGGTTTCATACGATGGTCATGCTGGACGCGCGGCTCCCATGCGCGGGCTTCGACACCTTCGGTCAGCAGCAGCGAATCTTCGTGCTCACCGGGCTGGAGATGCCCCAGCCGGCCGGAATCCTCGGTCTCATCCAATGGAGCGCCGCAGCGCCGATGGTGTCACCCTTCGTGGCGCAGCCCTACCCTTGAGCGCGCGTAACGTCGAGTCTGCCAGGTTCGTCGTGCAAGTTGCCGCGCGATGGCGAAAGGCGCTGCTCCTCATCCAGCCAGCGCCCCTGCTGCGCTGGCATCGTGAGCTCCATCGGCGCGGATGGAGGCGCACGATACCCGAGAGCCTATCCCAGTAGACCGGACCGAGCCGGCCAAGGAGACGCGAGCCCGCCGAGGCGCGAGGGCGGAAGCGTACTTGATGTACGCAGGGAGCCCGAGCTACGACGGTGGGCGAAGCGTATCCGCCGGCCGGCGACGTGGAGGTCTACTGGGATAGGCTCTAAGCTCCGGACGGGCGTAGGACCGCGCGGTCATGGGTCCGCTCGACGTCATCGCGACATCACCGCGAAAACGGCGTGCGCCCGGGCTGGCTCGTCCCGTGCAATGCGCCCTGGCATGATGAACTACTCTCGTCTCCGCACAAGCTTGCTCGTTTCGTTTGCTGTTCTGGCCTGCTCGATCTCGATCGGCATGGGCCTCGGGTGCTCCAGCAGCTCGGACCAAGAGGGCCCCTGCTTCGACCCGGGAGAGCCGTGCGGAACCGGGTTCTGCAGCCAAATGGGATTCTGCTCCGGGAGCGACGCCGGAGCGGACGCCACGAGCTGCGTGTCCAAGCGCGCCGAAGGCGCGGCGTGCTCCGAAAACAGAGAGTGCCTGAGCGACGAATGCGCCGGTGGCAAGTGCGTGAACGGCAGCACGCCACCGTGCGCGCAGTGAACGTGCGGAGTGAGGAAGAGACTCTCATCATGATGCTTCGTCCTTTCCTTGGCTCACATGGCATCTCGTTCCTCGCCGCCCTGTCGTTGATCGCCTGCGGCGGCCGCGTCGTCGTCGATCGCACCGGCAGCGGCGGCGGGACCACCACGAGCGGCGCGGGGGGTTCGGGACCTGCTCGGACCCGGGGTTCGTCGGCGACGTGTCCAAGTGCGCCGTGACGCCCCCGCCCGATCCCGCGTTCTGCAACGATTGGACGCTGTGCGACAGCGGCGGCCATCAGTGGCGGGCCCAATGCAACGAGAGCGGCTGCCACTGCCTCGTCGACGATCACGAGCTCTGCGCGTGCACCTTCGAGGCCCCGCCCTGCGGCGGCGCGGGCTGCTGCGACGCCTTCCTGGGTGTCGGCGGCTCGTGCTGCCCGTATCCGTGGCTCCGCCACGATGGGTGCACACCGGTCGGCGCCGATTGCACGACGAATGTGGAGTGCTGCAACTACTTGTGCACGGACGGCCTATGCCAGCCTTGAGGCCTCCGCGACTGCAGCGGTTGGAGATCGAGAATGCCGACGACCGTACCGAGCGCACGCTCGTGGTCAGCATTCTCGAGGAGCACGCGGCCACCGCAACGGCCGCGCGCTTCGCCACCTGAAGCGCGCCTCCATCGAGGGCGCCGCCCCGACGCCGGCCGCGCGGCTTGGTGAAGAGCTTCACCGAAAAGGCCCCGGTGGTGATGCCGATCGGTACCGAGGACGAGCGCGAGAAGCACGTCCAGCTCGACGGCCGGCGCCCTTTTGCCGAAGTCGGGATCTACGTTATGGTCCCCCACCGTCGGGCTCGCCGAGAGTCGAGGCTCGGAGCATCTGGAAATGCCATCTACGCCACCATCCGCAGAAGCCGTCACCGAGAAGCGCTGGCGTGGCGTCCTCACGGGACTGTTCTCGGAAAGCGCGCCGCTCGATCTCCGCCTCATCGGTCGCACGCTGCTCCACGCCGTGCTCGTCGGCGTGCTCAGCGGGCTCGTCGCCGTGCTCTTCGTGGGCGCGCTCGAGCTGGTGGAGGATCTCCTCCTCGGCCGGCTCGTCGGCTACGCGCGCCTCCGCGCGCACGGCGAGAGCGTTCTCGGTCACGAGCCCGAGCGCGGCGCGGTGCGCCTCTGGCTGTTGCCTCTGATCCCCGCGCTCGGCGCGCTCGGCAGCGGTCTCCTCACGGCGCGCTTCGCGCCCGAGGCCGGCGGCGGCGGCGGCGACGCGATGATCGAGGGCTTCCACAAGCACGGCGGCGTGATGCGCCGGCGCGTCCCCTTCATCAAGACGCTGGCCTCCATCCTCACGCTGGGCACCGGCGGCGCCGGGGGTCGCGAAGGCCCGACGATGCAGATCGGCGGCGGCCTCGGGTCCCTCGTCGGCGGCGTGCTGCGCGTGGGCCGGCGCGAGCGGCGCATCCTCATGGTCGCGGGCGTCGCGGCCGGCATGTCCGCGGTCTTCCGCACACCGCTCGGCGCTGCGCTCCTCGCGGTCGAGGTCCTCTACCGCGACGACTTCGAAGCCGACGCGCTCATCCCCGCGCTGCTCGCCAGCGTCGTCTCGTACTCGGTCTTCATTTCGTTCTTCGGCGAGGCCACGCTCTTCGCGCACGCGCCGCGGTATCCATTCATCCCGAGCCACCTGCCGCTCTATGCGCTCCTCGCGCTCCTGCTCGCGCTCGTGGCCATGCTCTTCCTCGCGGTGATGGGCAGCGTGAAGGGCTTCGCCAAGCGCCTGCCCGGCCCCGCGTGGCTCCGGCCCGGCCTCGGCGGGCTCGCGCTCGGCCTCTTCTGCGCGCCCATCCTCTGGTTCGTCGGCGAGCGCATCGGCAACCGCGGGCAGGGCCTCGGCCTGCTCGGCGGTGGCTACGGCGCGGCGCAGATCGCCATCACCGGCGCGAGCTGGCTGCACGCCGACTGGCGCGCCGTCGAGCTCCTCCTCCTGCTCTGCGGCGCGAAGATCGTGGCCTCGTCGCTCACCATCGGCACCGGCGGCAGCGCCGGTGATTTCGCGCCCTCGCTCGTCATCGGCGGCCTCGCCGGCGGCGCCTTCGGCCGCGCCGCGAGCTTGCTGCTCCACGACCCCACCATCGATCCGGGCGCGTTCGCGCTCGTCGGCATGGGCACGTTCTACGGCGGGATCGCGCACGTCCCCGTGAGCGCGCTCATCATGGTCTGCGAGCTGGCGGGCAGCTACGACCTGCTCGTGCCCTTGATGCTCGCCGAGGGCATCGCCTTCGTCGCGCTCCGGAACCGCTCGCTCTATCACGCGCAGGTCCCGAGCAAGCGCGAGTCACCTGCGCACGTCGCGCCTCTCCTCGACGTGCTCGAGCAGATCCTGGTGCGCGACGTGATGACGCGCGATCGCCCCTTCGCGAGCTTCACGCTGGCGACGCCGGCCGCGGAGATGCTCCAGCGCGCCGCCGACGTGAGCTGGCAGGACGTGTTCCCCGTGCGCGACGACGCCGGGAAGCTGGTGGGCATGGTGACGGCCGACTCGCTGCGCATCATGGGCGCCGATCCCGATCTCGTGTCGCTCACGGTGGCCGCCGACGCGATGCAACCCGCCGTCGCCGTCACGGCCAACGAGGCCCTGCGCAAGGCCATCGAGACCATGCTCGCCAACGAGCTGCGCGAGATCCCCGTGCTCGATGCCGACGGCCAGATCATCGGCTTCCTGGACGAGTCCGACGTCGGCAAAGCGTACCTCGAAGCCACCGCGCGCCGCCCCGCCGACGCGACACCGCTCACCGCACCGCCGCCGCCGCGCACCTGAACGGCAGCCGCGCGTGCTCACGCCGCCGCGCTTCGCGCCCGCTCTCGCCCTCCATCTCCGATCGCCGCGGCGGCGAGCACGAGGAGCGAGAGCGAGCGGCGCGACGCATGCCGACCGCGTGAGCACAGCAAGAAGCGCCCCTCGGGGCAGCTCTCCGCCGAAAGGGTTTGGCCACACCGACTCCGCGGTCGGTCGGTATGGAACGCGGTTGCGCGGAGGAGACTACGGTTGATCATACCAACGGATACCGAGCACCACGGAGAGGAACATGGTGGAACGCCTCACGTCTCTCTCGCCTCGGGGCGCCTGCCGTGGAGAACAGCCCACGGTGGCGGCAGCCTCCACCGGCACCGCAACAGCACCAGCGCTCGCGGCTCCTCGTGGCGCCGCCTTCGGCGCTTCCTCCTCCGTTCGTTGCGCCGAAGGCGAGCCCGCAGCCCGTGCTTTCGACGCCGCTCTGACGGCGAAGAAGAGGGAAGGAACGATGAAGACTCCAATGCTAGCCATGGGCGCGCTGCTGATGCTCGCCGCCTGCAACAACGCCGCGACACCGCCACTGGCGGCCGAAGTGCGCCCCCTCGCCGCGCAGGTCGCACCGCCCGCGGCCGCGCCGATAGATCCGGCGAAGGTGGAGGCGAGCACCGGGATCAAGCCGGAGAGCGCGGACGGCGTGGTGAAGATCAGCTATCCGCGAAACGAAGTGAAGGTCGAGGTCGACGGCTGGGCCATGCCGCCGTTCATGGGCCTCACCTCGTGGGCGGGCTTCACGCCTGGGGAAAAGCCCGGTGTGGAGGCGATGGTCATGGGCGACCTCGTGCTGTTCGAAGACGAGGTGAGTGACGCGATGAGCGCGGCGCTGAGCAACGGCCTCTCGGTCACCGCGCTCCACAACCACTTCTTCCACGACAAGCCGCACGTCTACTTCATGCACATCGAGAGCGAGGGAACCGTCGACGCGCTCGGCAAGGGCGTGCGCGCCGCGCTCGACGCGATGAAGGCCGCGCGCGCGAAGGCGGCGCAACCCAAGGACCGCTTCGACGGCCCGCCGATCCCGGCGAAGAGCGCGATCGACGCGGCGAAGGTGGAGGCCGTCTTCGGGGCGAAGGCGGCCACCAAAGACGGCATGGCGAAGGTCACCATCGGGCGGCCCGCCGCCGCAGCGGCGTGCGGCTGCAAGATCGGCAAGGCGATGGGCGTCAACACGTGGGCGGCGTTCGCGGGGACCGACGAGAACGCCGTCGTCGACGGTGACTTCGCGGTGACCGAGGACGAGCTCCAGCCGGTGCTCAAGTCGCTGCGCGGCAGCGGCATCCACGTGGTCGCGATCCACCACCACATGGTGGGTGAGACGCCGCGGATCCTCTTCCTGCACTACTGGGGTCGTGGACCGGTCGCGACGCTTGCCGCGAGCGTGAAGAAGGCCATCGATCTCACCAAGGCCGGCGGATGAGCGACGAGGCGCGCGCGCCCGAAACCACGGGCCCGGCGGCGCCCCTCTGCTCGCTCGGCGAGCTCGCAAGGTACTTTCTCCGCATCGGCGCGGTTGGCTTCGGCGGACCGATCGCTCTCGCCGGCTACATGCAGCGCGATCTGGTCGAGGAGCGCCGCTGGTTCACGGAGGCCGACTACAAGGAAGGGCTCGCGCTCTCGCAGCTCTCGCCCGGCCCGCTCGCGGCGCAGCTCGCCATGTACCTCGGGTGGGTTCGCGCAGGCACCGTGGGTGCGCTGCTCATCGGCGGCGTCTTCGTCCTGCCGTCGTTCGTGATGGTGCTGATCCTCGCGGCGTTCTACGTGCGCTACGGCGGCCTGCCGTGGATGGCGGGCGCGTTCTACGGCATCGGTGCCGGTGTGATCGCGATCATCGCGCGCAGCGCCGCGAAGCTCGCGAAGATGACGCTGAAAAAGGACCCGCTGCTCTGGGTGATCTTCGCGATCGTCGCGATCGTCACGGCGGTGACCGCCAAGGAGATCGTCTGGCTCTTCCTTGCAGGCGGGCTCGTGGCGTTGCTCGTCCGGGCACCGCCGCGGCTCGGCGCGGGCGCGTCGGTGCTCGCGCTACCGCCGATCTTCGTCACGGGCCTGCACGGCGCTGCGTCGACCAACACGCTCGTGCAGATCGCGTGGTACTTCACCAAAGCGGGCGCGTTCATCTTCGGGAGCGGGCTCGCGATCGTTCCGTTCCTCTACGACGGCGTCGTCCAGCGCTTCCATTGGCTCGATGATCGCCAGTTCCTCGACGCTGTCGCAGTCGCGATGATCACGCCGGGGCCAGTCGTGATCACGGCGGGCTTCATCGGCTTTCTCGCCGCCGGGCTGCTCGGCGCCATGCTCGCAGCCGTGGGCACGTTCCTACCGCCTTTTCTCGTGGTGGTCATCGCGGCGCGACCGCTCCGGCGCGCGACGCGGAACGCGAGCGCGAAGGCATTCGTGGCGGGGGTGACCTCGGCCGCGGCGGGTGCCATCGCGGGCGCGGCGTTCGTGCTGGGCCGGCGCGCGATCGTCGACGTCTCCACTGCGCTGATCGCGCTCGCGGTGCTCGGCGCGCTGATGGCGAGCAAGAAGATCCCCGAGCCGATCCTGATCGTGGCCTCCGGCGTCGCGGGGCTCGTGCTGAAAACGATGCTGCGGCAATGAACATGCAACGGCAGCTCGCCTTCTCTGGTGCGGTGCTCCCCACGGCCGTCATCCCCGGCGTGCTCGGCCCGTAGATCGCGGCCACAGCCCCGAACAACGGAGCTCGAATGCGAGCCGAGCACGCACGCGCCATCTGGAAAAGAGACGGCTGCTGGACACCGCGCGCCGGCTTGTCGAACCGTCGAGCTCGTCTTACGCGCTGATCAGCGGACCGAGCAGCGCCCGAGAGGGGGAACAATGTCTGGATCAGGCGGCGCAACGCGTAAGAAGAGAGGTTCTCGTGCTCGGTCCACTCGGGAAAGTGGATACAGACCGGCGCGCCTCACCTTGCCTACAAAGGTGCTCGATCCGAAGGCCATCGAAGCAGCCACCGGGCGCACGCCCGAAGTCGTCGACGATGTCGTCAAGGTCTCGTATCCGCGCGACGAGGTGAAGGTGGAGATCGATGGCTGGCCCGCGCCGCCCTTCATGGGTCTCACGGCGTGGGCTGCCTTCACGCCCTCCGGAGCCGGCGCCGAGGCGATGGTCATGGGCGACATGGTGCTGTTCGAGGACGAGGTGAGCGAAGCGATGAGCGCTGCGTTCCGGAGCGGCCTCCACGTCACGGCGCTCCACAATCACTTCTTCTTCGACCGCCCGCGCGTCTTCTTCATGCACATCGCTGGAGAAGGCAGCGTCGATAGGCTCGGCGCCGGCGTTCGGAGCATCCTCGACGTGATGAAGGCGGTGCGCGCGCGATCGCCCGAGCCAGCGAGCGGGTTCGAGGGGCCGGCGATCCCGGAGACGAGCTCCATCGACGCAAGCCAGCTCGAAGCCGTCTTCGGCCTGAAAGCCGCCACCAAGGATGGCATGGCCAAGATCACCGTCGGACGCGTGACCCAGGCGGAGAATGGGCGCCGCATCGGCAGCGCCATGGGAATCAACACGTGGGCGGCGTTCGCCGGCACGGACGACAACGCCGTCGTCGACGGCGATTTCGCGGTCACCGAAGACGAGCTCCAGCCCGTGCTGCGGGCGCTCCGCGACGGTGGGATCCACATCGTCGCCATTCACAATCACATGGTGGGCGAGAAGCCGCGCATCCTCTTCTTGCACTACTGGGGCCGTGGTGACGTCACGAGCCTCGCCACCGTCGTGAAGCGCGCCGTCGACCTGACGAAGACGGGCTCCTAGCCCGTGACGACATTGCCCACGCCAATCCGCCGACCCGCTCTGCAACATCATCCGTCGACGGCATGGGCCACGTGAGCGGCCCGCATCGGGCGTTGCCATTGCGTCTCGCCGGAGCGGCGCGCTAGCGTCGCCGTCCATGCGCGCGAAGGTGAGGTCGTGGATCGATCTCGTGGAGCACGGTGGGCCCGACCACTTCATGGAGCTCGTCTTCGATCGCGACGTCGGCGCGCTGGTGCGCGCGCTCGACACCACCGGCTTCATCCGCACCGAGCTGGGCGACGCGGCGATGTTCTCCGAGCTCCGCGCGGAGCTCCCCTGCGCGACGTTCGACCTCTACGCGGACGTCGCCCACAACGATGCGCTGCTGGCCAACCTCCGCGGAATCACCCGCACCAACCTGTGGAGCTATCAGACCATGATGGTCGGCGCCGGTCGGGTCTGGATCGAGCACGGCTACGGTTCGTCGTCGCCCGACGTGCTCGCGGTCGAGGCGCGCGTGCTCGAGCTCGCCGCGACGGGGGCCGCCCGTTTGGTGTCGTGGTCAATCGAACATGGTGGCCAAGGTCATCCGCACGGCGTGGCGCGCGCCGGCGCCTCCGCCGTCGACCTGGCGGCCGCGCTGGAATGGAATCCATGAGCTCGGCTCGAACATGGTCGCGATGGCTTGCGCGAGGCGACCGCTGACCGAGCAGGCCTCGATCGCGACGAGCAGCGCGAGCGGCGTGACGAGCGCCATCCGCGAGCAGGAGGCGCCGCTTCCCCGTGAGCGCGCCGCCCCCTGTCCGCCTGCTACGGCTTCCTCGTCGCCTCGACGACCATCCCCCCGTCGTCGACCACGATCATCCTGGTCGCCTTGCCGCCTGCCTCGCGCTTGAACGTCACGCGCCAGCCGAGCGTCCCCATCACGAACGCGGTCTCCGACTGCGGGATGAGCTCCTCCTTGGGGAGCCTCGGCGCGTGCAGCACGAGGCGCCCGCCCTCTTGCTTCACCTCCGCCGTGCCGTGCACAGGGGCCGGCAGCGCGTAGCTGCCCGCGAGGCCGGCCGCCGACGCCGCGCTGAGCTCGATGGCCGTCACGCGCATCGGCGCGCCCCCCGGCCAGCCGTACTCCGCGGCCAGCGCGAGCAGGATCTCGCTCAGCAGGGCCTGCCCGCCTTCTTCGTTGTTCGTCATCACCACCGCGCCCGCGCCGATCTCCGGGTACATCGTGAGCTGGCAGACGAACCCCACGGTGGAGCCGCCGTGCCCGAACTGCAGCGAAGGGCCGCTCCCGTCGATCGCGGGGCCGAGCCCGTAGCCGTCCTTCACCTTCGTGAGCATCTGCTCGGCCGTCGCCTGCGAGAGCAGCGCCTTGGACCGGCCGGCGCGCGCGTCGGCGATCGCGATCGCCCACCGGGCGAGATCGCTCGGCGTCGTCCAGAGCCCGGCCGGGGCCATCTGCGGATACACGTGCCACTCGCCGGGGATCGTCTCGCCCTCGCCGAGGTGGGCGCGGGCCGCCTCACCCGCGCGCGCGGCGGGCAGCGGCTGCTCGAAGGTGCTGTGGGTCATCCCGGCCGGCCCGAGCACGAGCTCCTCCATGAGGGCAGGGAAAGGCTTGCCGGTGACGTCCATCATGAGCAGCTGCATCACGAGCGTCCCGCCGCTGGAGTAGCGCGAGATCGAGCCCGGGACGGCGTCGACGCGCACCGCCTCGGTGTCCGCCGGAGCCGTCCCGTTCAGGATCTGCGCGAGCGTCGGGAGCGGCTGGTTCCGCTCGTAGCCCGGGTAGCCGAAGACGGTGAGCCCGGCGGTGTGGCTGGCGAGCCGGCGGAGGGTGACCTTCTCCTTCGCGGTGTGCTCGTTCTCGGGCACCTTCCACGCGGTGAGGTAGCGGTTGACGTCGGTGTCGAGCTGCAGCGTCCCGCGCTCGGCGAGGCGGAGCATCCCCGTGGCGGAGACGGGCTTGCTGATGGACCCGGCCTGGAAGAGCGTGTCGGGCGTGACCGCGTCCTTCGGGTCGGTCGAGCCGGCCGTCTTCACGCCGGCGCCGCGGGTCCACGCGATGCGCCCGCCCTCGATGACGGCGATGCTGACGCCGGGCACATGGTGGTGGGCCATGCGCTCTTCGAGCGTCCAGCGAACAGGCGGCCGGCCGGCGATCTCGACGCGCGGGCGCAGGCCGCGGAGCACGTTGGCGACGTGCGGCTCCTGGGCAGCGGCGGAGCTCTCGGCCGACGTGGTTGCCGGCGGAGGGAGAGCGTGCTGCGCGCATGCGCTCAGGGCGAGCATGAGCGTGAGTTGAGGAAGTCGACGCACAGGGGACCTTCCTGGTCACGTGAAGGGAGGAACGAGCTTTCGCGGAGCCCAGCTCATTGAACGCCGCGATGCCATGAGGGTCGTGCGGAGCGCCGTAGGTTCCGGAAAATCTCTGCGCGTGCCAGTCAGGTCGGCTCGACATCACCCGTCAGCGAAATTTCTACTGCGGCCCCACTTGGCTCCGCAGAGGTTCACGGCCCCATGGAAGTCAGACCTGCCCGACCACTCGAGCCCGCCCCTGGCCCCACCCTTCGGCGCGGAGGAGCCCGGCCACTCGGCCACGCACGTCGTCACGGATCTCGCGCACCTGCGTGATGGGTTTGCCTTGGGGATCTTCGAGCGGCCAATCCATCCGACGCAGCCCCGGCACGGCTGGGCACGCCTCGCCACAACCCATCGTGACGAGCAGAGTGACTGTCTCGGCGAGCTCGTCGGTGAGGAGTTGCGGGACGGCGGACGAGAGATCGATTCCCACTTCGCGCATCACCTCGACCACCTCGGGATGGACGCGCGCGCCGGGATCGGTGCCCGCGGAGATCGCGCGCACCTTCGTCGCATCGGAGAGAGCGTTGAGCCACGCCGCCGCCATCTGCGAGCGACCGGCGTTGTGGATGCAGGCAAAGAGGACGGTGATCACGAGGAACCCTCCGTTGAATCCGCGGCGGGAAGCGCGGGGACGAGCCAGCGGAACGTAGCCGTCGCCAGGGCGGCGCCCACGAGCTGCGCCACGACGAAGCCGGGAACGTCGGTCGGCCGGATGCCCGCGAACGTGTCGGTCGCGACGCGCGCCAGCGTGACCGCGGGATTGGCGAACGAGGTCGACGACGTGAACCAGTACGCCGCGGTGATGTACGCACCGACGGCGAACGGAACCGTCGAGGGACGGCGGCGCGAGCAGCCCCAGATCACCGCGAGCAGACCGAACGTCGCCACGACCTCGCTCAGCCACTGCGCAAAGCCGGTGCGCACGTGGCGGGAGGCGGAGAAGGCTGGCAGCTCGAACATCAGGTCCGCGACGGCGACGCCCACGAACGCGCCGGCAGTCTGCGCGAAGACGTACGCCGGCACCTCACGCCACCGGAGCTCGCCCTGCGATGCGCTTGCAAGCGTCACCGCGGGGTTGAAGTGAGCGCCCGATACCGCACCGAACGTGGTGATCAACGCGACGAGCGCCGCGCCGGTCGCGAGCGTGTTGGCGAGCAGCGCGACGGCGACGTTCCCGCCGGCCAGCCGCTCACCCATGATGCCCGAGCCGACCACGGTCGCGAGGAGGAGGGCCGTGCCGACCCCTTCGGCGACCGTGCGGCGCGCCAGATCAACCTGCATCGCGCGACGCTGCGGGAGCGCAGCACGTGGGCGCCTCGGGCGCGGGCTTCTTGGAGATGCCGACGGGCGCGCAGCACGAGCTCGCATCCGCCTTCATCACCGGAGCGTCGGCCTTCACCACGAAGACCTCCCACGAATTGCCGTCCGGATCCTCGATCCAGACCTTGTCCTGCATGGCGTAGCAACAGGCGGTGTCCTCCTCGGTGAGCGTCGTGAGCCCCTGCGCCTCGAAGCGGCCCTTGGCTTCGAGCACGTCGTCCGTCGTCGCCACCTGGACACCGAAGTGGCTCGCGTTCACGCCCGTGCGCGGAGCCTCCTGCATCGTGAGGTTGAGCGCGGGGCTCTCGAGATCGAACTTCGCGTATCCAGGGCGCCGCTTGGTCGCGGCGACGCCGAAAGCCTTCTCGTAGAAGGCCACCGAAGCATCGATGTTGGAGACGTTGAGCGAGACATGCGGCTTGAGGACGTTCATGGTGCTCTCCTTCCAAAAAAGTCGAACAATGAAAGCAAAAAAAGAGGCGGATTCAGCAGCAGGAACCGCCGCGCCCGCGCTTGCAACAATCCTCCCAGAGATAGTCGGTGAGCTTGCGCAGCACCCCGTACTCGGGCGCGTAGTAGTGATAAGTCCCCTCGCTCCGACTCGTGAGCAGGCCGGCATCCACGAGCCGCTTCAGATGGTGGCTGAGCGTCGAGGCAGGCAGGCCGACGTGCGACTGGATCTCTCCCGCGGGCGTGCCGTCATCACCGCCCTGCACGACGAAACGCAGGATCTGGAGACGTACGGGATGACCGAGCGCGCTGAGCTGCTCCGCATGTCGTTCGAGCGAAGAGGCCACGGGATACTTCTAACATTTTCGAAGTAAGATACAAGGCTGCTGAGCGAGGTCGCACGCGAGAGGCACCCTCGAGGTGGAGAGGAACGCCGCCCGGGAGCCAGATTCCTAGGTCACGTTCTCCGCGGACCTGTCCAGGTGGCGTTGGTGGAACTTCCCGGTCATGTGGCTCCTCGCCCTCCCGTTCACCGGTCAGGAGATCCAGCTCCAGACGGATGCGTACCAGGTGCTCCGCGGCCTGGGAGCCACGCGGGTCGAAGGCGGCGACGCGCTCGGGCTGGGCAACTAGGCCGCGCCCGACGGGGCCGACGCTCTCCTCGTCGTCGCGCGCGGCACATGGTCCTCTCGCGATCCCGCGGCGGCCGCGAAGGCTTCAGCCTGGGGCGCTCCGGCTGCGCGCCAGTGCGAGATCGCGTATGGCATTGTTACCGAGGCTGGTGCCGCCTTCGGCGACAACCTGCCATTGAGATGCGGTCAACGTGACCCGCTTCAACATGAGGCGCAGCGTCTCTGCGATGAAGGCCGGAGACGCACCCGCGGTGAAGAGCAACGAGAGGGCCTCGTCGAGCGCGGCCTGCGACGTCTGCTCCGCTCGCTGCAAAACCTCCTGCGCCGCGTTCACCTTGCCCCGCGCGACGGCCTCGTGGAGGAGCTCTTTCGCCGACATCTTCTGCTTGCGCTCCCGCTCTGCCTGCTCGATTCGACTTCGCTCCTCTTGCCTGCGCTCTGCCTCTCGGTCCCGGAGCTCGAGATAGTAGTCGCCGAATCCCTCCTCCACGCGATAGTCGTCCGCGACGACGCGAGCAGCGTATTGGGTCGCCCAGGCCACGAGCGAAGCCGTGTGCAGGCGAAGCGGAGGCGAATCATCGTGGCAGATCTCGAACACCCGTCCGCTCACCGTATTCACGGCGAGCCCGTCGGAGTCGCGGCCGGCGAAGGGAAGCCAAGAATCCGAGAGCAGCTCGGCATTCGTGAGCCCAGACTCCGCCGCGGCCCGAGGGGTGTTGCGCAGATACTCGAGCGGGCTCGTGACGGTGTCCCTTTCGACGAGCGCTCGCTCGATCGAGTACAGGTCGAAGGCTCCGACGAAGCCGTTCATCTCCTCGTGTTGTCCATTGTGAAGCGACCACAAAGCGCGGAGGTCGCGCCCCAGCGAAAAACCGAGCTCCGCCTCGGCCTGCGACAGCCGCTCCGCGCTCGCGCCGGCCGCGAGGTTCTCGACCAAGAGCTCCGCGCCGTGCTCCGCCATCCATGCCTTGATCTGCTCGAAAGCCTCGATCAGCGACTCTTCCGGTTGCATGGGCCGATGCGTAGCGGAACCGCCCGCGCGTCGGCAAGCGCCTCGGATCGTCGTTCGGTACAGACCGGGACCCGGGGTGACAGGTTCCATGTGGCTGGGACGACGGCTGCGGAGGAAAGCCGTTGTCCTGGCAGGAAGTCTGTCCGGTGGATGAACGTGTTCGTTTCATCACCGAGGTCAATCCATCCCAAGAGTCGTTCGCGGCGTGCCGGCTCGAGCGGTTCGACGCCGAAACCATCCTCGCGGCGATCGACGAGCATCCCAGCGGACGGGCGTGTGTCCCATCGCCGTGGAGCCTGTGGCCGCTCGATGGTGGACAATCCATATTTCGTATATCGCGCTCGGCATCGGAGCATCACGGACAGGATCACTCGGACGCTGTCCGCCGACGAACGGGAGATCGCCCCGATTTCGCTCTAGCCGTCGAGCCCGGTTTCTCCACGGATTGCTTGACAGGATGTCTTTCCGAGACCTCACTTGTCGGGCGCTGCGCCCCGGAGTGCGCATCGCGATGACCATTTAGGCTTTGGCCGTCCGCTCCATCCGTAGAGAGGTACGTCGCGGGCGCCGGCACATCGACGTTTGCCGGCGACGGACGCACATCGTCCATCAGCGGCCACGCCCAGCACCATCGAGGGGGAGCCTTGAACTTCAAGAAGACCACAACGCTCGTAGCGCTCTTCGTCGCCGCCCACGCGAGCCCTGCCTTCGGTCAGACGCCGCTCGATCCGACGACGCTCACGAAATACATCGACGCGCTCCCGAAGCCGGCGCGGATCGTGGCGCAGAGTCCGAACAACCATTTCACCATCACCATTTCCGAGTTCGAGCAGCAGCTCCACCAGCAGCTGCCGCCCACCACGGTATGGGGTTACAACGGCACGTACCCCGGGCCGACCATCGAGGCGTTCCGCTTCAAGCCGATCGCGGTGACCTACGAGAACGATCTGTTCGCGCCGACGCTCCTCGATCGCCTGCCGGTCGACCAGACCATCGATTGGGCCGATCCCTTCGGCGTCAGCCCGAGCTTCCAATCCTACTTCGGGCCCGTACCCGTGGTGACGCACCTGCACGGGGGAGAGAACGAGTCGTCGAACGACGGTAACCCCGAGGCGTGGTTCACCACGCTCTCCGCGGCGACCACGCCCGATTTCGATCCCGTCGGCCCGAAGTGGAGCAAGCTCACCTACGATTACCTGAATACGCAGCAGGCCACGACGCTCTGGTATCACGATCACGCTCTCGGCGTCACGAGGCTCAACGTGTGGGGCGGGCTCGCGGGCTTCTATCTCCTGCGCGATCCGGCCAACGAGCCCAAGGATCTGCCGAGTGGCAATTTCGAGAGGGAGATCGTCATCCAGGACCGGCTCTTCGACACCGACGGTCAGCTTCGCTATCCCGTCAATCCGCCGAACCCGACCATTCACCCGTTTTGGACGCCGGAGGCGTTCGGCGACACCATCGTCGTCAACGGCAAGGTGTGGCCGTTCTTGGACGTCGAGCCGCGCAAGTATCGATTCCGCCTGCTCAACGGCTCCAATGCACGCTTCTACAACTTGAAGATCGACGGGAACCGGCCCTTCATCCAGATCGGCACCGACGGCGGCTATCTCGACAAGCCCGTCGTGGTCCGACAGCTCCTCCTCGCGCCGGGCGAGCGCGCCGACGTGGTCATCGACTTCGGCGGGATCCCGAAGGGGACCAAAATCATCCTGCGGAACGACGCGCGCGCTCCCTTCCCGGCCGGTGACTCGCCCGACCCGAACACGACGGGACAGATCATGCAGTTCCGCGTGACCGCATCGAGGTGCGCGGATCCGAGCAAGGTCCCGAACAACCTCAGGCCGAACGATCCCATCGTCCGGCTCCAGAACGCGCCGCTGACGCTGACGCGGACGCTGACGCTCAACGAGGTGCTCGGACCGGGCGGGCCGACCGGGCTCTTTCTCGACGGCAAGACCTATGGCGCGCCCGTGAACGAAAAGCCGCTCGAAGGCACGACCGAGCTCTGGGAGATTGTCAATCTGACGGGTGACACCCACCCCATCCACCTGCACCTCGTGCAGTTCCAGATCCTGAATCGACAGCGCTTCAACGTGCCCGCGTACCAGCAGGTCTACGACGCCTTCAACCCCATCATCCCCGTTCCGCCGGGCGCTCCGTACTTCGCCCCGCCGGTCGCGCCCTTCTTCCTCTTGCCGGCACCGAACGGCGCGCCGCAACCGCCGGCGCCGAACGAGAACGGGTGGAAGGACACCGTGCGCATGAACCCCGGCGAGGTCACCCGCATCCTGGCGCGCTTCGCGCCGCAGGATACGCCGGCCAACAAGGTCGATGGTCAATACCCCTTCTCGCCGGGGGACGGCCCTGGGTACGTGTGGCACTGCCATATCCTCGAGCACGAGGACAACGAGATGATGCGCCCGCTCCGGGTGCGATCTCTGCCCTGATTCACGCCGCAGGGACTCGCGTCCCCGCCGCCCCAGCGGCAAAGCCGCTGGGGCGCCCCGCGCCATGTCGTCGACGCCTCATCGCCGGGCTCTCGCCGGGAGAGCGCGGACGGCGCGTCGGGTACCGTGGGGCGGCGGTCTGAAATTTCCCGCCGCCGGCTCGGCCTTCCGTAGACTCGCGCCATGGGGCTCTTGACCTTCGGAATCAACGTGACGCTGGACGGGTGCTGCGATCATCGCGAGGGGATCGCGGACGATGAGCTGCACGACTACTTCACGCAGCTGATGGATGAAGCCGGAGCGATGCTCTTCGGGCGCATCACGTACGAGCTCATGGAGGACGCCTGGCCGGCGGTGGCGCGCGACGAGAACGCGCCACGAGCGATGCTGGAGTGGGCACGCAAGCTGGAAGCCAAGCCGAAGTACGTGGTGTCGGCCTCGCGGCGCGACTTCCCGTGGAGCAACACCTTCCGCGTCGAGGGGGATTTGCACGAGGCCGTGCGGCAGCTCAAGGAGAAGACCCCGCGAGGCGTGCTCGTGGGCAGCCCCGCGCTCTCCGCGGCGCTCGAGCGGATGGGGCTGATCGATGAGTACCGTCTCGTCGTCCACCCGATCATCGCCGGTCATGGGCCGACCTTGTTTCAAGGCCTGGAGCCCTCGCGGCAACTCGAGCTCCTCTCGACGACGCGCCTGAAGTCCGGCGCGATGGCGCTGCACTACCGCCGCAAAGCGGGATGATATCATCGAGTCACGGAAGCGCTCACGCCAAAGGTGCTTGCCGCTCGCGTCGAGCTTGGCGAGGAAGATGTCAGGGCCGCTCGACGGTGAGTGGCCCGCTCGTCTATTCGAATTTGGTCTTCTTCTGGGAGGTCCGATCCTCCTCGCGCTTGCGGAGCTTTTCTTCATAGAGCTTCTCGAGCTTCTTCTTGGGCGGTCCGACGACGCTCTTGAGGACGCGGTGGAAGTCGAGCGGGCTCGTATCGGAGCTCTGCCACTTGTATTTGTTCTCGAGGTGGCGCTTCACCTGGCCGAAGTTCTCCGGCTTTTTGAGGAACTCGTACGTGCTGTCACGCATCGGGCTCAACCCCTGGCTCCCCCACTCGTCCGTCCGTGAGTCGTTGTAGAGATCCTGCTCCGTCGTGACGGCGACGTAGATGTGCTGGTCTTGCCAGTACATCTTGTCCTCGGGCGGCATCGTGCTCTGGTCGAGCGTGTGAGTCGCGGTCACCTGCAACACGCTCGATTTGAGGTTGCCCGCGGCCATCAGTCGGTTCGTCGCTGACGAGCTCAGGAGCTGGCTGTCAATCTGCCCACCCAACTTGGTGCTGTCCTTGATGACCCAGATGTCGAACGACGTTGGGATCCGGTAGTCGGCCCAGTCGAAGATCTCTTCCTTGGTCAGCCGTCCGAACTGGTGATTGAAATTGTTGTCGGTGCTCCCGTACGTGAGGAAAGCGACGAAGATCCGGTCCTTGGTACCATCCAGGGTGCTGCTGAGCGACGTCTCCATCTTTCGCCAGGTCCCGGTGGATTGCCAGTTGTGATACTGAGGGACGATATTCTCTTGGATGTCGGGGCCACCCAGCTCGAGGGCCATGATGTGGCCCTTGTCGAAGGGCGTCCGATCCATCGGGAACTGCGAGACGGGATCGGGAGGGCTGTCGCGACCGCGAGTGGCCTGGACGCGCACGCTGCCGAAGAGCATCACGGGCCGATCGCTGCCATTGAAGGTATCCATGACGATGTAGCAGGGGCCGTTCGACCCCGACGCCTTGACGTAGTGATCTTTCATGTGTCGACCAGCCGGAGGCCCGGCGCTCTCTTCGCGCCTCGAAGGGGCTATCGCCATCACGGGCGATACACGTCGGCCAGAAGTACTTCAATCACTCAAATGGGCTATCGAGGCGCGGACCAAGGTTGTGATCGAGTCGCACGGACGGCATCCGGTGAAAGCCATTGTCACCAAGTCCATGGGACGACGGAAAGAGTGACTGTGACGTCTCTCGACGGCGAACATCAGGTGCTCTCTGCTCATCGTGATTGGAGCGGCAACACCGGGCCCCCCGAAGGCGCTCCGAGCGGCCGGTGGCTTGTCCGCGAGCGGTTCGGCGAGCTCTTCGAGGACGAGGAGCGTGCGCCGCGCTCGGGGGAGCCGGAAGAGCCTGCAAGCGCGTTGACGATAGTGGCTCGGGACGCGGCTGCGCCTCCCTGCTCGGGTTGCGAGCGCGGGGCCACGGGACCATGAAGCGGTCGTATCGAAACACGATACGATTGCTGAGCTGGGAGGGAGCCATCATGGCCAGGGAACGCGAGCCGCGCCGTACCTTCCTCATCGCCGCGGGGCTCACGGGTGCGGGTACGCTCCTCATGGCGAGCGCGAACGCAGCAGCAGGTCCAGCCAAGGTCGCCGGTCCGCGGAGAGCCGAAGAGGAGGTCTCGCCGGTCGAGGATCTGATGCGCGAGCACGGCGTCCTGCGACGCGTGCTCCTCGTTTACGACGAGCTCGTCCGGCGCATCGAGGGCCGACACCCGTTCCCGTTCGAGGTCCTCGGCGCGGCGGCGGGCATCATCCGGCGCTTCATCGAGGACTACCACGAGAAGCTCGAAGAGGAGCTCGTGTTCCCACGCTTCGAGAAGGCGGGCCAGCTGGTCGATCTCGTGAGCGTGCTTCGCCGCCAGCACAAGGCCGGGAGGCGCGTCACCGACGTGATCGTCGCGTCCGCCTCGCCGACCGCCGCACATCGCGCGGACGTGGGCATCACGCTCGTGAACGCGCTGGAGGCGTTCGCGCGGATGTACCGGCCGCACGCAGCGCGCGAGGACACCGTCCTGTTCCCCGAGCTCCGGCCGCTCGTCGGCGCCAAGGAGTACGACGCGCTCGGCGAAACCTTCGAGGAGAAGGAGCACGAGCTCTTCGGCCCGAAGGGGTTCGAGGGCGTGGTCGCCGAAGTCGCGCAGCTCGAGGAAGCGCTCGGCATTCACGATCTCGCCAAGCTCACCCCGACGTGACGTTCGCGGCGCTGACGTGCGTTCGTCGCCACCGCGACGGCCATCGGCCTCGTCGTCGACGCGGTCCGCATGCCCGTCGATGGGCTCCATCGAGACTTGTATCGAGTTTCCGATACAACCTACGGAACGGAGCATCGACCATGAGCATCAAGCGTCATCGAAGCCTCGCCCCTCTCGTCCCCGCGCTGGCCAGGCCGCGATGAGCACGCCTCGGGATCTGTGGCGACGGATCGCGGGGACGCGGGCCCCGGCGGCAACGCTCGCCGTTCGCCTCGCGGTCGGATGCATCTTTCTGTCGGAGGGGATCCAGAAGTTCCTCTTCCCAGCCGAGCTCGGCGTGGGCCGCTTCATCAAGATCGGTCTCCCAGCGCCGGGGTTCCTCGCGCCGTTCGTCGGCGTCGTCGAGATCGGCTGCGGGTTGCTCGTCCTCGCCGGTCTCGCGACGCGGCTCGCCGCCGTGCCGCTCGTGATCGACATGCTCGTCGCCATCGCCACGACGAAGATCCCAATCCTGCTCCACCGCGGCTTCTGGGCGATGGCCCACGAGGCGCGCACCGACTTCGCGATGCTGCTGGGAGCCGTCTTCCTCGTCGCCGCCGGCGCCGGACCGTGGTCGCTCGACGCCAAGCTAGCTCCGCCGGATGGCCCTGGCGGTGACTGAGCCTACTGCCGGCGGTACGTGTGCTCGATCCATCCGTGCGACGGCCTCGCGCGCACCGTACGCGCGGAGAGCTCGAGGGCCGGCGCCCTTTTGCCGAAGTCGGGATCTACGTCATGGTCCCCCACTGAAAGGCAGCGAGCCCTCGTTGACCTTGCGACGCGAGCGGCGAGACTTCGGTGGATGTCAGAGGCCATCAACAACGGGTGCATCGAGCCGGGCGAAGGCTTCACATCGTGGGCACCTAAGCGCAGGCTCCATCAAAAAGGCAGACGCCGCTGCAGCACTCGGAGTCGCCGCCGCACGGTTCATCGACGTTCTTTTGGCCAGGGAGGCAGCACTCCCCCTTTTGGCAGGTTTGCGATGCGTGGCAGTGGAGCCCACAGCCACCGCAGTTGTTCGGGTCCGTTTCGATCTCCCGGCAGACGCTGTGAGGGAACGGCGTCGCTCCTGCGTAGCAGCAGCCGAGGCCCGGGTCGCACACGAACGTACTGCCCGAACAGATTGCCCCGACCCCGACCGCCTGCTCCGCCTCGCCGACCGACTCCGACGCACCGGCAGCCGGATCCTCACCCCCCGATTCCGCCGGCGCGGCGGTGCACGCCGCCATCGTCCCTGCTACCAACCATGCTGAAAGCCAGCATGCTCCGAACGTGACGCTCCACAGTTTCATCGCAGTCTCCTCGTCATGGATTAGGACTCTTCCCGTTGCCGTCTCCACGACGTGGAGCAGCAGGGGCACGTCCGAGCCTAACTGGTTTTCGCAGCGAGGATCGTGAGCGGTGCGTGAGCAAATGATGAGCCGACCCGTGGCGAGAAACCTCGCCGCGGCCGGCGTCGAGCCGCGCGCCCTTGCTTCGAGCGCACGTTTCGGCTCACCTCGCGCCATCACCGAGGAAGAGGGAGGATCGCATGACCGACACATTTCGCATCAGGCGCATCACCGAGCCCGATCCGGCGGTCGTCGAAGCGCTGGCCGACGTGACCCAGGACGTCGTGGAAGGCGGCGCATCGGTGGGCTTCATGCTGCCCTTGCCGCGCGCCCGCGCCGTCGGATTCTGGAGGGACTGCCTCACGGCGGTCACCCGCGGCGAGCGCATCCTGCTGGTTGCCGAAGAAATCGAGAGCGGCACGATCGTCGGCACGGTGCAGGTCATCGTGGCGATGCCCGACAACCAGCCTCACCGCGGCGACATCGCCAAGATGCAGGTCCACCGGCGAGCGCGTCGAAAGGGCCTCGGCGCCGCCCTGATGCGCGCCGCCGAGACCGAGGCCCGCGGCGCCGGCAAGACGGTGCTGGTGCTCGACACCGTCACCGGCGGCGACGCAGAACGGCTCTACACCCGCCTCGGCTGGGTCCGCGTGGGGGAGATCCCCGACTACGCGCTCTGGCCCCGCGGGGGACTCTGCAGCACCACGCTGTTCTATCGAAGGCTCGCCGATGCGTCACCCCCCGTCCTCGAACCGCCGACCCGAGACCCGTAGATGGCCCATCACGGGATCGACATCAACGCTCGATACTTCGGCTGCTCCCACCATGGTTCTTCGGACGAGGGATGAGCGCTTCGGTCATTCATGGGTGAGGGCGCTCTTCGGGCGCCGCCTGGATCGTGAATTCGAGGGTGTACCGTCCAGGTGCAGGGGTGTGGTCGACGGCGCTCAACGAGCATGGCTCGCCGGCCTCGACGCGGCGCTTGAACTCTTCGAGCACGCGCAGGAGCACGACGATCGTGCGAAAGGATGCGAGGCGGGCGCGCTCGGTGCGAGAAGCGCGAGCATCCAGCGCGGAGAGGCTTGCTCGGGCGAGGGCGATGCGCAGCTCACGCAGCTCGTGCACCGCAGGAATCGTGAGCTCCTCGCGCACCGGGGGAATTCGTCGCCGTTGGTCAAGGGACGCTTCATCTCGCGACACCGCGTCTGCCAGGCCGGCGTCGCCGAGACTACTTCTTGCGCTTCTTGGTGGCGCGTCTCTGGGCGAGCTCACCCTCCTCGAGCGCGGCCCGCAGATCTCGACAGAGCGTCTCCACGCGATACCGCACCACGTGCGCGGCCAAACCGAGCTCTTCCGCGATGGCGGTCCACGTCAGGTCTTCGGCGAAGCGCAATTGCAAGAGCTTCTGGTCACTCGCGCTGAGCGACGAGAGCCGGCGGGCA
The DNA here is from genome assembly GCA_001931535.1 of Minicystis rosea. Lineage (GTDB taxonomy): Bacteria > Myxococcota_A > Polyangia > Polyangiales > Polyangiaceae > Minicystis > Minicystis rosea. The sequence continues at coordinate 9,152,565 of CP016211.1, forward strand.
ACGCGCGCTTGGTGCTCGCGTCGTAAGAAGACGGGCTCCGGGCAGCCGAGATCCGAGGCGAGCAGCTCGTCGATGGACTCGTCCGCGCAGCGCTCGGCGAGGCCGAGGAGCGTGTCCATCGCATCTCCGCCCTCCTTCGTGTTGCCGCCCCAAGTCACAACGTCGTGATACGGTAACTCCTCGAACGCGCGGCGGCGTTCCTTCTTGATGAACCGCTCGACGGCGCCGCGATAATGCCAATAAGCGAATCCCGCAAACGTCCCTTCGTCGGCCCGATAACGACCGTGCGCCTTCGCCACGGCGAGCAGGGCGACGTCGACGGCGTCGGCTTCGAGGTGCGCGGCGCGGCGAGCGAAGGCTTGATGCGTCGCGTACCGCACCGCGTTCACGACGACTTCCTGGAGCTCCCCATCGGTCGACATCAGCGCCCCGCGAGGTTCTTTTTCAACGAGACCACGAGGCCTTCGGTGCTCTGCTTCTTCACCGTGCCACTCCCACGCTGCGCGCGCGCCAAGTCGAGGACCTTGCGCGCCTCCGGATCGCAGAGGAGCTTGGCGGTGACGAGGCGCCGCGCTTCGTCGAGGCCTTGGGGTGTCAGCGCATGCTCGTAGCGGGCGAGCCCGGCCGCCACGGCTTCGGCGAGCACGGGATCGGGCGTTTCGAGCGCGGTCTCGAGCTCACTCCGGATCTCGTCCAGATCGAGCCGCGCGGCTTCCGCCCGCAAGCCGGCGAGGAACGCATCGTCTGATTGTGCCATCCCCCTATTCTTGACGTCGTGTCCGCCGACCTGGGGGACCAACGGCCGAGGGCACGCGCGGCAGCTCGATTGGAGCGGCCCCGCACGCGTTCGGCGCGCCCGTCTTCGACCTTCGAAGGAGGCGATTCGAATTTTTTCTCAGCTCGGGCGCGTGGAGGTCAAGAACAAGACGTGAGCCCTCTCCTGACCGCCACAAGCGCCGGCCCGAGCGGATCCGTCGCCACGGAATTGCCCGGCGATCCGCTCGTCGGGACGCGGTACCGCGCGCTCCGGCGCATCGCGCGCGGCGGGATGGGCGAGGTTTGGGCGGCGCGCGATGCGCGGACGGGGCTTGCCGTCTGCGTGAAGCTGATGCGGCTCGCCGAGGAGGACGCGGATGATCCAGCCCTACGCGCGCTCGCCGAGGACCGGCTGCGCACCGAAGGCCGGGTCCTCGGGCTTTTGGCCGGCCACCCGAACATCGTGTCTTGTCGCGATGCCGGACGTACGCCCGCGGGGATTCCGTTCCTCGTCCTCGAGCTGGCAGGAGCTCGTCACGCCCGCGGTCGCCGCGCCGGCGGTCGCTCCACGCGCCTCGATTCCCGTGTGGCTCTTCCTCGTCGTCGTGCTCGCCGTCGCGCTCGTGGTCGTCGGCGCGGCCGTCGTGATCATGCGGAGGGCGATGGTGTGAGCGCGCCCGCCGCCCTGAAGATCGGGAGCGTCTTTCTCGGGCGCTTCGAGATCAGCGGCCTGCTCGGCCAGGGCGGGATGGGGCGCGTGTACAAGGCGCACGACATGCAGCTCGGGCGCGACGTCGCCATCAAGGTGATGCTGCGCAAGCTCGCGCGCGATCCCGTCTACGTCGAGCGCTTCAAGCGCGAGGCGCGGGCCGTCGCGCGGTTCAATCACCCGAACATCGCCACGGTGTACGACGTCGGCGAGACCGAGCAGCGCGAGCTCTACATGATCCAAGAGTTCCTCGACGGGATCTCGCTCCGCGACATGCTCGACGAAGACGGCCGCCTGCCCCGCTTCAAGGCGCTGCACTACGCCTTCCAGGCCGCCGACGCGCTGGCCGCCGCGCACGCGAAGCACGTGATTCATCGCGACATCAAGCCCGAGAACATGATCGTGGGCCGAGGCGGCCGCCTCACCGTCGTCGACTTCGGTCTCGCGGCGCCGCGGGACATCACGCTCGATACGCGCCTCCAGCTCGCGTGACGCGTGGATCCGGATCTCACCTCGGAGTCGGACATCGTCGGCACGCCGCGCTACATGAGCCCCGAGCAGGTGCGGAGCCTGGGCTTGGATCACCGCTCCGATCTGTATTCGCTGGGCGTCGTCCTCTACTGCATGCTCGCGGGGAAGTTCCCGTACGACGTCGACGAGTCCGACCCGACGGCGCTCATGGCGGCGCACGTGTTCGTCGCGCCCACGCCGCTCACCGCGAAGGACCACAAGGTGTCGGCCGAGGTGTGGGAGATCCTCGAGCGCCTTCTGGAGAAGGAGCCCGCGCGCCGATACCAGACCGCCGAAGAGGTGAGCGACGCGCTCCGCGGCGCGATGCGGGAGAGCCTTCCGCCTGGGGATCCAGTGGCGCAAGCGATCGTGAAGGCCGCGGGCAAGGCACGCGCGCAGCAGCACTTCGAGGCGGGGCTCAAGAGCGAGCGCGCCGGAAGCGCAGAGGTCGAGGTGAGCGCGACGGTCGAAGCCCCGCCGCGAAACGCCGTCGTGCAGGCCGACGTCGCGCAGACCGACGTCATGCAGACCGGCGTCGCGCAGACGGGGATCGTGCCGCGCACGACGATGCCGATGCCGCCCGCGGTGCACGCGGCGAGCCCGTTCTTTCCGGCGAGCGAGCGCGCAGGCGACGCGAGAGAGAGCGAGCAGGCGCCCATCGCGCCGCGCACGACGATGCCGATGCCGGCCACACTGGCGCCGCCGAGCCCCGTGTACCCGCGGCAGGCCGCGCCCTGGCGCATGCAGTCGACGGCGCCGATGCTTCGACCGCCGCTGGCCGATGCAGCGCCGGCGCCGCGCTCGGCGGAGCCTGCGGCAGCGCGGGTCGAGCCGTCGCGACGCGAGGTTCGCGCGGCGGTGTCGTCGTCGTCGCCGATCGCGGTGTCGCCGATCGCAGCAACGCCGCCGGCCCAGAGCGCGGCGGGGCCTGGGTTGACGATGGCGAAGGCCGTCGGCGTGGGGCTGGTGTTGGCAGGCGCGGCGCTCGGCGTGCTCGGCGCGACGGGCCTGCTCACGGCGCCGCTTCCAACGCACATTGGGCCGGTCCCCGGAACGAGCGCGAGCGTGCCGAGCATTTCACCGGTGCCCGCGGCGAGCACGAGCGCGCCACCTTCGCCGACGGCGCCACCTTCGCCGAGCGCGACGGTGCCGATCGTGACGCCGCCTGCGAGCACGAGTGTGGTGCCGCCTGCAGTGGCGCCGCCGGTGGCCGTGGGGCCGAGCGCGGTGGGTGCGGTCGCGCTCCTTGGTGGCGCGAGCTTCATCGGCATCGCGGAGTCGAAGCGGTCACAGGCGAAGGCGCTCGCGAACGAGACGAACCACGCGTGCCCCGTCGGCGCGCCCTCGCCGCAGGGCAAGTGCAAGGATCTCGCGTCAACGGCCAAGAGCGCAGACACGTTCGGGAACGTCGGCATCGGCGCACTGGTGACGGCCGGCATCGCAGCAGCAGGTGTCGCGACCTACATGCTGTGGCCGAAGTCGCGGGGCCCCGCAGCATCCGGCCAGCTCCTTCGCGTGGTGCCGATCGCCAGCACCGAGCTCGGCGGCGTCATGGTCACGGGGGCGTTCTGATGCTGACTTCGAGGATTGGGGTTCGGTCCATGCGCGCACACGTCACGAGGCTGGTGTCCCTCGCATCCTTGGCGCTCGCTGGGGCGACGGTCGGCGCTGGTTGCTATCAGCTCAGCTCGGATTGCAGCCTGTTCGCGTGCGGCAGCACGGGTGGCCCAGATGGAGGCACAGGTGGCGACGGTGGCAGCGTACCTGTGGGTTGCGACCCGAGCAGGAACACCAATCCGGTCGACAAGAACGTGACGCTCTTCGGTGCGCTCAACTGCGAGAAGGGCTGGGCGTACGAAGAGAAGACGAGGACCCAGCTCACCGCAGACAACGACGAGATCGCGCTCAAGCTGACGAGCGGAGCGAGTGGGAGCGAGGTCTACGACTTTGCCATCACGGCGATGAAAGCGATGACGGAGGGAGGCTCGTCGATCGCGGTGCTTGCGGACGGTGCGACGGCAACGCTCACGCGGTGCGATCTCGTCGCGGGCGACGGAGCGAAAGGCAAGGATGGCGACCCCGGTGGTGCAAACGGGACGGCGGCGGCCACCGGCAGCTCCGGCAACCTCGGTGCAGATGCCTGTATGGGCGATCCGGCGAATGGGAATCCGGGCGGCTCGCCCGTGCCGAACGCGTGCGGAGGCGCAGATGTAGTCTCCGTAGGGGGCAAGGGAGGCGCCGGTAACGTTTCGACTGGCGATGACGGCCAGAAGGGGCAAAGCGGCCCACTCGGTGTGCAGGGCGCAGGCGAGCCGCTGATCGGCACGTGGTCGTGCGCGGCGAACGGTACAGGCCAAGGAGGCGACAACGGCACATCGGGCGATCCAGGTCCGGGCGCGTCGGGCATCGGCGGGATAGCGCCCTTGGGCTATCAGGGCGCGGACGGCAGTCCCGGCATGCCCGGCACGCCCGGCCAGGGTGGGGGGGCGGGGGCGGCGCGAAAGGCGGCTCAGCGATCTGCACCGGAGGCACTGCCGGAGCTGGTGCTTCGGGCGGGAGTGGTGGCGCGGGTGACTGCGGCGGCAAACCGGGGCAAGGGGGCAAAGCTGGTGGGGCCAGCATCGCGCTGCTCAGCTTCAACGCGACGGTCTCGCTCAGTGACTGCAATCTGACCGCTGGGAACGGCGGTGATGGCGGCAAAGGCGGGGACCTGCAAGCGGGGGCCTCGGGCGGCGACCCTGGTAAGGGCGGCAAGGGGACCGGTGGCTCGAAGGACGCGTGCGACGGCGGCAAGGGCGGTCAGGGTGGCAACGGCGGTCCCGGTGGCGGCGGGCTCGGAGGGCATTCCGTTGCAGTTGCGTACCAGGGGTCCCCTGTGACGAAGGTGGGGGCCACGAAGTTGGCGTCGGGCATGGCGGGGGCGGGTGGGCTCGGAGGCAGCAGCAACGTGGCAACGAATACGGGGGACAAGGGCGTTGCCGCAGCGGAACAAGAGTTCAAATGACGCAGGACGGTCTATCGTTGAGGAGAGCATGAGCGATTCGACAGGCAAAGAGCGCAAAGGACACGTCGCCGTACGCCTCGACGAGACGACCATCGCACGCATCGACGCGCTGGTTCCGCGTCTCTCCACGGACTGGCTCCACGTCACGCGATCAGACGTGCTCCGGAGCCTGCTCCTCCGCGCGCTGGAGGAGGCCGAGAAGGATCTCGACTTCCTCCAGAAGCCGCCCGAGTTGGGAGAGTAGGCGAGCGTCGTCGAAATCCTGCCCGGTTTCTCAGCCGGGGATGGCCGACGTCAATGAAGTAGTGACGGCATCGCAGCGCCTGGAGATCAGCCGGGCGCCTGTGCAGGTCACGTCCAGCAAACTCGCGGGGGCGAACAACCATGCTTGTGCTCATTGGGACAGCATTGCTGGTGGCGGCAGCGGGTCTCACCTACATCCGAGCGCGTGCGGGGCAGGCCGAGCGGTTGCAAGCCACGGAGAAGGCTTCCATCCAGCTCGCCGAGGCGGGACTCCGAGCGAACGGGGATTTGCTTGGCTCTTTCATCGCTCGAACATCTGGCGACGTCGGCGTCGTGCTCGAGAATCGGACGTATCGAGATCGTCCCGGCGGATTCGATCCGGAATCTTCGACGGCCCCTGCTTGTGTCGCACGCTTCACCGTTCCGCTGGCGGATCAGATCGTGTGCAAGGTCTCGGAGGAGGACCTCGTCATGGGCCCTCTTCCCGCCGTGCCTCGCGTGCGTACGGGCCACGCCCCTTTTGATGCTGCATATGCGGTCTTCGTCGGCTCGTCCGACTCGACATCAATGCCAGACACATCGTATCGCGAGGCGCCTTCGACTGGCGGCGCGTCATGGATGCAGCCAACCATCCTGGACGGGCTCCTCGATTTGGATCTCCTGTGGCTGCGTGTGCAAGAAAGGTCTGCAGAGGTCGTATTTCCGCCCCTCCAGGTTGAAGACGTGGGGCGAGCTGCAGTCCTGGCAGTCGCCATCGAGCGCGTCGCCACGGGTGCGCCGGCTCCTGTGCTTGCACGGGGGCCGCGCGCTGTTCGGTCGGAGTGGCAAGACGCGAGCAGCAGGCTGTGGACCATCTGGGTGGCAGGGTTGTTGTTCGGAGTGGCCCCTCTCGGTGTGTTCATCGCGGCATTGGCGTCGATGGGGCGGCAAGCTGAAAGCGGTCTCATTCCACAATGGTTGACCGGTGGGCCGCTCGGAGTTGCGGTGATCGTGCTGTTCGATCTGTGCTTCACATCCGTGCGATCGAGCCGGACCAACGCTCACCCCACCACGCCCTGATTCGGAGAAGTGCCGACGATGCGAACCACTCGGACATGCCTCAAGTGCAGCGGCCGGAAGTTCGTGGTGAACGACGACTTCCGGCAGCCAGAGCAAGATTCGTCGAATAGGGCCCTACCCTTTCCACCTATTGTATTTCAGCATCCATCAAAGAGAGACAACCCTAGGAGCATACCGGATCGGAAGACACTGGGCACCTTCGAGACCTGGATCTGTCTGGCTTGTAGGTACACGGAGTTCTACGCACACGGGCTCGAGGGCGTCGGCTTATGCCGTCTCGCACCACACTCGGTACACCGTCCGCTACGAGGCGTTCCACGGCAGCCCGACAGATCCGGACGCTCTCTGGGAGATTCAGTCGAACACCGTCAGTGCCGGCCCGGGACGCGCGCCGTGAAGGGAGACGCCACTCGATGCCGCATGCCAACGCGCCACCCGTGAAAATCCTGCTCTGATTCTCAGAACCACCAAGCCGACGTCAGGAAGGTAGTGAGGCCCGAGCTCGGCGCGATGCAGCCGAGCCCTCGTGAGCCTTCTGGGCAGTGCTTTGCCGCGCCCAATGAGGGAACAACCATGGAAACCCTTGGCACCATCACATTCGATTCCGCCGATGTCGGCGAGGTCAAGATTCGTCGCTACGAGCTGCGCGAAGAGATGAGCGCGCTCTTCGAGCTGACCGTGGAGGTCCTTGCGACGGACCCATCCATCGTCGACCGTTCCATCGTCGGGCAGGCCGTCGTCGTCGAGCTCTCCACGGAGCCCATCCTCAAGCAGGTGCGCGGCATCGTGTGGCAGATGAAACAGGCGACTGCCGTGATCGATGGCAGCTCGCTTTACATTCTCACCGTCGTGCCGCCGCTCCGGCTCACGACGCAGCGACAGGACTGCCGAATCTTTCAGGACAAGACGATACCGAACGTCGTCGACGAGGTGGTGACCGGCTACGCGGGACGCATCGAGGTGCCGGTGAAGCACGGGACCGACGAGGCCGGGGGGTGGGAATACTGCGTCCAATACCGAGAGACGGCTTGGCAGTTCCTCCGGCGGCTCTTGGCTGCAGAAGGCATCGCCACCTGCTTCGATCATGCGAACGAAAGCCGTTGGCTGCTCGTGAACGACACGACCGATCTGCTCTCGACCAGCACGACGGCCATCCTGTTTCAGGACCAAACGCATCTGAAGGCCACCGACGCGCAGACGCCGTACATCCTGACGATGTCCTCGCAACGGACCATCAGGACATCGCGTGTCACCGAGCGCGACTACAATTACGAGAACCCGGCGGCCAAGGCGCAAGGCACGTACGCGCTCGTGTCCGACGACATCGTCGAGAACGAGCCCGAGCTCGAGCGCTACCTTTTCGAAATCGACTATTTCAACGACGAGCCCGCAGGCAACGAGCACGCGCACATGCGCCTTCAGAGCTTCCGCACCGGCAAGCGCCTCGTCTTCTGCACGACGAACTTCACGATGTCGCCCGGCTCTCGCTTCACCGTCGAGGGGCATCCAAACCTCGATGGCGAGTATCTCGTCATCCGCGCGCACGCGGTCGTGGAGGCGGACGGCGAGCGCAAACACGAGTTCGTGTTGATGCCCGCCGCGCAGGCGTTCGTGCCAGCGCTCGAGGAGGAGCCGCGCATCCACGGCATCCAGACGGCCGTGGTGGTGGGCGCGGAGGGCACGGAGATCGACGTGGATCAGCTCGGGCGCGTGGTGCTCGCGTTTCGGTGGGACCGGCGAGACCCGAAGTCCGGAGCGCCGACCCGTCGCGTACGCGTGTCGCAGGGCTGGTCGGGCACCGACCGCGGCTTCGTGACGTTGCCGCGGATCGGGGACGAGGTGCTGGTTGCTTATCCGGACGGCGACCCGTGCAATCCGATCGTTGTCGGCCGCGTGCACAACGGCGCCTCCACGTCGCCGTTGAACCTGCCGACGGACGCGGCGGTGTCGGTGTGGCGGTCGAAATCGACGCCCGGAGGCGATGGCTTCAACGAGATCCGGATGGACGACAAAGCGGGCGCGGAGCGGCTGTCGATGCACGCGCAGCGGGATTTCAAGCAGGTCGTCGAGCGTGATGCAGAGACTGTCATTGGGCGCAACGAGACGCGCACGGTGAAGGGGAATCGGACGATGCGTGTCGTCGGCGACAGGATCGAAGAGATCACCGGCGATTACTGGATTCAGGCCGGCGGCGCGCTGAACATGCACGGCAAGACCGTCGCCATGTCCTCCGACGAGAAAATGGAGATCTACGCGGGTGGGTACATGCACGTCGAGTGCAACACCACTTTGGGCACTGGCCCTGCCCCTGCTCTTGGCACTGCTCTCGATGCTGACCTATGCCATCGCGCACCACCTCTACTATGCGGCGCTCCTCGCCCTCGTTCCCGGTCTCGCGTTGCGGGTGGCCTTCAATGCTTGGTGGATCAGGCGATGTATCGCGCACGTCGCCAATGTTGGTTTTCTGTCCGTGGTACGGAGAGCGAGCCACCCACCCTACTTCACTCTGAGCACGCGAGGAGGCCCCCGGTACTTCGAGTTCGGAACCATGGACGACAAGTTGGTCGATCTCCGCCTGGAGAAGGACGGCGTTCAAGAAACTTGGCGGGTCCTCGTTCCTGACGAAGACCTCATTCATGCTGTGGAAGTGAAGTCGACGGGAGCCAGTGGTGACCTACGTACGAGATCAAAGACAGGACGACGATGACCGACGACGGCTCGAGAAAGGCGATGGCCCTGTGAGCGCCGACCATCGCTCGAATGTGGCGCTCGCCGAAGCCTCATCGACCTTCACCGTGGAGCGGTTCGAAGCGATCCGCCACGCAACGCCCTCGATCAAACTCCAGCTTGCCATCATGGGCGCGATGGCGCTCCTGTCGTTCGGGATGACCGTGCTTCTGATGGGAGGCGTGCACGGTCCCAGCGACACGGTCACCACTGGACTGCTCATCTCGGCGTACGCAACGCCGGTTCTCGCCGCCTGGCCCGGGGACTGGATCGTTTGGATCCTGAGCGCGAGCAAAGGCACGACGTTCGGCCTCCGGGATGGATGCGCCTTTTTGGGGAAGGAACAGATTCGTATCGATCGGCTCGTCGGCTTTCAAGTCGCACCGACTACGACCGGATTGCTCATCTTTCTTCAGCGTTCGCAGGGCTCGGACTGTGTCACGCTGGACCTGTCTGGGTCGGCGATTTCGCTGCCGTCCATACCTGGATTCGGTGTCGTGCGATTCGCCGTGAGGAAGCGAGCGCGATGGGCGGTTGCGCGGGTGCTGGTGGGAGCAGGCTGCGCTGGGCTGCTGTCGAGCATGGGAAGCTGGGGTGTTCTCATGCTCCTTTTCGGTGCCGCCGTGCTCGTTCCGATCCTCTGGATCCTCATGGTTCTAGATTTCATGGATTCACATCTCGTCGTCGCGGAAAACGATGTCTGGCTCGATCGAGAGCGAGTCGGAGCGCTCCCCTCCATTCACGTGACATTGAAGGACGGCGTGCTGTTGCTGGAGTCGGCGGATGCCGATCGGGAATGGAATGCTCGGCTCCGCCTTCGGTCGTCCTGGGGCAGTCATCCTCGGTTCGTAAAGGCCATCATCGAGGCAGCTCAAAGCAGGTTGCTTGCGAAGGATGGGAATGGATCGCCGTACCGGGTCGGGGGGCATGATGCGTAGCGTGAATGGGCTGGACGAAGTGATCCTCCGGTGCTTCGAAGTCGAACAGAGGTGTCCCTGAAAACCGGCCGCCGGGGCGGACGGTGAATCCAAGCGGATTGGCGAGGTCACGAGGCCTTCATGCCGCTTCGCGGCGGGCCTGGCATGCCCGCCGCGATCCCCGGCAAATCCTCGAAGAGGTCCGCGATCTCATCGAGATGCGCGACGTCGAGGCTGGCGGCAGCGCGCTCCGGCTACGGGGCCCAAGGCGAGCAAGACGCTACCCGCGTGGCAAACACGTTGTTGCTCTCGAGGAGCTCGGACACGATGCTGGCCGGGTCCACGAGGGCGCCGAGGTAGCACGCGCCCGGCGGCATCGCGGCGCCGCCGCTGACGATCACCGTCGCGCATTGACCGGCGTTGAGAGACGGCACGCTCATGCCACCGGCGAACGTGTCGGCCCCGGTGACCGTGCTGTCCGTCGACAGGCGCAGCTCGACATTGGTGCTGGTGCTCCCGGTGGTGCCCTGGTTGCACACCGTCACCATGAACGGGCCCGGCACGCTCGGCGGTACGCTCACCGAGGTGACGATGAGGTCGGGGCCATAGCCGACGGCCATCAGGCCACCGGCAAACACGTTGTTGCTCTCGATGAGCTCGGGCACCGAGGCGCTCGGATCCACGAGGGCGCCGAGGTAGTACGCGCCCGGCGGCAGCGCGGCGCCGCCGCTGATGCTCACCGTCGCGCACTGACCGGCGTTGAGGGACGGCACGCTCGTGCCGCCGGCGAACGCATCACCGGTGGTGATCGCGGTGTCCGCCGACAGGCGCAGCTCGACATTGGTGCCGGCGCTCCACGCGGTGCCTTGGTTGCACACCGTCGCCGTCGCCGTGAATGGGCCCGACGTGCTCGGCGGGGCGCTCACCGTCGTGACGACGAGATCGGGGCCATTGCCGACGCCGATCAGGCCACCGGCAAACGCGTTGTTGCTCTCGATGAGCTCGGACACATAGGCGATCGGGTCCACGAGGGCGCCGAGGTAGTACGCGCCCGGCGGCACCGCGGCGCCGCCGTTGATGCTCAACGTCGCGCACTGGCCCGGGTTGAGCGGCGGCACGCTCGTGCCGCCCCCAAACGCATCACCGGTGGTGATCGTGGTGTCCGCCGACAGGCGCAGCTCGACATTGGTGCCGGTGCTCCAGGTGGTGCCCTGGTTGCACACCGTTGCCGTCGCCATGAACGGCCCCGACGCGCTCGGCGGACCGCTCACCGAGGTGACGATGAGATCGGGGCCATAGCCGACGCCGATCAAGCCGCCGGCGAACGCGTTGTTGGTCTCGATGAGCTCGGGCACGTTGCTGGCCGGGTCCACGAGGGCGCCGAGGGAGTACGCGCCCGGCGGCACCGCAGCGCCGCCGTTGATGCCCAACGTCGCGCACTGGCCCGGGTTGAGCGACGGCACGCCCATGCCACCAGCGAACGCATCACCCGTGGTGATCGTGGTGTCCGCCGAGAGACGCAGCTCCATGTTGGTGCTGGCGCTCCAGGCAGTGCCCTGATTGCACACCGTCACCGTCGCCGTGAACGGCCCCGACGCGCTCGGCGGTGCGCTCAGGGAGGTGACGACGAGATCGGGGCCGTAGCCGACGCCGATCAAGCCACCGGCGAACGCGTTGTTGCTCTCGATGAGCTCGGACACGCTGCTGGTCGGGTCCACGAGGGCACCGAGGTAGTACGCGCCCGGCGGCACCGCGGCGCCGCCGTTGATGCTCAACGTCGCGCACTGACCGGCGTTGAGAGACGGCACGCTCGTGCCGCCGGCGAACGCATCACCGGTGGTGATCGTGGTGTCCGCCGACAGGCGCAGCTCGACATTGGTGCTGGCGCTCCACGCGGTGCCCTGGTTGCACACCGTCGCCGTCGCCGTGAACGGCCCCGACGCGCTCGGCGGACCGCTCACCGAGGTGACGATGAGATCGGGGCCATAGCCGACGCCGATCAGGCCACCGGCAAACGCGTTGTTGCTCTCGCTGCTCTCGAGCACATGGGCGTTTGGGTCGACGAGGGCGCCGAGGTAGTACGCGCCCGGCGGCACCGCAGCGCCGCCGTTGATGCTCAGCGTCGCGCACTGGCCGGGGTTGAGAGAGGGCACGCCGGTGCCGCCGACGAGTGTGTCCGTCAGGTCGATGACTGCGTCCGTCGAGAGGCGCACCTCGACGTCCGTGCCGGCGCTCCCGGCGGTGCCCTGGTTGCAGACCGTCATCGTCGACGTGAAAGGCCCCGACACGGCCGGTGGTGCGCTCACCGAGGTGATGACCAGATCGGGATCGCTCCCGAGGGCCGACTCGGCGACCCCCGTCTCCTCCTCCGCCTCGTCGTGTGTGTGTGGTTGAGCGCCGCAAGCCGCCCCCGTGACCACGAGGGTTATCGCGGCCACCAGGATTCCCGCTCTCGACATGGTGTTCGAACTCGTCATGACCGAGCATCAAAAGCGCGTTGCACCGGCCCGTCAACATGCCAATCGACCTCATGAAACCACGGCAATTTCCGGTGATCCGTGGATAAACGACTCTGGCCATGAGATGAGGTAACGGCCCCGTCTGGCCACGACGCGCTCTGGTGCATGGCGCCATCCTGCCATGCCCCCTTCGCGGACGGCTGGAGTCCGAGCCATGCTCTCCGCCGTCTTCAACGAGCTGTGTATCCTCGCCGGCAAAGACCTCGACTCCCGGCAACGGCTCTGCATCGTCTTCGCCGGCGACGCCCGCCTCCCCGAGCGCCTCCCCAGGGGCACCAGGGCACCGAGCGTCCTCGGTTGCGCCTTTTGCCCAAGCGCCGGTCACCGCGCCGGCGTCGACCTCGTGACGTCGGAACGCTTCACGGGCACGGAGTTGCCATGAGCTTCAATAAACCGGCTTCCTACGTTAGCTTCAAACCCGTGCCGTCCAGCTCACGGGGAACCAATACACCCCAGCGGATCACTCCGCGCGCCTCCCGTGCGCCCCTTGCCTCCTTGCTCTTCCTCGCCGCTGTCACGTCGAGCTGCGGCGCCCGCTCGTCCCTCTCCGAGCGAACGCCGCACCCCGAGACGTGCAACGGCCTCGACGACGACGGCAACGGGATCATCGACGATGTGCCGCCGATGACCTGTGGTGTCGGCGCCTGCCGCGTCGAGGTCCCCGGATGCGTCGACGGGAGACCGTCGACGTGCACCCCGCGCGCTCCCTCCCCCGAGGTCTGCAACGGCGTCGACGACGACTGCAATGGCGCGATCGACGACGGGCTCGGGTTCGGCTCGATCGCCGGCCCGTTCACGGTCGCGACCACACCGCCGGGCATCCTGGGGGCGTCGCTGGTCGCGACGGCGAACGGGCTGCTCGCGGTGTGGTCCGTCGGCTTCAACGGGAGCGCGCCCGTTCCCAACACGTTCAGCCGCGTGCTCGACCCGGATGGGATACCGCAAGGGTCACCCGCCGGGCTCCTTCCGCAACGAAGCGTGCCCGTCGGGCCGCGCGCCGCGCCGTCCGCGGAGGACGAGGTCATCCTCGGGTACTGCGGTCGCTTCGGCGCGGAGGACCGCGCCACGTCGACGCGGGTCACCGCGACGGGCGAGCCCATCGGTCCGGAGATCCAGCGCGAGCCCAAGGGGCGCAGTTGCACCGGCATCAGCGCGCCGAGCGCCGTCTGGACGGGCACGCGCCAGCTCTTCGCGTGGACGACGAACGCGGCGAGCCCGTCGCTTCCGCCCGAGGTCGTGCTCGACGTCGCCGACGCGAGCGGCACGAGCGTCGGCTTCCGGTCGATCCTCGAGGACGCCGACGGCGATGCCACGGCGCGGCTCGCCGTCAACGGCGCTTCCGCGGCGCTCATCGCGGGGACGCGCGCCCCCGGCGGCGTTGCCACGCGGCTCGCGTTCGCTCTCTTGGACCAGGAGGGGCAGAGCCTGGGTTCGCCCCTCGTCATCGATCCGCCGGTCGCCGGCGGCTCCTGGGGCCGGACGGAGATCGCCGCCGCGGCGTCCGGCGGGTTCATCGCCCTGGGTGGCAACCGCGACGAGCCCGGGATCTTTCGCGCGCTGTTCAGCGCCTCGGGGGCGCTCGTCGAGCCGCCGGCGCAGCTCGAGGGCATGGCGTTGACCGTCGACGCGATCACGCTCGCCCTCGCGGCGCGTGAAGGGGGCGGGTTCGTGCTCGTGAGCAACGCGATCGAAGGCGCCGACGCGCGCGCGTTCGCGATGGCCCTCAGCGACGACGGGCGAGTCACCGGCACGTGGTTCGCTGACGCCCCCGACGAGCCGTGGTTCTTCTCTCCGTCGGTCGCCACGCGCGCCGGCCGCGTCTTCGTGCTCTACCAGACGGTCATGACCCAGCCCAGCGAGCTCCGGGTGCGTGAGCTCGGCTGCCTGCCGTGAGCGGCCCAGCACGCGGTCGGCGCGCGATCGTCGATGTGGCAGCGGAGCCCGCGAACATGGGGCGGGCCACTTCGCGCTCTCCGTGCCGACGCTGAAGACATCGAGGATGACGTACAGGTCATCGTAGATCCACGTCGCATGGCCGCGCAGGTTGGTGATGACCACAGCGCATTGGGCGAAGAAGAAGCGCTGACCGACGATCGGGTCGGATTCCCGTTCAGGCCCTACCAGGTTGGCAGCGGCGCCGGGCGCGTGCGCCGGGCGCGGCGGCCTCGCACCCGCGGTGGAGTAGCTCCAGGCGAAGTGCGCGCGGCTCACGGAGGGAGGGAGCAACGGGAAGCAAGGCAAGCTCGCGCGGTCGAGACCGCGCGGAGCTGGTCAGGGGCAGGTAGGGTCGACCGTCACCGTCACGGAGGCCACCCCATTGCCGTGGCGCGAAATATAAGAGTCGAGCAGGCTGGTCACGAGCTCTGACACCGAATTGAGCTCGGACTCTCCGAGCTCGATATTGTCGGCGTCGAGATTCATTGGCTGCGAGGCCATGAGCGACAGGGTGCGAACCATCGTATCCTCGTCCTCGGCGCTCAGCTTGTTCTTGAAGACCACGCTGATCACATAGCGCCGTGTGATATCAGAGCCTGAGCCCGTCGACGAAGTGAGGGAGAACTGCACGCGCCCAGTCGATGGGGTGCAGAAAGTCGGTGGGCGGATGACGATCACCATACGACATGCTCCCTGGAACGGTCGATCCTCGTGCTCCACGCCGGCCTGTCGAGCGCGGCCGCGAGCTGGCGTCAGAGCTTGCAGCGTGGGACGAACGGCGCGTTGTATGCGGCGCGCATCCGATCGGCGCGCTCCGAGTGCTCGAGAGGTGTCTCGTTCGGCGGTGGCGGCCAGAGGAGCCGCTCGCCCCGGCACCGGCTCGCCGCCGCGAGGCACGCGAGGCTGCGGGGGTTACTGGCGTACGGCGTTCGCTGTCCGCGGACGGCCGCAGCGGACTCTGCGTCCTGCCGCTCGGCGGTGGCGCGCTTGATCTCGCCGGGTCAAAGCTGTCACGGGCGAGCTCGCGGCCGTCCGGCGCGACGAGGACGCTCTCGATGCGGTACGAGAGCGGGCCGTCGTTGCGGCAGACGATCCGCTCGCGATCGCGCGAGACCGTCCCGTCGGGGAGATCGACGGCGGGGTGCGCGCTCCGCCAGCTCATGAGGCCACTCGATGACGACCTCGATCTCGTCGGGGCCGACGCTGTGGAGCGCCCCACCGTCGACGCCCCAAGGCGGTTGACGCCGCACCTCACTCCGCACGACCGTGGAGGGTATGCACGCACGCGCTCTCTTCCTGTGCTCGTCGCTGTCCTTCGCGCTTGCGAGCGCCGCCTGCGGGGGCGGCGGCGCCGGCACCGGCGGCTCGGGTGGGGGCGGCTCCACGTCCACCAACAGCTCCACCACCACCAGCTCCACCACCAGCAGCACCAGCAGCACGGGAGGCGCAGGCGGCACCGGCGGCTCCGGCGGCGCGACCACCAGCAGCACGGGCACCGGCGGAGGCTGTACGACGACCGACGACTGCCCGCTGCCTCCCAACGAGTGCGTGCTCGCCACCTGCAACGGGGGCGTGTGCGGGACCACGAACGCCGCGGCCGGTACGCTCGGCGTCGATCAGACGGACGGCGACTGTCAGACCAGCCAGTGCGACGGGATGGGCCACCTGGTCATGGTGGCCACCGACACCGACGTGCCCGACGACGGCAACCCGTGCACGAAAGATCTCTGCACCAACGGGACGCCCTCGAATCCGGCGGTGTCGCAGGGCACGTCCTGCGGCGGCACCCTGACCTGCGACGGCGCCGGCCACTGCACCGGCTGCACCCAGGCCTCCGACTGCCCCGGCCAGGACACGACCTGCAAGACGCGCACGTGCAGCAGCAACATGTGCGGGGTGAGCGTCGCGCCCTCCGGCACGCTCGCGGGCACGCAGACGGCGGGCGACTGCCACAAGAGCCAGTGCGACGGCATGGGCAACATCGTCAATGCCATCGACAACACCGACGTGCCCGTCGACAACAAGCAGTGCACGGGCGACGTGTGCACCGGCGGCGTGGCCTCGAATCCCGCGCTCCCCACGGGGACGACGTGCGCCGAGGGCGGCGGGAAGCTCTGCGACGGCGCCGGTCAGTGCGTGCAGTGCAACGCGGCGGCGGACTGCGGCGCCAACACGGCCTGCCAGACGCACACCTGCATGGCGGGCGCCTGCATGTCGAACAACGCCACGGCCGGCACGGTGGCGCAGAACCCCACGATGGGCGACTGCAAGGCCGACCGGTGCGACGGGATGGGCGGGATCAACGCCGGCGCCGTCGACGACACGGATGTCCCCGTCGACAACAACCCGTGCACGGGCGACGTGTGCACGAACGGCGTGCCCTCGAACCCGGCGCTCATGGCCGGCACCGCCTGCAACCAGGGCGGCGGCAAGCTGTGCGACGGCGCCGGTCACTGCGTGCAGTGCATCACGGCGGCGGACTGCGGCACGGACACCGCCTGTCAGACGCACACCTGCAACGCCGGGATGTGCGACGTCAGCAACGCCCCCATGGGCACGGTGGTCACCAACCCCACGGTGGGCGACTGCCGGTCCAACCGCTGCGACGGCGCGGGCAACCTCGTGACCAACGCGCCCGACGACACGGATCTCCCCGTCGACAACAACCAGTGCACGAGCGACGTGTGCACGAACGGCGTGGCCGGAAACCCGCCGCTGGCCGCGCTCACCGCCTGCACCCAGAACGGCGGCGTCGCCTGCGACGGCATGGGCACCTGCGTCGCTGCGCCCACCGTGGCGAGCACCAGCCCCGCGGACGCCAGCACGCCCGTGGCCGGCGCCGACATCGCCGTGACCTTCTCGGCGGCCATGAACCCCGCCACGCTCACCGCGCAGACGACGGCGGGCGCGTGCTCGGGCTCGATCCAGGTCTCGCTGGACGGCTTCGCCTCGTGCATCGCCTTCTCGTCGGCGATGCCGGTGATGTCGGGCGGCAACACCGTGGCCACGCTCACCGCGGCGCCGGGCCTCCTGGTGCGCCGCACCTACCAGATCCGGGTCACCACCGCGGCGCAGAGCACGCCGGGGCTTTCGCTGGCCTCGCAGTACACCTCGCCCTCCGGCTTCCTCACGCAGACGCCCGATCTGTGCGCCGGCTCGGTCGTGGTGAGCCAGGTGTTCGGCGGCGGCGGCAACGCGGGCTCCGTGTACAAGAACGACTTCATCGAGCTGCACAACCGCGGCACCACGCCGGTCTCGCTCGCGGGCTGGTCGGTGCAGTACGCGTCGGCCACGAGCGGCACCTGGGCAGTCACCACGCTGTCGGGCACCATCCAGCCGGGCGCGTACTACCTGGTGCAGGAGGCCGCGGGCACCGGAGGCACCACCAACCTGCCTACGCCCGACGCCACCGGATCCATCGCCATGGCCGCCGGGAGCGGCAAGATCGCGCTGGTGAGCAGCGCCACCGCGCTCACCGGCACCTGCCCGAGCGGTGGGTCCCTCGTCGACTTGGTGGGCTACGGCACGGCGAACTGCTCGGAGGGATCCTCGACCGGCGCCACCTCCACCGCGGTGCTCACCGCCACCACGGCGGCGACGCGCATCCAGAGCGGCTGCGCGGACGTGGACAGCAACAACGCCGACTTCACCGCGCCGGCCCCCAACCCGCGCAACAGCGCCTCCCCGGTGGGCACCTGCAAGTGCGACGTGCAGAACGAGTCGAGCGCCGCGCTGGAGGCCGACTACTGCGACACGCAGTCCCCGTCGAGCGTGACGGTGATGGCCGGGATGAGCACGCCGACCATCTACGGCCGGCTGTACGAGTCGGGCACCACCGGCGCGGGCAGCGCCAACGCTAGCGTGCGCGCTCAGGTCGGCTACGGGCCCGCCGGCAAGAACCCCGAGTACGAGGCGGGCTGGACCTGGGTCAACGCCACGTACAACACCATGTGCACGGGCTGCGGCAACAACGACGAGTACCAGGCGTCGTTCATGGCGCCCGCCGCGGGCACGTACCGCTACATCTACCGCTTCAGCCTCGATCAGGGCGTGAGCTGGACGTACTGCGACTACGATCAAGGCGACCACGGCGCCGGCTCGAACCCGAACCTCGCCTTCGACTTCGCGGACGAGGCGGTGCTCACCTCGCAGTGAGCGGCGCGATCGCCGAATGGTCGTCATTCATGACCCGTGGTCGATCCTCCGCTTCATCGATCCGGCGCGGGATGGGGTGATCACCAACATGGAGACTCGCGACAGCTCGAGCTTCGAGGCCGCCCTGACGATCAACCAGCACGGCAGCATGCAAGCCCAGCGTCGCGCCTCCGTGCACGGCGTCAGAGCTTGCAGCGTGGGACGAACGGCGCGTTGTAGGCGGCGCGCATCCGATCGGCGCGCTCCGAGTGCTCGAGGGGTGTCTCGTTCGGCGGTGGCGGCCAGCGGAGCCGCTCGCCCCGGCATCGGCTCGCCGCCGCGAGGCACGCGAGGCTGCGGGGGTTGCTGGCGTACGGCGTTCGCTGTCCGCGGGCGGCCGCAGCGGACTCTGCGTCCTGCCGCTCGGCTGTGGCGCGCTTGATCGCCGGGTCGAAGCTGTCACGGGTGAGCTCGCGGCCGTCCGGCGCGACGAGGACGCTCTCGATGCGGTACGAGAGCGGGCCGTCGTTGCGGCAGACGATCCGCTCGCGATCACGCGAGACCGTCCCGTCGGGGAGCTCGACGGCGGGGTGCGCGCTCCGCCAGGCCATGAGGTTGCCGGGCGCGGACGGCCACTCGATGACGACCTCGATCTCGTCGGGAGCGACGCTGTGGAGCGTCCCGACGTCGACGCGCGCGTTCAAGACCGGCTCTCGCGGCATGCTCTCGACCCACACGGGCGTGCCGGTCGCGATGCCGAGCGTGCCGTCCGGGATCGACGCCGGCCCGGCGCCCGCGTCCGTCGTGTCGGTCGCATTTGCGCTCGCGCTCGCGCGACATGCGGCGAGGCCTGCGAGGAGAGAGCAGACGAGGAAGCCGACGCGCGGACGTGTCATCGCGCCCAGCATCGACGAAGCCCCTCCCGCGTACAACGATTCGTGTGGAGGCTCTCGGACCAGCCGATCCGAGCCCGTGATCGTTGGGCGGTCGTCCGGAAAGCCAGTTACAGCAAGATCGCGGTCGACGCCGGCCGCGTCACGGTCGTGCAACCGTGACGCGACGAGATGCCGGCAAGATAAGCCGCTTCAGCAACATTCAAACGTCCGTGGCCGGAGGGGAGATCACCCACCCACAAGCCATCGAACACCGAGCCTCAATCAAAGGACGCTCGCAACTACCCACCCACTTGCCCCCCGCCCCCTTCCCCACCGCCCTTCTCCGGCGCCTCATGCGACGCCTGCGACCGCAGGTGGATCCGCTTGTACTGCTTCGACGTCGACCCCAGCGCGTCCCGCACCAACCGCTTGAACCGGAAGAACCGATCGTTGGCCAACCCATAAGCCTCGGCGCGCGCCTCACGTGCGCTCGATAGCCCCTTGTTGGCCTGAATCGCCTCCTGGATCTCTTTGATGGTCGCCGCAGCCTTGACCGCAAACGGCTCGGTCAAGAGCTTGTCGGCCCAGGCCTGGCCCGCGTAATCGTCGAGCACGTCGAGCAATTGCTCGATCGCTCTCAGCTTGTCGGTGTCGGTCGGCTGCACCTTCAACGTGTCGGGCAATTGGAGGGTCGGCACGATGGCCGCCACGGCGCTCCGTGTCTCTCGATAAGGCTGCTCGAGATCGTCGAGCGCTTGGAGCGACTCTTTGTTCTCCTTGGCGAACGCCGACGCCGCCTTGGTAACGGCCGCGTCCGCGGCTAGGTAACGCGCTGCGGCCTCCTTCAGCGTCGTCTCGTACACGAGCACGATGCTCGCCTTCATCCCGGGCTCCGCCGCGACCTCTGCGCTGCGCAGCAACAAGCGGGAGAACGTCTCGTAATCGATGTCTGCCATTGGGAACCTCCGATAAGGGGCATGTTGCCCGAGACGGACCGTAGCGCCGGCAAGTCATCACGCCATTGCACGCGATTGCACGGACTCCGTCGTATCGGGCCCGTCGGCACGCGCATTCGTGACGATGGCAATCGCCCGCGACCATGGACACCCACCCTGGGACACGGGCTCACGCGGCTGGGAACGAGCCGCAGCGGGCTGCGAGCCGGAATCTCCTACATGTGGCACGAGCGCGTGCAACGAGGAACCAACACCTCGCAGCTTGCAGCAAACCGCCGGAAGCCAAGAGGCAACCGCGCGAAACAGCGAAGGAACCTCGCGTGCCTCGGAAGTCGCCGCACGGACCTGGCAATCAACCGCACGGAGCTGGGAGCCAACCGCACCGAGCTGGCAATCAACCGCACGGAGCTGGGAGCCAACCGCACGGAGGTTTGGCACGATTTCTCGCCGCACCCATCCCTGCGCAAAGGTAGGAGAACCTGCCTCCCGGCGCTGGCTCACGCTCGACGAGGCCCACGCCGGTCGCGGGCTCGATTCCTCGGGCCCGTCGGCCGGTGCTGCCTCTGCGGGATGCGTCGAGGTGGCCGACGCGTCCGGCGAGCGGCTCGCGCTACTGCGCCGCCGGCTCGGGCACGAGCTGCCCGTCGGCGCGCACCAGCGAGGCCTCGATCCCGGCCTTCTTGCGGCCCGCCGCGTCGGTGCCGAACCACTTGCCCGTCGCGCTGGTCCACAGCCGCACGTGGCCCTCGGCCGTCACCTCGAGCTCCAGCACGTGGCGGCTCGCCTGGACGAGCACCGGCGACGCTCCGGTCTCGCCGAACAGCTCCAGCCGGAGCTCGTCGTCTCCCGCTCCGCGGAGCGCGAGAAGCGCTCGCCCACCGGGCAGCGGGCGCGCGGCCAAGAGGTCCTTGCGCTCCACGGGGACGCACGCCGCCGGCTCGGGGCTACAGAGCCACGCGGCGTTCTCGGCCATCACCACCGTGGTCCCGTCGGAGGCGCTCTCCGCGCCGAGGAGCCTCGGATCGGCCATGGCGGCGAGCTCCGTGAGCGCGCCGTCCGGCGACACCCTTTGGATCGAGGCACGCCCACCGTAGCTCGCCGAGCACTGCGCGAAGGCGGCGTGAGCGGTCCCGATGATGCGCCCCTGGGCGCAGAAGATCGGCAGGCGCGCGATGCGCGGCTCGTTTCCGTGGAGGAGCAGGGTGGAGCCACGGCGTGGGGGCCGTCGCTCGTCGCACGTCCGCCCGGTGATTCGATCGGGCCCCTGGGCCGCGATGGGGTCGAGGGGGATGATCGTCTGGGTGCGCTCCTGCACGTGCTCCACCGCGCACTCGCCGTCGTGGAAGGCCTGCGCGCGCGGCCGCTCCCCCACGAACACGCGGTGGGTGAGGCAGGTCGCGTGGTGACAGTCGCGGAAGCCCCAGCCGCCGACGAGGCCGCCCCCGCCACCGCCCATCTCGTTCGGCGTCGGGGGCGGGGCCGCGCGGTCGGCGCGTTCACTTCGATGAAGTTGTCCGCCGAGGTGAACCAGAGCCAGCGCGTCATCAGAGACTGCGCGGGGATCCACTTGCCCCCGGCGTCGAGGCCGAGCGTGACGCCCCCCGACAGGATCGCGACGGTACCAGGTGAGGGCGCGCGCGACCTGGCCGGGGTCTGCGTCGATCTCGCCGGTGCGGGGGGGCTCGGCGGCGAGTAGACGGTGATCGCGTCCCCGTGCTGGGTGAAGGGCGACAGGTTGGTGGCGAAGCCCGCGGTCGGTCCCTTCTGAAAGCCGCGCGCGCCGCGCCCGACCCAGACGTCGGCTTCCGCGAGCCTCTTGTTGTGGTCGCGGGGAAGCAGCTCGATCGCGACGGCGACGAAGCCATCCGTGCGGACCGCGATGTCTTCGATCGGGCCCGGCGCGGGCCGCTTCTCGGCCGTGAAGCGCTTGCCGCCGTCGCGCGACACCAAGAACACGCCGTCCGCGGCCGGGGCGGCGGCGACCACGATCTTGCCGGCGGAGGCGATCTTCGTCGCCGTGGGATCGAGCGGCGGGAGCGCGGTGAGCTTGCCCGCGACGGCGTCGCTCGGCGCGTCGGCGCGGTGCAGCGTGTCCTTCGTGGCGATCAGGACGGCGTCGTCGCCGACGAACCCGGCCCATCGAATCTCCGCGCCGGGCACCGGGCTCTTCAAGAACCCGATCACGCCGCGCTCCTCGGAGAGGACCACGATCCCCTCCTGGATGCGCTCGAGCGCGTGGCGTTTGCCCTCGGATCGGAGCCGCGCGACGCGGGGAGCCTTCGGCGGCGGCGCGTACCGCGGCGAGGCTTCGGGGCGCGGCACCACCAGCAACGGAGGCGGCGCAGGCGGCGCAGGCGGCGCGGGCGGCGCGGCGACCACCGCGGGCGGCGCCGGCGGAGGCGGCGGCGCACCGCCGCACGACGACACCAGCAAGGAGCACGCGATGGATCCAGGAGCTGCGAGGCGACGCATCGCGCGCCCCTATCCAGTGATCGAGGCGCGCTGACAAGGGGATGGGCGCATGAAGCACGATGGCGACGATGCTGTTGGTGAAGATCGGTGACCGCATGGAGGTCGACTCGCGCTCTGTCGAATGCGTCCATCGTCGTCCCATTGCAGACGATCCGAGCCTCGCCGGTGCGACGGACCCTTTCACCATGCAGGTCCCTGCACAGCACGCTCCCCCGCGACAGCCGACGGTGGGCAGCGGGTGGTGGGAACGCCGCGAGATCGCGCCTCGGGCGCGGCTCTCCAGGCTTGGATCGAAGAGGAAGCCGTCGTAGAGGGGGCGGATGGAATGGACCAAGTTGGCAGGCGACCGATGGATCTGTGTGGTGCCGCCGGCCGCCCGGTTCACCCTCGAGGTCGCTCCCAAGGGCGACGGCCGCTGGACTTGGCAGGTGCGCGCGCGTGACGCGGAGAACCCGATGGCCAGCGGCGTCGCGCGCAACCTCGGCGCCGCGAAGAGCGTGGCCGAGCAGTTCGCGGCGCGAAGCTGAGCGACGTCAAGAGCAAGCGCACGACTCGAGGTACACGTCCTCCACCTTCTTCCGCGCCCACGGCGTACGTCGCAGGAGCTTCAAGCTCGATGCCATGCTGGGATCGAGGTTGAAGCAGCGGATGTCCACGCGGCGCCCCACCTCTTCCAGCCGAGGCGCTCGACGAGGCGGGTGAGGATCATCTCCAGTGGCCCTCGAACAATCGTCGTGAAGCTCTCCGAGGCACCGCAGCGGCCAGCATCCCAGTCCTCGCCGAAGACCTCGGGCACGCCGCTGGACATCACTCGAGCTTCTTCTCTTTCTTCATGCACGTTGCCGCCTTCTTGAGGGCGTCGAAGAAGCCCCCCTCCTCATCGAGCAGCTCGCTCATGGAAGTGGCGTTGAGATCTTTGACGTTCTTCACGATGCCCTGCTTGACCATCTCTTCACTCAACACGCCGAGAATCTCCTTCCTGCTCTCGGGAAGCTTGCTCAGGTCGAGCTTGATCACCTGTCCCGTGTTCTCCCCGAATGACTGCTTCTGTATTTCGCCCTCGAGGATTTGGGCATTCGGCTTGTATTCGAAGTCCTTGGTCGTGAAGAAGGTCAAATCTCCCCACTTGCCATCGTCCTTGTGAACCTCGGTGATCTCCGCATCTTTCTTGATGACGACCTTGCGATGGCTCTCCTCCTCCGCTTCGACGACGATGGTCTCGAGAGAGTCCCTCTTGTCGTTGTTACCGCCAATGATGCTCGGCATCCCACCGCACCACTGTCTCTCCTTCTTATAAGGGCTCATCAGCGATCGGATGCCGAGATACGCACAACCATCCTTGTCGATCGGGATCACGTACGACTTCGTCTTCTTCTTGGTCTTCTGCTGCTTGGCGATCTTGTTAGACTGGTTCTTGTTGCGCATCGGGCAGCTCCAGTCGGCCCAATACAACGATGCGCCGAGCACGCTTCAATCACTCAAATGGGCTATCGGGCGGAGCCTCCGCGCCGGGCTGCGTTCCGGGGAGCGGCGGGAGACGCGCCTCGCGCGCTCGTCGGCCGGACGTCATTCCCCGGCCTCGCGCGCGAGGCGCTCGCAGGTGTGCGCGGTGGTGTCGTCGAGCGGGAAGTAGCTCTCGATCTTCAGCTCTTCGAGCGTGACGTTCTGGGGCGCGTCGAACGACGTCACCGTGGCCAGGAACGACAGGTCGAGATCGCCGCGCACGAGCCGCAGCGTGAGCGTGGCCTCGCTCGGCAGGGAGAAGTCCGGATGGCGCCAGCTCGTGGGCACGTCGGGATACGCGAAGAGCGAGCGCAGCAGCGCCCCGAGATCCCGCGCGCCGGGCTGCGCCAGCGTCTCCCGGTGCAGGCGCGCGACGTGCGCGCGGGCGATGCGCGGCCACTCGCCGATGTAGGGGCGGAGCAGGCGCGGATCGAAGAGCATCGCAAACAGGTTGGGGCGCTCGGACAGCGCGCTCGGATCGTGCACGAAGCGGCCCATCAGGCGCGCGCTCCCGGCGTTGAGGCGGAGCACGTTGTAAGCACGGTCGAGCACCATCATCGGCATGGGCTCGTGCTGCCGGAGCATCCGCTCGATGGCCTGCGTGATGGGCGGCGGGAGGCCACCGTCGATGCCGGGCTCGGGGAACGCCTCGGCGAACCCCGCGGCGCGCAGTGCCTCGTTCTGATCCCGGAGGGGCATGCGGAGCGTCGAGGCGAGCCGCAGCACCATCTCGCGGCTCGGCTGCGCGCGGCCGGTCTCGAGGAAGCTCACGTGACGCGCCGAGACCTCGGCGGCGAAGGCCAGATCGAGCTGGCTGTAGCCACGGTTGGTGCGCCAGTGGCGGAGCAGCGCGGGGAACAGGAGGCTCTCGGCGCGGGCCATCGCGCTTGCCTTACCATGCCGGCGTCGAGCGGCCTTTACCTCGGGAGGTCATGGCCGCGTTCGTCACCCGCGCGCCCACCTCTGCTCGCGCCGTGGGAGGCACTTACCTCGTGACGTCATTGAGAGGCCGTGGGAGCGGGCCCACGTTCGGTGCATGAAAAGGCTCCCTCGTCGCCTCGCCGCGTCGACGCTGCTCCCGATCGCGGGCGCCGCGCTCCTGCTCGTCACCCTCCTCTTCTCGGGCTGCACGGCCATCAAGCGCACGGCCATCCGTGGTCAGCTCCGGGGCGCCTTCATCCAACCTCCGGGGGCCGATCTCACCCGCGTCGCGCCGTCGGTCTACAGCTACCGATGGCTCGGATACCGGACGATGTTCGTCACCACGCCGGAGGGTGTCGTCGTCTTCGATCCGCTCAACGAGGACGCGGCGCGCGGGCTTTCGGCCGAGATCGCGAAGGTCGCGCCGAACCCGGAGATCAAGATCGTCGTCTACAGCCACTTCCACCGCGATCACGCTTCCGGCGCGAGCGCCCTGCCCGGCCACCCGGCGATCCTCGCGCACGCCAACGCGGTCCGCGAGCTCACGGCGCGCGGGCTGCCCGAGGTCGCCCGGCCGACCGAGGTGTTCGCGGACGAGGTGCGCGATCTCTCGCTCGGAGGCACGACGATCCGCCTCATGCACCTGCCCTACAGCCACACCGACGGGCTGCTCATGGCTTACTTGCCGAAGGAGCGGGTCCTCTTCGAGGTCGACATCATCTGGCTCCATCAGCTTCCCCCACCGGGCGTGCCGGACATGTCGTTTGCCGGAGTCCGGCGCGCCACCGAGATGATGCTCGCGCTCGACTTCGACACGCTCGTGCCGGCCCACGGGCCCATCGGCACCAAGGCCGATGTCGTTCGGTACCACGACTTCCTCGCCGATCTCGAGGGCGCGTTCCGCGCCTCGATGACGGCGCGCGGCATGACGAACCTCGCCGAAAAGACGACCTTCCTGCGCGCACAGGACGAGCTCTCGGACGTGTTCTTCGACGTCGAGGATGCCCTCCGCCCCAAGTACGGTGGCTGGGAGAACTTCGACGCCCTCATCCTGACCACCTCGGTGTGGTGCCTTTGGCACGTCCTCACGGGCACCTGAGCGAGCACGCGCCCGCGTGGCCCAGCGCTCAGAACGTGACCGAGAAAGCCAACGTCAGGCCCGAGCGGCTCGACCTTCAAGAAGGCGAGGGTGGTTTGAGGTATGGGGGGCCCCGACGGAGACGCCGCCCTGGAGATGCTGTTCCACGAGGCCTCTCACGCGCTGATCGATCCCATCGAGAAGAAGCTCGACGCCGAGGCGGCCAAGCGTGGAAAGAAGGCCCCGCGCGATCTCTGGCACGCGGTCGTCTTCTACACCACCGGCGACATCGTCGGGCGCCGCCTTGGCCCGAGCTACGTGCCCCATGCCACCAGAACCGGCGTCTGGGCGCGTGGCTGGACCGACTTCGAGGCAGCCTTGAAGCGCGCGTGGCAACCCTACCTCGATGGCCGGGTTGGCCAGGACGCCGCGGTGGCCGCGTTGCTGGACAGCCTGAAGCTCGAATAGCCTCAAGCGCTCTCGTTCACCCCGGACTCCATGACGTGTCGCCCCCATGGGGGTGCGACACCAACACAACCCCTTCTCTGCGCCACAGCAGCGGCCGCGATGCCCGGCTGCGCGGCGAGGTGTCACATGCGGGGTGGAGGCCGCGTCGGTGAAGCCTGCACCCATCAGCTCAGCCGTCGGTGCGGCTGAGCCATCGTTCCAACAGCCAATACGCACGCGATGAAGATTGGCGCGCCTCATGCTATTGGGCGTCGCATGAAGAAGCCTCTCTCCATCGCTGCCCTCTTCCTCGTTGCCATGACCGGGACCGCGCTCGCGGACGCGAAGTACAGCACTGTCATCAAGGGCCCTCCTTCGGCGAAGGTAGGGACCAAGGCGGCGGCATCGATCATCGTGAAGCCGCAGGGGGACTATCACATGAATGCGGATTACCCGACCACTCTCACGATCTCCGCGCCTGATGGCGTGCAGCTCGCGAAGGCGAAACAAACAGCGAAGGAAGCCGTGAAGCTCGATAAAAGCGAGCTTGAATTCCAGGTCGTGTTCACGCCGGAGTCGGCAGGGAAGAAATCGTTCACCGGCGAGCTCCGCTTCGCCGTATGCAGGGATACTGACTGCAACCCCCAGACCGAAAAGGTCTCCTTCACCGTCGACGTGAAGTGAGGTCGTGCTGGCGGCGTCTCGCGTGAGCGGCTGACGCCTCCGCCAACGGATCTCGTCATAGACGCCCACGTCGGAGACGAGCGTCCAGATATGCCACTTCGACGCCGCCGCATGCCCGCAGCGGCCACGGCGCGCGCGCCATCGGCTCGGCGCGGGTGCCCCCGATCCTGCTTGGTTGTTGCCCGGTCCTGCCTGCGTGCAGCTCGGCGACAACGTCGAGCGTCACGAGCGATGGCGCAGGTGGTCGTGTTCCATCCGAGCTACCTGCCCGACAGACGCCCTCCGCGCGGTCTCGCTCGTGGGCTCTCTGCCGCCGCTCTGCTGCGCCTACCCACGCAGCGGCGACTTGCCGCGGAGCTCGTTCCGAGGACTGCCCCCGTATCGCTCACGATGGCGTCGGCTCGTCGGCGAGCACCACGCGCAGCCGCCGCGCGAGCTGGTAGCCGTTCCACTGGTTGTCGATGCGGTCGCGGAGCCCGAGCTTCCGCAGCGCCGACAAGGTCACGTTGAGCCGGTTCAAGGCGGCGCGACGGCCCATCTGCTCGCCGGGCCAGCCCACGCGCACCAGCGCGTCCTGCGAGAGCGCTTTCCCCGGGCGGTCGAGGTGCTGCCGAACCAGCGCCCAGAGCACCAAGCGGACGGCGTGCCGCCGGCCGAGGTCCACCGCCGGCCCGGATCCGCAGCGGAACCACCGCGCCTCGGGGCCCACCACCAGCGCCTCCTCGTCCGGGGGCGGCGTCGACCGGGCGAGGGCGCGCGCGAGGAGCCGGCGGGCGAAGCGGAGCTGCTTGCCCGTGGGGGCGTCGGCGGCGAGGCGTGCGGCGGCTCGAGCGCGGAGGACCGCGGCCTCGCCCGTGTCTCCCACGGCCTCGCGCGCAGCGGCGAGCGCGAGGTCGAGGTGGCCGTGGGAGACCTCGGCGAAGGCGCGCCAATCGTCGCCGTGCGTGGCGAGCTTTTGGCGAGCAGCAGCGAGCTCGGTCTCCGCGTCCTCGATGCGCCCGAGATCGGCGAGCAGCGCGCCGAGCGACGCGTGGATGAAGCCCGAGGTCTCCGGCGAGACGACGCCTTCCATGCTCGAAAGCGCGTCCCGGTGCCGGCGGAGCGCCTCCTCCAGCTCGCCGCGCTCACGAAAGAGCGATGCCTCGTAGGCGAGCGCGACGACCAGCGACATGCGGCGCCCGTGGCTCCGGGCGACGTCGATCGCCTCGTCGTAGCGCCGCGCCGCCTCCTCGAAGCGCTGGAGCTCCTGCAGCGCGAACCCCGATTGGCAGAGGAAGTACGGGGGCGCGCCCAGGGACCGGAGGAGCGCGATCCCCTCGTCCAGCCGGGCGATCGCTGCTTCCATCTGCCCGGCGTCGAGGGTGAGGGTCCCGAGCTGGCCCAGGCAGAAGGCCGTCTGCTCGTCTTCCCCCACCTCGCGGCCCCGGGCGATCGCCGCCGCGAGGTGCGCGGCCGCCTCGTCGTGACGGCCGCTTTTGCCGGCCACCACCCCGAGGTAGCGGAGCGCGCACATTTCGGAGATGGCGTCTCCCGTCGTGCGATGGAGCGCGAGGGCCCGGGTGAGCTGCTCCCGCGCCTCCTCCTTCCACGCCCAGACGGCGAACATGCCGGACATGAGGAGCGCGCGTCCCTCGGCGAGCGGGGCCCCTGCCGCCTGCGCGAGCGCAAGCGCCCGCCGGAGGTCGGCGAGCGCCTCTTCGGGGCCCGACCACTGCTGGATGCGGCAGCGGGCGGAGAGGGCCAGCGAGACGAGGGCAGGCTCGGCGTCCCCATCGCCCGCGGCGGCGAGCACGCCGGCGACGAGGGCCCGCGCCGCGCGCCGATCCCCCGGGTTTCCAGCGGCGCCTCCGCAGCGAGCGTGGTGGTGAGCGCCTCCCGGAGGCGGGCGGGGGAGGCCGCGAGCGCGCGCTCGCGGACGGCGAGCAGGTTCTCGATCTCGGCGCCGAGCGTCGCGAGCTGGTCCTTTTCGTGGCGACGCATCCCGTGGTCGAGCCAGGCCTCACCGAGGCCCGCGAAGAAGGCCGCGTGCCGCGCGTACGCCGCCTTGGCCTCGCCGCTCGCCTCGAGCTGCTCGCGCGCGTACTCGTGGATGGTCTCGTACATGTCGAAGCGAAGCTCGTGGGGAGGACGCGGGCCGACGAGGACGCGCAGGAGGGATTTGTCCCGGAGCGCCTCCACGACGTCGATGGGCGCCGGCGCTGCGGGATGGCGCGAGAGGTCGAGGACGTGCTCCGCGGCGCGCAGCGAGAACCCGCCGCGGAACACGGCGCACTGGGCCATCGCCTCGCGCTCCCAGGGCGTGAGCAGGCCCCAGGACCAGTCGATGGTGGCCCGCAGCGTCGCCTGGCGCGCCGATGGGGACCGCGACCCCGCCCCGAGGTCGAGGCGCTTCTCGAGGCGCTCCAGCACCGCCTGGGCGCTCAGCACGCCCATGCGCGCTGCGGCCAGCTCGATGGCCAGCGGCAGCCCGTCGAGGCGGCGGACGATGGCCGCGATGAACGGCGCTTCCGTGGGCGACGGCGTGTACCCGTGACGCACGAGCCGGGCGCGCTCGACGAAGAGCCGCGCCGCCTCGGCCTCGGTGATGTCGTTCGGGGTGCGCGGCAGCCCGAGCGGGGCGAGCTCGTAAGCGTGCTCCCCCGGCACCCGGAGGAGCTCGCGCGACGTGACGACGAACTGCGCCGAGGGCGCGAGCTCACACCAGCGGGCGACGGCCGGGCCGAGCTCGGCGGCGATCTGCTCGCAGTTGTCGAGCAGGAACAGCGCGGGCCCGAGGCGGGAGAGCTCGACGCCGACGGCCTCGACGGCGCTGGGCAGATCGGCGTCCGTGGGCCGGGGCAGCTCCCGGCGGACGATGCTGCACGCGTCGTCGATCCCGCGCGCCAAGGTGAGGTCGAAGAAATGCTCGTGATCCGGGGAGCGCGTCTGGCCCAGCCGCCCGAGGAGGCGGGTCTTCCCAACCCCGCCCGGGCCGAAGATCGTCACCAGCCGGGCCCCGGCGTCGAGCAGCCCCGAGAGGCGTGTCAGATCCCCTTCGCGTCCAAGAAAACTGGTGAGGGGGACGGGACTTCGGGGCATCTCCGGCAGGATGCCCCCAACGCACGCGCGCCGTCAGTCCTGTTCGGCGGGGGAGACGTTCCCCGGCTTCGGATCGCGGTGGACGATGCCGAGGTCGTGGGCGCGCTGCAGGCCCGTGGCGAGCGGATCGAGCATGGCCGCCGTCGCCGTCGACCTGCACCACGTGGGGCGAGCCTCTCGCGGGCTCGTGAAGCGGGTGGCGCGCGGCCCCGAGAGGGCCGCACGCCGCCAGCCTGCCGCCTACTTGATCGGCGTCGGGAGCGAACGGTTCGTCGTCGTGCCGTCGCCGAGCTGGCCGTTGGCGTTAATCCCCCAGGCGTAGAGCGCGCCCGAGGCCGTGGCCCCGAAGGTGTTGTAGGTCCCCATCGAGACGACGTTCGGGAACGTCTGGCCCGCGGGGGGCGAGATCAGCGTCGGCGCCGTCTTCTGGTCGGTGGTCCCGTTGCCGAGCTGTCCGTAGTCGTTGCGGCCCCAGCAGAGCAGCGACTTCGTCTGGGTGAATACGCACGTGTGGTAGCTGCCGGCCGCGATGGCCTTCACGCCGCCGTTCAGGGTCGAGACGCCCATGGGGACGAGCGAGCCCGTCGTGGTGCCGTCGCCGAGCTGACCGTAAGCGTTGTAGCCCCAGCAGCTCACCGCGCCCGCGTCCGTGATGGCGCAGGTGTGGTAGGCGCCGGCCGCGAGGGCGACCACGTTGGGGCTGCCGTTGCTCAGGCCGAGCACGGGGACGGGCACCGAGCTGTCCGCCGCGACGTTGGTGCCGAGCTGACCGTTGGTGCCGTAGCCCCAGCAGTACGCCTTCCCCATCGTGATGGCGCAGACGTGCTGGCCCCCGACGGATCCATCGTCCTTGCCGACGGCGATCGCCGTGCCCCCGGTGCCGAGGTTCGAGACCGGCACCGGGAGCGCGCTGTTCGCCATGGTGCCGTTCCCGAGCTGGCCGTGGTCGTTGACGCCCCAGCACACCACGGCGCCCGCCTGCGTCAGCGCGCACGAGAAGTTGTTGCCGCCGGACTGGACGTCGACCGCGTTGCCGAGGTTCGTCACGCTGACCGGGGTGATGCTGTTCGCGTTGGCGCCGTTGCCGAGCTCGCCGTGGGTGCCCTGGCCCCAGCACTGGACGCTGCCGTTCGTGAGGAGCGCGCAGGAGGTCTGGGCCCCGACCGCGACCTTGGTCACCGTGCCGGCGAGGCCGAGGACGGTCACCGGAACGTTGCTGCTGTTCGTGGTGCCGTTGCCGAGCTGACCGTTGCCGTTGTAGCCCCAGCACATCACGCCGCCCGCGGCGGTGACGCCGCAGGTGTGGTAGCGGCCCGCGCTGATCCCGGTGAGGACCAAGCACTGGTTGTTGTTGTTGACCGGGGCGTAGCCGGGGAGGCACGTGTAGCCGCACGCGCCGTTGTTGCAGCTGGTCGCGCTGCCTTGCACCGGGGGCTTGCAGGCGTTGCCGCAGGCGCCGCAGTTGTTCGGGTCGCCGGCGATGTTGGTGCAGTACGTCGTCGCGCCGGTGCCGCAGGTGGCGTACGCGGTCGCGCAGACCGCGGCGCACGCGCCGTTGGAGCAGACCTGCCCGGCCGGGCACGCCTTGCCGCACCCGCCGCAGTTGTTCGGATCGATGCTTCCGTCGGTGCAGAGCTTGGTCGCGCCGACGGTGCAGGTGAGCTGGCCCCCCGCGCAGGTCGCGGTGCAGCCGCCGCCGGAGCAGACCTGGCCGGCCGCGCACGCGTAGCCGCAGCTCCCGCAGTTCTGCGGGTCGGTCGTGAGGTTGGTGCAGAGGCCGCCGCAGAGGGTGCCGTTGATGCCGGTGCACGCCGCCGCGCACACGCCCTGCGAGCAGCCCTGGCCCACCGGGCAGGCGTGGCCGCAGCTCCCGCAGTTCAGCGGATCGTCGGAGAGGCCGGCGCAGTAGGCGCTCGCCCCCGTGCCGCAGCTCGCGTACCCGGTCGCGCAGGACGCGGCGCACGCGCCCCCGGAGCACACCTGCCCGCTCGGGCACACGTTGCCGCAGGCGCCGCAGTTCTGGTTGTCCGCGTGCGGGTTGACGCAGAGCCCGTTGCACGCGGTGTCCAGCGCGCCGCTGCAGAACGACGCGCAGGTGCCGCCGGCGCAGAGCTGGCCCGCCGGGCAGACGCTGCCGCAGGCGCCGCAGTTCTGCGGGTCGTCGTAGACGTTGGCGCAGTGGGCGTCGCTGCCCGCGCCACAGGTGGTGTAGTTGCTCGCGCAGGTCGCCGCGCAGGTGCCGCCGGAGCACACCTGACCGGCGGGGCAAGCGTTGCCGCACGCGCCGCAATTCTCGTTGTCGGAGAGGATGTCGACGCAGCCGCCGCCGCAGAGCGTGGACGTCTTGCCGGTGCAGTGGAGGCCGCACTGGCCGGCCGAGCACACCTTGCCCGTCGGACAAACGAAGCCGCAGCCCCCGCAGTTCTGGGGGTCGGTGGCGATCTTGGCGCAGTGCTGGGCGAGGCCGCTCCCGCAGGTGGTCTGCCCCGGGCCGCACGGCGCCGACAGGCAGTTGCCCCCGCCGCAGGACTGGCCGGCGGCGCACGCCTTGCCACACGCGCCGCAGTTCTTCGGGTCGTTGTCGGTGTCGACGCACATGCCGGAGCAGGCGGTGAGCTGCCCGCAGTTGCTCTGACACGAGCCCATCGCGCAGTACTCGCCGGCGGCGCACGCCTTGCCGCACTCGCCGCAATTCTTCGGGTCGTTGTTGGTGTCGACGCACATGCCGGAGCACGCGGTGAGCTGCCCACAGTTGCTCTGACACGAGCCCATCGCGCAGTACTCGCCGGCAGCGCACGCCTTGCCGCACTCGCCGCAATGCTGCGGGTCGTTGCTGGTGTCGACGCACATGCCGGAGCAGGCGGTGAGCTGCCCGCAGTTGCTCTGACACGAGCCCATCGCGCAGTACTCGCCGGCGGCGCACGCCTTGCCACACTCGCCGCAATGCTGCGGGTCGTAGCTCGTGTTCACGCACGTGTCCGAGCAGCTCGTCTGCCCCGAGGGACAGCCGGGGGCCCCGCCGGTCCCGCTGCTCGACGACGTGCTGCCGCCCGTCCCGATCGTGCCGCCCGTGCCGCCCTTGCCGCCCGTGCCCGACGACGAGGTGTCCCCCCGATGCCCGTGGTCGACTGCCCACTGCTGCCACAGCCCCCCGCCCCCAAGAGCAGGGTCGCGACCCCGTAAACCCAAATCCAACGGATACGCCTGCCGAGGTTCATTCCCTCTCCTTCACTCACTCGTAGCTCCGACATGTCGCGCGACCGGGGCTCTCCAAGAGCCGCGTATCCAACGCGCGTCCGGTCTGCGCTGGGGTCGTCTCCTCCGCACACGGGACAAACCCTCGGAGATGACTTACGGGCACCTCCGATTAGCGAGCGCTTACGATTTGCTTAAATTTGGGCAGGCCGGTGTTCCTCGGGCGCGGCGCACATCTCGCGGCGGCGACGCGGGGGCATCGCTTCTTCGAGAATGGTTTGGGCTTGGAACCCTTGGCACCATCACCTTCGATCCCGCCGATGTCGGCGAGGTCGAGATTCGTCGCTACGAGCTGCGCAAAGAGATGAGCGCGCTGTTCGAGCTGACCGTGGAGGTCCTTGCGACGGACCCATCCTCGGTTCGTAAAAGCCATCATCGAGGCAGCCCAAAGCAGGTTGCTTGCGAAGAATGGGAATGGATCGCCGTACAGAGTCGAGGGGGCGTGATGCGTAGCATGAATGGGCTGGACGAAGTGATGCGGCGCAGCGCCAGGGACACGCGTGCTTGTCGGCCATCGACGCGAGATGGTGCACGGATGCGGAAGGCTGTCGCTCCTCTCGTGGAAGCGATCGATTTGATCCAGCTTTTCGAAGGGAGCGCGCATCGCGTGGGTACGGCGCGGCGCTCGGCACGACGGGCCCACGCGACGGGCTGGCGCACGAGCTTGATATCGTCTCTTGTGAGCACGGGTGACATGCTCCATCATCGCCGTCGCCATGCTGCCTCTCCCGATCGACGATGCGGTCAAGCTGCTCGCGGACATCGAAGAGCGTGAGCTGCCGGCCGAATTTCGGGGGAAGCGCTACGTCGTGATGCATGGCTTCAACGTGGACGCCATGCGCGAGCCGCCGCCGGACGATCACCCGCTGGTGCTCGAGCCGGAGCGCTTCGCGCTCCGCGTCGTCGGCGAGGCCACGAATCTCGACGACGCATTGCGCGTTCTCTGGCAAGCCATCCAGACGTCATACGTGGAGCTGGGCGCCGACGCCGATGAGCCAGGGCCAATGAACCGCTGGACCGAGGACCTCGCGAAATGGCTGAAAGAGGGCCCGTTCAGCGTCCCGAAGAGCGACGGTGAGGCCGCCACGAACTTCGCTCTCGCCCCCGTGAAGCGGAAGTTTCCTCGTTCGCGCCTGGTGCTCGCTGTCTATGGAGACGCGCCCTACGAAGGCGAGGCCGCGTGTGTCCTCGAGCTGTCAAAGGTGAAAGCGCCTACCGAGGCCGAAGAGAAGCTGTTCTCTGCCTGCCGAGCGGGCGATCTCGCGAAGGTGAAGGAGGCGCTCGCCGCGGGCGCGAGCCTCGGCGCGGAGGACGCAGACGGCAATACGCCGCTGCATTATGCGGTCGCCTCGCGGAATCTCTCGCTGGTGCGCGCGCTCGTCGCGCTGGGCGCTGACGTCGATGCGCAGAAAGATCTCTCCAATTCTCCTCTGTTCGCGGCGTTCTGCGAAGAGAAGCGTGTGGGCCCCTTCGCGGATCAAATTGTCGACGCTGACCATTTCGAGATCCTGAAGCTCCTCGTGGAGCGCGGCGCCGACCCGAGCTCGAGGGGCCTCGCGGGTGACACGCTGGTGGATCTGGCTGCCGCTGAGATCCCCGTGAACGAGCACCATGCGCGCTTCTTCATCGAGCGCGGCGTTTCGTCGAAGATGCTGGAACGGGACGGCGATCGCCGCCCGCTCGACAAGGCGCTCGATTCGCTCAACTACCGTTCGCCCGAGGAGCTATCGCGCCGTCCTGGCCAATTGCGCGTCCTCGGTTGGCTCGGATGTGATGTCAACGAGAGGGATGGCTCTTGGGGAGGGAGGACCCCTGTCGAGCACTTCCTGACGTCAGGCTATGGAGCGCACGAGGTGGATCCCGCGGCGATGCGCGCGATCGCCCAGGCGCTCGTCGATATGGGCCTCCGAGACGAGCCTGGTGACGGCGGTCGCCGTCCGAGCGACCGCGCGGCCGACTGGGCGCGCTACAGCGAGAAGATGGCCCATTACGTCGAAATGGCTCGGATCTTTGCGGGCATTGCAAAGACGGGTGGGCGCGTCGGAGGTGCTTGAGCCGCCTCGAGGTGATGGAAGCGGGCCACTTTCCATCGCCATCGCGCGTTGCGTGCAGGATGGTTCCCGCTCTTCGCGCGAGAGCCCACGTGCGGAAGAAAGTGAGGCTCACCCGAACCGCGGGAAGACTTCACCGGTGAAGCTCACCGAATTGCCGCGGGTTGTGGCGATCATCAATACCCTGAGCGTCGCGCCGGATCGTTTCGGGGGTCGTCCCCGTCCAGTCGCTGAAGGCCCGGAAGAAGGAGTTCGTCTCCTCGAAACCCAGGAGAAACGAAATCTCACTCAGGGGGACCATGGTCCTTTCGAGGTAGTGGCGCGCCAGCTCGAGGCGGGTTTCACGAAGCACGTCTTGATAGGAGGTTCCCTCGTCTTCGAGGCGCCGTTGCAGCGTTCGCTTGCTCAACGCGAGGCGCCGCGCGACGCCATCCATCGCCACGTTCCCGCCGGGGAGCGCCTCGAGCAGCGTCGCGCGCACCCGTTCCGCCGTCGTGGCGGACGCATCGAGCTCGGCCAGCCGCCGGCGCAGCTCGGGCTCGAACACGGCCCACATCGCGTCATTGCTCGACAGGAAAGGCGTCGTGGCGTCGGCCCGCGAGAAGGCCACCGAGTGTCCTTTCCCCGTCCGGATCGGCACGCCGACGAACTCTTCGTACGCTCTCAACTGCGGCGGTTGCGTCTTCATCGTCACGCGCTTGGGGTGGATGTGCTCGTGCGTACCCATGCGCGCGAGGGAGACGAAGAAGAGGAGCTCCGCGGCGGCGAGCGTCGTCGGGGGCTCCAGCACCGGCTCGAGCCACTGAAGGTGGACGACGACCTCGTCGCGCGCGTCCACGACGTCGAGCCGCAGCGGGCCGACGAGGGGTTTGTACCTGGATAGCCGCGAGAGCGCAGTGAGGAGGTTCGGGCTGCACAGCGCCGCGAAGAGCGGTGGCGAGAACGACTCGCTGCGCAGGGAGTCGTAGATGCGAAGAGGGAAGGCCCCGTCGCCCGCCTCCGCCTCGATCGCCTCCCAGAAGCGGAAGTACGCGGCCGTCTCGAGGCGCGCGAACGGGCGCGCGAACAGATCGTCGGGCAGCTCGGCGCGGCGGAGGACGTTGGCCAGCCGAACGCCGACGCCCTTGAGCAGGGCCGGCCAGGTGATGTCGAGCGCGTAGGCATGCTGGGTCATGTGCAACCTCGTGCGACGCGGCGGGCCCGCGCACGACGCGTTCACCGCTTCTGCATCACGTGGATCTGCCGGAGGAGCACCCTCTTCGGCGTGAACGGGACAGCGGACAGCAGGACGCGCTGTCCGAGCGTCACCCCTGCGATCACATCGAGCTTTCCCGCGAGCATCCCCTCATAGCCTGCACGGGCGACCGTGGCCGCGGACGCGAGCTTGTTGTTCGCGAAGAGAGGGGTCTTGTCCATCTCGGCGGCGCGCGCGAACTCGGTCTCGGTTGCGCCGGGGAGGAGCGCGGTGACCGTGACCCCGGTGCCGCGGAGCTCCTCGGCGATCGCGTTGCTGAACGAGGTCACGTAGGCCTTCGTCGCATAGTAAACGGCTTGAAGCGGGCCGGCCATGAGGGAGGCGGTCGAGGAGACGTTGAGGATGCGTCCGCTCCCTCGCGCCACGAAGTCTGGCAGGAAGAGGCGCGTGAGCGCGCTGAGCGCCACGACGTTGAGCTGGATCATCGAGAGATCGTCGGCCCAGCGCCGCTCGTGGAACGCCCCCTGGCCACCAAAGCCGGCGTTGTTGACGAGGTAGTCCACCTCGATCCCCGCGGCCTTCACGGCGTCGTACACCTCCTCTGGCGCGTTCGGCTGAACGAGGTCCTTCGCGACGACCGTCACGCGGACACCGTGCGAGCCCTGAAGCTCGGCGGCGATCTCCGCGAGCTTGTCCGCGCTCCGCGCCACGAGGACGAGGTCCCCACCACGCGAGGCGTGCAGACGAGCGACTTCCTTGCCGATGCCGGAGGACGCTCCGGTGATGAGGGCGACCTTCTTGCTGTGCTCTTCGTGGGACATGGACCTCTCCTCGGGTGGGAAACGCGAGCGGGCTCGGTGAACGGGACACCGGCAACCTACGACCGCGAGCCGGCGCTCGCGCATGCCAAACGCGCCAACGTGCCATCCGATCGCGCCACTTGGCGCCACGCGCTCGATCCTCGCGCCGACCGCGCCCTCTCGCCCTCCGCCTGCGCCGAAGCGCGCCCGACTCGCTCTCACCTGAGCCCATGGAGCCGCTCTTTGCGCGGCCTCTCGCCCCCTCTCCTGCCCCCAAGTCGACAGGAAGTCCATTGCCGACCCAACGAGTCCCATCCACCGTGCGGCGGTCCAGCGCGCCATTCCGCCGTTTGTCGAGGGGACTCCGCCGCCGGAGCTCTTCAACCCGCCAAGCAACGCGAGCCTGGTTCAGCGCCAACGACCTGTCTCTCCCACCGCAGACGCCACCGCGCGGAAGTCCCTCGACGGAGCGTTCGCGCAGCACTTCAGCGCGAATCCCTCGGAGCAGCAACGCTGGCAAGCGCTGGGAAACGAACACGCGGATGGGTATCGCCGACAAGCCGCATCGTTGTCGGCCCTCTCGACGAGGAGACGACACGGTGCCACTCACGAAAGCCATGCTCCGTGAAGCGCTCGTGCGTGGGCCGATGCCATTTCACGGCCCCCGGCCGCCGGTGATCCGAGAGCGCCGCATGCCCACCGACGATGACGATGACGCCGTGGGGTGGGCGCGATCCGCGCGGAAGCAACCACGGACGATAACCGGGTGTCGATCTCCACTCCCAAGGACGGCGCGCGGGCTTCACGCCAACCGGCTCGTGCTTCTCGCGGTCGTCGTACCTCCTTGGAAGTCGTTCGCTGCGAGCGCCCCTCGTTCCGCTGTAGGAGAGTCGGAGAAGTGGTGTGACGTTCGAGCAAAGCATGATGACGTTCTCCTGGTACATGCTTTTACGCGCACTATCTTTCCGCCCATGGCTACGTATTCAGCAGCAGATGTGATCCAGTTGCCTCGTCTGACGGCTCCCGGCGGGATGGCGCTCGGCGAGCGGTTGCTCACCGCGGCCAAGCCGCACAAGAAGGATTTGAACAAGGGCATTGCCAAGGTTCTCGGCGCGCTCACCCAGAGTCACACCGGCCTAAAGGATGCGGTTCGCGATCAAGTCCCGCTGGCGCGTTCTTCCGAAACAGCGTCGGATGCCATCGCGTGCGACCGCCGGCTCGACGCGTGCTGGAGCGCGCTCAACGATTTTCTCACGGCGTTCAGCAAGCTGCCGGACGTGCCGGCGGCCGCGGAGGCGGCGGCGCTCAAATCAGCGCTCTTCCCCGACGGGCTCAAGTTCACCCAGCTCGTGTTCGAGCTCGAGTGGGCCGAGAGCGAAGCTCGTCTCCAGCGCATCAAAGCGCAGGATCTCGACAAGCGCATTGCGAAGCTCGGCGGTCAGCTCTTCCTCGACACCCTGATCTCCGCGCACGCGGCCTACGGCAAGGCGCTCGGCATGACCCAGGTGCCGTCCGAGACCGCAGCCACGCCCCCAAACCTGCGCGTCGCCATGGCCGACTTCACCACCGTCCTGCGCAAGTACGTCGCCAAGGTGATGGGCTCCGTGGATGACGACGAGCCCGACACGCAGGCGCTCGCCGACGCGCTCCTCGCGCCCCTCGCGACCTGGAACATCGGGCCCACGACGAGCACGCAGGCCGCAGCGACGCAAGCACCCAACCCGCAGGCCGGCGGCACGCAGGCAGGAGGAGCCGACCCCAAGGCTCCCGGCGGCGCCCAGCCGTAGAAGTTGTGCCACGGGGGGGTGGTCCGGACCTGGCACAACCTCAATGCATTGAGGCACGGGGGTGGTCCGGACCACCCGGAAGCGCTCTGAAGTGAGGCCGTGGGTGGGTCCGAGGCCGGCGTGGGCGCTGGGCGTTGTGCCAGGAGGCTGGGAAACGCGGCGATTTTGGGGTGAGCGTGGCACAGGGGGTGGTCGGGACCACCCCCTGGCCTCAATGCAGAGAGGGCGATGGGGGTCGGGAGTACCCGCTGCCCTGGATCGAGAGAGGGCGAGAGGGCGCCGAGCCACCATGCCGGCGTGCGTGGAGCGCCCGGAGGGTGTCGTCGCAGCGGGATGGGGCGCGGGCGGTGACGGCGGCGAATAGGCGCGATCTCTACGAATCGCGATGGCCGGTCTGGTCGGCCGAGGCGCGCGAGGCAGCGCTGCTGAGGGGCCAGCGCGTGGGTGCTTCTGCGTGCCCTCCGAGATGCCTCTAAGGAGCGTCGGGTCATGTGGGACAGCTCAGGATGAGTCGGGCCGGAACTGCGTGGAGGCCGGCAACTGGGCGCGGGCCAGATGCAACTCGACACCAACTGTCTAGTAGGCGTACCGTCGGGGGTTAGACCGCAGGGGGAGTTAGACGGCGGCGGGCTAAGCAGGCGGGTTATGAGGTTAGGAGAGTGGAGATGGGATTGGCGGCTCCCTTGAGATGTTGGGCGGACGGAACGCCGTGACCGAACCCGCAAGTCGCGAGCAGCCCGAGCGTGCTGTGCCGAGCAAGACGGGGCTCTGGGCGTGTGGCGGGCGTAGAGGAACCAGCCTCACGATCCATTCCTATTTTCTCATTGCGCCGAGGGGGATACTCTTGCGGCAGGGGCCATAGATCATGGGTGCACCGGTCGATGTCTTCATCTCGTATGCCGCAGCTGACGACGTTTTGTGTCGGCAACTCGAGAGCCATTTAAGCCCATTGACGCAGCTCAACCTAATCAGCGCCTGGCATTTTCGTAAGGTCGTCCCCGGTGGGGACTATAACCGCGTCATTTCGGAGAAACTAGAGAGTGCACAGCTCATCCTGCTCCTCGTCAGCCCGGACTTCATGGCTTCGCCGTACCTCTATGGCACAGAGCTGAAGCGAGCCCTCGATCGCGACGCTGCGGGTACGGCGAAGGTCATTCCCATCATTATCAGGCCTTTGGATCTCAGTCCCGCACCGTTCAAGGGCCTGATGATGTTGCCTGCGAATGGAGAGGCGGTAACGAACTGGTCCAATAGCGACGCGGCTTGGACTGACATCGTCCGCGCTATCCGACATATGCTGGAGCGCGCCGGTGCGATCCCCGCTCAGTCCGTCGTCGGTCCTCGTCCTATCGCCACACCAATACCTGGCCTCACAGCGGCGAGCACCTTCCAGCCCCCGCAATACCCATATGGGCCAGTCAGCACCGGGGCTCGCTCCAGCGCCTATCCACAGCATAATCAATCTCGGGCAAGCGGCTCTGGCTGGAGCACGGGGGCGCCGCTACCCAGTCCACCAGCATACAACCCCACAGACTCGCCACGCCCAATGGGCACCGTGCTCCGATCCGCCGCTGGAAGCGTTGCCCTATCGTCCAAAGCTCTTTTGGGGGTACTGCTCGCAGGCGCTGCCCTCTTGATGCTCGTTGGCGTGATCCTCTCAAGTGCGCTCGGATCGCCGGACGAGGGCGGTTGCCGGGCACCAATCCCCGAGACGCGCAGGGTCGATCCTCCAGCTGGACACACCAGCGGCGCCTTGCGCTCCGCACCTGCCATAACTTCCACGCAGATCGACGACGTGTCACGCGGAACGTTCGTCACCGTGATGAGTGCCGGCCGAGGGAGCGATCAGGAATGCTGGTACCGAGTACGGGTAAAGGGAAGTGAGCGCACTGGTTGGATGCACAGCGTCAATATACCATAACATCGCAATAAGACCGCAGGAGCATCCGATACTGAGAAGACGAAGATGCGGATCTATATAAGGCCGTCAGGAAGAATGAAGCTCAGGTGCTTTCCATGCTCGGAGATTTTGCTTGTGACTCACAATGCCGCCCAACTCACACCTTGAGGTAGACCACAGACCGCGAGGAAACCACAAACTTGGCTCCGTCGACTACAGACCAAGCGAGCCGCCCAACAAGGTGCTGCACGCCGACGGCGCACCTGTGCCGCGCGAGCGCGGCACGGCGCACCGCGGGTGAGCACCGAGCCGTTGGGGGCTGAAGCATGGATTTCAAGATGCCCCGAGAGCAACCGATCGAGGTCACGCGTGACGGCGTCCGACGAACCTACTTCATGTGGTACGTGGACGACCTTCCCGCGCGACGAGATGCCGTCACATTCTTCCGAGCAGCTGGCGACTTGTTTCCGATGATGGCTGTCCCCCGGGAGGTGGAGGACATGCCGGTTGACGAGGCGAACGACTACCTGAGGGGCCATCCGGTTCAAGAGCAGTGGGACGGGCTCACGCTCGTCGGGGCCATCGTGGATAGCGACCTGTCGCGGCTGGAGCACGTCAGGGAGCTCCGAAGACTATGGCTCGTCGGCAGCAACGTGTCCGATCGAGGCATGAAGCATCTGCTGTGGCTCGATCAGCTCGAGTGCTTGGTGTTGTACTCGGACAGGCTCACGGATGCTTGCCTTGCATCCATCCGGCAGATGTCATCGCTACGTTCGCTCGACATGCAAGGCTCTCCTCACGTCTCCCGCTCCGCGTTCGAAGAGGTCGTCCGGTCGCTGCCCCTGCTCGAGACATCCTATGCGCCTGAGTCTCCGTGACGTCGCCCGAAGACGGCGGATTCGGAGGCGCACGGGCGCTTCCCTCGCATCATCCCTGGCTGTTGCCCGAGTCGACCCACTGCACGAGCTCCAGAGTAATCCCTTCGGGCCCTTCGAAGAGGCGGAGGCGCCGACTTAGGTAATCCATCTCGTCGCTGAGCATGGTCACCCCGTTGGCAACCAGGTGGGCGGAAACCGCCTTGATGTCGTCGACGCGGAACGCAAGGTGGTTGTAGCCGCGTCGTCGCAGGTTCGTGGGGTGCTGACCCGGGTCGCCCGCGGGTGTCGGCTCGAACTCGAGCAACTGGATCTCGAAGCGAGGCTGGCAGCCCTGGAGCACGAGCGTGATGTGCTTCGCCTTCATCCCCGGCATGCCCATGTATTGCGCGGGGGGCCCGTCATCAATCATGGCGAAGCGTTCCTGTCGGAAGCCGAGCAGCGCGAAGAACGCTATCGCGCTTGCAGCATCCGCTACCGCGATGGTCACATGGTCTGGGTTGCGAAGCACCGTCGACCTCCGTGCGTCTCTTGACCGACCGGGCGGTTTGCCGAGGTAGGCTATCG
The DNA here is from genome assembly GCA_001931535.1 of Minicystis rosea. Lineage (GTDB taxonomy): Bacteria > Myxococcota_A > Polyangia > Polyangiales > Polyangiaceae > Minicystis > Minicystis rosea. The sequence continues at coordinate 9,195,522 of CP016211.1, forward strand.
CCAGGTTGGCCGCGCGCGCGTCGCTGGTCGAGCACAATCCGGCGGATGGCCTGCAACGCCTCCGTCCTGCTCATCGGGTGGTGAGCGTGGATGTGCTGGGCATACGGAAGAGGTGACACCCGCTCGATCTGGACGTGCCCGGTGATGTATCGCTCACGTCGCCAAGGTTGGTTTTCTATCTGTGGTACGAAGAGCAAGCCATCCATCCCACCTCATTCATGCTGTGACCGAAGCTCGCGCCAACCGACATGAGGAATGGCGCGATCGCGGCCGCGAGCCACGAACGGACCACGCATAGACGTATCGATGAGTGCCGTTGACGAGAGGCTTGCTCAAAGCAGGGTTGGGGCGTGCTCTCCCGTCGGGGCTTGACGCGCGTGGGAAGGGGGAGCGAGATGGAGGGCTGTCCCATGCGCTCGTTCGTCCGCTCCGCCCTGCTCTGCTTCGTTGTTGGCTCCTTCATCCTGGGATGTGGTGCCGCGGCGGGGCCAGCCCCCTCCGTGGATTTGAATGCGCAGGACGCGCGCGGCCGGGCGCTGATGGACGGCGCGCGAGCGGCGCTCGGCGACCGCGACGTGACGCGCGCACGCGCGCTGGCGCACGAGGCGGCGGCTCTCGGTGCGCCGGCGCTTCGGGAAGAGCTGGCGAGCTTGCGCGTCCATATCGACGACGTGGAAGCAGCGGACGTCCCCGATGTTGCTTTTCGCGGCGCAAAGACCAAGGGCGATTGCATGCTCGCGGTCTCCGAATTGGCGAGGCACGTCGATTCTCACCCGGGCACCGCCCTCACGGAGAAGCTGCGGTCGAGGGCGAGGGACGCCGTCGTCGCCTGTCTCGCCGAGACCGTGGCCGCGCGCCTCGGCGCCGGGGATTTCGACGGTGCGCGCCGGCTCATCGCGGACGACCGCGTGAAGGTGGCGCTGGGCATTTTCGAGTGGGAGGAGGTCAGCGAGCCGCTGGCCCGACACATCACCGAGGTCGAGGCTCTCCAGGGCTTCAAGGTCTTCGTCACAGGCTCGCTCGGTCGGATCACCACAGACATCAAGCAGGGCACGATCTCGTACGACGGCATCGTCTCGGACATGTCGCTCATCGCTTTCAAGAAGAGCTATCCGGAGGCGGGGAAGCTGCCGTCGGGAGAGGCGCTGCTCGACAAGTACTTTCCTGGTCGGGTCTCCCGGCTCCGGCCGGGGGCCGGCCAATGCGCCACGTGCGTGCGCGATTCGTCGGCGATCGCGCATGCCGAGTTCGTCGGCGGGCGCCTGAGCGAAGCCTTCGTTCAGCGACGGGGTGGAAACGGCCCCGCGGCACCGAGCCTCACCCAGACCTGGAACGGCGCGTTCCGCGAGGCCGTACGGGCCGCCCTCTCGGCCCGCTTTGCCACCATGAGCGAGGTCGCCGGCCACCCGTCATCGATGCTGGCGCACCTGACGAAGCGCACCGCTGCCGGCGACGGCCCGGCGCTTCTGGTCGAATGGAGTGTTCACGAGGGATCGGTCCTTCTGTCGCTCAAGGTGTGGGGCAGCGCCCATGACGGCTACGCAGCCATGCTCGAACGCGCGCGAGCCTCGGAGGAGCGCGCGCAGGAGAGAGCCCGGAAGCTGGAGCTGGCGAGGACTTGCAATCACGTCCGTGTAGGGAAGCGCTGGAGCATTCAGATGGGCTCGTTCTCGGGGCCTGTTTACCTCAAGGTCGTCGCCATCCACCGCGACGAGGGCATGACGACCGTGGAGATCGTCAACCCCGGCGCGCTGAAGGAGGAGCTCGCGGAGTGGAGCTGCAGCGATATCCAATAGACGCGTCGTTCGGTCACGCTCCGCCGCGCCGGCGGGCAACGCCGGGGCATGGGTAGACGCAACGACGATGGGGGCGAATACCATCCTACGTTCATCGCATGTTGGGGCGTGCGTAGACTCGTCCGTGTGCCAATTCCGTGTCGCCGCGAAACAACGAGGCGGCTCGCATACCCTTCCGCATCGATGAGCCTTCATCGAATCCGAGACAGCGCTGGGTATCCTCGACAAGATTCGATAGCTGTATCTGAAGCTGAGATCGTGACGATGGGGCCTCGATGAGGCCAGAGGGGGCTCCAGAAGGCCCGCCTCAAACTCGCTTCACGGCTTGGGCATCGCCTGGGCGACCGCTGGGAACTTGGCGCTCCCCAGCTCGTACATCGCCTGCCGGACCGCCGCGAGATCCGCCGTCTCGGTCAGGTCGGTCCACGCGAAGGAGTGCGACGCCGGCAGCTTCCCCTCGCGCGGCCAGCTCACCGAGAGCAGGTAGTTGTACTTCGGCACAAAGCCATCCTTGCCCCGATGCACGGGCTTCCGCGTGCCGATGTGCGCGGCCTGGATGACACGCACCAGCGCATCGCGCTGCGCGCCCGACACCTCCTTGTCCGGCGGAGCCTTCCCGGCGTCCGGCAGGTACGAGAGCATCAGCACGGGCGGCTTCTTCGTCATGAGCCGATCGAGCGACAGCTTGTTTCCGTCGTGCACCCGCGACCCGAACGCGAACCACTCGAAGCGGATCGCCGCGTTCTCCGGCAGCGTGTCCGGGCCCGGCTCATCAGGCGACGCCGGCGCGGCCGACGCCGACGCGCTCGCCGACGGTGCAGTCCTGGTCGCTGTGGCGACCGCCGTCGGCTTCGCCGTGGCAGAGGCCGTAGGACCCGCCGACGGGCCCGAAGACGAGGGCGCGCAGGCTGCGAGCAGGAGCGCGAGCACGCTCGGAAGCTGGGAGGAGCGCATGTCGTATGCACCATATACGGACGGCCACCGGCAGCGCGCCCAGGAGGAGCGCGAACGACATCATCGAGATCGGGCGGAGCCGTGTCGTCGCCGCCTCGATGGCGGCCTCCCCAAAGGTCGTCCGCGGCCCTCGCCCTCGGGTTCGACGGGCAGATCAGGGCGCGGCGGAAACGGGTCGGCCGCCGACCAGACGCCGCAGCCGGCCGACCATCGCATCCAATTGCTCGATATCGCCTTTGATGGGCGCGGGAGGACCGCCCCCGAGGCCCACCTGCCACTCGAAGGTATAAAAGGATCTCTCCACACCGCCGACGGCGAAGCGGATCTCGTCACAGCTCGCCGCCGCTCGTGCGAGCTGCCCCACCTGGTGAACGAGCGCCGCGATCCGCTCGACCTTCGTGGCGGTTTGCTCGAACCCGGCCATGCCGCGCAGCGCTGCCGAGACGCGCAGCGCCTGGTCTCCCATGCCGCGCGCGTGACGGCTGATCTCGTCACGGTCGCAGGAGACGGGGATGGGCTCGAAGGGGCGCAGGCGCGGCGGTGTCGGCAGCCCGCCGACGGCGCGCCGCAAGTGGTGCACGAGCGCCTCGATCTGCTGGAACTCGTGCTCCATGCGATCCTGACGCGTGTCGCCGAGGCGGCGGAAAAACCCCAGCCACTGGCGGTAATTGATGTCGAGGCTGTCCAACTGGTACTCGACCTGGCCGACCGCGGTGCGCAGCGCCTCGCAGGTCGATGCCCCTTCGGCGAGCCGCGCGACCTCGCGGGCGGCTTCGATGAGATCGCGCTCTCCCCTATCGCGTTCTTCCCGAGGGGGCGCGCCGCCCGCCGCTCGGAAGCGAATCACCTGCTCTTCCAGCATCTGGACCAGGCTCCCGATCCTGGACCGATCGCAGGATTCGGCGGCGGGCGCGTCGTCACCCGGCGCAGGATCGATGGCGTGCGCGCGGCGCGCGTCCACCATTGTCAAAGCCAGCACGACCACGGGCAGCATTTGCCGCGATGAAACGCGCATGCGGATCCTCTGGGGCGCCGCGCCGCCGGCGTCGAGGTATGGTGAAAGCCCTGAATGCGTGTCCGCTCGAATCGGTAGACATCGGCTCACGCGTAGACGCGATCGCGTCCATCGCTCTTCGCGCGAGCGATGGTGTCGCGTTGGAAGACGAAGCGATGCTCCCGCATGCTCTCGCGTTTGCGATGCTGGAGTGGCTCGGCCTCTACCGGCTCGGCGACGAGAACACGCCCCACGTCGGCTCACCGCCGGCGAACGTCGCCAAGCCCGGCGCGTCCACCGACAACGGCGTCGGCCACTTCGCGCCTGCGTGCGTGATGGCGAATGGAGCATTTGGCCGCGGGAGCGGCGATCCCTTCGGTGAGACTCGAACCAAGATCGGATTGCGTCGGGACGCCGCCCCCATCGGCATGGGGCCCGAACGAGGCGGCGTCGGTTCGCGTGGCACCGCGCCCGACTCAATGCCTCCGACGCCGGCGGGACGCGGCCGCGAGCGAAAGCGCGAGCGCCGCGATGGCCGCGCCCCCCGTCGACGTGGGCTCCGACTCGATCCGGCAGCCGCACCCGGAGGACTGGCCTCCTCCGTTCGAACCACCTCCGCCGGCGCCGCCGCCGCCCATCCCGCCGCTGTTCGACGACGATCCCGAAGAGGTGGTATCGCCGCCGCCGCTCCCCGCGAAGACGCCGCTCGACGACGCGCTCGAGCTGCCGCTCGTCGCCTGCGACACGCACGCGCCGCTCTGGCACGTCTCACCGGAGGGGCATTTGACTCCTTCGCAGACATCGATGCACGTGCCGGCCTTGCAGTACGTGCCCGCGCCGCACGTCACCCCGACGCACGCCTCCTCGATGCACTGCTGGCTCGTCGCGTCGCAGCTCTGGCCCGTGGGGCAGATGCGGCAGCCGCACCCGGTCACGCAGACGCCGCCGACGCACACCTGGCCCTGGACGCACGTCACGCCGGCGCAGGGATCGGAGCAGTGATCGCCGCTGCACACCTGCCCTGCCGGGCACACCACATCGGTGCACGACGCGACGCACTCGCCACCATGACAGACCTGGCCCTCGGGGCAGGTCTTGCCCACGCACGCAGGCTCGACGCAGAGGCCCTTGTCGCAGGTGAGCCCCGGGCCGCAGGGGAACTCGGCACCTCCACAGGAGGCGACACACACGCCGTGATCACACACCTTGTCGTCGGGGCAGGTGGCGCCGTCGTCGATGGATCCATTGCAGTCGTTGTCGACACCGTCGCACGTCTCCGCGTGCATCCCCGGCGCGACGGTCGCCTTGCAGACGAGCTGCCCCTGCCCGTCGCAATCGGTGATCCCCTTCGTACACGCGCCCGTGCCACCGGGGACGTCGCACGGCTCGCCTGCGCCCGGACAGGCGACGCCGGTGAAGCGGAAGAGGAAGTCCTCGTAATCGAGGTCGTTGCCGTTGACGCCGTTCGCGCCCGCGGCGTCGATGAAGTCGAGATCCTCGAACCCGAGATAGAACGTGTTGGCGAGCATCTTCGACTTGTAGATGAGGTCCGAATACCAGGGCCCCGGCGTGGAGCACAGGTGGCAGTACGTGTTGAAGCGATGCTCGGTGTAGTGATATTGCGTCGCGTTGCCGTTGCCGGTGCCGTTGGGGTTCGGGATCAGCACGAACCCGATGTAGCCGCCGAGGTACGCGGGGCTCTCTCGGATGGAGACGGCGGTGAGATCGACCATCGCCGGGAGCCCTCCCGCGAAGGGGAAGAGGATCTGGATGTCGCTGGTCGGCGCGGCGACGTTGAGGTTCGCCCCGTTGTCCACGGGCACGTAGAGCGGCGGATCGTTGTCCGGCCGGTTCTCGTCGACGTTGTACCAGCCGACCGCGAAGTTCGCGCCGCCGCCCTTGGCGATGTACTTCCCGCTGAAATCGCAGAGCGGAGAGAACACCTGCGGCTCCACCGCGGCGTCCGTGATGACGTTGATCCCCTCGTTGATGAAGTCGTTGTTCATCGAACCGTTGAGGTAGTTGCCGAGCGCGCCGGTCAGCGGAATCGTGGTGCCGTTCGGCAGGATCACGTCCGCCCGCGCCGCGACGCTGGCCATGAGCACGGCGCTTCCCACGAGGCAACGGGCAACGATGGAGCGCCCTCCGAGGGAGAATTCAAGCATGGGTATTCCTTTCGATGCGTGCATGGTAACACGGGCGAGCCTAGGCGCGCGTGCGCGGCCGCGTCATCGTCCCGTTGGATGAAGGCCGATTCGCGACAGCAGCGAGGCAGGTTCGGGTGGCCTACCGATGGGCGTCGATGATGGTCGCGCGCTCGCCCGAGCAGGCGCGAAGAGCAGAATGGCCGCCGCGGCCACGAGTCATGAAGGTGGCTCATGGACATGCCACTGACGGCATTCGGTGAAAGCCATTGTCGCCAAGTCCATGGGACGACGACACGAGCATTCGAATCGTCGTCGTGAAGAACCGGCATCGCACCGATGTCATGGAGGTGCGCCGGCGAAACGGGCATAGCCGCCGTCAGGAACACGGCGGCTCCTGTGACCTCGGTCGTCGGCGAACATTCGGAGCTCCAGCAGCGCGCGTCGAGCCGCGTCAACACGTCGGCGCGCGCCTCACCCGCGCTCGATAGCCCCCTCGTCGGCCTGAATCGCCTCCTGGATCTCCTCGATGGCCGCCGCGGCGTCGACCGCGAACGGTTCGGCCAACGGCTCGTCGGCCCACGCCCGTCACGCGTGCCACGCGCGGAGACGCTCCAGATCCTGCTCGGCGCGTCGCTCGAGGTTCTTCGTGGGGCTTCGTTCGCGAGGCGTTCGAGCGCAGCGAGCGCATCGTCGCGAACCTCGCTCGCGAGGTATCCGAGCTGGATCGACGCGGCGGGCCACCCTTCGAGCCCGAGATACCCCGCGCAGCGCCAACCTCGTCTCGAACGCCTTCGACGACGCGGTGGTGGTGGCCTACGCAGGCGACGAGGCGGCCGCGCCGTCGCTGCCGCCTCACAGCGAGCGGGAGCGCGAGCACGATCGGAAGCTGGGAGGAGCGCACGTCGCGTACAGCATACACGGACGGCCCGGAATCCATCCCCGAGGCCGAGCAGGAGGGCTCCCGCAAGCGCGCCGCGCGAAGCGGGCGCACCGGCTATCACCTCTTCCTCGCGGAGCTCCTCGTGCGCACCAGAGCGCCGTCTCCGTAGTCCCCGAACACCCGCGGACGCTCTACATCATCTCTCATCGCTGGCGGGCAGCGCCGCGACATGGGCAGACGCAACGACGATGTGGGCGAACACCATCATGCGTTCATGCATCCTCGACGAGATTCGTCATCTGTGCCTGAAGCCCAGCTCGTGACGACATGGGGCCTCGCTGGGGCAACGCACGCATCGACGACGAGCGTGGCGACGCCGAGTGGCTCCACCGCTCGGTTGAACCGCGAGCTGGTCGCCTGTGCTTGCGCAGACCCAAACGGACTCCGCACGTCGTGAGTGCATTGAAAACGGAGTTTCTATTGGCTCAGGCGGCGAGCGATGGAGCGGTGTCGTCCACCGCGATTTTCGGAACGGCTGAGGGCACGCAACACCCGAATGCAACGATTTGCCCATTCAAGGGCCTTATACGATCTCCGGCTGTCGGACCGGCTCGTCACGCATCGAGCGACCCTCGAGCTGGTGAGGGCGAGACTCATCATCAGGTGAGGGCTGCACGCCTCTATCCCTGGGTGAGGGCTCGACTCATCGGTTTCGCCGGACAGCAGAATCCCGACATGTGTCCAAAGAAAAACGCTTGCGTGATTGAACCTGAGAATTGTAAGGACCATTCCTCACGGAGTACGGAATACCCGCGCTGTCGACTCGCAGCTTCGTGGAGACACGGAGCCGCGAGCACGGCTGAGAACCATCAAATCGCACGGTTCGAGCCACAGCCGCTCGCAGCTCTGCTGTCAGCGGGTGTGACTGGATATCCATCCTCGCGTCGGCGCGCCGCGGAGCTTCACGGGCCGGGCGCGGCGCCTCGATCTGCGCGGCCACCAACCACCATTGGAGAACTCTCACATGTCGAACTCGGACAACTCAGGGCAGCTCAGCGCGTCGCAGCAGATGAGCCTTGCCACGGCGGCGGCCCGCAACCTCGCCACGACCACGAAGTCCCCGCCGCAGATGCAGGGGATCACATCGCGCTGGCTGCTCAAAATGCTCCAGTGGGTGCAGGTCTCCGGCGGCGTCTTCCGCGTCAACCGCCGCTTGAGCTACGCAGTCGGTGACGGGCGCATCACCTTCACCAACACCGGCGCCAAGGTCCAGGTCATCCCCCAGGAGCTGTGCGAGCTGCCGCTCCTGCGCGGCTTCGAGGACGTCGAGATCCTCGCGGCGCTGGCGAGCCGCTTCGTGCAGCACGATCTCAAGGCGGGTGAGGTCATCGTCGAGGCGGGCAAGCCGGCCGACTCCATCTGCCTCATCGCGCATGGCAAGGTCGAGCGCATCGGCGTGGGCAAGTACGGCGCGCAGACGGTGCTCGACGTCCTCGCGGACGGCGACCACTTCAGCTACGAGGCCCTGCTCGAGTCGCAGGACTACTGGCAGTTCACCGCCCGGGCCGTCACGCCGGCCACCGTGCTCGTCCTGCAGCAGCAGGTCTTCGACGACATGATCGCCCAGTCCGAGCCGCTCCGGCGGCACGTCGAGGCGTTCAAGTCCCGCGCCCAGAAGCCCAAGGACAAGACGGGCGAGGCCTCGATCGCGGTGTCCGCGGGCCACAAGGGCGAGCCGACGCTGCCCGGCACCTTCGTCGACTACGAGCTGGCGCCCCGCGAGTACGAGCTCGCCGTCGCCCAGACCGTCCTCCAGGTCCACACGCGCGTGGCCGACCTCTACAACCAGCCGATGAACCAGGTGGAGGAGCAGCTCCGCCTGACGATCGAGGCCCTGCGCGAGCGGCAGGAGCACGAGATGATCAACAACCGCGAGATCGGCCTGCTCCACAACGCCGATCTCAAGCAGCGCATCCAGACCCGATCCGGCCCGCCGACCCCCGACGACCTCGACGAGCTGCTCGCCCTCGTGTGGAAGGATCCGGGCTTCTTCCTCGCCCACCCGCGCACGATCGCGGCCTTCGGCCAGGAGTGCAACCGCCTCGGCGTCTACCCGCAGAGCACCGAGCTGAACGGCAACAAGGTGCCTGCCTGGCGCGGTGTCCCCATCCTGCCGTGCAGCAAGATCCCGGTCACCGAGGAGCGCACCAGCTCCATCCTCCTCATCCGCAGCGGCGCGGAGAAGCAGGGCGTCGTCGGCCTGCACCAAACCGGTATCCCCGACGAGCTCCAGCCGAGCCTCTCGGTCCGCTTCATGGGCATCAGCGAGAAGGCGATCATCTCGTACCTCGTCAGCGCCTATTACTCCGTGGCCGTGCTCGTCCCCGACGCGCTCGCCGTCCTCGAGAACGTGGAGATCGGTCGCCTCCGCGGCTGATCCGCGCGTGAAGCCCCGGGCGGCGCAGCGGGCGCCGTCCGGATCGCCGGCCCCCGACAGGGGGCAGGGCCGGCCTGCGCGCTCCCTTCTCAACACGAGGACTACGGCATGCAACCCTTCGAACTACCCGACTTCTACGTGCCCTGGCCGGCACGGATCAATCCCCACCTCGAGGCCGCGCGGACCCACTCCAAGGCGTGGGCCCGCGAGGTCGGCATCCTGGCCCCGAGGGCAAGGAGCAGAGCTCGGACATCTGGACCGAGCGCATCTTCGACGCGCACGACTACGCCTTGCTCTGCGCGTACACCCACCCCGACTGTTCGAGCCGGGAGCTGGATCTCGTCACGGACTGGTACGTCTGGGTCTTCTTCTTCGACGACCACTTCCTCGAGGTCTACAAGCGCACCAAGGACACGAAAGGATCGAAGGCGTACCTCGACCGGCTCCCCCTCTTCATGCCGGTCGACTACCAGGCGAAGACGCCCGAGCCCACGAATCCCGTGGAGCGCTCCCTCATCGATCTCTGGGCGCGCACCGCGCCGGGGACGAGCGAGGACTGGCGGCGCCGCTTCTTCGAGTCGACGAAGCACCTCCTCGAAGAGTCGACCTGGGAGCTGAACAACATCAACGAAGGCCGCGTCGCCAACCCGATCGAGTACATCGAGATGCGGCGCAAGGTCGGCGGCGCCCCGTGGTCGGCGGGCCTCGTCGAGCACGCCGTCGGCGCGGAGCTCCCCGCGCGCGTCGCCCGGACCCGGCCCCTCCGCGTCCTCAAGGACACGTTCTCCGACGCCGTCCACCTCCGCAACGATCTCTTCTCGTACCAGCGCGAGGTCGAGGAGGAAGGCGAGAACGCCAACTGCGTGCTCGTCTTCGAGCGCTTCTTCGGGCTCCCCACGCAGCGCTCCGCGGACCTCGTCAACGAGGTCCTGAGCTCACGGCTCTACCAGTTCGACAACACCGTCTTCGCCGAGCTGCCCATCCTCTTCGAGGAGCACGCCCTCGATCCGAAGGAGCGCCGCGACGTCCTCCTCTACGCCAAGGGCCTGCAGGATTGGCAGTCGGGCGGCCACGAGTGGCACATGCGCTCGAGCCGCTACATGAACAAGAACGCCAACCTCTCCTCGCCGGCCGAGCGCCTCCTCGGCGGGCCGACGGGGCTCGGGACGGCGGGGCTCGACATCAAGCCCGGCGCGCTGGGCCTGAGCCGCTTCAAGGCGTTCACCCACACGCCCTATCACCCGGTCGGGCCAGTCACGCTGCCCGACTTCCTCATGCCCTATCCGCTCCGGATGAGCCCTCATCTGGACGCGGCGCGACGGAGCACCGTGACGTGGTGCCGGTCGATGGGGTTCCTCGAGCCCGTCCCCGGGCTGCCCGGCTCGGGCCTCTGGGACGAGGAGCGGCTCCTCGCGTACGACTACCCCCTCTGCGCCGCGGGCATCCACCCGGACGTGGGGCCCGCCGCGCTCGACATCTCCTCCCAATGGCTCGCGTGGGGAGCGTACGGCGACGACTTCTTCCCCGCGGTGTACGGCCACGCGCACGACATGGCCGGGGCCCGGGTCTTCATCAAGCGGCTCTCGCTGTTCATGCCGATCGGGTCTGCGGCCATGCCGCCGCCGACCAACGCGCTGGAGCTCTCCCTCGCGAACCTCTGGTCGCGGACCGCGCCGCCGCTGAGCGTGCAGGCGCAGAAGCGGTTCCGGGAGGCCATCGAGGAGATGGTCGACAGCTGGCTGTGGGAGCTCGCCAACCACGTCCAGAACCGGATCCCCGATCCCGTCGACTACGTCGAGATGCGCCGCGCGACGTTCGGCTCGAACCTCACGATGGCGCTCTGCCAGCTCGCGCTGGGCGACGCGATCCCGGCCGACATCTTCCGCACGCGGACGATGAGCGCCCTCATCAACAGCGCGCAGGACTTCTGCTGCCTGATGAACGACGTCTTCTCCTACCAGAAGGAGATGCAGCTCGAGGGCGAGCTGAACAACAGCGTCCTCGTCGTGCAGAGCTTCCTCGACATCGACAAGGACCGGGCCGTCCTCGTGGTCAACGAGCTGATGACTGCCCGCATGAAGCAGTTCCAGCACGTCGCCGCCACCGAGCTCGAGCCCCTCTACGACCAGTTCGGGCTCGATGCCGCCCAGCGCAGCGCGATGGGGAGGTACATGCGGGACATCGAGAACTGGCTCTCCGGCGTGCTCAACTGGCACCGCGGCACGGGCCGGTACTCGGACGAGAACCTGCACCGCGTCCCCAGCGTGGGCCGGTTCATCCACGGGCCCACGGGGCTCGGCACCGCGGGGAGCCGCATCGCCGGGATCCTCGGCGCCTTCCGCGCCGCGCCGTTCGCCGCCCCCGCGGTGGAGCCCCCGGCGCCCGCGGCGGAGGCCAAGGCGCCACCGGCGGACAAGGCACCTGCGGCGACGGTGCCGCAGACACCTCGGGGATGGACGCTGCCCGACGCGCCCACGGCGCCGGCGCTCCAGTCCGTCCCCTTCTCGGATCACGCGATCTCCGGTCCGGCGGCGCAGCTGATCGCGCGGCTCGGATCGTCGCAGTCGCTTTCGCTCACGGAGCAGATGAAGAGCTGGAGAGATAGATCATGACGAACACGAATCCCGGTGACGGCGCGCACCCGCAGCTGAGCTTGGCCACGGCGGCGGCGCGCAACCTCGCGACCACCACCAAGTCGCCGCCGCAGATGGCGGGGATCTCGCCCCGCTGGTTGCTCAAGATGCTCCCCTGGGTGCAGGTCTCGGCGGGCACGTTCCGCGTGAACCGGCGCCTCACCTACGCCGTGGGGGACGGGCGCGTGACCTTCACGCAGGTCGGATCGAGCGTGCGGGTCATCCCAGCCGAGCTCGGCGAGCTGCCGTTGCTGCGCGGCTTCGACGACGGCGTGGTGCTGGAGGATCTCGCCGATCGCTTCGTGCAGCGCGACGTCAAGCCCGGCGACGTGATCGTCGAGGCCGGCACGCCGGCGGACACGATCTGCCTGATCGCGCACGGCAAGATCGAGCGCGTCGGCACGGGCAAGTACGGCGACAAGACCGTGCTCGGCGTGCTGGGCGACGGCGATCACTTCATGTACGAGCCGCTCCGCGCGGCGTCCGAGACCTGGGCCTTCACGGCCCGCGCGCTCACCGCGGGCACGGTGCTCACGCTGAAGCGGAGCGTCCTCGACGACGTCGCCGGCCAGTCCGACGCGCTCCGGGCCCACCTCGCGCAGTTCGCCGAGCTTTCGCGCAAGCCGCGGGACAAGGACGGCCAGGTCGCCATCGCCATGGCCGCGGGCCACAAGGGCGAGCCGACGCTGCCCGGCACCTTCGTCGACTACGAGGCGCACCCGCGCGAGTACGAGCTGAGCGTCGCGCAGACGATCGTCCAGCTCCACACGCGCGTGACCGATCTCTACAACCAGCCGATGAACCAGCTCCGCGAGCAGCTCCGGCTCACCATCGAGGCCCTGCGCGAGACGCAGGAGCACGAGATGATCAACAACCGCGAGATCGGCCTGCTCCACAACGCCGACCGCAAGCAGCGGCTCCAGACCCGCGGTGGCCCGCCCACGCCCGACGATCTCGACGAGCTGCTGTGCCGCCGCCGCAAGACGCGCGTCCTGCTCGCCCACCCGCGCGCCATCGCGGCGTTCGGGCGCGCGTGCAACCGCGCCGGCGTCTACTCCCCGCCCATGCAGGTGGACGGCCACACGGTCGCGGCCTGGCGCGGCGTGCCGATCTTCCCCTGCGACAAGATCCCGGTCAGCGACGCCGGGATCACCTCGATCCTCGCGCTGCGCACCGGCCTCGAGGATCAGGGCGTGATCGGCCTGCACCAGACAGGCATCCCGGAGGAGGTCGAGCCGAGCCTCAACGTGCGCTTCATGGAGATCAACGAGAAGGCGATCGCGTCGTACCTCGTCAGCGCCTACTACTCCGTGGCGGTGCTCGTCCCCGACGCGCTCGGCATCCTCGAGAACGTCGAGATCGGGCGCTGATCCATGCGCGCCATCGTCCTCCCGCCGCTCGATCTGCTGGCGCACAACCTCGCGGCCGTCCTCGCGGCGGTCGTGCTGGTGATGGTGTTCTCGCAGGTCGTCTCGTCCGCGATCCAGCGCGCGTCGCGGCTGTTCCTCCAGGCGTCGGTGTTCGACGCGCTCACGGACGAGGAGCGGGAGGCGATGCGCCGGCGCGTCCGGCGCCGGTCGCTCATCATGGTGGCGCTGATCTCGCTGGCGCTCCTCGTGGCCGGCGTCGCCGGCAGCTTCCTCGGCGTGCGGGCGCTGGACGTCCTCCGGTCGGCGCTCGGCGGGATGGGCGGCGGGGATCCGGTGCTCCTCCGCGAGGGCCTCGCCGGCGTCGCCGGGATCGTCGCGGCGGCGCTGGTCCTCGACGTGCTGGCGCGGGCCGTCGTCGCGACGCTGGGCAAGGCGCTCGCGCGATCGGCGTGGTTCGCGGCGCGACGCGAGCCCCTCCTCGACGCCGTCGAGCGCCTGCGCGCCGCGGCCCGCACCGGCATCTTCTGCGGCGCGGTCGTGCTGTGCGCGCGCGCCCTGGCCGTGCCGCTCTGGCTGCTGCGCGTCGTCACGGTCGGCGCGTACGCCCTCGCCGCGTTCCACGGGAGCCGCGCGGTCACGGCGATCGCGTACATCGTCGTCGATCTGTTCTTCGACGGCTCCGGCAAGCTGACGCGCCTCGAGAGCCCGCTCCGTTACCTCGGCAGCCTCACGCACCTGACGGGTATCACGAAGCGGACGATCGACTACTTCGTCTACGTCGGCGCCGCGACGCTGGTCGCCGACGAGCTGACGCCCGACACCTGGATCTCCCGCGCGGGCCGCGTCGGCATCCGCATCATCATCATCTTCTACACGAGCCGGGTGCTGGTCGAGCTGAGCATCCTGTTCCTGAAGGAGATCTTCCTCGGCAAGGACGTGGAGGGGGACGAGGTCGCCCTCCAGCGCCGGCAGACGCTGGTGCCCGTGGCCGCGGGCTTCCTGCGCTACGGCATCTACTTCGCCGCGCTCGTCATGGTGCTGCGCGCCGCGGAGATCGATCCGACGCCGCTGCTCGCCGGCGCCGGCGTGATCGGCGTGGCGATCGGCCTCGGCGCGCAGGCGTTCGTGGGCGACATCGTGGCCGGCTTCTTCATCCTCTTCGAGGACCTCATCCTCGTCGGCGATCTGATCGAGGTCGGCTCCGTGAAGGGCCGCGTCGAGGAGATGGGCGTGCGGCTCACCAAGATCCGCAACGACGCCGGCGTGCTCCACGCCATCCCCAACGGCGAGGTCCGCAAGGTCGCGAACCACTCGAAGGCCTACGTCAACGCGGTCGTCGACGTCCACGTGCCTTACGAGGAGGACCTACGGGCCGTGCGCGCTCTCCTCCAATCGGTCGCGGAGAAGGCCCACCTGGAGGAGACCGGCAAGCCCAGCGCGGTCGAGGTGAAGGTCCAGGAGCTGCACGAGGGGGCCATCGTCCTGCGCGTGAGCGCGCGGGTCGCTCCCGGCAAGGACGAGGATCTCTCCGACGTGATCCGCGCCCGCATCGCCGAGGAGCTGCGCGACGCCGGCGTCGGCGCCCCGCGCCCGCGCCGCGCGGTGATCATCGACAGCGCGCTCCGCGTCGGCGCCCCCCTCGCGAACGACAAGGAGAAGGGCGGCAAGGAGGAAGAGTCCGGGCCGCCCAAGCCGTTCGAGGCCCCCAAGGCCGAGTGAGCGATGACTCCCTCCGCGGATGCCCGAGCGCGTGCGCTTTGACGGCGGCAGCCGAGACTCCGGATCTTCAGGAGCAGAAGCCGCCGCAGTTCTTGGGGTCCGCCAAGATGATGGTCTCGCACCCGTTGGCAGTCGACGCGCGCCCATGAGTGAGATCGCCGCTGTCGGCGGACGTCCTGCGTGCTCCCATTTCGAGCTCCATCGGGCTGACGTAGCCCCGGTACGAGCGCCGCCGAGCGACGAACCGCGAGGCCGACGCTCTCTTACGGCGCCCTCGCGGTCCCGCTTCGTGCCTACTCCGCCGGCTCCGGCTCGGGCGCGGGGTGCGCCTTTCGGCCCATCAAGCGCTCTCGCCCGGCCTCCACCAGCACGTACAGCACCGGGATGAACAGCAGGTTCATCACCGTCGACACCAGCATCCCTCCGAACACCGCCGTCCCCAGCGAGCGACGACTCCCCGATCCGGCGCCCGTCGCCACCAGCAGCGGGAGCGCGCCCAGGAGGAACGCGAACGACGTCATCAAGATCGGGCGGAGCCGTGTCGTCGCCGCCTCGATGGCGGCCTCCACGAGGCCCATCCCCCGCTCGCGGAGCTGGCTCGCGAACTCGACGATGAGGATCGCGTTCTTGCTGGCCAGGCCGATGAGCATCACCAGCCCGACCTGGCAGAACACGTCGTTGGCGTAGCCGCGCAGGAGCTGGGCCCCGAGGGCGCCGGCGACGGCGACGGGCACCGCCAGGATGACCACGAAAGGCAGCGCAAAGCTCTCGTACTGCGCCGCCAGCACCAGGAAGACGAAGAGCAGGCCGAGCGCGAAGATCGTCACCGCCTTGCCGCCCGACTCGATCTGCTCCTTGCTGATGCCCGACCACTCGAAAGACACGCCGCGGGGCAGCGCCTTCTTGGCGACCTCTTCCATCGCGGCGATGGCCTCGCCCGAGCTCACGCCCTCCGCGGGGGAGCCGTTGATCTCGGCGGAGCGGAAGAGGTTGTAGTGGTTGATGGTCGCCGCCGTCGTCGTCGGCTCCACCTTGATCAGGCTCCCCAGCGGCACCATCGCGTTCCCCGCGGAGCGCACGTAGAACTGCGACATGTCCTTGGGGGTGGCGCGGAAGGCCTGGTCCGCCTGCACGTAGACGCGGTACGCGCGGTTGTTGAAGTCGAAGTCGTTGACGTAGGCCGACCCCATCATGACCTGGAGGGTCGAGAACACGTCGCTCACCGGCACGCCGAGCGCCTTGGCCTTGCGCCGGTCGACGTCGACGACGAGCTGCGGGTCGTTGGCCGTGAACATCGAGAACACGCCGCGGAGGTTCTTCGACTTGTTGCCCTCCTCCATGAGGGCGCCCGTGGCGCTCGCGATCGTCTCCAGCTTGCCCTCGCCGGTCTGATCCTCCAGCTCGAACACGAAGCCGCCGAAGTTGCCGACGCCCTGGATCGACGGGGGCGCGAAGGGCATCACCATCCCGCCGGGGATGGACATGAAGGGCCCGCGCAGGCGATCGATGACCCCGGCGACCGAGTGCGCCTCGCCGCGGCGCTCGTGCCAGGGCTTCAGGTTGACGAAGAGGATGCCCTTGTTCGGCCCGCTGCCACCGAAGGAGAAGCCGCCCACGGAGAACGTGCCCTGGATCTCGGGTTGCTGCGCGAGCACGGCCTCGGCCTGCTTCACGACGCCCTCGGTGTGCTCCAGCGAGCTGCCCTCGGGCCCTGCACGAGGCAGATGAAGTAGCCCTGATCCTCGTCGGGGACGAAGCCGGTCGGCACCTTCTTCACGAGCCAGTAGGTGCCGCCCAGGCAGGCGCAGAAGGCCAGCGCGACGACGCCGCGGTGGCGGAGGAAGAACGTGAGCAGCGCGCCGTAGCCGCGGCGGAGCGCGTCCAGCACGCGGTCGACGCCGCGGAAGAAGACGTTCTTGTGCTCGGCGTGGGCGCGGAGGAGCAGCGCGCCCAAGGCCGGAGAGAGGGTGAGCGAGTTGAAGGTGGAGATGGCCACCGAGAACGCGATGGTCAGCGAGAATTGCTGGTAGATGCGCCCCGTCGTGCCGGGGAAGAAGGCGACCGGCACGAAGACGGCAACCAGCACCAGCGAGGTGGCGATGACGGCTCCGAAGACCTCGGTCACGCCCTCCGACGCGGCCTTGCGCGGGGTGAGGCCCTTCTCCTCGATGAAGCGGGAGACGTTCTCGATGACCACGATGGCGTCGTCGACGACGAGGCCCGTGGCCAGCGTGATGCCGAAGAGCGTGAGCGTGTTGATCGAGAAGTTGAAGAGCTTGACGAAGGCGAACGTGCCGACGAGCGACACCGGGATGGTGACCGCGGGGATGATCGTCACCCGCAGGCTCTGCAGGAAGACGAAGATGACCAGGATGACGAGGACGATGGCCTCGCCGAGCGTCACCAGCACCTCGCGGATCGACTCGCCCACGGCCAGCGTGGTGTCGAAGGCCACCTGGTAGCGCAGCCCCGGGGGGAAGCCCTTGGAGAGGCGGGCCATCTCCGCTTTGACGCGCTCGGCGACGTCCAGCGCGTTGGCGCCGGGGAGCTGGGTGACGCCCAGACCGGCGGCCTTCTTCCCCTCGAAGCGGAGGAAGCCGCCGTAGCTCTCGGCGCCCAGCTCGGCGCGGCCCACGTCGCGCAGGCGCACCATGTTGCCGTCGGGCGAGGAGCGCAGGATCACGTCCTCGAACTCGCTCGGCTCCACCAGGCGCCCGCGGGCGCGCACGCTGAGCTGGTAGCTCTGCCCGGCGGGCGCCGGCTGGAGGCCCACCGCGCCGGCGGCGACCTGGATGTTCTGCTCCTGGAGCGCGGCCAGCACGTCGGCGGCCGTGAGCTGGCGGGCAGCGAGGCGCGTCGGGTCGAGCCAGATGCGCATGGAGAACTTGCGCTCGCCGAAGATCTCCACGTTCGCCACGCCCGGCACGCGCTTGAGGGCGTCGCGCATGAAGACGTCGGCGTAGTTGGAGATGAACTGCTGGTCGTAGCGCTCGTCGTCGGTGAAGAGCGCGGCCGCGAGCACGAAGGAGCCCGAGTTCTTGGTGATGACGACGCCGCTCTGCTTGACCTCGTTGGGCAGGCGCCCCTGCACCGATCCCACGCGGTTCTGCACGTCGACGGCGGCGATGTCGACGTCGCGGCCGACGTCGAAGGTCACCGTGATGTTGCTGCTCCCGTCGTTGCCGCTCGACGACTCGATGTACTTCATCCCCGGCACGCCGTTGATGGCCAGCTCGAGGGGCGTCGTCACGGCCGACTCCACGACCTCGGCGCTGGCGCCGGTGTAGAAGCTCGACACCGTGACCTGCGGGAGCGACAGGTTCGGGTACTCGGCGATGGGCAGCGCCGGGATGCTCACGGCGCCGATGAGCGTGATCAGGATCGCGCACACCGTCGCGAAGACGGGGCGCCGGATGAAGAAGTCGACGAACATGGATCGCGCTCAGCTCTTGGGGGTGACCGGCGCGCCCTCGCGGATCTTCTGGATGCCCGAGGTGATGACGCGCTCGCCGGGCTTGAGGCCGGCGGTGACGACGTAGGCGTTGCCCTCGATGGGGCCGAGCGTGACGGCGCGCTGCTTGGCCGTGGCCGCAGCGCCCTCGCCCTCGGCGACGAAAGCGAAGGTCTGCCCCGACTGGCGCACCACCGCCGTCGTCGGCAGGAGGATCCCCGGCTTCGTGCTCCACACGACGCGCGCCCGCACGAGCTGCGCCGCGCGCAGCGAGGTGGCGTTGGGGAAGACGCCCTTGATGAGCACCGACTGGGTGTCGACGTTGGCCTGGTCGGCCACGAACGTCACCCGGCTCTCGCCCAGCGTCTGGCCGCGCGCGTCGATCAGCTCCACGCGGGAGTCGGCCCCGACGTCGGGGGCGCGCTCGACCGGCACGTTGACGTACGCCTCCAGCACCGCGTTCTGGTCGACGGTCGTCACCTTGGTCGCGGTGGTCACCAGGTCGCCGAGCTTCACCGGGATGTCGCCGACCACGCCCTCGAACGGCGCGGCGATGGTGAAGAACTTGAGCTGCGAGGCCTGCGCCTGGATCTGGGCCTCCGCGGCGCGCAGATCGGCGGTGGCCGCCTCGCGGTCGCTCATGGCCTGGTCGAAGTCCTGCCGGCTCAGGAGGCCGCTCTCGTGCAGCGCGGTGGCGCGCTTGGCCCGCTCGCCGGCGAGGCGGAGGCTCACCTCCTTCACCCGCTTGGTGGCCACGAGCTGGTCGAGCGTGGCCTGCTGCGGGCTCGGATCGATCTGCACGATGGGCGCGCCGGCCTTCACCCGGTCGCCCGGCTTGACGAGGATCTTGCTGACGTGGCCGACGATCTGCGGATACAGCGCGACCGACGAGCGCGACGAGAGCGACGCCAGGAACTCCGACGTGTCGCGGACGGGCGTGGGCTGGAGGACGACGACGTCGACGGGGAGCGCGGGCGGTCGTTCTTCGCTCGCCTGGCCCTCCTTCGGTTTGCAAGCGCCCGTCGCGAGCGCGACCGCGAGCACGACGACAGCCAAGGAGCGATGCATGGCGCGCCTTCATGGTCCGGCCGAGGCCGTCCGGCAAGGTCCGTGCTCCCGAGCCCGCCCATGATCGTGTGGGCAACCCTACCCTCGAAGGCAAGGCCGGCGCGCTCGGCTCCTCCGCCGAGATCGCGCAGAACACCCGGGAAACGCCGCGCCGCTGCGATGGCCGCATCACGGCCGTGACCACGAAGGCGCCTCTCGCGAGCCTCGCGTCGGACGCGCGTCGACGGCCGCCCCGATCTCACGCCCGTCTACCGGCGATCTTCAGAAGCAGAAGCCGTTGGAGCAAGTCGCGCCCGGCGCACACGCGAGCCCGCAGCCGCCGCAGTTCTTCGGGTCCGCCAAGGTGATCGTCTCGCACCCGTTGGCGACGTCGCCGTCGCAGTCCCCGAAGCCCGCCGCACACGGGTTGCCGGCGCAGAACCCACCGGCGCAGCTGACGCCTGAAATGCAGTTGGTGCCGCACGTCCCGCAGTTATGAGGGTCCGTGCCGAGGTCGGCCTCGCAACCGTCGGCGGCGTCGCCGTTGCAGTCCTGGAACCCGGGCATGCAGCTCGCGATCACGCATTTACCGGCCGAGCATCCAGCCACACCGTTCGCGGCCGAGCACGCGTTGCCGCAGAACGCGCAGTCGGCGACGGTCCCCAAGAGCGTCTCGCACCCGTTGGGAGCCTCGCCGTCGCAGTCCGCGTGGCCCCCCGCACACGGGTTGCCGGCGCAGAGCCCTCCGACGCAGCTGATGCCTGAAATGCAGTTGGTGCCGCACGTCCCGCAGTTATGAGGGTCCGCGCCCAGGTCGGCCTCGCACCCGTCGGCGGCGTCGCCGTTGCAGTCCTGGAACCCGAGCATGCAGCTCGCGATCGTGCACTTGCCGGCCGAGCAGCCGGCCATGCCGTTCGCGGCCGAGCACGCGTTGCCGCAGAACGCGCAGTCGGCGTCGGTCCCCAAAGGCGTCTCGCAGCCGTTCGACGGATCGCCGTCACAGTTCGCGAAGCCCGAATCACAAGCGCCAACGGCACAGGCGCCCGATAGGCACACGGCCACCACGTGCGCCAGGTCGCAGGGATCGCAGTCGACGCCGCCGCACCCGTAGGCGGGATCGTCGACCGCGACGCAGCCACCCGCGCACAGCTTCTCGTCCGCGGCGCAACCTCCGGAGCTCGAGCTCGCGCTGGAGCTCGTGCTCGTGCCGGAGCTCGTGCTCGTGCTCGACGTGGTGGCTGTCCCAGCCCCTCCCGTGCCGCCTGCGCCTCCTGTGGTCGCTCCCATCGGGTCGACGGCAACGGTGGAGGTGCACCCCGAGGACGCTGCGAACGCGAGCGTCAGGGCCGCCGCCAAGTCCCATGCGAGCTGCCAACGACTCTGCGGTGCCACGAGGCCGAGCTTACCTGGCCAGCACCTCGTGTGGATGCCGATCGGAGGGTCGTCACGCCTGGAAGAAGCGGCGCAGCACGGGCGCGACCACCTCGGGCTTCTCGTGGTCGTCGGCGGCGATGTGGCCGACGTCGGGGAGCGTGACGCGCGGCGCCGAGGGGAGCACCTTCTGGACCGCGTCGAGGGCACGGTGCAGGAAGGGATTGCTGAGCGAGCCATCGAGGAGCAGCACGCGCGCCGAGATGGCGCCGTACTCCGGGAGTCGCCCCTCGAGCTCACGGACGAGCGCGATGTCGTTGCGCATCGTGGGGATGAGCGTGGCGATCGGCGTGTCGTGCACGCGGCTCGATCTGCCGTCGACAGCGAGGCCGAGGTGGACGAGCGGCTCGAGCACGAAGCGGGGCACGCGCATGAACCACGTGGCGTCGCCGGTCCCCTTCAACCACGTCACCATGGCGGCGGCCAGCTTCCCAGCGGCGATCTCGCGCTCGTAGCGCGGCGCGAACGAGAAGGCTGCAGGGTCGCCGATGGGGAAAGGCGGCTCGTAGAGCGCGAGCTTCTCCACGATCGGATCGCGCAGCGCGACGGTCATGGAGATCAGCGCGCCGGAGCTCAGGCCGAAGAGGTTCCGGCTACCCGTCTCGGCGAGGAGGGCGCGCACGTCCTCGACCTCGCGCTCGATGCCATAGCGCTCGCCGGGCGGCCCGCTGGTGGCGCGCCCGCGGCGATCGATCACGTGGACGGTGAACGCGTCGGCGAGCTCGGAGGCGAGCTTCGTGAAGCTCTGCGCGCCCTGCATGGCGCCGTGGACCAGCACCAGCCCCGGCCCGCTTCCTACCCGGCGATAGCCGATCGAGGTGCCATCCGCCGAGGTCACCGTGCCGGTCGTGAACATGACACCCACTCTAGACGAGCGCGGGGAAGGCGTCCTCGCGCGTCTCGACGCACGCGTGACGGTTCTCGTGAATGCGGCAACGGAGACGCGCTCGTGAAGGCTGGTTGATCAGCGCGCTCACGCCGTTGCCGGTCAGGTTGGCCGCGGCAACGTCGAGCTTGCCGTCGGGGAGCAGGAGGCGTGGGCGCGGTCGATGCCGGGTCGATGCCCGGCGACCGCGCCCACCGATGAGGGGCGCTCTCGGATCAGAGCGCGTTGAGGATCACGGTGACCGAGCCGGAGCCCCTGTTGGTGAGGATCAGGTCGAGATAACCGTCATGGTTCATGTCGGCGGTGGCGAGCGCGTTCGAGGCGGGCGAGCTGCCGGTCGTGATGAGCGTGCCGACCGAGAACGCGCCGGTGCCGTTGCCGGTCATGGGGTAGACGCCGCCCGTCGTCGCGGTGCGCAGCACGTAGGCGTCGAGCTTGCCGTCGCCGTTGAAGTCGCCGGTGACGATGCCGAGGGCCGAGTTGGCGACCGCGGTCGGCGAGACCGTGGAGGAGATGCCCGTCGAGAGGGTGCCGTCGGCGTGCCCCTTGAAGAAGAACATGAAGCGACCGGCCGCGCCGTTGGAGAGGACGTCCAGCACGCCGTCGCCGTCGGCGTCGCCGAAGGAAAGGCCGGCGGTCTGGCCCGACACGTTGTTGGCGTAGGCGACCGGCGCCGCGAAGGAGCCGCCCACGTTGAGCAGGACCGAGAGGCGGGCCGAGGAGGGGCTGGTCACCACGAGATCGGGGCGACCGTCGCCGTCGAGGTCGGCGGTGGCGATGCTCGACTGAACCCCGCCGGTGGCCGCGATCGAGATCAGCTGCGGCGCGCCGAAGCCGCCGGCTCCGTCCCCGAGCATCACGCTCACCTGGTTGCTGGACACGCTGGTGGTGGCGATGTCGATCCTGCCGTCGCCGTCGAAGTCGGCAGCGCACAGGTGGACCGATCCGGGAGCGCCGGTGGTGAACGACGTCGGCGCTCCGAACGTGCCGGGAGCGCTCGCCCCCGCGTTCAAGTAGACGCTGATGCTGCCGTGGGTCGCGACGTTCGTCTGGCCGTCGACGGTGATCGCGTCGAGCCAGCCGTCGCCGTTGACGTCGGCCGCGACGACCGCGTTGCTCGAGAGCGGCGCGGCCGTGTAGTACTCCTCGGCCTGCAGGCTGCCGTCGCCCACCCCACGCCGCACGGTGAGCGAGCCGGACGGAGTGGTCGCCGAGCCCGACTCGGCGTTCGCGACCAGCACGTCGAGCTTCCCGTCGTTGTCGATGTCCGCCACCGCCGGCGCCATCGGGCCGTGTACATCGGGGAAGCTGGAGGGCGGGAGCGTGGTCTGGCCGCCGGGCGGAGCCTGGCAGGCCCCCTGCGTGCAGATCTGGCCCGCCGCGCAGGCCTGGCCGCAGGCGCCGCAGTTGCCGGGGTCGCTCTGGAGGTTGACCTCGCAGCCATTGGCCGCATTGCCGTCGCAGTCGGCGGTGCCGGCGCTGCACGCCGGCGTCTCGCAGCTCGTCCCGGTAAAGCCGGCCGCGCACGAGCACGTGTAGCTGTTCACGCCATCGATGCATGTGCCGCCGTTCTGGCAAGGAGCCGAGGCGCAGTCGTCGATGTCGATCTCGCAGCTCGTCCCCGAGAACCCGGCCGCGCACGAGCACGTGTAGCTGTTCACGCCGTCGATGCACGCGCCGCCGTTCTGGCAAGGAGCCGAGGCACAGTCATCGATGTTGATCTCGCAGCTCGTCCCCGTGAAGCCGGCCGCGCAGGTGCACGTGTAGCCGTTCACGCCGTCGGCGCAGGTGCCGCCGTTCTGGCAAGGAGCCGAGGCGCAATCGTCGATGTTGATCTCGCAGCTCGTCCCGGTGAAGCCGGGCGCGCACTGACAGGTGTAACTGGCCCCGTCGGCGTTGCAGGTGCCGCCGTTCTCGCAGGGGCGCTCCGCGCACGGGTCGACGCAGGTGCCGTTCACACAGCTCCCGGTGCAGCACGGGAGGGTGGCATCGCAAGGCGCGTCGGTGGGCAGGCAGCCGCCGCCTTGGCACGTTGGGTCATTGACGGCGATGTAATCGTGAGAGTGCCCGGCGTGGCCATTGATGCAGCCCGGCTCGCTGGTCTTGATGATCGTGTACGGGTGCGCGGCGGAGCCCGTGTAGTGGCAGATCGTGTCCTTGCCGTTGACGTCGAAGTAGCTGCATTGCGCGGCGGTGAGGTGCTCGTCGGCCTCGCCGACAGCCTCGGTGGGCGCGGTGGAGCAGCCGGCTCCGAGCGCGAAGAGGCCGAGGGCGGCCAGGGGGGCAAGCGCGGCGTAACGGTTCCTGGATAGGGTTCTCATGATGGAAGTGCTCCTCGGCAACCGTCCGCGACGTCGTCGTCTCGGGATGCCGTCATGGGTTGTTCGTCTTGGGGGCCCGCGATCACCGTCGAACGGACTGCGGCGCCGCCTATCCACGAGACCCTAGGCCGGGAACCCGATGCCGGGTGTGTGATTCACCGTGAATCACGTTGAGGAGCGGAGCCCTCAGCGGTTTGTCCGACGATCGGGCGGCGAGGTGGAGCCAAGGCGACCGTCGCGCCGACGCGAACCGGTGTGAATCGCATGCCGCCGTTTCCGCGGGCTCATCGACGGGCCGAGCCCCATCACGCCGCCGGGCGTCGAGGGACGATGCGCTCGCGACCGCGAGAGCGCCCCGTACGGATTCGCGGGCATACAGCACGTGGAGAACGCCAAAGCGATCTCGCCGTCGGCGCCGCGCGCTCGAGATCTTCGCGTCTGGGATCAGAAGGGCGCGATCTCCGAGAGCGGCACCGCGACCCAGCGCGGGTCGCGCGACGACAGCCAGCGCGCGACGGGCCGGTACGCGAGCGAAAGCACCAGCGTCCACACCACGTCACCGGCGAGCGATGCGCGCGAAGATCGCGATCGCGGCGAGCATGCTCTATTCTGAAGTCGATCCGCGTTGTGACCAGAAGACGATCTCTTCGGCGCCGAAGGGGAACCGGCCGCCGAAGTGATCCGGATGCATGGCGAGCGCGGCGAGCTCCGCGCTGTCCACCAGGCGAGGCCCGGGCCGGTTGAAGAAGGCGTTGCCGTCGAGCAGGACGACGCGCCCTCGCTGCGCGGCAGGGAGCGTCGCGAAAGCAGGATGGCGCGCGAGCTCGCTCATCTCGCGCAGCGACTGCTCGATCCGAAAGCCGCAGGGAGCGACGATCACCACGTCCGGTGCGGCCTCCACGATTCGCTCCCACGCAACGGGCGCGGCGGGGACTCCATCACGGCCGAGCACGGGCTCGCCGCCTGCGATGCGCAGGATCTCCGGTGTCCAATGGCTCCCGATGAACGGCGGCGACAGCCACTCGAGGAGGAGCACCTTCGGCTTCGGGAGCGTCGCGACCTCGGCCCGCAGGCGCGCGAGCCGCCCGCGAAGCGCGGTTGCGACGCGCTCGCCTCGGTCGGGCACGCCGGCCGCGATGCCCACACGCACGACGTCGTCGATCACGTCCTCCAAGGTGCTCGGCGAGAGCGCGTGCACGTGCGCGCCGGGCGAGCTCCGGCGCACCGCATCCTCGACCTCGTCCAGCGACACCGCGCAGACCTCGCACACGCCCTGCGTGAGCACGAGATCCGGCGCGAGCGCGTGCAGGCGCTCCTCGTCGATGCGGTAAACGCTCTCGCCCGCAGCAGCCAGCGCGTTCACCTGCTGATCGATCTCGGCGGAAGTCGCGTGAGGATCGACCTTGGGGGCCGTGAGCACGGGCCGACCGCGGACCTCGGGCGGGAAATCGCACTCGTGTGAGACGCCGACCAGGGCGTCTCCGAGATCGAGCGCGAAGCAAATCTCGGTCGAGCTGGGCAGCAGGGAAACGATGCGGAGAGACGGGCTCGTCATGTGTATCTCGCCGTGGCGCGCGCATGATACTCCGTGCAAGGCGTGCGCTCCGCGCCGTGCAGGAGATCGTGGTTGACGAGAACGCGGGTCCTCGACGACGAACGGCACATCGATGCGTGTCCGGCGCAGGTAGAATCTCTGCTGTGGGGAAGGATTCCCGCTCGGGCGGCGTGAGCCGTGAGGACGTGACCCATGTTCCGTGGTGAGGGCCTTCGAAAGCAGGAGAGGTGTGCGTGAGCCCGCCGGTGAAACCGCGAGCGCTCCTTTCGTGGAGCTCGGGGAAAGACAGCGCTTGGGCTCTCCGCGAGCTCCGGGCCCGTGGTGAAGTCGACGTCGTCGGGCTCATCACCACGATCGACGACGCCCGACGTGTCGTTGCCGCGCACGGCATCGCGGTGAGCTTGGTCGAAGCGCAGGCGCGCGCAGTGGGGTTGCCGCTTCGGACCGTCGAAGTTCCTTGGCCATCTTCGAACGAGGTTTACGAGGCGCGCATGGGTGAAGCATTTCGAGCGGCGCGCGCGGACGGGGTCACCGGCGTCGCCTTCGGGGACCTCCATCTGGAAGACATCCGAGCCTACCGAGAGCGATTGCTCGCAGGGACGGGGCTCGCTCCGATCTTTCCCCTCTGGGGATCGGACACGCGGGAGCTTGCACGAGCGATGATCGCCGGCGGCCTGCGCGCGCAGCTCGTCGCCGTCGATACCCGGCAGGTGCATCGCGACATCGCCGGCCGCATGTTCGATGAAGATCTCCTCGCGATGTTGCCCCCATCGTGCGATCCATGCGGCGAGAACGGCGAGTTTCACACCTTCGCCTTCGATGGGCCGATGTTCCACGCGAAGGTGGCGGTGAGCGTTCGCAGCGTCCACGAGCGCGACGGCTTCGTCTTCACGGAGCTCGTCGCGCCCCGTTCGGAAGAGCGGTATGGATGAGACTCGCCCCCTGACCGAACCTTCCAACCGGCGTATCTCGAGGGGCACGCACGGCGACTACGGTTGCTGATGAAGGACGGCGATGCCGTCGAGGTCGAAGCCGGCCGTCGCGCTCCCTTGCAGCGGGTCGATGATGCCTCTGCCGAACGCGTCCATCGTCGTCCCATCGCCGACGACGTCGACGATGCGCACGTAGCGGATGTGCGAGAGGTCGACGGTGCCGTCGCGTGCGAGCGGGAAGCTCCGCAGCGCGTCGAGATCGAAGGGAGTGCCGTAGCCGACCGCGTAGGAGCCGGCGAGCCCGCCGATCTGTACCGCGGCGCCGGAGCAGGCCGCGCACGGCGTCTCCGCACCGCGGAACGCCGCATCGAAGCGGAGGAAGTGGGTGCCGTCGCTCGAGACCTCGACGAAGCCGAGCTCGAGGTACGTGTCACCGGCGAAGCTGTTCTCGTACACGGCGAAGTCCCAGCCTTCGCCGTTGGTGATCGGCGGGTCGAAGCTCAACGTGATCTGCCCGCCGTTGCCGAGCGTGACGACCATCGTCGGATCGGTGCCCGCGGGGCCGAGCGCCTGCGTTGGCATCATCCACTTGGGCGCGCTCACGCCGGGTCCAGGCAGATAACCGGCGACCCCCGTCGCCCAACCCACGATGTGTGGATCGTCGGAGGCGACCGCCGTGGTGCCCGCTGCCGGAGGCGCAGGCGCGTAGCTGTCACGCACGTCGTAAACGGCGTCGAACAGCACCGGCACGCAGCCCGGACCGTGGGTGCGCGCGAGCACACGAGAAGGCCCCATGAGATCGGAGAGCGGGAGTTGCTCCGCGTCCATGAACAGCGCAGTCTCGACAGGCGCATTCGCGGGCAGCACCGCGACCTCGATCGGGAAGCCGGCAGGCGCGACGAAGACCAGTGTCTCATGCGCGTCGATGACCGAGAGCACGGGGGCCAGCGGCAGCGGGCATTCGGGCTTGCATTGGCCGTCGTCGTCGACGGCGTAACCAACGGCGCAGATGCACGCGCCGCTCTCCGCGTCGCACACCTCCCCAGGCCCACAGGGCGTGTCTGCGCAACCTTCGCCGGCATCGATCACGCCGGCATCCATCTCACCGCTGTCGGGGGTGCCGCCGGCGTCCATCACACCGCCGTCGGGGATGTCGCCGGCGTCCATCACGCCGCCGTCGGGAATGCCGTCTCCTGGATCGTCGACGTCGATCCCGAGCATGCTCCGGCCGCACGCGGCGATCCCGATCAGACCGGCGATCGCGGCGGAGCGGCCGAAGCGGAGGATGCCATTCGGCGCCATCGCGGCTCAGTGGGAGACGAAGGTGCGGAGCTTGCGATTCCCTGTCAGATCGCACACGGCCAGCACCAATCCCTGCGCCGTGCTGGCGAGGTCGAAGCTGCCCGGGATCACGGCGTCGAAGGCCGGCAGCGCATCGGTCACGTCGGCATAGACGCGCACGGCGGTCCCCTGCCGCAGCGCCAGCGAGACCCCGGTCGATCGGGCATCCAGATCGATGGCATCGACGACGCCGACGATCGACGTCGCGACGGGCTGGAAGCTCACCGCACCGAGGTCCGCGAGCGAGGCCCGCGCGAGCGTGAAGGCCCCCTGTGCATCCACGCAGGCGAGGTAGAGATGACTTCCATCCCAAGCGACGTCGACCAGCTTGGCGTCGCTGCATCCGCCGATCTGCGGGAAGTCCGAGGCCTGCGCCACCGCGGAAGGCGAGGCAGTGGCTCGCACGACTGCGCTGCCTGCCTGGACGTACGCGCCGACGACGGTGCCGCCGGCGAGCACGAGCTTGGGATACGAGACGGTGCTCGCCGCGGAATCGAGGGTGGCCATGTTCACCCAGTTGTTCGGGTACGTGACGCCGAACTTCGCGATCGGGAAGCTCGAGAACGTGAGTCCGGGAGCCTTCTGAGCGACGAGCGCATACAGGTTCGCGCTCCCCGCCGGCACGACGATGCTGTGTGCCTTGCGCGTGGTGAACGCGGGCGTCAGCGCGTAGGCGCCCGTACCGCCGTTGCGAATCGCCGAAACCAGCCCGCCGAAGGCCGGATAATTGGTGGTGTAGTACGAAGCGTTGTCGACGACGGCGAGCTCCGAGTACGCGTAGGTTTGCGGCGTCGTGCGCCCCTCGTAGGCCGCCCACGCCCCACCCGAGATCGCATACGTCGCATAGACGCTGGGACCATCGTACGTCCCGCCGAGGTTCTGGATCGCGCCGGCCGTGAGGAGCGCCTGGCGGTACGTCGGATCGGTGAACATGAACCCGAGGCGCGGGCTGCCGTCGTCGGCGCTGGCGGTCAGCGCGAAGCTGCTCGCGGCCGCCACCGCCGGCAACGGCGGGAGCTCGTCGTACGCAATCGTAGGCTGACAGAGGTACTGCGTTTGCGCCGGAGCGACCTCGCCGTCCTCGAGCGTGCCATTACCGTCGGCGTCGATGCCGACCTCGATGCGCACGCCTCCGAACGCACAGTGAGCGCCGGCCAGCTCGTGCGCCGCGCGAATCAAGGACGTCTGGCCGCTCGTACCGGGCGAGCCCGGATCTCCCGGCGACCCCGGATCTCCCGGCGCGCCGTCGCACACATAGGCCGTCGCGGTCACCTCGCTCGGATCGAGCGCACCATTCTGATTCTCGTCGAGCCCACTCTCGATCTTCTTGCCGCCGTTCGCGCAGCTCTCGCCGCTCGGCTCGTCGGTGATCGCGAGGAGAGAAGCGCTGCCATCGGCGCCGTCTTCACCGTCGGTACCGTCCGTACCCTTGGTGCCGTCGGTTCCATCGGCCCCATTCGTGCCATCGGTGCCATTGGTGCCGTCGACGCCGTCTCGCCCATTCATCCCGGCCGAGCCTCCGCATCCGGAGAGGGCCACGAGCAGACTCCACACCACCATCGATCGCTTGTTCATCATCACGAGCTCCTGCGCCTTCGAAGGCGCCGAGCGCGCCCGGTCTCCGTCGGTGCGGATCGCGCGGGCGACCCGGGATTCACCGACGCTCGGAGATCGCCGCGCTCGTCGGACGATTCCACGCGCACGCGTGGAATCGCCGAGGTCACCGGATGCCTTCCCTCGAGGCCGCCGGATGGACGACGCGCCATGCGGGCGCGTGTCTCACGTCAGGTCTTCGGGCTCGGGGCGACCTACTCTCCACGGCTTCCCGACCGCACGGCGGTCAGTGCCTGGTCATGGATTTCGTTCCCCATACCGCTGCGGGGCAGCTCCAGCTTCGACTGGATTCCCTCGGGGTCGGCCACCCGGCCGACGACGCGAGCGCGCGCAAGCTCGCATGGGCGCATTCTCCTTGTCAATGCAGCTCGCCGAGACGACTCGCCATCACGCGCGAGCCATCAATTCGTCACCGGCTGTCCCCACGCGGCGCGCAGGAAGGCGAAGTCGCCGTCGCCGATGACCTCGTCACCGTCGAAGTCGACGGAGGCGTCGAAGCTCGCATCGGCAGGCGTGGAATCGAGCGCGTCCACCAGCCGCGAGAGGTGCTCGAGGCCATAATGCTGCTGGGGCTCGAAGCCTGGATCGACGCCGTCGGGGATGCCATTGCCATCCGAATCGGGCGCGTCGGGAGGCACGTAAATGGTCATCGGCGACGTCGCGCCGGTGGACCAGTCGACCGATTCGCAGGTCGGCGGCAGCGTGGCCAGATTGGCACTGACCAACAGCAGATCGACGCCGGGCATGTAGGTGGCGCCGGTCCAATCGTCGTTCGCGCAGGGATCGGGCGCCAGCGTCCCGACCTCGGCCGGATTGCCGGCGTCGGCGGGCGCACCGTCGGCGAGCACGCGGGTGACGACGCTCTGATCGATGATGTTGACGTATCCGTGGTGGCCCGAGGTGCCGAACACGTCGCCGCCGCCGACGAAGAGGTTGCCGTCATCGTCGAAGCCGAGCGAGTCGGCGCTGAGCATGCCCGTGGCGAGCACGTGCCCCTCCGTGTCGTAGTCGAGGGAGCCGCCGCCCATGAGCAACGCGTCGATCGACGCCGCGTCGAAGATCTTGAGCTCGCCGGTGCGCGTCCCGTTCGGGTCCCATCCGACGCCGGTCACCAGATCGCCGGCGGCGTCGAAGGCGATGCCGCCCGAAGCACCGGCGATGTCGTCGATGACGGGGATCAGCTCGCTCGTGGGCGAGAGCGTGTCGACGGCGAAGATGTAGCTCTGTCCGAGCTCGGCGCCTCCGGCATTGACGAACAGATAGCGAGCGTCGCGGAAAGCGGCCGAGTAGTAGCTCAGATCGAAGCGACGGGCGTCGGGGCTCGTGGTCAACACCACCGGGGTCGGCGCGGAAAGGATCGACGTGGGGAAGACGTAGAGCGGTTTGCCGAGCCCGCTCCCGAGCGCGATCCGCTCGCCATCCGGCGTGATGGAGAGGAACGCCGGATCCATGTTGGGATCGGTCGTGTCGAGGACCGCCACCGGCAGCCAGTCGCTCGTTCCGAAGGTCTGGAGCAAGGACACCGTCCGACCCGACGCGGCCAAGAGGCGGCTCGCCAGCGGATAACCATAGACGATGCGCTTCGTGTCCGCGGGGAATGCCCGCATGATCGTGGTGAAGCTGCTCGGATCGTACGGCGGTGTAATGGTGTAGCCGGCGCTGGCATCGTAATCGCCGGGCCCCGCGAGCACCGGCGCGGACCACGTGAGCACGAGCGCGAACGCCGGCGCGAGACGACCGAGGATCTTCATGGCGCCACCTTGCTGAGCGAGGTCCAGGCCGCGCCGGCGCAGCCTTTCAGCGGATCGCCGGCGCTCGCGGCCGGCAGCGCGGCGGCCGCATCGGCATTCGCTGCGGCGCGGACACAGATGGAGAGCGACGCGCCGTCGAGCGCCCAGTCGAGCCGCGCGATCGCGCCGTCCGTGCCGGCGAGCAGCAGCCACTGGTCGCACACCGATTGCACACGCGAAAGGCGTGGCGGCGCCGCGGGATCGGGCGCGCCTGCGGGAACGACGGTATACGTGGTCGCCGTCATCGAGCGGCGCAGCCAATGCCGCGTTCCATCGGGCGCGACATAGTCCCCGGCGATGGCGAGCGGGCCTCCGCTCTGACACGCGCCGCCGTCGGTGCCCGCATCGTCGACGACGCCGCTGTCGATGACACCGCTGTCGATGACACCGCTGTCTCCCTGCGGAGCGGCGTTGCCCGCGTCGTTCGGATCCGGCCCGGCGTCCGGTGGCTCCGTCGACGCGTCGGCGCCCCCGTTCCCGCCGTCGTGCGCCGGCTCCGTCACGTTGGAGCACGCGCCCAGCGCGAGCGCGCCGACGACCATCCACGGCCCGAGCACGGGCCACCTCGAGATTCGCAAGTCCTGCTCCCGCTCCGTCTCCCTCGGGGACGGCGTATGCCGCGCGGGGAACGTGCCGACCCGGGGCAGGCGTCGAGCGACGCAAGCACGGACCGACCCGCCTCCCGCGAAGCGTTGGGGTCGAGCTGGTCCGGCTTTCTCTCCGGAGCCAGGTGTCGGCAGGTCTTCGGGCTTGCGAGCGCTCCGGCTTGCGCCGGCTTCCTATACCCCACTGCTTCCCAGCCCGGAGGGCCAGTGCTGTTCGTGGAGCTCGTTCTCGCTTACCGCTGCGGGGCAGCCCCGGATTCGCACCGGGTTCCCTTTTCAGCCCCGGGGTTGAGTCGGGGCACCAGACACGGGCGCAAGATAGGGGCGAAGGCCGCCCCCGTGTCAACCCTCGACCCCGCTGCGCGAAGGATCGCGCGGCGACGCATGAGCGTCGGCGACCGCGCAGGTACCGCCGGCGCAACACCCGCCGGTGAGCGTCTCACGGTAGCCAAGCAGGTCGAGACCCGTGCGGCCGATGCAGCGGATCGGCCGCGCGACCGGCCGCCCAGCTCGCTTCGCGCCTCCGCGAGCGAGCCGGGCTCCTCACTCGAGCCCGGCCAGCCGGAGCCCGATGAGCAGCTCCTCTCGCAAGCCCATGTCGGCCGTGAGCCGATCGACGACGGCCCGGGGATCGCGCGCGGCCTCGGGCAGGACAGCGGTGAGCTCGGCGGCGGCGGCGCGGGCTTCGGCGAGGCGGTCGAGGCGAGCGAAAGCGACGGCGCGGTCGAGCGCATCCCAGGCGAGGTTGGGGGTGGCGATGGCCTCGGCCTCGGCGAGGGCGGCGGCGTAATCGCCACGGCGGTAGGCATCGAGGGCGAGGACATGCCGGATGACGCCGGGAGGGCGCTTCAGCATGGCCATGTGGGGGCGGATGACGGCGACGCCGCGATCCCACGCGCCGGCGAGCGCCATCACGAAGCCCGTGGCCATGAGCGGCCCGCCCATGCTCAGGGCGGCTTCGGCCTCGGCCAGCGCGCCGCGGCCGTCACCGGCGTCCAGGAGCGCGAGCCCGAGCGCCTGGTGGGAGCTGACCAGCGTGGGCTCGGCGGCCACGGCGGCGCGCGAAAGCTCCGCGGCCCGCTGGCGGTCGCGATCACCGCCGTCGGCCGTCCACGCGGAGAGGAAATGGAACAGGGCCGCGAACGCCAGGAGCGTCCCCTGCTCCGGCTCGCGGGCGAGGACGCGCTTCGCGGCACCCTCGATCTCGGCGCGCAGGTCGCGATCGAACGTGGCCATCCACCTCGGGAGGCGAAGCACCACGTCGTACGCCGTCTCGGGACGGCGCCCGGCCCGCTCCTGAGCCTCGATGGCGTGGACGACGCCGAAGGGCGGCGCCACGAGCTGGATCGCGATGTCGCGGGCGATCTCGTCCTCGGCCTCGAGGAGCCGGTCGTCGGCGTCGCGGCGGTCGTACGTGTTGCCCCAGACCTGGATCCCGCGGGCGGTGTCGTGGAGCTTGGCGGTCACGCGGAGGGTGCCGTGGACGAGGCGCACGCTCCCTTCGAGCGCATAGCGCGCCCCCTGCGCCGCCGCCTCCTCGAGGGTCGTCGCGCGGGAGACGACGACGACGGCGAGGTAACGCGTGAAGACGGTGCCGAGCTGGTCGGTCAGGCCGCGGGCGAAGGCCCGCACGCGCGAGCCGCGGGAGCCCGTGTCCGGGGGAGGTATCTCCGCCGGCACCACGAAGGCCCCGGAGGCGGTGACGATCCCGGCGAAGGGCAGGACCGCGAGGACCGGCTCGTCCGTGTCCGCCAGGCTCGGCATCGGCTGGCGCGCACCGCTCTTGGAGACGGGAGGCGCGCTGGCCGGAGCGGCGGCGCTGGCGCCGGTGAACACGGGCGCGCAGGCGCCGCGCGGCAGCTCGATGCGCAGGGCGGCGTTGGTCACGGCATAGTGGCGCTGGAGGGCGCGCCGGACCTTGCTCATCTCGACGCGCACGATCGAGTCGGTGGTGGAGTCGAAGTCGTTGGGTCTCTCGAAAATGCGGCTCGCTATGAGCGGCGGGCAGAGCTCGTCCCCGCGCCCCGCGAGCACCTCGCCGACCAAGAACCGGAGCAAACGGACTTGCCGAGCGGAGCCGCCAAACGCGGCACTCTGCACGACCCGCTCCAACTCGGCGAGCACCGCCGCACGCTCCGGGCCGCGGGGAAGGCCCGGAGGGATCCGCGAGGAAGATCGAGAGTCCATGACGGAGGGACGATCGGCCACCTCCACCCGCGAAGCAATGCGCACGTCACTTCCCACCCTGAGAGGGTTGAAGCCCTCGTCTTCAGGCTTTGGGCGACGGCTTCAACACCGTGGTCGTCGGGAGTTTGGCAAGAGGGTGCTTCTGCTGCGGACGAGGTGATCAAGGCGTACGTCTAGAACAAGATCACGAGCAGGACGGCGACTCCCGAGTAGAGGGCGAGTCGGCGCCTGCCGCCGTAAAGCCCCTCGATGCATCGCGCTTGAGCCAGCTCCCGAGTACCCCGCCGGCGCCTCTGGTCGGCTCGGCTGTGCCGGCTTTGCGTGAGCGTATCGAGCGCTCGGTGATGCCTTTGGAGAGCTCCTTCTCATGCGCTTTGGTCGCAGTGAGTAACGACTCGCCGAGCGCCATGGCGCCGGGAGCCGTCAAAGGGGGAAGCGGAATCACGTCTGCAGGAGAATAGGTTGTCATGCAGCGATGATGGCGGTCACCGGCCGTCGCGCACGTCGATCGGGTGAATTGCAAAGGCGGCAAGCGCTGGTGCGATAACCTAGCCTCCCCTGAGCGCCCAAGCATCCTCGATGAGCATGCGGCCACCGCACAAAGGACGAGGGCTGGGTCGTGCCCCAATCCGAGATTTCACAACGACGCATCTCGCGTGTTCACAACTTCCCTACGGGGGTCGTACGTCGACTCCACGTGCGACGAGGCGATGAAGGACGAGGGCTTGCGGCTTGCGCGAGAGGGTACTCTGCGGCCTTTGCAGGAAGATGATGACGCGACGGCGGGGCGGTGCCGCGTGAGGCTGCGGCTGTTGCGGCCTCTGCGCGGCTCCGCGAACCCTTGCGCCGCGTGGTGCTGTTGGGGGCCTTTGCTGCAGCGGGTGCTGCTGGGACCTTTACGCGGGCTCGTGGTGAGCCGGACGTTGCCTCGAGTCGTCGGGCGCCTGCCTTTGCGCCGCGTGGTTCTTGAACGTGCGGTTGTGCGCGTCCTCGTAGACGTTCTCGACGCGCAATTCGCCGCCGGCCCGGACGAGTGGGCACCAGAGGGTCGACGAGCACGCCGGCCCATGCGCCGCAGACCGCGCCGCTCGCGGCGGATGGCAACATCCCGGCGCACGTTCCCATGACGCTTCCACGCCGACGCACGACGGGGACGTGTGCCTGCGGTGGCCGCTTCGGGCCAGCGCGCGGGGCCTGTTGAAATACGAAGAAGAGGACCGCCAGCATCGCGCCAAGGGCGCCAAGAGTCGAAATCTCTCTTCAACTCTCTATTTCTCCCGGCGCCCTGGCGATCCTCTTCGTTTTCTTCAACGGGCTGCTAGGCTCTGTCCGACGACTGCTGCGCGCCCCGCATCGTCGGTCGAGCTCGCTCGAAATACGAGAGTATTCCTCGCTCGTTCTCCCAGCTGCGGTGCGCTCGCGACGTCGTCAAACAGAGCCTAGCCCCTGAAGACCTTCAGCGGGTTTCGGTGGCGACGTTCACGACGATACGACTGCCGTCCAGCTCGCTCTGGTGCAGAGCGGCGATGGCGGCGAGCGCATCCTTGCGGTCGGCCATGTTGACGAACCCGAAGTTGCGGGACGCTCCAGTAGCGCGATCGGTGATCACCTTGGCTTCGACGATCTGGCCGAAGGACTCGAAATGGGCGTGCAAGTCAGCGCTCGTGGTCTCGTTGCTCAAGCTGCCGACGAAAAGCTTCATCGGAACGCTCGGCGCACTCCGAGGTGCGTGCATGTCCATCTGGAGGGAGCGCATGGTCTCCTCGATCGATCGCACATTCCCGATGATCTCGGCAGCCGTGATGAATTCGGAGCCGGTGCTCGGCAGCGCGTTGCGTTTCTCCATGCGGCGCTGCGCTTTTCCGCGTGCCTTCTGGTTGCGCTTGTCTTCTCGGGCACGCTTTTCGAAAGTGCTCATGAGCGCCCTCCCATCTGTGTTGCCCCGGGAATGTTCTGGACCGGCTTTGTCTTGATCAGGTGTGCCTGCCTCTCGTGTGCGTGCAGGCTGACAACGCCGCCTGCAGACGGGACAGTGTAGTCGACCTGGGTGCTCGGCGCTCGCCTTACTTGATCCGAGGCCTCTGGGCTCGCCCGCTCCCGGAAGAGCGGGCCCGCTCCGCTCCACGCGACGGAGGCGAGGGCGCCCGCCGCGGCGATTGCGCGGAAGACCCAGAGGCCGTGCACCACCAGCCAGGGCAGGTGTGCCATCCGGACAGTACGTTCCGCGCCGTCCGATGAAGGCGGTTCTCGACGCTCTCGTTCGCGACCACCTCGAGTCCTTCCTCGATCACATCCAGCAGAATGACGCGCGTGGACTGCCTCGCTACGTCGAGCAGGCGTTTCGCGACGACCTCGTGTGCGGCGTCTTCGCGGTCGTTGCTGTTCGAGGCAAGGGCCGAGGGCATGGAGCGGTTACCATCGCGGCGCTCCCTCATGACCGAACGATCTCGACTGCAAAAGCTCGGCGGCGGCGCCTTCATCGCCGCCGGGATCCTCTTCGCGGCGACGGCTGCCCTGGGGCTCGCGGCGGGCCCGCCGCCCTCGAATGGGACGGCGATCCTCGCGTGGGCCGCGTCGGAGCGGACGCTCCTCGCGATCGCCAACGAGCTGTCGTTCTTCGCGGCCCTGTCCCTGGTGCCGGCGGTGCCCGCGCTCTACCGGCGCGTCGTCGACACGGACGAGATCAAGGCGATGGTGGGCTGCGGGATCATCGCGGCCACCATCCCGATCCTCCTCGTGCTGTGCATCGTCCACGGGCGGCTCGTGTATCCGGTGTTCGGCCTCCGCATCGGCACAGCGCCGATCGCGGAGCTGGTCGTCACCGTGCTCTACGGTGGCGCGCACGCCGCGAGCATCTTGATGGGCATCGCGACCTTCGTTTTGAGCCTGGGATTGATGCGCCTCCCGGGCGGGAAGCCCGCCGCATACCTCGGCGTGGTGGCAGCCGTCATGGATGTCATCGGGGCGTATCCCGATACGATCGGGCCGCGCTTGGCGTTCGCGTGCCAGGCGCTGTCTTCTTCATGGTTTCTGGTCGTGGGCGCGACGGTGCGCCGCGAGCCCGTACGCCCCGGCTCTCCGGCGCGCGCGACATCGTCCGACAGCGCATGACGGCGCCGCGACGAGCAGCGCGGCTCCGGCGAGGCGAGGGATCGAGAGGATCGGGAAGGCGCGCCCCGCCGGATCAGCGGGAGGCGCGCCGAGGATACGCTCAGGCCAGGTGCGCGGTCTCCTCGGTGACCTGGCCGGCGAGATCGGCGACGTCGATCTCGAGCGAGGGCGAGGGCGCGCTGGCGCCGGTGGTGTAGACCCAGTGGTGCGGGTCCAGCGGGGAACGCTGCTGGTAGCCGCTCACAGCACGTCGCGCCGCGGCAGCCCGTACGACGTGCGGACCTCGTCGAGGAGCGCGTACGGGTAGCCGCGGTCGAATGCGCCGTCGAGAACGGCGAGATCGTCGGGCGCGAGCGAGAGCTCCGTGAGCGTCGCCTCGAGGTGCGCGGCGGTGCGCGCGCCGAGAACGGGCAGGACGCCCTTCGCCTGTACCCATGCGATCGCGACGGCCGCCGGATCGCAGCCGCGTGTCGCCGCGATCGTGGCGAGGCGCGCGTCTTTCAGCACCGTGCCGCCGCCGAGCGGCGACCAAGCCATCATCGTCATGCCGCGCGCTCTCGTGAGTGGGAGGTGCTCGCGCTCGATGCTGCGCTCGCCGAGGTGGTACTGCATCTGCAGCGCGACGAGCGGCGTCGTGCCACGTGCGTCTGCGATCGCCGCGCCGGCCGCAACGCGCCACGCGGGAAAGTTCGACAGCCCCGCGTGCACGATCTTGCCCTCGCGCGACAGGTCGTCGAGCCCGCGCACGATCTCCTCCATCGGCGTGACACCGTCGTCGAGGTGAGCGAGGTAGAGGTCGATGCGATCGGTGCGCAGGCGGCGCAGGCTGCTCTCGACCTCGTCGCGCATCGCGCCGCGGTGGCAGCCGACGCGGCGCGCCGGAGACGTTGCATCGGTGGGCCGCGCGTACTTCGTACACACGACGAACGCGTCGCGGCCGAGGTCGCGCAGGAAGTCGCCGAGCAGCTCCTCGGCGTGACCGCCGAGGTACGCGTTCGACGCGTCGAAGAGCGTGCCGCCCGCCTCCGCGAAGCGCACGAGCGCGCGCCGCGCCTCCGCGTCGTCCACGCCGGACGGCGTCTTGCCGAGGCGCGCGGTGCCGAGGGCGAGCGACGAGACGCGCAGCCCGGTGTTGCCGAGAAAGGTGGTCTTCATGCTCTCGATGTGGGACGGAGCGAGCGAGATGGGAAGAACGCACCTCGCGGCAAGCCACTCACCTGCAGGTAAGGCCTGCCTTGGGCCGCACGGCTCCGCGGTGCGCGTCCGCGAGGCGCTCGCGCTGCTCGGTGGGCGGTGGAAGCTCGACATCGTCTTCCTGCTCTTCGAGCGCGAGGTGCGCCGCTTCGCCGACCTCGAGCGCGCGCTCGACGGCGTCTCCCCGAAGGTGCTCGCACAGCAGCTCCGCGCCCTCGAGCGCGACGGCGTCGTGAGCCGCACCGTGCACGCCGAGGTGCCGCCGCGCGTCGAGTACCGCCTCACGGAGCACGGCCGCGCGCTCCAGCCGGCGCTGCGCGCGCTACGCGACTGGATGCGCGGCGGAGCACCCTAGTGCCGCGCGCCCGAAGCTCCGTCAGGAGCTCGGGCCTCGGCGCCAGCGCGCGGCTTCTTCGCTCGAGCGCGACGGCGACGCGATCACCGGATCACGCACGCGCGCTTCGGGGCGCCGGTCCAGCGCCCTTTTGCCGAAGTCGGGATCCACGTTATGGTCCCCACCGTCGGGCTCGCCGAGAGTCGAGGCTCGGAGCATCTGGAAATGCCATCCACGCCACCATCGGCAGGAGCCGTCACCGAGAAGCGCTGGCGTGGCGTCCTCTCAGGGCTGTTCTCGGAAAGCGCGCCGCTCGATCTCCGCCTCATCGGTCGCACACTGCTCCACGCCGTGCTCAGCGGGCTCGTCGCCGTGCTCTTCGTGGGCGCGCTCGAGTTGGTGGAAGATCTCCTCCTCGGCTACGCGCGCCTCCGCGCGCACGGCGAGAGCGTCCTCGGTCACGAGCCCGAGCGCGGCGCGGTGCGCCTCTGGCTGTTGCCGCTGATCCCCGCGCTCCGTGCCCGGCGCGCGGAGCACGTGCACGCGGCCGCCGTGATACCGCGCGCGGTACGAGTCGCGCGAGCCTTGCACAATCCGGCGTGATCCCGCACGCCGGGCGCGCGTGAGCGCCGCGGATGGCGGCATTTTCGTGGATCGCGCGCTGGCCCGCGCCGTGCTCTGAGAGGCAGCGAGCCGTCATCGACGCTCACCCGACCCGAGCCCGACGGCTCCCGCTGCGCGCCTGTTCGCGATCGGCGGAGCTGCGTCCCGAGGTAGCCGCCATGCGCATCGCGATCATTTGCACGTATACACACCCCACCCGACTCCGGCTCAAAGAGCGATCGGTCATGCAATCGTGGGTCGGCGAGCTGCTCGCCGCGCTCTGCCCGCCCGATGCGGAGATCGAGATCTACAACGAGAAGGAGACCGACATCCCGCTCGATCGGGACTGGGACATCGTCTTCTTCTCGTACCTGCACGCGTATTACGAGCACACCAAGGTCCTCTCCGCGCTGCTGCGCCGGCGCGGCATCACCACCGTCGCCGGCGGGCGGCACGCGAGCCACTACGTGGCCGACGCCGAGCGCTGGTTCGACGCGGTGGTGGTGGGCGATCCGGAGGCCAACGTGCCCGCGCTCTTCGCCGACTTCGCGCGCGGCGAGCTGAAGAAGCGGTACACGCTGGCGGCGGTCGCGCCCGCGCAGATCCCGGCCTGGCGCTACGACCTCGTCGACTACGCGCAGAACAAGGTCCGCCTCCCGGCGATCGAGGCCTCGCGCGGTTGCCCGTTCACTTGCAACTTCTGCGTGCTCACCGGCTGGGAGCGGTATCGCTACCGGCCCGTCGCCGACGTGGTGCGCGACATCGAGCACCACATGCGGTTCAACGAGAACTACTTCGGCGTGCTCGACAACGCCTTCGGCTTCGTCGACAACAACCTCGGCGGCTCGCCCAAATACCTGCGCGAGCTGTGCGACGCGCTCATCCCGCTGAAGAAGTCCTGGGGCTGCTCGCTCACCTGGAACGTGCTGCAGGACGAGGACCTCGTGCGGCACATGGCCCGCGCGGGTTGCCGCTACGTGTACACCGGGCTGGAGTCGCTCGATCCGGACTCCATCGCTTCGATGAACAAGGGCCAGAACCGTCTCAAGGAGACGGGGACCACGCTCCGTCGCGTCTTCGAGGCCGGCATCCTCGCGAGCTTCGGCCTGCTGGTCGGATCGGACGGCGACACCGACGCGTACCTCGAGCGGTTGCCGGAGTACGTCGACGAGCTCGGCACGGCGGCGGTCACGTTCCTCGGCATCGTGTGCCCGTACCCCGAGACGCCGTTCTTCGAGACGGTCGCGCGTGAAGGGCGGCTCCTGCCGGGCGCGACCTCGCGCGACTTCGACGGCTACACGCTCTGCCACCGGCCGAAGAAGCTCGATCCGAGCGCCACGGTGGAGCACTTCAAGCGCCTCTGCCAAGAGCTGGGATCGTTCTCGAGCCTGGCGAAGCATACGTGGGCGCAGCTCAAGCTGAGCAGCGCGCCCCGCTACCGCGCCGCCATCCTCAACGGCGCCATCGAGCGCCGATCGATCATCGCGCCGCTCGCCAACCCGGCGCGCACGTTCATCGCGGGGCAGGATCCGATCGAGCCCTGGGACGTCGCCCGCATGGCCGAGCTCGGGATCGAGCCGCAGCGCATCGACACGGTGTTGCCGCGCGAGCAGACCGTCCGCCTGCAGATCCGCGCGCCCCGCGCGGTGAAGGAGGCCGCGTGACCGCCGCACCTCGACCCGCCCTCGCGGCTCCGGCGACCGGCGCCGCGATCGAAGCCGACGCGCCCACCAAGCCGCAGCTCGCCTGGGCCAAGCACGTCCCCCTCCTCGCCACACACGCGATGTGCCTCGCCGCCTTCTGGACCGGCGCGAGCACACGAGATCTCCTCGTCTGCGCGGCCCTCTTCTACGTGCGGATGTTCGGCGTCTCCGCCGGCTATCACCGCTACTTCTCGCACCGCGCCTTCAAGACCAGCCGCGCGTTCCAGCTCGTCCTCGCGGTCCTGGCTTCCTCCAGCGCGCAGCGAGGGGTGCTCTGGTGGGCGAACCACCACCGGCACCACCACCGCGCGTCCGATCAGCCGGACGACCTCCACTCTCCGCGGCAGCGCGGCTTCGTTTGGGCCCACATCGGGTGGCTCTTCTCCACGCGCTGCGACGAGACCGATCTCCGCGCGGTCCGCGATTTCGCCCGCTATCCCGAGCTCCGCTTCCTCGACCGATACGAGATGCTCGTCCCCCTCGCGCTCGCGGTGACTCTCTATCTCGCGGGCGGCCCGTCGCTCGTCGTCTGGGGCTTCTTCATCAGCACGGTGCTCGTCTGGCACAGCTCGTTCACCATCAACTCGATCCACCACATGTTCGGATCGCG
Organism: Minicystis rosea; assembly: GCA_001931535.1. GTDB lineage: Bacteria > Myxococcota_A > Polyangia > Polyangiales > Polyangiaceae > Minicystis > Minicystis rosea. The sequence goes on from CP016211.1 coordinate 9,237,167, forward strand.
TCGCTACGAGACTGCGGACGACAGCCGCAACAACTGGTTTCTCGCCGTCTTCGTCTCCTGCGGCGAGGGCTTTCACAACAACCATCATCACCGCCCGCACACGGCCAACTTCGGTCGGGCCTTCTGGGAGATCGACGTCACGTATCGCGTGCTCCAGCTCCTCTCCCTCGTGGGGCTCGTGTGGGATCTACGCGAAGACCGCTCCAAGACCTGACGACCGCCCGGCGGCAATCACCGCTGGAGCACGAGGAGAAAACCATGCTCGACACCGATCGTGTGAGCTCTCCCGAGAGCCCCCGAGACACCCGCGCGCTCTCCGACGAAGAGCGCCTGCGCCGATTCGGCGAGGAGCTCGACGCGCTCCGCCGCCGCACGCTCGACGAGGTCGGCGCCGAGGACGTGGAGCACGTGCGCGGGCTCCGGCGCCTCTCGCGTCGGCTAAAGGTGCTGGGCCGCGTGCTCATTCACGTGAGCCCCGAGCCGCTGAGCTTCCTCGCGGGCGTCACGTCGCTCTGGATTCACCGCCAGCTCGAGGCGCTCGAGATCGGTCATCCGGTGTTGCACGGCGCGTACGACAGGATCGAGGGCGCGGAGGACCTCTCCTCCCGGACGTTTCGCTGGGAGACGCTCATGGACGAGGAGGCGTGGCGCGTCACCCACAATGCCAAGCACCACGGCTACACCAACGTGGCTGGCAAGGATCCGGATCTCCACTGGGGCCCGGTGCGCCTGACCGAAGAGACGCCTCATCGCACGATGCATTTCTTCCAAGTCCCCTTTTCGTTCGGCGTGCTGTCTCCGAATCTCGGTCTCTTGATGGCTTGGCACGTGACCGGCCTCGACGAGCTGTACTTCGGCGCGGGGCGCCCAAAGGATCTCGGCCTGATGGCGGGCGGGGAGCGCGACGCGTGGAGGCGCGCGCTCCGCAAGTACGCGCCTTACCTGTTCTGGAACTACGTCTTCTTTCCGGCGCTGGCAGGCCCGATGTTCTGGAAGGTCATGCTCGGCAACTACCTGGCAGAGACCATGCGCGACGCCTATACGGCCGCGACGATCTACTGCAACCACGTCGGTGAGGACGTCGAGAGCTACGCCGACGAAGCCGGGCCTCCGCGCGGGCGCGGCGCTTGGTATGCGCGGCAGGTCGCGTCCACGAACAACCTCGAGGTGAGCCGTCCGCTCTCGATCCTCTGCGGAGGCCTCGACCGGCACATCGAACATCACCTCTTCCCCACGCTCCCACCGGAGCGCCTGCGCCGCATGGCTCCCGAGGTGCGCGCCATCTGCGAGCGATACGGAGTCTCGTACAAGACCGATACGTGGGGACGAACGCTGAAGAAGGCACTCACCCGCGTGGCCAGCCTCGCGCGCCCCGGCCCCAGGGATCGGCGCCGCGCGGCGGCGTAATCGGCGCTCTCTCGGCCAGGCAATCGCTTCACTTCGTCACGAAAAGGATCTCCCCATGACCACCATCGGAATCGTCGGCGCGGGCATCGCGGGCTTGCACCTCGCGCTCCATCTGCAGAGAAACGGTATCTCGGTCACGCTCTACACCGACCGCACGCCGGACGAGATGCGGGCCGCGCGCCTGCCCGCGACCTCGGGGTTCACCGGCGTGAGCCGGCTCCGGGACGCCGCGCTCGGGGTCGACCACTGGGACGAGCCCGAGAACCATACGGCACAGGCGCGCTTCCGGATCGCCTCCGACCTGCCGCTCGGCTTCACGAGCAAGGTGCCGCTGCCGGGCCTGTACATCGACATGCGGCTCTATCTCCCCCGCGCCATGGAGGACTTCGCCGCGCGCGGCGGTGAGATCGTCATCGCTCCCTGCCGCCCGGAAGACGTGGGCCGGCTCGCGGGGCGCCACGCGCTCGTGATCGTCGCGACCGGGCGCGGCGGCCTCTCCGAGATGTTCCCGCGCATGCCCGAATGGTCTCCCTACGATGCGCCTCAGCGCCGGCTCCTCGGCGGGCTGTTCCGCGGGATCCAACTGCCGCGCCCGTTCGAGTTCGGGTTCAACATCGTCCCTGGGGCCGGCGAGATCTTCGAGCTGCAGATGATCACGCGACACGGGCCTACGCCGGCGCTGCTCGTCGAGGCCATCCCCGGCGGGCCCCTCGAGCCGCTCACCCACCTGCGCTACGAAGACGATCCGGCCGCGTTCTCCCGGGCGCTGCTCGCGGCCCTGCGCGAGCACGTGCCGGACACCTACGCGCGGATCGATCCGGCCGAATTCGCACCCACGGGCCCGCTCGACGTGCTCACGGGCGCTGTCGTCCCCACCGCGCGCCGCGCCTTCATCCCGCTCGACGATGGACGGTTCGCGATGGCGCTCGGCGACGCGCACGTCGCGTTCGACCCGATCACGGGCCAGGGCGCCAACACCGCTTCTCGCTCGGCATGGCGGATGGGAGAGCTCGTGACCGAGCACGCCCGCGCCGGCAAGCCGTTCGACGAGGCCTTTTGCAAGCAGGCCGAAGAGCAGCTCTGGAGCGCCGCCCGCGCGGCGTGCGCGTGGACCAACGCCGCCTTGCAGCCGCCGCCGCCGCACGTCATCGGCCTGTTCTTCGCGGCGTCGCAGAGCCAGGCCATCGCCGACGCGTTCACGAACAACTTCCTCTATCCAGATCGTCAGTGGGAAGTGCTCCGCTCGCCGGAGGCGACGGAGGCCTTCCTCGCGGGCGCGACCGCGCTGGCGGCTTGATCGGCGAGCTCGAGACACCACCTCTCCGGCGTCACGCCTGGAAGAAGGGGCGATGAGCCGACACCTGAAGCCGCGAGCCCCTACGGCACGTTCATCGATTCACGGCTTGCCGCCAGAGGTCGTCCAATTGGCGGTCCGTCGCGAAGACCTCGTCGACGGCGGGATCCTCTTCGAGGACGCGAAGCACGTCCTTTGCGCCGCGCCAACGGCTGCCGTTGATCACCTCGACGAGCGCTGCGAGCTGCTCGATCGCATGGTCCTCGGGCCCACGCCAGGCGACGAGCCGTTTCGCTGAAAGACCCGCGAGGAACGCACGCGCCACATCTCGTCCGGAAAGCCGCGGTATCTCGGCGCGGTGGACCTGCTTGGCGGCGCCCGATCGGGCGCGGAACACGCCCGTGCCTCCGGTGTGGTCGGGGCTGATGACATGCCGGGGCTCGCCGACCTCGAGGACATCCTCGCCGGTCAGGTAGAGCTCATCCGAAGCGGTCACGCGAAGACCCGGCTCTTCGCGGGCGAGCCGCTGGAGCGCACCGAGAAGAATGGCGAAGTCGGCCTCGCTGTCGTCGCGAAACAAGATTTGCACGAAGCCGTGCAACGGCTCGTCATCGCTCGGCTCCAACGCGATCAGCCCCAGGTTTTTCGCCGCCTCGAAGCTGCCCTGCAGAACCCGTCCTGCCTTCTTCCTGATCTCGACGGGAACCGGCCCACCTTCTCGCCACGCGATCTCGAAATGCAGATTCCAGCTCACGGCTCGCCTCGCAAGCACGGGGCTTTCGGGGACGTCAAGGCCCGGCGCTTGACCTGTCTGCGGCTTGCGGGTTCAAGCTCTGCGCCATGCACACCGCGGACACGTCCTCGCCGCACCTCTCCGACGACGAGATCCTCTCGGCCCTCGCGGACCTCACCCTGCCGCCTCAGCATTTCGACCACCGCGGGCACCTGCGCGCCGCCTGGATTCACCTCCAGCGCCATCCGCTCGAGGAGGCGACCACCCGCACCTGCGATCGCATCCGCGCCTTCGCCGAGCACCTTGGCGCGAGCACCAAATACAATCACACCACGACCGAGGCCCTCCTGCGGATCATGCACGCCCGCGGCGCTGCCGATCCTGCACGCACATTCGAGGCCTTCCTGGCCGAAAACATGGACCTCGTTCACGACGCCCGCGGCGTCTTGCGCCGCCATTACAGCGACGAGCTGCTCGGGAGCGACCACGCCAGGCGCAGCTTCGTGCTGCCGGACAGGGAGCCTCTGCCTGCGCCGTGAATCGAGAATGCGAGAGGGCGCATCTGCCTGCTTGGGGGAAGCTCGAACGGATACTTGGTCACACGACGGAAGCACAGTCGATGATGGCTGACGAACGCAAACCATTGCTCGAACGCCTCCGCCATCCGTCTCGTGAAGCTGAGCTCACGATTGGATGAAGCGAGCCAATGCCATTGTTTCGACACATCTTCCTCCGCTGTCATGGCGCGCTTCTTTCGGTGCAAGAATGGATGCGCAGTCGGGTTCGCATCTGGGCGATGCCCGCGAGAACCGACTCCACGGTGATGATGCGCGATCATGCCGAGAGAGCGACAAGCGACGCGCGAGCCGGTGTACGGTGGTCTCATGCGAACATCCGTCTTACTGCTCGGCGCCGCGCTGATGCTCTCCTCCGCGGCCGCCGGTGCACAGCAACCTGCACAGCCCGCTGCGCCAACACAGCAGCCTGCGCCGCCCGCTGCGCCACCCGCCACCATGCAACCGGCTCCCCCGCAGGCACCGCCGGGGGCTGGGCCGTATCCGTATCCCTACCCGTACGCGGCGCCCTACCCGTATTCGAACGGGGCTCTCCCTCCGGGACCTGGCCCAAACGCGCCGAAGTACCGGAACAACGGTATGCGGATCGCAGGCATCGTGCTCACCAGCGTCGCGTCGGCGCTGCTCTTGAGCGGGATCATCTGTCAGGCAGCCCTTCCCAACAGCGGGGGGGTGTCCCTCGTCGTCAGCCTCTCGCAGATCGGCACGAGCACCGTCATCGCAGCGATCGGCGTCCCGCTCTGGGTGTCCGGCGCCAAGCCTCCCGAGATCGCGCCGGGGGTCTCGATCGGGCCGGCGAGCCTGCGCATCGCCTTCTGAGCGCGGCGCGCCGAGAGCCTCGCGGGGGAGCGAGAAGCAGCGGCAAGCCTGCGCGCCCATGCTCGGGCGCCGCACGGCCCTCCGCGATTCAGCAATGCATGTCTGGAATTGCTTCGCGGCGCGAGGCGCCCGCGGTGATGCAGAAGATGCTTTGGGACACCGCGCGACCCGCCGGCTACCGACCCGTCTTCTTTTTGGTCGTCGGTGCCGGCGCGGGTGTTTTTTGCGTCGCAGTCGGCGCGGGGGTTGCCGGCGGCGTCGTCGCGGTGGGGGTCACGGGGGGCTTTCGCGTCGCAGTCGGCGTGGGGTCTGGGCTCGCCGAGGCGACGATGGCTCGCACCAGAAAGACCAGTCCCGTGACGACCAACGATGTGCCGAGCGAGATGAGGAAACGCGGGCCGGCCTCCGTCCATTTCGGGAGAGCCCGGACCGACGGCCCCGGCTCGCTCACCTTCGCGAAGCTCGTCATCTGCGCTTCGAACAGCGGATCGAGCGCGCGCAGCGGCTCGTAATCACGCTTCGCGTAGGCGTCGATCAACACCTGCTGGCCCTGGCTCAGGGCATCCCGCACGCGGTGCGCCTCCTGGATGCTGCGCACCGTGAGCACGGCGGCGGGCCCGGTCTTGAACGTGCAGGTTATCGTGGACTGCTGGTAGCCACCATTCACGTAGCGATTCACGATGCCTACGTTGATGAGCTCCAGCAGCGGATAGACGGCGAGGACCCTCGACTCGGCGATCACGATCTGCGTGGGAAAAAGGTACGTGCCGAGGACGTAGGGGTGCGCGCTCCGCATCGCGCTGGCGCGGGCGATGCCGAGGCCGCCGAGGACCGTGAAGAATGCGAACGCCGCGATCATGGGCCCGACGACGTCGCCCTTGAAACTGGCGCCCGCGGTGACCGACGTGAGGAGGAGGGGCCCGAGCACCAAGAGGGCCGGGATGAGGAGACACCCCCAAGCGCCCGAGGACGCCGCCGACGATACGAAGCTGGCGACCGGCGTGCGGGTCGCCGCGACGAAGCGGCTTTTGCTGATCTCGGGAAGCTCGTTGAAGTCCACCGATAACATGCAGCCTCTACGAGACGCCGGGACGTCCGCCGCTGTCAAGCCCCGCCTCCAATCGCAGACACGCGGCCGAGGCAATCTGTATCGAGCTCCGAGCCGGCGCTGCGCGCGCCGACGCCGGCGCCTCGATGCCATTCCCCTTCATCGACATCCGCCCCGATATCCACCCTGGACAGCCCCACGCCATCTCGAGCGCTCATGGATGGGAGTCCTCTCAGCGATCACGGCGCCGCGGCGCCCGCGGCGACGAGGGGAGAGGAAGGTCCTTCCATTCGGCACCGCGCACGAGCCAAAGCTCGAAAAGCTCGAGGACGTACCGCTTGTCACCATCACGCCGAGCCTCGAAGCCCACGCGCGGGTCCTTGCCGCCGTGCAAACTACCGAGCACCTCGAAATCCCATGGAGCATCGACATACGAAGTCAGGCCGACACGAAGATGGCGTGTCCGCCCATCCATGTTGCGAGACCACCGCACGTGCTCTGTCCCGTAGACGACGATCGTCTCGAAGACGACGGCGTCCTCGAGGCCGGCATCACGAACGATGCACTCGGCCCTTCGCACCACGTCCCGCAGCGGAAGGGTCTTTTCGTAGGCCGCGAGATGACGCTTCACGGATTGGCGGCCGTCCAGCACGCGAATGCGCCCGCCGATCTTCTCGACGAGGAACGGCGCATTGCCACCGATCCCAGAGCCGGGCGTATCGTGAAGATGATGCTCTTCGGTGTCGTAGAAGAACACCCACCCATACGGCTTCTCGATGGTGTGCTCGTCGACGATGATCAGCCTGTCGTCGCTGGGCTCCTCCGGATCCATGTCTTCATGCATCCTCTCGCTCAGCCGCTGCACGTAGCCGTTGGCAATGCCAAGGGCCTCGTCCTCGTCGATCGCGCGCAGGATGTCCTGGCTCGTGCTCTTCGCATCCGAATCGCTTTTGGGATCCGAGCTCGTCGACATGGTGCTCACGGCGCATCGCCGGTACGCTCGCCGGACACGGGTCGCAGGTCTCCCAACCTCAGGGGGTATGCCAGCGTCATGCGCGCGCAGCTCTCCTTCGTGACGGCTTTGTCATTGGCAGCGTGCTCGCCGGCACCGGGTCCGGCGGCGCCGGTCGTCGACGAGCCAAACCAGCACCCTGCCAGCGAGGGTGGCGTCTCCGTGGCGGCCGAGCCCACGGCGGCCCCGACGGATACACCCGAGCCCGAGGCGGCGCCGAGCGCGTCGGCAGCCTCCCAACCGCCCGTGCGCTCCTGCACCGAGGCAAACTGCATGAACGGCCTCGGAATCTTCCTGTCTCCCGAGCCCCTGGAGGCCGGAATCTACGCGGTCACCGTCGCAGCCGGATCACAGAGCGCGACCTGCGAAGTGACCTTCCCTCATCCCCCGTGCGACACCAAGGCGAGCAGGTGCTCGGGCACGCTGCCGCTCATGGCGCTCGAGAGCAGCTGTGAGCTGCCGAAAGACAAGCAGATCTTTCCCAAGATGGGAGTAGCCGCTGCCCCCAAAGAGGTTCGAGTCACCGTGACCCGAGGCAAGACGAAGCTCGCCGACAAGAAGGTCAAGCCGGCCTACCAAGAGTTTCGGCCCAACGGTCCGAATTGCAACCCGGTGTGCCAGTTTGGGAAGGTCGAGATTCCCTGGCAAGCAACCCGCACCAAACCGAAGTAGGGGCGATGCGGCCGTCAGCCGCACCGCTTTCAGCGAGCACGCGCGCAAAAACTCACATGCACGCGCGTGGATTCTCGGAGAAGTCGATCCGCTGCAAGGTCCAGCGCACCAAAGCGTTTCCCAAGGAGCCAATTGACCTGAGCCCCATGCCGCCGCCCCTCGTCGCCACGCTCGGTGCCCTCACGCTGCTCGCTTCGCTCGCGGGTTGCCAGGCTCCGTCGGCGGTTTCGCAACCCGATGCAGCGGTGCCAACGACGGAAACCGATGCGCCCGACGTTCAGCCATCGGCGTCGGTCGAGCCGCTCTTGCCCACCTCGCCGACGGCGTCGAGTGCCCCTCCCCTTCCGAGCGCCGTGCCCGCGGAAGCGTCAGCGCGGATCTACCCCATGCCCGGAGCGCCGAAGCTCCATGACTTTCGTCTCGAGGTGGCGCGTCCCCGACCTCGAAAGGGCCATGTGGCCCTCGGACCGCCGGGGAAGCTCACGATTCTTCAGAAGGGGACGAGCCGAGTCGTCCAGCAGCTTCACATCGCCTCGCTCCCCGAGCGCGCCTCCGCCCCCGGCTACGAGCCTTCCGTGCTCGTGGATGACTTCGACTTCGATGGGCACGAGGACTTTGCCCTGCACACGGGCGACGCCGGTGACGGCGAGACGTACAGCGTGTTCTTGTTCGTGCCCGCGTCACGAACCTTCGTCCTCTCTCGGGCGCTGAGCCAACTGACGGAGCTCTCCCTCGCTCCGCTCCAGGTCGACGCCGCCAGAAAGCGGCTCATCATCGCCTCCAACAGAGGGTGCTGCAACCGCTGGGCGGAGGAGTACGCGGTTCATCAGCGCTTTCCACTGCTGATGAGACGCGAGACCGAGAGCAAGGGGACCGACGGAGGATGCCTGACGATCGAGATGCGCGAGAAGGATGGCGTCATGCGCCAACAGCTCGTGCACTGCAAGAGCCCCCTTGCCGTGGATCCTTTCCGTGAGCTTCAACAGTGAAGTCTTCCCACGGCGCCGGTGAGCGTCGCCGGCGCCGGCGTGCGATTCCTGACGCCCCGAGCGCTCCCCGTGTCGAGGCGCGTGCGAGCCATGACGCTCCGTCTTTCGCGCGTGGTGCGATCGCGGCGTTTGCCGCCCGGATCGGTGGCGCGGTGAGGTCGCGAAGGAAGCGGTACGGGGCTTGCTCGGCGCAGCACCTTTCCCCGGAGGCCTCGATGCGGCGTCAGATTCTCGTTCTCGTCACCTGCTCTTCGTTATTCGCCGCGTGCGGCGCGGAGCCCGACGATGCGGCGTTGGGCCGCGCGTCGGCAGCCGTCTCCGCGGGTACGCGGGACGAACAGCACACGGGGGTGGTCGCCGTCTTCCGAGCCAGCGACGGGAACCTCTGCAGCGGTTACCTCATCGCGCCGAACCTCGTCCTCACGGCGGCCCACTGCACCATGGAGTTCTCGGCGGGCAGCACGGCCTGTGAACCCTTCACCGAGAATGGCAATACGACGCAGCCCGCGACGATCGGTGAGCCCTCCCCGACCAACGTCCTGTGGATCGCCAATCCCACGGATTTCTCGCCGGAGGTGCCCCACGCGGAGGTCGCCGAGGTGCGGGTCCCTCCGGACTCCATCGGGAAGGTCGCATGTGGACGCGATCTGTCCCTCGTGCGGTTGAGCGCGGCGCTCGAGAGCGCGACGCCCATCGAGCCACGTTTGGATCTCGGGCCCATCGTGGGCGAGACGTTCACCGCGGTCGGCTACGGGACCACGAAGGGCGGGACGTTCAATGGCACGGGGACACGCCACGAGCGCACCAGCGTGCCAGTCACCGGCGCCGGAAAGACGACCACCGCCGAGGGGATCGTGCGAACCGTCGAGAGCGACTGGACCTCGGGCGAGGGGCCATGTGCGGGCGACTCGGGAGGACCGGCGATCGACGCGGTGGGGCGCTCGTTCGGCGTGATGTCGCGCGGCAATCAAAAGACCTGCACCGATATGGTTTACAACGGGGTGGCTGCCTATGCGGACTGGATCCGCGCCGAGGTGAAGACAGCCTCGGCCGCGCTGGGCCAGCCCCCACCCGCGTGGGCCGATCCGCCGGTGCCCGGCAGCGCTGCTCTCGGAGACGATTGCCGCGGTGATACGGAGTGCGAAGCACCGCTCGCCTGCCGGCCCATCGAAGATCGGTTCCGTTGCACGAGCCTCGATTGCGAGGCGTGCGCGCCGGGGTGGATGTGCGGAACGTCGGCCGGTGCGCCGGCATGCGTGCCGGATCCGAACGGGACACCGGACGCCGGGCCCGTGGACATGGGCACGCCCGACGAGAGCTCGGGTTGCACGGCGGCGCCGCCGGGCAACGGGCATTTCGGGTCCGGCGCCGCGCTGGTGCTGCTCGCGCTGGGCGCCGCGCGGGCACGGCGCCGCAAACGCACGATGGTTTGACCCTCACTCGCCTCGAGCACGTCTCCTTCGGCTCACCATCGCCGCAATCGCGACCAGAAGCGCCCAAGTACTTCCCCCGCTCCCGCCCGCGGCCGCGCACCCGCTGCTCGCCTGCGGGCCGCCGTCACCCATCGTATCGCCTCCAGTCCCGGCCCCACCACCCCCGTTCCCGGCGCCGGACGACGTCGTGCCCGAGCTCCCGGACGACGAGCTCGACGAGGACGAGCCGCCGACTCCGGTGCTCGGCGCGCCGTCCTTCAGGCCGTCGCCGAGAGGCCAGCCCGGATTCGTTCCCGCGCCGGCGTAAGCGCCTCGGTACGTGAACGTGCCTTTCGAGGTCCCATTGAAGTCGATGTCGTGGCCCGTTTCCGTGGCCACGCTCGAGAGGTCCATCGCGGGCCCCGTCGCCTTGGTCCCGTTCGGATAGAAGTCCATCGACCCCAGAGTCGTCGACGGCATGTTCACGTAGAGCGCCGCGTTCTGCACCGTATCGACGATGTTGTCGTGATTCGTGGTGATGGGCCCCGTGATCGGTGTCGCCGCGAAGACGAGATTCCCCACCACGAAGTCGCCCTGGGGCGCGGCGCTCGAGATCTGGATACCCGTCGCCGCTGCGTAGATCGTGTTGTTGTACACGTGCGCGAGCGTGACCGGCAGATTGTTCTGTTGCACGGTGATGGCTGCGTATTTCGTGTCGACGAAGACGTTGTCGTGGATCGTGACCCGCCCCTCCGCCTGCATCAGTGACTCACGTGGGTTGTGGTAGAAGAAGTTGCCGTAGATCTCGTAAAGGTCCTGCGAGCCACTGCCGCTCGACGGGAGCCCGCCGATATAGAGGTTGGGACGATCGCCGTCTTCACTCGGCTGGTCGTTCTTGATGAAGACGTTGTTGCGGATGATCGTCCGGTTCGGGCCTTCCGGCAGCCCGGCGCCCGACGGCCAGGGGTTCTGGTACTTGATCTGGGCGTTGTATCCGATGGTGTTCTGGATCAAGTTCCCTTCGATGAGGCCGCCGACGAACGGATAGGACCCGTCGCTGTTGCCGAGGTACATGCCCGTCCCGGCGCCGTCGATCACGTTGCCCCGGATCACCCAGCCCCACGTCGGTGTCTTGGTGGAGATACCGACCGTGCCCTGACTCGCGTTCTGCCCGATGAAGTGGCAGCCGTCGACGGTGATGTGGTGCACCGTGTTCGACGCGCCTTGCTTGGCGCTCAGGCCGAAGACACCGTCCTGGCCCTTCGAGTCCACCGTCAGCGCCTTGATGACGACGTAGCTCGAATTGATGATCTCGACGGTGTTGTTGTTCGGGTCGCCCGTGATCACGGCTCCCCCGCCGCTCGCGCCCTCGATGGTGATGGGGCTCGCGGCCGAGCCGTTCAGCCCTGACACCACGAGCGGCGGATATTGTCCGGCCGCGAGGTGCAGCGTGTCACCGGGCATCAGCGTCGCGAGGGTGGCCGCGTAGCTCGTGGGATCGGCGTTGAAGTCGCCGGCATACGCCGTCTGCGGCAGCAGGAAGACGAGCGCGCCGGCAAACAGGATGCGCGTGTGTCGGTGGAGCACGGAACGATCTCCTTCTTTCGAGAGCAACGAGGCTTGTTCTTTCGAGAGCAACGAGGGTTGCGCGTCGTGCACGAGACATGCCGGCTGCTCCTCGTGCGTCGCGCTTCTCGAGAAGGAGGTGCCATGGGACACCGATGTCCCTGATGGGATGCACGCCAGGGACACGGTCGTCCCGACCACGCGGGGGACGCGCGTCGCTCACCGTGTTCTGCGCCTCTCCCAGCCATGGCAGACTCCTTGCCGAATGCCGAGCATGCAAACCTGTCCGCGTACCAGCCCGCGCCGCCCCGTCTCGTCTCGGTGGACGACGCGCGCGCGATTCATCGTTGGAGCTACCGCGATCGAGATGCTCCTCTGCGGCTCGATCGGCTGCTCATCGTCCACCGAAGGCTCGCCCGGCGGATCCGGCGGTATGCACGCGAGCGGCACGGGAGGCTCGGTCGCCGGCACCGGTGGCACGTCCACGACCGGCTCGAGCACCACGTCCACGAGCAGCTCGAGCGGCACGTCCACGAGCAGCACGTCCACGAGCTCCTCGACCAGCACGTCCACGAGCTCCTCGAGCGGCAGCATGCCGGGCCCCATCGATGACGTGATCGCGCAGATGGCGCCGGGCTCGTGGAAGGAGCTCCCCAACACCCATATGGCGGACGTGTGCCCGCAGCCCTACGACCACTATTGGTGCGGCGCGGTCATGGGGGCGTGGAGCGGCGCGGCCTTCGACTCGGTTCGTGATCGCCTCGTGGTCTACGGCGGCGGGCACGCCGACTCCTTTTACAACAACGTCTTCACCTTCGACCTCGCCAGCATGACCTGGCAACGCGTGACCGAGCTGCCTGCGGGGCTGAACGGCAACACCTATCCGCCGGCCATCTACCAGGACAAGCGCCTCGAGAGCTGCGGCCTCTATCCAAGCGGCTCCACGTTCACGGTCCCCGACGCCTGGCTCACCACGACGGGCTACGTGAAATACGACAAGTGCGACGATCCCTCGATTGCCTCGCAGCTCGATCCGCAGCAGCCGCGGAGCGCTCACACGTACGGCAACGTGGCCTTCAGCGCGGCGACGGGCAAATTCTACCTCCTCGGCGGGACCGGCTTGTGGCAATCCGGGCAGACGGGGACGCCGCGGGTGATGGCCTTCGACTTCGACGCGAAGCAGTGGTCGCGCGCCGCCGACAACCCCGTGGCGGAGTACGGCGCGAGCGCCGCCGACGAGAATGGGCACATCTGGTACGGCGGCAATCACAGCCTGATGGAGTTCGACCCCGTCGCGAACACGTGGACGCAGAGGAACGCGGACGCGCTGGGCTGGTACTACGCGGGCTCCGCCGTCGACACCAAGCGCCACACGCTGGTGTTCACCGCCGACGGGTTGACCCTGTACACGTACGCCATCGCGCAGGCAGGAGCGCCGGTCTCGACGGTGAAAGTGACCGGCATCACCGCGGCCATCGGCAAGGCCACGGGGCTCGCGTACGATCCGATCCTCGATCGCTTCGTCGCGTGGTCGGGAGGGCCGGTCGTCTATTTCCTCGACCCGCAAACGTGGCACGTGACGGCGGCCACGGGGACCGGCGATACCCCGACTCCGGGCGCGCTGAATGGCACCTTCGGGCGGTTCCGCTACAGCCCGGCGCGCAACGTCTACATCGCGGTGAACGCCACGGAAGAGAACGTCTTCATCTACAAGCCGCCGACGGCCGCGCCGTAGCGCGGGGAATGTCGATCGATCTCCCCTGTCCACCCTCCGCTGGGCCGGCTTATGCTGGCCACCGCGAGGACGCGCGCGGATGAGTGAGACGAGACATCGAGGCAGGTTCTGAATTGCGACTCCCCCTCTCGAATCTCCGCGCGCCCTTTCCCGTGCTCGGCATCCTGGTGGGCCTCGTGTCGGCCTCGGGCTGCGGCCTGATCCTCGGCTTCGAGGATCACGAGCTCTGGCCCTCGACGAGCTCGAGCTCGAGCTTGAGCTCGAGCGGAACGAGCTCCACCGGGGGCGGCACGGGCGGCACGGGCGGCGTTGCGTGCGGGAGCCAGGGATTCGCGGAGCCCATCGTGTTCGCCACCGGCGAGAGCGTGCCTCACGAGATCGCGGTCGACGCGAACGCGGTCTACTGGGTCGACATCGGAACGGCGGTGGGGCAAGGCCAAGTCGTGCGGGTCGACAAGGCACCACCGCACACGCGCACCATCCTCGAGGGTTCGCTCGTGCAAGCGCTCGGCATGGCCGTCGACGCCGCGCACGTCTACACCACGTACGCCGCCGGCAATGGGTACACGGTCGTGCACCAGCTCCCGAAGGGCGGCGGCCCGCCCAACGTCGTCTACAACTACTCCGGCGGCAATGGGGCCTTCGCCGCGTTCGCGCTGCAAGGCGCCACCTTCGCGATCGCGACGGCGGCACCGTTCGAGGGCGGGACGGTGTGCCTGGGCGACACCGCCAGCAAGTCGTGCACGCAGCTCGCCTCGAACCTGGGCCCCGTGCGCGCCGTGGCGCTCGACGCGGGCACGATCTACTGGTCGACGAACCAGACGGGAGAGGTGTTCCGGCGCCAGGGCAGCACGAGCGAGGCCTTCGTCGCGGCAGGCGGCGAGGCGGGCCTCTCCTCCCTCACGATCGACGCCGACAACGTGTACTGGACCAACGACGGCGATGGCACCGTGAAGATGCTCGCCAAGTCCAGCCCCGGCGGTGAGCCGACCGTGCTCGCGACGAACGAGGGCTCGCCGCGGGGCATCGCCGTGGACGACGAATGCGTCTACTGGGCCGACTACACCAGCGGGCTCGTGCGGGCCGCCCCCAAGGCGGGTGGGCCTTCGATCACGCTGGCGGCGGGCCAAGGTCCGTATGCGATCGCGGTCGACGCCTCCGGCGTCTACGCCGCCGTCGAGGGTGACGGCGTGGTCCTCCAGATCGCCAAGAAGTAGCGCTCGGCGCTTCTCCCCAAGGTCGAGCCCAACCGTCCCTCGCTGGTCGTGACCGGTGATGGGGACATGGGGACTGGAGACCCCGCCGCCCCTTGCAAGAGGCGGCGGCGCCCGTTGGCTGGGATCAGGCTGCCTCTTGCAAGGGGCGACCGCGCCCGTTGGCTGGGATCAGGCTGCCTCTTGCAAAGGGCGCCGGCGCCCGTTGGCTGAGAGCGCGCTCTCCCTGGTCAAGGACCCCGCGGTCCTTACCAAGGGACCCCGCGGTCCTGACCAAGGGACCCGCGGTCCTTACCAAGGGACCTTGGGTCCTGACGAAGGGGTGTTTGGTTCCGTTCGGATGGAGGCCTCACGTCTCTCTCCATGTCCGCCGAACGCCCCTTCCGAATGCTCGGGCGAGCGAGACTCGGCAGGATGCATGGGCGAGGGATTGTGGAGGCTCGCAATGGCCGCCAACACACATTCGCCATCAGCCCTCTTCGAGGTCGAGGGCGGCAGACAGCAAGTCGAGGGCGGCAGACAGCAATTCTCCCTGGGGAGACGCGTTTTCAGCGCGATTCCCCCGCGGCACATGGCGTGCTTTGCGCGGCTCGCACTCATCGCCTGGAGGCATGCTTACCGTGCAGCGCGCTCAATCAACGTCCGTCGACCAGCATGTGAATCAGAACGCTCCGGCGCCCGAGCCCCTCCACCCCGATCGATGGGGGCTCATACGAACCGAAGAAGGGTTGTGCCTCGAGGGGAGATCGCTCGCGCGCCTCTGCGACCGATGGGGGAGCCCGCTCTTCGTCGTCCACGCGGCGCGGCTCGAAGGCAACGTCCGGCGATTCCAGCGGACGCCGCCGGGCCGGGCGCGGGGCGCCGAGGTCTTCTATTCCTACAAGACGAACCCGGTCCCAGCCGTGCTGCAGCGGTTGTGGCACCTCGGTGTCGGCGCCGAGGTGGTCTCTCCGTACGAGCTTTGGCTCGCGCTGCGGCTCGGGGTCGACCCCGGGCGCATCATCTACAACGGCCCGGGCAAGACGCGGAGCGCCGCGCGCACGATCGTCGAGAACGATCTCTTGCTCGTCAATTTCAACCATCGCGAAGAGATCGGGCTCATCGCGCAGGCCGCCGCGGAGCTGGGCAAACGACCCGCCGTCGGCCTGCGCGTCGCGACCTCCGAGAGCTGGTCGGGCAAGTTCGGCGTCCCGATCGCCGGAGGGCAGGCGCTAGCGGCCTACGAGGAGGCCCTCTCGCATTCGTCGCTGCGGGTCGTCGGTCTCCACGCGCACCGCGGGACCGCCATCGGCGACGCCGAGACGCTGGATCGCTTTCTCCGAGAGGTGCTGGGGTTCTGCGACGAGCTCCACGCGCGGCTCGGCCTCGCCGTGGAGCTGCTCGATCTCGGCGGCAGCTTGACGGTCCCGACGGTGCTGCCGCTCGATGGCCCCCCCCTCCCGCTGGCCGAGCAGGTCCGCCGCCGGCTCTCGATCGAGGCGTACCTCGACGCCGTCGTGGGGCAGGTCGAGGACCACTTCCGCCGCGCCCGCCGCACGCCGCCGCGCATCCTGCTGGAGCCGGGGCGCGCCCTCACCGGGGATACCCAGATGCTGCTCTGCCGCGTGAGCAGCCTCCACGCGGCCGGAGATGAGCCCACGCACGCGATCCTCGATGCCGGCGAGAACCTCGCGCACATCCTCCATCGCGAGTACCACGAGATCTTCCACGTCGAGCGGTGGGGCGAGCCCGCGGAGACGGCGTACACCCTCGATGGGCCGACCTGCAGCCCGATGGACGTCCTGCGAGAGGGCGTGCGGCTCCCCCGGCTCCGGATCGGGGACACGCTCGCGATCATGGATGCGGGGGCGTACCTGGTCTCGTTCTCGAACTCGTTCTGCTTCCCGCAGCCGGGCGTCGTGATGCTGGAGGAGGGCCGCGAGACGCTCGTGCGCCGCGCCGAGACCTTCGCGGACATGATCGACCGGGACTCCTGCGTGGAAGCGGTGTCCCGATGAGCGGCACCCCGGTCGACGCGCTCGGGCGGATCGAGGTCACCTATCCCAAAGCCGGCGGGGCGCCGCGCGTCTCCGTCGCCGGGCAGCCGGTTCCCATCGAGGTCGTTTTGCCGCCCGAGGGCACGAGGGCGTTCGCGCTGGCCGCCGGCCCGGAGAGCGTCCTGATCGCGGATCGCGACGCGCAAACTGCGGTGCTCGTCCCGCGCGAAGGCCCGGGGCGAGCCCCGGTGTACGTCGCCGCGCCGGACCCGAGACGCGCCGGGCGGTTCTGCGTGACGACCCATCCGCCGGCGACCGCCGCGGGTGTGGTGTACGTGGCGCAGGCCTTCGGCCACACGACGGGCTGGGTGCCCGCCGTGCACGGAGCGCTGGCGCGGCTCCGCGAGCCGACGCGGTTCACCGCGGCCATTCGGCGGCCGGAGGACGCCGTGCACGCCCAGCGGAAGACGGCCGACGGGCCGTTCGGGATGCACGTCGTCCCGCTTTCGTACAGCGACGCGGAGTCGGCGACGATCACGCCCGAGGACGTCGCCAACGCCTCGCGCCCGGCGCTCCTGAACCGCGAGGCGGCCCTCCTCTGGATCGCGGACAACCTCGCGCTCGCGCAGGCGAGCGCGGGCGCGGCGGTGATCGTGAACGACTGCCGGCCCGAGACGTGGATCCTGCACCAGCTCGCCGAGAGCGCGCAGGGGAAGGAGGTCGCGCTGCACGCCGTGCGGTACGCGTTCGAGGACTTCGCGTGGGTGCGGCAGCTCGCGCGGAAGACGAACGTGGCGCCGGGGATCGCCGACCTCTTCGCGGCCTCCGCGCCGGCGATCCACACCCGGGAGGCGCTCGAGGAGGCGCTGCGCGCGGCGGGGATCGATCCCCGGCACAACCCCTCGGTCGATTTCGAGGCGGCGAGCCGGGCGATCATCGCGGGCGTGCCGGACCGCGGCACCGTCTGGTACCAGGCCATCAACTGGCGTGACGGCCTCGCGCTGGAGTCGGGCAAGAGCCCCTATCTGGTCATCCCGCCGCTCGGTCAGCCGAGCCCGCTCTCTCCGGATCAAGCCGCGGTCCGGGCGGGGGCCGTTCTCCGCCGCCAGGCGCCGGCGCTCGAGGGCCTCTTCACCGCGGAGGACCCGCGCGGCGTCGTCCTCGTGTCGCAGGGCAACGGGTTCTCGGCGCACAGCCGGCGGCACTGGAGCGCGGTGCTGGCGATGGCGGCGCGGATGGCGGACACGCACTTCCTGTTCGCCGGCGGGACCGCCGAGGATCGCGCCTGGCTGAAGGAGGCCTCCCGCCCGGCGAACGTGACCCTCCTCGGCTGGATCGACGAGGACTGGAGCACGTTCCTCCGCGCCCTCGCCGCGAAGCCGCGGGCGACCCTCGTCTGCCGCCCGGGCCTGAGCAGCATCGGCGCCGCGCTGGTGAACGGCGTCGCGCCGCTGCTCATGACCCCCGATCCGCTGGGAGAGCCCGTCGACGCGATCACCGCGGAGGTGGCGATGGAGCGCGCGGTCTACGCCTTCCAGCTCGAGCGGCTGTACGCCGCCCAGTGCCCCACGCATCGCGAGTCCCCGCTGCCGGTGCTCGTCGACACGCTCGGCCGCGACCCGGAGAAGGCGCTCGCGACGCTGCGCCGGGCGCTGGATCCCGCCGTCCAGCTCCGCCAGCGGGCGGCGATCGACGGGTACTGCAGTTGGTCGCGCGTGGCGCACCTGATCGCGAGCGTGCTCGCGCGCGAGGCAACCTCGGGCGCGCTTCCGATTCAGGCCAAGCGCCGGCTGCGCGATCAGGAGCTCTCCGTCCGCCGCGAGGCTCCCCGGGCGCGACGAGCCCACGATCAGACACCGCCGCTCCCGTGAAGGCTCAACCCATCGAGAGGAACATCATGACCCAGCAATTCGTAGCCCCCCGCGACGCCTACGAGCTTCGGCTGTCGCAGATCTGGACCGGCCTCCTCGGCCGGGACGACATCGGGGTGAAGGACGACTTCTTCGCGCTCGGCGGCGACCACGCCAAGGCGCAGGCCGCCGTGGCCGCGATCGTCGCGCAGCTCGACATGCCGCTGTCGATGGAGACGTTCGTCGCGGTGCCCACCGTCGAGCGCCTCGCCTGCCACTTGCGGGCGCGCTCGGGGCGCCTCAACGAGGAGCCCGTGGTGGCGCTCCAGCCCCACGGGAGCAAGCGGCCCTTCTTCTTCCTGCCGAGCGGCGAAGGGAACGCGTTCAACTTCCTCGCGCTGGCCCGCCGGATGGCGCCCGATCAGCCCTTCTATGGCCTCCAGACCCGCGGTCTGTACGGCGCTCACCCGCCGTTCGATCGCGTCGAGGACATGGCGGCCGATCACATCGCGTCGATGCGCACGGTGCAACCCCGCGGGCCGTACCTGCTGGGAGGCCACTGCATCGGCGCCATGGTCGCTTTGGAGATGGCGTTGCAGCTCCAGCGCCGCGGCGAGCGGGTGGCCCTGCTCGCGGCCATCGACGCGCTGGCGCCCGCCGCTTTCTACCGCGACGAGTTCTCCGTCACGATCGTGGACGACGCCGCCGACTACTACGTCTTCCTCGCGAAGGGGTTCAAGTACTGGTTCGGCACGGACGTGCCGCTGGAGCGTGAGGATCTGCGCGCCCTCGCCCCCGAGCAGCACGCCGCGCGCTTCATGGATCTCGCCCGGCAGCACGGCGTCTACACGCCCGACGCGCCCGACGATCGCGCGGACCGCGTCCTGGCGCTCGGCCGGCGCATCTGCCGCAACACGTACGTGCCCGCGGAGGTCGCCTCGCTCCCGATCACCTTCTTCCGCGGTCACGAATCGCTCATGTGCGACACCCCGACGGGGAGCTGGGAGGAGGTGACGACCGAGCCCCTGCGCGTGCGGGATCTGCCCGGCAACCACGTCACGATCGTCACCGAGCCCCACGTGGACGGCCTGGCGCGCGCGCTCCGGGCGGCGATCGCGGAGGCGGTGTGATGCTGCCCCCGCACTTCGTGGCCCCCCGCGATGTCTGCGAGCTGCGCTTGACGCGCATCTGGGAGACCGTCCTCGGCCGGGACGACATCGGGGTGAAGGACGACTTCTTCGCCCGCGGCGGCGACCACGCCAAGGCGCAGGCCGCCGTCACCGCGATCACGGCGCAGCTCGACATGCCGCTGTCGCTGGAGGCGTTCGTCGAGGCCCCCACCGTCGAGCACCTCGCCTGTCGCCTGCGCGCGCGCTCGCGGCGGCTCAACCAAGAGCCCGTGGTGGCGCTCCAGCCCCATGGGAGCAAGCGGCCCTTCTTCTTCCTGCCGGGCGGAGAAGGGAACGTGCTCAACTTCCACGACCTGGCGCGCCGGATGGAGCCCGATCAGCCCCTCTACGGCCTCCAGAACCCGGGGCTCCACGGCGATCGCCCGCTGCACCGCCGCATGGAGGACATGGCGGCCGAGCACATCGCCGCCATGCGCACGGTGCAGCCGCGCGGGCCGTACCTGCTGGGAGGCCACTGCGCGGGCGCCATGGTCGCCCTGGAGATGGCGCTGCAGCTCCAGCGTCGCGACGAGGAGGTGGCCGTGCTCGCCGTCTGCGACGCCTGGTCCCCTGCGGTGACCCAGGAGCGCATGAAGACCGAGACCTTCCTCGACGACCTCGTCGTGTTCTACACCATCCTCGCGGCCGGGTTTCGCTGCTGGTTCGGCACGGACCTCGGGCTGAACAGCGAGACCATCCGCGCGATCGCGCCCGAACAGCGGGCCGCGTGCTTGATGCGCCTCGCGCGGGAGCACGGCGTCTACCCGCCGGACACGCCCGACGACCGGCTCGACCGCACCCTGGGGATGTACCGTTTCTTCTCCGACTGCCGATACGTCCCCGCGGAGCGCTTCCGGGGCCCGATCACCTACCTCCGCGCGCGCGACAGCGACTTCTGCGAGACCCCGACGGAGGGCTGGGAGGACGTGACGACAACGCCGCTGCGCTTCCGGGAGGTCCCGGGCAACCACGTCACGCACCTCGTCGCGCCGAACGTGGAGAGCGTGGCGCACGAGATCCAAGCAGCCATCGCGGAAGCGCAGGTGTCCTGATCCGCCGGGCCACCACCGGACATCATGAGCGACGACAAGCCTCGAGACCGCACCTCGAGGCAGCCGGTTCACCGGGCGCCTCCAGGCGTCCGATGCGCTACCGTCGCTCCATGATACGAGCTCTCGTGATCTGCACGTTGCTGGCTGCGTGCTCTCCAACGGCTCCGACGGTGGCGTTGGAGTCCGGCGTGAAGGCGGCGAGCGCCCCCGCCGACGCGTCGGCGGAGAGCGCACCCGCCGGCGCATCGGCGAAGAGCGCACCCGCCGGCGCGTCGAAGAAGGAGACGGACGTGACCTCCGCAAAGCCCCCGTGGGCGCGCCTCAAAGGCGTGAAGCCGATCGAGATCGTGTCCGACACGGCGCGCTGGCAGCGGCTCGGCGTGAAGAGCGCCCACGCGTTCCGCGGCGAGGGCCCGGACGTGCTCCTCGTCGTCTACGAATTTGCCGACCAGCAAGCGCTCCTCGCGGCCAAGGCCGAGCTCCTCGCGGTCGATCCGCCGCCCGGCGCTCTGCAGGTCGGTCAGCCACCGGCATTCTATCGAAAGGCCTCCTCGACCGGCGCGTGGCTGCTCATCGCTGGTCTGCCCGCGGAGAAACCACCGTCGCCCCAGATGGAGGCCGCGCGCGACGCCCGCCTGCACGCTTGGGAGCAGTGAGGCGCTCATCTTCAGGGATTCGCCATGATGCAGCGACGCCCGCTCCGTCGAACAACGCGCTCGATGCCTGAGCCCGCCTTCAGCATGTGACGTTGCAGCGCGGGAGCGGAAGGCCGCGCTCATCCCACCGCGCCCGAGGTGCGGAGCCTGTGGTCGCGGGACGCGGCACTAGGTTCGCGTCATGGCGGGCATCGCGAATGTCGCGGCGGACAGGCTCTTCGATCGACACACGGCGCTCGCCGGTGCTGCGCGCGGCCGGCGAAAGGCCGGGCCCATGGAGGCCGCTGCCGCGCGCGCCCGCGCGATATGCCACTTCGATCTCGATGCGATGGGCATCTCGACGCGCTGATCGGCGCGCTTCGCGAGGGTGGCGCGGAGGTGTTCGCCGAGTACTGCGCGTGGGCCTCCGTGCTCGGCGAAGGGCTCGGGGGCGCGCCCGACGAGATCGACGCCGCGCTGCGCGTGCTGCGGGACGAGGTCGCCGCGCAGATCGAGCCGGCGCCTGCGGCCGCTGCGCTTGCGCTCCTCGATGCCGGACGAGCCCGGCTCCGCGTGGTCCCCGTCGTCACGCCCGCCAGCCTCGCGGTCATCCCGAAGGCGCCGGCCGCGCCCCCGGGCCACTCGGCCGCGGCCGCCCTCGACGCGGCGGCGGCGCGGCTCGCGGCCATGTCCGTCGTGCTCGGCTTCATGCGACGGCCAGCGCGCGCGATCGCGTACGGCGAGCAACGCTTCCGCTGCCTGGAGGATGCCGGATTTCACATCGCCCAGCTCGTCGCGGCGGTCTCCGAGGATCAGCCCGAGCTCTTCGCCGAGTACGCGGAGTGGGCAGAGAGCGTGCTCGTCGGCGCCGGCCTCCCCGCCGACGAGCTCGTACACCACCTCGGCGAGCTCTCGGACACCCTCGACGTCGTGCTCCCTCCGCACCTCGCGGCGCCGGCGCGCCGGATCGTGGCCGCCGCGATCGATAGGCTCCGGCGCGGTCCGTCCGAGATCCGGAGCTTCCTCGATCGGGAAGCGCCGCTCGGCGATCTCGCGCACCAGTACCTGAGCGCGCTCTTCGAGGGGCGGCGACACGATGCCTGCTCGCTCGTCCAAGCGTCGGTCGAAGCGGGCGTCCCGGTGCGCGAGGTATACGCGCGGGTTTTCCAGCCGTGCCAGTACGAGCTCGGGCGCCTGTGGCAGAAGAGCGAGATCAGCATCGCGCAAGAGCACTACTGCACGGCGGTGACGCAGCTCTGCATGAGCCAACTCAGCGCTCGCGCCGAGCGCGGCGAGCGCACGGGGCGCCGGCTCCTCTCCGCGTGCGCCGGCGGGAATCTTCACGAGATCGGCGCGCGCTTCGTCTCCGACTTCTTCGAGATGGCCGGATGGGACACGCGCTACCTCGGGGCCAGCACCCCGGCCGATCACCTCGTCCGCGAGGTCGTCGCGTGGAAGGTGGACGTGCTCGCCGTGTCGGCCACGCTCGTCAGCCACGTCCGCGCGGCGCGCGAAATCGTCGAGGCCGTGCACGCGCACCCCGCGTGTCGGAACGTCGCCGTCGTGCTCGGCGGCTACCCGTTCCGTGTGGTGCGGGATCTAGCGCTGCGCATGGGCGCCGACGGATCCGCGTCCGACGCCGAGGGCGCCGTCGAGCTGGCGAAGGGCCTCCTCGCCGCGCGCGGATGATCACGCGACACCGTTGGATTCCTGCCGGCCACGCTCAATGCTCATGGTGAGGGGATCCAGGTGAGCGCGGGACGCCGACAGGAAGCCGCGAGAGGCGCCGCGATTGCGAGCCGGGCGATCGCTCGCCACGCGCTCGACACCGCGGAGCCTCTGCTCGATCGGTCGCTCGCCGTCGCGATCGGCGTGTTCTCCACGGCCGGCACGACGCGCTACGCCAATCGAGGCATGGCGCGCCTGCTCGCGGGCGTGGACGGGCCGGACAGCGTGAGCGCGCGCCTCTTCTTCCCGCGCTTCGCCCAGCTCGCGGAGGCCCCGCGGCGCGATCCGGTGTTCCAGGGGATCTTGCAGTTCGGCGATCGGTCCACCGTCGCGCACAGCGTCGTCGGCGTCGTGCGGTGGCTCGACGACGATCTCTTCGTCTTCGCGGAGTTCGACGTCGTCGAGCTCGAGCGGATCAACACCGAGGTCGCCGCGGTGAGCTCGGAGATGGCCGGCCTCCAGCGCCGGGCCGAGCGCGACAAGCTCGCGCTCGAGCGCGCCCTCGCGGAGCTCGGAGAGACGCAGTCGATGCTCGTCCACGCCGAGAAGATGCTCGCCCTGGGGCAGCTCACGGCGGGCATCGCGCACGAGATCAACAACCCCCTCGCCTACGTCGCCAGCAACGCCCGGACGATCGGCGACACCCTTCGAGAGGTGGTCGACGCCTACGGCGCCCTCGACGAGGCGGCGCGGACACGCGATCTCGCGGAGATCAGGAGCTTGGCCGAGGAACTCGGGCGGCGGCTCGATCTCGACTTCCTCCGCGCGGACGTGGGCGATCTGCGGCGCGCGACGATCGAAGGGATCGCCCGCGTGCAGGGGATCGTCGACGGCCTGAAGCGGTTCGCCCGGCTCGACGAGGCCGCGGCGCAGATCGCCGACGTGCGGGGCTGCCTCCAAGACGCCATCGCCATCGCGGCGCCGACCTTGAGGAAGAGCCGCATCGAAGTGTCGCTCGACCTCGCCGAGGTCCCGCTCATCCGCTGCCGGCCCGCCGAGCTCTGCCAGGTGTTCCTCAACCTCCTCGTCAACGCGGCGCACGCGATCGTCGAGCGCGGCGGCGAAGGCGGGCACATCGTCGTGCGCACGCGCGCGGAGACGCACCGGATCGTGATCGCGATCGGGGACGACGGCGCGGGCATGACGCCCACCGTCCTCGGCCGGATCTTCGATCCGTTCTTCACCACCAAGCCGGTCGGACAGGGGACCGGCCTCGGGCTCACCATCGCGCACAAGATCATCGTCGACCGGCACGGAGGGTCCATCACGGCCACCTCCGCGCCGGGCGCGGGCACCACCTTCACGATCACGCTGCCGGCGGAGGCCGCGTCATGACCTCCATGGATCCGCATCCGCACATGTTCGGGTTGCTCGTCGTCGACGACGAGGTCGAGACGCTGCGCGCGCTCCGGCGCGAGCTGCGGCGCGAGTACGAGGTGTACACGGCCGAGAGCGCCGACGAGGCGCTCCGGCTGCTCCGCGAGCGCGCCATCCAAGTCGTCATCACCGATCAGCGCATGCCGGGGACGACGGGCACCGAGCTGCTCCGGGTCGTGCAACAGGAGTTCCCGGACAAGGTCCGGCTGCTGCTCACCGCCTACGCCGACATCAACGCCGTCATCGCGGCCATCAACGTGGGCGGCGTGCACCGTTACCTCATGAAGCCGTGGGATCCGAGCGAGCTCGCCGTCACCGTCCGCGAGGCCTTCCACCGTTACCAGCTCGAGGAGGAGAATCGCCGCCTCGTCGCGGAGCTCCGCCACGCCAACGAGCAGCTCGTGGCGCTCGACGGCCTGCGCGGCGAGTTCGTCCACATGGTGGCGCACGATCTCCGCAACATGGTCAACGTCATCCAGGGCTTCTCGAGCCTGCTCCGCGTCGGCGACGCCGGGCGGCAGCAGCGCTACCTCCAGCGCATCGACGAGAGCGCCGCCGCCGTGACCCAGACGTTGAGCGACCTGCTCGACTCCGCCTCGATCGAGCACGAGGGCTTCCGCCTCGACGTGCGCGACGTCGACATCGCGGCCCTCGTGCTGCGGGTCGTGGGCGCGAGCGAGCCGAGCGCCCGGCACAAGTCGGTGGGCGTCCAGGCCGACGTCTCCAAAGCGCCGCCGCTCGTGCCCTGCGATCCCTCCCGGATCGAGCGCGTGCTCGGCAACCTGCTCCTGAACGCGCTTCGCTTCTCGCCGCCGGGCGGGACCGTCCGGGTGACGCTGGATCGGATCGAGGGCGCGCTCCGGCTCTCGGTGATCGACGAGGGCGCAGGCATCCCCGCCGAGGATGTCGGCAAGGTCTTCTCCAAGTACTGGCGCGCCAACCCCAACTCCGCGCGCGGCGAGCGAAACGTCGGGCTCGGGCTCTCGATATGCAAGATCTTCGTCGAGCGCCACGGCGGCACGATCGGCGTCGAGAGCGTGCCGGGGCGTGGATCGACGTTCTGGTTCACGCTGCCCTACGCCGAGGCGCCGGCCCGAAGGGAGCGTGGCTGAAGATGTGACCGACGAAGCTGCTGCGCGCCCCGCCAGGGCGGTCAGCCTCCCTGGCGGCGCGGCGCTCGCGACGCTTTGTCGGTCACATCTCGAGTCGCCGGAAAGGGCTGCGCGCTTCAGTGCTGCGCGTAGTGATACCAGGTGATGCCGGGCTCGATGTCGTTCGGATCGAGGCTCGGGTTGCCGAGCGCATCGGTCACGTAGGTGAAGGAGAGCGACGACGGCGTCGTGGCGAACGCCTGGCTCGTGTTGCTGGTCTTGAACCACACGATGCCCGAGAGCTCGTTGTGGTTGGTCTGCTCGATCAAGAGCCCGATGTGGTGGGACGGGTCGTCGGGATCGACGGCCTGGAAGAGCCGCCTCTTCGAGGCGCGAGAGATGTAGCCCAAGCGCGACCAGTCGACCGTGGAGACGAATTGCGGGGTCGCGATCGCCGCCCCGAAGCTGGCCTCCGAGGTGAGGTAGTCGCCGATCAGCGTGTCGCTCGGGGAGGTCATGGTCGTGTACGTCATCGTCAACGACGTCATGGTCTCCACCGAGGTGGAGTGTGAGCCCACCCAATACTCCGACCGCGAATCGTAGCTGGAGCCGAGGGGCAGAGCGTTGTTCCCCAAGATGACGTGGATGAAGGGCGTCGACCCGTGGAGGATCTCCACCTTGCCGACGTACGCGTCGACGGGGAACTGATGCTGGCCGACCTCCGCGATGTGCTCGGCCTCGTCCAGCGCCGGATCCCCGGGCAGCGCGCTGCTGCACCCCGACGCGATGAGCAAGATCCCGATTGGCCAGATGGCGCTCCGTTGAATGTGCATTCGAAGGCTCCTTTCGAGCTCTGCCCGAGAAGCGCGGCTCTCGTCGTGACGCGGAGTCCGCGTCTCTCTTTCCCGCGCTCGCCGGGTGAGCCGAGAGCGACGCTACGCGACGAGGCGCCGGCCTAACCATTCCTCTAAACAGGTGGTCTCGACGGTTCGGCCTGCCGCCAACATCGCTCGTGTTCCCCGGAACGACGATGTCGAGCGCAGCGTGGTGAACGGAGGTCGACGTCGTGGAGAAGATCGTTGGCGTCGAGGTGCGTTCACCAAGGGGTGACACCCTCGCTCGGCCATCGAGCGTTGACGCGTGCCGCGGTTCGCGGTTGGGTCCGGCGTGCCCGAGCAAACCGACCTCTCCAAGGAGACCGCGCTCCTCGACGCCATCGACGCGGCCATCGATGCGCCCGACGACGAGGACGTCGGGCGGCGCCTCAACCAAGCTTGGTCGACGCCGCCGTCGCGCTACTCCGCTGCCGGGGCCAAGCGCCTCCGCGCCCACGCGGCCCGGCGCGGCGAGCCGCAGCAACGCGGCATCCATCTGGTCCTCATCGACGCCCTCAAGAAGCAGGACGATCCCGAAGCGATCGCCTTCATGCTCGACATGCTGCTCGACGAGGGCTTCGCCTGGCGCGCCGCCGTCGCGCTCGACCTCCTCGATCCCGTCCTCGTCGCCCAGCCCCTCCGCGACTGGCTCGCCGGTCGCGATCCCGAGGCCCTCCCCGATCCGCTGGGCGTCCGCGCCCTGCGCGCCAAGATCGATCTCGCCTCGCCTCCGGCGGGCGCGGCGGAGCCGGTGACCCCGGACCTCCTCGAGCACTGGATCAGAAGCCGCAGCTTCGTCGCCCTCCGCCTCGCCCTCGCCCACGGCATCAGCGCCGACACGACCCTCGGCGAGGGCGAGACGCTGCTCCATCACGCCATCGCCGCCTGGACGCTCGATGACCAGCTCGCCACCGGAGAGCCCGACGAGCCTACGCGCGCCGACTGGGAGGCGTTCATCGGCGAGCTGTTCGCCGCCGGCGCCAAGGCCGACCGCAGGCTCACCAATCGATTCTCCGGCGTCTATCGCCGCTGGCCCAAGGGGACCACGCCCCGGGACATGCTCGATCTGGAGCGCGAGGATCGCGGCGTGCCCGCGGCGGTGATCGATCGCCTGGAAGCGCGCTTCCCTCCCCGCACCGCGGCCCCAAGAAGGTCGCCAAGCCGAAGGCCCCGCGCGACGTCTCCTTCCGGCGCTCGGTCGACGAAGCCCTGGCTGGATTGCGCGGCACCGCGCTCGGCCCGGCCCTGGAGAAGGCGCTGGCCGGGTGGCCCGACGAGAAGCTCGCGCAACTGGAGTTTGGCCCTTGGGGCTACGCCTCCTCGATCCTCTCGGAGATCGGCGCGGCGGCTCCCGAGGCAGCCGCGAAGACGCCGGGATGGATGGGGGTGCTGACCTCGCCCGGCGCGCCGCGCGTCTTCAACGTGGTGGTGTCGGGGAGCCGCGAGGAGGCCCGCTTGCTCAACGACATGAGCATGGCCTCGATGGAGCGCTCGATGGAGCGCGTCGACCTCGACGGCTGGCCCGAGGAGGCCGCGGCCCTGATCCGCAAGGAAGGCCGCCTCGCCTACCAGGGCGACGCTTTCCTGATCGGCAAGAAGAAGGGCGACACCACCACGCTATGGGAGGCCAGCCGCGAGGGCGTGGTCGACCTCGGCACGGTGCAGACCTTCCTGATCGCGCTGGTGGAGGACACACGCCGAGCGCTGCTCGGTTGAGCGTACCGGCGCTCCGCGCGCTTCCACTCCACGACCGCGCCCGACGTCGATAAGCTCGTCGCCGCAATCGTGGGGATGGAGGGACAGATGACACGTTGGGATCACGAAGCGGATGTCGTCATCGTGGGCGCGGGCGGTGCCGCGCTCGCAGCAGCGGCGGCTGCGGTCGAGGCCGGGGCCTCGGTGGTGATGCTGGAGGCCGGCGACGAGCCGGGCGGCACGACGAAGCTCTCGGGCGGTGCCTTCTGGATACCGAACAACACGCTGATGCGCGCGGCGGGGCTCTCGGACCCCCGCGACGCGGCGCTCCGGCTGATGGCCCGCCTGTCGTACCCGTCGATCTACGATCCGGAGGCGCCGCGGCTCGGCCTGACCGAGAACGAGCACGCCTTGCTCGCCGCCTTTTACGATCACGGCTCGGCGGTGATCGACGAGCTCATTCGGCTCGGCGCGATCGACCCGATGATCCTGCCGCCGCTCGGCTTCGGGCCGAGCCCGATCGCGGACCCGGACTACCACGCCGAGCTGCCCGAGAACGCCGCGCCCGAAGGGCGCGTGCTCACGGCCAAGACGCCGCCCGGGGTGATGGCGTGGCCCGGCGTCTACCTCGCGGGCGGGATGATCGAGCACGTCCGCGGCCGGGGCGTACCGATCCACGTGCGACACCGCGTCGTGCGCGCGCTCGTGAACGGCCGCGGGGACGTGATCGGCGTCGAGGCCGAGCACGACGGCCAAACGCGCGCGGTGCACGCGCGCCGCGGCGTCGTCTTCGCCACGGGCGGCTTCGCCCACGACGCCGCCAAGGTGCGCGCGCACCTGCGCGGGCCGATCTTCGGGAGCGGCAGCGCGAGCACCGCGAACGGCGCGTTCCTCGACATCGCGGCGCGGCTCGGCGCGTCGTTCGGCAACCTTCAGAACGGCTTCTTCTACCAGGCCGCGCTCGAGGAGATGCTGGCGACCGGCGGCGCCGTGCGGAACCCGTTCGCGCACGCGTTCCTGCCGTACGGCGACAGCACGATCTTCGTCAACAAGTACGGCCGCCGCTTCGTCGACGAGAAGGCGATGTACCACGTGCGCGCCCAGAGCCATTTCCACTGGGCCGGCACGGAGTTCCCGAACCTCGTGCAAATCATGATCTGGGACGAGTGGGTGGCGAACGAGCCCACGTTCTGGCCGTGGCGCGGCGTGGTCCCGCTGCCGGGGATGGAGTCGTCGTTCGTCATCCGCGCGGACACCATCCCCGAGCTCGCGCAGCGCATCGACGAGCGCCTCGCGAGCCTGCGCGGCCGGCAGAGCCTCAACGGCGCGATCGGGAAAGACGTGCGGCTCGCCCCGGATTTCCTGCCCAATCTGCAGGCCACCATCCAGCGCTTCAACGGCTTCGCCGAGACCGGCGTGGATCTCGACTTCCACCGCGGCGAGACGCCGCTTTCGCCGGCGTGGCAAGGCCCGTCGCGCAACGGGCCGAACCGCACCATGTATCCGCTCGCGCCCACCGGCCCGTACTACGCGCTGCTGCTCGGCGCGGCGACGCTCGACACGTGCGGCGGCCCGCGCATCGATCCCGCGGGACGCGTGCTGCGCGACGATGGCACACCGATCCCCGGGCTGTACGGGGCTGGCAATGCGATCGCGTCCCCGGCCGGCCACGGCTACTGGGGCGCAGGCGGCACCATCGGGCCGGCGCTGGTGTTCGGCTTCCTCGCCGGGCAGCACGCGGCACGCGAAGCCCATCGGCCCGCATGAGCAGCAGCGAAGGCCGGTGGCGTCGCTGCTCGTGAGCGCTGAAGACGCCGCCCAGAGGGGCCGAGTCTGCGACCGAGCGCCATTCCCATCCTCGATGGCCTATCCCCATTCCCATCCACACTCCGAGCGCCCCTAAATCAGCGGTCAAGACTCTCGAACAACAGTCTCCTCGTGGACGTGGACGTTTACGTGGACGCACGTCCACGTCCACGAAGGGTCTTCGTCGTTCGAGAATCACGCTCGCTACGCTCGCTGATTTAGATCTCGGCTCAGCAGACTGTTAGAGCATATCGTTTGCTCGTCGGCCGTCTCCCCTCTGCCCTCCAGGTGAGTCGTCCGTCGCGCCATCCATCGACCATCTGCGTGGAGACTGCTCGAATCATGATGAAGGCAACCCTGTTCCTGTTCGGCGCCGTCGGCGCGCTCACGATGATGGCCGCACCGGCCTGCTCCTCCGTCGAGACCTCGCCCGGCGGCGGCAGCGGAGGCGGCGCTGCAGGCGGTGGAGCCGCCGGTGGCGGCGGCGGCGGAACGCCGACGGACTGCATGCCGGCGTTGCCGGCCTTGTCCCCGACGTGTCCCGATACGCCCACGGCCGAGTCGGCTTTTACGAGCCTGCAGAGCGCATGTGGCCTAACCAGCAGCGATCTCGATGGCTCCAATCCCCAAAACCCCACCCTCACCGCGACGGGCAAGGCGAAGCTGTGCGCGAGCTGTGAATGCCAGCAAAAGGCTTTTGACTACTACGCGCTCTACGCGAACTGCACGGCGAGCATCGAAGCGGGCAACACCGCGCTGGCGAAGAACACCCATGACGATGCCGTAGCCTGCAACGAGTGAAAGAAGCACCCTTCGCAGCAGCGCAATCGCGAACCTCACCGGACTGACGCCCCGTCGCAGGCCGGTAGCCAGCGCAAACGGGCTCGCAACGTCGAGCCCAATCGCTCCGCCGTCAGGTTGACGTCCTATCCGAAGGACGAGTCGACCAAAGGCCTCGACCCTCATCAGCGCATTCGAACGGATCGTCCAGCACGAGACATCATGACCGGCTACCAGGCTGAGTCGTGGGGAGCCCGCCGTCCGCGAGGCCGGATGACCTCGCACTCCCGCTCTGCGGTCGCACGGTCGGGGTGAGCCCGCGGACCGCGCTCCTCGCAACCGCCAAACGATGCTGATGCACTCCCGCCTTCACAAGGCATCGACGAGCTCGATTCCGAGCGCGGCGAGCCGGCGGACGGGTGGATTGCGTGTGGGCTTCTGCGTGCTAGCCGGAAGCGGCTCGTGTCTCGTGCAACAGCGCCGTGCGCAGTGACTCCGGACCTGACGAGATTGTCTGTCTCCAAGCTCTCCCGAAAGGCCCGCGACGCGCCCCCCTCCTCCGCGGGTGAGGCGGACGGTGCGACGCAGAGGCAGCTCGAGGCCCTCAACGAGGCGACCGCCGCCATCTCCAGGGCCGCGGGCGTGCAGGCGATCCTCGCGGCCGCCGCCGGTGCGGCGCTCGGGCTCGTGCGCGCACGGACGTGCACGGCATGGGCGCTCGATCCCCGGAGCGGCGGCGAGCGCGCCGCGACCGCCTGCTCGGATCCCCGCGCGTCGGGCCGTGAGCCGGCGAAGGCGCTCGATGCGTGCCCGCTGCGCGCGCATGTCCTGAAGGCGCGGGCGCCGCTGCGGCTCGACGCAGCCGACCTCGAGGTGGGCGCGCTCGGCGGCGCGACGGGCGAGCGATCGCGGGGCAGCTATCTGGCGGTGCCGCTCCTCGCGCGGAGCGGCGAGGTCCTCGGCCTCCTCGAGCTCGTCGACGCGAGCCGGGGCGCGTTCACCGCGCCGGATGAGTCCCTCGTCGTGCAGCTCGCGCAGGCGACGGCGGCCGCCGTCGAGAGCGAGCAGCAACGCGAGACCTCTCAGCGCGAGCTGGATCGCCTGCGCCAGGCGCTCGCGGCGGCCGAGGTGGGAACGTGGAGCGTCGACCTGAAGACCGGGCTCGACACGCGCGACGGCAGCTTGAACGAGATCCTGGGCTTCGCACCCGTCGAGTCGACATTGCCGATGGGGGACTTCTTCGCGTGCGTCCACCCCGACGACCAGCGGCGCGCGCAGAGGGCGATCGAGCGCACGCTGGAGACGCGGGAGCCGTACGTGATCGAGCTCCGCATCGTCCGCCCCGACGGCGCGATCCGCTGGATCCGCGACAAGGGACAGGTCCTCGTGGGCGCCGACGGGAAGGCCGAGCGCGTCACGGGCGTGGCGTGCGACATCACCGAGACGAGGTACCTGAAGGAGCGCCGCGATCAGTTCCTCGTCCAGCTCCAGACCTCGCTCTCCGCGTCGCTCGTGGGCACGTACATCCGCGATTGCCGCACGGGACACGTCGATGCGGACGAAGGGCTCGTGCGCCTCTTCGACCTCGCGCCGGGCATGACGGTGAGCGTCGACGACTACGCATCCCGCATCCACCCCGATGACCGCGACGCCTGGATACGCATGGTGAACCGCTGCTCGCAGGCGGGCAGCGCGTGCGCGAGCGAGTATCGCGTGGTGTGGCCGGATGGCAGCGTCCACTGGGTCCTCGACAAGGGGGAGCTCATCTTCGATGCCGAGGGGAACCACCTCTACACCGCGGGCGCGTGCGTCGAGGTCACCTACCGGCGCCAAGTCGAGGCGGAGCGCGAAGAGCTCCTCCAGCGTGAGCGCGAGGCCCGCCGCGCGGCGGAGGAGGCGAGCCGCGCCAAGGACGAGTTCCTCGTCACGCTCTCTCACGAGCTCCGGACCCCGCTCACGGCGGTCCTGGGTTGGGCGCAGATCCTCCGCGCCGGGCGCCTCGACGTGCAGCGCGTCCAGAAGGGCGTCGAGATCATCGAGCGGAACGCGCGCGCGCAGGCGATGCTGATCGAGGATCTGCTCGACGTCTCCCGCATCGTGACGGGCAAGATGCGCATGGCCCACGAGCTCGTGCCGCTCGCCGCGGTGGCGGAGGCGGCGATCGAGACGATCCGGCCCGGCGCGGACACGAAGCGCATCGGCCTGCGCTTCGAGGTCGACGCGTCGGCGGGCGGGATCATGGGCGATCGCGACAGGCTCCAGCAGGTGGTGTGGAACCTGCTCTCGAACGCGGTGAAGTTCACGCCTCCGGGCGGGGACGTCGCCGTCCGCGTCGCGCGCGAGGGCCCGCACGCCGAGATCGTCGTCAGCGACACCGGCCGAGGGATCCCGGCGGGCTTCCTGCCCGTCGCGTTCGATCGCTTCCAGCAGGCCGAGTCGGGGCTGAAGCGCTCGCACGGCGGGCTCGGCCTCGGGCTCGCGATCGCGCGCCACATCGTCGAGCTGCACGGCGGCACCATCGAGGCGGAAAGCGAAGGCGAAGGCCGAGGCGCGCGCTTCACGGTGCGCTTGCCCGCGTGCGGTCCGGACCTCGCGCCCTCACCGGACGCGAAGGCGAGCGAGGAAGCCCGCGCGGCCGCGGTCGGTCTGCTGCCGCTCGCCGGGCTCACCGCGCTGGTGGTCGAGGACGAGGGAGACTCGCGCGATCTGATCTCCCTCATCCTCGAGCAGAACGGGGTGAAGGTCGTGACGGCGGCCTCCGCGAAGGATGCACGCGCCGCGCTCGCCTCGACCCTGCCGAACGTCATCGTCAGCGACATCGGCATGCCGCTCGAAGACGGGCTCACCTTCGTGACGGGCCTCCGGGCGCAGGGGCCACCGCTCGCATCGATCCCGGCCGTGGCGCTGACCGCGTACACGCAAACGGAAGAGCGCCGCCGCGCGCTCGCCGCCGGCTTCCAAGCCCACGTCGCCAAACCCATCGACGCCGCCCGCCTCGTGGCCGTGGTGCAGCACCTCGCGCGAGCGCACGCGGGTTAGGTGCTGCTCGGCCTCGGGGTCACGAAGAGGGTGAAGGCGTTTTACGAGGTGGAGCGGAAAAGCGCGAGCGCTCGAGGAGGAGCGCTCGCGGAGGAGGGCTGGCCGAAGCTCAGGTCGTCGGCGGCGGCGAGCGGTGACGCGCTCACTCCCGCACCCGCGCCCGCAGCGGCGAGCGCAAATAGCGAAGCAGCGGGTCTTCGGGCATGAATCGCAGGCCCGCGCAGGCCTGGTGCGAGGACGCCGCGGCGGCGTATCCGATGCCGCAGCCCGACACCCCGATCCCGCCGGAGACCTCGGGCCGGCGCGCGCCTCGCGCGATGCGAAGCTCTTGCGAAAGGGCCTCGAGGCGAGCGCGCAGTCGGGCTTCGTACACCCCCGCATGCTCGCGCAACGCCCGCGCGAGCGCGGGGTCGTGCGTGCGCGCCGCGCGGGCTCGTAGCGCGGCCACGAGCTCCCCCAGGCCCGGGGTCGCGCCGTCGACGCGCGGACACCGGAGCGCGTGCCCCCAGCGCTGCAATTCGCCCTCGTCCGTCAGGTCCCTCACGCGCGCGGCGACGGCTTGGACCACGGACCCGTTCCAGTCGCTTTCGTGCACGGCACGCAGGGCCGCGTAGCCCTGAGGCTCCCCGGACGTGAGCACCCGCAGGAGCCGTTGCTGGGCGAAGGAGCGGACCTCCTCCGGGTAGAACCAGGCGTGCCGGAGCACCGCCGCGGCCGCGAGGGTGACCTCCGGAAGAGCACCCTCCAGTCGTTGCCGGAAGAATTCGGTCGATTCCGGGTACCGCGCGGCGGCGTGCCAGAGCGCCTCGCGCGCCTCGGGCGTCCCTGCTCCTTTCAGCGCCGCTTGGGATGGCTCGAACCCTGCCGTCCACACCAGCGCGCGTTGCCCGCGTTCGAGCCCGTTGCCGCACCCATACGACTGCGCGGCGATCACCCGGTCGGACAGCGCGCGCGTTTCGTCCTCGCCCAGGCCCTCGACGTCGAAGGTCGACCGCGCCAGGAGCGTCGCTCCGCCGGGCCCCTGCCCCGCGGTCGCCGGAACGTTCCAGCGATAGCGCCCCGGAGGCAGGGGCGGCACTTCCCCACGGAAGCCCTCATCGAAGCCCTCCGGAGAGGTCACGGTCAGACGCGCGCTCTGCCCGGGCGACAGGCTCGAGAAGGCCGGCACGTCGATCGCGATCCGCACCGGCATGCAGCGCCACCGACCGTCGGAGCCCAGGCGTTCGAGCGGGCTCGCACAGCCTCGCAGCCGATGCGTGGTCCCGTGGTCGAGCCCCAGACGCACCGGGCCGTCGGTCGTATTGGTCAAGCGCCACGCGGACGGGTCGTCGCCCTCGAGCGCCAGGGTGAGCGCCGGGGGCGGGGGCGCAGGGGGCGGCGGCGGCGTTGGAGCAGGTGCGGGGAACACGGGCGCCGCCACGCGCGTCGAGGGCACGGAGCGGGCGCAACCAAGGCTCGCGAGCAGTACCAGCGGCACGGAAGCAAGGCGGATGGCGCGTCGCATCGGACGGGCGCCGACACCGACCGCGCGGGGAAGTTCCTGCGGTCGCTCGGCCCCGTTGGCACCGGCTCGGACGCCCTTCGACGTCTCGGTCCCGAAGGTCGCCGCGTGGGCGCCGTCGCTCACGAAAGCGGCGTGGTCACGCGCGACGAGCTGCGGGCAGGTGCGCCGCCGTCGCGCTGGCCCGACGCGCCTTGCAGCTCACGGAGGAGCGCGCGCGGCGTCGCGCCGGCGATCTCGCGGAACTCGGCGATGAGGTGTGCCTGATCGTAGTAGCCCGTCGCGACGGCGATGTCGGCCCAGCTTGCGTGGTTGTTCTCGCTCGCGGCGCGCAGGGCGCGATGGAAGCGTGCGAGCTTGGCGAACGCCTTGGGGCCCATGCCGACGGCTTCGCGGAAGACGCGACGGAGGTTCCGGTCGCTCACGCCGAGATCGCCGGCGACGGTGTTCACGTTGGCGGTCCCCAGCCTCTCGGCAGCGTCGAGCACGAGACGCGCGTGCTCGGGGCGGGCGTCCCGCGTGGCGAGGCGCTCGGCGACCGCACGCTCCAAGAGCCGAGCCGCCTCGACCATGTCGCGCGCGCAGGCGAGCCGATCGGTGAGCCGGCGCGTGGCCGCGTCACCCCACAGATCTTCGAGCGGCACGATGCGTCCGGCGATCTCCGAGGCGTGCACGCCCAGCACCGCTTCGTGCATGCCCAAACGAAGCCGTGCCATCACGATCCTCTGCCCGCCGCGGATGAGCTTTCGATGGGCCTGCTCGCGCACGCCGATCGCGTGCAGGTCCAGGCCACTTCGCGTCGACGGCCCGAAGCGAGCCACGAGGTGGGGCTCCGCACGCGGGATCGAGACCCGCGGCATGTCGACGTTGCACTCGTCCACGAACAGCGCCGCCAGGGCGGACGCGCTCGATGCGCTCGGCGCGATGGGATCGTGGCAAACCGCGAGCATGTGACGATCTGACGCTGTACGCGGCGGCCCCGCAAGCATTCGTGCGTGCTTGGCCGTTTCTTCCAATCTGCCGCGAGCGCCGATGGACATGCTCCGCACATGAAAATCCTCGTCACCGGAGCGACCGGAAAGGTCGGGAGTCGGCTCGTCAAACATCTCGCCCAACGCGGCGACCGTGTGCGCGCCCTCGTGCGCGCCCCGGAGCGCGCCGAAGGGCTGCGCCACGACCACATCGAGCTTGCCAAGGGCGATCTGCTCGATGCGGGCTCGCTCTCGGCGGCGGTGCGCGACGTCGATGCCGTCGTCCACTGCGCCGCCTTCTTCCGTGGCGCGACCGCCGAGCAAGCGCACGCCGTCAACGACCTCGGCACGCAGCACCTCGCGCACGCCGCGCGCGCCGCCGCCGTGAAGCGCTTCGTCTTCACGAGCACCGGCCTGGTCTACGGCTCGACCGGCGGTCGCTTGGCGAGCGAGGACGACCCCTGCGCACCGACGGCGGCGTACCCGGTGAGCAAGCTCGCCGCCGAGCGCTTCCTCCTCGCGCTCGAAGGGCTCGACGTGCGCGTGCTCCGACTTCCGTTCGTGTACGGCGACGGCGACCCGCACATCGAAGAGGTCGCCCAGATGATGCGCGCCCTCTCGCCGACCCAACGCATGTCGATCGGCCACCACGCCGATGTCGCGCAGGCCGTCGCCCGCTTGCTCGATGCCCCTTCGCCCGCGCACCGCATCTACAACGTGGTCGACGACGAAGCCCCCGAGCTCGCGACGCTGTTCGCCGCGGTGGGCGCGCCGCCGCCGGATGGCTCGGATCCCGAACGCGGGCGTCCGTTCGACGCCGCCCTCGATGGTCGTCGCATCCGCGAAGACCTCGGCTTCAAACCCAAGTTCCCTCGCCTCGCAGATGCGATCGCCTCGGGCGCGCTTTGACCGCGCGCCCGAGTGACGCCCCTTCCGACGTCGGAGCTGTTCGCGCCCTGACCGCCTTTGCTACGGCAAAGGCGGAGAGCGGGTAGCCGCGCAAACGGGCTCGCAACGTCATGCCCTATCGTTCGGCACGTCGCCGCGATCCACGCACCGCGCTTCAGTTCTCCTGCAGCAATTGCTTCGCGCGCGCCGTGCCTACGGAGATCGCGGCGGCGTGGCTCTCGATCGGGCTCGCCACGGCGCTCGCGCCCGTGAACGCGATGTACGTCACCGGCCCATCCGTTCCGCCGAACGATGGATCCGGATCGATCCCCAGCTCCTTGGCCATCGCATACGACGCCTCGCCGATGATGTCTTTCGGGCCCTCGTCCCCGAACACTCCATAGGCGAGCTTCCCCTTGTAGATGACCGCGATGACGCTCCCGAGATCGAGCCCCACCGCCTGGTAATCGAGCTTGTTCGACGGCAGCGGCACCACCACGAAGGGCAGCGTCGCCGCGTCCAGCGGATCACCATTGGAGTCCGTCGCGCTCGTCTGATCCTGATACGCCGGATCAACGTCGATGTTGCACTGCGCGCTCATCTTCCCATCGCAGTCGACATCCATGTCGGCCTGCCAATACACGGCCCCTTTGAGACCGCACACCGCGACCGTCGCGCTCGCGCTGTCTTCGTCGGTCTTGTAGAGCCCCGTCGAGATCTGATTGCAGCTCCCGAGCTTGGCCAGGAGATCGGCCGCCGTCGGGTCACCGCTCGGGGCGCCGCCCGTGCCCGCGCCGCCGGCCCCCGCCCCGCTGCTGCTGCTGCTGCTCGTCGTGCTACTGCTCGCGCTGCTGCTCGAGCCGCCGAGGCCTCCAGTCGTCGCGCTGCTGCTGCTCGAGCCGCCGGTGCCCTGGCCGCCGCCGCCGCTCGTCGTGCTCGATCCGCACGCCGAGAGCAGCACCACGAGAGCACCGGACAGCATCCGCGCATCGGAGATCCTCTTCATCGCTCCACGCACCCTCGTCATCGCCCACCTCCGCCCCTCCGATGCTACGCGAGGTCGAACGGAAACCCACGCTCCCGATCACTGGTGAAGAACCGAACATCGGGCCCGATCCTCGACGCGGGTTTGCCACCGACGACGAGCAGCGTCGGCCTCGCCTCGATACCAAAGCTCACATGGGGAGCCCCGTCGCGATAAAGATTCAGCAGCACCGCATCGAGCGCCGCTCATGGAACAGGAGGAATCCATCCTCGATGGGCAACCGAGCCGGCGCGGACGCCGCAAACCCATCCGCACGGAGCGGGCGGTCGTGCCGGGGGGCTCATCGCGTTCGCGCGCTCGTGCTAAGTGCGGGCGCGCCGATGACGCACACACCGCGACGTTCCCCTCTCCTGCTGCCGGCGGCTCCGCCGCTCGCGGTGCCTGCCGATCTCGGGGCACGCCTGACGGCGCTCGGCGTCGCGCTCGACGAGCCTGCCGTCGCGAAGCTCGCCTCGTTTCTCGCGCTGCTCCTGGCGATGAACGAGCAGATGAACCTCACGGCCATCACCACGCCGGAGGCCGCCTGGTCGCGTCATGCGCTCGATGCGCTGAGCCTCGTGCCTCACCTCGCCGCTCTTCCTGCGGGCGCCCGCGTGCTCGACGTGGGCTCGGGCGGCGGTGTGCCGGGGCTCCCGATCGCCATCGCCCGGCCCGACCTGCAGGTCACGCTGCTCGATGCCACCGAGAAGAAGATCGCCTTCCTGTCCGCCGCCGCCGCCGCGCTCGGCCTCGCGAACGTGAAGACCGTGTGCGGT
Source organism: Minicystis rosea (assembly GCA_001931535.1). GTDB lineage: Bacteria > Myxococcota_A > Polyangia > Polyangiales > Polyangiaceae > Minicystis > Minicystis rosea. The sequence continues at coordinate 9,275,876 of CP016211.1, forward strand.
CGCGCCGAGGCGATCGACGATGGCCCCCGCTTCGACGCCGTGACGGCGCGCGCCGTCGCCAAGATCGCGACCCTCCTCGCCTGGACGGCCCCGTTTTGCAAGCCGGGCGGGCGCCTTCTCTTCATCAAAGGCGAGCGCGCCGAGAGCGAGCTGAACGAGGCGAAGAACGAGCTGCGTCGTTTTCGTTGCACGCACGAGCAGACGACGCTCACGCCGACCGGACGCGTCGTCGTCCTCCGGGTCGGCTGAGCGGCGCTTCGTCGAGGCGCGATCGGAGGCGAGGCTGCTCCTGCCCCTCCGGTCGTGATACTGGATCTCATGACTCCTCCCTTTCCGCTGCGCCCCGGGGAGCGCGTCCTCTGGGCGGGTGTCCGCGGGCAGCCGGTTCGCATGGCCAACGGCGCGCTCGGCCTGCGCATGGCGTACGCCTGGATGATGCTCTTCTTCTTCGGCGGCACCACCGCGATACCGCTCCTCGTCTTGCCCGAGACGCGGCTCTACACCCTCGCCGTCATCGCGATCATCGTCGGCGCCGTGCTCGCCTACCGGCGCTACCGGAAGCAGCCGGCGATCTTCGTGACCGACGCGCGCCTCGTGGATCGCGGGCTCCTCGGGACCAAGAGCGTCGAATTGCCGGCGATCGCCACGTATGCGCGACAGGTCGTTCACTACCATTACAAGGGCAGCGTCTCGCAGGTCGCCACGAACCTGCTCGTCATCGGCGAGCGCGGGCGCACCTCCACCATCGGGCCGGTGCTCGAGTACGACGAGATCTCGAACTTCCTGAGCGGCGTCATCGCGCGCGAGATCCACCCTCCGTCGATGCGCTCGCTCGATGGGCAGCCGGCGGCGGCGGAGCAGCGCGAGGACATCTTCGTCGCCGTCGACAACCGCAGCGACGGGGAGGTGTACGGGCCGCTGTTCATCGGCCCGCGCGGGCTCGTGCGCTTCACCTCCAAGCTCCCCGTCGGGCTCGAGGGGCTGCTGCTCACGACGCTTGCGGGCCCCGGTCCGCTGGAGGACCTGGAGAACCGCGCGGCCGCCCTCGCGCGCCGCCCGGACGCCGGACACGTGCTCCTCGTGGACATCTCCAAGGTCGAGCTGCACATGGACGGCGCGTCCCTGCAGGTGGTGACGACCGCGCGGCCCCTGACCGACCCCGGCCGAACGATGACCATCCAGCTCGGAGACGCCGACGCCGCGCGGGCACGGAAATACCTGAAGGCGCGCCGCGGCGGCTGAAGGCCCGTCACGCAGCTCGACGCGCCTGCTCCCGCTGCAACGTCATGACCGGCCCGCGATGCCCCCATTCGGTCCGCTCGAATCCTTCGGCGAATGCGCAGGAGGGTTGCAAGTGCTCGCTTCGAGCATGCGCAGCGCCTTGCGGAGCCGCTCCTCGCGACCGGCAGCCGTTCGGGCCGTGACGAGGCCGAGAAGGATGGCGTACTGCCGCGTCTTGCCGAGCCCCGCGAACGTTCGCGCTGCGCGTGGGCTCGTGCGCAATGCGGCGGCGAGGTCGGCCGGGACCGTCGCGTCGCGCTGCGACGCGTAGGCTGCGGCCCACCGGCCATCGGCCTTCGCGGCCTCGACCTCGGACAGCCCGGAAGGGCGCATTCGCCCGCCGGCAAGCAAGGCCTCGACCTTCGTCACGTTGACCCGTGACCACCGGCTCCGCGGGCGCCGCGGGACGTACTTCTGCAGATAATGAATCTCGTCGTGGGCTTTGCGCTGCCCCGAGATCCAGCCGAAACAGAGCCCGACGTCGACCGCCTCGTCGTCGGTGAGCGAGGGGATTCCGGACCCCTTCTTCGCGAGCTTCAACCAGACGCCGGTGCGGAGGCCTGCGTGGCCTTCGAGCCACGCCTCGAAGTCCGAGGCGCTGCGGAAAGCGATGACCGGGCCCACGCCGGCGTCCAGCTCACTGCGGCGCACGGAGGCTCCCCACGACGTCGAGGTAATGGCGATTGAACATGATGCCGAGCACGTTGCCGAAGGGGTCGATGACGGACGCGGTGACGAAGCCGGGGCCGCGCTCGGTGATCCCCTCGAGGGGCGTCGCGCCCAGCGCGAGGAGCCGCGCGAAGGTCGCGGCCACGTCGTCGACATGCCAGTAGGCGATCGCTCCGCCGCGCTCCGTGACGAGGCCTGCCGGCGCGAATCGACGGTCGATGATGCCGAGCTCGTGCTGGAGGTCGCCGATGCGAAACTCCACGTAGCCCGGACCGCGCCCCGCGGCCTCGCTGGTGAAGTACGGCGCGACGCCGAGGAGCTCGGTGTACCAGCGCGTCGCCGCCGCGAGGTCCTCGGCCCACAGGTTGATGGTGCTCATTCCGCGCAGCGTGCTCATCGTGTCTCTCCGGTTTCCGTCGCGTTCCTTCGCGACCCGATGACGATGCACTCCAAACGTGACAATCTCGGTCACCTTTGATGCGCGAGCCTGTCACCGATCGTCTGGACCGCGTCCTCGGTCTCCTCGCCTCGCGCGCTTCGTGGACGGCCCCCGCCCTGGCCGAGGAGCTCGGCGTCTGCGTGCGCACGGTGCGGCGCGACCTGGCCCGGCTCGCGGCCCGCGGTGTCCCCATCGCGTCGGACGCGGGGCGCGGCGGCGGCGTGCGCGTGCCTCCGCGCACGGGCCTCGGTCGCTTGCAGCTCGACGCGCAGGAGGCGGTCGATCTGCTCCTCGCGCTGGCGATCGCCGAGCGGCTGGGCTCACCCGTGATGCTCTCGACCGTGAAGGGATTGCGGCAGAAGCTCTCCGCCGCGTTTCCTCCGGAAGAGCGCGCGCGGGTGACCGGGCTGCGCCGGCGGATCCTCGTCGGCCCGACCTCGCGGCGCGTCGAGGCGTCGTGGAAGCCGCCGAGCGCGGCCGTGCTCCGCCCGATTCACGAAGCGTTCTTCGAGACGCGCGCGCTCCAGCTGACGTACCGCACGAGCGAGGCCAGCACGGTGCGCGTCGTGGAGCCGCACCACCTGATGCTCAGTTGGCCCGCCTGGTACCTGCTCGTCTGGGACCACCTGCGCGGCGCGGTGCGGATGCTCCGCGTCGATCGCATCGAATCCGCCCACGTGACCGACGCGACGTTCCGCGTGCGCAGCCCGGAGTCTATGCTGGCCACGCTGGGCGATGTCTTCGCCGTGCTCTGAGCGCGCCGAGATCTCGGGCTTCGATACGATGGCGGGTATCCGCAGCTGTGCGACCACGATAGGGCCTCGGCGGCCTTTCTCCCCGGCGGCGGGGCGCTCGCGACGCTTTGGAGTCACGTGTTGACCGCATTGCCCAAACGAATTTGATCGATCCCTCGCGGAGAATGGACCACGACTCGCCCGTGCGCACACTCCTCCTCTCCTCGCTTCTCGTGCTGGCCGCCTGCGGCGGCAAGGTCGTCGTCGACGTCAATGGCAGTGGCGGCGGCGGTGGCTCGGGCGGCGCGACCAGCAGCACGGGCACCGTCATCCCCCCCTCCTGCCCGCCGCACTCGGGCCCGGGGTGCTGCCCCGGAGACGGCACTTGCTGTGATTGCGTGAGCAGCAACGTTTGCCAGGACAACCCTTTTCAGGCCCCCGAGCAAAGCACCCTCGTCTTCGACGATTGCATCTGTCAGCCCCAAGTCTGCGGCGCCATCTGCAGCGCCGCCTGCGCGGGGCAGGGCATCGATGCGGGTTGTCAGGACTGTGCCGCCAAGTTCGCCCAGGCGGAGTGCCTCTCGGCGTTCCTGGCTTGCCCGATCAACCAGTGATCACGGGCCCAGATCGCGCCGCAGGACGGCGCCGGCGGCGCCTGCAGCAGCAGCGGACGCGAAGTAAGCTTCGGCCACGCGCTCCGCTCGGGGGCTCGTGCGCGAGAGCCTTCCGTTCATCCTCTGCGGCTTCTGGATCCATCACGCATCGTGTGAGGCGCACGATGCGTGTGCGGGGAAGCGGTTACGCCTCAATACACCTTCACGCCTCGGATGCCGTCGTGCTTCCGATGAAAATGGCTCAGCATGTTGACGACGGCATCGAATGCCTTGTCGTTCACCGTCCAGATGTCGAAGCGCGCCACCAGCAGCGAGGCGGCCACATCCTTCATGCGGGGAAGGTCATGCGCCGCGGTGACGGGAAGCTTGCCGTCCGCGAAGAAGCCACCCTGACATGTCCTCAGCCAGGCGTTCAACGCGCTCGCGATCTCGGCACGGACCGCTTTCGCCAGCGTGTCGGACACTTCGATCTCGAGCGAGGCTCGATGTCCTCGGTTTCTCGACAGGCTCACGGGGAATCCAGGCTCCGCCACCCTTTCCGGATACGGCACACCAAGCACTTCGCGCTCGGAGCACATCGCTCTCTCATGTCCCTGATGCTTGAAGCTCAGCGCCGTCAACGTGGCCGATGCCATGTCGAAGGCGGAGAGGAGCCCCGCGAGCACACGCCAGGTTGACGGCGGCACCGTGTCGCAATCCAGCTCGCAGCTGAAAGACTGGCTGTCGGGGGTGACGTCGAGGCGCGCAACATCCATCCGCGCCTCACGACCCGCCGGCGACAGCGCCTGAGAGCTCACCAACAACGCGGCATTTCGGACGTTCGCCTCGATGAACTGGGTCAGCTCGGGATCGAGGGGTTCTTCCGCGGTCGCCTCCACGAGCACGGCGCCCGTCAGCGGTTTCAAGTCGATCAGGAATTCGGTCTGCATCACTTGCGGTTCAGCGTGTAGCCGATGCAAACGGGAGCGTCGCGGTGAAGACGCACATGCCCGCGCGGACCCGCGCTCGCGCTTGTGGCCGTGGAGACGTGCGTGCGATCCTCAGCCGCGATGACGGACAAGCCTCTCACGCTCTATGGCGCTCGCGGGTCCGGCTCGATTGCGGTCGAGGCTGCGCTCACGCTCCTCGAGGTCCCCTACACGCTCATCGAGGCCGTGACGTGGGCAGAGCCCGAGGCGCGCGAGCGCGTGGCGGCCGCCAATCCGATGCGGCAAGTGCCGGCGCTGATCTTCGCAGACGGCGAGGTCATGACGGAGAGCGCGGCGATCCTCGTCGATCTGGCGGACCGTCATCCGGCGGCGGCCCTCGCGCCCGCGCTCACCGATCCTCGGCGCAGGCAGTTTCTCCGTTGGATGGTGTACGTGTCGTCGGCGATCTATTCGCTGCACTGGATCAAGCCCGACGTCACGCGCATCGGCGCGCCGCGCGAGGCCCGGGCCGAGGTGGTCGACGCCGTGCACGACCGCATCGCGTTCTGCTGGCAGAACATGGACGCGTCGCTCTCTCCCGGGAGATACCTGCTGGGCGACACGCTGACGGTGCTCGATCTCTACGTGACGGTGGTCTCGCGGTTCGGGCCGTGGCGGCCGAGGTTTTACGAGGTCGCGCCGAAGATGTCGGAGGTCGTGCGCCGCGTCGACGCCGACCCGCGGCTCTTGGACTTCTGGGCGAGGCGCTTTCCGTTCGAGGACGGTGAGGGCTGACAGGCCTTCTTGCGGTCTGATCCGGAGGATTCGATCCTTCTCCGGACCGTACGTGCCCCGCCCGCCCATAGGTACCAGGCTGGCAATGGCCATTTTCGTGGCTGCAGCCGTGTCTCATGCTCCGCATGCGCGTGCTCTGGATGCTCGTGGCCTTCCTGGTCGCCTCCCCTGCCTTCGCCGCCGGCTTCGATGCCGAGCAGCTCGCTGCCGAGCTCGCGCAACGCGACCGCGTCGATGCGCTCGCCCGCGCGCGTCGCCTCGCCGACGACGAGGCCTGGGACGAGCTCCGCGCGCAGCTGACGCAAGCGATCCCGGCGCTCGACCGGCACGCCGCGCTCGACGATCGGCTCGAAGCGCGCGCCCTCCTCGGCCGCGCGTTCGGCAACCTGGGACGGCACGAGGAGGCCGCCGCGCGCCATCGGTTCGCCTTGGCGCTGGCGAGGGGCGCGACGCTCGACGAGCGCGGGCGCGACGCGGTGGGCGAGGCGCTCTTCCGGCTGGCGGAGCCGGAGCGCGCGAAGGCCGAGCGCATCACGCTCGCGCCGTATACGGGCCAGGGCGATCGCGCGAGCGTGCTCGCGTACCTCACGGGGCCGGCTACGCGCTGGCTGATCCGCCGGCGGGCCGCGGTCGAGGCCACAGAGCGCGCGTACCTGCGCCTCTTCGGCTTCGAGCTGCCGCCGCCCGTGGACACGAGCGGCTCGATGGGCGTCGATCCCAACGCCTGGACGGTCGACCTCGCCGATCTCGAGCGCATCGCGCCGCACTCGCCGCGCTGGGCGATCGCCGCGGCCGCGCGCATCGCGCTCGGCTGGGGCGCGTTCGTGGAGGCGATGCGGGCGCTGCCAGTGCCGCCGCCGTTGCGTGGGCTCGTCCCGGGACGCAACGACGGCCTCACGTACGAGGAGCTTCGCGGATGGTACATCACCCCCATCGACGAGCCCGACGAGTCCCTGAAACGCCGCGCCAAACAAGCCTGCGTGGCCGCGCTCCGGCTCGCGCTCCAGCACCGCATCACCGACGAGCACACGCGCGCCTGCGAGGTATGGCTCAGCAGGAACTACGGCGCCGAGTGGCACGTGATCGACGAGCTCCGCCCGAAAATCGCGCCGCCCTTCGCCGCCGGCCCGTTCGCGCCCGCGCGGCCCTGACGGCGCGCCGACGCGAGCACGTGTTCCTGATGGCCCCGTGGTGGGCGAACGGAGCCGGAGCAACCGACGGCTCTGTGGGCACACGTGACGAGCCCGGGCGTGGGCCGGCAAAGAAAACGAAGATGGCGTGAAGGGACGGCGTCCGCCGGATATTGACGAGACATGATGTGACGGCGCCGGCCCCCTGCGAGGCCTGATCTTTTCTCGCTCCCGTCGTGCTCGCCGCGAGCCGCGCGGTGCGGCGCGCCGATCGCCGTGAAGCGCCCGGAGAGCTCCGGCGCGCGGATGGCGGCCGCCAATCATCCTCTTCAAACGACCTTGGGAGTTGCCATGTCCTCCGTACGATCCTTCGTCGGGGCAGGGGCTTGTGTCTCTGCGCTCGCGCTCGCGACGGCCTGTGGAATCGTGGTCTCCGACGAGAAGCCCACCGCTCGAGCCATCGACGGCGCGCCCTCCGCGCGGGGCCTCTCCTGGGAGGATGCTTATGATCAAACGTATTGGTCGCGGCCGCACAACACGTATTTGCGGGAGCACCATGCCGACCTCGTGGACCCGCTCCGCGCGGGCATCCGCGCCATCGAGATCGACATCCACGAATTCGAGGACGTGGGCGGGATTCGCCAGTTCCCGGTGAAGCACGATGCCAGTGATCCGGACACGTGGAACAATTGCCGAGAAGGCCGCGGCGGTCATCTGCGTGATTGCTTGAAGGACATTCGCGACTTCAGCGCTGCCCATCCACGCCATCTCCCGATCACGCTTCAGATCGACCTCAAGCGGGAGTGGATCACGGGTTGGGGGGACGAGCAGCTCGACGAGCTCCACCGACAGGTGGCCGAGGTGCTCGGCGCTCGTCTGTACCGGCCCGAGGAGCTGCGCGCGTGGACGGGCCACGACAGCCTCCGCAGGGGCGTCGCCATGAAGGGCTGGCCCAGCCTGCGCGAGCTCGCGGGCCGCATCATCGTGCTCATCATGGGTGGGCCGTTCGGCGACAAGAACGATACGCAGGAGTGCTACGTCCGGCGTCACCGCGCCTCGGCCCATTTCTTCGTGTGTCCCAATGCGGGGAGCCCCGCCGACTTCGAATATGCTGGCCACGCCGATGATTTCGACGAGCCCGAGACCAATGCCTGGGTCGTCTGCGGCAACGTGGGATCACCGGCGAGTTGGATGGAGATCGCCAAAGCGGCCGCCGACAACCACCAGCTCATGAATCTTTGGGGCGACGGCGAATACGACGCCTTCCACAAGATGTATCTGGCCATCGGCTGGGGTGCGTCGATGATCAGCCGCGGCAACGAGGACACCTTCGGAGGCAAGCTGCCGCTCAACGGCCGGCGCCGCTCGGTGCCAGTCGGGCTCCGGCTCGCCAACGAGGCGATCGACGGCGGTGCTGTCGCCCGCGACGCGATCGACGGTGATGGCTCCGACGTGATTCAGTCCACGTGCGCCGGCGGAGCCAGTCATTCAACGGGCGGCGTGATGTTGTTCGACGATCCTGATCGGTGATTTGGAGCTCAGCGAGGATCGTAACCGTACGCCTGGATGGAGCGTTGCGCGACCACATCTCGTTCCGCGGCGGCGACACGAATGCCAAAGGCTCTGGCAACGACTGCGTAGCCATGATGCAGATGCGGCGAAAAATGCGACCCGATCGGGCGACGACATAGTCCCGCTCCGCCGGGCAATCGTCACGTAGCGCGGCAATGACCCTGTCGCAGTATGTGGCCAATGCCTCATTCTGCGCAGGCACCACACCATGGATGGTCATCAGGAGTTGCTGGTCTTGAATGGTCATGGCCGATGTATCGGAGCTGATAGGGAAAGCCCGCCACGCCCCAGCCCATCACGCAGCCTCCGCCATGCCTCGAACCAGTGGCCGGCCAGTGGCCGGCCACTGGCCGGCCACTCACCCTACCGGCGATCTCCCCTCGAACCCTCGGAAATGCGGCGCGGATCGCATGGCGCGCACCTTGCGAATCACCTCGACGGAGGGAGGCTCCGCAGCGAGCCGCGGAGCCTGCCCGCGACCGCGGCTCACGCCTCTCTCGTTACTCAATTCACCGAGTCTCCGATTCGGATCCATCGATCCGAGCAAAGGGCCAGGGCCGCGAGGAGCGGACGAGCAGACCCTCATGAAGTATTACCAATGCCAGCACTGCGGGAACATGCACCTCGAAGGGACGCTCTGTCCCAAGCTCAATGCCCCTGACTTCAAGTCCAGCGCCGGGGCCTGGGATGCGAAGGCGGCAGTCCAGTGGAAGGGCGCTGCGGGGAGCGGTGCGCTAAAAGGCGAGCGCTGGGTCTTGGAACACGACCCGGCGAGGCTGGCCGCCATCGACGCAGAGGCCAAGAGGCATCAGGTTGGCGGGCTCTGCAGCGCTTGGACGTGCGACTGGCTGCGCCGCATGCTGCTGCGAGAAACGATCACGGCGGACACCTATCGTGATCTGACCTTCGTCGCGCAGATGCAGCAATGGTTCCAGGGCCGCGCCAACAAGCTTGCAGGCGTGGACGGCCTCGACAACCCCGTCGTCGGCGCCGGGCTCGTCAGCTCGGAGAAGCCCATCGCGAAAGGCCTCGTCAGCGAGGTGACGGGCGCTGCTGGCGGCGCCGCGCGTTACAACCATCTGCCCCATGGTGGCTATTACATCAGCATGTGGGGCAACGCGGGCCGCCATGGCGTCGGCGTGGTCTTCAACGCTCATGGGTATGCGGTGTTCGATCAGAACCAGGGCATGCTCATCGGGCCCGTGGTCGCGCCCAAGCTTCGCGCCCTGCGCGTGGCCATGGAGCAGTACGAGGCGAACGGCGCGCTGATCCACTGGGAGATGTATTCGGTGAAGATCGCGCTGCAAGCGGGGTACTACGGCGACCCCGACGTCAAGGGCCGCAGCGCCGCCGCAGCAGCAGGAGCAGGCGCCGCAGGAGCAGGCACCGCGGCGGCAGGCACCGCGGCGGCAGGCTCCGGTGCTTCTGCTGCTGCGGCGGCGGGCGCCGGTGCTGCCGCTGCGCCGGACGCCGCCGCTGAGGCGGCTCCACGCCCCGACGCTGCGGCGCTGGCGGCACGCCTCCTCGCCGCCTCGCAGGCCCTGCCGCGGCTCACGCGGCGGAGGTCGTTCTGAAGGCAACGCCCTTTGCCGGCCAGCCTCGACCTTCGCGAGCGCGGTGAGGTGCCCTGCGACGCCGACGCGGTTCCCCCTAGGCACGCATAGCGCTCCGACGGAAGAGCGTCCTCAGGCCTGGTGCCCTGCTCGTTCCCTTGCTTCGTGATGAGCACCGCGCGTTGGTGAGACGGCCCCGGCTGCTCGGCCGAGGTTCCAAGACGAGCTCACGCTTCGCGGGTAGGGCCGCGATCGCGCGATTATCCAACGGTCAGCGCACGACGCCGGCGGCCTGGTTTGCGAGCCGCGATGTTGCTTCGTGAGGGTCAAACGTACTGGTTGTCATCCCAAGGGTCGTCCATTCTACAAGGGATGACGTATGGGCCCCGACCGCAGCCCTCCGAGCGCACCTCGAGCGGTGTCTTCGCGCAACGAAGCGAGCACAGCGAGGACGAGCGCTTCCGCCTCGTCGTCGAGACCATCCGGGATTACGCGATCTTCTGGCTGGATCCGGATGGACGCGTCGCAAGCTGGAATGCCGGCGCCGAGCGGCTGAAAGGGTATCGCGCCGAAGAGATCATCGGCAGGCACTTCTCGCTGTTCTACACGGCGGAGGACGTGGCGGCCTCCAAGTGTGAGCGCGTGCTCGAGGCGGCTCGGCGCGAGGGACGGTTCGAAGAGGATGGCTGGCGCGTCCGCAAGGACGGCTCTCACTTCTGGGCGAACATCGTGGTCACGGCGCTGCGTGACGAGGCTGGGCAGCTCCTCGGCTTTGCGAAGGTGGTGCGGGATCTGACCGAACGGCGTCGGGCCGAAGAGGAGCGGCTCCGGCTCGCGCAGGCGCACGAGGCCCAGCGCATCACGAACGAGTTTCTGGCGACGATCTCGCACGAGCTGCGCACCCCGCTCACCGCGATTCTCGGCTGGGCGCGTCTCCTCGAGGGCGGCCACGCCATGAATCCCGCCGCGGTGTCCAAAGCGATGGCGACCATCCGCCGCAACGCAGAGGCGCAGGCGAGGCTCATCGACGACCTGCTCGATGCCTCGCGCATCATCACGGGCAAGATGCGCATCGACGTGAAGCCGGCGGACATGGCGGCCATCGTGCGCGAGGCCATGGATGTCGTGCGTCCCGCTGCGGGCGCCAAGCAGATCGATCTGAGCATCGAACGCTTCGACGAGCCGGCCGTGCTCGTCGGTGATGCAGGACGATTGCAGCAAATCGTGTGGAACCTCCTCTCGAATGCCGTGAAGTTCACGGACCCCGGTGGGGCCGTGCGCGTGTGTCTGAAACAGGAAGGCGGCTGTATCCACGTGGCCGTGGAGGACACGGGACGGGGGATCGATCCGGCGTTCCTGCCGCACGTGTTCGAGCGCTTCCGCCAGGCCGACGCCTCGACGACACGCCAATCGGGCGGGCTCGGCCTCGGTCTCGCCATCGTGCGTCACCTTGCCGAGCTCCACGGAGGCATCGTCCGCGCGGAGAGCGCAGGCCGGGATCGAGGCGCGACGTTTCATTTGATTCTCCCGGTGCGGGCCGTCTTCCCGGCGGACGCCGAGCCGCGGCCCACGTCACGAAGGCGCGCGGAGCACCGCGTGCACACGCGCGTCACGCTCGACGGTCGTCGTGTCCTCGTGGTCGACGACGAGCCGGACGCGCGGGAGGTGATCGCCGCGTTGCTCGATCAGCATGGCGCCATCGTGAAGACGGCAGCCTCGGCCTCCGAGGCACGCCACGTGTTCGTCCGATGGCGGCCCGACGTGCTGGTGAGCGACATCGCCATGCCGGATCAGGATGGCTATGCGCTGATCCAAAGCATTCGAGCGCTCCGTGGCGATGACGGCGGCGCCACGCCTGCCATCGCGCTGACGGCCTACGCCCGAGAGGAAGACCGAAAGCTCGCCTTGGCCTCGGGGTTTACCGCGCACGTCGCAAAGCCCGTCCAGCCGGCGGAGCTTCTCCAAGCCATCTGCGCCGCCTCCGTCGGGACACGGCGGTGAGCCGTCGATGTCTCCGCGATTCGATCGCTTCACGCTCTCGTGAGCCGCACTCGCGCGAGCATGCGATGCGCGAATGCACGAATGCGCGAGGACGAGGCCACGAAGCCCAAAGAGGGCTGAGCCTCACGGCATCACGTTCCTTGCCGCGAACGGCAGAGGCCGGCGGGCGCAGTCACCGGCTCACTCGTGCTGATACGTTTCGATCATCGCGATCAGCGCGAGCGCCGTTCGCCGCGTCTCCACGTCGACCGCGCCCTCGACCCGCAGCTCGAGGTCCGTGCCGCGAAATACACCGTGCTCGTCGATGGTCACGCGCTTGTCGCCCGACACGATGGCATCCCCTTCCAGCTTGAATGGCGAGCGCTTTCCGTCGCTGGTCTCGAACGTGCCATCGGGCCTCAGCGTCACGCTCTTCCCATCCTTCAGGACCAGCTTGCCCTCGGCGTGGAGCGTGCCGCGATCGTGCCACTCCACCTCGACCGGCTTTCCCGGGCGAAAGTGCCGTGTTCTCCACGCGACCTTGCCGTCGGCATGGAGCACGAGCCCGAGACCATCCGCATCGAAGTACTTGAGCTCCACGATGCTGAGCTTGCCTGCGACGGCGTCGGCATCTGCCACCGACGGCGAGGCATCACCTCGCTCCGCGAGCGAAGCGTGGAGCGCGATGCTCGGCGATTCCGCGCGCGCGGCAAAGGACACCGGGAGCATCATGGCGACGGCGACGAGCGTGATGGGACGGTTCATGGGGCAGGCATCGAGCCGAGCGCGCCTCTGCGCAAGCCGCGTTGCCCCGCGGCGCGGCGGGAAAGTACGTAGATCAGTCGCGAGCAGCGTGGGTCTCGGCGAAACCGATGGTGAGCGTGGAGACACCATGTCATCCGCATGGATGAGAGCCACACGTGCGGAACATAGTGAGCTCACGCGCATCGCGGACACCCGGCGAGGCGCGGGAACGAGCCCGGCGAGATCCGTGACATCGCCGAAGCGATGGGCTTTCACTGCGGATCTCCAACGCTCCCGCGAGCGCGAACGAGCGGGCGTCGCTCGCGCAGATTGGCAATCTTCGATCCCGAGAGCCAAGGGGAAGCGCGATGGCGTTACCTGGCGCTCGCGGTGAGCTCCGCGAGGCGTGCATCGTCGCCGGAGCCGGGGCGCGCGGTGTAATAGACGAGCTGCTGCCGGCTCGACGTCGAGGACAGGAGCGTGTGCCAGTCGAGCAGGAGAGGCTCCCCGCGCGCGTCACGGAACGCTTTGGTGCCGCTCGTCTTGGCGCGGACTTCGTGGCGCGCCCAGTGCTGGCGGAAGGGCTCGCTGATCTCGAGGAGCTCGGCGATCAGCGTGTCGAAATCGGCGTCGCCCACGAAGGAGCCCGCGTTGAAGCGAAAGCCCGCCACGACCTCCCGCTCGATGGTCGCGAGGTCGGCGTAGCGGGCCTGGAGGCGAGGCTCGCGGAACGTCATCCACAGCATGTTGCGCCGGCGCGGCGGCACCTCGCCGAAATCGAGGAGCAGGCCACACGCCGGCTGGTTCCACGCGAGCACGTCGAAGCGCGGGCTGAGCACCGCCGCCGGGAGGGACATGACCTCGAGCGCGCGCGCCATCGCCGGCTCGGCGCGCTCCCTCTGCGCGGCGGAGGGGCCGCGTGTGGACGCATGCTCCGGGCGCGCCAGGTAGAAGAGGTGGCCGCGCTCGTCGTCGTCGAGCTGGAGCACGCGGGCGATCGCCTCCAGCGTCTCGCGGGACGGGTTCACGTCACGTCCTTGTTCGAGCCGCGTGTACCAGTCGGCCGAGAGCCCGGCGAGCTGGGCCAGCTCTTCACGGCGGAGGCCCGGGGTACGCCTTCGTTTGCCGTTCGACAGCGCTGCCGCGGTCGGCGTCGCCCGCTGCCGCCGGCCGCGCAGGAAGTCGGCCAGCTCACTCCGCCTGTCGGTCACCTTCACGCGCGCCTCGACCATGCATGCACCATGCACCGGCGGAGAGGCACCATCCAGGGATTGCCAATCCTAGGCTCACGGCTCGTCTTCCTGGCCCCGGCGCGAGGATCGATGTTGCGACCACCTTTCGCACAGGAGTCGAACATCATGTCTCGAACGCTTGCTCTCGCAGGTCGTGTCGCCGTCGTCACCGGGGCTTCGAGCGGTATCGGTGAGGCCACCGCCAAGAAGCTCGCGGCGGAGGGCGCGGCCGTCGCGCTGCTCGCGCGCCGCAAGGATCGCCTCGACGCGCTCGCCGCTTCCATCCGCGAACATGGCGGCCGAGCGCTGGCGCTCTCCGTCGATGCCACGAACGCGGAGGCCGTCGCCGACGCCGCGCGCGCCATCGCCTCCGAGCTCGGCACCGTCGATCTCGTGATCAACAACGCCGGCGTCATGTTGCCCTCCGGCATCGACGAGCACCGCGTCGCCGACGCCGAGCAGATGATCGACGTGAACTTCACCGGCGTCGTGCGCATCGTGGACGCCTTCGTCGAGCCGCTCCTCGCCGCGGCGCAGAAGGGCGGCCGCGCCGATCTCGTCAACGTCTCTTCGATCGGCGCGCACGGCCTCTTCCCGAACTTCGCGGTCTACTGCGCCACCAAGGCGGCCGTCACGCACCTCTCGCGCAACCTGCGCACCGAGCTCGGGCCGAAGCACGTGCGGGTCTCGGTCATCGAGCCCGGCCTCGTCGAAACCGAGCTCCAAGGCCACATGACCCACGAAGGAGCGAAGGCCTGGATCGCGTCGGTCCGGCAGCAGCTCACCTGGCTCACCGCCGCCGACGTCGCCGAGACCATCGCCTTCACCGTGGGTCTGCCGCGCCACGTGAACCTGGAGCGCGTCACCATCATGCCGACGCAGCAGGCATGAGGAAGCGAGCCCCCTCACGCCGGCGCGAGGGGCATGAGGAACGCGCGAGCGCTCGCGATGGCGGCGCTCGCGGCGTTCGACACCACGTCTCGCGCGCTCGCGTGGGAGAACGCGTCGCTCACCGGCGCGACGTCGACGCGCGCGGCGGCGCGGGGCCCACCGCAGCGGCGCTTCGCGAGATCGGCTTCGAGCAGCGCTGGTTACCTAGCCGCGCGGGAGGGGGCGACCTACGGTGCCCTTCATGGCAACTGCCCTCATCATCGGCGACATCCAACGCGGCATCACCGGCGCCTACCCGTTCGCGCGCCAGGTCATTCCCCCGCTGACCGAGCTCCTTCCCCGCGCCAGAGCCGCGGGCGTCCTGGTGGTCTTCGTTCGCATCGCGTTCCGCCCCAACCGGGCCGATCTCCCGCCGGGCAACGCCCTGTTCTCCGCCTTCTTCGATGCGGGCACCATGTTCCACGAGGGCTCGCCGGACACCGAGGTCGACCTCCCGGTGCAAAACGAGGACGTCGTCATCCTGAAACGCCGAGCCAGCGCCTTCGCCGGCACGGATCTGGATCTCGTGCTGCGCGCCCATGCGGTCGACACCATCGCCGTCGCAGGCGTGGCGACGAGCGCGATGGTCGCCGCCACCTGCTACGACGCCGCCGATCGCGGCTATCGCGTCACGGTCCTCCGCGACGGCTGCGCGGACAGCGACCCGACGGTCCAGGACTTCTTCATGGACAAAGTGTTCCCGGGCCGTGCGCACGAAGTCGTCTCGTGCGCCAAGTGGCTCGACGGGCGAAGCGCGTAACGATCCGATCGAGCTCTCGCCGAAGGCATCGCGCAGACCGACGAAGTCGGCGAGCGGCGTGCTCGGTGCTCTTCGATGGCCTTCATCGAATCCGAGACGGCGCGGGGTATCGTCGGCAAGATTCGATATCTGGATCTGAAGCCCAGCTCGTGACGACGATGGTGCCTCCTCGATGAGGCAAAGGGGGCTCCAGAAGGCCCGAGGGCCACCGCTCTCGGGCCCTCGATTTCATGCTCCGAGGGGCCCTGTCTCCCGGGCGTGCCACGGAGACGCAATCCGATGTCCGTTTGCCGGTCCCGGTAACCTCCGTATAGTGCCGGGATGCGACGCTTCGCGCTCGTGGTGTGGGTCCCCGCCGCGCTCGCCTTCGGCGGCTGTCACCAGGGTGACGCCTCCGATCGCGCGCCGTCCTCCGCCACGCCTCCAGCGTCCTCTGCCGCGCCTCCCGCGTCTGCTGCTGCGCCTCCGGTGTCCGCCGCTCGCCCTGCGGCGCGCGCGCCGTTCGAGGTGGTGGACCTCTTCGATCTCCTGCACCACGGGGTGAGCCGCTTCGCGTACTGCAAGTCGACCAGGGAGCTGTTCGTCTCGTTCAGTCAACCGCCCGGGGAGGCCAAGGGGAAAGCGGATGTCGTTTACCAGTGGAACGTCCCCGAGGCCCGGCTCGTCCACGCCTACACCCTCGAGAAGGGCTGGATGGCCGACGAGCTGTTCCCGTCCCCTGATGGCCGCCTCCTGGTCGTCCGGCTGTATCGAACCGAGGACCGGACCTCTTCGCACTGGGGGAAGCACGCTTTGCTGGACACCGTGAAGCACCAGCGCATCGCCGGCGATCTCCGGCCCCACGACGACCGGTTCGCAGAGGTCGCATTCGGCACGAGCGGCGAGCGACTCCGCATCTCCACCGTGGTGTACGACCGCTCGGGGCGCCCCTCCACCGCGGCCCCCTCCGAGTTCCCACCGCGAGAGAAGGGGAAGCTCTGGGTCATCGAGTCCAGCAAGTCCACCCTCTCGACCCACGGGCTCTACTACACCGATGCCGGCGGCAAGGACCACCTGCTCACGCAGAATCACTGGCACGACAACTACGGACTCACGCGGGACGGCGCCTACGTGGTGACGACGACCTGGGACGGCGAGATCCTGGCCTTCAGCACGGCAGACGAGCGCGAGGTCTTCCGACAGAAGCTCGCGAACCAATACGGCTATCTCGCCCAGGACGACGAGGCCGATCGATTCTTGATCGCGGACGCGACGAGCACCGGAACGAGCCACCTCCGGGCGCTGGTGCGCACGCGCTGATTGGGGGCTGGAATCAAGGCGTGTGCGTGACCGCGCGGCGGGATCACCCTCGCGCGGACGAGGCGGATGCGCGCGGCGGAGTCGGCCTTCATCGCGACGAAGGACCGTCCCTATCGCTACGGTTCATCGGTCGCGTTCTTTTCTCGAACATCATCTGCAGGATGCGTCTCGACATCCCCAGTCAGCCTACTCCCATGGGAAGGTCACTTGGGCTTGCAGGTCCCGATGAGGGTGAACGTCCCTTGCCCCGTCTGCGTTCCGCTCTTCGTGAGGGTGAAGTTGCCTTTGATGGTGAGGATGTGCGTTTTCGGGTCCATGGCTCCCTGGCCGGTCAACCTCTTGACCCAGCCCGCGTGCCCCGCATCGGTGTAGTTGAACAGGATCGTCCAGGCCCCAGCCGCCACGTTGCCAGTGACCTTGGCGGTCGCTTGCGCCTTGGGGTTGGCGAAGATGCCGGTGAAGGTGTCGGGGCCTGCCTTGGAGACGTAGGCGGCGGAGAAGATCCAATCCTCGTTCGCCTCCACCCACCGCCCCTTCATCTCGCAGTCGAGCAGTTGATCAGCCTGGGCAGGGCGCTCGACACCCAGGAGGCACATGCCTGCAACCGCGATGGCCCCGACGTATTGGAAGAACTGTTTCATGGCGCTCCGTAGTGGCGAGTTGGGCGCAGGCGCATTCGAGGCCAAGGCGCCTGCGTGCTTGCGGGATCGGCGTGGATCACCGGGCGCCGCGAAGGGCCCGTGATGCGCCGGCGGAGGTGTCCTAAGCATCCGGCGCGCCAGGTACCCGACCACGCGATTTGCGCGAATTGGCCGCCCGGGGAGGCCCCCGTCATGTCCAGTTGAACAAGGGGTGATGTCCGGTTGAACAACTTTGTTCAGCTTGGTTCTCGGCCCGCACAGAGCTCCGTGTGCATGGACGGCGTGTGCGAACGGCGCGGTGCCGAGCCGGTATCCGGAACGTCCGACCCTGCACCGCGAATGCAGCAAGCCTATCTGGGTGGCCATCGCCGCCGGCGGCATCGGTGAGAGCGATTGTCGCCAAGCCCATAGACGACGAGAAGAGCACTCGAATGCTCGTCGTGAAGAAGTCGGCACTGCGCCGATGTCATGGAGGCGCCCGGCACACCCCCACCGTCATCGACAACACGGCTGCGACGATGGCCGCGTGCTCGGCATGTCGTGCCCCCCATCCGAGATGACGTTCCCGCCCTCCCCCAGCGGCCGCTCACACCCCTCGAACCCTCGTGCCGATTCCACCACGCCTGTGAGCGTCGGTTCTCTCCCGCGCCCGCGCCTCCTTCGCACGCCGCACTTTTTCACCGGTCCCCGCCTTGCACGGCACCCGCGCCCCGCCGTCCTCGCCCTCTTCCTGCTCGTGCTCCCCGGCTGCGGCTTCACCAAAGCCATTGGCATCGGCACCGGCGCCGCTGGTTTGGTCGGGACGGCCTACGGCTTCGGCCTGCTCTACGACACCGCCAAACGCTCCATCTCCGACGAGAAGGTGTGGGCAGCCAGAGCGACGGAAAAGGGTTGGGCGACCTCGGGCGCGCTCCTCGGCTGCGGCGCCGTGGCCAAGGGGGCGGGCATGGGGCTCTTTTTCCTCTCCGAGGAGATCGAGAAAGCGCTGAACCCATCCCCCGTCGCGAAGCCGATCAACCAAGCGGCGCCGCCGCAACGTGAGAGCCCCCCGGGCGAATACGAGGTCAAGCCGGCGCCTTGATTCGATATCAGAAGGACGATCGGCGCAGGAGAACACTTCACCGGCAGCCCGCTTTCAGGCTCCGCGATGGCCGAGCACGGAGGCCGCGAGCGGCTCGAGGGCCTCGAGCTCCGCGGGCGTCAGCTCCAGCGTTGCCGCCGCGAGGTTCTCGTCGAGCCTGCTGCGTTTTCGGGTGCCGGGCTCGCCTCGCAGATCGCGGCGACGCCGAAGGCTGACCGCACCGCCGAGACTCGCGCCTTCATGCGTGCTGCCCGCTCGAAGCGCGGCCACATAGGGCGCTTTGCGGCGCCGCTTCGCGCTCGTGCATCCCTCTCGATTTCGATGGGGCTTCGTCCCAAACCCCCGCGGCGCGATGTCTTGGCCGCGCGTCTGCCCCCAGCTGTGCTAGGCCCCAATGCGTGATCGTTTCGCACCGCCACCACCGCTTCGAGGGCGCGCCGCTCGAGTGCGACCGGTGGATTGGTCCGCACGGGATCCTGCGGCGCGTCCTCCTCACCGGGATGACGCAGGAGGAGCGGCTCACGATGCCTGTGCTGGGCCGCGGCGTCGACGAACGCGCGCGCGCGCGGCTCATGATCGTCGTCCGGGGGAGCTGCGCGCCACCGTCGAAGGACGATCGACGACGTTGCTGCCTGGGGTGGCGGTCATGACCGAGACGACCGAGACGCTCCTCACCCACCATGGCGACGCGCTCACCTTCTCTCTCGACTGGGCCTGTGCGCGCCCGCCGAGCGGGTCTGCGCACGTCGGTCGCCGCGCGCTCACCGTCATCGAGGCCGCGTGCAACGCGCTGGCGCAGCCGCACACACCGCACGCCGAGATACAAAGGCACGCCGGCGCGCTGCACGCCGCGCTCGCCGCCGAGGGCATCGAGCTCGAAGGGCTCGACGAGCCCATCGCGCAACCCGATCCCGCGGAGCAGGCATATGCCTCGGCGCTGGATCGGATCCTCACGAGCTTGTCGTCGGGGCCCGCCACCGTCGATTGGGAGGCGGAGACGGGCGCCACGCGACGAACGTTGACCCGTCGCACCCACGCCTTCCACGCGAAGTATGGGCTCGTCGGCTTGCGAAAAGAGACGGATTGGCGCGCCGTGAAGGACTTTTATCGGCTCCTCTTGAGCTCGATCTTCCTCACGCACGAGGACGCCACCGTGTCGAGCGTGGCGCGCGCAGTGGGGTATGGCTCGCCGGCGGCGCTCTGCTACGCGTTCGCGAAGGTCGGGCTCCCGCCGCCCGGCAAGCTGCGATCGCTCGTCGCCGCCGGATGAAGCGAGGCCCACTTCACTTCACTTCAGCATGGGCAGCGCGTCGTAGACGAGCTTGGTGAACGTGTGGGGGACCGCGTCCGAGTCGGCCCCCAAGGCCACGATCGCGACCTTGGTCTCGGGATGGTAGAGAAACTCGGTCTGGTACCCGGGGACGAAGCCGAAGTGCCCGTAGGCGACGCCGTTGCCAGCGGTCTTGGAAGCATCCCACTGCACGAGACCCATGCCGTACCGGAGGTAGCTGACGTCGGTCGCCACCGTCGTCGTCATCTCCGCTTTGGCAGCGGGGCTCAGCACGTCGTCGGTGCCATAGAGCTTCTCCGCCCATTCGAGCACGTCGCTCACCGTGGACCGCATGGAGCCCGCGGTGCCGAACCACGTGGGATTGACGAGGGTCGTCACCTCGGGTCCTCCTTGGAACCCCGGGACGAGCGCCCCGACGGGCTCCTCCGCGCTCGCGAGGAAGGTGTGCCCGAGCCCGGCCAAAGCGATCGATCGCGCGCGCACCGTCTCGCCGAGATCCGCGCCGGTGGCTTTCTCGATGACGCGGCCGAGGATGATGAAGTTGGTGTTCGAATACGCCCAACCTTTGCCAGGCTCGAAGTTGGGCGGATGGGCCGTGGCATAGGCGATGAGCTGATCCGCGGTCACGGCGGATCCTGGATGGGCCTGAACGGCCTGCGTGACCTCGGGTGTTTGCAGGTAATCGAAGATGCCCGAGGTGTGGTTCAGGAGCTGTCGCAGCGTGATGTTCTCGGCGTTGGGGAAGTCCGGCAGGTAGTCGGCGAGCGCGTCGTCGACGCCGAGCTCGCCGGCCTCGGCGAGGTTCAACACGGTGGCTGCGATGAACGTCTTGGTGGAGCTGCCGATTTGCCAGAGCGACTCGGGCGTTGGCTTCACGGTTGCCGACGCGGCGTCGCTGTAGACGATGATCTTTCCGCATCGAGGCGTCCCGACACCGAGCGCCGCGTGCTTCACTTTCTGCTTGTCACGGGCAGCGTCGATCCCCGACTGCAAGCTCGCCGCGAAGGCGTCGCACGCCGGGTCGGTCGGGACGACATCGTGTCCCCCTGTGCCTCCCGTGCCGAGGTGGCCGCCTCCCGATCCTCCACCGCCGGAGGAGCCCGTCGGTGTCGACGAGCTGGAGCCGCACGCGAAGCCTGCGAGCGCGAGGCCACACAGGAAGGAAAGGCGAGGAAGGACCCGAGTGGTGAAGTGCATGACCTGCACGTAGCAGGTGCTGCCCACCGTACCTTTTTCGAAGATGGGACAGCGCTCCCCCCGAGCCGATTGGTACGGCCATTAGGATGTTCGGCACCAGCGTGGAGAGGTGATCGTCACTTGATCTCGCCGAGATCCGCGAGCGCCGCTTTGGCCTTGGCATGCCCCTGCTCGGCGGCCTTCCGGAGCCAGGCGACGGCTTGCACCGCGTCGCGATCCATTCCAAGGCCGTCGCGACAGCAACGCCCGAGCATGAATTGCGCGTCGAGATCGCCGCGATCCGCCGCCTCGCGGAACCAGCGAAGCGCCTGCCCGGCGTCCTTTTCGACGCCCTCGCCCAAGTGGTAGCAGCGCCCCAGCCAGAACTGCGCGAAGGCGTTGCCCCGCTCGGCGGCCGCGCGAAACCAGACCACGGCCTGGGCGGCGTCTTTCTCGACGCCCCGTCCGTTCACGTAGACGAAGCCCAGCCGGCCGAGCGCGAACGCGTCGTCCTGCGCGGCGGCGCTTCGGTACCAGCGGATTGCCACGGCCTCGTCTTGCTCCACGCCCTCGCCGCGCTCGTAGCAGAAGCCGACGCGAGCTTGCGCGTCCGCACGTCCCTGCTCGGCGGCCGCGAGCAGCCAGCGAGCTCCCTCCGCCGCGTCCGTCTCCACACCCAGGCCCCTCGCGTAGCACTGGCCGAGGCTGAGCTGCGCCTCGGCGCTGCCCTTCTCGGCAGCCTTGCGGAACCACGCGACGGCCTGCGCCGCGTCCTTTTCGACACCCTCGCCGTAGAAGCAGCGACGGCCGATCTCGAACTGCGCGTCGGCATGGCCCTGTTCGGCAGCCTCGCGGAACCACGCAATGGCCTGCTCGACGTCCCGCTCGACGCCGTCCCCCTCGGCGTAACGGCGCGCGAGACGGTACTGCGCGTGGGCGTTGCCCTGCTCGGCAGCCCTCCGGAACCACGAGGACGCGCGTGCGGCATCTCGCTCGACACCTCGCCCCTCCGCGTAGAGGACCGCCAGCAGCAGCTGCCCGTTGGCGTCGCCCTGCTCGGCGGCCTTCGTCAGCCACACGGCCGCCTGCGCGGAGCTCTGCTCCACCTCGCGACCACGCTCGTAGCGGATGGCGAGCTGGACCTGCGCCTGCGGGTCGCCGCGCTCGGCGGCGTCTCGTAGCTCGGTGAACGATGTGCCTCCCATGTCGGAGTGGTTTATCGCTTTCCAAAGGTCGTTGGCAACGAGCCGCTCCAGCGACGCCGAAGGCAACTCGAACGTAGCCTCAGGGCCTGAGACCGCGCAGCGCGCCCCCTGTGAGGCATGCCCCCGATCACGGGACTCGACTTCGCGCCCCACGGAGAGTCGATCGTCCTCGCGACCACCACCGCGCGGCGAAACGCTTACTCCAAAGGTGCTTGTCGCTCGCGTCGAGGTCGACGAGAAAGACCTCATTCGCGCCCGCGCCCGCGAGGGCAGCGGGCCGCCGTCCTCGCGTTTCAATCCAGCGCGACGGACCGAGCTGAAGCGATGTCGAGACCGAAGCCACGCGGCCGCACGTTCGCGACCAACACGCTTGCATGCTTGTTGGGGGCGGTAAAGGTCGGCGGCTCGCGGCGTCATTGCGGCCATAGGCCCCTGGAGCTACATCGCCGACAGGGGGACGGCGATGGCGCGCCTGCTATCGGTGAACGTCGGGCTTCCGCGCGACATTCTCTGGAACGGCCAGACTGTACACACCGGTATCTGGAAGGCGCCCGTCCAGGGCCGGCGCAGGGTGCGACGACTCGACATCGACGGTGACGGGCAGGGCGACCTCGTCGGTCACGGCGGCGAGCACCGCGCGGTGTTCGTGTATCAAATCGAGTCGTATCGCCATTGGGAGAAGCAGCTCGGTCGCAGCGACTTCACGTATGGGCAATTCGGCGAGAACTTCACCATCGATGGATTGCCCGACAACGAGGTATGCGTCGGCGACCGCTACCGAATCGGCTCGACGCTCTTCGAGGTGACGCAGCCGCGCGTGACTTGCTACCGCGTCGGCATCCGCATGAACGAGCCACGCATGGCGGCGCTGTTGACCTCGAGCGGCAGGACGGGGTTCTACCTACGGGTTTTGGAAGAAGGCGAGGTCGGCGCCGGCGACCCGATCGTGAAGGTCGCCGAAGGTCCGGAGCGCATGACGATCGAGCAGATCAACGCGCTCTTGTACCTGCCGGGCCACCCGCGCAGCCAGCTCGAGCGCGCGCTCCGCATTCCCGCATTGCCGGCCGGCTGGCGCGCCTCGTTCGAGGCGCTGTTGCAAGATCGCGGTCAGCAGGCGGGCACGACGGGCAACGCCGGGCTCTCCGCCGCCGCCATCACCGCGACAAAGCCGGGGTTCATCCCACTCCGAATCTCGCAGATCCATCGCGAGAGCCTCGACGTGCTCTCGTTCTCGCTGGAGCCCGTGGACGGCCACCCGCTCGCGACGCCGCTGCCCGGCCAGTTCATCGTCCTGAGATTGCGCACCGAGCCGAACGGGTCGCCGCTGTATCGCAGCTACTCCCTCTCCGGTCCGCCCTCCGCCGCGCGCTATCGGGTGAGCGTGAAGATCGAGCCCGACGGCAGGGCCGGAACGTACTTGAAGACCCGCGCCCGCATCGGCGACATCCTCGACGCGAGCGGGCCGCGCGGCGGCTTCATCCTGCGCGCCGGCGAAGGCCCGGTCGTGCTGCTCAGCGCAGGCATCGGCGCAACACCCGTGCTGGCCATGTTGCACGCGCTGGCAGCGACGGCGTCCGGTCGCGAGATTTGGTGGCTCCATGGTGCACGCAACCGCGCGAGCCATCCGTTCGCGCTCGACGTACGACGCCTCGTCGCGACGCTCGCGCGCGGGCGAAGCCACGTCTGCTACAGCAGGCCCGCCGAGGAGGATGAGCTCGGGCAGGATTACGATGCGGTGGGACACCTCGACGCGGCCACACTCGACGCGCTCGCGGTGCCGCGCGACGGCGATTTCTATCTGTGCGGGCCGCCTCTCTTCATGCACGATCTGATTGCCGGGCTCGCCGCACGGAGCGTTCCTCCGGACCGGATCCATACGGAGACCTTCGCCGGGCTCGAAGCGCTGACGCCGGGAATCGCCGGCGGCGCGACGCGCGCCCCCCATGTGCCGAACGATGAGCCCACGAGTGGTCCGCTCGTCTCCTTCGCACGCAGCGGCCTCGCGGTTCACTGGCCATCCACGAAGCATCGGAGTCTGCTCGAGCTGGCCGAAGCGTGCGACGTACCGGTGCGCTGGTCGTGCCGAACCGGCGTCTGTCATACATGCGAGAGCGGGCTGGTCTCCGGGAGCGTCGACTACGATCCAGAGCCGCTCGATCCGCCGGCCGAAGGCAACGTCCTCCTCTGCTGCTCACGGCCGCGCGGAGACGTCGTGATCGATGTCTGAGCGGGAGCCCGAGGCGCGTCGACCTCGATGGTCATGAACGCTGTTTGATCGCGCCGCGACGTCCGCGACTCACTTCGAGCCCGCGATTCCGGCGAGGATCAGATCGATCCCGGCAAGGAGCTCTTTGCGGTCGTCGTGGCCGGGGAGGTGGGCGGCGACGTTTCGCGTGAACGGGTACTCACGGGCGTCGAGCTCGCGCCAGCGCGCCGCTGCCGCCTCGAGGAAGGCGACGCGGTTCGTCGTCGGCGCGAGCTCGCGGCGCGCGAACTGGCTGGCCGCGGCGTTCTGGATGCTCACGCCGACGACGTAGCTGAGCAGCGTCGACGCCGCGGTGAACTGGGCGCTCCCGCGAACGCCCAGCGCCTCGACTTGGCGGCCGAGGCGTTCGTAGATTCGCAGCATCGCCGTTTCCCACGGAGCGCGGGAGAGCTGCGCCCCCACCCACGGATGCGCCTCGATCGCGTCGAACACGCCGAGCGCGATGCGATGGATCGCTTCGCGCGGCTTGGTCGAGCCGCGCACTTCGGCCATCGTGTGCGCGACCACGGCGTCGGTCGCGGCGACGAGGAGCTCGTTCTTGTTCGTGACGTGCCAGTAGATGGCGCCCGGGCCCGTCGCCAGGCGCGTCGCGAGCACGCGGAACGTCAGCCCATCCTCACCGTCCGCGTCCAGCAGCGCGATCGCCGCTTCGACGATCCGCTCGCGCGAGAGCGCATCCTCGC
Organism: Minicystis rosea; assembly: GCA_001931535.1. Lineage (GTDB taxonomy): Bacteria > Myxococcota_A > Polyangia > Polyangiales > Polyangiaceae > Minicystis > Minicystis rosea. The sequence continues at coordinate 9,300,859 of CP016211.1, forward strand.
GGCGTTTCTCGCGTTCCGGTCCTCGCGTCGCCTTCTTCGCCAAGGCTCCATCTTGACAGCTCTGGAGCGGCGTTCCAAGTAGATGACTGGAACGACGTTCCAGGTTAAGGCCGGAGAGGAATCACGATGACGTCCATCACCATCATTGGCGCCGGACCGGGCGGGCTCACCCTCGCGCGCGTCCTCCACGTCCACGGAATCCGAGCGACCGTGTACGAGGCGGACGCCTCCGCCGAGGCGCGTACCCAAGGCGGGATGCTCGACATCCACGACTACAATGGCCAGCTCGCGCTCGAGGCCGCCGGCCTCTCCGACGCGTTCCGCCGCATCGTCCACGAAGGCGGTGAGGCGACGCGCATGGTCGATCCGCAAGGCACGGTCCTCCTCGACCAGCCGGACGACGGCACCGGCAGTCGCCCCGAGGTGCTCCGCGGCGACCTCCGGCGCATCCTCCTCGACGCGCTCCCGCCTGACACCGTGCAATGGGGCCGCAAGCTCACGAGCGTGCGCGCGCTCGGCGATGGAAAGCACGAACTCGGCTTCGCGGACGGGTCGACCGTGACCACCAGCCTCGTCATCGGCGCCGACGGCGCGTGGTCGAAGATTCGGCCGCTCCTCTCCGATGCGAAGCCCGAATACGTCGGCACCGTCTACATCGAGACGTACCTGCTCGACGCCGACGCGCGGCACTCCGCCAGCGCCAAGCTGGTCGGCGGGGGCGCGTTCTACGCGCTCACGCCCGGCAAAGGCATCATCACGCACCGCGAGACGAACGGCGTCCTCCACACCTACGTCGCGCTCACGAAGCCCAAGGCGTGGATCGAGAGCATCGACTTCACCGACCCGAAGACGGCGCGGGCGCGCGTCGCCGCAGAGCTCGAAGGCTGGGCCCCGGCCCTGACCGCGCTCATTACCGACGGCGAGACCGATCCGGTCCCCCGCATGATCCACAAGCTCCCCGCCGGGCATCGCTGGGATCGCGTGCCCGGCGTGACGCTCCTCGGCGACGCCGCGCACCTGAGCCCGCCCGACGGGGAAGGCGCAAACCTCGCGATGTACGACGGCGCGGAGCTCGGCAAGGCCATCGCCGCGCACCCGAATGATCTCGAAGCCGCGCTCACCGAATACGAAGAAGCGATGTTCGTTCGCAGCGCGAAGGCCGCTCCCGAAGCCGCGGCGACCTTCGAGCTCTGCTTCGGTGAAACCGCCCCGCACGGCCTCATCGCATTTCTGTCGGGCGGAGAAGCGCAATCGAGCGGCTGAGATGTGCGGCTGCCGTCGAAGCACTGTTGGGTTTGTGCGACGGCCCTCGTCGCGGCCTAGAGAGCCCGAGTCGACCTCTTCGTCGAAGACGGCTTCTACCACTTCGACGATGTCGAGTGTTCGAGCGCCGCAAAGCTCTGACTGACGTCGGTCGAGCGCGCTCGAAATACGAACGTATTCCTCGCTCGCTCTCCCTCGCTGCGGTGCGCTCGCGACGCGTCGGACAGAGGAGCTAAATCAGCGGCCAAGATTCTCAAACAACAGTCTCCTCGTGGACGTGGACGTGGACGTTTACGTGGACGCTGACGCTGACGTCGACGGCCCGTCGTCAGCGTCAGCGTCAGCGTTCACGACCACGTCCACGAAGGGTCTTCGTCGTTCGAGAATCACGCTCGCTGATTTAGAGACTCGCCCCGATTCGCCATCCGAGGGGGCCGCGCGACCATTCTGCCACTCCACTGCTCATTCGAGAGTCCATGTGGTGTGTCCGGATGGTCGATTGGCTTCCCATCTTTCCCTCCATTGCGCCGTCGGTATGCTCGTAATGCGGTGAGGGGGAGTAAGGCGCTTATGATCCATCGTCGATTCATTCCCGTCTGGATGCTGGTCACGACGCTGTCGCTCGGCGCTGCATTCGCAGCGTGCGGGGGCGGAGGGTCGGAGTCGACCCAAGGCACCGGCGCGGGCCAGCCGACGGGCTCCGGAGGGGCCACGGGCTCGGGAGGGAGCGGCGGGGGAATCGACGTCTCCATCACGGCGCTCACCCTCGATCCGCCGAGCGCGACGCTCACCGTCGATCAGACCACGCCGAAGACGCAGCTCTTCAAAGCGGTCGCCACGCTCGCGGGCGGCGGCACCAAGGTGGTGCCGGCGGCGTTCACGATCGATAATCCGAGCCCCGGTTCGATCGACGCCTCTGGCCTCTACACCACCAGCAACGCCGCCGGCGGGCTCGTCCACGTCACGGCCTCGTACGGCGGCAAGACGGCGAGCGCCGATCTCACGGTCATCTTCAAGCCTTCGGTCGATGAAGGCTCGGTCCCGCCGGGCACACCGGATCTCTTCGACCCGGGGAAGAACACCCCCATCACCGGCGATCCGCTGGCGCCCGACCTCGTTTATCCCTCCGGCGGGACGATGTTCCCGCCCAACGTCTACAAGATCCTCTTCCAGTGGCGGGGGCACGATCACCCGCTCTTCCGCGTCCATTTCGAGGGCCCCTTCCTCGATTTCTCCATCTATACCGACGGCGCGCACGCCGTGTGCGCGGCCGCGCAGACCGACGCCGGCTGCTGGGAGGCTTCGCTCCCGACGTGGCAATGGCTCACCGCCTCGGCCGCGGGCAAGAGCGTCCACGTCACCGTCGAGGCCGCCGATCCCGCGGTGCCGGGCTCTTTCTACGTCGGCAAAGGGATCGACATTCGCTTCGCGAAGAAGCCCGTTCCCGGCGCCATCTACTACTGGTCGACCACGCAGGCGGGCGTGATGCGCGCGGCCGTGAGCGACGCCGCGCCGAGCTCGTTCATGACCCCGAATGAAGTGGGCAAGTGCGTCGCGTGTCACACGCTCTCGCGCAATGGCAAGCGCCTCGGCGCGGACGTCGGCGGCGAGACGCTCTGGGTGGCCGGTGTCGACACCACGGTACCGCCGCCGATCGTCTTCAACAGCTACAACAACAAGACCATCCCCAACGCCTGGTCCACCTTCAACCCGGACGCGACGCGCATCGTCAGCGCGAGAGGGGGTGTGATGAAGCTGCTCGACGGCGACACCGGCGCGCCCATCGGCGCGGGGAACGGCGCCATCGATCTCGGCAACAAGTTCGGCACGCAACCCGATTGGGCGCCGGACGGCGCGCACCTCGTCTTCACGTACGGCGGCTCCAACAAGGATCGCGGCGTGCAGGGCTCGTCGATCGCGATGCTCGACCACGCGAGCGATGCGTTCTCCAATCTCACGGTGGTGCGGCAGTCATCGGGAGCCTCGGACACCTACGGGTATCCCATGTTCGATCCCACGAGCCATTGGATCGCGTACATGCACGCGACGGGCGCGTCCGACAAGAACGCGGCGGCGAAGCTCTATGTCGCGCCGGCGCAGGCAGGCGCGCCGGAGACGGATTTGGTCGCCGCCAACACCGTGGTCGCGGACGGCGTGGTGATGGTCGGCATCGCCAACAACATGCCCACGTGGGCGCCGGGCTCGGCCGCGGACGAGACGCTCTGGATCGCGTTCGCGTCGAAGCGCGATTACGGCCTCGTGCTCGAGAATGGATCGAAGTACGGCTCCGGGCTCCAACAGCTCTGGGTCGCGGCCATCGATCCGGCCAAGCTCGGCTCGGGCGACCCGAGCTTCCCCGCGTTCCGGCTGCCCTTCCAGCTCCTCAACGAGAACAACCACCGGCCCTTCTGGGCGGAGGACGCCACCATCCCCACCTGCGACGGCGGCCCCTGCACGCCCGACGGCGGCACGAACGACGGTGGCGCCTGCAAGGCGGTCGACGAGGACTGCTCCACCGGCTTCTGCTGCGCCGGCCTGACGTGCTCGCCGAACGCCACGGGGACGAGCTACGTGTGCGAGGTCAGCATCAACTGACACCTCGCCGCGGTGAGCGGCTGTCGTATCCCATCTGGCTCTTCACACGCATCCTCTTCGCCACGACTGAAACGTCGAGCGACCACGCCAATGCGCCGCATCGGCGTGGTCGCGTCGCATGTTGCGACACGATTGCGCTCCGATACGGGGTAGTCCCGAGCGAAGCGCAGCCGTTTCTCCGACATGATGTGTTCCTCCTTGCTTGACGAGCGGGACGCAATCTCGTGTTCTCGGAAACATCAGGAGGAGTACGCCCCCATGAAGCGTCTCGTCGCTCTCACGCTCTCGCTCGCCGTCGTCGGATCGAGCGCCCCAGCCTTCGCAGATACGTTTGCATCCGGCTCGCTCATCATCCCCATGGATACGACGTATCAGGACTCGGGGATGCTCAAGGCCTATGGCCTCGTCTACCAGCTCCTCAAGAGCGGTGTGCCCGTGCGCTGGGTGATCAAGAGCGGCAAGAGCCTCGGAGAAGCCGACTTCACCGCTTCGTCGAAGGACAACAAGACGAATGCTGCGGTCACGAATCACGGCTACCGCGGAGGTCCGTTCGTGATCGACGGGGCGGACGCGGCGGCGGCGACGCCCATCATCACAGCGTGGCAGACGGCGAACACGAAGGTCGTGGTGCACGTGACCACGGCGTCGTTCAGCGGCGACGTCGCCCGCTATCTCGTGGTCGCGCCGCGCGTCGCGATGCACGCCGACGGCAGCCAGAACATCGCCGTCGGCTACCTCAACGCGGCCGGCATCACCGATTCGACCGGAAACGCGTGGAGCAACAACAGCCCCGACCTGCTCACACCCGAGGAGGTCGCCGGGCCGACGACGACGAATCACCACGACGGCGCGCTCTTCGACGCCGACGGCGACCCCGTCTACTGCCAATTCATGTCGATGCACTGGGGCGTCACGAGCGCTCAAGCGACGCCCGAGGTGGTCGCCGAGACGCGCGATTTCCTCACGCACCCGACGCACTTCTTCGCCGAATGCCAGGCCGTCAATGCCTTCGAGAACCTCGTCCCATACGGCCGCTTCCTGACGCCGAACGGCTTCAACATCAAGAACCAGCCCAACGCGGTCGACACCTACCACGCCGATCAGACGTTCATGCAGATCGACGGCGCGTTCGGCACCGTGGGTGGCAGCGAGCCCGCCTACGCGCTGCCGACGGGCGACACGTACAAATCCGGCGCCGACATCACGATGCTCACCAATCACCTGGCGACGCCGGGGTCGTGGGACGTGTGGATGACAGGCTATCTCGACGGCGCCTGCCCGCCCACTGCGGAGTCGTGTGGCATGTACGGCAAGGTCAGTTACCTCGGCGGACACCAGTACACGACCAACGTGCCCATCAGCACCAACCCGAAGTCGCAGGGTGTGCGGCTGTTCCTCAACTCGCTCTTCGACTCGTACTGTGCGGCCGTGGGCGGCGTGCCGTATGTCGCCTTGTACAAGACGGCGCCCGCCACGACGCTCTCGTCCACGGTCACCTACTCCATCGACTACGCCAACTATGGGCCTTCGGTCGCGCTCGACGGCGTCCTCACCGATCCCATCCCCGCGGGCTCGACGTTCGTCTCCGCGACCGGCGGCGGCACGTTCGCCGGTGGCAACGTCACTTGGAAGCTGGGCAACCTCGGTGTCGCCGAGTCCGGCTCGGTGCAAGTCACGGTGACGCTCGGCGGCTTCGGGTCGTACACGAACACGGCGCAGCTCGGCTACAAGGTCGGGCTCAATCCATTCAGCGTGACGTCGAACACCACCGCCACGCTGTACGACAAGGACACGGACGGGGACGGCATCCTCGATGCGGTGGACACCTGTCCGAACGACAAGAATCCTGGGCAGAACCTCCTCACCGATCCGCAGAGCTGTGGCACCTGCGGCAACGTCTGTGGGATGAGCGCGTGCATCAATGGTAGTTGCGCCATCTCCTCGTGCCCCACGGGCTTCAGCGATTGCAACGGTGTCGTTTCGGACGGCTGTGAATACGCCAATGGTGGATTCGCCGGGGATCCGCAGAACTGCGGTGGATGCGGGCTCGCGTGTTCCTTGCCGAACGCGGACGCGTCGTGCGTGAGCGCCAAGTGTGCCATCGCGGGCTGCCAAACCGGCTTCGTCGATCTCGACGGGGACGCGGCCAACGGCTGCGAGTACACGTGCACCAAGACCGCGCCGGACGACGTGACGTGCAATGGTGTCGACGACGACTGCGACGGTCAGATCGATGAAGACTACGCGCCCGTGACGTGTGGCGTGGGCGCCTGCGCCGCGACGTCGACGTGCAAGCTCGGCGTGGAGAGCTGCTCGCCCGGCTCTCCCTCGGCGGAAGGGCCGGCGGGCAGCCCGACGTGCTCGAACGGCATCGACGACGACTGCAACGGCAGCGCCGACAGCGTCGATCCTGCCTGCCAGAAGCAACCGTGCAAAGCGGACGCGGACTGCGACGACGACAACGCCTGCACGACCGACGCCTGCTCCAACGGCTTCTGTTCCCATGCCGGCGTCGAATGCGGCAGCGGTGGTGGCGGCGGCACGAGCAGCTCGACGGGGACTGGCAACGGCGGCTCCGACGCGACGGGCGGTGGTGGCGGCTCGGACGGCGGCGCGAGCCCCGGCGATCAGGGCTCGTGCTCGTGCCGCACGACGGCGCCTCCCGCCGATCCGACGCGCGCGCTCGGGCTCGTGCTCGCCATGGCGGCGCTCGCGGCGCGCAGAAGGAAGGTCTGATCCGCGGAGAGGTCCTCGAGATGCAGAAGGCCGGCGCTGCCGTGATGCGTGCGTTCATGCGCGCGGCAGCTCGAGCCGGCGCCGTTTGAAGCGCGCAGCGTCGAGCTCGACGGCGTGAGCTTCTACATGGCCGAGCACGACCAGGAGGTCGTGCTCACGCCATAGCCGCCCCTCCAAGCTTCAAGGGGCGAGACTTCTCCCAAGGATCTTCTCGAGGATGTCGCGCACGATCGCGGGCTCCGCGAGCGCGCCGAGACTGCGCCATGCCACGACACCATCCGGTCGGACCAGGAGGGCACCGTCGCTCCGAATGCCGGCCCGCGCGCACCACCGTCCCGTCTCCTCCGCGAGGTCTTCTCCACCGATGTGGAAGGCTCGGATCGAGACGGGTGACGAGAGACGCTCCGCGGCCTCCCTCCACGAGCTGCCGTCCGGCCCCGAGAGGAGGACGAGCTCACCCGGGGCCAGGTCCAGCGTCGAGATCCGTGAGCCATCGCGGGCGCGGAGCCATGCATGGGGCACGCGTCGCCCGGGCTGGCCTTCGTCGTCGGGATCCACGTCGTCGTCACCGGCGATCGCACGCGATCGATACGCATCGTCGAGGCTCAGGAGCGTGCGAACATCGGTCGGCGGAGCCGAGCGGCCCAGCTTCGGGAGGCCGTTCTCGTCCGCGGCGCGAGACGAAGCGATCACCGCTCTTCGCGCGGCGGGCAGACGCTCGGCCTCGTAGGTGTCGAGCAGGCCATCGTCTGCGAGACCACGGAGCACGAAGGAAAGCTTCCAGGCGAGGTTGTTGGCGTCCTCGATGCCCGTGGCCGCGCCGAGCCCGAGGAATGGAGTCATCTGATGCGCGGCATCGCCCGCGAGCAGCACCCGGCCCGATCGATAGGCCAAGGCCATGGCGGAGGCTGCCTCCCAGCGCTGCGCGTCGATGATGTTCGGCACGAGGTCGGGGATGCCCATGCCGGCACGCACGATCTCGATGCATCGATCGCGAGAGAGAGGCTCCAGCGTCCCCTGGTCCGCGTGCGGGACGACCATTTGGAGGCGCCATCGACGACCATGATCGAACGCATGGAGGAGGGCCGTGAAGTCGGGTCTCTGGAGGAAGCAGGTGTTGAACGCCCTCCCCGCGAGGAGCGATCGCAGGTCCGCGTCGAAGAGGATGTTCACGTAGCGACCGGCGACGCCGAGGTGCTCGCGCCCGATGCCCAGCCGCTCCCGCATCTTTCCCCCGGCCCCATCGGCGACCACGGCGTAGCGCGCCCGGACGAGCTGCGACGCCCCCGTCTCGCGGTGGAGGATGCGGGCGGTGACGCACTCAGGCGTCTGGGTGAGCTCGACGACCTCGCTCGAGAAGCGCAGGTCCCCGCCCCTCGCCTCGGCCACGGCGCGCAGCACGGGCTCGACGCGGTTCTGCGGTGCGCGCGCCGACGGAGCAGGCGACAGCTCCTCCTCCATGGCCCGCATGCGACCGTAGATGGCCGCGTGGTTTTCCGGGCGGTCTGCGAGCGCTTGCAACAGCGTGGGTCCCGAGAGGGAGCCCATGGCGTTCTCCAGATCGGCGCCCGCCGCGCGAACGTCGCGCTCCACATCGAGCGCCCGGAACACCTCCATCGCGCGCGCGTTGTAGCGGGAGGCGCGCGGGTGCACCGACGACGACGCGTGCTTCTCGGCGAGGAGCACGTGGATCCCCCGGCGCTGGCAGGCGAGCGCCGTGGTCAACCCGACGATGCTTCCGCCGACGATGAGGACCTGGGTCTCGACCTCCGCGTTCGTCGATCGATCGACGATCGGAGCCGCCTGTTTGGCCTGATGCTGGTTCATGGTGAGCCTTCCTGGGCGCACGACGCCCTCGTCGTCGTGGGACGCCCGCGTGGTGCGGGGTCTCAGGCTCCTGAACCATCAGGAGCGGCCGGGGCTCACCTGACCGACCTACCGGTTTTCGACCCACGGTCCATAGGATCCTCAAGGTGGCCTGGCAAGGTCTCTCGGCCAAGGGTGTTCACGCGAGCGGGGACTCGAAGCCCCGCGCGTGAGGCCCAATCTCGCTTGCCAGCGTCGTCGATCGATCGCCCAATGCCGCCATGAAGAAAGCACTCGCCGCGGTGGTCGCGCTCGCGCTGCTGGGATGCGACGACAGGGAGGAGCAGCGGCGGGCCGCTGAGGCTCATCAGGCCGCCGAGAAGGCGAAGAAGGAGGCGGTGACGGCGCAGCTCGGGCCCGAGGTGCGCAAGCTGATCGCGAAGGTGGACAAGCTGCGCCCGCTGCTCGCCGGCGTGCCCAAGGCGACCGAGGACGCCGCCCCGCCGCGCACCGATCCGAAGATGAAGCTCTCCGAGACGAAGCTCGACGATCCCGCGGGGAACGCCGACCTCCTCTTCGAAGGGGAGCTGACGCTGCTGCGCCGCGGGATGCTCGGTACCTGCAACTACTACCTTCGCCAGCCCGACAAGGACACCTCGGCGCACCTCCTGGAGGACGTCATGAAGCGCGGCCTCCGGACCCGCTACTTCCTCGTCGTGCGCGCGGACGAGACGAAGAAGCCGCGGATCAGCAGAGGGAGCACGTACACGGACGGCACGCTCGAGGGCGACGTCGTGGTCTTCGATCTCACCGCCGATCCACCCAAGTCGCTGGGGAGCTTCCCCATCCGCGCCGAGCTGACGAGCAAGGTGAAGGTGCGCGCCGACGCGAAGACCGAGGAGATCCAGTACGCGCTCGACGAGGCTTTGCGCAAGACGGCGCTCGACGAGGTGGAGCGGATCCTGGCACGCTGAGCGCCGCTCTCCTGTGCACCCAATGCCGCTGCAAACAGACGATCAACGCTCGAGTCCGCGGCGGCATGAACAGCGTCTCATGACTCGTACATCCACTCGAACATCATGCTCTCGTGATCCTGGTCGAACATCCCCGTAGCCTCCAGGGTCGCGAGCTGTCGCTGCTCATCGGGGGAGCTCGCCTTCCGCAACAGCGGTTCGAGGATGCGCGCGAGGACGACGTCGACATTCCGTTCATCGTCCGAGATCCATGACAGGCCACCTGTTTGCCACATCCTCTCTTGCCATTCTCCGAGGAGGCACAGCAGATAGGGAATGGCGTCCGCCCGATCCTGAGCCACCAGCTCTCTGGCAGCTCGTTCCGCCTCCTCGATTCCAGCGCCGCCTTCAATCAAGCTCCAGAGTGGGCCCAGGTTCGCGGCTTCGGTGATGGGAGGAAGATCATGCTCGCGCCCGTAGTCGCCGACTTCCAGAGGTGCAAGCAACCGCGCCCGCACCTCTCTGCTCAGGATGGCTTCGGCAAACTCCGCCGGATGCTGAACCATCGGCAAGCGCAGCAGGTTCACGAGGAAGAGGTCATGAGGGAGGACGGCCTCCGTGTCGCAGCGACTGGCCGCTTGGCGCACGCCGAACGCAAAGGCTCGATACCGCGTGTCGTCGATCGCCGTTTCGGTTCTCTCCGGCAAGACGGCGACGACTTGCTCCTTCGCATCCAACAACCGAGCGTCATCGAAGACATCGAGGATCACCGTCGCGTACCCGCGGTGCTCGGCGGGGCTGACGAGCAATCGCAGGAGTCGGTGCGTCGCCACGTGCTCGATGGGTGACGAGAACACATCCTGAAGAGCCGCGATTGCCTTTTCGGGAGACATCGTCATCCAAGAGCCCTTTTACCGGAAACGAAAGGGCCATCCTACCACGCGCGCAGCCTGTCGCCGACAACGCCTTTGCGCACATCGCGCCAGCGACCTACGCGTCGCGCAGGACTGCTACGAGGTCTGCCCAGAGGCCTTCGACGTCCTCGATTCCGACACTCGACCGGAGGAGCGACGGGGGCAGGTGCTCTTGGCCGCCTGCATGGCGCTCAATCGTCGACTCCACGGCATGCTCTTCTCTTCTTCGTTCTTGCCAGTTGCCCGAGACGAGGACGGGACGACCGCCGCTACCCACTCGACGTCAGCTTCAGGCCGATGATCGAGACCACGAGGAGCACGACGAAGACGATGCGCAGCGGGGGCATCGCCTCATCGAAGAGGACGACACCACCGATGGCTGCCCCGACCACGCCGATGCCAACCCAGACCGCGTACGCCGCTCCAATCGGGACCGTGCGCGATGCGCGTGCGAGCAAGAGCATGCTCGCGACGATGGCGGTGCCGGTGATGATGCTCGGAAGCGGACGCGTGAAGCCCTGCGTGTACTTGAGGCCGAGCGACCAGACGACTTCGAGAACACCAGCGATGATCAAAACGAGCCAGGCCATGGATCCTCCACGGCCCGTCGTTCTTTCCTGGTACGGGTCGGCCTCGTCAGGGCTCGAAATGAGCAACGGCCACTCTAATCGCCCAAGCCCGTCCCGGCAACTGCGATCCTCGGCACGATCGCCGAGAACGCGGGGCGCGTCGAGGGCCCGGAGTCACCAGCCGGGCGAAGTCGGCCCATGGTTGTCCGGGCAGGCGGTTCGCCCTTTGCAGAGGTGATTGAGAGAGAAGAGAGCGTTCCTCGTCGACACCGAGCATGCATGAACACGCCCGCTTCATGGAGAGCGGGCAGGCGGGCATCCGAGCAAGCAAAGGAGTCATGTCATGAAAGTCCTCATCGTCCTGACCTCGCACGATCAGCTCGGCAACACCGGTCGCAAGACCGGCTTCTGGCTGGAAGAGCTCGCCGCGCCTTACTACGTGTTCAAGGAGGCCGGCGCCGACATCACGCTCGCCTCGCCGAAGGGCGGCCAGCCGCCGCTCGATCCGAAGAGCAACGAGCCCAGCTTCCAAACGGATCTCACCCGCCGGTTCGAAACGGACGCTGCGGCCAAGGCGCAGCTCGCCAAGACGGTACGCCTCGACAGCGTCAAGCACGATGACTTCGATACGCTGTTCTACCCCGGCGGCCATGGCCCGATGTGGGACCTGACCGAGGACCGGAATGCCATCAAGCTGATCGAATCGTTCCTCGCAGCCGGCAAGCCGGTGGGCCTCGTTTGCCACGCGCCGGGCATCCTTCACCACGTCAAGACGCCTGACGGCAAACCGCTGGTCGAAGGCAGGAACGTCACCGGCTTCACCGATGGTGAAGAGGAGGAAGTGGGCCTGACCAAGGTGGTGCCCTTCCTGGTCGAGGACGAGCTGTTGAGACTCGGCGCCGTCTTCTCCAAGGTCAAGAACTGGGGTGTTCATACCATCACCGACGGCCTGCTGATCACGGGCCAGAACCCGGCGTCCTCAGGCCCGACGGCGAAGGTCGTGGTCGATCGCCTGACCTCGAACACGAAGACGAGCGCGCCCGCCGCTGCGGCGTGACCGGGTCGGCGCTGATCGCCGGTCGCGTGTTCTCGACCAGGCGAGCGTGCACGGGCTCGCACGGTTTTGCGCGACGACATCGACGATCGCTGCTACCGCCGTCGAAACAGATCCCAAAAGCTTCGCTTGGGCTTTGCGGAGGCGCCTGGAGCGCCGCCAACACCATCGCTCCCGGCGCCGTCACCGTAGAGTGAATGGCCGCGCTCCACGATGGCGCCGCTCACCATCGTCATGAAAAGCATCCGCAGGGACTCCTCCTGCTCGAGCGGCGCGACGAAGCCGAAACCGAACAGGAGCAGGTCGCCGTAAGCCTCGCAGAGGAACAGCTCGTACACCGCCCCCGGGGCGAGCTTCGTGCACTCCTCCAATCGATGCTGCTCGAACGCCATGCCCTGCCAACGCGTGCTCTCGCGGAGGTGACGCATCGGTGCTTTGCCCTTCACGAATCCGTCGACGTACCGCCGTCGTTCCTCCTCGTCCTGCCCCCGCCCGACGATGACGTAGAAGTCGAAGCTCACCCCCGCGGTGGCAATGGCGTTGTACCCGAAGAAGCCGGGCTTCTCGCGAACGTCACCCTCCTCGTACCAGAGATCGGGTAGCCGGAGGGGGTAGGGTCCGACGTGAACCATCTTCGTCTCGGTCATGGTCATGCGTTCCAAGCGGCGCCCGGCCACTACCACGGCGGCCGAGCGCTGCGGTCCCTGAGCGGAAGGGCCGTCCGAGCATCGCGATCAGCACGCGTGAACCATCTGGCGCTGGATGAGCTCGATGACGCGCTCACGACCGAGCCCCCTCACCTCCGCCGCGCCTTCTTCTCCGCCGCGATCGCCTCCTCGATGGCGGCCTCGTTCTCCGCGCCCTCCGCCGCGTGCGCCATCGCGATCCGCATCTTCTCGTTGGCGAACCCGTCGACCACGACGCGCAGCCGCTCCTTGGCGTCCTCGTCATCGCCCATGCCGATCGCCATGGCCGCGCCGAGCCGCTGCTCCGCGGATACGGTGCTGCTGTCGACGGTGCGGAGCAGCGCATCGGGCGGGACGCGCTCGGCGCGGTAACCCGCACCCGTGACCAGCCGGCGCAGGGCCTCGCGCCACGCGGCGATGTCGCGCCCGCCGCGGGCGATGAGCGCGGAAGCGGTGTCCTCGCCGCGGGGTTGGTGTGTGCGCAGGGCCTCGCGGACGCGCGCGACCACGGCGCAGGCGCGCGCCTCCTTGTTGGAGACGAGGGTCACGTTGCGCGAGCCGGCGCCGTTCTTCAGCACGAGATCGTAGCCGGCGGAGGTCTCGGCGACCTCGCGGATGTCGGCGAGCGGGAAGAAGCGCCGGCGGAACGCGCGCTCGAGCACGAGGCCGTCGGTGCCGACGACGACGCGGCCAGGCGCGAAGAGGCGGGCGAAGACCGTGCTCGCGACCACGAAGACGGCGCCGAGAACGTTGAGGCTCACGACGGCGGAGGGGGCGCTCGGCACGACACACATGGAGAGGAACGAGACCAACGCGCCGATGAGCACGCCCAAGCAGCCGGCGATGACCGCGTCGTGCGCGTCGCCGAGCGGCACCACCGTGCTGCGCGCAGCGGTGCCGAAGCCGAGCGCCGTCACCAGCCCCGCAGCGGCCGAGAAGTCGAAGACGACGACATGGAGCGCGGAGCCGTTCGCGAGGAGGATCTCCACCTCCGCGGACTCGGTGAGGATCGCCGAGGCGCCCTCGATCGCGGAGAGCGGGATCGAGCGGTCGCCGGCTTCGTCCCGGAGGATCAGCGCGTCGTCGCGCACCACGACGGCGGTGATGTCCTCGCGTACGCGGCGGGCGGCCCGGAAGGCGAGGGTGGTCGCGAGCGGTGCGCACAAGAGCCAACCGAAGTACCAGAACGGCGAGACGAAGTCGTCGAAGCGACCGACATGCACGTGCACGCGGAACGCCTGAAGGATCTGCGCGAGCAACGCGAGCGCCACCGGCCCGACGACAAAGCCAAGGGCGGCGCGGGTGAAGAAGCGGGCGCGGCGAGGATGGGAACGCCGCACCTGAGCGTGATCCCCGAGGGCCAGGGAATAGCGCTCCTCCCCAACGGGGCTCTCGGATCGGGCCTCGGCCATGCTCCCGAAGCGAGAGCATCGCAGAGCGGCGCCGCGTGGCAAAGCGCCATCGCGCCGCGAGACGCCTACGACGACAGCGTCAACACGACCTCTGCATTCGAGCTCTCCCGATGACGGGGACTTCGACGCTCCCGCCCAGCGTGCGAGTCAGGCCACCTCGTGTTCGTCAGCACATCACCTCACGGACGTCGAGGCTCACCGCTCAAAGCCCCATCTCGGCCCGAATGCGTCCATTCTTCACCGCGACCGTCAGCGCCTGGTGATCGCGCTCCGTCTGATCGGCATAAGCGATCGCAAACGCGGCGATGGCCTCGTCGAAGGTGTCCGCTTTCCCGAGATAGGCCGCAATCGCGATCCGATCGCCCGAGCGCGCGTGGGCCCGCGCGAGGGTCCAACCGCAGAGATGGCCATAGGTCGTCAACACGACCCGATCCAGCGCGGCGATGTCCACCGAGAGCTTCCAGTCACGTAGCTGGCGCACGTAGAAATCGCGCTCGATCCCGCCTTCGCCCTTCACCCGCTGCCAGCCGAGGAAGATGTCGCTCGCGGCCTGCATGAGCCGCTGGCCCGCCACCACGCGCTGGCCGCTGTTGGGGTACGCGCTCTTGCCGAGGAACGGCTCGAGGACCGACGCACGCGCTTCCTTCGCCTGCAGGAGGAGCGGGTCCTGCTCGTCGCGGCCGAGGAGCAGGATGATCCAGGCGCGCGCGCCGACGCTCCCGACACCGACGACCTTGTGGGCCATGTCCGCGAAGTCATATCCCTCGAGCAGGTGCCGTCGATCGGTCTGGAGGGTGGCGCGGTAGCCACGCAGGATGTCGCGCACCTGCTCTTCGAGCTCGTCGCGGGCCCCCCCTTCACGAATTCATCCATCGGGACGATCAAGGGAGGATCGCTGATGATTCGCCGCCGGCCGCCGACCTCGTGGGTCAGCTTCTCGTAGGCCTGAAAGCTGTCCTTCGTCCGCGCCTTCGCGACGTGGCGCTCGGCGACGTTCACGCGCTTGAGACCGACCTGCGTGCGAAACTGCTCGAAGATCTGCTCGACGTCGAGGCTCGCATACCAGACGTCGAGGTTGCGGAGCGCCGCGAAGCGCCGCATGGCCAAGCGATACTCGCGCACGGTCGTGAGGACGATGTCGGCGCGCGTCGACTTCGAGAAGCCTGTGTCGCGCCCGGCCAATTCCACGCTGGCAGCGAGCCGCTTCACGTCCCAGTCCCATGGCCCCGGGAGCGTCTCGTCGAAGTCGTTGATGTCGAACATCATGCGCCGCTCGGGGGAGCCGAACACCCCGAAGTTCGAGAGGTGGGCGTCGCCGCAGAGCTGCACCCTGAGGCCCGAGCGCGCGGCGGCGGCCAGATCGGAGGCCATCACGCACGCGGCCCCCCGATAGAACGCGAATGGCGAGACCAGCATCCGGCCATATCGAATCGGCACGAGCTCGGGCACGCGGGTCTTTGCTTGTTCCTCCAGCAGCGCGATCGGATCGGCCCGGCCGGGCAGCGCCCCCCAAGCCGCATGAGAGGCGCGCGAAATCTCCGCGCGCTCCGCCTTGCCGCGCGCCGCGTGCTCCACCGCGGAGAGATGCGGCATCACCCACTCACCCGTGACCATCGATGATCCGTTTCCAGCGGCCATCTCCGTCCACCCTCCTCATCGATGCTCCATCGTGCGCCGCAGATCGATCATCGCCTGTTGGCTCACGTTCAGCACGCCTTCCTGCGGGCGGTCGAGGTCGGCCGTCAGCATCAGGACGATCGAGAGACTCATGACGACCGTCGCAATCGTGGGGGAGCGGCGCGTCCCGACCATACCGGCGTGATAACCGATGGCCGCCAAATTCAGGACCGCGACCACGAAGAGGGCCGCCCACAACACCCCTGGAATGGCGCCCCGAACGGCCACCTTCACGCGCATGGCGTGGAGCTCGATCGTCCTGTTCAGCGATTGAATGAAGAGCTCGACGGCAAACGAGCCGGGCTGTTCCCGTGCGGCGGACTCCGCCTCTTTCCACAGCTCCCGGTGCACCTCCTCCGAGCGCTTCATCGCCTGCTCGATGCCGTCGGCCCCCATGGGCACGAGACGCAGCTCCACGTATTCACGCAGCAGCTCCCGGACCTTCGCGCCGCGGTCGCTGGAAAGCAGGCCGGCGCGCAGGTACGTCGTCTGAATGGCGTTGGCTTCGTCGACGACCATCTGTTTTCTGGCCTCGAAGCGAGCCGCCGCCAGGCTGAACGTGAACGCCAGGACGAGCGCCAACAAGCCCATCGTGGCCGTGACCAAGGCGAGCACGTGGGCCCCTTGCTCCTGCTCGGAATGGCGCCGGCGATACCCTCCCAGCCGATAACCGCCCTCGACGGCGAGCAGGAGGACCACGATCGTGCCCCCCAAAAGCAACCAGAGCGGAAATCGATCGAACGGTCCAGTCACGAACCATCCGATGTTGGTCACCCACACCGCGCCGCATCGCAGTCGGTCGCTTGCCTGGGGAAGTCACCGCCTTCGGCGATGTGGCTTGATGAGGCCGGTCAACGTCGAAGTCGTTGTCGCATCGACGCGATGAGAAGGCAGGAGGCTCCTTGTTTCAGCGCGAGCTCGCATGTCGCGTGACGCTCGTTCGCACCGTCGACGTACGGAGAGGAGCCTTCCAGCTCCGAGAGGAGGCGACTAGACCCTGATCAAGCAAGTCCGCGCTGCATCGGCGGGAATTTTCAAACATCCGGCGTTTTGTGGGGTCGCGAAGTGGCCCGCGGGATCGCCCGCTTGCTCCGCCGCCTCGAGAGCCTCGAGAGCACCCCCTATGCGCGGAGCTTCCTTCTCGGGCTGCCTCACAACGCCGCCCTGCTCGCCGCCGCCGAAGGCTACGGCGGCATCCCGCCGGAGATCGACGAGCTGATCCGGCAGGCATAGGCGCGGCGCGCGGAGAAAGAGTCAGCGCGCGGCTCGGGCGTACGCCCCCGGCGTCACCCCGGCGATGCGCTTGAAATGCCGGTGGAGCTGGCTCTGGTCGTAGATCCCCACGCGCGCGGCGACCTCCGCCTGAGGGACGCCCCGCGCGAGCAGCGCCGCTGCGAGGCCGACGCGCCGGTAGGTCACGTACGCGTGCGGCGGAAGCCCGACCTCCGCGCGGAAGGCACGACAGAGGCGGAACTTGTCGAGTCGCGCGTGGGCGGCGAGCTCGTCGAGCGCGATCGACTCGGTGAACCGCGCATCGAGGAGCTCGCGCGCGCGTGTCACCGCGCGAGCCCACGCGCTGCGTGGACGGGGCGGATCTCGGCGCATGGTCGTGAGCTCGCACAGGGCGGCGAGCGCCTCCGACGACACCCCCGCGAGCTCGAGAGGCGTCGCGTCGCCGCGAAGCAGCAAGCGATGCAACGCCGCCAACGGTGCAGCGCGCGGGTCGTGCGAGCAGAGCGCGTTCTCCGTCGGCGGCGACGCGGGAGAGTCCAGCGTCGCGCGCGCCTCGTCGACCATGCGCGCGTCGAAGATCACGACTTGAAACCGCCGCTGGCCTTGGCGGGCGTGCTCTGCGAAGACCTCTCCAGGGATCTTCACGTCGATCGTGCCCGGGCCGCTCGACCAGCGCGCGCCTCGAAGCGACCACTCGGAGCGGCCGCTGAAGTGGAGCGCGGTGGCGTAGCGGTCCGTCACGCAGGTGAACAGGGGCCCGTCGCTCCGGAACTGCCCGACGGTGACACCGGGGAGCGCAGCCGGGCGTGAGAATGCGATCCGGCTCCGCCCCCGCTGCGCCGCCGACAGGTCCACGCCGAGGACGATACTGCGCGGTCCTTCTCGACGCCAGGGCGTTCGCGGGCTGCTCCCGAAGGACGCGCGTCGAGCCAAGATCGCCCAATCTCCGCGGGACGCTCGGTCGTAGATGGGCGGCATGAACGTCCAGCGAACAGCGCTCGTCACGGGCGCGAACAAGGGCATCGGCCTCGAGACCGCCCGCCAGCTCGGCCGCGCGAGCATGACGGTGCTCCTCGGTGCACGCGACGAGGAACGCGGCGCGCGAGCCGCTGCGACGCTGCGCCGAGAAGGCATCGATGCGCGCTTCATCGCGCTCGACGTGACGGACGCCGCGAGCGTCGCCGAAGCATCTCGCACGATCGAGCGCGACTTCGGGCGGTTGGATGTCCTCGTGAACAACGCGGGCGTCCTCCTCGGCCGCTCCACGCCGAGCGCGACGCGACTCGACGAGGTGCGCCACGTGTTCGAGGTCAACGTCTTCGCTGCCATCGCCGTGACGAATGCGATGCTCCCGCTGCTCCGACGAGCGTCGCCGGCGGCGCGCATCGTCATGGTGTCGAGCGGGCTCGGCGGGCTCGCGAACCACGGCGACCCAGCGTGGGAGTACGCGTCGTTCAACGCCATCGCGTACCCCGCCTCCAAGGCGGCGCTCAACATGGTGACGGTGCAGTATGCGAAGGAGCTCGCCCCAACGGGCATCAAGGTCAACGCCGCGGACCCCGGTTACACCGCGACCGACCTGAATGGACACCGCGGCACGCAGACCGTCGAGGAAGGCGCCCGCGCGTCCGTGAGGCTCGCGCTCCTCGACGACGCCGGCCCGACCGGCGGGTTCTTCGACGCGCGCGGCCCCGTGCCCTGGTGAAGAGAAGTGAGTGACGAAAGGAGCAGGACAACATGACGACGATGGTGACGTTTTCGTTGAGGGACGCGGGGCAGATGAAGGGCGCCCTCTCCGAGCCGCCCGGCTCGGGCAAGGTCGGTGGGCTCGTCGTGGTCCACGAGTGGCACGGCCTCAACGAGGTGATGCGAACGCACTGCGAGCAGTTCGCGCAGGCGGGCTTCCTCGCGCTCGCCCCCGACCTCTATCACGGCAAGCTCGCCGAGAACGACGAGGAGGCGGCGAAGCTGATCGGCGCCTTCGACTTCCAGACGGCCGTACGTGAGCTCGGCGATGCGGTCGGCTACCTGCGCTCGCATCCCCGGTGCAACGGGAGGGTCGCGATCGCGGGCTTCTGCTTGGGTGGCGCGCTCACCCTCGCTGCAGCACGTTACGTGTGGCCGGCCCTGGAGGCGGCGGTCCCGTTCTACGGCCTTCCGCGGATCGCACCGGAGGAGTTCGCCGAGGTGAAGACGCCAATCTGTGGGCACTACGCCAGGGTGGACGACTGGGCGAATCCTTCCGTAGCCGAAGCGATCCAGAAGGCGGCGCGCTCCGGTGGAGGCGCGATGGATCTCTACGTCTACGACGCCGGCCACGCGTTCATGCGCTCGACCGATTCGTCCAAGTTCGAGCCGAAGAGCGCCGAGCTCGCGTGGCAGCGCACGGTCGAGTTCCTCCACAAGCACATTGGCTGACGCGCCGGGCGGTGCGCAGGCGGCTCAGGTGCATCGTGAACGACACCGCCCACCGCAGAGCCCCCTCTGCGCACAACCGGCCGACCAGTTGACCACGTCGTGGGAGGGGACGCGCGTGCCCGCGGTCCGCGCCCTTCCGCGATCTCCGAGGCGGAACGTCGCGGTAACGGCTATCGCTTCTTTTAGGACTAGACTCCTCACATGAGCGTGGTCGAGACGTATATCCGGGCGTGGCAGGAGCGGGATCCCGACGTACGCGCCCGGCTGCTCGAACAGTGCTTTGCCGCCGAGGGCCGGTTCGTCACGCGCAATCGCGTGTTCCAGGGCCGCGCGGCGCTCGCGCAGCTCATGGCGCGCACGCACGCCGATCCAGAGCTCGTGGCGATCCGGGTGGTCGGCGCGATCGACGCGGTCGGCAAGACGTTCCGGTTCCGCGCCGTCGTCGATCGCACGGATGGCACGTCGCCGGAGACGCTCGAGGCCGGCGAGCTCGACGACGCTGGTCTCATCGCGACAGTCCTGACGTTCACGGGCCCGCTCGCCTGAATCAGCCAGCGCGCTCCTCGAACGACTGCAACGCACGCTGCGCCGTCGATCAAAAGTAATGAGCGCGCATGTCGTCGAGCAGGCCCGGTTGCTCCGGCTTCCAGCCGAATCGTGCGCGCGTCGCTTCGCTCGAGACCCGGTTGTCGAGCCCGACGACCATCGACATCCATCCGAAGTGAGCGCCTGCCTCCGCGACCGGCACGCGCCTCGTCGGCACACCGGCGCCCTTGCCGATCGTCTCCGCGATCGCGCGCATCGTGATGCCTTCCTCGGCGGTGCCATGCAACACGGTGGCCGGCGGTGCGCTCTCGACCGCGAGCCGATACAACCGCGCAGCATCGTCGCGATGCACCGCGGGCCAGTGATGGTCGCCGTCATCGACGTAGCCGGCGGATCCCTTCTCGCGCGCGAGGTTGATCAGCATCGTAATGAAGCCCTTGTCACCCGCGCCGTGCACCGTCGGAGCCAGTCGGATGACACTGCCACGCACGCCGCGCTTCGCCGCATCGAGCACGAGACGTTCGGCCGAAAGCCGGATCGCGAGCGGAGAGTCCGCCGGCGAGTCGTCCGTCTCGAAGGCGACCTCGCCGGGCTTCGAGACCACCAGCGTGCCATTCGTGCCGACGAACGCCTTGTTCGTGCCCGCCATCGCATCGAGCATGGTGCTGATCGCGTCGCGATCGATCTGATTGATCTTGGGGAAGTCCGAGAAGTCCATGTGGAACGCGAGGTGGATCGTCGCATCAGTCGCGCGGACGCCGTCGACGAGGCACTTCGGATCCCTGATGTCGCCGCGATGGCCCTCCACGCCTCGGGCCTTCAACTTGTCGGCGCCCGCATCGCTGTGCGCCATGCCGAGGACGCTGTGGCCGGCCTCGCGCAGCTCCTTCAGCACCGCCGTGCCGATCCAGCCCGTCGCGCCGGTGACGAACACTCGCATTGTCTTGCTCATGCGAGGACCGTAGGCTCGGCTCGATCACCCGAAAAGTCGAGCCCCCATACTGGTATGGCGACTACCACCCTCCCTGCGTTCCTGCGCAACCGTCGCGAGCGCGTCCATCCTGTGGCCACTGCGCGCCGGCGCACGCCCGGGTTGCGCCGCGAGGAAGTCGCTGCCCGAGCCGGCGTGAGCGTCACCTGGTACACGTGGCTCGAACAGGGCCGCGGCGGCGTGCCGTCGGACGACGTGCTCGAACGTCTGGCCCGCGCCCTCGAGCTCGACGACGCCAACCGCGAGATGCTGTTCCTGCTCGCGCACGATCGTCCGCCGCCGCGCAAGCCTGCGCCGCCCGCCGCGGTCACCCCGTCCCTCCAGCGCGTGCTCGACAACCTCTCCATCCCCGCGTTCGTGAAGACACCGACGTTCCAAATCGTCGCGTGGAATCGCGCCGCAGTCGCGGTCCTCGGCGACTACGCGGCGGTCCCTGCGCGCGATCGCAACCTGCTGCGCCGGGTCTTCCAACCGGGCTCGGAAAACAAAGTCCACCACGTCGAAGACGTTCGCCGCACCTGTCTCGCGACGTTTCGCGTCGACATCGCGCGCGCCGGACAATCCGACGAGGCGACGGCGCTAATCGACGAATTGATGGAGACGAGCCCCGACTTTCGCCGCCTGTGGGACGAAGGCGAGATCCGCACGCACGGCGGGTTTCAGAAGCGGCTCGTGCGTCCCGATGTCGGTGAGATCGTGCTCGAGTCGTCGGTGTTCTCCGTCGACGACAGCAACGGCCTCTCGATGCTCGTGCTCTCCCCCATGAACGAAGCGAGCGCGCGCGCCATTGCACGACTGGTTCAACGGTGCGGAGCCTGAGATGGTGGCTGCTGCGTGCGGCGCGACGTTCACCACGAGCTTCCTCGGGTCATGGCCATCATGTCACCCGACGACCAAGGTCGGTGACCCGCAATCGCCGTCGCTCTCAGGCAACGTGCTTGCAGCGACTCACCGCACCAGCCCTGATCGCGACGTCAGTCCGACCTGCGAGTCAGTGGCAAATTCGGCACAGACATCCTCCTTCGCAGATGGTGTACACTTTCTCTCATAGCTTGGGGATACGCCTCGTCCCCCACAGGAGAGTGCCATGCGATTCGACCTTCGCTTCTCGGGGAGGCTCTCCCCATATCGATGGCTCGCGGCAGCGGCCGTGACTGTGGTCTCCTCCACGGCGAGCGCGCAGGACGGGGCGATGTGCGGCAATGGCTACTGTGACGCCTGGGCGGGTGAGACCGCGAGCTCGTGCCCGCGAGACTGCGGCGCTCCGCTCGCCCCCATGAGGAGCGCTCTCCCGCCCATCCCGACAGCGCGGGGGTGGGAGCCGGGCGATCCGGCGCCTCCCGGCTTCCGTCTCGCACAAGGGCCGATGAAGGGCCTCGTCATCGGCGGCAGCATCGCCCTGGCCGTGGGGTGGGCCCTGGGATTCGGGATCGGCTCGTCGGCCTTCAAGGACAACGGCGCATACACCTTGATCCCCGTCGCCGGCCCATTCATCGCCGCCGCCACGCGCCACACCTCGGGCCTCGATCTGCTTCTCTACCGGACCTCCATGTACATGACCGGCGTCATGCAAGCCACGGGCGCCGTGCTCCTCACCGTCGGCCTCTCCGTGAGCAAACCGCAGCTCGTACCCGATCGCGGCTTCTCCCTCCTCCCCATGCCCTTCGCGGGCCCGAACGGCGCCGGCCTCGGGCTCGCAGGCACGTTCTGACGACTCCCCGCCTCGTCACACCATAGATGCCGTCATCGAGCGCAGGGAGGGCGGTTGTTCTTCTTCAGCACGAACACGAACGCGGAGCCTCCGCCCGTCCCGATGACGATCGTGTCCCCGGAGATCGCCACCGAGAAGCTGAACACGTCGACCTCGACGCGTTGAGGCCACGTGTTGCCGCTCTGCACGAACACATAGGCATGGGCGGTCATGAGGGTCCCTACGACAGCCGTGTCTCCCGACACGGCCACCGAGAAGCCGAATTGGTCGCCGTCCGCTCCATCTTCGGGAAGGAGCTTGGCGCGTTGAGGCCACGTGTTGCCGCTCTGCACGAACACGTAGGCGGAGCCCGTGCCGGTGCCGCCGAGGCCGATGGGCGCGCCGACGACGACCGTGTGGCCCGACACCGCGACCGCCCAGCCGAACGTGTCGAACGACACGCCGTCATCGGCCAGGAGCTTGGCCCGTTGAGACCACGTGTTGCCAGTGCTCACGAACACGTAGGCCGATCCCGCGAGGTCGCCGTTTTCGTTGTTGTCGAACGGTGCGCCGACGACGGCCGTGTTGCCCGACACCGCGACCGACCAGCCGAACGTGTCGAACGACACCCCGTCTTCGGCGAGGAGCTTGGCGCGTGGAGACCACGTGTTGCCGCTCTTCGTGAACACGTACGCCGAGCCCGCGTCCGCGCCCCTCTCGTTGTCATCGAAGGGCGAGCCGACGACGACCGTGTTGCCTGACACCGACACCGAGAATCCGAATTGGTCGCCCTCCCCTCCGTCTTGGGGCAGGAGCTTGACTCGTTGAGACCACGTGTGGCCGGTGCGCACGAACACGTAGGCCGAGCCCGCGAGATCGCCGTTCTCGTTGTTGTCGCCCGGCGCGCCGACGACGGCCGTGTTGCCTGACACCGACACCGAGAATCCGAGCTGGTCGTTCGCTCCCCCGTCGTCGGCCAGGAGCTTGGCTTGTGGAGACCACGTGTTGCCGGTGCGCACGAACACGTAGGCGGCGCCCGCGTCGACGCCGTTGTCGTTGTCATCGAACGGCGCGCCGACGACAGCCGTGTTGCCCGACACCGACACCGACCATCCAAAACCATTGTCGACCGCCCCGTCCGAGGGCACGAGCTCGGCCTGTTGGTGCGCGATCAGCGGGTCGACCGAGACTGGATAGGCCGCTTCGGACGAATCGATCCGAATCGAGATCGTCTGTCCCGAGACCTCGAGATGCGCCGGGAGCGTGCGGCCCGAAGCGTCATGCACGAACAGCTCGCCATAGCGCAGCGCCACCGCGCCCGAGCGCTCCCGGAGCTCCACGGACTCCCCATCTCCCGCTCCCACCGCCGACAGGTCACCTCCGAGGGACAGCGCAATCACGATCTCCCGATCATCACCGCCGCGACAAGCCGGGGCGGATGGAAGCGTGAACCCCTGCTCCAGCCCGAGTGGACCATTGACGTACCATTCCACGAGCGCCCCCGTCGCTCGCCCACGCCGGTATTCGACGCGGTTGCCCGCGCTCTCCGGCTCGGCGGCCTCGAGCGCTCCGAGCGCGCCCGCGCACCCGTACCCCGAAGGCGCGAGGGAGAAGCTCCATTCGCCTCGTTCGTGCTCGGGATGGACGCGCAGCCCCTCCGAGGTGAACTCCGAAAAGAGGGCCTGCGCCGGATTGAGGGCCCAAAGCTTCGTCTCTGCCCGCGTCACCCGATAATCGTCCGCCGCGTCCGCCTGTATGGCCGCAATGGCCGCGGCGCGCAGCCCGGCCGGCATGGCCGGGGTCACCGTCGGTTCGACGGGCACATCCTCGCTCTCCGCGCCGGCGTCCGCCGGTAGATCTGCATTACACGCCGCCGCGGCGGCGACGAGCGCCGCCACGCACGCACGAGCCCACCATCGATGGTCCATTGAAGCCCCCACGAATCGCCGGCGACAACACGGCCTCCACGGCCACGTCGCCAACCGGGCGGGGCATTATGTGTTGAATCATCTACCCGGCAACCACTACGGTATCCGCCGGATAGAGAATCTCCCCGGGCAGAGACATCCGTCCGCTACACGCGATACGCGTGACGATGCTGTCCGAGGTTGATGACGGAGAGCGCGCCGAGGACATCGGTTCGCGTCATCGTCCCGGGCCTCTCGAGCCACGAGTCGGCGACTCCGAGTCAGGACGGCGGGATGACGTGACGGCGCGGGGCCCGCGCTCGCACTCGCAAGGAGCGCTCAGCAGGCCCCGTTGGCGGGGGCGCGGTCAGAGGCAGGAATTGGTCTCACGCTCGTAATAGATTGTCTTCTGGCCGGTACACGTCGTGGTCGAGCCGGTGCAGATCGACGGGCTGATACAGGAGCCAGCGTAGTTGATCTTGGCCGCCTCACGGTAATAGGTCGTGACGGTGTACGAGGACGGGAGCGGCTGCTCGGCCTCGCTCACCACCTCATCATCGGCCGGGCCGCCATCATCGGTCGGACCGATACACGCAGCAGCAAAGAGGCCGAAAGACAGAAGCGCACCAAGACGAATCATGGTCTTCATGAAACCCTCCTTCGAATGAGCGTGAAGCGAGGGGTATGCTCACACGATGCCAAAGAGAACACAAGCAAGTATCGCGCTCCGCATGCCGTGATATTGCAATCCGATCGTCAACCTCGTTGGCAGGGAAAGGGCCCTTGTCGCAACTGTGGTTGCTCGTCGATGCCCAGACGGTGGGCGCAGGAACGAGTCTGGGCATGGGGAGTCAGCCCGGCGCCCGCATGCCCGATTGCTTTCGAAAAGGCGCTTCACATGGCGCGAGACGCGGGGCCATCTCGTCATGCGGAAGAAGGTCGAGGGACGACGTGAGCATGGAGCGCCGCCGGCATCGGACACCTCGGCGCGCGCGAAGGCGGCTCCTCACGTCGCAGCGCCGGACACGGTCTCCCAGCCGCGTCCGCGCCACCTCGGCGATCGGAGGCACCCGGGTCAACGACGACGCTTCCCTCGAGCGCGAGGCCGATCAGCTCGGCGCCGAAGCGGCGCGCGGCCCATCGCGCGCGGGGCCTCTCCATGGCATTCCCCCGGAGCGTCCACCGGCGCCGAGCGCAGGTGAATCACCGGCGCAGCTCAAATCCACGTTCAAGCCGTCGCCGACACCCACGCAGAAGGACACGCCGCTCGAGACGCTCCACAAAGCATTCGAGAAATACCACACGGCCGCGAAGGTCGGAGAGACGTACAACTTCCACCGCTTTTCAACCCCCGTCGCGCCGAACGGCTACAAGGCGACTTGGGGGCTCGCCGACACGGTCACCGCCGAAATCGATCCCTCGTCGAAGAGAGACTCGAAGAATCGCGACAACGGCGTGATCGGCCCCTATGGCCATTTCGGGGCGATGGAGAGATCGATCTTCGGCCGGCAGAGCTTGGGGAATACGTATGACGGCGGCCACCTGGTGGAGCACACCCTCATGGAGGGGCAAGACGCGGACGTCGAGGGCAACCTCGCGCCGCAGGACGCCAAGTACTTCAATCAGAGCCTGATGCGCGGCTGGGAGGCCGTGGCCGAATCGCTCAAGGAGAGCGGCACTGCCTTCACGTACACGGTGAAGGTGAGTTACGATGGCAACGCCTACACACGTACGGGCGCCCAGCTCGTCGACGCGAAAGTCTTCAATCCAGCCTTGCTCCCCAAGCTCCCGGCGAACGGACCGAACAGCAAGGAAGCGCTCGAGAACGAGGCCGTGCAATTCGTGCGCTGGATTCCGAGCACCTGGACTGCCTCCATCGATGTCGGCAACGGCAATACGATCCCTTCGCACATCTACAACAAGGGAGAGCACTACCGGAACCTGGCCGTCGATCTCGCCACGGCGAGGAGCGCCGTATACGACGACACGATCAAGGCCCTGAGCACCGGCCCTTCCCTCGTCCGGCAACGGTCCAACACGCTGGGCGGTTACATCGAGACCGCGAGCGCCGTCGAGTTCGGCGGGGTCGTGGACAATACCAAGCTCCGCATCGGAGGACAGCAGCGCATCACGGCCACCATGTTCCAGCCCCAACCGCAGGATCTCGCCGATCAGGACACCTCCACGACCAACCCCAAAGGGGTCGCGCCCGCGGTGCTGCCATCGCGCAAAGTCGTCGTGAGCACGCTGACCGAGGACGTGTCGTTGCCCCAGATGCTCACGGAGCTGCAGCAGGTGAAGAGGGAAGCGAAGCCGAAACCCCATCAGAAGAAGAGGAAGCTCGAGGCGCCGAGCACGATCGACCAGGAGGCCAAGAGATTGAGCCCCGAGTACAAGAAGATCCGCACGCTCCTCGACAACAACGATCAGAGCGCGGCGTTCATCGCCGTGTTCGCGAACGTCAATGGCCCCGTCACCGGTGCGGATTGGGCCAAGCTCGTGCAGCAGATGGGTTTGCCCGCGCCGATCGCAAACACGTTGATGAACCTCGAGTCAGATCCGAAGTTCAAGCGCATCTGATTCGAAACCATTTTCACGGAGCGCGGCATTTCGATCCCGTGGCGAAGGCGCGGTCGCCTTGCAATGGCAAGGTGCGCGCCCCGGCCGCGGCGGTCCTCGGCGGGAGCCGCGAAGGTCAGGGCGGCCAGTGGCCGGCCACTGGCCGGCCACCTGCCGGCCACACCTCCGGCCAGCGAATCCCTGGGCTCCCGGCATCGCAATGGGCGCGGGCGGAGCGGTGTGGCGTGGAAAAGGCCATGAAACCAGGTGTCGCGGCCGCGATTGGGCCGGGCTTGGGGTCGGGATCACACCCGAGGAGAGCGCGGAGACGAGAATGGCCCCGTGATTGCTATGGTCCGGCGCAATGGATCTCGAGCGCATGCTGGCGCGATGCCTGTCCGAGCAATGGAGCCTCGCCGACCTGCGCGAGGACGGCCCCGTCCAGCCGATGAGCCGCGAGAAGGAAATGGCCTTCGTCCAATGCTTCACGGACATGGCCGGGATCGAGCGGCTCGCCGCGGCGCTCTTCGCGGAGCAGGCCCGGCGCGCGGAGGACCCGACGCTCCGCCGCATTTTCGAGACCTTCGTCGAGGACGAGCTGCGCCACGCCGAGGCCGCCGTGCGGCTCGCGGCGCGCTTCGACGTCCACAAGCTTCGTCGCTACGAGACCTGCCCGGCCCTCGCGGGCTTCGCGCAGAGCTTCGTCGACGTCGTCCGCTACGCGCCGCCGGACATCGGCAACGCCTACCTCATGGTCGGTGAGCTGATCCTCGACGTCGCGCTCCTGCGATCGCTCGACGACGCGCTCGACGACACGGTGACCCGCGAGGTGATGAAGCTCATCAACCGGGACGAGTCGCGGCACATCGGCGTCGACTTCCACATGTTCGATCACTACGCGTCGGACGCCTACGCCCAGCGCGCCGCCGCGGAGCCGCCGCGCCCGGCCCGCGAGCGCATCTTGGGCGCGCTCGCGCTCGCGCGGATGATGCGCCACGCGCGGCCCTTCTTCCGCTCGGTGTTCTTCGATCCGATGGTGCTCGTCGATCCCTCGGGGCGCCGCCTCAAGGAGGCCGCCAAGCGCCTTCAGCTCGTGCTGCGGCGCCCCGGTGCGGGCCGGCGTCCGTTCGCGCGCGTGATCCAGACGCTCTTCGCGTCGTACGAGCGCCCCGTGGTGCGCGCGATCCTGGGCCCGGCCATCGTGCGCGTCGTCGGCATCGAGCCGGAGCTGCTCCGCGCGCTCTACACCGAGCACGAGCTCCGTCGCGCCGCCGCCATGAGCATGGACGAGCTGGCCGAAGAAGCGATGTCGGCAAAGCGGGCTGCATAGACCAGCGCCACCGGACGAGGAGAGGTCTCGATGAGCTTCGTGGAAGAGCACCTTGCGCGCACCAGCCGCACGTTCGCGATCGCCGTCCCCATGCTGGAGCCGAAGCTCCGTCACGCGGTCGGCGTCGCCTATCTCCTGTTCCGCATCGCGGACACGCTCGAGGACGCCGCCCGCTGGGACGCGCGCGATCGCGTGGACGCGCTCGAGCGCTTCGCCGAGCTCGTCGAGCGCCCCGATCCGGACCGCGCCGCCGCGCTGGGCTCGGCTTTCCACGCGGCGAGGCCGGTGGATCACCAGGGCTACCTGGATTTGCTCGCCGAGATGCGCGCGGTGTTCGCCGAGCTCGGGCGCGTCGAGGAGGCTTCGCGCGACGCCATCACGACGCACGTCGCCCGCACCACGCGCGGCATGGCCGAGATCACGGCGCGCGCCGCGAGCGGCGCCGTCCAGCTCTCCTCGCTCGCCGAGCTCCGCCACTATTGCTACGTGGTCGCCGGCATCGTGGGCGAGATGCTGACCGAGCTGTTCCTGCTCGACGAGCCTCGGCTCGCACGCGTCGCGACGGCGCTCCGTGCCGACGCCTCCCGCTTCGGTGAGGGCTTGCAGCTCGTGAACATCCTGAAGGACGCGCGCGACGATGCGCGCGAGGGGCGCCGCTTCCTGCCCGAAGGCGTGAGCCTCGACGAGGTGCGCGCGCTCGCCCGCGACGACCTCCGCGCCGCGGCCCGCTACACGACGGCGCTCCAGGGCGCGGGCGCGTCGCGCGGCTCCGTCGCGTTCGTGGCCGCGCCGATCGTGCTCGCCCACGCCACGCTCGCCGTCGTCGAGCTGCGCGGCCCGGGCGCCAAGGTCTCGCGCAGCGAGCTGTTCGGGCTCCTCGGCGACCTGCAACGGAGACTGGACGCCGGCGCGCTTGCCTGTGAGTGATCGTCGCGAGCTCGCAGGCGGCTCGTCTCCACGTTGAGGAACTTCATGAGCGCGAACGAACGATTCGACGTGATCATCGTGGGCGCGGGGCCGAGCGGCTCCGTGTGCGCCGAGCACCTCGCCGCGCACGGCGCCCGCGTGCTGCTCGTCGACAAGAAGAGCCCGGGCTGGCACAAGCCCTGTGGCGGCGGCATCTCGGCACCGACGCTCCGGCGGTTCGGCATCCCGCGCTCGCTGGGGTTCGAGACGAGCGGCGTGCGCGTCGTGGACCGGCACGGGCACGAGATCCGCCCGCCGATGCGCTACTACGACGTGTACCGGAACCGCTTCGACGAGCACCTCGCCGAGCGGGCGAGAAAGGCAGGCGCCGAGGTCGCGTTCGGCGAGGCGCTCGCGGACGTGGAGCGCGGTGGCGCGGGCTTCATCGTCAAGACCGCGCGGAGGACGGCCGAGTCGAAGTACCTCGTCGGCGCCGACGGGTGCATGTCCGCGGTGCGGCGGAAGCTGTTCTCCGAGCAGCTCCCCGAGGAGAGCTGCGCGCTCGCCATCGAGCACTGGTACCGCATTCCCCACGGCATCCGCTCGCTGGACTTCTACATCGAGCCCGAGATCCTGCGCACGGGCTACGCCTACGTCTTCCCCAAGGATCCGGAGACCCTCGTCATCGGCCTCGCCGGCGTGGGCATGGACGCGCCGCGCGCCATGCTCGAAAGGATGCTCGAGCTCCCGCGCTACCGCGCGCTGATCCGCGACACGCCGGTCGACGCCGTCCACGGCGCGCGGATCCCCTATCGCCACCTGTCGAAGCTCCGCGAGGACCGCGTCCTGCTCGTCGGCGACGCGGCGGGCCTGAACACCCCGATCATCTTCGCCGGCCTCTCGATCGCGCTCCAGTCGGGGCGCCTCGCAGGGCGGCTCTGCGCCGCCGCGCTGAAGCTCGGCTCGGACCTTCCGCTCGCGGGCTACACGGTCGACGCCATCCACTGGCTGAGCCCGGCCTTCACCACGTGCCACGCCTACTACGAGCACCTCATCGCGGAGCGCCGGCCGCCCTCGTTTCCCTGGCTCGCGCGGCGCTTCGCGCTGCGGCCGCACAAGCTCCCGCAGGTCTACATCATGTGGAATGCGCTGAACCGCCTCGTCGACGGGCTCGACCTCGAGCGCATGGCCGTGCCGGAGCCCCCACGCGCGGTGCAGTCGGCGCGCGTCCCCGCGGCGTGACCCTCGGCGATGCGCAGCTCGTCGCTCACCTCGACAGGATGCCCGCGGAGGACCGAACGATGACCACGGTAGGCGTCGGAGAGACGAGCTCCATTCGAGAAGAGAGGGTGCGAGGCGCGCGCAAGCCGATCGCCCGCACCCGTCACGTCGTGCTGGGCCGGCTCGCTGCGAGCGAGCGCATGGATCTCTGCACGAAGGCGTACGCGATCTACGCGATGTACAAGTCGGGGGTCGACCGCGTGACCTTCGAGCAGAGCTACTTCTCCAACGATGCGACGCGCGTCTCGCTCTACTACGGAGACGACGGGGCCCTCGCGGGGTTCACGTCGTCGGTCATTCAGCGCGTCGAGCACGAGGGGCGTCGACACGCCGTCTACAGCGCGCTCCTCTTCATCGACACCCGGTACAAGGGATCCGCCGCGGCCAGCATCTCCTGCATGCTGGAGGCGCTGCGGTTCAAGCTCACCGAGCCGTCGACGCCTCTCGCGTGCATGGGTGTCATCACGTCGCCCGCGTCGTACCGCCGCTTCGCCGTCACGATGCCGACGATGTACCCCACACGTCGCGCTCCGGTGCCGGCGGCGATCGCGGCCTTGATGCGGCGCACGGCGGAGCTCCGGGGCCTCGCTTTCGTGGACGACGATCGCTGGCTCGTCCGCGGGTCCGGCGCACCGAAGCACCCCGACCGGCTGCGCGGATCGAAGACGCTCGCGGACGACCCCGACGCGCGCTTCTATTTGGATCGCAACCCCACCTTCGGTGAAGGCACCGGGCTCTTGATCTGGATCCCCCTCGACCTCGTGAACCTCGGCGGCGCCTTCTTGCGGTACCTCTTACGCGACCTCGCGTAGACGAGCTTGCTCACCCCACGTCAATCCGCCGCGGAGAGCTCGCCGCTCGCCGCCGCGCTCATGCGGCGGCGGAGGCCTGCGGCGAGCACGAAACCGAGGGCCGTCGCAGCGGCGCCGCCGACGAACGGCGCCGAGGCACCGAGGGTCTGGTAGAGGAGCCCGCTCCAGATGGGCCCCACGGTCCGCGCGAGGCTGCCCGTCGACTGCGCGACACCGAGCACCGCGCCCTGCTGATCCGACCTCGCCAGCCGGGACGCGAGCGTCGACAAGACCGGGTTGGTGATCCCGATCCCGACGCCCACCACCACGCTCCCCACGATCACCTGTGGGCTCCGCGCGCCGAACGCGATGGCCAGCATCCCCACCGTCTCGAGCAGCACGCCCGCCATGAGCAGCGGGATCTCGCCGACCACCTTCGCGAGCCGGCCGACCAGGAGCCCCTGGACGAGGAAGAGCACCACCCCGAAGCCGGCGAACGCGTAGCCGATCTGTGCCGCGCTCCATCCGAGCCGCTCCAACGTGAGCAGCGGGAACGCCGTCTGGACGCTGGTCATCGCGAGGAACGCCGCGAAATAAATCGAGAGGAGCGTCGCCATCCGGCGCTCGGCGAGCACCGCGCGGATCGGCGGCCTCGGCGAAGGTCGTGGACGAGCGCCGTCTTCCTCTCGCCCGCGGTCGAGCGTCTCCGGCATGAGCAGCAGCGCGAGCGCGAGATCGAGGAGCGCCATCGCGCTCGCGGCGAGCGGCGGCCCCTCCGGGCCGAAGCGGCCGATGAGCACGCCGCCGAGCGCTGGGCCGGCCATCAAGCCGAGGCCGAGCCCCGCGCCGATCGCGCCCATCGCGCTCGCGCGGCGTGACGCGGAGGTGACGTCGGCGATCGCGGCCTGACATGCCGAGAGGTTGCCCGCGGTGGCGCCCGCGAGCGCGCGCGACACCACGAGCAGCAAGAGCGCGCCCCGATGCACGGCGACCGCGAAGAGCACCATCGCCGCCGCGTTCCCCGCGAGCGAGAGCAAGACGATCCGCCGCCGCCCATGCCGGTCCGAGAGCGACCCGAGCACGGGCGTCGCGAGGAGCTGCGCGCCCGAGAAGCACGCGAGGATCACGCCCACCGCGAACTCGCCGGCGTGCATCGACGCCGCATACACGGGCAAGAGCGGGATGACGAACCCGAACCCGACCGCATCGAGGAACACCGTCACGAGGATGACGACGAGGACACGCCTCTCCCGCTCGAGGCGCGCGCTCTCAACCGCCATGGAAGCTTCTCGTGTAGTGCGCGGTGCCGACGGCGATGAAGTGCTCGATCACATCGGCCGCGCGGCGCGCCCCACCGGCGAGCTGGAAGCTCGATTGGATCGCGGGGATCGGCCGCCGGAACGCGCCGTCGTGGAGCACGCGCAGGATGGCGCGCGAGAGCTCGGTCTCCGTGAACCGGGTCTTGTCGATCATGAGCCCCACGCCCGCGTCCACGACGCGCATCGCCATGTCGCGCTGCCCGCCGAGCATCGGGATGCCGACGATCGGCGTGCCCGCGCAGAGCGACTCGTGGGCGCTGGGGATCCCGCAGTGGGAAACGAACACGCGCACGTTCTCGTGGGACAGGAGCGAGAACGGCGAAGGGATCCAGCGCTCGATGCGCACGTTCGCCGGCCGAGCCTCGGGCAGGAGCGCCTTGAGCTCGTCCTTCAGCACCCAGAGCACGCGGAACGCATCGGAGCGAAACGCGCCGAGCATCCGCGCGAGCTGCTCGCGCGACGCGAGCGCCAGCGTGCCGAGGTTCGCGTAGACCACGGGAGGGCCGCCCTCGACCCAGGCCCGGAGATCGTCCGGCAGCGGCGTGAGCTCCGGAATCATCGGCCCCACCATGTGGAGGAGCGGGGGAATGGGCCGGCTGTATTCGATCCCGAACGCGGAGTTGGTCAGGATCAGCTTGTTCTTCAGGAACGCCGAAAGCTCCACGAGCGGGAGGCCGCGCGCTTTGCGGAGCCGGTTGATCCGCCGCCCGACGGTCAGCGACAGCGCCGCACCGGCAGCGAGGCGCCGGAGCGGCCCCGCGACGCGGTAGCCGAAACCCACGTCGCGGATCGACTTGCCCGAGAGGAGGAACGGCAGATCGTCGGCGGGCGGCAGGATCGTGTCCGGGAGCGTGCCGAGCAGGTACGGGTTGTCGATGACGATGGGGATCCCCTCCCGCTCCGCCACGTCCATGCCCGCGAACGCCGCGAGGTTGACCACCATCACGTCGGGCCGCCGCTTCGCCACCGCGGCGCACAGGCCGTCGTACATGATCGGCCAGAGCGCGATCAGGTTCTCCGTCATCTTCGAGGAGCCCTTCCCGAAATCGGGATTCGCCGCGCCCTCCCGCTCGGTCTCCTTGATGACCGCCTGGAGCGAGCCCATCGACCCGAGCTCGAGAAACCGCACCCCGCGCGAGTACCCCTCGACGTAGCTCCGCGCCTCCTTCGTGCTGGCCAGCGCCACCTCGTAGCCACGCCGCGCGAGCTCCTCCGCCTTCCGGAGGATCGGATTCATGTGGCCGACGAGCGGGACCGAAACGAAGAGCACGTACTTGCGGCCCGGAGGGGCGGAGGGAAGCGAGGGAGTGTTCATGCGGATGGGGCGTGGCCTTCGGGGGGTCGAGATCGATCTCGCCGCCCCGTGTGCACGAGTCGATCCATCAGCATCTCCGGGGGCCGCTGGGCGCCGGCGGCTGCCCCCGCGTGACAGGCCAAGCGGTCCAAGCCCTTGCTCCTCCGTCCCCCGGCGCGCTGTTCCTCGCCGGTGCCGCTCGCGGGACACCGGCGACGGCACGCAAAGACATCTCCCGTCGCAAAGCGCGTGTCGATGGCTTGCCCTCGACCGACAGGTCCCCATGCTCGCGGAAACGCCGTGCCCACGATTCATCGCCGATGGGGAATCCTCACCATCTTTTCCCTGATGGCGTGTTCTGGAGACGGCTCTTCGACGACGCTCCATCACGACGTCGTCGAAGAGGCTTTGATGGATCACTCCCTCGCTTGCCTGTCGAGCCGTGCGCTGGCAGCCGGCAATGATGTCTACCTCATCGGTAGTCCGAGCGTGCCGACACCCGCGCTGGGTCCAAACGGCGAGCAACGGAGGGCGCTTCGCCGACTGACACTCTCCTCATAAGTCATGTATCCGACCTCATCGAGGTGCGGGACGGGATGCTCACCGACACCTCACCACGCCCGACCAGAGCCAGTCGCTCACGCGAGCTGGCGCGCAGGCGCAGACGCGGGCAGCACGGTGCCGAGCGTGCGGCTCTCCGGGCGGAGCAGCCACGACACCATCACGATCGCCAGCAGAAACAGCGGGACGATCACCCTGGCAGCGGGGTCACCCTTCATGGCGTGAGAGAGCGCGGCGCCGCTGAGATCGAAGAACATCCCCGCGTACGCCCACTCCTTGAGGCGCGGGAAGCGCGGCGCCACGATCGCGATCGCACCAAGCACCTTCCAGAGGCCGAGCAGCGTCGCCACGTATGCCGGGTAACCGAGCTGATTCAGCGACTCCATCACCGGGGGCGCATGGAGGAGATCGCTCACCCCTCCCGCCGCGAAGGCGAATACCGCGAGACCCGTCGCTGCCCAGTAGCCAATCGTTCGCGTGTTCATGATGGCTTCATTCTTGGCCTCCACGCGATTCGTATCAATGCGTCAACATCGGTCATCATTCGCTACAATTCGATCCACATGCCGGATCCCCTCGAGACCTCCGAGCTCCTCGCGTTCTCGCGCACCGTCGACGCGAAGTCGCTCTCCCGCGCCGCCGCGGAGCTCGGCGTTCCGCGGGCCACCATCAGCCGACGGCTCGCTCGCCTGGAGGAACGCCTCGGCGCACGGCTCCTGCGACGGACGACCCGCAGCCTCACGCTCACCGACGCCGGCGAGACGCTCTATCGCCACGCGCGCATCGTCCTCGATGCCGTGCAGCAGGCGGAGGCGAGCATCGTCCAGGGAAGCACGCTCCGCGGCGACGTGCGCATCTCCATCCCGCCGTTCGAATCGCCCACGCTCAATGCGATGCTCTGTGACTTCGCCGGAAAGTATCCAGACGTGCGCCTCCACGTGCACGCCGCGGCGCGCTACGTCGATCTCCGGAAGGACGGCTACGACGTCGCGCTCCGCGTCGGCACGAGGCTCGAGCCCGGTCTCGTTGCGCGAACGCTCATGCGGACGGAGGTCATCGCGGTCGCCTCCCGGCCGTACCTCGCGCGCATGGGGACGCCCCGCGCAGCAAGGGATCTGAAGAAGCATCGCCTGCTCCTCGGCTTCGAGCGGGGCGAGCTCCCCGAGTCGCACTGGCCGTTGCGGAGCGGGGGCAAGCTGCACGTCGAGCCGAGCCTCACCAGCAATTCCCCGAGGGTCCTCACGGACGCCGCGCTCGCGGGCCGGGGGATCGCGCTCCTGCCGAAGCAGCCGATCGAGCGGCTGCTCGCCGGCGGCGATCTGGTCCATGTGCTGGACCGCATCGTCGGGAGCGACGTGCGCGTCGCCATGGTGCATCTCGAGCGCGAGCTCGTTCCGCCGCACGTCCGCGCGTTCCTCGACATGATGAGCACGTGGGTGCCCGATCCGGACGAGATCGCGTTCGTGCGCCGCGGTCGCTGACACTGGCGATGCGCAATTGCACGGACTCCGCCACATCGGGCCCGGCGGCACGCGGATTCGTGACGATGGCAATCGCCCGCGACCATGCACACCCACCCTGAGACACGGGCTCACGCGGCTGGGAACGAGCCGCGGAGGGCTGCGAGCCCGAAGCTCCTACATTTGGCACGAGCGCGTGCAGCAAGAGAGCAACGCCTCGCAGCTTGCAGCAGACCGCCGGAAGCCGAGGGCCAACCGCGCGAAACAGCGTAGGAACCTTCCCGTGCCTCGGAAGTCGCCGCACGGAGATGGGAGCCAACCGCACGGAGCTGGGAGCCAACCGCACCGAGCTGGGAACCAACCGCACCGAGCTGGGAGCCAACCGCACCGAGCTGGGAGCCAGCCGCACCGAGCTGGGAACCAGCCGCACGGAGGTTTGGCACGATTTCTCGCCGCACCCATCCCTGCGCAGAGGTGGGAGAGCCTGCTTCACCGGCGCTGGCTCATGCGGCAACGCGATCAACGGGGCCTCGAGCCGAGCTCACGACGGGCGCGGGCGTGTGCCGGCGCGGTGCGTGGGCCTCGCCCGCTTCCCCGTTCGTCGCGTCGTGCTCGCGATCTTCCTCGCGGACACGGGCGCACGAGGTCGGCGTGCTCTTCGCGCGATCACGTCGCGGAGTACGACGGCTTGGTTGTGAAGCTCATCCTTGGCGCCGTACACGAGCGTGATGGGCCCGTGCGACGCCCGGGCGGCGAGCTCGGCCACGAGCCCCGCGGCCGGCTCTCGACGGAGCTCGTCATGATAACGCGTCACGAAATCGTCCCAACGAGCGGGGTCGTGGCCGAACCAGCGACGGAGCGCGTCGCTCGGTCCGATGTCCTTCATCCAGGCATCGAGCGAGAGCGCGTCCTTCTGCACGCCCCGCGGCCACAACCGATCGACGAGCACCCGATAGCCGTCGCTCGCGTCCGGCTCCTCGTAAGCCCGCTTGATGCGCACCGTGCTCGCCGCCGGGTTGGAGACGCGCCGGCTCCGCGCCTTCTCTGCCGTCCGTTGCCTCGTGCTGGCCATGTGCTCGCCGCCCTTCGCGCTCGCACCCAGCCTCACGCCATGGATCCCGGTCCGCAAGCCCACGAGCGTCCGAGCGACATCATCCCTCCATCGCCGTCACGCGTCCGCGCGGCGCCCGAAGCAATCGAGTCTGTCGCTCTCCCCAAGATGTTGAGCGGCTCGGGTAGGCAGGTTATGACCCGCCGCACCGCATCGCATGTCCAAGCTGAGCAGCACCCTCGACGACGCCGAACGCCGACGCGTGATCGCCGCCGAGCAGGCGCGCGTGCGTAGGATTGCCGATCGTTTCCTCGCGCAGGAAAGATCGTTGGAGCGACACCCAACGGGAGCGGCAATCGTGTATCTGCACGAGGCGATTCACTTCGATCGTGCGGCGGAGGGGCCGTCGGCGACGCCGGTGGGCCGTCTCTTGACGAGCGCTTCGGAGGGAGCGCGGCGCCGCGTGCTTCTCGCCGTCCTGGATGCCCTCGCGAGATCTCCTGAGCTGGCATCGACATGGGAGGTCAACGTCATCTCCGATGTGCGATTCGTCCATGACCATCATTGGGGCCCGTTGGTCAAGGCACTCCTGCGGACACGCGCGACCGTCGACGAGGCGTTGCTCGTTGCCATCCTGGAGCGACTCTCGCTCTTGGCAAACCGCTTCGACTCGAAGTATCCGAAGAGCTCGTATCCCTTCCCGTTCTCAACCATCGTCCGGTTCGTGCAGAAACATGCGTCCGCCTTGCCGCCCGCCGCGGTCGCGCCGGCGGCGCAAGCGCTGTTGGATAGCATCGAGCGAGCGGTCTCGAACGACCTCGTCACGATGAAGGGATACAAGAAGGCCGAGGCTCGAACGCTGGCCGAGCGGCCCGGCGAGTGGTTCGCCAAAACCGATCGTGCCGCGATCGATATCATCCAGAGCTTGGCAGCCGCTGCCCAATCCCACGCTGCACCTGACGTCTCCTGATCCACACCAGTCCGGCGGAACCGCAACGGAGCGTGTTCCGCCGGCTCCATCCAGAGCGGATCAGGTGTCGAGGAAGGGGCTCAGCGAAGGATTCTTCCGGGTGAGCGCGCCGACCGGCTCGGCGGCGAGCACCTTGCCCAGCTCCTCGACGACATCAGCGCGATCGAGCTTCCGCGCGGCGAAGATCCCCATCGCGGCGAGCGTGGGACGGGCCGCCTTTTCGGTCCGCGGATTGCCGAGCGCCTTCTGCACGTGCTCGATGACCTCGCTCCACCGCTTCTCGAACACGCTGACCGCGACGGACGCCACGAGGAGATCGGCCCCCGGCGAAGCCTCGACGCGCTCGCGCGCCGCGGCCAGCTCTCCCTGGTGAAGCAGCATCAAGATCCGCCATTGCTCCGCCTCGTCGCGGACCTTCCGCGTCGGGCGGACATCGAGCCACCCCGACTCCAGCACGCGTGTGGTGAGGCGCAGCCCCTCCTTCGCATCGCCTTCGAGGAAGCACGTGATGCCGTACATCAGCACGTGCACGGCGTGAAAGGCCCCGAGCGGCCGAGCCTTCCGGAGGAGCTCCGCATAAGCGCGGCGCGCGCCGTCGATGTCCGCCGCTTTCAGCCGCGCCGTCGCGGCGAGCCCCTCGCGGCGGATGGCGCCGATCTGAAGCATCGCCTGTGCACGTGCGAGGAGCCCAGCACGCCACATCACGAAGTACCCGCCGGCGAGGATGACCAGCGACAAGAGCAGCGGCGCCCACCCGCCGGTAACCGCCTGAACCAGGAGCGCCACCACCGCCACCAGCATCCCGACCATCATGGATGCCAGACGCAGGCGCCGCGCCTTGTCCTCACGCGCATTCGCCACCGAGAGGTCTTGCTCCGAGGGGCTCATCCATTCCTCATGCTCACGCCGACACGCATGGTCCGGCGCAGTCGCACCAGGCACAGGTGATGTCAAGCAGCGGGCACGGTGACGTCGATGCGATGGCCTTCGTGACGGGCTACGCCTTTCTCGGACCGCGCGCGTCGAACCACGTTTGATGCGCGTCTCTTCGCATCAATCGAGCATGCCTCGGTTGGACTGGTGCTCGAACTTTCGATAGAGGTAGTCCGCGAACACAGAGGTGACCGGGATGGCTTTGCCGTCCGCGTCGAGCTTGACCCAAAGGTGTTTGGACCGCGCCAAGTCCGCCTGCGCCCGCTCGAGCGCCGCCTGTGCCTTCTCGACTTCCGCCTGCGCGGCGGCGAGCCGGTTCTCCAGGATCCGAATCTCAGGGTCGTAGTCGCCGGCCGCCTTCTGCAGCTCCTTGGCGACGTCATCGTCGACGATACCTCGTCGCTCTTTGTCGTCGCAGTGCACGGTCGCGTTCGCCTTGTTTGCCATCAGTGCCTCCGAAAGGCCGGATGGTGCAGCGATCGACGGCGACGAGCAAGGCGCACGAGGGTAAATCAGGTCCGCGTCGATCCGGTGGTTCTCGATCACACCTTCAGCAGCCGCTCGCTCAGCGCCCAGAGACGCTGCGCGGCCTCCGGATCGATGGAGCTCGACGCGACGTCGGCGGGGATGCTGTCCGCGGTGAGAGGCCTCGCCTCGTCGTCGAGCGGCGAGACGTCGTTGTCCTTCAGATAGACACCGCCGATCTCGGCGAGCAGCGGGCTCGTCGCCGCGAACACGATCGTGCTCGCGCCTTGCGGCAGCGTCTTCTTGCCGCGCGCAGGATCGATGATCGGCGCACCGGCTGCGTCGATCAGCCCCATGCGCTGCAGCCCGTCCGCCCCCGCCGAGCCGTTCAAGGTCGTTCCGACGACGACGCCGGGATGCACCGCGTAGCCGCGAATCCCGTCCTTCGCAAAGCGGTGATCCAACTCGACGGCGAACAGCACGTTGGCCTTCTTGGACTGCGCGTACGCGCGCGAAGAATCGTAGCCGGTGGAGAAGTTCGGATCGTCCCACTGAATCTGGCCGAAGCGCTGCGCACCGGACGACACGTTGACGACGCGCGCACCATGCGCCGCGCGCAGCGCGGGCAAGAGACCGAGCGTGAGCTGGAAATGGCCGAGATGGTTGGTGGCAAACTGCGCTTCATAGCCGCGCGCGTCCTGAACCCGCGTCTTGGAAGGAAGAGCAGCAGCGTTGTTGACGAGGATGTGGAGTGGACGCTGCGTGTCGAGCCACCTCGTCGTGAAGGCATCGATCGACTTCGGGTCGAGGAGATCCAGTTGGCCGACCTCGACGCGTTGGATGCCGGCGACCGCGCGCGCCGCGCGCTCCGGATCGCGCGCGCCGACGGTGACGAACGCGCCGGCCTTGGCGAGCGCGCGCGTCACCTCGAGACCGAGCCCGGCGTGCCCGCCGGTGACGACGACGTTCTTGCCGGCGAGATCGATGCCCGCGAGGACGTCGTCCGTGGTCGAGGCTGCAGTGAATCCGCTGGTGATGGAGTGCTGCTTGTGGTGCATGCCACCGTTCGTAAGCCCCCCGAGGCTCACCGATTGGAAGGACCGGACATTTTCACGCTGGCTCCGTCGGTGGCTTGTGCGACGCGCCCGGACGCGCGAGAACGATGAGGTGCCGCAAACGATCGAGCCTGTCTCGAGCCTCCCCCTCTCCCGCTTCGTCGAGAGCGTTCGCGCCGTCGCGCCCATCGGTGGTCGCGCACGTCGCGTCGATCGGCTCCCCGACGGCAGAACGAGCCTCGTCGTCCGCGTCATCGAGGAAGGTCACCGCGGCGACGTGACCGTCGTGGGGCCGCGAACCCGGGCATTGCTCAAGGACGCGAGCGGCTTCGTGCAGGCCGTGAGGATCCAGTTCAAGCCGGGCTGGTCGACACCGCTGCTCGGCGTTGCCGCGAACGAGCTGACCGACGAATTCGTCATGCTCGAAGACCTCTGGGGCCGCCCGGGCCGCGATCTCGTGCTCGAGCTCCTCGGCGCGAAGAGTGTGCCGGAGATGCTCCATCGGCTCGCGCGCGCGTTCGCCGACCGTGTCCGCAAGACGTTCGAGCCCACCTCGGCGCCGCTCGCGCGCCGCGCGGTCAGCTTGATGGAAGCCGAAGAGGTCCGGATCGAAAGCGTGGCGGCTCGGCTCGGTGTCACGGCTCGGCACCTCCGCCGCGCGTTCGCGGAGAACATCGGCATCGGACCGAAACACTTCGCGCGATCCGCTCGCCTCCAGCGCGCGGTGCGGATGGCGGCGACCGCGGGTGACTGGGCGCGCGTCGCCATGGACGCGGGCTACTACGATCAAGCCCATCTCATCACCGACTTCCGCGACCTCGTCGGGCTCACCCCCGACGCGTTCTCGAAGCGAGCGAGGGACTTGGATCCGCCGGTCCCACGCGTGTCGCTGCCGGCGTGAGTGCCCGCGAGCCAACCTTGCTGAGATGACGTCAGGGCTTGGCGGCCGGTCGGCTCACCACGACGGTGATCGTGTTCGAGCTCGCCGCGCCATTCTCGTACCGGACTCGATAGGTCCCTGGGGCCTTGATGAATACCCCCACGTTCTCGGCGCTCTTCCAGACGGCATTGGGATGGAGGGAGGTCATCCCGTTGGTGGGGAGCATCCGCCGGTCGTGCGGCACATCATTGATGAAGATCCGCCCGGAGATCGACCGGAAGAAGTCTTGGACCTCGTCGCTGACGTTCTCGACGTAGAGCATCACCTCCATCGGCGCGCCGAGCTCTGCGCTCTTCGGCCCCTCCAACGAGAAGCGCACGCCGCCCGAAGGAGCACCCCAGTCGCCGGTGAGCACCTTCAAAGCAAGCTGCGCTCTCCGGCGAAGGTCCTCCTCGTTCTCCTTCGTGAGGTTGTATTTCCCCACGGCCAATGCCTTCTCCGCGAGCTTGCGAATCGCTCCGGCCGCAGGCGCATAGCGCATCGCCGCGAGGCTCGTTGCGTAATCGACTTTGGAATGGGGATTGTCGGTCGCCTCCAAGGCCGCGAGCACGGCGGGCGCCGCGGGCGCATGACGAAGGCGGGTGATTGCGCGAATGATCTTGGTGCGTGTATCGCCGCTCTCGGCCAAGCCGAGGGCGGTCAGGAGCGGCGGCCCGAGCGCATGGGAGGCGAGGTTCTCGGCAGCCTGGGCCGCATAGCCGCGTGCGCCATCCGGCGTGGCCTTGTCGCTGAGCAGAGCGGTGATGGTGGATACGCTGCTCTGCCCCGGAAAGTACGAGAGGGCAGAGATGGCAAACGACTGCGCGTCACCGCTCCCCTCGAGCGCCGCCCGGCGAAACACGCTGCCCGCTGGGATGCCGAGCACGATCAGCGAATAGGCCGCTTCGTCCTTCGATGCGCGATCAGGGCAGTGGGCGCTGACGAGACGCAGCGCCGCGGCCTCGGCCACATCGAAGCGGCCTTGAAAGATGCGCTCGTCCTCCGGCCAACCGCCGTTGACGATGGAGGGCGTCGAGAGGCCCATGGCGCGGATCGCTTCGGGGATCGTGCGCTCGGTGGACACCGTGATCGTCGTGACCTCGTGATTGGCCAGGATGCCATCCCAGTAGTTGGGACGGCGCCTGCTCGGATCGGGTTTGCGGATACCGATCCAATCACGGGGCAGAAACCAAATCCGGAATACGTCGGCGCCGCTTCGGCCCTCGACATGGAAGCCTGCGGCGCTCTCGCTGATCCACTCATCGGGCACCACGCCGCGCGCGGCGTGTGTGATGGCCCAACCAGGAGGCAGCACGGCCACGAGCCGCCTCACCCAGGCGGATTCAGCGGGCGTGAGACCGGCCG
Source organism: Minicystis rosea (assembly GCA_001931535.1). Taxonomy (GTDB): domain Bacteria; phylum Myxococcota_A; class Polyangia; order Polyangiales; family Polyangiaceae; genus Minicystis; species Minicystis rosea. The sequence goes on from CP016211.1 coordinate 9,343,568, forward strand.
GCACGGACGCGCTGCTCGGGAGAGGGGGCATGGCAGAGACCTCGGGAGGCGCCGCCGCGCGAGCCCCTACAGCGCCGTCGCTCGTGGCGTCGCCACAAGCCGCGAGCATCGTGACCGCGGCCGCGACCATCACGGCTGCGCGGAGCTGCGAGGGCATCATGGGCGCCAGTCTACGCCGCTGAGAGGCGGGCGTCGCGCTCCCGCCCGCAGCGAAACCGCCAACGAGCAGAACCTCGACCGGCCCGAGGCGCTGCTCGCGCGTGGAGGCTCCTGATGCCGATTCCGATCCCGCTCACCGAGCGAAGGCGGCTGTCACATCCGGGCCTCTCGCGGGCACATGGCGGCATGAGCCTCCGCTCGAGCCCCGTCATCAAGGCCCTCGCGCTCCTCGCCATTTCCCCGATCGGGCTGCTCTCGGCTTGCCGCGAGCCGGCGCCGAGCCCGGGCGCTCCGCCGGCTGCGTTGGCCGCCACCTCGATCGCGCCGGCCTCGCCGGCTCCCTCGGCCGCGGTCATCGAGGACATGCGGGGCAAGCGTCCGGTCGACCCCGCGCACCAGCGCTGCGCCGCCGATGGAGACTGCGACGCGGTCCTCGCCGATTGCAGCAACCTCCGCTGCATCGGCGTCCGCAGGGAGCACGCCCCGCGCTACTCGGGCCTCGACTGCAAAGGCTACACGGGGGTGGTGGGGAACTACGATTGTCAGCCGCGCTTCCACATCGAGGCGCCGCGGTGCGAGGCGGGGAAGTGCGTCTCGCGTCGCATCGAGTGATAGGACGGCGTCGGCCTCGTCGCATCGCGTATCGCAGTGGCCGGGCCATCGCGCCGTGACACGGCCGAGCAGCCGACACCGCATCTCGGCGCATGCTCGCGGCCCCATGCTTGCTCGATGGGGCACAGGTCTCATATTCCGCGCCCCGATTCATCCAACGGTCGTGTCCGTTCTCGATGGGTCGGCTGGGGGATCATCATGGCCGACAAGCAAGCTCGCCCGCCGCTTCCGCCCTTCACCCGCGAGACCGCCGTCCAGAAGGTGCGAATGGCCGAGGACGCCTGGAACACGCGCAATCCCGCGCTCGTGGCACCGGCATACACGCTCGACAGCTTTTGGCGCAATCGCGCCGAGTTCCTTCACGGCCGTGACGAGATCATCGCCTTCCTCACCCGCAAGTGGAACAAGGAGCTCGACTATCGCCTCATCAAAGAGCTCTGGTCCTTCGACGGCGCCCACATCGCGGTGCGCTTCGCCTACGAATGGCACGACGACAGCGGCAATTGGTATCGATCCTACGGCAACGAGAACTGGCAATTCGACGATCACGGCTTGATGGCCAAACGATACGCCAGCATCAACGACCTTCCGATCCCGGAGGCCGACCGCAAATACCGTTGGCCGCTGGGCCGAAGGCCCGATGAGCACCCGGGGCTCGGCGACCTCGGGCTGTGAGGGCGCGGGCGCTTTCGAGGGCGCGCGCTTCGCCTCCGAGCAGCAAAGCGCCACCGAGAATGGTAGTCTCGCGCCGTTTCCTCGACCGAAACCATGAGCGAGAACGACGAAGAGAAGAACGATCTCGGCGCGCGCATCGATCGCCTCGAAGCGCTCGTCGATCGCGAGGGCCGCGAGGATCTCGCGGGCGAGCTCGGTGCCCTGCTCGTGCGCGAGGGCAAGATGCTCGAAGACGAGGGAGATCTCGACGCCGCCGAGAACCGCTACGACTGCGCCCTCTCGCGCCTCGACGGCTTCGACGCCGAGCGCCCGCTCGATGTGGCGGGCGCCTTCGCCGGCCGGGCGCGTCTCCGCAGCGCGCGGGACGAGACCAGCAAAGCCATCGACGACTTCCGTCAGGCCGACGTGCTGTACGAGGGCGCGCTCTTCGACGATCCCCACGCCGCCTCCGAGGACATCGGCGCATGGATCGACATGCTGAGCCGCCTCGGTTACGCGCACTTCCGGCTCGGCCACTACGACGCGGCGCTGGAGGTGTACGACGCGGCCTTCGTCCTCCACGCGCGCTTGCCCGTGGGCTCTCTGCCGGAGCTCCTCGGGAGGCTCCACCTCAGCACCGGCAACGCCTACTGGCTTTCGCGGCGATTCGCGGAGGCGCTCGCCTCGTACGATCGCGCCATCCCCGTGCTCGAGCCCGTCGCCGCCACGACGCCGCGCTACGAGCGCACGCTGGCCAACGCGCTCATGGGTCGCGCCAACGCGCTCGAGAAGCTCGATCGCAGGGACGAGTCGCTCGCGGCGAACGATCGCGCCGTCTCGCTGTTGCGCCGGGCGGCGCGCGCCGATCAGGGCGCCGCGGTCGACCTCGGCCGCGCCCTCGGCAATGCGATGCTCGCCGAGAAGAGGGCTGGGCGTCACGACGCCGCGCTCCGCCGCGCCGACGAGTCACTCGCCGTGCAGCGCGAGCTCCTCGACGAAGAGGGCCTGCCGCTTCATCCGGGCGAGCTGGCCCTCGCGCAGTACCAGCACGCATCGCTGCTCGCCACGATGGGCAACACCGACGGCGCGCTCCGCGAGCTGGAGGTGGCGATTCCGGTGCTCGAAGCCCACGTCGCGCGCACCAGCGACGCGCAGCTCGACGCGCACCTCCGCGCCGCCAAGGAAGAGCGCAAGCGGCTCATGCTCCCCGAAGACCGGCGCGCGCGGCAAGAGGCGCGCGCCCGCGGCGCTCACGTCTGCGCCTTCTGCCCCAAGACGCAGCGCGAGGTCCGCAAGCTGATCGCCGGCCCCGATCGATCCATCTGCAACGAGTGCATCGGCCTCGCGCTCGACATCTTGGAGGAGGACTGCCCGCAGGGGCCCGACGGGGAGCGCGTCGGTGATCTCCGTGGCGGCGCCACGTGCAACTTCTGCGACACGACCGAGGCACGTCACTTCGTGAGCGGCTGCCCGTGTGAAGGCGAGCCCACGAGCGTGATTTGCGACGTCTGCATCGACATGTGCTTCGAGCTCGTCATCGAAGAGAGCAAGAAGCAGCCACCAGGCGACTGACCGACGCGGGCTCGAGCGGCCGCAAACCGAGGTCGATCGTCATGCTCCGACGGGAGGATGGAGAATGATCGGGACGCCTCTCGCCCCGCAAGAGACGGCGAGGAACCGCACCACGTCCTTCCCCTCGTTTCGGCCGTGATGCCATTTCGTTTGCGTTTGCAGGAAGGCCTGGCCGGCGCCGAACTCCCGGGGCGGCCCCTCGGCGAACACCACGGTGAGCGTCCCTTCGAGCACGTAAATGTAGGTGGGCACGGGGTGCGTCATCCACGCCGTCGAGGCGCCGGGCGCGATCGTCAGGATGGATGACGAGATCTCCGGCGTGGGCGTGGAGAGATAGGAGAGCGGCTCTCCAGCGATGGTGGTGGAGTCCCTCGATACGGTGGAGAGCCTCGTTTTCGCGTGCGCCGACGTCTTGGTCCTTCGAGCCACGGGTGCCCCTTTCGCGATTCGTGGATGCGTGCCTCGCCGCACCGGCGGAGCGGATCTCTGCGGATGCCTGACCGACTGCATGGCTCGCTCCAAGGTGCTCCTGGAGCCACGAACGCCCTCCTGCAAGGGTCGAGGGTTGGAACGCAGTCTCACCACATGCCCCTTGGCCACAGCAGGCTTGGCGCCGGCACACGAGGCAGAGCCGTCGTGGCGTATGCGCTCGGGGCTTCGCGAACCGCGCTCGATGGAGTGCCCCGCGGAGGCAGCGTGGCGGTCACACGCCCGCTGTCGCAAGGTGGTTGAATCCTACGTCGACATGCTTGCTTCGTAGAGGTGAGTCGCCCGCATCGAGCTCGGTGAGGAAGGCGTCATTGGCGCCCGCGCTCGTGAGGAGCTCTCCAAAGTCGATACGTTGCATGCGACGGTGAGGTTGCTCCATCGGAAGCGACGCCGACAGCCGAGCGGTGCGCTCATGATCGTCGGTCCAGTGAGCGGCGAAGCCGCTTCGATAGGAGCGCATCGCATCCGTCTTCGCGCGCGCTCCGTCCGTGAAGGGAGCGCGCGCGGTGCGCGGGACGGAGCGCGAGATGGCGTTCGCCCGCAGCGCACGTCGCGAACGCGCCGAGCAGATCATACTCGCCCGATCTCCAAAGAGCGGTGTCCTCGCGCTCGCTCTTCTTCCGCGTCGCAATCGTCATGCGCTCCAACACGTTCGCGACTCTCCGCGCGGCGCGCCGCGAAGAGGCCTTTGAACGAGAGGCGATGAGCGCAACATCCCGTGTTGTCACAACTGTCACCGACCCGCGGCGTGGCACGGCCGGTCGGTCCGAACCCTGCTTAGGCTCCGGGGAGCCACGCGGCGAAGAGCGTGTCGCTCGGAGCTCGTGGCCAACGACACGATATCAACCAAGGGAATGATTCAATGAATTCGAAGATGCTCGCCGCGCTCGCCGCGCTCGCCCTGACGACCTCTATCGTGAACGTCGGCTGCATGTCGGAGTCCACCGACGCCGACGAGATCACGGATGGGCAAGAAGAGCTGGTGAGCGTGACGGACAACCAGGAGCCCGAGAAGACCGGCGAGGCCGATCAAGGCTTCTGGGGCCATTGGGGCCATTGGGGCGGCTGGGGCTGGGGCCGCTGGGGCGGCTTCGGCGGCTGGGGCTGGGGCGGCTGGGGCGGCTTCGGCGGCTGGGGCGGCTGCGGCTGCGGCTGGGGCGGCTTCGGCTTCGGCGGCTGCGGCTTCGGCGGCTGGGGCGGCTTCGGCGGCTGCGGCTGCGGCTTCGGCGGCTGGGGCGGCTTCGGCGGCTGCTGGTGATCTCGACTCTCTGTGCTTAGCGCTACGGCAGCGCTTGCGGCTCGTCTGCGATGGACGAGCGGACGAGCTTGGATTTCCGCGAAAATCCACGATCTGCGACCGCACGATACCCAAGCGCTGCCGTTCCGTTCGCCCCCGAGTCGATCTCCGTACGAGGACACATCACTGCGCACGGCGAACGGATCTCCGTACGAGGACACATCACCGCCCACGCGAGAGACGGCGAGTCTCCGCCCTCGATCCGCGGCAACCCATCGATGCTCCCACCGGCCTGAGCGTACGCTCGAGGCGGTAAGCCCGCCTTGCCTTTGCGCGCTTTGCGCAAAGGCAGTTTGATGCACGCGAGCTTGGTGGGAGCGTCGACCTGCTGGCGCTCCGCATTCCGACACCGCGTGTGGTGTATGAACGAATCGCATCATGGCCGGCAAACACCGCATCTCCGCCGGAGAGGTGGAATCGCGGACGGTGATTCAGCCGATCTCCACACAGCCGTTTTCGTCACAGCCTGACGAGCATACAGCCGCCCAGATCGTCGGAGACCGCGAGCGCATCAGTCTAGCCGCGCCCGCCCATGATCGCATTGGACTCTAGACGTTCTCGTCGCGCCTCGTCGTCGGTGTCGTATGCGCTCGCACCGCGCTGAAACACGACATCGCAAAGCGTGAAGGCCTCGACGCGGAGCCGTGCGCCGCGCCTCCGACGGTGATGAAACGATCGTCGAACCCCGCTCGCGGGCAGCGATGTCCGTGCGCTTCTTCCGGCACGCGGACGAAGCGTCGTCGTCGAGACAGCCTAGGACGATGATCGCGTCGTGCGGGGCGGCGACGTCGCGTGTCCGCGGCGGTGATTCGGCACCAGACATCGACATAAAAGATCGAGAGCAACGGAGTCGAGCAGGCATTGACCAGGAGGGCGGATGTGCTTCCAGCAGGCCGCGAATCGTCGTGAAGCGACCGGCGATGCTCTGCTTGCCGTGCTCGGTATCGAACACAAGAGAGGGGCGATGATGGGTAACCGAACACGACACTGGGTGAGCCTCGGGCTCGGCGCAGTGATCCTCGTCCTCGGCACGCACCTCGTCTGGCCGCGCGCAGCTGGCTCCGTCGCCACGGTGACGTATGCCTGGTTGCAGCGGCGGGGGCCCGAGCGGCTGAACGTCAGCGTCGATCTCTACGCGCCGCCGCACGCGAGCAAGCGCGCTCCGCTGGTCGTTCTCCTGCAGGGAAACGACCCCTCGCAGCCCGACGAGCGGCTCGCGTTCGCCGCGAACGTCGGCGACGCCCTACAGCGCAAAGGGGTCTCGACCGCGGCCGTCTCGTTCAACATCCGTGATGGCTACACGCTGCGCGCATGCGCGACGGAAGTCGCTGGGCTCTTGAAGGAGATGACCAGCGAGCGCAACCCGACGCGCCTGATCCTCATGGGTCGCGGCGTCGGCGCGACGATGGCGTCCATCCTCACGCTCGATCGGCGGCTCCTCGAGGGGGCCGGCATGGATCCCAAGCGCATCGATGGTGTCATCACCTTGCGTGGCACCTACGACCTCGACGAGGCGGCGCTCGAAAAGCACCCCGATGCGGCGTTCTTCGCGCGCTCGGTCGAAGACCGCAGGGAGTCCTCGCCCATCACGTACGTGCGGCCCGATGCACCACCGTTCTTGATGCTGTTCGGCGGGGATGACGAAGCCGGCTGGCCGCATCTCGCGCGCCCCTTCGCGCGCGCGCTCCGGGATGCGGGCGCGCGCGACGTCGACAACTTCACCATTCCGAAGCGCGACGCGCACAACATCCTGCACTGGAACGGAAAGGGAAACGAAGTCGGCGAGCTGGTGTTCACCTTCGTCGCCTCGGGCATCAAGGAGCTCTCCATCGACAACCCCTTCGGCGTGCTCCGCCGCTGGGGTGCGCAGCCGCCGGTCGACCTGTCGGCGTTCCGCAAGGATGCTGAGGCCATCACCACGTACCCGGTCGACGCCCCGCTGCGTGACACGCTGTTGAACTTCTTCGGCGAAGAGAAGTCCACGCTCTACCCCTACGCCGGCAAAACCTATCAGGCCATCAATCTGCTCGACTACCTGGCCAAACGGCCGGCGTCCGACGTCGGCGAAGGGGACTGGCTGGTCGTCTCGAACCTTCGGGGCGAGCAACAGTACTTCTCGCGCGAGATGCTGAAGAAGACGCAGCCCGTCATCGTTGTCGGGCTCGACGACGAGGACAACCTCAACCGCCTCTTCACGTTCTACCGGATGAAGCTCGCCTATTCCTGGATCAAGAGCGACGAGCAACTGCCGACGATGATTCGGCCGATCGGCGCGTTCATGCACTTCCGCACGCCGCTGCCCGCGGCCTTGCGGAACAAGACGTACGCGCCTTTTGGGCTCGATGCGACGAGCTTTCACTGGGTGAAGGACGATCCGCTCGCGCCGCTGCGCTCGCTCACCGGCGGGCTGCGTGAGGCGGTGATCGGCGAACAAGGGTGCGTCACGTGCCACAAGGTCCGCGGCGCCGGCGCGCGGGCGCACCACGCGCTGGCGCTCGACGCCAAGCCACACGGAGCGTTCGGGCTGCCGCTCGAGGAGTATCCGGCCGACGTGTTGCACCGCTTCTTGTTCGAGCAGGACGCGGTGGCCAAGAGCTTCGGGGTCAAGCCGCTCCGGGTGGAGAAGACCGTCGCCCAGCAGATCTTCGATCTGGTGCGCTACGGGAAGATCACGCTCACCAGCGCCACCGAGGAGGCCGCACCCGCGCGCGGGGTCGAGGAGATCCGCTATCTGGCGCTCGGCGACTCGTTCACGGCAGGGACGGGGAACGGGCCGGCCGACGCGTTCCCCGCGCGTCTCGCCGCGCTCTGGCGCACGCCCAGCCGCCAAGTGACGCTCAAGAACCTGGCGGTCAACGGCTACACCACCGAGGACCTGCAACAGGCGGAGCTCCCGGAGGTGGCCGCGTTTCGGCCCACGTTGGTGACGCTCGCGGTGGGCGCCAACGACTACGTGCGTGGCTGGAGCGCGGACGTCTATCGAGCCCACGTGCGGGAGATCCTCCGCGCCATCATCGATGCCGGCGTCGCGCCCAATCGGATCGTGACGCTCCCGCAGCCCGAGTGGTCTCTCTCTCCGAGCGCCGCTTCGCTCGGAGATCCGCGGAAGATCGGCACGGCCATCCTCGCCTTCAACACCATCCTGCGCGACGAGGCACGCGCCGTCGGCGCGCGTTACGTGGACCTCTATCCCCTCATGCACAAGCAGGCAGAGGCGAGGATGCTCGCCCCCGACGGCCTCCATCCCTCGGCGAGCGCACACGCCGAATGGGCGGCGGAGCTCTACGAACAGGTCGAGCCCATGCCCAATGGGCGGCGGACCTCCAAGAACAAGTAGCCTCCTGAGGCGCTGGGGCCGCTCCCTCGTCTCGTTCCTCTCCCAAGGAGCGGCCCGCAAACGATGGTGGAGTCTCTCGATACGATCGAGAGACTCCACATCACCCGCGCCGAGCCGGCGAACACCGCCACTCTACATTGAGCCGGGGAGCGCTCCGGCTCCTCGTCCAGTCGGAAGCCGAGGCGCCGAAGAGCTCGACAACGCACCTCGGTCTCGGCCTCTTCATCGTCCGCGAGATCGTGAAGCGCAGGGAGGGGAGATCGCAGTGACCTCCCGCGAACGACTCGGGGTCTCGCGCCGCGGGGGCCGGAGCCTCGGGAGTCAGCTCGGCTTTCGTGCTCGGAACTTGAACGCTTGCCCCGGCTGCGTCGTGACCTCCACGTCGTGGAAGCCGACCGCTTCGAGCCGGCGGGGGAGCGCCTTGGGGTCGACGAGGACCATGGTGTCGTGGATGTGCAAGAGGCTGAATACCAGGCCCGGCAGGCTGTCGGCGCCGGCGAAGATGCCTCCGCCTTTCAAGACACGAAAGGCCTCGGCGAAGAGCCGATCTTGAAGCGTGGGGGACGGGACGTGGTGAAGCATCGTGAAGCAAGTCACGGTGTCGAACGACGCGGTGTCGAAGGACATCTTCGTGCCGTCGCCGTGCACGATGCGCGCGCGATGGCCGAGCGCGCGATCGAGCCTTTGGGCCAGCGCTTCGTCGATCTCCACGGCCGTCAGGGAACGAGCGCGCTCGACGAGCACGCGGGTGGTGGCGCCGTACCCCGGCCCGACCTCGAGGACGTCATCGCCGAGCTCCACGCCGGCGAGCGCCCAAGGCAGGTAAACGCCCGAGACCACGCGCGCCCAGCGTTCGGAAGAACAAATCCATTGGTGAACCCGATTCATCGAGACCTCCCGCGACGAGCCCTCATCGCACCTCGAACATAGGCACCTTGCTGGCGTGACTGCCATTCTCTATCGTGACAATCCGTGTCGCTGAACGGACATCCGACGTTCGATCTGCCGGACGGCTTCGGCGCCGTCGCCGTCGGCCGCTTCGCGATGGCCTTTGGCCACCGCTTCGATTGGCACCGGCACGGGGCCCACCAGCTCGCCTGGGCGGAGCACGGGACGCTCGCCGTCAGCGTGGGGGACAAGACGTGGATCTTGCCGACGACACGGGCGCTCTGGATCCCCGCGGGGGTGCTCCACGCCGCCGAGGCCTCGAGCCCGGCGACGATGCACAGCGCCTATTTCCGCCGAAGCGCGTGTCCCGCAACGTGGGAGGCGGTGACCGTGATGGCGGCGCCTCCGCTCCTGCGGGAGCTGCTCATCTATCTGTCGCGCGACGATCTCCCCAAGCAAGCACGCGCGCACGCGCAGGCCCTCGTGCTCGACGTCCTCACGCCGCTCGCGAGCACGGAGATCCTCGTCACCTTCCCCACCGATACGCGCGCGCGCAACGTCGCCGACGCGCTCTCGAAGAACCCGGCCGATCCGCGCGATCTGGCCGCCTTCGGCAAGAGCGCGGGCGCGAGCGCGCGCACGCTGGCGCGCCTGTTCCTCGCCGAGACGGGGCTCACCTTCGGCCACTGGCGCACGCGCATCCGCATCCGCGCGGCGCTCGTCCACTTGGCCGCCGGGCTGTCGATCGCGGTCACGGCCGATCGCGTGGGCTACGAGAGCCCGAGCGCGTTCGTGGTCGCGTTTCGCAAGGAGACGGGCGTGTCACCGGGTGCCTATTTCGCCGAGCGGCGCGCATCACCCCTCCAGACGGGGTGACCTCGACGGCGACCGCCGCCCGCGCGACGGCCGCCGCCGAGATCGCTTCAGCGCGCGTGCGCGATGGGCATGCCCTTCATCGTCACGATGCCCACCGCCCCGCGATCCGCGTCAGCGCGCGCGGACGAGCGTCTCGTTGTGCTGCGGCCAGACCTTACCGGCCTTCACGCCGCTCTGGATGCGAACGCGCTTGGCGCGCACGAGCGTCTCGTTGTGTTGTGTCCGGATGTCACCGGCTTTGACGCCGCTCTGGATGCGAACATGCTTGGCGCGAACGAGCGTCTCGTTGTGCTGTGGCCAGATGATGCCGGCCTGCACGCCGCTCTGCATGCGAACCCGCTTGGCGCGGACGAGCGTCTCGTTGTGCTGCGGCCACACGTAACCCGCCTTGGCGCCGCTCTGGATGCGAACGCGCTTGGCGCGGACGAGCGTCTCGTTGTGCTGCGGCCACACGTCGCCCGCCTTGATCTTCGACTTGATCTTCATGTGCTCCTCCATGCCCCCCAGAGTGTCCAAAGGGCGATGTCGCAATGGCCGTGCCTCGCCGGTCGCGCCGAAAGCGCGGAGCGCCGGCCGCGCGTGGAGCACTGGACCTGCACGGATTGAGCAATCATCGCGCTTCGTGTGCGTTCGCTGAAAGGGCCTTTGACGACCGCACACACACGGGTGCGCAGATTGGCTATCTCGTCGAGAAGGGCGGGAAGGTCTTCACGACCGCGCGCGAGCTGCGCACGTCATCGCCGTGCGCGCCTCATCCTCGTGGCCGAGGTGGCGTTCACGCGCGCCACAGGCGCGTCGGTGTGGGCTGTTGGTCTTTCCCGCGGCGGGTGCCACGCGGCTCGAGGTAACGCCGCGGATTGCGGAGAAGGGTTTGCAAATCGGCGCGCCTGCCGGACCAGGTGCGCGGGAAGACGAGCGTGGCGCGGCTCCCTTCGCCGTCGGGGAGCGAGAGCACGAGCGCCCACGCGCGGGCGGCGATGTGCGTCCCGCTCGGCAAATCGAGCGTTTCGAAGCGCATCGGTGCGGCCGTGGTGAACGACGCGAGCCGGCCGCGTGTGTCGAAGGTGATGTCCTCACGGCCATCGACGCGGAGGCCACCGACATCCACCTCGCCGTCGAAGCCGCGCAGGATCCGCACGAGCATGCGGCGCTCGTCCCACAGCAGCGTCGCGCCTGCTTGCACCGTCCGCCCCAAGGCCGCGACGCGGGTGCGCGACGCGAGCTCGGCGCGAACGATGCGATCGGGCGCGCCGGGCGGGAGCCACACGTCGGTGCGGCTCAGATGAACGGTGCTGCCGCGGCCCAGTCGAATGCCCTCGAGCTCGGCATCCGCGCGCAGCACCGCGCGGACCACGCGCCCCCACGAATTGCGAACGATGGACGCGGGATCGAGCGCGCCGAAGATGGAATGGAGATCGCCGGACGATGGGCGCAGCTCACGCTCCGTGTCGCTCGCCGAGAGCACGCGGCGCGCTTCGTTCAAGCGGGCCGAGATCTCGACGACCAAGGCATCGGCCTCCGCGTCGTCCACGGGGCCGAACGTGATCATGTCGGCTCCACCCATCCACGGAGGCGTCGCGAAGACGACGCCTCCGTGGGGAAAGCCATACGCGTCCTCGTCACGCCCCACGCTCCACGCGAGCGGGATGCGCCGCGCCGGCAGTGGGAGGAAGCCGAAAACGAGGCTCTGGAGGCGCACGTGCTCCGCGCACATCGCCAGGCGAAAGCGCCGTGTGCCGCGATCGAGCCGAAAGAAGAGAAAGATGGCCGCGAACCCGACACCGAGGCCGGCCTGCAAGCTCCCGGTCCCGTGGGCCGACGCGATGGAGACGACCGCGCCGACGGCGAGCGCGAGGAGAGGGCTCCCACCGGCGGGGCTCGGGCCGTGGAGATCCGCCACGTGCGCGGGAACGCGGAGAGAGAACAGAGGATCCCGATACGGCATGCGGAGAACGTTTGTGGGGCCAGCCCCGGTGCCGGTCAAACGATCTCGAGAACGATCACGAAGCGTTCGTCACGCCGAGAGCAGCGTCGTGATGCGCAGACGGGAGATGGAATGGACGAGGCGACCTCCCTACGCGCGTTTTCAATCGACGCTTCCGAAGCTCCCTCGCGCGCTCGCGATCCGTTCGCCATCGATCTCGGGCCCTGCTCGGGGCCGGGATCGCCGCCCTCTTCGACGAGCCGGTGATCGATCGGGTACGAGCCTTGGCTGGGGCACGTTCCCACGCTAGGAAGCGGCGGTGACCACTGCCGCCGATTCGCCCCCCGATGCCATCCACCTGCGGGATCTCGGTGCGCGCTGGGCGATCGTGATCTGGGGGGTGGGCGGCGTGCTCGCGCTCCTCGCGCAGGCGCTCTTCAAGCTCACGCCGTTCGCGCTGGAGCCCCTCGTGTTCGGGCCCTTGTCGTTCGGACAAGCGGTCCTCTACGCGGCCTGGGTCGTGACGAACGCGTACATGGAAGGGTACCGCGGCTTTCACAAACGGTTCTCGCCGCGCGTGGTGAGCCGCGCGTTCCACCTCGCCACGCGACCGCGCCCGTCCGTCGTGCACGTCGTGCTCGCGCCGTTCTTCGTGATGTCGCTCCTTCACGCGAACCGGCGCGGGCTCACCACCGCGTGGCTCCTGGTGCTCGGGCTCACCGCCGTCGTCGCCGTCGTGCGCCACCTGCAGCAGCCGTGGCGCGGCATCGTGGACGGCGGCGTCGTCGTCGGCCTCACGTGGGGAGCGGCCTCGCTGCTCGTGCACCTCGTCGCGGCGGCCCGCGCGGGCCGCGCCGCACCTCCGTCCGATCTGCCCTCGTGATCACCAACCGCCATCACCAGCGATGCCGACATCCTCGCCGACACGCGGGCCGCCGTCGTCATGCTGATATCGAATCTGAAGTGAGGAATCGACTCGGGTAGTACCGGCGAGAGCGTGTCCCCTTTGGAACAGACACGCTCTCCAACGAAGCAAGACAACGCCCGTGTCGCACGGCCCGCACACGATGGAAGCGCTTGTCAGCGACGGCGATCACGTCGGTCATCACGGCCTCGCGATCATCGTCCGCCGCACGAACCGCGAATTGCGGGGTGGGCGCGAGGGGGCGGCATGAGCACGAAAAGACCAGCGCGAAGAAGGTCGCCCCCTGAACGCGCACACGTTTCCATGCAACGCATGAGGGGCGACCCCCCAACTGGGGTTACGGAGGTCCAACCATGCGCATCGTGATGACATGTGCCGCCCTGACGGGCGTTCTCGGCGCTCTTTCCGGGTGTGCCGATCTGAGCACCGGCGGCGGCGAGCAGACGCCCACCAGCGACGACGGCGAGCAGACACCCACCACGCAGCTCGAGCTCCGTCGAAGCCGCCACCATCGGGCGGCGTTGCCCGTGGCGCCCGACGCGACGCGCTTCATGTGGCAGGGCGTGCAGACAGCATTCCTCGACGGCACGGGCCAGCCTTGCGACGCGCAGATTGCCATCGGCGTCGGCGACCAAGCCGTTTGCTACGCCGCGGCAAACGGCGACCTACGCTGCGCGGGCCGCATTTACACACATGACTTCGGCCCCGCCTTCACCAAGGTCGACGGCATCGACAAGGTCGAGCAGATCCTCGTCTCCGCCACGTTCAACAGCGAGGATCACAATGCCGTCTGCGTGCGGACCAAGAACGGCAAAGCCTCTTGCATGGGCAATGGCAATGACTGGGGCCAATTCGGCACCGGCGCGACGGGGCCGAGCGCTGGATTCGTCCAATTCGGGCAGCTCAACGACGTCGTCGCCATCGCCACGGGCACGTGGGATCAGCTCTGCGCCCTGACGAAGAACCACGGTGCTCATTGCGCGGGTCGCCTGTTTGCGGCAACGCCCGTGAGCGTGGCCTCGAGCGGGTCGCGCCTCTGGGTCGATACGCTCGGCGCAGCGCAGGTCGACGAGCCCAGCGTCTTCCGCGTCGCCAACGTGCGCAGCAGCGCGCAGGTCGTGGCCGACGGAGGGCGCTTCACCTTCCCGGTCAGCCCCATCCTGTTCGGCCAGCCCGGCGACGTGGTCGACGTGACCGGCAACGACCAGTACACGGCGCCCGGCGTGATGCCCGGGACCTCGCGCTACTGCTGGCTCGACGGCGCGGGCGCCGCGTGGTGCGCCGTGTCCGGCGGCCTCGGCTTCCCGCCGGATCCGGCGATGCCCCCGCCCGTCACCACGACGCAGATCTTCACCGCGCACAACGTGCTCGCGCTCGCGGGCAACGCCTACTCGAGCACGCTTTGCGCCGTGTACGACGATGGATCGATCGCGTGCAACGGCGACAACAGCGCTGGGCAGCTCGGGCTCGTCTCACCCAGCTACGTCGACACCGAGACGGTGGTACAGCCGCCGGGGACGATCGATCTGCACTGCCATTGATGGCGCTCGTGCCGGCGCGGAGACACCGCCCCCTGCGGTCGGTCTACGCGCCGGTGCCATCCACGGTCGTTACCTCACGGCAGCTGCTCTCCCGTCCCGCCACGCACCGTATAACCAGCCAGGAATCGCACCGATCCTTCACGGATGGCGGGCACGGGCACGCGCTGAATGCGTTCCGAGAGACTCGGCATCTCAGGTGGATACGAGATCTCCGGCGGGCGCGCGGCCACCTTTACGTCGGCCTTGCCGCCGGGAGACAGCTCGAATTGGACCATGATGTCGAAGCGCGGCCCCTCGGCGCTCTTCCCCACCACGGATTCGATGACGGGCGCGATCTGCTTGATGTAGTTGCCCAGATCCGTGGAGCTCGTCCGCTGCGCGAGCTCCGCCTCCGGTTGCAGGAGCCGAATGCCCGCCAGATCGACGATGCCATTGGGCGCGGCCGCCATCGCCGCTGCGGAGCCGGTCGCCTGGTATTTGACGAAGTGGCCGGCGTAGGTTCGGCCGTCGAAGGGGTTGCTGTAGCTCTCCTCCACCCAAGCGATCTCGAAGGGCAACATGCTCCCCGTGGGCGGGACCTGGATGGGCCGGCCCTCCGCGATGGCCGCGCGGACGGCCGCCCACGTGCGCTCGGTGAGGAGCAGGCCAAAGCCGTCTTCGATGGGCTTGGCGCCGTCTTCCTCGGTGCCGGTCGCGAGCAGCAGAAAGCCGCCGGCGAGCCGCGCGCCCGTCGCGCCGGGCTTGGCAATGCCGGCGGCCTCCATCTGCCCCGGCTCCCACAAGAGGAGCGCGTCGGCCTCGGGATCCACGTCGACGTAGAGGGCCATTCCGATCTGCGCGGCGCCCAGCTCGCCGAACGCCTCGGTCAAGCGCTGGCCGGCCTTGCGTTGCAGCGTGAAAACCACCTTCGCTCCGCCGCCGGAGGTCGTCTCCCGGCGCACGTACGCATGGCCGACCTGCATGCGCCCTGCCTTCGCGAGCACGCTCGAGGCCATCTTCTCCGGCCGGGTGAGCTCGGGCCGCTTCCGGTCGAGCCAAGGCGTCGTGGGGTAGAAGCGATATCGCTTGCCGAGGAGCGCCATGAAGCGCGCGTGGCCAAACCGATCGATCGCGTCCTGCTCGGGCCCGGTGACGAAGATGCCTGTCAGGAACGGGCCCGTGGCCTTCACGCCATCCAGCAACTGAGGAGGAGTGTAGAGGATGCCATGGAGATCGTCGCGCAACATGCCTGGGCGAGATCGGTTGATCCGCGTCATGCCGCCCTCGTGGACGATCTGCTTCTGCTGGGCAAACCCGTGGATCGTGGCGTAGAGCTCGAGGAGCGTGCGGGGATAGGCGTCTTCGGCCTCGCCCGGCTCGCGCTTCACCGAGAACGCGATCTCGTGTTGCCCCTCGGCCACCAGGCCTTCGCTCATGTACGTCCAGCAAGGCACCGGGCCCGCCTCCGTGGAGATGACATGAGAGAAGATATGAATACGCAGCTTGCCTGGGACGACCTCTGCGACGGCAAGCTCGCCTCCACGGGCAGCCGTCGGCGCGCTCGCCGAAAGGGCGGCGCTCCGCGAGCGCAACGCCGTGAAGGCAATCGCGCCTATCAGGAGCAGCCCACCCACAACCCAAAGCACCGATGTCTGGCTCACGTCGCTTCCTCCGCGCGGGGTCGGCTCGCAGCATAAGCGCAGCGCGCGCGGCGCCGCAGCGAAGAAGCGCTCGGCCGATCACGATCCGGGCGCACAGACGACGCCGGCGTCCACGAGGCTCTCGAGATGGCGTCAGAGCATGCGGGGCGGCTCCGCTCTTTCGGCTGTGAGCGCCCTGCACGTTACGTGTCCGTGCGTCCTCGATACACACCTTCCGTGCAGGGGCTCTGACGTCGGGGAGGCTCCCGGCATGCGACCTCTGCCCGAGTCACTCGCTCGGTGCGCCCGAGCGCACGTGCCTTGAGGGCTCTCGTGACGCCCAGTACCCTCTCGAAAGGGGGATTCGCCATGTCGTGCCATTTCTCGGCTCGGGCGTCGTCTGCGTGCCTGATCGCGCTGCTCGGCCTGAGCACCGGCTGTTACCACTACCGCGTGGCCCCGGCCCACGTCCCGTCGGCGACGGAGCCATACCGAGCGACCTTATGGTCTTTCGCCTGGGGCGCGGTCCAGCAAAACGTCGAGCCCGAAAATTGCCCGCACGTCGGCCTCGCCGAGGTGACCGTCTCGACCAACTTCGGATATGCGCTCCTGACCGTCCTCAGCCTCGGGCTCGCGGCCCCCGCGACCGTCGTGTGGACATGCGCCAAGGCTCCACCGCACGGTGGCTTGATCGGCAAAGCGAGGTAGCCCGTCAGGAGCCGGAAAAGGGTCAGCGAACATGGAAGCTCGACCACGGACACCTTATCTCCGGTTCACGCCGAGCTATCGATGGGAGAACAAGCACAGGAATGTTCACGCCGTCGTGGAGCGCCTCTACGACGTCTGGAATCTCTGGGCTGACGCGATCGACCGGCCCGAAGACGGCTTTCAGCCGGGGCTTCGTGCGCTGGAGGCGATCGTGCGCGAGGCGGAGGGCTTGGGAAAGCGGGTGCGCCCCCTCGGCGGGGCCTGGTCTCTGTCCGACGCCGCGCGGACGACGGAGTTCATGCTCAACACCAAACCGCTCAACGCCCTCGTCATCGGCTTTTCGAGCCGGCTGTGCGACCCATCCTGTCGAGAGCCGCCGGAGCGCCTCGTGTTCGCGCAATGCGGCGCCAGCGTCAGCGAGCTGAACGACTACCTCGAGCGGGCCAACCTCGCCTTGCCGACCTCGGGCGCGAGCGACGGACAGACGATCTGCGGTGCCATCGCCACCGGGACCCACGGATCGGCCCACGGCGTAGGCTCGATGCAGGACTTCATTCTCTGCCTGCACATCGTCGCCGAGGGTGGGAAAGGGTTCTGGATCGAGCGGGCCTCGCGCCCGGTGGCGAGCCGCGCGCTCTACGAGCAGGTCGGCGCAGAGCTCGTGCGCGACGACCAGCTCTTCGACGCGGCCATCGTGAGCTTCGGGAGCTTCGGTATCGTGCACGCGGTCGTGTTCGCCGCCGAGCCGCTGTATTGGCTCGAGCGAGACATCCTCCGTCGCGACTTCGACGACGTGAAGCACGCGATGGGCACGCTGG
Source organism: Minicystis rosea (assembly GCA_001931535.1). Classification (GTDB taxonomy): domain Bacteria; phylum Myxococcota_A; class Polyangia; order Polyangiales; family Polyangiaceae; genus Minicystis; species Minicystis rosea. The sequence continues at coordinate 9,360,987 of CP016211.1, forward strand.
ACGTCGCATCGTTGGGGCTCCGCACGGAGGCGTTGCCATTCCACTTCGAGATCATCCTCAACCCATACGCGACGGGCCGAGGGCAAGGTGGCGCGTGGATCCGCGCCATCTACAAGAGGCCTCCTCCGGAAGCGGGGTTCCGGCCGATCGTCACCGAGCCCGGCGACGATCTCTTGGGGATGCTCGGGGCCGTGGGTGACGTGGTCCCGGACGCGCTCCCCGGTGTGGTCGGAACGCTGCTCGAACGGGAGATGCCGAGTGGCTCCGGCGGCGTGGGCGCGCCCGGACAGATCTTCGGTCCCACGACGATCCGTGGCCCGGTGCGGAGCACGGAGATCGGTGTCGCGCTCGCCGATGTCCCCGCGGCCGTGGATGCCATCGTCGAGGTCGCGCGCACGACGCGGTTCGGCGGCGTCATCGCGCTACGCTACGTGAAGCCCTCGCCGGCGCTGCTCGCATTCACGCGCTTCGCGCCGATGAGCTGCGCCATCGAGCTCCCCTCGGCCGGCACGGAGCAAACGCGGAAGGCCTTCGAGGAGATCTGGAGCGCGCTCGATCATCGGGGCATCCGCTATGCGCTCCACTGGGGACAATGCCTGTGGGAGGACCTGAATCGGAGCCGCATTCATGCGTGCTATGGAGACCGCTTCGACGCTTGGGTCGCGGCCCGGCGCCGCTTCCTGACGCCGAACGGACGCCGCATGTTCGCGAGCCCGTTCGTCGAGCGCTGCGGGCTCGCCGCCTGATCGGGTGTTGCTGCACGCAGGGAGGAAAGGTTTCGAATGGGTCCGCCTCGCACGTGCGGGCGCGGGCGCGATCGTTCACGCGAATGCTCGTTCGACCCAAGGTGGAGAGAAGTGGCGCTATCTTTCATCCGATGTCCGCGCGCGCTTGTCTTGTGCTCACCCTTGCCTTGGTTTGCTCCTGCGGCTCGAAGAACGAGCCGGGGACCTCGCCGTACGCGGTCACCATCCGCGGGCCGACGATGACGTTCAACGGCGCCGCGGAGGTCTCCGCGACACCCGAGCCGGCGGATGGGACGACCGCCGTCAGCTTCACGGTGGACGGGGTGCCGCGCGCGGTGGACACCGAGGCGCCGTATGCCGTGTCGCTCGATCTGTCCCATGATTGGGGCGGGGTGCATCGCATCACCGCAGTGGCTCACCGCACCGATGGCGCGGTCGCGGAAGCCTCGATCGACGTCACGTACGATCCACTCGGCCCCTTCGTGACGCTGCTCGCGCCCACGGCCGGAGCGCGGATATCACCCAAGGACGGCACGTTCGACGTCTCGTTCGTCGCCAGCGATCCCAGCGGGCTCGGTGCCGGCGAGGTGCAGCTCGACGGCGCCGAGCCGGTGTCGATCCCGCTTCCTTCGCTCTCGCTCAGCGTCCCCATTTCGAAGCCCATCGCACTACCCACCACGCCTGCGTTGTCGTGGTGGATCGAGGACACGCTCGGCAACCGCACGCAGGGATCGCTGAGCCTCTTGCAGTCGTACGAGCGATTCGGCGTGGCCGTCGGAGGGCTGGGCACCGTTCATCCGCTGCCGGGCCGGCGGCTCGCCGTCGTGTCGCTCTCGCAAGTCCGAGCGTTCGAGCCCGATGGAAGCCCCGCATGGGCGCTGACCGGGCCCCCGAGCCAAAAGGCCAGCGCGACGCCGACGACAGGCGGCGATCTCCTCGTCCAATGGCTCACGTTGCAAGGAACCACCGAGGTGCAGCGGCTCCACCCGAATGGCACCGTCGCGTGGACGTGGAGCAGCGGGCTCACGCTGGGCACGCAGCGGATGGTCTATGTCGCCGAGAGCGACAGCGTCCTGATGCTGCAACGTCAGGGCAGCCAAGGCAGCTTCACGGCATCGCTCCTCGACCCGACCGGTCAAGAGACACACGTGAAGACGTACGCGCCCTCGTACGACGTCTGGCCCTTGGCGACACCTCCCGGTGTCTCGCCCGGCGGCTTCGCGCTGGGTGCGACGAATGGTGGCACCACGGCCCACTACGACGTCTTCGATCCTGTGGGGACGCCCGCGTGGAGCGGCGATTTCAGCACCTCCTTCGAGAAGACGGTGCTCCTCACGCGCGACGCGATCTTCGGGCCGCTGCCGATGGCAGACGGTTCGCAATACGGCATCTTGGGCGCGGGAGGGACCACGGCGGACCTCGGCGTCGTCGATCGATCGCTCGTGACGGCGAACGGTGATGTGGTGATGAGCACGCACACGCCGACGAGCAACACCGTCTCCCGCGTGCGCGCCGACGGCAGCGTCGTGTGGCAAGCGTCGTTCGGCGCGCCCGTCACCGATCTCTCGGGAAGCGGCGATCGCATCGGCGTGACCACGATCACCCTGCTGCACGTGGTCGACGCGTCGGGCAGCGTGGTGGCGTGGGCTCCCGACGCCGATCCCTGGTTCGTCGATTCGCCGCGCGCCGTGTTCGGGCCTTCCGGCGCGTTCTACGTGGTGGTCGGGGAGATCGGGAGTGACCACAAGCGTATTTATCGCGCAGCCGCGGACGGCACGACGCTGTGGCACGAGACCTTGTTCGAAGGCGGCGACCTTCGCACGGAGAGCATCGCACCCGACGACGATCGGCTCGTGGTGTCGATGCAGGGCCCCACGACACGGATGCACGTGTTCGAGCCGTAGGCTCCATCGTCGGTCGCGCACATCCATTGTCGGATGGAGCGCCGCGCGGCGAGCGCTCGCATGCGCGGAGAGCCGGCGATATCATCGGCGCTCCAAGGGGATACCCATGCACCTCGAGAAGCGTCGGGAGCTCGTTTTCGCGATCGGGATCACGTTCGCTCTCGCGGGCACCGCATGCGGCGGTCAGAGCTCGACGGGCACCGGCGGCAACGGCGGCTCGAGCACGAGCAGCAGCAGCCAGAGCGGCACGATGAGCTCGAGCGACACCACGGGCTCGGGCGCGAGCGGGAGCTCGGGCACCACCGGCAGCGGCGGCGCGACGTGCGCGCTCACGGCGGCGAGCATCCGCATCACCGAGATCGACGTGGGCAGCGCCGTGAGCACCAACGAAGACGAGGTGGGGCTCCTGCCGCTCTCGATCTCGCCCGTCCCTTCGGGCGGCTCGCGGCTCGCGTGGATGGGCACCGACGGCAACGTGCACGTCGCCACCCTCGACGCGAACGACAGCCTCACCGGCTCCACGGTGAGCATCCCCGCGCACGACTTCGCCGATCTCTACGCCGATGATGCGGGCGGCGTGCTGCTTCTGACGCGCGACGCGAAAGGCGGCGGGACGCTCAACTGCGGCGCGCCCACCAACCTCTGCGGCACGCCGCCGAACCCGCCGGTGCCTTGTTACGACATGTACATGGTGCGTTTCGACGGCACCAAAGAGACGTGGGCCACCGAGCTCACCAGCTCGAGCGCGGCGCTCCCGCCCTACTCCACCGGTCCTACCGGGCCCAACGTCTACATGATCTGGTGGTACGCCCATCACGGCCGCATCGCCTCCGACGGGACGCGCTACGCAGGCTATTTCGGCGCCGCCATCAGCGTCTCTCAAAGTGGTTGCATCAACATCCACCAAGGCGATCGGATGAAGGTCGTCAACGCCGACGGCTCCCTCGCGAACGGCGGCTTCGACTGGGGCTGCAGCCACAGCGGCTACGAGCGCATCGTCTGGGATCCCGCGACCAGCAAGTTCGTCACCGTCTGCAAGACCGACAACGACAACCGCATCGCCTTCGCGCCCAACATCACGACGATCTATCCGGTCGATCTCTTCTACTCCAACCTGGGCAACATCGCACTGGCCGCGGGCGGGGGTTATTGGCTGACGGCGAGCAACATCCGGCCGGGCCAGACCGCGAATGCCGATGGGCTCGCCGACGTGCATCTCCTGCATTTCTCGACCGGCACGGCCGACAAGGACATCATCCTGGCCAACGACGCGGACCTGAACGACAGGGCTCCGCACTTGGCCTCGTATGGGAAAGACCAGCTCCTCGCAGCATGGGAAACGTCGCCGTCCAAAGGCGATCTCGAGCCCGGGGACACGAGCCGCAAGATGGTCGTGCAAGCGCTCGACGCGGCCACCGGCGCCGCGCTCGGCGCACCGCTGCCGGTGAGCGTGCCGGGCAATCGGTATCAAGAGCTCCGATCGTTCCCGGACGGGAGCGTGGCGTTTCCGGCGCGCGGGAGCGGCTCGACGAAGATCAAGATCCTGCGCGTCCTGCCTTGTCCATGATCGCTCGCTCGCGAGAGCGCTCGAAGCGACAAGAGCGAGAGGTCATGAGCACGAATGCGAGCGGCGCGGTTGGCTGGGCAAGCATCACCACAGCCAACCGAATCGCAAACGTGCTTGCGCGCGAGCTCAGCGTGACGGAAGGGCGATGGGCTGGCGCACGCGGCCGGCGCGTGGAAAGCTCATCGCTCCACGATGTTTCCCATCCAGCGTCTCCGGGGCAGCACGAACACCGACATTCTCGGCGTCTTCGCCCTCATCGGCGCGGTCGTCGTGCCCGTGCTGGCCATGATTCAAATCGCGAACGGCGGCGCCGCATCGTGGCTCCGCTTCGGGATCGTCGAGGGAGCCTTCGTGAGTGTGCTCGCGGTGATCTGGATCCGGCAGCGCCGCCGCAGGACGTGACACGGCCCTCGCGCCCACACGGCGTCGTCGCGCGGCGCTGCGGCGACGGCGATCGCAGCGACAGGCACGAGGGTGACGTCGACGTCTATTTGCCTGCGCTCTGAACAGGGGAGTTCAACACGGCTCCCGCACCGGGCGTGTAAATGTAGGTCGCCTTCTTGCTGCAGCCTTGGACGCCGTAGGTCGCCGTCTCCATGGCCTCGCTCGTGAGCGCCGTGACGGCCAGTTGATCGCCGGGACAACCCAGGTCGAAGGACGCACGGGTGCGCACCTCGTTCGACTTGGAGACGCAACCGACGACGGAGAACGCCACGACCAGCAACATGGTTCGATGAAACATCGGCTCCTCGGCGTCGAGAGGTCCGCTCGTCGTTCCGCGACGATGATCTGCATGAGCGTTCGCACGAAGCATGAAAGCAGGCGACCGAGCTCGACGAGGCTTCGCTATCACCGCGAATGGGGGCGGTCAATCCCATCACTCCCGCGGATCCGGCGCCGGTGCGGCGCGCGTGGGCCTCTCGCGGGCGCATGCCTCGGCAGCAACTTCGGCGACGCGGACCGGGCGCGAGGTGAGGTCCCGGCGACGTTCGTGCGCGCCTGCCGACGAGCCCGAGAAACGGTACGTGGTAGTTTCCCGACATGCCCGACACCCTGGCCCGCATCCTCGATCTGCCGGCCCCGCTGCTGCTGATCGGCTCCGTGGTGATCGTGAGCCTCGTGGGGTGGCTCTACAAACCCGCGCAGCGCGCGCTGATCCTGATCCCGTACCAGGTGCGCAGGCGCGGGGAGCTCCATCGCCTGCTCACCGCCGGCTGGGTGCACGCGGACATCGTGCACCTCGCCTTCAACATGCTTGCGCTCTACTTCTTCGCCGAGAAGGTGACGAGCGCGCTCGGGGTCTTTCGGTTCCTCGTGCTCTACCTCAGCGCCGTGATCGTCGGGTTCATTCCGACGACGCTGCGCCACATGGGGAACCCGGGCTACGGATCGATGGGCGCTTCGGGCGCGGTCGCGGCGGTGATGTTCAGCGCCATCCTGCTCTTCCCGAAGCTCAAGCTCATGCTGATGTTCTTGCCCATCCCGGTCTCCGGGCTCGTGTTCGCGATTGCCTATCTGGCTTACAGCGCCTGGAGCACCTTGAGCGCGCGCGACGGGGTGAACCACGGCGCCCACTTCTCCGGCGCGGTGTACGGCGCCGTGCTCACGTATCTGTTCGAGCCGACACGCGTGGAGAAGACGATTCGGACCCTGTTTTGAGCCGCGCTCGGCCACCGCTCATGGGTGCGCTCGTCCCCGCCGCCTCGATGTCGGCGAGGCCGCTTGAATGATGCGCCGAGTCCATTGGATACTTCGCCGCGCGCCCGGGGGTCGGGCTGCCCTAACCCAGAGTCGAGAGCCATGGCGAACGAAGCGAAATGTCCTTTCAATCACGCTGTCGGCGGCGGTACCTCGAACCGTGACTGGTGGCCGAACCAACTGCGGCTGGATCTCCTTCACCAGCATTCCGAAAAGTCCAATCCGATGGGTCAGGGCTTCGACTACGCCAAGGCGTTTCGGAGCCTCGACCTCGCGGCGGTGAAGAAGGATCTCGCAGCGCTGATGACCGACTCGCAGGACTTCTGGCCGGCGGACTTCGGTCACTACGGCCCGTTGTTCATTCGCATGGCGTGGCACAGCGCCGGCACCTACCGCGTCGGCGATGGCCGCGGCGGCGGCGGGCGTGGCCAGCAGCGCTTCGCGCCGCTCAACAGCTGGCCCGACAACGTCGGCCTGGACAAGGCCCGTCGCCTGCTCTGGCCGATCAAACAGAAGTACGGCCACAAGATCTCGTGGGCCGACCTCCTCATCCTCACGGGCAACGTCGCCCTCGAGAGCATGGGCTTCAAGACCTTCGGTTTCGCCGGCGGCCGCGAGGACGTGTGGGAGCCGGATCAGGATGTCTACTGGGGCATCGAGAAAACGTGGCTCGGCGGTGACAAGCGGTATTCGGGAGAGCGGGATCTCGAGAACCCGCTCGCGGCCGTGCAGATGGGCCTCATCTACGTCAATCCCGAGGGGCCGAACGGCAATCCGGATCCGATCGCGGCGGCCAAGGACATCCGCGAGACGTTCGCGCGCATGGCGATGAACGACGAAGAGACGGTCGCGCTGATCGCCGGCGGCCACACCTTCGGCAAGACGCACGGAGCCGCCCCGGCCTCGCACGTGGGCGCCGATCCCGAGGCGGGAGATCTCGAAGCGCAGGGCCTCGGCTGGACGAGCACCTTCGGCACGGGTCGGGGCGGCGACGCGATCACGAGCGGCCTCGAGGTCACGTGGACCACGACGCCGACGAAGTGGAGCACCGACTTCTTCAAGCACCTGTTCGGCTTCGAGTGGGAGCTGACGAAGAGCCCCGCCGGCGCGCATCAGTGGAAGCCGAAGGGTGACGCGGGCGCAGGCACGGTGCCGCATGCCCACGACGCGTCGAAGCGCATCGGGCCTTCCATGCTGACGACCGATCTCTCGCTCCGGTTCGACCCGGCCTACGAGAAGATCGCGCGGCGCTTCATGGAGCATCCGGAGCAGTTCGCCGACGCGTTCGCGCGGGCTTGGTTCAAGCTCACGCACCGCGACATGGGCCCGCGCGCACGCTACCTCGGCCCGGAGATCCCGGCCGAAGAGCTCCTCTGGCAAGACCCGATTCCCAAGGTCGATCATCCGTTGATCGACGACGCGGACATCGCCTCGCTGAAGAGCAAGATCCTCGGCGCGGGGCTGTCCATCGCGGAGCTGGTCTCGACCGCGTGGGCATCGGCCTCCACCTTCCGTGGATCCGACAAACGCGGCGGCGCGAACGGCGCCCGCATTCGTCTCGCACCGCAGAAGGATTGGGCGGTCAACCAGCCCGAGCAGCTCGCGAAGGTGCTCACGACCCTCGAGAGCGTTCAACGCGACTTCAACGGTGCGGCGAGGGGCGGCAAGAAGGTTTCGCTCGCCGACCTCATCGTGCTCGGCGGCGCCGCTGCCATCGAGCAGGCGGCGAAGAACGCCGGGGTCGCTGTGAAGGTCCCCTTCGCGCCGGGGCGCATGGATGCTTCGCAGGAGCAGACGGACGTCGAGTCCTTCGCGGTGCTGGAGCCTTACGCGGACGGGTTCCGCAACTGGCAGAAGGCCAAGTACACCGTGCCGGCCGAGGCGCTCCTGATCGACAAGGCACAGCTCCTGACGCTGAGCGCGCCCGAGATGACGGTGCTCGTCGGCGGCCTGCGTGTGCTGGGCGCGAACGCCGGCGCGTCGAAGCACGGCGTCTTCACGAAGAAGCCGGGGACGCTGACCAACGACTTCTTCACGGGCCTGCTCGACATGGGCACGGAGTGGAAGGCCGTGTCAGAAGCGAAGGACGTGTTCGAGGGGCGCGATCGCAAGACGGGTGAGCCCCGATGGACCGGCACGCGTGTCGATCTCGTCTTCGGCTCGAACGCGCAGCTCCGCGCGCTCGCGGAGGTCTATGGCAGCTCGGACGCGAAGGAGAAATTCGTTCGAGACTTCGTGGCCGCGTGGACGAAGGTCATGAACCTCGATCGGTTCGATCTCGCCTGATCCGAAACCACACACGACCGAACGCGGGCGGTCTCGAGGCCGCCCGCGTTGCTTTTGTCGTAACCCATCATCACTGCGAGCGGTGGAATCGGCCCGTGTCTAACGCGGCGTGGTGGGCAATGGGCTCCGGCGCAGCGCCTCGATGTCGTCCAGGATGGCGCGCGTCAGCGCGGCCACGAGCTTCTCGCCTTTGGCCCGGGTGGCGAGCGTGGGATCGCCGTAGATGCCAGTGGGCGAATAGGTGCCCGTGCCCCCTTTGCGACGGGTCAAACCACCTTGGCCGGAAGCATCGTAATCCTTCACGGCCTTCTTCATGTCCACGGTCTCCGGCGCGATCGCGAGCATCATCGACGTCTCGATCTCGTCGGCATGACTCCCGCCCTCCTGCCGGCCAATCTCCTTCTCCGTGGGACCGAGCGCTTTGCCGAGATCGGTATGGCGAAGGAGGATGCCTTCCTGCGCCAGCATTTCGGCGGCCGGCACGAGCGCGCGGACCGTGGAGACTCCAGTGTTGAGGACGTAGAACCGTCGCGGGCCATGGGCCGCGAGGCTCTTGCAGATGTCGATCACGAGATCGCGTGCGGTCTCGAGGCGCAGCGAGATCGAGCCGGGGTATTCGCTGAAAGCCGGGTAGTAGCTGAATCCCACGGTTGGGGCGATGATCACGTCCGCGGCGAGCACTTGACGTTTGAAGTGCTCGGCGAGGAGCCAATCGTTCTTCAACGAGAGGTGCGGGCCGTGCTCTTTCGAGGCCGCGCCGAGCGGAATCACCACCACGCTCTCGGGGGTGAGACGGCGCTCGGCCTCGTTCCAGGTGAGCTCTTCGAGGATCACGGCGCGGGCCGGAGGCGCGGTTTCATGGCTCGTGGGCTTGGCGCAGCCGAGGAGCCCGATCAGCGCCGCGAGCGTCCTGCAGGCGAGTCGCATGAAGGGAGGATAAAGCAAGCTCGCCGGACGGCATGCTCTCCGATGCGCGCGATGCGCTTCCGTGCCGGGCACCGAGGCGGTGCGGCGACGTAGCGCGCCGACCTTCGAGCAGAAGCAGCACACGAACGAGTGCTCCGCGCCCCAGGGCGTCTCGTGGATCGCGCGCACGTCGTCCACCTTCAGTGGCCCGAGCGCCCGGTGCAGCGAACCTGCGGTGGAGGCGTCGCTGCCGCTTCCTTCCCGGGCCGAGCGCGCCCCGAATGCCGCCGTCCTCGCAGCGCCCCATTGCGCGCGCGAGCCCACATGCCACTCTCCCAGCTCCTTATGGCGAGGTCGCGTAAGAAATCTCTGGGCGAACGAATCCGGCAAAAGCGAGAGGAGGACGCGCGTCCCCATGTCACCGTCCCCATCGTGCCGTGGGAAGCTCCGGCAAAGGTGGTGACACCGCTCGCGCCTCCACCGCCGCCCAGCCCCGAAGAGGCGCTCACCGCGACACACGCAGAGCTCGCGCCGCACGCAGGGGACGAGGGCGCGCATGGAGAAAACGAGGGCGCGCCCGCGCCTGAGGACGATCTTTGGATCCCGGGTGCGCCGAAGCCGCTCGGACGACGGTGGATCGGCGTGGTCGGGGTGATCGCGGGCGCGTGCGGGATCGCGCTGGGCATCTTCTTGATGCGCGGCCGATCGCACGCGCCGAGCAAAGCACCGATCGCGACGGCCTCTCCTGCCACGAGCGCCGCGCCGCCGCCCGATCGACCGGCGCCTCCTCGACCACCGCCGGAGCCCGAGACGAGCGCGACCCCCTCCGCCGCCGCGCCGCCCACTGCCACCGCGAGCGCGACTGCAACTGCGAGCGCGAGCGCGAGCGCAACTGCGAGCGCGAACGCTACCACGGTGAGCGCGACGGCGCTGCGCGCGCAGGCGCTCTCGCTGTTGGAAGAGGCGAAGAACCCCGAGGCGATGGCCGCCGCACGCGCGGCGATGGACGCGGATCCGAGCGAAGCGATGCCTTATCTGGTGCTCGGCTCGGCGCTCCAGGACATGGGGCGCTGGCACGAGGCGCACCGGATGTACGAGCTCTGCGTGAAGACCGCGACACGCGGGATGCTCGACGAGTGCCGCGCGATGCTGCGGCGGCACTGACACGAAGCGCGCGACGCGCGAGCCCCCACCCCATCGATGCGAACCTGACTCGCGCCGCCGTCGACGACCGGACGCGATGGCGACGACGAGGCGCCGGAAGCGACGGCTGCGCGCTTCGGATCAGCCGCAGAAGCCGCAATAGCCGAGCGGATACATGTGGCACGTCTTGCCCTTGGCGCATGCGAGGTTCGGCCCGCAATCGCAGTGCGGGGGCGCCTCGGGCTGGAACGAGTCGAACTGGGTGTGGAGCGTCTCGTCCGGGGAAGCGGGGGTTTCGAGCTCGGTCGTGTCCGAGCCCTCGACGTCGCCTTCGCTCTCGGTGGGCGCGGACACCGCGCAACCGATGAAGGTGGTACAGGCGACGAGCAGCGAGGCGAGCAGAACCTTCGTCATGATGCGATCTCCTTTTCGGCGCTGACACGAGCGCTCCAGCGAGGCCCGTGAGCCTTCGGCGCGCCCGCGAAGGGCGAACCGTCTTTACGAGATGACCTGCGAAAAGGCGATGCGACATTTGATGTCGCGGCCGGCGACGACACGCGTCCAGGGCGACATGCGATGTCGCGCCGGCCCGCAAAAACCGCTTCACCGCGACAAGGCACGTCACGTGTCTCATTGTTTGTCCGCGCCGAGAAATAGTGTTTGTGAGATGACGTGAGGTGTGGATAAAAGGCGCTCTCCCCTGTCGAAAGGAGTTACACCGATGAAGACATGCCTGTGGCAGCTCGGGCTGTTCGCGCTCGTCTTGAGCGCTTGTGGCGAGCCCCTCGAGGACGAGAATCTGGGCACGGACACCGAGGCGCTCGTCACCCCGACGAACGTGGCGCTCAACAAGCCGGCGACCTCCTATTCGCAATACGACACCGGCCACCCCGCCTCGCGCGCGGTCGACGGCTCGACCTCCACGGGCTGGGCCAGCGCCTATGCCTTTCAAGAGGGCCAATCGCTGAGCGTCGATCTCCAGGGTGCTTATGACGTGAGCCGCCTCGAGCTGGTCCTGAGCTGGGGTGACTCGTCCACGCCCAACAAGGCCTTCGAGATCCAAGCGTGGAACGGCGGCTGCTGGCAGACCATCCCGGGCACGTCGATCACCGGCAACACCTCGGTCAACGTCGCCATCAATCTCGCGCAAACGGTCCGCGCCGAGAAGGTCCGGTTCGTTTGCATGGATCGGTCCACCAACTGCTGGGTCCGCGAGCTTCGGGTGATGGCCGTCCCGGCGACGACAGCGGCCCCGGCGCTGAGCTGCCCGGCGGGCGCGCAGACGGCGGTGCGCCACCCCGCGTACGCGTATGCGTTGTACCTGCCCAAGAACTACAACCTCGATCGCAACGCGCGCTGGCCTCTCGTCATCGCGCTCCACGGCGTCGGCGGTTACACGCTCGACAAGAACGATCACACCAAGGTCGCGACCTCGCCCGAGGGGCTCGCCAAGCAGTTCCTCGATGCCACGTTCCGCGACACCTTCCAAGGCATCGTCGTGTCGCCGAACTACCACGTTCCCGGCGGCAGCGGGAACGCGTGGTTCCAGGACGCCGCCATCACCGGCCTCCTCGAGGCCATGAAGGGCGATTATCTGGTGGACACCGATCGCGTCTATCTGACGGGCTTGAGCGGCGGCGGCAACTTCACCTGGGAGTACGGCGTGACCCACGCAGGGAGCTTTGCCGGCCTCGTCCCCATCGCCGCCACCGACAATCCCGCCAACCTGAGCAGCCTGTGCAACTTGGCGGGCGTGCCCATCTGGGCCTTCAACGGCGCGCTGGACACCTCGGCGCTCCCGGCGACGGCCACGGCGGCGAAGACCAAGCTCGACACGCAGTGCGGCGTGTCCGCGAGCCAGATGCAGACGACCGCGTATCCGAACGGCGGTCACAACGGCGCGACGTGGGACACTGCCTATGGCACGCAGGCGCTGTACACGTGGCTGTTCTCGAAGCGCATCAGCGATCCCTGAGCCCGCGCAGACCGAAGATGTGACCGAGCCCCGGCCGTCGCCGGAGGTAACGCGCCCACGGCGCCCCGGCGAGGACATCCCGCCGGGGCGCCGCGGAGACGCCTTCGTCGCGCTCCATGCGCCCGGGCGCGGAGACGGGCGCTATCATGAAGCACCGATGACCTCTCCCTACGATCTCGGGCTCCCGAAGACTCCAGCGAACTTCGCAGCGCTCACGCCGATCTCGTTCCTCGCGCGGGCGGCGGAGGTGCATCCCGATCGCACGGCCGTCGTTCACGGATCGATCCGGCGGACGTGGCGCGAGACGTACGAGCGCTGCCGAAGGCTCGCGAGCGCGCTCCGGGCGCGCGGCGTGCGCCGCGGCGACACCGTGGCCGTGATGCTGCCGAACATCCCGGCGATGTTCGAGGCGCACTTCGCGGTCCCGATGATCGGCGCGGTGCTGAACACGCTCAACACACGCCTCGACGACGAGGCGATCGGCTTCATGCTGGCCCACGGCGAGGCGCGGGCGGTGATCGTCGATCGCGAGCTCTCGACCATCATCGCCCGCGCGCTCGCGCGATCCGGGCTCGCGGCGGGCGGCCGGGAGATCCTCGTCGTCGACGTCGACGATCCCGAATACACGGGCCCCGGCGACCGCATCGGCAGCATCGAATACGAGGCGCTCCTCGCCGAGGGCGATCCGAGCTTCGCGTGGGAGCCGCCGGCCGACGAGTGGGACGCGATCTCGCTCAACTACACCTCGGGCACGACCGGCAACCCGAAGGGCGTCGTCTACCACCACCGCGGCGCGTTCATGAACGCCGTGTCGAACGCGCTCGAGTGGGACATGCCCAAGCACGCCGTCTACCTGTGGACGCTGCCGATGTTCCACTGCAACGGCTGGTGCTTCCCGTGGACCGTCACGGCGCGGAGCGGCGTCAACGTGTGCCTCCGCAAGGTCGAGCCCCACGCGATCTTCGAGGCGATCCGCAGGCACCGCGTGACCCACTACTGCGGGGCGCCGATCGTTCATGCCCTGCTCGTCAACGCGCCCGCGGAGATGAAGGCCGGGATCGAGCACCGCGTGCACGCGATGGTCGCCGGGGCCGCGCCGCCGGCCGCGCTCATCGAGGGCATGGAAGCGATCGGCTTCGAGCTCACCCACGTTTACGGTCTCACCGAGACGTACGGCCCGGCGGCGGTGTGCGAGAAGCACGACGCGTGGTCGTCGCTCGACATCGGCGACCGCGCCCGCATGAACGCGCGCCAAGGCATTCGCTACCACCTGCAAGAGGGCGTCACCGTCCTCGATCCGCAAACGATGCAGCAGGTGCCCGCCGACGGGACGACGATGGGTGAGGTGATGTTCCGCGGCAACATCACGATGAAGGGTTATCTGAAGAACCCGCGTGCGACGGAAGAGGCCTTTGCCGGCGGCTGGTTCCACACCGGCGATCTCGGTGTCCTCGAGCCCGACGGCTACGTGAAGATCAAGGATCGGAGCAAAGACATCATCATCTCCGGCGGCGAGAACATCTCGAGCCTCGAGGTCGAGGACGTCCTTTATCGCCACCCCGCCGTGCTCGCCGCCGCCGTCGTGGCCAAGCCCGATCCCAAATGGGGTGAGACCCCCTGCGCCTTCATCGAGCTCCGCGCCGGCGCCACCGCGACGCCCGAAGAGATCGTCGCGCACTGCCGCCGGCACCTCGCGCCCTTCAAGGCACCACGCGCCGTCGTCTTCGGCGACCTGCCGCGCACGTCGACGGGGAAGATCCAGAAATTCGAGCTCAGAACGCGCGTCGGGTCGGCAAGAGCGATCGACGTTTGAGGTCGCCGAAGCTCCCTGCTGAATCAGCGCTCTAAGGTTTCTTGGCCGCCAAGATCGCGCGGCGCTCGAAGGGCGTGAGGCCCGTCCAGCGCTTGAACGCGCGGAAGAATGCGCTCGGCTCGGAGAAGCCGAGGAGGAACGAGATCTCGGCGAACGACAGGCCTTCGCCGAGGTAGCGATCGGCGAGCTCGCGCCGCATCTCGTCGCGCACCATTTGGAACGACGTCCCCTCGTCTCGGAGGCGCCGCTGGAGGCTGCGGCCGGTGAGCCCGAGGCGCTTCGCGACCATGTCGAGCTGCGCGTCGTCGTTGCAAAGCGCAGCGCGCAGCGCCCGTCGCACCTGATCGGTGAGGAGCGCCTGCGGCGACGGCCGGGCGCGCTTCTGTTCGGCGGCAGGGAGGAGGATCTCGAGGAGGTTGGGATCTGCGGTCGCGAGCGGCGCGGCGAGCACGTCGCGATCGAAGACGAGCTCGGTGTGCGGGGCACCGAAGCGCACGGGCGCGCCGAAGAATGCGCGATGGCGCGCGGCCTGAGGCTCGCTCGCGCGATGGGTGAAGCGGACCTCGACAATGCTGAGAGGTCGCGCGAGCGTGGCGCGCGCGACCTGGACGACGAGCGCGAAGCAGAGCTCGTGAGAGGCCGGCGCGGGCGCTTCGCTCTCCGTGATCACGCGGAGAGCGGTCTGCGATCCCACGTCGACGAGGCCGACCTCGACCGCGTCGTCGAGGATGCGCAGGTAGCGGCACCACTGCGCGAGCGCGTCGCGCAAGGTCGCCGCCGAGCGGCACACGTACTCGACGATGCCGAAGGCGCCGGGCGGCGTCGCCTCGGCGATGCGCAGCGCGAGCGTGGGATCGCCGCTCGAGCGGAGGGCCTCCGCCCAGGCGACGCAGAACTGCGCGGGCGAGATGCGCGCCTCGGCATCGGCGAGCATCTCCGGTGTCAGATCTGCCGCAGCGAAGAGCTCCGCGAGCGCGCCCGGCGCGCGTTCGAGCGCACGCGCGAGGGGGCGCACGAGCACCGTGCTGATCGAAGCGCGCGAGGTCACGCCCCCCATTTTATCAACCGAGCAGGGAGAAGACTGCAAGCCATCCGAGCCCGGCCGGCAGGGCGAACGCGGCGGACATCAGCGCCGCGCGATCGATGCCCTGCCGCCGCGCGAGCGGAATGGAGATGGCCACGAGATCGCCGAAGTCGGTGAGGGCATTGAAGACGATGAGGAAGCCGAGCGCCTCCGGGTGGCGGAGGCCATAGAACACGAGCACACCCAGGCCGACGTCGCGCACGCCGAAGAGGCGCGCCATCAATCGCGCGGTGGCGGTGTCGTGCTCGCGGGGGAAACCGAGGAGGCGAGAGCTCGGCCCCGCGGCAATGAAGGGCGCGAGCCCGAGGAGGATGCGACCGACACCCATGGCGAAGATGACGTAGTGGAGCATGCGATGATCCTTCGTGCGGCGATGACGCGATGAACGACGAGCGCTCCGAGGAAGGGGAGCGGGAGTGAGGTGACGAGGCCCGAGTCGTACGAGCGCGTGACCAGCGCACGCGCGACGTGATGCGCTTCGGCGAGGAGGGCGAGCCCGAGGACGCCCATCACCGTGAGCCGCGCGCGGCCACCACGCGCGAAGAGGAACGTCGCCCCGAGACCGAGCGCGAGCGTGACCTGAAAGACGAGGTACGCCGCGTGGCGCGCGCCGAGGTGCGCGAGCCGCGCGTACGCCGCGACGATGAGCGGATCGTCGTGCATCCCCGTGAGCGCCTCGTCGAGCAGGTGCGGCAGGTAGAGCACGAGCGCAAGGCCGAAGAGGCGCTTCACGCGACGGCGCGCCGCGCGATTTCGGAGGTGAACTCGACCACGGCGCGTTCCATCTGATCGATGCCCGGGTGCTCCGTCGGCATGTGGCTCGCGCCTTCGAGGACCACCATCCGCTTCGGCGCGGCGAGGCGATCGAAGAAGCGCCGGCTCAGCGAGATCTCGGTCATGCGATCGACGCCGGGGTGCGCGAGGAGCACGGGACAGACGCGGAAGTCTTCCGGCTCCACGTCGGGCGCGGTGTACATCAGCGTGCGGAGGAAGCGCGCCGGGACCCAGTTGCCGCCGCCGAGCGGATCGCGCGAGCAGAGCGCGGCGAGCTCGGGCTTGTTCGAGATGCGATCCATCTTCGACATGAAGCGCATCGGCATGGGCAGGCCGTCGGTCAGCGGTTGCAGCTTGTCGAGGAGCCAGAGTCCGGTGCTCCCGAGGAGCTTCGTGCGCGCGAAGCCCTGGCGCACCGCGGGCTCGCGCGGGTCGGCGAGGGTCGTGGCGACGAGGCCCACGACGCGCTGCGAGCGCGCCGCGACGTGGTACGCGAGCAGCCCGCCGAGGCTCACCCCGAAGAGCACCACCGGCCGCCCGTCACGCGCGATCTCCGCGTCGATGAGCGCCGTGACGCAGTCGATCCAAAGCGGATAGGTGAAGCGCTCACGCGCGACCGCGCTCAATCCGTAGCCGGGGAGATCGGGCGAGACCGTCTCCCATCCATGCTTGCGCGCGATGACCGCGGCCGGCGCCATGACCCGGCCGTACGCGCCGGCGCCGTGGAGCACGATCACTTTGATCGGCGAGGCGGGCACGGCGAGCCGATCGAGGTGCACGTCGATGCCATTCCACGCCCACCACTCTTCCTTCGGCGTCGTCTCGGCGGTGCAGCGCATCGCCGCAGGAAAGAAGTCCTGATAGCGCTGCCAGCCATCGATGTCGGCATAGCGGCGCCGCTCCGCGACGGCGGGAACGGCGGCAAGTGCGTCGGTCGTCATGCGCCGAACCTACGACGCGACGTCGCGCCGAGCAGTGACCGCGGGCGACAACGGACTGACCCGGCGTGCCGAGGCGGCGAGGACGTGGAGAGGTGGATGGAAGAGCGCTGTTCCCGTGAATCACGGACAGCCCATGAGGCACCGGCGATCGCGAGCCGCGCGAGTCACCGTGATGGAGCCCGACAAGCGCGCGGAACGTGGTGGTGCGGCGTCGAATCGGTTTATGGTGCGCGCGATGCGAAGCTTCACCGCAGCCGTGTTGATGGCGTGCTGCACGTCGGCATGCAGCGCCGGGACCGGCGCGCCGGTGCCGAGCCCTCCCGTCGAGACGTCGGCGTCGTCGATCGTCGCGCCCGCGCCGACCGCAACCGCCGTGGCCGCGGCCCCGAGCATCTGCGAAGAGCTCGCGCTTCCTCCTGGAACGAGCGCCTTGCCCGCGACTTGGGCGCGCCTCCTTCCCGGCTCCGCGAGCGCGCTGAAAGCGCCGAGCTTGGCCGGCGCGACGCGGCCTGGAACGACGATCGTCGGTGCGCCGATCGGCTTCGGTCGAGCGTTCTCGCGCACGGGGAGCTTCGCCGTTGTGCGCGCGGGAGAGCGCCGCGTCGTGCTCGATCTCGACGCCGGGACGGAGCTCCCGTGGCCCGAGAAGGGATGGGACGACGACGCGGTCGACGTGAGCATGAGCGATCGCCACCTCTTCGCGTGGCGGGAGGATGGCAAGGGCGCCCTATTCGAGCTGCCGAGCATGCGCGTCGTGGAGCACCGGGATTTCGGCCACGCGGTGCGGGTGGCGCTCGCGCCGGATGGAGCGAGCTACGTGGTCTTCGATCCTGCGACCAATGAGCTGCAGATCTACGCGCAGGAGCGACAGATCGGAAAGGCGCGGGCGACGCCCGACACGGCGTTCGACAGCATCACGTATGCGGATGACGGCAGCGTGTTCTTCCTCGACGTGTCGCGCATGAACGACGTCCGGCGGCGGCACGTCGAGGAGCGCGACGCCAAGAGCGGCAAGCTCGTGCGCACGCATCGCGGGCTCGTGAAGGTCTATGCAGCGAGCGCATCCCCCTCGCGCCACGTGGGCCTCTCGACCCACGGCGATGATGACGTCGCGCTCGCGTTCGCGCGAGGAGAGCGCACGGTCACGGTGCCGCTCGAGGACGCGCCCTGGGACGCGCTCCTCCGCGGCGACGACGTGGTGGTGGCGCGGAGCCTGAGCATGGAGCTCTGGAGCGGTGACGGGAAGCTCCTCCGCACCTGGCCTCACGGAGCGACGATGGTGCGGCCCACCCGGACCGCGGGCGAGATACTGGAGCACGACAGCCTGCACGTCCTTCGCCGGCGCCGTCCGAACGGCGACGTGGTCGAGCTGCTCCGCGGCGAGGGACGCTCCACGGTGCTCGTCTCGCCCTCGGGTCGGACCCTCCTCGAGCTGGGCCAGGCCGTGCGCTTGTTCGACACCACGACGGGCGCGCTGCTCGGCGGCGTGTACACACCCAACGACGGCGCGCAGGCTTGGTTCTTCGGTGAGGACGTGGTGGTCGCCGCGTCGGACGGCGAAGCGGTGCTGCGCCGGCGCGACGATGCCATCGACGTGGTGGGCTATCGCCCCGGCGCGAGCGACGCGCCCTACCCGGTCGCGCCCGGCGTGACGGTCGATTGGCGCGACCGAGATCCGAAGACCGGCATCAGGCCAGTGACCTTCCACGTCGCCGGCAAGCCGGCTCGCACGTTGCAAATCCGGGCCGACGCGCGGGACGCGCGCGCGGAGATCTGCGGAGCCCGGCTTCCCCGTTTCGTACAGCGCCCGAGCGGCGCCCGCGGCCGCGTCGACGTGACCGACGCGACGACACGCCAGACCATCAAGAGCTTCCCCGAAGCGGGTTGGACCGCGAGGCCACCGCCGCTCTCGCCGGACGGGCGGCTCGTCGCCGTCGCCTGGAAGACGGACGACAAGCCCACCGTGAAGCTCTACTCGGTCGACGATGGCCGCGTTTTGCAGGTGATCGAGGGCACGGCCGAACCACTGACCTTCACCCCCGATGGACGCGCGCTCGTGGTGAAGGACTTCGTGGGCCCGCTGCGCATCGTGCGAATCGACGGCGTTCAGGCACCGTGAGCCGACAGCGATGGACGCAGCACCGGGCTCGTCGGCGCGGTGAAGGGAATTCGGACGAAGCGCTCACGGAAGCACCGAGCACGATGAGGGATTGTCCTGCAACGTCTTGTCCAGATCGTCATTCCCGGACGAGACGACGCCCCGACGTTCGCATGGCCCTCTGGCTCTGAACGAAAGATACGAAGTTGAGCCTGGCCGCGTCTCGTCGCGGACGAGAGGCCGTCTTCACAGATGGCATGTCTCGATTGGCATGCGAGGAGCCGAGCGATCGATCCTTTCAATCCACGCTGCTGGGCCGACCCCAGATCCGATATCCTCCTCGAACGCGCGCTCTCGTCGTCGTCACCCTCGTCGCGATTGCCGCGTGCACGGCTCCGCCGCCGCCCGCGAGCCCGCCGCCGCTTCCCGCGGTGACGACCTCGGCCACCATCGCGCCCGCGCCGCCGCCCTCGGCCACGCCCATCGCGCCGGCTCCGATCGCCTTCGTGCCGAAGCCGCCCTTTTCGATCGTCGCGCGCGCTCCGGGCAGCGCTTTCCTCGGTGTCTTGCCGCTCGCGGACGGCGCCGCGATCCTCCTCGCCAAGCGCGCTCGGAGCAGCGATGACGCTGGGGGCAGCGTGGCCGCTTCGATGCGCGCGGCCGTCCTCGATCACGATGCGATCACCCTCGCCCCCGATCTCGCCGCGGGCTTCCCCGAGACGATGACGAGCGCCGACGATCCACCGCTCGTGGCCGGCCGCTGGCCCGATGACGTGTGGCGCGCCCACGGAACACCGTGCCAAGCCGAACGTTGGGAGAAGGGCGCCTGGAAAACGCAGCCTCCGAGCGCGCCCATCAATGGCCCTTGCGTGAAGCTCGCCGCCTGGACCACCGGCGCCGCCATCGCCGTCGTCGACGCGCCGAACGGCCCGATGCTGCGCGCGCTCGGCCGTGTGCCCCGCGCGGTGCCCGCAGCGCCGCCGGCCGCGCGCGGGCCGGCGAGGTCGTCGCGGTCGGTGCCTCGTGCACGGGGAGCACGTGGATCGCGCGCTGGCCCCATGGTGCGTCACGCGCCGCGACGATCGATGCGGGGATCGATCCCAACGGGCCTTACCTGGTACGCCCCTTCTCCAGCGAAGATCTGCAGATCGACGGCGCCGGCATCCTCCCCAGCGATCCTTCCAACGAGCGGGGCGTGCGCGCGCGCTTCCAGGTCTCCGGGAAGACGCTCCGTCGCACCGCCATCGTCGCGCACGACACGAACGCGCTCGAGCAGTGGATGACCCAAGGAAAGCGCTGCTCGACCTGCCCGAGGAAGATCCGAAGGATGGTTTCGTCTACGAGGGTTATCGACTCACGACCTCGGACGACGTCTTCGTGATGGGCCGCATCGTGGTGATGGGCCGCATCGTGCGGCAGGGCCAGCTCGTGGAGCGCGTGCAGCTCCGCAACCGGCCCGTGAAGCAGCCCTTCGTCTTCCCGTGACGAGCGCCCATGAGGCCGCACGTAGAGCCGTAGCGATTGCCGAGCTGCTGTTGGACATCGGCGCACTGGACTCCAAGCATGGGGGCAAACACGAGTGCCGCTGGAAAAGCAGCGCCGCGGCGGATCGATCCCTCGGCGCTCGATGACATGGGATCACACGCCATCGACACGCCACATCCATCTCTTCGTTCACGCACACGCGTGTTCGTCGCGTACGCTCGGGCACGGCACAAACCATCCGGAGGTTACAGATGCGAGCTCACGCGTTCGGGGGGATCGGTTTGGCACTGGCACTGGCACTGTTCCTGGGGCTCGGTTGCAGCAGCGATCCGAGCACCGAGACTTCGACCACGGCTGCCGGCGGCAACGGCGGTCACACCGGTCACGGCGGCGCCGACGTGGGAGGAGGAAGCGTTGGCAGCACCGGGACGAGCGGCGGAAACACCGGTGGCAATGCGGATCATGATGCGCCCACGGCGATCTTCGCGCCGACGCCACCCGCCTACTGGTACGTCGATGCTGCCCCGTTGACGATCGGTGTCGCGGGCGCCGACGTGACGCACTACCGCTTCGCCGTCGACGACGCGGCGTGGAGCGACGAGCAGCCCGTCGCGACACCGATATCGATCCCCAGCATCGCGCCGGGCAAGCGCACCCTGAAGATCATCGGCCGCGACAGCGCGGGCAACTGGCAAGCAACGCCGACCACGGCGAGCTTCCACATGGCCACGGTCGGCACCGAGCCCACGACGTGCAAGCTCGTGGCAGACGGCGGCACGTGCGACTTCCTCCTCAAGGCACCGGGCGGCTACTACGCGACCGCTGGGCACTTCTACGACGCGAACAACGACGGTGTCCCCGACTTCGAGAAGCTGCTCGACATCAAGCCGGGCTCCCGCGTCTGCCTTCAAGCCGGCGCTTACGACACCCTCGATCTCCGCGGCTTCGAGGGCAGCGCCGAGGCGCCCGTCACGATCGTGAACTGCGGCGGCCGCGTCGACTTCGCGCACAGCCACGCCAACGCGGCGCTGGGCGTGTTCGACTCGCGCTACCTCCGCATCGTGGGCGTGGGCGACGCGGCCGAGCCGTATGGGATCACCGTCGCGACGTCGGGCAACCAAGGCGCGAACGCCATCGAGCTCACCGAAGGCTCGTCCGATTACGAGGTCGCGTTCGTCGAGATCAAGAGCGCCGCCTACGCCGGCATCGCCGCGCGGACCGACGTGAGCTGCACGTGGAACCGCGACACCTTCGCGCAGGAGAACACGTTCATCCACCACGACTACCTGCACGACACCGCAGGCGAAGGGCTCTACATCGGCGGCTCGCACTGGGGCGCTCTCGAGGCCGTGGCCGGGGGCGCCCAGTGCGGCGCCAACCAGGGCAACGGCACCATCAAGTGCGGCAACGACTGCAAGTTCGAGGCGGAGCTGCACGGCGTGCGCGTGTATGCGAACCGCGTGGAGGACACCGGCGCCGACGGCATCCAAGTCGGCAGCGCGTTTTCGGACATCTCCGCGGCGGCCGCGTGGGACACCGAGATCTACGACAACGACATCATCAACGGAGCCGTCGGATCGAGCCCGTACAACTCGGGAGGCCTCGACATCAACCCGGGGACGTCGGGCCGCGTGTACCGAAACTTCGTCAAGAACACCGACGCGTTTGCCGGCCTGTTCGTCGCAGGCCCGGGTCACCTCGACATCTTCAACAACGTCGTCGTCGTGGGGACGCAGGTCGGGCTGGCGATCCAGGACAACAACGTGGGTGAAAGGAACGGGCCCTTCCGCGTCCTGAACAACACCATCATCAACGATGGTGGGACGTACGGCATCTACATGTACCACGAGCACAGCACCGGCAACCTCTGCGAGAACAACTTCATCCTCGGCGCGACCACGACGATCCGCCTCAATTCCCCGAAGGTCGATTGGACCGAGTCCCACGACGTGACGACGGGCAGCCTCGCCAGCCACTTCGTCAAGCCGGGCAGCGACGATTACCATCTGCTCTCGACATCGGCGGCCGTCGACGCCGGAGCCGACGTGTCGAGCTATGGAGTCACCACGGACTTCGACAAGCTGCCCCGCAACGTCGGCGCCTACGACGTGGGCGCGTTCGAATACCATCCCTGATTCACGCTCGGCCTCGATCAGCCACCTCCAAGCATGCTCAGCGGCGGCGCGCCATGACTTGGAGGTGGCCGCCCGTGGTGGCATATCCCTCGTGCGCAATCCGCTCTTGCAGCGCGAGGATCTCGTACCGCGCTTCCCATGGATCGCAGCCCGGGCTGCGCGTCGCCTCGAAGGCCTCCAGGATCTCACGAAACATCACAGGCTTGCCGAAGATCTCGACGACGTCGGCCCCGGCGGCATTCATGCCTTCCTCGAGCTCGGGGATGGTGAAAGCGTGGATGGGGAGCCCATAAGGGCACGTCCCCCGCCCGGTGAGCAGGATCTCCAGGGCAGCCGCCTGGTTTCCACGGATCTGGGCGCCGACGAAATAGGCCTGTCGATTGTCGACCCCCAAGACGACATAGGCCCCTCGGGCGGCGACACGGCACAGCTCCGTCATGGCCTCTCGATATCGGGTGGTGCAATACGATACGGGATCGCCTTCGCAGAACACGAGATCGAAGGCGCCGTCGGCGAAGGGCAGCGAGAGGATGTCTCCCACTTCGAAGGTGCCGCGCGCGAGCAGCCCTCGCTCGGCAAAAAGGGCCCTCGCCTGCTCGACCATCCCCGGCGACAAATCGAGCACGGTGACGAGATGACCGCGCTCGGCGAAGAGCGCGCCGTACTTGCCGGCGCCGCCTCCGGCGTCGAGGACGCGCAGGCTCCGGCCCTCGGGGAGGACGGCGGCCACTGCGTTCCACGTGAGGTTCTCGTGCACGAACCAGTAGAGCCGAAGGCGAGCGGCCCTGTCGGCCTCGTTCCGATCGTAGCTCGGCGCCACCTTGTCGTACGTGTCGCGGATCAGCGCGGTGGAATCCATCATGACGTCCTCGCCGGGCGGCGCTTTCTGTCAATGGAGGAAGAGCCCCCGGGTGTCCGGGGGCTCCTCGCGATCAGGATGCGTCGACGAAGATGTGACAGTTGGTGCCGCCGCACGACTCGATGGATCCGTTCGACGCGAGGCTCTCGATGTCCTTCTTCACCAGCGCCTGGATGAGCTCCGAGCTCACCACCTTCGTCGCGAGCACGGCCTTGATGGCCTCATTCTTCTTCATGATCGTCTCCTTCCTTCGTCATTCGTATCGATGAGCCACAGCGGCCTCCGCATTGAGCCGCTGCAAAGTCGACATGGGATATTTCGCGGGGATCTCGACGTGCCAAGCACGCAGCGTGTCCTCCCCGAGCTGCTCCGCAATCCACGTGTATTGCCGCTCCATCTTCCGGGCAAAAGCACGGGCGAACCCCTCCGGATCCCTCTCCCGATGCCTCCGTGCCCTCGCCTTCTCGGCCAGGGTCACGGGTTGGTGGTGAATGTAATGCCCCACGAAGCGAGCGCAGAACTCCGCATAATCGCGCGTGAAGACGATGAAGCAGTGCCACATCTCGTCGAGCGCGAACATCGGCTGCGTCACGGTGAGCTGACCTTTGCCTCCCCGCTGGCCCAAGCGCCCGGCGAGCCAAAGCCATCGCTTCGTTTCGGTGAAGATGATCTCGGCGTCCGCAGGATCGATGGGATACGCCTCGAGGAACCGCTGGACCACGTCGCGGTTTCTGTACGCGAGGGCCTCCGCGAGCGACCCTTGCCCCTGCTTGCGCGAAGACGTTCTCCGCGCGCCGCGGGACACGAGCGATTCTCGGGTGGCGTGTTGGGCGGCCATTGCGTGTTTCATTCGTCGCTCCCGAGACGATTGCAGTGCTCGTGCCACCGAGCGGGGAGGGCCGTCTCCGCGGCTCCGGCGCGGCGTTGCCCACGCGTTCCCATTGCGCGCCGGCCGAGCGCTCGTGCTCGGAGGGCGGAGGGCGGCGCGTGTCGCGCCATCGTTGCTCAATCAGCGCACGCGCTGCTCAATCGTCCGCGACCTCGCCGGCGCGGACGCATGCTCGGAGACCGAGGCGAAGCGATGATATGCTGTCGCTCGAGGGCCGATGTCCACACGCACACTTCTCCCAGCCATCCTCGTGTTGGTTTGCTCGTGCGGCGCCCCGGAGCGCGATCCCGCTTATGCGCTGACGATCACCGGACCTACGGGGCCGTTCCGAGGCGCTCTGGAGGTGACGGCGATCCCCGAGCCGGCCGATGGAACGGTGGAGGTGCGCTTCGAGGTCGATGGGGAAGAGCGCGCGGTGGACGGTGCCGCGCCGTTCGCGGCCTCGATCGACCTTTCGCACGATTGGGGAGGCAGCCATCACATCACCGCGGTCGCGCATCGCGACGACGGGGCCACCGCCGAGGCGTCGATGGAGGTCACCTATGATCCCCTCGGCCCCTTCGTCACGTTGGTGAAGCCGGCGACGGGCGTGCGCGTCTCGCCCGCGGGCAGCATGCTCGACGTCGTCTTCGCCGCGAGCGATCTCAGCGGGCTCGCGGCCGGCGCGGTGCAGCTCGGCGACGGTGCGCCGACTGCGGTGCCGCTGCCATCGCTCACGCTGAGCATCGAGGTGCCGAAGTCGGTGGCGCTGCCAACCAAGCCCGAGCTTTCGTGGTGGTTCGACGACACGGTCGGCAACCGTACGCAGGGCTCGATTGGCATCGAGCAGTCGTACGAGCGCTTCAGCACCACGTTCGAGTCGCCGGGCCAGGTCCTTCCGTTGCCAGACCGGCGCTTCGCCGTCGTGTCGCCGTCGCAGGTTCGCGCGTTCGAGCCCGATGGTCGAGCGGCATGGACGCTGGCTGCGCCTGCGATCGCCGCATCCAGCGCCCTGTCGGTCGTGGGCGGCGATCTCGTCGTCGCGTGGAGCGCGCCGGACACCGCTCTCGTCCAGCGGATCCACCCGGACGGCACCGTGGCGTGGGCATGGTCCACCAAGCTCACGATCGTTCAGGCGATGGCGTACGTCGCCGAGAGCGACAGCCTCGTCATGCTGGTGAAGTCGAACGAATCGCTCAGCACCACGGCTTCGCTCCTCGGTCCGACGGGGAAGGCGACGCTCGTGAAGACGTACCCGACGAACACGGGCGTCGCGCTCGTCGTCACGCCTCCCGGCGTCTCGCCGGGCGGCTTCGCGCTGGGCTCGCCGTACAGCTCCACCATGGCCCGATACGAAGTCTTCGACGCCGCGGGGGCGCCCGCGTGGAGCTTCGACCTCGCCAACTTCAGCACCTTCACGACGCTGCTGACGCGCGACGTCCTCTTCGGGCCCGTGTCGGTAGAAGACCCAAAGTACTTTGCGCTCGTGGGCCCTCAAGGGATCGTCGCGGATCTCGGTGACGTCGATGCCTCCCTCACCGCGGCGAACGGCGATGTCGTGATCGGCACGCACACGGCGACGACCAACGCCGTGTCCCGCCTTCGCCCCGATGGGAGCACGGTTTGGAACGCGCAGCTCCCCGCGCCCGTGCTCGCCCTCTCCGGCGGAAACGATCGCTTCGGCGTGACCACCGTGTCGTCGCTGCACGTGGTCGATGCTGCGGGCGGCGTGGTGCAGTGGATCCCTGACGCCGATCCCATGCTCCCCACCGTTCTCCGTGCGGAGCTCTCGCCCGCCGACGGCTTCTACGTGCTCGGCGATCTCACGAGCACACAACACCGCGTGTATCGCGCAGGCGCGGACGGGACGACGCTGTGGCACGAGACGCTCTTCGACTCCGACCAGATCCGCGCGGAGCCCCTCGTCTCCGACGACAAGCGGCTCGTGGTGTCGGTGCAGAGCCCCACCACGACGACCCTGCACCTGTTCGAGCCATAGAGCTGCGGCGCGGGCTCATCACCGCGCGCGCCGCAGGGCCATCAACGCTTCTTGGTGATCGTGGCCATGTACACGTCCTGCCCGGGCAGCAGCGCGTCCACGGCTTCCTCCAGATCGGCGACCCGATCGGGTGAGGGCAGCTCGGCGCGCAGGGCGCGGCCGACCTCGTGGAGGCGCGCGGCCTTCTCCAGCGCCGCGCGCGCGTTCGCATCGAGGTGCGCGAGGAGCGCGGGGCCGAGCCAGAGGGTGTCGTTGCCGACGGCGCGCAGCCAGCGGGTCGCCCAGCTCGCGCGGGTGACGCCGTGGCCGTGCACGCCGGCGGCGCGCTCGTAGCTGGTGCTGTCGACGATGCCGAGGCGCTCGGACCAGCACGCGAGCGTCGCCTGCACGCCATCGAGATCGCGCATGGCCTCGTCGAGGATCTCGATCAAGGCGGTGCGCGCAGCCGCGCGGCTGTGCTCGTCGAGCGAGGCGACCTCGATCGAGAGCATGAGCACCGGAAGCTCGCGATCTCCGGGGACGGGATCGGGGATGATACGGCCTCCGAAGGCGAGCGACACCGTGCCGGATGACGGCGGATCCTCGGGGCCGAGCGCCGGCCCGATCTGCACCATGGCCTCGTCGCGGAGCTCGGCTTCGAGCGCCTTCCAGCGCCGGCCGGTGAGGAAGCCGGAGGCGTCGAATTGTCCGCTCTTCGGCCGGCGGCCGGGCTCGGCGAAGAAGACGCTGACGGCGTGCTTGCCTTGGGGCGGTGCGATGGCGCTGAGGCGCGTGAAGGCGCGGCGCGCGTGCTCGGTCGCGCGTGCGCGATCGACGCCGTACACGAGGATCGCGAAGAGCGCGTCGCGGCCCGCGAGCGGGCGGAGCTCGTGCGAGGGTGTGCTCGCGGGGGCGCGCCGCGGCCGGTAGAGCGGCGCACAGACGTCGACGCGGTGTCCGCCGGCGAGGAGGCCTTCGTCCGGGTTCGCGTCGGGCACGAGCGCGATGTCGAGATCGCCCGCGCCGGGCACGAGCGCGCGGCCGACGACGTTGACGTGCACCGCGGAGCGCTGGAGCGCGCTGTGCGCCTTACGAAAATCGGAAGCCCCCGCGAGCGCCGCAAAGCCTCCACGCACGCCGGCGGGCAGCGCGCGATCGGGCAGGCGGGCGACGAGCGCCACCGCGCTGTCTCGCTCCTTCCGCACGGGCGTGATCACTTGATGCTTGGCGCCGCTCATCACGTCTCCGACGACGAGCTCGAAGGTGTCGACGGCGACGAGCCCCCGCGTGATCGCGTCGCCCGCGACGATCACGCTGAGGCCGACGCCCGCACCACCCTGGTTGCGGCCGCCGAGCGAGACCCGCAGCTCGTCGCCCACGGCGAGCGCGACCGTGCGTCGCTCCGACGCATATTCGGGCGGCAAATCCGTGCCGATCATCACCGGCCCTTCGGCGTCGAGCTCGTACGCCGGCCGCGCGCGGAGCCGGAACGCGAGCCGCGTGACCTCACCGGCGGGACGCGACGCGGCCGGGGTCGACTCGAAGTAGCGGAAGCCGAGGCCCATGCGATCGGCGGGCGCGCCGAGCAAGGCGGCCGTCGTCGCCAGCGTCTGCTCCGCGAAGAGCCGCTCGCTCGCCCACGCCGCCGCGAGCGCCTCGACCGTCGCGCCCGGCGCGAGCAGCGCGGCCCATCGCTCCGGGTGCCCCGCGGCCTTGCGCCGCTTCGTCGCGCTCGGCTTCGCCGCGCTGAAGCTTGGGTTCGAGTCGAAGCTGTCGACCGCCGCGCCGTCGACGAAGAGGCCGAGCAGCAGCACGTCGCTGTCGTGCACGAGCACGCTCACCGCCGGCGCGCCGGCCGCGCGCGAGAGCGCCGAAGCGAGACGCGCGAGCTTGTTCGAATCCTGGCCTTCGGTGGCCTCGTCGAAGATCGAGATCCAACCGCCGGCATCGCGCAGCACCACGACCGCACGATCGCCGGGCTCCGCGCTGCCCGCAGGCTCGAAGCCCTCTCCATGGGCGAGCTCGACGATGGCATCGAGCACCGGCGCGAGCGGCGCGCCGGGCGCGACGCGCAAGTGGACGTTGGTGAAGAACGAACCCATGCGCGCACGTTAGCGCAGAGGCACCACGCGCCGAAGGCCTGTGCACCATCGCGACGCCGGGGATGGTCAGAGCTCGAGCAGCGTCGAGACGCGGGAGCTCGGGGCCGCCGGCGAGAGCGGGCCTTGCTCGAGATCGTAGATCCAGTTGTCCACCAGGTCCTCGTCCGCCCGATCGTCGAACTCGTCGACGCCGCTCATCCGGACCCGATCCGTGGACTTCGTCTCGAGCTCGAAGCGGCACAAGGCCTCCCCGCGCTCCCGATCGAAGATGGTGACCTTGGCCGCCATGCGGCCGGGGACGAAGCCGGCGAAGGGATCCTGCTTGGACTGGGAAATGAAGCGCGCGGGCTCGAGCTTGCCGACCTCGATCAGGCCGATGAACCGGCGGGCGCGCGCCCGTTCGATTTGCTCCTTCAGCTCCTCGAGCTCGCTGCCGGACGCGCTCGGCCCCCGCACCTTGCTCTCGCGGGAGCAGCTCGCGAGGGCCCGGATGACCTTGTCCACGTCCTCGTCCATGCGGCGGAAGAGGCGCATGGATCGATCGGCGAGCGTGAGCTTGTGCTCCTTGCTGTTGAGCAGATCCACGATCGGCGTGCCGTTGTCCGTGTCGCAGCGCGAGAGATCGCGCAGCGTGGGCAGGATCCTCGCGTCGACCAAGGCCACCTCGAGGGACGCCCCCTGCAACTGGAGCGCGCGGATCTTCTCGTCGGGGCACTGCCGCGGGGGCTCGGACGACGCCCGCAGCGCGCCGATCTGACCGAGCAGCTGCGTCCCCTCCTGCCGGAGCGCCCGGCGTTGCTCGGCGACGCTCGGGCCGCTGTGACAACCCAAGACCACGAAGGCCAGCGTCGAAAGCCCGAGGCCGAGCACGAACCAGGACCTCGATGTCGCCATGTCTTCTCCTCGGTCGAAGGGCGCGCAGGCTGACGTGATCGGCTGCCATGCGCAACGGCGGCGACACTGCGAGCGTGCTGGATCCATTTGGTGTCAGGACATGGTGACGCACATCGCCCATCCGGAGATGGGCGTGCGCGCTCACCGCGGCACGAAGCTCACACGGGCTGAGTGCGTCCGTACCAGCGATCGAGGAGCCAGCCGAGCAGGAGCACCGCGCAGCTCGACGCGATGGTCAGCGACGTCGCGGGCGCGCTCCTTCCGGCAGCGATGCCCCATGCGGTCGCGGCGGCGACGACGGCGGGCCGGAGGAGCGTGAAGGGGCCGAGGAGCGTGACGGTCGCGAGCGTGCGGAGCTCGTAGCTCGCGACCGCGTACACGACCAAGGCGGCGAGCACCATCACCGTGTAGCCGAGGAACACCCAGAGCATCCGCGCGCCGATGACGAGGAGATCGGCGTAGAGCGCGGCCGGATCGGGGGCGACCAACAGCGCGGCGCCGGTGAGCGCGGCGAGCGCGAGGACGACGCCTCCGCCCGCGAGGGCAGCGGACATCATGGCGCGCTGGTAGTACGCCCATTTGTCGATGCGCCCATTGCGTCCGGCGGCGGCCCGGAAGCCGGCGAAGACGGCGTCGAGGACCGCGAGGAGGGCGAGGAGCGCGGGAATCATGCGAAGGATCCGAGCCGCGAAGCGCGCTCTCCGAGGCGCTCGCGGAACGCGTCCGCGAGGCTCCGGCGCACGCCGACGAGCGCTTGCATGACCTTGAGGAGCGGGAGGATCTCGCGCTCACCGTCGTAGAGCGCGACGGCGTAGTCGGAGCACGTGCGCCGCGCCGCGCCGGCGAGGACAGCGCCGGGGTGCGCGCGCAGCGCCGAGAGGACGCCGTCGTGGCGCGCCAGCGGCTCGCGCATGCGGGCTCGGTGGAAGAACCAGGCTCCGAGCGGCGCGAGATACGTCGGCTTGATGTCGCAGTGGACGAAGGCCCATGCACCGCTCGCCGCCTGCTCCGCGAGGAAGCGATCGAGGCTCTCGTTGCGGAAGTGGTGAATCACGCCGGTGGACATGAAGATGGTCGCCCGCTCGTCGAGACGGAAGGCATT
Source organism: Minicystis rosea (assembly GCA_001931535.1). GTDB lineage: Bacteria > Myxococcota_A > Polyangia > Polyangiales > Polyangiaceae > Minicystis > Minicystis rosea. Next base: position 9,391,345 of record CP016211.1, read on the forward strand.
GGCGACCACGAGCTCGCACGGGAGTCGCTCCTCGGCGGCGAGCCGAGAGGCGAAGCGGATGAAACACGCGTTGTAATCGCAGCCGACGAGCTTCGTGTCCTCACCGAGCGCACCGCGCGCCGCGAGCCACCGGATCACATAACCGAGGCCGCACCCGACATCGACGATGCGATACGGCCCGGGCACGCGCTCGCTCCGCAGCGCTTCGAGCAAGGGCACGAGCAGCGCCCGCATGCGCTCGCCCTGGCGAAATTCCTCCGAGAGACGCTGGAGCTCGAGGTGCGATCGGAGCAGCACGCCGTCCACGAACGCAGCGTCGAGCACACCGGACGCATGCGGCCACCGCGCCACCATGCGCGCCGCCGACGCCATGCCGTGCCGTTCGAGCTCGCCGATGACCTCGTCGCGCCGGACGGGAAGGCGAGCGAGCGTCTCGGGATCGTAGGCGATCACCAGATCGGAGATCTCCGGCCGATCGAGGGACGAGACGCCCGGAGGGCTCTGCGGAAGCGTGACGGCCGTGGCTTCGATGCAGCGAGCCTATCTACGGCCCGTCGTGTTCGGAAGCACCATGGAGCGCAGCCCTCGGAGCACGATCCCCGAGCCGCCCCCGATCATCTTGCGCTCGCGCCATCGATCGCGCGGCAACCGCGATGTGAGGCGACACGACACGCTCGCCTCACGCGTGAGGACGCGCTTCAACCCGTGATGGCTCGACGACGTGCCGCAGCCGAAACGACGCTAGCCGCCGTCAGGCGCATCGCCGCCCGCACCGCCGGCACCACCTACGCCGCCGGTACCGCCTGCGCCGCCCGTCGTGGGCGGGCCGCCGTACGCGCCGCCGACGCCCAAATCACCGCTGCTCGCGGAGACCGACGTGCCCGAGCTGGTGGGGCCGGTGGGCGGGCTTCCGTACGCGGCGCCGACGCTGCACGCATTCACGACGGTTGCTGCGCTGAGGCCGAGCAAGATCGCGGCGGCTGTGCGGGGAATCGAGCCGTCGGCGCGACGGATGCGTTCACCGCAGCTCGGACAAGCGGCGTCGCTCGTCTTGGTGTGACAACCGCACGCCGGACAAGGAACCAAAGCGGATAGCGGGGCCATGTGGAGAGGGTAGGCGACAGTCGCGGACACTGGCAATCACGGTTATGCTCACGCCCGTGATTCCGCCTGAAACGCCGCCGGTGCGCGCGCTCCGGCCCGAGGACTTCGAGGTCGCGCGCCCCGTCTACGCCGTCTGGGAGCTGACGATGAAATGCGATCAGCCCTGCCAGCACTGCGGCTCGCGCGCCGGCGCCGCGCGCGACGAGGAGCTCTCCACCGAGGAGCTCCGCGAGGTCGCGCAAAGCCTCGCGCGGCTCGGCTGCCGCGAGTGCACGCTCATCGGTGGTGAGGCGTATCTCCGCCCGGATCTGCACGCGATCATCGGCGAGCTCGCCGCGGGCGGCATCCGCGTCACCATGCAGACCGGCGGGCGCGCGTTCACGCTGGAGCGAGCGAAGGCGCTCCGCGCGGCCGGCCTCACCGGGCTCGGTGTCTCCGTCGACGGCCCGGCGCGCGTCCACGATCGGCTCCGCGGCAACCTCGGCAGCCACCAAGCCGCGCTGCGCGCGCTCGACAACGCCCGCGAAGCCGGCCTCGTGCTCGGGGCGAACACCCAGATCAACCGCCTCAACATCGATCACCTGCGCGCGACCGCCGCCGAGCTGCGCGCCCACGGCATCCAGGTCTGGCAGGTGCAGCTCACCGTGCCGATGGGGCGCGCGGCCGATCATCCCGAGTGGATCCTCGAGCCGTGGCGGGTGGTGGACGTCGTCGACACGCTCGCGTCCATCCAGCGCGAGGCCGTCGCCGAGCACCGCGAAGGGATCCCGTTCAACATCTTCGCCAACAACAACATCGGCTACTTCGGCCCGCACGAGCAGGTGCTGCGCTCGCGGCCGGGCGGCTTGGACACGCATTGGCAGGGCTGCCGCGCCGGGATCAACGTCATCGGGATCGAGTCCGACGGCACGGTGAAGGCGTGCCCGTCGCTGCCCACCGCGCCGTACGCGGGAGGCAACGTGAAGACATGGAGCCTCGATCAGATCTGGGAGCAATCCGAGCCCCTCCGCTTCGCGCGCGACCGCGGGACCGACGAGCTGTGGGGCTTCTGCAAAGGCTGCTACTACGCGGACACGTGCCGCGCCGGCTGCTCGTGGACGGCGCATTGCACCTTGGGCAAGCGCGGCAACAACCCATTCTGTTACCACCGCGTCGTGGAGCTCCGGAAAAAGGGCCTTCGCGAGCGCCTCGTGCAGAAAGAGCGCGCCCCGAACGTGCCATACGATCACGGCATCTTCGATCTCGTCGAGGAGCCCTGGCCCAACCCACCCAGTTGATTGGGGCCTCACATCATCTCGTTGGGTTTGGACGATTCCCGACCGAACGAGGGCGCCCACCTATTTCGATCGATGTCGCGCCGAGAGTGGGCTCCAAGCCATCATCGGGCAACAACGCCACATCCTTCCCTGGCAGCGTGCCAATCTCCGAATCGCATGGGACACCCAGGCTCGGTGTCACGCGCGCCGAGATCGCGGCGGCAATTCTTTCGCTCGTCGCGCATGCCTTCTGTCGGATGCACCACATTCAGGGACACGTGCCTCCACCGATGCGCTTGTGAAGCTCGGCGATAAACGATAGGAAGCACGTTGCCCGTCGCCGAGCCCACTCGGCACGACGGGCCGAAAAACAACACTGACACGCTCGCGTCACATTCCCCATCTCCATCAGAGGAGCAACGTCATGAGCAGTGGATTCGTGAAGACTCAGGATGGCACCGAGATCTTCTACAAGGATTGGGGGCACGGGCAGCCCGTCGTGTTCCATCATGGCTGGCCGCTCTCGTCCGATGACTGGGACGCGCAAATGCTGTTCTTCCTCGGCAAGGGCTTCCGCGTCATCGCCCACGATCGCCGCGGCCACGGGCGCTCCTCGCAGACCGACACCGGCAACGAGATGGACACGTACGCGGCCGACGTCGCGGTGCTCGCCAAGCACCTCGACCTGAAGGACGCGATTCACGTCGGCCACTCGACCGGCGGTGGTGAGGTGGCGCGCTATGTCGCCCGCCACGGCAACGGCCGTGTCAAAAAGGCGGTCCTCATCGGCGCCGTTCCCCCGATCATGCTGAAGACCGCGGCCAACCCGGGCGGCATTCCCCTCGAGGTCTTCGACGGCTTCCGCAAGGCGCTCGCCGACAATCGCGCCCAGTTCTTCCTCGACGTCCCCACGGGCCCCTTCTACGGCTTCAATCGGCCGGGCGCGAAGGTGTCGGAGGGCGTCATTCGCAACTGGTGGCGACAGGGCATGATGGGCGGCACCAAGGCCCATTACGACTGCATCAAGGCCTTCTCGGAGACCGACTTCACCGAAGACCTCAAGGCCATCGACGTGCCGACCCTCGTGCTGCACGGCGAGGACGATCAAATCGTCCCCATCGACGACAGCGCCCGCCTCGCCATCAAGCTCCTCAAGCACGGCACGCTCAAGACCTACCCGGGCTTCTCCCACGGCATGGCCACCGTCAACGCCGATACGATCAACGCGGACCTCCTGGCGTTCATCACCGGCTAAGAGCACTCCGACGCGAGGGAGCAACCGAGGAATCGTCGGTTGCGCGGCCTCGGCATCCGCGAGGTTCGAATCGCGGAGCAGTCTTTCAGCAGCCTGTCAGATTGGATGGCCACAGGACCGCAAGCTCGATGCGAGGTTGCGGTCTTGTGCCCAGACAGCGCTCACGGACCGAGGGCATCGACGATGCGCCGGCGCGTCGCGCGGAGTGACTCCGCCATGGACGCGAGCTCCGGCGTTCCGGCGATCTCGGCGAGCACGTGATCGAGATACGCGAGCGCCTTCTTGTGCTCGACATATCGATAATCGGCGAGCCCCCGTTCGACGAGATCGGCCTTCGATTGCGCGGAGGGGAATTTCATCTCCACCTGCTTTCGCGGGACGCCTCGGAAGACGACGACACGAATGTCGAAGTCGTCGCACCTCTCCCAGCTCCCGCCGCCTTCCCACGCCCACCATTGAGAGCCGATGAGCTCCCATGCCGCGGCCGGCGGACCGAAGTCGTCATAGGCGAGGACGAGCGTTTCGGGAGGGTGGCTGGGGGGCCCTGCGGGGGCGCGCTTGGGGGTTCCATCGGAGTTCTTCCGTGCCGGATCACAATCGCGGAATGCGTTCTTCTTCGCGTCGGGCGGGGAGGCCACGAATGCATGACAGGTGGCGCCCGGCATCCCGAAGATGGGCCGCGCCGTCTCGCATTGTGACGAGCTCCGATAGCAAGCGAGCGCGTACTTGCGCCTGCCGTCGGTGCAAGAGGTCGTCTCGAAGCAATAGGCTTCCTTCGACGCGTGACATGGCGAAGGACCGAGCGCGCACTCGCATCGCGTTCGACCGCGCTCGCATTGCCCGCTGTCGTCCGCACACCAGAATTCACCCGCCTTCCCCTTGATGCCCCATGCGTCGATGGAAGGGAGGCTCGGCGGCGGTGCGCTGCTGCTCTCACAGGTCCCGCCGTCGATCTCCTGCGCCACGAGCTCCCGCACCGCGTGCAGACACTCCTGATGCGGGCGGGCAGACGCTGCCGGAGGCGGATTCGGTGCAGTGTCGCGCGCGCCCGCCGCACGATCCGAAGCAGCACAACCCGCGATGGCGACCGCGCCGACAAAGACAATCACCTGCCGCGACGCGAAGCTCCGTTTGAACATGCCAGAGCGCATTCCCGCTCATATCAGGCCCCTCACGGGCGTCCAGAGACCAGCAAGCTCTCGACGCGCGGAAGCGCATCTACCGTGAACGCATGAGGCGCGATGACGCCGGTGTTGATTCGAAGGGACGCTTCCCTCGAGTCAACGGGTCACCTCCACGCTTGCCCACCCAACGTACTGCACCGCATTGTCCTGATGCCGTCGCATCGCCGAGTCGTTACTACTTGAAGTAGAAGAAGCCTCCGCCCTCCTTCACGCGTTGCTCCCACTCGAATCCGACATGAGGCATGTCGGAGGTCCAGCCGCTCTCTTTCAGGGCCTCGTGAACGGCTTGACGCATTCTGCGCAGCTTCTCGAGGAGCAGGCTGTCCATCGCGTCGGCCATCTTCTGATACCTGTCCGTGTCGTCGAACACGAACCATGGCGGAACCCGCGCGCCGAGCTCGTTCTGGAGGAGCACCCAGATGACGAGATGCTCAGGCGCGATATCGACCGCCCCATACCAAAACACGTCAGCGACCAGCGATTCATCATGCTCCCCACGCTCGGCAAGCAGCACTGGGCGCACCGCTCGAATCGCATCCTCGACCTGCCGTTTCCGTTTCTTGCCAGCCATCCAGCCATAGGCGAGCCAGAGGGCGACGCCGGCAAGGACGAGCAACACGAGAGGCTTCATGATCTCCAAGCCTACCCTGAAGGACCGCGGGTCACGAGGATCGAGGACGAGCGCTGAGGCATCGCTCGATCTCGGCCCCTTTCAGCGCTCTCGCAGGCGAAGGAACCACGCGTCGTGCATCACTTGGACGCGTCCGCCGCCTCGAAGATGACGACCTGGATGACGAGACCGAGCAACAGCCCGAGCAGGCCGCCCACGAGGCTGGCAAGCGCCCAGTCGGCGCCGAAGCGGCGAAAGGTCCATACGCCCCCTACCGTGGACCAACTGGACGTCGCCAACGTGATGAGCAACCCCGGTCCGAGGCCGACACCCATCGTCCCTCCGTCCCGCGGCTCTCGATGCAGCATACCTCGGTCGATGAGCGGCCTCAGCACTTCTTGAAACGTAGCGCTCGGGGGATCGGGCGTCACAAAGAACGCTTGGCGCCGCCCATCCATCTCTTCGATCTCCAGCAAGTGCGACTCCGAGTCTTCGCCCGAGGCAAAGCCACCATCCGCACGGATCTGCCGCCACCACCGAGCACGCGCGACTCGCTTGCACGGGATGACCTCCGCTGGTTCTCCGGCGACACCACCGAGGCGAAGCCCGAGTCCACCGTCTGCAATGCATCGAGGAACGGCCTCCCTGGACGCAGCCGCAAAACGCTGACATCGAACGCGGTTGAAGCGTCTCCCCACGACCCACAGCGGCACCCACAAGGGGCCGAATCCTATGGCGGACACGATCAGCCCTACCGCGAGGGCAGAAGCCGCCACCAAGGCGAGGGAGTCAGCGACCGAACGCGCCATTGGGAAATATCACCCGAGCTCGTCGATGGAAACCACCATATTGGCCTTCCTCGGCATCGTGTGGCCATGTCGGACATCGATGACGTTGGGGGCTGATTCGATGAAGACGAGGCGGCTCCACGACGAGATGACCCGCACTCTGCGAGCCATCGGTCGAGCCGCCTCGATTCGATGAGCAGTTACTTGGCAGCGGCGATGACGCCGCAGCCGATGCGGCCGCCGGCGTTGCCGACCGGCTGGCCGCCGTCGTCCTGCTTCTCGTGGACGATGATCGCGCGACCCACGTAGGAGCTCGGATCGCCGTCCTTGAGCGACGCGCCGGGGATGGTGATCTCGGTCGAGCCCGTGCCGTCGGCCTTCACTTCGATGTTGCCGAGATCGCCGAGGTGCCGCTCCGCCGCCGTGGGGAGGCCGTGCGATTTGTGCGCCGGGTTGAAGTGGCCACCGGCGCTCTTCCCGTCGGGCGAGCTGCAGTCGCCCGTCTCGTGGACGTGGGTGGCGATCTTGCCCGGCGGCGCGCCCGCGACCTCGACCGTCACCTTCACTCCGCCGCTCACCTCGGTGAACGTCGCCTTGCCCGAGAGCTTGGAGCCGCTCTTCGCCGCCAGGGGGATCTGGATCGTTCGCGGTGCAGCCGCGGCTGCAGGCGCCGGAGCTGCGGGCGCCGCGGTGGCCGGTGCGGCGGCCGTCGGCGCGGCAGCCGGCGGCGCATCGGCGGGCGTCGCCGGAGGAGGCTCGGCACCACCGCAGGCCGCGAGCGCGGCGATCGAGAGCGAGAACAGGGATTGAACGACGATCTTCATGACACATTCCTCCGACGGATTTCGGGGCCAGCATACCGCGCGCGGCCGGATCGTGCGCGCGCTGCATCGCACGATCGGAGGAGCGCGCGGGGCAACACGTCGCGCGCTCCTTCCGCCAACGCCTGCACGTCGTCGTCGAACGCACACGTTCGGACTGCATCTGCGTCATCCCAAGCACCTTGCCGTGTGTGCGACGACAACGGTGTTCCAGAAACTCGTCATCGTTACAGCGCTCGAGCATCACACCAAAGATTTGGCGACGTGACGGGATGCTCACCCGTCGGGAAGGTGCTCGCATGTCATCTCGAGGCCCGCTTCGCCTACCCTGCCCTGCTGGATGTTGAACCGCACAAGCATGACGCGTCGCCTGTGGCCCCGGGCCGCTTCCATGCTCCTGCAAGGCGCGTTGCTGTCGAGCCCGCTCGTCGGCTGCGCGAACGCCGGACCGACCACCTGCCAGGGCCGCGCGCTCTTCGAGGACGCCGATGTGCGCGTCTGCCTGGAGATGATCGACAGCGAAAGCTCGTTCGGCTCCGAGCACTATCGGGCCGTCGTCCACGAGCGACGCGACGAGCGGGTCCTCTTCTCCGGCGACCAGGGCAGTGACTTCGCGGCCCAACGCCTTCCGGGAGGCTCGCTGGTCGTGGCGAACTCATGGATGATCGCCGCGCAGACCGGCGATCCCCGTGCCTGGCTCACCTTCAACGTGAACGGCGATACCCGAGCCGATCCTCGGTTGCGCGACGCGCTCCGCTGGATGGCTGACAATCCCCGGTTCTTCGTCGACGCGCGCATCCGTGCCGCGGTCAATTTGGTCGAGCTCGGCGACCCAGAGGGACAAGCGCTCATCACCAAGCTCGAGGCCACGCCGGATCTGAGCTGGCAGAATCGAGAGGTGTTGAAGAAGGGGAGAGCTTCGAGCGCGTGGCGGTGAGACTCCATCTGCTGCACGTGAAAGAAGCACTATCTCCGTCAGCCATCATGAGTGTCGATCGTCTACGCGGATGACGAGCCCACCGTGGCCCCGCTCAGGAACGACTTCCACGATGGCCACGAGGTCGGGGGGACGCCGCCGAGCCAGGGGTGATCGTCCGTCATCGTGATCACCCGCCCGAACATGGATTTCCGAGCCCTGTCACAACACACGAGGACGAGATCGCGATCGCGGACCGACGCGGCCACGATCCAGATCCCAGCGGCTCGGACCCGATCGAGATCCCTACGAAAAAGGTCGCCGTAGCGCTTCGTCTGAAGCGCCGCCAGGAACGCGTCGTAGAGGTCGAGATCCCAGAAGCCCGGCGCGGCGCGCACCTCTCGCGCGGCGTCACGATCGAGGAACTTCGCGTAGGCGCGCGGCAGCGCGAAGCGGCTCGCGGCGTCGTCGAACATCTCTGCGAAGTAAGGGAGGAGCGCATCGTGGAGCTGCGCGGCCGTCTCGGGCTCCGAGGTCACGAAGACGCCCGCGACCGCCGGCGTCCAAGCGACGATCTCGTCGTGACGTGTCCAGCGCCCCTCGGCGATCGGGCTCCCGAAAGGAGAGGCCTTGTCGCAACACACGCCCTCACGCGCGCCGCGGAGGTCGAAGACCAAGGCGCTCGAGCTCAGCGCGTCGAGAAAGGCGCGCGCGGATGGATCGCTTTCGCAGGAGGTGTCGATGTCCGCACGCAGGCGGGGCGCGCAGCGCTCTTTGGGCGCGTGGAGGGGAGTGCGGGTCGTATTCCCCTTTCCTTCCGGCGAAGGCTCCTCTGCTGCTTCGAGCGCAGCCTCGGGTCGCGAAAGCCATCTCGCGAAGCGCGCGATGAGATCCGAGAGCGTGCGCGACACCAGCACGACCTCGGCGCCGCCCATCCACCAGACGCGGCAAGGGGCGCCGTTGCGAGGCTCGATTGCCAGCACCTCGCCGCCCGACTCGTGGATCGCGAACAGCGCGCCGAGCCCCAAATCCGAGACGTCGCGCAGGCCGCCGGAGAGCGGGTCGATCGCGAAGGAGAAGCCGGCGTCCGAGAAATCAGGGCGAATCGCGGTCGTCTCCAAGGCGAGAGCGCCGAGGTCCTCGGGGACGCAGCCCAGGCGCTCGCCCATCGCGATCACCACCCCGACATTCGCCGGCGGAGCGACTGCGTATCGCCCCACCGTCCCATCGCGCGCGAGGATCACGGCACCGCGGATGATCTCGATCTCTCGCGCGAAGCTCAGCATGGCGACCCAAGATGCGCGCTGGACCGAACGAGGGCAAACCGATCTGCCCTTTGCGCCTCCGCGATCGTTCAGCCCTGCGAGGAGCGCGTCCATTCACCATCACCTCCGTCACGGGAGAATGACGCGGCGTAGCCGCCGGCCTCGCGCCTTGCTAAACGACGACGATGCCGCTCTCGATCTGGGTGACTCGCGCCGCGTCCTACGCCGAGGTCCGCAGCAAGCGAGATGAGAAGGCTCTTCCCGATCCGGACGAGCTGATCGATCGCGAGAAGGTCAACCGATTCCTCACCATCTACGACGCCGTGCCACACCCGCCGGATCACGCGTGGTGGATTCCCCGCCCCAAGAGCCGCGAAGCCTGGTGCAGCCTATTCATGGTGTCGCACGAAGGCCCGCTCCGGCACGTCGAACTCTCCGCGAGCTACTCGAATCCCGAGTTCATGCGCAACATGCTCGACATGTTCGATCTCGCGCTCGACCTCGCGCGGCGCGTGGGCGCGCGCGTCTTCGAGGAGACTCGCGGACAGGAGATCACCGCAGCCAACATCGACGCCTTCCTCGCGCACCAAGGTGAGTTCGTGCGCGGGCAGCACGCGTTCTTTCGCTCGGGCCAAGAGGAGATCCAGAGGCGATTGCGCGCTCCCCTGGAGCTCCCGCTCGGCGCAATCGACGAGGTCCCCGACTACCTCGAGTTCGCGATCGTGACGCGCGGCCCGGCCCCGACAATCCCCGAGCTCTGCGCCGACACGCCATCCCACCTCGAACCTCACATGCTCGAGCGGAGCGTGATCTTCGACGATCGGGAGAGCAAGACTCCGATCGTGCGCATGATCCGTTTCGACGGCGGGGTGATCGTGAGGCCCTATTGGACGAAGCTCCCTTTCCCGCGCATCGCGGCGGAGACGTTGCGCGCGGTGGATCGCGTCGAGGAGCGCTTCGGCGAGGTGACGCGCTATCGCGGGTTGAGCTGCGGGCGCGAGCAGCGCGCGGAGCTCGAAAAGCACATGAAGGGATTGGGGGTCGAATACTACGAGTGGATGAGCTCGAGCGCATGGGGAGCCGCTCCCGCCCCAAAGCCCGAAGAGCCCGTCGCACCTGCTCCCGCGCCGGCACGCGCAGTCGCGCCCGCGCAATCGAGCAACGCGCCGGGCGAGCTGCTCGCAAAGGCATCACGCAACATCCCCGCGTGGCTTCAAGAGAGCATCGACAACGCGCCTCCTCCGAAGACGGAGGTGCGGTTGATCGCCAGCCCCGATGTGACCTTCAAGGAGCTGAGCGACTCCATGGGTGTTTGCGGGCTCCGCCCCGAGGGCATGCGTGGCCCCGAGCTCTCGCCGGGCGAGCCCGCGACGGCTGCATGGAGCGACGATACGGCTCGCGTCGACTATCGATTCGACCCTCAGACTCGCCTGCGCACCTTGCTCGTGCGCGGATCGGAGGCCGAATACGTGGGCAACGACCTCGTGAACGAAGCTTACCTGTCCACGGTGGATGCCCTGAGCGCGCTGGAGCTGCTCGCTTCAACTGATGTCGGCGAGATCCTGCTGGGGCTTGGAGCCGCGGAGTTCTTGGGGGTGCCGGGCAGCGCGAAAGACTTCGTTAGCCCGGTGGCTGCGTTGGTTTCGCACCCCTCCCCGCCGGTGGCCGAGGCGGCCGCGCGACTGCAAACGCTGCTGGCCACGAGAATGGGGTGACGAGGCCACGACGGGCGGTTCGGTTGGGAGGTCGAGTCCTCACCTCGCCTGCATTCGCCAGCGAAGCAGGTTCTCCTACCTTTGCGCAGGGATGGGTGCGGCGAGAAATCGTGCCAAACCTCCGTGCGGTTGGTTCCCAGCTCCGTGCGGTTGGCTCCCAGCTCCGTGCGGTTGGTTGCCCGCTCCGCGCGGCGACTTCCGAGGCATGCGCGGTTTCGCCGCTGTTTCGCGTGGTTGGCCGCCGGCTTCCGGCGGTTCGCTGCAAGCCGTGAGGGCTTGTCCCCTCGCCGCATGCCGACGTGCCATATGCAGGAGCTCCTGGCTCCCTGCCCTCCGCGGCTCGTTCACTGCCGTGTGCACCCATATCCCAAGGTGGGTGTACATGGTCGCGGGCGATTGCCGTTGCCACGAATGCGTGTGCCGTCGCGCCCGATGCGGCGGGGCCGTGCAATCTGCTGCTCCACCGGCATGCGCAGAGGCCATCGGGCATCGTTCGCCACCGGCCCCACTGCAACGCGCTCACCGCTCGCTATCGAGGTGGGCCATCATCGGCGCCGCATACCGGGTGCCGGCCACCTCGCTTGCGGGCACGGCGGCCTCGAGCGTGGCGACCTCGGCGGGCGTCAGCGTGATGTCGAGACCGGCCAAAGCATCGGCGAGCTGTTGCCGGGTGCGGGCGCCCATCGTGGGGATCACGGTGACGTTTTGCGCGGCGCCTTTTTCGCGGACCCAGGCGATGGCGAGCTGCGTGGGGGTCACGCCTTTTTCGGCGGCGAGATGGGCCAGCGCGTCGACGAGCTTCTGGTTGCGGGTGCCGTTTTCGCCGGCGAAGCGTGGCAGATGCGCGCGCGGGTCGGTCGGGTCGGTCGGTTTGCTGCCGGCGAGGAGGCCGCGTGAGAGCACGCCGTAGGCGGTGACCGCGATGCCGAGCTCGGCGAGCGCGGGGAAGATCTTGGCCTCGGGGCTGCGGCTCACGAGGGCGTACTCGATCTGCAAATCCACGATCGGGTGCACCTTGGCGGCACGGCGGATGGTCTCTGCGCCGACCTCGGACAAGCTGATGTGGCGGACGTAGCCGGCCTTCACCATGTCGGCGATGGCGCCGATGGTGTCTTCGATGGGGACCGCGGGATCGAGGCGCGCGGGGCGGTAGATGTCGATGTAGTCGACGCCGAGGCGCGACAGGCTGTGAGCGAGGAAGCTCTTCGTCGCGGCCGGGCGCGCGTCGAAGCCGAGGAACCCGCCGTCCGGCCCGCGGAGGGCGCCGTACTTCACGCTGAGCAAGGCCTTGTCGCGTCGGTCGCGGATCGCCTTGCCAACGAGCATCTCGTTGTTGCCCATGCCGTAGAAGTCGCCGGTGTCGAGGATGTTCACCCCTCGCTCGAGCGCTTCGTGGATGGTCGCGATGCTCTCGCCTTCGTCGCTCGCGCCGTAGGCGCCGGCAGCGCCGAGGCCCATGCAGCCGAGGGCCAGGGGGAACACGGAGGGGCCTGTCTTACCGAGCTTGATCGTCGTCATGCCCTCGGTGTGCATCCGCCCCGGCGCATGCACTTGGGTGTTCTTGGCGCGATCTCTCCGCCAAGAATGCCCAAGCCACGCTCGCGGGCGCGCTTATCCATTCTCGAACACGTTTGGCGCGATCTCTCCGCCAAGAATGCCCAAGTCACGCTCGTGTGCGCGCCCTATCCATTCTTGAACACGCTTGGCTCTCTCTCTGCCAAGAATGCCCAAGCCATGCCCGCATGCGCCGCCTATGCTGCGGGGATGGTGGAGTCCGTCGAGCTCTCCGTGTCGGTGCCCGGTCTCCGTGCGTTTCGCTGCACGACCGAGGTGCTCCGGACGGCGATCAAGGAGCACTACGCCGTGGGGCGCGTCGAGCGCGGCTGCTACGAGTGGTGGGGACGCGGCAAGGTCTGGCGCAGCGCGCCCGGCTCGATCACGGTGAAGGAGCCTGGCGACGTGCATCGCGATCTCGCGCACGACGGACCGACCACGTACACCGTCATCATGCTGCCGGCGCACGACATCGTGCGCGCGCGCGACGATGGCAAGGCCGTCGCGATTCCGCATCTCGAAGCGGGCGACGAACGCGCCGCGCCCTTTCACCGACTGCACGACGCGGTGTGCGCCGGCGCGGATCGCCTGTCGCTCGAGGTCGCGCTCGCGGAGGCCGTCGTCACGCTCGCGCGGCTCGAGCACGCGAATGCGGAGCACACGCGGCCCGTGCGGCGGGCGATGGAGTATCTGCGGGAGAGGCTCGCCGAGTCGATCACGCTCGACGATCTCGCGAGCGTCGCCGCCCTCGACAAGTTCCACCTCTGCCGCGCGTTCCGGGCGCAGATCGGGCTGCCTCCGCACACGTATCTCACGCACCTCCGCATCCTGCGCGCGAAGGAGCTGCTCGCCAAAGGGGTGCGCGCGTCCGAGATCGCGCCGCGCGTCGGGCTCTACGATCAGAGCCAGCTCACGCGCCACTTCCGACGCATCGTCGGAACGACGCCGGCGCGTTACGGAAGCACGCGGCCACGGCCGAGCTTCGCGACGTAGGGTGTTTCCGTGAGTGCCTTTCAGATGCGTTTGGATCGAAAACACAATGACCATCGTGCTGGCCGAGGGCAGATCGTGTCGTTCACGAGCATCCGCGCACGCTCGTCGTTCGATGCACCCAGAGGCGCGGGCCGCATGAAGCGATGCTCATGTAGGTTGGATAGGCATTCTCAGTCGAGCGTTACCGACTGAAGCTGACCAATCGTCGTGCTGTCGAATGCGCCCAGCTCGACCGATCCCTCGGATACACGAAGGGCGGCCCGCCGAAGAAGACATACTCGTTGTCGATGTCCTGATCGAGGGTCACGGTGGCTGACGGCGCGCCCGTCGCCGCGAGATACGTGCTCGTGACCTTCATCTCTCCAACCAGCGATTTTCCCTCTCTCACGGATCGAATGCGCCCAACGCATGCCGTCGAGTCGGAGGCGCGCAGGATGGTGCCGCTCGCGAAGAAGTCGCCGAAGACCGCGTCCGGGAAGAGCGAGATCGTCGCATAAGGCCCTTGGGTCTCGGTCACCACCGCTCGACGCACGGCTTCGGTGGCAGCGCCGGTCTCCTCCGCGTGAAGGGTGCTGTCCTCGGCGCCTGTCTCCGGATCCGTCGCCGAGCAACCGGTCACGAGCGTGCAGGGCGCCCAGGCGAGAAGGAATCCATAGGCCCATCGAGCGAATCGACCGCATCGAAGCATCATGCGTCCTCCATCGCCAGCGCTCCAAATCGCGCGGCGTTCCATGGTGAACCGTTGCCTCTCGGCGAAACGGGGAGACCATCGCACGCTCCCCCCGGGAGCGCCACCGATGTCACCCTGCGTGTTGGGGGCGGAGAAGACACACGCTTGCGGTCTGAATCCGCTCGCAGAGCAGCGTGGCGAGCGACGCGCCGACTCGAGGGCGATACACGGGCTCGTGTTTGGCGGCGGCTTCAGGCGATCTCGAGAGGAGATGAGGAGATGCACCCTTCGCGCAGGTCGTCGCTGATCATGCCGGTGTCGGTCACCTCGCTTTGGACACGGAGCCCGCCAAGGGCTCGACGACCAGGCCGGCGGCGCGCATCTCCTCCTCACCATACGCGCCGTCGGCCCGATGCGCGAAGCCGAGTGTTGCCGGCGCGCTTCATTCCCTTTCGGGCAAAGGCCCTGTGCAGCCTTCGTTCGGAATCAGTATGTCGTCGGATCGAGCGCCACGATGCGGCGCCAACCTTCGGGGCTGCTCACCAGGCTTCCTCGGTCGTGCAGCATGCGGAGCGCGGGCGCGATGGATCCCGGCTCGCGTCCGACGGCGGTGGCGATCTCGCCGACGCTGCTCGGGCGATCGGCGGAGGTCGCGGCGAGCACGGCGGCGAGCAGCGTGTGCGGGGCGGTCTTCGCGGGCATGGTGAGGTCGGTCATCGAGAAGCTCCGGAGCGGGGCGTGGTCCGGGCCGGTGAATGCAGCGGTGGCCCGGAGGTGCGTGGTCGTGCGGGATTGGTTCCCCACCTGGAGGACGCCGGTGGTCGCCGTTCGTCGCACGAATTTTTTCGAGATCGATACCGAGGCGGGCGCGACGCTTCGGGGAGCGCGTTGTGTCCGCGGATCGACGAGGCGTCGCGGGCTCAGCGGCGCGCGGCGAGCCAGGCGTCGACGGCGGTGCGCTCGGCGAGCGTCGCGGCACCCATCGCGGCGTACGCGGCGGCGGCGCGGCCCGCGAGGTCCAGCGCGCGCGGGCGATCGCTCCCGATGGACCACAGCGCTTGGGCGAGGGCGAAGCGGGTGTCGGCGAGATCGCGGGGGTTGACCTCGTGCGCTTCGCGCAGGGCGAGCGCGCGCGTGAGCGGGTCGAGCGCGCGCGGCGCGTGGCCCCGGCGCAGCGCGCAGATGCCCATGCCCGTGAGGCCGCGCGCGACGTTGGGGTGATCGGCGCCGCGCGTGGTGCGCTCGAGCTCTTCGAGCGCGTGGAACTCGCGTTCGGCGGCGTCGATCTCGCCGTGCGCCAGCAGCACGGCGGCGACCGCGGTGCGGACGGTCGCAACCTGCGGGCCACTGGGGCCCTGCGCGCGGAGCACCTTCGCGAGCGCGGCGCGCGCTTCGTCGAGCGACGCGCGGCGGCGCCCGAGCCGCTCGAGCACCTCGGCGCGCACGGCCTGCAGCTCGGCGACGCTCCCGTCCTCGGCGCCGAACGACGACGGCGCGGAGCGGAGCGCGAGATCGAGCTCCGCGAGCGCTTCGCTCCACAGCCCGGCCGAGCGCAGCACCTCCCCAGGTTGCCGTGCGCGATCACGATGAGCGGGCTCTCCGCAGGGAGGGCCGCCGCGCGGATCGCGAGCGCGCGGCGCAGCGCCGCGAGCGCGTCGTCGTAGCGACCGAGCGCCCACGAAAACTGGCCGACGGCGTCGAGGCCCGCCGCGACGTCTGGATGCGTCGGGCCGAGCCGGCGCTCGACCGACGCGGTGGCGCGCTGGGAGAGGGCGAGCGCCGCCTCGAGCTCGCCGCGCTCGGCGCGCACCACCGCCTGCGCGTTGAGGAGGACGGGCAGGCGAATGTCGTCGGGGGGCACGATGCGGCTCGCGATCGCGTACGCGCGCTCGAAGTGCCCGGCGGCGACGTCGAGCTGATGGCGCTGCATCGCGATGGCGCCGAGCGCGTTGAGGCGCACGATGTCGAGCTCGTCGTCAGCGCCGAGGCGCCGGGCGGCGGCCTCCGCGTGGCGCGCGATCTTCTCCGCCTCCTCCACGCGGCCCTCCTTGTACCCGACCGTGAACAGGAGCTCGGCCCAGGCTTCCGCGACGAGGGCGTCGCTGTGCCCGGCCTCGGCCGCCCAGAGCGCCTCGTACAGCGTCTTCTCGGCTTCGGCGTTGCGCTCGTCGCGCTGTTGGAGATCGGCGAGCACGAGGAGCGCCGCGGCCTCGCTGGGCGCGTAGCCGGCGGCGCGCGAGAGCTCGACCGCGCGCGCCGCGCTCGACATGGCTTCGGCGTACTTGCCCGCCATCTTCAGCGCCTTGGCCTCGGCGGTGCGCACCTCGACCTCCTGCAAGCGCGCGGCGGCCTCGGGCCCGCGCGGCGGCGCGATCGGGTTCGCGAGGGCGGCGGTCGCGCAACCGTCGAGCTTGGGCAGCGCGCTCACCGTCTGGGCCGCGCGCTCGACGACGTCCGCGTCGGCACCGCCGAGCAGCCGCGCCACCGCGTCGAGCGCGCCGAGGCGACGATCGAGGCAGGCCACGCGCAGATCGAGCATCTGCTCCGATTGCTCGCCGCGCACCCGCGTGGCCTCGCAGGCGTCGATGCGCGCCGCGGACCAGCGGCTCGCATAGGCGTCGAGCGCGCGCGTCGCCTCGCGGTACGCGTCGCTTGCGTACGGCTTGCCGGTCGCCGTGAAGGAGCGTTCCATCGCGCCCTTGCGATCGGCGCTCCACACCGCGGCCATCGCGACATCGACACCGCGGCACGACGGCACCGCGGGCGGAGCCGTTCGCGTGCGCAGCAACGCGAACGCGATCCCGAGCGCCACGAGCGCGCCGCCCACCAGCGCACCGCGGCGGAGGCGGCGCTGTGGATCGCGCCCCAGCGCCTCGAGGAGCGCGCTCATCGAAGGGAACCTCTCGTCCGGCGCGGCGCGGAGCCCGCGCAGCAGCACTCTCCGGATCCATGTAGGAACCCGCGCGCCGGAAGGAGCCTCGCGCACCGTGCCCGCGCGGGCCGCGCGCGCGAGCTCCATCATCGTCGCGCCCGCGAAGGGACGCTCGCCGTAGAGCGCCTCGTAGAGCGCGACGGAGAACGCGAATTGATCCGAGCGCGCATCGGCGGCGCGCCCCTCGTGCTGCTCGGGCGCCATGTACGCCGGCGTGCCGAGCCGCGTGCCCGCGATGGTCGTGTACGCGCCGTCCGCATCTGCGCGCTCGCCTTCCGCGCGCGGCGGCTCGGCGTCCTCTACGCGCCGCGCGAGGCCGAAGTCGGTGACGCGCACGCGCCCGTCGTCGCCGATGAGCACGTTCTCGGGCTTGAAGTCGCGGTGCACGATCCCCGCCGCGTGAGCCGCCGCGAGCCCGGCGCCGGCGCGCGCGAAGAGGTCGAGGATCTCTCGCACGGGCCGGCGCTTCGCGGCGAGATGAGAGGCGAGCGTCCCGCCCGTGACGAGCTCCATGGCGACGAACACCTCGTCCGCGAACGAGCCGGCGTCGTGCACCGTGATCACGTTGGGATGCGAGAGCAGCGCCATGGCGCGCGCTTCGCGGACGAGCCGCGCGCGGACCTCGGCGCGCGCGCGGCCGAGATCGGGGCGCAGGAGCTTGAGCGCGATGCGGCGATCGAGCTCCGGATCGTACGCGGCGTAGACGACGCCCATGCCGCCTTTGCCGAGCACGTCGAGCACGACGTAGCGATCGATCGTCGCCCCGCGCCGAAGCGGCGCGGCCCGCGCCGGCTCGACCTCGACGGCGGGCGTGGACGCATCCGCGGTGCTCCGCGCGGCCGCGGCGAGGAGCCGGCGGCAGGCTCGGCAGCCGTCGATGTGGCGCTCGATCGCCTCGGCGGCGCTCGGCTCGAGCGTGCCTTCGATCATCTCCGCGATCACGTCGTCCGGCGGGCACTCCATGAAGCGCGCGGGAGACTGCTCCATCCCGGCGCGACGAGGGAAGAGATGTTAGAATCGCCGCGCTTTCGCCCATGCGCCCGACCTCTCTCGAGACGGTGTTCTTCGCGGCGCTCGGGGCGCCGGGGGCCGCGGCCTCGCCCGATGCCGGCGCGGCCATCGCGCGCGCCGTCGAGACCGCGCGCGCGGCCCACCCCGATCTCGACCTCGACGACGAGGCGTTCGTCCGCCACCTCGGCGCGTGCCTCGCGGGCACGAGCGATCCGTGGAGCGCGCTCGATGCGCTCCACCTCGGCGATCTGTGGCTCGCGTGCGCGTGCTTGCGCGGCGATCCCCGCGCCCTCGCGCGCCTCGAAGCCGATCACCTCGGCCCGGCCATCGCCGCCGTGGGCCGCATCGTCGACGCCGCCGATCGCGACGACGCCGTCCAAGCGCTGCGGCAGAAGCTGCTCGTCGCCGACGGTGACACGAGGCCCAGGCTCGCCGACTACGGCGGCCGCGGCTCGCTCCCCGGCTGGCTCAAGGTGGTCGGCGCACGCCTGGCGCTGAGCCGCGCGCGCCGCCGTCGTGACGACGCCATCGAAGACGACGAGCTCCTCGATCTCCCGAGCCCCCTTCACCCCGAGCTCGAGCACATGCGCGAGCGCTACAAGGCCGAGCTCAAGGCGGCCTTCCAAGACGCGCTCGCCGCCCTCTCCCCGCGGGAACGCACCCTGCTCCGGCTGCAGTTCCTCGACGACCTCGGGGTGGATCGCATCGGCGCCATGTACCGCGTTCACCGCTCGACGGCGGCGCGCTGGATCGCCCAGGCACGCGAAACACTCTTCGACGGCACGCGCCAGCGCCTCGCCGCGCGGCTCGGCATCGGCACCTCTCAGCTCGACAGCATCCTCGACCTGGTCCGCAGCCACGTGGATCTGAGCCTCCAGCGTTGCCTCGGCGCCGAAGAGGAGTGAAGTCGACAGGGCTGCTGTGCGCTCGCGGATAGGCAGGCGCGCGAAGCCCTGTCCTCCTGCCGGGCACTGAAGCGGCGACGAATCCAACGTGGGATCCGAAGCCGCTCGTGCTCAATCCGCAATGGAGGCGGGCTTCACCCAGTAGGCCCAGTTCCAGTGATCGTCGCAGACCCCCGACTCGAAGCTGCGCAGATTGCGGAACATGAGCTTCAGCTCTTCGCCGTCTTCGGTGGCGGTGAAGAATTTGATCACGCCCTGGTCGACGTTCACGACCTTTTGGGAGGTCTGGATCCGAAAGCGATGGTCGTCCGGCTGGGCGCCACACCCAGTCTTGTCGGGCGTGCAGCCGATCGGTTTGGTCGACACCGAGAAAGGCAAGCCCACGGGGGCCGTCGCCATCCCATCCACGCCGACGAAGAGCAATTGGGAGCCGGTGCCCTTCGGGTTCAGGACACCATTCCACTCCGGGAGGTTGCGACCCACGAGGGTCGAGACGCACGCCCCTGTGAAAGACACGGTGGCCTGGATGTCGATGAAGTAACCCGTGGAGCTGGGGAGCTGAAACACGGGCGAATGAGCCGTCAGGTGATAGATGGTATCGCTGTCGCAAGCCGTGCCCGGTGGGCAGGTGTCGAGGGTCAACTCCGTCGTGCTCGCGGTCAGCACGAGACCTTGAATGTGCAACGACTCGTTCGCCCCCGGCTCCGCCGTGTCGCAACCAAGGGTCGGGGCGCCGTCGATCCCGAGCGCGAACGCAAAACGATCATACGTGTGCCCGCACGCGCTGCTCCCCCCGCCGAGCCCGCCGAGCCCGAGATCTCCTCCACCCGTGCCTTCGCCTCCCGCGCCTCCCGTGCCTCCCGCGCCGGTCGTCGTGCTGGAGCCGTCGAGGGACGGCTCCACGCCGGTATTGCATGCCACGAAGACAATCGAGCTGAGAGCGATTGAGCAGAATCGAAAAGCCATGTCGTGACCCTATCACTCCTTCGGCCGCACCGTCCTTCGCAAGTTGACCGCGCGGGTGACCGGCGAAGGTGCTGTGCGGCTTCGCTGCGAACACAAGCGCCGGCGCGCCCGAGCATCGATGTCTATGACCAGTCGGTCGCGTCGAGCGCCTCGAGACTGCCAATCACCCGCGCGGCATCGGCAAACGCAGGATCGTCGCGCACGAAGGGCGCGGGCATGGCGATGACGCGCATGCCCGCGCCGATCGCGGCGCGCACACCGGAGGGCGCATCTTCGAGGACGACGCACGCCTCAGGCGCGACGCCCAGCGCGGCCGCCGCGACGAGGAAGATGTCCGGCGCCGGCTTCGGGTGACGAACGGCGGGATGATCCACGCACACGATGACCGACATGGCCGCGCGAATGGCCTCGTGTCGCGACAGCTTCTCCGCGAGGGCGGCGGTCGTGGAGCTGGTCGCGATGGCCATCGGCGTCCCTGCGGCCGCAATGCGGGCCACGAGCGCTGCCGCTCCCGGCATGAGCTCGGCACGGCTCCAGTGTCCGTCGAGGATCGCCGACCGCGCCGCGCCCACCGCGTGCGAATCGAGCGAGCCGGCGGCCTCGGCGAGGATGCGATCCGTGTCGACTCGGCTGCGCCCAAGCAGGCGCGCGCGAAGCTCGGGCGTCAGCGCGCGCCCATGGCGACGGAGGACCTCGGCGTTGGCGTGATCGAGGAGCGGCTCCGTGTCGAGGAGCGTGCCGTCGAGATCGAAGATGACGGCGTCGACGCGGGCCACGCGGCAAACCTAGCACGAACACGGGCACCGGCGCGCCACCTCACGAGGCAGGCGGAGGCGCTCGGCAGCACGATGATCGCGAGGGGAGTCAGCGTGACGCGGGGTTTGGGGCCGCTTGCGGCCCCATCGTCTCAAATGCCTTCGTCGAGATACTGATTCCACACCTCGGCGGCGCGGCCGTGCCCGTCGAACGCACAGTGCTGGATGTTCGGCGTGAGCACGGTCTCGTACACGGGGAAGCCGAGGCTCTGGTAGTAGAGGAAGGTATCGTGTGAATCCTGAGCGAGGTAATCGGCGTCGCCGTAGGTGAAGAACAACTGCGTGCCGCCGGTCTGGCTCGGATCCCAGGAGAGCTGGCCGTCCCACGGCTTTTCACCACCGCAGTTGATGGCGAACGCGCCCGGATACTGCGCGCCGTAGCGGGGGAGGAAGCTCGCGGTCAGGAAGATCGATCCGCCCGACGAGCCATAATAGAAGACGGGGGAATTGGAGATGTCATAGGCGGCGCGCAGCCCCTTGATCGCGGCGTCGAGCGCGACCGCGTTCTGGTGCTGGAGATCGCGCTCCTGGGTGCTCGAGTTGCAGTCGTGCGCAGGCGGCTGCCACCACGCGCACCCGTTCGGCGCGAGGACCGCGGCGACCAAAGCGTGGTGGTCGTCGGCCCACTGGATCAAGCTCTTGAACACCGAGCCGCTGTTGTACGCGCCGGCGCCGTCTCCATGGATGTAGAGCGCCAGATTCAGCGGTCCGGTTCCGCCGTTCGGCTCGATGAAGCGCACGTCGACGGAGCCGATGTGCACCTGGCAATACGAGCGCCCCGCCACGACCTGTCCCGTCGAAACGCAGGTGAGCCCGCCGCTGCCACCGGAGCTCGTCGCCCCAGCATCCGTCGGACCGCCGTCCTTGGGACCGCTGTCGACAGGGCCGCTGTCGCTAGGCCCGCTGTCGGTGGGGCCGCTGTCGGTAGGACCGCTGTCGCTAGGTCCGCTGTCCGTGACGCCGCCGTCGCCGAGGCCCGCGTCCTCCGGATCGGAGTGGGCATCACTGCCCGCATCGACGCTCGGGCCCCCGGTGGAAGGATCGCTCGAGCAGCCCACGACGGCGAGGGCCGTCAAACCGAACACGAGTCCCAACATCCTGTCGTGAAGCATGCCCGCGTGAGTTGCCGATAGATCCCTCTGCGTCAAGAAGAATTGCACCACGCCCCGACGCAGACGACGCCGCAACAATGCTCGTGTGCGTGGATCTGCGCCTTGAAGAGCGATGGTGTGGCCGCGCGACGCGACGATGAATGCTGCGCGCCTTTCAAATGCGCAAACTCGCTCTCTGCGAGACTCTCTTCATCGACTGGCGTCGATGAAGAGAGATCATGACGCCGTATCAGCGCTCGTCCTCTTTGAATCGCGTGCGGCACGCGGAGCAGGCGAGCCATCGCTCCATCACGAACCACTGATAGGACAGCATCAGCGATTGGGCGATGAGCATCCACGCGACCAGGAACACGGCCACGGCCGAGAGGCCGCTCCAGGAGGGCCAGCCCATGAAGCCGGGGAGCGCGTGAAAGAGGAGCGCGACGAGGAGAGCGGGCGCACCGGCGACGAACCACGCCGCATCGGAAAATGTATCGATGTCGCCCTGCGGCCCAGGCACTTCCCGCAGCGAGCCCGTGCGGTGACACGAGGGGCACGCGAACACCTCCGCAGATCGCTCCGGAGAGCGCGCGCGAGACCGGGTGACACCCACGCTGCTTTCGCGCGAAGGTGCTTCGAAGCCTCGTTGCTGCGGAGGCATCGACACGACCCCTTGGAGCGCGCGCTCCAGCTCGGGGAGGCGCTGCTTCTGCTCGGCCCAGCCGACGAGGCACACGATGCGCATCGCCGGCGAAACGACGCCCCCCTTCAGACACCCGGTGGGGATGTGAAGGGCATGGAGGAGCGCGTCGAATTGACCGGGAGGAAGGCGGCGCAGGGCGTGGACGATCTCGTCACGATTCATGGTCGTCGAGTGCGCGAGACGAGACACGCTCTCAGGTGCTCGGGCCAGAGAGACAATCTCCTCGTGGTTCTGGGGGATGATGATGGGAGCCTGATGGATGTAGGGACCCGCGTGAGGCATGACAACCCAGGAGCGCCCTGATGTTCATGAAGGTCGAGACGGGGAGGCGTTTCGCCCAGTCGAACGGCTCGTCGTCGCGCGCACCGTCGCCGAGCTGCGCGCGCGCTGAAGGACCGTGGTCACGCCGCTCACCGGAGCGCAGGATGACGAGCGCATCCTGTAGCAAAAAGAACGAGCCGCGCCCATCGCCCGTCGCCTTGGGCTTCGCTCGACGACCCGAGCCATCCGCCGCGCGTGCTCGCTACACTTGACGCGCGCGCTCCCAGCCTGCGAATCCCTTCACGAGACAGCCCTGTTCCTCCGGCGCGAGAGCGGGCCTCACCAACCGAGGTAATGTCGTCGCCATGTCCCTGGACTTCTTCGTTGCGCTGCCTGGGCCTCCGCCCACCGTCGCTCGACTGTCCGCCGCGCTCGAAGCGCACGGCGGCGCAGAGGGCAGTTGGAAAGAGGGTGTCGAAGCAGGCGGCGTGCGCGTGTCGAAGCTCGGGGATCAGGAGGGCGAGATCCTCGCGGTCGTGACGCGTGCCCTTGCGGAGGCGGGCAAACCACCGTTGTCCGTCGCCACGCTGCTGGTCTATTCCGGTGGTGGCTTTCAAACGCAGGAGGACGTCGGCGCGGCGTTGATTGGCCATGCGGGAGGAGCGATCGTCACCGAGGATGGAGAGCTGCTCCATTACGCGAAGGCCCGCGCTGCGAAGAAGACGGCCGCCAAAAGACAGCCGCCAAGAAGCCGCGTGAGAGCGCGACCTCGCCCAAGGGCATCGATGTCTCGGTGCCGGATGAGGTGACCCGCATGTTCGGTGGAGAGCAGATCCTCTATGCCCTGGCGATGCGCGCTCGGCCGAAGCTCACGTTCACCGCGCTGGTGAAAGCGATTGGCGTCGACGCCCGCACGATCGGTCACTCCCGGATGGGAACGTGGGATGCAAACCAGATTGGATCCATCGTGCTCAAGGAGACGGGGAGCTCCGATCTGCGGTTCTACGCGAACGATTTGAAAGCCATTGGCATGGCGAAGACGGCCGCGTTGTTCCGGCTGTCCTTCAAATACTGGCACGTGAAATCGGTGCCCGAGGACGAGTGGACGGCCATGCTCCGCCTGATGTGCGCGCTCGGGCGCGATGGGCGCGGCGTGCTCTACCGCGTCGATGCGGAGAGCCGCGTGACGCGCTACGATTTCGACGCCGGCTGAGCAGGCGGCCTATCGGGGCAGCCATCTTCGCCATGGTTGGCGATGGCCGCACGGGTCGGCGTTCGACGGATGGAGGAATCCAGAGGCGCTCGATGCGGCGTGCCCTACGATCGCGGGGCCACAGCGTCGCCGGAGGTGGACCATGAGCAAGGCCAAACTGTTCACGCCCTTCCATGTCGACGGTTTGGAGCTCGTCAATCGCATCGTCATTGCACCGATGTGCCAGTACTCGGCCGAGAACGGCTGCATGACCGATTGGCACCTGATCCACCTCGGTCACCTCGCGCTCTCGGGCGCCGGCCTCTTGACCATCGAGGCGACGGCCGTGCTGCCCGAAGGGCGGATCACCTACGGTGACGTCGGCCTCTGGTCGGACGAGAACGAATCTGCGCTCGGCCGCACCTTGGAGGGCGTCCGCCGGTATTCGGACATTCCCATCGCGCTTCAGCTCGCCCACGCCGGCCGCAAAGCATCCACGGAGGTCCCTTGGAAAGGGGGCCGGCACATTCCGCCGGATGCGCCGAATGGTTATCGAACCTTCGCTCCATCACCCATCCCCTTTCATCCCGACGACACGCCTCCGGTGGAGCTCGATCGCGCGGGCCTCTCCAAGGTTCGTGAGGCCTTTGCCGCTGCGGCCCGGCGCGCCGCGCGCGTCGGCCTGGACGCGGTGCAGATTCACGGCGCCCACGGATATCTCTTGCACGAGTTCCTCTCTCCGCTCTCCAACCATCGTGACGACGAATACGGTGGCAGCTTGGAGAATCGCATGCGCTTCCCGCTCGAGGTCTTCGATGCGGTCCGCGCCGCGTTTCCCTCGGGTCGCCCGGTCAGCATGCGCGCGTCCGGGACCGACTGGGTGCCAGGTGGTTGGGACATCGAGCAGACCATCGCCTTCGCCCGCGCCTTGGAGGCGCGCGGGTGCAGCGCCTTTCACGTGTCGAGCGGTGGGCTCTCGCCCGAGCAGCAAATCCCGGTGGGCCCGAGCTACCAAGTCCCTTTGGCCCGCGCGGTGAAGGCGGCGACGAGGACTCCCGTCATCGCGGTTGGATTGATTACCGACTTCGAGCAGGCCGAGGCCATCCTCGGCACGGGCGACGCGGATCTGATCGCCTTGGCCCGCGCCATCCTCTACGACCCTCGCTGGCCATGGCACGCCGCCGCCCATTTCGGCGCCCAAGTGAAGGCGCCCGTCCAATATCGAAGGTCCCAACCGAGCCGATATCGAGAGCTGTTCGACCGCTGATTCACCGGCCTGTGCGGGAGACGGCGAGACGGGCCACGCGGTCGCCGCTCATGCGTGCTTCTGCAGCATCGACGAGCGGCGACGAGAGCTTCAACAACCGGGCTTCGTGGCCTCGATCAAGATGCAGTGTGGCCGGTCGACGTAGGGGCTCCATTTGTCGGCGTCGCGTTCGCCCGCGCCCGGTGCGACCGACAGAGGCACGATGCGCGCGTCCACGAGGCCCGCTTCGCGCAGCGAGACGAGGTATGTGCCCCAGCTCCAACGATACGCGGTGATGCCTGGGCTCCAGGCATCGCCCAGCCACAAGGCGAATTGGAACTCTTGCCCATCCACGGGCTCGGGTGTGATCTCCATGCGGACGCCGAAAGGAACGTAATACTCGGGGTCCGATGGGAAATCGGGGTTGACCGCGAAGGTGACGAGCTTGCCGCCGGGCGCGAGGTGGCTCGCGATGGATCGGCACATGCCGGCGAGCTGCTCACGCGAGCTCGCGTAATGGAGCAAGTAGACCGCGAGGACCCGATCGAAGATTTCGCCGAGCGACAAGGCCGCGGCGTCCTGTGCTCGATACACGGCGCCGAGCGGGCGCTGCGCCTCCTCCTCGCGGGCGACACGGAGCATGTCGTCGGAGAGATCCACGCCGACCACGCGCGCGGCGCCGCGACGCAGGAGCGCGCGGGTGTAATGGCCCGTGCCGCAAGCGACCTCGAGGACGGAGCGCCCGCGCACGTCACCGAGCTGTTTGAGGATGGAGTGCTCTTCGATGGGGATACGGAACGACAATGTCGAAAAGGTGCGATCATAACGGTCGGCAATGTCTCGATAGCTCTCGTCCATGCGTCCTCCTGCGCCAAGCGCCGCCCACCATGAGATAGGAGGCTTGGGACGGAGGGAAGAGATCACTCCATCGGACTGCGTGACCCACGCGCGCCTACAACGGCGCTCTCGTGCGATGTGCGCGCGCGGCGAAAGGGCTCTGAACGAGCGCGCGCGCGGCCATCGTCACGCGAGCGCGTCGAGATCGAACCTTCGCAGCTTGCCGCCGTCCTCCAGGATCCAGAGCCACCGCGGCGTCTCGCCGAAGTTGAACGTCGCGACGAAGTGCGTCGCGCCCAGCGCATCGAGCGAAGCCACCGGCTCGCCCGTGAGCGTGAAGACGTGGACGCGACGCGTGTGCATGTCCTCCGCGACGACGCGGCGGACGGCGAGATCGACGTGCAACCGACCGATGGTGACGTTCGCGACCTCGGCGGAGGCCACGATCACCGAAGGCTCGGCGGCGCGCGTGACCAACCATCCAGAGAGCGAGTGGGAAGGCAGAACGTGCTCGAAGTCGGGAAGAAGCTCGCCTTCGAGGGCGTTGCTCAAGGTCCCGTCCGCGGCCACGAGGAACCGGCGTGTGTGCCCATCCGTGCAAATGCCTTGTACGAAGACTTTGCCGCAACCACCGTCGACGCTCACGGTGTCGTCGGTGCGAAGGCGCGTTCCCTGGAGGGTCAGCGCGATCGGCGCGGCGGCGCCCGTGTCGGGATCGAAGCGATGGAGGGCGCGCGCGTCGCCGCCGAGATCTTCCAAACCGACGATGGCCGCGCCGTCGAAGCCCAGGTCCTTGCACCGAGGCAGCGGATCCTCGAATGCCCATCGCGGAGCGAGCGTCTCGCGATCGAATGCGCGCGCCGTCCGTTCCTCGATGATCACGAGATCCGATCCACGCGCGTACACGCGTGGCATCGGGCCTGCGGTGATCTTGCCGGGCGTACGCAGCGCGCCGGTGTCGAGGTCGACGATGGAGATGGTGCCGTCCGTCGCCATGCACAGGAGATCGGCACCGATCCGAAGCCATCGGCCCTCGGCCGGGACGGGCACGGTGGCCACGAGGGACGCCTTCTGAAGCACGGCGCCGTTGCTTCGCTCGATGCGCCGGCTGGCTTCGTGGATCACGGTGACGTGACCGTCTCGGCCTCCCGTCACCGCATAAGCGCCGTTCGGCGCGACGCCGACGGCGGTGGCTTCGCCTTCGAGCTCGGGCACGGCGCGCCAACGCGAGACCCTGAGGAAGCCGCCGCCGAGATCCTGAATCGACGCCGGCTGCGCGCGCATGCGCTTCGCGAACTTGGCTTGATGCGGCGTTTCGGCATCGAGCTCCGCGAAGAGGAGCTGTCGCTCGTCCACCAGATCCCACACGATGATGCCCACACCGCTCTGGCGCGCCGCGAGCCAGCGTCCATCCGCGCTCGACGCGAGCGGTGTGCACCACGCGCTCGGCTGCTGGAGCTCGGCGACCTTGCGCCCTCGATACGAGAGCTTCTGCGGGTGATGGGAGCGGTTGTACGCCGCCAAGACATGCTCGCTCACGGGTGAGAAGCGCGCATCGATCTCGCGAACGCCCTTCGCCATCCACGCTGCCGGCCCGAGATCGCCCACCACCTTGCCCGTCGCGATCTCCACGACCTTGCCTGCACGCGGATCCTCCACGACGAGGGCGTGCTCTCCCGTGCGATCGACGTCGACACCATGCGCGCGCGCGAGCGGGAGCGCGATGCGCTGAACGACGCGGAGCCCGGCGTCTCCCCGCTCGATCACGACGAGCGCCGCGCCCGCCACCGCATACGCGCGCCCGAGTCGCCCGGCGAGCGCGGAGACCGGCGCCTCGACGTCGAGCGCCGCCAATACCTCACCGCCCAAACCGAGGTGCAATACCCGGCTTCCCGAGGCTGCGAGGAGATCGCCCTTCACGAGCACCAGCGCAATCGCCGCCGGATCGAGCCTGCACAGCTCCCACGACACGCCCAGATGATCGGGCGAGATCGGATGAACCAGCACGCGCCCATCGGTGTGCGTCGCGAGCACGGCGCCCGTGAGCGCCAGGAGCGACTCGATGGGCGCAAACGGCGCGAGCGCGACAGGACGATCGGCCGGCACCGACGGGCCCGGCCATACGAAGTCGGCCGGGTTCTCACTGGGCGGCGGCGCACGTCGCTTGGAGGCTCGAGGAGGCATGGCGAAGAGCCATAACAGGGTTCCCGCGCGCCGCGCCGCGAAAGCCCGAATACGGCGAACCTACCATTCGAGCGCATCATGGACGCGCCTCGTCCACCCACACTCCGCGGCCTCTGCAGTGGTGGAGGACGAGCGGAGCGCAGCCGGCGGGCATCTCGCTGCGCCGCTCTCTGCCTGCGAGATCGATGTCGATCTCGTGCCAGCCGGTCGCCCAGCGCAGGGCTCGGTCATGCTCGGTGACCGCGTCGAGCTGGCGCAGATCATCGAGGGAGGCGGCGGTGGCTTCGGGCGTCGGACAAGATACTTCGAGGCGCAGGCCGCACGGCGCAGGGAGGCCCGCCGTGGCGCGACGTACGGCGTCGACGAGCGGCGTGGGATCGTTGGCGATCGACGTGTCGCGCACCTTCATGAGGTCTTCGGTCGGGAGGATCTGAGCCGCCGCGAAGAGGGTCACGAGCACGCCGATGCGACCTCGGGCATCGAGCCGGCGCGCGGCGAAGGCGAGCGGAAGCGCGGCGATCGCGGCGATCCACGCGGAACAGGCCACGACGTAGTAAGGCGCGAAATAGCGCCCGTTGAGGAGGAACGGCGCGAGGGTGACGAGCGCGAGCAACGCGAGGGTCGAGAGGTTGCGATCGGGTCGAGCGAACGCGCGTAGGTCCGCACGGAGCGCGGCGAGCGCGCGGCGAAGGAAGCCTCTGCCATCGAGGAGCTCCGCGCCGACGTAGAGGACGGCGGCGCCGAACGCGAGGCGGACGAGCCCGGGACGCAGGAGGCGCCACGCTGTGCCGAGGTTCGCGAGGAGGGCGAGGCCGGCTTTGTCCAGCTCTCCGGAGTGACTGTCGATGGAATGCGTGAGCGCGAGCGGAACGGCGATCGCCGCCGCGAACGACGCATAGAACGTGTGGGCCGAGAGCGGCGACGGGGCCTCGCGGACGATGCGCTTGCCCCAGATCCACGCGAGGATCGGTACCACGGCCATCATCGGGTATTTGACGAAGACGCCGAAGCTGGTGATGCCGAGCGCGAGCAGCAGGAAGCCCACGCGCCGGGCGCGCTCGTCGAGGCGCGTACGCGCGGCGGCGTCGACGAGCAGCAGGATGGCATAGTGAAGCGCGATCGAAGCGCTGGGCTGGAAGCCGATGGCCGAGCGGAAGAGCAGGAAATACCCGGGCGCGAGGCCGGCTATCGACGCGGCGACGAGCGCCTCGTCGCGATCGTGACCGGCGCGGCGAAAGAGGTGAAACAGCATCACCGCGGACCCGATCCAAACGATCGCGCCCACGGCCATGAACCACCCGATGCCGACGCGAATGCCGATGCCGTACAGGAGCGCGCCGCTCACGAGTCGGAGGCTGTCGTCCATCTCCCACGGGCGATCGAGCGCGCGCATGAGCTGGAAGAAGTCGTCCTCGAGGTAACGAAACCGCGAGACGACGAACACCGCCACGAAGACGAAGGCGCCGCCGAGCAGCTTGGCGAGCAACGAGAGCGGCGCGCGTGCTTCGTTCGTGGCCGGCTCGGGTGGGCGCTTCTTGCCGGTGAGGACGAGCGCAGCACCGGCGATCAGCACGACGGCGATGAGCGCGAGCGCGTCCGCGAGCCCGCCGCGAAAGGAGACACCGATCGCGCGCATGGCAAGCTCGGCCGGCGTCGTGAGCGTCGGGGCGTGAGGCTCGGTGGCCCACGCGGCCTCCGCGCGCGCGGGCTGTGTCAGCGCGAGCAGCGCCGCGATCGGTGCGACGGCGAGGCAGAACGCCCGTTCGCGAAAGGCGCTCGAAAGCACGGCGGATGCTCGCATGCCCTTGCACGAGCAGGCAAGCGCGCGAGGCAGCAGCATCGTGAGGCGCGATGACGCGCATTGCCGACCCATGCCGCGACGGAGGACTGACGCCGCTGCGTCGCCGTGCGATGGGCGGCGCGCGATGCCGCTCCATCTATCGCTGGCGACGATCTTCACCGTCCTCTCGACGGCGGCGTTCCTCATCCTCGAGCGCGTGCGACCAGGGCGCGCGCTGCCGCATTCGCAAGGATGGTATGCGCGCGCTCTCGCGCTCAACCTGGTGCAGCTCGTGCTCACGCTGGGCACGCGCAAGATCTGGATTGCCCTCTTCGGCGGCGCGTCGCTGCTCCACGTGAACCGTCTCGGCATGCCGGCGCTCGAGGGCTTCTCTGCCTGGTTCGTGAGCACGTTTTTCTATTACTGGTGGCATCGCCTCCGGCACGCGAACGGCTTCTGGCGCGTGTTCCACCAGATCCACCACTCGCCCTCGCGCATCGAGGTGGCGACCTCGTTCTACAAGCACCCGATCGAGATGGCCTGCGACATCGTGCTCAGCGCGGCCATCGGTTACGGGCTCGTGGGCGTGTCGCTGGAGGGCGCGTTCTGGTTCAATTTCTTCGCGGCGACGGGCGAGTATTTCTATCACGCGAACTTCAAGAGCCCGACGTGGCTCCGCTACTTCATCCAGACGCCGGAGCTCCACGCCATCCACCACCAGCTCGACGTCCATCGTTACAACTACTCGGATCTGCCGCTCTGGGATCGGCTCTTCGGGACCTACGAGGATGCGACCACGTTCATCGAGCGCTGCGGCTTCCCTCGGCGCAACGAGGAGAAGCTCGGCGCGATGCTCGCGTTCCGCGACGTGTACGACGATCCGTGAGCGCTCGTCGCGGAGGCTCGCCGAGGCTTGACCGGCGCAGGGCTGCCATCTAATCGGCGCACATGGAGAAGACGGCGCGAGCGTGGACGCCCGAGGAACGCGCGGTGGTCGACCTGCACGTGCACTATTGGACGCACGTGTGGAGCATGAACAACTTCACCTTGTACAACCGCTACAAGAAGCACCTGCCTGCGCCCGCTCGTCGCGAAGCCGATCGCCTCGCCAACGCCGCCGCGCTCGGGAACGATGAGGAGATCCGCGGTATCGTCGAAGGGATCCTCGAGCAGACGTGGGACAAGGAAGATTGGAGCACGTTCATTCGCAGCCCGAAGCTCGATGATGACGGCACCGATCCGAGCGAAGCGAAGGCGTGGCGAGCGTTGGTCGGGCGCACGTGACGTTGACGTCGTCGGCGATGGCGGCGTGCGTGGAGCTTCGATCGAGCGGCGCTGCGGAGACGAAGTCGGCATCTGCCAACGTCGATGAGGCCATCCGCAGGCGCACGACATCATGATGAGGAGCGCATGAATCGCGCGGTGGCCGTCATGCCGCCACCGCGCGATGCGAGCGTGTCAGTCCGACGAGATCGAGAGCATGTCTCTTCGGCGAGCGTTGCTCACGGATCGAGCGTGAGCCTCGAGAAGAGCGGGTGAGTCTGGCTGGTCTCGCCCGAATAGCCTTTGGCCTTCGTCCACACGGCCGCCTTCGGCAAGTCCTTCCAGATGGTGGAGGTGTCGATGAGGTGCGCGGTGCCGCCGTTCGTGCCATTGGGCCCGACGACGCCGGGCGCGACGGAGAGGAGCGAGACGTTCGCGAGAGGCTGTGGCGCGAGGGCGTAGTCGACGAGTCGCTTGGCGCCATCGCCGGCTGGGAGCACGGGTGTGTCGTCGGGCGCTTGGTACCAGTAGCCCCAGTAGTGATCGACGTTGCCTTGCACCGTGGTCCCCTGCGTGAGCGCGAAGACGTCGCTGCCGAAGACGAAGCCTTTCACGAGGTGCTTGGCGATGTATTCGGTGTTCTTGCCCGAGTAGTAGAGCGCGCCAAGCTTGTAGGCGCCGGTCGCAGCATCGAGGCCGAGGACGAAGCCGTCGCCGTGCGTCGTGTCGGCCGTCTCGACGGCGACGTTGCCGCCTGCATAGACGGTGTTGCCGTCGAGCCGGACGACGTGGGTGTTGTCGTTGGCGCCGGAGCCACCGCTCTCCCACGCCTTGGACCAGGCCACCGCGCCCGTCGGCTTGATGCGCGCGACCACGAACGCGCGATCGGCGCCGCCGGTGTAGAGCGAGACGATGGCGTCGCCGCCGGGCGCGAGCGCGATCGAGTTGATGCGGGAGCCGGTGCCGGCGCCGAGATCGTGCGTGCCCGCAACGGTCGGTGACGCGCTCCCGAGGCCCGTGAGGCGCACGAGCATCGCGCGGCCATCCTGATCACCGCCGATCCAGCCGGCGCCGGAAGCGTCGGTGCGCACGGTGAATCCGCGGTCGGCGAGACCGTCGTTGCCGATGTCGATCTGATAGGCGTAGAGCTGCGCGCCATCGCTCTTGGCGAGGGCCGATCGGGCAGCACCCTCCGCCTCGGCAAGGTCGCGCTCGGTCAGGAGCAGAACCCTCTCCCCCTCTCCGATCGCGACGCGCTCTTCGGCCTCGTGGGCGCCTCCACGCCGATGCGCGCCGCGTTCGCGCTGCTCGAGCGCGTCGCCGCGAGTGACGTCACCGTGCTCCTCGAAGGCGAGACCGGCACCGGCAAGGGCGCGGCCGCCGAGACCATCCATCGTTTGAGCGCCCGCAAGGACGCGCCCTTCGTGGTCGTCGACTGCGGCGCGCTCCCCGCGAACCTCCTCGAAAGCGAGCTCTTCGGGCACGAAAAGGGCGCGTACACCGGCGCCGACACGCGCCGCATCGGCGCCTTCGAGGAGGCCGAAGGCGGAACGCTGTTCCTCGACGAGATCGGCGAGCTGCCCCCCGACATCCAGCCGAAGCTCCTCCGCGCCCTGGAAGAGCGGCAGATCCGGCGCGTCGGCGCGAACACCCACCGCCGCATCGATCTCCGCATCGTGGCCGCCACCAACCGCGATCTCCGCGCCGAGGTGAACGAGAAGCGGTTCCGCGCGGACCTCTATTTCCGGCTCGCGGTCGCGCGCATCACCCTGCCCTCGTTACGCGAGCGCCCCGAAGACATCCCCGCCTTGGTGGACAAGATCCTCGCGTCCCTCGGTGTCCGCGGCACCGAGGCCGAAGCGCTGCGAGCCCCCGATTTCCTGCGCCAGCTCGCCGGTGCCGCCTGGCCCGGCAACGTGCGCGAGCTGCGCAATCACCTCGAGCGTTGCCTCGTCTTCCGCGTGGCCGCGCCCATCGAAGGCGGCGCCGCGCCCGCGCCGTCGCCCCCCGATCTACGTGGCCCTTACTTCGAAGCACGCCGCCGCGCGCTCGACGACTTCGAGCGGCGCTACCTCGAAGATCTCGTCGGCCGGCACGGCAGCAAGACGGTGCAGGCCGCCGCCGAAGCGGAGCTGGATCGCGTGTACCTCTATCGCCTGCTGCGCCGCCACGGCCTGCGCTGAATCGCGACACACAGCGCATGCGCGCGCCATCGCCCGCGCGCGAAACGGCGCCGAGCGCAAGCTGCGCGGCGCCTCCTGAAGCCTTCGCGACGCTCGGCAAAGCACCGAAGGCCTCAACGGGCCTTCTTCACGCGCTTCGCCGCCCCTTCCGGCGCACCGTCCCGTGGAGGCTCTCCCTCGATGAGCTGTTGAAACAGCGGCGTGAGGAGCGCCTTCAGCACGGCCGGATCCGCCTTGGCCAACGACGATAGACCCAGCATCTGCCGCATGATCTGGACCCCCAACACCAGCGAGAGCAGGAGCGCGGCGCGCTCCGGCGCGTGCTCCCCATGGAGCGCATCGGTCGCCGTCTTGTGGTGGAATTGCTCGATCTGCTCGCGCCCAATCTCGGCCGCGCGCTTGCTCGACGCCGAGTGGACCATGATCAAGAAGCCGTCGAGCGGCGTCCTGTCCGATTGGGTGAGCTCCACGATCGCGCCGGCGAGCTGCTCTCCGGCCGCGGGCGCCTCGAGCACCCCCGATCCGAGGATCGATGGAGGCGCCATCGTCTCGGCGACGACCTCGGCAAAGAGCTTCTCCTTCGAGCCGAAGTAGCGATTGACCAGCATCGCGGTCACGCCGGCGTTGGCCGCGATCTCCCGCACCCCGGCGCCGTCGTAGCCCGCTCGGGCGAACGCTTCCCGCGCCGAGGCGAGAATGGCTTTGCGGGTCGCGGCCGCGTCCCGTCGACGCGTGGGAGGAGAGCTTGCCATCGAGACCTCCCCTACCAGAAAACGGCCCGCTTGACTTCCAGGCACAACAGTCTACACATGTAGACATTAGTCGTGACCATGAGGGGAACGCCGGGTCGAACACCCTCCTCGACCGGGGAGAGCGTCATGGTGAAACGTCCTCGTGCCCGGCGGCACCGGATACATCGTCGATTGCGCCGAAAGCCTCCTTCATGCCGGAGTCGTAGCAACATGAAAATCCTTCTCACCGGGGCCACCGGCTTCACCGGCGGCGAGGTCCTCAAACAAGCCCTCTCCGACGCCGCCATCACGCAGGTGACGGTGCTCACGCGCCGGCCGCTCGGCGTCGCTCACGAGAAGCTCCGCGAAGCCATCGTCAGCGACTTCCTCGATTATCGCGGAGTGCCCATCGACGATGCCGGCGCCTGCATCTGGTGCCTCGGTGTCTCGCAGACCCAAGTGAGCAAGGAGGCGTACGTGACCATCACCCACGATTACGCCGTCGCCGCCGCCACAGCGATGTTCGCCGAGAATCCCGAGATGCGTTTCTGCTTCGTGAGCGGCCGCAGCGCCGATCCGAGTGAAAAGCGCGGCCCCCTCTCCGCGCGCATCAAAGGCCGCACCGAACGTTCCCTCTCCACGCTGCGTCCCGACGACGTCTGGACCTTCCGGCCCGGCTACATCCGCGCCTCGGCCGCGAGCGGCCCCCGTAAGGATCTCGCCCGCTTCGCCGCGCCCATCGGTTGGCTGATGGGCCTCTTCATCGACGACTTCAGCATCGATTGCGACCAGCTCGCGCGCTGCCTGCTCGACGTGGCCAAGCACGGTGCCGATCAGCACCTCTTGGACAACCGCGCGATTCGCGACTGGCAGGTGCGATGAGAGGATGCCGCGACCGGGCATGATTGCCATGGGGCGAGTCGCCCTCTGCCATTGCACGGTCGCTGCTCCGCATCGCCTTCACCCCGAGAATGCATGCGCTACAATCGGCGTGATGCGCCTGACGAAGCCCTTCTCCAGGAGACATGGAATCTCCTTGTCTCTCGTGCTCGGGACGCTCGGTCTCCTTTCAGGATGTGAATCATCCGTCATCCCCACCGGCAGCGGCGGCAGCACGACCGGCAGCGGCGGCGCCATGCCTACGGGATGTCCGCCCACGCCGGAGGGTGGCTGGAGCGCGGAGAACCCGAACAACCTACCTTCCGGTTCATGCGTGGTGGGGAGCACCTGTGAGATTGGGCTCGTGCGCCAATGCCCGGATGGGTCGACCGTCCCCGGCACGCATTATGGGTGCACGTGTGAGACCGGATCGTGGCAGTGCGACATCAACGGTGGCTTGAATTTCGTGCCATGCCCCGACGCGGGCGCCGCCGACGGCGGGTGACGGCGACCGCTTCAGACACGATATCTCCCGGCCCCGCGCCAAGCCATCATCGCACGAACCCGAAGCCCAGATTCTCGATCATCCGCGGGTCCTTGGGGCTGTCCGCCGTGACATGGCCCGCGATCGCGAGCGAGCCACCGACGAGGGTCAGGACCAGGCCCACGGCGACGTGCCCGAGGCCCACGACGAACGGAATGGTCCCCCCGCGGCCGGAGCCGGACTCATCTTTGATGCCGACGCCGGTCGCGAAGCCGATGCCCACGAGACCGAGGCCCGTCAAGAACGCTCCCCCGCCGGCGATGAGGGTGTATTTGCCTGCGGTGGCAACCCGCTTTCTGGAGGGGCTCTCCACGGGTGCATAGAACATGACCTCCATGCCCCCTCGGGGTGGCAAAGCGATCTCCTCCAAGCGTTTGGGTGGCATCCAATCCGCGACCGGGCCGCCGTCGGACCGTGTTTGGACGATGCGCATGTCGCTGTCGACCACGGTGTGGCCCGCGCTCGTCTGGAGCGTGATCCAGCGAGACTCCGCGCTCTGAAGGCGCTCCCGCACCTTCTGCACCTCCGGCTCCTCGAGCCGAACGGAATACGTCTTCACCTCCACGCACCCCGCGGACGCGAGCGCCGCCGCCAAGGTGGAGAGTCTGATCAAGCCAACAAAAGAAGCCATCGTGCTCTTCACGTTATCGAACGCGAAGTCGCCGAGGCAACCGACGTCTTCGCCTGCGCGCCCGAGCGGCGTATTGCGCTCGCCGGCGCCGCGCCGAAGGGCCGTGCCCAGCGCTGGATGCACGTTCGCGAGCGCGGTAGGGTAGCCGGCCATGAACGCTGCCACGCTCCCGAACGAACTCCTCTCCCTCCTCGATGCGGGGCGCGCCGATGCGCCGGCGATTGCGGCGCCGGGGCAGCCTCCGCTGACGTATGCCGGGCTCCGCGATCTCGTGGCGAGCACGCGGGCCGATCTGCGGCGCGCCGGTGTGGGACGCAACGATCGCGTGGCCATGGTGCTGCCCAACGGGCCCGAAATGGCGGCGCTGTTCGTCGCGGTCGCGGCGGCGGCCACGGCCGCACCGCTGAACCCGGCGTATCAGGCGGAGGAGCTCGAGTTCTACCTCGGTGATCTGAAGGCCAAAGCGCTCATCCTCCCGCAGGGCTTCGCCTCTCCGGCCCGCGCGGTCGCGGAGGCGATGGGGATTCCGATCCTCGGCTTCGCGAATCGTGATCTGCGCCTCGTCCCCGAAGCGCCCCTCTCCGTCGCCGCGAGCACCGATGGTCCTGCCGAAGCGTCCGACGTCGCGCTCGTGCTGCACACCTCGGGGACCACGGCGCGCCCGAAGATCGTGCCCATCACGCAGGCCAACCTGTGCGCGTCGGCGCGTCACATCGGCGCGGCTCTCGCGCTCGTCCCCGGCGACGTGTGCCTCAACATCATGCCGCTCTTCCACATTCATGGCCTCGTCGCGGCCGTCCTCTCGAGCCTCGCCGCCGGAGCATCGGTGTGGTGCTCACCGGGCTTCAATGCGCTCAAGTTCTTCGGCTGGCTCGACGAGGTGAAGCCGAGTTGGTACACGGCGGTGCCCACCATGCATCAAGCCATTCTGGCGCGCGCCCCACGCAACGCGGAGAGCGTGGCCCAGAGTCGTTTGCGCCTCGTGCGCTCGTCGTCGGCGTCGCTGCCCCCGCCGGTGATGCGCGCGCTGGAAGACCTCTTCCGCTGCCCCGTCATCGAGGCTTATGGCATGACCGAGGCCGCGCATCAGATGGCCTCGAATCCGCTCCCGCCGCGCGCGCGGAAGCCGGGATCGGTGGGCGTCGCCGCGGGCCCGGAGATCGCCATCATGGATGGCGAAGGCGCGATCCTCCCCGCCGGCGCGATCGGCGAGGTGGTCATTCGCGGCCCCAACGTCGTCGCCGGCTACGAGAACAACCCCGAAGCCAACCTCAAGTCGTTCACGGCTGGGTGGTTTCGCACCGGCGACCAAGGCAAGCTCGACGAGGAGGGATATCTCCACCTCACCGGCCGCCTCAAAGAGCTCATCAACCGCGGCGGCGAGAAGGTGAGCCCGCTCGAGATCGACGCCGTGCTGCTCGAGCACCCCGCCGTGCAGCAGGCGGTGACCTTCGGCATCCCGCACGACAAGCTCGGTGAAGAGGTGGGCGCCGCCGTGGTGCTGCGCCCCGACGCGAGCGTGGGTGAGCGCGAGCTCCGCGACTTCGCGGCGGCGCGCCTCGCGGCCTTCAAGGTGCCTCGCAAGATCGTCTTCTTGAACGAGATCCCCAAAGGCCCGACGGGCAAGCTCCAGCGCATCGGCCTCGCCGAGCGCCTCGGAGTGACGGCGTGAGAATCTGTATCTTCGGCGCCGGCGCCATCGGCGGTCATCTCGGGGTCAAGCTGACCCAAGCCGGCGCCGACGTCACCTTCATCGCCCGCGGCGCGCACCTCGAGGCCATGAAGGAGCACGGTGTCCGCTGGATCGAGAATGGCACCACCGTCACCGTGCGACCGCGCTGCGTCGGCTCCGTCGCCGAGGCCGGCCCGCAGGACTACGTCATCGTCACGCTCAAAGCCCCTTCCCTGCCCGGCGCGGCGCCCGAAATCGCTCGGCTCCTCGGGCCGGAGACGGCGGTGGTCGCGGCCGTCAATGGGGTTCCCTGGTGGTATTTTCATGCGCTCTCCGGCCCTCATGCCGGCCGCATCGTGGAGAGCGTCGATCCCGGTGGCATCGTGAGCCGGCATCTGCCGCCGGAGCGGGTGATCGGGTGTGTCGTGTATCCCGCCGCCGAGGTCGTGGCCCCCGGAGTCATCGAGCATCGTTATGGCGAGCGCTACACGCTGGGCGAGCCCGACGGGACGAAGAGCGCCCGCGCCACCGCGCTCTCCGAGGCCCTGACGAAAGCAGGCTTGAAAGCGCCGGTGCGCCCGCGCATCCGTGACGAGCTCTGGGTCAAGCTGTGGGGGAACATGGCCTTCAATCCGGTGAGCCTTTTGACCGGCGCGACGCTCGATCGCATCGTCGGCGAAGAGCCGACCCGCGTGCTCTGTCGCGCCATGATGCTCGAAGGCCAAGCCATCGCGGAAGCGCTGGGCGTGCGCTTTCCCATCGGCGTCGATCGCCGCATCGCCGGCGCCGCCGAGGTCGGTGTCCACAAGACATCGATGCTCCAAGATCTCGAGCGCGGCCGTCCCGTGGAAATCGACGCGCTCCTCGGCGCCGTGGTGGAGCTCGCCGGCGTGGTCGGCGTCGAGGCCCCCATGTCCCGCGCCATCCTCGCCCTGGCGCGACAACGCGCGACCGTCGCAGGTTGCTACGGGGCCTGAACGCTCACGCCGCTCACACCTGACCAGCTCTCTCCCGTTCGACCACACCGCCCCTCGGTGACGTCGAAATTCAATGTCGTCGAACGGCACGAGAGCGCCCCCTCTCGGCCACAAGCACCCTCTGTTTCCAATACGTTTCCCGCCCAACGCCAAGATCCCTCGATACAGAGAATGCCAACCTCTCGTATCTCCACGATCTCGACATCCATTCTGATGCGGCCCTCACGAACCGCCGTCCAATCTCTGTTTCCGGCGGGTTTCGCCGGGTCGGGCGAAACCGCATCATGCTTGTGGTCCCATGTCAGCGACAGCGGTCATCGACTCCCATCCTGCGGCGTCGACATCATCGCTTCTCCATCAACGCTCCATGATGGGCAGGTATGAATGGAGACATGCACGACCCTTCTCGGCTCCCTTCCATTGGTATCGATGCCATCGCCCTCGCGGTCCCGCGCGCCTATGTGGATTTGCGCGATCTCGCGGAGGCGCGCGGCATCCCCGCGGGCAAGTATCTGAATGGCCT
Organism: Minicystis rosea; assembly: GCA_001931535.1. GTDB lineage: Bacteria > Myxococcota_A > Polyangia > Polyangiales > Polyangiaceae > Minicystis > Minicystis rosea. The sequence goes on from CP016211.1 coordinate 9,430,802, forward strand.
CGGCGTGGAGCAGATGTCGGTGGCCGCGGCGGACGAAGATCCCGTGGTGCTCGCCGTCAACGCCGCGCGCCGCGCGCTCGCGCTCTCGGGGGTGTCGCCGAGCGACATCGGCCTGTGCGTGACGGGCACGGAGACGGCGGTGGATCACTCGAAGCCGGTGGCGGCCTTCGTTCATGGGCTCTTGGGCCTGTCCACGGCGTGCCGCGCCTTCGAGACGAAGCACGCCTGCTTCGGCGGCACGGCGGGCCTGCTCGGCGCGCTCGATTGGATCGCGAGCGGATCGGCGCGCGGGCGGGCCGCGCTCATCGTGTGCACGGACATCGCGCGTTATGCGCTCGGCTCGGCGGGCGAGCCCACGCAGGGCGCGGGCGCCGTCGCGCTCGTGGTGCGCGAGCGGCCGCGCCTCGTCGCGTTGGAGGTGGGCGCGAGCGGATCGTATGCGCGCGACGTCTACGATTTCTGGCGCCCGCTCGATCGCAAGGAAGCGCTGGTCGACGGGCACTTCTCGGTGGAGTGCTATCTCGACGCGCTCGCGGGCGCTTATCGCGAATGGCAGGCCTTGGGCGGCGCCGAGCGCGGGCCGCTCGCGCGGACTTGCTATCACGTGCCCTACGGCAAGATGGCGAGCAAGGCGCACCGGCGCCGCAAGCAGATCGATGGGCTCGGCGACGCCGAGGCCGACGCGAGCTTCGCCGTCGAGGTGGCGCCGTCGCTCGTGCTGCCGTCGCGCGTGGGCAACGTCTACACGGGCTCGCTCTACCTCGCGCTCGCGTCGCTGCTCCAGCGCGAAGCGCCGGTGCTCGAAGGGCAGCGCATCGGCCTCTTCAGCTATGGATCGGGCTGCGCCGCCGAGTTCTTCGCGGGCACCGTCGTGCCCGGCGCCGCCGCACGGGTCGAGGCGCTCCGCATCGACGAGCCGCTCGCGGATCGCCGCCGCCTCACCATCCCCGAATACGAAGAGCTCCGGCGCGGCGACGTGGCCGCCGATCGCCGCCCCTCCGCGAGCACCGCCTCGCCCGGGCGGGCCGCACAAGGGCCGGTATCGTTCCTCGGGATCGATCCGGTCGAGCGACGCGTCTATGGCACCACGTGACCAAGCCGCCATTCGCCCTGGACCAACCTCCAAAGCATCCATAGATGCTGTCATACAGAGGTGACACGAATGGCCCGAGGCGAGAGCGCCTTTGGCACGAGCGTGGAGCCATCGTGTGACGTTCGCCCTCTCTCCACCCACGTGAACACGCGCTGCCCGGTCGGCGCCCGCCTCCGGGTGCGCCAGGCGCGATCTACATCGTTTTCCTGATTAGCTTTCGGGTGCCCCCCAGTCGTCGATGAATCGCGCCGGCCGCTATCGTGCCAACGACGTACGGCGCGGAGGCTGTTCATGGATCCGGCAAAGTCGCAAAACCCCCGGCACGACACCGTGGCGAGGGATGGGGAAATGCCTTTCTCGGATGGGCTCTTATCCGCGGTGCGCTGCCGAAGGCACCCGCGTTTGATCGCGGAGGGCGCGCGTCACGCACGAGCGGAGAGGCGCGAGGCACCGTGGATGGGAGGCGCGTCATGACGGACGACGACGCAGCCATCCTCGTGGTGGACGACAAGCCGGAGGCGATCCTCGCCATCGAGGTCGCGCTCGGCACGCTCGGGCAGCACGTGGTCCGCGCCGGCTCGGGACGAGAGGCCCTTCGTCACGTGTTGGCGCAGCCGTTCGCGTTGATGTTGCTCGACGTCAACATGCCCGACATGAATGGCTTCGAGACGGCGGAGCTCATCCGCAGGCACCGGCACGCGAAGGACACGCCCATCATCTTCCTCACGGGATCGAGCGACGATCTCCACGAGCACCGGGGCTACTCGCTCGGCGCGGTCGACTTCATCGTCAAGCCGGTGCACGAGGACGTGCTCCGCACCAAGGTCGCCGTCTTCGTGGAGCAGTACCGCGCCACCGAACGCGCGCGCCAGCAGGCCCAGCGCCTCCAGGCGCGGGCGACCCAGATCCATCGGCTCACGCGCGCCTCGCTGCGCGTGAGCACGGCGGGCACGGTCGACGGGATCGCGCGCGCCCTGACCGAGGAAGCACGCGACGTCATCGGCACGCACCAAGCGCTCACCATGCTCTGGTTTCCGAGCGCCGCGGCGATGCGCAGCGGCCCGGATCGACGCGCGCTCACGGTGGTGTCGCTCTCGGACAAACACGCCGAGCTGCGCGAGCAGAGCCTCGAAGCGCCGCCCGGCCTCGCGGCGTTCGCGCGCGAGCGCAACGCGCCCTTCCGCAGGAGCGAGCGCGAGCTCGCCGAGAACGGTGATTGGACGCGCACGGCCGGCGGGATGCTGCATCTCCGCGGCTGCCTCGTGGCTCCGCTCGTGGATGTGGACGGGCGCAACATGGGCTTCGTGCTGCTCTCCGATCGCATGCACGGCGAGCTCTCCGACGACGACGAGGCCATCTTGGTGCAGCTCGCGCAGCTCGCCTCGGTGGCGGTGCAGAACGCGTTCCTCATCGCCTCGCGCGAGGCGCATAGGCTCGAAGAAGATCTCCTGGCCACGCTCTCCCACGAGCTGCGCACGCCGCTCAGCGCCATCCTCGGGTGGACACGAATGATGCGGGCCACCGCGCCTTCGCCGGAGAAGCTGGCCCGCGGGCTCGAGGTGATCGAGCGCAACGTGGACGCGCAGACGCGGCTCATCGAGGAGCTGCTCGACGTCTCCCGCATCGCGAGCGGCAAGCTGCTCGTCGAACGGCACCCGATGCTGCTCGTGCCCATCGTGCAGACGGCGGTCGACGCCGTGCGTCCATCGGCCGAAGCACGCGGCCTCACGCTCCACGTCACCTTGGCCGGCGATGTCCCGCGCATCTCCGGAGACCCGGATCGGCTGCAGCAAGTCATCAGCAACCTGCTCTCCAATGCGGTGAAGTTCACGCCGCGCGGCGGCCGGATCGCGATCCACCTCGCGGCGCAGGAGGGGATGCTCGAGCTGCGCGTGTCCGACACGGGGATCGGGCTCCGCGCCGACCACCTGCCCTTCGTCTTCGATCGCTTCTGGCAAGCGGAAGGCGGCAGCCGTCGCCAGCACGGTGGGCTCGGGATCGGGCTCGCGCTGGTGCGGCACCTCATCGAGCTGCACGATGGCGTGGTGCGCGTCGAGAGCGCCGGTGAAGGCTTGGGCACGACCTTCACCGTGCGCATCCCGACGATGCCCGAAGCAGAAGCGCGCGACGCCGCTCCTCCCACCGCCCGCAGCGCGCTCGGCACGCCCGATCTCGCGGGCGTACGCGTCCTCCTCGTCGAGGACGAGGTCGACTCGCGCGAGCTGCTCCGCGAGACATTGGAGCAACACCGTGCCCGCGTCACAGCGGTCGGCTCGGTGGGCGAGGCCATCGTGGCCTTGGGATCGTCACGCCCGCACGTGCTCGTGAGCGACATCGCCATGCCCGGCGCCGACGGCTACGATCTCATCCGCCACCTCCGCAGCCGCCACGCCGCCGAGGGCGGCGACATCCCCGCCCTGGCCCTCACGGCGTACACGCGCAGCGAAGATCGCGCCCGCACGCTCGCCGCCGGCTTCCAGATGCACGCGAGCAAGCCCTTCGAGCCGCTCGACATCGTCTCCGCCGTCGCGCAGCTCGCCGCCTCGACGCGCCCCGTCCATGTCGATGGCGCGTGGTAATCGCATCACGCTCGGGATATAAGCATCCCCGATGTTCTCCCCGAGCGAGCTCTTCGTCCTCTTGGACTTCGATCACACCGGCACGCTCTCGGCGTTCCCCACCCCCGAGGAGATCGCCGCCTACCTCGGCCCCGAGGCCTCCGTGAGCCGATCGGGTGCAACCTTCGTGGATGTGGCGGGACAACCCCGATTCCGCGCCGGGCTGAATCACCTGTATGCACCGCCCCGGGCGCTCCTCGACGCGAATCTTTGGCGCTGCCGGCTCGACCTCGGAGACTTCCCGTCGGGAGAGAGCGCGACGTGGACGCACCTGTCCGAGTGGATGTCGAGCTACCTCGAAGACACGTTGAAGCGCGAGCCGAAGAGCAAGCGCCGACATGGATATCGACGCTACCGCGGTGAGGGCGTGATGGTCGATTTCGCCCCCACGCCGCCGAGCCAAGTCGACGCCTCGCAGCGCGGGCAAATCGAGCTTCAAATCATGCACGACGAGCCCAACCTCGCCACCGTGAGGCGGATTCTGCGCCTGCGCGAAGACGTGGTCTTGGCCGGCGAGGGCGCGACGATCCCGAGCGATTGGGACTTTCACCTCACGGCCACCGTGGTCGAGACCGAGGTGCGTTTGCGCTGGTCGGCGCTCCTCCACGGAGGGCTGAACGACGCGCAGCGATGCACCACGTGGATGACGTTCTTTCTCCAGGACACGTTCGGATTCGGCACGAAAAACGGCGCGCCGGAGCACGCGACCCGCTGGGAAGCACCAGGCCCGGCAGGCCGAGCCGGGGCCGATGTGGTGTTGTTCAATCACACGGACGGCCGGCGGCACACGGGGGAGATCAGGTTTCCTGTGGGGTGGTGAGTCGAGGCTCGCTCAACTCAAACCAACCTCGCCCCGCATGGCCTCGAGCTCCATCAAGGCACGTGTCGCGAGCGGGCCGGAGACGCGGAGATACTTCAACGCATCTGCGAGACCGGCGCCGTTGTTGAGCGGGAAGCCGCGGATGCCTTGGTTGAACCAGCCGAGCGCGGTGACCATGCCCCGCACGGTGGAAGCGTCCGTGACGACCGCCGCGAGCACGGAGACCTGCGGAAGCAGGTCGCGGAGGACCATGCGCTGCTTGGCGCTGGGCCCGCCGCCCGCGGTCAGCGCGAGCACGCCAATCCGCTCTTGGGCCATCTTCTTCCGGCAGAAATGGACGTATGCATACCAATCCTCGTCCGTCGGTGTCTCGGCCGAGAGCACCGAGATCACCAGCGAGCCGACCTCGCGAAACACCATCGACTTGGGTGCTTCGATCGCATCCGGCGCCCGCGCGCTGCGGCGGCGCGCGGTGGCGCGCGGATCTTCGGAGCGCGCCGCGCCCCGCGTGCTCGGGCCGGCGCGGAACGGATCACTGGCCACGATGGGCCCGGAGACCACGGGGCGCTCGAGCTCTTTGAGCGCCTCGTGAAGCTCCATCCCCGAGGCGTAACGCGCGTCCGGATCGCGCGACAGGCACCGAGCGATGATGGCCGCGAACGTGGGCGACACCGTCGGCACCAGCGCGCTCAAGAGCGGTGCATCGCGCGTCTGCACGGCATGCGAGAGCGCGTGCGCGGGCACGTCCCCATACGGCGCGCGCCCAGCGCACAGGTCGAAGAGGAGCGCACCGAGCGAATAGACATCCGATTGCGTCGTCGCGCGCCCGAGCCAACCCTCCGGCGCCATGTAGCCGGGCGTCCCGACGACAGCCCTGGTATCGGTCAGAAGCACCGCGTCGTTGTTCAGCACCGGCGCGGCCATCTGATCCCGAGCGCGCAGCGTGGGCGCCGCCGGCGCATGCACGGAGTCCGATTGCAAAACCATGCTCGGCGTGGAGAGGCGCGTGGCCACTTTGGCGAGGCCGAAGTCGAGCAGTTTGACCTGACCATCATGGGTCAGCATGGCATTGTCGGGCTTGATGTCGCGATGGAGCACGCCGCTCCGGTGCGCGGCCGCGAGCCCCGAGGACAAGAGGACACCGATCTCGAGCGCCCGAGACCAATGGACGGGCTTCGTGATCTTGTCGAGCGTCTTGCCGGAGAGAAACTCCATGACGAGATAAGGGCGCCCGTCGAACTCTTTGACGTCGTAAATCGTGAGGACGTTCGGGTGTTGAATCCGCGCCGTGGCGCGCGCCTCGACCATGAAGCGCTGCCGCGCCGTGGCATCCGGCTCGATCCCGAGGATGAACTTCACTGCCACGCTGCGTTGGAGATCTCCGTCCCACGCGCGATAGACCTGGCCCATGCCTCCGCTGCCGACGATGCGCTCGATACCGTACTTGCCGACGACCGCCGGAGGCCGCCACGTGCACACCGCCGACTGCGCACCATGATTCATCGCCTCCACGGACGGCGCGATCTCCGTCCGCGCAGTTTCGAGCGGCGCCTCGCCGACGGCCGCGACGTTCTTCAGCGGGGCGGCGGGCGCCTCGACATCCTTGCCTTCGCCGGACGTTCCAGAGCGGGTGTGTTCGCCACTTCCCATTTTCCTCCTTCGCCCCAAACCGAGGTCCAGCGTGCCCACGAGGCCTCTCGGCCCGAGACACCTACAACGGCGCTGCGCGCACTTCGGGGTCACCGGGTCGACGCCGCCGCGTCAGCCATCGGGTGCGCATTCACCGTCAGTCTTTACGCCGTCTGCTTGTGCAGCTTCAATGCCAGAGGCAGCGAGCAATATTTATTCGGCGGTTTGTTGGTATCCTGTGGAGAACTTTGCAGCGCACGGTGATGGACGCTTGTTGGTCGTCTCCACACGTCAACACGAGCCAACAAATCGTGCGCGCTGGGTACTACGATATTCGTGCATGGGAGTGCGTCCGTCCAAACGATGGATCGGATGCGCTCGGGGCGGTCTTCGTCGCTGCATCCTCGCAGGATCCCGCGCGACATCCACCCTGCGCCGATCCGCGGGAACGCGATCCTCGATCTCGAGCCCCACCGCGCCAAACCATTCTCCTGCCAACCGCAGGCAATGAGCCCATGGATCTCGAACATGGCATCTGCGTCACGGCTTCGGCGGCACTCGGAAGAAGCGGCTTCGAGGAGACACTTTTCGCAATCGCAGCTCCATATCCATGAGAGCGAGTCGATATCCATCCTGCGCGTCCCCGGCGGATTCGGGGCATGAGAAAGGCCTCTTCAGGCATCCATCTTCGACGCGGGAAGTCAAAGCCATCTCCGCAGAGGAGCACGGCAAGAGCAGCGCTGCCATGGAGGCCTCCCTGTCGTGCGGCAATCTCGGGCGCGGAGTGGAGACCAGGATCGCGGATGACTCCACATATGTCGGAAAGGCGCGTTTTGGAGGCCTTCGGAAGAGGCGAATGATCCCGTGTCGAAGACGTTCGCGCCGGATCTCCGGGCAAAGCTGGTGAATCTCGCGGGCGAGCTCGGGCATCGAGGAATGGCACATCCATCGATGCACCGGCGCCGATACACGGGAGGACGCAATCGGGCTAAGCTCCGGCCGTGTTTCCGACCGTACGACCGCGCCGCCTCCGCCGCACCGCCGCCATCCGCGCCCTCGTGCGCGAGACGAGCGTCGAGCCGACGGATTTGATCCTCCCGCTCTTCTTCAGCGAGACGCTCGCGGATCCCCACCCCATCTCGACCATGCCGGGCGTCTTCCAGCTCCCGGTGAGCGCCGCGGCCGCGCAGGCTCGGCTGGCGCGGGAGCATGGGCTCGGCGGGGTGATCCTCTTCGGGCTGCCGAAGACGAAGGATGCGTCGGGATCGAGCGCCTACGATCCCAATGGCCCGGTGCCGCGCGCCGTCGCCGCGATGAAGGATGCAGCGCCGGAGCTCGTGGTGATCACCGACGTGTGCGTCGACGAGTACACCGATCATGGTCACTGCGGCCTGCTCAAGACGAACGCGGCCGGCGTCACCGACGTGGACAACGACGCGACGCTCGAGGTGCTGTCGCGCGCGGCGCTGGTGCACGCCAAGGCCGGCGCCGACATCGTGGCGCCGAGCGACATGATGGATGGACGCGTGTCCGCGATCCGCCGCGCGCTCGACGGCGATGGGCACACGGACACGGCGATCCTCTCGTACGCAGTGAAGTACGCGTCGTCGTTCTACGGCCCGTTCCGCGAGGCCGCCGACTGCGCGCCGAAGTTCGGCGATCGCGCGGGATATCAGATGGATCCGGGCAACAGCCGCGAGGCGCTGCGCGAGGCTCGCCTCGACGAAGAAGAGGGCGCCGACATGCTCATGGTGAAGCCCGCGCTGCCGTACCTCGACGTGCTCGCGAAGGTGCGCGCGGCGACGACGCTGCCGCTCGGCGCGTACAACGTGAGCGGCGAGTTCGCGATGATCAAGGCGGCCGCGGCGGCGAACATGATCGACGAGCGCCGCGCCACGCTGGAGCTGCTCACCTCGATCCGGCGCGCGGGCGCCGACTTCATCCTGACCTACCACTCCATCGACGCGGCTCGCTGGCTCGGCGCGTGAGGGGCTCTGGCATGCGCTCGCCGCTGATCTTCGCCGCGATCCTCGCCGTCACCACGCTCGGCTGCGAGACGTTCCAGCCGCGCGTCTGCGATCGCACGGCGGAGGGCAATCCGCCTTCGCGCTACACGGGGGGGACGACCGTCGACGGCGTGTACATGACCGCGGACTGGGACGGCGAGCTGCTGCTGTTCGACAAAGGCCAGCGCTACGACCTGGTGCACAACCTCGGCACCACGCCGCGCTGGATCAGTTCGTGGCTGTCCTTCGAGCGCTTCGGCACGACCGACGGCGGCAAGCTCGCGGAACCGGCGGGGAACCAAGCGGTGGTCGTGGAGGTGAACGACGAGATCATCCGCATCGCCAACGACAGCTGCGTCGACTACTGGATCCTCGTCACTGCAGGCGCAGGCGGCGAGCCGGTCTCGCCTCCCTGATCACATCCGCATCACATCCGCGCTCGCGGCGTAGACGCGAACGACGATCCAGCGCGACGCGCTGATGCATCGAACGGCAGCCGCGACCACGAGGGAGCGGGCTCGAGCAACCACGTTGCGACACGTCCCAAGACGTTCGCTCATGCATCGAACTGCAGCTGCGGAGCGGCCCCGAGCAAGCGCTTCGATGGCGCGCGGCGATGCGTGAAGACGCGCAATCGCTGCGGTCTCAGCGGGCACGCGGGTTGCGAAGCTCTTCCGTCGAAAGGAGGACGCCATGACCTGCGAGACGAGCAGCGCTGGGCCGCCCGGCTACGGAGGTGCCATCGAGGGAGCTGTCGGTGAGCAGAACCCGCCCGAGCATGAGACGCCCGGTTACGAAGGTGGTGCTGAAGGGAAGTCCGAGCTCGGTAACCCGCCGAGCGTGTTGGAGAAGAAGACCAGGCCGGAGCCCGATGACCTGCCCATCGGGATCCCCGTCGATCAGACGGAGTGAGCCGCGCTCTTGACCGCGGCTTCCTTGGCGAACTGGAGGCTGTGCAGCTTCGCGTACAGACCGCCCGCCGCGAGCAGCGCCTCGTGCGTGCCCTGCTCGACGACGCGGCCCTTGTGGAAGACGACGATGCGATCGACGGCCCGGATCGTGGAGAGGCGGTGCGCGATGATGAGCGCCGTGCGCCCCTTCATGGCCGCGTCGAGCGCGCGTTGCAGGCGCGCTTCGGTGTCGCTGTCGACGTTGGCGGTGGCCTCGTCGAGCACCAAGATGGGCGGGTCGCGGTAGAGCGCGCGCGCGAAGGCGATGAGCTGCCGCTCGCCGGCCGAGAAGTTCCCTCCGCGCTCCAAGACGGGCGCGTCGAGGCCCTCGGGGCGGCGGAGGAAGAGATCGAGCGCGCCGATGCGATCGAGCGCGCGCTCCACCTTCTGCCGATCGGGCTCGGGATCGCCGGCCGCGATGTTCGCGGCGATGGTGCCCGGAAAGAGGAAGACGTCCTGCGGCACGACGGCGAAGCGGCGCCGCAGCTCGTCGCGCGGGATGGATCGCACGTCCTTCCCGTTCACGCGGACCGTGCCCTCGGCGACCTCGTAGAGGCGAAGGAGCAGCGACGCGACCGTGCTCTTGCCCGCGCCCGTCGCGCCCACGAGCGCGATCTTCTCGCCCGCGCGCGCCTCGAGCGACACGTCGCGCAGCACCGACACGCCGGGCTTGTACTCGAACGTCACGTCCTCGAGCGCGAAGGCGAGATCGGGATCGCCGTCGGGCGCCACGTTCTTCTCGACGGGCGCGTCCTCCTCTTCGTTGGTGAGGAGCTGGAACACACGCTCCGCGCCCGCCATCGCCGATTGAAGCAGCGTGTAGCGCGCCGACAAATCGCGGATCGGGATGAAGAACATCTCGATGTACGCCACGAACTTGAAGAGCGTGCCGAACGAGACCTTGTCCGAGAACGAATACACGCCCGCGTACCAGAGCACCGAGGCGATGCAGATGCTCGAGATCATCTCGATGGCCGCGTCGAGCGTGGCGTCGTAGACGATCGATCGGTTGTTCGCGTCGCGGTACGCGCGGTTGATCTCGTCGAACTCCTCGGCGTTCTTCTCCTCGCGCGCGTAGGCCTGGACCACGCCGACGCCGGAGATCTGCTCGTTGAGGTACGCGTTCATCCGCGCCGTCTTGGTGCGGACCTCGCGGAAGGCGTCGCGGATGCGGCGCCGCGTCCAGTTCACCCCGATGGCGACGGGCGGCAGCGCGGCGAACGCGAGGAGCGACATCCGCCAGTTGAGCGACACCAGGATGGCCACGATGCCGAGGAGCCGCACGAGATCGCCGAACGCGTTGAGCGCGCCGGAGGCGAACATCTCGTTGATGGCGTCGACGTCGTTGGTCACGCGCGTGACGAGGCGGCCGACGGGCGTGCGATCGAAGAAGCCGAGCTTGCGCGTGTGCAGGAAGCGGAACACGTGGCGGCGCAGATCGGCCATGGCGCGCGCGCCGGTGGTCTGCATGAGCACCATCTGCGGGAAGGAGATGAGCTGCTCGACGAGGAGCAGGCCCGCGATGATGAAGCCGGCCCGCGTGAGGCGCGCGCCGCCGCCGGTCTCGCCGATTCCATCGAGCGCGTCGCCCATGACGAAGGGCCTGAGGAGCGCCACGCCGGAGTAGAGGATGAGGAGGAAGAGCGAGATCCAGAGGTGCCGCGCGTGCGGCTTCACGAAAGGCCAGAGGGCCCTGAGCGTGCGCGCGTCGTACGCGTGCGAGAGCTGATCCTCTTCGTGGAAGCGGGTGAGCGCGTCCGCCGCGCGGCCCTGCTTGCCGCTCGGGCCGTTCTTCTTCGCGCCGTTCTGCTTGGGTGCTGCCGTGCTCATGCTGCACCTGCCCGCGTGACGGCGCTCGACGGCGGCGCGTCGAGCGCGCCGAGGGCCGCGAGATCTTCCTCGATGCGTTGCTCCTCGGCGAAGGCCGCGTAGACGCCGCCGTGCTTCACCAGCTCCTCGTGGGTGCCGCGCTCCACGACGCGGCCGTGATCGAGCACCACGATCGCATCACAGCGGCGCGCGGCGGCGACGCGATGAGTGATCAGGATGAGCGTGCGATGCGCCGCCTGGCGCTCGATGGCGCCGAGGATGGCGGCCTCGGTCTTGGCGTCGACGGCCGAGAGCGGATCGTCGAGCACCAGCACCGGCGGCTCGCGCAAGAGCGCCCGCGCGAGCGCGACCCGTTGCCGCTGGCCACCGGAGAGCTGCACGCCGCGCTCGCCGACGACCGTGTCGAAGCCTTCGGGGAGCGACTCGACCTCGGCGAGCACCTCGGCCTCGGCCGCGGCGTGCCGCACGCGCTCCATGCCCTCGGGCGACTCGGGATCTTCGAGCGCGTAACCGACGTTGCGCGAGACCGTGGTGGAGAAGAGGAACGCGTCCTGCTGCGCGTACCCGATGCCCGCGCGCACGGTCTCGAGCGGCAGCTCGCAGATGTCGGATCCATCGAGATATACCGCGCCCTTCGGCGTCGGCAGGAGGCGCGCGAGGAGCACCGCGATGGTGCTCTTGCCCGACCCCGTGCGGCCCACGATCGCGAGCGACTTGCCCGCCGGGACCGTGAACCCGACGTCGTCGACCACGGTGCGCTCGCCGTACTTGAACGAGAGCCCCTCGACCCGAACCTCGCCGCGCACCACCTCGGGCTCCGGCAGCGGCCCGCTCTGCACCTCGGGCACCGCCTCGTAGATCACGCGCAGCCGCTCGTAGCCGGCGCGACCGCGCTGGATGATCGACAGCACGAACCCGAGCGCTAGCATCGGCCACGTGAGGCGCTGGAGCGCCATCCAAAACGCCGTGAAATCGCCGGCCGTCATCGCGCCGGTGAGGAGCAGGTGGCTCCCGTACCAGAACACGACGAGCACGCCGACCGAGTTGATCCAGCCCATCATGGGGCCGAGCGATCCGCGAATCTTCGCGAGGTAGAGGCTCTTCTCGAGGTAGCTCGCGTTCTCCACCTCGAACGCCTTCTCCTCGGCCGCCTCGAGCGCGAAGGAGCGCACCACGCGCACGCCCGCGAGGCTCGCGAGCACGCGATCGCTCATCTTGCCGATGGCCTCTTGGTTCTCGCGGTTGGCGCGGAACATCCGCCCCGAGACGGCGCGCGTGGCCAGCACGAGCGCCGGGATCATGGTGAGCGCCGCCAGCGTGAGCCGGCCGGAGCTCCGGATCATCACGTAGAGCGCGCTCATGAGCGCGAAGAGCGAGCCGGCGATGTTGAGGATCCCGAAGCCGAGGAGGAGCCGCACCTGACCGATGTCGTTGGTGGCGCGGCTCATGATCTCGCCGGTCGGCATGCGCCGGAAGAAGGCGGGCCCGAGCTTGTGCAAGCGATCGAGGAGCGCGGCGCGCAGCTCGTACTCGACGTTGCGGCCGCCGGTGAAGACGGTGATGCGCGAGAGCACACGCACGACGGCGGCGCCGATGCTCACCGCGAGCATGAGCAACGCGGCCTGCGCGCTCGCCGACACCTGGTGCGCGCGCGCGGCGTCGACCGCGGCCTTCACCAGGAGGTCACGCTTCGCCATGAAGAGCTGCTGCACGGCGAGCAGCACCACACCGGCGACGTAGAGGTGCAGATTCCTGCGGAACTGCGCGCCCAGCCCGACCGGATGGGACGATCGCGCGGGCTCTTTCGTTGGTACGGGTTCGCTCATCAGCGGGCTTTGCGAGGCGCGGGGGCGATGGGCTTGCGATGCGAGCTTTGAATGGCCGGCCGCTCCGCGCGCCCCTCGATCACCGGCTCCAAATCCGACAGCTCGAGCCGCGTCGAGAGCAGCCCGAGCAGCACGCGTGCGCCGCCGCGTCCGTCGAGCTCTCCGATGACGCCGACCTTCTCGGCGAACGGCCCGGAGCACACGCGCACGCGGCTCCCCTTGTCGAGCGTGCCGACCTTCTCGGTGCTCGCGGCCGGCGCGCCGCCGTTGCTCACCGGCTCGACCCGCGGCGGCCGCGGTGCAGCGGCAGGCGCGGGCGCTGCCTGCTCGGAGGGCGCAGGACGCGCGGGCTTGGGCGGTTTCGGCGCTTCGGGGCGCGGGCTCGGGATGGGGTGTGCCTTCGCCGGCGCGGGCTTGCCCGGCGGCGGACCGAACAACGAATCGAGCGTCGGCCGCCGCGCCATCACGGGCGCCGCACGCCGTTGCTCCTCGGCCCGAGCGAGCGCTTCTTCCGTCGAGCGACGGCGCGCCTCGGCCTGCTCGGCCCGCCACTTCTCCGTCTCCGCTTCGGCCGCGGCGTGCGCCTTGGCGCGCTCCTCTTCGGCCGATTGGATGCGGCGATCGAGCGCGATGTGATCGTTCTCCCGCGACCACGCCACGAGCCGGTAAATCGGCGCGAGCGCGATGATCGCGTCCTCGAGCTGATCGTCGAGCAGCGCCGAGTGCTCGACTGCCGTCGCGCGCTTGATCGACCAACCGATCCAGAGCGGCACCTGCCCCGCGGCGGCGCGCTCGATCATCGATCGCATGAGCTCCGGCGTCGCCTTGCTCGCCGCCGTGCGATCGCCCTCGGCCACGCCGACGGCGAACTCGTCCGGCAGCGACGCGAGGCCGCGCATCAGCTCCGCGGTGAGCGCGTCCGCGCCCTCGGCGAGCCGCGCGCGGAGGTTGTCGACGTCGACCTGCGCCTCGGGATGCACGGCGAAGCACACCTCCACCGCGGTCGCGTCGAGCCGCAGCGCGAGGAAGGCGTGCCGCGTGTACGGGCTCGGATCGTCGATGACGGCGGCGATGGATCGCCCGCGATCGAGGAGCCGCTCCAGCTCGTCACGCGCGGCTTGATCGCGCCAGAAGAAGACCCACTGGCAATCGACGCGGTGCTTGTTGCGCAGCGACGGGTGCTCGTCGGACCCGTGCACGTCGACGGAGATGCCGAGCTCTGCGAGGCGGGCCACGACGCCGCGCGCCCACGCGAGGGCGCGCTGCTTCACCTCGAGCCGCGGTCGCGAGAAGGCCTTGGAGGTTGCCTTCTCCGGCGCGTAGGCATCGAAGTCGAGATCGGTGAGATGAAGGGGAGAATGACCCATGGCTTCGGCTCGGCGACGACGCTCTCGCGCCTTCTGGCGCGCAGGAGCCCGACGGAGCTCCTGCCTTCGGCGCGCCGCGAACCCGCGCGAAGGCCGCGAATCGTATCTGCGCGGCTCGCGAAATCAACGGCTCGGTGCGTCTTCTCTCGATAGGGCGCTCGGGCGGGCAGGTCGAGGCCCGCCCGCGCACGGACGGATGTCGACACCCGTCACCTCCGTGATTCGGGCGGACGCGGAAAAGCGTCGGGATGGCCCCGCGCCATCGCTTGACCACGCGGGCGGGCATGTCACCTTCCAAGTACCCACGCCTCGAACCGCCGGGGCATCGTCTCGCAACCACGCAAGGAAAGGCAGGGCCGCATCGCGCGGCCAAAGCGCAGGACAGACGAAGCGGCACGTATGGCGCCGCACATCGAAGCTGGGGCCGTACGGTCCCGAGCCCACTCCGGCATCACCGGTCCCGAATGAGAACAAGGGCCCATATCGGGCCCCCGCTTGAAGCAGACGTTCCAAGGATTGCGCCGAAGGTCGATCGCCTCGTTGCCCAGAGGTGCTCGCCGCCGGCCGTGGTGTATTCGCCGCGGCCTCGATCCGCCGAAGAGGAGCCATGGAGAACCATCGAGACGAGCACATCGTGTGCGCCGACTGCGGCGCGGATTTTCTCTTTTCTGCGGGGGAAGCCGCCGTGTTCCAGGAGCGCGGGCTCGCCGCGCCCAAGCGCTGCAAGGACTGCCGGCGCGCGCGCAAGGATCGCAATCAGGGTGATGCTGCATCGTCGCGCGGGCAGCGCGCACCGCGGAGCGGCGGCTGGAACGGCGCGGGGCACGACGCGGCGCCGCGCGGCCCGCGCTCCGATGGTGGCCGGCCGCGCTTCGGCAACGGTGGTGGGCACACCGGCGGGGCTCCTCGTTTCAATGGTCCTCCTCGCTACACGGGCGACGTGAACGAGTACCGCAGCCCGATGCAGGACGGCGGTTGGCAGCCTTCGCAATGGCAAGGCAACCGCGCTCCTTCAGGCGGCAACGGCTTCCAGCAGGCGCGCCCGCCGCGCCGCGGAGGCCCCGGCGTGTATCGTCACAACGACGGCGAGTACCGCGCTCCTTCTGGGCAGATCGAGGGTGCCGGCTTCGCGCGCGGCGATCGACCGCGCCGCCCGCCGACCGCGGAGGCCGCGGCCCCGCGCCGTCGTCCCGACGCCGAGATGTTCTCCATCACCTGCAACTCGTGCGGCTCGAACGCCGAGGTGCCCTTCAAGCCGGCCGAGGGTCGCGAAGTCTTCTGCCAGGCCTGCTACCGCGCGCGCAAGCCGCCGGTGTGATGCACGCGTAGACGATCGGCGCGCCGGCCCTCGCCGCGCGCCGACGCGCGCTCGTCCCCTCTCGGGTTCCTCTCTTCAACCGATCTCGCAGGCGATCTCGGGGGTGAAATCCTGCTCCCCCGACGTGACCGTCACGCGCGTCTCGGCGCGCACCGCGCGGCGCGCGGTCTGCTCGATCACGCCCACCACCCAGAGCCTGAGCGGCTGCGCCACGGCCTCGAACTCGCCGATGTGCAGCGTCACCTTCCCCGACGACGCCACGCCCACGCGCCACGCCCCGAAGCTGAAGAGCCGCGCCCACGTCGAGATCCCGCGCCGGATCACCGAGCTCATGTCGACCGCCGGCCGCAGCAGCGTGCGCACCACGTTGTGCAGCTCGCCGTCCACCGCGAGGCGCCCCATCTCGCGCCAGCGCCCAGGATCGCGGACCAGCACGGCCGACGCGAGCTCCATGTACGCGTCGAGCGCTTCGAGATCGTAAGCCACGAGCGCGTTGATCGAGTCGTTGCGGAACTCCGCCGCCCACCGCTCCGGCATCTGCGCGACGAGCTCGGCGCGCGCCTCGGTGCCGAACAGATCGAGGATCACCTTGTCGACGCTGCGGAGCACCGGCCCGCGCACCTGATATTTCCCCGCGAAGCGGAGCGGGAAGGGGCGCACCTCCGGCCGGTTGCTGCGCGGCGCGCTCTCGCTCGCGTTGGCGAGCGGCGCGGGGCTGCGCAGCGTCTTCGGCAAGCCCGGCAGGTCGCCCACGGCGCTCACGCCGATCGACGAGCGCACTGCGCGCGGTGTCTCCGGAGCGCGCGGGGGCTCCGCCGTTCGCCCCGACGACACCGGCTTGCTCGGTAGACCCACGTCGCTCGGCTGCGTCGGCCGCACGCCGACGGGCGCCGCCCCGCGCCCCGCCGATTGCGTCGTCATCGCCGCGAGATCCGGCCGCTTCGTCCCCCCGCCGGATCGATCCGAGTCGTAGCCGCTCGAGCCCATCGCGAGCCGCTTCGCCACGCCGACGAGCTTCGCCAGCGCGAGCATGCGTCGCTGCGGATCGGGGCTCACCTTCTCGAGCTCGCGGATCACGTCGCCGGCGACCGCGAAGCGACGCGACGGCTCCTTCTGCAACAAGCGATGCACGACGGCCTCGAGCCGCGTGTCCACGTGCACGCCCGACGCAGCGATCGAGGGCGCGTCGGCGTGGACCACCTTGAACGCGGTCGCCACTGCGGTGGGCGCGCGGAACGGTCGCAACCCGGTGACCAGCTCGTAGACGAGCACGCCGACCGCGAAGAGATCGCTGCGCCCATCGAGCGGCCCCTCCCCCGTCGCTTGCTCGGGCGAGAGGTAATCGGGCGTGCCGAACACGACGCCCGTGCGCGTGCGCGGGCTCGGACCATTGGCGTCGAGGACCTTGGCGATGCCGAAATCGAGGAGCCGCACCACCACCTGGTTCCGCGCGGCGTCGTAGGCGATGAAGACGTTCTCGGGCTTGAGATCGCGATGGATGATGCCCACGCGGTGCGCCGCATCGAGCGCTTCGAGCACGGGGAGCGCGATGCCGACGGCCGCGTCGACGTCGAAGCGACCGGACCGCGTGAGCGCGGAGCCGACGGACTCTCCGTCGAGGTACTCCATCACGATGTACGGGCCCATTTCGCCCGTACCGGCGTCGATCACGTCCACCACGTTGGGGTGGCGGATCTTGTTCACCGCCTGCGCCTCTTGAAAGAAGCGCTGGGCCACCTCCATGTTCTGCGCGAGCTCGGGGTGGAGGAACTTGATCGCCACCGGCCGTCCGGCGTTCACATTCTCCGCGCGATACACGTCGCCCATGCCGCCGCCGCCGATGCGTTCGGCGAGGCGGTATTTGTTGTCGACAAGAGCGCCGGGGCTCGGAGGGCGAATCGGCATCAAACGCGTGTGCGAACGGTCCGCATGACCGGTCGATATGGTCCAGAGTTCCCGCGCTGAAGTAAAGCCCCGTCGCCGCGAGGTGCGGGCTTATGCGTCGGACGCCCGGAGCGCGGCGAGCCGGCTCGCAATTTCGGCGAAGCCTCGCCCCATGGAACTGTGCGCGACGTAACGAGGTGGCACCGTCAGCCCACGCACGTGGAGGCGCACGTTGGCCACGCCGAACGTCAGTCGAAACGCCGCGAACGCAGCGGCGTCGTTCGCGCTGTCTCCCACGAATCCCCAACGCGATCGCGCATTCGTTGCGTCCTCGCCGAAGCGCTCGACGAGCAGCCGAATGGTCCCCGTCGCCTTGTCGTCGGCCTCGTGGGTGAGGTGCAGATGAATGCTCGACGTGAACGTGCGCACGCCGCGCTCGCGGGCGAGATCGCGGATGGCGCGGACCTCGTCGGCCGGGACGCGGCGGTGCTCGCCGATGTCGAGCGTGACGTCGGCGCGACGCGCGTCGTTGTCATCGGCCAGCGCCGCCTTCGGAAAGCGGCCCACGATCTCGTCCGCCAACCGCAACAGCTCGCTCCGCCGCGCTTGCCGCTCGGTCCTCCCGAGCGGATCGAGCGACACCACTTGCCGTACTCCGCCCGCGCCTCGCTCGGCGATGAACGCGACCGCTCCATTCTCGGTCACCGCGGCGTCGATCGGCCATTGCCGCTCCACGACCTCGCCCCATCCCGCCGGCCGCCCCGTGCACGCCACGAGCCGGAGCCCCGCGGCGCGCAGTCGAAACAGCGCGCCGTACGCTTCCTCCGTGAGCTCGCCGTGATCGAGCAGCGTGTCGTCCAGATCGAAGACCAGGCCTACGAGGCGCCGCGCTTCGCTCGCGGTGAGCGCGTCGATCGACCTCACGCCGAGAGCGCCTCCATCCGCGCGATCACGCTCTTCAAGTAGAGCCCCTCGGGGAAGGCCGCGAGCACCGGGTGATCGCCGCCTTGGAAATGTCGATCGAACACCGTCGCCTGCATGCGCGCATCGCGGGCGCCGAGCGCGAGCGCGCGCGTGAGATCGTCGAGCGTGATGGCGCTCGAGCACGAGCAGAACACCAAGATCCCGCCCGGCTTCGTGGCCCGACAGGCCGCCGACGCGAGGCTCTTGTACGCGCCGAGCGCTCCCTCCTTCACCGATCGCGAAGGCGCGAGCTTGGGCGGATCACAGATCACGAGATCGTACCCACCCTGCCGCGACGCCTGCTGAAAGGCCTGCCGCGCGTCCTCGCGCACGAAGCGCACGCGCCCTTCGAGGCCGTTCATCTTCGCGCACTCGGCGCCCACCTCGATCGCGATGGCGCTCTCGTCGACCGCGACCACCTCGGCCGCGCCGCCGCGCGCCGCGCCCAGCGAGAACGTGCCCACGAACGCGAACGCATCGAGCACCCGCTTGCCACGCGCGAGCTGCTCGACCCGCGCGCGCAGCGCTCGTTGATCCAAGTAGAAGCCGGTCTTCTGCCCCAGCGTGAGCGGGATCGCGTAGCGCAGCCCGCGCTCGACGAAGCGCAGCTCGTCCACGTTGACGTCGCCGCGCACCACACCGGCGCCGGGCTCGAAGCCCTCCAGCTTGGCGATGTTCTGCGGCGTCCGATCGATGATGGCCCGCGGTCCGAGCGCAGCATTCAAGGCATCGAAGACGACGCCTTCGCGCATCTTCAAGCCGATGGTGTTGAGCTGCACCGAGAGCACGTCGCCGAACACGTCGACCGTGAGCGACGGCAGCGCATCACCCTCTGCGTGCACGAGCCGATAGGCATCGGTCTCGTGACCCGGCGTCGCGTTGGGCAGCCCGAGCTCGCGACGATGCGCGATCGCCCGCTCGATCCGCCGTCGAATGAGCGCCGCATCGATGGGCGCGTCCTCTCTCGTGAACATCCGCACGGGGATGGCCGACCGCGGGGTGTAGAGCCCCCGCCCGAGCACGTTGCCGGTCGGGTCGACGACTCGCACCTCGTCTCCTGCGACGGCGCCGCCCTCGATGCGCGCAATTGCCTGAGCAAAAATCCATGGATGCCCGGACCAGACGGGGCGAACGTGGCCGGGTTTGAGGGTGACGGTGGGCATGGCTACGAAATCCGGGGCGAGATCGACCGCGGAACCATATCCCGCGGCCCTTGGTTTCGAGTAATCTTCTGGCTTGCGAGTTCGCCGCGTGTGAACCTGGCGTTACACGATCGTCGTGGCGAGTGATGCACGAACCGACCTTCAAAGGCGGTCCCTCTCGCTCTTCACGACTCCTGGCGAATGGCATCTTGGTTGCTACTCTCCAGAGCTTCGAACGAGGAGTCGCCCGATGCGCCGTTGCTTGACCCAGGTGGTTGTCGCCGCTGCAGCAATGAGCTTGTCCGTGCCTGCGCTCGCACAGAACAAGCCGGGTTGTCCTCCGGGCAGCTGGTTCTGTGCAGAGGCGGACGTGAACGTGACCCCGCCTCCGGCCGTTGCGCCGCCGGAGCGCCAACGACCGCAGGTCGCACCGCCTGCCGAGGAGGAAGAGCCGATCGCCCCCGCGCCCGAGCCCGTGGCTCCTCCGGCGCGCCGTGCGCATCGAGCCGTGCCGCAGGGCGCGCCTCCGCCGGTGGTGGTCTACCAGCAGGTGCCTGCGCCTCCCCCGCAGGTGATCATCATCACGCCGGGCTACGGCGGTGGTTATGCGCCGGGCCGTCCGGTGCGCCCCGTGCCGCCTCCGCCCGTCGCGCGGAAGCCGCGCTGGCAGAGTGAGGTCGGCCTCAACCTGCGCGTCGAAGGTCTCGCGATCGGCCAAGCACGCGGCGCGGCGAGCACCGCGGGCATGGGCGGCGTCGGCTTGAGCCTTCGCTATCGTCCCATCCCGCACTTCGCCTTCGACCTGGGCGTCGATGTGCTCGCGGGCAACGACTACAACGGCTTCCAGCGCGTCGAGGTGCCGGTCGCGCTGAACGGCATGCTCTACCTCAACCCGCGCAGCCGCGTGCAGGTCTACCTCATGGGCGGCGCGCACATCTCGCGCGCGCAGGTCCGCTCCGAGTTCGCGGCGCCGCAGCTCCGCGAGACGGATGACGGCCGCCAGTACGGCGCCAACTACACCTACTTCGGCGGCCAGGGCGGCGGCGGCCTCGAGTTCCGCCTCTCGCGTCGCGTGGCGCTCAACCTCGACGCGCTCGGCTTCGTGCGCAAGCGCATCGACGACGGCAAGACGCCCGAGTTCATCGACTACCAGTCCGGCCGCACCACCAACACGTCGGGCGGCGCGCTCATCCGCGGCGGCCTCACCTTCTGGTGGTAGCCACCGCTCGCTAGGCTCCGTCGACGACATCGTCGGAACCTAGCCCAGTCATCGCTCGATCGTCGGGCGCCGCGGCTCGCAAGGCCTCGGCGCCCGCATCGTTTTGTCCACGAGCGTGCGCCGCGCGATGCTCGCGGTACTGCGCGCTCGCTTCTTCGAGTACACCTCCGCCGTGGAGTCCCTTCGCCGCCATCGTGCGTTGCTCCTCGCCGTCGTGGGGGGCGTCGCCTTCGCGCTCACCTCGCCGCCGACCGACCTCTACCCCGCCGTCATCATCGGCCTCGCGCTCCTCGCAGCCTCCCTCGGCAGCGGTGATGGCCGAGCACCGCTCCCGCCCGATCGCTGGCCCGAATCGCCGACCTTCCTCCGCGCCTTCGGCCGCGGTGCCGCGTGGGGGACGGCCGCCGGCCTCATCGGTCTTCGCTTCGTCCCGGCCGTGATTCAGCGCTTCACGCCGCTCGGCGCGCCGGTCTCGTTCCTCGCGCTCTTCCTCCTCGCTGCGGCCCAGTCCCTCATTTGGGCCATCGGCGCCGGCGTCACCGCCGTCTTGCACCGCCGCGCGCGTGTCCCCTTCGAGCTCGCCTTCGGCGCCGGCGTCCTCGTTTCGCTGTGCATCCCGACCATCTTCGCGTGGAGCCCAGCTGGGCTCGTCAGCCCGTGGCCGGCGTTCGTTCAGCTCGCCGACGTCATCGGTGAGCGCGGCGTCTCCGTGCTCTTCGCCATCGGCGCGGCCCTCTTCGCGCGCGCGGCCCACATTGCTTTGAGCTCAAACCATCGGCGCGCGCTGCGCCCGGCGCTCGCCGCGATCGCCCTCTTCACGGTGCTCCCCATTCACGGCGCGCTGCGCATGGCGGCGATCGCGCGCGACGGCGCCGCGCTCCCCACGTTGCGCGTCGGCCTCGTCGATCACGCGGTGAAGCCACTCGATCGGTGGAACCATGCGCACCACCCCGCGATCGTCCGCACCCTGCGCGGCCTCACGCGCACGCTGGAGGCGCAGGGCGCCGAGCTCGTCGTGTGGCCCGAGGCCGCTTACCCGTATCCGATCGCGCACGACGCGCGCACCGCGCCGGACGGCCCGAACGCCATCATCGGGCACGGCGTCCGCGGGCCCGTGATCGCGGGGCTCATCACCGAAGATGCACCCGTCGTCGCCGACGACGGCACGGTCGTGCGCAGCTTCTACAACTCGGCCACGCTCGTCTCGCCGGATGGATCGACGCAGCCTCCATACGACAAGCTCGAGCTCCTCTGGTTTGGAGAGACGGTGCCCGGATCGGCCTACATTCCGTGGCTGCGGCGCACGTTTCAGCGGAGCGGCGGCCTCGTCCCCGGCGATGCGCCGCGTGCGCTCGAGCTGTCGCCTCCGCCGGCCGGTGGCCCGCACGTGCGGATGGCCGTCCTCAACTGCTATGAGGACACGCTGCCTGGTCTCGGGCGCCGTCTCGCGAACGCGCTCGCGCCGAGCCTGCTCGTCAACGTGACCAACGATGCTTGGTTCTACGCCACCGCCGAGCCCGAGCTGCACGCGCGTCTCGGCGCCATGCGCGCCGTCGAGCTCCGTCGCGATCTCGTGCGCGCGGTGAACCTCGGCGTGACCTCGTGGATCGATGCCGCCGGCGTCGTCCGCGCCCGCTACGAAGAGCAGAAGCCCGGCTCGCTCCTCGTCACGCCGACGATCCGCGAAGGCGCACCGACGCTCTACGCGCGCTTCGGTGACGTGCCTCTCTTCGTCCTGCTCGCGGCCGCGTCGATCGCGTTCGCGGTCCGCGCGCGGCGGGCCGCGCCGATCGCCGAAGCGAAATCGTGATGACGTCGTTCACGCACCGAGCGACGTCATCGTCGCGATCGCTCGGCGGGCACGGCGCTCATCGATCGAAACCGAAATGACAAAAGACACTAGCCACGAAGCGCCTCGCGGCGTCCTCGTGGCAGTGTCTCGAGCCTCTGCGAAGAGGGCTTCTTGCTCAGCTCTTCGCTTCGCCGGGGGCGAGCATGTCCTTGAGCGCCTTCACGGGCGTCGCGCGCACCTTGAGGCTCGCGGGCTTGCCCTTGATGAGCGCCGGCTGCTTGGTGAACGGGTTCACGCCCTGACGATCGGCGGTCGCCGGCGTCGCCTTCGCCTTGAGCTTCACCAGGTTGGGGACGGTGATCTCGCCGGGCCCCTGCGGGCCGAGCTCCTTCTTGATCAAGCTCGCGAGCGCGTCGAGAAGGCCGTTCACGGCCTTCTTGTCGAGCCCCGAACCCTCGGCAAGCGCCGCGATGATCTGCGCCTTGGTGAGCTTGTTCGAACCAGCCATCCTGACCTTCCTGTCGAAAGAGGGCGCCCTCCATAACAAGCGAGGGCGGGCCTTTCAAGGGGTTTTCCTTTGCTGAGAGCGCCCGCGGACCGCGCGGGCGGGTGCGCGTACGATGGCGGCAGCCTCGAGATCACGTGTCCGCGCCGTCATCTCGCGCTCCTCTTCGTCGGTCTGGTGATCGTAGCCGAGGAGGTGCAAAAGCCCGTGCGCGAGCAGCATCGTGAGCTCTTCGAGGAGCGTGCGCTTGTGCTTCTTCGCCTGCTTCCGCGCCGTGTCGATGGAGAGGATCACGTCACCGAGCAGCCCCACGGGTTTGTCGGGCACCGGCTCCTGCAACGGGAACGCGAGCACGTCCGTCGGCTTGTCCTTCTTCCGGTAATCCCGGTTCAGCTCGTGGATGGTGGTGTCGTCCACGAGCGCGACGGAGAGCTCCACCGCGGAGAGGCGGCGGTGGCGCAGCATCTTCTCCGCGCGACGGCGGATCACGGCGGCGGACACGTCCGAGAAGGGACCGCCCTTCGTGGTGATCTTGACGATGGAGGTCTTCACTTCGCGGCCGGAATCTTCTTCGCGTCCGCGAGGAACTGCGCGAGGCCCACGTCGGTGAGCGGGTGCTTCACGAGCTGTTTGATCACTTTGAGGGGCATCGTCGCTGCGTCCGATCCGATGAGCGCCGCTTGCACCACGTGCAGCGGGTTCCTGATGCTCGCGGTGAGCACCTGCGTCTTGAAGCCGTAGTTGCGATAGATGGTGACGATCTGTTGAACCAGCTCCATCCCCTCGCCGGACGCGTCGTCGACGCGGCCCACGAAGGGAGAGATGAACGTCGCGCCGGCCTTGGCCGCGAGCAACGCCTGCGATGCCGAGAAGCAGAGCGTGACGTTGGTGCGGATGCCTTCGGCGGCGAAGATCTTGGCGGCCTTGAGGCCATCGTCGATGAGCGGGACCTTCACCACCACGTTCTTGTGAATCTTGGCGAGGTCGCGTCCCTCGCGGAGGATCTCGTCCTTCGTCGTGGCGATCACTTCGGCGGAGATGGGGCCGTCGACGATCTCGCAGATCTCGGCGATCGCCGCGCGCGTCGGCCGGCCGCCTTTGGCCAAGAGCGACGGGTTGGTGGTGACGCCGTCGATCGCACCCATTGCCTCCGCTTCCTTGATCTCCGCGATGTCTCCCGAGTCGATGAAGATCTTCATGGCGGTTTCTCCGGGGATCTGCGCGGGCTCTTAGTACACCTCGGGGAGAGCGAGTAGGGCGGTGCGTGATGTGTCGCGATCGCCCGGTCGCGCTCGCTCGTAGCATTCGCGCTCATGTCTGCTCGTGCGGCGCGGCAACGGCGCGGCGGGCTGCGCGGTTCCGTAACGGACACGCGCGACGGACGGTGCATGCGGTGCCCGCCCGACAGCCGCGCGAGGCGGCACACGAGGTGCAGAGCCTCCGTTTTGAGGCCGGACGCTCCCGGTCGCGACGGAGCCCACGAGGCGACCCATCGCGAGACGCTCGCTCGCACGGCGCGCGAGGCGGCCTCGGCTCGCGCATCAGACTGCTTCCCGACTGCAGACGAATCCAGCAGCGAGCCTCCCACGAGACGCTAGAATTGTAATCTACATCACATACTGGGGGACCCGTGCAGACCTCTCGCGACCAGACCAGCGCAGTCTCGCGCTACATCAACCATGTTCGGCAGATCCCCGAGCTGTCTCGCGAAGAGGAGGCCGACCTCGCCCGCGCCTTCCGTGACGAAGGCAAGCAGGACGCGGCCGCCCGCTTGGCGCTGGCGAACCTTCGCCACGTCGTCTCGATCGCGGTCAGCTATCGGCGCTACGGAATCCCGCTCGCCGAGCTGATCGCCGAGGGGAACTTCGGTATCGTCCACGCGATCCGCAAGTACGACCCCGACCGAGGGAACCGATTCGTCACGTACGCCGCGTACTGGATCCGGGCGTACATCCTGAACCACGTCATCCACTCGTGGAGCCTCGTGGGCGTCGGATCGGGGCCGCTCCGGTCGAAGATGTTCTTCCGCCTGCGCCGCGAGCGCGCGCGCATCGCCGGGCTCGTCGGCGAGGGCGAGGCCGGCGACAAGATGCTCGCCGAGAAGTTCGGCGCGCCCGCCGAGAAGGTGATCGAGATGGCCCGCCGCCTCGAAGCGCGCGACGTCAGCCTCGACACGAAGGTCTTCGAGGACGGCGCTCGCTCGCTCGTCGACACGCTGGCGGCCGATGACCAAGACCAAGAGGAGCAGTTTTCGCGCGCCGAGGAAGGCGCCCTATTGCGCGAACGGCTCACGCAGGCCGTGCAGAACCTCGACCCGCGCGAACGCTACATCGTGGAGACCCGGATGATGGCGGATCCCGAGGAGGAGCTGTCCCTCGCCGAGATCGGCCGCCGCCTCGGCGTCTCCCGCGAACGCGCTCGCCAGCTCGAAGCCCGCGCCAAGAAGAAGCTCCGCGATCGCCTGCAACCCCTCGCAGCCTGACGAGACAAGAGCCACGGATCACGATCGCAATCGCGATCCGTGACGCACACGCCGAGCTCATCGCGACGAGATGCATGCACGAGCATCACGATCGCTTCGAGCTCCGCGATCGATGCGCACCGCGCTCCACCTCCTCGAAGCCACGCCGCATCCCTCACCCATATCGCGTCGCGCATGGAGGCACGAGGAGGTCGCAATCGATCACCACCGACGACGCGCGACGTGCAGCGTGCATCGATCCTATCGATGCATCGCGAGCTCATCGCGCGTGCTCCGAGCGCAACCGTCGATGCGATTGCCGATCGCACCCGCGACGCGAGCGGATCGTTCATCGCTCCGCTCGCAATCGTCGAGGTGAGCGCGGCGCCTGTGATGCGAGCACATCGCGCGAACGGTCAGCGCCGCTCCAACCGCGGTCGTCGATGCGATTGTTGACCGCACCCGCAACGTCGCCGCTCCGACCACAATCTTCGATACGATTGTCGATCGCACCCGCAACGCGATCGCATCACGCACACGTCCGTCGCCGCTCCGACCGCAATCGTCGATGCGATTGTTGATCGCATCCGCAACGCGATTGCATCACGCTCCGATCGCAATCGTCGAGCTGATCGCTCACCACGGGCCCATCAAGCACGAAGCCCCGCCTCTTTCGAGACGGGGCTCTGTGGTCGCAGGGGACGTAAGCCGAGTTCTGTTGCGCGATGCGGTCGCCCGACTCCCGCGCCGACGATCATTCCTCTAGGACGCACGTTGCCGTACGCCTCCAGCAGCCAACCCGGAGGCTCGGGCGGGCAGCCCTTTCACGGCGTCCCTTGCGGTCCGCCGCATCGCCTCCTTACGCGGCCTTGCTCCGGGTGGGGTTTGCCTTGCCACCCTCGTCACCGAGGGCGCGGTGGGCTCTTACCCCGCCGTTTCACCCTTACCCGACGGTCTCTTGCGAGACGGGCGGGCGGTCTCTTCTCTGTTGCACTTTCCTCGAGGTCACCCTCACCGGGCGTTACCCGGCACCCTGCCCTGCGGAGCTCGGACTTTCCTCCCGTGGGACGAACCCACCGGCGACCGTCTGTCCCGCTGCGACCGGCGCAACATACCCACCACGATCGACCCCGTCGAGCCGTATACGAGCCGAACGACCTCAGCCCGTACCGCACGAGGTCGCAAAACACGCCTCAACGCACCCCATCGATCACGCAGCCAATCGAGCCCGTTCGCTCGCGGCCACGTGATCGAAGCCATCACGCGGCCACTTGCAGCCACGTTCGGGCTGGTCCGGCCACAGCCCCACGACTCGTTTGGAGGAAGCAATCTGGGCCGGCTACGCCGGCCCGGGGTTTGGGGCCGCTCGCGGCCCCATCGTGACGACGGGCCGCTTGCGGCCCCAATGTCACGGCCCGCCCTTGCGGAGCTCGGTGAGGACGAGCTTGGCGACGGCCTTGAGGGTGTCGAAGACGCCGACGCCGGTGCGGGCCACGCCTTCGAAGTCGGGGACGTTGGTCGGGTTCAAGAGCTCGCGCAGCTCTTCGACCGTCGCGATCTCGGGGAGGTCGCGCTTGTTGTACTGGATGACGTAGGGGATCTTGTCGAGCGAGTAGCCCTGCTCCGCGAGGTTCGTGCGGAGGTTCTCGACCGACTCCTGGTTCGCTTCGATGCGGCCGACCTGCGAGTCGGCCACGAAGACGACGCCGTCGACGCCCTTCAGGATCAGCTTGCGGCTCGCGTCGTAGAAGACCTGGCCGGGCACCGTGTAGAGGTGGAAGCGCGTCTTGAAGCCGCGGATCTCACCGAGGGCGAGCGGGAGGAAGTCGAAGAACAGCGTGCGATCGGTCTCGGTCGCGAGGGAGATCATCTTCCCCTTCGCGTCCGGGTTGGTGCGCTCGTAGATGTACTGCAGGTTCGTCGTCTTCCCGCACAGGCCAGGCCCGTAGTAGACGATCTTGCAGTTGATCTCGCGCGCCATGTAATTGATGAAGCTCATCGCGCGCTCCTAGTCGTTGAAGAGGTTGTCGATGTCTTCGTCGGTGATCTCGGCGAAGGGAGAGTCGGCGCCCGGCTCCTGCACCTTCTTCAGCAGGGCCTCGAAGATGTGGTTCAGCTCCTCGCTGGCCTTGCGCACACGGAGCCGGACCAGGCCGAGGCTCGACTTGCTGTCGAAGATGACCACCAGGATGACCCGGTTCCCGACGAGCTGGATGTGGATGTTCGCCTTCTCGCCCTCGTGGAACTGGGTGGCGAACTCGTTCTCCTTGAGGAGCTTCGCCATGCCGCCGGTGGCGGCGATGTTGCCCGCGGTGAGGGACGCCAGCGACGTCGTGTCGAGATTGTCCACGTCGCCGCTCGCGGCGATCAGCTGTCCATTCTTGTCGACGATGAAGACGACCTTGGCGTTGGCGTCCTTGACGAGGCGATCCACGACGTTCTGGATCTGATTGAACTCCTCCTCGTACATCACCATCTGAGGGTTGACCATCGTTCCTCCGCCGGGCCTCACCAGAGTCAAAAGAGGCGCGCACCTCGGGGCTCCACTGCCGCCGGGCCGACCTCGAACCACCGTCCTGCCGTACTCGCGCCTCGCTGCTCGTGCGTGTCGCTTCTCGAAGCTCGCGCCCGCCTGACGCATTACGCGTCAGGAGACGGTTCTATCCGAAGCAGGCACGGCGGAGCAAGGTGAGGTTTCGCCCAGGCGTGAGGTAGGCGCGTCCCGAGGCCCATTTCGACGGGAGGGGAAGGCCCGGTTCCGCCCCCGCTTCCCGCTGCCGCCGCCGCTGTTCGCAGGGAAATCACGAGCACGCGCGGGCCCCCACGACCCGAGGTGTGGCCTCCGCGGCATCCTGCCCGGCATTTCGAGAGTTGACCGGCGCCGCCCGGCACGGGATAGCGGTGGCCGATGACTCCGCGCGCACGAGGGAAGCAATCTGGGTGGGCGAAAGCGGGCCTCGGGGCGCTTTGCGTGACCACGATCGCGGGCACGTTCTGCCCCGACGCGGCCGCTGAAATCGGCGCGATTCACCCCGATCTCGTGAAGGCCGAGATCGCGGTGCGGAGCGCCAAGGGCCCCGAGATCTACGCGGCCCTGCGCGACGTGTGGCGCATGTGGGATCGCGCCGATCCCGCGCAGGTCGAAGAAGCGATCGCGTCCGTGGCCGCGAGCACGAGCGCGGCCCCGCCGGTGAAGGTGTACGCGTCGCTGCTCGAAGCGTATGCGCGCCGCCGTCGCGGCGATCTCGACGGCGCGGCCGCGCGCATCCAAAAGCTCGGGTTCGTCGGCAAGTGGATCACGGTCGGCCCGTTCGACAACGAGAACAAGGCCGGCTTCGGGCACGTGTACGGCCCGGAGATCGAGATCGGCGGGCCCCTCGATCCGGCGCGCGGCTACGACGGCAAGGAGCGGCCGGTGCGCTGGCGCGTGCCGCCGCTCGCCGCTTCGTTCGGCTGGGTGGATCTCGGCGAGGTCGTGCGGCCGCGCGAGAACGCGTGCGTGTACGCGACGACCTTCGTGAGCGCGCGGGCCGGGACGCGCGCGCCGCGCAAGGTGACGTTGTGGATGGGCACGACGGGCGCGTTCCGCACGTGGTGGAACGGCGAGGTCGTGCTCGAGGACTCGGGCTATCGCGATCTCGACATCGATCGCTTCGCGACGACGGTGACGCTCGCGCCCGGGCCGAACCGGATCACGGTGAAGGTGTGCGGCACCGACGATGCGCCGAAGATCGCGCTGCGCATCGGTGACGAGAAGGGCGCGCCGGATCTCGGGATCGACGTGGCCGCCGATCCGCTGCTCGCGACGAAGGCCGTGCCCGTCGCGGCGGCGAAGAAGGACGACAAGGGCAAGGCGAAGGCGGCTCCGAAGCCTGCGCCGAGCGGTCCTCTCGGGCCGATGCAGGCCTTCGAGAAGATGGTCGCCGCGTACGAAGGGAAAGCGCGCGACGAGGACGCGAAGGAGACGGGCCGGAAGCAGGCGCCGCGCGCCGAGCCCAAGCTGCCGCCGAGCAGCGCGGCGCCGCTGGAAGCGTTCGCGCGCTACCTGGCGACGACGGGCGGTGACAGCCGGCCCGAGCACCGCGCGCGCGATCTGGCGCGACGCGCAGCCGAAGCCGAGCCGACGGTGAAGCGCTACCTGCTCGCAGGTCAGCTCGCCGAGGATCGCAACCAGCGGCGCGAGTGGGTCGACAAGGCCACGGCGCTGGCCGATGCGAAGGACGTGGAGGTCCTCTTGGCGCAGGCGCAGCTCGCGCGCACGAGCACGAACTGGCGCGACGCGGTGCCGATCTTCGAGAAGATCCTGGCCATCGATCCGGATCACCTGAGCGGCACGCTCGGGCTGGTCGAGCTCTACATCGAGGCGGGCCTGAAGCGCACCGCGCTCGCGACGCTGGAGCGCGCCGTCGAGCGGCAGCCGAAGAGCGTCGCGCTGCTGCGCATCTACGCGGGTCAGCTCCGCGCGCTGGGTCGCGACACCGAGGCCGGCGAGCTCGAGGCGCGCTACTCGGCGCTGCGCTTCGACGACTCGTCGTTCCTCAGCCAGCAGGTGGAGCTCGCGGTCGCGCGGCGCGACAAGGCGGGCGCCGAGCGCTGGCTCGATCGGTTCATCGCCAGCGAGCCCGACTCGACCTATGCGCGCGGCATCGCGGCGCGCACGTATCGCGCGCTCGGACAGAAGCAGCGCGCGGTGGCCTCGTTCCAGCGCGCCCTCCAGCTCGCGCCGGAGGACGTGCCCTCGCTGCGCGCGCTCGCCGATCTCTACGGGCAGGACGATCAGCGCGACGAGCAGCTCAAGCTCCTGCGCCAGATCCTGGCGCTGAGCCCGCAGGCGAAGGACGTCCGCGAGTACGTGGAGCACATCGAGCCGCCCAAGCCGCGCGCCGACGAGGCCTACGCGTGGGCGCCCGAGCGCTTCCTCCCGATGCGCAAGGACCCGGACACGCGCTACCCGAAGCGCACGCTGCGCAGCCTCACGGTGACGACCGTGTTCCCCAACGGGCTCGCGAGCCGCTTCCGGCAGGTAGTGTTCCAGCCGCTCACCGACGAGGCCGCGGCCAGCGGTCGTCAGTTCGCCTTCGAGTACCAGGCCGACAAGCAGGCGGTGCAGCTCCGCGCGGCCAAGGTCTATCGCAAGGACGGCAAGATCGACGAGGCCATCGAGAGCGGCGAGTCGAGCGCCAACGATCCCTCGCTCGCCATGTACACCTCGAGCCGCACCTTCTACGTGCAGTTCCCGCGGCTCGAGCCGGGCGACGTGGTCGAGCTGCGCTACCGCATCGAGGATGTCGCGGTGCGCAACGAGATCGCCGACTACTACGGCGAGGTCGAGATCATGGGCACCGATGAGCCGGTCTCCGGCAGCGAGTACGTGCTCATCACGCCCAAGAATCGCGGGTTTCAAGTGAGCGCGTCGCGCCTGCCCGGCCTGCAGCGCGAGTCCAAAGAAGAGGGTGATCAGCGCATCCTCCGCTTCTACGCGGACAAGGTGGAGCCGGTCGCGAGCGAGCCGGTGATGCCGCCGTGGGCCGAGATCCTCCCGCACGTGCACGTCTCCACCTTCAAGAGCTGGGACGAGGTGGGCGCGTATTACTGGGGCCTCGCGCGCGATCAGCTCGACGTCGACGACGAGGTGCGCCGCCGGGTCAAGGAGATCACGAAGGGCCTCAAGGACGACGCGGCCAAGGTGAAGGCCATCTACAAGTACGCGACGCGCCTCCGCTACGTCGCGCTGGAGCTCGGCCTCGAAGGGATCAAGCCGCGCCGCTGCGCGCAGACGATCGCGCGCGGGTGGGGCGACTGCAAAGACAAGGCGACCGTGATCGTGACGATGCTGCGCGAGGCCGGCATCCCGGCGACGCTGGTGCTCGTGCGCACCGGCATGCGCGGCGGCATCGAGGACGCACCCGCGAGCCTCGCGCCCTTCGATCACGCCATCGCCTACGTGCCGTCGCTCGATCTGTACCTCGACGGCACCGCCGAGCACACCGGCTCGACCGAGCTGCCCGTGATGGATCGCGGCGCCTTCGGCCTGCAGATCAACCAGGGCAAGCCCAAGCTGGTGCACCTCCCGCAGCCGCCGCCGGAGGCGTCGATCACGCGCCGCAAGATCGACATCGCGCTCGCGCCCGACGGCTCGGGTCCGTTCACCCTCGACCTCACCGTGAGCGGCGCGTACGCGCCGAGCTACCGCCAGCGCTACTTGGCCGAGGGCCTGCGTCGCGAGCGCGCGCAGCGCGATCTCGGCGGCGAGCTGGGCGCCTTCGAGTTCGCTGCGGGCAAGGCCGGGCTCGAGCTCTCGGATCTCGAGGACGAGGAGCAGCCCGTGCACCTCAAGGCCAAGGGCAAGGCGCAGGCGTTCGCGCGGCGCGACGGCGAGACGCTGGTCGTGCCGCTCGGCCCGACGCACAAGCTCACGGCCGACTACGCCTCGCTCTCGAAGCGCAACCTCGACATCGATCTGCACGCCCTCACGCAGAAAGACGACGAGTGGACGATCAAGCTGCCGCCGGGGATGAAGATCAAGC
This sequence comes from Minicystis rosea, assembly GCA_001931535.1. Lineage (GTDB taxonomy): Bacteria > Myxococcota_A > Polyangia > Polyangiales > Polyangiaceae > Minicystis > Minicystis rosea. Next base: position 9,462,752 of record CP016211.1, read on the forward strand.
GCAGCGCTCAGATCCAGCCGCCGCTCGACACGCCCTTCGGCCGCGCCTCACTGAGCTTCGAAGAGAACCAAGGCAAGGTCGTCGTGCGCGCCAGCCTCGCCTTCAAGAAGACGCGCATCACGCCCGCCGAGTACCCCGCGTGGCGCGCCTTCTGCGAGGGGGTCGACCGGATCTTCGGCGCATCGATCGAGGTCTCCAAGTGATCGAGCCCGCGACGGCGCTCGGCGAGCTGCGCCCGATCGACGCGGTCCCTGCCGATGGATCCGACACGGGCGAGGCTCGGCGCGAGCGTCGCGTCGAGCCTCTCGCTCTCCCCGAAGGCGTGCTCGCCGTGCGCGTCGGGCCCGGCGCCAACTGCTCTTCGGCAGGCAGCGCCGTCGACGTGCTCTTCTATGGCAGCGTCATCGTCGGCGCGATCGCCGTCGCCCTCGCCGCCGCCTTCCCTCCGCGCGAGCGGCGCGACGATGACGACGACGGCGAGCCCGCCGCGCCCCCGGCCACCGATCACAAATAGATGTAGCCGCGCGCCGTGATCCCGGTCGTGAACAGACCGGCGTTCACCCGCTCGTTGCCGAGCCCGCCGCCGGGCGTGAGGAAGCGGCTCCACGTGAAGAAGGGCACGAGGTCGAGGATCGGTTTGTCGCGACCGATCGAGTAGCCCATGTAGATGCCGAGCGGGATGGAGGCGAACTCCTTCGGGCGCGTGAGATCGTCGATGACGATGCCGGTCTTCACGCCCAAGTAGAGCGGCGCGATCACGTTGAACGAGAGCGCCAGCGGCAAGTTGATGCCGACGTAGGTCTGCGTCGGCGCGTTGGGCGTCGCGAGGTTCGACGCGGCGACGGTGATGGGCACGCCGAGCTCGGCGTCGAGGCGCACGCCCCGCCCGAAGTGGAAGAGGAGCGGGATGCTCCCCTCGATGATCGCGCCGGCGCCGGGCTCCGTGATGATCGACGTGCGGATGCGCACGCCGACCTCGATGTCGCGATGACGCACGAAGCGGTACGTGCCGAAGAACTGGAGGTTGCCCTGCGCGCCGGCCGCGAGGCCGTACGCGACGCGCGGCGCGAACTGCACGGGCAGGAAGAGCGCGCCGACCTCCAAGTCGCGCGTGATGCCGAACGAAGCGCCGATGTTGATGCCCGTCGGCACGGTGGAGTAGGTGCCGAGCGCGTAGCGCGTCGCCATGAAATCGAGCTCGGGCGCGACGACCATGCGCGGGAGCGTCAGCGGGCGCTGCGCGTACGGCATCGGATAATCCGCGCCGTCGTCATCGTGTTGAGGACGGCCTCGGCGCTGGGCCTCCGCGGTGCTCGCCGAGAGCGCGATCACGGCCCCCAGGGTGAAGCTCGATAGCAAAGTCGAAAGACGCACGTTCTCTCCTCCTCATCCCCTTTTACGCCGGAGTCGTGGAATCCTGCCCCTCCACATGCGCGTCGAGCACATTTTGGTCGCGCTCCGTCGGCGCTGTCCGCTCCTCGTCGCGGCGCCGGCCATCGTGATCGCCGGCCTCGGCGCGCGCGCGATGCTCGGCGGCCTCGCGGCCAAGCTCGCGGGCGACGCGCTCTACACGGTGCTCGTCTACATACTCGTCCTGATGGTCCGGCCCGAGACGTCGATCCGCCGCGCCTTCGCCGTCGCGGTGGGCGTGAGCTTCGCCGTCGAATTCGCGCAGCTCACGCCCTACCCGGCCATCCTCGCGAAGAAGCACGTCCTCTTTCGGTTGGTCCTCGGGACGACCTTCGGGCTCGTGGATCTCGCGGGCTACGTGATCGGGGGCCTCGGCGCGGCGGGATTGCACGCGTTCGCTCGACGGCCTCGCAACGCTTGACAGCTTCCGCGGGGTCCGCCATAACGCCCGCCCCCCGCATCCCTCGTGGCTGGGAACGGTTCTCCGATGGTCGGAGGGCGGCCGCCGGGAGCGGAGGCGATCTCCCCGATGAGGGTGATCAGGAGCGATGGCGTCATGCCCAAGATGAAGACCAACCGGGCCGCCGCGAAGCGGTTCAAGGTCACCGGCTCCGGCCGCATCCGGCGCAGCAAGGCCGGCCTCAACCACATGATGCAGGAGAAGAGCAAGAAGCGGCTCCGTCGCCTGCGCAAGAACGACATGGTCGAGCGGGCGTTCGAGAAGCGCATCAAGCTCCTCCTTCCCTACGGCTGATCGAGGAGGACTCCGATGCCCCGCGTAAAACGTGGTTTTAAGGCCCGCCGCCGTCGCAACCGTATCCTCAACCAGGCCGAGGGCTTCTTCGGCGGGCGGAAGAACCGCTTCCGTCAAGCCGTCGAGGTCGTCCGCCACTCTTGGGAGTACGGCTACATCAGCCGGAAGCTCAAGAAGCGGGACTTCCGCCGCCTGTGGATCGCGCGCATCAACGCCGCGGCCCGCATCAACGGCACGTCGTACTCGCGCCTCGTGAGCGGCCTGAAGAAGGCGAGCGTCGTCCTCGATCGCAAGATCCTGAGCCAGCTCGCCATCGTGGACGCGGCGTCGTTCGCGGCCGTGGCCAAGCTCGCGACCGCGAAGTAGTCGCAAGAGCCTCGAGGCTCTGTCCGAAGGAGCGCGCTCGCATCTCGATGCGGGCGCGCTTTTTTATTGCGTCACGAAGGGCCGGCGGCCCAACTTCCCGTCGAGGATCCACTGATGAACGCCCCCTCCGATCCGGTCAAGGCCATCGACGAGGGCCTCGCGCGCCTCGGGCAGAGCTTCCGCACCGCCTTCGCGCAGGCCCCGAACGAGCAGGTGCTCCGCGCGGAGTACGCCAAGGTGCTCGGCAAGAAGGGTGATCTCACGGCCGTGCTCGCGCTGATGCGCAACGTGCCCGCCGCGGATCGCGCCAGCGTCGGCGCCAAGGTCAACGCCTTCAGGGACGAGGTCGAGTCGGCCTTCGAGACGCGCCTCCGCGCCATCAACCGCGCCGCGCGCGAGGCCGAGCTCCGGGCCCGCCCCTTCGATCTCACGCTCCCCGGCCGCCTCGAAGTGGGCCGCGGCCACGCGCACCCGATCCCGGCCACCAAGGACGAGCTGCTCGGCATCTTCCGCGATCTCGGCTTCGTCATCGCCTCGGGCCCCGAGGTCGAGCTGGAGGAGAACAACTTCACCAAGCTCGCCTTCCCGCCCGATCACCCGGCGACCGACATGCAGGACAGCTTCTGGATCCAGACCTCGGATCCGGACGCGCGCGTCCTGCTCCGCACGCACACGAGCAACGTGCAGGTCCGCGAGATGTCGCGGCACAAGCCGCCGATGGCGGTCGTCAGCGCGGGCGCCGTCTACCGGCGCGACGACGACATGACGCACTCGCCGATGTTCCACCAGATCGAGGGCTTCCTCGTCGACGAGAAGGTGAGCATCGCCGAGCTCAAGGGCGTGCTCACGGCCTTCGCGGAGCGCCTCTACGGCGCGGGCACGGTGGTGCGCTTCCGGCCGAGCTACTTCCCCTTCGTCGAGCCGGGCATGGAGCTCGACGTCGGCTGCGTCTTCTGCCGCAAGCCCGACGGCTCGCGCCCCGGCTGCCGCACCTGCAAGTTCACCGGCTGGGTCGAGGTCCTCGGCTGCGGCATGATCCACCCCGAGGTCTTCAAGCACTGCGGGATCGATCCGGAGAAGTACACCGGCTTCGCCTTCGGCATGGGCATCGATCGCGTCGCGATGCTCAAGTACGGCGTCCCGAACATCAAGGTGATGTTCGAGAACGATCCGCGCTTCCTCGAGCAATTCTGATCGCGATCCGAGGGCGCGCCCTCGGATCGCACGCTCGGCGTCCCCATCCGAGCGCTTCACCGACGCGCACCGACGCGAGATCCGAAACACATCACGGCACCGATCCCACGCGGAGCGCCCTCTCCGGCGCTGGCGGCGACGGAAGATCGCGATCCTGTGCAGCTCCGGCCGCTCACACCGCCGTCGGCCGGCAGAGGACGCGAGGATCGGCGACGTACGACGACGTCGGCGCCGCGCGGAGACCTCGGCGTCGGGCTTACGCCGGTGCAGGCCTCGAATCGTCGCCTTCCCCGCGCGCTTTCATCGTCGTGCGTCGCCCGGGGAGACCTCGCTCGGCCGCTGACGACGGCGACGGCGCGCGATCCCGTGCTCCCCCGCGCGCCAACGACGACGTGAGCCACCGAGCCACGCATGCTCGGGAGACCGACGGCGAGGTCGGCGCCGAAACCCGGCGTCGTTCAGCAGCTCACGCCGATGGAAGCGGTCGATCCCACGCTCGCGATCCGGCGAGCGAAGGCGCGCTCTGGATCACGCGATTTCAGGCCCGCGACAACGTTCAGGAAAGTCATTCTGCATCCGAAATGCCCCGTGGCGGGCTGGAACGGAGATGTGGCCGGGGCGTCGGCACCTCGTGTACAAGCCTTCTCCATGATTCGTTCTACTTACGCTCTCGTGCTGCTCGTTTGCGGCGGTCTCGCGCTCACCGCCTGCGGAAAGAAGGACAAGGACGACGGCGCCGGCTCCACCAGCACCGCGGCGGCGACCGCGAGCGCGACGGCCAGCGCGGCGGCGACGGCAGCGGCGACGACGACGGCCAGCGCCGCGCCGGCCGACACCGCGTCGGCTGCGCCCTCCGGCGATCCCTCGGCCGCGCCCGCCGCCGACACGGCGGCCCCTGCAGCGGTGAACAACACGGCGCCGCAGCGTCCCATCGACGACTGCTGCGCGGCCCTCTCGGCGCGCTCGCACACCTCCGGTCGCGGCAAGGCGGCGAAGAACAAGGCCCACAAGGCCGCCGAGGTCTGCCCGGGGATCGCGGCGCTCGTGCGCCAGGGTCGCGCCACGCGCGCGCAGGCGCTCACGCAGATCCGCTCGGCGCTCGTCGGCAGCGACGTGCCCGCGGCTTGCCACTGAATCGACGATCGGGCCTCGCAGACGGCGGGGCCGATCGCACAGCACAGCGAAAACGAGAGCCTCGATACGCCCGCGAAAGCGGGCGTTCGCATTCGTGCCGCGCTAGCCGAAGTGATCGAAGCCGCGTCCATCCAACGCGGCCACGGTTCCATCCTCGCGCCGCAGCGACACACCCGCTTCGCCGGCGCTCGCCGTCACGACCTCCCCGATCCGCACGAAGCCCTCGAGAGCGTCTCCCTCCGGAAGCGTGATCACGAGCGCGTAGTCCTCGCCGCCGTGCAACGCGAGGTCGAGCGCATCGCGCCCGAGATCGGCTGCTGCCTCTCGCAGCGCGGGCTCGACGATCGTTTGAGCTCCAACGATGATCCGCACGCCGCTCGCGGTCGCGACGTGCCCGAGGTCTTGCGCGAGGCCGTCCGACACGTCGATCGCCGCATGCGCGCGCGGCGCGGCCACGAGCCCCTGTACGATACGCGCGCGCGGCCGTCGCCATGCTTCGATGGCCGTGATCGCGGCCGCCGATGACGACTCGCCGCCGCGCAGGAGCATGGCGAGCCCCGCCGCGGCGAGCCCGACGGGCCCCGCCATCCACACGGCATCGCCCGGCCGCGCGCCCGCGCGGGTGAGCGGACGCGACGCGGCGCCGAGCGCGGTCGTCGTGATCGACAGCTCGCCGCCGCGCGCGAGGTTGCCGCCGATGACGGCCGTCCCGAGCGCCGAGGCAGCCTCGCGTTGGCCTTCGGCGAGCGCGACGAGATCTTCGTCCGAGAGCCACGGTGGGAGCACGAGCGCGGCGAGCAGGCCGAGCGGTGTCGCGCCCATCGCCGCCAGATCGCTGGCCGCCGCCATCGTCGCGCGGTACCCGATGTCGGCGAGCGACAGCAGATCGCGCCGGAAGTGCACGCCCTCCACGGCGGCGTCCACCGTCCACACGAGCGCGTCGGGGCTCGGCGCGATCACCGCGGCATCGTCGCCGATCCCGAGGAGCACCCGCTCGCTCGCCGGCGCGCCGAGCGCGGCGCGCAGGAGGGCGATCCTCGTCCACTCGGAGCTCACTAGCCGAAGATGGGGGGAAGCGAGTCGGGTGACGAGGGGGGCACGTTCGGCGTGCGCGGCGGCGGCGGCGTCACCGACGGACGCGAAGCAGGCAAGCTCACCACGAAGACCGCGCCGTGCGGCGTGTTCGCCTCCACCCAGATCGATCCTTGATGCGCGTCGACGAGGCGCTTCACGATGGCGAGGCCGAGGCCCGCGCCGCCATACTCGCGCGTCGACGATTGATCGATTTGGTAGAACGGGTCGAAGACCTTCTCCCGCTCTTCTTCGGCGATGCCCACGCCCGTGTCCGACACGCGGATCTCGACCATCGGGCGGAGCGGCGCGACCAGCACGAGGCCGGGCTCGTTGTGGGCGCGATCGACGGTGAGGCGCGCCGAGAGAACCACGTGCCCCTGCGGCGGCGTGAACTTCACCGCGTTGTCGGTGAGGTTGATGAACACCTGCCGCAGCCGATCGGCGTCGCCCAGCACCGCGGGGACGTCGGGCACGTCGAGCGAGATGGCCACCCCCTTCTTCGTCGCCGTGGGCATGAGCGTGCTCACCGCTTCTTCGAGCACGGCGCCGATGGAGAGGCGCGCCATGCGCACGGGCATGGTCCCATGCTCGAGCTTGCTCATGTCGAGCAGGCTCATGATCAAGCCGAGGAGCTGCTCGCTCTTGTTGCGGATGGTCTCGACGAACTCGCGCTGCTCGTCGTTGAGCGCGCCGGCCACGCCCTCGGCCAGCATCTCGCCGTAGCCCATGATCGACGTGAGCGGCGTGCGCAGCTCGTGCGAGACGGTGGCGAGGAAGTTCGACTTCAAACGATCGAGCTCTTTGAGCCGCTCGTAAGCCTCCTCCAGCCGGTCGTTCTTCTCGGTCAGCTCGCGGTAGCTCTCGCGCACGGAGGCGAGGTGCATCTGCGAGGTGAGCAGCGCCTTGTGCCCGCTGAAGAGCATGACCTCGAGCACCGTCGCCAAGTGGGCGCCGATCTCGACGACGCGCTCCGCCTCGAGCCGGCACACCGAAGACCACGCCACGCGCAGGCGCTCGGCCTCGACGCCCGGGAACGCGCTCGCGAGCGCGGCGGGCGGCTCGACGTCGGTGGGTATCGCATACGGGCCGAGGACGATGCGCCCGACGAGGTAGCGATCGTACTCGACGGGGACGACGCGGTAGAGCTCGCCGGTGCGCGCGACGAGCGTGCCGACGAGGACGCCGCCGCTGCCCGCGAGCGGCTCTTCGGCGGCGGCGCGCACGACCGAGGCGGCCGGCTCGTCTTCGAGGATCGCCGTGAGCGGGCTCGGCTGGATCGGCCCCGCGATCACGGCGCCGCTGCCCCCGAGCACGCGCATGGGCACGCCGAAGATGCGCGCGGACGACTCGATCATCTCCCGCAGCGCGTTCCGATCGATCAGCTCTTCGAGGCGCAGCGGGCCGTCCACGCCTGCGATCTCGAGCCGCTCGCGGTGCTCCGAGACGGCAGCCTCTTTCATTTCACCCGCCCCGGCCGGAAGCCACCGACCCGTCGGGAGAGCAGATCCTTGATCGGCGTGTCCACGCCGAGCTGGCGCGCCGCGTTGCCGAGCAACGAGTCTCCATCGATGGAGAGCTTCTGCGAAAGGTTGTGCGTGCGATCCAGCGTCTGCCAGGTGAGGTGGAGCAGGCCGATCAACGTCTCGACGACGCCCTTGCCCCGCGTGGCCACGGCCAGATAGACCGGCTCTTCCCCGCGCAACGCGAGCTCCGCGAGCTCGTCGTCGCTGCGGATGCCGTCGAGATCCCGTTTGTTGAACTGGATGACGAGCGGCATCTTCGCGAGCTCGAGGCCGTTGGTCTTCAGGTTCTTGCGCAGATCGTAGAACGCCTCGGCGTTGTTCTGCGTCTCGGTCACGCGCGAGTCGGCGATCAGCGCCACACCGTCCGCGCCCTGGAGCACGAGCCGCCGCGTGGCCGCGTGGATCGGCTGCCCCGGCACCGTGAAGAGCTTGATGCGGAGCGAGACGTCGCCGTCCTTGGCGCGGAACGTGAGCGGCAAGAGGTCGAAGAACAGCGTGCGATCGTCCTGCGTCTCGAGCGTCATGAGGCGCCCGCGCGCATCGGCCCCGGCGAGGCTGTGGAGCGACGCCAGGTTGGTGGTCTTTCCGCTCAGCGCGGGGCCGTAGTAGACGAGCTTGATCGTCACCTCGCGCGCAGAGAAATCGAGCTGCACAGCGCGATAGTCCACGATCGCCGCCGGAAAGGGAAGCCGGCCTTTCGGCTTCGGGGCGAGCATGACGCACCATCCCGAACAGCCTCGACCGCGGGATCGGCGGCAACCGTGCTAGGGTGGCCGCGGAGGACGACGTGGCTCACCGAATTCTTCTCGCCGATGGCGTGCGGCTCACATCTCTGCCCGTAGCTCTCGTTGCTTTCGTGACGCTCGCTGCCGGCGTTGGCTGCGGCGGCGGCACGCCGGAGCCGAACACCGAAGCCGCTGCGACTGCGACGGCGACCCCGACCGCCGAAGCACCGCCACCTCCGCCCGCGAAGCCCGCGCCCGAGAAGAACCCGAAGGACGATCCGCTCTCCGACGATCAGAAGGCGCAGATGGAAGTCGCGCTCCGTCGCGGCGGCGCGAAGGCGGCGAACTGTATCTCCGTCGCGGCCGACGCCAAGGCCGGCGAGGGCGAGGTCACCGTCGTCTTCGACGGCAAGATCGGCAAGGCCACCGACGTGGTCGTGGGCCCGCCGTGGGCCGGCACGCCGCTCGTGGAGTCGTGCATCAAGCGCGCCTTCATCGGCGAGTACGTCGTTCCTTTCGAGGGCAAGCTCGAGGTGCCCTACACCGTCAAGCTCGGCAAAGGCGACGCGCCCGATCCGAAGAAGGACGGCAAGAAGGCCCCGAAGAAGAAGTAGTCGTCCATGAAGACCGTTGCCTCACTCACGCTCGCCGCGATCACGCTCCTCGCCGCCGCTCCTCCGGCCCACGCGCAGACCGCGGAGAGCAAGCCCACCGATTCCGCCGGCCTCGCGGTCCCCGTCGAGCCGACCGACGTCCCCGAGGTGCACTACCCGCCGCCGAGCACGCGCTTCAAGCTGATCGGCGTCGGTCTCCTGCTCACGGGCGCCGCGTGGGGCACCTCGTTCGGCGTCGCCACCAACTGGCCCAACGTACCCGGCTCGGCCCAGCTCAAGATCCCCATCGTCGGCCCGTGGATCGCGCTCGGCAAGAGCGGCTGCTCCTCCGACGATCCCGACTGCGGCGCCGGCACCCTCGGCGTGCGCGGCGCGCTCTACGTGCTCGACGGCATCGCGCAGATCGCGGGCCTCGCCCTGATCGCGGAAGCCATCGTGATGAAGACGGAGCCCGCTGGAGAGAAGAAGGCGACCGCACTGCCCACGCTGCGCTTCCACGGCGTCGAGGTGTCGGCCGTCCCGGTGACGTCGCCGACCATGAAGGGCATCGGCCTGGTGGGTACGTTCTGAATCGGAAGTCTTGAGTCCCGATGGGGCCGCAAGCGGCCCGTAATCCCGCGCCATATCGAGGTCTTCATGCCCGCGTTGCGCGCCCTCTTTCTTCCCATTCTCCTCGTCGGCGCGGGCTGCGGTCAGAGCGCGCTCGGCGTCATGCCGGGCGTCATCAACGACACGCGCAACCTCTCGCTCCGCCGCGCCATCCTCGCGCAGGGCAAAGGTCGCATCTGCGACGAGGTGCAGGGGCGCAGCCTGCCGATCCGCCCGCGCGACGACGCGCCCATCATCGGTCGCTTCATCCCGCTCCAGTGCTACGCGCGCGATCTGCCGAACGGCGAGATCTACCTCCAGCTCGGCGGCCGCGGCTACGTGTGGACGAGCGCCTCGCAGCGCGTCGGCTTCGAGGCGAGCGTCGGCGTCAACTACGACACGGACTTCCAGCTCGACGGCTCCACCGTCTACCTCTACCTCCGGCCGCGCGCCGCCACCGCGCCGGCCTTCGCCACGAGGGTCGTCGAGAACCCGCAGGCCGCCTTCTTCGGTGGCATGGCCACGGCCCCGAACGGGCAGAAGATGACGGATGCCTTCGGCTCTTCGCTGATGTCGAGCCAGATCGCACGCGGCTTCACCGTCATTCGCAGAGCGGATGGCTCGGTGGAGATGGGCCTCGGCGTGATCCCTCCCGGCGCGCACCCCGCCGTCGGCATCGCGGACCTCGGGCGCGACAAGCCCGTGCTGATCAACGATCGCAGCGAGCTCCGCGCGAACCAGCGCGATTTCGTGCCCATCATGGTGCCTTCGGGCTCGAGGCTCACCCTTCACGTCGGCGTGGCCGGCCCCGGCGTCGACGTGCTGCTCGTCCCGCGCCTCGCCGGGGACGCGTGGCTCTCGTCGTACGCCACGCAGGCCGTGACCACGCCTCCCCCCGCAGCGCCGCTCCTCGACGAGCCGGTGGACGCCGGCCCGCTCTGGCGACGCACCCTCTCGGTACCGCCCGGCGCGTACTACCTCGTTCTGGACAACACCGCGACGGCCGGCCGTCGTGCCCCGGCCGCCTATGGTGATCAGCCCGTGGTCGTGAGCTACGGCGCGGAGCTCGAGTAGCACCGCGGAAGCACAAAGGATCGAGAGGGTCGCGGCCGGGCGCTTGCCCCCTCACGGGGCGACGTATACATAAGCCTCCTCTTGTCGTCGCCCGAAGAAACCCCTCCGAGCAACGCGTCTCCGGGCGCAGTCACGGGAGAGCCCACGCGGAGATCGAGCTCCGATCCACCGCCGAGCGAGCACGGGGAGAGCGGGCGCGCGCTGCGCTTCCTCTTCTATTTCTTCTGGGTCTTCGCGGTGCCCTTCGCCCTCGCGATCGGCAACGTCTGGCTGCTGACCCCGGCCCCCGGATCGCTGCCCAGCGCCGGCGGCCTGCGCGTCTTCGTGGCGGAGCAGCAGATCCCAGCGGGGATCGTGCTCTTCACCATCTTCGCCATGATCGTCTGGCGCTTCCGCCACGATCTCCCGTTCGCCGCAGCCATCGGCGTCGGCGGCCGTCGCGACGTGCCCGCCGCCGTGCGCGGTCGCTTCGAGGACGCAGGCGCCCTCGCCGAAGAGGCGCGCGCCATCCTCCGCGCGCGCCGTCGCGAGGTCGAGCGCGAGCTCACGGCGGGCGAGCGCGAGCAGGTCTCGCAGGCCCTCGCCGGCCTCGAGCGCGCGATGTTCGCCGATCGCTTCGATCCGCAGGAGTTCGACGCCGCCCACGCCCGCGCCGATCGCATCGTCGGCGAGCACCTGGCGCGCTGGCGCAAGGGCGAGATGCGCGAGTACGCCGAGTCCATCGGCATCGCCGTCGCCGTCGCGCTCCTCCTCCGCGCCTTCGTCGTGGAGGCCTTCAAGATCCCGAGCGGCTCGATGATCCCGACCTTGATGATCGGCGATCACATCTTCGTCAACAAGTTCACCTACGGCCCGCTCGTCCCCTGGACCGACAAGCGTCTGTTCTCGCGCCTCCCGCCGCAGCGAGCGGACGTGATGGTCTTCAAGTTCCCCGAGAACAAAGAGCAGGACTTCATCAAGCGCGTCATCTCCACGCCCGGTGACACGCTCGAAGCCATCAACGGCCGCCCCGTGATCAACAGCTGGCTCGTGCCGCACTGCTACGTCGGCCCCTTCCAATACGAGAGCCGCACGGCCGAGCTCTACGTCGAGTTCCTCGGCGACAAGTCGTACTTCACGCTCTTCGACGTGAGCCCCGACGAGCAGACCTGCAACGCGCATGAAGAGTGCGGCGTCGGCCTCACCTGCCGCGGTGGCATCTGCGGCTCGCTGCAAGGCCCCTTCAAGGTCGCTCCGGACGAGGTCTGGGTGATGGGCGACAACCGCAACAACAGCCACGACTCGCGCAGCTGGCGCGGCGGCCTCGGCGCCGGCGTCCCCTTCGAGAACATCAAGGGTCGAGCGATGTTCGTGTGGATGAGCTTCGGCCCCGGCGGCGGCATCGAGCAAGATCGCCTCTTCGTGAACGTGCTCGGTCGCCCCAAGCTCCCCTCCAACCAAGAGGCCAAGCTGGGTCCCGCCGTCGACAAGTGTCTCCGCGAGCGCCCCTCGGTGGCCCAGACTACGCCGCCGCCTCCGCATCAAGGCCGTCGCTGATCGCATGCGATCGCGATGGGGCCGCAAGCGGCCCCATACCCCGGGCCGGACGAGCCGGCCCTGAATCACGATGGGGTCGCAAGCGGCCCCAAACCCCGGGCCGGACGAGCCGGCCCTGAATCACGATGGGGCCCTGATCTGCGTCACCGCATTCTCCGTGAGGAGCGTGACGATCGACGTCATGCGCTCGCAGCGCTGTCATCGACACGACACGTCGCGACGCAACGCAGCGTCACGTAGGGGCTTGAAACTCCGCACGTTCCGGCCCAGAAGGGGCGCCGGAGGAGCACGCATGAGCGACAGGATGTGGGGGCTCACGTACGACCGACAGACCGACCCGTGGGAGACGACGGTCGGCCTGCGCAAGACCGAGGTCGAGCGCCCGATTATCGACGAGACCAAGGACTATCACGACCGTTCGAGCGTGCTCGTCAAGCCGATCATGACCGGCTTCTGCGGCTCGGATCGCGGCATCTGGTTCCGCAAAGCCTTCAAGGACATGATCTTCAAGTCGCTCGATCGCGACAAGAAGGACACCCGCGTGATCGGCCACGAGCTGCTCGGCAAGGTCGTCGCGCTCGGCGCCGACGCGCGGCGCACGTACGGCCTCGAGATCGGCGACATCGTCTCGACCGAGAGCCACATCATCTGCGGCGCTTGCTACCAGTGCCGCATCGGCGACACGCACGTCTGCGCCGACGACAAGATCATCGGCATCAGCGAAGACGGCTGCTTCGCCGAAGCGGTGAAGCTCCCGGCCAAGTCGCTGTGGCGCACCAACATCGAGAAGATCCGCCCCGAGATCGCCGCCGTGCAGGAGCCCTTCGGCAACGCCGTGCACGCCTGCACCAAGGTGAACCTGCGCGGCAAGCGCGTGGCCATCGTCGGCTGCGGCACCATCGGCCTCTTCGCGGTCGCCGTGGCGCGCGCCATGGGCGCCAACTACGTCATCGGCGTCGAGCCGATGGAGAACCACGCCGAGATGGCGCGCCGCCTGGGCGCCGACGTCGTCCTCCGCCCCAACCCGGCGAACGGCATCGACTCGCACCTCAGCGATCCCGAGCTCACCCAGCAGATCCGGAAGCTCACCGACGGCGTCGGCGTCGACGTCGCGCTCGAGATGACGGGCATCAACTCCAGCGTCAACAACGCCATCCACGCCGTGCGCCGCGGCGGCGACGTCATCCTCTTCGGCCTGAAGAGCGGCGACGCCGTGATCGAGAACTTCGATCGCCTCATCGTCGACGGCATCAGCCTCCACAGCGTCATCGGCCGCCGCATCTTCGAGACGTGGCACATCACCCGCCACCTCCTCGAGTCGCGCGATCCGAACATCCACGACCTGATCTGGGAAGTGATCATGAACCGCGGCGAGGGCACGATGATCGACTTCCGCGAGTACGATCAGACCGCCTTCCAAAAGGCCATCTCGACCTACCCCAAGGTCCTCATCCGCTACTGATCCCCGCCACACGAGCGGCGAATCCCCTCCGGATTCGCCGCTCGATCTCGATCCCACACACACCCGTCATCACGCGACACCGAGCTCGCTCGTGTCGCGTCGCTGCCGTTTTCGAAGACGGCGGCTCCGACACGATCCGCGCTCGACGCATGCAGCGTGCGATGATGCCGACGCGCAGCGCTCTTCTTCGCTTCGCCGCCCGAGCGCTCGACCGCAATGGCGAGCGCGAGGCTCCGCACCATCGCCCCTGAGATGACGCGAGCCTCGGACGAGGGCGCTGCGCGCGCAGCCCCTCGCCCGCGGCTGCCTCTCAGCGAATCACGCCGAACTGCTTGCCGACCTTGGTGAAGGCCGCGATCGCGTGCTCCACGTGCTCGGGCTCGTGGGCCGCGCTGATCTGCACGCGGATGCGCGCCTGCCCCTGCGGCACGACCGGGTAGCTGAACCCGATCACGTAGATCCCCTCGGCCAGCATGGCCTGCGCGAGGTCGGACGCGAGCTTGGCGTCGCCGAGCATGATGGGCGTGATCGGATGGATGCCCGGCTTGATCGAGAAGCCGGCGTCCGTCATCCCCTGCCGGAAGCGCCGCGTGTTGGCCATCAGCTTCTCGCGGAGCGCGCTCTCCTTGTCGAGCATGTTGAACACCGCGATCGACGCGCCCACGATCGCCGGCGCCACCGTGTTCGAGAACAGGTACGGCCGCGACCGCTGCCGCAGCAGATCGATGATCTCCTTGCGCCCGGTGGTGAACCCACCCGCCGCGCCGCCCAGCGCTTTGCCGAGCGTGGAGGTCATCACGTCGATGCGGTGGAGCACCCCGCACTCCTCCGGCGTCCCGCGCCCCGTCGGCCCGATGAACCCGGTCGCGTGCGAGTCGTCGACCATCACCATCGCGCGATACTTGTCCGCGAGGTCGCAGATCGTATCGAGCTTGGCCAGGTAGCCATCCATCGAGAAGACGCCGTCCGTCGCGATCAAGCGCAGCCGCTTGTCCTGCGTCTTCCGGAGCATCTCCTCGAGCGCGGCCATGTCACCGTTCGGGTAGCGGTGCCGCTCGGCCTTGCAGAGCCGGATGCCGTCGATGATCGAAGCGTGGTTGAGCGCGTCCGAGATGATGGCGTCCTCTTCACCGAGGATCGTCTCGAAGAGCCCCCCGTTCGCGTCGAAGCACGACGAGTAGAGGATGGTGTCGTCGGTGCCGAAGAAGCGCGCGATGGTGCCCTCCAGCTCCTTGTGAATGTCCTGCGTCCCGCAGATGAAGCGCACGCTCGAGAGCCCGAAGCCGTGCGTGCGCAGCGCCTCCTCCGCGGCCGCGAGCACCTTCGGGTGCGACGACAGGCCGAGGTAATTGTTGGCGCAGAAATTCAGGACCTCTCGTCCACCCGTGCGGATGGCGGCGCCCTGCGGCGTCTCGATGACACGCTCCTCCTTGTAGAGACCGGAGGCGCGGATCTCGTTGAGGGTGTCGGCATAGACCGACCGTGCGACGTCGAACATGCGGCGTTTATAGAACGATGCCGCCGAAGGGTCGACGGGACCGATCCACGCTTCGCGTTTCATCCCTCTCCGCAAGCCGAAATCGCCGTAACACGCGCCATTTCATTTGTGCCACGCCCTCGGTCTCGAGGTCGCGCCGTCACAATGTGCTCCCCGCGTGGATCCGACAGCCGGCCTCTAGCGTACCTCCCCACGCGTCCGAGCCGTGCGCTCGAGCTGGCCTCGTAGGCATACGCATCGCCGACGTCGCCCCACCCGCCCGGGCTGGGTCCCTCGACGAGGGAAACAGGAGGAAAGACTTACCATGATGAGGCGTACTTCGTGGCTGAGCGCCCTTGTCGCGCTCGGCATGCTGACCATCTCCAGTGTCGCAGCCGCATCCAGCCATCGCGAAGCCCCTGCCATTGCGGAGGATCCGGCGGCCGACAACACCGACACCTACGCGTTCGTGCAAGGTGGCAATCTGGTCGTCGTGGCCAATTACATCGGCCTCGAGCTGCCTGAAGGCGGCCCCAACTGGGCGAAGTTCTCGGACGACGTCCTCTACGAGATCCACGTCGCCCGCGGCGCCTCGAGCCTCGCCGACGCGCTCACCTATCAATTCAAGTTCTCGACCGCAAAGCCGGCTCGCAAAGACCCGGCCGCGAATCCGCCTCTCACGCTGCCGAACACCGGTGGTCTCGAGTTCTTCGGTCAGCTCGCGAAGAGCGGCGCCTTCGCTCAGACGTACACGGTCACGCAGTTGACGAACGGGGCCAACCCGCAGGTCATCGCGCAGAACGTGATGGTGCCTCCGCCCAACGTCGGTCCGGCGACGAACGGGACGGCCTACGGCATCCCCGCGGGCACGACCTACGAGCAGTTCTTCGTCGACTCCGGCAAGGCCATCGGCACGCTCACCGGCGGCGGCCGCGTCTTCGCCGGCCCGCGCGACGATCCCTTCTTCGTCGACCTCGGCGGCGTCTTCGATCTCGCGCAGCTCCGCCCGGTGGCGAACCCCGGCTCGACCATGGTGGTCCGCGACAGCATCGCATACACGAACGTGCACGCCATCGTCCTCGAGATCCCGCTCAAGGTCGCCAACGGCGGCACCGATCCGGTGATGGGCACGTCGAAGGCGGCGCAGACCGTCGGTGTCTGGGCCTCGGCGAGCCGTCCCAAGGTGCGCCTCACCCTTCGAGACAAGGGCGATTACCACTTCGGTCCTTGGGTCCAAGTCTCGCGCCTCGGCCTCCCGCTCGTGAACGAAGCCATCATCGGTTTGCAGGACAAGGACTACTTCAACCGCCTCACGCCCAAGGACGATCTCGCCACCTTCGGCGCCTACATCCTGAACCCGATCGCGGTGCGCGACGCGGCGGCGATCAACTTCTACAAGACCGGTGGTCCGCTCGCGGGCTGCGCCACGCCGGGCGGCGCGGGGCCGCAGACGAGCCGCACCGACATCGTCGAGGCCATCAACATCGGTGTCCCGGGCGCGCCCCCGCCGCTCGATCACGTCGGAGCCGAAGCGATCAGCGCCATCGGCGACGTGCTCCGCGTCGACCTCGGGCAGCCCTCCGGCTTCCCGAACGGCCGCAAGCTGACGGACGACGTCGTCGACGTGGAGCTGCAACTCCTCCTCTGCACCCTCGCCGCCGGCGGCCCGATTCCGGACGGCCCGACCGCCAACGAGACCGCCTTCAAGACGGGCTTCCCCTACCTCGCGCCCCCGTGGGAAGGCCGCACCGCCGTCCCGCGCCCGCAAAACACGCCTCAGCCCTAATCGATACGCAACTCCGCCGAACGCGCGGTGTGAGGCCTCGTCCTCCACCGCGCTTTCGTTTTGTCTCGCGCAAACACCATAGTTCTCACGCGCACGACACCGCATGAAACACAAGCACGCTCATGTGCGCTCCTAACGAGACGAGCGCACGGCCCAGCGCTGCTATCCAATCCTCACGAGCACCGATGGATGAACCAATCGCTCACTTCGGTTTGGAGCTCGGCAGGTTCTTCAAGATCGGCAATCGCACGACCGCACACGACTTCAGGCATCGTCCGGTCGCCCCGCCATCGCCGCGCTCGCACGCCCCTCGGCACTCTTCGTTTGCCGAGCACGCCTCTCCCTCGGCGTGCGGCGCAATGCACTTCCCTTTGAAGCAGCGCGCACCGGGGACACACGAATCGGTGCAAGCCTCCCCCACCGCCGGAAGCGGCGCGCTCGTGCACTTTCCCCCGGCGCAATGCCCTTTGCCGCACACCGCATCGGACTCGCATACGCCCCCTTCGGCAATGCTGGTCTCGCACCGCGCGCGCACACAATGGCCTTCGCATTCGGGATGATCGCGATTGACCTGCTCTTGCCGCGTGAACGTCGCGAGCATGTCGACCGCCAGATTGCACGCCTGCTTGGCCTCCTTCGCCGGCCCGCATTTCCCCATGTCGATCGTCGAGAGCCCCTGACATCGTAGGTTGCCCGAGCACTCGAGCGACGAACGACACGCGGTCTTCTCGGCAATCGTCCCCTTGATGATCCCCTCGCAGGCCGCCGCAATCGGCGCCCGACCGCCGGGCGTCACCCAATCACACCCAGCGGTCGCCTGCGTCATCGCCTCCACGCAACGATCGACATCGGCCGCCGCGAGCGACACCGCATGCTGCGAGAGCGCGAACGTGAGCGTACGCACGCACTGTCCGCCCATCACCTCTCCAGCAGCGCCGCGCGCACCACAGCACTCCCCCGCACGCTTCTCGGGCAGCACGTGAATCGCATCACAGAACCGCTGCGCCAACGGATCGGGCGCCCCGGCATCCACGGGATACACGGGTTGCAGCTCACGCTCCGCCGGAGCGCCGGGCGCCGCCGTCACGCTCGCGGAAGCCGTCGTCGAAGCAGGAATCGCCGTCGCTGCGGAGCTGCTTACCGAAGGCGCGGGTCCGGGCTTCGCGCTCTCCGTGCAACCGACGACGAGCCACGTCATCCCGACGGCGAGCGCCCCGCTCGCAATCCCCGTCAACCTGCGATGTTCCATGTGCGGCGCATCCTATCGTTGCGGGTTCCGATCGCAACCAGGACCTGCTACGGCGCGTAAGTCCCGCGATGCGACATCGAGGCCCCGTGATCCGACGAGCCACCCTACGAGCCGCGATCCTCTCCGGCTGCACGCTTCTCGCAGCCTGCAAGGACGATAACGCTCCTCCCACGCCCGCTCCACGCGCGTCGGCCACGACGGTATCGAGCGCTGCGAACGACACCTCTCCGCTCGCCACGGCGAAGCGCCTCGCCCGCGCCGAGCCCGGCGGCACGGCCCCCATCGATCGCGACATCCAGCGCCTGCAAAAGCAATTGGAGACGCGATCCGAAATCGCGGACACATGGATCCTCCTCGGCCGCGCCTGGATCCGCAAAGCCCGTGAGTCCAGCGATCCGGGCTTTTATCTGAACGCCAACGCCTGCGCCGACATCGCTCGAGATCTCGCGCCCGCGAACCGCGCCGCGACCAACCTCACCGGCCTCGTGTTGCTCAATCAACATCGCTTCGACGACGCCCGCGATCTCGCCGAGCAAATCCTCTCCAAGATGCCTGATGATCCGATGGCGCTCGGCACGCTCTCCGACGCGCTCCTCGAGACGGGCCGCTACGCCGAAGCGACGAAGATCACGCAGCGCATGCAGGATCTCAAGCCCAACCTGCCCTCGTATCTCCGCGCCGCCCACCTCGAGTGGCTCCGCGGAGACACCAAATCTGCCATCGAAACGATGCATCACGCCATCGACGCCGGCCGCGATCCCAAAGACCCCGAGCCCCGCTGTTGGGCCCTCGTGGAAGCCGCGATGATCTTCTGGCATCAAGGCGATTATCCCGGCGCTGACGCCGGATTCCAAATGGCGCTCAAAGAGTGCTCCGACTACCCACCTGCCCTCGTCGGCCGCGGCCGTGTCTCCATGGCCAGCGGCGATTACGCCAAAGCCGCCGAGCTCTTCCATCAAGCCTACAAAACGAGCCCTCTCCCCGAGACTGCGTGGCTCCTCGGCGACGCCCGCTCCGCCGCCGGTGACACCAAAGCTGCAGACGAAGCGTATGCGCTCGTCATCAAGGGCGGCAAAGCCAGCGACCCGCGCACACTCGCACTCTTCTACGCCACCAAAGATCGCGATCACGACGAAGCCGTCCGCCTCGCGCAAACGGAGCAGAAGATCCGCGACGACATCTACACCGCCGACGCGCTCGCGTGGTCCCTTTACCGTGCAGGCAAGATCGCCGAAGCAAAGGCCTCTGCCGATAAAGCCACCTCCCTCGGCACGAAAGACGCTCGACTCCTTTATCACGCCGGCGCCATCCGCATCGCCGCCGGCGACAAAGCCGCTGGAGAAAAGCTCGTGAAAGAGGCGCTCGCCTTGAACCCCAAATTCGATTGGACCGGCGCCTCCGAAGCCGCAAAGCTCACCGGCAAGTGACCGCGCCCACCGCTCGACGGCCGCCGCGCTCGATGTCATGAGATGCCGCGCTCGGCGCGCCCGCGCTCGAATGCGCGGCCTCGCAACAGCCCATGAATGGGTCTCACGGCGCCGAACGTTGTATGACTCGATGACCATGCTCCATCGCACTCGGCTCCATGCGCTCCGTCGCGTCGCCGCGCTCGCGACGATGCTCGCCGCCACCACCCTTTCGCTCCCCGGCGGCGCGCAGCCGAGCGCCCCCGCAGCCACGACGCGGGTCGACGCAGCGCCGATCAAGGACGCCGTCGCCCTGCTCGCGGCCGACGTCCAGCGTTGGGGAGGCACGCTCGGCGTCCACGTCATCGACGTGCAGAGCGGCGATACCCTCGCAGGCATCTCGGAGCATCGCGCGCTGAACCCCGCCTCGAACGCCAAGCTCTGGACGGCCGCCGCCGCGCTTCGGCTCCTCGGCGGACAACACCGCTTCCACACGGGTTTGTACGGCAAAATCGAAGGCGACTCGGTGGACGAGCTCGTGCTCCGCGGCGACGGCGATCCTTCGCTCCGCACCGCCGACCTGTGGTCGATGGCCGCGGAGCTGCGCGCCGCCGGCGTCCGTCGCGTGCGTGCGATCGCCGTCGATCAGAGCTTCTTCGACGACCAATACGTGCCTCCCGCGTTCGAGCAACAGCCCAACGAATGGGCTGCATTCCGCGCCCCCGTCGCCCCCGTCTCGCTGAACGAGAACACGGTGACCTTCTCGATCCGCGCGACCAAAGAGGGCACCGAAGCTCTCGTCGACATCGAGCCCCCTGGCTTCGTGGACCTCGCCGGGAGCATCACCACGAAGCGCAAAAACGATCCCGAGAAGATCGCAGTCAGCATGGAAGCCCGCGGCGGAAAGCTCACCGCTCGCCTCGGCGGCAGCTTGCCCGAAGGCAGCCGCCTCGTTCGCGTGACGAAGCGCGTGGACGATCCTCGCCTGCTCGCCGGCTACGCGCTGCGTGCCATGCTCAAGCAGGCCGGCATCGATGTCCGCGGCGAGCCCAAGCTCGGCGGAACGAAGGCCAAGAGCCTCCTCGCAGCGCACCGCTCGATCGCCCTCGGCGAGATGCTCTCCGCGCTCGGCAAAGAGAGCGACAACTTCTACGCCGAGATGATCTTCAAATCCATCGGCGCCAAAATCCGCGGCCGCCCCGCCTCGGCCGAAGCTTCGATGGAGGTCATGCGCGAAGCCCTGGAGAAGCTCGGCGCCTTCGAGCCCGGCGTGGTCGTGAAGAACGGCTCGGGCCTCTTCGACGCCGATCGGATGACGCCCGCGACGGCCACGACGCTGCTGCGCGCGATGTCACGCGACACGCTCGCCGCCCCGGAGTACCTCGCGCAGCTCTCGATCGGCGGCGTGGACGGGACCCTGCGCCACCGCTTCCGCGATTGGTCCGACGTCCACGCCATTCGCGCCAAGACAGGCACCCTCGACGCCGTCGCGGCCTTGTCCGGCTACGTCGTCGGCCCGCCCGGACGAGGGACGCTGGCCTTCTCGATCCTGGTGAACGGCATCTCGGGCAAGGTCAACCAAGCGCGCCCCGCCATGGACAAGGTCGTCGAAGCCGCCGCCCGCGAGCTGTGGAAGGGAACGCCGGGGCGCTGATCCGTATGACATTCGTGTCGCGGATCGTGTCGCCAGTTGTCAGGGATTTGCATCGACCGACAAAAGCCTTGCGGCCGCCGAACCTTCGTCCGACGGCCGCAAGAGCCCCCTCCGCGACTGCGCTCAGTAGTCGCGCATCTGCTTGCGAATCTTGCCGAGCGCCTGCTCCTGGAGCTGGCGGATCCGCTCGCGGCTCAGGTTGTACTTGTCGCCGATCTCCTTGAGCGTGAGCTCGTCCTCGTCATCGAGGCCGAAACGCCAGCGGATGATGCGCGACTCGATGGGCGTCAGCGTGGTGAGCAGGCGCCGGACCTCGTCGCTCCACTTGCGGTTGGCAAGGTGATCGAACGGGGACAGCGCGTTCTCCTCCTGGAGGAAGTCGATGAACTTCCGCCCATCCTCGTCACCCACGGGGCGATCGAGCGAGAACGGCGTCTCCGCATAGAAGTCCTTCACCTTGTCGAGCTTCTCGCGCGGAACGCCGGTCTCCTTCTCGAGCTCCTCGATCGTCGGCTCGTGCCCGGTGCGCGCGATGATCGCCTGCGTGGCCCGCGCGACCCGGTTGTACGTGTCGAGCATGTGCACCGGGATGCGAACCGCGCGGCCCTTGTCGGCCAAGGCGCGGCTGATCGCGTGCCGGATCCACCACGACGCGTACGTCGAGAAGCGGTACCCGCGGTTGTGATCGAAGCGCTCCACGGCCTTCATCAAGCCGATGTTGCCCTCCTGAATCAGGTCGATCAGAGGCAGACGGCCGCGGTTGTAACGACGCGCGATCGAGACGACGAGCCGCAGGTTGGCCTTCACGAAGCGGTTCTTCGCGTCGTGCTGCACCTGGAAGGTCTTCTCGACCCGGCCCAGGTATTTGCGATAGTCGTCGTTCATCGTCAGCATCGGCCGCGACGGACGCGCCTCGTCCGGATCGCTGACGTCGTCCTCGAAATCGGGCTCGCGCACCAGGTTCCGTGCGATCTGGTTGGCTTCGGCCATCCAAATGCGATCGGAGTCGGGCAGACGGATCGCGGTGGCCAGCTCGCGCGAGAGATCGGTGTACTGGCGGCGCTGGTCGGCCGTCAGCTTCTTCTTGCTCGCGAGGCGGGCGAGCCGGCAGAGCTCGGGAATCTGAGGCGCCTTGACCTCTTCCTCACCGGCTTTCTGCACCTGCTTGTCGAGCGCAATCAGGATGTACTCGGCCGCCGGCTCGTGCGAGAGCAGCGCAACCCAGTGCTCGAGCTCGCTCTGCTCGACGGCGCGCGCGGTGTCGAGCTCCTCCTCGGGGCCCATCACGGGGTGCAACGCCATGTCGCGGAAGTAACGCGCGAGCATGGAATCGCCGCCGCCGTCCTCGACGTCGCGCAAGTCGCGCGGCGCGAGCTCCGCCGGACGCGATGGCTCGGGCGCTCGCTCGATGGACGAGAACTCGAGGTCGATGAACTCCGCGGCAGGCTCCTCATCGACGATCTCCGTCGGCCGCGGGCGGACGGCGGTCTCCTCGGCGGAGTCATCGTCCATCAGGCTCAGCGCGGCGAGGTCGGGCGCGGCGGCTCCCTCGAGCGGCGCAGCTGCGGCCTTGGCGACGGCCTGGGGGTGGTTCTTGGTCGACCTCATGCTGACTCCCTCCTGCTCCATGATGGTTGGTCCCTGCAGCCGACCGCGCTGCGGGTGTGTCGTTTCATCGGTGTCGAACGTGACGTCCTGCGCGTGGGTCGGCCGGCCCACCACGGGCACTGCTGCCGTCAGAGAGGCGGCCCGACCCGTCGACGCGCGGCGCGGGGAACCCGCCTTGGCGAGCGAAGCCACCGTCATCGGGTTGGACGAGGGTGCGGGCGCTGGTATTTTCGATGCCGTGGCACCCGCGCTCTTCGCGGGTTGACGGGGGGAGGCTTGGCGGCGAACCATCGACGTGCTCATCTTGTTCTTCGCGGGGCTTGAGGCTGTTTCGTTCACTGTTACGGGGCGCACGTTTCGAGTCTGAAACCTGTCAACCGATTTCTTGGGGCCAGTCTGCGAGTCCGAAAGCTTCCCCTGGGAAATTCTGTCTTGGCTGGAGTCCGCCCGGACGTTTCGGTCAGAACGTGCAACTACCGAACAGCCCAGATGATTCCGACGAGCGTGCAGGTCTTTGGAATCAATTGGGCTCTGACCCGGCCGCCCGGCCGACTGGACGAGCCGGGCATCGCGGGCCACTGATGCGTGTGGTGCGTGAGTGCCGCGGGTTTCTCGAAATTTCGATGCAATACCGGTGCCTCTTTTCTCCGAGCCTCCCCGCTTTTCGAGACTGTCGAGCGGCATGGGTGCTGCTCCCGTGAAGAGGTACGGATCACCCGGACCGGCCTTACGGTGCGATGCACCGCCCGCGGACGATCGGCGGATGACGCGAAGCTGCCCCTTCGACGATGGGCGGGGCGGCTTCGCGGTTTGACGGGGGCGCGCGGCCCCTGCCTTTGATTGGGGCGACCGGACGGTCGCGGTTTCGACGTTTCTCTTCGAGACGATGCCGAAGGCGATTGGATCTTCTACTTCTTCCGCCTTCTTCTTTCGTGCGCTGCGCGTTTCGTGCGGATCCGATCGAGATGGGAGGTCGGGCCGCTCGATTTGGGCGGCATTTGCCGGGGCGACCCTGGTGCAGGCCGCAGCGCATGGCGCGTTGGCCTCGAGCGCCGGGCTTTTGGGGCAGGCGCTCGTGTTTCGGCAATCTGGGGTCGCCACGGCTTTTGTCGACTCCCTTGGGCTCGACTTTTCTCCGTTGCGCCTATGCCTTCTGGGGTTCGCGGCGGCCTTCGTGAAGACCATCGCCGGCTCGTTTGCGATGTACGAGCAGAAACGTTTGACGTTTCGGGTCGGTGATTCGGCTCGCCGTGAGGTCACGGAAGCCATTCTTCGCGCCGGGCCGGCCTCTCGTTCTGCAGCCCACACGCACGCCGCGATCGCCGTGCGCCTGCGGGAAATCGAGCGCGGCGTCGACGAGGGCGTGCTCGCCACGCTGCGGGCCGTAGCCCATCTCGTCCCGCTGACGGCCGCGCTCATCGTCCTGTCTTCGCGCCTGGCGCTCGCATCCTTCGCGGTCCTCGCACCATTCGCGCTCCTCCTCGGAATGGTTCGACGAAGGCTGCGTGCCGCGCATGGAAGGGCTTCTCGCCTCGCCGAGGAGCTCCACGCGGGGGTCGACGAGTTGGTTCGGCACCTCGACTTGTGGCGTACGTACGGCGCAGCGGAGCGCGTGCGCCGTGCGCTGACCGATGCCAGTGACCAGGCCGGGCGGGCCGCGGCGCGCGGGGATGCGGCTCGGGCTGCGATTTCGGGGGGCAACGAGGTGCTCGCGGCCCTCGCGCTGCTCGGCGCCGTGGCGTTGGTGGAGCGCGGCGGAATGGCCTTGGATCACGGACCGCTCGTGGCCTTCGCGGCGGTCTTCTTCCTGATGTATCGGCCCCTCAGGGACCTCGGGGATGCCCGTATCTCCATCGAGCGAGGAGCGCATGCGCTCGAGGATCTCGACCGAGTCCAGGCCGACGTCGCGGGTGACACCGATGGTTCCACCAGCCGGCCGGACGTGAGCACCGTCCGCACAGCGAGCTGGGGCGTGGAGACGTTCAGTGTCCGGGATCTGTCGGTCGTCCGGGGTGATCGTGCGACACAGCCAGCCAGCCTGGATGCCGCCCCGGGCGAGATCGTGGCGGTGATCGGGCCGACGGGCGCGGGCAAGACTTCGTTGCTGCGTGGGTTGCTCGGTTTGGAGCGAGAGGTTCG
This sequence comes from Minicystis rosea, assembly GCA_001931535.1. Lineage (GTDB taxonomy): Bacteria > Myxococcota_A > Polyangia > Polyangiales > Polyangiaceae > Minicystis > Minicystis rosea. The sequence continues at coordinate 9,487,525 of CP016211.1, forward strand.
CGGATCGATTCGCTACGGGGAGCGCGAGCTGACGGGCGTCGGCGTGGGGCCGGCGGAGCGGCCGTTTGCCTGGGTTCCGCAGGAGCCGGCGATCGTCGCGGGAAGCCTCGCCGACAACATCGCGCTGGCTGCCCCACGGCAGGGGAGCGCGGAGATCGCGCGCGAGGCGCTTCGGGTCATCGGTGCGCGCTCGCTCGTGGATCGGGTGGGCGATCGACTCGCGGCGGGCGGACCGGAGCTGTCGGGAGGCGAGCGTCAGTGGGTCGCCATCGCGCGAGCGATCGCATCGGGGTTGCCGGTGCTGCTGATGGATGAGCCGACCTCGGGCCTGGATCCGGCGTCCCAGCAGCGTGTGCTCGAAGCCCTCGTCATGCTGCGAGGGAAGCGGACCGTCATCCTGGTGACGCACCGTCCGGAGCCGCTTTCGATTGCGGATCGCGTCATCCAGCTCGGCGAAGGAGAGCACGTTTCTCGCGCCTGATCGGCCGGCTCCGGGGCCTTCCCTCGTGGTAGCGTGCCGCCATGATGAACGTGGCCGTCCTCGGCGCGGGCGCGTGGGGCACCGCCCTCGCCAAGGTTCTCGCCGACAAGCAGAACCCCACGACCATCTGGTCGCATCGGCGCGAGGTCGCCGACACGATCAACGAGAAGCACGTCAACACGCGCTACCTCCCGACCGCTGATCTGCCGCCTGCGTTGCGTGCCACGCCCGATCTGGAGGAGGCGCTGCACGGCGCGGAGCTCGTGGTGATCGTGGTGCCGTCGCATGGGCTGCGCGCCGTGATGCGCGATGCGCGCCGCCACGTTCCTGCAGGCGCGCTCCTCTGCAGCGCCACGAAGGGGATCGAGAACGACTCGCTCATGCTGATGAGCGACGTGCTCCTCGAGGAGCTCGGGCACTCCGTACAGCACCGGCTCACGTACCTCTCCGGGCCCAGCTTCGCGAAGGAGGTCGCCGCGCGGATGCCGACGACGGTCGTGATCGCAGGCACGAGCGAGCGCGAGACGGAGACGGTGCAGCACGCGTTTGCGACGGATCGGTTCCGCACGTATGCGTCGCCGGACGTGACGGGTGTGGAGGTCGGCGGCGCGCTCAAGAACGTCATCGCCATCGCGGCGGGTGTTTCGGATGGGCTCGGTTATGGGCACAACACGCGCGCCGGATTGATCACGCGCGGGCTCGCCGAGATCGGCCGGCTCGCGGCGTACAAGGGAGCGAACCCGCTCACGCTCGCAGGCCTCGCGGGCATGGGGGATCTGGTGCTCACGTGCACCGGCGAGCTGTCGCGTAACCGCACCGTCGGCTTCGAGCTCGGCAAAGGCCGCAAGCTCGGTGACATCCTGGCGACGCTCGGTCACGTCGCCGAGGGCGTGAAGACGACCAAGAGCGCGTTCGATCTTTCGAACAAGCTGCGCGTCGACATGCCCATCACGGCGGAGGTCTTCAAGATCCTTTACGAGGACAAAGCTCCGCAACAGGCCGTCGTCGATCTCATGACTCGGGCATTGAGTAAGGAGTGAGCTCCTTTCGTCCAACGCCCGCCTTTCCTTCTGCCAACCCACCGGGATCCACCATGCGAAATCGCGCGCTTCTCGCCCTCGCGTCGGTCCTCCTTCTCACGACGGCCGCGGGCAATGCCTCGGCCCAGATTCCCCCCATCCCCGGCCTGCCGCCGATGCCCGGCCAGCAGGATCCGCAGCAGCCGCAACAGCCGGGTCAGCCGCAACAGCAGCAGCCGGGTACGTTGCCAATTCCGCAGCTCCCGCCGCAACTGCAACAGGTGCTGCCTTTGCCGGGACAGCAACCGCAGCAGCCGGCGCAACCGGGATATCAACCGCAACCGGGGTATCAGCCGCAACCGGGTTATGCGCCGCAACCGGGTTATCCGCAGCAGGGTTATGGGCAGCAGCCCGGATATCCGCAGCAGCCGGGTTATGGGCAACAACCGGGTTATGGACCGCAACCCGGTTATGGACCGCAACCCGGTTATGGCTATGCGCCGCCGCAACATCAGGTGCGGACCACGTTGGAGATTGGTTATCTCTACGGCGCCGCGATCGCTTATGGCGCGGGCGTCGGTATCTGGATCGACTCCGAGGCGTATGCCGGGAAGAAGGTCGATCCGGGTCTCTCGTTGATCGCGCCGGTCCTCGTGGGCGCGGCCATGCCGATGGCGGTGTTCTTCGCGGATCGCAAGCCGATGCGGGAAGGGCTTCCGTCGGCGATCGCGAGCGGCCTCGTGATCGGCGCCGGTGAGGGCATGGTCATCTCGACCTTCGGGTCCGCGCACACGACGACGGGGAGCTGGGGCTTCCGTGGGCTCGCGCGATCGGAGGTGATCGGCGCGACCATCGGCGGCGGCGCCGGCGTGGCGTACGGGCTCCTCGCGAAGCCGACGCCGAAGAGGACGATGTTCATCACCTCGGCAGTGGGCTGGGGCGCGATCATCGGTTACGAGTTCGGCGGAGGCGGTACGGCGTCGCGCACCGCGTGGTCGCAAGCCAACGATGGCACTACGCTGGGCGGCGTGCTGGGTTACAACCTCGGGCTCGGTGCGGCGGCGATCACCTCCGCGTTCTGGACGCCTTCGTGGAACCAGCTCGGGTGGATGTGGGCCGGCTTCGGCATCGGGCAGGCGGCGGCCACGCTCGTCTATCCGTTCTATGCGGCGACGAAGGGCGATCCGCGGCGCGGCCTGATCTTCCAGGGCGTGGCGGGTGCCGTGGGCACGGTCGCCGGCGCTTTCATCGGCCGGCCCGACCGTCCGGGGATGATGGCCAAGGAGCAGCGCGAGGACGAGGAGTATTGGCAGAACCATCACTTCGCGCGTGTCCGCGGCGGCGGCGTGATGCCGGTGCCCGGCGGCGTCGGCGCATCCCTCAGCGGCGAGCTTTGGTAGCCCGCTGACGACGTGACCGACAATCGGGTCCGCGCGGCCCGTCCTTGGTCGACCTCCTCGAAATCCACGCAGACGCTTCGATTCGCCCGCCCTGATGGGTGCGTGAAGCGCTTCGCGCTCGCGCCGCGCGGCAGGCCTGCGCGCGGGTGTGTCCGTTGGCATCCCGCGCGCGGGTTCTGTTGCTATGCTGCCCGACGATGCCGACGCTGAAGTATTTCGCCAAAGCGGGCGCACCCCGTCTTTACTGCGTTCACAAGCCCGTCACGACGATCGGCAAAGGGCTCGGCAACGACGTCGCCATCAGCGGCGCGGGCGTGGCGGATCATCACGCGCAGATTCTCTTCGACGGCCGGGACTTCCAGCTCGAAGAGCTCGATCGCGACGCCGACATCGCCATCAACGGGAAGCGCAAGCGGCGCGCGCGCTTGGTGCACGGCGATCGCGTGCAGCTCGGGCAGGTCGAGGTCGGGTTCTCGATGTTCTCCGAGACGCCGCCGAGCACGAGCCGCGACGACGATGACGACGACAAGCCCGCGCCGTCGAAGGGCGTCTCGTCGGAGCTCGCCGGCGTGCGCAAGCTGTTCGCCTTCAGCGAGAAGCTCATCAACCGGAAGAACGTCGACGAGCTGCTCGAGGCCATGCTCGACGACGTCATCGAGCTGACCAACGCGGACAAGGGCTTCCTCCTGCTGCTCGAAGGCGCGGAGGCTGCGGCTGGGCGCGGAGGCAAGACGGAGGGCGACAAGCGGCTCATCGTGCGGGCGTCGCGCAACGTGCGGCGCGAGGCCATCACCAACGCCGAGGGCCACGTCTCCGACAGCATCGTGCGCCAGGTGATCGAGCAGGCCCGGCCGGTCATCGTGTCGGATGCGCTCGCGGACACCCATTTCGGCCGCAGCGAGAGCGTGATCGCCATGAAGCTGTCGAGCGTCATGTGCGCGCCGCTCCTCTCGCAGGGCGAGGTCATCGGCGCGCTCTACGTCGGCAACGACAAGATCAAGCACCTCTTCGATCGCACGCAGCTCGAGCTGCTCAGCATCTTCGCTTCGCAGGCCTCGCTCATCCTGCAGAACGCGATGCTCCTCAACGCGCTCCGCGCCGACAAGGCCAAGCTCGTGGCCGAGCTGTCCGACAAGAAGTTCGGCGAGATCATCGGCGCGTGTCCTTCGATGTTGGAGGTCTTCCGCAAGCTGCAGAAGGTCGCCGGCACCGACATCAGCGTGCTCATCACCGGCGAGACGGGCACGGGCAAGGAGCTCATCGCCAAGGAGATCCATCGCCGGAGCCCGCGCGCGGAGGGGCCGTTCGTCACCATCAACTGCGGCGCGATCCCGGAGAACCTGATCGAGAGCGAGCTGTTCGGTCACGTGAAGGGCGCGTTCACGGGCGCCATCATGAACCGGCCCGGCAAGTTCCAGGTGGCCGACAAGGGCACGCTGTTCCTCGACGAGATCGGCGAGCTGCCGCTCAACCTCCAGGTGAAGCTCCTGCGCGCGCTCCAGGAGCGGGTCGTCTTCCGCGTGGGCGACAGCAAGCCGGAGAAGGTCGACATCCGCGTCGTCGCGGCCACGAACCGGAACCTCGAAGAGGAGATCCGCGCCGGCAACTTCCGCGAAGATCTCTACTACCGGCTCAACGTGGTGAACCTGTGGTTGCCGCCGCTGCGCGATCGCGGCGACGACGTGATGATCATCGCCAAGGTGCTCTTGTCGAAGTACGCCGACGAGCTGAAGAGCCCGGTGAAGGGCTACAGCCCCGCGGCGCTCGCGGCGATCAAGAAGTACTCGTGGCCAGGCAACATTCGGCAGCTCGAGAACCGGATCAAGAAGGCGCTCGTGCTCTGTGATCAGACGCTGCTCTCGCCGGAAGATCTCGATCTCGGCGTGGGCGCGGAGACCACGATCCTCCCGCTGGAGAAGGCCAAAGAGGAGTTCCAGCGCAAGTACGTGCTCGAGGTGCTGGAGCGCAACAACGGCAACCGCACGCAGACGGCGCGGGATCTGGGCGTCGATCCGCGGACGATCTTCCGCTACCTCGAGAAGGAGCAGAACCCCATGCCGAGCGCGGCCGGCGGGGTGGCGAAGGAGCCCTCGAGCTGAAGCTCGATCGGCGATCGCCGCAGCGGTGAACGCCGAGCCGGCACGCCGCTCGGCGTGGGCTCCTCGCTCGGTGTGCGAGCGTGTGCCTCCGCGATCGTCAGTGCTCGCTTCGGTCGTCCGTGGAGCACGGAGATCGAGCCGGCGGGTCGAGCGCGAGGGGACGAGGCGCGGGTCCGTGGAAGCGAGGTGCATCACGCCGAGCGCGTGCTATCCACTGTGCCCCCGAACCATCGACCCGCAGCATCGGACCGGAGCCCACCCATGACACGGGCTCCCGACGACCGATGTCGGGCGCTTCATGTTCATCGCCCTGCTCCATGCGGGGCTCATCGAAACCACGCGAAAACGCGTATCGACTTCGATCGTCTGGCCCGGTGCCGCACCTCCGTCGGTGGCATCCGGCCTTCACGAAGCAACTTCCGTCGAGACTCTCATGTCCTCTGATCTGCTGAGCGATCCGTGCCCGGCGAAGACCCGCGCCGACTTGGAGTGGGACCGCATCCTCGAAGCTCTCGCCGAGCGTGCCGCGTCACCGGCCGGCAAGCGGCTCGCGCGTGCGCTTCCGTTCGCCTCCACGCTCGCGGGCGTGCGCACCGCGCTCTCCGAGGTGCGTGAGTGCGTCGATCTCGACATCGCCGGCGAGCCTCTGCCTGCGGCCGATGTGCCCGAGATCGATCTCGCGCTCGACCGAGCCCGCATCGGCGCCGTCCTCGCGAACGAGGAGCTCCGCGCCATCATCGCCTGCCTCGCGGCCGCGCGCATGCTGCGCCGGTTCCTTCAGGCGCGCCGCGCCCGCGTGCCTGCGCTCGACGCTGCCTGTGCGTTCGATCCGGCGCTCGACGAGATCGAGCGTCGGCTCGCGACCTGCTTCGATCCCGACGGCACGCTCGCCGACCGCGCCTCGCCGCGCCTCGCCGAGCTGCGCGCCGAGCGACGCGCAGGCCGTGATCGGCTCGTGCGACGGTTGGACGAGCTGATCAAGAAGCACGAGGACATCCTCCAGGATCGATTCTGGACCGAGCGCGACGGGCGCTACGTGCTCCCCGTGCGGGCCGATGCGCACGAGCGCTTCCCCGGCATCGTGCACACCACGAGCGGCAGCGGCGCCACCGTGTTCGTCGAGCCGCGTGTGCTCGTGGAGATGGGCAATCGGCAGAAGATGCTCGATGCCCAGGTGGCCCGCGAAGAGGAGGCCGTGTACGCCTCGCTCTCCGGGATCGTCGCCGAGGCGGTCGATCGGATCTTCGCCGCGGCCAGCGCGCTGGCGCACGCCGACGTGCGCGCCGCGAGCGCGAAGCTCGCGAAGGATCTCAAGCTCAACTTCCCCGAGGTGATCGAGGGCGAGGCCCACATCGATCTCGTGGGCGCAAGGCACCCGCTGCTCACGCTCGACGGCGCCGATGTCGTCCCGAGCGACGTCGCCGTCGGCGCGGGGCGCGCCATGGTCGTGTCCGGCCCGAACGCCGGTGGCAAGACGGTGGCGTTGAAGACGCTCGGCCTCGCCGCGCTGATGCTCCGCGCCGGCCTCCCCGTTCCGGCGAAGGATGGGTCGCGTGTGTCGGTCTTCGAGATCGTCCTCACCGACGTGGGCGACGATCAGAACCTCCACAAGAGCCTCTCGACCTTCAGCGCGCACGTGAAGAACATCGCCGAGATCCTCGGGGAGACGCGGCCCGGCGCGCTCGTCCTGCTCGACGAGCTGGCGGGCGGCACCGATCCGCGCGAAGGCGAGGCGCTCGCGGCCGCCATCCTGGACTCGTTGTGCGCGCGCGGCGGCGCGGTCGCGTGCACGACGCACTACGAGGGTTTGAAGGCGCTCGCGCTCGGGGATCCGCGCTTCCAGAACGCGTCCGTCGGCTTCGATCTCGCGACCATGAGCCCGACGTTCAAGCTCGCGGTCGGCATCCCGGGCGCGTCGAGCGCGCTCGCGGTGGCGCGGCGGTTCGGGGTGCCGAGCACGGTGCTGGAGCGCGCCGAGCGGTTCCTCACGCGCGAGGCGGTGACCTTCGACGAGATGGTGGAGAAGCTCGCGGCCGAGCGCCGCGCGCTGGAGCTGGCGCGCGCCGACGCCGAGCGCGAGGTCGAAGCGCTGCGCGAGAAGCAGCGCGAGCTCGATCGCGAGCGCGAGCGCCTCGTGCAGAAGGAGCGCGTCGCCGTGACGCGCGAGGGCGAGCAGCTCCTCACGAGCCTGAAGCGCGCCCGCGACGAGCTACGCGCAGCCCAGGCCAAGCTGCGCGGCCCGAAGCCGAGCGACGAGGAGGTGCGCGCCGCCGCGAAGGCCATCGATGCCGTGGCCCACAAGGCCTCCATCGGCGGCGAGCTCGAGCCGCGTGCCGTCACCGACGCGGCCCCGCGCGCGCCCGTCGCGGCCAGCGAGATCCGCGTGGGAACGCGCGTCTACGTGCCCCGCCTGCGCGCCGAGGCGGAGGTCGTCGAAGTGCTCGGCGGCGGCCAGCTCCGCGTCGCCGCCGGCCCGCTCAAGCTCGGGACCACCATCTCGGAGGTGCGCAGCATCGCGAGCGCCGCGCCCGTCGCCGACACGCGCGCCCGCGATCGCCGCGGCAAGCGCCCCGGCTACGAGCTGGACGCGGCCTCCGATCCGGAGGTCCCGATCCAAACCAGCGAGAACACCGTCGACCTGCGGGGCCTGCGCGCCCACGAGGCCACCGCGATGGCCGAGCAGTTCCTCGATCGCTCGCTCAACGCCGGCCGCAAGGTGGCCTTCCTCATTCACGGCCACGGCACCGGCGCGCTGCGCGAAGCCGTGCGCGACGCGATCCGGGGCAGCACCTACGTGGCCAAGTCGCGCCCCGGACAGCAGAACGAAGGTGGTGACGGCGTCACCGTGGTCTGGCTGCGCTGAGGATGTGACCGAGTCGTAGCGCGCCGTGAGCCTCATGGAGGCTCGCGGTGCGCGGCGTATGGAGAATCACCTTCGACGTTGATGCGCGGAGGCACGGTGCGGGCACGTGCGGGCACGCGTGCCTGGGCGTCGATCCGTCGCGACGGTCTGGCGCCGGTGTCGCGGCGACGAGAACGGGAGACGCGTCCGACCCTGTGAAGATCGTGCACCGCTGCGGCATGCGCGTCCGCCCCACGCGAGGATCTCGTCACAGGGAGCGCACGCGCTGCCTGCCCGATCGATGGCATGCCGCGTGCTGATTCCGTCGACGGTCGCACCACGCCTCCACCGATGGAAGGTCATGCCATGTCCGCCGTCGACGCACCCCGCCTCCCGCGCCAATCCTCTCGCCCTCCACCCGGGCCGCGCTGTGACAGCGCGCCGCCGCCGATGGATGTCGCGCGCACGGTGCGCATCGGCGAGGACGCCTTCGTCGCGGAGACGACCCTCGATGGTTGGGTGCGGAGCGGCGCGGCCACGCGCATCGGCGCGTCGCTCACGGTCTGCGATGGCCGGCGTTACGTACTGCGCGACGCCGTCCGCGTGATCGGGCGGCGTAACGGTGACACCGATCCCTATGGCTTCACCGGCCGCGTCGAGGCGCTGCGCGAGATCGTGAAGCGCGGCGCCACGCTCTCGGCCGACGGCCTGCGCCTCGGCCCGGCGGTGTACGACGTGGAGTACGGCTACATCGCCGCGCCGAACGGCTGAATCCCATCGTGCGGGCCGCTTCGCTCGAAGTCGTTTGACCTCCAACGATCGCTCGCGACCACGCGACAACCGCATCGGCGAGGTCGTTTGACCTCCAACGATCAGCGGCGCGCCATCAGCGCCGCACGTCGACGTGCGGCGCCGATGACCGTCTCTCAGCGATCGCGATCCACCCGGCCCACGTCGGTGGCGATCCGGTCCAACACCCCGTTCACGAACGCGCCCGAATCTTCGCTGCCGAAGCGCTTCGCCAGCTCGACGGCTTCGTCCAGGATGACGGCGCGCGGGACGTCGCCCTTGCGGAGCAGCTCCCAAGCGCCGAGCCGGAGCACGTTGCGGTCGACCCGAGCCATCCGTTCGAGGCGCCAGTTGGTGCTGGCCTTGCGAATGGCCTCGTCGACACCGGCGAGCTCGCCTGCGACGCCGCGCACCGCCGTGTCGGCGTACTCGCGGCCCTCGGGATCACCCGGGGTCTCCCGCCAAAACGAAGCAATCACCCGCTCCGCGCTGCCGCCGCCCGCCTCCAGGGCGAACAGCATTTGCAGCGCAGCTTCACGTCCGGACGTGCGAGCTCCCATGCCGCTTCTTTCTGCTAGAGCCGCGCCGCGGTGAGCGCCGCCGAGAGGGACACCATCTCGATCGCGCTCACGGCCGCGTCCCAGCCCTTGTTGCCCGCCTTCGTCCCGGCGCGCTCGATGGCCTGCTCGATCGTGTCCGTCGTGAGCACGCCGAAGGTGACGGGCACGCCCGTCTGGAGCGACGCGGTGGCGATGCCCTTCGAAACCTCGGAGGCCACGTAGTCGAAGTGCGGCGTGGAGCCGCGGATCACCGCGGAGAGCGCGATGATGGCGTCCACGCGGAAATCACCGGCCACGTTGTGGCGGGTCAGGCGGCCGACCACGGTCGGGATCTCCCACGCGCCGGGCACGCGCACGATCGTCGTCTTGCCGAGATCGGCGCCGTGGCGGGCCAGCGCGTCGAGCGCGCCCTCGACCAGGCGATCGACGATGAAGTGGTTGAACCGGCTCGCCACCAGCGCGAAACGCGCGCCCGGGGGCGCCACGAGCGTGCCTTCGATCACGCGCGGCGACTGCTTCGACTCCTCGCTCATGCTCAACCTTCGCCCTTCATCGACACGAGCGGGACCCGCTCGACCACCTTCAACCCGAACCCGTTGAGACCTGCGATCTTGATCTGGCTGTTGGTGAGCAGCCGGATCTGGTGCACGCCGAGATCGGCGAGCACCTGCGCGCCGAGGCCGAACTCGCGCAGCGTCCACGGCTGCCCGCTCCCGTCGGCGCGCGTCCCGTGGACGGCTTCGATCTCCTTCAAGAGATCGCCCTTCGGCGGGATGTACAGGATCACGCCGGCGCCGGCCTTCTCGATGGCTTGGATGGCCTCGCGCAGGTTGTGCCCGCCGTCGACGGGCGTGGAGCTGAACAGATCGCCCACGAGCGAGCCCGAGTGCACGCGGCACAAGACCGGCTCGTTCGTCGCCACGTGGCCGCGGGAGAGCGCGAAGAACTGACGCTGCTCCCCGACGATCTCGTAGACCGAGGCCACCCAGTCGGTGCCCGTCAGGTCGAGGCGGATCGGGCGCTCGCCGACCTTGCGCACGAGGCGCTCCGTCTGGAGGCGGTATTGGATGAGGTCGGCGACCGTGACGATGAGGAGGTCGTGCTTCTGCGCGAACTTCTCCAGATCGGGCATCCGCGCCATGGTGCCGTCGTCGTTCATGATCTCGCAGATCACGCCGGCCGCGCGCATGCCCGCGAGGCGCGCGAGATCGACCGAGCCCTCCGTCTGGCCGGTGCGCACGAGGACGCCGCCGCGCCGCGCCTTGAGCGGGAAGACGTGGCCCGGGGTCACGAGATCGGCCGGGGTCGCGTCCGGTTGGATGGCGACGCGGATGGTGTGGGCGCGATCGGCGGCGCTGATGCCGGTGGTGACGCCGTGGCGCGCCTCGACGCTCACGGTGAAGGCCGTGCCGAGCGGCGGGCCGCTGCGGCCGGGGGCCGACATCATCGGCAGCTCGAGGCGAGCGACCTGCTCCTCTTCCAAGGTCAGGCAGATGAGGCCGCGACCGTGCACGGCCATGAAGTTGATCTTGTCCGCGGTGGCCGCCTCGGCGGCGACGCAGAGATCGCCCTCGTTCTCGCGATCCTCGTCGTCGACGAGGATCACCATCTTGCCTGCGCGGATGTGATCGAGCGCGGTGTTCACCCGCTCGAGGACGGCCGAGTCGATCGTCAAGCGATGGGGCATGGCCTCAAACCCAACCTCCCGATCGGAGCTTCGCGAGAATGCGCTGGTCGTCGTCGTCGTTGCGGAGCTGGTCGTTGCGGACATCGGGTACTTCCGTTCGCTTCGCCGGGGCTGCGCCTTCGTCGGCGCCGGTCCGGAATTCGAGCTGCCGCGCCACGTAGCGCGCGAGGACGTCGACTTCAATGTTCACCCGGGAGCCGGACCGCATTTCTCCGAGGAGCGTGCGCCCCAGCGTGTGCGGGACGAGCATCACGTCGAAGGCGACGCCGGAGGGCCCGGGAGAGCCCACCGCGTTCAGCGTCAGGCTCACGCCGTCGATGGCGATCGAGCCTTTGGCCGCGACGAACCGGCCGAGCTCGCTCGGCACGGTCACCTCGAAGCGCAGCGCATCGCCCCGCGCCTCGCGGCCCGTGACCCGACCGACGCAGTCGACGTGGCCGAGCACCATGTGCCCGCCCATGCGGCCGCCGAGCGGCGTGGCCCGCTCCAGGTGCACGCGGTGGCCGAGGGGCAGCTCGCCGAGCGTCGTGCGATCGAGCGTCTCCGAGGTCATGTCGCACTCGAAGCCGCCGGGCATGATCCGATCGACCGTGAGGCACGCGCCGTTGACGCTGATCGACTCCCCGAGCGTGAGCGGCCCCATCGAGGTCTCGATGAAGGCGTGCGCCACCGGACGACCGGCGCGGCGCCGCAGGATCCCGGTCGTCTCCACCAGGCCCGTGAACATGTGGAGCCTCAGCCTTCGGTGATGCGACGACCCTGGTTCGTCAGGAGCTTGTCGATGAGCCCCTTCGAGTAGGCCGACAGCTCGGTGAAGACCACGCCCATGCCCGGCGGATCGTCGTGCACGCGCACGACCTCGCCGATGCCCTCGATGGTCTCGATGTCCTCCATGATCACGGTGAACCGGAGGTTGACCTTCGTCCCCACCGCGAGCGGCGTCTTGCTCCGCACGAAGACGCCGGTGCGCGAGATGTTCGTGACGTACTCGTTGATGAACGCGTCGTACGACTCGAACTCTTTGTTGATGGTCACGCGCTCGTCGCGCCGCGCCTCGTGATCTTGCTTCGGTTCGGACATGTACGGCTACCTCCCTTGCAGATCGAACTGCTCCAGGTGGTACTCCTTGCGCGGCACGAGCTCGATGCGCCGCTGGAACAGGCGCTCCGCCTCGGTGACCGCGACGCGCTCGTCGCTCTTCAGGAGATCGACCACGGCCGGGTGCGCGTTCACCACGATGACGTAGCCGGGCAGGTTCATGCGCTCGCGCCGGATCTGGCGGAGGATCTCGTAGGCGATGGTCTGCTTCGACTGGAGCTGGCCGGTGCCGTCGCAGTAGAAGCAGGGCTCGAGCACGATGCGCCCGAGGCTCTCGCGCGTGCGCTTGCGCGTCATCTCGATGAGGCCGAGATCGCTGATGCGGTTCAGCGTCGTCTTGGCCTTGTCGCGGGAGAGCAGCTCCTCGAGCCGCTTGCGCACCTTCTCGCGGTTACTGGCGCGCTCCATGTCGATCAGGTCGAGGATGATCAGGCCGCCGATGTTGCGGAAGCGGAGCTGGTAGGCGATCTCCTCGACGGCCTCGAGGTTGGTGGCGAGGATCGTCTCTTCGAGATCCTTCGACCCCTTGCCCACGAAACGCCCGGTGTTGACGTCGATGGCGGTGAGCGCCTCGGCCTGATCGATGATCAGGTAGCCGCCCGAAGGCAGCGGGACCTTGCGCGACTGGGCGCGCTGGATCTCGTCCTCGATGCCGTACGCGTCGAAGATGGGCTCCTCGCCCTGGTAGAGCTCGATGTCGTCGATGCGCTCGGGGAGGAAGACCTCGAGGAAGCGGCGGAGGCGCTCGTACTCCTCGCGGCTGTCGATGACGATCTTCTCGATGTCGTCGGTGAAGAGATCGCGCGCCGTCTTGAGCACGAGATCGAGCTCGGTGTAGAGGCCGGCGGGGGCGCGGACGCCGGTCTCGCGCTTCTTCACCACCTCGCCCCAGAGGCGGACGAGGTAGCCGACGTCGGCCTTGAGCTGCTTCTTCGTCAGGCCCTCGGCGACCGTGCGCACGATGAGGCCGCCCTGCGGGGGCTTCATGGCCTCGATGGCCTCGCGCAGGCGGCCGCGCTCCTTGTCGGATCCGATGCGCTTGGAGATGCCGACGTGATCGACGGTCGGCAGGTAGACGACGTAACGGCCCGCCAGCGAGATGTGGCTGGTGACGCGGGCGCCCTTGGTGCCGATGGGCTCCTTGGAGATCTGGACGAGGACCTCCTGGCCCTCGCGGATGACCTCGCGGATCGGCGTGCTCTTCGAGATGCGCGGCGGCTCGTGGTGGTGCCCGCGACGCTGATCGCCGCGCTGGTCGCGCTGATCACGCCCGTCACGACCACTGCCCTGCTTGCTGCTGTCGCGCCCGTCTTGGCGGCCTTCACGCCCATCGCGCCGGCCCTTGTCGCTGCGTCCGCGATTGCGCTGATCGCCGCTGCGCGCGCTCCGATCGTCGCTGCGGCCGCGACGCTGGTCGCCGCCGCGCGCGCCCCGATCGTCACCGCGACCGCGATCGCTGCGCTCACCGCGCGGCGCCTGCTCGGGCCGCTCGCCGCGCGGTCCCCGCTCGGCCTGCTCGCGCGGCGCCTGCTCGGGTGCTTGATCCGGCCGCGCCTGCGCCTCGCCCGAGCCGGCCACCTGCGGCTGGCGATCCGTGGTGCGCCCAGAGCGACGCACCCGCGCGTTGCCACGGCCCCGACCACGCCGGCCACGCGCACGCGGCACCGGCGCATCCTCTTCGGGCACCCGCACGAGCTCGCCCGCGCTCTCCAGCGCGACGCCCGCAGGAGCCTCGCCGGCAGCCTCGACCAGCTCACCTTCGCCCGCGGCCTCGAGGGGCTCGCCCTCACCGGCAGCCTCGACCTCGGCCTCGGCGACCTCGACCCCTTCGGCGGCGACCACGATCTCGTCGCTGTCGGCGGGCCCCTCGGTCTCCTCCGGCTCGTCTTCGCTGTCCGCGACGCGATCGCTGTCGATCGAGAGCTCGACGGCGGCGGCCTCGATGATGACGACGTCGTCTTCGCCGTCGTCCTCACCGGCGGCCTCGGCCTCGGGCTCGTCGTCGCCTTCGTCGGACGCGCCGGCGCTGACGAGCGGCTCGTCGTCGCAGACCTCGTCGTCGGCCACGTCCTCGGGAGCGAGCGTGCCGCTCGTGGCGTTGCCGGCCTCCTGCACATCGAGGGCGGTCGGCAGCTCGATGTCGACCTCGCGCTCCTGCTCTTCCGGCTCGAGCTCGGCCGGCGGCGGGGCGGCCAGGGGCGCGGAGGGACGCGGCGGAGGCAGCGCCTCGACGCCCTCGTCCTCGCGGGTGGTCGGTCGCTCTTCCTCGGGACCGCGGCGGGCGCCGGCGAGGTAAGCCTCGAAATCGTCCGGGCGAATGAGATCCTCGACGTGGAGGAACGCAGCGCGCTCCAGCCCGACGTCGATGAAGGCGGCCTGCATCCCGGGGAGGACCCGGCTGACCTTGCCGAGATAGATGTTGCCCAGCGTGCCTCTCGAGGTCTCTCGCTCGATGTGGAGCTCGGCGATGATCCCGTTCTCGATGAGGGCGACGCGTGTTTCGCGAATGTCGACGTTGATGACGAGAAGATTCTTAGCCATGTGCGCGGCCCGACGGGGGGCGAGGGAGCTTTTGCATGGGCCGCCCGCGAAAGGCGGGCGAGCCGACTATGGGGCCCGGCCCGACGTACCGGGCGAGCCGCCGTCGGGATCGGGCATCACCCGATCCCGAGGAAGTTGGTGGCGCAACGGTTACCACATCGACCCTCCCCCCCCAACCCCCATGGTCCGGCCACCCCGGGGATTTTCGGCAGTCCAGGAGGTGGAGCCCACCCCGTGACCGGCCTTCCGGCCCACATTCGGGTCCCCAACGGCCGCCGCGCCCCTCCCGGGCCCCGGGCGGCGCCGCCCCCGGACGCCCCACCTCCTCCTCATCCGTGACGGAGGGCGCGTCAGCCCTGCTGCCACGCGCCCGTCGCAGGCGGCGATGAACCTGGATCGCGCATTCGCTCCATCCGCGAACCTCGGACCGCGCTTTCACCGTCCAAATTTCCGCGCTCCCTCTCCAACCCATTGAAAATGCTCACGTCCGGCGCTGCGCTCGGTCCCTGCAATGGAGCCCGGCACCCCCAAGCCCCGCGGCTTCGCCGAAGCGCCGGAAGGCTCCCACGACCTCGGGACGTGGCGCCGGAACGGACGCAGGCACCGAGCCGCCCGAGGTCTCCATGGCCATCGTTCGCTCCTCCAAGATCCTGGTCCTGCACGTTCCCGCCGGCGGCGGCCACAAGGCTGCCGCGCGCGCCGTCGCCGAGGCCGCCGTGGCCCGCGGCGTCGAGGCGGAGGTGGTCGATGCGCTCGATCTCACGCCCCCGTGGTTCGCGCGGGCGTACGTGGGCGCGCACCTCCAGAGCACCGAGCGGGCGCCGTCGTTCTACGGGCAGGGCTACCACGCGCTGGATCAGCGCCATCCGCTGGTCGACGGGGTCCGCGGCACGTTCGATCGGGCCGTCGGCGCGCGCCTGCTCTCGTACGTGGCCGAGAGCCGGCCCGACGCGATCGTGGCGACGCACTTCTTCCCGCTGGAGATCCTCGGCCACGCGCGCCTCGCGGCCGCGCGCCGCGCGCCGCGGGCTCCGATCCCGCCCGTCGTCGGCGTCGTCACCGACTACGCCGCGCACGCGTTCTGGGCCGAGCCCGGCGTCGATCGCTTCTGCACGCCTGCCGGGCGGGCCGCGCGCGATCTCGTTCGTCACGGCGTCTCCGCCGATGCCGTCGTGGCCACCGGCATCCCCATTCGCCCGGCCTTCGGACAAGCGCCGGCATTGATCGCGCCCACCGGCCGGCCGCTCGAGGTGCTCGTCACGAGCGGCGGCTTCGGCATCGGTCCGATGGCGTCGGTGATCCGGTCGTTCTCGGGCATCGCCGACGTGCGGCTCACCGTCGTCTGCGGCGACAACCCGCAGCGCGTCGCCGAAGCGCAGCGCACGGCCGCGGAGGCCGGCATCACCGCCGAGGTGGTCGGCTTCGAACGCGACATGGCCCGCCGCATGGCGACGGCGCACGTCCTCATCGGCAAGCCCGGCGGCCTCACCGTCAGCGAAGCGCTCGCCGCCGGCCGTCCCATGATCGTCGTCGGCGCCTGCCCCGGCCAGGAGATGCGCAACCAAGACTGGCTGCTCGAGCAAGGCGCCGCCGTCGCCGCCGACGCAACCTCGGCCGGCCGCGTCGCCGCCGCGCTCCGCGACGAAGGCCGGCTCCCCATGCTCGCCGAGGCCGCGCGCTCCTTGGCCTCCCCCAAGGCCGCCGGCCGCGTCGTCGACGTCGCGCTGCGGCTCGTGGACGGCGCCATGAGGCCCGCCTCGCTGGCCGCCTGATCAAGCAATCGCGCCCGAACGCCGTCGCCCGTCGTCGCCGGCAATCCTCACGACATCACCCACGAGCGAAACGCGCTCGCCGAGCGTCCGAGATCCACAGCGGCGTGCAGCGTCGTTCGGGGCGCCGTGAAACAGGCGTGTTTCACGGGATACAATCGACGGCGTCGCTCGGCGATCACATTGCGCGATCACCCTCCGTCGTTAGCGTGCGAGCAACGAGCTGCTGGCCGGCCTCTCGCCGCGCAGCAGGCTCGCGCCCCGAAGGAGGGAACCATGCCGCACGTGAAGCAGAAGCCCACCGTCCAGAAGCCCGCCGCGCCCGCGCAATCGGCCGAAGCGCTCGCCGCCGTGAAGAACGAAATGGCGGCGCTCTCGTCGTCCGAGCTTGCCACCATCAACCTCGACATCCCCCAGGCCGTGGCCATGGTGCTGAGCGTCGCCGCGCAGCTCGCGCCGTTCCGCGCGCAGATCGCGAAGTCGCTGCCCGATCATCCAATCGCCGGCTTCGACAAGCTCACGACGTACGCGCTCGCCGCCTATCACGCGCACATCCTCTGGCTCCCGCGGGAGACGTCGCAGAGCCGCGTCGCCGCCCTGCTCGAGGAAGCCGCTCCGCTCCGCTCGATGCTGCTCGGAGACGCCGAGACGCTCGCGCGCCGCGGGTTCCTCGACGCCGAGGCCGTCGCCGCCATCCGCGCCGGTCGCGGCAACGTCGACGCGGCCAACGATCTCGTGGCCCTCGCGGCCCTCTTCACGACCCAGTGGGAAGCCGTGGAGAACAAGACGGCAGCCACCCTGGACGAGATCCGCCGCGCCGGCGAGCTCGGTCCCCTCCTGCTCGCCGCCCTCGGCGAGCGCGAGCACGGCCCGGCGCTGGCGCCGGAAGCGGCCGCCGATCAGCGGCGCCGGGCCTACACGCTCTTCGTCCGGGCCTACGACGAGACCCGCCGCGCCCTCGCCTACCTGCGGTGGCACGAGGACGACGCCACCCAGCTCGCCCCCTCTCTCTACAAGGCTCGCGCTCGGCGCAGCCCATCGAGCCCCGCGGAAACATCGGACACGTCCCCGAGCGCTCCTGGCCCCCAAACCATCACCGGCTGAACGCTCCCTGCGCACCGGCACAGCCTCTGTCTCACCCCCTCCCAGCCAGCGCCGCTCACCGAACCTCCCACCCTCCACGCGACGCTGACCGCGCAGGCCCTCTCGAGCTCGATCCAAACGGCGAACCGCCGGCAGCGCCGCGACCGCCTTCTCCAGCTCAGCCCGAACAGCCACTGTCCGCTCGGACCTCCCATCCAAGCTCATTCCGAGTCGCGGGCGCCGCTCGAACCGCCTTCTCGAGGTGAGTCCGAGCAACCTCCACCGCCCGAACCGCCCTCCCCAAGCTCATTCCAGACCGCAGGCGCTGCTCCAACCGCCTTCTCAGGCTCAGCTCGAACAGCCACCGCCGCTCGAACCGCCCTCCCCAAGCTCATTCCAGACCGCGGGCGCTGCTCCAACCGCCTTCTCAGGCTCAGCTCGAACAGCCACCGCCGCTCGAACCGCCCTCCCCAAGCTCATTCCAAATCGCGGGCGGCGGTCCGACCGCCTTCTCGGGCTCAGTCCGAACAGCCACCGCCGCTCGAACCGCCCTCCCCAAGCTCATTCCAAATCGCGGGCGGCGGTCCGACCGCCTTCTCGGGCTCAGTCCGAACAGCCACCGCCGCTCGAACCGCCCTCCCCAAGCTCATTCCAAATCGCGGGCGGCGGTCCGACCGCCTTCTCGGGCTCAGCTCGAACAGCCACCGCCGCTCGAACCGCCTTCTCAGGCTCAGCTCGAACAGCCACCACCGCTCGAACCGCCCTCCCAAGCTCTAGATGCTTTCAGGCGGGGCTCCGCTGACACGATCATCTCCAGCACGCGCCGTCTTCAGCTGCCGGCTCCACACGCCGAGCTGCACTTCTGTGCCTGACAGGCGTTGAAGCTCGAATAGGCCGCGTTCACGCTGCAACCGGTCGTCGTCTGGCCCGTGAGGCAGTCGAGGCAGGTTTGGTCGGCGCTGCAGGCTTGGGTTTCTTCGCAACAACCACCCATGGCGCTGGCTTGGCCCAAGCAATGGTTGCAGGCAGGAGCGCCGGGATAACCAAGGCTCGTGTCGCAGATGCGCGCGGCGCAGAGGGAGCCGCAGCTCCCCTCCTGGCAAGAAGCCGCGGATTGATATTGGGCATTGCCGGCGCACGCGGCGGTCGGAGAGATCAAGCAATCGACACAGGACGAGTCCTGCGAGCAGAGCTTCCAAGCATCGCAGCAGCTCGTGGAGAGGCAGGCTGCGCACGTCGCGTCAGGGACGGAGAGGCCCGTATCGCAGACTTGGGCGCCGCAATCCGAGGTGCCTTTGCAGCGCGCGTCGTAACAACCGAGCAGCGCGTCGACCTTCGATTGAGCATCGCCGTGCTCGGATTGGCAATCGCTCGCACAAGCGTCGTCGGAGGGGGAGCAGGCGCGCACGCACGCGATCAAATCACCGCAGGGCGTCCCCGTGTCGCAGGCGGCGAGCGCCGTGCAGCAATTGGCCTCCATGCAGCTCGAGCAAGCGGGGCTCTCGCTGCTCCACACGAGCGCGCCGCAGGTGCCCGCGCCGCCCGCGCCGCCCGAGCTCGTGGACTGCGTGCCGCCGGAGCCGTCGCTGCAAGCCGCCATCACGAGCGCTGCGAGGACCGAAAGACCCGGGAAGATCGCTGCCCGCATGCGCTCGATCTCCTGCCACCGGGCCGACGCGGCGTCAGGACAAAAGACGACGGGCGGCCCGTGAAGAGCCGCCCGTCCATCTCACGACCGTGAGGTCAAGAACCCAGAAGGCTCGTGACCAACGCGGGGTTTGGAGCCGCAAGCGGCGGCCCCATCGTGATCAGCGCTGGCTTGCCCAGCGCGGGGTTTGGGGCCGCTTGCGGCCCCATCGCAATCAGTTGCCGCACGCCGTGGCGCAGGTGGTGCCGCGGCAGGTGGTGAACCCGGTGAAGAGCGTGTTGGTGGCGCAGCCGGCGCCCGCGGGGTTGCCGAGGCACGCCTTGCAGGTGGTGTCGGCGAGGCAGGCGTTGAACGAGTCGCAGCAACCCGCATTGCCGGCCTGGCTGAGGCAGTAGTTGCAGCTCGCGCTCGAGTAGCCGAGGCCCGAGCCGCAGATCTCGAAGGTGCAGACCGAGCCGCAGGTGTCGGTCATGCAGGTGTCGTACGCGCCGTACTTCGTGTTCGTGTCGCAGCCCGTGGTGGTCGGCGTGCTCACGCAGGTCGAGCAGTCCGTGTCCGCGTCGCAGTCCTTGACCGCGGTGCAGCACGTCGCGCCGCCGAGGCACTCCGCGCACTTCTGATCGGCGAAGCCCGACTGGCTGTCGCAGATCTGGTAGATGCACTCCGCCGTCGTCTTGCACGACCCGTTGTAGCAGGTGAACATCGCGTTGTAGTCGTCGTAGCCCTGCGAGTGATCGGTGATGCACTTGTCGACGCAGGTGCCGTCGCCGTCGGCGCACGCGTTGGCGCAGACGAGGAGGTCGTCGCAGTCGGTGCCCGTGGCGCACGCCTGCATCTCCGAACAGCAGGAGTCCTCCATGCAGGTCTCGCAGCCGGCGCGATCCGCATCCGCCGGGTCCTCCCAGTAGATGCCGCAGGTCGGGCCGCTGCCGCCCGTGCCGCTGGAGCTCGAGACCGGCGAACCGGAGGACGAGGAGACGGTCGTCATCGTCCCGGTGGTGCCGCCACCCGTGCCGCCGCTACCGCCGGTGTTGTTATTGGTGCTGCTGCCGCACGCCACCAACGCCGCCACCGAACCCACCGCCGCAGCCCACGCCAAGATCTTCATGTTCATCCTCCAACCGTACTTCTTCGGTTAACCCAAGCCCACGACCACGACCGATGCTGCGACCACCTGCCGCACCGGCGGAAGCGCAGGCGACTAGATGACTAGAAGCCTGCGTGCGGACCCTGCGCCGGTTCTGCGAAGAAGGCCGGCGCGTCAACGGAGCTCGTCTCGTAAAAGGAACTGCACGAGCGACGAGCGCCCGTACTCGGTGCTTACTACACGGTCATACCTGGGCGCGCAACCTTGTCGACGCGGCTTCGACACACTGTGTTGTGTGTCCGTTTCGGCGGAGGTGGCTCCGCTGACGAGCGCTCATCACGTCTGGCTACAGCGGAATGTTGCCGTGCTTCTTCGCCGGGTTCTTGTCGCGTTTGTCGCGCAGCAGATCGAGCGCGCGAGCGAGGCGAATGCGGAGAAGACGCGGATAGATCACTTCGTCGATGAAGCCGAGCTCCGCGGCCTTGTACGGGCTCGCGAACTTGGCTTTGTACTCCTCGATGAAGCGCGCGCGCGCCGCCGCCGGATCGGACGCAGCCTGGATCTCTTTGCGGTAGACGATGTTGACCGCTCCATCCGGCCCCATGACCGCGATCTCCGCGGTGGGGAACGCGATGTTGTAATCGGCGCGGATGTGCTTCGACGCCATCACGTCGTACGCGCCGCCATAGGCCTTGCGCGTGATGATGGTGATCTTCGGCACGGTGGCCTCGGCGAAGGCGTAGAGCAGCTTGGCGCCGTGGGTGATGATGCCGCCGTACTCTTGATCGGTGCCGGGGAGGAAGCCGGGCACGTCCACGAACGTGACGAGCGGGATGTTGAAGCAGTCGCAGAAGCGCACGAAGCGCGCAGCCTTGAGGCTCGCCTTGATGTCGAGGCAACCGGCGAGCACCGCGGGCTGGTTGGCGACGACGCCCACCGAACGACCACCGATGCGCGCGAAGGCACAGACGATGTTCTGCGCGTACTTCTCGTGGACCTCGAAGAGGTGACCGTCGTCGACCACGGCGCGCACGACGCTGCGGATGTCGTAGGGCTTCGACGACTCGGCCGGCACCATGGTGTCGAGCTCGGGGATCTCGCGATCGACGGGATCCTTGCAGGCGCGCGCGGGCGGGTCCTCCGTGTTGTTCGCGGGGAGGAACGAGAGCAGCTCGCGGATGCGGGCGATGGCGGCGCGATCGTCGGGCGCGGTGAGGTGGCAGACGCCGCTCTTCGAGGCGTGCGTGGAGGCACCGCCGAGCGTCTCCTTGTCGACCTCCTCGTTGGTCACCGACTTGATGACCTCGGGGCCGGTGATGAACATGTACGCCGTCTGCTCGACCATCAGGATGAAGTCGGTGATGGCCGGCGAGTAGACGGCGCCGCCCGCGCACGGGCCCATGATGGCGCTGATCTGCGGGACGACGCCGCTCGCCAGCGTGTTGCGGAGGAAGATGTCCGCGTAGCCGGCGAGCGACGCGACGCCCTCTTGGATGCGCGCGCCGCCGGAGTCGTTGAGGCCGATGATGGGCGCGCCGATCTTCATGGCGAGGTCCATCACCTTGCAGATCTTCTCGGCGTACGCGGAGGAGAGCGAGCCGCCGATGACGGTGAAGTCCTGCGCGAAGACGCAGACCTTGCGACCATCGACGAGGCCCCAGCCGGTGACGACGCCGTCGCCGAGGACCTTGCTCTTGTCCATGTCGAAGTCGGTGCAACGGTGCACGACGAAGCGGTCGACCTCGACGAAGGAGCCGGGGTCGAGGAGCAGATCGACGCGCTCGCGCGCGGTCAGCTTGCCGGCCTCGTGCTGCTTTTCGATGCGCGCCGCGCCACCGCCCGCGAGCGAGAGGCGGTTCATCTCGTCGAGACGGGCGAGCGCGCCGGTGACCTGCGCGCCGGCGGGCCCGGGGGAAGGGCGTTGTTCGGCCATGCGCGGCCCCTACCACGTGGCCGTCCGCGCTGCGATCGAGGAAGGAGGAAGCCGAAAATGGCAGCTCCACGAGAAGCGCGTCCGCCCAAGGCTGTCGTATGTCGCCCAACGTCCCACGAAAGTTGTGAGCGCACCGCCAATGGGGCTCGCGGCCCCCTTGCGCGTGCTCACCGCTGCCATCTAACCTGGACGGACGCTGTGCGTGCGCTGCGCGCAGCGCACTTCATCGATCAAGATGGGGCCGCACGCGGCCCCAAACCCTCGGCTGGTCGAGCCAGCCGCGATCAAGCTCGATGTAGCTCGATGTCGCCAGAAGCCAACGCCACGCGGTCGAGACGCCGCCACCAACACCCTCGGGCATCGCATGCTTCCGTATGGCGAGCGCGTTGAACGGATGAGCGCCGACGAGCACCTCGCCCGTGCCGCGGTGGCCGCCGCCGCTTCCCGTGGGTGGATCACGGTCGAGAAGGCGTGGGATCTGGCGCTGACGTTCTCGCGCGGGCGCGTGCAGTCGATCGCCGAGATGTTCGCGGGCGTGCTCTCGGAAGATCAGATCGACGAGCTCTCCGTGCTGCTCCCGCCCACCGAGTCGGGCGAGACGCCGGGCGTCGTGAGCGCGAGCGCGCGCCAGATCGTGACGATGCCGGGGCCGCCGCCGGTGGCCGCCGCCGTCGCGATCCAAGCGCACAGCGCCGATCAAGGCGAGGTTCGGTACACGTTCCTGCAAGACCTCGGGGTCGGCGGGATCGGGAAGGTGGTGCACGCGACCGATCGGGTGATCGGGCGCGACGTGGCGCTGAAGACGCTGCGCGACGGGATGGGGATGGCGCCGGACGTGATCGAGCGCTTCCTCGCCGAGGCCAGCGTGACGGCGCGGCTCGAGCACCCGAACGTGGTGCCGGTGCACGACATCGGCCAGTTTCCCAACGGGCAGCCGTACTACACGATGCGCGTCGTCAAGCAGCGCAGCTTGCAAGACGTGCTGGCCAGCGCGGAGCTCCGCGGAGAGTGGCCGCTCGTGCGGCTCGTCGGCGCGTTCGTGCAGATCTCGCGGGCCCTCGCCTACGCGCATCGGCGCGGCGTGTGGCACCGCGACATCAAGCCGGAGAACATCCTGCTCGGCGACTTCGGTGAGGTGTACTTGGCCGACTGGGGCAACGCGAAGATGCTGCCCGGCTCGGCGATCGCGAACGCGAACGCCAAGCGCTCGACCGCGCCGTCGATTCCGCCCGGCGAGATCGACGAAGAGCTGCGCTCGCGCCCGCCGGAGCACAGCGGCCTCTCGGGCACGCCGGGGTACATCGCGCCCGAGCAGATCCGCGGCGATCGGCCGCGCATCGATCACCGCGCCGACCTCTTCGCGCTGGGCGTGGTGCTCTACGAGATCCTCACGGGGCAGCATCCGTTCGACGCGCCCACGGTGCTGGGCGTGATCCTGGCGACGCAGACGCGCGTGCCCAAATCGCCGCGCACGCTGCTGCCGACGTGCCCGCTGATCCTCGAAGATCTCTGCCTGGCCATGCTCTCGAAGGATCCCGATGGCCGGCCCGAGTCCGCCGAGCGCGTGGCCGCCGAGGCCGAAGCGTTCCTCGAAGGTGCGCGCGAGCGCGAGCGGCGCCACGAGGAAGCGCTGCGCCTCTGCGAGCTGGCGCAGCTCCCGGTGGAGCGGAGCCGTGCGCTCGGGCAGGAGCGCGCGCGGTTGCTCGCGGAGGCGCGCCACCTGCTCGCGAACGTGAAGGGCTACGAGCCGGTGGAGAACAAGCGCCCGGCCTGGGAGCTCGAAGATCGCGCGGCCCAGGTGGAGCGCGACGAGGCCGTGGCCGCGGCCGAGGCCATCGATCTCTTCACCAAGGCGCTGGCCTACGATCCGCTGAGCATCGAGGCACGATCGAGCCTCTCCGAGCTGTACTGGGCGCGCGCTCGCGAGGCCGAGGCCGATCGGCGGCCGGCGCTCCGCGTGTACTACGAGGCGCTGGTCTCGGAGTTCGATGTCGGTCGCTACGCGACGCTCCTCCGCGCCGACGCGACGATCTCCATCGACAGCGATCCGCCGGGCGCGGTGGTGACGGCGTACCTCTACGAGCAGCACGATCGGGTGCTGGTCCCGGCCGAGCAGCGCATCCTCGGGCGCACGCCCGTGGTCGAGGCGCGGCTGCCCCCGGGGAGCTACCTCATCGTGCTGCGCCGCGCGGGCTACCGCGACGTGAGCTACCCCGTGGTGCTGAAGCGCGGCGAGGAGCACGACGCGCGCGTGTCGCTCTACACGGACGCGGAGATCGGCGAGGACTTCGTGTACGTGCCCGGCGGGCCGTTCGTGTGCGGCGGCGATCCGGTGGCGCCCGCGGCGCTGTCGCGCTGCGAGCCGGACGTGCCCGACTTCGCCATCGCGCGCTTCCCGGTGACGATGCGCCAGTACTGCGCCTTCCTCGACGCGCTCGATCGCGTGGATCCCGCGCTCGCGGAGCGCCGCGCGCCGCAGGACAAACGCGGGTCCGAGGGCTTCGTGGTCCGGCGCGGCGCGGACGGCCGGTGGGAGCCGCGCGACGTGATCATCGAAGGCGAGGCGCGCCGCATGTTCCCGATCGACGAGGGCCACCTGTGGAAGGTGCCGGTCCTGCTCATCGATTGGTTCGACGCGGTGGCCTACTGCCGCTGGCGCAGCGAGCAGGACGGGCACCAGCTCCGGCTCCCGACCGAGCTCGAGTGGGAGAAGGCGGCGCGCGGCGTCGATGGACGCGCGCACCCGTGGGGCGATCACTTCGACCCGACGTTCTGCTTGATGCAAGCGTCGCGGCATCACGTGCCGCAGGCAGAGCCGGTGGGCACCTTCCCCACCGATCGCTCGCCCTACGGTGTGCACGACATGGCCGGCAGCATGCGCGAGTGGATGGGCGACATCCACGGCGAGCGCACCTGGGCCGAGCTGTGCGCCGAGCCCGAGCCGGGCTCCTCGACGGAGCGCGGGGATTCGTCGGAGCGCATCATCCGTTCGGGCAACTGGGTGGCGACGGGGGAGTACTGCCGCTCCGCCGCACGCTCGCGCTTCTTCGCGCTCACGCGCGGCACGGGCCTGAGCTTCCGCGTGGCCAAGTCGCTCACGCGGAGCCGCAAGCCGCGCGGTTGATACCCTGGTTCACGATGGGGCCGCGAGCGGCCCCATACTCGGGTTCACGATGGGGCCGCGAGCGGCCCCATACCCCGGGCCGGACGAGCCGGCCCTGGTTCACGATGGGGCCGCGAGCCGCGCGGGTGATCACGATGGGGCCGCGAGCAGCCTTGGTCGTTGCGGTGCGCCCGCGAAGCGATGCGCGCCGCGAGAGCCCGCGCTACTCGATCTCCTGCGAAGCGTTGGCGGTGATCACGTCGAGATAGGCGTGCAGGCCGCGCTCGATGGCGGCCATGCCCTCGCGTGCTTGGGGCGTGAAGCCGGAGGTCTCCGTGAGCTTCGCGGCCTCCGAGAGCTCCGCGCGCGCGAAGGAGATGCAGGCGCCGATGACGCCGAGCTCGCGCAGGAGATCGTCGATGCGGGCGCGGACGCCGTACTCGATCGTGTGGCGGCCGATGGTGGCGTCCACGAGATCACGCGCGTCGCCGGTGGCGCGGCGGCGGAGGAAGTAGAGCGGCAGCGACGGTCGGCCTTCGAGCAGATCGCGCAGGCTGTCCTTGCCGGTGACGGCCGGCGAGCTGACGAGGTCGGCGAGATCGTCGGTGGCCTGGAAGGCGAGGCCGACGCGGCGGCCCCACGCGAGCGCGGCCGCGGCGGCGACGCTGCTGCTCGACGCGAGGCGCACGCCGGCCGCGAAGGGCGCGGCGAAGGCGTGGAACGCGGTCTTGTCGACGAGCTCGCGACGGAGCGCGTCCTCGTCGTCGCCGAGGCCTTGGAAGCCGAGCAGATCTTGGAACTGCCCCGCGCCCGCGTGGCAGCAGCCGTCGAGCACCAGCTCCGCGGCGGCGACCTCACCGGGCGGAGCGCCGGGACCGGGCAGGATGTGCCGCGTGGCGAGGACGTTGATCACGTTGCCCACCACGATCGACAAGTCGCGCGCCTGCTGCCACTCGAGGTGGGGCGCGGCGCTCGAGAGCGCGACGCGCAGCGCGGGCCGGCCGCGGCGGAGCTGCGCGTTGTCCATCACGTCGTCGTGCACGAGCATGAAGAGATGGAGCAGCTCGACTCCGGCGGCGAACCGCTCGATGCCATCCCCCTCCGACGTGCCGCCGCCCGCGAGGCTGCCGAGCAGCACGAGCTGCGCGCGCAAGAGGTGCGACGTGGCGCGCACCGTCGAGAGCGTGGCGTTGACGGCCTCGCCCCAGAGCGGCGCGGCGCCATACGAGCGCATCCCCTCGATCGCGTCCTCCACGCGACGCGTGATGCGCGCGACGGGGGCCTCGAACTCAGGGCGTGCGAGCTTCGGTACCATTGCGATCCTTCCTTCCGGCCGGCGTCTCCGCGCGGCCTCCGCCGGCGCGCCGGCGGCATCACTCCGCGATCCGTTCCTCCTGCGGCGGGCGCGGTCTGCGCTCGCGCATGGGCGCGCGCGTCACGGTGACGTGCCGGACCTCCGCGCCGCGTACGACGGTGAGCGCCACCTTCGTGCCCGCATCCCCCCGGAGCTTCGTCCGGACGGCGTCGGCGGCGAGATCTTTCACGTACACGCCGTCGATCATCACGATCTCGTCGCCCGGGAGCAGCCCGGCGCGCTCGGCGCCGAAGCCTTCGGGCACTTCACGCACGTGGAGCGCGCGTGTCTCGTTGTCGCGTCCCAACACGGCGCCGACCGAGCCCGGCCCGCTCGCACCGCAGCCGGTCACGACGAGACCGAGGATCACGAGACGCGCCGATCCCCGCGCGAACGGCGCGCGAGCAGGGGCGATCGCACTTCCTTCGAGGCTCACGGCGCCATGGTAGCCTTCAATCGATGCGCGTGCAGAACGGCCGGCGTCCTTCCTTCTCGCTGCCTGCCGTCACTGGAAAAATGCGGGGATCGGCTGGGCCCTTCGGTGTCGCGATCGTGCTCACGGTCGCGGTCGGCTGTTCGCTGGGGCCCGATGAGCCACCCGGCTGCCACGCCGACGCAGATTGCGACAACGGCTTCGTCTGTCGGGCGGGTGCCTGTTTTCTCGTGGTGGATTCGCCGCCCGGCACGGACGCCGGATCCGACGCATCGGGCGAGGCCGACTGACGCGTACGAAATTTCGCGGCAAAGATCACGTTCGACACCCGCGACGCGGCGCCAATCTTGCTGCACGATCGCGCCGATGTCGCTGCTCCCTCCGCCGCTTTCGCCGGAGCGTGAAGGCCACGTAGCCTTCGCGCCGGAGGACGCGCCTCTGCCCGTGTCCTGCTCCTGGAAAGACCGCTTCGACGACCCGCTCAACCGCTTCTACCGGTACCCGGTGGCGCGGCTCATCGTACGCGTGTTGATGCACACCCCCGTCACGCCCAACCAAGTCACGTTCGTGCAGCCGTTCCTGGCGGCGGCGGCGGGCTACTGCGTGACGTTCGCGGATCACAGACACCTGATCCTCGCGGCGTTGCTCTTCGAGTTCCGCTCCGTGCTCGACTGCGTCGACGGCACGCTGGCGCGCGCGAAGAAGATGACGAGCGCCAACGGTCACGTGATCGACGCCGTCGCCGACTGGCTCGGCACGGTGCTGCTCTACTCCGGCATCTTCTGGCACTTCCACCTGCACCCGCCGCCGCCGGGCCCGCTGACGAGCGTGCTCCCAGTGAGCGCGGTGATCTTGATCGCGCTCTGGCAGGGCGCGCTGCGCTCGTTCGCGGCGGACTACTACCGCACCAAGATCGTCAGCATCTTCGAGCAAGGTCGCGACGACACCATCGAAGCGATGCGCCGCAAGGTGCGCGCGATCGGCCCCGACTCGTCGCTGTTCGCGCGCATCGACGTGATCATCGGGCACTGCGGGCACATCAGCTTCGAGCACCGGATGTTCAACCCGGACGAGGACGATCGCTCCGTGGCCCGCATCCAGAGCCGCGAGAGCACGCCGCTCGCGCGGTGGGTGGCCGGGCTTTGGAGCATCACCAACGGTGATGCCTTCCTCTCCATGATCGTGTTCGCGATGCTGGCGAACCGGCTCTGGGAGGCGCAGGTCTTCTTCGCCACCGCCGGTGTGGTGTGGGCCTTCGCGGTGATCGCGCTGAGCGGCCGGCTCGTGCGTCCTTGATCCGATGGGGCCGCGACCGGCCTCGTCCCCGCGCTCCGCTCGCCACCATGCTTCCCCACGTCGAGCGCGACGTTCGCATCGACACGCGTAGTCACCCTCACGTCCTCACGCATCCGCGGAGCCGCTCACCGACGCGCGCGTCTTCCGGGCTCGGCGTTCGTTCGCGATAGCGCTGTACCTCGACGGAGAGCGCGACGATCATCGCGCCGATGCTCGGTCGTGGTCAGCGAATCGCCATCCTCCTGTTCGGCTCGGGCGCGTGCGCGCTCATCTACGAGATGGTGTGGCTGCGTGAGCTGCGCCTCGTGTTCGGCGCGTCCACACCGGCATCGGCAGCGGTGCTCGCGGTGTTCATGGGCGGCCTCGGCTTCGGATCGCTGCTGCTCGGCAAGCGCGCCGATGGGGCGCCGCGGCCGCTCCGCTTCTATGCGACGCTCGAGCTCGGCGTCGCCGCCACGGCCGCCGTCTCGCCGCTGTTGCTCGCGTTGGTGCGCGCCGTGTACGTGCGCGCCGGTGGATCGACGTCGCTCGGCGCCGGCCTCGGCACCGCGGTGCGCCTGCTCCTCGCGGCGTTGGTCCTGCTCCCGCCGACGCTGCTGATGGGCGGCACGCTACCCGCGGCCGCGCGCGCCGCGGTGCCCGGGGTCGATGCCTCGCGCCGCAGCACCGCGCTCGTGTATGGGCTCAACACGCTGGGCGCGGTGACGGGCGCGACGGCGTCGACGTTCCTGCTCTTGGAGATCTTCGGCGCGCGGCTGACGCTGTGGATCGCAGCGCTGCTCAACGCGCTCATCGCGATGCTCGCGCGCGCGCTCGATCGCAGCTTCGAGGCCGAAGATCGCGCGGCGAGCGCGAAGGCTTCGACGAGCCCCGCCGAGAACGAAGCCTCGTCCGAGGATGCTTCGCGAGCCGCGAAGACGGAAGCCGATGAGACCGCAGCGGCCGTTGCGGCGAAGAGCGACGCGCCGGCCGTGCCGATGTCGTTCGTCCTCGCGGCGGCCGCGGCCGTGGGCTTCGCGTTCCTGCTCATGGAGCTCGTCTGGTATCGCATGCTCGGGCCGCTCCTCGGCGGATCGGCGTACACGTTCGGGCTCATCCTCGCGGCGGCGCTCTCCGGGATCGGCATCGGCGGCCTGCTCTACACGCGGAGCGGCGCGCGTGCGGAGGTGACGATCGCCGGCTTCGCGTGGAGCGCCGCGCTCGAAGCCGTGTTGCTGGCGGTGCCGTATGCGCTCGGCGATCACATCGCCATGCTCGCGCTCTTCCTGCGGCCGCTCGGGGTCACGGGGCTCGCGGGGCAGGCGCTCGGCTGGGCCGTGGTCACGGCCATCGTGGTCGTGCCGGCGTCGATCGTCGCGGGCTATCAGTTCCCCATGCTCATCGGTCTGCTCGGGCGCGGCGGCGCCGATCTCGGGCGACACGTGGGCCTCGCGTATGCGTCCAACACCTTTGGATCGATCGCGGGATCCTTGGCCGGCGGCTTCCTGCTCGTGCCCATGCTCGGCGCGCTCGGCGCGTGGAAGCTCGCGGTGTGGGTGCTCGCCGCGATCGGCGTAGCCGCGGCCGTGCTCTTCGTGCGGCGCCCTTCGCCGCGGGCCGTCGCGCCTCTCGCGATCACGCTCGTCGCGGTCGCGCTGCTTCATCGATCGACCGGGCCGACGGCGTTCTACCGGCACACGCCCATCGGCGCGGGGCGCGCGGACATGTACCTCAACGGTGCCACGCGCAACTCGCTCCGCGACGTGCAAGAGGAGCGACGCCGCAACGTCACGTGGGAGGCCGAGGGGCGCGAGAGCAGCGTCGCGCTCCACACCCACAGCGACACGGCGTTCTTCGTCAACGGCAAGAGCGACGGCGCGGCGCTCGGCGACGCGGGGACGCAGGTGATGAGCGGCCTGCTCGGCGCCCTCCTCCACCGCGGCGAGCTCAAGCACGTGCTCGTCATCGGCCTCGGCACCGGCAGCACCGCCGGATGGCTCGCCGCGCTGCCGAGCGTGGAGCGCGTCGACGTGATCGAACTGGAGCCCGCCATCCTCCACGTCGCCGAAGTGTGCACGCCGGTGAACCACGACGTGCTCCGCAACCCCAAGATCCACATCGCCATCGGCGACGCGCGCGAGGTGCTGCTCACCACGCCGCGCACCTACGATCTCGTCTTCAGCGAGCCCTCCAACCCGTACCGCGCCGGCATCTCCAGCCTGTTCACCAAGGAGTTCTACCAAGCGGTGCGCGACCGCCTCCGGCCCGACGGCATGCTGGTGCAGTGGCTCCAGGGTTACGAGATCGACGCGCGCAGCGTGCGCAGCGTGTACGCCACGCTGGGCTCGGCGTTCTCCTCGGTCGAGTCGTGGCGCAGCAAGCGCACCGATCTCGTGCTCCTGAGCCGCCGCGAGGACACGCCCGTCGATCTCGACGTGCTGCGCCGCCGCATCGCGTCCCCGCCGTACCGCGAGGCGCTCGCGAAGGTCTGGTACGCCGAGACCGTGGAGGACGTCCTCGGCCGGTTCGTCGCGCGCTCCACGCTGGCGCGCGCGATCGCCGACAAGGAGGGTGAGCTCGGGGTGAACACCGACGATCTCAACCCGCTCGAGTTCGCCCTCGCGCGCACGCTCGGCAAGAGCCACGACTTCAGCGTCGACAACCTCCAGCGCCTCGCCGCCGCCCGCGGCGAGATCCGCCCGCCGATCGCGGGCGGTCGTGAAGCCGAAGTGCGCTGGGATCGCGTGGACGCGTCCACGATCGAATTGTCCGCGGTCCACGCCCGCGCGCCCGAGTGGCCGCCCCACGTGCCCCGCACGCCGGACGCGGTCCATCGCTTCAACGCCGTCAGCGCGTGGCTCGAGTCCCGCTACGCCGACGTGCTCGCCGAGTGGGCACAGCAAAAGCAGGAGCCGCAGACCATCCTGGAGCGGCTCATGATCGCCGACGCCCTCGCCGTCTCCGGCGACGAGGCGCACGCGACGCCGCTCCTCGATCAGCTCGCCGCCGATTTCCCGATCGACGTCGACGCCATCCGCGCCCGGCTCTTCTGGCAGCGCAAAGACCGCGAGGCGTCGTTCCAAGCGCTCTCACGCGCCCTCGTCGCGCACCGCACGAACCCGTGGGCCGACATCCAGATCCTCTCGCACACGCTGCCGCTCGTGCTCGATCATGCCGCGGCCGATCCGGCGCGCATCCCCGCGATCGACGCGCTCCTCCGCGAGCCTTTCGCCGTGAGCCATCACAGCGCCGCGCGCCTTCGCCTGCGCGCGCACATCTCGATGTTGGTGAAGGGCCCGCTCTGCGTCGACGCGTTCGCCGCGTTCGTGCAGCATCCGATGTGGGATCGCGAGGTCTTGGTGCAGCGGCTCGCTTGCTACGAGCGCACGCGCCATCCGCTGCGCGCCCGCGCGGCCGAAGATCTGGAGCAGTTCATGGAGAACGAGGGCACGGGGCTCGGTGACGACCTCTTGCCGCCGCCGAGCCCGCCCCCCGCGCAGGTCAAAGCTCAGCCGAAAGCTTCCGCGCCTTGACCACGTCTTCTTCGAAGTCGATCTCGGTCCAAGCGAAGTCGTCGACCCGCTCGTAGCCGAACGGCACTTCGCCGAACGCGCGCAGCATGGCCGCCTCGTACTCTTGATCGAGGCGGCCCGCCGCGATCTCCTCGTCGAGCAGCCGCTTCATCACGCGTCCGCCCTCGGGGCCGACCTTGGTGAAGCCCACCGACTCGCCGACGAAATCCCAATCCGGGCCCACGCGCCGAGCGATGGAGCGCGCGCGGTTGTCGCGCACGCCGACCATCATCTCCTCGCCGGTCTCCTCGGATCGACCGTCGAGCAGCACGCAGCTCTCGTGCGCCGACGTCACCAGTCGCCGGAGGAGCGCCGCCGGATAGAGCACGTCGGCATCCATCCAGATGGCGCCCTCGAGCAGCCGATCGGCGGCCACCTGGAGCGAGACGATGCTCCCGTGCACGAAGCGCGGGTTCTCGATCAGCTCCACCGGCAGGGCCGGCCGGATGCGCTCGATGGCGGCGGCGATCATCTCCTTCTGAAAGCCCACCACGATGGTGAGCTTGGTGATGCCCGCCTCCACCATGTTGGTGATGTGCCGCTCGAGCAGCGTGCGCCCGTCGATGTCGATGAGGCTCTTCGGCTCCGCGCTGCCGAGGCGTCGGCCTCGGCCCGCTGCGAGCAGGACGGCTCTCATCGCCGGGCCTCCGCGCTGAAGCGGGCGGTGAGCTCGGGCGGCGTCTCCTTGACGCGACCGATGCCCTTGATGGTGCCGCCCTCGACCACGCCGAGCACCATGACGGGCCCGTCCTGACCGAGCGCCGCGCGCAGCGAAGCCTCGAAGACGGCGGGCGTCTCCGCGCGGAACGAGGCGCGGTAGCCGACCGCGAGCGCGACCTTCTCCAGCGGGACCTCACCGGAGATGGTGCGCTGCCCGCCGGTGGAGGCGTGCGTCTGGTTGTCGAGCACGACGTGCCACAGGTTCTTCGGCTTCTCGTGACCGACGCTGGCGAGCGCGTTCATGCCCATGAGCACGTTGCCGTCGCCGTCGAGCGAGATCACCCGGCGCGTCGGCCGCGCGAGCGCGAGGCCGAGCGCGATCGAGAGGCCGAGGCCCATCGACCCGATCATGTAGAAGTTCTGCGGCCGCTCGGCGTACGTGTAGAGCTCGCGGCCGATCATGCCGTTGCAACAGACGACGAGATCGTCGGGCTGGAGCACGCTCCCGAAGGCCTTGATGGCGTCGACCTTGTTCATTCGAGGACTCCTGCGGGCACGATGATGGCCACCGGCTTCTGCGTGGCGTCGAGCTGCTCCTTGGCCCACGCGACCTGCGGGCCCATCGGCTCGCTCGCCGAGAGGACGCGATGCGGGATCTGCATTTGATCGAGCACCGGCTTCATGATGTCGCCCATCATCCAGTGCTCGGGCGCGTCGCTGCGATCCTCGCCGCGCCACGAGATCACGACGAGCACCGGGACCTCGTACATCGTGTGCATCGAGGCCAGCGCGTTCACCGACACGCCGAGCCCCGAGTTCTGCATGAGCACCATCGGCCGCTTGCCGCCGAAGAAGGCGCCCGCGGCCATGCCGAGGGCGCTGTCCTCGCGCGTCGCGGAGACGTAGCGAACGGTCTCGTCCTTCTCGAGGTTCGAGACCAGACCCTTGAGCAGCGAGCAGGGCACGCCGCAGAAAAAGTCGAACCCAGCTTCCTTCAGCGCCGCGACGAACTGCGGCGCGTAGGAGGGCCCCTTCGATCCGTGACCGGACATGGCTACTCCTTGATCAGCGCCCAGGCGCGCCGGTAGTCCTCGAACGTGTCGATCTCGAGCCAGCCCTTGAAGACGTCGATCGCCTGCACGTCCTGGCCGCGGTCGATGAGCTCCTGCACGAGGTCGGTGAAGGTCGCGCCGCGAAGCGAGGCCGCCTCGTGGAACGTGCCGTCCGCCTTCGTCTCGGCGAGCTGACCGTAGGTGTCGGTGAGCGCGCGGGCGCCCTTCTTCGTGAACATGGCCATGCCCGCGAACTCGCCCTGGGCCTCCTTCGCGGGGATGTTGCGACCCACGCGCGCCACGCCGTGCGGCGTCTCCGCGCCGAGGAAGCG
Organism: Minicystis rosea; assembly: GCA_001931535.1. GTDB lineage: Bacteria > Myxococcota_A > Polyangia > Polyangiales > Polyangiaceae > Minicystis > Minicystis rosea. The sequence goes on from CP016211.1 coordinate 9,521,342, forward strand.
ATAGCCCGCCTCCTGCGCGTCCTTGAGCGCCACGAGATCGGGCGCGCCGCGACCCTCGCCGGAGCGGCCGCCTTCGGCGTAGGAGCGATCGACGAGCAGCGAGATGTCCGCCGGGCTCTTGAGCAGCTTCTCCAGGTGACCGCGCTCGAAGAGGATGTCGCCGTAGAGGAAGAGGAACGGGCCCGAGAGCTCCTTGCCCGCGCGGAAGAGGCTCGTCACCTCGTTGGTCGTCGCGTACTCGTCGTTGTCGTAGTAGCGGACGTTGGGGAGCTTGATCGCGTCCTTCTTGTAGCCGCGCACGACCGCGATGTCCTTCACGCCACAGGCGTTGAGGACGTCGATCTGCCGCTCGAGGATGCTCTTGCCCTTGATGTCGAGCATGGGCTTCGGCAGCTCCTCCGTCATCGGGAGCAGGCCCTGGCTCGCGCCGGCGGCGAGGATCACGGCGGTCACGCCGGGGCTCTCGCTCGGCATGAAGGCGCCCTCGTCCTTCGACATCTTGTCGACGCCGACGAGCTCGTAGACGCGCGTGAGCGGCACGACCTTGTCCTCGACGCTGCCCGTGTACATCTCGCGCTTGAGCGTCTGGAGCGTCTCCGTCATCGCCTTGATCGACGAGCGGACCGCGTGGTTGGCCATGATGATCAGCTTGAAGCCGGCCTCGTGCAGCGTCTCGACCTTGGTGGACTTGTAGATGGTCGGCACGCAGACGAGCGGCGTGTTTGGCCGATCCCATTGCTTGGCGAACGACAGCACCTCGTCGGGCGTCTTGCTCTTGGAGTGGATGAGCACCATGTCGGCGCCCGCGTCGGCGTACGCGCGGCCGCGGAGGAGCGCCTCTTCCATGCCCCAACCGGCGATGAGCGCCTCGGTGCGCGCGATGACGACGAAGTCGCGATCACGCTGGGCCGCCTTGGCCGCGCGGATCTTGCCGGCGTGCTCCTCGACGCTGGAGAGCTCGCGCTTCACGCCCGCGTAGAAGCTGCAGCGCTTGGGGAAGACGTTGTCCTCCATGCAGATGCCGGCGATGCCAGCGCGCTCGTACTCCTCGATGCAGCGGATGACGTTGATGGCGTTGCCGAACCCGTTGTCGCAATCCGCGATGACGGGAATGTTCGTCACGTCGTTCATCATCTTGGCGGCGGAGAGGCTCTCCGCCATCGTCAAGATGTTGGCGTCGGGCACCGCGTAGCTCGCGGAGATCTCGAAGCCGGAAGCCCAGAGGCCATCGAACCCCGCCTCCTCCCCAATCTTGCCCGACAGCCCGTTGTGGGCACCGATGATGACGATCGGCCCCGGGCGGGCCATCAATTCGCGGAGCTTTCTGGCTTTGCTCACGTACGTACCTCTCTATCGTTGCAGCGAGCGCGCGTGCGGGTCCCCCCTTTGCGCAAGCCTCGGCATATACCATGCGGGCGCAACCGCCAATGCAGGACACGTCTCCCACGCACGGTTGATGAAGATCGCGGGACAGCGGATCTCGCTGCGAAATACGTTACTCACCTACGGGACGTGCGCCGACCCACCGAATACGCAGCAAGCCGAGCCCGGGCCGCACCACCGCCTGACACGCGAGTCGATGATGTGGAGTCGAAGCGCGTAAACGCAGCACCGTGAGCTCGTCGTCGCTCGGCGGCGTGAGCAGGTGGGTACCCAAGAGCACTTCGACTCGACAGGTGGAGCAGCGCGCCGATCGGCACGAAAAACCGATCGGCGCGCCCGCATCGTCGGCGACGTCCAACAAGCGACCATCGCCGTCGACGGTCACCGCGGGCCCCATCGGGCTTTCGAGGATCTCGATACGAGGCACGGACGAAGCCAACCACGCCTGGGGACGAGCGTCCGCGAGAAGCGCACGGAAGCGTGCTTTCACCGCCGATGACGCTCCATCCCCGGCCACATGTTTTTCGGAATCGTCACCTCGCGACGGCGCGCCGCGATCGACGACACCGAGCGAGCTTCGTGCGAGGAGCTACTTGCAGAGCGGGTTCTGCACCAGGCTCTCGAGCGCCATCCGACAGCCGGGCTTCAGGCCTTCGCGGCCCTGAGGCGTCGCGGCGGCGGCGCGCCACGCGTCCTTTTGATTCTTGAATCCCGTCTCGGCGGAGGTCTTCGCGACGGCCGGCATCTTGGCGATGCAGGCGGTGTACTTGGTGATGTAGTCGTCGCACTCCTGGACGCCGATCTTGTCCTTGTCCTCGGTGGCGGCCTTCTTCTCGCCGCAACCCGCGCCCAAGACGAGCAGGCCACAGGCCGTGATCAGCGCCACCATCACCTTCTTCATCTCGCTAGCCTCCGTAACGCTGGCGCAACGCGCCGTGAGGGCGGGCATCCTGCCACACGCGCCCGCTCCGTGATCAAGAATCGGGACGCGCCGATCGTGCTCGAGATCGCAGGTGCGAAAGCGTTTGCGCTCAACGGGCGCGCAGGAGGACGGTGTGCTCGGCTCGCGGGCGGCGAGCGAACGCGCTCGCGGTGGCGGCGTGGAAATGCGGCCGCGGCTGGGACGCGACCGCCGCCAGGGCGAAGCCGTTCGGCTCCGCGAGCGAGCGCAGGAGATCCACGGCATACACGGGCGACGCGGCCACCACGCTGTCGGCGATGAGCAGCACGACGGCGCCGTCGTCCACGAGCACGCGGCGGAGCGCGTGCAGCACGCCCCCGAGCTCGTCGCGCCAGCGCGCGATGCCCTCGCGCGCGCCCAGCGGATCGAGCCTCCGGCGCGCGCCGATCTCCGCGCGATCGAACCGCCCCGGCGGGAGCCGCAACCAGCGCAGCCGCGCCGCGTGATGCTCGAGGTAATCGTAGTTCCCCGGATACGGAGGCGAAGTGACGGCGAGCGCGATCGAATGATCGGCGACGCCCGTGAGCTCGCGCGCGTCTCCTTCGAGGACGAACGCGCGCCGCCCGCCCGCGCCGATCGGCTCGGCCACCTCCGCGAGCCGCGCGCAGAGCTCCTCGGTCTTGCGCACGAACAGGCGCGCCGGATAGCCCGCCGCGAGCCGCCGCTCCACATCGCGCCCCGAGGTGTCCGACTCGCGGCGGCTCACCTTCGTGAGGATGGCCGAGAGCACGAGCTCCAACGCCTCGCGCGTGGCGGCGTCCGGCAACGCATCGAGCCCCGCGCGCAGGCCGTCGAGCTCGAGCAGCACGTGGGTCTGGAACATCCCCACGTCGGCCGGCGCGTAGCGCTTCGTCGGCCCCGCCTTGGCCTTGCGCCGCTCGTCCGCGAACGCCTGCACCTCGCGCGCGGCCTCGATGAGCCGCGCGCGCTGCGCCTCCGTGGTGGGCACCGTCTTGAGCCGCGCGAGCCGCACGGCCAGCGGGTTCGCGTCCACGCCCACCGCCCCGCGCCCGGCGAGCCGCGCTTCGACGAGCACCGTGCCGCTGCCGCAGAACGGATCGAGGACCGTGTCGCCGGGCCGCGAGAACCCCTCGATCAAGCGCCGCGCCGTCTGCGGATGCATGCGCGCCGGATAGCTGTGGAAGCCATGCACGTGCGCGCGCGAAAGCTCCTCGGCCTCCGCCGACGTGGGCACGGCCATCGCGTTCGCGAGCCGCCGCGCGGCCTCCGCATCACCCGCCGTGCGCACCTCGCCGCCGACGTGCGACAGCGATCGCCGATCCTTCGGCGGCCGCGCCTCGCCCTCGTCGAACGAAGCTCTCCGCGGCCGCACGTCACCGCGCGCTTCATCCGTCGCGCCACTTCGATCGCGCGGTGGCCGCGCATCACCGCGCGCCTCATTCATCGCGCTGCTTCGATCGCGCGGCGGCCGCACATCACCGCGCGCTTCATCCATCACGCCACTTCGATCCCGCGGTGGCCGCGCTTCACCGCTCGCCCCCCGATCGCGCGGTGGCCGCGCTTCACCGCGCTTCGTGCCGCTGCCGGTGGATTGGCTTCGATCGTTGCCGTGCGACGCACGGCGCTCTTTGGGCGGACGCGGGCTCACCACGCTGGCTACAGGCTTTCCTTGCGGGGCTGAATCTCGGCCTCGGCCGACGCTTGCTCGAGGAGCGCGGCCTCCTCTTCGGCGGAGGCGACCTGCGTCGGTTGCGTCGGCAGGCTCGTGGGGCCCGCCCCGATGCGCACGCGCCGGCCGGTGACGGCCTCGTTTACGTCGAGCAGCGCCATCAGCTCCTCGGCTTGCGGCTCTTCGATCCCGAGCTTCTGCGACAGGCTCGCGGTGGTCACCGGACCGCGGCTCTGCTGCGCGATCGCGGTCGCCGCCGCGAGCCACGCCGCGTCGATGGCGGGCGCGATCTCATGGCTGCGCGCGCCCGCCCGCGAGACCGCGAACGCCACGAACGCCGCGACGGGCAGGAGCGCCATCAGCGACACCGCCACCAGCGCGAGCTTCAGCCCGAAGACCAGGAACATCACGCCGAACAAGAGCAGCACGAACGGCAGGAGCAGCCCGCCCGCGATGGCCGCGGCCCGCCAGCCCGCGCGCGCCTTGCGGGCCGCGTCGGCGCGACGCAGGAGCGGCGCCTCGCGACCACCGTAGTCGATCGATCGATCGAGCCGCGGCACCCGCGGCCCGCCGCACACGTCGCAGACCCAGCGAAACTCGGGGTGCGGAGAGACCCCCGCCTCCGCACCGCAATGTGGACATCGATCCAGCGGCCCCTGCGCCGCGCTGCAATTCGGACACCGCAGCGCGCCCGCGGGCACCTCCGTCGCGCACACCCGGCAGCGCGACGGTGGCGGCGTCGCCGTCACGGCGCGCCGGCGGGCGCAGCGGCCTCGCCCCTCGTCTGCTGAGCGCGACCGGCGCGCACCACGGCCTCGAAGATCGTCCGGCCATCCTCGTTGCCGAGCAGCGCCTCGCTGGCGCGCTCCGGGTGCGGCATCAGCCCGAGCACGTTGCGCGCGGGCCCGCCGTAGATGCCGGCGATGTTCTCCAGCGACCCGTTCGGGTTCGCCGCGTCCGTCACGCGGCCCTCGCGATCGCAGTACCGGAGCGCGATGCGCCCTTCGCCCGCGAGCTGCTTCAGCGTCTCCGCGCTCGCTTGGTAACGGCCGTCGGCGTGCGCGATGGGCAGGCGCAGCACGCGCGGCAGACCGCTCGTGAAGGGCCCATCGGCGGCCGTCGTCACGAACACGTCGCGGCACTCGAAGCGCATGTGCGTGTTCTGCGTGAGCGCGCCGGGCAGGAGCCCCGCCTCGGTGAGGATCTGAAACCCGTTGCACACCCCGAGCACGAAGCCCCCGCGCTCGGCGTGGCGGCGGATGGCCGCGATGATCGGGCTCACCCGCGCGATCGCGCCGCAGCGCAGGTAATCGCCGTAAGAGAAGCCGCCCGGGATGGCCACGAGATCGGTGCCCGCGGGCAGCTCGGCGTCGCGGTGCCACGCGGTCGAGGTGCGAACACCGACGACGTCGCGCAGCGTGTGAATCATCTCGGCATCGGCGTTGGACCCGGGGAAAACGACCACCGTCGCGTGCATCCCGCGCATGTAGTCCGGCCTGCGCCTGGCGTCGAGGGTGCGCCTCGTCCGATGCTCGGGCCGCTCGTACGCCGGCCATGCGGGCGAGCCCGACTTTCACGCCACCCGCCTGCCGTGCCATCATCCTGCCCCGATGCGGGAGCGCTGGTTACGAGACGGTCGCCGAGAGGCCGCCCTCCGCATCGTCGCGGGCTATGCGCTCCTCGCGGCCCTCGCCACGGCCCTCGCCTTCGCGCTGCGCGACGGCCCGCCCTGGGAGCACCCCGATCCGTGGCTCCCCGAGCCGCCGGAGGTCGGCCTCGCGCTGAGCGCGGTGTTCGGCATCGTCACGGCGGTGATCATCATCGCGCTGACCCGGGTGACCGTGCGTCACTTCGCCTGGGCGCAGCGGCTCCACAGCGAGCTTCGCCCCGTCGCGCGCGATCTCGGGGTGGGCCACATCCTCGTGGTCGCCGGCCTGTCGAGCCTCGGTGAGGAGCTGCTCTTCCGCGGCGTCCTGGTCCCCGCCGCCGGCGTGTGGCTCGCTTCGGGCGCCTTCGGCTTCGCGCACCAGATGAAGGGCCCGAGCCGCTGGGTCTGGGCCGGATGGGCCACGGCGGTCGGCCTCCTCCTCGGCCTCATCTTCGTGATCACCGGCTCCCTCGTGGGCCCGCTCCTCGCACACGCCCTCGTGAACGCGGCCAACCTCGCGTACCTCCGCGATCACGACCCCGCCTTTTGATCGCTCCACGCCGCGCATTTTCTTTCTTGACCAATCGGTCCTGAAAGTTATGTTTCCGTCATGGCCAGGGCCAAGGAGTTCGACCGCGAGGAGGCGCTCGACCGGGCCATGCACGTCTTCTGGCGCAAGGGGTACGAGGCCACGTCCCTCGGTGATTTGCTGGAGGCCATGGGCATCGCCCGGCAGAGCCTCTACGACACCTTCGGCGACAAGCACGCCCTCTTCCTGGAGGCACTGGCCCGTTACGAGCAAGGTCGCGCGGGCAAGCTCCATGGCTGCCTCGAGACGGCGCCCTCCGTGCGGCGGGCCTTCCGTGAGATCTTCGAAGCCATCCTCGACGAGAGCGACAAGGAGAAGAGCCGTGGCTGCTTGGGCGTGACCGCCGCCGTCGAGCTCGCCCCGCACGACCCCGAGATCGCCCGCCGCATCGCCGCCCGCCAGCGCGCGCTGGAAGACCTTTTCTTCCGCGCGCTCGAGCGGGCCCGGGAAGAGGGTGAGATCGCCCGCGCCAAGGACGCCCGCGCCCTCGCCCGCTTCCTCCTCGCCGCGCTCCAAGGTCTCCGCGTCTCGGCCACCGCCGATCCGAAATCACCCGCGCTCCGCGACATCGTCAACGTGACGCTCGCCGCGCTGGATTGAAACATCGCCCACCGCCCACCGGCGCTGGGCCTTTTTCTCGACCAATCTTGGACCAAATGGTCCAGAAAGTAGACACGTCCATGAACAAGAAGCTCGAAGGCAAAGTCGCCGTCATCACCGGGGGAACCAGCGGCATCGGCTTTGCGGCCGCGAAGCTGTTTCATCGCGAAGGCGCGCGCGTCGTGGTCACGGGGCAGAACCCGGCGACCGTGGAGCGAGCGCGCGTGGAGCTCGCCGGCGTCGCCGAGGTGGTGCGCTCCGATGCCAGCGATCCCGCGCAGATTCGAGACCTGTTCGAGCGGGTGGAGCGGGACTACGGCGCGCTCGACGTGCTCTTCCTCAACGCCGGCATCGTGCGCATGGGCGACCTCACCACCGTCGACGAGGCCGACTTCGACGAGAGCTTTCGGGTCAACGTGAAGGGCCCTTGGCTCGCGCTCCGCGCCGCCGTCCCGCGGATGCGGCGGGGCAGCACCATCGTCTTCAACACCTCGATCACCGGCCTCCGCGCCTCGTTCAGCGCGGCCGCGTACGGCGCCTCCAAAGCGGCCCTCTCCTCGATCGCGCGCACCGCCGCCGCCGAGCTCGCGGACCGCGGCATCCGCGTCAACGCCGTCTGCCCCGGCCCCACGGACAGCGGCATCATCGAGAAATCGGGCCTCTCGGCCGAGGTCACCACCGCGACGAAAGACGCCCTCGTCGCCCGCATCCCGCAGCATCGTTTGGCCGCGCCCGAAGAGATCGCCCGCGTCGCGCTCTTCCTCGCCAGCGACGACTCGTCGTTCCTCACCGGCGAAGAGATCGTCGTCGACGGTGGCTTGACCCGCATTTGATCGAGCGGCGGTTGGGGGCGCTCGCGATCAGCGCTGGCCTGCCAGCATCGTGATGCGATATCGCCTCTCACGCGATCGTCAGGGCACCTCTTCGAAGATCTCCGCGTCCGGCAGCGTGATCACCACCCGCCCCGCCGCGGGAAGCTCTCCGCGAGGCACGTCTTGAAACCGCGCGCGGAAGGCCGCCGACGGCCGCAACGTCACCATCGCTCCGGTGGCCTTGTTCCGGTACGTGGTGGCCACATGGGCGTCGTCCGCTTCGGCGAGACGTAGATTGAGCTTTCCCACGCTCGCGCCCGTGGCCGCGGAAGCGCCGTCGGCGATACAGGAGAATTGCACCTTCTGGGGCGTGTGATGAATCACCTCCAGATCGAAGCTCTGCGGCGAAAGCCCGAGCTTCTTCAATGCATGTCGCCCCATCCGATATCCCGCCACGGCCCACGGCCCGGCCCCACCATGCACCCGCGCCACCTCCGCGAGCTGCGCATCGACGCCGCCCGCCGGCGCCTCGTGCACGGCCGGCGCCGCATCATGCCCAGGATGATGATGCGCATGCCCCTCGTGTCCCGGATGCTGCGGCGCCGGCGCCTCGGCGGCGCAGCCGAGCACCGAGAGCGAGATCAAGAGCCCGAGTCGGGAAGCGAGGTATCGAGCGCGGAGGGTCGTCATTCCGAGATCCATCGACAGGCGAGAGGGTGAGGGGCCTCTCTCGTAAACGATGACGGCCCCGGAGGCGAGGCCGAGGCGCCAAGAAGATCGATGGATCGCTTTCCCTCCTGGAAGATGGGAAAGCAAAGGGGCCGCGCTCGCAGCCTCACGACACGCTCATCGCAGGATGAATGTCTTGGCCGGCACGTGCCTCACGCCGCCAGAGTCCATATCACGCGACATGGCATGACGAGCCCCAGCCCGGGGGTGCGGAGGTCACCCTCGGACCGAGGCCGGAGTGCTACGTACGAGCCGCATCGCTGGATCACCCTCCGTGGTCCAGCGATGTGCCTCGTCGCCAATCACTGCGCGGCAATCGAGAACGTCAGCGGCGTGCCGAGGAAGGGGCCGCCGCCTTCGGCCAGCTCGCTGTCGGAGAAGATGCCGCTCAGCACGTTGACCGTGATGGGTTGGGCCGCTTCGCCGAGGAGCGTCCAATCTTCCTGCGAAGGGGTGTATTCGAGCTTGGTGGTGAAGACACCGAGGAGCGATTGCGTGGGCGAGGAGAAGACCAGGAAATAGGCCTGTCCGTTGAGCGGTGCCCCGTGCGCGTGGGCGGCGCGAATTGGACCGAACAGTCCGCTTCCGGAAGCATGGCGGCGCGGCGCAGGCGCGGCCGGCGCAACCTCGCTGGTGGCGCCGGCGACGTGCCACTCGAACGTCGGCGGCGTCCAGGCCCAGAGAGGCTCGGTCACCGCGGGAGCATCGAAGACGACACCCTTCCCTTCCTCCGCCGAATCCTTGCTGGCGAGGAGCGTGAGGAGCGGCTCGTCCGAAGTCTCACCTTCGTAGAGGACGCGATCCACCTCGAAGGAGACATCGTCAGAGTGACCGCAGGCGCCGCCGTAAATGGCGACGGAAGCGAGCGGGACGAGCGCGAGGAGGGTGAAGAAACGCCGGCGAAGCTTCATGGTGCCCATGGATCAGCGTACCTCGGATCGGTCAGGAGTTCATGATCGGTGAGACTTTCGAGGAACGCGATGACGTCGGCGCGCTCGGCATCGGTGAGCGAAAAGCCCGTGATGAGCTCGCTCTTGTACGGGTTCTTGGTGCCGTCGCCGGCGAAGGGCCCGGACGCGATGACGCGCCCACCCTGCGCGTAATTGTCGAGCATCTCGGCCAGCGTGGCCACGGTGCCGTCGTGCGTGTAAGGCCCCGTGATGGCCACGTTGCGCAGCGTCGGCGCGCGGAATCGGCCCATGTCGGAGGCGAGGCCGGTGATCTCGTGAATGCCCGTGTTGGGCGCGGGATAGCCGCCGAGACCATCGATGTCGTAAAGGCCGGTGTTGTGGAACATCACCTCTTTGATGGTCGTCCCGGCGTGGGCCACGGAGTCGGAGAAGTTGAATCCACCATGGCAGTGGAAGCACTCGAGCTGCTCCGAAAAGAAGAGGTCCTTCCCGCGGAGCGCCGCCTCCGACATGCCCGTCGGGTCGCCCAGGTAGGTATAGCGATCGTACGGTGAGCGGAACGAGAGGATGCTCCGCTCGAAGGCGGCGATGGCCTTCAGCACGTGGTCGAGGGAAATGGGCCCCTCGGCCTCGGGGAAGGCGCGGGGGAAGAGGTCTTGATACACGGGCTCGGCCGAGAGCCGGTCCAGCATCTCTCCCTCTTTGCCGGCGAGGCCGAGCTCGGGCGGGGTCTCGCCGAACATGGGAATCAGCGCCTGCTCCTCGAGCGAATCGAGGATGGGATTGCCCCACGTGAGCGCGGTCAGATAAGCCACGTTGGCGAGGCTCATGGAGCCGCGGGGCGTGTGCTCGCCCGTGGATCCGAGGGCCACCGGGGCGCCGTCCGTGAAGGCGAGGTCCTGCTTGTGGCACGAGGCACAAGACTGCGTTTGGTTCGCCGAAAGGCGCTTGTCGTAAAAGAGCCTTCGGCCGAGCTCGACCTTCACGGTGGACATGGGGTTGTCGGCGGGGACGCTCGGGAGCGGGACTCCGGGTGGCAATCCCCAATCATACGTCGCAGCACCGCCGCCGGTTCCCTGCCCGCCCCCGCCGCCCGCGCCGGAGGGCGACGTCGGGTCGCCGCCGCAGCCGGCGACGAGCGCAAAGAGGCCCGCGACCACGAGGAGCGACGCGCGCGCATCGGAGAGGAGCATGTTCACTTCACCGTGAAGACCGCTTGGTTCCCTGCGGGCATGCCGGTCGCGAGGTCGAGGCCGAGCCGCGTGAAGACGGGGCCGCACTCGGGATCGGTGTCGCCCGACATGCAGCCGGGCGCGCCGCCACCGTTCACGGAGAGATCGCTGTCGCCGACGAGCGCCGCATAATCGAAGACGATCGCATTCTTCCCCGCGTCGAACCCGCTCAGCACGACCTCGGCCACGTTGGGGTGCGTGCAGATCACCGCGTCGCCCATCGACGGCTCGCCGGTGCAGCCCGTGCTCCCGAGGTGCATGTTGAAGGGCGTCGCGCCCGTGGGCACGCCGTCGATACGGAGGAATTTGTAACCTCCTTGCCAGCTCCAGAAGAGGCCCGACAGGTTGAGCGGCGAAGGCGCGGTGGCCGCGTCGGCGTGATTGAGGGCCTCGGGGACACCGATCTTGAAGGCCACGCCTTCATAAGCGCCCGCGGGGACGGTGCCCACGATTCGATGGTTCACCTCGGCGGTGCCATTGGCGCAAGCACCGCTCTTGTCCTCGAAATCGAGGAGGACGAGGTCTTCATGTTGCCACACGCCGTCCTGCTTCAACGTAACCTGCTCTTCACCGCCGCCGGCCTTCAAGAGCCGCACGTCGTGCACGTAGAAGCGGAAGTCGGTGAGCTTCACCTGCGTGCCCGCGGTGCCGAGCCCATCGTAGGTATCGGCGCAGGAGAACGTCTTGTCGCCGACGTGAGCCTCGAAGGAAATCTCCACGTCCTGCGCGCTCGGCGTGCCGCCGCCGGTGCTCGAGGTCGTGGGCGCGCCGCCGCTGCTCGACGTCGACGGTGCGCCGCCGCTCGAGGTCGACGCGGTGCCGCCGCCGCCCGTCGCGGCACCGTCCGAGCCGCAGGCAGCGAGCGCAGCGATGCCAAGGAGAGCCCCCATCAAGGATGCAACCGTTCGCGTGAGCATGAAGACACCTCCTCGGCGTCGAAGCAGGGCACGAGCATAGTTCGCGGAGCGCTGAGCCGTGCGCGACAAGATGTCGCGGGTCTCACGCGCGGCGCGCCTCCAGTCGATGACGCAGCGATCGGCTCGAACCAGAGGGGCCTTCCATGCAACATGATTCAGGTGATTCCTTGGCGAGCCCTCGGCGCCGGTGCAGCCGCCCTGACGATCCTGATCCACGCAACGCCGGCCGCGGCGTGCGCCGTCTGCGGCGCGGGCGATCCGACGCTCAACGTGAGCGGCACCGAGAAGCCGTATGCCGGGCGGCTCCGCATCTCCGGTGATTTCCGCGCCGGCGGGGCCAGCACCGGCGCCGGTGAGGCGCGCGTCGATCTGCACGAGCAGCGGCTCGATCTGGGCCTCGCGTATGCGCCGCTGGCCTCGCTCTTCCTCACGCTCTCGGTGCCGCTCCTCCATCGCGAAGCGGCGCACATCGATGGATCGCGATCGAATGCTTGGACACCGGGTGACGTGGATCTCCGGGCCAAAGGCTTCGTGTGGCGCGGACAACGCGGGCCCTTCGCGCATGGGCTCGCGCTCGTGGGCGGCCTGCGTTTGCCGAGCGCGCCGGTGCAAAAGGGTGCTGATGGAATGCCACTCTCGGCGGCGCTCCAACCGGGCGGCAGCTCGGTGACGCCGCTCGCGGGAGCGTCCTACGATCTACGGCGCGGACCATGGTTCTTCTATGCGAGCGCGACGTTCTTCGTGCCCTTCGCGGTGCGCGACGGCGCGCACGCCTGCGATGCGCTCCGCACCTCGGTGAGCCTGCAATATCAACCGCACCGCGCGATCGCCACGCGCCTCGGCCTCGATGGCCGGCTCGAGAGCAGCGCGGTGACCGATCGCATGTCCGACCCGAACGCGGGCGGCTTCATCGGTTACGTGTCACCGGAGATCGTGGTGAGCCCGATATCCGATCTGGTGCTCATCGTCGGTGCGCGCTTCCCCGCGCTCCAAGCCCTGCGCGGCGTGCATCGCGAGGACACCATCATCTCCATCGGCGCGGCCTACGATCTCCGCTGACCTCGTCACGATCGCAATCGCGCGCGCCCGCGCACGCGAGGCGCGCACACGCGCACGCGAGGCAACGGCAGCGATTGACCATGATTTGCCGAAGCTCGACTGCGTCCGGGAGGAACCATGCGCAGGGGCCGATCGTATGAATGGTGACGAGGAGACGGCGCCGTGTTACGAACGGTACACTTCGTAGCACGACGATGAATTCTCCGGGTTTTCTTCGGCATCTCGCATGGGGCGCGGCGTTCGCGGTGGTCGCCGTGCAGCCTGCGACGGCGAGCGCGCACGACGTGGTCTCGCCGGTGCCGAAGAGCACGCCGGCCGCCGAGTGGCCTCCGGGTCATGCGACGACGACACACGACATCGTCGTTCCGGTGGTGTTCGTCGTGAACACCGATGGTGCAGTGGCCGGTGTCGAATTGGAAGCGAGCCTCGATCCCGAGCTCGACGCCGCCGCCATCGCGACGGCCGCACGTTGGACGTTCGCGCCCGCGAAAGATGCCAAAGGCAACCCGGTGCGCGCCAAGATTCGCGGCATCGTCCGCTTCAAAGGGGTCGCGCCGGCGCCGCCTCCACCCCCTCCGCCCCCGCCTCCCGCGAGCGAGCCAGTCTCACCGCCGGAAACCGCGAACAAGGCACCTCCGCCGGAGAAGCCTTTGGAGGTTCGCGTCGCGGGCGAAGCGCCGCCGCGGAGCGCGGGTGAGACCGTGCGCAAGCAGGATCAGATTCGCGCCGCGCCCCATCGGACGGCGAGCGATCTGCTCTTGGTGGTGCCGGGCGTCTTCGTCACGCAGCACAGCGGGCAGGGCAAAGCCCATCAGATCTTCCTCCGCGGCTTCGACGCGGTGCACGGGCAGGACGTGGAGATTTGGGTCGCGGGCGCGCCCGTGAACGAGGTCTCCAACGTTCATGGGCAGGGATATGCCGACTTGCATTTCGTCATGCCCGAGGTGGTGAAGCAGATTCGCGCCCAGCCGGGCCCGTTCGATCCAAGGCAAGGCGATTTCGCGGTCGCCGGCACCCTCCGCTTCGATCTGGGTTATGCCGAGCCCGGCGTCACGGCCTCGCTCGGCGTGGGCACGTTTGGAGAGCGGCGCGTCTTCATGGGATATCACCCCGCGAACGCGCCCGAAGAGACGTTCGCCGCCTTCGAATACGAGAGCACCGACGGCTTCGGCCCGGCCCGCGCCGCGCGCCGCACGGCCGCCGTGGGACAGGCCGTCTTCGACGTGGGAAGCGCGGCCCGACTCCGCGTCATGGCCTCGACCTACAATGCCCGCTTCGACTCCGCGGGCGTGTTGCTCCTGAGCGACATCGAGTCGGGCAAAGTCGATCGCTTCGCCACCTACGACCCCAAACAAGGGGGCGAGTCGACGCGGCATCAGGTGGTCGCGGAGATTGGCAGTCAGGACGACGCCGAGAAATCGCGCTGGTCCATCGCGCCGTACTTCGTGGCCCGGAGCCTGCGGCTCCGCTCGAACTTCACGGGCTATCTCGAAGACTCCATCAACGGCGACTCGACCCAACAGATCAACAACTCCTTCACCATCGGGATGACCGGCTCGTACCGGCGCGCCTTCCGCATCTTCGCCGACGAGGACGCGGCCATCGAAGGTGGGGTGAGCGCTCGCAACGATTGGATCGAGCAATCGCAGCGGCGGCTCGCGGGCGTGAACGACAAGACGACGAAGACGCTGGTCGACGCGTCCGTGCGCGCCACCGACATCGCGGGGTATCTCGATGCGTCGCTGAAGATCTTGAAGCGCGCGGTGATCCGTGGCGGGCTGCGCGTCGATGGGCTCTCCTATGGCACGGAGGATCGCGTCGACGATGCCGCCGGCGCCGCTCGCTCCGCGCTCGGCGCGCACATCGGCGGTAAAGCCACCATCGATGTGGTGACGCTCCCCGGATTGCACGTCTTGGCGAGCTATGGAGACGGCTTCCGCTCACCGCAGGCGCGGAGCTTGGGGGACGGCGAGCGCACGCCCTTCACCACCGTACGCGCCTTCGAGGCGGGCCTGCGCTACGGCGATGGGCGCGGCATCGAGGCGACGGCGGCCGTGTTCCACACTCGGCTCGACGGAGACCTGGTCTTCGATCAAGCGACCGTGCGCAACGAGCCTGTCCCCGCCACGCAGCGCACGGGATTCGCGCTCGATCTCACGCTCCGCCCGCGCCCGTGGATCACGCAGACGGCCAGCGTCACGTACACGCGCGCTTCGTTCACCGCCTCGGACGCCACGTATCACGCCGGTGATCTCGTGCCTTACGTGCCTCAGCTCGTGGCCCGATCCGATCTCTCGCTCACGCCGCGGATCGCGCGGTTTTGGGATCGTGATTTGGTGGGTCGCGTGGGCGTGGGGCTCACGTTCTTGGGGGTGCGTCCCCTGCCTTATGGGGAGACGGGACAAGAGGTCTTCCTCGCCGATGCGTCGCTGGGCCTGCGCTTCAAGGAGGCGGAGATCCGAGCGGACATGTTCAACGTGCTCGATGCCAAGTGGTACGACGGCCAGTTCACTTATGCCTCGAGCTGGGTGCGCGGCGCCACACCGTCGCTCATCCCCGTCCGGCACGTGACCGCCGGCGCGCCGCGCACGGTTCTCGTCTCGTTTTCCGTTCATCTGTAACGAGGTGCATCATGCCGTTTCGATTCCTTCGCCGACTCGGCCTCATCGCCGCCGGCACCGTCGCGCTCTCCGCGCTCGCCCTTTCCACGGGCGCGGCGCTCTCCGCGTGCGGGAGCGATTCCACGACCGGCATTCGGGTGACGTTGAAGACACGCATCGTGGCCGACGACGGGGTGAAGGCGCCCTTCACCAATGCTTATGGCTGGTCGATTCAATTGCAGAAGGTCGCGATCTCGGTGGGCGCGCTCTACTACTTCGATGGAGCGCCGATCTTCTCGGCGGGCCTCCCGCCGCGGCTCCACCTCGGCGACTTCCTCCTGCGCAGCGCGCACGCGCATCCCGGGCATTACCAAACGGGCAATGCCATGGGGCAGATGCTCACGCCGTCCTCGGTCGATCTGGCGCTCGGTGATGCCGATTTGCCCGCGGGCGAGGGCACGAGCGGCATCTTCCGATCGGGTCGCTTCGTCTTCGGCGACAAGCCCACGGGATCGGCTGCATCCACGCTCGGAGACTACGTGGTACTGCTCGAAGGCGAGGCCAAGAAAGACTCGATGACGCGTGTCTTTCGGGCGGCCGGCGCGCTCGCGGACACGCTCGATTCGTATGGTGAGCCCAAGCTCGATGGGTGCGCGTTCGACGAGGACGAGATCGACGTCGAGGCCAATGGGACGGTGACGGTGCACATCAAGCCCAGTGTGTGGCTCGATCAATCGGAGTTCGACGAGGTGCCGGAGAGCACCGATGGGACACCCGTCGAGCTCACGCCCGACGAGGAAGCATTCAAAGGTTTCGTGCGTGGCCTGAAAAAAGGGTCCGCGGTGGTGTTCAGCTACGGCGTCAACTGAAGGAGACGACGATGATGAAGCGATGGTGTGCCATCGCGGCGGCGGGCCTCGCGCTCGCCGGCTGCGGTGGTGGTGGGCAGGGGAACGTCGAATTTTCGAGCTGGGGTGAGGAGTACATCGAGAAAGAGATCCCGAGCTCGGTGTTCGCCGATGGGTGGAGCGTTCATTATTCGAAGTTCCTCGTGGTGATCGGGAAGATCGAGATCGCCGACGAGGCCGGCCTGGTCGGCGCCGAGATGACGGGCTCGAAGCTCATCAACCATGTCTCGCCGGGCGTGAAGGCCATCGAGACCTTCCGCGATCTGGAGGCCAAGGCCTGGACCAAGGTCAGCTATCAGATCGCGCCGGCCGACGACGCGACCACGCTCGGTGACGGCGCCACCGACGCGGATCTCACCATGATGAAGGAGAAGGGCTACTCCGTGTACGTCGAGGCCGAGGCCACGAAGGATGCGATCAAGAAGACCTACAAATGGGGCTTCGATCTCGCGACCGCGTACAACGACTGCAAGGGCGACAAGGACGGCAAAGAGACGTTCGGCGTGCTCGTCACCAACGGCGGGACGGATCAGGTGGAGCTGACGATCCACGGAGATCATCTCTATTACGACGATCTCCAGGCCGCGAATGCCAAGGTCCGCTTCAATGCCATCGCGGCGGCGGACAAGAACGACGACGGCGAGATCACGCTGGAGGAGCTCGGGGCGGTGAAGCTCACCGACATCGATCCTGCGGACGGAGCGTATGGGACGGGCGCGGCCGGCGACGTCGACGATCTGCGGGCCTTCGTCAGCGATCTCTCGCGCACCGTGGGGCATTTCCGCGGTGAGGGAGAGTGCTTCGCGGGAGATCCGAAGTAGCGAGAGCAGGCGGTACGGACGTCCGATGCGGGGCGGGCGCCGACATCGTGAGACACGGAACCGGCCGGGTGCCGGGACGCGGCGATCCGCGATGGTGGCGAGTCGCGAGGAGAGCGAGTGAGGCTCGAGGCGATCCGATGATGGCTTTGGCGAAGAGGGGGTTCGCCAAAGCCATCATCGTCGTTGCCTGGGATACGTGATCAGCGCTTCTTGGGCTTGGCCTTCTCGGCCGGGGCGCCGGCGCCGCCGAGCTCCCACGCTTGAAGGTGCTTGCGCACGGCGGCGTTGTTCGTGGGCGGGATGGCGGCGATGAGCTTGCGCACGCCGGCGAGGGCGGCCGCGTCGTCGTCGGCCTCGAGCGCGTAGGCGCGCCCGGTGTGTCCGGCGATGAGGAGCAGTCGATCGCGCTCGCCGTCGGTCCACGCGGGCGCGGCGATCTTGATGGCCTCCGTGAGCGCGGCGGCGCCGTCGCGCGCAAACGCGGCGGCGATGATCCGGCCGGCCCCGTCCGCTTGATCGCCGAGGCTCTCGGCGTCCGGCGCGAGGCCGTCGATCACGAGATCGAGGGAGGCCATGTCGAGCCGGCGCGCGAGATCGGCGATATCACGCGCGACACCGGGAGGATCCATCAGATCGACGACGCGGAAGCCGCCGCGCGCGAGGGCGGCTTTCGCCTCTTCGTACGTCGCGCCGGCGTGGAAGCCGTGGCTCTCCGAATACTCTTCGTCCGTCTCGGCCTCGGCGTCGGTGTAGAGCTGGCGACGAAGGTTGTGCTCTTCGATGAAGGCCTCGATGGCGGAGAAGGTCAGCTCCCCTTCGTCCTCGTCGACGTCCGGCTCGTCGATGGCGCTGAGGTGTTTGGCGAGGGCCTTTTGATCATCACGATAGAAGTAACAGGGAGAGGTCGTGAACGCCGCGGGAACACGCTCGTCGCCGACCTTGGCCCCTTTGCCGAGCTGGAAGAGGAATACGTATTTGCCGGCCTTCCCCTTCGAGGGCGCCAAGGCTTTGGGAGAGGGAACCGTCGCGTCGTAGGCCGCCTCCGCGACGCCGCTCTCTTCGTCGTCGCTCCCCTCGTCATCGCTCTCTTCGTCGTCGCTCTCGTCGTCCTCGTCTTCGTCGTCCTCGTCCTCGTCGTCCTCATCGTCGTCGTCCGCGGCGGCCGCTTCGCCGTCACCCCAGGTTTGCTCCTGGAGCCACGAGAGGAAATCCTCGCCGTCGACGGTGCGCGAGTCGTCGTCGTGCCAGACGCAGATGACTTGGCCGACCTTGCCGCGCTTTGCGGGGGCGAGATCGATCATCTCGTTGTTGCCGCCGAAATCCATGGTGACGGGGATCCACTCGGGGATCCACCATTTCTGTTGAACGCCCGGGTCTGGCTCGACGCTGTCGTCGTTCTCGTCGCCGACCTCCTCCATGACCTCTTTCCACACCCCCCATTGATGGAGCATGCCCTCGAGGCCCAGCAGGGCACGGCCGTTGAACATGGGCACTTCGTCCGGGCCGCCGTCGTGCGCGAGATAATAGGCCCGCACCTCGTGGGGGAAGGTGACGCCGAGCTTGGCTTCGGCCTTGGCGATGGCCTTCTCCGAAGCGCCGGGCGGCAAGGTGAATCCGGCCTTGCGCGCGAGGGCCTCGATCTTCGCGATCGCGCCCGCGTATCTCGCCGGATCGAAGGGCACGGCCCCCGTCTCTGCTTTGCCCGCGTTGCCGGCCTTTTCGACGTTCTTCTTCGCCACGCTTCGATCCTCCGCTCGATGAGTGAGCCCGCATGCTCGCGCGCCTCCGGCGACAGGCCAAGTCAAACCTCGTCAAACGGGGTCAACGACCGCGCTGAACCGAGAGATGTGCGCGATTTTGCAGCCGAGCGTACGGCCTCCCGACGCGGCGCGACGGCCCGGCGCGTCAGCAGGGTTGTTCAAAAACGGGTGGGCTCGCGTTCAAGACGGCGCGCGAGCGATCGCCCAACCTCCTCCGTGAAAGCACGGAAGGCTGCGCGTGGTGCGCGCACGGCCTTTCGGTTCCACGCAGACGCGAAGCTCGCGTGAGGAGGTATGCCCATGTCGAAGCCCACCCAGTCGGACCTGGTCATCGTCGGCGCGGGGTTCGCCGGCTTGTACATGCTCCATCGAGCCCGGCAGCTCGGCCTGAGAGCGCGCGTGTTCGAGGCCGGCGCGGGCGTCGGCGGCACCTGGTACTGGAACCGTTATCCGGGCGCGCGCTGCGACGTCGAGAGCCTCGATTATTCGTATTCGTTCTCCGACGAGCTCCAGCGCAGTTGGAGCTGGACCGAGCGTTATCCGACGCAGCCCGAGATCCTGCGTTATCTGAACCACGTCGCCGATCGCTTCGACCTCCACCGCGACATCCAGCTCGACACCCGCGTGGAGCGCGTGACGTACGACGAGAACGCCCGCACGTGGCGTATCGAGACCAACCGCGGAGACGACGTCGAGGCGCGCTGGGTCGTCATGGCGACCGGCTGCCTCTCGGCGTCGCGAATCCCCGACTTCAAAGGCCTCGATCGGTTCCGCGGCGCGACCTACCACACCGGCCGCTGGCCGCATGAAGGCGTCGATTTCACGGGCCGGCGGGTGGCGGTGATCGGCACCGGCTCGTCGGCCATCCAATCCATTCCGGTCATCGCCGACGCGGCCAAGCACGTTCACGTGTTCCAACGGACGGCCAATTTCAGCGTCCCCGCGCAGAATCGGCCGCTCGAGGGGGCGGAGCAGGAGCAATACAAAGACAACTTCGCCGAGCACCGCGCGCGCGGGCGGATGTCGGCCGGCGGCGTGGACTACGGCGATCCGCCTCCCTCCGCGCTCGTGCTCGGCGACGAGGATCGACGCCGCGAATACCAACAGCGCTGGGAGCGGGGCGGGCCGAGCTTCATGTACTCGTTCGGAGATCTCATGTCGAACGAGGACGCGAACGCCACGGCGGCCGCGTTCGTCCACGAGCAGATTCGCTCCATCGTGAAGAATCCGGCCGTCGCCGAGCTGCTCTGTCCCAAGGACCACCCCATCGGCACGAAGCGCATCTGTGTCGACACGCGCTATTACCAGACCTTCAATCGCGAGAACGTCACGCTCGTCGACATCAAGGACGCGCCCATCGAGGAGATCACCGAGCGGGGGCTCCGCACCGGAGGCAAGGAATACGAGGTCGACGCCATCGTCTTCGCGACGGGGTTCGACGCCATGACGGGGGCGCTCCTCGGCATGGATATCCGCGGTCGCGGCGGGCAATTGCTGCGTGACAAATGGGCCGCGGGGCCGCGGAGCTATCTGGGGCTCGCGGTCTCTGGCTTTCCCAATCTCTTCACCGTCACGGGGCCGGGGAGCCCGTCCGTGCTGAGCAACATGGTGGTCTCGATCGAGCAGCACGTGGATTGGATCGCCGACTGCCTCGCTCACCTCCGCGCGCGCGGGCTCGATCGCATCGAGGCCAGGCTCGAAGCCGAGGACGCGTGGGTCGATCACGTCAACGAGGTCGCCCATTACACCCTCTATCCCAAGGCCGCATCTTGGTACATGGGCGCGAACGTCCCGGGGAAGCCGCGGGTCTTCATGCCTTATGTGGGCGGCGTGGGCGCCTATCGCGTCAAATGTGATGCCGTGGCCCGCGCCGGATACGATGGCTTCGTGCTCGATCGGGCCGAGAGCGATCCGGGGAAAACCATCGAAGCGTCCGCCGCCTGATCCGGAGCCACGATGATCTACGACGTTCCACCGCGCGTCCGCGACGGGGCCCAAACCCCGATCACGGATCTCGATCGCCTCCACGCGACCTCGCGGGAGGCGGCCGCCGATCCCGATGGATTCTGGCTCGACGTGGCGCGCCGGCAGATCGCTTGGCGCACGCCGCCGACACGCGGGCTCGAGGGCGGATTCGACACCATCGCCGAGCGGCCGCTCACCTGGTTCGCCGATGGCCTTCTCAACATCACGGAGTCGTGCGTCGATAGGCACCTGCCCGCGCGCGCCGACAAGGTGGCGCTGCTCTGGGAAGGAGACCAGCCCGGCGAGGTGCGGCGCATTCGATATGCCGAGCTCCACGCGCTCGTGCAGCGCGCCGCGCACGCGCTCGCGGCGCTCGGCGTGGGGAGAGACGATCGGGTGATCATCTACATGGGGATGGTGCCTGAAGCGGTGATTGCCATGCTGGCCTGCGCCCGCCTCGGCGCCGTGCATTCGGTCGTGTTCGGCGGTTTTTCGGCGGCGGCGCTCGCCGATCGCATCCGCGACAGCGGCGCGTCCTTGGTGATCACGCAGAACGTGGCCATGCGCGGCGGCAAACGCATCTCGCTCAAAGCCATCTCCGACGCGGCCTGCGCGGCGACGGGCGGGGTGCGCCATCAGCTCGTGTTCCAGCGGACGAAGGACCCGGTGCCCTTCGTCCCGGGGCGCGACGTGTGGTGGCACGAAGCGCTGGAGAGGGCGGGCGCGGCGCCGCACGCGCCGGTGATCGTCGAGGCCGAGCACCCGCTCTTCATTCTCTATACCTCGGGCTCGACGGGCCGGCCCAAAGGGCTCGTGCACACCACGGGAGGATATGCGACGTACGCGAGCTA
Source organism: Minicystis rosea (assembly GCA_001931535.1). Taxonomy (GTDB): domain Bacteria; phylum Myxococcota_A; class Polyangia; order Polyangiales; family Polyangiaceae; genus Minicystis; species Minicystis rosea. Next base: position 9,542,718 of record CP016211.1, read on the forward strand.
CACGCACGCCACCGTCTTCGATCTCCGCGAGGACGACGTCTATGCGTGCGTGGCCGACGTGGGTTGGATCACGGGCCACAGCTACATCGTCTATGGCCCGCTGGCGAACGGCGCGACGACGCTGTTGTTCGAGTCGACGCCGACCCATCCCGACGCGAGCCGCTATTGGGAGATGGTGGAGCGACACCGCATCACCATCTTTTACGGCGCGCCCACCGCGCTGCGCACGCTGGCGGCGGCCGGGGACGATCACGTGAAGCGCTTCGATCGCAGCTCCCTTCGCGTGCTCGGGAGCGTGGGTGAGCCGATCGACGAGAGCACGTGGCGCTGGTACCACGAGGTCGTCGGCGAGGGCCGTTGTGCCATCGTCGACACGTGGTGGCAGACGGAGACCGGTGGAATCGCCATCAGCCCCGTCGCGCCCGCAACGCCGGCCAAACCGGGCTCGGCGACGCTCCCGTTGCCGGGCATCGCGCCGTCCGTGCGCGGGCCCGACGGTACCCCGCTCGAAGGGCCGGCCGAAGGGCGCTTGTGCCTCGACCGGCCTTGGCCCGGTCAAGCACGTACGGTGTGGGGTGATCATCCACGCTTCGTGGCCACGTATTTCAGCGACGTCCCCGGTGCCTACTTCACCGGCGATGGGTGCCGGCGCGACGAGGATGGATATCTCTTCATCACCGGGCGTGTCGACGACGTGCTCAACGTGAGCGGGCACCGCATCGGGACGGCGGAGATCGAGGCCGCGCTCACGCTGGCCGCCGCGGTCACCGAGGCCGCGGTGGTGGGGTATCCGCACGAGCGAAAGGGCCAAGGCATTCAGGCCTTCGTGGTGGCGCGCGGCGGCGCGGAGGTGCGCATCGAGGATCTCGATCGCGTGTGCCGCGAGCGCATCGGCGCGCACGCCAAGATCGATCGTTTGCAGATCGTGCCGGCGCTCCCCAAGACCCGTTCGGGGAAGCTGATGCGCCGCATTCTCCGCAAGCTCGCCGAAGGCGCCGGGGACGATGCTTTGGGCGATCTGTCGACGCTCGCCGATCCCAGTCTCGTGGCCACGATCCGGGCCGGCCACACCGAGGAGCGAGACGCTCGCTGATCCACCACGCGCAGCACCCACCGATCACTCGATTGAAGGAGGTATTCATGGCTCTCACGCTCGATCCCGAGGTCGCCGCCGTCCTGCAAAAGCTCTTCGCCGGCGCGAGCGAGATCCCGCCGGCCCCGCCGGGCGATTGGAAGACGCGGCGCCAGCGCGCCGAAGGGACGTTGAGCTTGATTGGCGCGCTCCAGCCGATCCCGAGCGACGTCATCACCAAGGACTTCACCACCACGGGTCACGACGGCGCCAAGGTCCCCCTGCGGTGGTATGCGAAACAAGGATCCTCTCCCGGCTCGGCGGCGCTCTACATCCATGGTGGAGGGATGATCCTCGGCAGCGTGGATCTCTATGATGCGACCCTGAAACGGTATGTATCGCAGAGCGGTGTTCCCCTGCTCGCGGTCGATTATCGCCTGGCGCCGGAGCATCCGCACCCGACGCCGGTGGAGGACTGTTATGCCGGCCTCGCCTGGCTCACCGAGCACGCGCGCGAGCTCTACGCGGATCCGGCGCGGATCGCGGTCATGGGCGACAGCGCGGGTGGAGGGCTCGCGGCGGCGACGGCGCTCGTGGCCCGCGATCGGGGCGGGCCCAAGCTGGCAAGGCAGATTCTGATTTATCCGATGCTCGACGATCGCACGACGACGGCCGATCCCGAGATCGCGCCCTTCGCCGTTTGGACCTACGACGACAACGTGACCGGGTGGAGCGCGCTCCTCGGTGCCTCCGCGGGCAAAGAGGGTGTCTCGCCTTATGGCGCGCCGGCCCGCGCGACGAGCCTCGCGGGGCTGCCGAAGGCGTACATCGAGGTCGGCGAGCTCGACATCTTCCGTGACGAAGACATCGAATATGCAAGGCGCCTCAGCCGCGCCGGCGTCCCCACCGAGCTGCACGTGCACCCCGGTGTGCCGCATGCGTTCGAGAGCTTCGCGCCCGACACCGATGTTTCGCGGCGGTCGACGCGGGATCGGATTCGGGTGCTGCGGTCGTTTTGAGCCATGCGCCCGAGCGTGCGCTTTCGAGGCATGCTCAGGCAAAGCACCTTCACCAAACGACGCTCGCGGTTACGGGGTCAGCGCGCTCCACGGCAGGAGCTCGATCTTGCGGGAGCGGCCGTAGCTCGCGACGACGAGGAGCTCGTTCTCGATGATCACGAAAGAGGTCGTCCTGCCGGCCGAGCGGGGCGCGAGGCCGCGGACTTGGCCGCTGTCGACATCGAGGAGCGCGACGTAGGACTCGAGCATGCGCGGGTCGGGCCACTGGACGTAGGATGCGGAGCCGGTGCGGGATTTGGCGAGCTGGGCGGTGAGCGCGAGGGTGCGTCCAGCTTCGATGAGCGCGGTGCGCTCGGCGATGAGGCCGGGGAGCCTGCGGATCAAGGCGCCGTTGCGATCGAGGATGACGAGCTCTCCGCCCATGGGGCTCTCCTGCAGGACGAGCCGATCACCCGAGGCGGAGAGCTTGGCGGCGACGACGGGAGCACCGTTGGGGAGTTGGATCGAGGTGGCCTGCGGCGTGGTACTGCCGGGCTCGAAGGTGAAGATGGTGCCGGAGTCGACGGCGACGAGCGCGCCCGCGTCGTCGAAGGCAATCGTGGGTCGATAAGGGCGCTCGGCGAGGAGCGTCGGTGCTTTGCCTTCGAGCATGTCGCCGGCCGAGAGGCGATAGATGCGTGCCGTGGTGGCGACGCCGGCGTCGCGCTCGTCCCAAACGAAGACGACTTCAGGCCTCGTGGGGTGACCGAGGAAGGTCACGACTTTGTCGAGGAAGGGCGTTTGGCAGGTGGCGCGGACGGCGCCGCTCCGATCGCAGAGGCGAATGCTGCGATCGTTGGGATGGAAGACGAAGGTGCCCTCCACCGTGGGGGCGAGGCCGCGGGTGAGGCGCGGATGCTCCTGCGGCTCGGGGAGCGCGATCTCCACGCCCTTCGGCTCGTCTTTGGAGAGGCGCGTCATCCCGGCCTTCATCCAGTGGAGCGCGACGATGGCGTCGCTCCCGCTCTCGCGAACCACGTACTCGACGTCGTAATCGCCTTTGGGAAACGCCTTGGGGAAACCCGCTTTGCCCTTTGCCATGGGCGGCAGCCTATCCGGATGGGGCCAACGCGCTCAAGGGCGTTCACCACCCTTTGCGCCGGCGGTAGTGGGCCGGTGGGAGGCCGAAACGCTCCTTGAAGCAGCGAGTCAGGTGGCTTTGATCGGAGAAGCCCGTGGCGCCGGCGATGTCACTCACCGATCGATCGGTCTCGACGAGCAGGCGCAGGGCGGTGTCGAGGCGCAGATCACGAATGTAACGATGGGGCGATTGCCCGAAGTTGTCGTGGAAGACGCGGCTGAAATGGTGAGCGCCGAGGCCGAGGACATGGGCCAAGCGCTCCACGGTGAGCGGCCCGTCGAGGTGCGCGGCGACGTAGTCGAAGAGGCGTTTGCGCTCCGTGGGATCGAGGCGGCGATGAGGGCCGCGGCGCTCGGGCAGTTGCTCGAAATGGTGGCGCAACAGCTCGATGACCATTTGCACGCAGATGGCTTGGGCCGACACGCTCGCGCCGATTTGCCGGCGCGGGCCGAGCTCGCGGATGAGATCGTCGCCGAGCTGGGCGAGCCGCGCATCACGCACCTTGAGGCGGCGCGGGAGCCGGAGGATGCCGGGCTCTTCGCGAAGGGCGCTCCGCGCGATCGACTGCACGTAGGCGGGCGCGAGGTAGACGTGGAGGACGAAAATGGGATCGTCCCAAGCCCAGCGCGACGCCGTGCTCGCCGGTTGCAGGGAGATGTCGCCGGGCTCCACCGCGGCCCGCTCCTCGGTGCAATCGATGATGCGCGAGACGGTCGTGCGACAACCGACGTACATGATCATCACATGAGGCTCGATGGCCGGCTCGCTCTCCGTGCCGTGAAAAGGACGGTAGAAGATGCCGCAGGCGCCGGCCTGGGTCGGTGACTCGGCCATACCGTCGAGCCAGGGCTCGCCCGAGGCCACCGAGAGCGCGTGTTTCTGCGCGAGGCTGAACGAAGCCTGCGAGAGGGTCGTTTCGCGCATGCGTGAAGTGTACGTTCTCCCCGCGGCCCGGGGCGCGCGCACGATTTTCGGGCACGGGCGCCGATGTTTTTCGGATCGCAACCTTCCATGCTCCGAGAGGGTCGCCCTCGGGGACGGCGGCCGCGCTCGGCCGGCGAAACGTGAGGGATGCGACAGGCTGTCGCAGGCGGCCGGCGGTCCCGCTGACTAGAATGCGCGCCCGATGCCGCCCACCTCGCCCGCACCCTTGGAAGGCCGCAACGAAGCGATCGCGTTCGTGCTCATGCGGTGGCTCGTGGGCCTGCGCTGGGCCGTGTTCGCCGTGCTCGCGGCCACGCTGCCGTTCGATGAAGCGCTCTTCGGGTTTCACGTGCGCTGGGCCATCGCGGTGCCGGTGCTGTGCGCCGTGCTCGTGGTGAACGCGGTGCTCGGGCGGCGGGTCGCGGCGGGAGAGCCGGTGTCGACGCGCGCGCTCGCGCTCGGGGCGGCCTTCGATCTGGTGGCCATCGGCGCGCTCCTCGCGGCCTCGGGCGGCGCGGCCAATCCGTTCAGCGCGGTGTTCGTGGTGCACGTGGCGCTGGCGGCGTCGTTGTTGCCGGCGCGGACCACGTTCGCGCTGGCGGCGCTGGCCGCGTGCTTGTTCGGCGGGCTCTTCGCGCTGCCGACGGGCGCGTGCTGCTCGGCGCACGCGGCCTCGGGTGATTTCTCCACGCACCTTTATGGGATGTGGCTCGCGTTCGTGGTGGCCGCGGGGCTCGTCTCGTACTTCCTCACGCGCGTCCGGAGCGCGCTCGATGCGCGCGAGCGCGAGATCGCGCAGCTCCGCCGGCAGGCCGAAGAAGGCGCGCGCTTCGCGGCGCTGGGCACGCTCGCGGCGGGCACGGCGCACGAGCTCAGCACGCCGCTCGGGACGATCGCGGTGCTCGCGGGCGAGATCGCTTCGGGGGCCGAGCCGGCGACGCGCGGCGGACAGACGATCGCGGGGCAAGTGGCGCGCTGCCGTGACATCATCACGCGCATGCAGGCCGGGGCCGCGACGGATCGAGCCGGCGCGCCGACGCCCGTCGGAGAAGCGGTGCGACGCGCGGTCGAAGCTTGGCGGCGCGCGCATCCCGAAGCGGTGGTGCACGTGGACGAGCGCGCCCCCGCGGCCGCGCCGATCCCGCTCGCCGCCGAGGACGTGGAGGCCGCGCTGTGCGCGCTCCTCGACAATGCACTGCATGCGACGGCGGTCGCGAAGGGCGAGGCGATCACGGTGGGCACCGCGATCGAAGCAGGCGCGGTGCAGGTGGTGGTGGAGGACGAAGGCGCGGGCGTGCCGCCCGATCTGCGCGGCCGCTTGGGCGAGCCCTTCCTCACGACCAAGGAGCCCGGTGAAGGCATGGGGCTCGGCTTGTATTGGATTCGCACGCTGCTCTCGCGCATTGGTGCGCAGCTCGAGATCGAGCCGCGCGCGCCGCGCGGGACCCGGGTGGTGATCCGCTTCGCCGAGGCCAAAGCATGAGCGCTCGAGAGACGGGCGCCGAAGGCAGCGAGCCGACGCTGCTGCTCGTCGACGACGACGAGGCCTTTCGCACGGCGATGGGCGATGCCCTCGCGCGGCGCGGCTTCGCCGTGACGACGGCGCCCGACGCGGAGCGCGCCGAGGAGGCCGCGGCCACGCAGGTCTTCGAATATGCGCTCGTCGACGTGCGCATGCCGGGGCGGACCGGGATCGATCTCGTGACCGCGCTCCGCAAAATCGATGAGGAGACGCGGATCGTGGTGCTCACCGGATATGGCAACATCGCCAACGCGGTGCAGGCCATGCGGGCCGGCGCCGTCGATTACCTGACCAAGCCCGCCGACGCGGCCGCCTGCGAGCACGCGCTCCTCGGCCGCGGGCCGCTCGCCCCCGGCGCGGAGGACGATCTGCCTTCGCTCGAGCGCGTCGAATACGAATACCTCCAGCGCGTCCTGGCCGATTGCGGCGGCAACGTCTCCGAGGTGGCGCGGCGCCTGCGAATGCACCGGCGCTCCCTCCAACGAAAGCTCACCCGCCTGCCACCGCGCCGCTGAAGGTGTGAGCGAGCCCCCGGCGCAAACGCTGCTCGAAAAAGGCATCTCCGGCGCGCAAACGACGCTGCACGGAGAAGCAGATTGCAGTTTCGATCCAAACCATGCTACGGGACTCGGTATGTCCCGAAGCGCGCGCCGCTCGAGCCCGACATCGCGTCTCCGCGATGCCTCGGGATCCGCGCGTTTTCGTGCTCGTGCGGGCAGCGGCGCGGGCACGCGCGCGACGAGAGCGACGTTTGGCGCGCTCCGCGTCTTCTTGGTGGCGCTCAGCTTGTTGGTGCTGCAGGGGCCGCGCCAACTGCACATGCTCCTGGTCTCTCATGCGACCTGCGAGCACGGTGATCTGGTCGAGGTCGATCACGCGGACAGCGTGCGCGAGCGGGCTCACCGCGACGCGACCGCGGAAAAGGGCGCGGCGCACGACGAAATCGAGGCCGCCGACGACAGCCGATCGGACCACGATCACTGCGACGCGCGGGCACTCCGGCATCTGCCGACCAGCGTCGATCCGTTCATCGTCGGCGCATCCCTCCTCGACGTCACCCCGCTCGTCGTTCTGGACGAGCAGGCCGAGGAGCGCCCCGTCGCGCTCCTTTCTCTCGCGCCCAAGGGCTCTCCGCCCGCGCGCGCGGCCTAGCAGCCCGTCGATTTCGTCGCGAGCGCTCTGACGCGCCGGACCGAGAAATCCTCGTGGATTTCGCGGAAAGGTGACCGCGGGAGCAGCGCCGAAATCAGCGGGTGCGCAGCCGTGACATCGATCTTCGCCGCGCCCTCCGATGGAGGGCCTTGGCGGCGGGCGATGCGCGGCGGGCCTCTCAACCCATCTCGAGCACGCCATGGAGAGTGGCTGTTTGCGGACCGCGTGTCCGCCTCGGCCATCGAGCTCGGATTACGTGCGTGCCGCCCCGATGGGCGGCGCCCGTGGCCGGCGTGACTCGATATCGCGGTGCCCGCGTGCAACATTCGCGCTCTCCTCCCGAGGAGCAGACAGCGAATCTGTCCACGCGGCGCGCGATCAATCTCGTCTTCTGCGAACCATGGAGTTCGCGCGGAGGTGCCGTGTCGTCTCGTCGTGTGTTTTCCGCCCTGGCAATCGCCCTCGGGCTCTGTTCGTCTCCCGCGCTCGCCCAGCCGGCGGTGATCCCGCCCAAGCTCCTCGAGCACGCGGAGGCGCCTTATCCGCCGGCGAAGCTCGCCGAGCACGTGGAGGCCGACGTCGGCCTCGTCGTGACGGTGAATCAGGACGGCTCGGTCAGCGATCCGCAGGTCGCCGAGTCGGGCGGAGAGGCCTTCGATCAAGCCGCGCTCACGACGGTTCGGACATGGCGATTCTCGCCGGCCACGCAGGACGGCAAGCCCGTCCGCGCGCGCATTCGGGTGCGCTTCCATTTCGCGCCGCCGCACGAGGAGCCCGCGCCGCCTCCGCCGCCCCCCGCGCCCAAGCCCGGCGCGCCTCCGCCCAAGGCACCGGAGCCGAGCGCGCCGCCGGAGCCCAAGGGACACGAGCACGCCGAGCCCAAAGGGCACGCCGAGCATGCCGAGCCCATCGTCGTGAACGTCCTCGGGCGCTCGACGCCGCCGAGCCGCGGCGCCTCCGACTTCGTCATCCAGCTCGGCGAGCTCGCGCGCGTGCCGCGGGCCAAAGCCAGCGACATGCTCACGCTCGCGCCCGGCTTCCTCCTCACCAACGAAGGCGGCGACGGGCATGCCGAGCAAGTCTTCCTCCGCGGCTTCGACGCGCGCGAGGGGCAAGATCTGGAGTTCACCGTCGGCGGCGTCCCCATCAACGAGGCGGGCAACCTCCATGGCAATGGGTATGCGGACACCCATTTCATCATCCCCGAGCTGGTCTCGACCCTGCGCGTGGTCGAGGGCCCGTTCGATCCGCGCCAAGGCAACTTCGCCGTCGCGGGCAGCGCCGATTACGAGCTCGGGCTCGCGCAGCGCGGCCTCACCGCCAAGTACACGGTGGGCTCGTGGAACACCCATCGCATGCTCCTGCTCTGGGGCCCGCGCGACGAGAGCAACCACACCTTCGGCGGCGTGGAGCTGAACCGCAGCGACGGCTTCGGGCAAAACCGCGACAGCAAGGGCGCCAGCGCCATGGGGCAATACGAAGGGCGCCTCGGCAACAATGGCACCTTCCGCCTCACGGGCACCGCGTACCTGAGCCAATACCATTCTGCCGGCGTGGTCCGCGACGACGATTTCCGCCGCGGAAAAATGGGTTTCTACGACACCTACGATCCGGGTCAGGGCGGCGACGCCTCGCGCTACTCCATCGCGGCCGACATCGAGACCAAGAGCGGCGAGACCATCTTCAAGCAGCAAGTGTTCGCCATCTACCGCGGCTTTCGCCTGCGGGAGAACTTCACCGGCTTCCTCCTCGACGTGCAGGAGCCGGCCCAGAGCCCGCACGGCCAGCGCGGCGATCTGCTCGATCTCGACTCCACCGCGCAGACCATCGGCGCCCGCGGATCGGCGCGATTGCGCGGTGATTTCCTGGGCCAGAAGCAGGAGCTCGAGTTCGGCTACATCGCGCGCGGCGATCACGTGGACGCGACGCAGCTCCGCATCGAGCGCGCCACCGGGCACCCGTACCACACCGACACGAGCCTCGAATCGAAGCTCGGCAACGTCGGCCTCTATGCCGATCTCAACCTCCGCCCGCTCTCGTGGCTCACGGTGCGCGGCGGCCTGCGCGGCGATCTCTTCGGCTACGACGTCCTCGATCGATGCGCCGTGCAGGACGTGGCCCACCCGTCGAAGCAGAACCCGCCCGGCGACGCGAGCTGCCTGAGCCAACAGGACTTCGGCAAATACCGCGAGCCCGTGCAGCGCGCCTCGACCGCGAGCATCGCCTTCATGCCGCGCGGCTCGCTCCTCGTCGGCCCGTTCAAGGGCTTCACCTTCAGCGCGAGCGTGGGCCGCGGCGTCCGCTCGATCGATCCCATCTACATCACGCAGGACGTGGAGACGCCGTTCGCCAGCATCCTCGCCTACGAGGGCGGCGTGTCGTACGCGAAGAGCTTCGGTTGGGGCTCGCTCACGGCGCGGAGCATCGTCTTTCAAACGCACGTCGATCGCGATCTCATCTTCAGCGAGACCGCGGGCCGCAACGTGCTGACCGGGGGCACCACGCGCACCGGCTGGGTGGGCAGCGTGCGCGCCACCGGCGACCATTTCGACGTCAACGTCAATGGCACGCTGGTGAAGTCGACCTTCGACGACAGCGGGCTCCTCGTGCCTTATGTGCCCGACGCCGTGGTGCGCGCCGATGCGGTGGTGTTCGGCGCACTGCCATTGAAGATTCGCGAGGAGGCCTTTCGCGGATCGATCGGCACGGGCTTCACCTTCGTCGGTCACCGTCCCCTGCCCTATGGCCAGCGCAGCGACCTCATCGCCACGCTCGACGCGTCGGCCACGCTGGGGTGGTCGCATTACGAGATCGGGTTCAGCGGGCAGAACCTGATCGGGCAGCAATACCGGCTCGGGGAATACAACTTCGCCTCGGACTTCCGCACCGGCAGCGCGCCCACGCTGGTCCCCGTTCGCCATTTCACCGCGGGCGCGCCGCGCTCCCTCTTCGCGACGTTCGCCGTCAACTTCGGAGGATCGTGATGGATCCGTTCGCTCGCTTCGTCCTCTTGGCCGCGCTCGCGGCGCCGCTCTCCGCCTGCGTCGGCACCACCGGCAGCGATCTCCTCACCTTCGACGCCGCCGCCGCCGGCCCGGCTGACGCGGTCGCCGGACAGCCCCTCACCTTCACGTCAGGCCGTGGATACGAGGTCTCCCTCACGCGCGCCACGCTCCACGTCGGCGCCGTCTATCTCAATCGCGCGCGCCCCGTCTCCGGCGCGCAGGCCACCAATTGCATCCTCCCCGGCACCTACGTCGCGCAGGTCACCGAGGGCCTCGACGTCGACATGCTCTCTCCCGATCCGCAGCCCTTCCCCGTGCAAGGCGAAGCCACCGAGACGCGCGCCATCGTCGGCGAAGTGTGGCTCACCCACGGTGACGTCGACGCGGACGAGGACACCGGCGTCATCCTCGACGTGGCCGGCACGGCCACGCAAAACGGCGAGAGTTATCCCTTCGAGGGACAGCTCACCATCGGTACGAACCGACAAGCCCCTATCGCCGATCCTTCCCTCCCCAGCGCTCACCCCATCTGCAAAGAGCGCATCGTCTCGCCCATCGACGTGAACCTCACGCCGAAGAATGGTGGGAGCCTGCTTCTGCGCATCGACCCGCGCGGATTCTTCACCAACGTCGATTTCGCGAAGCTCGATCCCGTCTCCGAAGGATCGAGCACCTACGCGTTCGCGGACGAGACCATCCCCGGCCCGAGCGCGAGCCTCTACCACGGCATCCAAGCGCGCACGGGTGTTTATCAGTTTTCCTGGATCGCAGGCAAAGAGCCCTGACATCGAGCCGCTTCGGCGGCGAAGGAGCATGTGCATGAAGCATCGTTTTCTCGGAACCATCGGCCTCCTCACCGGCGCGGCGCTCTTCGCCTCGGCCGGCTGCGGCGGCGAGACGGGCGGCGGCGGCACGGGCGGTGAGGCCCCGAGCGGCGGGAGCATCGTCTTCAGCGCCTCGGGTGAGGTGCTGGCGCTGGGTGGATATGGATTCCCCCCGGCCACCATGGATGATCCGGCGTTCGTCGATGGCTGGGAGGTGAAGTTCACCCGGCTCATCGTCACCGTCGACAAGATCACGCTCTCGGAGACTCCCGATCTGGACACCGGCGATCAATCGAAGACGGGCGCCGTGGTGGCCGAGGTCGACGGCCCTTGGGCCGTGGATCTGCACGCCGGCGGCCCGCTCCCCGGCAAGGGCGGCGCGGATGAAAAGGCCGTGCAGATCGCCACGCTCGACAACCAGAACAAGAATGGCGGAAAGCCCTTCGCGTCCGACACGCGCTACGCCTTCGGATACGACGTGGTGCCCGCCACCGGCGACGCCACGCTGGTGAACCTCGATGAGCAGGGCAAGGCCGATTACGAGCTGATGAAGCAAAACGGCTACACCGTGCTCTACGTGGGCACGGCGAAGTTCAAGGGGACGAGCTGCACGCCCACCGATCCGGTGTTCGAAGCGCTGCCCAAGACGGTCGATTTCAAGCTCGGCTTCAAATCCCCCACGAGCTTCCTCAACTGCCAGAATCCCGATCTCGATCCCGCCCATCCTCTCGGCGACGAAGAGCACCAGCGCGGCATCGTCGTGAAGGGCAACCAGGCGGTGACGGCGCAGATCACCGTGCACACCGATCACCCCTTCTGGCAGACCTTCATTCACGATTCGCCGGCGCACTTCGATCAGATCGCGGCCCAATACGTGGGCGCGAGCGGGACGCCGACGGCGGTGCTCGAGGACATGAAGGGCATCGATCCGACGGCCCTCACCGACAAGAATGGCAATGCGCTCCCGTGGCGCTCGTGCCTCTCGTCTTTCACGCCGCCCGCGGCCGGACAAATGGGCTTCGACACCACCGGCATCCCGGTGAGCCCGAACGGCGATCCGAAGACGACGATTCGCGATCTGTACGATTACATGACCTACAACCAGAGCACCCAAGGGCACCTCAACGCCGATGGGCTCTGCTACGTGAAGCGCAATTATCCCTCGCCTCCGTGAGGCGGTGAAAAGAGCGCCGCGGCGCATCGATGAAGCCTGAATGAAAGGCTCGTTTCAGCGAGCTTCTCAGTCATCGACCGCGCGCACGACGCGACACGGGTTGCCGGCCGCAAAGACACCTTCGGGGATGTCTTTGGTGACGACGCTGCCAGCGCCGATGACCGAGCGTGCGCCGATCCGCACGCCCGGACAGACGATGGCGCCGCCGCCGATCCATACGTCGTCCCCGATCTCGACCGGCTTGCCGGACTCCAACCCTTTTCTGCGCTCGGCCGCGCTGAGAGGATGCGTGGCCGCATAGATCTGCACGGCCGGGCCGCAGAGCACGCGTGATCCGATCCGCACGGGAGCGACGTCGAGCACCACGCAATCGAAGTTGAAGAAGACTTTGTCGCCGAGCGTGATGTTGCTCCCGTAATCACAATAGAAGGGAGGCTCGATCCACGGGTCGAGGCCCGACGCGGGCATGAGCTCCTTGATGAGGCGGGCGCGCTCTTCCGGCTGATCATCGCGCGTGTCGTTGAGCGCCTTGGTGAGGAGGCGGGCGCGACGGCGCGCGGCCGCGAGCTCGGGATCGAGCGGATCGTAGAGCTCGCCGGCCAGCATCTTTTCCTTCTCGGTCTTCATTCGATCCTCCAGTGTCGGGTGAGGCCGCGTCGGTGAACATCTTGCGCGCGTTTTCCGCGGCCGGTACCTCTCTCGGGCATGAGCGAAACGGACAAGCGCTACACGGGTGGTTGTCTCTGCGGTGCCGTACGCTACGAGGCCACGGGCGAGCCGCAGTACATGGGCCATTGCTACTGTGCGGATTGTCGCAAGGCGTCGGGCTCGGGGTTCATTCCCTTCATGAGCTTCGCGGCCGACGCGGTGCGCTTTCACGGCGAGCCCCGGCAGTTTCGCTCGAAGTCGTTCCGCGGCGGAGAGGCCGTGCGCAACTTCTGCCCGAGCTGCGGCGGTCTCGTCTTCGGCGGCGAGATCGGCAAAGACACGTCACATACGATTTACGCGGGCTCGCTCGACGATGCTTCGCTCTTCCGGCCACAGGTGGCCATCTTCGTCCGGGACCGTCCAGCGTGGGCCTTGCTGCCGGAGGATTTGACGACCTTCGAGACGATGCCGGGGTGACGTGACGTCGCCTCGGGCGCGCGGCGATTGTTGTTGCTACGGCGAGAGGTGCCCCGATACCGTTCTACGTTGAGGGGTCCACCATCGCCGGGGCGACAAGCCACCGGCGAAGAAAGAGACGAGCCATGTCGTTCTTATCGTGCGCCTGCCACGTCTTTGGAATCACGGGATACGTCAACGACGAGCAGGCCGGCAAATCGAATCAAGCCTACCAGCTCCTGTCGGGCAAAGCTCCCAAACCGAACAACGTGGACGCCCGGCACGCGAACGTGAAAGCGCTCGTCGACGGCGTGCGGAAGCTGACCGGCGCCGTCGACACCGACGAAGCGTGCATCATCTACGGTGGCTTCATCTCCAAGAAGGACGCGGCTCCCGCGCATTTCTGGGTCGAGTGGAACGGCTACATCTACGACACGATGCCTGAGCATCCCCTCCGCCGAACGGAGGCCAAAGGGAGCTCGCGCCTTCAACCTCCCTGCGAAAACGAGCGCTTCGCCGGGGAAAACGTCGGTATCTACAAGACGGTCCTCACGACGGCACAGCTCAACAACATCACCTCGGAAGACATCGCTGGTCCGGTCTGGGAATGAAGCTCACGCTCGAGATGTGACCGAGGAGCGTTGCGAGCGGATCGCGATGCAGCTCGTCGGTCACATCGTCAGCGGGTGAAGCTCTCCACCGCTCGATACTCGGCCCGGCGTGTGCCGAGGCGGGAGCCGACCCATTCTCGTGTGGAGCGGCGGGCCCGCTCGTCGAGCCAATCGTCGACGGCGACGCTGCGGCGGCGGACCGACTCGCGCGCGAAGATCCATGGCGCTTGCAAGAGTGGATGAAGGCGCCAGAGACCGGGGCCGGGAAGGCCATAGCGAGCATAGGTGGTCGGGGGGATGAACCAGCTCACGTATCCGCGTTGCAAACCATGCTCCCAGCGTTTGCGCAGCGCGCCGAGGCCATGATCGGAGCCCGTCGGTGCATAGGACGCGAGGTACGAGCGGGCCAGGTTCACCCCGTCTTCGCCCGACGAGCCCACGCTCTTCACCTGCGAGGTGAACATCAATCCAAGCGCTTCGTCGACGTTCGCCGGATACCAACGGGGTTGGACGCCGAGGAGATGACCGGCGTAGCGCCAGAAATGCATCATCGCTTCGACTTCCTCGCGCGACGTGCGATATCCAAGCGCCTTGAGGCCGTAACCGGGGATGAAGCTGCCGCCCATCAAGGTGAGCATGGCGTCGGCTTGGCTGATGGGGACGCCCCAGGCATCGAGATCCCATTGCGGATGGGCGAGCAGCCGGCGGCGCACGAAGACGTGCATGAGGCGCACGCGAAGGGCGGTGGCGCGGCCACGGCCACCCGCTTGGAGGGCACGCGGCTCGGAGACGTCGTTCCAGAAAGAGGCTGTCTCCAAGAATCGACGGTTGGCCGATTCACCCGTGTACGCGCCCGTGAAGGCGAGCGGTTTGGCCACCGAGCTCTCGCGATATCCCTCCAGCGTGATGGCGCCGGCGAAGGAATACATATGGGTGCCGAAGCGGCGAAAGACGCGCGCGCCGAGCTCGACCAAGGGCACGTCCAGCCAGCGGGGCGGCGACTCCATTTCGGCGAAGAGGCGGCGCAGGGTGACAGGCGCGTCGGGGATGGCATCGACGCCGCGCGCGAGCGCGAGATCGACCAGCTTGCGGCCCTCGGTCTGGCCGCGGCCGAGATACACCTCGTCGACGAAGGCTTCGGCCACGGGATCGGCGTCGTAATAGCTCGCGGCCCAGGTGCGGACGATGTCGTCGGAGAGCTTCGGATCCGCGCCGAAGAGCACGCGCAACGTGCGCCGGAGGGCCTGCACGCGCCGCTTCGGCAGGTTGTGCCAGTAGCGAAACTCGGTGGGGATGCGAGCCGGCGCGTGGGGTGCGTTCATGGGATGGCGATCGGGAAGTGTCGCATGGGGCGGCGCCGCCGTGGGAGAGGCTCGTGCAGCACGTGCTCTTCCGCTGCGCGTGCGCGACGAGGACGTCCATCCTCGTGAGGACGGCGTGGATATCGTCGACCCAATGGCGATTCGAGCCTCTCGCGTCCATGCCGCGTGGCATCGCGAAAGATCTACACATCTGACGTCGTGGGCATCCGCTGCTGCGCGGACGTCGTCGGCAAGAAGCCGTGAAGCCTCGATGCGCTGTAGGTCAGTCGTGCTCGAAGGACATCGAGGAGCCTTCGCCTTCGATGCCGCCGATTTGAGCGAGCCGCTTGCGCCTCGCCATCTGCATGGCCTCGCACCCTGACGGCAGGCCGGCGTCGCAAGCCATCTTGTAGGCATCCATGGCTGCGGCCGGGTTCTTCGGCACGCCTTCGCCGTGTTGATAAGCGTCCCCGAGGAGAAGGCATGCGTCGGGGATGCCTTGCTTGCAGCCGGTCCACGCGAAGCTCGCGCCGCCGCGGCGATCGGTGGGGGCGGCGGCACGGTACATCTCGGCGCCGAGCACGCAGGAAGCAGGGTCGCCGAGCGCGCAGCCGCGGGCGAAGTAATAGACTTGATCGACGCTCGGCGTGGAGGAGGAGGCGGCCTTGCGATGGTGCTGGCCGGCGGAGGCGCAGCCGAAACCGCTGCCGGCGTCGCAGGCGCGCTCGTAGGCGCGGAGCGCGGCCTTGCCTTCGGCGTGCTCGGCGAGCCAGAGGCACGATCGGCGGTGGCCGCCGCTGCACGCCACGTCGTAGTAGGTGGCGGCGCGCGCCGGATCTTGCGTGACCGCGCGACCGCGCTCGTACATCAGGCCGAGGAGCGCGCAGCCGGCGGGGTCGCCGCCGTTGCAGCCGTCCTCGGCGTAGCTCTTCATCCACATCGCGGACTCACGCGACATGGGCTCCGCGCCGAAGCGAACCGAGGAGCCCATCAACGAGGCGGCGCGGGTGCAGTCTCGGACCACGCCCCGATCGCAGCTCGCTTGCAGGGCATCGATCGCGTCCTCGCGGAGCATCGCTGCACGATCGGGATCCCGCGAGAAACCGAAGGCGCCGTCCTCGAACATGGTGGCGAGCGAGAGGCACGCGGAGGCCCGCTCCTCGGCGGCGTCACCGCCCCGACAGACTTCGTCGAGCTGGCCGGGCGCGCTGGGACGATGGGATGCGCGCGCGACGCAGCCGGTCGCGGTGAGCGTGAGCACCAGCATTCCGCCGCTCGCAAGGAAAGACCTGTTCATGACGCGATCGCCTCCGTCGTGAAGATGCTCGGATCCCCTGCCTTCGGCGCGCCGGCAGAGAATCTGAGAACGCCGCGCGCCCCTCCACCTTGGGCCGGTCCAACCAGAAAACGATGGCAGGGGCTACGGCCTCTCGTCAACGGCACCGCACGGATGGGGGCCTGAGATCAAGCGAAGGCGGGGCTCGGGGCGTAACGCGCGAGCTCGCGCGGGCAGTGGGCGGAGAAGACGCTCACGTCGGCGGCGTGATCGCGCACGAGGGCGCGGAGGCGCGCTTGGTTCTCGAGGCGCGCGGCGTTGTCGGTCGAATGGAGGCGCTGGAAGAGCGCGAGGCCGAGCGGGCTCTTGGGGCGATCGGGGCTCACTTCGTGATGACTGAAGTAAGCGTCGCCGGCGTGGAGGAGCCAGCGATCGCCGGCCTTCACGGCGACGCCGCAATGGCCGACTGAGTGGCCGGTGAGCGGGACGAGCAGCACCTCCGCGGAGAGGCCGGGGAGGATGCGCACGGCGTCGAAGCCGAGCCAGCGATCACCGTCGACGGCATAGCGCGTCCAGCGCGGGCCATGGGCCCACTGCGCGGGGCGATAGCCGGTGCGAACGGCGGGGCCCGCGGGCGAAAGGGCAGCGTCGTGCTCGTCGCGGAACACGTGCACCGTGGCCTCGGGGAAGTCGGAGAGGCCGCCGATGTGATCGAGATCGAGGTGCGTGGGGACGATGTGCCGGACGTCCTCGCGACGGAAGCCGAGCGCCTCCACCTGGCGAACGGCGGTCTCGCGAGGATCGAAGGCCGGCGCGTTGCGCCTGACGAAGCGACGGCCGAGGCGCGCCTTGGGATCCTCGATGTCGCGAAGCCCGAGGCCGGTGTCGACGAGCACGAGGCCACCGTCCGTCTCGACGAGGAGGCAATGGCAGACCATGCGGGCACGTGTGAAGAGGCCGCCTTCGCCGAGGATGAAGCGCGATCCACCGGCGGGGCACAGGGTGCCGCAGTTGAGATGATGGACGCGCATGATCAGCTCCTCGATCCGTTGGGCGACGGGTGCCGCGCGTTTCGATGCGACGTTCGATGCTCGATGGTCATGAACGATCTCCTTCGCCCGATTCGTGAGGACGGTCGCGGCGCGGGGATTGAAGAAATCGGCCACCGCTTCGCGGCGAAGGCGCGCGCGGGTTTACGGGCCGGCGCGCTTCCCTCATGATTTGCCCATGAGCACGCCGCCGCTCCGCATCGCGCCGCAGGCTGCGCTCGCGCGGTTCGTGCGCGGGCTCTCCGTGCTCACGCCGAGCATCACGCCGAGGCAAGGCGAAGGCGGCTACGTGAAGCTGCCCGATGGGGAAGTCGATCTGGTGGTGCGCGTGACGCGCACGGGCGGCGATGCGTACGTGATCGGCACGCGGCTTCAGCCGCTCCACAAGACGGGCGCGGACGTGCCACCCGGCACCATCGCCGTGCGCTTCCGCGCGGCGGGCGCCTATCCCTTCTTCGGTGTGCCGATGTCCGAGCTCACCGATCGCGTCGTGTCGCTCGACCGCCTCTGGGGCGACGGCGGCGCGCGCCTGCGCGACGCGCTCCTCACGACGACGGACGTGCGCGCGCGGATGGAGATCGTCGAGCGATCGCTCTGCGATCGGCTGCGGCGCGGTGATGTGTTCGAGCCTTCGTCGGCGCTCCTCGTGCGGCGCGCGGTGCGCGCGATCGTCGATGCGCCGACGCCGTTGCGGGTGGAGCCGCTCGCTCGCACGCTCGGGGTGAGCACCCGCCAGCTTCGCCGTTCGTTCGACGACGTGGTGGGGATCGGGCCGAAGGCGTTCGCGCGGGTCGTGCGTTTCCAACGCGCGGTCGAGGCCGCGGAGCGCGGCGCGGCGCCGGACTGGGGAGCCATCGCGCTCGCCGTCGGGTACTGCGATCAAGCGCATTTGGTGAATGATTTTCGAGCGCTTTCGGGCGTGACGCCGAGCGCGCTGGCGAGCGCACGCGCGATGAAGATGCGTCCCGAAGCGAGCGCGCGGGCGCGGGCGATGCGAGGCTCGTCGCTTCGTTGACGCCTGCGCACCGAGCACGATTGCGGCGCGCGAAAAGGTTCTGATCCAACGCGCCCCGCGGTACGGACATGGGCCCATGAAGCACCGCTCCGCCGTCGCGATGTCCGTGCTCGCCGCCGCTGCCGCGCTCACCGCATGCGCGGAGGTGCCCACCCCGGAGCCGCAAAGGCCGGCGTCTGCGCCGCCGGTGTCGACGTCGGCTCCCGTCGCCGAGGCGCCGCCTGCTCCGCCGGCGCGCTGGGCGCGTGTGTATCAGCGCTCGTGCACCGGCAGCATCACGGAGCCGCTGCTCTCGACGGACGGCAAGAGCGTCGCTTCGTGCGGCACGCGCTTCGACGTGGAGCGCGGGCGGTTTTTGGGCACGGCGCCGTTCGGGTTGCTCGCGCTGCTCGAAGGTGATCGCGCGATCGTCGACGAGTTCGGGGAAGGCGGGCTCACGCTCGTCAGCCCCGGAGGAAACACGGTGCGCGACGCGGGCGGTCGTCCCCTTTCGATCGCGATCGCGGGCGACGAGAAGCGCGTGGTCTCGTTGGAGAAGAGCAACGACGGCGAGCGTCTCGTGGTCGTGCGCGCGCTCCCCTCGCTCGCGCGCGAGAGCGCCACGTCGCTGGGCAGAGGGCCGGCGGAGGGATCGGTCGGGCTCCTCGCCGACGGGCGCGTGGTGGTGCACGCGTCCCATCCGTGCATCGAGGCCGCGTGTGAAGGTGATGCCGCGAAGGACGCTTCGTGCAAGCAGATGAAGTGCAGCGGGCACGGGCTCTTCGTCATCGATCGCGGCGCCGTCACGCCGCTCGTCGCGGGCGTGCGGGCTGCGGGGTTCGGCGCGCGCGGCGATGTCGCGGCCATCGTGCGTGACGATGGATCGGCGGCGCTGATCGCGCTCCCGGATGGGCGCGTGCTGGCGCCGCTGCCGCCGGTCGGCATGGATGACGTCGATGAAGTGGCGGTGAGCGCGGCCGGCGATCGGGTGGCGATCGGGAGCTTCAAGAAGCTCTCCGTGCTCGCCAAGAGCGGGGCCGGTTTCGTCGAGGTGCTCGCGACCACCGATGCTCGGGTGCAGATGCTGCGCTTCTCCGCCGACGGCCGCATGCTCTTCACGGGCCACAATCTCGCAGCGTACCGCGAAGGCGCGGAGCCTCGCGCCCTCCCGGTCCCCGCCTACGACATGAAGCTCCCCGAGGGCTTCGTGAAGGCCGCGCGCAAGGACGACGCGTGGATGCTGCCGAACGAGGGCGAGCGCGCGGTCGGCGAAGGAGACCTCGCGATGTTCGTCGATCCCAAGATGGGCGCGGAGGTGGTGGTCAGCGCGATCGACGCCGACGAGCTCGATCCCAGCGGCGACGCCGAGACCTGGGGCAAGCGCGTGGCCACGCGCCTGCTCTCCCCGCACGTCGCGCTCGACACCGCAGCCGCGCTCAAGAAGGTTGGATTCGTCGCGTGGGGCGAGCCCGGGCATCGATCGCTGGAGCTCCATTGGATGTCGCACGGCTGCGAGGACGTCGACTCGTACGAGCGCGTGAGCGAGAAGGGTGG
Source organism: Minicystis rosea (assembly GCA_001931535.1). Taxonomy (GTDB): domain Bacteria; phylum Myxococcota_A; class Polyangia; order Polyangiales; family Polyangiaceae; genus Minicystis; species Minicystis rosea. Next base: position 9,562,419 of record CP016211.1, read on the forward strand.
CGCGGTCGTGCGCGTCCACATCCAGGTCTATGGGGAGATGACGGCGAAGAAGATCGCGCCCTGGCTCGATGCCTTCTTCGACGATCCTCTCGGCAAGAGCCCAGCGCGCGCAGGGCACGCGCGCGCGCCCACCAAGCCGAAGGCTGCGCACAAGCCCAAGGCGAGGAAGCGGTGATGCGGATCGCGCTCGTTTTCCTGACGACTTCGCTCGCCGCGTGCGCGTCGTTCGCGCCCCCTGCGCCGCCGCCGCATCCTTCGCCGATCCCGGTGGGCGCGCCCGCGACGCCGCCGCCTGCAACTGCTGCACAAGCACCTGCGCCTCCACGCGGCGACGCGAGCGGTGCCGTGCGTGCGGTGTTCCATTTCTCGGATCCGGCGCGCCCCTCGAACGTGCGCGGGCTGGAGAACGCGAAGCGGGCGCTCGCGGCGCTCGGATCGACGCCCGCGCGCTTCGTGATCGTGGTGCACGGGCAGGCGCTCAATTGGTTCCGCAAGGGCGAGCAGGAGAACCTCGCCGCGCCGCTCGCGGCGCTGCTCGCGACGGGCAAGGTGGAGCTACACGTCTGCGCGCGCACGCTGGAGGAGAATCACTGGCACATCTCGGACATCCTCCCCGGCGCGACCACCGTCCCCTCGGGCTCGGCCGAGGTGCTCAAGCTGGAGCGCGACGGGTTCGTCTACTTCAAGCCTTGAGCGACACGGCGTGCATCATCGGCGCGCGTGATCAGCGCGGGTTCGGCGCAGCGAGGAGCGCTTCGGCTTCCGAACGGCGATAGCCCTTCGGGTACTGCGTCAGGTAGCGACGCGCGGCCGTGCGGGCCTCGGCCATGCGGCCTCCGCGCTGCAACGACACCATCAGAAGGAACAACGCGTCCTCGGCCCGCTCGTCGTTCGGGTGTGCTTCGCCGAACGCCGAGAGGCGCTGGGCCGCAGCGTCGTAGTCTCCTCGGTCGACCATGCGAATGCCCTCGCGCAGGGCATCCATCGAATCGGGTCGCGCGCTCGCAGGCGGCGTCGCGCTCGCGGATGCCGTCGATGCCGGCGCTTGTGCCGGCTCCGCGGTCGGACGCGCGAGCGCGGTCGATGCAGGAGCCGGCGTTGGGTCCGCGGCTGGGCGCGTGAGCACCGTCGACACCGGAGCGCGCACGGGCTCCGCCGTCGAGGGCCGAGACCAGCGCTCGCCCGCGGCCACGAGCCACGTTGCACCGTGAAACCGCACCTCGACCTTGCCCTCGGTCACGCGCACCGATCGCAGGCGCGCGGCCTGCGCCTCCACGTGGAAGATGGTGCCGCGCACCTCGACCTCGGCGTCCTCCGTGCGGACGATGAAGCGCTCGGCGCCGCGCAGCGGCCGCACCGACAGCGCGATGGTGCCGTCATGCAGAGCCACCGTCTCCACGTCACCGGCCGCAGTGCGCGTGAACACGGCAGGCCCGTCGGGCACGATGGTCGTCTCGGTGCGCGCGCGAGGCGCGGTGTGCACGGGGCGCGCGTCGATCGAGAGCGCGTGGGATCGCGGGATGTTCGGCAGGCGCGCGACGACGGGAGGCCGCTCGGGTGCGCGCCGGAGCGCGATCCAGAGCGTGCCCGGGACCAGCACGAGCGCGAGCGCGAGCGACATGAGGCGCGACGAGCTCGACGGCGCGCGGCGCGGGCGCGCGGCCTCGCGGAGCAAGGCGAGGCGAGCGCGCTGCTTTTCCAGGAGCGTGCGCGGAGGCACGCGCAGCAGGGCGCCGAGGTGCTCGAGATCGGCATCCAGCGCCGCGCACGACGCGCAGGTCGCGAGGTGGCGCGTGATCGAAGCCGCCTCCCGCTCGCTCAGCCGGCCATCCCGCTTCGCTTCGACGAGCGACGCCATGGAGCAGGTTGCCCGCGTCATGTGCTTCTCTTCCTGGCGAGGGCGCGCCGCACCTCGGCGCGGGCATAGTGCAGCCTCGTCCACACCGTCGCCACCGGGATGTCGAGCGCGGCGGCGACCTCCTCGCCGGAGAGCCCTTCGCGCTCGATCATCAAGAGCACGGTGCGCTTCTCCTCCGACATCCGCAGAAGCGCCCGGGAAACGGTCTCGATCTCGCGCGCCTCGGAGGCCGCGTCCTCCGGGGTGCGCATGACGGCGCGGGTCACCGTCTCTTTGAGCGACCCGAGCATCCGCAGGAAGCGCGCGCGCTTGCGAAAGCGTGCCCGCGCGATCTGCGCGGCGATTCCGATCAGGAACGGACGCGCGCAGGGCCGACCGTCGTACGAGGCGCCGGCCCGCTGCACGGCGAGGAACGCCTCCTGGACGATGTCGTCGGCATCGGCCGTGCGCATGGTGGAGCGCAGGACGAAGCGGCGCACGTCGTCTTGATAGCGATCGTAGAGCACCCCGAGCGCCGCGAGGTTGCCGGCGACGATCCTGGCGATGAGCTCGGCGTCGTCTTCGGCGCGATCCGGCCGCATCATGATGAGGTCTTCGAACGGGAGCTCGGCTTTGGATTTCATCGAATGGCCATGTCGACACCGAAGGAGAGGCCCGCAGAGCCCACGGGGAGCGGCGGCAGAGCGGCATCGATCCGCCGCGCCCGGACGGCGCTGGCCGGCGCGATCTCACCGTCGATCGCCACCACGCCGCGCCACCTCCTGCTGAAGAGGATCGTCGCGCGCAACCCAAGCCCGAGCCTTCCATCCAGCTTGGCGCCCTCGACCTCGTCTTCCTTGTGGCCGGCTTCCATGGAGACGAACGCGATCGACGGATCGAACGTCGCCTGCACGTCGAGCCATCGCGTCGCGACGATCCGACGCCCGACCGAGAGGCCGAGCGCCAGATCCGACATCGAGAAATGATGCGGAGCCCGGTCGAAGACGTACGGCACACCGAACCGTCCCCACGCCCCCACCGACCACGCATCGAGGGGAACCGCAGCGCGCAACGTGGCCGTCCCCCACAACGACCGGAGCGCTCCGCTGTAGCGAGCACCGATGAGCGCCGCCGCGATCAAGCGCGGCTCCATGGGTCCATGCGCGCGCGGGCTCTCGGGCTCGGCGGGTGCCGGCGGCTCCGCGTGCGAAGGAGGAGCCTCGTTCCACGAGAACGCGAGCAGCGCTTCGGCGGTGGGCAGGAGCTCGGCGGGCGTCGACACGTGGCGTGTCGCCTCGCGCCCGCGTGGATCGCGCCGCGTGAGGGTGGCGCGCTCATGGTCTGGATCCAGCTCCAGACGCAGCTCCCCGCCGGCGCAGCTCCACATGTGCCCCTCTTCGGTGACGGCGGCAGTCAGGTCGTCGAGCGCACGGCGCCAGTCCTCCGAAGGGACCTTTCCGTCGACGATCAGACGCGGCGGCACACACGACTCCGCACGTGCGGCGACTGCGCCAATCACAAGCGCCGTCGCCCCCGCCACGATGAGCCGAACGAGCCGCGGTCCCCTCAATCGTCGTCCTCTTCTTCGTCGTCGCGGGCTCGCTTCGCGCCGACGACGGTCATCGCCGTCGCCGCGACGGGAAACGCGATTTCAGCGAGGCCCGGCGCGCTCTTCGGGCTCCTTCTGCGTGTCTCTCCTCGCGGCGGCTTCGCCTTCACGTGCAGGTTCGCGCGAACGTAGACGAACCTTCAAAAAATCTTTTGCAGGACGCGCGCCCATCGTGCGTGGGCTCACAGCACGTGCGCCCCAGGGCTCGATCGCCCCCTCAACCATTCTCGCTTGGCCCATTCGACCTCGGCAAAAGGTCCTACGAAAAACACTGAAGCTCTTCGCATCGACACGCCAAGGAGGTTGTCACGCTTCGCGGACGAAGGGTGACCTCACAAAGAAGGCTCGATGCGAGAGCAGCGGAGCGAACGGCCCGAGGACGTCCTCGGGCCTGGGGGCGTATTGCAAGCATGGGTGAGCATGTTCGCGTCACACGACGCCATCATGTTTGCCTATCTGCTCATCCTGGCTGCGCTCATCTGGGCAGCCCCGGCGGGGCCCGAGCAAGCCGCCGCCGGCCGCATGATTCAGATATCCCTATCAGCCCTCTTCATCGGCTGTTTCACGGGCCGTCTCCTCACCGGCCTGTCGGCGACGTTCCGCTCGACCTTTTATCGCGCGATCATCGTCGGCATTCTCATCACCAATTACCTCGCTCTGCGCGACGTGCTCGTGCTCGTGCGCCCGGACACCGTCGATGATGTCCTCTTTCGCCTCGACCTGCGCGTCTTCGGCGTCGAGCCGGCCCTCTGGCTCGAACGATTCAATCGACGGCTCGTCGTCGAATGGTTCTCGTTCTTCTATTTCAGCTACTTCTTCATCAGCCTGGCTTACATGCTGAAAATGGTTTGGTGGAGTCGCGATGGGCGCGCCACCGCCGAGTTCGCGAACGGCGTCACCATCGTGTTCACGGTGGGTCAGCTCGGTTATCTGGCGGTGCCCGGCTATGGACCGATTCACCATCTCCAGGGTGCCTTTCACGGGCCCGTGGACGGAGGATTCTTTTGGTCCTGCGTCCAGCGCACGGTGGCGGCCGGCGGCGCGATGAAGGACATCTTCCCTTCGCTCCACACGGCCGTGCCCTTGTACTTCGCGCTCTTCGCCTACCGCTTGGCGGCGCGCGATCGCCGCATGCGCTGGGCCGCGCGCGTGACGGCGTTCTTCTCGCTCAACATCATCGTCTCGACGATGCTCCTCCGCTGGCATTACGGCGTCGACGTCGTGGCCGGCGTGCTCCTCGGTGTGGGCGCGAGCTGGGCCGCGCCGCGCCTCGTCGCCTTCGAAACGGCGGCGCGCCGCAAGCTCCGGATGCGCGAGCCTTTCGAGTTCGCAGCCGAGCCGACGGCGGGCCCTGTCAGCGACGATGAGGACGCCGTCGTCGCAGCCGTCCCTCGCACGCTGCACGACGAGGACATGGGGAAGCGGCCGGCCGCGGGCGCGACGGGCTTCGGTTGATCGCGCTCAGTCGTGCTCGTCGATCCACGCGTCGATGTGCGGGAACACTTCCGTGCGCGCGCGGCGACCGATGAGCAGATCGAAGTGGCCGTAGTGATCGACGTGCCCGTGCGCCGGTCCGAAGAAGCGGATCTCGCGACGGCTCGATCCCACCGCATCGAACGTGCGCTGCACCGCGTCGGGCGGGCATTGCGCGTCGCGGTCGCCGCCCAGCGCGAGCACCGGCGCCGTCGCCCGCGAGAGCCCTTCGACGTACGAGGTCGCGCCGTCGCGCGAGCGCAGCCCGCCCGGACGAATCGCGGTCGCGAGCTGCGCCATCACCGGCGGCGACACCGCGTGGAAACCACGCGCGCTGATGCGCCGCCACACTGCAGGCTCGGTGTTCGACGGCCACACGTTGAAGCGCTCGTACGGCGTGACCACGCGGCCCACGAGCGCCCCCGCGGCGCTCGCGATGAAGCCAATCGGCACGGCCGGCAAACGCTCGAGGATGAACGCGAACGGCAGGAGCGCATGAAACCCGCTCTGTGAAGCGCTGTAATCGAGGCTCGATCCGACGGTGATGACGGATCGCAGATCCGGAGAGCCCCCGCGCGCCATGTGCGCATACGCGAGGATGCCGCCCATGCTGTGCCCGATCCAATGCGCGGCCTTGCCAACGTGCGCGAGGAGCGCGGGCACGTCCCGAACCAGGTAATCGTCGAAGGCCCAGCCGAACCGCTTCGGCCCTTTGCGCGAAGGCCGATCGCTGTCGCCGTGCCCGCGCAGCTCGACGGAGAGCACGGTGTACCCGCGTGCCGCGAGGTGCCGCGCAATCGAGTAATCCGGGTGCGGATCGAACCCGACGCGATTGCTGCCGAGCCCATGGCAGAGGACCACCGGATGATTGCGGCGCGCCGCGCCGGAGGGAGCATATCGGTGAACGGCGAGGCGCCAGCCGTCGTCGGTGGTCGTGTGCGCGAGCTCGGGGATCATCTCGGGCGAGATGTTCGCCCGCGAGCGCCGGGAGGCAATGGCAATCGGCGGCAGGCGATGGGGCGCACCGATCGCGAAGCCCTCGCGCCGGTGCGCCGCGATCATTTGACCGTGCAGAGCGCCGCGCATTCGGCGGCGTCGCGGAACTTCGTCTCGCACGCCACCTCGCGGCGCGGGTGGGTCTGCACGTAGCACTTCTGCTGCGCGGCCTGATCACTGCTGCAATACGTGCAGGTGCCGCCGGGACCGCTCTCCGTGCACTCGCCGTCCGGGCAGGAGGCCGAGCTCGAACATTCACCGGAGTTGCCGCTGGTGGACGTGCCGAAGTCGGCGTCGTCGAGCAGACACGCGCCGCACGGCGCGCTCGTGTCCTTCACCTGCGCGGCGCAGAGGTCCAAGCACGCATCGGCGCTGGCCTGGCTGCAAATGTCACCGGCATTGGCGATGGCCGGCTCCTTGATGGTGCAGAGCGCGGCACAGCGCGGATCATCGGAGCCGCTGCTGCCTCCGCCGCAGGCAATGGCGTGAAGGGCGGCAAACGCTAGAAACAGGCCGGAAGCGGCATAGGACTGGAGACGCATGCCGCCCTTCTCCGCCCAAGCCCGTGCGCCGTCAATCCGTGGTCGAGCTCGGACGATGGCGGAGCCGCGTGCCGCGTGGGAGCCTCGTCTCCATGGCTCGCGCGCACAGCCATCATGACGATGCCGGCGATCCAGCGGCGGCCGATGCGTCGAATGGCTATGAGGCCGTCGCCTCGGCGTTCATGGATCTGCGCGATCGATCGGCCATCGGCGCGGACGTCGTGGAGGCGTGGGCACGAGCGCTCCCCACGGGCGCATCGGTCCTCGATGTCGGGTGTGGCCATGGCGTGCCCATCTCGATGACGTTGATGCGCGCCGGGCTCTCGGTCTTCGGCGTGGACGCGTCGCCGAGCCTGGTGGCAGCGTTTCGCAGCCGTTTTCCGCAGGCGACGGTCGCGTGCGAGCCGGTCGAGAGCTCGTCGTTCTTCGGGCGGACGTTCGACGCCGTCGTCGCGGTGGGGCTCGTGTTCCTGCTGCCGCCGGAGGCGCAGCATGCGCTCGTTCGCAAGCTCGCACAGGCCTCGCGCGGTCGGCTGTTGTTCACGTCGCCCGCGGAAGCCTGTGCATGGACCGACGTGCTGACGGGCCGTCCCTCGCGCTCCCTGGGTGCCAACGCCTACGAAGCGATGCTCTCGGACGCAGGCTTCACCCTCGCTCGCCGGTTCGTGGATGGAGGCGGCAACCACTACTACGATGCTTGCAAGCGATGAGCTGCGCGTGCGGCTTCGCGAGCCGATGTCGTGAGCGGTTTGCGATCGTTGCCCGAAGAGATGTCACCGCCGGCGGAGCGCGCAGCCCAGCGTCTTCGCCTCCGCCGGATCGGGATCACGGCCGGCGAGCACGCGCTCGATGGCGTCGCGCAACCACGGCTTCGCATCGTCGGTCAGATGCGACTTGTCGGAATCGATGCCGCCGCGGAAGCGCACGTGCCCTTTGTCGTCGAGCAACACGGTGTACGTCGCGTACTCGGCGCCGAGCGCGTCGGCGAGCCGGCCTTCGGGATCGGAGACGAGGGGGAAGGGATAGCTGCGCGCGCGCGCTTCGCTCGTGTCGCGCGACGGAGCGGCGTCGGCCTCTGCGTCGACGGCGACGAAGTCGACGCCGCGGGCGTGGTAGCGATCGAAGAGCGCGCGCAGGCGATCGTCGTGCGCGCGCTGGCACGGGCACGACGCCGAGAAGAACGTCACCACCGTGAAGCGGCCTGGATGCACGAGCGCATCGATCGTGGGCACCGCCGACGATGCGGCCGACGAATGGGCGCGCGCGGCCTCGGTGCGCGGCGCGGCGCAGGCGGTGACGAGGAGCGAGAGGATCAGCGCGAGGCGTCTCACGAGAAGCTCCGGATCAGGACGAAGGTGAGGCCCGTCGAGATCGGCTGGTTCCAGCCGAAGAAGCGGACCGGGAGATCGGTGAACACGGTGGCCTGCAGGCGCCACGCGTCGCTGAAGGGATAGCCGCCGGCGAAGCCGATGCGCGTGGCGGCGCGGCCGCCATCCGGCACGGGGGCGCCGTCGATGCGAGGCGCGAGCTCGGCAGTGTAGGCGGTGGTCAGCGCCAGGACGGCTTCGTTGTCGAACGTGTAACCGAAGGCCAGCGATGCGGCGAGCTGCGCGCCTTGCTGCTCGCGCAGCGTGCCCACGGTGCGCGCCGATCGCCACGCGACCGAGCCGGTGAGGTTCACGAGGAAGGGACCGAAGCTCTGCTCGAGCGCGAGCCCGGCCGAGCCCTGAAAGGCGCCCGTGCCCGTGGACGACGCGGCGAGCGGGCCCGACGCGGACTCGGGCGCCCGGCCCGTGGGCACGATCAAGCCGGTCGAGAGCGCGATCCCCGGGATCACCCGCGACGCGCCGGCGAGCGTGAAATCCCAACGCGCGCCGAGCGCCATGTCCCCGATGCCGCCGCCGAATTCGTCGATGCCGGGCACGCGTCGATAGGTCTCGACGATCGGGATGAGCAGCGAGACTTGGCCACGCCCGAGGACGCGCACGGCGCCGATGAGATCCTGCTCCAGATCGAGCTCGTTGCTGCCCGAAGGCGAAGCGATGAAGCGGCGGCTCGCGTCGAACGATCCGACCACGCCAGCGGCCTTCAGTTGCACGGCAGCGAGCGCGTCCTCGTGGAGCGCGAGGCGCGCGGGCGTGAGCGAAGCGGCGCCCGCGCAGCAAGCCTGCGCCGCCGCGCGCGCAGGCGCGAGCGACACGAGCGACAGCGCGAGCAGGGCCGCGGCGCTACGGGATCTGGAAGGGAACGACAGCACGATCGGTCACGGCCCCGGAGATGCTGGTGCGCAGCTCCCAACGGCCGGGCATGAAGAGGTTCACGCCCGTGACGAGGTAACGACCACCGCCCATCGGCATGATGGTCGGCTCCGTCGACGCGCCGTGGCCCATGTCCGGCATCCACGGAAGAACGTCGAGATCGAGACCCTCGGCAGGGCCGCCGGTGACGGTGAGCTCGACGGAGACACGCCCGCGGGTGGGCGGCTGCGTGGGCGCGGTGCGCACCTCGATCGTCACCGCGCCCTCGTCACTCGTGATGGTGGCGAACGGCGCTTCCGGAAAGGTCTGCTCATCGGGGACCTCGGCGCTGGAGCAACCGGCGATGAGCGCGAGGCACGAGAGGGATGCAGCGAGCTTCATCAGGGGACGCTCACGAAGAACGCGATGTGCGAGTGCGGCGTGGCCTCCTCGACCTCGGTGCACTCGTCGAAGAAGTGGAAGCGCACCGTCCACTGCCCCGCTTCGTCGAAGCGGACCGGCCCGATCCTGTACGTGCCCGCGGGGCTCTCGGTGGTCGTGGCGTCGGTGTTGGGCGCGGGGTGCGTGGCATTGAGGAAAGCCTCGGCGTAGGTGTTGGCGCCGGTGACCGGCTTGCCATCGGCCTTGGCGGTGACGACGACCGTGAAGGTCACGTCCTCGTTCTGACCGATGTCCGTCGCGGTCCACGCCACGTGGTACTTGCACTCGTCGTCGTCGCCCTCGGCGTTGTAGCGCGTGGTGTGCTCCTCCTCTTCGGGCGCCGTGCCCGTGGCCATGCAGACCGACGGATCGACGACTTGAACGGTGGAGCCGCAGTGATCATCGGCCGGTCCCTCGACCGGTCCGCCGCCGCCGGACGACGAGCAGGCCGCCACACCGACGGCGACCAGAGCAGCGGACGCAAGCGCGACGGAGATGCGGGCGATGGTGCGAAGCATTGTTGAAGGAGCCTCCACGCGGCGACGAAGAGCGCCGGCGCAGACCGACATTTGGGCTGCGCACGCGCGCGGTGGAATGCGTCATGTTGTCGCACGGCACAGCGACCGAGCTGCCCCGTGCGGATGCGTCAGGCACGCACGATGCGCCACTGCCCGTGGATCATCGCGGCGAAGACCTGCATCGTGGTGGGCCACGACTTCGAGGTCGGCAGGGTGGCGATGAGCGGGGCATCTTCGTGGGTGAGGTGGAAGACGCGCCCGCCGAAGCACGGGGTGATGCGCACGGCGCCGGGATCGACGGGGACGAGCCCGTACTCGTCGCCGCAGACGAGCTCGGAGAAGTCCTGGCGAACGTTGCGCCGGTGCTTGGCCTCATCCATCTCGAACGCGAGGCTCATCTCCCGCACCCGCTCGTCGAGCAGACGCATGATGGCGTCGACGTCCTTCGCGGCGAAGGCGGCGTGAAGGCTCATCGCCAGATCGCGCAGCCCCGCCCGCTGCGGCGCGGTCAGCTCCTCGATGGAATGCGCGTCGGTCCAGAGCCGCGACATGCCGACCTTGGGCGGATGGAACGGCATCCGGATCTCGAAGGGCGCGAAGTCGACGCCGGCCGGGAGGCTCCAGCCGACGCGGCACAGCGGCGGCTCCTTGTCGTCGGGGAAGACCACACCGAGATCGAGCAGCGGCGGCGCCTTGGCCCCCGCGAGCGGCGAGATGCGGGCCGTGAGCAGGTTCGGCCCGTGCGTCAGCCACCAATTGATCGGCATCCGCGCTTGCCGCCCTTGGCCCTCGGGATCGTTGAAGAGGACGGGCGCGTCGCCGACGCCGGCCACGACCCGCACACCGCGGCTTCTCATCGAGAGCTCGAGATAAGGCGTCATTGTCGTCCTCTCATCACGTCACGGGAGCCCCGACGGCCCCGCCGGCGGGTGGAAAGGACGCGCGTCCTTTCCCGCGACCTAGTGCGCGGCGGCGGTCTTGGGGGTGTGATCGTAGATCGTCCATGTGTAGTCCTTGAGGAACTGCTGCTCGTCCCAGGCCTTGAACTCCCACTCGTACTCGCTCTTGGTGAGCCACGACTCGACCGTCAGTGACACCTTGAACTGGCCCTCTTCGAGCGTGACGAACGGGCTCACCTGCATCTTCTCGTCGTTCCACTTCAGCTCCCCGCCGGCCTTGAGCGGGGCGACGACCTTGCCGGTCGCCTCCGCGGAGATGACGACCAGGTGCAGCTCGGCATAGAGGCCGATCTCGAACACCAGCGAGCCCGTGAGCTTGAGGCTGCCATTCGCGGCCTTCGTCGTCAGGGCCGACGGCGCCGCCGCCGGATACTCGCGCTGCTCGAGCTGCCCCTCGACCTTGATGCCGCCCGTCACCTTGAAGAAGAGCCCGATGTCGGCCACGTACCGAACGAGGCTCTCGGGCACGATGGGGAAGAACTTGAGGAACGAGAGCTTGATCTTGAAGGTGACCTCGAGCCCACCCTCGGCGGTGAACTCCCGCGCGTTGTAGACGCGCCCGTCGTCGGCCTCGCGCCAGCCGCGGAAGCCGGAGACGCCGCCGAAGATCTTGAGGCTCGCGCTGCCGTTGAAGAGGCCCTTCAGGACCTTGTCGATGTTCTTGATGACCTTGTCGAAGCAGTCGCGCTCGGCCTCGAAATCGATCTTCGCGAGCGCCGTGCTGGCGGGGAAGACCTCGACCGTCACCGCCCCCGAGCCGCCGTCGCAGCCCGCGCCCGAGATGGTGTAGCGCTGCGGCTTGACCTGCGCGACGGGGCCGTCCGTGCCGTTGTACGGGAGCGACACCGTGGGCTTGGCCGGATCGATGGGGGTGATCTTCCCATCGGCGACGGAGACGACCTGGAGCGGGTGCGGCTCGTCGCACTTCCGCGCGGTCACGAGATCGAGGTGGAGCTCGGCCATGCCCTTCGGCGGGCTCATGGCGAACTCGGCCGAGGCCTTGATGTCGAACGCGCCGGGCTTCTTGGCGGCGGCCTTCTCCTTCTTCTCTTGCTCCTCCTTGTCGCGGTACTTCTCGAGCGTCTTCTTCACGCCGAGCTTCTTCAGATCCTTGAGCACGTCGCGGCTCGAGGGGCCGTCGCCCTTGCGGAGCTCGAAGCTGCCGTCGCCGGCCTTCACCTTCAGGGAGGGGCCGTCCTCGGTCGAGAACGAGGTGCTCACCTTGAACGGTGACTCGGCGACGAGCTGGATCACGCGGGCCTTGGTCGGCACGAGGGGCGTCTCGTTGTCGCTGCGCGTGACCACGAGCTTCGTGACCACGCAGGGCGGCGGCTTGTCGCGCGTGACGGAGAGCTTGTCGAGCTGCTCGAGGAAGCCGATGGGGTGGAGGTTCCACACCTTGTCCTTCGCGGGCAGGCCCACGTCCGTGAGATCGGACCAGAAGCCGAGCTTCTTGATGTAGTCCTTGGTCGCGTCGATGTACTCCTTGCCCAGGCTCCACGGCGGCCCGCTGAGGCGCTCGAGGCCCTTCACCTCGCCGGCCCACTCCGTCGGGTGCACGCAGGCGACGCGCCGCAGCCGAGTGGCGACCGCCGGCTTTTCGAGCGCCTTCTTCAGCTCGGGTGACGAGACGTCACCGTTGCCGTCGGCGTCGATGAGGGCCACCAGATCGGTCGCGTCGCAGAGCCCGTCGTCGCTGAAGTCTCCGTGCTCTTCGACGCGCTGCCAGCCCGGCCAGTCGTAGGCGCTCGTGGCCTTCACGCCCGGCGCGTCGCGCTGCACCCAGCCCTTCGTGTCGGGCGCGAACTCGATCTCCTGCCAGACCTTGCCCTGCTTGTCCTTCCATACCGCCGGGTCGCCGGAGGCGAGGATCGGGGCCGCGATCGCCGCGTCGTTCTTGCCGGCGTCCTCGGTGAGCTCGTAGTTGGTCCCGGGCTCTTCCTTGAGCAGCTCGGGGAGCGGCTGCGTGAGGGTGTAGAGCTCTTCCCCGTCGGGCGTGCCGAGCTGCGCGAGGAGCGCCCAGCCCGTCTTCGGCGAGCTCCCGGACGGCGTGTAGCCCACGAGGCGGTGGTCGCCCGATTGATCGTAGAGGCGGAGCTTCGCGCCCTTGGCCGCGTTGATCGCGATCGTGCCCGCTCCGCCCGCCGCGGTGGCGAGCGAGGCGAGCGGCGCGAGGAGCGTGTACTGCTCCGTCTCCTTCTTCCAGTCCCCGAGCGCGCTGCGCGGCGCCCAGCCCATGAGCTCGTCGAGGATCACCTTGCGCGCGTCGGCGCGCCCCTTCTGCACGAGCTTGAGCACGGTGCCGATCTCCAGATCGACCTGCACCTTCTCGCTCTTCGTCGTCCGCTTCTTGAAGACCGTGCCCGCGGCGATCTCGAGCGTGTTCGCCTCGCTCTTGTCGCCCTTCGGGTTCGTCATGAACTCGACGTCGCCGGTGAGGATCTCGAAGTGCACCGTCTTCTCGTGCACGAAGTACGGCCCGGGGTGACCGACCACCGATCCCGCCTGGATCGGGAGCTTGGTCTTCACGACCTTGTCGTACTCGTCCGGCTCGGCGGTGGCCGAGACCGCGAGCGACGCGCGGCTGCCCTCGATCTCCTTGTCGGCGCTGGTGTAGACCCAGCCGCCGCCCTCGAGCTCGACCCATTTGTCGAGCGCGACCTTGCCGCCCGGCGCGACCTCCTGGGGGTTCTTGATCTTGAGCTCGGCGCCGAAGGGCGCGACGCGGACCAGGCGCGATCCCGTCTTGTTCTCGCGCACGTTGAGGCCGAGCTTGCTCTCGTCCGCGGGCTTGTCCTCCTTGGTGTCGCAGACGTAGGTGGTCGGCTTGCCGGCGACCTTCTTGCTGCGCCCGGTGATGGACGCGTAGCCCTCGACGTCACCGTCGGGTCCGCTGTACTTCACCTTGACGTAGCTCGCGCTCCAGGCGGCCACGTCCTTCGAGTCCGCCACCTCGAACCACGCGCCGCGGGGGATGACGCCCTTGATCGTCTCGCGGTCCGCGCCGTCGCGCACGTTGAGGCCGCAGCCGTCCTCTTTGATGCGCACGGTGAACTTGCGCTTCTTGAACGGCGACGGCGCCTGGGCCTTCTGCTCCTCGGTGTACGCGCCGAGCGGGAGCAGGTGCATGTAGAGCGAGAAGAAATCGATCTTCTGGCCCTTGGGCGTCCAGCGCTCGTGGTGGACGAGGACGAAGCTCGTGGAGAGGGGGAGCTTCGCGCCGCCGAGCTCGATCTGCACCGGCTCCTTGTTGATGCGGTACGCGACGACCTCGCCGTCGGCCACGGCGACGATGGGCTTCTCGGTGTCGAGGTGGATGCCGCCGTGCCAGAAGTTGTTGGCGGCGATGGGGAAGTAGCCGCCCTCGCCCTTCTCGTTGAGGTCGTAGAGGATCTTCGGATCGCCCACGCCCCCGACGGGGAGCCCGATGCCCGGCGGGCGGAGCGCCGAGCTCTCGGTGAGGAGGTAGATCACCGGGCGATCGCCCGTCGGCGCCTTGCCCGCGAGCTCGTCCGCGGCGGAGCATCGCTTGATGCTCGCGTCGCCTTCGAGGAGCCCGATGAAGCGACGGTAGCTGGCCCAGCACTTGATGACCTGGCACCCGAGCGACCACCCCGTGGGCGTGCCCTTCTCGCCGCCGAAGTGGATGTTGATCCCGAGGTCGTCCGACTCCTTGTCGCCCTCCTTCTCGTCGAGCCACGAGTTGTTGCTCTTTGCCGTGACGAAGAAGACGTTCTTCTCACCCGCAGCGAGGATGGGCTTGAGCGCCCTGTAGCCCCACTCCTTGCCGAGATACGCCGTCACCGTCGACAGGTCCTCGGCCTGGTGGGCCCGCTTGAACATGTGCTGGCCGATGCGGTAGCGATGGAAGCCGAGCTGGAGCGTCGACCAGATCGTGTGCTCCGCGTCCTCCGTGTTGGGGAAGGTGCAGCACGGGAAGACCTCGACCTTCTTGCGCCCGTCCTTGTCCTTGTAGATGACGAGCATCGTGTCGTGCCACTGGTCGCGGCTCTCGATGGTCGGCGCGAGGTAGCCCGGATCGCTCGGCGCGACGTCGGAGAGGAGCCCGCGCACGCCCATGAGGTTGATGCGGCCGTTGTCCTCCTGGAACTTCCACACGTCCTCCGTCTTGCCCTGCTCGTCCTGGAGGCGCTTCCACACGGCTTGCAGGTGATCGTAGAGCTGGTCCGGGGCCATCGCGTTGAGCTGGAACGCGGTGCGTCCGCCCGGCGGCGGAGCCGGCGGCGCGGCGTCCTCGACGTCCCCGCCGTCTTCGAGGAGCCAGTTGCCGCGCGCGGTGATGCGGTTGTTGGGATTGCCGTTCTTGTCGTCCCCGAGGTTGGTGTTCTGCTGCCAGTATTTGTAGTCGCGGATGGCCGCGCGGAACGCCGCGTAGTCGGCCTTCTGCATCGACGGCAGCAGCTTGGGCTTGTGCTTGCTGTCCGTGCCCTTCGACGAGTTGTGCCAGAAGTCCCCGCGATAGCTCAGATCGACGAGCACCTCTTTCATGCGCTGCGGGAACTTCTCCCAATCGCAGCCCCATGCCTTCGTGACGCCCTTTGCGCGGCCGACGTACGTCGGATACACGTGCTCGAAGAGCTTCTTCGAAGCGTCGACGCTGATCTTCGGCAACGTGGGTTTGTTGTTCGTGACCCATGTGCCCGCGGTGTCGCCCGTCTTCCCCGCGCCCTTGCACAGCTTCTCCGCGTCGGCGGCGGGCACGCCCGCGTCGATGAGGTCGGCCTTCACCGCGCTCTCTTCGCGTTGGCCCATGTCGTAGCCCGGGCCGATGGTCACGCCGGAGACACCGCCGGGCCAGTGCACCTTGAGCACCACGGGCAGGTTCCCGCCCTCGGTGACGAAGGTGAGCTCGCAGAAATTGGGGAACTCGCTCATGAGACTTACGGCCTCCCACGTTGGCGCGCCGTTCCTCGCGGGCCTCTCGTCGCAGCGCAGTCACCGACTCGGCGGCGCGCTTTCGAAGCGGGGATCGGCGCCGACTCTCCCGTCCGGTGTGGGCCTACGTCGATCCCAAACCACCCGTGACGGCCGATCCTCTGGAACGTCGTCTATCGTCTTCGTTCACCTCGCCCGCGCGAGACGAACGACGATGATATTCCGATTCGCACCGCCGATGGAGACCCAGCGACATGCCGGCGACGCGCGAAGACGTCGATCGCGAAGGCCGGCGCCCGCACCGCGGAATCCTCTGCGATTTTGAGGGAAAGCGATCGACGGCGCGGGAAGCGCGTGTCGATCACGTCGTCAGTCGCGCTTCTTGTCTGCCGGTGTGGGCCGCGGAGGCAGGCGCGGCGCGGCCGGCACCGCGGGACGCGGCGGCATGGCCACCGTCGGCGAGCGCGGGATCGGCGGCGGGACACCGGGTGGACGCGGTGGCGGGACCAGCGGCTTCGGGAGCGGCGGAACCATCACGGAACGGCCCACGGGCGTGGGCTCCGCGGGCGGCAGCGGGCGCGGCAGCGGCGGCGGGCGCGGCGGCGGGATCGCCGGATGGCTCGGGGGACGCGGCAGCACGCGCATCGATCGCGGCGCCGGTGAGTCGCGCGAAGGCCCGACGTCGGCCGGGATCTCCCAGTCGGCGAGCTCGGGTTCGAGGAGCCGCGAGAGCTCCGATTGACGTGGCGAGCGCGACGACGGCGGCGCGAAATCGGCGGGCGACGATGGTGGTCCCCGAGCGCGGGCGCGGAGATGCGCGCCTCGTTCGTGCTCGATCGCCGGCTCGTCGAAGGCGGCAGCTCCAGATCGGCACGCGCCGCTTCGTCCTGCAAGCGCATCGCCTCGAGGAGGAAGGCGCCGAGCGAGAGCGCATTGCCTCCATGCGCGGGCGCCTGCGGCGCTTCGGGCTCGCTGCTGGGCACGAACGAGAATCGCCCCACGTTCCACGCCAGCATCGTGCGCAGCGCGGTGAGCGACGCGACCCGCGTCCCGCCGACCGTGCCTTCCACCACCTGCCCCGAAGCGATGAGGAGCTGCGCCCGCCGCTTCTTGCTCACCACCTCGAAGGTCCCGGTGCGGCGCTCCATCTCCAGCACGGTGAGCACCGTCGCAATCGACATCTGCCCGAGATCGCCTTCGATGGCGCTCGCCGAGCTCCCCGGCGGTGGGAGGGAGAGCATCGAATCGCGCCGCGTCCGCAGGCGCGAGGCCATGGCCACGAGCGCTTGGATCTGCGCCACCACTTCGTCCACGCGGAACGGCTTGGCGATGTAGACATCGGCGCCGACGTGAAAGCCTTCGAGACGCGATTGCTCGTCGTCGAGCCCCGAGAGGAAGAGGAACGGCGTCACCGACACGCGCGACGCATGCGTGCGCACGTTGCGTGCGACCCAGAAGCCGTCGTGGTCCGGGAGCTGGACGTCGCACACGATGCAATCGGGCTGCTGCGCGACGGCGGTGTCGAGGCCGAGGCGCGCGGAGCCACAGATCATGACCTCGTAGCCCGCCTCGCGGATGGCGATCTGCAGCAGGCGGGAGACCCACTCGTCGTCTTCGATAACGAGCACGAGCCCGCGCGACATTGTGAAAACGCTATCACGCGCCGCGGCGGCACGGGCAAGCCCGCGGGGTCTCCGACCCCCTCGTGGGTGTGGGGCTTCCCGACATGCCCGAGTTCCGGCCGGTCCAGCCCGCCTGCGGCCGGGGATCTGCCCCGGCGCCCCAAACCCGCTATGCTCGGGCCCGTGACCGAGCCGGTGCGCGTAATCGTAGCCATGAGCGGGGGTGTCGACTCCTCCGTCGCCGCTGCTCGGCTGCTGGACCAGGGCTACGTGGTCATCGGAGTGACCCTTCACCTTTGGGATTACCCCGATGACGGCTCGGTCCGCGGCCGCTGCTGCGCCCCCGAGGACCAACACGACGCCCGCCGCGTCGCCGATCACCTCGGGATTCCCCATTACACCTTCGATCGGCGCGAGCTCTTCCAGAAGCACGTCGTCGATCCCTTCGTCGGCGCTTACCTCGAGGGCGAAACCCCGAGCCCGTGCGTCGCCTGCAATCGCTCGGTGAAGATGCGCGAGCTCTTCCCGCTGGCCGATCGCCTCGGCGCCGCCTTCGTCGCCACCGGCCATTACGCCCGCGTGGCCCCGGAAGCCGGCGGAGCCCGCCTCTTCCGCGGCCGCGATCGGATCAAGGATCAGAGCTACTTCCTCCACATGCTCCGCGCGGACGAGCTCGCGCGCCTCCTCCTTCCGCTCGGCGACGCCACCAAGCAGGAGGTCCGCGCCGAAGCGCTCGACCGCAAGCTCCCCGGCGCGACCAAGGGCGAGAGCCAGGAGCTCTGCTTCGTGCCCACCGGCCGCTACGACGCCTTCGTCTCGGAGCGCGCCGACGGCCGCCTCCGCCCCGGCGCGATCGTCGATGCCGAAGGTCGCCCGGTCGGAGCGCACGCCGGCGTGCACGCCTTCACGATCGGCCAGCGCAAGGGCCTCGGTGTGGCGCTCGGCAAGCCGATGTTCGTGGTCGACCTCGACGCCGACACGGCGACCGTGCGGCTCGGTGACGAGTCTGCGCTCTACAGCAACGAAGCTCGCATCGAAGAAGCAGCCTGGAGCGACGACGTCCAATTCCCGCTCGAAGCAGACGTCAAAGTGCGCGCGCGTCACGACGCGGAGCGCGCCGTCATCGAGCGCACGGCCGATCCCGCGACGGGCGCCGACGTGTTCGTGGCCCGCTTCCAAACGCCGGTGCGCGCGATCTCGCCGGGTCAGGTGGCGGTGGCGTATCGCGGAGATCGGGTGCTCGGCGGTGGCGTGATCACCATGCGATCGCCGGCGCCGCCTCCCGAGCCGAGCTCGCCGGCCCTCGGCGAGGAGCGCGTTTGATGCGCGCGGCCACGCTGCTCGCGGCCCTGCCGGTGCTCGCCGGCTGCTCGCTTGGTCAAGGCACCGGCGACGTGAAGAGCGATGCTCTCTTCGCCCGCGAGTGCTGGGGCCGCGCCGTCGACGACACCAGCGCCATCGGCGCTCCCTACGATCTGCAGCCCGACTTCTTCGCCGCCATCCCCTACCGCAACACGCTGCAAATCCGCGTGCAGCGCGGCACCGACTACACCGAGGTCTCCGACGGCATCGCCGTCCTCATCGACGACATCACCAAGATCCGCGAAGCCATCGCTGCGCAGAGCGATGCCGGCGCGGGCGACGCCGGCACGACCGGCACGGGCGGCGGCGACGCAGGCGCGGCGGCGAAGGCGACCTTCCGCGTCGCCATCCCCGCGGGCGTGGCGCCGCCGGGATCGCCGGCCGTTCCGCCGCCGGATCTCGTGGCCGATCCGCCGATCGTGCACGTGTCGCTCTATCTCCAGCGCTCGTGTCACAACCAGAACACCATTCTCTACGGCGTCGACGGCACCATGACCTTCAGCGCCCTCTTCGACGGCGATCCCAACGAGACCAGCGCCGCCGAAAAGCTCACCGACGCCGAGCTCGACATCCAGGTCGGCGACCTTCGCGACACGCCCTTCGGCGAGTACGCAGGCAACGTCCCTCCCGGCCTGCGCTCACGCCTCTACGGTCACTTCCGCTTCTATTTCGAGCGCGGCCAGCCCGGGCAGCCCTTCCCCTGAGCATCGATGAGGCGGCCGCGATGCGACCGCCGATGAAGCGTTGGGAGACATGAATGCGGCGCCGGCAGGCACGATTGTCGGCCCGCATGAATGCCGCGCTCCATTGCCGTGTGGTGCCCAATGCGGCGCAGAATGCAACCGTGATTGACGGCGATGTGAGCTGAATGCCCGCGAAATCAGGGCGCAGGCATTGGGAAGCCATGCGCTTCCGTCACCAAAGACTCGACCGGTGTTCAGACCTCGGTTCGATGAGGTTCCGGCGGGTGTGGACCTTTACTTTCGCACGGCATTGCCGATACGCTTCTCGAACGGATGCGCGCGACCTGCACACGCCACGGGGGCTGGGTAACGTGCTCCGGAACGTAGGCACTCGAAGCCCCCTCGCGGTAAACTAAGCACCACACCATGGCCCAACCTCCGCCTCGACCCGCCTCCTCTCGCGCAGGCGGACCTGCGAGCCCCGGGGCCAGTCCGTCGTCGTCCTCTCGCGCCAAAGACAACAAAGAGGGACCGGCGACGTTCTTCCTCGGCCGTTACCGCGTCGTCGACGAAATCGGCGTCGGCGGCATGGCGAGCGTGCACCTCGCACGCATGGACGGCCCCGGCGGGTTCCAGAAGTGGGTCGCGATCAAGCGCATCCACCCGCACCTGGTCGAGGACGACCAGTTCGTCGACATGTTCCTCGACGAGGCGCGCATCGCCGCGGGCATCAACCACGCGAACGTCGCGCAGGTCTTCGATCTCGGGAAGGACGACAACACCTACTGGATCGCCATGGAGTATCTCCACGGCGAGCCGCTCCGCGAGGTCATGCGCCGCGCGGAGGATCGCGGTCAGCGCATCGCGCCCGAGCTCGCGGCGCGCATCTGCGCCGACGCCGCCGAGGGCCTCCACGCCGCACACGAGCTGCGCGGGAAGAACGGCCAGCTCCTCGGCCTCGTGCACCGCGACGTCACCCCGCACAACCTCTTCATCACCTACGAGGGCTACACCAAGGTCGTCGACTTCGGCATCGCCAAGGTCGCCGATCGCCTCTCGTCGACCCGCGCGGGTACGCTCAAGGGCAAGCTCGCGTACATGAGCCCGGAGCAGGTGCGCGGCGCCGAGGTCGATCGCACGACCGACATCTTCGCGCTCGGCGTCGTGCTCTGGGAGGTGACGACCAACCAGCGCCTCTTCCGCATGGACACCGATCTCGACACGCTCGAGAAGGTGCAGGCCTGCATCGTCCCGCCGCCGTCGACGATCGTGCCGGGCTATCCGCTCGAGCTCGAAGCCTGCTTGATGAAGGCGCTCGCGAAGCGCAAGCAGGACCGCTACCAGACAGCCCGGGAGTTCTCCCGCGCGCTCCAGGGTTACCTCAACCGCAGCGGCCATTTCGTCGGTGCCGAAGAGGTCGCGGGCTTCGTGCGCGCCGTCTTCGCCGACCGCATCCAAAAGCGCGAAGCGCATCTGGCCTGGGCCGCCGAGGTGACGTCGACGGTCAACGTCGATCAGCTCCGCGCGCAGAAGGCGCAGGCGCTCGAGGACGTGCACGACACGCGCGACGAGCGCAGCGGCCGCGCGCCGACGTCTTCCTCGAGCTCATCGTCGAACTTGCAGCCGCCGTCGGCGAGCGGTGCGCGCCCGGTGCCGCCGCGTGCGCCGCCGCCCGCGCCCGCCGTGTCGCCGGTGATCGCGTCGCAGTCGTTGATGGACGACGACGAGGACGTGCCCACCACGGTCGCGATGCGCGAAGTGCTGGAAGCGCGCATGGTCACGGGCCCACGCCCCGCCGCCGGCCTACCCGCGCAGCCCCCGCCGCAACCGACGATGGGCATGCCGCAGATGGGCATGCAACCGCAGATGGGCGGGATGCAGCCGCAGATGGGCGGGCCGTCGCCGGCCTCGTACGCGGGGCAGATGCAGCGGCCGCCGCAGTTCGGGCAGAACGGGCCGCCGAGCCCGGCGTCGTACGCGGCCAACAGCGCACCGCAATACGGTCAGCAGCGCCCGGGCTTCCCGGTCGCCGAGCCCGGCGGTGAAGATCTCGGCTCCACCGTCGCGCTCCCGTCGAACCTCACGCCGATGATGGAGCCTCCGCGCGGTCCCACGTTCGGCGGGCAGTTCCCCAACAGCGGGCAGCCGCAACCGCAAGGTTTCCCGCAGCAGGGCGGGCCGGCTCCGCAGTTCGGCCAGCAGCCGCAGAACCCACAGCTCACGCCGCACGGCATGGTCGGCGGCGTTCCGATGAACCTGCCCACCGCGCCGCACCCGGGCGCGCCGCAATCTCAGATCGAGACGGCGCTCTCGCTGCCGCGGCCCGATCCCGCTGCGCTCTGGCTCGCGCAACAGGAGAAGCAGAAGGGCGAGCGCCGCAACACCGGCGTGCTCATCGCCGTCGTCGCGCTCACCGCGCTCTGCGTGCTCGGCATCGGCGCGCTCATCTTCTTCAAGGTGAGGGCGCGCTCCGCCGTGCCGGCCACGCCGGCCTCGGCCACGGTCGCCGCCACGACCTCGGCAGCGCCCTCCGCCGCGCCGAGCGCGGCCCCGTCGGCGACGGCCGCGGCCGAGGCGCCTTCGGCTGCGCCGTCCGCGTCGGCGAGCGCACAGGCGGCCGCGGGCAAGAGCGATCCCGGCACGCTCAGCATCATCTGCACCCCGTACTGCGACGATGTGGTAGCTCAGGGCAAGTCGCTCGGTCCTTCCCCGGTCGTGAACTACAAGCTGCCGCCGGGGCAGTACCGCGTCACCCTGAAGAAGGGCGCGCAGGCGAAGGTCATCAGCGTGACCATCAACGCCGGCCAGCCCACCACGCAGCGCATCGCGATGAAGTGACCAACACGAGAGGCAGGGGCCGACCCGCAAACGGGCCCGGCGAGGCGAGCCGACGGCAGCCTCATCGGGCACCTCGCACCGTGACGGTGCGTGAAACGCTCCGCATCGAGAGCGTCGCCGCCGGTGGTGCAGGCGTCGCGCACCT
Source organism: Minicystis rosea (assembly GCA_001931535.1). Taxonomy (GTDB): domain Bacteria; phylum Myxococcota_A; class Polyangia; order Polyangiales; family Polyangiaceae; genus Minicystis; species Minicystis rosea. The sequence goes on from CP016211.1 coordinate 9,584,577, forward strand.
GCCGAACGGCGCCGTGGTCTTCGTGCCGCGCACCGCGCCGGGCGACGTGATCGAAGCCGAGGTGATCACCTCGACGCAGCCCGCGAGCGGCCGCGTGCTCCGCGTGATCGAGCCGAGCGCCGATCGCGTCGACCCGCCCTGCCCCTACGTCGAAGCCTGCGGCGGCTGCGATCTGATGCACCTCTCGGCCACCGCGCAGGAGCGCGCGCACACCGAGATGGTCCGCTCCGCGCTCTCTCGCGCGCTGCCGAACGCGAAGCTCCCCGAGATCCGCGTGCACGTCGCGCCCACGCAGCTCGCGTACCGCACCCGCGCGCGCTTCTTCCTCAAGGCCGATCGCCGCGGCGTGCGCGTCGGCTACCGCGCGCCGAGTTCGCACGATCTCACGTCCATCGATGCCTGCCTCGTCCTCGATCCAGCCATCGCGCCGCTGCTCGCCGAGCTCCGTGAAGTGCTCGCCGGCGCGTCCGGTGACGGTGATGCGCAGGTCGCGCGCGGTCGCGACGGCCGCCCCGTGGTGTCGCTCGCGTGGCGTGGAGAGCTGCCTGCCTCGGCCTGGTCGGCGCTCGACGCACGGGTCACGCGCGGCGCCTGGGCCGGCGCGCGCGTCGTGCTGCACGGCGCTGGGCAACCGGCGACCTTCGGCGATCCGCGCCCCGTGATCGCCGGCGCCGACGGTGCCCCGCTCGTGATCGCGCCCGGCGGCTTCGCCCAGCCCTCCGACGACGGCGCCGTACTCCTCGCCCGCCGCGCCGACGAGCTCGCCCGCATCGAAGACAAACCGCGCCCGCGCCACGTCGTCGAGCTCTTCGCCGGCAGCGGCACGCTCTCGATCCTCCTCGCGCAGGGCGCGGCCTCGTTCACGGCCGTCGAGATCGACGAGGCCGCCTGCGCCGCCGCACGCGAGAACCTGACCGCGCGCGGCCTCGCCGCCAAGGTCGTCACCGCCGACGCCGACGCCGCTTCCATTTCACCGAACACGACCATCGTCGTCCTCGATCCTCCGCGCACCGGCGCGCGCGGCGCGGCCGCGACCATCGCGGCGTCGAGCGCACGCGTCGTGGTCTACGTCGCCTGCGATCCGCCCACGCTCGCGCGCGATCTCACCGTCCTCACGGGCAACGGTCGATTCGCCGTCACGGACGTGGAGATCTTCGAGCTCTTCCCGCAGACGAGCCACGTCGAGACCGTGGTGCGGCTCGAACGGGTTCGGTGAGCCGCGGAAAAGGCCGCCCCTCTCCCGCGAACGTCGAGTCTGGATCCGCGTGAAGGCCCGGAAAAACGTGGACGAAAATCTGCGTGCCTCCACGTCTCCGTGGTGAAATCCTCATCGCTCCGAGGCCGTCATGATCCATCCCGTCGACGATCGGCTCCGCCGCGAAGCCGCCCGCTTTCGCCTCGTGTTCGCCTGCCCGGATTGCGCCTCGTACGATCCCGAGGGCGACCGTTGCTCGCTCGGCTTCCCACACGACGATCACCGTGATCCCAGCCTCGCCGAGCGCGACGAGGTGATCTTCTGCAAAGCCTTCGAGCTCCGGTGAGCGCACGCCGATCGCACCCGCCTTCGCTGCTGCGCCTCACCGAGCGCCTCGTCCGGGACGAGCACCTTTTCGCGCGCGGCGACGTCGTGCTCTGCGCGTGCTCCGGTGGTCCCGACTCGACCGCGCTGCTCCACGTGATCGCCCGTCTCCGCGAGACCATCGGCCACACCGTCGTCGCCCACGGCGTCGATCACGGCCTCCGCGCCGACGCCGACGCCGAGCTCGCGCTCGCGGCCGGCGTCGCGGCCGCGAACGACGTCCCCTTCACCGTGACGCGCGTGCGCGTCGCACCGGGCGGAAACCTGCAAGCACGCGCGCGTGCCGCACGTCACGAAGCGCTCGCCGGCGCGGCCGAGGCCGCAGGCGCGCGCGTCGTCGCCACGGGCCACACCGCCGACGATCGCGCCGAAACGCTGCTCCTTCGCCTCCTTCGCGGCGCGGGTCCGCGTGGCCTCGCCGTCTTGCCGCCGCGCGCTCCCCTCCCTGCTTCCGCCGACGTCGAATTGATCCGCCCGCTCCTTGGGGCGCGCCGTCGCGACGTCCTCGCGCACCTCGAGCGGCACGCGCTGCCATTCGCGCACGATCCTTCGAACCGTGATCCGCGCTTCACCCGCGCGCGCGTGCGCCACGAGCTCGTCCCTCTGCTCGAAGAGCTTTCGCCCGGCGTGGTCGAGCACCTCTCCTCGCTCGCGGACATGCTCGCCAATGCGCCCGATGACGCTACGCTCGATGGCCTCGGCCGCGCGCAGCGCCTCGCGGTCGAGCGGGCCCGACGGATGGGCCGGCGATCGGTCCGCCTGAGGCTCCCGGGCGGTCGAGAGGTCGAGGCTACCTTTCCCGATGGCCGGATCGTCCTTATCGAGTCACGGTGACGACCGGACGTCCGTTCCGTGTCCTCCTGTCACGAGGCTGGCGCGACGCAGCGAGGCCCTCGCCTCCCCCGGTTGGGAATCGTGAAACATCGTTAAGAGCGACGCATTTCGGGCCGCCCCAGGTTGAGCGGCGCTTTCAGGCTGGTAAGAAGACACGTAGTATTTTCGGGTAAGACCATTCGCTCCGCGTTTCGCGGAGAGCCGTTCGCGGAGACGAGCGGCGGGAGAAGTTGGGGTCCCTCGTGAAGCAATCGCACAAGACGCTCCTGTTGTGGGTCCTGCTGATCATGATGTTCCTTGCGATCTGGCATGTCCTGAACCCGAGCCAGACGCAGGCGACTCAGGTCGCGTTCAGCGAGTTCATGGCTCTGGTCGATGCTGATCAGAAGGATCCGCACGTCGATCGGGTGACGCTCAAGGACCACGGCGAGATCGTCTTTTCGGTGACGGATCCGAACAAGCCGCAGCAGCCGTCGGCGAAGAAGGTGACGGTCGGTCCGGAGAAGGCGGAGGCGCTGGCGAGCCACCTCGTGCAGCGCAAGGTCGCCGTGACCTTCGAGAAGGAGGACCCGTCGCCCTTCTGGTCGGGCGCGATCGTGACGATCCTCCCGATGGTCTTCCTCCTGGTCATGTTCTACCTGTTCATGCGGCAGCTCCAGGCGGGCGGCGGCAAGGCGATGAGCTTCGGCAAGTCGCGCGCACGCCTGCTCAGCGAGGCGCAGAACAAGGTCACCTTCGCCGACGTCGCGGGCATCGACGAGGCGAAGGACGAGCTCGAGGAGATCATCGCCTTCCTCAAGGACCCGAAGAAGTTCCAGAAGCTCGGCGGCCGCATCCCCAAGGGCGTGCTCATGATGGGCCCGCCCGGCACCGGCAAGACGCTGCTCGCGCGCGCCATCGCGGGTGAAGCGGGCGTGCCCTTCTTCAGCATCTCGGGCTCCGACTTCGTGGAGATGTTCGTCGGCGTCGGCGCGAGCCGCGTGCGCGACCTCTTCGAGCAGGGGAAGAAGCACGCGCCCTGCATCATCTTCATCGACGAGATCGACGCCGTCGGCCGTCACCGCGGCGCGGGCCTCGGCGGCGGTCACGACGAGCGCGAGCAGACGCTGAACCAGCTCCTCGTCGAGATGGATGGCTTCGAGTCGAACGAGGGCGTCATCATCGTCGCCGCGACCAACCGTCCCGACGTGCTCGATCCCGCCATCCTGCGCCCCGGCCGCTTCGATCGTCGCATCGTGGTGAACCGTCCCGACGTGCGCGGCCGCGAGGGCATCCTCCGCGTGCACACGAAGAAGGTCCCCCTCGGCGAGGACGTGAACCTCGAGGTCCTCTCCCGCGGCACGCCCGGCTTCGTCGGCGCCGATCTGGAGAACCTGGTGAACGAGGCGGCTCTCCTCGCGGCGCGCCAGGACAAGGATCAGGTCAACATGACCGACTTCGAGATGGCCAAGGACAAGGTGCTGATGGGCGCCGAGCGCCGCAGCATGGTCATCTCCGAGCAGGAGCGGAAGACGACGGCCTGGCACGAGGCCGGCCACGCGCTCGTCGCCAAGCTCCTCGAGAAGAACGCCGATCCGGTGCACAAGGTGACGATCATCCCGCGCGGCCCCGCCCTCGGCGTCACGCAGCAGCTCCCGAAGGAAGATCGGCTGAGCATGTCGCGCGACTTCGCCAAGGCGCGCCTCGCGGTGATGATGGGTGGCCGCGTGGCCGAGGAGATCGTCTTCGGCCAGTACACCACCGGCGCCGGCAACGACATCAAGCAGGCGTCGAACCTCGCGCGTCGCATGGTCACCGAGTTCGGCATGAGCGACGTGATCGGCCCGATCTCGTACGCCTCCGACGAGGAGAGCGTCTTCCTCGGCCGCGACTTCACGAGCCGCAGCCGCAACTACTCGGAGACGATCGCGAACCAGATCGACGACGAGGTCCGCAAGTTCATCCTCGACGCGCACGAGGAGGCGCGCCGTCTGCTCTCGGAGCACCGTGAGGTCCTCGATCGCATGGCCCTCGCGCTCCTCGAGCGCGAGACCATCGACGGCGAGGAGGTCGACGCGCTCGTCGCCGGCCAAGATCTCCCGCAGAAGCCGAAGATCGTGATCCCGAGCTACGCGGATCGCGAGAAGGCCGCCAAGGAGAAGCGCCGCGCGGCCAGCATCTTCGGCGCACCGCCGAAGCCCGTCCCCGGCACGTGATCCTTCTCGCGATGGGGCCGCAAGCGGCCCCATACCCCGGGCCGGCAAGCGGCTCTGTCACGATGGGGCCGTCAGCAGCCCCGAACCCCAGCCGGCCGTGCCGGCCCTGATTCCTCCCTCCACCACGACCAAGCTCGCGCCGTTCACTCGAGCGGCGCGCTCGCTTTTCCGAACGTCGCTCTGCACGGTCGCGGCCGGCCTTGCGTCGCTTCCGTTCACGTCGCCGCTCGCGATCGATCCGCTGTTGCCGCGTCACGATCGGCCCGGCGGCATCTCGCTCGCCTACCGCAAGGACAACGCTCCACCTGCGGGCGAGCCCGAGCCCCTCCCGACGCTCGGCACGATCTTCAACCTGCACACCAACGAAGCCGTGGTGCTCTCCGAGACGGAGCCGGCGCCCGATCGCTTCTCCGATCTCCTCGCCGACAAGGCGCTGCGCGGCCGCGTCGACGTCGCGCCCGAGCTCATCGGCGTGCTGCGCACGCTCGTCCGCGCGCGGCCGCCGGCGCGCGTGGAGATCGTGTCCGGTTATCGCAGCCCGAAGCGCAACGAGATGATGCGCAAGAAAGGCCGCCACGTGGCCTCGCACAGCCAGCACACGATGGGACACGCCGTCGACTTCCGCGTGGAAGGCATGAGCGTGGGCGACGTGGTGCGCGCGGTGGAAGCGATGAAGTGGAAGGGCGGGATGGGCCGCTACGACGCGAAGAGCGATCTCTTCGTCCACGTCGACGTGGGACCGAACCGGCGGTGGAAGGGGAAGTGAGGCGCGCGAGATCGTTGGTGCTCAAACGATCTCGGCTCCTTCACGAAGCGCCCCGACTGGGATGGCCGACAGATCGTTTGTGCTCAAACGATCTCGATCCTTCTCACGAGGTGAGCCCGACGCGGGTGAGGCGACGCACCCGATCGTTTGTGCTCAAACGATCTCGATCACCGAGCCGCGTCAGGGCACGCGGAAGGTGGTCTGCAGGTAGGCCCAGTGCTGGAGGGTGGCGGGGCGCTCGACGGCGAAGAGGATCTCGCGGGCGCCCGTGCCGCGGATGAAGAGGCCGTAGCCGGTCTCGATTTCGAGCGGTTGCCAGGGGGAGATCTTGATGGTGGCGTCGATCTCGTGGCCGAGCGAGCGCGCGGTGTTGGCGGGCGCGGCGCCGATGGGGGTGAGCGCGGCGTTGGTCCAGCGGCCGCCGGGCTCGGCGAGGGCGGCGTAGTGGTAGCCGGCGATGAGGTTGAGCTCGTCGATGGGACGGACGCCGATGGTGCCGCCGCCGAACATGAGGTTCGACCAAGCGAAGAGGCTCATCGGGCTGAGCTGCGTGCGCTCGTCGGGGAGGATGGGATCGAAGCGCTTCAATGTGCCCGAGGGCTTTCCATCGTCCCCCGATGCGTACGCGCCCTGCGCGCCGAAGGTCAGGTGCCCGGGCAGCGACGTCTCCCAGCTCGCGCGCGCGGCGACGGCGAAGGCGCGCAGATCGCGGTTCTGGCCGTACCAGGCGACCTTGCCGAGCTCGTAGGCGCCTTCGACGGCGTAGCGAACGCCGCGGCGATCGCCCGAGATGCGGCCGTCGATCACGAAGGTGTTCGAGGGCGTGTACGCCGTGCCCGAGACGGGCTCGCGGACGATGCGCGCGAGGCCGGTGACCTCGACGTTGAGCAACGGCAACGCATGCCACACGGCGTTGAGGCCGTAGAGCTGCGCGCCCGATCCTTCGACCAGATCGCTCCCGGACGCGCCGAGGCTGCCCAGCGCACCCGTTGCTCCCGCAGCCGCGCCCGCGCTCGCGGTCGTCGGCCGATAGCGGCCGGGCGTGGCCAACATGGCGGCGAGCATCTCCACGTCGAAGTCGCCCGCTTGAAAGCCGAAGCGCGCCGCGTCGAGCGACCTTCCGGTCGCGGACCAATCGTTCGCGCCGAGGAGCCTGCCATCGCCCCAGCTCACCGCTTGCCGCCCGACCCGCAGGAACACGCGCCGCCCCGAGCGCGTGTGCACGTCGAGGTAAGCCTCGTAGGGCGCGAACACGGGAATCTGCGGTTGCCCCGGGCCGAGGAGCGCGGCGCCGGTGCTGCCCCAGACGCGCGCGTCCTGCAGCGTGACGGCGGCGGTGACGGGGCCGCGATCGACGGCGAGGCCGAAGCGGGAGCGCTCGCCGACGAAGTACTGGTTCTTCACGCCCGGCTGGCGATCGACGACCTTGGGCAGCGTGCTGCCGTATTCCTCGTAGAGGACCGAGGTGGGCGCGTAGGTCTCGCCGCCGGCGTCGAAGGGGTGCCGGCGGTACTCGCCGCGAACACGGACCTCGATCAAGGGGCGGAAGGTCCATGCGCCCACGACGATCGACTCGGGGAGGGGCGTGGCTTGGGCGGCAGCCGGCGCGGCGGACGCGGCCAGCGCGAGCCCGAAGGCGACCGATACGAGCGAACGTAGCGAGAGCGATCGATTCATCGGGCCTCGGGGGCAGGGCAGGATAGGCAGCGCCCGAGCCGCTTACAAGCCACTGGGTCGTGGTCAGGTGGAGCCTCTGTTCAGGTTGAGGTTCCGTAGCGCCGGGACTCGATGTTATATGCCACGATACAAATGCGCCGTTCTCACCTGGCCCTGGCAGAGGAGCGCGACCCGGACGACGACCGCGTCCCTGCGCATCCGTTCCTCAAATGGGCCGGCGGCAAGTGGTCCATCGCCCCGCGTATCGAGCGCCTGCTTCCGCACGACATTCGTGATCGCGTGTACCGCGAGCCCTTCGTGGGCGGCGGCGCGATGTTCTTCTACCTGCAGCCGCGCCGCGCGATCCTGAGCGACTCGCTCAAGGATCTGATCGAGACCTACCGCGTCGTGCAGCTCCACGTCGACGCGCTCATCAGCCGGCTCGAGCGCCTCCGCGAGACGCACTCGACCGAGCAGTTCTACTCCATCCGCGCCGCGTTCAACGAGGAGCGGAGCGCCCCCCGCGTCGAGCGGGCCTCGTGGCTCGTCTACCTCAACAAGACGTGCTTCAACGGCCTCTTCCGCACGAACCGCGAGGGCGGCTTCAACGTGCCTGTGGGCCGCTTCAAGAACCCGGGCATCCTCGACGTCAACACGCTGCGCCTCGCGTCCGCCGCGCTCTGCGACGCGGAGCTGCTCCACGACACGTTCGATCATCTCGCCGACAGCGCCGAGCCGGGTGACGTCATCTACTTCGATCCGCCTTACGTCCCGATGTCGAAGACGGCGAGCTTCTGCGCGTACGCGGACGGCGCGTTCACGCTCCGCGATCAGGCGCGCCTCGCCGAGATGTTCCGCGAGCTCGACGATCGCGGCTGCCTCCTCGCCCTCTCCAACAGCGACACGCCCGAGGTGCGGCGGCTCTACGCGGGCTACGACATCTCACCGATCATCGCCCCGCGCGCCATCAGCTCCAAGGCGTCGACCCGCGGCGAGGTCACCGAGCTCCTCATCCGCAACGTCTCCAAATACCCGTCCCGCACCGCGAGCCCACCCGGCCCCGGCATCGTCCCCGCGCCGCGCACGCGCAGTCGCTGAGCGGCGGCGGCACCGACATCGCGAGACGAGCCCACCCATCGTTCGTGGGCGGTGAGCGAGGTGCCGAGAGGCGCCGAGTGTCCTTCCTGCAAAGCGCTCGCGCCGCGTCATCGCGCTTTCCGCGCGTCCGCCGGCTCGATAGCCTGTGCGGCCGTTCCATGAAGCAAGCTGCCAGCGTCGGCGGGAGCCCGCAGGACGTCGATCTCCGGCAAGAGCTGCGCGCCGCCGCCGCGCGGCTCGGCAAACCGAGCACCGCGAACGACCTGCGCCGCGCTCTGCCCAAGGCTCGTCAGCGGCCTGCCGCCGAGATCACGCGGATCCTCGCCGAGATGGCGCGTGAGGGCAGCATCTTCGCCGTGAAGGAAGGCAGCGCGCTGAAGTATGCGGACCGCGAGCCGGCGGCAGTGCTCGAGCCGGCGATCCGGGCCGCGCTGCGCGACGGACCTCTCACGAAGACGGAGCTCACGGCGCGCGTGAAGCGAACGGCTCCGGGATTCGAGAAGAGCCTGGCCAAGGTGCTCACCGTGGAGATCGCGCGAGGCGCGGTGCGCGAGCACCCGAAGGCCGGGAAGGGGGCGCTGCGCTACGGGCTCGAGCCACCCGACCCTGCGCCTCACCTGACCAAGGTCGTGAAGGCTCTGGGCGCGCTGCAGAAGAAGCTCGCCTCGAGCGGGGTCACGCCCGCCGCCATCCACGCGGCGCTCGGTCGAGCGCTCGGGGTCGAGCGTGCCCCCGCGCGCGACACGGAATCCGATGATGCGCTCGTCCTCGCCGCGCTCCACGATCTCGCGGCGCGCGAGCCACCGGGGTCGCTCCTCGCGGTGCGCGCCGTGCGGGCGCGCGTGCCGCTCGACAAGGAGCCGTTCGATCGCGCTGCACTCCGCCTCGCGCAGGCGGGCGCGCTGGTGCTGCACCACCACGACTTCCCGGAGAGCCTCGCCGAGGCGGAGCGCGCGCGCCTCGTGCGCGACGAGCGCGGCGTGCACTACGGCGGCATCGCGCCGCGCGAACGTAGAGGCGGACCGTGAGCGCGCTCGAAGGGCTCTCGAACCCCTTCGAAGGCACCGTGGTCGCCGACGCGTGGAGCCCGGCGATCGCCGATGTGCCCACCATCCATCAAGGACCGTTCGAGCAGTGCCTGCGCGCGATCGAGAGCGCGCGCCGCGGCCGGACCGACTCGCTCCTCATCTACGGACCGGCCGGATCCGGCAAGACGCACCTGCTCGCGCGCCTTCAGGCGCACCTCGCGGCGACGGCGAACGAGGCGCCGGACCGAGGCCTGCACTGCGTCTTCGTATCGGTGAAGCTCCAGACCAACGCGCAGCTCCTCTGGCAGCTCGTGCGGCGCCGGCTGGCGAGCGATTTGCTCCGTAAGCAACAGGGGATCACGCAGCTCCAGCGTCTCGTGGCACACCAGCTCGCCGCGGCGCGGGGGAAGACGCCGCCGTACTGGGTGCGCGCGCTGCGCGTGCTGCCAAGCGCAGACAGCGACTCGGTGTCGGAGTACCTCCTCGAGGTCGCCGATCGCCTCGAGCTGGGCCGCGACCTGTGCGTGGTCCTCGATCACCTCGTCAACAACCGCTTCGTCATGGATGCGCGGGCGTGGCTCTCGGGCGACAGCTTGCCGGAGCACGCGCTCGCGCGGCTCGGCCTCGGCCCCGACGAGCAGGAGGATCGCGAGGACGCGGCCCGAAAGCTCGTGACGGCGCTCTGCCGCCTCGCGGGCGAGACGCTGCCGATCGTCTTTTGCTTCGATCAGATCGAGGCGCTCCAGGCCACCGCCGACGATCGCGACGCGCTCTTCCGCTTCGGCCGCATGGCGGCCGATCTCTCCGAGGCGGACGACAACGTGCTGCTCATCTCCTGCATCCAGAGCACGTTCGACGACCTGCTCCAGTCGAGCGTGCGCAGCGCCGATCGCGACCGCATCTTCAAGCGCCGCGCGCGGCTCGATCCGCTGAACCGCGCGGAGGTGGAGGCGCTCGTGATCTCCCGCCTCGACAGCGTGGAGGCGCTGCGAGAGATGCGCGCCGCGCAGCCGGGGCAGCGCTTCTACCCGTTCGATGGGGCCTTCATCTCGGAGCTCGCACACACGAGCCCGTGCGTGCCGCGGCGGGTGATCGCGGCCTCCGCCACGGCCTTCGAGGCCCTCCAGTACGGCCGGCCCGCGCCGGCGCCGGAGCCCCCGCGGGTCGACGCCTTCCTTGACGGCGCGTTCGCGGCACGTCGCGAGACCGCGCTCGCGCAGCGCACGCCGGAGGAGAGCCGCGAGACGCTGATGCATGGCCTCCCGCTGCTCTTCCGCCTGCGCGGTGAGCAGCCGGCGGCAAAGCGGGTGCCGGGGCTCGATCTGATCCTCCCGTCGCGGGCCTCGCCACTCGCGCTCGCCATCTGCAACGAGACGAACATGAAGAGCCTCGCCGCCCACCTGCGCCAGCTCGCGCAGAGTGACGACGCGCTGAAGGGGCACAGGCTCCGGATCGTGCGTGATCCGCGCCTCCCGATCACGAAGCGGTCCGCGCGGACGCAGGACTACCTCGTCGAGCTGGAGAAGAAGGGCGCGCGGATGGTGCAGCCGAGCGTCGAGGCGCTGGCCGCGCTGGAGGCGCTGCGCTCGCTGCTCTCGGACGCACGCGCCGGCGATCTCGCGACGCGCGGCGACGCGCTCCCGGAGGCGAAGGTCGGCGCCTGGTTGAGACAGAATCTCGACGAGGCGCTCGTCGATCTCTGCGACGCGCTCGAGGGCGACGTGCGCGCCGCCGATCCAACCAGCGAAGAGCGAGAGCGCAACCTCGACGAGCTGATGCTGCGGCGCCTCGTCTCCCGGCTCGATACCGCGGCCGCGGAGATCGGCTGCTCCGCGGATGACGTGATCGCGATCGCGCGCCGCCATCCGGATCGCTTCGGCGTGCTGGAAGGGCCACCCGTCGTGCTGTTCGTCCACGTGCCGGCCGACTCGCTCGGGGGTAAGACCATGGCGATCGAGCTCTCGGTCAAGGATGTGCGGGAGGCGCTCTCGCGCGCCGCGGGTGACGAAGCGGGCGCGGGCGAGCCCGCGACACGGCTCCTTGGGACGTTGTTTCACGAGGTCTTCGCCGATCTGGTCGGCCGCGATCCTGCCCGCAGCGGCGTGCGTGTCGCGCTCGAGGCCGGGCGTGACGAGGCCGGAGATCGCTTGCGACAGCACACCTACCGCGCGCTCGTCGGTCCGCGCATCGCCCGACACCACGCACACTTGCAGGAGACCGCGGAGCAAGTGCTCGTCTTCTGGGAGGCCGTGCAGAACCTCACCCGCTGGCTCGCCGAGCTCGCCTTCGAGGTGGCGGAGGCGAGGCGCGACCAGCCTCTCGACTGGGAGGACATCAACGAGCTGATCAGCGCCGAGGTCGCGCTCTCGTGCGATCTCCGCGAGCCCTCGTGGACCGACAGCGTGCGCCTGGTCGGCACGGCCGACGCGCTCGTCCGCGTCCCCGGCCGTGGCTCTTTCTGCGCCGTCGAGCTGAAGCTCGGTCGCGCGCGTCCCGTCGTCGATCTCGGCCAGGCCGCCCTCTATCGCCTCATCACCGCGCGCGCCTCGAAGACGCCGGGCGCGCTCGCGCTCCTGCGCTTCTCGCCTGTATTGGAGGAGACGCTGATCGACGCGTCGCAAGGCGCGGACGCCGATGCTCGGCTCCTCGACCTCGTTGCCAGGCTCGCCGGCGTCGCGGGCGAGCCTCAGCGCGAGCGACCAACGGGCCGCATGTCCGCCGCCGCGACACGCGCGAGCTCGACCACGGCAAAAGCAAAGGCGAGCGCCTCCAAGGCGGGAAACGCCAAGGCGACCACGACGAACGCCAAGGTGGTCACGGCAACCCCGCCGAGAGACGACGTCAATGCGCTGAAGTCCGACGCGAGCGTGCGGGCCGCCGACGCGCGTTACGCCGATCTGGGGCAGCGACTCGTCCGCGCGTTTCGCGAGTACGGCCCTGTCGTGGAGATTGCCGCCGAGCCTGCAGTGGGCCCGCGCTTCCTCCGCTTCGAGGCACGCCTCGGCCGCGGGGTGACCTTCGATCAGGTCGTGCGGCGGACGACCGAGGTCCACCTCAAGGTCGGCCTCGCGAAGGAGCCCATCATCACGAAGATCGGCGGCCGCCTGTGCATCGACGTCGAGCGTCCCGATCCCCAGGTCGTGCCCTTCTCCGCCATCGAGGGCGAGCTCGGCCCTCGGCGCGGCGCGGCGCGCGTCCCCATCGGTGTCGATCTCGATGGCAAGCTGCACGCCGCCGATCTCGCGAGCCCCGTGAACGCCCACCTCCTCGTCGCCGGCACGACGGGCAGTGGCAAGACGGAGTGGCTGCGCATGGCCATCGCGGGCCTCCTCCGCACGAACACGCCCGACACCCTGCGCCTCCTGCTCATCGACCCGAAGCTCGCGGCGTTCACCGAGCTCAAGCGCTCGCCCTATCTCTGGGAGAAGCATGGCCTATGGGTCCCGGGCGGCAGCGACGTCGTCGACGTGCTCGACGATCTCGTCGCCGAAATGGACCGCCGCTATCGCCTCCTCGCCGACGCGGGCGTCGACGACCTCGCACGCTACCTCGAGAAGACGCGCGCGACGCTGCCGCGCATCGTGTGCTTCTGCGACGAGTACTTCGCGCTGATCTCGCAGGACCGGCAGCAGAAGAAGCAGATCGAAGCCTCGATCGCTCTCCTCGGGGCCAAGGCGCGCGCCTCGGGCATCCATCTCGTCATCGCCACACAGCAGCCGAGCCGACAAGTGATCCAGGGCCCGCTCGACGCCAACATCCCCTGCCGGGTCGGCCTCATGACCCAGACCGCCATCGAGTCGCGCATGCTCCTGCGCACGCCGGGCGCCGAGCGGCTCACGGGCTTCGGGGATCTGCTCTACAAGGACCTCGGCGATCCGATCCGCCTACAAGCGCCCTACGTGTCCCCCGAGGAACGCGCCCGCATCTTCGCCGGCCGCTGAGCCTCGCCCACAAAGCACCGAGCCCCTCCATCCCCATAGGGAAGGAAGGGCTCTTCACCACTCTTCTCGAACCACGCAGCCACCGGCGGACCGAGCCAGGCGGTCGAGTTTGGGTGCAGCGCCAGGCGCTCCGAGGAGCCCTACTCCTGTAGGGCGACGAGGAGCAACGCCGCGCTGCGCCCGAAATCGGCCGCCTGGCGACGGGAGCCTAGCTGCAACCCATGGAGTTGCCGCAGTTCAGGCACTTGTAGCAGGCGCCGTTGCGCACGGTGATGTGGCCGCAGCCGTCGCACACGGGGGCGTCGCCCATCATGTCTTCGAGCTGCGCGTCGAGCGCGCTCGTCGCGTGGTGCTCGGGCTCGACCCAAGCCGTGGGCGCGGGCAGCGCGGTCACCGCGATCGCTTCCTGCGCCTTGGACTCCACCGGATCCTGCGTGGGCGAGGGATCGGCGGGCGGCACGTGCGCGAGGTCGTAGCGGTGCAGGTAGGCGATGCCGAGCGCGCGGAACAGGTAGTCCACGATCGAGGTCGCCATGCGCACGTTCTCGTGACCTTCGACCACGCCCTGCGGCTCGAAGCGCGTGAAGGTGTACTGATCGACGAAGGCCTCGAGCGGCACGCCGTACTGCAGGCCCACGCTCACCGCCATCGCGAAGCAGTTCATGATCGAGCGGAAGGCGGCGCCCTCCTTGTGCAGATCGATGAAGATCTCGCCGAGCGTCCCGTCGAGGTACTCGCCGGTGCGCAGGTAGATCTTGTGGCCGCCGACGCGCGCCTCCTGCGTGAAGCCACGGCGGTTCTTCGGCAGGCGGATGCGGCTGTCCTGCCGGCCTTGGCGGCGCGCCTCCGTCGGAGAGCGCGGCACCGGGCGAGCGTCGACCGCGATCGTCATCGCCGAAGACGTCGACGGCGCGGCCGCGACCTTCTCGATCTTCTCCACCTTGTCGGCCTTCTCGGCCTTGGCCGAGTCGCTCGTCGACGAGAGCGGCTGCGACGCCTTGCACCCGTCGCGGTAGAGCGCGACGGCCTTGAGGCCGAGGCGCCAGCCTTCCTCGTAGATCTTCTGCACGTCCTCCACGGTGGCGTCGTTGGGGAGGTTCACCGTCTTGGAGATGGCGCCCGAGAGGAAGGGCTGCGTGGCCGCCATCATCTTCACGTGGCTCATCGGCGCGAGGTAGCGCTTGCCCTTCTTGCCGCAGCGGTTCGCGCAGTCGAAGACGGCGTAGTGCTCGTCGCGGAGGTGCGGCGCGCCCTCGATGGTCATGCGACCGACGATGGTCTCGTTGGCCTCCTCGATCTCGGCGGCCGAGAACCCGAGGTGCTTCAGCAGCGAGAACCCGAAGCGAGCGCGCGACTCCTTGCTCACGCCGAGACGATCGTAGGTGTCGTCGCCGACGACCCAGGGGCCGAAGGCGAGATCGAGATCGAAGACACCGGGGAGCGCGGCCTCGACCTTGGCCATGTCCTCGTTGGTGAGGCCCTTCGCCTTGAGGGTCGCGCGGTTCACGTGCGGCGCGGCGAGGAGCGTGTTCGTCCCCTGCACGTAGGCGACGATGTCCTGCACCTGCGCGTCGCTGTAGCCGAGACGACGGAGCGCCTCGGGCACCGACTGGTTCACGATCTTGAAGTACCCGCCGCCCGCGAGCTTCTTGAACTTCACCAGCGAGAAGTCGGGCTCGATGCCCGTCGTGTCGCAGTCCATGAGCAGGCCGATCGTCCCCGTCGGGGCGAGCACCGTCGCCTGCGCGTTGCGGTAGCCGCTCTCGCGACCGATGCGCACGGCCTCATCCCAGTCGCTGCAAGCGGCGCGGTAGAGCGCCTCGGGGCAGTGATCGCGATCGATGGCGTAGGCCGCGTCGCGGTGCATGCCCATCACGCGCAGCATCGGCTCGCGGTTCTTGGCGAAGCCGTTGAACGCGCCCTTCGTGCCCGCCATCTCGGCCGACACCTTGTACGCGTGGCCGCAGAGGATGGCCGTGAGCGCCCCCGCCACCGAGCGCCCCGCGTCGGAGTCGTACGGGATGCCGAGCAGCATCAGCAGCGTGCCGAGGTTCGCGTAGCCGAGGCCGAGCGGGCGGTAGTCGTGCGAGTTCTTGGCGATCCCCTTCGTCGGGTAGGACGAGAAGTCGACCAAGATCTCCTGCGCCACGAAGAACACGCGCACCGCGTGACGGTAGCCCTCGATGTCGAACGAGCCGTCCTCGCGGAGGAACTTGGTCAGGTTCAAGCTCGACAGGTTGCAGGCCGAGTCGTCGAGGAACATGTACTCCGAGCACGGGTTCGACGCGTTGATGCGATCCGTGTTCGGGCACGTGTGCCAGCGGTTGATCGTCGAGTCGTACTGCACGCCCGGGTCGGCGCAGTGCCACGCGGCGTCGGCGACCATGCGCCAGAGATCCTTGGCGTTGTGGGTCTCGACGACCTCCTTGGTGGTGCGCGAGATCGTGTCCCACTGCCCGCCCGTCATGGCAGCGCGCATGAAGGCGTCGGAGACGCGCACGGAGTTGTTCGAGTTCTGCCCGCTGATGGTGTGGTACGCGTCGCCGTTGAAGTCCGACGAGTAGCCCGCGCCGATGAGGGCGTGCGCCTTCTTCTCCTCGCGGACCTTCCAGTTGATGAAGTCGACGATCTCCGGGTGCTCCATGTCGAGGCAGACCATCTTGGCCGCGCGCCGCGTGGTGCCGCCGCTCTTGGTCGCGCCGGCCGCGCGATCGAAGACCTCGAGGAAGCTCATGAGGCCGCTCGACGTGCCGCCGCCGGAGAGCTTCTCCTGCTTGCCGCGGATGGAGCTGAAGTTCGTCCCCGTGCCCGAGCCATACTTGAAGAGGCGCGCCTCGGCCTTGATGAGATCGTAGATGCTCATCAGGTCGTCCTGGATGGCCTGGATGAAGCACGCCGAGCACTGCGGCCGCTCGTAGGCGTTGGCCGTCTCGAAGATCTCGTTCGCGTCGCCGGGCTTCGTGTTCTCGTTCCACGCGTAGTTGCCGCCGGTCCCGGCGATTTCGTAGCGATGGAAGAGGCCGCAGTTGAACCACACGGGCGAGTTGAAGGCGCCGTACTGGTTCACGAGGAGGTAAGCGAGCTCGGCCTCGAAGGTGTCCGCTTCCTTCGTGCCCGCGAAGTAGCCGCCGAAGCGCTCACCGGCCTCGCGGATGGTGCGCGCGAGGCGGTGCACGACCTGGCGCACGCTGGTCTCGCCGAGATCTTTCTTCCCGTGCAAGCCGGCCTTGCGGAAGTACTTGGAGACGACGATGTCGGTCGCGAGCTGCGACCAGCCCGCGGGGATCTCGGCGCCGTCCATTTTGAAGACGACCGAGCCGTCGGGGTTGGTGATGACGCTGGTGCGCCGCTCCCAGGTGACCGCGTCGAGCGGGTCGGCGCCCTTCTGCGTGTAGCGCCGATCGAAGGCGAGACCGCGCGAGGCGCTCTTCTTCGCCTTGGCCTTGGCCTTGGGCGCGACGCTGGGCCGCTTGCCGCTCGCCGTCGCCTTCCCGGTAGCCCCGTTCACGGGCTTGCCGCCGTCCATCACCATCGTCTGAGCCATCGAGCTTCTCCTTGCCAACCCAGAGCGGAGACCGGTCCGCTCCCCCAGAAACGAGAGAAAGGAGCCCTGGGAGCGCATAACCACGAGCTCCCGGTCGCAATGCACGCCAATTCGACCCGCCCGTGATTCAGCGTCCGCCCAATCTCGATGACGAAATCGGACGAGCCCGACGAATCACGCGCATCACCGCCCCCCAATGCCCCCTCGTGCGGTGAGCCGGATGAGCGCCAAGCTGTTCAGTGCTGAACGACGCTGCTAAGCGTAAAAACCCTGTTCAGGGAACACATGACGCTCCCGACGACGGGAACGGCGTCCAACTTATCCCGCCATTCCGGGAAACGTCAACGCCAATTTCTATAGGTTGTGGTTCTGTCCGGGATTGCCACTACGGGCTGTATCTGGACGCAAATTTTCTGGGTTGATTTTCTGAACGGGCGGCGAGTCCACAGATAATGCAGAACAACCGAGCAGCTTAGCCACAGTTCGCCCCGAGCTTATCCACAGTCCCACCACCGGACCGGCCGCGCGAGAAGCCGGCCGAGCCCGGCGCACGCCGAGAGCGCAAGGTCTTTGCGCTATGCTCCGGCCTCCTCCGAGGAACATTTTGAGCTCCAACGGTCCTTCGTATCCGAGCCTCGACCCTCCTCGACCCGGCGTGCTCCGGATCGTTCCGCTCGGCGGGCTCGGCGAAATCGGCATGAATTGCCTGGCCCTCGAACAAGAAGAGGGCATCGTCGTCGTCGATTGCGGCGTCACGTTCCCCCACACCGACCTCGGAATCGACGTCTACCACCCGCGCTTCGATTACCTCCTCGCCCGTGAAGGGCGGCTCATGGGTGTGGTCATCACCCACGGCCACGAGGATCACATCGGTGCCCTCCCCTACCTCCTCGGCGCCGCCGACGTGCCCGTCTACGGGCCGCCGCACGCGCTCGAGCTGTGTCGCGCGCGCCTCGCCGAGCATGGCTTCGAAGAGGCCGATCTCGATCTGGTCACGGTGAAGCCCGGGGCGCCGTTCGAGGTCGGGCCCTTCGCGATCGAGCCCATCCGCGTGACGCACTCGATCACCGACGCGACCGCGCTCGCCATCCGCACGGCGGCCGGGCTCGTGATCCACACCGGCGACTTCAAGCTCGATCCCTTGCCGCCCGACGGCGAGCTCACCGACGAGATGCGCCTCCTCGAGCTCGGGGAAGAGGGCGTGCGCCTCCTGCTCTCGGACAGCACCAACGTGGACTCGCCCGGCACCTCGGCCAGCGAGAGCGAGGTGGGCGACGCGCTCTTCGAGATCGTCGCCGCGGCCAAGACGCGGGTCATCCTCGGCGTCTTCGCCTCCAACGTGCAGCGGCTCCGCGTCATCGGCGAGATCGCGCAGCGCACGCGGCGCCGCATCTGCCTGCTCGGCCGGAGCGTCGTGAACCACGTCCGCGCCGCCGAGACGGTGGGCAAGATCCGCTGGCCGAGCGACCTCCTCGTGCCGCCCGACCAGGCGGCCTCGATCCCGCGCGACAAGCTCCTCGTCATCGCCAGCGGCACGCAGGCCGAGCGCGGCAGCGCGCTCACGCGCCTCGCCAACGGGACGCACCAGCACCTCCGCATCGATCCGGGGGACGTGGTGATCCTGTCGAGCCGCATCATCCCGGGCAACGATCGCGTGGTCTACGATCTGATGGGCGACCTGCTCCGCGCCGGCGTGGAGCTCGTCTCGCGCATCACCGATCGCCGCATCCACGCGAGCGGGCACGCGCACCGCGACGAGCAGCGCCGCATGATCGAGCTGACCCGACCGCGCGCGTTCGTGCCGGTGCACGGGACGCTGCACCACCTGTTCCGCCACGCGGAGCTGGCCCGCGGGACGGGCGTGGGCGAGGTGCTGATCGCGGAGAACGGCGACGTGATCGAGATCGGCGAGAGCACGCCGCCCACGAAGGCGGGCCGCGCGCCGGTCGGCAAGGTGGCGACCTTCAACGGCGACGAGCTGTCCGACGAGGTGCTCCGCGAGCGCGCGCAGCTCGGTCGCGGCGGCGTGGCCTGCGTGTCGCTGGTGCTCGACCGGCGCGGCGCGCTGGTGACGGCGCCCGAGATCCAGAGCCGCGGTGTGCTCGAGCCGCAGGTCACCGGGATCGCGCGCAAGGTGCAGCTCGCGGTGACGCAGGCGATCGGCAACACCAGCACCCAGACACGCAACGACGACGACGCCGTCGCCGACGTGGCTCGCCTGGCCGCGCGCCGCGCCATCGAGGCGCACACCGGCCGCCGCCCCATGGTCATCGTCACGGTGAGCCGGCCGTGATGCCCGCGCCCGCGCCGATCGCATGCAGCGACGGCGCAGGCGCGACGAGCGATCCCGGCGCGACGCGCCCGGCCCACGACTTCCTGGCCCCGGCGCTGTTCGCGCTGATCGCCGAGGTCCACCGGGCCTCGGCGCGCGTCATGGCCATGGTCCACGGCGCGCCCGATCCCGAGGCCATCCACGACTTCCGCGTGGCGCTGCGCCGGCTGCGCACGGTGCTGCGTCCGGCGCGGAAGGTCTTCGGCAAGCGAAGGCTGCGCGCGCTCGGCGGCGCGTTGCGGCGCTTCGCGCAGGCGACGGGGACGCTGCGCGACGACGAGGTGCTCCGCGAGACATTGGGCGCGCTCGCGCTCCCGCCGCGCGCGCAGGCGGAGCTCGCCGCGTGGCTCGCTCAGCGAACCCGACAGGAGCGGGCACGACGCCGCGCAGCGCTCTCGCTCCTCACCGCGACGGACGACACGCGCGGCCCTTCCCTCGCGACCGCGCTCGCGCATCTGGAGCGACGCCTCGGCCAAAGGCGGCGGGAAGGCGTGGACGCGGGCGGGCTCGCGGCGTCCGCGATCGCCGACGCGCTTTTGCAGGTGCAGGACGGCGCTTCCGCCGATCCCCGCGACGTCGCGGCGATGCACGATCTCCGGGTCCGGTTCAAGCGGCTCCGCTACCTCGCCGACCTGTTCGCGCCGCTGCTCGGCGAGCGCGGGCTCTTGGTCACCAAAGCGTCCGCACGCATGCAGCGACGCCTGGGCGAGCTCCATGACATCGACGAGGCCCTGCTCCGCATCGGCCGCGCGCGCAGCCTCTCGGAGAAGGCCTCCGTCGTGGTGCGTCGCAAGCTCGTGCAGGCACGGCGCGCGGCCGTCGGTCGGGCCCGCCGCGAGCTCGCCGCGGAGCTGGAACGAATCGTGACCACCCTCGCTTGAAGGCAACTCGCTTTGGGCGCCCCCGCCGGCCGTGTTAGCCTCGGCCGACGAGCTGAACGAGGCCCACCGTGATGGAGGCCGCGTGCAGCGCTTTGGTCCTTGGTTCGCGGCCTTGGGTGCCGCCCCTCCGGAGGTAGCCCGGTGCGACGCTCCTCGATCCTGGCACTTGCTCTTCTCTCGCTCGGGTCCGTGCTCCCCGCAGCCTGTACGCAGGACTTCGGCATCTTCGGCAATGGCGGCTCGAGCAGCAGCAGCAGCACCGGCGGCCCGGGCTGTACGACCAACGCCGATTGCAACGACACCAACGCCTGCACCACGGACTCGTGCGACACGTCCACGGGCAAGTGCTCGTACGAGAACGTGGCCGACGGCCCGGTGCCCGGCATGAGCGACACCGAGGCCGACTGCAAGACGCAGCAGTGCGTGGACGGCAAGCAGCAGACGGTCGACGCCGACAGCGAGGTGCCGGACGACGGCAACCCGTGCACCACGGACACGTGCTCCGGCGGCCAGGCGCAGCACGACGACGTCGCGGCGGGCACCACCTGCGGGACGGCGAACGGCACCGATCTCATCTGCGACGGCACGGGCCACTGCGTCGGCTGCACGACGGACACGGAGTGCACCGATCCGGGCGAGTGCAAGACGCGGTCGTGCAACGCCTCGCAGGAGTGCGAGTTCGGCAACGAGGCGGCCCACGAGCCCTGCAGCACCGGCGTCTGCAACGGCAACGGCGACTGCGTCGGCTGCGTCGACAACAGCGACTGCGGCACGGTGCAGAACGGCGTCTGCGCGAACAACCAGTGCCTCAACCAGTGCAACGACGGGCAGAAGAACGGCGCCGAGTCCGACACGGATTGCGGCGGCGGCACCTGCCCCAAGTGCCAGATCAACGACGACTGCGGCCAGAACGACGACTGCCAGTCGGGCTTCTGCAACGCGGGCGGCAAGTGCAAGGCCCCGACCTGCACCGACACCGTGAAGAACGGCACCGAGACCGACGCCGACTGCGGCGGCAACTGCCCCGATTGCGCCGACGGCAAGAAGTGCCTGCAGAACGGCGACTGCGCGAGCAACCGCTGCACGAACGGCACCTGCACCTCGTGCTCGGACGGCACCAAGAACGGCTCCGAGACCGACACCGACTGCGGCGGATTCTGCGCGACGAAGTGCGCCGACACCAAGACGTGCAACATGAACAGCGACTGCGCGAGCAATCGCTGCACGAACAACATCTGCACCTCGTGCTCGGACACCGTGAAGAACGGCTCCGAGACCGACGTCGACTGCGGCGGCTTCTGCACGACGAAGTGCGCCGACAGCAAGGCGTGCAACATCAACGCCGACTGCACGAGCGCCCACTGCGTCGGCAACGTCTGCCTCCCGGCGGCGTGCTTCAACACGACGAAGGACGGCGCCGAGACCGACACCGACTGCGGCGGCGGCACCTGCGCCAAGTGCGGGACGGGCAAGGCCTGCATGGTCGCCGCCGACTGTGCGAACGGCACCTGCACGGCCAGCGTTTGCAACTGACATGAACAAACCGCGCATCTTCGCGCTCGCGCTCATCGCGCTCGCCGCCGCTTGTGGAGGCAGTGTCGTCGTCGACGTCCCTGCCTCCTCGGGCACCGGCGGCGACGGCACCAGCACGGGCCTCCTCACGACGGTCGTCTCCGCCACCTCGTCGACGAGCGTCTCGTCAGGCACCGGCGGCAGCCCGCAGTGCTGGCAGGATCCCAACCAGGATTGCTCGCAGTGCTGCGTCGATCAGAACCCGGGCGCCTACGAGCAGTTCGTCAGCATCGTGTTGAAGCTCTGCGCCTGCGGGAGCCCGATGATGAAGTGCTTCCAGGCGTGCTCGGATCCGAACGAGAACACCTGCGCCGACCTGACGTTCTTCGGTCAAGCGTGCGTGGACTGCATCAACGACGTCCTCGCGAACGGCGACTCCTGCGGCCCCCAAGCGCAGAATTTCTGCTTCAACGACCCGAGCTGCGGCCCGGTGTTGGACTGCCTCGGCACCTGCCCCTGACACCGCTGCGCGCTCCTCGAGCGCGCAGACCTCCTCACGACGACGACCTGAGCCGAGCGGCGCGACTGCGCGCACCGCTTGGCTCGGCTGCGCGAACCGAGCGGTTCGCGCACGCTCGCAAACATCGCGGCGTCGCTCATCGCGAGCGCGGGTCGCGTGTGCTCCCCTTCGTGATCGCTCGATCCGAAGCGACCTCGGTGGTCGCCCATCGCAAACGATGCAGCCGACGATGTCGCGTCGCAGCCGATGCCTCGGCGCATGCGACGACGTCGCAGACGGTGCATCGATCACCGCCCATGACCCATCGCACGCGCAAGCGCGTGAGCCCGATGGATCCGGACGGTGGTCTGGTCGTGACGGATCGGAAGGAACCGCGAGTGGCCCCTTCGTGCTCGGCGAAGCTCGGAACGCGGGCGCGTCGAGAGCGCGCCCGACGCGAGCCTACTTGGAGCGGACGTAGATCCGGTTGCGACGGGCGCGGTTCTTCGCCTTCAGCTTGGCGCGGAAGCGCTTCGACTTCGACCGGTTGGTCTTGCGCGGGCCTTTCGACAGCATCAGGAACATGGGACTCTCCGTAGGGCCTACTCGGCCTGGCCGAGCGAGGGGCGCGGAGAGTACGGGATCGTTCCACCAAGATCAAGGAGCTGTGGCAAGCCCCAGCGATCAAGCGCTGCCGCACCCTTCCCCTCCGCGAAATTCAGCCGATTTGCGGGATTTTCGGGGCCGGTCTTCGCGCCCCGTCATCATGTGGGGCTTTGGGTCGGCTTTGCTACCCGCCGGAAGCGCTGCGCGATCAGGCGCACCGATCGCTTCGCGGCGCTCTCGTGCCGTGAGCTAGAAAGCTGGCGGGATTTTTCAGCCGAGGCACTAGTCTCGTCACTCGATGGCTCGCCTGCATCGGCTTCGCCATGTCATTGCCGTGCTCGCCAGCGCGGGCGCGATCTCGTGCGGGGCGAGCATTCAGGCCTTGTACGAGGGCGACGTGCGCTTCGAACGCTGCATGGCCCTCGACGCGCGCCCCGACGTCAAGCCGACCATCCGCCGCGGGTGCTGGGAGGAGTGGGCGCAGTTCTACACGTTCGGGCAGACGCGCGATCGCATCGAGTACGCGCAGCTCCGCGAGAAGCAGCTCTCCACGGCGAGCGATTTCGACGAGGCCGATTGGGTCTCTCCCAACGCCGGCCGCGCCATCGCCGCGCCCGATCCGACGAGCGCCTTCGCGCCGCCGCCGACCATCGTGGCCGTCGGCGACGCCGGGCCTCCCGATGCGGGATCGAGCGACGATCACACGCCGCAGAACGCCTGCGCCGCCGACTGCCAGCACAGCCTCGACGCCTGTCGCGGCACCTGCAAAACGGCGCCGTGCGAGAAGGCCTGCAGCGGACGCTACAAGCGGTGCGCGAAGCGCTGCGGCAACTGAGCTCCGCCGCGGCTCTGCTGCGTGCGTCGATACAGCGAGCGTGATCTTTCGAATCGGCGCTCGCTCACGCAGCGAAGCTTTCGCGACGCGCGCTTCGTGATGCCGGGCGCGAGCGCGCGGATGCGCGATCAAGGGCCGGCTCGTCCGGCCCGGGGTTTGGGGCCGCTTGCGGCCCCATCGTGATCAAGCTGCGATCACGGCTCGCGATAGAAGCGCGGCACGCGGCGCGAGATGCTGGTGAGCACTTCCCACGGGATCGTGCCGGTGTGCGCGGCGACCTCGGCGGCGCCGATGGTGTCCTTGCCGAGCGGACCTTCTTGCTGCCCGAGGAGCACGGCTTCGTCGCCGAGGCGGACGCCGGGGAGATCGGTCACGTCGATCATGGTGAGATCCATGGAGACGGTGCCGGCGATCGGCGCGCGCTTGCCGCGCACGAGCGCGTGGCCGCGATTGGAGAGGCTGCGGCTCAAGCCGTCGGCGTAGCCCATGGGCACGGTGGCGATCACGCTGGGACGCTCGGCCTTCCACGTGTGGCCGTAGCCGATGCAATCACCCGGCGCGACGTTGCGGAGGGACACGATCTCGGTGCGCACCCGCATCACCGGCTTGAGCTCGCGCGCGAGCGTGGTCGCGGGATCGCTCGCGTCGGCGTCGAGCTCGGAGGCGAACGGCGAGACACCGAAGACGGCGATGCCCGGACGCACGACGTCGAGGCGAGCCTCGGGCAGGCGCATGGTCGCGGCGCTGTTGGCCGCGTGGCGCAGGCGCGGGACGAGGCCGAGGCGCGCGGCCTTGCGCTCGATCTCGGCGAACGCGCGGAGCTGCGCGCGCGTGGTCTCGAGATCGGGTGCGTCGGCGCAGGCGAAGTGGGTCATGAGACCCTCGAGCTTCACCTCGGGGGAGCGGGAGAGGACCTCGAGGACGTTGTCGAGATCGTCCTTCGAGACGCCGAGGCGGCCCATGCCGGTGTCGACCTTGAGGTGCACGCGGATCGGGCCCTCGGCCTCGAAGCGCGCGAAGGTGGCGATGCGCTCGATCTGCCCGGCGTCGTAGACCACGGGCACGAGCTCGTTGTGCAAGAGCTCCTCGATGCCGTCGCGACGGAGCCCATGGAGGCCGCCCATCACCAAGATCGGCGTGCGAATGCCCGCGGCCCGAAGCTCGACAGCCTCTTCGAGGATGGCCACGCAGAGGCCCGTGATCCCCGCGCGCTCCAACGTGCGCGCCACGGCCGGCGCGCCGTGCCCGTAGGCGTCGGCCTTGAGCACGCCCCACACTTCCGGTGCCCGGCCGCCGGCCGCCGGCGTCACGCCCCGCGTGAGGACGCGGAGGTTGTGCCGGAGGTGAGCGAGGTTCACCTCCGCTCGTGTCGGCCGGAGCGCATCGGCGGGCGCCGCGCGACGCGGGCGCAGCACGCGGATCGCAGCACCGGCTTCGCTGCCCTCGATGTGAACGTCGCTCGGCGGGACAAGGGAGCTCACGCGCAGGGACATTGGAGTTCGGTTAGCCCAACGCGGCAAGAGGGGGCAAGATTCCAGTGACCTGGATCACCGGCGAATCATCCCGCCGCAGCCTTGTTTCGTAGGCATTCACGCCGCCCCGAAGCGCCGACGCGCCCCACGAAAAGGGAAAGAGCCCCGCCCTCGCGATGGAGGAGCGGAGCTCTTTCACGTCGGTGGACCATCGAAACGAGGGCCGGCTCGCCCGGCCCGGGGTTTGGGGCCGCTCGCGGCCCCATCGAAACGCTCAGCGGCGGCCGGGGAACTTGGCGCCGCCGCTCGGCGGCTGGAAGCGAGCGCCGCCGGCGCCGGGCACGCCCGTCCGCTGCGCGCCGCCGGGAGGCAGCTTCGCGGTGACGATCTTGAGCGGGTTGGTGAGCAGCGGCGTGAGGAGCTGCCGCGTCTTGTCGTCGTAGGGCTGGAGCATGTCCTGCGCGGCCTTGAGGGCCTCATCCATCCGATCGGCGACGAGCCGCGGATCGGTCGGACCACCGCGCCCATCCTCCTGCCGGACCAGCTCGCCGCGGAGCGCGTCGAGCTTGGAGATGTACTTCGCCAGCGTCGTGTCGGTGCTCGATCCCGTAGGGATGCCGAACTCCACCGTCCGCTTGAACACGGAGGGCACGATGCTGGGGCGCTCGCCGATGCGCTTCACGTCGATGTTGAAGCGCAGGCCCTGCGCCCTGTTGGACGCGCCGGCGTTGAGAGCCTCGTTGGCGCGACGCCGGACCTCGTCGTTCTCCAACACGCTCGCCTGCTTCTTCCACTGCGTGTGATCTTCGAGGTTGCGGAAGAGGCGCAGGTACGGCCACTCCGGGCGCCCGAGCGTCGCGTACAGCTCGATCGCCTCCTTCACGGTGGCGGGCGTCTGCACGCCGATGTCGGTCATCCAGTCGGTCCACTGCTCGACGTAGCGCTGCTCGTAGTCGTCGGCGAGGTGCTTCAGGTTGAGCGGCACGCGATCGCCCTTCTCCTCGGCGGTCAGCGGCACGACCCACTGCTCGCGCTCGAGGAGGCCGGCGCCGTCGGCAATGTTCTTCAGCACCTTGTAGTGACCGCGCTCGGAGTACGGCCCCTCGACCTCTTTCCAGCGCTTCTCCTTGGTGAAGCGCGCGCTGGAGAGGATCTTGAGCACGTCGGGGCGGTCCGCGAACATGTCGCCGAGCGTGATGGGCGGGTACTTGCGGTTGGCGCGCACGTCCTCGCCGCCCTCGTCGTACTTCTCGTCGATGAGCGAGTTGACGAAGAAATCGTAGTAGCGCTTCGCCACCGGCACCGACTGGAGCGTCTTGCGCGCGGTCGTCACGAGCCCCTCGTTCGGCGCGAGCGGCGCGACCCGCTTCGACTTGAGGAGGCGCAGGTAGTAGCGCACGTGCGGCCGGATCTTGGCGCGCAGATCACTCTCCGCGATGTTCGACAGAGGCCGCAGGATCTCGGCCCAGACCGCGGTGATCGCGCCGACCTCGGTGCCGTCGACCAGGGTGCGATCCTGGCCCTTGGACTCGGCCGATTGGTAGTCGCTCTCGTCGACGTCGAGGTGCTCGACGTCGCTCAGCATCAGGTAGGTGCGGAGCAGGGTGCGATCGGCGAGATACTTCTCGCCCTTCACCAGCTTGAGGCGCGACTCCAGCTTCTGCCGCACCGGGATGACGCACGCCGTCTGGAAGATCTTCACGTACTCGGCGACGGCGGGCCCCTCGATGGTGTCGCCTTGGTACATCCACCAGCCGAGGCGCGCGGGCACGCCCTCGCGCTTGTACTTGTCGATCTCTTCGAGCCGATCGAGGAGCGGCTTGAGCTTGTCGAGCTTGCCCGAGGGCGGCTCGTGATCGCTCCAGTTGATCGCCTCGGCCGCCTTCACGTGCGTCTCGGTCTCGCGCAGCATCTCGCGGTTGTTCATGAACGACCGCACGCCCGGCGTGGCCACGATGACGCCGAGGGTCGCGGCCGCCGCGCTGATGGCGAGGCGCATGACGTACTGCCGGCGGATCTCGCTGGCGCTGCGCGCCGCGATGCTCCCGTCCGGGAAGATGATGTTCTTGAAGACGTCGTGGAGGAAGTAGCTCTTCGACTCCACGACCTGCTGGGCCACCTGCTCCGGCGGGCGGATGCCCATGGCCTGGCCCATGCGGCCGAGCACGCGATCGAGCGGCCGGCCTTCCTGCGTGCCGCTCGTGAAGTAGAAGCCGCGGAACATCGGCGTGCCCTGGAAGGCGTTGACCGCGAAGGTCGCCGCCACGAGCTCCGAGAGGTTCCGCTTCACGCCCGCGAACTCGAGGGGGAACTGGTAGATCTTCTCGCGCGCCTCGCGGTTCCGCTCCTCGGCCAGGCGCTTCAGCGCCCGCGCGTGGATCTGCTTGCGCAGGACCTCGAACTCCGTGTCGAAGATCCGGCCCGGCTGCGTCTTGTCCAGATCGAGCTTCAGCGTCCCACCCCACGCCTGCTGGCGATCGGTCTTGCGCATGTTGCCGAAGAACTCGTTGAAGCCGGCGATGAGGTCGCACTTGGTGAAGACCAGGTAGACCGGCACCACCATGCGGAGCTCCGTCATCACCTCGTCGATGCGGGCGCGGAGCTTCTTGCCGCTCTGCTCGAGCTGCTGCTCGCTGGCGTCGATGAGCTCGGCGATGCTGATGGCCACGAGCACGCCGTTGATCGGGCGGCGCGAGCGGTACTTCTTCAGCATCGCGAGGAACGCGAGCCACTCGTCGCGATCGTCGCTCTCCGTCGCGTAGCGGCCGGCGGTGTCGAGGATGATGGCCTCGTTGGTGAACCACCAGTCGCAGTTGCGCGTGCCGCCCACGCCGCGCACGGCGCCGCCGCCCTCGCCCTGGAACGGGAACTCCAGGCCCGAGTGCTTGATCGCCGTCGTCTTACCGGCGCCCGGCGGGCCGATGATCATGTACCAGGGCAGCGAGTAGAGAGCGGAGGCGCCGCCCTTCTTACCGCCGAGCTTCGAGGTCTTCAGCGCGGCGATGCCGCTCTGCACCTGCTGCTGGAGCGCCTGGATCTCGGCGCGCCGCTCGGGCCGCGCGTTCATCGCCTGCTGCGCGCCCTGCGCGGCGATCGCCTTCTCCAGCGCGGCGGCGGACCGCTGCGCCTGGATGAAGCGGAAGATGAAGAGCGCCAGCGTGAAGGTGACGATGAGCGCCGTCGCCAGGATCGGGATCCAGACGGCGAAGCTCAGAATGAACTCGAGCGCCCAGATGATGAGGATGAGGAGACCGGAGAGGATCCACCACACGCGGCCGACGATATCATCCTTGCCGGACCGGGGGGCCTTTCTGGATCACCGCGTGATCGAGCGCGATTTCCGCGGCCGCACGCGGCGGCCCCGGAGCCACGAAAGCTGCCGGATTATCGATTGAATCGGCGCCGGTGCGCGCCGCATCCAGCGATCGCGGGGTCACCGCCCCTAAACGCCGGCTCAGAAGCCGACCGAGAAAGGCAACGTCAGGCCCGAGCGGCGCGACCTCAAAGCCGGCTCGGGTGGTTCGAGGTATGGGAGGCTCCACGGGTCCAGGGCTCGCTCGCGAGCCCGCCTGGACCGACGCCCGTGGAGGGAAAGGACGCGAGTCCTTTCCTGCGACTCAGCCCTCGTAATCGTCGGGACCGAGCGCGGCGTCTCCGTCTTCGTCGGCGAGGCGCCGCGCGCGGATGGCATCGATGGCGATGTCGATCACTTCGAGGCGCGTGGCCAGGGAGAAGAACTCCTCCTCCGACACGGGCGGGAGCTCGGCGAGGCGCGCGGTCACGGCCTCGCGATCGGCGTCGTCGAGCTCGAGCTGCTCCAGCGTCTCGTTCTCGATCTCGCTGTGAAAGAGCGCGTCGGCGACGAGCTGCATGGGGCTGAAGGAGAGGTAGACGGGCTCGAGCTCGATGCGGAACATCCCCGGATCGTCGCCCTCGGTGCGCCACCACGAGGGATAGCGCCGCCGCACGACCTCGCCGAAGTAGGCGCCCGCCGCGTGCGCGACGACGGCGGCCGTCTCGGGCTTGCTCCCCGCTTCGGGCCGCGCCGCGGCGACCCAGTGATCGAGGAGCGGGAGCGTCTCCGGCTCGTAGTCGAGCTTGACCCCGAGCGCCCGCTCCACGAAGCGCACGCACCCCTCCGCCAAATCGCGGACCCGATCGGGCGCCGGGGGGAGCGCCTTCTCCACCGGCGCTCTGGCACGCGCTTTCCCGTCGAGCCCGGCCCCATTGCTGCCGTTGGTCTGCACCGATTCCTCCTGCGGGGGGTGATGGAGGCCACCCGTCCCGACCGCGCCCTCCTTATCACACGAGACGGGTGGGCCCGCACGGGACCGGGCCCAGCGCCGCGAGCCGCGCCCCGATTCACGGCGCGAGCCTGGTTTTCTGCGCTCTTTGCGGCCGAGGTCGGTCGCCGGGGGGGAGCGGCAACGAGATGAGACGCCTGGGTGGTGGAATTGATTCCGTAAGGAGACGAGTCTCGTGATAGTGTTGCGCAGTTTTTCTATGCGGCTCGGGATATTCAGCGACACGCACGCCAACTACGAGGCGCTCAGCGCGGTGCTGGAAGCATATCGCCGAGAGCGGATCGACGTTTACTACTGCCTCGGCGACACCGTCGGCTATGGCGGCTCGCCCAACGAGTGCGCGGATCTCGTTCGCAAGATCGCGAAGAAGACGATCCTCGGCAACCATGACGCCGCCGTCGCCGGCCGCATGGACTACTCGTACTACTACGAGGCCGCGCGCCACGCGCTCGACGCGCACGCCGCCGTCCTCACGGCCGAAAACGCCGCCTGGCTCCGCGGCCTGCCGTACCAAGAGAAGCTGACGGACATCGACGTCGATCTCTGCCACGGCTCGCCCGTCCGCCTCGAAGAGTTCGAATACATCTTCGCGCCCGAGCAGGCGCGCGAGTGCCTCCCCATGTGGAGCGAGCTCGGACACATCACCTTCATCGGCCACTCGCACCTCTGCAAAGTCTTCGCGCTGACGCCGAGCACGGTGGAGGAGCTGCCGCCGGTCGACTTCCACCTCGAGAACGGGAAGAAGTACATCGTCAGCGTCGGCTCCGTCGGCCAGCCGCGCGATTACGACAACCGCGCGAGCTACACCGTCTACGACAGCGACACGAAGCGCTTCGAGTTCAAGCGAATCGAGTACGACATCGAGACGGCCGCCGAAAAAGTCCTGCGCGCCAAGCTCGAGCGCAACTTCGCGCACCGCCTCTACATCGGCGTGTAGCTCGCCGCGATTCTTCCGGCGCTGACGCGGTGCGCCTGCGTGCGCAGGGATCTGGCCGGCGGTCGTAGTGCGCGCGCAGAGATCCATCCAACGGACGCCGCCCGCGAAGAGCTTCGGCCGGCATCTTCCGGCTGAATCGCCGGCGGGGGCGCCGTCGGCCGCCGACGCAGACCTTTTGCTGGCAGCAAATCTCCGTCGTCCAACGACGGAGAGATTTTGCTGCCCAAAAACCTCCGTCGTCCAACGACGCGGAGATTTTGCTGCCCCAAAACCTCCGTCGTCCAACGACGGAGAGATTTTGCTGCCCAAAAACCTCCGTCGTCCAACGACGGAGAGATTTTGCTGCCCAAAAACCTCCGTCGTCCAACGACGCGAAGGTCTCGCGGGCAGAAGATCGCCGTCGGCCACCGGCGCCGAGCTCCGGCGGGCAGAACGTCGCCGTCGGCGCGCCGGTGCTCGGCGCGCCGCGCGCGTCACTCGACGATGGTGCCGATCTCTTCGCCCTTGCACACGCGGAGGATGTTCCCGCGCGTCGTGAGCTTGAAGACCCGGATGGGCAGGCGATTCTCTCGGCACAGCGTCACGGCCGTCGAGTCCATCACGCCGATGCGATCGGCGAGGAACCGATCGTACGAGATGCGCGCGAACATCTGCGCGCCTTCGTGGCGAGCCGGATCGCGATCGTAGATGCCCTCGACCTTCGTCGCCTTGAAGAGCGCCTCGGCGCCGATCTCGGCGGCACGCAGCGCCGCGGCGGTGTCCGTCGAGAAGAACGGGTTCCCCGTCCCGGCGGCGAAGATCACGATGTAGCCCTTCTCCAGGTGGCGCATCGCGCGCCGTCGGATGTAGGGCTCGGCGACCTGACGGATCTCGAGGGCCGTCATCACGCGCGTGGGCGCGCCGGCCTTCTCGAGCGCGTCTTGAAGCGCGAGGCCGTTGATCACGGTCGCGAGCATGCCCATGTAGTCGCTCTGAGAGCGATCCATGCCGGCGCTCGCGCCCTTGAGGCCGCGGAAGATGTTGCCGCCGCCGACGACCACGCCGACCTCGACGCCGATGCGCCGCAGCTCGGCGACTTCGGCGGCGACACGCTGGAGTGTCTCCAGCCGTATCCCGAAGCCCCCGTCCTCGCCGCAGAGCGCTTCACCGCTCAGCTTGAGGAGGATGCGTCGGTACTTGAGATCGGGATTGACCGGAGGCAGCGGGACGATGGAGTCGAGCTCGCGTCGCACGCGGAGCCCTCTAGTCCCAGTGAGCTCCGGCCGCAATGCGACGCGGCGTACGCTCGCTCATGAACTGCATGCCGGCTCACCATGAGAGCCCACCGGGCCGCCCAGCTCGGCCCGAGGTCGCGAGCAAGCGAGCCGACAGTGGCGAGATCCCGCGGGGATGTGACCTGGACACGCGGCTCGCTTGCCACGCGGGCCCGCTTTGGCTAGAAACTCCGACCCCTATGGCCCGCGTCACCGTCGAAGATTGCCTGGAGCGCGAAGAGAACCGTTTCGCGCTGGTCGTGCTCGCCGCCAACCGTACCCGCCAGCTCATGCGCGGCAGCGAGGCGCTGGTGAAGACGAAGAACAAGCCGGCGGTGACCAGCCTCCGCGAGATCGCCGCGGGCAAGGTGCACTTCCACCGCAACTCGCACGAAGTCGTGAACGAGTGGGTGCGCCAGCAGCACGCCAGCCAGCGCTGACGATGGGGCCGCAAGCGGCCCCAAACCCCGGGCCGGACGGGCCGGCCCTCATCACGATGGGGCCGCAGGCGGCCCCAAACCCCGGGCCGGGCGGGCCGGCCCTCATCACGATGGGGCCGCAAGCGGCCCCAAACCCCGGGCCGGACGGGCCGGCCCTCATCACGATGGGGCCGCAAGCGGCCCCAAACCCCGGGCCGGACGGGCCGGCCCTCATCACGATGGGTGCGAAGTCCAATCCCCGGCCCTGATCATGATGGGTCCGTGAGCGGGCCCGAACCCCGATCGAGGAGCGCTCGGTGAGCGCGAAGCGTCCTTCCATCCCGCGCGATCCCGTTGGGATCACGAGCGCCCCCAAACCGCGGGCTCGACGAGCGAAGCCCGATCGCGAGCTCGAAGCGGGCACCAGCGCCCACTACGACGATCCCGCGTACTACACCAAGACCTACAAAGGTCGCGTCGAGGACGTTCGCTACTACGTCGACCTCGCGGAGACCGTCGGTGGTCCGGTGCTCGAGTACGGCTGCGGCAACGGGCGCATCACGCTGCCCGTCGCGCGGGCGGGCGTCTCGATCGTGGGCGTCGATCTCTCGGCGCCCATGCTCGCCGATCTACGCGCGCGCCTCCGCGACGAGCCCGAGGAGGTGCGCGAGCGCGTCACCGTGCATCGCGGCGACATGCGCAGCTTCGACGCGAAGCGCCGCTTTCCGCTCGTCATCTGCCCGTTCAACGCGTTCCTTCATCTCTACGAGCGGCGCGACGTCGAGCGCTTCCTCGCGCGCGTGCACGCGCACCTCGCCCCGCGCGGTGAGCTGGTCTTCGACATCTCCATCCCCGAGCCCGCGGAGCTCGCCCGCGATCCGGCGCGCGCCTTCAGCGCGCCGCGCTTCCGCTATCCCGATCGCGACGGGCGCCCCGGCCCGATGATCCGCTACACCGAGCGCTTCGACTACGATCGGCTGCGCCAGGTGCTCTTCGTGGCCATGGAGTTCACGCCGACCGACGGCAGCGAGCCGTGGATGACGCCGCTCGCGCACCGCCAGTTCCATCCGCAGGAGCTCGAAGCGCTGCTGCACTACAACGGCTTCTCCATCGCAGAACGCTACGGTGATTTCTTCCGGAGCCCGCTCGCCGCCGACTCGCACCACATGATCGTCCATTGCCGACCACACCGCCGAGGGCGACGGTGAGACTGGAAGGCACCCCGTAGGGTTCCGCTACGTACAGCAACCGCCTTGACGCCTTACGCACCGGACGGGATAAAGACTCCATGACTGCCGGTGGGGCCGTTCACTCGCACGCGTCCGATCACGACAAGGTCGCCGTGGATCGCCTGCGTGCCCGCTTGAACACGTACATGGCGCAAAAGGGCCTGCGCTCGACCGCGCAGCGGCGGCTCATCGTCGACACGTTCTTCGAGGGCGCGTCGCACATGACCATCGAGGACCTGCTCAACGAGGTCCGGTCCCGCGACAAGGGCATCGGCTACGCGACCGTCTACCGCACGCTCAAGCTCCTGGCCGAGTGCGGCGTCGCCTCCGAGCGCCGTTTCGGCGACGGCCTGAGCCGCTACGAGCTCGCCGACGACGCGAGCGCCCACCACGATCATTTGATCTGCGTGAGCTGCGGGAAGATCGTCGAGTTCGAGGAGCCGCGCATCGAGACCCTCCAAGAAGAGGTCGCCGCGCGCTACGGCTTCGCCATCACCTCGCACAAGCACGAGATGTACGGCACCTGTCCCGACTGCCTCGCGCAGTCTCCGTCACGCGGGCGCTGAACGACGGGCCGCGAGCCGCGCACGCGAAATCCCAGCACCGTACGCACGCGAGCGCTCCTCGATCACGGTGGTGCGGGGCTCGATCGGACGACGTCGCGAGCGCAGCGAGGGAGAGCGAGCTCGATCGACGAGACGATGCGCGGCTCTCCGCAGTCGTCCGTTGGCGCCTACAGCACCAAGTGCCAGCGCACGTCGGGGGTGACCTCGAGGTGGAAGTGGTTCCGGTGCGCGCGATCGTAGTTGGGCGTGAGGATGGCCGTGAAGAAGTGCTGATCGGCCGCCTCGCAGGCGATGGATCGGATCTCCCGCGCCGCCGCCGTCGCCGGGAACGGAGGCGCCGCGCCCGCGCCGCACACCGGCGCGCCGACGCGACCGTGGAAGTCGCGCTCGACGTCGAGCCACGTCCGCTCCTTCTCGCCGGAGGCGAGGCGCTTGCCGAGGCGGGCCACGTCGATGGCGAGCCCACCCGCATGACGCTTGCCGTCGCCGTCGCCGAGCTGCTTCGCGCTCGCGGGGCGCCACGCGGAGAAGATGCGCACCTCCTCGATGTCGTGCGCCCGGAGCACGCGGCTGAAATCGGAGAGCGCGAGCACGAGTCGGCAATCGAACACGTCGTACGGCCCCGTCTCGCGCACGTGCTGGGGGGCTTCCGTGCGGTAAATCACGCCG
This sequence comes from Minicystis rosea, assembly GCA_001931535.1. GTDB lineage: Bacteria > Myxococcota_A > Polyangia > Polyangiales > Polyangiaceae > Minicystis > Minicystis rosea. The sequence continues at coordinate 9,618,732 of CP016211.1, forward strand.
CCCACGTCTTTCGGCAGACGTACGGGGATGCGCACACCGGGCGCGCCGGCAGGCCCCGAGACGGGCGTGAAGGCGATGCCGCGCCGCCCGAGCTCCGCCGTGCACGCGGCGGCCTCCATCGCGGCATAGCGGGTACAAGCGTGCTTTTCCCAGTCCGGATGAAACCGCGCCCGGTTGTGGCGCCGCGCCTCGGCCTCACCCCCGCGAGGGTCGTCGCGGCGGCGAGCGCGAGCGCAAGCGCGGGTGCGGGGAGTCGCATGGGATGCCCGGGCAAAACCGTTCCTCCTCGGATTTGACCACGAATCCGAGCCGGAATACAAAAAAGACGAGGCTCTCTCGTTTCGCACCATGAGCGACCTTCCGCAACGCAATCGCAAGATCCTCTTCGCCGTCGTGACGGAGTTCATCGCGTCGGGCGCGCCCGTCGGGAGTCGCACGCTGGCCCGCAAATACGGGCTCGATCTCTCGGCCGCCTCGATCCGCAACGTCCTGGCCGACCTCGAGGAAGGCGGTTACCTCAAGCAGCCGCACACCTCGGCCGGGCGTGTTCCCACGGATCGCGCGCTCCGCGTCTTCATCGACACGCTCATGGAGATCCGCGCCGTCACGCCCGAGGATCTGCGGGAGATGGGCGCGCGCTTCGCCGAGGTCCATGCGCGCGGAGAGGATCCGCTGCGCGCCGCCGGCCGCTACTTGTCGGAGGTCTCCGGCGCCGCGGCCGTCGTCGCCGCGCCGAAGAAGGAGCTGCGATCGCTGGCCCAGCTCCGCTTCATCCCCACGCGCCCCGGCCAGCTCCTCGCGGTGCTCGTCTTCAACGACGGCTCGGTGGAGAACCGCTTCGTCGGCGTCGAGAGCCCCATCAACGACGCCGAGCTCACGCGCATCCACAACCTCCTCGCCGACGTCATCGAGGGCCGCTCGCTCGGGGAGGTGCGCGATCTCTTCGCCCGCCGCCTCGCCGACGATCGCGTCGCCTTCGACGCCCTCCGCCGCCGCGCCTTCGAGCTCGGGAGCCGTGCCATCCCCGACGTGGGGAGCCGCGAGGACGTCGTGATCGAAGGCCAAGCCCGCCTCATCGACCTGCCCGAGTACACCGACGTGGCCAAGCTGAAGAAGCTCGTCCTCGCCCTCGAAGAGCGCGAAGAGCTGGTCGGCCTGCTCGATCGAACCCTCGCCGCCGGCGCCGTCACGGTCTTCGTCGGCAGCGAGACGGGCGAGCTCGGCGGCGGCGAGCTGAGCCTCGTGCTCGCGCCCTACGCCGACCACGGCCGCGTGGCCGGCACCGTCGGCGTCATCGGCCCGACGCGAATGGACTACGCCAAGCTGATGCCGCTCGTCGACGCCACCGCCTCCGCGCTCAGCGCCGCGCTCGCCCGCGGCAGCAAAGGCTGACACCGCGGCGGGCCGACAATCGTTTGAGGTCAAACGATCATCGGCTGCCGTCACCCGTCACGCCGATCGTTTGAGGTCAAACGATCGGCCGCCGTCCTCTTCACCGTCGCCCGAGACGGCGACCGCCGACCGTCAGGCCGATCGTTGGAGCTCCAACGATCTACCGTCGCAGGCGGGCCAGCGTCTCTTGGAAGTCGGCGGGCGGCGCGTCTTCGAAGAGCATCGGGCGGCCGTCGACCGGGTGCTCGAAGCCGAGCTCCGCGGCGTGCAGCATGAGGCGCGGCGCGGGGATGAGCGTGCCGCGGAAGTTCCGCACGTAGACCGTCTCGCCGAGCAGCGGGTGGCCGCGCTCGGAGAGGTGGATCCGGATCTGGTGCGTCCGCCCCGTCTCCAGGCGGCAGCCGATGAGCGTCGCGCCCGCGAGCCGCTCCACGCGCTCGACGTGCGTCACCGCCACTTGCCCGGCGCGCAGGTTGTCCGGCACGGAGCCGCGCAGGCCGTCGCCGCGATCCTCGACGAGGTGCGTCCGGATCGTGGCCGGGGCCACGTCGCCGTGCGCGATCGCCAAGTAGCGCCGCCGCATCGTGTGGAAGCGGAGCTGGTTGCCGAGGTGCTTCTTCGCCGCGAACGTGCGGGAGAAAACGAGCAGCCCGCTCGTCACCTTGTCGAGCCGCTGCACCACGCCGAGGGGCGCGCGCCCGCGGATGGAGTCGCGCTTGGCCACCACGTCGCGCACGAGCGCGTCCAGCGTGAGCTCGTCCGGCTCCTCGTCGCCGAAGGGGATGGTGCTGATCCCCGCGGGCTTGCGCACCACGACGACGGCCGGGTCCATGTAGACGATGAGGTTCGCACCCAGGTCGTGCGCCCGGGCGGCGCGGGGACGCCGTGCGCGCATGTGCAGGGTCAGCGTGCCGCCGGCCCGGACCTTCCTGGTGGTGTCGGTGATCACTTCGCCCGCGATCCGGATCTTCCCGGTCTCGATGAGCTTGCGCGCCTCGGACCAGGGCACGTCGTCGAGGAGCGCGCGCACCACCCCGTCGAGCGGGCGGCCGTGGAGCGCCTCGGGGATCATGAAGGTGCGGTCGGGGGTCTCTTCTGCCGGAGAAGCCTGGACGTCGGCGGGCTTGCTCGCGGCAGTGCGGCGCGCGGGCGCGCCGGTTGTGCGGACGGAGGCGGACGAACGAGCGTTTTTTTGTTGGCGAGGCGGGGTCATGCGTTCCGTATCGGCTGGTGAAACATCCGCGATGTTGACACATTGCGCGCGCGAGCCCGAAGATACGGCTACCCGTCTACTCGGGGCTCGGGTCCGGGGCACTGAAACACGCTCTGGAGCGAGCCGATCGCGGTCCGTACACCTGGACCGCGACCGCGACCGTGCCCCAGCGCATCGGGATTGCCCGAGGCGCTCGCAGCAGAACACAAGGAGACCTCTTCCGTGGCCAGCACCCTCCTCGCCGTCGACGACAGCGTGACCATGCGCAAGGTTCTGGAGATCACCTTCGCGGGTCCGGACTTCCGCGTCGTCACGGCGAACAGCCCGGACGCGGCGCTGCAGAAGCTCAAGACCGACAAGTTCGATCTCGTGATCGCCGACCTGTCGCTCGAGCCGAACGGCTACGACCTCTGCAAGGCCGTCAAGAAGGCGTCCCCGACGACGCCGGTCCTGCTGCTCTCGTCGAAGCAGAACGCCTACGACGCTGCCAAGGGCAGCGCTGCGCAGGCCGACGAGCACATGGACAAGCCCTTCGACACGCAGCAGATGATCGACAAGGTCAAGAAGCTGCTGGCCGCCGGCCCCACCGCCGCCGCTCCGAAGCCCGTCGAGAAGTCGCCCGTCGCCAGCGCGCCGACGACGCCCTCGATGCAGGCGCCGGTCGTCGCCGCGGCCACCGCCGCCCTGAAGCCGGCCGCACCGGCCGCCGCCGCTCCGCCGGCCGCACCGGCTGCCGCCGCCGCTCCGCCGGTGCAGCGGGCCAAGACGCTCATCTACAATCCGCCGGCCGGCGCGGGCATCGTTCCGCCGAACGCGCAGCGCGCCCCCGCGCCGCCGACGCCGGTCTCCGGTCTGCCGCTCCAGTCGCGCACGCTCGCGCTCGATCCGAAGGAGATCACGCCGGCCCCCGCGATCGCGGCCCCGCCCACCGTCGCGGCCGGCATCGCTCCGGCCGCCGCGCTGGTGAACGGTCACCTCCAGGCCAAGCTGGAGCAGATCGGCCTGACGCCCGCGCAGGTCGACGCCGTCGCCGCGCTCTCGCGCGAGGTCGTCGAGCGCGTGGTCTGGGAGGTCGTCCCCGTCCTCGCCGAGACGATGATCAAGGAAGAGCTCGCCCGCCTGACCAAGTGATCGGCCACCGCGGCCGGTCCACGCTTCGCCCAGCGCACGGTCCTCCTTCACCGTGCGCGCTCCTCTCGCCGCGCTCCTCCTCGACAGCATCGCCACCGCGCACATGACGAGCTTCAGGCGCGCGGGCGCTTGCTCGCTTCGTCGTCCGTCGACCACCGCCGCGCGCGCCTCGCTCGCCGCGCTCCTCCTCGACAGCATCGCCGCCGCGCACCTGACGAGCTTCAGGCGCGCGACGCACGCTTGCTTCCCTCGACCACCGTCGCTCGCCGTGCTCCGCGCCACCGCGCACCGAACGAGCTTCGGGCGCACGAACACACGCGGCGCACGACCTCCTGACGAGCTCCGGGCGCGTGCATACAGCCGCCACGCTCCTGACGAGCTCCGGGCGCGCGCACGCGTCGGCGCCCGTCGGTAACCATCGCGCTCCCCGCTCGCGGCACGAGCACGAGCACGAGCACCCGACGCGCCTCGTGCACGCGGCGCATGGACGCCACACGCGAGCAGGCGCGCCACGCCACACCTTCGCTCGCCGCCTGCGCGTCCCGCATTTCGCGTCAGTGCATGGTGCACCCTCGCGCGTGCCCGCGTTTCGTGTCATTGCGCCGGTGCGCGGCGGTGGTCGCCATCGCATTCTGCGATTCCGCGCGCGCTTCGTTCGCTGGGCCTCACTCCCGCGCTTCATCCGGAGAGCGCCTGAGTCGCGACACCTCACTCCGTAGCTGGTTGTGCAGATCGCGGCGTGAGCGTGTTTGCCCCTGTGCCCAGTGGGGAAGGAGACGAGGTGTCCTGCACTGCTGCTCACAAGCACGCTCGAAAGCGGCGGAGTCCATGATGAGGCCTTGGCCAGCAGGGCTGATTCTTGGCCAGCAGGGGTGTTCCGTCTCTATCCGAACGCCCGAGGGCGGCCATTTCGCGCGCATTTTTCGCGACAAAAAGCCCGGCTGATTCTTGACGGTCCAAGGGGCGCGCCGCTACTTCCCGCGCCATCGGACAGGCCCGCATCTCGCATGGGGTCGCCCGGACATCCGAATGGACAACCCCGATCCTCAAAGGCAGGCCTGGGCCGCAGCGTCGTTTGCTGCGCGCGGCACATCGCGCCTCGGATCGATTCGCGCGAAGTGGGGAGAAGCTTTTTTTCGGTCAATTAATGATTCTTGGCTCAATAACGTAGCTCACTTCGGCGATCGCGATTCGATCCCAATACGACGACGCCATTACGCGCAGCGCCGTCGACTTCGCGCCGGCGGCGCGCAATGGGCTTCGCACGAGCGTGCCGATTCCGTGCTCTTTGCATCAGCCCGGTGGCGCGGGGATGTCATGCGTGACACGAGCGGGGCGGTCTCCTCATGAGCACGCCGCTCCCTAGTGAAGGCGCGCCGAGTGAGCCTCACGTCGGTCCGACACCTGCTCGGTCGCGGACACGTTGGGCTCAGATGGCCCGCTGGGGTTTCCTCGCCGTCGCCGCTCTCGCGCTCTGGAACACGCTCCGCCACGCAGAGCTGGGGCGCGCCGCGGATCTCGCGCTCGGCATCGGGCCCAAGGTCGCGCTGGTCGCGGTGCCCTTCTTCGTCGCGATGATGCTCCAGACCGCGGGCTACGCGCGCATCCTCACCGCGGTCAGCGGCGTGCGCCGCGGGTTCTGGGACTACGTACGACTCCTGACGGTGATGCTCTCGACCGAGGCCGTGCTCCTCGCTGTCCCAGCGGGCGCGGCCATCGCGGAGACAATCAACCCGTACCTCTTGAAACGGCGGCTCGGCGTCCCGATTTCTGAAGGATTGGCAGCTTCGGTGACGAAGAAGGCTGCCATCGTTTTCACCAACGGCATTTACATCGGCATCGCCGTCCTCTTCGGCGCTGGGTACCTGCAGTCTGCCTCGCGTGCGCTCATCGGCGCGGGTGGGCTCTCGTGGCTCGTCGCCGCGAGCGGGCTCGCGATGCTCGTCGCGGCGCTCGTGATGTCGCGCGTGCTCTTCTCGGGCACGGTGGCCTCGCGCTCGCATGGGCTCCTGAGCCGCATCCCGAGCGCGCGGCTCCGCGCGTACCTGGATGCGCGCAAGTCCGGGTTCGTCGAGACCGATGCGCACTTCGCGGGCTTGATTCAGCGCGGCCGGCCCGCGCTCGCGACCTCGCTCGTCTTCATGCTCGGGTGTTGGCTCGCCGAGGGCGCCGAAGCCTTCGTCATCTTGAGGCTTCTCGGCGTCGACATGCCTTTTGCAGAGGTGCTCGCGTTCGAGGTCGTCGTCTCGCTGCTCAGGTCCTTGGCCTTCATGGTGCCAGCGGGCCTCGGCGTGCAGGACGCGGGTTACGTCGCGTTTCTCGGCGCGTTCGGTGTGCCCGACGCGGCCACGCTCGGCGTGGCGTTCGTGCTCGTCAAACGTGCGAGAGAGCTTCTCTTCGTGGCCGTCGGATTCTTGCTCTTCATCGTCCTCGGGGATGCGCCCACGAGCTCGGCACCGGCTCTCGCCGAGCCTTCGCTCGAGCGCATTTGACGAATCTTCACAGTCCGCTCACCGAGCCACACGCACAACTCCACTAGGAACGAGTCCATGCCTCGAAAGAAGATCCTGTTCATCTGCGGATCCATCAACCAGACGACGCAGATGCACCAGATCGCCCGCGAGCTGCCGGAGTACGAGCACTTCTACACGCCGTACTACGGGAACGCCGACTACCGCGCCGTGCGCCGGCTGGGGCTCCTCGAGTTCACCATCGGTGGCCACAAGCTGCGCAAGCGCTGCCTCGATTATCTGGAGCAGCACCGTCTTCCCATCGATCTCGAGGGACAGCGCGGCGGCTACGACCTCGTCTTCCACTGCTCCGATCTGCTCTGGCCGCACAACATCGACGACTCCAAGGTCATCCTGGTTCAGGAGGGGATGACCGATCCCGAGAGCGTGCTCTTCCCCCTCGTGAAGCGGCTCGACTTCCTCCCCCGTTGGATGGCGGGCACCTCGGCCACGGGCCTCAGCCACAAGTACGCGAAGTTCTGCGTCGCGAGCCCGGGCTACAAGGATCTGTTCGCGAGCCGCGGCGTCGATCCGAAGAAGATGATCGTCACCGGCATCCCCAACTTCGACAACTGCCGGCGCTACACGAAGAACGACTTCCCCCACAAGAACTTCGTCCTCTGCTGCACCTCCGACGTGCGCGAGGTCTACTGGTGGGAGAACCGCAAGGCGCTCATCCAGCAGGCGCGGGAGATCGCGGGCGATCGCCAGCTCATCTTCAAGCTGCACCCGAACGAGAAGCTGCCGCGCGCGATCGACGAGATCAAGCGCTGGGCGCCCGAGGCCCTCGTGTACCCGACCGGCAACGCCGAGGAGATGGTGGCGAACTGTGACGAGCTGATCGTTCGCTACTCGACGCTCGCCTACGTCGGCCTCGCGCTCGGGAAGAAGGTGCACTCGCTCAACTTCGACGTCGAGGAGCTGCGCCGCCTGACGCCGCTCCAGAACGGCAACGCCGCGCGCCTCATCGCGCAGGTCGGGCGTGAGCTGCTGGGCGACGGGGCCCGCGCGCGCGACGCGGAGATCTCGCACTTCCGCGCCACGCCGCGCCCGACGCCCCGCCCGGAGGCCGCGCTGGTCGCATGAGTGCGATCGATCACCAGAGCTCGACCGTGAGCGCGGCCGATGCGCGCCGCACGCTGGTCGTGATCCAGGCGCGCACCGGATCGACGCGGCTGCCGGGCAAGGTGCGGCTGCCGCTCGCCGGCAAGACGCTGCTCGAGCGCATGGTCGAGCGTGTGCGCGCCGCGAAGACGCCCTTCGAGCTCGTGGTGGCGACGACGGTGGAGGCCTCGGACGATCCGCTCGTCGCGCTCTGCGACGAGGCGAAGATCCCTTGTTTCCGCGGTCACCCGACGGATCTGCTCGAGCGGCATTACGGCGCGGCGCTCGCGGTCGGGCCGCAGATCGACACGGTGGTGAAGATCCCGTCGGACTGCCCGCTCATCGATCCGGCCGTCATCGATCGCGTGCTCGCAGCGCATTTCGCGTCAGGTGGGAATGACTTCACCTCGAACCTCCATCCGGCGACGTACCCCGACGGCAACGACGTCGAGGTGATGACGCTCGCGGCGCTCGCGATCGCGCATCGCGAAGCGGATCGCACGCTGGAGCGGGAGCACACGACGCCGTTCCTCTGGGAGCGGCCGGATCGGTTCCGCGTCGGCAACGTGACGTGGGAGTCGGGGCTCGACTTCGCGATGAGCCACCGCTTCACCATCGACTATCCCGAGGACTACGACTTCATCAAGGCCGTGTACGACGCGCTGTGGAGGCCGGAGCGCCCGATCTTCGGGCTCGACGACATCCTCCGCCTGCTCGAGGCGCGGCCCGAGATCGCGGCGCTGAACGCCAAGTATGCCGGCGTGAACTGGTACCGGCATCACCTCGGCGAGCTGCGCACGATCACCGCGCGCGAGACGCGCGCGCTCTAGGACGTTTGAGGAACGCGGCGGCGTGCGGCAGGCACGCGCCGAAGGGGAGCACCGTGAACGCCACGCAACGAGAATTGCAGAGCCAGGAGGCGCTCGCCCTCCGGGTCCGCGAGCACATCATCCGCATGTCCACCGATGGAGGCTGCTTCATCGGCGCCTCGCTATCGTGCGCGGATCTCATCGTCCACCTCTACACGAAGGTGCTGAACATCAGCCCGAAGACGGTGAACGATCCCGATCGCGACTACTTCTTCCTCTCCAAGGGCCACGACGTCCCCGCGCTCTACGGCACGCTCGCCGAGCTCGGCTACATCGAGCGCGAGCGGCTCGGCAACCACCTCAAGACGCACGACAAGATCTACTGGCACCCGAACCGCGCCGTGCCGGGGATCGAGTTTCACTCGGGATCGCTCGGGCACCTGCTCTCGGTGGCCATCGGCGTGGCGCTCGACATCAAGATGCGCGGCGGGAAGAACCGCGTGTTCGTGGTGCTCGGCGACGGCGAGCTCGACGAAGGGTCGATCTGGGAAGGCTGCCTCGTGGCCGCCGCGCACAAGCTCGACAACCTGATCGCGATCGTCGATCGCAACGAGTTCCAGGCCAACATCCGCACCGAGGAGCTGATCCCGCTCGAGCCGATCGACGCCAAATTCCGCGCCTTCGGGTGGATGGCGCAGACCGTCGACGGGCACAGCTTCCCCGCAATGGATCAAGCCTTCGGCAAGCTGCCGGTGGAGACGGGCAAGCCGACGGCGATCGTGGCGCGCACCGTGCGCGGCAAAGGGCTTCCGAGCATCGAGAAGCGGGCCGATCGGTGGTTCGTAAACTTCAACCGGGACGAGATCGCGATGCTCCTCAAGGAGCTGCACGGCGAGGCCAACGCGACGCTCACGTCCGAAACCTTGATGGTGCGATGACCATGGCGCAGACGTACGAACAGCTCCTTCAAGAGCTCGCCGAGAACGACCCGCGCATCGTCGTGATGACGGCCGAGAACCGCGCCGCCATCCGCAACCTGCCGCCGAAGCTCGGCAGCCGCTTCATCGACGTGGGCATCGCCGAGCAGACCATGATCGGCGCGGCCGCGGGCCTCGCGCTCCGCGGGCGCATCCCCATCACGCACGCGCTCGCCACGTTCCTCACGCTGCGCGCCTTCGAGTTCATCCGCACCGACGTGGGCATCGCCAACCTGCCCGTGAAGCTCGTGGGCGGCGTGCCCGGCTTCCTCTCGGATGGGAACGGGCCGACGCACCAAGCGATCGAGGACGTGTCGCTGATGCGCGGCATCCCCAACATGGGCGTCTTCTGCCCGGCCGACGACGAGGAGCTCGTCGCCGGCATGCGCGCGGTCATCGAGAGCCCGCAGCCGTTCTACGTTCGGTACAACCCGCACAAACCGGCCGTCACGCACACCGAGCCGTTCGCGATCGGGAAGGCCGAGGTGCTCTCGCAGGGCAGCGACGTGGCCATTCTCACGTACGGCTTCTTGCTGCGTGAAGCCGTTCGCGCGCGCGAAATCCTCGAAGCAGCGGGGCGCTCGGTGCGGCTCGTGAACCTGCGCACCGTGAAGCCGATCGACGAGGCCGCCGTGCTCGATTCCGTGCGTGGATGCGCGCTCACGGTGACCCTCGAAGACCACTTTTTGACGGGCGGCCTCTACTCGATCGTGGCAGAGCTGTTGCTCTCGCGCGGCGCCACCGGTCGTGTGCTGCCGATCGCGCTCCGCGATCGCTGGTTCTCCCCCGGCCTCCTCGCCGGCGTGCTCGAAGCGGAAGGTTTCACCGGCGAAAAGATCGCCGAGAAGATCACCGCCGAGCTGCGGTGACCTCTGCACTCAGAGAGGGATCTCAAATGTCGACCAACGACAAGACGAAGTACCCCACCATCGAGCGTTCGAATCAGATCTTCGAGCGATCGATCGGCCTCATTCCCGCGGGCACGCAGACGCTCGCCAAGGGCCCGGGGCAGTGGATCAAGGGCGTCGCTCCCAAGTACCTCGCGCGCGGCAAAGGCGCCCACGTGTGGGACGTCGACGGGAACGAGTACATCGATCTCAACATGGGCATCGGGCCCATCTCGCTCGGCTACGCGTACCCCGCGGTCGACGACGCCATCCGCGCGCAGCTCGCCGACGGCATCACGTTCTCGCTGATGCACCCGCTCGAGGTCGAGGTCGCCGAGCTCGTGCGCGAGGTCGTCCCCGGCGCGGAGAGCGTGCGCTACAGCAAGACGGGCTGCGACGTCACCACCGCGGCCGTGCGCCTCGCGCGCGCCTTCACCGGCCGGAAGAAGGTGCTCTGCTGCGGCTACCACGGCTGGCACGACTGGTACATCGCGGTCACCGATCGCAACGCCGGCATCCCCGAGGGCGTGCGCGATCTGACCTTCACGTTCCAGTACAACGATCTCGCGTCGCTCGAAGAGGCCCTCGACGACGACGTGGCCTGCGTGATCCTCGAGCCCACCGTGTTCGAGGCGCCGAAGCCCGGCTTCATGCAGGGGCTCCGCGATCTGTGCACGAAGAATGGATCGCTCCTCATCTTCGACGAGATGTGGACGGGCTTCCGCATCGCGCTCGGCGGCGCGCAGGAGGCGTTCGGCGTGAAGGCCGATCTCGCCTGCTTCTCCAAGGCGGTCGCCAACGGGATGCCGATCTCGCTGCTCACGGGCCGCAAGGACGTGATGAAGCTCTGCGAGAAGGACGTCTTCTTCTTCACCACCTTCGGCGGCGAGGCGCTCTCGCTGGCCGCGACGAAGGCGACCATCGAGGAGATGCGCGACAAGAACGTGCCCGAGCACTTGGCGAAGCAGGGGAAGAAGCTCAAGGACGGGTACAACAACATCGCGCGCGAGCTCGGGCTCGGCGCGGTGACCTCGGCGATCGGCTACGAGTATCGCTCGCTCTGCACCTTCACCGCGCCCGCGGGCTCGGCGGCGAGCCCGCTCGAGCTCAAGTCGCTGGTGCAGCAGGAGATGCTCGCGCGCGGCGTGCTCTGGGGCGGGTTCCACACCATGTGCTTCTCGCACACGGACGCGGACGTGGAGCGGGTGCTCGCGGCGTACCGCGAGGTGCTGCCGATCCTCAAGGACGCGCTCGACAAGAACGACGTCAAGGCGCGCCTCCGCGGCGAGCCGGTCGAGCCGGTGTTCCGCAAGACGACGAACTTCCACATGAAGCCGAAGAAGGCCTGAGATGCAGAGCCACACGGAGATGTTTTCCCTCGAGGGGCGGGTCGCGATCGTCACCGGCGCGCTCGGGCTCCTCGGCAAGAATCACTGTCGCGCGCTCGCCGGTGCGGGCGCGAGCGTGGTGGTGACCGACGTCGATGACGCGCGCTGCCAGGGCTTCGCCAAGGAGCTCGGGCCGAAGGCGATCGGCGTGGGCGCGGACATCACCCAGCGCGCGTCGATCGAGGCCTTGAAGAAGGCGGCGCTCGATCGCTACGGATCGATCGATGTCCTCGTGAACAACGCGGCCATCAACGACATGTTCGAGAACCCGCAGGCGGGGGCCGAGCTCTCGAAGTTCGAGAACTACCCGCTCGATCTGTGGAAGCGATCGCTCGACGTGAACGTGACCGGGACGTTCCTCTGCTGTCAGGTGCTCGGCACCGAGATGGCGAAGCGCGGGCGGGGCAGCATCATCAACATCGCCTCGACGTACGGGATCGTGGCGCCGGATCAGTCGATCTACCAGAAGCCGGACGGGTCGCAGGGCTTCTACAAGTCGGCGTCGTATCCGGCGACGAAGGGCGCGGTGCTCGCGCTGACGCGCTTCGTCGCCACCTATTGGGGAGAGAAGGGCGTGCGCTGCAACGCCGTCTCGCCCGGCGGCGTGGAGAACGGGCAGGACGCGTTCTTCATCGCCAACTACGCGAAGAAGACGCCGCTCGGGCGCATGTCGAAGGCGACGGAGCTCGGGGGCGCGATCGTGTTCTTGGCCAGCGACGCGTCGAGCTACGTGACGGGATCGAACGTGGTCGTCGACGGCGGCTGGACGGCTTGGTGACGGATCGTGAACGCCGGCGCTCCTCTCTCGATCGACGAGCTCGTGCGGCGCGCGCGCCGGATCAAGCTCGTGGTCACCGACTGCGACGGCGTGCTCACCGACACGGGCGTCTACTACTCGGAGCGCGGTGAGGAGCTGAAGCGCTTCTCCATCCGCGACGGCATGGGCTTCGAGCGGCTCCGCGACGCGGGGATCTCGATCGCCATCATGACCGGGGAGATGTCGGGCAGCGTCGCGCGGCGGGCCGAGAAGCTCAAAGCGCGCGCGCTGCTCGGGGTGAAGGACAAGGCGACGTACCTCGAGACGGTGCTCGCCGAGATGCAGCTTTCGGCGGGGGAGACGGCGTACATCGGCGACGACGTCAACGACCTCGCCGTGATGCGGGCGGTCGCGTCGCACGGCCTCGTGGCGACGCCGGCGGACGCGATGCCCGAAGTGAAGGCAGTGGCGCACTACCTAGCGGCAGTGAACGGAGGGCACGGGGCCTTCCGCGATTTCGCCGAGTGGATCTTGCGTTTCCGGCGCGAAGACGGCGCGTGAAGAAGATTTGGGAGGATGACATGAAGCAGAAGGGCGCAGTGATCGAGGTCGGGAACAAGCTCGTCGGCGACGGGCGGCCCGTGTACGTGATCGCGGAGATCGGCATCAACCACAACGGCTCGCTCGAGCTGGCGAAGAAGATGATCGACGGCGCCTGCCTCGCGGGCGCGGACGCCGTGAAGTTCCAGAAGCGCACGCCCGAGAAGTGCGTGCCCAAGGATCAGTGGAACATCGAGCGCGACACGCCCTGGGGTCGCATGACGTACATCGACTACCGCCACAAGGTGGAGCTCGGTCAGAAGGAGTACGCGGAGATCGATCGGTACTGCCGTGAGAAGGGCATCCAGTGGTTCGTCTCCTGCTGGGACGAGGACTCGGTCACCTTCACCGAGCAGTTCAACCCGCCCTGCTACAAGGCGGCGTCGGCGTCGCTCACCGATCACGATCTGCTCCGCGCCATGAAGGCCACGGGCCGGCCGCTCATCATCTCCACCGGCATGTCGACGATGGAGGAGATCGAGAGCGCGGTCGCGGCGATCGGCACGGACAACTTGCTCATCGCGCACTCGACGTCGATGTACCCGTGCCCGGTGGACTCGCTCAACCTGCGCATGATCCACACGCTCAAGGACCGTTACCCGCACGTGCCCATCGGCTACTCGGGCCACGAGGTCGGCCTCGCGCCGACGTGGGCGGCCGTGTCGTTGGGCGCGACCTTCGTGGAGCGCCACATCACGCTCGACCGCGCCATGTGGGGCACGGATCAGGCGGCGAGCGTGGAGATCGGCGGGCTCATGAAGCTCGTCTCCAACATCCGCGACATCGAGAAGTCGATGGGTGACGGCGTGAAGAAGGTCCACGAGAACGAGCTCGCCCAGCGCAAGAAGCTGCGCCGGGTGAAGTCGGTGAACGGCGCGCACGCGAGCTGAACGAGGCAGAGCCGATCCAGCGCGGCCCGCCCGCGCTCGTGATCGCGCCCGCGAGCAAAGAAGCGGGCGTGATCACGGGCGCGGGCGTTCTGCCGTGAAGGATCGGCCTCGCCCATGACGAGGCCAACATGATCGACAAGCTCCTGCACGCGCTCTCCGACTGGAGGGTCCTGTCGCCGGTCATCATCGTGATCGCGTCGCAGGTCTTCATCCAATTGGAGCGGCGTTTCCCGTACGACCGAGGCCAGCGCGTCTTCCGGAAGGGTTGGTTCAACGACTTCTTCCTCTACACGCTGTTCCAGAGCTACCTCCTCGGCCTCGTCATCTTCGGCTTCATCGGCTGGCTCGATCAGCACGCCGCGGGCCGCTTCCGCCTCGTCGCGGGCTGGCCGCTGTGGACGCAGATCGTGTTCTTCCTCCTGCTCCACGACTTCTACATCTATTGGATGCATCGGGCGATGCACCGCTTCTCGCTCCTGTGGCGCCTCCACGAGGCGCACCACTCGGTGGAGAACATCGACTGGCTCGCGGGATCGCGATCGCACGCGCTCGAGATCATCTTGAACCAGACCATCGAGTTCGCGCCCATCATCCTCCTCGGGGCGCCGCCGGAGATGGTGCAGATCAAAGGCACCATCGACGCGGTGTGGGGCATGTACATCCACTCGAACATCGACGTGCGCACGGGCCTGCTCCAGTACGTGATCAACGGGCCCGAGATGCACCGCTGGCATCACTCGGTCGAGTTCACGGGCTACGGCTTCAACTACGGGACCAAGTTCGCGTTCTGGGATTGGATCTTCGGGACCGCGTACCTGCCTGCGAAGAAGCCGCCGGGGTACGGCGTGTCCGGCGAGGTGTTCCCCGAGGCGCTGCCCGATCCGAAGGAGTTCCCGGGCACGGCGGCGGTGGGCACTTCGTATCTGCCGCGCTCGGTGAAGGGGCTCGCGAGCCTCGTGTACACCGAGGTGAAGAACTACCTCACGCAGCAGCTCTTCGCGTTCCGCAAGCTCGAGAGCGAGCCCGAGAAGGACGCGGTCGGCAACGCTTCATGAGCCCCGCGGCGAGGACACGTGTCCTCGCCGACGCGCGCGCATCATCACTCTTGCCCTACCCGCCAGCGATCCATACACACGATCACGAGCACGTCGCGCCGCTCTGGGGCTGATGCATTTTGCATCGAGCGACGCCGGCTCCAGCCTGCGTGAACGCGGGCCTGTCGTGTTGCTTCGGCCTTGATGAAGGCCGCATCGGAAATGAGCCATCGTGGACACATCCCTCGGCCGCATGAATGGTAGCCGCGGGGCGCGCTTCCTCGCGCGCCTCACCCGTCTTCAAGTCGATCGCCCGGGCCTCGTGCTCCTCGTCTCGGGGATCATCACGGCGATCGCGATCGTCCTCTCGCTGCGGCTCGAGCTGCACACGGGCTTCGAGTACCTGCTCCCGCAGGATCGGCCGAGCGTGCGTGAGCTCGACCGCGTCGGCAAGAAGACGGCCGGCGTCTCCACGCTCTTCATCGTCCTCTACGCCGACGAAAACAGCACCAAGGAAGCGGCGCAGGCCGCGCTGCGCAAGGCCGGCGACGAGCTCGTGGTGAAGCTCGGCAAGCTCGGCGATCCCTGGGTCGGCAGCGTCGAGGACGGCGTGCAGGACGCGTATCACTTCCTCTCGCCGCGCGCGGGGCTCTACGCCGATTTGAAGCAGCTCGAAGGCCTGCGCGCCGACATCGACGCGCGCTTCGAGTACGAGGTGAACAAGGCGGCGGGCACGCTGCTCGACGAGAGCGAGCCGCCGCCGCCGCTCGATCCGCAGGAGATCCAGAAGCGCTTCGGGCTCGACAAGGTGCAGGCCGATCGATACCCCGACGGCTACTACCAGTCGGCCGACGGCAAAGTGCTGGTCGTCGCCATCCGCTCCAAGGTGCTCGGCAGCGACGTCGAGCAGGGGAACGAAGCGCTGCGGAAGGTGCGCGCGATCATCGACGAGGTCGGCCTCGATCGCTCCCAACCCAAGCTGCACTACGGGCTCGCGGGCGATCTCTACAGCGGCATCGCCGAGGTGAGCGCCATCAACGCGGACCTCACCGAGGTGGGCATCACGGGCGTGGTGCTGATCGCGGCGGTGGTGTTCCTCTACTACCTGCGGATTCGCACGCTCCTCACGATGCTGCTCACGATCCTCGTGGGCGTGTCGTGGAGCTTCGGGTTCACGCGGCTCACGATCGGGTTCTTGAACCTGGCGACGGGGTTCCTGTTCACCATCATCGCGGGGAACGGGATCAACGCCGGCATCATCCTGATGGCGCGCTACCTGGAAGCGCGGCGCAAGGGCGCGCCGCTCGACGAGGCCGTGCGCGTGGCGCATGCGGAGACGTGGCTCGCGACGCTCACCGCCTGCGCGGCGGCGGCGGCGGCGTACGTGTCGCTCACGGTCACGGAGTTCCGCGGGTTCCGCGACTTCGGGCTCATCGGCGGCGTGGGCATGTTCCTCTGCTGGATCGCGACCTACTGGACGATGCCGGCGATCCTCGTGGTCCTCGAGCGGCTGCTCCCGCTGGAGCGCGAGAAGGGCGGCCGCTTCGCGCATTTCCGGGACACGTGGGGCAACGCCTTCGGCAAGCCATTCGCGTGGATCGTCCCGCGCGCGCCGCGCACCATCACCATCGTCGGGCTCGCGCTCGCCGTCGCCGGCGTGGTCGAGCTCGTCCGCTACGTGAAGGCGGACCCGATGGAATGGGACATGAACAACCTGCGCAACCTGCGCACGAGCCGCGCGGACGAGGAGCGCAACAAGAAGTTCGCCGACGACATCACCGGCTACGTCGGCTCGGACGCGATGGCCATCCTCGTCGACCGGGTCGATCAAGTCGCCCCGCTGCGCCAGGTGCTCAACGCGCGCCGCGACGCCGCCGTCGGGCAGAAGCCGTTCAAGGATCTGCACGCGCTCGAAGACTTCGTCCCCGCGCAGCAGGCGGAGAAGATCCCGGTCCTCCTCGCCATCAAGGACAAGGTCGTGCGCGCGCACAAGCGCGGGATCATCAAGCAAGAGGATTGGGCGAAGATCAGAGATCACCTGCCGCCCGATGATTTGAAGCCCTTCGGGATCATGGACCTGCCCGCCGACGCGGCGCGCGCGTTCACCGAGACCGATGGGACGCGCGGGCGCATCGTGTACATCAGCCCGACGGATCCGAACCTCACCGAGGACGCGCGCTACCTGCTGCGCTGGGCCGATGCCTACCGCGAGGCGAAGCTCCCGGATGGAAGCGTGATCCTCGGATCGGGGCGCGCCGTGATCTACGCGGACATGTGGGAAGCGGTGATCGCCGCCATCCCGCTGGCGGTGTCGTTCTCGTTCTTGGCGACGCTCGTGGTGATCCTGATCGCGTTCCGCGGGCGGGCGGCGGCCTTCCTGGTGATGGGGGCGCTCCTCGTCGGCATCGCGTGGCTCGGCGGGCTGTTCACGCTGCTCGGGGTGCGGCTCAACTTCCTCAACTTCATCGCGCTGCCCATCACGTTCGGTGTCGGCGTGGACTACGCCGTCAACGTGGTGCAGCGCTACGTGACGGAGGGAGCCGGAGGCGCGTTGACGGCCGTGCGCGAGACGGGAGGCGCCGTGATCCTGTGCAGCATGACCACGACGCTCGGGTACCTCGCGCTCAAGAGCTCGATGAACCTGGCCGTGCGCAGCCTCGGCATCGCCGCGGTGCTCGGTGAGGTGTGTTGTCTCCTGGCCGCGGTGCTGGTGCTGCCGGCGGCGCTGATCTGGTGGGACGAGCACAAGGCGAAGGCCGCCGTCGCGGTGTCACCGGGTTGAAATGCAAAGGCCGAAGGAGCGATGAGGCTCCTTCGGCCGATTGCCATTCTGGTGTCGAGAGAGGGCGCGCCATTTCGCGATGAAATGGCGCCGTCGCTCGGGTCACTCCATGTCGATGGGCGCGATCCAGAAGATCACCCCGTTGTTGTCGTTGCCCACGAACAGGCGGCCATCGTAGGAGACCGCGACGGTGGCGGGCCGGCCGTGGGAGAGGGTGCTGTCGTCCCAGCCGGTGGCGAAGTCGGCCATGCCGCCGGTGTTCATGCCATTGGTGTTGCTGCTCGGGAGCGGGAGGCCGGTGTTGGGATCCATGGCGATGCCGACGACGCGCGCGCCGACCCAGGAGCCGGCGGCGCCGTGGGTCGCGACGATCGCGCGATTGGCCCACGTGCCCGGCCAATTCGAGGGCGCGAAGTCGACGTCGAAGGGCGTGTCGCCGATGAGGAAGCCGACGTCCTCCGCGACGACGCCGGAGCAATCGGTGGGCTGCACGTCCTGGTACGGCAGGTTCTTCGTGGCACAGCAGGGGAAGCCCCAGTCGTCGCCGGTGCGGATGGGGGCCAGCTTCTCGCGACCGCCGGCGGTGGCCGTGTAGTCCTTGGCGAGCTCGAGCGTGAAGCAGAGGTTGTGGCCCTTGGAGCAGCGCACCGCGATGGGGTTGCGCATACCCTTGGCGATGGGCGCGCCGTCGGGCGTGCCGTCGAGCTTGCGAATGCCGCCGTGGAAGGGATGCGAGACGTCGCAGGCTTCGCCCTGATCGCCGCCGTTGGCCACGTAGATGGAGCCGTCCTCGGCGATGTCCATCGTCTTCGGCCAGTGGAGGGCCGAGTAGTAATACGTGATGTCCGCGACCTGCTCGCTCGCAGCGGAGGGCGCGCGATCGCCCGGCTTGTAGGCGACACGCATGATCTTCGTGTCGTCCTGGTAATAGAACCAGCCGTTCGTGAACATCATGCCCTGCGTTTTGGGCAGGTTGCCGAGGAAGGTGACGGGCGCGTCGGCGACGCCGTCGTGGTTGTCGTCGGCGAGGATGACGACCGCGTTCTGACCACCGGGGCCGCCGCCGGTGGTGAGGCCGGTGGGCGAGGCGACGAAGAGCTCACCGCCCGGCGCGAAGCGGAGCTGGCGCGTGTTGCCGACGGTGGCGAAGTAGTGCGCACAGAAGCCCGCGGGGAGGTGGAGGAACGAGAGATCCACCGGGCTCGACCCACCGGGAACGACGACGACGCCGTTGGCCGTGAACTGCACCGAGCCCGGCAGCTTGCACGGGTTCTCGATGCCGCCTTCCGGCACGACGGTGCCGCTGCTGGTGCTGCTGGTGGTCGAGGAGGTCGTGGTCGCGCTCGAGCTGCCGCCGGTGCCGCCGGTGCCACCCGTCTGCCCGCCGCCACCACAAGCGGCGGGGAGCAGGAGGCCAAGCGTGAAGAGGGGCGGAAGAACAAGAGGAAGCGCGCTACGCATGCGGGTTGCGTAGAGGATCGGCTCGACGGCAGCAACGAAAAGCGCCCCGGATCGTGGGGCGCCATGACGTCACCATCGTGTGATCAATCGCCGCGTCCGGCAGGCAACCAGAGCAGCTTTTCCATGATGGGCTCGATGCAGCCGGAGAGGCGATCACCCATGGGGACTTCGCACCCGATGGTGCTCAAGCATTCGCGAAGACGCGTGCGGCTCGTTTGGTTGAGCGCGCCGATGGCGCGACCGAGGCGGCCCGCGACCCGCGGCTCCATGGCTTCGCGGCAATCTTTGTAGGGCGTCTGATCGCAGGTCTCGGCGCGACGACAGACGATGTCGAGATAGGGCTCGAGGGCGGCGACCGAGAGCGCGCCGGCATCGAGCGCCTCGACGCCGCAGCGACGCACGAGCGCAGCGTACTCCGGTGTGAGCGGGTCACCCTTGAAGCTGTCGAGCGCGCGTTGCGAGCACGCAGCGGTGTGCTCGAGCATGGCGGGTGATGCGTTCGAGGTCTGCGCGAGACACTCGTCACGGTGCGGCCACGGCTTGCCCTCGTCGCTGGCGCGCTTGTAGAGCGCGTCGAGGTAGTCACACCACGCGCGCTGGGCGCGGCGGTCGGCCGCCGCGTCGTCGACGGTCGGCGCGGGCGCGGGCGCAGGCACCGCGGGGCTCGCCGCCCGGGGCGCCGGAGCGGGCGCGGCCGCGACGGGCGCGCTCTCCTTGGCGTGACCGCACCCCGCCGCGACGAGGACGATCGCGAGCAGCGGAAGGCGAGTTGCAGACCTCGACGACGGGCGGAGTTTGATGTGAGCCATCTCACATCATGGTGGCGGGCAAGAAAGCGAGGGCAACCGGATTGCCCGTCGGAAACCGCCGCATTCGGGCAGGGTAGGATGAGCGCATGTCCGCGACGGTCGATCTCGGTGCCCTTCACGCACGCCTCGAGGCGCGCGGACGGAAGCTCGACGTCCTCGCCGCTCGCTACATCGGCCACGCGGTCATCGTTGCGCTCGCGGAAGCGCATGCCGCCGTCGATGCGGAGGGAGATCCGGCGCCGGTGATCCATGGCGCGCTGCGGCCCGAGGTGGTGCTGATCGATCGCGATGGCAGCGTGCGTCTCGCGTTCGCGCCGCCGGCATCGCACCAGGCTTGGCGCGCGCCGGAGCAACGCACGGGCGGCCGCATCACGCCGCGCGTGGACGTGTATGCGGCCGGCATGATGCTGCGCGAGCTCGAGGTCGGAACCACCGACGCGCTGCGCGAGGCGATCGCGAAGGCGACCGAGCCGCACGCCGATCGGCGGCGAATCACGTGCTTCGAGCTCTCGGCATGGCTCGCGCGAGGCCTCGATGCGGCGGCGGGAAAGGAAGCCGTGGCCGCGCTCGTGGCAGCGAGCGAGCACGAACATGCACGGGACAGCGCGTCACGACCGCTGTCGCCGGTGGCTCGGCTCGCTGTTGCGGGGATCACGGCGATCGTCGTGTTTGCGTGCGGATCGCTGGTGATGGAGCGGACGCGCACAGCCTCCGGCGAGCGGGCGCGGGCGCGGCCGGAAGCGCCGCGGTCTGATACGCTGAGGCCATGAGCTCAACGCGCGCGGGCTGGGAGGTCGAAGAGCTCGATCCCACGGGGGACGCGAGCGTTCTCGAGAGGGCGAAGCCCATCGTCCGGCGCGTGCCGGCGCGGTGGGACGAGCGTGAGGACACGCTCCGCACGACGATCGGTTTGTGGTCGGTCGACGTGCGGCGAGGCCCGGTCGCCGGCTGGGAGTGGAGCGCGTTCTCACACGGCGCGCCGCGCGCGCTGCGCTGTACGGGCTTCAGCGATCGCGAGGCCGCGCAGGAAGACGCGGAGCGATCGCTCGCGCGGTTGGAGTGAGCGCCGCGCGCGTCGGAGAAGCATCACGGCTTCATGCGAGGTCGCCGTCGTCGGCTTGCGCAGTGCGCGCCACGACGAGGGACGTCACCGCGGCGGCGCCTGCTTCACGAAGCGCCGCTGCGCACGCGGCCAGGGTCGCGCCGGTGGTGCTGACGTCGTCGACCAAGAGGACACGACGGCCGCGCACCTGTGCAGGCATGCGCACGCGAAAGGCGCCGGTGACGTTGCCGAGCCGAGACGCGCGATCGAGACGCGCCTGCTGCGGCGTGTGGCGCGTGCGCGCGAGGGCGAGCGGAAAGAGCGGGACCGCGAGCTCGTTCGCGACCTCCGCGCCCAAGAGCGCGGCCTGGTTGTAGCCGCGCTCGGCGAGGCGCGCGGGGTGCAGCGGGACCGGGATCACCACGTCGGCCTCGATGCCGGCCGAACGTGCGGCCCGGCGCACCAGATGGCCGAGCGGGACGCCCAGATCGGAACGGCCGCTGTACTTCAGTCGGCGAAGCGCATCGGCGACGGCACCGCCGAACAGGGCAAAAGCGATGAGCGGCGGCGCACCATCCAGCGCCGGCTGCTCTTCGGCGAGGACGACGGCATGCGCACACGCGCCACAGAAGACGGCGCGCTGTGGGAGTCGCGCATCACAGGCGGCGCAGACCGGCGGCGCGAGCACGTCGGCAAGCCAGCTCACGAGGGCGCGAAGCAGAACGATCACGGTGGTCATACGGGAACATCGGCACAGCGGGGACCGGAGTTGCGTGCCGGCACAAAGAAAAGATGAGAAAAACTCTCGTCGGAGTACGATCGGCTCCGCCCGCTCGACAAACCCCAGAGATGACGTGACCGCGAAGAGGAAGCGACTTTGACCGCTCGCGACGTGTGGAGGTGGACGGACGAACGCGGCGTCCAGCGGCTCGTATCGACCGACGAGCTGCGATCGGCGCTGGCCGGGAGCGTGTTACCGGCGTCGACGCTGGTGTGGCGCGAGGGCATGAAGGAATGGGCGCCCGCCTCGACGCTGCCGGAGCTGGCGAGCGCAGCCTTCGCCGCCGAGAAGGGCGACGGGACGAAGCGCGACGTCGCCGATGAAGACTCGTTCGATGCGCGCAGCACGCTCAAAGAGTCGCGACGGCCGACGCTGATCGGGCTGACGTCGCCGCCCGTGGAGCCGGGCACTGCCCCTCCCCTGCCCGTCGAGATGCCGGCCGTCGGCGCGCGGCCGCCGCGCCTTCCGGTGACGCAGATTCCCCCCTTCGGCGCGCCCGTGGACGAGGTGCGCGCACCGGCAGCGCCGCGGCTCCCGGCGGCATCGGCGATCCCCGCGTCCAAGGCACCGGCGGTCAAGGCGCCACCGGTGGTCAAGGCGGCGCCGCCTCGCAAGCCGATGACGAGCGACATCGACGGCGAGTGGGCGACGACGACGCATTCGGACGAAGACGAGACGATCCCGCGGCGAGCCCTCCCGAGCGAGCTCGCCGCAGCCGCCGCGGCGGCCGCGGCGCTGCGCACCGAACGCGCCAAGGCGCGCGTCGATGCGCAGGCCAAGCAACTGGATGCGCCGCGATCGGGCGCGGGTCCGCGAAGGAGCGACGCCACGGCGGGCCGCGATCGAACGCCTCCGGCACCCGCCGCTCCGAAGGCCGACGCGGCGCGCGCGTTCGCGACGAAGGCACCGCAGCTCCCGCCGACCCGCGCGCGGGTCGCCGCCGCGAGCGCGAGCGGCGCATCGACGGCGGAGCCGACGGCAAAGACGCTCGCGAGCGAGCCGAAGCCGGCGCCGGAAGCGAGCTCCGGTGCACCGTCGAAGGACGCGGCTGCCAAGGCCGTGACGACGACGCTCGCCGGTGTCGGTGCGCCCAACGCCGGTGCGACGGGCGCCTCCGCGAGCGCGGCCGGCGTTGCACCGAAGGCGCCCGCGGTGCCGCCGCCGCGCCCCGCGTTCGCGAGCGGGCCGCTCGGGGTGCCGGTGAAGCCGGCGGCGCCGCCGATCTCCACGCCGGTGCGGATCAAGCCGCCTTCGCCGGGAAACCCGCAGGCGGAGCCGACCGCAGCCGACGCGCGCACGGCGCCGGCGCATGCCACGACGCTGATGGGCGTGTCGGCCCCGACGCTGCCCTCCGATGGCAAGGGAGCGACGGAGGCTGCACGCGCACGGCCGAAGAGCGAGATCACCACGACGATGGTGAGCCCGACCGAGGGCATCGCCGAGGCCGAGGCCGCCGCGGCGAAATCAGCGGCTGCCGCGCCGATCGGCGCGCCCGAGAAGGGCGGCGCGAAAGCCGCCGCGATCGAGGACGTGCCCACCGTCGATGGGCTTTCGGTGGACATCGAGCCCATCGAGATCGAGCCGCAGGGCGCAGCGCAGGCGGCCGCAGCGCCGCAGGAGAGCAGCGCTGCGACGGCGCGCTCGAGCAACGAGCCTCTCGGCAGCGAGGCCGCGAAGCCGGCTCCCACTGCGGCCAGCGGGCCGTTGCCGGCGGTGGGTCGCGTGCCCGAGCCGGCGCGACCGCCGCCGCGGCGCGCTCCCCCGGTCGCAGAGCTCCCGTTACCGCCAGCATCGTCGTCCGCATCGCAAGCGGCGGCGCCCGTGAAGCCTGCGCCTTCCGTGCCGCCGAGCGCATCCACGTCGGTGCCGCCGAGCGCGTCCACGTCGGTGCCGCCTGCTGCGTCGGCCTCGGTGCCGCCGCGAGCGTCGACCTCGGTGCCGCCGAGCGCGTCCACGTCGGTGCCGCCGTCGGCGAGCGTGTCGCGACCGAGCCTGCCGATGCGCGCGCCGCGGCAGGGGATCGTGCCGGTGCCGGTGTCCTCGTTGCTGGGCGCGGGTGGCGTGCTCATCGGCATGGTGGTGGCGGCGTTCTTCGTGGGGCGAGCGTCGGCGGTGCAGGCGCCGCGGCTCCTGGCGAAGGCGGCGATGGGCACGGTCCCGGAGAAGGCGCGCGGCGCGCTGCCTCCGCCGCCCAAGCCGTGCTGGATGGTGAAGCAGCCGGCCATGTGGGCGCCGAAGGCCTCGAAGAACATTCCCTTCGAGGTCACGGCGACGCGGGGCGATGCGCTCGCCGTCGGGTACGCGCGCGACGCGAAGACGGCGGTCGGCATCGAGGTCACCCTCACCTCCGGCGACATTCAAGCGCGCTTCCAGGACAAGACCGACGATGACGTGGAGCGCATCGTCCCCACGCCCGCGGCCGACTTTCTCGTCACGCGCACGGGCACCGCGGGCGCGCTCAAATCGCCCGTGGAATACGCAGGATCGACGCCGTTCACCGTCGGCGTCATCGACGGCTCCATCTCCATCGCGCCGACGCCGGCCGCCACGCCCTCACCGCTGTGGCCCGTGAGCGGCGACGAAGGCATGGGCGCCGCCAGCGTGCACGAGGGCGGAGCGAGCGGCTTCCTGCTCACCTTCCGTCGCGCGGGCGGGGTGTGGGCCGGATGGATCAGCCCGAGCCGCAAGGCGATCGGTGAGCTCAGCAAGGTCGCCGGATCCGGCGGCGCCGTGGGCAAGCCCTCCGCAGGGTGGAATGGGCGCGAGATCGCGGTGATCTTCGCCGACCGACCCGAGGCGCACGGCCGCTACGAGATCCGCATCGGGCACGCGCCTTCCACCAAGGTGCCCGCGACCACGACCGTGCTGCCGCTGCCGCGCGGTGGGCCGGGCGGTGATGCCTTCGCGCCCGACATCGCCGGGCTGCCCGATGGGCGCTGGGTGATCATGTGGACCGAGGGCGCCGCCGGAAGCCGCGCCGTGCGCGCGCAGACGCTCAGCGCAGACTTCATCCCGCTCGGCGATCCCATCGCGCTCTCGCCGCCCGCGGGCAATTTCGGGCAGGGCGCGATCGGGATCACGGGCGGGTACGCAGCGACGGTGTTCCTGTCCAAAGGCTCGTCGAACTTCGAGCTCTGGGGAGCAGTGCTGCAATGTCAGTAGCGCGATCTCTGCTTGCCGCGATCGCGCTCGCCTTCGCGGCGGGGTGCGGCGCGCCCTTGCCGTTCGTCGCGCGCGGCGAGGCGTTCACCACCGGTCAAGCCACGTACGACGAGTTCTTCACGGCCGTGCGCCAGCTGCGCAGCGAGGCGCTCGCCGCCGCCAACGACGAGGCCACTGCGCACGCGGGGCTCGTGAAAGCGCTCGGCTTGGAGGCCGCCACCAAGCGCGCGCTGGCCGTCGACGAGTCGGGCCTCCGCGCGAAGCGCTTTCAGGAGAAGGGCGTGCTGATTCATCTGGAGCTGACGCCCGACGCGCAGCTCCTCACCGCGCGCAACAAGGTCGATCTCGGCCCCGACGGCGAGACGCTCCTCCGCGCGATGGAAGACGCCGCGCGCACCGGGCTCGATCTGCGCAAGCGCTTCGTGGCCGTCGCCGCCCGCGCCGACGACTTGGAGAAGCGACGCGTCGAGCTGCGCGCCAAAGCGCCCTCCGATTTCCGCGAAGGGCCGCAGGCGAAGCGCGACGAGATCGTGGTCGAGCTCGACGCGGCGCAGGGCGTGCTCGCCGATGCGGCGGAGAAGGCGAACCGCGCTGCAGGCGCCGCGGCGCGCTTCGCGGTGGAGCTCGCGCAGGCCGTGGAGACGGGCGCCGAAGAAGCCGCGCGGCCGAAGGCCGGAAAGAGGCCGACGGTCACCCTCCAGCCGGTGTCGCCCGTGGCTTCGTCGCCGCCCGCGGCGCCCGCAGCGAAGCCCGCGGCGCCCGCAGCGAAGCCCGCCGCGGCTGCGCCTGCGCCCAAGCCGGCCGGCGCTGCGCCTGCGCCCGCCGCGCCGCCCCCGAAGAAGAAGGGCGGCGGGGACGACTTCGAGCCGTGAGCGGATCGTCGTGAGGCGGCGTCCTCTGCCGAGTCGCGCGCGCGCCTCACGCGACGTGACGCGCGGTGAGCGGTGACGCCTCGCGCCCGCGCTCACCCTCGCGCGACGGCGCGCATGCGCGCTCGTGCCATCGCGCGCATCCTGAGCATCGTCGCGACCATCACGGCGATCCCCGCCGCGGCGCGCGGCGACGAGCCGCCCGCCGCGAAGGCGGCGACCACCTCGATCGTCCTGCTCCCGACCGCGATCGCCGACGAGGGCAGCCGGAGCCCGACGCACGCCGGTGGGCTCGGCCGGCTCGCGCAGACGCTGGACGCGCTCCTCGCCGAGACCGCGCAGGATCTCGGGCTCGCGGTCGTCCCCCCGCCGCGCGGGCCGACGCGCCTCGGCGATCAAGATCTCGTTGCCCGCGCGCGCGACACGCACGGCCTCGTTCTGTTGCCGAGCCTGCGCGCGCTCGAGAGCGGCGACGTCGAGCTGCGCCTCGCGCTCGCGGGCCCCGATGGACGCGCGGTCGACGTCCTGCGCGAGCAGGTGAGCCGCGCCGATCTCTCCGTGCGCGCCGTCATCCTCCTGCGCAACCTCGTGCGTCGCCACGGTCGTCCCTCCGCGCGACCGCCGTCCGCCGCGCCCTCGGGCACACCGGTGACGACCTCGCTGCTGAAGAGCCCGGGCCGCATCAGCCTCATCGCCAACGCCACCGTCTTCGGCGGCCTCGTCGGCTATTCGATCCAGCGCGCCAGCGGCGCCAACGATCCGCGCCTGCTCTATCCGCTCGTCGTCGTGGGCGCCGGCATCGGCCTCGGGGCCTCGTTCCTGGCCTCGGGCGAGTGGGAGGTGAAGCCCGGCGACGCTTGGTATTGGGCCGCCGGTGCGTGGTGGCCGAGCGCCGCGGGGCACCTGATCTTTCAAGGGCGCTTCGCAGCGCATCGGCCCGACAGCGAGCGCTGGGTGTATGGCCTGCTCGGCGGAACCGCGGGCGTGACGCTCGCGAGCCTCGGCTTGGCGCTCCACTCGATGGAGGGCGGCAACGCGGTCATGGCACACTCGGGCGGCGGCCTCGGCATGGCGTTCGGCGCGCTCGTCGAGATGGCTTCGCGTGGTGACGTGCGCCACACGCCCTTCGCCGGCATGGGCTACGGCGCCGGCCTCGGCTGGCTCGCGGCGGCCGCCGTGGCCACGCAGGTCGACGCCGACGCGCTGCGCGTGCTCGCCTTCGATCTCGGGGTCATCGTCGGCGGCCTCACCGGCGCCGCGGCCGGCAGCCCGCTGCTCCTCGGCGAGACGACCGAGGCCAAGCAGCGCGCGTGGGCCGGCATCACTGCGGGCTCGGCCCTCGCGGGCGGCGTCGTGTCGGCCATCGTCTTCCGGCCGCGGCGTCCGGCGAAGCTCGCGGATCTGCGCGGCCAGCCGCTGATCGGCGTGCTCGGCGAGAGCCGGCTGGGCACGCTGTCGGCCCCGATCCTCGGCGCGGGGTGGAGCGGCGTGCTGGAGTAGGCTAGAAGCGGCGCGTGCGCATCCCCATCACCGACGCCGAAGCCGGCGCTCGCCTCGACAAGCTCCTCGTGCAGAAGGTCCCGGGCCTCGGCCGCGCGGGCGCCAAGCGCCTCTTCGCCGAGGGCCGCGTGCGCGTGTTCCCCGGCGGCGAAGGCCGCGGCCGCAAGGCCGACAAGGGTGACATCGCCACGGCCGCCGACGTCATCGAGATCGATCTCGACGCCGCCGCCCACGGCACCGCCGCCGTCGCCGATCCCGACACCCCGCTCGACGTCGTGCTGGAGACGCCGCACGTCATCGTGATCGACAAGCCCGCCGGCCAGCCCACCGCGCCGCTCGATCCCGGCGAGCGCGGCACCGTCGCCAACGCGCTGCTGGCGCGTTATCCGGAGATCGCCGGCATCGGCTTCTCCCCGCGCGAGCCCGGCCTCTGCCACCGCCTCGACACGGGCACGAGCGGCCTCGTGCTCGCGGCCCGCACCAAGAGCGCCTTCGAGACGCTCACCCTCGCCCTCAAGGAAGGCCGGCTGGACAAGCGCTACCTCGTCATCTGCGCGGCCAAGGATCTGCCGGAGACGGGGACCATCGACATCCCGCTCGCGCCGCATCCCAAGGATCGCCGCCGCGTCTACCCGTGCGTGCACCCGCGCGACGTCGCCCGCTACGCGCCCCGCCCCGCCACGACGACCTACACGAAGCTGCGCGAGCAGGGCGACTGGGCGCTCGTGGAGGTGAAGGCGCCGAAGGCCGCGCGCCATCAGATCCGCGCGCACTTCGCGGCCATCGAGCACCCGCTCGTCGGCGACACGCTCTACGGCGGCCCGCCGCTGCCCGGCCAGCAGGAAGGCGACAAGGCGCGCCACGCCCTGCACGCGCACCACATCACCTGGAAGGGCGACGCCGAAGTGCCCGCCTTCACGGTCGAGTCACCGCTGCCGAACGATCTGGCCACGCTCCTCGGCGAGGGCTGATTCACACGGCGGGGACTCGCGTCCCCGCCGCCCTGGTCTTCGTCGTGGGGCTTCGGGTCGGCTTCGCCGCCCTCCGCCCCACACCCCCGGCGGAGCCGTCGGGGCCCCACCACCCCGCGATCCACCCGCAATTTCCAGGGCGTTTCGTCGCTTCGGGCCTGGCGCTCGTCGCATCGAGAAACGCGATCACGGACAAAGTCAGCAGCCGTGTGAATGAGGCCTCTGCGGATCGTTGCCCATTTCGCAACGATCCGCAGAGCGCTCGCTCCTCAATCCAACGACGCTCCACCGTCCAGCACATCGATCGCCAGCGCCGTGAGCGCCGCTGGATCCCGTGCGGCCATCGCCTTCACCGCAGCGACGATGCCTTCGTCGGAGGCGGGCTCCTCGGCGGAGAAGAGCCCGCGCAGGTACTCGCTGAAGTCGATGTCGCTGTGTCCGTCGCGAGCGAGCTCCAGCATGCGAATCACGATCTCCAGAGGCGCGGCCGTCCTCGGCTCGGACGGCGCGGCGACGCGGTAGGAGGTTTCGACGCTCGGCGCTGGAGCCCGATCGCTCGCGAGGACGGCGTCGAGGTGCGTGCGGAAGAGGCGCTCGAACGCGAGCGATGGAGCGCCGCCGCGCGCGCGCACCCAGATCTTCTTGCGCACGGGTGACACCTGCTCCGGCCTCTGGCCGATCCAGTAGCGACGCGGCTCGCCGAGGAGGAGCTCGATCTCGCCGCGCGCCGCCATCCCGAGGATGGCCGCCGTCGCGACGGCGTGCTCGAAGTCGGTGGCGTGCGCGTGCTCGGTCTCGCCCCGCGCGATGAGCGGCGCGCACAGGGCGCTCGGGTTCGCGGCCCAAGCGCTCGCCGACGTCAGCGACGCCGCGCCGGGGATGCCGGCGACGTCGATGGGGCGAAGGCCGTAGCTCATGCCGAACGCCTTCCAAACGCGGCCGCCGAGCTGGAAGAGCTCGCCGAAGACCCGCTCGTCGGCCGACTCGAAGCGATGCGCGCGAATGAAGAGCGTGTAACCGCCGGCCCAGAACAGGATGCCCGACGCGAACAGCAGGATCGCGCTCATGCCGAGCTTCACGAGGGACGATCCATCGAACGACGGCGCGAGGAAGGCGGAGCGGCCGATGGCGAGCGCGAGCGCGCTCACGCCGAGGCCCACGACGGTGACGACGATGACGAGGCCGGCCCGCTGCCCGGGCTTGTAGCTCTCCATCGATTGCCAGCGAACCTCCGGCGGAGGCTCGCCGCAGGCCGCGCACGCCGAGGCGTCGTCCTCCCCCGGCGCGCGCCGCCGACCACAGAGCAAACACAGACCCGGTCGGTGCATCGCGCCGCGAGCATGGCCGAGGTCGCCACACGACTCAACCGCATGGGCAGCGACGTGAGCGCCCTGACCTGCGAGCATCGCGTGCGTCGATCATGCGAGCGCGCCGCTCATCGGCGCGGGCGGCACGGCCACGAAGCGCGGAGCGCCACGAGGCCGAGGCGCGCGCCGCGTCGAGACGACGGCGAGCGTGCGCGCGACACGGAAGGCCGATGGATCGACGCGGTCAGCGCGCGACGGATCCGGCCTCGCGTGGCGAGCCGCGCGAGGCGCACGGCGGCCGCGGGATCGACTACTCGAGCCATTTGCCCGCGAGACAGGTGACGTCCTTCGGTCCGACGAAGAACCCGAAGCCGAGGCACATCTCCTGCGGGAACGGGACCGACTCCGCGCCCGGGTTGTTCCACGCGCAGTGCGTGCGAATCGTGTCCCCGGCGTAGAGCATGAAAGGCTTCGCCGGCGGGAAGGTCGAGAAGTGGGGATCGAGCGCCCACTCGGAATTCCAAACGCCGTCGTTGCGGAGCACCTCGGTCCCGCCGGCGGCGCGATCCACCTCGGTGTAGATCGACACGCCGAGCGCGTGCATGTGGTTCGCCCAAGCGATCAGGCCGATGTCGCTCTGGAGCTTGCACGACACGTCGAGCGAGCTCTCGGCGTCGGGCGGGAGGGAGATCATGGTCTCGAGCGAGATGAACCGGCCCGCGGGCTGACGCTCCGGCGTGGGCACCGAGAGCTTCACGTCGACGAAGCCGCGCACGGTCAGAGGCTTCGCCGACGGGTTCTTGTAGTGCACGTTGGCGATGAGGCTCCGGCCCTTGCTCAAGCGAAACGCCACGCCCGCGGGGAGCTTCAGCCGGCCCGGGCTCTGCTCGCCGATCCCGCCGCAGAAGCGCAGGCCGAGGGTGACCTGATCTTCGTCCTGCGAAGGCTGTTGGGTCCCGACGGCCTGCGTGTCGGGCGTGCCGTAGAGGAGGAAGCGTTGCAGGTGATCCGAGGTCTCGCCGCGCACGTCGAGGATGTCCACGTCCGCGTCCATCGGCGCCGAGAGCCACTCGTTGAGGATCTTCTCCTCGCCCGGCGCGAGCGTCGTCTCCTGGGCCACGAAGCGCGTGTAGCCCTCGGGCACCGGGCCCCTGGGATCAACGTCCCGGAGCGATTCGATGTCGAGCGTGCCGCCCTTCGCGCACCCGCCGGCGGCCAGACAGATCACGAGCACGAACGGCAAGCGTTTCATCTCCACGCCCCTCCCCGCGCCGCGAATCTCGCCGGCGCACGCAGGGTTTGGCGCCCGATGTGGGATGGGTCAAAGCAGGCGCGCGCAGAAAGGCTCGTCGGGTCGCGACCGACGACGCGCCGTTCCGGTCGCGAGATCGAGCGCGATCAGAAGGCTCTCCTACGCGCGCGCCGTTCCGGTCACGCGACGGCGATGCGCGGGCGCGATCCACGTTCGCGCGGCGCCGTTCCGGTCACGCGATCGACACGCATCGTCGTTCGCCGCGCGCACGCCGAGCGCGCGAGGCTCTTCGACGCGCGCTCGACGTTCCGGTCATGCGATCGACGTCTCCGTGTGCTCGGTCACCGCGCGAAGACGGCGCGACGTTCCGGTCACTTGAGCTTCTTCACCGCGTCCACGAGGCCGGCGTCGGCCTTCTGCCACAAACGGTCCACCGTCGCTTCGAGCGCCGCCGCTTCGTCGGGCTTCCCCGCCGCGCGGCGCAGGGCGGCGAGCTTGAGGCGGGCGATCATGGCGTCGAGCGCGTGGCCCTCGAGATCGCGCGAGACCATCGCCATCGCGTAGGCGCGGTCGGCCTCGTCGCGCTGGCCGGCGGCGTCGAGCGCGAGCGCGGCGTCGAGCGCGACGGCGCGGCGCACGTCGAAGGCCGCGTGCACCGCTTCGGTCCACAGCGCCGCGGCCGCGGCGTCGCCGCGCACGGCGCGCACGAGCGGCAGCACGGCGAGGCGCGCGCCCTCGCGGAGGAAGCGCTCGCGCTGCTTCTCGGCGTGGGCCTCGCCGCGCTCGAGGGCGGCCGCGAGGATCTTCTTCGCGTCCTTCGGAGACGCCGCTGCGCGGGCGAGCGCGGCCTCGACGGCGTGGCGCGACGCGCTCCAGTCCAAGGACTCGAGGTCGCCGTTGAGCTTCTCGAGCGCCGCGATGACCTCGCCGTCGGGCGGCGGGCGCCCGAGCCAGCGACGCGCGAGCGCGATCCGGAACGCGAAGGACGCGCCGCCCGACGGCGTGCCCAGCGCGCGGAGCCGCTCCATCTCCTGCTGCTCCGCCGCCTCGGCGTCCACGATGCGCCCTTCGAGCTGGAGCGCCGCCGCGCCGAACGCGGCGCTCGTCGAGGAGACGTCGATCCGCGGATCGCCGCGCCGCCGGCTCGCGAGCTCGCGCGCGGCCTTCGGCGAAAGCGCGACGAGCTCGATCCAGCTCGCCGAGAGATCCATCGTCGCCGCGTCCATGCTCTTGCCGGAGAGGCCCAGACGCCGGCCGAACGCGAGCGCGGCCCGCGCCTCGTCGAAGTGCCCGGACTCGCCGAGGAAGCGGACCGACTCCTCCCCCGCGACGACCTCCGGGAGGAGCGCGCGCGCCTTCGCGAGGTAGCGGCCGTCCCGCTCGAGATCGCGATCGATCCCGCGGCCGATGGCGTTGTGCAAGGCGAGCAGGCTCTTCGTCGGGAAGCGCTCGCAGAGGCGGTCGAGCACGCCGAAGCCCTCCTCCTGGGCGCCGGCGGCGATGGCGACCGCCGCGTAGAGGCCGGCCACGTCACCGTCGTCGGGCGCCTCGGCGTAGGCGAGCCGGAGGAGGCGCATGGCCTCCTTGAGCTGATCCGCATGGACGTTGTCGACGATCGCGAACGTCCCCCGGAGCGCCCGCGCCCGCGCAGGCGGCAGCGCGTCGACGAGCTCGAGCCCGCGCCGGATCGCGGCCTTCGACTCTTCCGTGCGCCGCGGCCGGACGAGCACGAAGATCATGTGCGACCACGCCGATCCGGGATCGCTCGCGATCAGCGCCTTCACGGATTCGTCGGGGTTCGGCGAGGCGTTGAGCAGGAGCTCGCGCCACACGCGCTCGATGCGCCGCGCGCCCGCTTCGTCGGCCGCGCCCCACGAGCGCACGTCCACGTCGCGCAGCGGCGGCGGCGAGAGTCGCTTCGCGAGCCCCGCCGAGGCCGCGACGATGGCGTCGATGGGCGTCGGTCCCCGGCCCTCGGACGCGATCGCGCCGACCGCGAGCTTCACCTGCGCCTCGCCGGCCGAGAGCTTCACCTCGACCTCGAGCTTGTGGGTGCCCGCGTCGCCCCAGTCGACCCCGATGTGCGTCGCGAGCCGCGCGCACGCCGCGCGCCCGACGGCGTGGGCGAGCTCGGGCGTCGCGCCCTCGCCCTCGACCTTCGCGTCCGCGCAGGTGATGGCGCCGACCGTGGCCGTGCGCGGCCCGAGCTTGCCCTGGCTGTCCACCACGAGCTCGCCGCGCTTCCACGCGACGAAGAGCCCCACGCACACGCCCCCGACGAGGACCACGCCGATGAGCGCGAAGAACCACACGATCGCCCGCCCCGTCCCGCGCACGACGCGCCGGAGCACGGTGGGCGGCGGCGTCACCACGAGCGACGGCGTCGCCTCCCGCTTGCCGCTCACCGCCGCCGAATCGGCGAACGGCTCGATCGCGTCGGCGGCCTCGTCGATGGTGGCGAACCGATCCGCGGCGCGCTTCGAAAGCGCGCGCGTCACCGCCTCGGCGACGGGCGCAGGCAGGTCCGGCACGCGCGTCGCGAGCAACGTCGGCTCGGCGCTCAAGATCTGCGCGAGCAGCGCCACCGAATCGCCCGCGCTCCACGGCGTCGCGCCCGAGAGCAGCTCGTAGGCCATCACGGCCCACGCAAACTCGTCGGCGCGTCCATCGAGCGGCTCGCCGCGGAGCTGCTCCGGCGCCGCGTAGTGCGGCGTCCCCACGATCACGCCCGCCGCCGTCAGCGTCGACATCGCCACCGCGCCCGGCTGGGTGGGCGCCGAAGGATCGACGGCCGCCGCCTGTCGCCGCGCGATCCCGAAGTCGAGCACCTTGGCGGCGCCGTCCTCGCGGATCATCACGTTGTCGGGCTTCACGTCGCGATGGACGATACCCTGCCGGTGGGCCGCGCCGAGCGCGCGCGCGACGTCGACGAGCCAGCGGATCCGCCGCCCCATCGGCACCGACGCGTCGCCGACCCGCGCGCGCAACGTGGTCCCACGCACGAGCTCCATGGCGAGGAACGTCGTCCCGTCGACCTCGCCCACGTCGTACATCACCACCGCGTGCGGATGCTGCAGCGCCGCGGCCGCGCGCGCCTCGCGCACCATGCGCTGGTTGGCGTCGGGATCGGCGCCCGGCGCGATGAGCTTGAGCGCCACCCGCCGCCCGAGGCGCGTATCCGTCGCCTCGTAGACCTCACCCATGCCCCCGCGCCCGAGGTGGGCCTCGATCACGTAGCGGTCGACCTTCTCGCCGGGCGCCTTCATGGCATCGCGGCCGAGCCTACCCCAACGGTCGCCTCGGTGGACGAACGTGCGCGTACCGCTCCTGCCCCTCGTCCCAGCGCCTCGCCAAAAACGCCGCCCCAAGAAGCGCTGACGCCGACGCCACCCCGATCGGCGCCGACGCCTGCTCCCTCGCGGCTCGCCTGCCCCGCCCCTTCTTCCGTGCCATCCTGACCTCCGTACTCCAACCCCCCGAGGGAGGGACCATGGCCAAGACCACGTACCAGACCTACACCGACGAGACCTCCATCGACACGTACCGCACCGATTTCATCCACCGCGGCGCCATGTGCGGGGCGCTCGCCAAACGCTATCCCGATCTCGCGTCCGTCGGCGCCGAGGCCGACGCGATCGTCGGTCAGCTCGACGCGCGGCGCGCCGCCCTCCAGCAGGCCGAGGACGATCAGATCCGCGCCCGCGCCGTGGAGGACGCGGAGAAGCTCGATGTCATCGACGTCTACACGGAGCTGCGCCGCACGCTCGCGGTCAAGGGAGACGTCACGGCGCTCCTACCCGACGCGCCGTCGACGCTCGGGCGCCTCGGCGCGAAGAGCTTCGGCGAGCGCGCGGACCAGGCCGTCGCGAACTTGAACGCGCTGCCGGACGGCGATCCGGTGAAGGCCACGCTGCTCCCGAAGCTCAAGCTCGAGCTGGACGGTTTTCACGAAGCAGACCTCGCCGAGGACGCGGTCCGGGCCAACCTCCAGAGCGGCCGGACGGCGCTGGTCCTTTACAAGACCGAGCTCACGCAGGCGCGCGAAGCGCAGCTCGGCACCATCCAGAACATCCTGCGCGATCGCGAGAAGACCGCCCAGTTCACGCTCCCGTGGCGCAAGGCCACGAAGGCGACGGCGGAGGAGCCGGCCCCGGCGCCCTCTCCGGTCCACCCGTAGCCCGTCTCTCGACGCCCCGATGACGCAGGCTCCTCCTCGGAGCCCCGAGCCGACGACCTGCGTCGTCGCGGCGCGGAATGCAGACGTCCGCGCCCCGCGCCGCGGCGACGAGCGCACGAGATCAGGCGCCTGCGCGCGCTCCCACGGACGTGCAGGGGGCATCCTCGGGTACCCGAGGACGCCGTCGCGGCGGCGCAGACAAGTCCACCCCACCTCCACGGCGCGCGCCTCGCCGCCGAGGAGACGTGCTCGGATGGCCGAGCACGCGCTCGCGCTCCCGCGAACATCGCGCTCGGCCACCTGAGCGACCTCCCGCACATTCCCGGAAGCCCGCGCCCATCGCGCCGTTGTCGTGTCTTTACCGGCCCGACCGCTCTACCATCCGCGACCCAAGCGTGCCCCTCCGACTCCTCGATGTCCGTGAAGGCGAGTGGCCGAGCGTCGCGCCGGCGTTGTCCCTCGCGTTCCTCACGGTGGGCGCGCAGACGCTGGCCACCATCGCCGCCGACACGCTCTTCGTCTCGGCCTTCGATCTCGGCCGGCTCTCGGGCTTCTACGTCGTCACGTCGCTCCTCCGCGTGGGCGTGTCGCTCGGGTACGGCGCGGTGGCCGAGCGCGCGCCCGGCGTGCGCGCCGAGACGGGCCTCCTCGCCCTCACCGCTTCGGCCACGCTCGCCGCGGGCCTGCTCGCGCACGGCGCCGCGCCGCCGCTGCTCTACGTCCTGTGCGTCGTCTTGCAGCTCCTGCCCACGCTGCTGCCGCTCGTCGCCATGAACGCGGCCATGGACTGCTTCCACGCGCGGCAGGCCAAGCGCTTGCTCCCGCTCGTCGCCGCGGCCGCCACGCTCGGCGCCATCGCGGTGGGCGGCGTCGCGCAGATCGTCGCCGTCACGCTGGGCACGCCCGCGTTGCTCTTCCTCTCGGCCGCGCTCTGCCTCGGCGCGGCCCCGCTCCCCGCGGCCCTCGCCGCGCGCGCCGCTGCGACCGATGCGCCGAAGCTGTTGCCCGCGCGCACGTCACAGGCTCCCGTCGCGCCCAAGACGGCTGGGTTCTTCGCCTCGATCGCCGAAGGCCTGCGCGATCTCGGATCGGTCCCCGTCGTGCGCATCTTCGCGGTGAGCGCGCTGCTCGCCGCGGCGGCCACCAACTTCGTCGACTTCGCCTTCAAGGCGGCGCTCAAGGCCCGCTATGGCCGCGACGAGATGGCGGCCTTCCTCGGCAGCGTCAACCTCGTCACCGAGGCCATCGTCCTCTTCGCGCAGCTCTTCGTCACCAGTCGATTCCTCGGTCGTTTCGGCATTCGCGCCGCGCTCCAAGCGCGCCCCGCGACGCTCCTCGTGCTCGCCCCGGCCGTGGCCCTCCCCGGCGTCGCGCCGGCCACGGCGGCCAAGCTCGCGGAGACCTCGCTGCGCATGGCCATCTCCGGCGCCGTCTCCGATCTGCTCCTCGCGCCCACGCCCTCACGCATGCGCACGCGCGTGAAGCTCTTCGCCAAGAGCGCGGCCGCGCCCGTGGGCTCGCTCGTCTCGGGCCTCCTGCTCGCGCTCTTCGGTGACGCCGGCCCGCCGCGCGCCGCGCTCGCGGCCTTGCTCTTCGTGACGGCGGCGCTCTCCGTCGTCGCGCTCCTCGGCGTGCGCCGCGCCTACACCAGCGCGCTCGCGGAGGCGCTCGGCGAAGGCCGCGTCACCCTCGACGTCTCGCCCGCGACGGCCGAGCTCCTCCGCGGCGAGCTCCGCCGTCTCCTCGAATCCGCGGTGCGCGCAGGCGACGACGAGCGCGCCGCCCGTCTCGTCTCGGTGATGAGCGATCGCCTCTTCCGCCTCGAAGACCTCGCGCCCGCGCTCGCCCCCGGCGCGCCCGCGGCCACCACGCGCGAAGCCACGCGCGCCGCGCTCCGCCTCGTGCGCACGGGCGAAGGCGACGCGCTCCTCGCGATGCTCCCCCCCAGCGACGACGACGCGCTCGAGCGCGACACCCTCGCCGCCGCCCGCGCCACCGCGGCGAAGGTCGCGCGCGCGCGCATCGATCGCGCCCTCGATCGCGGCCGATCCGGCGACGGCGAAGTCCCCGCCGGCCTCTGGGCCGAAGCCTTGTGCGCGCTCGCCGCCGACGAGAAGGACGCCGCCGTCAAACAGCTCCGCAAAGCGGCGCTCGGCCCCGACTCGCCGCGCCGCGCCGCCGCCATCCGCGCGCTCGGCGATCTCGGCGAGGGCCGCGCGGAGACCGAGATCCTCCGCGGCCTCGGCTCCAACGATCCCACCGTCTACGCCGAGGCCGCGCGCGCCGCCGTTCGCATCCAGGCCGCGGGCGCGGTGCCCACGTTGATCAGCAACCTCGAGACCGGCGTCCAAGTCCGCTCCACCATGCGCGCGCTCGCGCTGGCCGGCCCGAGCGCCGTGGCCGCGCTCCTGGCCGCGCTCCCCACCACGCGCGGCGAGGGCGCGTTCCGCACCGCGGTCGCCGGCGGCCGTGGCATCGCGGGCACCGTGCGCGCCGCACGCATCCTCGCGCGGCTCGGCCCCGGTGCGTGCCAGCGCGCCCTCGATCGCTTCGGCGAGCTCGGCTTCCGCGCGCGCAGCGCCGTCGCCCGCGCCCTCGCCACCGTCCCTCCCGAGACCGCGCGCGCCCTCGATCGCGGCCGCATCGAAGGCGCGATGTCCTTGACCCTCGCTTACGGCGAGATGCTCCTCCGCGCCTATCCCGCCGCGCGCCCCGGCCTCCTCAAGGACGAGCTCCGCCACCGCATCGACGAGACCTCGCATCGCATCCTCGACCTCGCCTCCGTCAGCGAGAGCCGCGACCTCATCGCCCGCGCGCGCGCCGCGCTCACCAAGGACGCGCGTGATCGCGGCAACGCCCTCGAGCTCTTGGAGAACGTCCTCCCGAGCGGCTTCGCGGCGCGCGTCGTCACGCTCCTCGAGCAAGGGGAGAAGGCCGCTCCGCCGGGCCCTGCGCCCGCGTTCGACGGCTGGCTGGCCAAGTGCGAGAAATTCGACGCCGCTGCGCTACGCTCCGACGACCCGATGCTCGGCGTCCTCGAAAAGCTGGTCACGCTCCGCGAAGCTCCGCTCTTCCGCGGCCTCTCCGGCGAGGAGCTCTACCCCGTCGGCGAGATCGCCCAGATCATCGTCCACGCCCCCGGCGATCTCGTCGTGCGCCAGGGCGACCCCGGCGACGCGCTCTTCGTCGTCTCCAAGGGCACCCTGCGCGTGCAGAAGGACGACAAGGTCCTCAGCGAAATCAGCCGCGGCGCCGTCTTCGGCGAGATGGCCCTCCTCGACGGCGCCCCGCGCGCCGCCACCGTCGAAGCCGTCACCGACGCCGAGCTCCTCCGCGTCCCTCGCAGCGAGTTCGAAGCCCTCCTCGACGAGTCGCCCGAGATCGCCCGCGCCGTCATCCGCCTCCTCCTCGGCTACGTCCGCGGCCAGCGCTGAGCGTCGCCCCGCTCATCCATCGAGCAACCGATCGACGAGCTTGCGCGCGAGCCGCGCCGCGTCGCCCGGCCCGATCGCATCGCTCATCATCCCCACGCGCAGCGCCCCCTCCAGAAACACCACCACGCTCGTCGCCACGTCACGCGCGCCGCGCCGCCGCGCCGGAGGCAGCGCCCGCGCCACCTCGGCCCGCAGCCGCTCCACCGCGCGCTCCGTGAGCACGGCCGTCAGCGCCCGCACGTCGTCGCGCCGCGCCGCCGCCGCACCGATCGCCGCCCACGCCCGCACCGCCTCCGTGTCCGCCCCTTCGTCACGCGCGAGCCACGCGTCGCCGAGCGCATGCACCCGCGCCCGCGCGTCCTCCCCCGCCGCGCGGAGCCGCGCCTCCGCCCGCACTTCGAGCCGCAGCCCGAGCCGCTCCACCGCGAGCGGCAAGATCTCGTCCTTGCTCGCGAAGTGATAGTGCACGAGCCCCGGCGACAGCGCCGCCGCCGCCGCGATCGCCGGCACCGTCGCCTCCTCCAGCCCCACGGCGGCCACGACGGCAATCATCGCATCCGCGATCTGCGCCCGCCTCGCCTCGGTGTTCTTCGGTCGACCCACGGCCCAGAGCCTACACCGTCCCCCTTGCCTTCATCGTTTCCTGAGTCCATAACCAATAAACTCGAAACGGGCTCGCCACTGCCGCGCATGGATCGCCTTCATCCGCGGCCATTCGCGGCATCGGCATCGTTTTGTTTCCTGACCCATCCACCAGGAAAGAATCGCCATGTACATCTCGGCACGCGCCGCCCGGGTTGTCCTCCGCGGTCACGACATGACAGCCGCCACGAGCCTGCTCGCAGGGGGCATCGTCGGAGTGCCGATCGTCTCGGCCCTGGTGTCCTGGAGGCTCGGCGTCGGCGGGTTTGATGAGGCTCTTGTCGCAGCCGTCGTCGTGTGGATCGTGCTCACGGTGGGCTGCCGCTACCGGCTCGTGGTCGACGGCAAGGGCAGCCGGCTCACGCGCACCCTCCTCGGCGTCCCCTGGTCATGGCGCTCCTTCGGCCGTCGCCCGCGAGTGGCCGCGGACATCGGCTGGGACTTCGACGAGCTCGTCATCGTCCAAGATCACCCGTGCCCCGAACGCTTCGCCGTGATGGATGCGAGCTTCTACGGGTGGTCGTTCGAAGACTGCGACGCCACCGCCGGCCTCGCCAACCGCGAGATCGATCGCATCACCATCCCCAAAGCCCCGCCTGGTCCCCCGTACCGTTCGCCGCCCGTCCTGAGCTAAATCAGCGGTCAAACGCTCGCTGATTTAGATCCGCCCGATGAACCCGAGCTGGCTGAGCAGCGCCGCATCGGTGCTGCTGCCCGTTCGATTCACGCCGTAGAGCAGCCCCGGCCGCACGTTGAGCGACATGCCGAAGTGATCGGTGAACCGCCGCTCCACGCTCACGCCGGCGAGGAACGGGATGAGCACCGTCGGATCGGGCGTCACGCGGAACATGAACGGCACGTCCACGCCCAACGTCAGCGTCGTTAGCTCCGTCACGTGGATGCCAAGATCGATCCCCACCGGCAGGTGCGGCCCGGCGAACGGCTTGGGATCGAAGTACTCGAACTTGATCCCCGGGTCCGCGTGTACGAGCAAGCTGAGCTTCTCGGTGCGCAGCACCCGCACGCGGATGGGCACGGTGAACGCGATGCCGAGGCTCATGTCCTGCACGCCGTTGCGATCGCGTGGCAGGATGTAATCGACCCCGAGCGCCACCGTCGCGCGCACGCCGACGTCGACGTTCTCGCCCATCCCGCGCTGGAAGCCGAGCGAGAGATCGGGCCACCCGAGCTCGCCGTACAGCATCACGTCGCGGTGCGGAACGGTGTCGCCGGAGTGCAGGCCCCACGGTGCGGGCACCGCCGGGGGCACGTCAGGAGAAGCTGGTGGTGGATGGGAAGGATCGTCGGC
The DNA here is from genome assembly GCA_001931535.1 of Minicystis rosea. Classification (GTDB taxonomy): domain Bacteria; phylum Myxococcota_A; class Polyangia; order Polyangiales; family Polyangiaceae; genus Minicystis; species Minicystis rosea. The sequence continues at coordinate 9,658,922 of CP016211.1, forward strand.
GCGCACGGGCGCCGCGAGGGCGAGCGCCGCGAAGGTGATCGCGGCGCTCGATAGGACAAGACGCATACCTACAGACGATACGCGAAATACAGCTGCGTGATGAAGCCGAAGGCGGCGCCGCTGTAGTTCTCGACCGCGCGGATGGACGGACCGAACTTGGTGTTGAGACCGACGGCCATGTGATCGTCGATCGCGTACTCGAAGCCGGGCCCGAACAGGATCGGGATGCTGCCGTAGACGCCGTTCGTGAGGTTCACGTAGATCGGCATCTCCATGCCGAACTGGAGCGTCGCTTCACGCGTGAAGTGGATGCCGAACTCGAGCCCGAACGGGATCTGGATGCCGAACTGGAGGCCACAGCCGTAGAAGCCGTTGAGCCCGCCGCAGTTGCCGCCGAACGAGTCGAACTTCACGCCCGGGTCGAAGTGGATCATGAAGCTGAAGTTGCCCCGCTTCACGGGCGAGATGCGGATCGGCACGCGCATGCCCATGCCGATGTGCGTGAGCGTCGTGTAGTCGTAGCCGTAGTTGAGCGAGAAGCGGAAGCCGAGGTCGACCTTCTCGCTCATGCCGTGTTGGAAGCCGAGCGAGAGATCGGGCCAGCCGACCTCGCCGTAGAGCATGTTGTCGCCCCCACGCAACGTGTCGCCCGAGTGCAGGCCCCAGCCAGCCGCCTTTGCCTCGCTGCCCACGGCGAACGCCGCGAGCGCCAACGTCGTAGCTACGATCGTCTTCCGCATGTTCTCCTCGCTCGTTGCGCGCGGCTTAGCTGCGGCCGTTGCGCACGAATGGGTTATCACGAAAGCCGGCCGTCTTGGAACCACTGGAGCACGACCACAACGCGGTCGGGCCCTCACCGGCGATCGTCACGCTGCGCGACGTGCCGGCGTGCGCGCGGCGTGCACGGGCCGCGCCACGCGCGCCGCTTCGAGCGCTTTCAGTAGGCGAATCACGATGCCCGCCGTCATCCGCACCGTGGGAAGACGCGGCGAGAGCACGATCGCGCGCTCATCCTTTTTGCGCCCACGCGTCGCGCGCCCATGCCGCGAAAGTTGCGCGAGCGCCTGGTCACACGGCGAGCCACTGGTCACGCGAAGTATCACTTCGGGCAGCGCCATCGCGCCCCCGGCGCCGCGCGCGAAGAGCACGCCGACCTCGATCGCACCGAACCCGGGCGGCGCCACCTTCGGCGCGATCGCGAGGCGAAGCTCATCCGGATCGGCGCTCCCGTCCGGGACGCGAATGCGGCCGACGACACGCAAACGATCGGCAGGAAACGCCTTGCGCACGCGCTTCGTGACCTCGCGCAGGAGCCGCGTCGGGGCGAGCGCCGGATCGGGCGGCAGCTCGGCGATCCGACCCGTCCCGAAGATCACGAGCAACGCCACCGCATCGAAGGCCACGAGCTCCGCGCGAAACGGTGATGTGTCGTGGAGCACGACGGCCGCGCCGATGACCGCGCCGATCGACAGCAACATGAACGCCTTGCCCGCGCGCGTGCTCGCATCGAGCCACGCGCCGCTCGGACGCGGCGGCTCGCGGAGCGCGACGGTCTCGGCGATCGGCAACCAACGCCCCGGCCCGCGCAGCGCCGGCCGCTTCCATTCGGGCGTGCGATGCGCCGCGAGCATCACGGCCGCGAGCACCAAGATCGCGCCGACGGTGGCCCGCATGAAGACGAGCTGCACGAGCACGCCCGCCACGAGCGCCGCCCCCGCGAAGATGGCGCGCAACGCATTGGGGATGGGCACGAGCGGCCGCGGCACTGCCCCCGCCGCCCGCGTGTAGCGCGCGGTCTCCGCGGTCTTGAGCGCCACGAGCGACGCATAGAGCAGGAACAGCGACAGCGCGCCGGCGAAGAGCAGCAAGCGCCGCCCCGGCTCCCCGAGGACACCGTCGATGGCCGCGCGCATTCCCGACGGCTTCGCGACCACGGGCGGCGCCGTGGGTTGGAAGGCGCGCGCGTCGGCGCGAATGGCCCACGTGATCGCCTCGCCCTTGGGCGCGTACGGGCGGAGCAGCTCGATCTGATCCTTCGCCGTCCCGCGCCGCAGCGTGGAGAGCACGAGCGGCGCGCGCGCGCCGCCTTCGGCGTCACCGGCTCCGGCATCGTCGGCGCGCGGCTCGGTCGGCGCGGCCGGCAGCTCGAACGTCACGCGCGCCGAATCGAAGCCATCGTCCCAGACGAGCCCGCGCCACGCGAGACGCGCGAACGGCCCACCGACCACGATGCGTCCACCGAGCCGCGTCGTGTACCGCACCAAGAGCACGTACACACCGCGGCTCAAGCCTCGCTCCGCGTCGAACCGCACCCGGATCACCGGCGGCGCCGGCGACCCATCGGCCAGCGGCTTCACGTCCGGCGCCATCTTCTCGGTGGCCACGGCCTGCGCCGACGCGAGCGATCCTCGCGCCGCCTCTTTCTGCGGCACCACGTAGCCGTCGGGCTCGGGCACCGCGTCGGCGTCGACGCCGCGCAGATCGATCGATCGCAGCGGGCCGCCCGCGATCTTCAGCGTGATCTTGTGCTCGACGCGCGCGTCGCCGCCGCGATCGACGGAGACCCGCACATCATCGGCCTCGACCCGAACGTCCACCCAGGCGCGCGCCGGCAACGGTCGGCCCACGAGGACGATCACGAAAGCGACGAGCGCAAAGAGCGCCGCCCCGAGGCGGGCGCGGAGAGCCATGGCCGACCAGTCCCACGCCCCGAGAGAAAGGGCCAAGAATCCGCACGCGAGACCAGCACACCGGCCGGCCCCCGCGATCAGCGCGCATCCAGCGCCGGAGTTCGGGCCTGCTCGCGCCCCATCGAGATCAGCGAGGTCCCCTCGCAATCCCTGCAGCAGCGTGGGTCTCCCGAACACCGCGCTCGCTGGGCGACGAAGCTGCCATTGTCATCCCTCGGGCCACGATCGAAGCAACAGCAGCAGCAGCAGCCGCGAGCGCGAGCGAGCGGACCCAGCAAGCGGCGCCAGCAAGCGCCGCAAGCCGTCAGCTTCCGAAGCCGCAGCTCTTCTCCCCCGCTCGGCCAGTCGTCGACGGCGCCCCTGACACGGGGCCCGCGCACGTGAAGAAAGCGTCGCGCCGCAAGAATCGTTCGAGCACCGACGAATCACCCTGCCGCGATCGATCGCGAAACGAGGACGCACCGCTTCACGCCGCAGCGCGCATGGTCTCCGGGCCCCCGCCCATGAGCTCGGCGAGCTGCGCGCGGCCGCGGTGCAGGCGGCTCATCACGGTGCCGACGGGCACGCCGAGGAGCGTCGCCGCGTCCTTGTAGGACATCTCCTCGATGTCCACGAGCACGATGGCGGCGCGGAAGTTGATCGGCAACGCCGCCATCGCGCGGGCCATCGTGGGCGAGAGCGCGACCATCTCCGGGCGGCGCTCGGGCAGCGTCCACGCGCCGGGCGCGAAGGTGAGGAGCTCCATCGCCTTGCGCTCCAAACGGCTGCGACGGCAGCGCGTGATGAAGATGCTGAAAAGGATCTGGTGCGCCCACGCGCGCAGGTTGGTGCCGCGCTGAAAGCAGTGCTGGAAGCTGATGGCCCGCACCACGGTGTCCTGCACCAGATCCTCGGCCGCCTCGGGCGCACGCGTCAGCTTGAGCGCGTGGCCGAAGAGCTCGGAGCGCATCGCCTCGAGGCCCCGGCACAGCTCGGGGGAGGGAACGAATTTCTTCGCGCGAACGTTGGGACGGCGAGCGCTGCTGGTGCGACGGGTGCTGGTGCTTTCGTGGGCGAGGGCGGACATGGGCGGGACCTCCGTTGGCGTCGTCGCCCGTCCCTTCCGCAAGCCCGATGCCTGCCCGCTGGCACCGCTAAATATGCGAAATCACTGGATCGTGCTGTGGTGAAAAAGACCGCAGCCCGTGTCCATTCGACCTCAAGCGTGGGTCGCGAGCGGGTCGCGGCCATGCATCAGCGCCGCGAGGATGCCGGGCACGGCCTCCGCGATCTCGCGCGCGAGCATCCCCCGATCGCTCCCCGTCCGGGCCAGCCACTGATCGCCCGCGAGGCCGTGGATCAACACGCCGGCGCACGCCGCCTGCACGGGCGCGAGGCTGCACGCGAGGGCCGCGATGATGCCGCAGAGGACGTCGCCCGAGCCGGCCGTCGCCAGCGCGGGGTTGCCCGCCATGCTGATGAAGATGCGTTGATCGGGCGTGGCGATGATGGTGCGCGCGCCCTTCAGCACCACGATGGCCTGCGTCCGCCGCACGGCCTCGCGCACCGCGCCGAAGCGATCCTGCTCGATCTCGCGGCCGCTCCGCCCGAGCAGCCGGCCGAGCTCGCCCGGATGCGGCGTGAGGATGCACTGCCCCTTGGCCTGCGCGAGCGCCTCGGCCCGACCGACGAAGAGGGTGATGGCATCGGCGTCCACGACCTTGAGGCCGTCCCAGCCGAGCACCACGTGGTCGACGGCCGCCCGCGCGCGCTCGTCGAGGCCGAGCCCCGGCCCGATCGCCACCGACGTGCGCCGCGCGAGGGCCTCGTCGAGAGAAGCCTCGATGCGATCCGGATCGAGGCAGGCCGTCATCACCTCGACCACGCGCGACTCGAGCGCGCGCACCGCGTCGGGCCACGAGCAGATGGTCACGAGCCCCGCGCCCGCGCGCATCGCCGCGCGCGCCGCGAGGAGCGACGAGCCCAGCTTGCCCGCCGAGCCGGCCACGACGAGGACATCGCCGGCCTGGTGCTTGTGCACGTTGGGCTCGCGCGGGCAGAGATACGATCCGATGCTCTCGCGCCGAATGACCTCGGCCACATAACCGACGTGCGCGAGGATCGGCGGATCGGGCACGCCGAGATCCACCACGTGGATGTTGCCCGCGAGGCGCGCGCCCTCCGGCGTGAGCAGGCCGACCTTGAGGTGGCCGAAGGTCACCGTGTCGTCGGCCTGCACCGCGGTGCCGAGCGGCGCGCCGCTGTCCGCGTCGAGCCCCGAGGGAATGTCGAGCGCCACGCAGCGCGCATCGGATCGATTGATGGCCGCGATCACCTCGGCGAGGTGCCCGAAGATGGGCCGATCGAGGCCGGTGCCGAAGAGCGCGTCGACCACCAAATCAGCCCGCAAGAGCGCTGTTTCGAGCGGCTCGAGGGCGCTCCCCTGCGGGAGCTCGACGAGCGTGCCGCCGAGATCGATGAACGAGTCGTGGTTGATGCGGCTCTCGCCGGTGACACGCTCCGAGCTGGCCGCGAGGAAGACCTGCACCTCCGCGCCGCGCGCGAGCAGATGCCGCGCGACCACGAAGCCGTCGCCGCCGTTGTTCCCCGCGCCGCACACGACGACCACGCGCGCATCGAGCGGATACGTGGCCGGCTGTCCCGGCCCCTTCACGTGACGCACGGGGAAGGCACGCGCGCGCGCCGCATAGGCCGCGACGGCGGCGCGGCGCGACGTCGGTCCACTGGGAGCATCGACCTCGACGGGCACCGCGCGGGAGGCCCCGGAGGCGCGGTGCGCTTCGATCATCGCGGAGATCACGTCGGCCGCGCCGCGGCCCGCGTTCTCCATGAGCACGATCCCCGGGACGTGACACGACTCGATCGCGTACTTGTCGAACGCGCGCATCTGCGCGCGCGTGAGCACCGGAATCATCGCCTGCCCCGCTCGATGGCCGCGCGCAGATCGCGCACCGCCCGATCGAGGCCGAACATCACCGCATCGGCGATCACCGAGTGGCCGATGTTCACCTCGGTCACCTCCGCGATCGCCACCACGGGCCCGACGTTGTGCCGGGTGAGCCCGTGCCCCGCCGCCACCTCGAGCCCGAGCTCGTGCGCGCGCCGCGCCGCCGCCACGATGCGCCCGAGCTCGTGCTCGACCTGCGCGCGCGGCTTGCCCGCTTCGGCGGCGTGACAGTACTCGCCCGTGTGCAGCTCGACCTGCTGCACGGAAGCGGCGGCCGACGCCTCCACCGCGGCGACATCCGGGTTGATGAACAGGCTCACCTTGATGCCGCTCTTCTTCGCCATCGCCACCGCGGCGGCGACCGCGTCGCGCTGGCCCACGACGTCGAGGCCGCCCTCGGTGGTGCGCTCGGCGCGGCGCTCGGGGACGAGCGAGATCACGTCGGGGCGCACGCGCTCGGCGATGGCGATCATCTCGTCGGTCGCGCCCATCTCCATGTTGAGGAGCGTGGTCACCGCGGCGCGCAGGCGGACCATGTCGTCGTCGGTGATGTGCCGCCGATCCTCGCGCAGGTGCGCAGTGATTCCATCGGCGCCGGCAGCCTCACAGAGCTGCGCGGCGAAGACGGGGTCCGGGTAGCGCGTGCCGCGGGCGTTTCGCACCGTGGCCACGTGATCGACGTTGATGTGCAGCCGTACGGGCATGCCCGCGACTATTACACGAGGGCCTGGGAGCCCAAAACCCCCGACGCTCGCGCGAACGGACGCAGCCGCCCCGCACCGCGCGAGCGATCTCCGCGCCTCACCGCTAGAGCCGGTTCGACGGCCGATCCTTGTCGGGGTCGTGGTGAAGCTGCGGGGGCAGCTCGAAGCGCTCCTCTTTGCAGCCGTACGCGGTCGGGGTCAGCTCGATGACCGTGTGCAGCGGGATTTCGAGGCGCGGACACTCGCTCGGCGGCCGATCCATCATGTACGCGTAAATGGCGCGCAGCACGGCCTGATGACCGATGAGGAGCACCGGTGATCGCTGGCGCTCGAGCTGGATGATCATCGGATCCAGCCGCTGAATCACGTCCTCGTACGATTCCCCGCGCGGATATCGATAGCGGAACTTATCGGCTTTGCGCGCGGCATACACGTCCGGCATCTGCTCGCGGATCTGCTCGTACGTCATCCCGTCGCAGACGCCGGCGTCGATCTCGTCGAGCGCGCGGAACGAAGCAGGCTTGTCCGTGAAGGGCTGCGCCGTTTGAATCGTGCGGCGGAGGGTGCTCGTCCAGACGGTGACCGCGGCGTCCGCGGCCTGACGGCTCTTCACGAAGCGCGCGAGCTCGGTCGCGTACTCTTCGCCCGCGGGGGAGAGATCGGCGTCGCCGCCGATGATGCCGAGCACATTGAACGCGCTCTCCCCGTGACGCGTGAGCCAGATGGGCCGCGGCGCGACGTGGAGGTTGATCACGAGCGGCACCAGGCGGCCGAGCAGGTAGCCGTTCATCTTGTTGAGGACGACCTTCTGCCCGACGTCGATGATCTTGATGTAGCTGCCGTCGTCGTCGTCGAGCGGCTCGTAGACGCGCTCGTAATGGGCGATGCGCGCGCGGAAATCGCGCACGGCCTCCTCCGGATCGACGCCCACGTAATCGGGCATGCTCAGCTTGGTCTCGCGCACGTTGGCGTCGATGACAGAGGGGTCGTTGCAGATGGACTCGATGAAGACGATGGGAATGCCCCGCTCTTTGCAGCGCGCCTCGACCATGCGGCGGCGGGTGCGGGTGCTGTTGGTGGCGTCGTAGATGCCGACCTCGCCGCCGTCGTCGAACCAGGCGAAGGTGTCGTCGAGCGCCATCATCGCCAGATCGTGCAGCGCTTTGCGGCCGGTCTCGTTGTCGGGGTTGAAAAACTCGTTGGGCTGCCGGCTGCCCACGTGGGCGCGGCGATAGCTGCCGACGTTGAAGACCCGTGTCTTGTGACCGAGCCAGGACAGATATCGGGCGACCTTGCGCGCGATGTAGCTTTTGCCGCGGGCGGGCAGGCCGACCATGGCCAAGAGAACGCGGGATCGATCGGGTTCCAGCATCACGGCTTTCACTGATACCCAAGGCCGCGCGGCCGAGCGAGCGAATCGCGACACGTGCCCGGCACGTGCCTCGGCACGTGCCCGCCTCCGCGCCACGCGATCTCCGCCAAACACCCCGCGCGCCATGAAAGCAGGCGCGCTCCTCGAAGGTATGTGCCTTGCACGGAGCGCGCGGGCGATCGCGACCACCATCGAATCGGGGCGGAGGGCTCATGAACATCATTCCGCGCGGCAATGACGGCTACTTTCATCCGAGCAGCGAAGAAGAGCTACGAGCGCTGGTGCGTTATGCGCACGACGGCGGCGTCGCGCTCCGCGTCCGCGGCTCGGCGCATTCGGTCACGCGCGCGATTTACACCAATGGATACGAGGGCACCGGCATCCCGCCGGGCGACTCCATCGACGTGATGCTCGACAAGTATCGTGCTGTCGTCATCACCCCCGATCCCAAAGACCCTTCCCACGCCACCGTGGAGGTCGAGGCCGGCTGCAACCTCGGCTTCAACCCCTATGATCCGACGCACACGTCGACCTGGGAAAATAGCCTCGATTACAAGCTCCAAGCCGCGGGCTACGCGCTCGAGGACACCGGCGGCATCAGCCACCAAACCATCTCCGGGTTCATGTCCACCGGCTCTTCCGGTGGATCGCTGACCTACTCGTTCGATCGCAACCTCGTGCGCTTCTCCTTCATCGACGGCACGGGCAAGCTCTGGGACGTGAGCCGCGACGATCCCGATCCGGCGAAGCGCGATATGTTCTTCGCCGCCGGCGTGTCGATGGGTTTGCTCGGCGTCATCTCCAAGGTGTGGTTGCGCGTCGGGCCGACCTTCAACATCTATGGCACGCAAACCACCACCGAGACGAAGGCGACTGGAATCGACCTCTTCGGCCCCGGCAACAACGGTGCTCCGAGCTTGGAGACGTTCTTCCGCAACACGCCTTATACGCGGCTCATGTGGTGGCCGCAGCAGGGGCTCGATCGGATGAGCGTTTGGCAGGCTTCGCGCCTCGCGCCGCAACCGGGCTTCAAGTCGCAACCGTATCTCGAGATGGGGCGCGCGCCCCGTTTGGAGGCGCTCGCCGGGTCGCTCTTTTATACGATCATCGGCAACCTCGGCGACATCGCCGCGGTGCCGGACAAGCTCGATCACTGGTACGAGCACCTCGAAGGCACCCTCGCCGACGATCCCGATCCCAACGCCTGCCCCGCGCTCCGCGCCACCCAAACGACCACGAAATACACCGTGGGAGACGTGCTGGCGCGCCTCGTCGATCCGCTCGCGAACGCCATCACGAGCCTCCACGCCGCCGTCCCGGAGTCGGTCGAGCACTCCGTGCGGCTCGCGCCCAACGCGGCTTCGCTCCCGGAGAAGGCGGGGCTGCCGCAGTGGCTCGCGAAGCTCATCACCAATGCCATCGAGGCGCTGCTGGCGCGCACGCTGGAGACGCCGCTCGCGCAGGAGCTCGCGAGCTGGCTCCAGAAATACATGCCTTGGCTCATCAAGGATGTCCTCGCCATGTTCATCACCGAGGACACTCAGTATTTCTGGGAGTCGTGGCGCTGCGGGCTGCCCATGGACAACCAAATGGATGACCAGCTCTGGGACACGGAGTTCACCGAGCTCTGGATCCCGGTGGAGAAGAGCGCCGAGGTGATGAGCGCGCTCGACACCTTCTATCGAGCGGGCGGCGATCCCGTGCTCGCCTATCAGCGCACGGGCGCGTTCTCCTGCGAGATTTACGCGGCGACGGAGAGCCCGTTCTGGATGAGCCCCTCCTATGGTGGCGCGGCCATTCGTATCGACGTCTTCTGGTTCGGGCTCAACCAAGGCTCGCCCGACACCGAGTTCTATCCGCAGTTCTGGGAGCTCTTGAAGCCGTTCGGGTACCGGCCGCACTGGGGCAAGCACCTGCCCGCGCCGGAGAATTACCTCGGCAACGTCCCCCGGTTGCAAGACTTCCTGGCCCTGCGGACCAAGCTGGATCCGAAGGGGATCTTCTTGACGAGCTATTGGCGGACGGCGCTCGGCATCGACGCGCCCGCCCCGCAAAAGGCCATGTGACACGAGAGGAGAAGCGCGATGACCAACATCTTGAAAGCAGTGCCGACGGGCCGTTTCGCCATCTCGGCGGGTACCGCCATCATCTTGGGCGTGCAGCTCAAAGAGGGTGAGCTGGATATCGGCAAAGGTGTCATGTACCAGCTCGACAAGTGGAACTTGTCGGCGGCCGGCACGTACGCCTTCACCTATGGCGGCCAGCAATATCAGGGTACTTGGTTCACCACCGTGGTCTCGACCGACGGTCAGACTTGGGTCCTCTCGGAGACGTTCACCGGGACCATCGACTTCACCAAATCGTTCCCGGCCATCGCCCGCCCCTCGGGCCTCGGGGAAGAAGCGAAGATCACCTTCATCCCCCCGGAGCCGCCGGATGACGTGCAGTCGTTCCAAAACGATGCTCCCGGCCAAAAGGCCATGATCAAGTTCACGGGCCCTCTCCCGGTCTTCGGGCTGGCCACGGCGTATTACTACAACGCCGCCTACCTCGGCTGATCACCGGCCCACGTGGCAAAAGGAGGAAGCCAATCCCCGGCTTCCTCCTTTTCGTTCATCTTTCGTTCATCGCCGTCGGCAGCTCACGCGGCCGACGGCGAAGCGCGCTTGGGAAGGGTGATGATGAACTCGGTGAACTCGCCGAGGGCCGTGTCGACGCGGATTTCGCCGCGGTGCTCGCCGACGACGATGTCGTGGCAGATGGAGAGCCCGAGGCCCGTGCCCTCGCCGGTCGGCTTGGTGGTGAAGAAGGGATTGTAGATTTTGTCCACCACGTCGTCGGAGATGCCAGGGCCATTGTCGCGAATCCGGATCTCCACCCGATCGCCGCGATCGGCGGTGCCGAGCGCGATCTCGGGGCGATAACCATTGCCCACCATCCGGCGCTTCTGGAGGGTGGCGTAACAGGCATTGGCCAGCACGTTGAGGAGCGCGCGGCTCAGGTCGGCGGCGATCACCTCGACGGGGTCGAGCGCGGAGGCGAGATCGAGCCGGACGGCCAGCTCGAAGCCGGGCTCCTTGGCGCTCACACCGTGTCGGGCGAGGTTCAAGCTCTCGGTGAGGAGCGCGTTCACGTCGGCGCCTGCGCGGGGCGCGCTGGCCTTGCGGGAGTGGAGGAGCATCCCGTCGATGATGCGGCTGGCGCGGCGGCCATGCTCGTCGATGCGGGTGGCGTTGTCGCGGAGATCGCGGAGCAGATCTTCGACGTCGGCGAGCGCCTCGGGATCGAGGCGGCTCCGCTGCTCGCCGAGGGCCGCGGTCACGTCGTCCGCGAGCTGGGCGTTGAGCTGCGCGAAGTTGTTGATGAAGTTGAGGGGGTTTTTGATCTCGTGGGCGATGCCCGCCGTGAGCGCGCCCAGCGAGGCCAGCTTCTCCTGCGCGACGAGCTGCTTCTGCGTGCGGACGAGCTCCTCGTTCTTGTCGCGGAGCTCGCGGGTGCGCTCCATGACCTTCTCCTCCAGCGTGCGGCTGTGCTCTTCGAGCTCGGCGTTCGTCTGCTGCAGCCGATCGCTCGCGCGCTGGAGATTGCCGTAGAGCCGCGCGTTGTGGAGCGAGAGCGCCGCCTGCGCGGAGAGGAGCCGCAACACCTCGAGCCGATCGGCGGTGAACGCGCCGGCGGTGAGGTTGTTCTCCATGTACACGACCGCGATGAGCTTGCCTTGGTTGACGAGCGGCGCGCACAACACCGAACGTGGCTGCCGCTCGACGACATGCGGATCCTGCGTGAAGCGGCCCGAGACGGCCGCGTCGTGGAGCACCACGACCTCCTTCGTTCGCATCACGTAGGCGAGGATGGTCTCCGGCGGACGAGGACGCGTGGAGGCGCCATCGGCGAGCGTCGCGATCTCGGCCGTACCATCGACCTCGACCACGAGCTCGTCCTCGTGCGGCGCGAGGATCGCGCCCCACTCGGCGCCCGCGTTCTGCACCAGCATCCGGATCAGCTTGCGGAGCAGGTGCTCGAGGACGATCTCCTCGGACAACGCCTGCGAGGCCTTGAGCACGGTGGCGAGATCGAGGGACCACGCGGTGCGCGACGAGCGACGCGAGCTCTCCGATCGAGCGGCGGGCACCTCCTCCGCGACGCGCACGACGGGCGCGGGCGGCGGCGCGCCGAGCAGCCCACCCAGCTCTTCGTCGAGCTGACGGATCTTGAGCCAACCGTTCCAAGCGACGAGCCGGCGGCGCGCGGAGGCGAGGTACGTGGTCGCGCGCTTGGCGTCGCCGCGCGCGAGGTGGAAGCGGCCGCAGAGCTCCTCGGCGGTGGCCTGATCGTGCAGGTACCCGTGCTGCTCGGCGAGCGCGATGCTCCGCTCGTATTGGGCCATCGCCTCGGCCTCGCGCCCCTCGACGCGCGACAGCTCGGCGAGGACGAGCGCCATGCGATGCGCGTGGTTCATGGGCGCGTCGGCCGCGAACTTGGTCAAGGCCGCGAGGCTCTTCTGCACGGCGCGTCGGCTCTTCCAGCGCTCGGTGGTGGCGAGATCGTGATCGACGGCGAGCCGGATGAGCGCATGAACGAAGTGCACCGCGGGCGCGTAAATCGTGCCCATGAGCGCTTCGACCATCGCATCGGTGTCGTGCGTGAGCGCGTGGGCGGCGCGTAAATCGCGGTGCACGAACGCGAGCCAGCCTTGGAGGAACGTGGACGTGGCGATGGGCTGCTTGCGATCGGCGGCGATGTCGCCCGCGAGCGCGGCGGCGGCGTCGTGATCGGGGCCCTTGATGATCCGCGAGTCCGCCGCGCGATCGAGGAGGTTCCGGCAGAACTGCGCGCCGAGCTGCATGTCCTGCACGTTGGGCAGGTAGCCGATGCGCTTCACCCGATCGAGCGCATCCTCGAACGTCGCGACCACCCGCTCGAGCGGCGTGCCCGACATCAGCTCGTGCCACGCGTGCGCGTCGATCGCGGTGGCCGCCGACTCGCCGTCACCCAGATCGACGCCCGTGCGATAGGCGCTCTGCAAGAACGGCAGCGTCTCCCGCAGATGATGGCGCAGCGGCACGAAGAACACGCCGCGACAGAGCATCGTCTTGGGCAGGTACTCCGGCGCGTCGAGCCGATCGACGAGGCCGCGCGCCACCTCGTCGAGCATCTCGGCCGTGTCGGCGTCGGCGAGCGCCGCGGAGATCACGATCCCCGTGCCCACGTAGCCCATGATCGACGCCGGACAGTTCCCGTGCTCGAGGCTCAGACGGACGTTGGTGAAGGCGAGGAGGGGAAAGAGATCGGGCGAGGCCGCGAACGAAGGCGCCACCGCCGCGCCGAGCAGGCTCGCTGCCGCGAGGACGCGCGGATCGCGCATGCGCGGGAGGCCGAGGAGCGCGCCGCGATCCTTGCCGCGCAGGCGCCATTTCGTGAGCATCAGCTCGGCCACGATCTTCGCCTTCGAGGGCCGGAGCGGGAGATGGATGTCGAGCTGCGCGAGCGCGCCGAGCGCGGTGGTGAGCGCCTCGGTCATGCGGTTCCGCGCCGCGAAGGACCAGATGCGCACCCGATACACGGGGATGCGCGCGAGCGGCGTGCGCGCCCGCGCGATCACCTCGTCGATGGCGGCCTCGGCCTCGTTGTAGCGACGCGCGAGGAACGAGGCTTCGGCGTACGCCGTGCGCAGATCGAGCGCGAGCTCGTAGCGCTCCTCCCATGCGCGCGGGCCGAGCAGCGAGAACGCCGTCGCCAGATACGTCATCGCGGCGCCGTGAGCGTTCGCCGTGCGCGCGCGGCGGGCCGCGGCGCGGTTGCGCTCGGCGAGATCGAGGCGCGCGCTCGGATCGTCGAGGAGGCTCGCGCCGTAGTTCAGGTGATGAACGATCTCGAAGGCCCGCTCTTCGCGCTCCTCCGGCGTCGACGATTGGAGCAGGAGCGTGCCGATCGTCTGGTGCAGGCGGGGCCGACTCGCTGCCGGGACCAGCGAATAGGCGGCCTGCTGCACGCGATCGTGGGCGAAGCGGAAGCCCGCGGCCGACACCAGCGCGCCCGTGCCGGACGCGCGGACCGAGGTCGCCGGGAGGATGAACCCACGGCCCAGCGCTTCACCGAGGTGCGCCGCGATCGCATCCTCGTCAGCCTCGGCCACGCGCGCGAGCGTGGCCGCGTCGAAGCGGTTGCCGATGCACGCCGCCATGCCGAGCGCGCGCTGCGCCTCCGGCCCCACGCGCTGGAGCTGCGTGAGCAGGAGATCGACGACGGTGCCCTCGAAGCCCTTGGCCTCGATGGCGGGCAGATCCCAAACCCACGCGTCGCGCTCCTCGTCGAAGCGGAGAAGCTCGTCGTGGAAGAGCGCGCGCAGGAGCTCGCGCAGGAAGAAGGGATTGCCCTGCGTCTTCTCGTAGAGCAGCGCGGTGAGATCCGCACAGACCGCAGGCTCGTGAAGCACCACGTCGGCGACGAGGGCCGCGGCGTCGCTGCGGTTGAGCGGGAGGAGCGCGATGTGCCCGACGGGGCCAGCCTCCTCCATCGCAGCGACCACGAGCGACAGCGGGTGCGCGCTGTCGACCTCGTTGTCGCGATAAGCACCCACCAAGCAGAGGTGCTGTGCGCGCCGCGCGGTCATCAGATCTTGAATCAGCGTGAGCGACGCGTCGTCGGCCCACTGCAGGTCGTCGAGGAACAGCACCACCGGCCGCTCGGCCGAGGCCAGCGCGCCGATGAACGCCCCGAAGATCCAACGAAACCGTTCGCGCGCCTCGGTCGGGCCCAAGTCCGGCGGCGCCGGCGGATCGCCGATGAGCGCCTTGAGCTCGGGCACCACGGCGGTGAGGAGCGCGCCGTTCGGCCCGGTGGCCTCGAGCACGCGCGCGCGCCACGCATCAACACGCGCCTGCTCCTCGGTGAGCGTGTCGCGGATCAAGCCGCGCAGCGCGTGAATCACCGCGCTGTAGGGGATGTCGCGGTGCTGCTGATCGAACTTGCCCGCGCAGAACGAGCCGCCCCGCTCCAGCACCGGTCGCTCCAGCGTCAGCGCCAGCGTCGACTTGCCGATGCCCGAGAACCCGCGCACCAACGTGATCTGCGTCGTGCCCGTGGCCGCTTCGTCGAAGGCCGCGCGCAGCGCGCGCACCTCATCCTCGCGACCATAGAAGTGCTCGGGGAAGTGGAGGCGCGGTGAGCGGTCGTGCGCGCCCAGCAGGAAAGGCTCGTTTTCTCGGCCCTTCGCGATGGCTTCGGCGCAGCGCTCCAGATCGTGGCGCACGCCGCGGGCGGTGGCGTAGCGATCGCCGGGGCTCTTGGCGAGCAGCTTGAGCACGATGCCCGCGAGCGGCTCGGGCACGGCGGCGCGGAGATCGCGAGGCGATGGGGGCCGGCGCGCGAGGTGGCCATGCACGAGATCGAGATCGTCCTCGCCGCGGAAGGGCGTCGTGCCCGTGAGCATCTCGAAGAGGGTGACGCCGAACGAGTAGAGATCGCTGCGCTCGTCGATGGGACGATTGGTGCGGCCCGTCTGCTCGGGCGAGATGTAGAGCAGCGTGCCGCCGAGACGGAGCGCGTCGATCGACTCCGCGGCCACGCCGAGCGAGGTCGAGAGATCGAAATCGCAGATGCGGAGCGCGTCCCCGGTCGCATCGACGAGGATGTTGGAAGGCTTGATGTCGAGGTGCAGGACGCTCGCCTTGTGGATGCGATCGATGCGATCGGCGATCTCCACGGCCAGCGCCACCGCGCGCGCCACGGGCATGCCGCCCGCCGGGATGAGGCGATCCAGCGACGTGCCGCCGAAATCCTCCATCACCAGCGCGAGGCCTTCGGGCAGCGTCTCCACCGCGAGGTACGTCACGGCGGCCGGCGCGGGCACGCGCGCGCCGAGCTCGTGCTCGCTGCGGACGCGCTGTCGATCCTCGGCGCTCTGCGGTGACGCGACCGGGACCTTGATCACCACCGGCAATCGATCCCGCCGCCGCGTCCCGCGAAAGATGCGCGAGCTTGCCCCTTCGTGAACGACGCTGGTGAGGCTGTACCCTTCGATCTCGAGCATGCCCTGCCCTGCCATCGCCCGAGCGACGACGACGGGGAGCATCGGGGTGCACCGCGCATGCCGTGAGGTCACGCCCCCTCACCCGCGGTCCAGCCTACAAAAACCGCTCGTTCCGGACGCGTACACGCGGGCACGTGCCGGGCACGTGCCGGGCACGTGCCCGCGCCTCACGGTGCCGGTTGGCGCGGAAGCCCGCTGAACCTGCTGAACCCCTGCCTCGTGAGGCCATTCAGCAACGTGCGTGCCCGCTTCGCGCAAACGTTGCCGGCTCACGCGTACCGCATCGCAGCCTCGATGCCTCCACCGCGAGCCGGCTCCATTTCATGTCAGCCAAGGCTGACACCGGCGCGCACCGTCCGGAGGTGCGCGCCGTGCCGCTCTCGGTTCAGCCCGAGACCGCCGCGCTGCTCACTTGGGTGAGCAGATCCTGGATGCGCTTCACGAGCTTCGCCGGATCTTGGACCACGCCTTCGGCGAGGAGCGCCTGATCGAGGAGCAGCTCCGACCACGCGACGATGGCCTCCGCGCTCGGGCTGCGCTGCGCCAGCGCGGCCAGGTTCTTCACGATCGGGTGCGACGGGTTGAGCTCCAGGATGCGCTTCGTCTCGGGCCCCGCGCTCTGATCGACCATGCGCATGATGCGCTCGAAGTTGGCCCCGGGATCGCCCTCGGCCGCGACCAGCACGCTGGCGCTGTCGGTGAGCCGCTTGGAGAGGCGCACGTCCTTCACCCGATCGCCGAGCGCCTTCTTCACGGCCTCGACCGCGCCCGAAGACGCTTCCTCGTCCTGCTTCTGCTCGGGGGCCTCGCCGAGATCGATGTCGCCGTGGGCCACGCTCTGGAGGCGGCGCTTGTCGTAGTTGACGAGCGATTTGACGACCCACTCGTCCACCGGATCGATGAGGAAGAGCACGTTGTAGCCGCGCTTCTTGAAGGCCTCGAGGTGCGGGCTCTGCTCCACCGCCTTCCGGCCGACGCCGGTCACGTAATAGATGTCCTTCTGCGCCTCGGGCATCGCGGCCACGTACTCCTTCAAGGAGAGGAGCTTGCCGGGCTCGGTGGTCATCGACTCGAAGCGACAGAGATCGGCGACGGCGTCGAGGTTCTTCCAGTCCATGGCGATGCCCTCTTTGAGGACGCGCCCGAACTCGCCGTAGAACGCGAGGTACTTCTCGTTGTCGCTCTCGGCGAGCTCCTTCAGCGCCTTCAGCACCTGCTTCACGATCTGCTGCTCGATCGTCTGGAGCGTGCGGTTGTCCTGGAGGATCTCGCGGGACACGTTGAGCGACAGGTCCTCCGAGTCGACCACGCCGCGCACGAAGCGCAGGTAACCGGGCGTGAGCTTCTCGCAGTCCTCCATGATGAGGACGCGCTTCGCGTAGAGGCGCAGGCCCTTGCGCTCCTTGTGGAAGAGATCGAACGGCGCCTTCTCGGGCACGTAGAGGAGCGCGTGGAACTGCACGGGCGCGTCCACCGACCAGTGGATGGTGAGGAGCGGCTTCTCGTCCTCGCCCGCGCCGGTCACGTGGCGGAAGAGCTCGGCGTGCTGCTCCTCGGTCACCTGCGAGCGCGGCATCGTCCAGAGCGCGCGCGAGCGGTTGGCTTGCTCGTCGTTCACGTAGATGGGGAAGTGAACGAAGTCGGAGTACTTGCGGATGATGTCCTTCACCCGCCACGCCTTGGCGTACTCGCGCTCGCTCTCCTTCAGGTGGAGCACGATGGAGGTGCCCGGGTGCTCGCGCTCGCCCGCGGAGACGCTGAACGTGCCCGCGCCGGAGGAGCGCCACGTCACCGCCTCGGCGCCGGGCTGCATCGATCGGGTGTGCACGTCGACGCGATCGGCCACCATGAAGGCCGCGTAGAAGCCGACGCCGAACTGGCCGATGATGTTGAGCGACGCGTCCTTGTTCTTGGCGGCCTCGGCGTGGGCCTTGATGAACTCGAGCGATCCGCTGCGCGCGATGGTGCCGAGGTTCTGGATCACCTCGTCGCGCGTCATGCCGATGCCGTTGTCGTCGATGGTGAGCGTGCGCGCGTCGTCGTCGAGCTTGATGGAGATGCGCGGCTCGCCGACCTGCTCGGTGACGTCCTTTTGGGTGAGCTGGGTGAAGCGGGCTTTGTCGAGGGCGTCCGAGGCGTTGGAGATCAACTCGCGGAGGAAGACCTCCTTGTGCGTGTAGAGCGAGTTGATGACCAGCGCGAGGACCTGCTGCACCTCGGCCTGAAACGGCATCTCCACGGCAGCGGCGGAAGCGGAGGTGGTCTCTGTGGGGGCGGGGTTTTCCGTGCTCATGGCATCCTCTGGCGTCAGGAGGCACGGGCGCAGGCCCGGCCTTGCGGCCGACCAAATGGATCCGGTGCGCCGGAAGCGCAAGACCCCTGCCATCCCCTACCCCCGCCGTGGCCGCCCCCTCGCCCCCAAGCCACCCGATGCCCCTCGGGCCGAAGCCGAGACGGGCAGCTTCTTTGCGTGACCGCAGGCTCTGGCTTCGCATCGGATTTTTAACGCAAAGGCGCAAAGACGCAGAGGCGCCAAAAGGCGGGGAGAGAATACTCGATCACGAACCCCTCAGGGCTCATCTCCAAGCCACATTTCCTCTTCGTCTTATTGCGCCTTTGCGCCTTTGCGCCTTTGCGTTAAAATCCGCGACACGCTCGCAGCCGAGCAACAGCCCTCACTTGGGCAAGAGAATCTCACAGGGGAAGTCGAACGAGATCCCTTGTGTCGCCCCTTTGAGCTTTTCGCAGGCCGCGCCGGCGAGCACCAGAGTCGTCGGGCCGGCCATGCTCCAACCGTTGGTGCCGTCATAAGGCACCTCTGTCCCGTCGATGAGCACCTTGCCCTGGTCGGCGTGGGCCAGATCGACCTCGATTTTCCCTTGGAGATCGAAGGTGCAGCTCTTGGTGCCGGCCACGGCGGCGGAGAGCGCCGTCTCGAGAGCGGCCGAGTCGGTGGGGTTCGGCGTGTAGTATTTGGTGGTGCCGCCGGAGGCGGCGTACGTGCCTTTGGCGTTGGCCCAGTTGCCGCTGAAGCAGGCGTAAAGGGCGTTGTCGCCGGGGCTCGCCACGGGGGCGCCGGCGCCGGCGTTGGCCACGTCTTGGAGATGTTGTGCGAAGACGCCGGATCCCAGGCCGAAGACGAGCGTGCCAATCCCTTGCTGGCGAGCGGCTTGCACGGCGCCGATGACGTCGTCGCGGGCGCACTCGGGGGTTCCATCGTCGCAGCGGTCGGGCTCGCCGTCGGTGACGAAGAGCAGGTATTTGTCGCCGGGGTCGGTGACGGCGACGAGCTTGGGCACGGCCACGGTTTGAATCGTCATGCCCGTCGGCGTCTCCAGCTTGCTGCCCGGCTTCACCGACGCCGCGTCGTAGACGGCCTTGATGGCAGCGTGGTTTTGCAAAGCGATGTCCGTCTCCGTGACGAGCGGGCAGGCCTGACCGATGATGCCCGTGAAGGTCAAGAGGCCGAATCGCACCTTGCCCTGCGCGCCCTCGACCACGTTGAGCACCGCCGTCTTGAGCGGATCCCAGGCGCCGCTGTCGAACATGCTCCCCGAGCGATCGACGAGGAGAAGCACCGTCGGAGTCTGCGGCTCGAAGGTGATGTCGATGTGCTGGCAGCCGCTCGCGCCGCCGGTGCCGCTGCCCGTGCCGGAGGTGGTGAGGGCGATCTCCCCACCCATGCCCGCGCCGCCCGCAGAAGCCCCGCCGTTGCCGGAGCCGCCGTTGCCTTTGGGCGGGATCTCGCCGCCGGCATTGCAGCCCGCGGCAAGCATGAAGGCGCCGACCAGAGACACTGCGATCGAGCCAAGCATCCTTCGCATCACGACCTCCTCCGCGAGCGCGGCGGCGACGCCCACGAGCCTATCCGCCGCGCGCCTCGGACGGCAATCGCCCCCGCCCCTGGGTCGCCGAATTTCATGACAGCACATTGCGTCATGAAATGCGACCGGGGGTGGCCGCGCCCATCACCACGAGGTGCCGACGGGACGATTGCGGCGATCTTCAACGGCGAGCAACTCTGGGTCCGTCATGCGGTGAGCGTGGTGGAGCGGCCCACCGAGCCAAGATCCCGAGGTGAAGACGCTCGCCCCTGATCGGGCCCTGCAATCAGGGGCAGACGACGCCGCCGTACCCGAGCGCGTCGGCCAGGTTCGCGTAGTCCTGGCAGAGCTGGTGCTCGTTGCAAAACCTGCTCTGGGCGACGAAGGGATTGGTGGGCGTGGTGCTGGGCGGAAGAGCGGCGTCGATGCAGACGAGGAGCGACGGGATGGGATCGGCGGCGCTCTGCGCCGGCCGGATGCCTCCGAGCATGAATTGAGGAGACGTGAGCAGCGTGCCGCAATAGCCGCGCAGCTTGCTCGGGAGATCGTAGACGAGCGCCGCCGGGAAGCCGAGCGACGAGACGCCGAAATAGTCGGCCAGGAAATCAGCCTCCGTGTCGGGGAGCTGGATCTTCCAATACCCCTTTTGGACACCGTACTGATCGAGCATCTTCACCGCGGCTTCATGCGTCACCGTGTCGCGGTAAGCTTGCCACTTCTGCTTCCACGCCTTGTCAGCGAGCTTGTCGGCAAAGGCGTCGAAGCGCTCGCGCCACGCGTCCGGATCTTCTTCTTCGGGAGGCTCGCTCGCGCCCGATCCATCCGGCGGTACGAGCTTGACGGCTCGCACCCGCGCGGCCTCGCGCTGCTGCGCGCGCACGTCGAACATCTGAGACTCCTGCTCGAGGCGCTCGAGGATGGATCCGGTGTCGTCCCAGCTCGGGTCGTAACCGTTCTTCGGCCCCGGAAAGGTCGAGGGAGTCTCCGGCCCGGGGTTCTCGGCGATGGTCTGATCTTGGATCAAGCGATCTTTGAAGGCGACGATCACGTCACGCACCGTGTAGCCGGGCTGGGGCGCGTTGTTGATGGCCAAGAGGACCTCTTCCACCCAGTCCCTGTAATAAGGCGAGGTGTACGAGATGGGCTTGCGGCAAGTGCCGACGGCGGCCTCCCAGGTGAGGAGCGATTGGAAGTCCACATCGTCCTTGCCCGGTCGAGCCAGGCTCTCGTAACGCCCCAGGTCTCTCGCGAGCTCCTTGGACATGAAGGTATCGATGACGCCCGTGGCGCCGGAGCCCGGCGCGACCTTGGGCGTCGGCCAACCGAGGGCGTGGTGCGCCGCGGAGAGGAGCGCAGGGATGTTGTAGCGATGGACCAGATCGCCTTGCCCGTTCACGTTCTGCCCGGCGCCGACGTCGTTCTTGGCCCAACCATTGAAGAACATCGGAAATGGATAGGCGGACGGCGCCTCGCTCGGCGCGACCATGTTGAACGTGCCCCGGAGGACCAGCGATTTGATCAGGTAGCGCAGGGACCAATTCATGAAGACGAGCGAAGAGGCATATCCTTGGAGGTAATACCGTTGCTCGTCGACCCGCGGGTGGCCGTGCGGGAGCGTGAGCCCGTGTCCCTCGAGCGCCTTGACGACGGCCTCGGTGGCGGAGAGCGCGAGGGCCGCGGCGAAGCTCTTTTCCCCCGAGAGCGAGCCGAACGAAAAGGATCGACCCGCGTCCTGCCTCTGGGAGAGGTCGATCGAGAGATCCGTCGCCGTGAGCGCATTGCGGCCCGCGAGCAGGGCTCGATCGAGGTCGAGCACGTCGTAGTGCGCGTCGTCCGAAGGGTGGAGGCCGGCGAAGTCGCTGCCTTCGTTCTGCGGTGTGTACGCGTCGGCCACGGAGCCTTGGAGGATGTCCGCGCAGCCTGCGCTCATGTGGCCGAACGGGGCGATGGTGGTGCCCCCGCCCTCACCGAAGGCCGTGCCCACGCGATCCGCCGAAACGCTGCCGTTCGGGAACAAGGCACCATCGAGATCCAAGGGGACGGGGGCGATGTCGACGCGAGACCAGGTGGAGGTGTGGCACGAGACACAATCGCTCTGCCGGTTGACGAAGCCTCGCAGAAAGGCGGTTTGCGCCTCCGACGAGTGGCTCCGCCCGGATTTGCCGAGGCTCAGGAGCTGCGCGCGAAAGGGGGTGAAGAGATCGTCGCGGGCGATGGCCGAGCGGAGCACGTCAGCCATCGAGAAGTTGTTCGGGAGCGTGACGGTGAGCGTGGGATCGATCTGGGAAGAGAGCGTGCCCGCGAGCCCCCCCTGCGCGCCGGCGAAGCTCGTATAGAGCGTGGGTGTGTTCCAGCAAGCCATCGACGCGCTGTCGGCAAGGTTCGCCTGCGGCATGAGCCCGTCGCGCTGAAGCTTGAGCATGTCCGCGAGGACGACGGCCCAATACTCCTCGAAATCGGGCCGGGCCATGAGCACGTCGACCACGGCCTCGCGGCCCTTCTGGTGCATGAGATCGACGAGGACGCGACTCTCCATGGCGTTCACGGGTTTGCGGCCGAGCACCGCGGGGACGACCTGCTCGACCCAAGCGCCGTCGCCGGCGTCGTTGGGCGTATAGGGATAAAGGCAGCCGGCGACGCCGATCACGGAGGCCGCGGCGAGCGTGCGGAGCACGATGTTCCGAATCATGATGTCCTCCGTCGAGGGTTAGAGTCCGAAGATGCCTTGTTCGAGCACGGGGACGTTGCCCGCGGACAACGTGGTGAATTGCGAGAGGTAGAGCCCGAACCAATCCTCGCTCTGGCTGTACATGTCCGCTTGCCAGGGGTCGATTCCGGCGGCCAGCGAGACGGCGGCACGCACCGCGGTGACACCGTATACGCCGTCGCCGACCGCGATGCCGAACGGGTTCGCCGGGCCGGTGAGGATGCCGGCGATACCGCGCGTGGTGATCGGTCCGCCGAGGAGCAGGACGGGATACCCTTCCGGGTTGTGCTCGGTGCCGTTGCCGACGACACCGTTGCTGTTGGGCGAGGATTGGTGGCGCCCGAACTCGCTGTGGATGAAGACGAGCGTGTCGTCGAGATCGATCGCGCCCGAGGCGATGACCTTGTGAATCCCGTACGCGACTTGATAGGTCCGCTTGGTGAGGTAGGCCGCATATCCCTCGAACGTCGAATAGTAAGAGCCGGTGTGGGTGTCCCAGCCGGCGTCGGCGACGAGCACGTGACGCGCCCCATTGGCGAGCAGACCGGCGGCCGCTTCGATGGCGCCGACGGTGGCGTTTTGGGCCGCATTGGTGGTGGGCGGGACGGCGAAGCTCACGCCATTGATCCGGGCCTGCACGCCCTGGTGCTGCTGGAGAGTCCCGAGCGCGCCCTCGTAGGCATCGTAGGCTCGGGAGCGCGTGCGCGAGCCCGCGTGGTAGAGCATCGATCGATAGCGGTTGTTGTAATGCCGGCGCAGCGCGTCGCCGTCGGATCGAGCCACCGTGCTGCCCGCGGGTGGCACGTCGCGCGCGAGCTGGGCCGCGAGCGCGGTGTTGCCCATGGCGACGAGCACCGGCGCATTCTCCGTACCGTGAGCGCCGATGGCGGTCGCGGAAGAGAGCGTATTGGTGCCGTGTCCTTCGCCGACGGCGATGACGAAAGACACCGGAGCCTCACCGGGCGCGCGTGTCCGGTTCACCGCGGCGCCGAGCGAGAACGCGCCGGCGCGGCCGAGCGCGTTGCCGGTGAGCGCCAAAGGGCCCGCGCCCTCATGAAAGGGAAACGAATGCCGGAGGATGACCATTCGTGCCCGACCAGCGTGCGGCACGAGCGGCGTGACGCCGGGCCCCCAGTACACGCGGTCACCATTCGGCGCGAACGCGAAGAAGGTCCTGTGGAGCGGCGTCGGCGGGCACAGCGTAGGATCGGAGACGCCGGTGAACAGGGGCGACCAATCGTTGGGAGATCCGGTGGAAATGGTCGAGAGGCCTGGATTGTACTGGGTCGCGTTCCCCACCCAGGTCGGAACTTGATAGGCGTGCGCCCAGAAGTCCGCGCCTCCGTCGAGGAAGATCTCGAGGATCTTGTAGGTGCGCCCATTGCTGAGCGTCGCCGTCGTGAGCCCACTGGCCCCCGCGATCCTCGGCACGACCGCGGACGCCCCCGCGATCGCGCCGCCCGCGAGCGCGCCTTTGAGGAACGAGCGCCGGGAAAAGCCGCTCATGACACACCTCCTCGGTGAATTTCGAGATTGGACCAGCGTGCTTGTCGAGATCGCATGTGCGGTGTTTCTCCGGGCTCGTTCTCGGATCGAAAGGACTCCTCCGCCGGGCGCACGACGAGCAGGCGGCGGAGGGGCGTCCGTCGGATCGATGGTTGTCGTTTCGTCGCGTCGAAGGAGCGCGACGTGAGGAGTCGAAGTGTCGTGAATCAGCCGGTGATCACTGCTGCTTCAACGGCGGATCCTTCACCCCCGGGTTCGCCGGGTCCACGCCCACGCAGCTCACGTATTCGATGTGCTTGCAGACGGGCTTGTCGGCGCAGAGATCGAGCACCGTTTGGTCGGGGCATTGCCAACCGCTGTTCTCGCCGAGCTGGAAGGTCGTCCCCGCGGGCAGGTTGCCGGTGGACCAGAGGAGGTTCGCCGCATAGGCCGTCTCGTCGAGGACCGCGGCGTCGGTGGTGAGCGCGCCGGCCGCGAACGGGCCTGAGATCTCCGCGCCGAAGGCCGCGATCTGCCCATCGTTCCTGCCGCGCAGCTCGATGATGTGCGTGCCCGAGGTCAGGTGGATGGGCAGGAGATGCCAGTAGTTGAAGGCGAGGGTGCTGCTGGAGGTGTCGCTGTAGACGCTGGTCCCGTCGACGTCCAAACGAACCTGGTTGTCGCCGGCGATGCCGAGGATGTATTCGCCGCTCACGGCGATGGGGAGGCAGACGGCGAATCCGATCCACTCGTCGAGAGGCTCCGTGCCCGCCGTCGAGGAGGTACCGTCACAGGCCCAGATGCCAACGTCGTTGAGGCGCCCATCGAGCGGAGCGGCCGAGCCGTCGCCCCAATACGAGTTCATCTCCGAGGTGCCACCGGGCGCCGTGCCGCCGGGCTCCACGTGAGCGCCGAACTTGCCATAGACCTTGTTCTGATCGACCTGGCAGACGTTGTAGACCGTCGCGTGCTGGGTGGGATCGACCTGGCTCTCCTTGAAACAGGCGTCGCCCGCCGGCGTCACCGTATAGCCTTCAGGGCACTGGCACTTGGTGATCGGCGTGCCGCCGGTGCCGGACGAAGAGCTCGACGTGGTGGCCGCACCGCCGGCCCCGCCATCGCCGTTGCAACCGCAGGTGTTGCAGCAGCAGCCGGAGCCGTTGTCATTGTCGATGTCGATGTCGATGTTGTTGCAGGCGAAGAGCGCGACGGGGGCGATGAGGGCGACGACACGAATCCAGCGGTGCATGGTCGTAGATCCTTTCGGGGGTGGTCGGCGGGCTCCTGGACAATCAGGCTGACCGACTCTGTATCTGGATCTACGAAGCGCCCCCCGAGGGGTGGACAGCGATCGGTATTTATTTACCAGATCGGGAGCTGCGCATACGCCGCCGTGCCCGACGACTCCTCCCACACGAGATAGGCACGGGTCCCCGCGGTCACGGCCACGTTACGGGTGAGCCGGAAAGTCGATCGGCCGGCGAGGTTGCCGAGCGCATAGCTCGACCAGCCGCTCTGGCTGCTGACCACGATGTGCACGTTGTCGAAACGCATGTTGGCGGGCGGATCGATGTGAAGGATGGCTTCGAGCGCGGGCTCGATTCCGCACGTCGGGCACCCGGGCCAAAGCGGTTGGGGCGAGACGAACGCGCCGGCAGCCTCGGTGGGGAGGAAGTTGAGGGGCGTTGCCGGCGTGAGCGATGCGGTGAGGGTGGGAATCGAACCGGTCGCGAAATACGCATTCATCGAGGCCTTCAACGAAGCCGACAGAGGCGCGTTCTGCACCGTGACGGTGCCGGGATCGGGATCGCTGCACGTCGTCGAAGCCGCGATGAGACCCATACCGCGGAGCGTGCGGCAGAGCGAGGCGCGGCGGACGCGGGACGCCGTGGTGAGCGGCGAGACCTCCGTCGTGAGAGACGTGCGAGCCCCGTAATCGTAGACCGTCGCCATGACATCGGCCGGCGCGCGGCTCGGCGCGTAGGCCCACCCGGTGGCCACGATGGAGCTCACCACCATGGTGGAGACGGAGGTGCCGGTGAGCGGATAAGGCGCCACCGCGGGCAGGGTTCCATTGGCTTGCGCCGAGCTCAAAGAGCCTTCGTAGGATGTCCCGAGGAAACCGGGCCCGACGAGGCGCGGGAGGCTCCGCGGCCGGTGCGGTGCAAGCGGCTGATCGCCGGAATCGAGGGCGCCGACCGGGTGGACCAGCGGATCGTAGGAGACCGTGGAAGGCCGGACGCGCAGGCCGGTCTGTTGAGAATAGATGGTGTCGAACTCGTCATCGTAGAAGTCCGCCGAGCACTCTGGGACGGCCCACGTGGCGAAGTGGGCCGGGCACATGAGGCCTGCCGAGCCCCCGCTCCCCGTGTTGTTGCCCGCCGCGGTCACGATGAATGCGCCGTGACAGCGAGCCTCGACGAGCGCGTCGTACACGGCGGCCGCAGGGGCGTTGAGGTCTTTCACGGCCCCGACATGGCAGTCGGAGTCGCTCGGATGATCTTCCCAACCCACGCTGAGATTGATGACGAGCCGGGGCTCGCCGCGCTTCACGAGATCGTCTTTCCAGTCGACGAGCGTGCGGCGGATGGTCGTCGCCAAATCACCTCTCGTCCCCGAGAGACCGCCGGTCACATCCGGCTGGGGATTGCCACCGTCCCGCAGGGCGAGGGCCGTTTCCACGTGCACGGCGCAGGCGCTGCCCTTCTCCTGCGGACAACCGATGTCGCTGCCGAGATAGGCGAGGACCTCACCGTGCTCGCCGAAGGGAGCCGTGGTGCCGTGGGGCTGAATCGAGGGGAGCAATGCCATGCTGACGGGGCCGTCGCCGGGCTGGCCGAAGCTGTCAGGGGCGTTGTCGACGACGGCGAGGCGCGTGGGCTTGAGCGATGAGCTCACCGGCAGCGAGGTGAGACCGCCGGCCGCATCGTGAATGGTTTGGCGCTGGGCGAGCGCGGCCTCCTCGGGGAAGCCGAGGGGCATGACGACCGGGCAGTCCTCGTCGAAGCCTTTGAGGACACCGGCAGTGGCCGTGAGCGCCGCAACGTCCGCGGCGGTCGGCGCCGGGCCGGCGGAAGGGTCCCACTCGAAGAGGCAATAGCGCGTCAGATTCGGCGCCGTGGCGCCGGTGAAGAGGGGGGAGCCGAGCCACCCCGGGCCGGGCGGGAGATAGGTCGTGCAAACGGAGCCGCCCGGCTTGATACCAATCCAGCGAACGCCTCCGCAGGTGAGCCCCGAGCCACCGGAAGGCCCGGATCGTGGGCCGCACGCACTCGAGAGGACCGGCAAGAGAAACGCGGACACGAGCCACCGGCCCAGCCGGCGGCGAACGGAGGATTGAGCCATGAGAATACCTCGCTGAAAAAGGCGCTCGGACGGGACTACGCCCCCGAAGGGAGGGGGCGGACAGCGACGTGTGTTTTTTCGATCGAGGGCCGGCTCGCCCGGCCCGGGGTTTGGGGCCGCTTGCGGCCCCATCGTGATCAGCGCACCAGCGCGCGCAGCGCGGACCAGCGCAATGCCGGCCGTTCGACGGCGAGCGCCGCTTGGGCGCGGGCCAGTGCGGCGGGGAGATCGGGTGTCGACCCGAGATCGACGGCGAGGCGGGCGCCGAGCGCCTCCACGACGGTGGCGTCGAGATCGACGCGCGCGGCAATGGCAGAGAGGGTGCCTTTCACCAAAAAGGCTTGCGCGAGACCGAGGCTATCGGCACCGGGATCGGTGCCCGCGGACGAACAGCCGAGCAGAATGGCATGAGGCGGCACGTGCCCGAGCGCGAGAATGTCACGCACGCTGAAGGGGCCATCGGCGAGCGCCAGCGCGGCGTCGAGGCCGTCCTGGCCGGCAAAGGAGGCGTGACCTGCATAATGGAGCACGTGGATGTCTGGGCTCGTGATGGCGCCGCGAAAGGCTTCACGGGTGGCGGCGTCGCCTTCCAACATGACCACGCGAAGGCCCTGCGCTTCGAAGGCGGCGCGCAGTGGAGCAAGGGTGGCCCGCACCGCGGGCAAGTCGCGGGATGGGTCGGCGACGATCAAAGCCACCGGCGACGACAAGCGGGGGGGAGCGTCAAGTTGCGGGAGATCGAGAGTGTAGGCTACGGGCAGATGCGCGACGAGCGGGCGGCCATCGAGTGGGGCGGCGTGCACATCGATATCGCGAAAGAAACCGCTGGCCGGTAGATATAAGCGTTTGGCGTCATGCAATGCTGCCGCAAAAGACGATAACCACGTATCGAATGAAGAGGTGGGGAGAGGCGCGCGCGTGACACGATCACCGACCTGCATCAGACCCACGGTACCTTCGGACAAAGACACGGTGGCGAGGAACGCATTGCCCGCAGCCAGCGCGGAGGGCTCGGCAAGCGCCGCATCAGGACGATCGAGCAGGGCGAAATAACGGGCTGCGCCGCGGCGCGCGGCGAGGAGCGCGGATTCTGGTTTATCGCGACGCAGGAGAAATGCGGCGTGAAGGCGTGTCGCGCGAGCGTGCTCTGCGAGGAAAAGACCACGGCCTTCCCCGAGTGGAGCGGCGCGGGCCCACGCATCGAGAGCGAGCGCAGCGGCATCAAATGCGCGGCGCGCGCCGCCGATGTCGTTCGCAGCATCGTAGGTGAGCGCAGCGCCAAGGGTCCCCGCGAGCACCGCTTCCGGAAGATGATGCAGCTCGCCGAGCGCACGAGCCTTCTCGAAATGGTGACGAGCCTTCTCGGGGCGCCCATTCCCGAGCTCCGCGTCTGCGCGAATCTGCTCCCACCAGACCACGTCGCCTGGGTCGGCCGTCGACTCGGACCGCTCCGCCTCGGCGGCGGCGGCGAGCGCGCCAAGACGATCGCCCGCCTCGATACGAGCAATCGCCAGATTGGTCAGGACCTTGCCAATCCATGCGGGGCATCCCGATCGAACGACCGCGAGCGCATCCTCGAGCAGCGCCACGGCTCGCTTCGCATTGCCGGATGCCCCTGCACGCGCGGCTCGAATCTCGATCCACGCCGCGTTGTTCCGGGCCTCCGCCGCGCGACAGGATTGCGAGGCGGGGAGAGATATTGCACGTACGATCGCGAGCGCTTCGGTATGACGGCCGAGCGTCGACAGCAGATCACACGCCATTTCACGGGCCTGATCGCGCGTCACGTCGAGCCCAACGAGCTCTGCCTCGTGCATCACCTCACGCAGATTGGCCAGCGCAACACGTAGATCACCTCGAGCACGAGCGACTTGGGCACGCGTATACCGGGCATAGGCGGTGCCCGCAGGCCATGCCGAGAGGATGTCAGTGGCGTCTTCGAGCGTCCGCGTCGCCATGGCGGCGTCGCGCTGCGCTTCCAACTGTACATACGCAAGCGCCAGCACGTCCTTGCCCGTGCCCTCCACATCCCCAACGGCCCTCCCCGCCGCAATCGCATCCTGAAGCCTTTTTGCTGCTTCCTCTGCGCGTCCGCGATCGAGCGATAGCCTCGCCGTCAATCGATCACGCGCGAGCCCCGGCGGCGCCGTGGCGAGCTTGGCTTCGGCCTCGTCGAGCTTGCCTTCGGCGCGCAGGGAGGTTGCCTCTTGCACCTCTTTCGGTACGGGAACGACGCTGCCGAGAGGGCCGCCGCGGAGCTCGATGGAGCGGCGGACCACGCGAAAGCCCGGCGGCGGGTGATCGGGATTTCGTGCCATGTCCGCGAGCGCGGAGTCAGAGGCGTTCGTGCCTGCATAAGCAATCACGACGATGAGGTCGTATCGGCCCGCGGGGACGTTGGGAAAGACTTCTTCGCGCAAGCCCTCGAGACGCACGGTGCGGGCCGGTGCGGGATGGATCGGGAGCGGACGCACTTCCTGACCGGAGGCGAGGAAGAAGCGCGCGACGAGATCTTCGGGCACGGGCGACGATGGAGTCAGCGTGAGGCGCACGCGGGTGCCGGGCGAGACCACGAGATCGGGGGCCGCGGTGTCCGGGCCGAGCGCGACGGCGTCGCCCTTCGCGTCGAGCGCGCAGGTGGGCGGCGTGGGCGCATGCGGACGCAGAATGACGAAGGCGGCAAACGCCGCGAAAGCTGCGGCGAGGGCGAGCAGGGCCCACGTGCGCCGCGGGCGCGACGAACGCAGGGGGCGGACGTTCGCGGGCGCGAGCGCGCGGGCGAGGAGCGCTTCTTCCTGGGCCGCATCGAGGGGCGAAGCTTCGAGGAGCGCGTCGATCGCGTCGGGCGCGAGATCGCCTTGGGCGAGCTCTTCCCAGCGCGGATCTTCGGCTTCGGGCGCTTTCTGCAGCGCTCGTCCGAGGGCGTCCGCGAGCGCGTCTCGGTCCTTCATTTGGCGTCCTTTCCTTCTCTACGCGCGGGGGCACCGGGGGTGGACACGACCTCGGCCACGATTTCGCCGAGACGGTCCTTGAGCCGCTGAAGCCGCTTCTGCATGGCGCCGACGGAGGCGCTGTCCGCGGGCTCTTCCCGCACGGCGAGGATCTCGGCGGCCGTGAGATCGTAGAGGAGCGAGAGCAACAGCATCTCTCGTTCGTCCTCCTGAAAGCGCTCGAGCCCGCGGCGAAGGTCGCGATGGGCGAGGAGGAGCATGACCGGCGAAGGCCCCTGAGACGGCACCTCGAGCTCGAGCGCGGCGTCGTCTTGAGGCACGACGATTTGAAAGGCGAGGCGCTTCTGCTTGCGCAAAAGCGAAATGGTGTGATTGCGCGCGGCCACGTAGACGAGCTGCTCGGCGGAGCCGCGGGTCGGGTCGATGCGATCGAGCACCCGCTTTTCGAGGAGGTGAACCCAGACGTCGTTCACCAAATCATCGAGGTTCGCCGGAGATCGGCTGCGCGCCGCCGTGGTCCGCACCGCGCCGTTCACGACGCGCAAAAGCCGGCGGTACAGCTCCTTGCGCTGGTCCTGGTTCATGGGTACCCCCGTCGCGGCCTGCACGTCGCGCTACGGGACGAAGGCCGTCGAAGTCGGCGGTGGTTGGACGCGCATCGTTCCAGGTGGATCTGTCGCACGCATGGCGATGCGACGTTATCACGGCCCGCGAGGGGACCACGCGCCGCTGGATGTCAGACTGCGCCACGCGGGGGTCGCATGACCGTGAGAGCACCCGTGGATGGTGTCCCCATGGGGCGACGGCGACGGTCGAGCCGAGCACGGCGCACCAAACCATTCTCCTCCAGACATGGTGTTCCGCGAGGTAGGGTGAACGAGGTCGACAAGCCCCCTCGGCACGCGCCACGGGCGTGTCGGGCACGGGCCCATCGTCGGGTGTGCCGGCGTCGAATCGGCACGACCGAAAAACCGTCGACATTCGATATCTCGAAAAGCGATCTCACCACCGTGGCACGGCCTTCAATGGCATCATGCGATCCGTCGATGTCGCGGCGGCGGTGAACGCGGCGACGGGCACGTTCCCCAACTATCCTTCGATTGCAATGCTGCCCGCGCCGTCGTCGTTCCAATGGTGTGAAGACGCCACGAGCCTGTTCGCGCCGGCCGCCACAGCGCGGTAATCGAATGCTTCAGTCGCGCGCAGCGCGGCTCAATCGCAGCCCCGCGGGCACGACCAAGAGCGCGACCACCAAACCCACCACGCTGCCGAGCGCGCCGACCCAGCCGAGATCGCGCAGACCGTCGAAATCGCAGAGGCCCAATGCGGCAAATCCTGCGGCCGTCGTCAGTGCGGTCGCGGCCACGGGCGGGCCTTCGCGACGGAGGGTGTCCGCAATCGTGGCTTCGCGGGCGTGATGAAGGAGGAACATGCCTTCATCCACCGTGATCCCGAGCAGCACCGGCAACACCAAGGCCGCATAGGCATGCAGGGGGATGTGGAGGATGCGAATGAGGACGAGGACGGCCGCGATCTCGGCGGCCACCACGAGGCACGCGAGCGCGACGTCGCGCGCACGGCGCAACGAGGCGGCCAGGGCGGCGATCACGAGGATGCCGGCGACGAAGCCGATGAGCGGGAGATCGCGGGCCAGCGTGGCGCGCAGGGAGGCGTCGAGGCGCGCGTAGCCGGTGAGCATGGCGGCGGGATCGACTTCGGCGATCAGGGCGCGGAGCCGATCGACGCTGCCTTCGGCGGCGGTGGTCTGGAGGTAGAGCGCGATGAGGTGATCGCCCTCGTCGCGACCGAGGTAGCGCGAGGCCAGGATCGAGGCGGGGCCGCCGGAGAGATCGTCGAGCCGCGCGATGTCGTGCGTGGGGTGACGCATGCCCTCGAGCGCGGCGGTGAAGCGCGCGGGGGCGAAGCCTACCTCGGCGAGGGCGCGCTCGAGGTCGTCGGCGCGCTTCGGGAGATCGAGGGCGTCGCGGGCGGCGTAGCGATCGCGCTGCGTGCGGGCGGCGGGGGCGAGGCTCGTGAGGGCGTCGACGGTCTCCAGATCGATGCGATCGCGGCCGAGGCGATCGACGAGGCGATCGGTGCGCTCGCGGGCGCTTTCGAGATCGCGATCGGCGACGAGGACGACGAGCTGGCCGCGCTTGCCACCGAAGGCGTCGAAGATCTTTTGTTGCACGAGCAAGGGCGCGAGGCGCTGCGGGCGCACGCCGACGATGGCGTCCGCGAGCGGCGGCGGGCCGATGCGGATCAACGCGACGATGGGCGCGAGCGCGAGCGCCGCCATGAAAGCGGCGCGAGGTCGCGTGGCCGTGAGCCACGCGACGGCGGTGGTCCAGCGCGAAGGCGCTTCGGGCGGGGGCGCGCCGCGCTCCAGGAAGGCGCCGATCTCCGGGGTCACCGCGATGATCGCGACCGCCGTGAGGACCTCGCCGAGGGCGCAGAGGATGCCGAGCTGGCGGACGGCGTTGATGTCCGAGAGGGCGAGCGCGCCGAACGCGGCCGCCGCGGTGAACGCGGCCGTGAGGACGGCGCGTGTCGTCTTGCGGCGCGCGGCGCGGGCCGCATCCAGGGGCGCGAGCCCTTCACGACGCGCGTCGAGGAGCGCGGCGTACACGTGCACGCCGGTGTCGACGCCGACGCCGACGACGACCGAAGTGAAGGCCACCGCGATGGCGCTGAGCCCACCGGGCAAGGCCGCGGCGAGGCCCGCGGTCCACAACGTGCCGAGCACGAGCGGCGGCATGACTGCGACGAGCGCGCGCATCCGGCGGAAGACGGCGATGAAGGCGAGCGAGGCCAGGATCATCGCGAGCGTCCCGGAGACGCTGAGGTCGCGGGAGAGCATCGCCTCGGTGGCCGCGGCGATGGCGTGGCCACCGGTGAGGCCGAGCGAGACGGCGGGGTGCGCACGCGCGAGAGGATCGAGGACGGCGTTCACGTCGGCCACGAAGGCCTTCGCGTCGGCGCCGCGGAGGGCCTGACCGCGGGGCTGGATCAAGACGAGGCGCATGGTGCCGTCGTCGTTCGCGAACCCGCCGTCGGGCTGCGCCTTCATGCCGCCGCCGAGGCCCGCGCCTTCGAAGGCGAGCTGCGCGAGGCGCAGGGGATCCTGCGCGAGCACGTCGGCGAGCGCGCCGCTCCCCGGTGCCAAGAGCAGCGCGCGGCTCTCGCGCAGGCGCTCGCGCATACCCTCGGGCGTGAGCGCGCGAGCGAGACGCTCCTGCGCGGCGTGATCGGCGTAGCGCCACGCCACCATCGGATCGAGAGGGCGCGACAGATCCGCGTGATCCGCGGCGCGCTTCACCGTCGGGCGCCGGCCGAGATCCTCGGCCACCTTGCGCGCGACCTCGGCATTCTCTTCGGCGTTGGCGCCCGCGACCATGACGACGGCGAGATCGGAGCCACCGAAGCCGCGCACGTAGCGGCGCAGCGCCGCGGCCTCGCCGCGATCGGGGAGCAGCGAGGCCACGTTGGGCTCGAGGCGCAGGCCGAGCATGACCGCGAGCGCGGAGCCGATCGTGGCGACGGCGAGCACGAGCGCGACGACGCGACGGCGGAGGGCGAAGGAGGGGTCGAGCAACGCGCGGCCTTCGTAGCCGGCGCGCCACGCGAAGGCAAAAGTCACCGCGCTCGCAGCCTTTCTGCCTTCGCCCGTCCCCTCGCCTTTGCCCTTCCCCTCGGCCGCGGGGGAGGCGACCATGAGCCGCATGATGGTGGTCTTCGAGGTGTATCTGGCCCCCGGCGCCGACCCGTCGCAGCTCCTCTCCGCGGAGACGCTGCGCGAGACCGGCGCGCAGGTGATGACGATCGACGACGCGCGCAAGGTCGGCTTCTCCGGCCTCCCCGATCCGCCGGCCGGCACCGAGGTGCGGCTCATCGCGGTGGCCAAGCGCGACGCGCCGTGGATCCACCGCGCCATGGAGACGAACGACGCGGCGGCCACGTTCCGCGTTCACGAGGTCGGCTGATCCCCGATCACGCGCCCTCGCCCGTGGGGACCGTCCGCCCGCGGGCAAAAGGACCGATGGCCGCCCTCGCGAAGCGCGGCGCACGAGAGGCGCGGTAGACTCGCGGCATGGTGCCGTTACTGATCGTCCTCGCCGCGTTCGCCGTCACGTACCTGCTCGCGGGCCTCCGGCAGATCAACCAGTGGGAGGTGGCGCTGCGCTTCACGTTGGGCCGCTTCAGCGGGCGCGTGCAGCCGGGGCTCACGATGTTCCTGCCCGGCGTCCAGCAGCTCCGCACGATCGACACGCGCACCAAGAACCGCGATCTGCTGCGGCAGATGGTGATCACGCGCGACAACGTGACCACCATGATCGACGCGGTCGTCTACTACCGCGTCATCGATCCGGAGAAGGCCACGCTCGCCGTCGAGAACTACGAGGCCGCGGTGAAGGATCGCGCCAAGGTGGTGCTGCGCGACGTGGTCGGCGAGACGCGGCTCGACGAGCTGCTCGCGCATCGCGAAGAGGTCGCGGCCAAGGTGCGCGCGCAGGTGGAGTCGGTGGTGTCGCAGTGGGGCCTGCACGTGGAGCTCATCGGCTTGCAAGACGTGCAGCTCCCGCCGCAGATGCAAGAGGTGCTGGCCAAGGTGGCGATCGCGGAGCGGGATCGAAAGTACGTGGTGATCAAAAGCGAGGCCGACGTGGAGAGCGCGAAGAACTTCGCCGAGGCCGCGGCGATCCTGGCGAAGTCACCGGGCTCGATGGAGCTGCGTCGCTTCGAGGCGCTCGCGAACTTGAGCCAAGGCGGCAACACCAAGGTGATCTTCGATCTCGCGAAGCCCTTCGACGACGTTCGGCACACGTCCGTCGCGATGGCCGAGGCCGCCGCCACCGAGCCGGCGCGGGTGCGCCAGCAGAAGGGCGAGGGCGCGCTCCGCACCGCCGCGCAACGCGAGGCCGACGCGCAGCTCGAGGCGCAGGCGGTGGCCGAAGCGGAGGCCGCGATCGAAGAGGCGCGCGTGGCGCGACGGGCGCGGTGAGCGCGCTGAGCGCGCTGCGATCGGGCGCAGCGGCGCTGCTGTCGGCGCAGGGTGAGACCGCGCTCGCGACGCTGGTGCGCGATGCGCAGGTGGAGATCGCAGGGCCGGGCGAGACGTGGTCGATGGGCGCGCGCGAGGTGACGGCGCATCGGATCGCGCTCGTGGTAACGGCGGACACATTCGTGGCGCTGACGCGTGACGCAGCTCGAATGGAGGCGGTGCGCGCCGCGTTCGCGCAAACGATGCGCTCTCCGGAGACCGAGCTCGCGGACCTGCATCTCGAGCTGTTGCTCCCGGGGATCGATCGCACCTGGGGCCTCGTGTATCGGGATGCGTCCCTACGAAACCTGCCTGCGGAGCGACCCGATCCGGATGCCGTGCGCGCCGGTGCAGCGGCTTTGCTGAGGGCCGTCGGCGAGCACGAAGGCGCGGAAATGCTGGGGCGCGCGAGGCTCGACGTGGCCGAGATCGAAGGCACCAGCGTGCCGCTCACCCGTTATGTGTTGCAACTTGCGACGGGCGATCGCGCACGCACGTGGCGGCTTCCCGAGCTGGAAGAACGACTGCGTCGCGCAGTGCATGACGCGGCGAGCCGTGCCGCCGAGCAAGTGGTCGTGGAGCTCGGCGTTTCGACCACGCCCTGACACACGCCGCTCACCCGGATCAGCTCGAACTCACGTATAGTCGGCCCTTCCCCGAATCCGGGCGTCTCACGCGGTGCTCGGTTCGAGTCTTCCCTAGGAGAGGTCATGCGCAAGCTGTTCCCCCTGCTGCCGACCATGGTCGCGCTGCTGGGATGCCTGCCCCTCGCCGGATGCGGCGGTGGCACCACGGGTCCAACGTGCGGCAACGGTGAGGTCGAAGCCGGCGAGGATTGTGACGACGGTAACACCACGAGCGGCGACGGCTGTTCTTCGACCTGCAAGTCGGAGTCTGCGGGCGTCTGCGGCAACATGAAGGTCGAGACCGGCGAGCAATGCGACGACGGTAACACCACGAGCGGCGACGGCTGTTCCGCGACCTGCCAGAGCGAGCCGGGCGGCCCGAGGTGCGGCGACGGGAAGACCGACACGGGCGAGACGTGCGACGACGGCAACACCACGAGCGGCGACGGCTGCTCGTCGACCTGCCAGAAGGAAATCCCCGCGACGTGCGGTGACGGCAAGACCGATCTCGGCGAGCAGTGCGACGACGGCAACAAGACCGCGGGCGACGGCTGCGAGAACGATTGCACCAAGACGCCGAGCGCGACCGAGGTCGTCTGTCAGACGCTCTCGCCGCTGCCGAGCGGCACGTGCGCGGTGACCGAAGGTGACGCGGGCCGCGTGATCGTCGGCACCGTGCTCACGCCGACCAAGCTCTACCGCGGCGGTCAGGTCGTCCTCGATGCGCAGGGCAACATCGCGTTCGTCGGCTGCAAGGCCGACTGCGACGCGGACGCGTCGTGCAAGGCGGCGTCCGCGTCGGCCACGGCGATCACCTGCCCGACCGGCGTGGTCTCGCCCGGCCTGATCAACACGCACGATCACATCACCTACGCGCAGAACGCGCCGTACACCAACACCGGCGAGCGCTACGAGCACCGCCACCAGTGGCGCAGCGGCCAGTGCGGTCACAAGAAGATCCCCGCTCCCGGCGGCGCCTCCGGCGATCAGATCTCCTGGGGCGAGCTGCGCTTCCTCTTCGGCGGCGCCACGTCCACGGTCGGCTCCGGCGGACAGACGGGCCTCCTCCGCAACCTCGATCGCGCCAACATGGAGGAAGGCCTCGGGCAGCCGGCGGTCAACTTCGACACCTTCCCGCTCAACGACTCGAGCTCGCCGAGCACCTGCAACGCCCCGCCGGCGTGCAGCAGCTACTCCGGCGTGGTGGCACCGTCGTCGCTCAACGGTGACGATGCCTACCTGCCGCACGTGGCCGAAGGCATCAACGCCTTCGCCGAGAACGAGTTCGTCTGCCTCAGCTCGGCGAACCCGGGGCACGACGTCGTCATCGACAAGAGCGCGTTCATCCACGGCGTCGGCCTCACGCCGCAGGACTACGCGCAGATGGGCAAGAACGGCACGGGCCTCATCTGGTCGCCGCGCTCCAACATCACGCTCTACGGCGACACCGCCATCGTCACCGAGGCCGCGCGCTTCGGCGTCACCATCGCCCTCGGCACCGACTGGATGCCGAGCGGCTCGATGAACCTGCTCCGCGAGCTGCGCTGCGCGGACTCGCTCAACCAGGGCTACTACAACAAGTACTTCACCGATCACGATCTGTGGATGATGGTCACCTCGAACGCCGCCGCCCTCACCGCGGTGGACGACGTGGTGGGCACCCTCGCCGCCGGCAAGATCGGCGACATCGCGATCTTCGACGGCAGCAAGAAGCTCGACTACCGCGCCATCATCGACGCCGAGCCGAAGGACGTCGTCCTCGTGCTCCGCGCCGGCAAGCCGCTCTACGGCGACGCGGGCGTGATCTCGGCGATCCCCAACGCGGGGAGCTGCGACGCCGTCGACGTGTGCACCAACCCGAAGCAGGTCTGCCTCCAGGGCGAGATCGGCAAGACGTACGCGGCGCTCAAGACGTCGGTCGGCGCGAGCATCTACAAGGACTTCTTCTGCGGCGATCCGGACAACGAGCCGAGCTGCAAGCCGACCCGCCCCGCCGCGGTGAACAACTCGACCATCTACACCGGCGACATCACCGCCGACGACAGCGACGGCGACGGCATCCCCAACGCGATGGACAACTGCCCGGCGGTCTTCAACCCCGTGCGGCCCATGGACAACGGCGTGCAGGCCGACGGCGACGGCGACGGCGTGGGCGACGCGTGCGACCCCTGCCCGCTCGACGCCAACACCACGCAGTGCACGACGTTCGATCCGAACGACAGCGACGGCGACGGCGTGCCCAACGCGACCGACAACTGCCCGACCAAGGCCAACACGGATCAGGCGGACGGCGACGGCGACGGCAAGGGTGACGTCTGCGATCCCTGCCCGACGGTGAAGAACCCGGGCAGCGCCGCGTGCCCGGCGACCATCTACCAGATCAAGGACGGCACCGTCCCCGTCGGGAACACCGTCGCGCTCACCAACCAGCTCGTCACGGGTCGCGCCAAGGCGGGCTACTTCCTGCAGATCAAGCCGGGCGATCCCGACTACGACGCGACCAAGGGCGCGAACAACTCGGGCGTCTACGTCTTCGACTCGGCCAACACGGTGAAGGTCGGCGATCGCGTCACCCTCAGCAGCGCGACCGTGAGCAACTACTTCGGTCAGATCCAGCTCACCATGTCGACCGCGACGGTGGTGACCTCGAACAACGAGGCTTCGCCGGCGCCGGTGGTGGTGACGCCGGCCGAGGTGGCGACGGGCGGCGCCAAGGCGGCCGCGCTCGAGAGCGTCATCGTGCAGGTCGACAACGTGAAGGTGACCGACATCGCCCCGCCGGTGGGCGGCGGCGACAGCACGCCGAACAACGAGTTCGTGGTCGGCGGCAGCCTGCGCGTGAACGACTTCCTCTACCTGATCACGCCCTTCCCGACGCTCAACCAGAACTACGGGTCGCTCGTCGGCATCCTCGACTACCGCAACAACGACTCCAAGCTGGAGCTGCGCGGCGCGAGCGACGTGATCGGCGGCACGCCCGTGCTCACCGCCTTCGGCCCCGCGCTGAGCTACGCGACCGTCGGTCAGACCGGCATGCCCACCTTCCCCACCGCGCTCACGGTGCAGCTCTCCAACGCGCCCACGAGCGACACGTTCGTGACGGTGACCTCGGCCGATCCGAACGCGCTCGCGATCGTGGGCGGCGGCTCCACGGTGCTCGCCGGGCAGACGAGCGCGACGGTGCTCGTCGACGGCGTCGCGCAGGCCGCGAGCGTCGCGCTCACGGCGACGCTCGACGCGGCGTCGCTCACGGCCAACGTGCGGGTGCTCGATGCGGCGGAGACGCCGGTGATCTCGTCGCTCACGCCGCCGACGCCCTCGGTGTCGCCGGGCGGGACGCTGACCCTCACGGTGACCCTCGACTTCCCCGCGCCCGCGGGCGGCACGACGGTGGACCTCGCGCTCGCGCCCTCCAGCGCCGGTGCGATCCCCGCGACGGTGACGGTGCCCGCGAACCAGCTCTCGGCGACGTTCGACTACGTCGACGCGAGCATGGAGACGAGCGCGACGGTGACGGCCACGCTCGGCACCAGCACGGCGAGCTCGACCATCACCATCGTGGCCGGCGGGACGTGCAACGCGACCAGCGTGCTCATCAGCGAGATCCGCAGCCGCGGCGCGGCCGGCGCGGGTGACGAGTTCGTCGAGCTCTACAACCCGACCAACGCGGCCATCACGCTCGACAACACCTGGAAGCTGGAGGCTCGGAGCAACACCAACACGAGCTACAGCTCGCGCTGGGTGGGCACGGGCAAGGTCATCCCGGCGCACGGCCACTTCCTCATCGCGTTCACGGGCTACACCCAGACGCCCGCGGCCGACGAGAAGCTCTCCACCGGCATCACCGACGCCACCTCGCTTCGTCTGATGCACGGGAGCACGAAGGCGGACGCGGTCTGCTATGCCTTCGACGCGACCACGAGCATGCCCTTCACGTCGGACGCGACGTACACCTGCGAGGGCACGCCCGTGACCAACCCGCACAACAACACGACGGGCTCGAACACCGACGCCAGCATCGAGCGCAAGCCCGGCGGCACCGCCGGCAACTGCGGCGACACGGGCGACAACGCGGCCGACTTCACGATCCTGATGCCGGCCAACCCGCAGAGCTCGCAGAGCGCCCCCACGCCCTGACGTTCGCCCACGAGCAGGCGCCGGCCCTCGCCGGCGCCGCGCTCGACCTCGGCGTCGCTCGACGCCACCCTCCCCAATCAGCCTCGACACGCCTCGCTCACGCTCGTCGAAAGAGCAGGCGAGGAGGTCTCCTCGAATCGTTTGAGGTCAAACGATCGCGCGAGCGGCCTGCTCGTCATGCCGAGCAGGCCGCTCGCGCCCACGCGCGCTGCACCGAGCCCGGGGACGAGCGAGCCCACGAGGAGCGCAGCGCCTCCCCGAGGATCGTTGGAGCTCAAACCATTCTGACCGGCTCGGTGTCGCCTACACCCAGCTCTCGGCGCGCAGGTTGGGGAAGCGCGCGAAGTCGGCGGGGCGGCGGGTGACGAGGGTGAAGTCGTTGGTCACGGCGATGGCCGCGATCATCACGTCGTCGGGATCGCCGTCGACGGCGATGGTGGCGCGGAACTTGGCGAAGGATTGCACCGCGGCGATGTCGAAGGGCGCCACCTTCACGGCGGCCACGAGGCGGATGACGTCCTGCATCAGCTTCGTGCTCTTCGATTTGCGGGCGGCCACGAGGATCTGCGAGACCGAGATCACGCTCGTCCAGCGATCGGCGCTGGGCACGTTCGTCAACCGGCGCACGAGGTTGTGCGAAGGCACGGAGCGAAGGACTTCGACCAGCGTCCCGGCGTCGATGAGATAAGCCACCGCTCAGCCTCCCCGGTGCCAGAGGCCGGTCTTGGTGAAGTCGACGACCAGCGAATCGACGAAGTTGTCGTGACGGCACGCGCCGCAGAGCGCGAGGAGCGGGTCGACACCGCCGGCCCCGGGATCGGGAGGATCGAGCCGATCGACATCCGTCATCGGGACGATCGCCGCGATGGCGCGCCCCTCACGCGTGATGAACGTGCGCGAGCGCGTGCGCTCCGCCGCGTCGGCCGCGTCCTGGCTGTGCGCCGGCAGATCGGGAAAGGGAATGCCGTATTTCTGCGCCACGCGGTGAAGCTACCGGATCGGGCGCGCGGCGTCAGCACTCGCTCACGCCGCCCCCGATCCCGCAGCGTTCAACCGAGATCGTGGAGCGCACGCACGAGCTCGCCGACCCCGGCGGAGACGGCGGCGACCGTCACCGTGGGCGAGGCCGGCACCGCATCCTCTTCACGGATCGCGAGCGCCGCGTGGGGGCTCGCGAACCAGTCCTCGTCGAAGCGCTCGATGAGCGAGCGCCGATCGCTCATCGAGAGCAACGCCCCCACGAGTCGGCTCGGATCGTCCGGACCGAGGCGCGGCACGACCCCCGCGAGGGCCGGCGGGATCGGCGCGGAGAGCGCCGCGAACGTGATCTCTTCGAAGCGCGTCTCGCCCTGCCGCCCGGGGAGGAGCAAGACGTCGCCGAGGAGCACCCGCGCCGCATCGAGCCGCAACGAGACGAGGAGCGCACGCGCGACATCGCGGGCCTGATCGCGGGCCCGCCCGCGCCCGAGCCCGAGGGCCCGCGCGCCGAACACGGGATCGGCGGCGAGCGATCCGAAGAGCGCCGCACGACGCGCACGCCGCAGATCGAAGGGCGCGCGCGCCATCACGAAAGGCCCCGAGCGCGGGCCGTCGACGTCGGCGAGCGCGCCCCCGAACGCCGCGAGCGCACGCGCGAACGACGCGGCACCGAGCGCCTGCGGCAGCGATCCCACCTCGAGGCGCAGACCATCGACGAGCGACGTGCGCTGAAACAGATCGAAGAGCCACCGCACGTTGAGGCGCGCCGGCCATCCCTCACCCGACGATCGCCCAATCGCGAGCGCGATCGCATCCCCCCACGCGCCCGCCTCCGCCGGCATGAACGCTAGGGTCTCGGCGAGCACGCGCTCCGCGATGGAGCGCAGCGCGGCGCGCGGATCACTCGTGATCGCACCTGCGCCGTCGCTCGCCGGTCGCGCGAGCTCCATGCGGCCGGCACCGTTCGCGCGATCGCTTCCCTCGCCCTGCTTCTCCGGCTCGCGTTTCTCGGGCGCGACGCGCTCGGCTTCGATCGGGATCGCGGCCGCGTCGGCGCCCGGCCCGAGCAAGCGCATCGCCTCCGCGCGCCGCTCGGCGAGCATGCGCGCGGCATCCGCTACGGGCACCGCGCCGCGCGCGAGCACATCGGCGAGCACGCGACGGCGCGCCGGCTGCGGCTCGGCGAGCACGCGCACAAGCAGATCGTGCGGCGACGCGAGGTACGGCACGATGCCGCTCACCTCGACAGGGATCGACGTGGCCCGCCACGCACCGGCGAGGCGCGCGAGATCCGGCCAGAGCACGCGCTCGAGCGTGAGCGCGCCGACCCACGTGCGGAGCGGCGCGGCCAGCGGATCCTTCGACTCGGCGAGCTCGAGCCACGTGGCGCGCGAGCTCACGTGTCGCTGCACGGCGAGCGGGCTCGGCGCTTCCAAATCTTCGCCGCGCGCGAGCCTCGCGCGCGCACGGGCAGCGTCGCCGGCGGCGCGGGCGACCTCGCGATCGAGGATGATGAGCGGGACGTCCATGTTCACCCGTGGATGGTGGGACGCACGCCGAAGCGCGCCGCGATCTCGCCTTCCACCCGAGCGAGCTCGGCGAGCCGCGCGCGCACCTGCGGCGCCTCCCCGCGCACCTCGATCGCGAGATCCACCATCGTCGTGTAGTGACGCGCCTCGCAGGCGAACAGGTCCTCGTAGAAGGGAGCGAGCGCGTCCCCACGGGCGGCGAGCGCATCCGCGAGCAGGCGGAAGCGCTCGCACGATCGCGCCTCGATCAGCGCGCCCACGAGCAACCGATCGGCGAGCGAGCCGTGCGGCGTCTTGTCCGAGGTCAGGTTCACCGCGCGGCGCAGCTCGGCCGCATACAAGTCGCTCTCCGGCCGGCCAAGCTCGATGCCGCGCGCCTCGAGCAGGGCCATCACCTCGCGGAAGTGGCGCAGCTCTTCTTCGGCGACGTCGGTGAGCGCGCGCGCCACGCGCGGCGTGGCCGGCCAGCGCGTCGCCAGCGAGAGCGCGTTGGTGGCGGCCTTCATCTCGCAGTGCGCGTGATCGGCCAGCGTGGTGGCGAAGTCGTCGACGGCGATCGCGGCCCAGCGCGGGTCGGTGGAGGAGGTCAGGCAGAGCACGGCGCCCCCACTATCGCACGTCACCGGCGCCGCACAGCCTCCCTCGTGATCTTCGGGAGCGGACGGCCCGGACCGCGCCGCTACTGCGCCGTTTCGCTCACCGGCTGCGACGGCTTCGTCACGCCGGACGAGTCGAGGTGGTACGCGATGCTGAAGACCATCGACGTCGCGCCGGGGTTCGAGAGCGTCCGCTTCACCGTCGCCTCGACGGAGAAGATCGGATGGATGAACCCCGTCCCCACCGAGAGCGTGTGCAGCTTGCCGCCTTGATCGAATTTGTAGCCCGCGCGCACCGGCACCATCCCGGAGATCACGTACTCCGCGCCCGCGCCCACGCGCGCCGTCGGCTTGTCCCACGACCCGATGTCGGCGATGCCGTCGGCCTCGATCGAGAACGTCTCGCTCCCGTAGCCGATGCCGCCGCCGACCGTGAGCGGCAGGATCCCGTTCTTCGTGTACGTGAGGTTCTGGCCCACGGCGGCGATGTAGAACGAGTCGGTCGGCTTGATCACGAGCCCCGCGTCCCACGTCACCGCGTTCACCATCGGCATGCGCCCGCGCGGCGTATCCGTGGAGTTCGCGTCGAAGAGGCCGCCGGAGACCGAGCTCATCCCGAACGGCCCGAGCCCCGACTGCGTGAGCTTCAGGTAGCGGCCACCGAGCCCGATGAGGATCCGATCCGTGATCGGAAAGGCCAGCGCGAGGCGCATGTCGAGGAACGATCGATCGATGCCGCTCGGATCCGCGAACCCACCGACGAAGGAGAAGGAGCCGCAGAGCCGGCTCGTCACCGAGTCGACGACGGTGCCGCCGTACACCTGCCGGTTGGTCTCCGGCGTGACCTGGGCAGAAGCCTCGATGTGATAGAGGCGCTGCGCCGCGATCGTGGCGGGGTTCTGGAAAATGCCTGTCGTCCCGTACCCGGTGGCGCGAAGGGCGCCGCCCATGGCCGCGCTGCGGGCGCTCTCGTTCTCGCCGTAGTTGTACGTGATGCTCGGCGGCAGGGCGCTCGGGTCGGCTTCGGCACGTCCCGGCGCGAGGAGCCCCGCGAGCAGGCCGGTGGCCAAGATCAGGGCAGGGGCCTTGCGGAACGGTCGCATCCTGGGTCCCTATCCCATCGCTCGCGCGCGGGGACAACTTTCCGGGCTTTCGGGCGTGCTGCCCCGCTCACCGCCGCCCGTCTCGGCTCGAATTTGCATTGATGTTCGTACACATTCGACATCTTTGATGAAAATCACTCTTGACCTCCGTCATCACCGATTTTCCCTGCCCGGGATGGAAGGAGGGCCTCTCGCTCACCTCGGTGACACTCGGGTGTCGGGAAGCT
This sequence comes from Minicystis rosea, assembly GCA_001931535.1. Classification (GTDB taxonomy): domain Bacteria; phylum Myxococcota_A; class Polyangia; order Polyangiales; family Polyangiaceae; genus Minicystis; species Minicystis rosea. The sequence goes on from CP016211.1 coordinate 9,703,216, forward strand.
CTCAGCGAACGATCTTTCGCGGTCCGTCAAGGGGATATAAAAATGATCGTAGATTTCGCGGAGTTGCTTGGATCAGGGTAGTTTGGGGATGGACTCCCGAACGGGGGCGGTGCTACCTCGATGACGTCGTTTCGGACGAGCCCGTGGGTCGGTCCCGGGGTGCGGTACGGTTGTATAGGGACCAAGTGTTCTGGGTCGTCAGGAACGTCATTCGGATTCAGTGAAGCTGGTTGAATTCGTTCGAATTCGGCGGACTCCTCTCGATTTCATCGGAGAAGCTGGCTTCCTCTGTAGAAGCTGAGCCATTGAAGCGCGCCGTGATCGGGCCCGTCGACAGCCTCGGTTGTCAGACTCGCTCGAAAGGACTCCCATTCTCGCTCGAGAGTGTGTATGGGAGCCGCCCCCAAATGATCGGAGCGCGTCCGAACGACGCTCTCGTGGCTGTTGACGACACCTCACGCAACGAATGAACAGGGACCTTTGACGAGATATCACCGAGAGATGTCAGAATCGATGTCGCACGGAGATCCCGTCCAGATGCGGAGTGAACGTCGGTGCAGTCAAAGGCTCTCGACTCCTCCTCTTTGCTCAGGTGTCATGGCCTCGGCCTCAGGTAACTTGACCTCGAGAGCCCTTTGGAGAGGCCCTTCCAAACGATCTCTTCGATCTGTGGACAAGTTGTGGACAGTTCTGCCGAGAACTTCCACCTTGGCGGGATTCTCGTCTAGTTTCGGCCGCTTATAAGAATAGGTCCCAGGGGTGACCCTGTGGATAAGTTGGGGCGACTCGCAGGTGCGCGTCGCCCCTCCGTGCCTTTGTGTGCCGGGGCCTTTCGAATCGTGATGACGAAACCCAGAGACGACGCACGAGCGATTTTCGATCGAGCGGTGGAGCACACCCGCACGCTCTCTCCGGCGACGTTCGACCAATGGTTCGGCGGGGTGCAATTCGATGACCTCACCGACGGAGTGCTCACCCTCCGGGTCCAGAACGAGTTCGTGCTGGAGTGGGTGAAGTCGAACTTTCTCCCCACCCTCACGGAGAAGATCCGTGAGGAGACCGGTTGGTCGGTCCAGGTGGCCTGGACGATCGATCAAAACCTCACCGCGCCCGTCGCCAGCCGCCCGCAGGTGCAGCCGGTGCGGCCGCGGCCGATCGTGGTGCGTCCTTCGTCGGCACCGCCGGCGCCGGGGGTCGAGGTCGCGCCCATCTCCGAGGCCACGCCCGCCTCGGCGGTGCCCGCTCCCAAGCCCGTGCTGCGGCGGGTGACGCCGCCGCCGGACGACATCAACCCGAAGCACACCTTCGCGAGCTTCGTGGTCGGTCCGTCGAACCAGCTCGCGCACGCGGCCGCGATCGCGGCGGCGGGCGGCGGCGGGCGCCGGTACAACCCGCTCTTCATCTGCGGCGGCACGGGCCTCGGCAAGACGCACTTGATGCACGCCATCGCGCATCGCGTTCACGAGGAGCGCCCGCACGCGCGCATCAACTACGTGTCGGCGGAGCGGTTCACCAACGAGTTCATCACCGCCATCCAGCACCATCGGATGGACGAGTTCCGCACGCGCTACCGGCAGAGCTGCGACGTGCTCCTCGTGGACGACATCCAGTTCCTCGCCGGGCGCGAGCAGACGCAGGAGGAGTTCTTCCACACCTTCAACGCGCTGCACTCGGTGGACCGGCAGATCGTGGTCACGAGCGACAAGTACCCGCAGGCGCTCGAGCGCATGGAAGAGCGGCTCGTGTCGCGCTTCTCGTGGGGCCTCGTGGCCGACATCCAGGTGCCCGAGTTGGAGACGCGCGTGGCGATCGTCCGCAACAAGGCGGCGATCGAGGGCATCGCGCTCGAGGACGAGGTCGCGCTCTTCCTCGCGCAGATGATCCGGTCCAACGTGCGCGAGCTCGAAGGGACGCTGATCCGCTTGGCGGCGAAGTCGTCGCTCACGAGCCGCCCGGTGGACATGGCCTTCGCGCGCGCCGAGCTGGCCGCGACCACGCCGCTCTCGCGCGCGGCCACGATGAGCGTCGAGGACATCCAGCGCGCGGTCTGCCACCACTTCCACCTGCGCTCGGTCGATCTGACCTCCAAGGATCGACACAAGAGCGTGGCCTTCGCGCGGCACGTGGCCATGTACCTGTGCAAGCAGCGGCTCAAGGTGAGCTTCCCCGAGATCGGGCGCGCCTTCGGCAACCGCGATCACACGACGGTGATGAGCGCGGTCCGCAAGATCGAGGCGCAGCGCGACACCGATCCGCAGGTGCGCGCCCACCTCGAAGCGCTGGAGCGCCGGCTGGCGGACGAATAGCGAGCGGGCGAGGCTGTTCCGCACGCTCCCGCGCAGGCTCGGCGGGCACGTCGGATCGGCCTCGCGGCTGCTCTGGTCGACGTGGTGGCGCGGCGGCTCTATACCGCGCCACGCATGAGCACCGCCGATCCCATCGCCCTCTTCCTCGAAGCCTTCGCCAAGGCCAAGGCCACCGAGCCGCACGACGCGACGGCCATGACGCTCGCCACCGCCGACGCGCGCGGCCGGCCCTCCGCGCGCATGGTGCTGCTCAAGAGCGCGGACGCGCGCGGCTTCACCTTCTTCACCAACTTCGGGAGCCGCAAGGCCCAAGAGCTCGCGGAGAACCCGTACGCCGCGCTCTGCATCCACTGGCCCGCCTCGCAGCAGCAGGTGCGCGTCGAAGGCCGCGTCGAGCGCGCCACCGACGCCGAGGCCGACGCCTACTTCGCCACGCGCCCGCGCGAGAGCCAGATCGGCGCCTGGGCCTCGAAGCAGAGCGCGCCGCTCGCGTCACGCGAAGCGCTCGAAGCCGAGGCGCGCGCCGTGAACGATCGCTTCCCCGGCCCCGTCCCGCGGCCGCCTTTCTGGGGCGGCTACCGCCTCGTGCCCGATCGCATCGAGCTCTGGCACGCCGGCCCCGGCCGCCTGCACGACCGCTTCGTCTACACGCGCGCAGGCGACGGCTGGACGATGGAGCGCCTCAACCCCTGAGCCTCTTCCACTGCGCGGCAAACGTTTGAGCTCAAACGTTCTCTCGTCGCGCGACACACGACGAACTGGAAGACGCGGCGCACGCCGGTCGCGAATGCCCTCTTCCTCCCCGTCTTTTTGCGTCTTTGCGCCTCTCGCGCCTTGGCGTTGAAATCTCCCCGCCGCACGACGCCGCCTCGTCGCGCACACCGTGCCACCGCAAACGTTTGAGCTCAAACGATCGCGGTGACCCGCGATCGCTCGCCTCGAACGTTCGCGACGACGCGCGATCGCGCTCGCCTCAAACCTTGGCGAGGGCGGCGCGCGCTTCCACGACCATGGCGTTGTCGTGGTGGGCTTCGGCCATCTCGACGAGCTGGGTGAGCTCGCGGCGGGCTTCTTCGCGGCGATCCTTGGCGGTGAGGAGCTCGCCGAGGAGCAGGCGGCCTTGGCGGGCGTCGGTGACGATGCCGCGGCTCTCGGCGTAGCGGATGAGATCGCGGAGCTGCTTGTCGGTGTCGGGGAGACCGCTCACGCCGTCGAGGTAGGCGAGGAACATCTGGTTCAGCGTGACGAGGCGCTCGTTGCCGGCGGCGGCGGCGATCTCCTTCGACTCGGAGAGCGCGGCGTAGGCGCGCTGCAGATCGCCGAGGCGGAAGTAAGCGTCGCCGAGGTTGTGGAGCGTGGCGGCGAGGTCGTAGCGGACGCCGACGGTGCGCGCGAGATCGATGGCGCGCACCGAGGCGTCGGCGGCGGCGCGATGATCGAGCGCGATGAGGTGCACGAGGACGCGCTGCTTCTCGCGGGCGGCGGCGGCCATGAGATCGTCGGGGCGATCGAGGCGCTCGGCCACGTCGAGATCGCGGAGCGCGGCGGCGGTGTGGCCGGCGGCGGCGCGCACGATGGAGATGGAGAGGAGCGCACGCGAGCTCTGGATGGGGCCGAGGCTCTCGAGCTTCTCGATGGCGCGCACGGCGCGCGCGTACTCGCCGCTGCGGCCGGCCATCTCGATCTCGACGAAGAGCGCTTCGCCGAGCTGCTGCGCGTCGCCGGCGGCGAGGACGAGGGCCTCGTCGAGCTTCTTGTAGGCGTCCTCGAAGAGGTTGGTCGAGCCGAGGGCGCGCGCGATGTCGACGCGCGCAGAGACCTTCTCGGCGGGCGTGCCCGCGGCGTCGATGCGGCGGAGGACGCGGGTCGCGAGGGCCGGGAGATCGGGCGCGGCGCGCACGCGCGAGACGGCGCCGGCGAGCGCCGAGAGCCAGAGCGAGAGCTCGCTCGCGGAGCGTTGGGCGTGATCGGCGAGATCGAGCGCGCGCGCGAGGAGGCGGATGGCCGGCTCGAGCTGATGCACCCGCAGGCGATGCAAGGCGGCGCTGGCGAAGAAGCCGGCGGCGCGATCGCGATCGCCCGCTTCGTAGAGATGGTTGCCGATACGCTCGGCTTGATCGACGCCGCCCTCCTCGCCCACCACCTGGATGAACGCGTCGGCGGCGGCCGCGTGCAGCTCGCGACGCGCCTCGGGCGGGATGGCGTCGAGGACGATCTCGCCGTGGATCGGCGAGGAGAACGTCACCTGTGCGGGGCCGAGGATGCGCAGGAAATCGCGGGCGAAGAGGCTCGCCATGGTGCGGGTGAGCTGCGCGATGCTCTGCTTGAGGAGCGCGGCGAGGACGTCGGTGAGGACGGGCTCGCCGAGGATGGCGGCGGCCTGGAGGACGGCGCGCTCCGAAGGATCGAGGCGGCTGACGCGGCCGGCGATGAGCGTGCGCAGGGTGCGCGGGACGGCGGTCGCGCCTTCGAGGCGCGCGCGCACGGCGCCGTTGAGGACGCTGATGGCGCCGGAGTCGGTGAGCTCTTTGATGAGCTCTTCGAGGAAGAGCGGGTGACCGCCCGCGCGCTCGCGGCAGAAGGCGAGGAGCTCGGGGAGCAGCACGCGCGCGCCCACGCGGGTGGAGATGAGGCGCGCGGAGTCGTCGTCGGAGAGCTCGCCGACCACGAGCTTGTGATGCAGGGGGAGCTTGGTGAGGGCCTCGGGCGGATCGTCCCGCGTGGCCAGGATGAAGACGGCGCGCAGGCCGAGCGACGAGGGCGCGACGTCGCGCTCGAGGGCGCGGCCGACGATGGCGATCATCGACTCGAGCGTGGCCTTGTCGATCGACTGGGCGTCGTCGAAGACGAAGACGTGGAGCCGATCGTCGCAGAGGCTCTGCACCATGCGCGCGAAGACGGCGCGGAGCGTGGCGGAGGTGTCCTCGCAGGGCTTCTGCCCGGGCTCGGCGAGCGCGGCGCCGAGCTGCGCGAGCACGGTGGCCGACTCTTCCGACGTCAGGCCGAGGGCGCGGAGGCGGGGCAACACATCGAGGATGCGCGCTTCGTCGTCGCCTTCTTGGATGCCGCAGAGGACGCGGAGGAGCGCGGAGAGGCCGCTCCACGGGACGTCGGCGCCGTTCTTCGGACACGCGGCGACGTAGAAGCCGACGTTGTAGTTGCCCTTGGCGAGGCGCCGCTCCATCTCGGCGACCATGCGCGTCTTGCCGATGCCCTTGTCGCCTTGGATGGTGACGATCTGCGCGCGCCGCCGCGTGGCCGCCGCGAGGATGTCGCCGAGGTGCTTGAGCTCGTCGTGGCGGCCGATGAAGCGGCCGTAGACGGCGGAGGGCGCGCGCGCGGAGGTGATGACGCGGCCGCCTTCGGGCGCGGTCATGCCGGCGCCGGGCAGCTCCTCCGAGGAGAACTCGCTGCGGATGATGCGCGACGCGAGGTGCGAGGCCGCGACCTGGCCGTCCGTCGCGCGCGCCAAGGCCTGCGCCGAGGCGACGAGCGAGGCGAGGCGCTCGTCGCGGATGGGGACGCCCGCGGGATCGACGAGGATGCGCGAGACGTGCACGCCCGCGGAGAGCGCGAGGCCGGAGGTGCGGCTGCGGAGGATGATGAGGGCCACGCGCACCGCGGCCTCGGTGTCGCGACCGTCGGCGTCGCCGAGGCCGAAGAGGGCGACGATCTGCGAGGGCTCCTCTTCGAGCACGGTGGCGCCGTAGCGCGCGAGGACGTCGCGCGCGCGGGCCCGCAGCGTGGCGGCGCCCTCGGCGTTCTGGCCGCGATCGCGATCCTCGCCGAAGAACGAGAGCACGAGCGCGGTCACCTCGCGGCGCTCGCCGATCTCCGCGGTGCGCGTGATCGGCACGTCGCCGCCGCCGCCGGTGAGGCGGAAGAAGCCGGAGGTGCCGGTGCGCGATCCGGTCTTCTCTTGGTTCGGGCTCGGGACCTCGACGGGCGTGCGCTCGTTGGCGGCGTTGCGCTCGGAGAACACGGCCTCGGCGGTGATCTCGGGGGCCGCGCTCTCGTGGAAGCGCTCGAGGAACTCGGCGAGCTTGTTGGAGCCGAAGCGCTCGCCCGTGGCGTAGAAGAAGCCGAGGAGCTGCTCGTGCAAGCGGCCCGCGTCGGCGAAGCGATCGTCGACGTTCTTCGCCAGCATGCGGCTCACGATCTCGATGAGCGGGCGCGGCGTGTCGGGGCGGAGGAGCTCGAGCGGCGGATACTCGCTCGCCTGCACGCGGCGCAGCGTCTCGAACTGGGTGGGCGCGACGAAGGGGTTGTTCCCCGCGATCATCTCGTAGAGGACCGTGCCCAAGGAGAAGATGTCGCTGCGGCCGTCGAGGCGCTGCGCCTGCGACTGCTCCGGGCTCATGTACGCGAGCTTGCCGCGCACGCGGCCGGGCCGCTGATCGGACTCCTCTTCGTCGATGATGGAGTCCTTCGCCTTGGCGATGCCGAAGTCGGTGACCTTCACCTCGCCTTCCCACGAGAGCAGGATGTTCTGCGGGGAGATGTCGCGGTGCACGATCCCGAGCGGACGCGACTGCTCGTCGCGCCGGCGGTGCGCGTGATCGAGGGCCTTCGCGACCTCGGCGGTGATGAAGACGGCCATGCCGAAGGGCACGGGGATCTTCTGCTTGCGGCAGCGCGCGAGGAGCGTGCTGAGGTCGAGCCCCGGCACGTACTCCATGGCGATGAAGTAGCTCGCCGGCTCGCGCGGCGTGGAGGCGACGGCCTCGGCGCGCGCGGCAGACGCCTCCGCGCCTCGCCGATCGGAGCCATGGTCGACGCGCCCGAGATCGAAGACCTGCACGATGTTCGCGTGCGAGAGGCGCACCGCGAGCTTGGCCTCGTGCACGAACATGTCGACGAACTTGGGGTGCTCGGCGAGCTTCGGGAGGATGCGCTTGATGACGAGGACCTTCTCGAAGCCCTCGACGCCGAAGCTCTTGGCCTTGAACACCTCGGCCATGCCGCCCTCGCCGAGCCGCTCGAGCAGGCGATAGCGCCCAAAGGTCTGCTCCGGCCCGCGCCACGGCGAGGCCGGAGGAGGTGCCGATGAGGCCGATGAGCCAGGTCCGGTCATGCGACCTACGCGCGCCCCCCGAAGAGCCTCACTGGCCCTCGCCCTCGCCCGTGTCGCCGTACATCGACTCCGCGATCTTGAACGCCGCGCCCTCGAGCTTCGCGTACGCGGCACGCAGGCTCTCCAGATCGCCGCCGCCTTCCAGCAGGCGGCGGAGGTTGCTGCAGTCGGCCTTCACCTCGTTGAGGATCGAGGCGTCGAGCAGATCGGCGTAGCCCTCCATGGCCTGCTCGGTGGTGTAGACGAGCGTGTCGGCCTGGTTGCGGAGCTCGGCGAGATCGCGGCGGAGCTGGTCGGTCTGCTTGAAGCGCTCGCCCTCGTTGACGAGGCGATCGACCTCCTCGGTGGTGAGGCCGCTCGTCGGCGTGACGCGGATCTCCTGCACGCGGCCGGTGCCCAAGTCCTTGGCCTCGACGCGGACGATGCCGTTCTCGTCGATGCGGAAGGTCACCTGGATCTTGGGCATGCCGCGCGGCGCGGGCGGGATGCCGGTGAGCTCGAAGCGGGCGAGGCTGCGGCCGTCGGCGGCCATCTCGCGCTCGCCCTGGAGCACGTGGATGGGCACGAAGTTCTGGTTGTCGACGCTGGTGGTGAAGACTTCGCTCTTCTCCGTCGGGATCGTCGTGTTGCGGTGGATGAGCTTGTACATGACGCCGCCGCCCGTCTCGACGCCGAGCGAGAGCGGGGTGACGTCGAGGAGCAGCACCTCGTCGACCTGACCGACGAGCGCGGCGCCCTGGAGCGCGGCGCCGACGGCGACGACCTCGTCCGGGTTCACGCCCTTGTGCGGATCCTTGCCGAAGAACTGCTTCACCGCCGCCTGCACGGCGGGCATGCGCGTCATGCCGCCGACGAGCACCACCGTGCCCACGGCGCCGACCTGGATCTTGGCGTCGTCGAGCGTGGCGCGGCAGCACTGGATGCTGCGATCGATGAGCGGGGCGACCAGCATCTCCAGCTCGTTCCTGCGCATGGTGCGCTCGAGGTGGAGCGGCGCGCCGTTGGGCCCGACCGTGATGAAGGGGATGTTGATCTCGGTCTCGAGCGCGGAGCTGAGCTCGTGCTTGGCCTTCTCGGCGGCCTCCTTGAGGCGCTGGAGGGCCATGCGATCACGGCGCAGATCGACGCCCTTCTCGCGGAAGAACTCTTCGGCGAGCTTGCTGATGATGAGCAGATCGAAATCCTCGCCGCCGAGGTGCGTGTCGCCGCCGGTCGCCTTCACGTTGAAGACGCCGCCCGCGATGTCGAGGATCGAGATGTCGAACGTGCCGCCGCCGAGATCGTACACGGCGATGGTCTCGGTCTGGGCCTTGTCGAGGCCGTAGGCGAGCGCGGCCGCGGTGGGCTCGTTGATGATGCGCCGCACCTCGAGGCCGGCGATGCGGCCCGCGTCCTTGGTGGCCTGGCGCTGGGCGTCGTCGAAGTAGGCGGGGACCGTGATCACCGCTTCGGTCACGGGCTCGCCGAGGTACTTCTCGGCGATGCGCTTCATCTGCTCGAGGACGATGGCCGAGATCTCGGGCGGCGCGTAGCCGCGGCCGCGGACCTCGACCCACGCGTCGCCGTTGGGCGCTTCCACGATCTTGTAGGGCGCGAGCTCGATCTGCTTGCGCACCTCGGACGCGCCGAACTTGCGGCCCATGAGGCGCTTGACCGCGTAGATCGTGTTCTGCGGGTTGGTCTCCGCCTGCCGGCGCGCGACCTGACCCACGAGGCGCTCACCGCTGGCCGGGAAGCCGACCACCGATGGCGTCGTGCGCGCGCCCTCGGCGTTGGGGATCACCTTCACGTCCGCCGCGGAGCTGACGCTGCCGCTTTCGACGACCGCCACGCACGAGTTGGTCGTCCCGAGATCGATGCCAATCACCTTCCCCATATCGGGGAGGAGCATACATCAAGCGGCCGACCGAATCCGACGGATCCGTACGTTCCGGCAGCACGAGCACGCCGATCGGTCACCGCAACAGCGCCGCAGCGCGCGACGGTGGTGCGCCCCGATACACGGGTGGTGCGCCGCGATACACGGAGAGAAAGACACACACGCGCGGCTCGTCCGGTGTGGACCTTGGGCCCGCGTGCGGCCATCCCGCGTCAGCGAATGCGGGTCGCTCGCTCGATGCGGGCTTGCGGCCCATCGTTCGATGCGTCCAGCAGGCCTATGGCCTCATCGTGAACCAGCAGGAACCAACGGCCCCCACGTCGATGATCAGCGCTGGCTCGCCAGCGCGGGGTTTGGGGCCGCTTGCGGCCCCATCGTCACGAGGCCTCGCCGCCGGGCGCGCCCTTGGAGACGACGACGAGGGCGGCGCGCACGAGGCTGTCGCCGATGGCGTAGCCGGGCTGCACTTCGGCCATGACGACGCCGGCCGGGTATTGCGCGGACTCAAGGTGCTGGATGGCCTCGTGCTTGGTCGGATCGAAGGGTTGACCGACGGCGGGGACGCGCTTGATGCCGCTGCGGTCGAGCGTGTCGACGAACTGCTTCAGCACCATGCGCAGGCCGTCGGCGACCGCCTTCACGTCCTGCGCGCCGTCGGCGTGCTGCACGGCGCGCTCGAGGTTGTCGAAGACGGGGAGCAGATCCTTGAGCAGGCCTTCGCGCCCGCGCTTGCCGGCGTCCGCCTCTTCGCGGCGGGCGCGCTTGCGGAAGTTGTCGAAGTCGGCCGCGGTGCGGAGGAGCTGATCGCGGAGCTTCGCGGTCTCGGCCTGCGCGTCGGCGAGCTTCTGCTCGGGCGATGCGGCGGCGGGCTGGGCAGCGGCTTCGCCCTGATCGCCGTCGGTCTGGGAGGCACCGTCCTGGGTGACCTTCTCGGGATCGCTGGTCATGGCGCGGGCACTATAACCAAGCCCGATCCCATGGCAATCGAAAGACCACGCGATGGCCGAGCCCGCTGGCCGACCTCGCGGTTTGCCATCGGTCGCGGCCCGGCGTAGAGGGAGCCCATGAGCACCTCCGCCAGCGGCAGTCCTCACGCGGACGCTGGGGCCGTGACCCACGAGCCCCCGGCCGCCGACAGCATCCTCGACATGATCGATCCCGCAGCACCGGATCTCGTCGAGGTCGGCCAGCGACGCCTGCTCGGCAACTACCGGCAAGCGCCCATCGTGCTCGAGCGCGGGCAGGGCGTGGAGGTCTGGGACACGCGCGGCCGCAGCTACCTCGACTTCGCCGCCGGCGTGGCGGTGAGCGCGCTCGGGCACGCGCACCCGAAGCTCACGGCCGCCCTCGCGGAGCAGGCCGGCAAGCTGCTCCACGTGTCGAACTATTTCTACAACGCCGAGAACGTGAAGCTCGCGGACGAGCTCTGCACGAAGACCGGCTACGACCGCGCGTTCTTCTGCAACTCGGGCACGGAGGCCAACGAGGCGCTCTTCAAGCTGGCGCGCCGGCACTTCTGGGCGAAGGGGCAGACGGATCGGTATCGCTTCATCGCCTTCAACGCGGCCTTCCACGGCCGCACGATGGGCGCGGTCTCGCTCACGGGCACGCCCAAGTACAAGGAGGGCTTCGGCCCCCCGCTCGAGGGCATCACCCACGTCGACTACGGCAACCTCGAGCAGGTCCGCGCCGTCATGGGCAAGGACGTGGCCGCCATCTTCGTGGAGCCGGTGCAGGGCGAAGGCGGCGTGCTGCCGCCGCCTCCGGGGTTCTTCCAAGGGCTGCGCAAGCTCGCGGACGAGCACGGCGCGCTCTTGATCGTCGACGAGGTGCAGACCGGCATCGGGCGCACCGGGCGCTGGCTCGGGCAGGAGCACGAGGGCGTGCGCGGCGACGCCATCTCGCTGGCCAAGGGCCTCGGCGGCGGCGTGCCCATCGGCGCCGTGCTCGTGAGCGAAGCGCTCGCGGGGGCGCTGCCTCCGGGCACGCATGGGTCGACCTTCGGTGGCAACGCCATCGCGTGCGCGGCGGCGCGGACGGTGCTCCGCGTGATCGAGGAAGAAGGTCTCCTCGCGGCCGTCGAGGCGCGCGGCGAGCAGCTCGCGCGCGGCCTCCAGAAGCTGGCGGAGAAGCACCCGCGCGTGGCCGTCGGCGAGCGCGGGCGCGGCCTGTTGCGCGGCCTCGTGCTGGCGCCGGGGCTCGATCCGCGGAACCTCCTCAACGCCACCCGCGAGCACGGCGTGCTCCTCACAGCCGCGGGCTCCAACGTGCTGCGCTTCACGCCGCCGCTCGTGGTGAGCGAGGCGGCGATCGACGAAGGCCTGGCGCGCGTGGATGCGGCGCTGGCCGAGGCCGGACGGTAGATCAGGCGTGCGTGCCGGGCCCGTCGTCGACCCGGTGCCGTGCTCGGGTTGCGGGAAGCTCATCGACCCGCTCCGTGCAGGGCACGTGGCGATCTTCGATCTGCGCTTCCATTTCTTCTGCGACCGCGGCTGCCGCGCGGCCTTCCTCGGGGAGGCGAGCGTGTCGCCGCCGCCGGCCTCGCCGCTCGTGGACGCGCGCGCCCGCGAGGAGCAGGAGAGGCGGCGCGCCGAGGTCGAAGCGCCGATCCTCCCGGCCTACGGCCCGGAGCCCGATCCCGAGCTGCCCGAGCCGCTCCCGCGCGAAGACGATCCCGCGCTGGTCGAGCCGTTCTCGCAGACCATCCTGAACGAGGCGCCGTCGCGCGTGGAGGCGCGCGGCGATCACGAGCCCCGCGACGTCGGCGCCCTGCTCCTCGTGATGGCCGTCTTCGCGGGCGCGCTGGCCGTGGCGCTCACGCTCGCGGGCGACGCGCGCCTCGTGATCGCGGCGCGCATCGTCCTCGCGGCGGCCGGCGCCGCCATGCTGCTCGGCCGCGCCGGCACCACGCCGCGCGACGCCGTCGATCCGCACCCCGCGCCGGCGCTGATCTCCGCGACCGGCGCGCTCGCCACCGCCATCTGGGCCGCCCTCGGGAAGGATCGCGCGCTCGGCGCGGAGGCCGCGTCGCTCGCGGGCTTCCTCGTAACCGCCGCCGCGGTGAGCGCGTGGCTCTCCGAGAGCGCGCGGCGCGACGCCAGCGCCGAGCGCGCCTTCATCGCCGCGGGCCTCTCGGTGCCCGGCCGGCGCGCCTTCGACGACGGCGAAGGCAGCAAGCAGAAGGTCTTCGATCTGCGCCCCGGCGAGCAGGTGATCGTGGAGCCCGGCGAGATCGTGCCGGTCGACGTGACCGTGACCGGCGGCGACGTCGAGGTGCTCCCCTGGATCGGCGCGAGCACGCCGGCGCGGAGGCGCGACGGCGACGCGGTGATCGCCGGCGCCCGCGTGGTGCGCGGCAAGCTGCGCGGCGTGTGCACCTGGGCCGGCAACGATCGCGCCTTCGCCCGCACGCTCCTCGATCCGCGCCGCCGCGCCGACGCCATGGCGCACATCTCGCAATCGTCGCGCGCGCTCGCCGAGCGCTGGGCCGTGGTCGCGGCCGTCGCCGGCGCCGTCTCCGCGGTGCTGGCGCGGCGCAACCCGATCGAGGTGGCGATGATCGCGTTCGCGGTCCACGCCGCCCTGTGCACACCCATCATCGCGGCCATCGCGGCCACGCACGTGGCGCGCGGCATCCTCCTCGGCCTGCGTCGCGGCATCATCTACAAGAGCGCGGACGCCTGGGATCGCGCCGGCCGCGTGACGGTGGCCATGTTCGCGGCGCGCGGCACCCTCCTCCTCGGCGAGCCCGAGCTCGCGGAGCTCGAGGCCTCCTTCGGCAAGCTCGATCCCAACGGCGTGCTCGCCCTCGCGGCCGGCGCCGAGCGCACCGGCGAGCACCCCATCGCCGCCGCCATCGTGCGCGCCGCCCGCACGCGCAACGTGCGCCCCGACGGCGTGCGCAACCCCATCTTCCACCCGGGCCTCGGCGTCACCGCGGTCACCTCCTCCGGCGAGGAGCTCTGCGTCGGCAACCGCACGCTCATGCTGGAGCAGCGCATCTCCATCGCCGCCGCCGAGCAGCGCGTCGCCGAGCTCGAAGGGCTCGGCCGCACGGTGATCCTGGTGGCCGTGGGCTCGCGCCTCGCGGGCCTCCTCGCCTTGCAGGACGGCCTCCGCCCCGGCGCCCGCGCCGCCGTGCAGCACCTGCTCGACGCGCAGATCGAGCCCGTCCTCCTCGCCGGCGACGCACGCGAGACCTGCGAGGCCATCGGTCGCTCGCTCGACATCGATCACATCCGGCCCGAGGTCCTCCCCGCCGAGCGCGGCGCCGAAGTGCGCCGCCTCATCGAAGCCGGCATGGGCGTCGCGGTCCTCGGTCACGCCGGCGTCGACGACCTCGCCCTCGGCGCCGCCGACGTCGCCGTCGCCCTCCGCGCCGCCGGCTCCACGCCCGGCGACTTCGCCGTGACCCTCGCTTCGGACGACGTGCGCGACGGCGCCCTCGCCCTGGCGCTCGCCAACCGCACCCGCCTCGAAGCACGCACCGCCCTCGCCATCGCCGTGGTGCCCGCGTTGATCGGCACCGCCGTCGTCGCCTTCGGTTTGCTTCCGCCTGCCTATGCGCCGCTCGCGTCGCTGCTCGGCGGCGCCATGGCCGTGTTGCATGCGCGGCGCAGCCGGGTCTGAAAGCAACCGCGACCGATAGGCCACGACCAACCGCGCATCTGAAGCAGCGGCAGCCGCGACCGATAGGGAGCGGACTTCGCAAGCGCTTCGAGGATGCGCCCCCACGACCACCATCAATCACCACAGCGCGTCGGGATGCTGACTGCCAGCAAGCGGCTGAGTCCGCTCCCTCGCGGTCGCGGCTGCCCTCGCGGCCATGACCAACGGCGCGTGACCGCCGATCTCTACCCCGTCCCGCGCAGCGTCTGAGCCACCATTCGCACCCGCGCCCGGGCCCATCGCGCATCTGAAGCAGCGGCAGCCGCGACCGATAGGGAGCGGACTTCGCAAGCGCTTCGGGGAAGCACCTCACCGTTCGCAACCATCGATCACGACTGCGCTTTGCAGTCACGGCTGCCCTCGTGCCTGCGGGGAACGTTGCTTTTCGCCGGGCACGCGAGAAGATCGACGCGCCCCATGCGCCTCCCGCAGATGCCCCTCGTCGATGGTCCGCTGCCGCTGTGGCCGCCGATCTTGGCCGCCCGGGCCGAGGGCTCACGGAGCGCCGGGCACGCGCATCATGCGATGCACCTCGTGCTCGCACGGGAGGGATCGCTGCGGGTCCAGCGCGGCGCGGATGCGCCTTGGGATCAGGCGGCCGGCGTGCTGACGGCGCCCGACGTGCCGCATGCGATCGATGCCGATGGGGTCTCGGTGTTGCTCGTCTTCTTCGATCCCGAGAGCGACGTGGGCGCGTCGCTGCATGCGGCGCTGGCCGGGCCGGTGCGGCTCGTGAGCGACGCCGAGCGCGATGCCCTCGTCGACGTGGATCCGATGTCGCTCATGCGCTCCGAGCAGCGAGCTTGGATGGATCGGTTGCTCGCGACGCTCGGGGCCACGGCGGTGCCGTCGCGGCGGGCCATGCATCCGCGGGTGAAGAAGCTGCTCGCGTACCTGCGGGCCGCAGATCCCGAGACCGACACCTCGCTCGAAGCGCTGGCCGCGGAAGTGGGGCTGTCGCCGGGGCGGCTCATGCATGCGTTCACCGAGAGCATCGGAGTGCCACTGCGGCCTTACCTGGCGTGGCTCAAGCTGCAGCGCGCGGCGGCGGGGGTGGTGTCCGGGTTGCCGCTCGGGCAGGCCGCGCATGCCGCGGGCTTCGCCGATGCGGCCCACATGACCCGCACCTTTCGCCGGGCCTTCGGCATGACGCCCTCCATGCTGCGCGGGCCGGCGGTCGCGTCGTAGCCAGCCCGTTCAAGACGCGACGGCGGAGGGACCGTACATCCCTCGCATGAACGCGAACGACGACCGCTCGATGGGCCTCATCGCCTGGCAGCAAGCCCTCTACCCCGCAGGGCACCAGGACCGGCGGAACCTGATCCTGCACGCCTTCATGGTGCCGGTCTTCATGGCGGGCACCGTGGCGGTGCTCGCGGGGGCCGTGATCTCGTGGCGGCTCGCGGTGGCCGGCGCGATCGCGATGGCGCTCTCGATGGCCGCGCAGGGCCGCGGTCACAAGCAGGAGCGCACGCCCCCGGTGCCGTTCCGCGGCCCCGCGGACGTGGCCGCCCGGCTCCTCCTCGAACAGTGGGTGACCTTCCCGCGCTTCGTGATCTCCGGCGGCTTTTCGCGCGCCCTGCGCGCGGCGCGCCGCCCCGCGGCGTGAGCCGTCATTCACACGGCGGGGACACGCGTCCCCGCCGCCCCGCCGGCGAAGCCGTCGGGGCCCCACCACCCCGCGATCCACCCTCGCCGACGAGCACGTTTCGCCGCTTCGGGCCTGACGTTCGTCGCATCGAGAGGCGTGAAGGCAAGGTCATCGACCACGGCGATCCCTCGGGGCGCCTCTCCCGCCCGCTCTGTGCTAGATCGGCCCGCGATGAAGCTCTGGCCGGTCGCCCTCGTCTCCCTCGGCCTCCTCGCCGCTTGCAACGAGCACGCGCTCAAGCAGGTGCCGGCCGACGCCGGCCCGCCGGTCGGGGGCCTCACCCCGGAGCAGGGCGCGCGCGTCGTGGCCAAGGTCGGCGACCGCACCATCACCCTCGCCGACTTCGCCCGCACGCTCGACCGCATGGATCAGTTCGATCGCCTGCGGTACCAGAGCAAGGAGCGCCGCCGCGAGCTGCTGGAGGAGATGATCGACGTCGAGCTCCTCGCCGCCGAAGCGCGCCGCCTCGGCATCGACAAAGAGGCCGACATGCAGGACGCCGTGCGCACCATCCTGCGCGACGCCATCCTGGCGCAGTCGCGCGAGGGCATGCCGGCGCCGGCGGCCATCCCCGACACGGAGATCCGCGCCTACTACGACAGCCACCTCGATCGGTTCACCGAGCCGGAGCGCCGCCGCGTCGCCGCCATCGTGATGACCGACAAGAAGGAGGCGCAGAAGATCCTCAAGGACGCGCAGAAGGTGAAGACGCCGACCGAGTGGGGCGAGCTCTTCTTCAAGCACTCGCTCACCGCGCCCAAGTCGCGCGGGCCGACGAACCCGGCGGAGCTCGCGGGCGACATCGGCATCGTCGGCCCGCTCGACGATCCCAAGGGCGCGAACGAGAAGGTCCCGAACGAGGTGCGCGCAGCAGCCTTCAAGCTCAAGGCCGTGGGCGACGTGGCCGAGGGCGTCATCGAGGCCGACGGGCGCCAGTACGTCGTCCGCCTCAACGGCATCACGCCGGGCCACAAGCGGTCCGTGGCCGAGGCCGATCGCTCCATCCGGGTGCTCCTGATCCAAGAGAAGATGGCCGCCCGCGAGCGTGCGCTCGAGGACGAGCTGCGGCAGAAGTTCACCGTGGAGATCGACGACAAAGCGCTCGCCTCGGTGCGCGTGCCCGCCGCCGCGGAGAAGAGCGCCCCGAGCGAAAGCGCAGCCGATGGCGGCAAGTGACGGCCTGATCGCGCGCGGCGCGAGCCTCCGCGACGACAGCGCACCGCGCCTCGAAAGCACGGGCACCGTCGAGCGCCGCCTGCCGGTCATGATGGGGCCGCAAGCGGCCCCAAACCCCGGGCCGCAGGCGGCCCTCGGCGCGATGGGGCCGCAAGCGGCCGTGGGTGCGATGGATTCGCAAGCGGCCCTTGGTGCGAAGCCCGACGCGCGCGCGAAGAAGAAGCGCTCCAAGAACGACTGGACGGCGGAGCTGCGCGCTTCGCTCCACACGGCCGACGATCTGGCCCGCGCGCTCGACCTCACGCCCGAGGAGCTCGAAGGCGCGCGCCGCGCCGAGCAGCAGGGGCTCCCGCTGCGCGTCACGCCCTACTACCTCGGCCTCTGCGACAAGCACGATCCGCGCTGCCCGATCCGGCTCCAGTGCGTCCCCCGCGCCGACGAGTCGCACGAGGTGCCCGGCGACATGGCCGATCCGCTCGGCGAGGTCGCCCACGAGGTCGCGCCGCACCTCGTGCAGCGGTACCCCGATCGCGCGCTCCTCCTCGCCACCGATCGCTGCGGCGTCTACTGCCGCTTCTGCACCCGATCACGCATGGTCGGCGACGGCGGCGGCGCCGTCTCGCTCGATCGGCTCGGGCCCGCCTTCGCCTACCTCGAAGCGCACCCCGAGGTGCGCGACGTGATCTTGAGCGGCGGCGATCCGCTCACCTCGTCGACCGATCGCTTGGTCCGCCTCCTCGAGCGCCTCCGCAGCATCCCGAGCGTGGAGACCATCCGCCTCGCCACGCGCGTGCCGGTAACGCTGCCCGCGCGCATCACCGGGGAGCTCGTGCGCGCGCTCAAGCCGCACCACCCCATCTGGGTGATGACGCACTTCAACCACCCGAAGGAGCTGACGAAGCAAGCCGAGCAAGCCTGCCGCCGCCTCGCGGACAACGGCTTCCCGGTGATGAACCAGACCGTGCTCCTCCGCGGCGTGAACGACGATCCGCGCGTCCTCGAGCAGCTCTTCCGCGGCCTCATTCGTTGGCGCGTGCGCCCGTACTACCTGCTCCAGATGGATCCCGTCCGCGGCACGAGCCACCTGCGCACGCCCATCGCGACCGGCATCGCCATCATGGAGCAGCTCCAAGGCCGTCTCACCGGCATCGCGCTCCCCAAGCTCATCGTCGACACCCCGGGCGGCATGGGCAAAGTCCCCGTCGGCCCCGACTGGATCGTCGCCCGCTCCCCCGGCCGCACCGTCCTCCGCACCCACCGCGGCGTCGAAGTCGAATACCTCGACCCGCCGGCATAGAAGGCCCGGAGTCGAGCCCTTCGAGGCTGGATTGGGGCCCTTGGAGCCGGCCCTGGAGCCCTTCGGGGCCGGATTCGAGCCCTTCGGGGCCGGATTCACGCCCCAAAGGGTTCCAGATCCAGCCCTTTGGGGCGAGCACGGTGCCCTTTGGGGCGAGCACGGTGCCCTTTGGGGCGGGAATGGGGCCTTGAAGCAGCGGCAGCAGCCGCGCACGAAGTAAGCGGGCCATGGCAAGCGTCGGGCGTGGCCTGCATGCGACGCGCGAGCCGTGATGACACCAGTGCTTCGAGAAACGGCAGAGCAGCAAGGGCCTGCGCCCGCTCCCTGGCGGTCGCGGCTGCTCCTGCTGCCCTGAATCCGCTCCCTGGCGGCTGCTGGTGGGCAGGGGCGCGCCTTCGGGAGGGCGGCGCGCCGGGCCGGATCAGAACATCACGACGCCGCTGGCGAAGAGGTCGAAGGTGTTGCTGGAGTCGACCCAGAAGCGGCGGCCGACGGAGTTGATGGTGGCCCGGTAGTAGGGGTTGGGGATGCCGGTGGTCTTGAGGCCGGTGGACTCGTCGCCGGTGTGGCAGGGGCCGCTGTTGTCGAAGGTGCTGTTGCCGCCGGGGTTGCAGGGCGCGTCGGTGGTGAGGAGGTGGCCCTGGTCGTGGCGATAGCCGAGACCGAAGGAGAACTTCACGTACTCACCGACCTGCCACGTGGCCGAGCCGGAGATGCGGAACGAGCCGTAGGCCGACACGTCGGTGAGGCCCGTGTTGAAGACGCGGTTCGAGGTGTCGTCGACGACGGAGCGCGGCTGGCAGACCGTCATCGGATCGTTGTCGGTGCACGCGGCCGAGGAGAAATCCGTGTTCGCCTTGTAGGCGGCGAACTGCGGCTGGCGCATCGACTTCGCGTTGGTGCTGCCGAGCGCGTCGAAGAGCTCGGAGTAGTCGCGACCTTCCGAGTTGTAGGTGCCGGCGAGGCGGAGGTCGAAGGTGAGACGGCCGAACTTCTCGCGGTTCTCCCAGGGGATGATCATCATCCCCAACATCATCGTGCCGCGCACGGGCGGGTGGTTCACGAGCGCCTGCGAGAGGTTCACGCCGTAGTCGCTCGACGACTGCTGGAACTCGAAGAGCGCGGAGAAGCCACCGTACGGCTCGATGTACTTGATCCGCTTCGACATGATCGTGTGCAGCTCGAGGCCGATGGTGCCGCGCGTCACGCCGGCGGAGCGCTGCTTCGTCACGTCCGGGCTCTCGAAGTTGCCCTCTTGCTTGCCGTTGCGGTTGATGTCCGACGGGTCGGCGCACTTCTGCTGGCCGGCGTCGGGCTTGTCGTTGCACGCGTGCATCGGCGTGCCGACGCTGAAGCGGCCCTCGAAGCCGAAGAGCCAGGTGGGCTTCGAGCGATCGCGCGCCTGGTTCAAGATGTCGAAGTCGAGGCCGACGGCGATGTGCTCGAGGCCGCTCCGCGTGGGCGCGGAGAAGGGGACGCTGAAGAGCTGCTCGCCGGGCGCGCCCGCGGTGGCCGCGCCGTTCGTGGCTCGACCGTCGATCTGCGAGAGGCTGCGCGTGTTGCTGAGGATGATCGGCAGCGAGACGTGCAGCGCGATGTCCTTGTAGAGCCCGATGTCGAGCCGCGGGCTGAGGCGCGCCGTCGTCTCCGCGTATTTGGCGACGTTGAGCGTGTGCGCCGTGTAGCCGCCGGTCGTGAGGCCGGGCTGCGCGATCGCCGTCTCGCGCAGGATGCGCGCGCTCTTGTTCGAGTAGTCGAAGCCGAGGCTGATGTTGAGGTCGAAGGGGTCGCCGTCGTCGAACGCGTCGATGACGTTGGTGACCTCGCCCGACTCCTGCATCACGCGAGGCTCGGTCGTGTTGCGCGGCTCGTCCGCACGCGCCGGCGAGGCGCCGAGCAAGAGCCCGAGGCCGCCGAGGCTCGCCAGCGTCGCCGACAGAACACCCCGGACACCGGGTGTGTGAGAAGCCACGCGAGCTCCGCTACCAGGGAAGATGCGCATGATTACCCGTTTTCCGGACGCTACCGGCCGGGGCACGAAGGTGTCAACTTGCATCGCCCGAGCGTCCGTCACGTCCCACCCACCTGTTCAGGGCCATTCGCCACGGCAGGTGGCCCCGGTGTGCCGCCGGGCTCGGGATCGAGCGTCGCCAGCGTGGTTTCGTCGGCGTCGGGGAAGATTGCGTCGGTCACGTCCTCGGCCAAAAGCTCTTGCCGGGCGGACGAAAGATCGCGCGACGTCTGATCCAACCGATCGGCGAGCACGCCGAGGAACTGCCAGAGCAGCTTCACCGCGAGCTCGTGCTCCTTGCGGAGGATCTCGAAGAAGTCGGCGCGACGCAGGGCGATGAGCTCGCTCGGCTGCACGGCGGTCACCGTCGCGGAGCGCGGCATCGCGCGGATCAGAGCCATCTCGCCGAAGTGATCGCCGGGCCCGACTTCGAGCAGCACCGTCTCGTTGCGGCTGATGCGACACAGGCCCGTGAGCACGATGAAGAGCTCGTCGCCGCGATCTTCCTCGCGCACCACCGTCTCGCCCGGCTTGAAGCCGATGACCTCGACGACCTGCATGACGCGGAGGAGCTCGCGCTCGTTGAGCCGCTGGAAGAGCGGCATGCGCAGGAGCACGTCGCGCTTCAACGCGAGCTGGCGGGCGCGCACGCTGTCCTTGGCGTCGCCTTCGCCGAGGCGCACCAGGACGGCGGTGATGTTGTCCTTGCCGCCCTTGCGATTGGCCAGCTCGACGAGGCCGGCGGTGGCGACGTCGGGATCTTCTTCTTCGAAGTACGGCTCGAGCTCGGCGGGGTGCGCGATGTACCCATGGAGCCCGTCCGACGCGAGGAGGAACTGGTCGCCCGGGAGCACCTCGATGGTGAGCGTGTCGACCTCGACGCGCTCGTACACGCCGACCGCGCGGGTGATGGCGTTCTTCTGCGCGACCTTTTCGATCTGCTCGCGCGTGAGCTTGCCGCGCTTGATGAGCTCGTTGAAGACGGTGTGATCCTCGGTCACCTGCTGGATGCGGCCTTCGCGGAGCAGGTAGATGCGGCTGTCGCCCACGTGGGCGATGAAGCCGTGCGAGCCGGCGATGAGCAGCGCCGAGAGCGTCGTGCCCATGCCGCGCTTCTGCGGGTCGAGGCGGGCCTCTTCGTGGATCTTGCCGCAGGCGCGCTGCACGGCCTGCTCGAGCAGGCTCAGGATGGTGCGCGAGCCGCGGCTCTGCGCGCCCATGGCCGCGATGGTCTCGCGCTCTTTCTTCAGCTCTTCGTGGATGATGCGCACCGCGAGCGCGCTCGCGACCTCGCCCGCGGCGTGGCCGCCCATGCCATCGGCGACGATGAAGAGGCAGAGCTTTCGGTCGACGAGGAAGTTGTCCTCGTTGTGATCACGCAGCTTCCCCACGTCGGTCGACGCAGAGAAGCGAATGTTTTCGGCCAAGCCCATGCGGGCACGAGGCTAACCGAGGGGGCGGGCCGAGGTCACGATCGAAGGCCCGGAGAAGCACGTCCCCGACGACACCTCGCCGCGCGGCCTACGCGCCCCGGCGTTCATGCCGTACCTTACGCGCTCCCATGACCAGCGAGGAGCTGTACGCCCGGGCCCTGGATCGGCTCGTGGAAGGCGACACCCCAGGCGGGATCACCGACCTTTCGGGCTACCTCGCCGCGCGCCCGGACGACGTGGACGCGTGGCTCGCGCTCGGCGCGGCATACACCTCCATCGCGCACCTCGGCGACGCCGCGGCCGCGCTGGAGCGCGCGGTGGATCACGACGGCACCCGCATCGACGCGAGGCTCGCCCACGCGCGCGCGCTGGTCGATCTCGGGCGCCTCGACGAGGCCGCGGCCTCGCTCGAAGAGGCCGCGCGGCAAGCGCCCGACGATGCGCGCGTGCTCTGCGATCTCGGCGTCCTCCGCTACGATCAGCGCCGCCTCGACGAGGCCGCCAACCTGCTTTCGCAGGCCGTCGCGCTCGCGCCGCGCCACGCGCGATCCCGCTACGCGCTCGGCGTCGTCCACGAAGCACGCCGCGATCTCGGCGCCGCCGTGGCCGCCTACCGGGCCGCGATCACGATCGATCCGAAGCTCACCGATGCCCGGCGCACGCTCGCCGACGCGCTCGCGAGCCTGGGCGAGCACGAGGCCGCAGCCGCGGAGCTCGACGCGCTCCTCGGGCTCGATCCCGGCGACGCGAAGGCCGCGCAGAACCTCGCCGTCCTCCGCCGCGCGCTCGCCGACATGGAGCGCCGCCGCCTGCTCGGCAAAGGCCGCGACGCGCTCGCCGCCTCCACGCTGGTCACGCGCGGCGAGCTCCGCGACAAGGGACGCGCGGGCGACGGCTCGATCCGCTACGCCGCGCCGTTCGTCGAGGTCGCGGCCACCTTCGACGCCGACGGCGCCCTCGAGGCGCTGCGCTTCTCGCTCACCGATCCCGAGCGCGCCGCCCGCACCGAGGACGATCGCTTCGCCGTCACCGTCATCACCTCCGATGGCCGGACCGTGCCCGCCGACCTCGGCACCGCGCTCACGCTCACCTTCCTGCGCGAGGCGCTCGGCTGCACGCTGACGACGGCGAGCGCGCTCTACGCGCACCTCCTCGCCGGCGAAGCAGAGGTCACCTGGGCCGGCGCGCACCTCGCCTTCACCGACGTCCCCCGCCCCGGCCTCCGCGTCCACCGGCAGAGCGGTTGAAGCGCACGCGATTCGTTGCTGCTCAAACCATCTCCCAACGACGGTGCGCTCGAACCTCATGCAGCCGCGAGCGCGAGCGAGCGGACCCCATCGAGCGCGCCGGGACATCGCCTCGATGCGTCGGCTCCTCGCGCACGATGCCGGTGTTCGGAGATCGTTGCAGCTCAAAGCATCTCCAGGACGCCGATGTCGAGGAGCGAGCAGTGCTTGCCCGTGGGCGCGAGGATCACGTGGTCCACGAGGGGGACGCCCACGGTCTCGGCGGCGCGGGCGACGGCGCGGGTCATGCGCACGTCCTCGTCCGAGGGCGTGGGGTCGCCGCTCGGGTGGTTGTGCACCAGAATCATGCTCGACGCGGCCTCGAAGAGGGCGGCGCGGAGGATGTCGCGGGGCTCGATCATCATCCCGTGCAGGCCGCCTTGGGCGACGCGCCGCGAAGCGCGGACGCGGTTCTTTCCATCGAGGCAGAGGACCCACAGCTCTTCGTGTTGGAGCGGCACGAGGCGCGTGCGCATGTGGGCCGCGACCTGCGCGGAGTCGCTCACCACGGGGAGCACCGCGGTGCGGCCGCGCTCGACGCGCACGCCGAGCTCCAAGGCAGCGGCCACGCGGAGCCCCTTGGCCACGCCGACGCCGGGTTGCTCGGCGAGCGCCGATGGGCCGAGGCGCGCCAGGCCATCGAGGCCGCCGAAGCTGTCGAGCAAGGCCGCGGCGACGAAGGTGACCGGACGCCCGGCCACGCCGGTGCCGAGAATGACGGCGAGCAGATCCGCGTCGCTGAGCGAGGTGATGCCATCGGCGAGCGCGCGCTCGCGCGGCCCCGATCCCAGCCTCGTCATGGTCTCGTCGTGGTGCATGACGGCGGTGATTTGCACGGCCCAGGCCAGCGGCCGGCTCTCACGAACGCTCGGGGAAATCGCGGCGCGGATGCATCCGCGCGCGCCGCCGGAGGTGGCGGGCGCCTGGCGGATTGGCGGAGCTACTCGACGCGCACCAGCGCGCCCGAGGGCAGGCCGGCGACGAAGGCGTCGCGCGCGGCGTGGACGCGGGCGAGATCGAGGCCGTCGAAGGTGAGCTTCGTGCGGTACTCGGGATCGTGCCACTTGGGGTAGCTGCCGATCTCGACGTGCCCGTGCTCGGCCACGACGCGATCGAGGAGCGGCTTGATGTCGCCTTCGTCGAGGGTCGTGAACACGGCCGACGAGACGAAGGGCGTGCCGCCCGAGAGCTCGGAGCGCACGTGGGGGAGCTTCATGCGGAAGACCTCGGGCACGCCGGGGAGGACCCACACGTTCTCCATCACCACCGTCGGCCACGGCACGGCCTCGTTGGCCACGAGGCGCGCGCCCTCGGGGATGCGGGCCATGAGGAGGTGACCGTCGGTGCACCGCTCGCCGTAGTAGCCGCGGATGAGGCGCTCCATCGCGGGCGACATCACCACCCCGACGCCGAAGGCGCGCGCCACCGACTCGATGGTGAGATCGTCGTGCGTCGGGCCCACGCCGCCGCTGGTGAAGACGACGTCGTGCGCGACCGAGAGCGCGCGGACGTCGCGGGCGATGACCTCGACGTCGTCGAGCACCATCACCACGCGCTGGAGACGCACGCCCAAGCCCCGGAGCTCACGCGCCAGCACCTGGAGGTTGGCCTCCGCGATCTTGCCGCTGAGGAGCTCGTTCCCGATGATGAGCGCGGCCGCGGTGCGCATGAATCACCCCTCGAAATCGCGGACGATCGCCTTGCCCTGCGCGTCGAGGCCGAGCAGCTCCTCGACCCGCTTCTCGGCCCGATCCAGCCGGTCTTCCGCGGCGCGCGCCAGACGCACGCCCTCCTCGAAGAGCGAGAGCGAACGATCGAGCGGGAGATCACCGCCCTCCAGCTCGGCGACGATCTGGGAGAGGCGGCGCGTGGCCTCTTCGAAGGAAGGCTCCGTCCCGCGGCGATCGACGTCGCCGGCGGCGGGCTCGAGCTTCTCGGCTTCGCTCATCGGCCCCAGAGTCCCCCGACCGACGCTCGGGCGCAAGCCCCCGAGAATGCACGGACGGATGCCTCGGAGGAGACGTCAGGGGCGCCGTTACGGGCCCTCGATGAGCAGCGACCCAGGGCCCGGCGGCAGGCCCGGGACGAGGAGCACACCGTCGGGCTCGGCGAGCACCGGGACGGCGAGCCCGTCGGGACGCACCAGCCGAGCCGCGCGAAGCGAAGCCTCCTTGCCGGCCCGAGGCGCCGTGGATCGCACCGTGATCCACGCCACCGTGCGCCGCGGCTCCGGGCCCCGCGCCGGACGGATCCGCGGCTCCAGATCGCGTCCGGCGAGCGCGGCGCGGGCGAGCGCGCGGACGTCCTCGTCGGGATCGAGATCGCGCGCGAGCACGAGCGTCGCTTCCCGCTGCGCTTCGGTGCGCCGCGAGAGCCCGCGCACGACAGCGCGACGCACGACGGCGTCCTCCTCGAAGCGGTAGGCGCCCACGAGCAACGAGACGGCGCTGGGCTCCGGATCGCGACCGAGCCCGAGCGCGACGTGCGCGCGCACCACCGGATCGCTGCCCGCGAGGAGCCGCTTGATGCGGCCGCGGATGGCCTCGTCGTCACGCGCCGGCAGCGCGCGCGCCGCGAGCGGCGCGATGGGACCACCGGACTCCGCCCACACCGCGAGGAGCGGCGTCGGCAGATCCGCGCCGTCCGGATGCGCGAGCAACACCGCGCCCGCGGCCGCCACGAGCGCGTCCCCGCCGCGCGACGCGCGCGCCAAGAGCGGCAACAGCGGCTCGAGCGACGCGGGCCCATCCGGCAGCGCGAGCGCGCCTCGCGCCGCCGCGCCGACGATGGCCGGCTCGCAGACGAGGCCCGGCGCGGAGCCGCGATCGTCGGCCGCGAGGATCTTGCACGAGGCTTCGATCACGTCCTCGAGCGACATCCATCCGAGCGCCACGAGCCCGAACGCGCCCACCGCGCGATCGCTCGTGTCCGCGGCCTTCCACAGATCTTTGAGCGCGCCGCGCAGCCCGCTCGGCGCGTCGTCGAGCACGAGCGCGCGCACCGTCGCGGCGCGCAGCAGGAGGCGCCGCGCTTCGCCGCCCTTCGCTTTGTCGCCCGCGAGCGCCTGCTCCAGCGCGGCGCGCGCCTCGGCGCCGGGCATCCGCGCGAGCGCGAACGCGGTCTCGGTGGCCGTCTCCGGTTTGTCGAGGAGCGGCACGATCTCCGCGAGGCCGCGCGCGCGCCCCAGCGCGATCACGGCGCGCGCGATCGCGTCGTCGTCGAGCGTGGGCAGGAGCTTCGCGAGCGGCGCCACGAGCGCGGGCCCCGGCGCGCGGAGCGCGAGGCGGAGGCCCTCGTCACGCGTGGCGCGGTTCTCCAAGAGCGCGGTCACCACGTCGCCCGCGTCGGCGGCGTCGAGCGCGATCAGCGCCTCCGCCGCGGCGAGCTTGGAGCGCGGATCGGCCCGCTTCGCCCACTCCCGCGCGACCGGCAGCGCGCTCTCGTCCCCGAGCCGCGCGAGCGCGAGCCCAGCCGCGAGCTTCCCTTCCGGCTCTCCCTCCGCGAGCAGCGCGCGGAGCCGCGGGACGGCGCGCATGTCCCCACTCTCGCCGAGGAACGCCGCCGTCGGCGGGCTCAAGAGCTTCTGCGCATCCGGCGCGTCCGACGTGGGCTTGGTCGCGCTCGGCCGCGCAGGCCCGCCCTTGCCCGCCGCAGGAGGCTTGCTGTCGAGGAAGACATCGAACGCCTCCGGCGGGTACGCCCGCAGCGCCGCGGCCGCCGCGCTCGCGCCCGGCCCGGGTTGCAGCAGCGTCCCGGCCAGACCGCTCACGGCGTTGCGATCCCCGCCGCGCGCCAACGCGAGCGCCGCGGTCCCGCGGATGATCGGGCCCAATGGAGACACGGCCCCGCGCCCGCCCATGTCCGTGGTGTCGGTGACCTCGCGCTGCAGGAGCGCCCGCACCTTGGCGCGCTTCGTCTCGGCCGCGAGCACGCGCACCGCCGTGAGCCGCATGCGCGCGTCCCGCTGGGCCACGCCGTTCGACTCCATCACGTCGATGAGCGCGTCGAACGCCTCCGGCGTCCCGATGGCGCCGAGCCGCTCGACCCCGCGCACGCGCTGCGCCGGGTCCTCCGAGAGCAGCAGCCGCTGCGCCACGGGGATGCCCATCTGCGCCCGCAGCGACGTGGGCTCCGCCGGCCTGCGCGTCTCCCCCGGCCGCGACACCGCGACCCGCTGCGCCGCCGCGGCCCCGGGCAAGAGGGCGAGGACGAAGGCCAGAGCAGCGAAGGGACGGCGCATGCGGACCCGGGGACTATCGCACAAGGACGGCCTCGGTTGTCACGGCCACGCGGTCCCCCTCACGCCGAGCGTGTTTCCAAGCACGGAGGCCCATTCACAAAACCCTGCCGATCATTCCACGAGCCGGAGGCCCACCGGCAGCCCCTCGCCGAGCAGCGCGACCCGCTCCGCTTCGGCCACCGGCACGTATTCGCGCACGGCGCGCACCCACTCTTCCTTGGCGCCGGCGGTCACCATGCGCCGCTCCACCTCGCGCCGCGTCCGCTCGGACACGTCGCGCGCGCGATCGCCGGTCACGCGCGCGAGCTGCACCGCCGCCTGCGGCGCGCTGGGGAGCGCGTCCCATTTCTCGCGGAGGAGGTGATCGATCCAGCGCTCGGCGATCTGC
This sequence comes from Minicystis rosea, assembly GCA_001931535.1. GTDB lineage: Bacteria > Myxococcota_A > Polyangia > Polyangiales > Polyangiaceae > Minicystis > Minicystis rosea. Next base: position 9,730,625 of record CP016211.1, read on the forward strand.
GGCGACACCACGTGATGCGGGCTGGCATAGGCCGGCACGCGCGCGCCGAGGCGGCCGATGGCGGCCCAGAGGCGGGGATCCTTCGCGGTCCAGGTCTTCTCCAGGATCCATCCCCCGAGCTCGCTCCGCCGCGACGCGGGCACGCGCTCGAGCGCGGCGGCGAGCTCGAGGAGATCGTCCGGCGCCTCGACCTTCCAGCCCTTGGGCTTCTTCAAGCGGGCTTCGGCGGGCGCGAGCAAGGGATCGATCACGTCGCGCATGGCCGTCTGCGCGGCCTCGTCGAGGCCGCCGGAGAGCCGTCGCCACGCGATCCAAAACTGCTGCCAATTGCGCGTCTCCGCCGGGAAAATCACCTTCTCCGCGAAGAACGGCGCGAGCATCGACACGCGCCCGGCATCGAGCGGATCGCCGAACCCCGGACGCGCGCAGAACCCCGCGAGCAGCCAGAAGACGCGCTCGTGATCGGCGGAGCGCCGGCGCGATCGATGGTTCGGCCCGAGCGTGTCGAACAGCGCCCGCGACAGCGCCAGCGTCCACGCGCTCCGCTCGCCCACGATGCGATCGAGCTCGCGCAGCAGATCCTTCACCTCGCGCGCCGCGACGTCGGGGCGGCCCTTGCCGAACACCCGCTCGATCGCCTCCCGCGCATCGTCGACGCGCTTGCCGCCCGGCATGATCGAGGTCGGCGCCGGCGCCGGCGTGGCGGCGGGCTCGCTCCCTTCGCGGAGCTGGAACGCGAGCTGGAACCGGCGGCGCGGCGGGGCGACTTCCACGCACGCGAGATCGAGCGTGCCGATGGCGCTGAGCTCGCCTTCGAGCTCGACCTTCACCTCGTCGGCCTTCTTCGCGGCGCCGAACGCGACCGCCACCGGCGGCAGCGCCTCGAAGCGATCGTCGTCGAGCGTGACCACGTCGCCCGCGCGATCGTTCGTCTCGTCGGAGGCGAACAGATCGAAGCGCACCGGCCGACCCACCACCAGCGCCAGCGTGCGGCCCGCGGCGACGCTGGGCACGCCCTCCTCCGCGCCGCGCGGCACCACGCAGATGGCCCGGCGCGCGGCGCCCTTCTCCACGTCGAGCCCCACGTAGTACCCGCGCGCCGCGCCGCCGCCGATGCGCACGCCGCGCCCGCGCCGCGCCAGCGCATAGGCGACCGCGCCGCGCGCGACGGCGAGATCCGGATCCACGTGCGGGAGCACCTCGACCGGCGGCCCGCCCCACGCGCCGATGGCGCCGACGAGGCGCTCGACGATGCGCGCCGCGCGAAACACGCCGCCGTTGAGCAGGAGCGCGCGCGGCCCGCGGGCCTCCGGCGCGTGCCGCGCGAAGAAGTGTGCGACGTGTCGCGTGATGGCCACGTCGCGCTCGTAGGGCAGGCCGAACGCCACGAGCCCGGCACGGCGGCGATCGGGGCGCGCATCACGCGGCGCTGCGGGGAAGAAGCCGTCGAGCACCAGTCGCTCGGCCTCCTCGCGCGCGATCTCGGTCGACAGCGTGTTGCCGATCAAGCGCGCCCCCTGCCCCAGCACGGTCACGCGCACGCGATCGGGCGCGTCCTCGCCGAGCAGCCGCTCCTTGGCGCTCCGGCACGCGCTCACGAGCTGCCCGAAGCGCGCCGCATCGAGCTTGCTCGGCGCTTCCACGAGCCGCCCCTCGCACACGTGCGCGAGCGCGAGATCCATGTTGTCCCCGCCGAGCAACAGATGATGCCCGACGGCCACGCGCTCCACCGCGTAGGGCGGGGATCCCTCGGCGCGCTTCACCCGGATGAGCGACAAGTCCGTGGTCCCGCCGCCCACGTCGCACACCAAGACCAGTGCCTCACCGTCCGATCGATCGAGAAGCGCCTCGATCTCGGAGGCCCCGGCCCGCTCCATGAAATCGTAGAACGCCGCCTGCGGCTCTTCGAGGAGCCGCACCGTGAGGCCGGCGCGCTTCGCAGCTTCCAGCGTCAGCTCGCGCGCCACCTCGTCGAACGACGCGGGCACCGTGAGCACGACCTCCTGCTCGGCGAGCGGCTCACCGGGGAACGCGTCATCCCAGACGCGACGCACGTGCGCGAGGTAGCGCGCGCTCGCATCGATCGGCGAGATCCGCGGCAGATCGCGGACCTCCTCGTCCGCCCCCCAAGGCAGGATGGCGGCCGCGCGATCGACGCTCGGGTGACACAGCCAGCTCTTCGCCGAGGCCACGAGCCGCCCCGGCACCTCGGCGCCGCGACGCCGCGCCAGCTCGCCGGCGACCCACGGCGCCTCGGCCCAAGGATCGGCGGCCCGCTCGCCGGCCACGGGCGCATAGAGGCACGAAGGAAACAGCGGCCGCGCCGCGATCTCCGTCGCCGTCACGAGCTGCGCCACCGGGAAGACCTCCGGCGCCGCGCTCGCCGCGAGCTCGGCCCACGCCACGACGGTGTGGGTGGTGCCCAAATCGATGCCGACGGCCTTCGCCATACGGCCGTCGAGGATGGATCGAGAGTGGGGCGCGATCCAACTAAGAGCCGCCTGAAGTGCCGAAACGAGCCTCTGGCCCGCCGAAGCCGACCGGCGCCGGGCCGCCGTCGTGCGCATGCCTCGGAGCGACCTCTTCAATAAGGGCGAGCCTTCCCGCACAATCCCGGCGATGCCCTCGACCTCGCCTTCGCTCCTCGGCCGGCTCCGCGTCCGCGCCGGCCGCGCCCTCACCGATGCCTCTTGGGGGGCGCTCGCCCATGCGGGCCGCCATTTCCCCGCGGCGCAGCCTGCGCGCTACGGCGTCGAGCGCCTCACCGACATCGCGTACACGAGCGTAGGCGCCGAGCACCACCGCCTCGACGTCTACCGCCCCATCGAGCGCAGTGGCCCCTTGCCCGTGGTGCTCTACGTGCACGGCGGCGGCTTCCGCATCCTCTCGAAGGATACGCACTGGTTCATGGCCATCTCCTTCGCGCGCCGCGGTTACCTCGTCTTCAACATCAACTACCGGCTCGCGCCCGCGCACCCCTTCCCCGCCGCCATCGAGGACGCATGCGCCGCGCTCGTGTGGGTCATGGAGAACGCCGCGCGCTACGGCGGCGATCCCACGCGCCTCGTGCTCGCGGGCGAGTCCGCCGGCGCGAACCTCGTCACCTCGCTCGCCATCGCCACCTCGTGGCCTCGCCCCGAGCCGTGGGCGCAGAAGGTCTGGGAGAGCGGCGCGCGCCCCGTCGCGGCCATCCCCGCCTGCGGCATCTTGCAGGTGAGCGACGTCGATCGCTTCGTGCGCCGGAAGCGCCTCCCCCGCTTCCTCCACGATCGCCTGCGCGAAGTCGAGGACGCCTACCTCGCGCCCGCAGCCGCGCCCGCGCGCGATCTCGCCGACCCATTGATCTGGCTCGAGCGCGCCGATCCGCCGGTGCGCCCGCTGCCTCCCTTCCTCGCCGGCGTGGGCACCGCCGACGTCCTCCTCGACGACACCCGGCGCCTCAAGACCGCGCTCGATCGTCTCGGCGTCCCCTGCAAAGCCCACTACTACCCCGGCGAGATCCACGCCTTCCACGCGCTGATCTGGCGCCCCGCCGCCCGCGCCTTCTGGAAGGAGACCTTCACCTTCCTGCAGCAACACGTGCCCGGAGCGGTGGGGTGAGCGCTCATTCACGCGGCCGAGGACTTTGTCCGCATCCCGATGCGACGAACGTGAGGCCCGAAGCGGCGAAACATGCTGAAAATCTCGGGTGGATCACGGGGTGGTGGGTCCCCATGAGCTTTGCTCATGGGGCGGCTGGGACGTGAGTCCCCGCCGTGTGAATCAGACGGCGCCTTCCCGCGCCTCGAACACATCCGCGTAAACGCGATCGACCTCGATCGTGCACCCCACGCACGACAGCGTCGCCCGCTCGCCCGGCCCGTGGACGCGCAGCATCCAACTCCCGTCCGGCTGCCGCGTGAACACCTCGAGGCGCGGCTCCTTCTGCGACGCGATCACGTACTCCTGGAACGACGCGATCGATCGATACCCGGCGAACTTGTCGCCGCGATCGTAGGCCTCGCTCGAGTCCGAGAGCACCTCGAGGATCAGGCGCGGATTGAGCAGCGTGTCACGCGTGTCGTCCACGAACTCGGGCGGCCCGCACACGATCGATCCATCCGGATACACATAGCGCCCGGTGGCGGGAACCTTGAGCCGCATGTCCGAGGTGAGCGTCCGGCAACCCTTCCCGTAGAGCGCATTCCCCAGCTCACGAATGATGTTCGCCGCGATCGTGCTGTGCTCGATCGTGCCGCCGGACATCGCGAAGATCTCGCCGTCCGCGTACTCGTGCTTCTCCGGCGACGAGCGCTCGAACGCGAGATATTCCTGCTCCGACACACCGGTGCGCAGCGCGGCCTGACCCATGGCGGGCAGTCTCGCGCATTCATGCGGGAGCGTCCACGCGACGCTCCCTACAATCTCACTCCGCCCGCACGCTCAGCTCGATCTTCCATCGCTCGTCCGCCTTCGCCGGAGCGTTCGGCACCGCTTCGAGCAGCAGCGTGCCTACCTCGGTCACGCTGGCGCGGAGGTGCACCGGCACCACGTCGCCTTCGCGGCGGCCATCGGCGGGGAGCGTCACCTCGATGGGGGCGAGCTCTTCCAGCTCGCCGTCCTTCCAGCTCTCCAGCTCGGTGCCCGCTTGATCGTCGCGGCGCACCGTCGATCCGAAGAAGCGGAACCGCACCGGCTCGCCCACCACCACGCCCAGCTCATGCGGCGGCAGCTTGGCCTCGGTGCCCTCTTCCATGCCGAAGGGCGCGAGGCACATCGCCGTGATGGGCGGCTCCACGCCGGGCACCGCGGGCACCGCGCTCTCGATCCCCACGTAGTACGCGCGCGCCGTGCCGCCGCGGATGCGGATGCCGCGACCGTGCCGCGACAGCCCGTACGACGCGGCGCCGCGGGCCACCGCGAGATCGAGATCCGCGCCCGAGAGCACGCGCACCGGCGGCGCAGCGTCCTCTTCGAGCCACGCGTTCAACGTGGAGATCACGCGCTCGCGCAGCGGATCGCCCTTCATCACGCCGCCGTTGAAGAGCACCGCCGTCGGGTGCAGGAGCCTCGGCGCGCGATCGCTCGCGTCCCCGTGCCGCGCGGCTTGCGTGAACCCTTCGAGCTTCGCCGTCGCGCCCGCCTGCCGGCCCAGGAAGGCCGCGAGGTGCTTGGTGATCGCCGCGTCCGACGCATACGGCAACCCGAGCTGCGTCAGGCCACCGCGCGCCCGCGCCACGGGGCGCGCGCTCGCCGGCACCACCGGGAAGAACCCGTCGACCAACGTCCGCTCGATCTCCGCGCGCGTCAGCTCCGACCGCAGCCCGCCCCCGAGCAGCTTCGATCCACGCCCCGCCACCACGATCGGCGCCGACGCGATCGACGCATCGCCGAGGAGCCGCTCCTTGGCCACGCGGGACGCGTGGGTGAGGGAGCTCATCTGCCAGCGATCGACCTCCTTGCCGTCGGCCACGAGCTTTTGCCGGACCACGTGCGCCAGCGCGAGATCCATGTTGTCGCCGCCGAGCAGGATGTGATCGCCGACGGCAATTCGTTGGAGCTCGAGCGATCCGTTCTTCTCGGTCGCCGCAATCGCGGAGAAGTCCGTGGTGCCGCCGCCGACGTCGACCACCAGGATCACGTCGCCCACCTTGATCTGCTTGCGCCACGCTTCGCCGTGGCCGTCGATCCAGGCATAGAGCGCGGCCTGCGGCTCTTCGAGGAGGGTGATGTCCTCGATGCCCGCGGCCACCGCGGCCTCGACCGTGAGATCGCGCGCCGACGCGTCGAACGAGGCCGGCACCGTGAGCACGATCTCCTGCTTGGCGAAGGCCAGCTCCGGATCGCCCTGCGCGACGCGGTGATCCCAGGCCTCGCCGAGGTGCTCGAGGTAGCGCCACGAGGCTTCGACCGGCGAGATCTTCTCCACGTCCTCGGGCGCGCCGACGGGGAGCGTGGGGCCGCGGCGATCGACGCCGCTGTGGCTCAGCCAGCTCTTGGCGCTCGACACGAGGCGGGCGGGCGCGTCCACGCCGCGGGCGCGCGCATGCTCGCCGACCGCGAATTTGCGCTCCGCATCCCAAGGCAAGGCCTGCGGCCCTTCGCTCTCGTGGGCCACGTACAAGAACGACGGCAGCAGCGCGCGCGCCTCCACCGTGCCCTGCGCGACGAGCTGCGGGATCTCGGCGATCTCCGGGCGCGCAGCCTCGGCGGCGATCTCCGCATACGCGAGCGCCGAGTGGGTGGTGCCGAGATCGATTCCGATGATGTAACGACCGCTCACAGCTCCACCTCCGCGGGGGCGAGGACGTTGGGATCGTGGCCGGCGACGGGCACGGGCAGCGTGGCCTTGGCCGCGCGCCAGCCGCGATGCCGGAGCACGCCCTTGTACGGCGCGCTCCCCGCGACGTTGCCCGAGAGCTTCACCTCGGAGGGATTGAACCCCGCCACGAGCGTGACCGGCGTGCCCTCTTCCTCGTTGCGCACCGGCTCGATCGTCACGTGCTCGCGCAAGGCCTTGCGGCAGCCTTCGTGAACGACCCGCGCCACGCCGCCGATCTCGGCGTCCCCGAAGCCCGCGATCTCCTGCTCCAAGAAGTCCACGAGCCGCCCCTCGCGCTGGAACAAGGCGAGGAGCTGGAGCGCCGACGTGGTGCTGGGCGCTTCGGGCGCGGCGGGCTTCGGCGCCTTGGCCGGGAGCAGCGCGGGCTCGGGCGCAGGCGGTGGCAGCGCGAGCACCTCGCGCGACGCCCACGCGCGCTGCGCGAAGGCTCCATCGAAGAGCACGCGGAAGAGGCACACCCACGCGAACCAAAGTCGAGTGGCGAACGGGAGCGTCGGTTCGGGCTCGGACACGGCGCAGACTGTAGCCCAGACCCCACCGAGAGGGCCCAGCATCCGCCTGCTTTCCCGGCTCGGCGGCCTATCGGCGCGCCCCAGCCGCCCTCGCTCCGCCGCCTCTCCCGAGCACGTTCCCTACGTACAGAACACCCGGAAATATGTGGTTTTTCTTCGATTGCCTCCCTACCCTCGGCGCACATGGACCCGGTTCGCGCGCTGGAGAAAGTCGTTTCGGTTTCGGCCAACAAGCTCTGGCCCTGGATGCAGCGAGTGAATCGCCTCGCCCCCGAGGCGCCCGCGTTCCACCCCCGGTGGAGCGATCGTCCCATTCCGCGCGGCAAGGATCGCGAGAAGCCGCCCCTCGGCTGGCCGCGCGAGACCGACAGCCTCTGCCCCACGTGCGTGAAGGAAGCGCGCGCCGAGATCCTGCGCGGCGACGCCGACTGGACCAAGCTCATCCACGACAAGCCCGGTGAGATCAAGGCGCGCATCGTCGAGAAGGACGGGCGCGTCGTCATGGAGAAGACCTGTCCTCTCCACGGCACCATCGAGGATGTCATCGCCATCGATCCGGCCTTCCTCACCCGCATCGAAGGCCTCTTCGGTGGGCGCGACGTGCGCATGACGCCCGACGCCATCCACAACCACGGCTCCAGCACCATCAAGTACGGCCGCGGATCGGTGCTCACCGTCGATCTCACGAACCGCTGCAACATGATGTGCGACCCGTGCTTCATGGATGCCAATCAAGTGGGCTACGTCCACGAGCTCGGTTGGGAGGAGATCGCCAAGATCCTCGACGACGCCGCCGAGGTGAAGCCCCGCCGGCAGATGTCGGTCCAATTCTCGGGTGGCGAGCCCACCCTCTCTCCCCATTTCCTCGACGCCATCCGCTACGCCCGGAAGAAGGGCTATTTCGCGGTCCAGTGCGCCACCAACGGCCTTCGCTTCGCGGAGGAGCCGGGCTTCGCCCAACAATGCAAAGAGGCGGGGCTCCGCATTGCCTATCTCCAGTTCGACGGCGTCACCAACGAGTCCAACAGCCACCGGAAGATTGCCAATCTCTACGACGTCAAGCTCCGCGCCATCGAGGAGCTGGCCAAGGCCGGTATCGACGTCATCCTGGTGGTCACGATCGTCAATGGTTTGAACAACGATCAGGTCGGCCCCATCGTCCAATTCGCGGTGGAGAACGCCGACAAGATCACGGTGGTCAGCTTCCAGCCCGTGAGCTTCACCGGCCGTGACGAGGACGTCTCCGACGAGCTCCGGCACCAGCAGCGCTACACGCTGAGCCACCTGGCGCACGACATCGCCGCGCAGACCGGCGTGACGAGCCCGCACCGCGATTGGTTCCCCCTCTCCTCGCTCGCGCCCTTCGGCAACGTCTGTGATCTGCTCGACGGCCCCGACAAGGATTGGGGACAGCTCAACTGCGGCTGCCACCCCAATTGCGGCATCGGCACCGTCCTCTTCGTCAACAAGAGGACCAAGCAGATGATCCCGCTCCTCGACTTCCTCGACGTCGAGGGCATCCTCCGCGATTTCGCCACCATCTTCGAAGCCGGCCGCGGCCGCAAATGGACCCTGGCGCAGGTGACGGCCAGCGTGCTCCGCCATTACCGCCCCGAGAAGGCGCCGCAGGGCTTCGACATGCGCACGCTCCTGAAGCAGTTCCTCAGCCAGACGGGCGCGGCCCACGCCGGCGAGAACGACGCGAAGAGCTACGAATGGCGCGTCCTCTTCGTGGCCGGCATGTGGTTCCAAGACCTGTTCAACTACGATTTCCGCCGCACCGAGATGTGCATCATCCCCTACGGCACGCAGCTCGGCGAAATCAGCTTCTGCGCCTACAACACCGGCGCCGGCTGGCGAAACATCATCGAGAAGATGAAGGCCAACGCCACCGTCGCCGAGTGGTACCAGCGCCACGGCCGCCATCCCATCCACGCCAAGAACAAGGACCTTCCTCTCCCCGCCTTCGACAACCCCATCACCGTGCACGAGCACTCCCTCGCCGTGCAAGAACGCGCCGAAGGCCGCCGCCCCCCGCGCAAAATGAAGCACCTCCCCATCGTCGGCTGACGCCCCTCAAAGGCCGGTGGGCCCCAACCCACCGGCCGCCGTCATCACGCCTCGAAGCCTCTCAAGGCTCCATCGTGAACTACGCCGAACGGGCTTTGACCCCGCTCACGGCTCCATCACGCACCACGGCCGGCTCGTCCGGCCGGGGGTATGGGGCCGCTTGCGGCCCCATCGTGACCGCGGGTTTGGGGCCGCTTGCGGCCCCATCGTGACCCTCACCAGACGACGATGTAATTGCAGGAGCTGCCGTTCTTGTCGCGGCAGGGGCCGGGGCCGTGCTCGGTGCGGGATTTCGATTCGAACTTGCTCGCCATTTTGGTGACGATGCCGAGCTCGACCATGCACGGATAAGGCGTGTCGCAGGTGACCTCGATCCGCTGCGAAGCGGCGGCGCGGCGCGCGCGATAATGGCCGATGCCTTCGAGCATGCGGCCCGTCGCTTGATCGTACATGAGCACGCCGTTCTTCCGGTGGCTCCGGTGGTAGGCGATGTCGATCGACTCGAGCGCGCTGTCGATGTCGCGGATCCAGGCCGGGAATTTGGGGTTCTCGAGGATGGCGTTGCCGAAGCGGAAGAGCGCGTTGGCGCCGATTTCCTTGCGCACGGCCTCGTGCACGGCGAGCCAGCTGTCGAGCGGTATCCATCGCTCTTGCACGGCCATCTGCCCGTCGGCGCCGGGCGCGATCACCCCTTGGGCGGCGAGGAGTCGCTTCGCCACCGAGGGAAAGAGCTCGAATCCGGCCAGCATCACCTTGATGCCAGACGTGCTCACTTCGATTCCGGCAAAGGGCCCCAAGGGCAGCATAACCCTAGACTACCTGCGCCCGCGTCGGTGAGAAGCACCTTTTGCGGGACGCGCCGGAGAGCCATTCTCGGTTCGTGTGCCGTCGCGCGCGCCGCGCCCCCGGTCGGAAATGCCCGACCGCGAGACCACGGGAATGCGCCGACGGCACGCCCATCAACCATCCTCGAAGACGAGGACGTCATCCACCGATCGGCGCAACGAGCGGGCGCTCGGCGGATCGGCAACGGCGACGCGGAACATCATCACCTCCGCTACGTCCGACGGGACCTCGAAGATCTCGCGGAATCGGACGCGCTGCGCGCGGAGGGTGGCGATTTCATCGGGCGCGAGGCCCTCTCCGCCGCCGTGCTCGATTCGGGTCCAAAGGTAGACGCTGCCGGCCACCGGCTGCACGGCCAACCCGAGCTTCGTCGCGGTGAGCCACACGCGCTCGAGCGCGCGACCGCCGCGGAAGTAGCCTTCGGGGCTCGCGCCCGGATGGGTCAAGAAGCACACCGCGGAGGCCGCCTCGATGGCGTCGCGCCCCGACTTCTCCAGCGCGCGACCGCCGCCGATCTCACGCAGGAAGAGGATGTTGTTCCAGCTCCGCGAGAGGCGGGTGGCGGCGAGATCGGTGCGGGAGAGCTCGAGGGTCTTGAGATCGATGCCGTCGCGCGTGCTCTCGACTTCTTCCGGCGTCCAACGCACCTCGCCCATCAGCTCGCCGTGGAGCCGCTTGGAGAGGAAGCGCACCCGATCGCCCGAGCCGACGATGTGGCCGATGACGTCGAGCTGCCGAGGATCGGTGACCACCTGCAGCCGGCCACCGGCGGCGGCCGCCGCCTCGCGCAGCGCTTCACGCTGCTCGGCGGGGAGCTCCACGCGCTTGCCGAGCTTGCGATTGGTCGCGCGGCGCGTGATGAAATCGACGAGCGGAGAGGCCTCTTTGCGGCCGGCGATCGAGAACGTCACGTCGGCGACGACACCGCGATTCCCCGGCTCGGGGAAGGGCCGCACCGCGGTATCGATACCGGCGGCGCCCGCCGCGAGGGCCATGTTCTCGACGGCGGCGCCCATGGCCAAGTACGTCCCGCGCCAATCCCAATCGAGCATCACGCCGGCGCGCTTCTCGTCGACGAAGCAGCGCAGCGTCGTGCCGCGCGCCTGAAAGCGCCACGGCTGGATGTTGCCGCCCGAAGGCGCCTGCATGCCGTGCGCGACGATGCGCCGGATGTCCTCGCGCGAAAGCTCGCCGCGCGCATTCGGCAGCTCGAGCGAAAGAGGCTCGAGCGCGAGCGGGCTCACGGGCGCGTCGAGGGGCTCGGGCGGCGCGAGCGTGACGTTGGCGCCGTCCTTGATGAGCTCGTCGAGATCGACGAAGTAGCGGCCCGAGCCGCGGAATTGATCGAGCAGGATGCGCCGCGCGACGTCCGTCACGAGCGCGGCCCCGAGGGCCACACCGGAGGCGAGCTGCGGCCACGATCCAATCGTCTCGTCGATCTCCATCAACGAGGGCACGAATCGGGCGGAGAAGAGATCCTGCCCGAGGATGCGGACCATGTACGGCACCTTGTCGCGCGTCTTGAGGCGCTTCACGTCCTCGGCGCCGATGCCCGCCAAGAGGCCGTGCAGGAGAGGCCGTTCCGGCTCCAAATCGAAGCGCTCGACATCCATCATGCCGCGCTCGTTGGTGTCCATGATCACGGCGATCCGAAGCGCCTTGGCCCGCTCGCGGGCCAGGACCTTCATGAAGAGATCGTCGCACTCCTCGACGAGCAGATCGAGCTTGCCGCCGCCCGTGAGGAAGACATCGAGATTGGCTTCGGTCAGGCCCTCGGGCCACACCTCGATGGAGAGATACGGATCGATCTCGAACATCTCCCGCGCCGCGATCACGACCTTGGGGACGTTGATCGCGTCCACCGAGGTGCGGAGGCGATTCATGTTCGAGAGCGAGAGCCGATCGAAATCGGCCAGACGATAAGCGCGGCCAATGCCCTCTTGGGCGAGCGTCACCGCGCTCGCCTGGCCCACCGAGAGGCCGATGACGCCGATCCTCTTCGTGGCCACGACGTCCTGCTCGTCGGGCTTGATCTTGTAGCGATTGCGAGAATGCCTGAGCTCGCGGAACTCGGGCTCGGGCAGCACGTGCACGAGCCGCCGCGACCAGGGGTAGAGGACCCAAGTGCCGTAGGAGGAGAGCTCGCGATCGCCGAGGTGCTCGCGCACCCGCGCGTCGATCTCGGGCTGCTTCAGCTTCTGCGAGGGCGTCCGGCCGGCGAGGAGCTCGCCGAGCTGCTCGTCGAGCGCGTCGTTGACGATCGCGATCGCGCCGCGATCGACGAGCGCCTCGAGGGCCCGGCGATCGTCGGCGCGCGTGAGATCGAAGAGGACTGGTCGGAAGACGGATTGATCGGCGGCCTGCTCACGAAGCCCGGCGAGCTTGCTCTCGAGATTCATTCGTCGTCGTCACCGGCAGCACGATCGCTGCGCTACGAGGTTTCCGCGGACGGTAGGCAGCGGTGCCGAGATCAACCGAGCTTGCTCTTCAGCACCGGAATGGTCTTGCGCACGTCATTGGCGAAGACCCTGTCCAACTTGAGCCAGTCGAGCGCCGCGTCCAACTCACCCGGCGCAAATGCACGAATCTTGTCGCGCCCATAGCCCCAACTAATGGCTGTCACGATGCCGCGGGCAATCATGCTGTTCGAGAGAACGGCAACGGGAGGCGCGCTGGGCTTGTATGTGTTGTACCGCTTCTGAACTTCGGCGCGCATGGTCGGTGTGGGCGCACCACCGGCCGAATCGACCAAAACCTGGGTCACGAGACCTCGGCTGTCTTCGACGAGCTTCAGATACTCGTCCCACTCCGGCTGCGTGGGTGTGTCCGCACCATGAATGAGCAGGATGACTGAGCGTACCCTCTGGCAGGCCATGGTCGGCATGACGGTCCTCCAGCGCAGAGGCTACACAAGACCCTCTCCGTTGCCAATCGCGTCAGACAACCGCGTGGACGCAATTCACCAGCGCTCGGCGACCACACGACCCGCAGGGACTGCCTGCACCGGACGCCGCGCCGTGCGCTCGAAAACGAATTCGAGGAACTCGGGCAAGAGGTCCGCGGAGACGGCCCAGAAGCAGCCTTCGCCGAGATCGCGAAGGCGCGCCATCCGCGTGTGCTCCTCGCGGTGCAGGTCCTCCCAGAAGTAGATGAAGGAGGCCCGGCCGCGGTCCGCATACCAGGTACGCGCAGCGTCGAGCAGCGCCGGGAAGGCCTCGTGTCCATCGGACGCGAGCGGGAAGAGGCGCACGCCGTCGAGCAAACGGAAGAGGTTCGTCCCGATGTCGCCCGTCTCGAGCACGGCGGCCGCGACCGCGCGCGTCCCCTCGCGGGCGACGAGCGTGATGCGGCGGCGATCGAGGGCCGCGTCGCCCCAACGGCGCTCGGTCTCACCCATTTGGAAGCGGCTCGGCACGAGATCGAGTGACTCGATGTACGGCACGGGCTTCGACTGCGCGATGGAGCTGAGGAGGATGATCCGCTCGCCCGCCGACATCGGCGAGATGTCGTAGCGCACGTTGCCAATCTCACCGCGCTCCGAGCACACCGCCTCCATCAATCGGAAGGGGAGCGCCATTGCCATATCGCTGGCCTCGTGCTGCGCCGCGAACGCGATATGGGACCGCTGCATCCACGGAACGCTCGCCTCGACGTACGAGATGGCCCAACGGAAATCGGGATCGGCCTGAGCGTGCTCGAACGAGCGGAGGTAGATCTCGCGAAGCACGTGCGCCACCTGGCCACCGGGCTTGAAGCCGCCGCCCCGGCGCTTCGCGACTTGGTGCAACATCCACGTGCCTTCGTAGGCCTTCACGACCGAGCACGAAGCCTCGACGCCGCGCTCCGACGGCCACACGGCCTGACAGGAGAGACGCGACTCGGACGAGGTCTTCTCGGCCACGACACAGAAGCTGCGCTTCAGCTCGTCGAACTCGTGCGGGGTCTTGCCGGAGAGGTTGAAGTACCCCGACGTGTTGAAGAGCTCCCACATCTTCTCGGTCCACTCGGGACCGCTGTCGGTGTTGGCGTTGAGCGTGCGGAGCACGAACTGCGTCCACGCGTCCTCGTCCTCGGGGAACGAGGGCTTCACGCTCATCCCACAGACCGCCGGGCGATCGCCGATGGCCGGCCGGATGAAGCGGACCTGACCATTGAGCTGCACCGACTGACCCGAGGGCCCGGTGATCTTGAGCAGCGGGAGGCGCAGGCCGGGGAAGACGAGGTCCTCTTCGAGATCGCAGGTGAACGCGATGCCGCCGAACGAGACGTCACGCAGCTCGCGACGAACCACCGGCACGTTCCACAGCGGGTGGAGGAACTCGACCGTCCACTTCTCGCTGACGCGGCCGCGGCGGAACCAGCGGTGACGAATGCGCTCCACACGCGAGGGCAGCGCGCTCAAGAAGCCGCCGGCCACCGCGCGGAGGCCGTCGAGGTACATGCGATAGACGGAGTTGTAGCCGCTGATCTCGATGAGCGCGGGGCCCGCGGGGAGCTCGCCGTCGTACGACCAATGAACGAGGCCCTCTTGCACGACCTCGCTGATCTTCGCGCGCGCGCCGTCGACGCCGACGACGGTGCCCCATTCTTCGGAGCCCGCGAGCGTCGTGAGGAGCGCGATGATCCGATCTTGGCGAAGGATCTCTTCCTTGAGCGGCAGGCCTGTGACGGCGGGCTTGGCGCGGCCCTCGGCGACGAGCTGGTTGAGCACGCCGAGGAACTGCTGCGCGAGCGGCAAGGACAGCGGCGCGAAGCGCAGGCCGAGGAGCGGCGCGCGACCACGCAGGCCGAGCTGGACGATGCGGCCTTGGAGCGGCCCGATGCGCTCGTCGCCCGCGCGCAGGAACACCTGCGTGCGCATCTGGAAGCGATAGTCGGTCGACGCGCTCCGCGAGAACCAAACACCCTCGGGGCTCAGGCGCACGACGGTGGCCGGCGCCGGAGCGTCGTGACCGACGAACTCCAAGGCGAGCGCGCCTTCGTCCTGGATCCAGTAGCCGGGGCCGGCATCGCTCTGGAACAGGCTGCTCCCGAGGATGCCTGACGACGGGCTGCTCGATGGCCCTTCGCTCGTGCTCCGCGACGGATACGGCCCGGAAACAGGGCCGCTCGGGGGAGGAGGCTCTGAGATGTAGCCCGGGGTGTGCTCTAGCTCCGCATCGCGACCAGCAGCCATCGTGAAGCTCCCTCGCGCTCCAAGGTCGAGCGCTCGTCGAGTCGATGACGCCTCCGCAATCAAACGGGGCGAACGGCAATTGTGAGGCGGACCCTACGCAATTTCGATTTCGGTGTCTAGTCCCTTTTCCTCGTCAATTTCGGGGCATCAGCGCGCTCTTGCTGCCACATGCCCGGTTTGAGACACACACACCGCCGCACGTTCAGTCGGGAGAAAACCCGAGGCGCAACCATTGCGCTCATTTCTTCTTCGCGGGCTTCGGCGCTGCCGGACGCGGGGCGGCGGGCGCTTGCTTGTCGGTCGCTGCAATCGGTCCGACGAGGACGAACCCGATCCCGTGCTCGGCCGCGCGCGGCGCTGCCTTCACGTCGTTCCAAGGCGTGATCTCGGCGGCCTTCTCATTGCGGGTGTGCTTCCGCAGCGCGGCCACGATGGCCTTGGCGCGCGCCTCCGCGACGGCCTCGCCTTCCTTCGGCGAAATGCGGACGCCGACGCGCACGCTCCATTCGGGGTGCTTTCCGAGCTCGGCCGCGAGCGCGCGAAGCGTGGATTGGCTCGCGGCCTCCACCTCGTTCGCGGCCGTGAAACGAAGGGGCGACGCGATCTCGACGGTGGGCAACGCGTCCTTCTTTTCCTTGAGCACGAGGAGCGGGCGCGCCTTGCGCGGCGCCTCGTCGGGGCAGCCGTCGTCGTCCTGGAAACCATTCCACGTCTCGGCTTCGTTCGGGCACTTGTCGGCGTCGCCGAGGAAGGTGTCCTTGTCCGGATCGAGATCGGGACAACCATTCTCCTTCGCAATGGCGGAGCGCACGCCCTTCACCTTGGGACAGGCGTCGTCGATATCGGGAATGCCGTCGCCGTCGGCGTCGTGATCCGAAGGGCACCCATGAATCTGCGGGTTCGCGTTGGCCGGACCGGCGGCGTCGGGGCACGCGTCGGTGTCGTCGGCGATGCCGTCGCCGTCCTTGTCGTGGACGGGACAACCATTCTTCTTCGGATCGGGATTGGGCGCGCCGGCCTCGTTCGGGCAGGCGTCCTCGGCGTCGAGGATCTTGTCTTGATCGTTGTCGGGATCGGGGCAGCCGTCGGTGTCTTGATAGCCGTCCTGATCTTCTTTGGTGTTGGGGCAGCGGTCTTCCCGATCGGGGACGCCGTCGCCGTCGTTGTCGGTGTCGGGGCAGCCGTCGGCGTCCTGGAAGCCGTCGCGATCCTCGGGCAAATCGGGGCAGAGATCGGCGTCGTCGGGGACGCCGTCGCCGTCCTTGTCGTGGGTGCGCGGCGCCCACGAGACGGAGAGCATGCCTTTGAAGGGCGCGTCGCCGACGCCGGCGAGGAGGGCGGTCTGCACGCCGGCGAGAATGGAGACGTCACCGCCGACGGCGAAGCGCGCCGCCGCGTCGAGGCGCAGCGAGGTGGCCGCGGTGCTCGAGAATGGTGCCTGCGGCGCGACCGGGAGCTGGCCGTGCATCTCCAGGTACCACGTCATGCGGCCCTGCTCGTCGATGCCAATGGCCTTGGGGATGAAGGTGACACCGAGGCCGAAGGGGAGCTCGTGGCCGAAGCGGCTCGTGCAGGCGGCCGCGCCCACGGCATTGCAGGCGAAGTCCACTTGATGGCCGCGGGCCTTGAAGCCGAGCACGCCGTGGATGCCAATCATGGGGAAGCGGTATTCGCCGAGGAGGCGTGTCTCGCTCGTGACCACGCCTTCGCCGAGGAACGATTTCGGATCACCCGTGGGCACGGTGAAGCGCTCGTCGAGGGCGAGCGCGAAGCCGCCGAGATCACCGGCCGTGGGGCGCACGAGGGTGCCTTTGGCGACGAGGCCGAGATCCCCGAAGGCCTGACCGGGGACCGTGTAGTCGCCGAGGGCGCGCGTGGAGACGGCGCTCGGCGTGTCGCCGGACTGGAACAGGAGGACGGGCAGATCGAAGCCGATTTGCAGGCGATTCCAGAAGCCGATGCTGGCGACGACGTCGGTCGTGATCTGGTGCGAGAGGACCTTCACGGCGACGTCGTTGGTCTTCGCGTCGCGGAGCGTGATGGGGCGGTAGGCGTACGAGAAGAAGAGCCCGACGTTCCACTCCCCCGTGGCCGGCGCCTCGGCGGGCTGCACGAAGACGCCGGAGGCCGGATCGATGGGCGCGCGGAAGTTCCGCAGGTTCAACGATGGGACCGGGTCGGCGGCGCGGACCACCGCCGGCGCGATCGAGAGCAGCGCGGCGGCGGCGAGGAAGGCGCGGGTGCGCATGGTCGCGCCGAGGGTAGATCAGGGCCGGGCAAAACGGGCTCCCTGTTTGCAGCGACACGGGCACGGGCGGCGGGCCTCTGAGGAGGGACGGGGCAGCCGGCGCGAGGCGACCGCGAGATTGTCGCGTTTTTCCAAAGGCCGTGCCATAGCGTCGGCCATGGACGCGATCCGCATCCGCGGGGGCAAGCCCCTTCACGGCATCATCCCGGTGAGCGGCGCGAAGAACGCAGCGCTCCCCATCCTCTGCGCCACGCTGCTCTCCGAGGGAGAGAGCCTGCTCCGCAACGTGCCGAAGCTGCGCGACATCGACACCACGTCCGCGCTCCTGCGGTTCCTCGGCTGCAAGGTTGAGTGCGATCCGCCGATGGTGAAGGTCGCGACGCCGGGCGACGTGCGCCCCGAGGCGCCGTACGAGCTCGTGAAGCAGATGCGCGCGAGCATCCTCGTGCTCGGCCCGCTCCTCGCGCGCTTCGGTCGCGCCAAGGTCTCGCTCCCGGGCGGCTGCCAGATCGGATCGCGCCCCGTCGATCAGCACCTCAAGGGCCTTGAGGCGCTGGGCGCCAAGATCACGCTGAACCGCGGCTACATCGTGGCCGAGTGCAAGCGCCTCCGCGGCAACGAGGTCGTCTTCGACATGCCGACGGTGACCGGCACCGAGAACCTGATGATGGCCGCCGCGCTGGCGAAGGGCCGGACGACGCTGGTGAACTGCGCGCGCGAGCCCGAGGTCGAGGAGCTCGCCCGCGTGCTCAACAAGATGGGCGCGGCCGTCGACGGCGCGGGCACGGACGTGATCCACATCGAGGGTCGCGATCGGCTGGAGCCCTTCGATCACGCGATCATCTCCGATCGGATCGAGGCCGGGACGTACATGGTCGCGGCGGCCGCGGCCGGCGGCGACGTGCTCATCGAAGGCGCGCCGCTCGAAGATCTGGAGGCCCTCGCGGCCAAGATGCGCTCGTGTGGGATCGAGGTGAGCCGGCAGGGGACGGCGGTGCGCGTGGTGCGCCCGCCGGATCAGACGATCCGCCCGGTCGACATCACCACCGCGCCGCACCCGGGCTTCCCCACCGACATGCAGGCGCAGTTCATGGTGCTGATGCTCCAGGCCAAGGGGCACTCGCGCATCCACGAGAAGATCTTCGAGAACCGCTTCATGCACGTGCCCGAGCTCGCGCGCATGGGCGCCGAGATCGACGTCGATGGGCACACGGCCCACGTCTACGGCGGCAAGCCGCTCTCGGGCGCGAAGGTGATGGCCACCGATCTGCGGGCCAGCGCGTCGCTCGTGATCGCCGGCCTGATGGCGACCGAAGGCGAGACGGACGTGCTGCGCGTCTATCACCTCGACCGCGGCTACGAGCACATGGAGCGGAAGCTCGCGGCCGTCGGCGCGGACACGACACGCATTCAGGGCGAAGCGGGATGACCGCCGGCACGCGCCCCCTGATCGTCGCCGTCCCCAAGGGCCGCATCTTGGGCGCGCTGGCGCCGCTGCTGACGAAGGCCGGGATCGACACGGCGCCGCTCTTCGAGAACGATCGGCGTTTGGTGCGACCGTCGCCGGACGGCGCGCTCTCGTGGGTCTTCCTCAAGCCCGACGACGTGCCCACGTACGTGGAGTACGGGGCCGCGGACATCGGTGTTTCGGGGCGCGATACGCTGCTGGAAAAGAAGCACGATCTCTACACCCCGGTGGACCTCGGCATCGGTCGCTGCCGGCTCGCGGTGGCCGCGCCGCGCGGCGCGACCTTGCCCGACGTGCCCCGCATCGCCACGAAATACCCGCGCGTCGCCGCCGATCACTTCGCCAAGAAGGGTGTGCAGGCGGAGGTGATTGCGGTGCACGGCTCGGTGGAGCTGGCGCCGCTCGTGGGGCTGTCGCACGCCATCGTCGACATCGTCGAGACGGGCGCGACGTTGCGCGACAACGATTTGGAGATCGTCGAGACGGTGGCCGAGGTCAGCACGCTCCTGATTGCCAATCGCGCGGCCTACAAGCTCCGGGCCGCGACGATTCGGCCGCTGGTGGAGCGATTGCGCGCGGCCGTCGGCTGAGAGGCTGACCGAGAAAGCCAACGCGAGGCCCGAAGCGCCACGACGCCCAAGATGGCGCGGGTGGTGCGGGGTGTGGGGGCCCCGAATGGGCTTTGCCCGTTCGGGGGAGAGGGCGCGCAGCCCTCTCCCGGGACTGAGAGGGCTGAGATTCAAACGAGCTCGAGGAGGGCGTCGGTGACGGCGTCGGGTGCGGTGATCATGAGGCCGTGGCCGGCGTCGACTTCGAGGAAGCGCCAATCGGGGTCGTGGCGGGCGCGATCGGAGAATGGTTTGAGCGGGTCGACGCCGAACGTCGCAATCAGCGCATCACGCTGTTTGGCATAGATGTAGGCCTTGGGAATGCGGTGCACGGCGTCGCTCGTGAGACGCAATGGCTCCTGCAAAACCAAGAGCGGGAAGGGTATGCGTTTGGACGCGACCCAGGCCACGTGATCGGGCTCGACGATGGATTCGGCCGCGAGGGGCAATGGGGGTAGGAGCCAACTGTCCTTCTGGCCCTCCACCATGCTCGCGAGAACCGAAGCGGTGCCGTCGGCGAAGGCGCCGGTCGCATTCTGGCCATTCTCCGGGGCGGCGGCGTCGACGTAAACGAGCTTGGAAACCCGCTTGGGGACGCGATCGGCCGCGGCGGTGACGGCCACGCCGGCCGAGCTGTGCCCGGCGAGGATCACGCCCTCGAGGTCTTCGAATTCGAGGACGTTGACGATGTCTTGCACGTGCGTGCTCAAACCGATGTTGGGGGCGAGGAGGTGGCTGCGCTCGGCGCAGCCCGTGAGCGACGGCGTGAAGACGTCGTGGCCGGCGGAGCGCAGCCGACGTGCGACATGCTTCCAGCACCACCCACCGTTGAATGCCCCATGAATCAGGACGAAGATCGACATGGCTCGATCGGAGCACGTACCGCAAATTTGCGTCAACGAGCGAGCGCCTTCCGCTGTACGGTGGCGGTGTCGAGGAGCGCATGGCGCGCAAGATCGCAGGACGTTTCGAGATCGAAGAGCAGGCCGGCCAAGGTGGCGCCGGCACCGTGTTCCGAGCGCGTGATACCGAGAGCGGTGAGCGCGTGGCGGTCAAGGTGCTGCGCGCCATCGACGACGCCGTGGATGCGCGCTTCGCGCGTGAAGCTCGGATCCTGTCGCAGCTCCGCCACCCGAGCTTGGTGCGCTACGTGGCGCACGGGGTGCCCGTCGCCGGCGATCCGTACCTCGTCATGGAGTGGCTCGACGGCGAAGATCTCGGGGCCCGCCTCCAGCGCGGCAAGCTCGAGGTGCACGAGGCGGTGGCGCTGGGGCGGCGCGTGGCCGAGGCGCTCTCCGTCGTGCACGCCGCGGGGCTCGTGCACCGCGACGTGAAGCCGGGGAACATCTTCCTCTGCAACGGGAGCGTGGAGCAGGTCAAAGTCATCGACTTCGGCCTGGCGCGATCGGCGGCCTCGTCGAACCAGCTCACGCTCACCGGCATGGTGGTGGGCACGCCGGCGTACATGGCGCCGGAGCAGGCGCGCGGTGATCGGGAGATCGGGGCGCGCGCGGATCTCTTCGCGCTCGGCTGCGTGCTCTTCAAATGCCTGACGGGGCACGCGCCTTTCGAAGGGTCGCACGCAGTCGAAGTGATGACCAAGGTGATCCTCGACGATCCGCCGGCCATCACCGATCTGCGGCCCGCGGTGCCGAACGAGGTCGCCGCGGTGGTGCACCACCTCCTGGAGAAAGATCCGGAGCAGCGGCCGCGATCGGCGACGGAGGTCGCGGCGTTGCTCGGTGAGCTCGAGGCGGAGCTCGCGGGCGAAGCGACGCTCAAGGTGCACGCGAGCCCGGCGCCGCGGCTCTCGCTCACGTCGGAGGAGCGGCGCGTGGTCTCCGTGCTGCTGATCGCCGCCGGCGAGGACGCCGCGCGCAGCCCGATGATCGAGCCGCTGGTGCGCGAGCACGGTGGCCGCCTCGCGCGGCTCTCCGATGGGACGCGGGTCGTGATGTTGGAGGGCGCGGCGGCGGCGACGGATCAAGCGGTGAGCGCGGCGCGCTGCGCGCTGTCGCTGCGCGCGGTGCTGCCGGGCACGCCGATGGCGCTGGTCACGGGTCACACCGAGATCGCGGGGCGCATGCCGGCCGGCGGCATGATCGAGCGCGCCGCCGAGATGCTGGCGCGGAGCATCGCGGCCGCGGTCGACGCCGCGCAGGAGCGACGGCCGCCGCCTTCGTGGATCGCGATCGACGAGGACACGGCGCCGCTCGTGGAGGCGCGGTTCGAGGTGCGTCGCTCGGGCGGGATGCTGGCCCTGCTCGGGACGCGCGAGGTGACGCTCGGGGCGCGCACGCTGCTGGGCAAGCCGACCGCGATGGTGGGTCGCGATTGGGAGCTGTCCTCGATCGGGCAGCTCTTCAGCGAGTGCGTGGAGACGCCCGCGGCCTCCGCGGTGGTGGTGACCGGCGCCGCGGGGATGGGGAAATCACGGCTCGCGCACGAGCTGCTCGGGATCTTCCGCGCCATCGATCCGACGGTGGAGATCTGGATCGGCAGCGGCGAGGCGACGCGCGCCCGTTCGGCCCTCGGTCTGCTCGGTCAGGCGCTGCGCGGGGCGGCTGGGATCCGCGAAGGCGAGCCGCTGGAAGTCCAGCGAAGGAAGGTGGCGGAGCGGGTCGCACGACACGCGGCACCGGCGGACGCCGCGCGATGGACCGAGTTCCTCGCGGAGCTCGTGGGCGTGGGATCGACGGAGGACGCGAGCCCCGCGCTGACCGCGGCGCGCGCGGATCCACCTTTGATGGCCGAGCAGATGAACCGCGCGTGGGAAGGCCTGCTCGCGGCCGAGTGTGCGGCGCACCCGTTGATCTTGGTGCTGGAAGATCTGCAGTGGGGCGATCTCTCGACGGTGCGCTTCGTCGACGCCGCGCTGGGCGCGCTCGAGCACCGGCCGTGGATGGTGCTCGCGCTCGGGAGGCCGGAGCTTCACCAGCTCTTTCCCGGGCTCTTTCAGCGGCGCAACGTGCAGATGTTCCGGCTGAACCCGCTCACGACGAGGGCGAGCGTCTCGCTCGTGCGGCAGGTGCTCGGCGACGCGACGGATACGAAGACCTGCGACCGGGTTGCGGCGCAGGCTGCGGGGAACGCGTTCTATCTGGAGGAGCTGATTCGCTCGGTGGCGCAAGGCGAGGCCGAGGAAGGCGCGCTGCCGGAGACGGTGCTCGCGATGGTGCAGGCGCGCCTCGCGGGCCTCGATACGGAGGCGCGGCGCATCCTCCGCGCGGCGAGCGTGTTCGGCGACGTGCTGTGGCCGGGCGGCGTCGCGGCGCTCTTAGGCGAGGCGACGGCGTGGTCGCTCGGACCTTGGCTGGAGGCGTTGACGGCGCAGGAGATCTTGGTGCGCCGGGCGTCGAGCCGCTTCGAAGGCGAGCCCGAGCTCGTGTTCCGCCACGCGCTGCTGCGCGAGGGCGCGTACGCGATGCTCACGGACGAGGATCGCACGCTCGGTCATCGGCTCGCGGGCGAGTGGCTCGAGCAGCGCGGCGAGCACGAGGCCGCGCTCTTGGCGGAGCACTTCGAGCGCGGCGGACAGCCCGATCGCGCCGGCGCGTTCTACACGCGCGCGGCGCAGCAGGCGCTCTGGGGCAACGACACCGACGCGGCCATGGCGATGGCGCGGCGCGGGCTCGACGTCGGCGTGCCCGACGACATGCGCATGCTCCTCTTGGCCCTGCTCTGCGAAGCGCACTCGTGGCGCGACGACTGGGACACGGCCGCGCGCTACGGAGAAGAGACGATCGCGATCTCTCCACCCGGCAGCGCACCCTGGGCCACCGCCCGGCGGGCGCAGCTCGGCGAGGCCATGCGGCGGGGGAACATCGAGCTGTTCCTCGAGATCGTGCGCACGTTGGAGAGCGCCGATCCCTCGCCCGAAGCCGCGAGCGCGGTGGTCCTCGCGTTGGCGACGGCGGTGTTCATCCTCGATTGGAACTGCCGCTTCGCGGACGCGACGGCGCGTCACGATCGCATGGTGGCCATCGTCGAGGGTGCCGCTTCGAGCAACCTGATGGCGCGCGGCTGGCTGCACATGACGCGGAGCACGCGGCGCACGCTCGCGCTCGGCGAGCCGTGGGCCGGGCTCGCGTGGGGCGAGGCCGCGCTCGCGACCTTCGAGGAGGCGAACCATTCGCGGGGGATGTTGCTCGCGCGCTTCGCGCTCGGGGGGAACGCGTGGTCCCTCGGGATGCACGATCGCGCCAAGTACGAGCTCACGGCGACGATGGTCGCGGACGAAGAGTTCGCGCTGGGATCAGTGCTGCGCGAGCTCTACCTCGCGCACGTGCTCTCCGAGCAGGGCGAGATCGAAGAGGCCAAGAAGGTGCCGCGCCGGCTCATCGAGCGATCGCGCGCGCGCAACACGCCCCGCTACGAGGGGCAGGCTCGCTTGGCCTTGGCCGAGATCTTCCTGCGCGCAGGCGAGCTCGGCGATGCCGAGACCGAGGTCCACGCGGCCATGGCCTTACCGCAGCTGATGCCGCTCGATCGCATGCATGGGACAGCGCTCCGCGCGGCCGTCCTGCTCGCGCAGGGGCGCGTGGAGGAAGCGCTCGCGACCGCCGAGCAGGCCATGGCGGTGTACCTGAAGCACGAGGTGCTGGGACCGCGGCACGCGTTCGCGCGGCTCGTGCATGCCGAAGCGCTGCACGCGAACGGCAACGTGGAGCGAGCTCGCGTGATGATCGGCGCGGCGCGGGATCTGTTGCTCACGCGGGCCGCGAACATCGAAGACGCCGGGATGCGCGCGAGCTTCCTCGAGCGCGTGCCCGAGAACGCGCGGACGCTGGCGCTCGCGGAAGCGTGGCGCGCGTAGCGCAACATCGCGTCGACGAGTGGGTTTTCGTCGCCGGCTCGATCGCCGGCGACGCGGCTCACGGGCCCTTCCCTTTGCGGCGCGCGAGCAGAATCTCGGCCGCGGTGAGCGGCCGCCCCGAGGCTTGATCCACGGGCGCCTGCGGTGCCCCGCGCGGAGGTCGCGCCGGGGGTGCGGCAGGGTTCTGTGCGATCGGCGCGATCGTCGTCGTGGTCGTGGATGGCGGCGTGGTGGCGCGCGCGGCGGCAGGCGGCGCAACATCACGAGCGCGGGCGCTGCGATCGCGCGCCTCGAGCAGCGCGCCGATCGTGTCCGCCGATGCGTTCGCGCTCGTCGCCGGAGCGGGCCGCGCGGGACGCAGGGCAGCGCCGAGCCGCGATGCGAAGGCGATCAGCGCGTCGGGCAGCGCGAGGCGGCGCGCGGCCACCGCGAGCAGCAGACCGAAGGCCGCGAGGAGCACGAGGATCGAGGTCGCGTCCTTGTACGAGAAGCGACGCGAGGCGCGGTCGGCGAAGATGCCCGCGAGCGTGTCGCGCTTCTTCCCGCCGGTGAGCTCCACGATGCGACCGAGGAGCGCGAGATCGCTCCCCGTCGGGCGCAGCTCTTCGCCGGCGGTGAGCACCGCGCCCGTGGTGCCGACGGCGTCGCCGGTCATCTCGTCGCGCGCCACCGCGATGTACGTGCCGGGACGCGAGAGCGGCAGCGTCGCTGCGTAAGCACCGGCGCCCGTCGCTTCGAGCGCCATCTCGCGTGCGAAGCCGTCGGGTCCGGCCACGTGCACTTGGAGCCGGCGGAACGATTGTGCGCGCCCGTCGTCGCCGACCACGGTGGCGCGCACGTGCAGCTCGCCGCCGCTCGCATCCGCTTCGAGGCGCACGCGACCGTCTTCGCCTTTGCGCGCCACGTCGCGAGCCGTCTGCGCGATCATGCGCGCCGCGCCCGGCCACGTCGTCCAGGCGGCGCCCCAGCGATCTTTGAGATCGCTCGTGAACGCAGCCGCGCGGCCCACGCCCGCCGACCACGTGGCCAAGATGGGATCGCCGTCGAGCCCGCGGAGGTGAACGCTGGCGCGGCCCTTCGGGATCGTGACCACGTAGCCTTTGAGCGGAGGCGCCTCCTCGAAGGCGATGCCCGCCGTGGCCGACGAAGGCACGCCGCGATCGACGCGGAAGGTCTTCTCCACGATGGCCGAGCGCGAGGCGAGGATGGTCTCCTGCGCGAAGACCGCGGGGAGGCGCGTGGCGTCTTCGATCAAATAGAAGCGGCCGTTGCCGAGGCGGGAGAGGAGCTCGAGCTCGGGCACGTCCGAGCCGTTGCCGAGCGCGACCACGCTGGTGGTGATGCCGCGGCGGAGGGCGGTCTCGACCTTGGCGCGGCAGCCGGTCATGCGCTCGGCGTCCGATCCATCGGCGAAGAGCAGCATGTGCTTGAGGTTGACCGTCGCCTTCTCCAACGCGGCGTATCCAGCGTCGAGCGTGATGTCGACGAAGATGCCGCCGCCGCCCACGCCCACGCTGCGAATGGCTTTGTCGACCGCGTCCTTGTCGGTGATGGGCCCGAGCGGCACGCTCCATTTCACGCTCGTGTCGACGTGCTCGACGCCCAGCATATCGCCGGCGCCGAGGAGCGCAGCGGATCGCGCGGCCGCCTCGTTGGCGAGCTCGAGCTTGGTGTAGCCGCCGGCTTTCGCGCCCATCGAGCCGGAGATGTCGATCCCGATCACCTCGGCGAGGCTCGCGCGGCGGCGCTCTTGTTTGAGATCGAACGAGACGGGCGAGACCTCTTCGAGCGGCGTCCGCGCGAAGCCGCCCGGGCCCATGCTGCGATCGCCGCCCATGAGCACCAGGCCGCCCCCGAGATCGCGCACGTAGCTGGCGAGCGCGTCGATCTGGCCGGGCGAGAGATCACTGGCGCGGATGTCCGAGAGGACGACCACGTCGTAGCCGGCGAGGCCGCCGAGATCCGCGGGCACGCCGGTGGCGTTCGATTGATCGACGCGGAACGCGCCTTGCTCGAGCGAGCGGGCGATGAAGGCACCCTTGCCGGTGTCGCCCTCGAGGACGAGGGCCGCGGCTTGCCCGCGCACCCGCACGAAGGCGCTGCCGCTGTTGTCTTCGGGCGACTCGTCGAGCTTGGGATCGAGCGCGCTGATCTCGACGTCGTAGCGGTGCAGGCCCGCGCCGGGCGCCGTCTCGCGGAGGCGGAGCACGTCCTCGCCGGCCGCGATGGAGGCGCGTGCGCGGGCGACGAGCTGACCATCGCGACGCAGGCGCACCTCGATGTCCGCAGGCGCCGGCGACGAGGTGACGAGGCGCAGATCCATGGCCTCGCCTTCATCGGCCCGCGCGGGCGCGCGCAGCGCGACGACGCGCACGTCCGGCACCGCGCGCTGCTCGAGCGGGACCACGTCGACGGGGATGTCCGCGGCCACCGCAGCCGCGGCCGCGGACATCGTGTCCCCGCGCGTGGCCACGCCGTCGGTGAGCAGCACGATGCGCGCGGCCGAGTCGGGCGGCACCTCGGCCAGCGCGCGGCGGAGGGCGGACGAGAGATCGGTCCCATCGCGACCCACCGCGACGCGCTGCGGGGCCGCGAGATCCGAGCGCGGGCGCGGCGGATCCTCGGTCGCGGCGTCGGCGGCGAAGGCGACCACGCCGATGCGATCGTCCTCGCGCATGGACAGCTCGGCGACCGCGAGCTCTTGCCGGATGCGCTGCTCGGCGTTCGGCACCAGATCGATCGATCGGCTGCGATCGACGGCGACGAGGATCGACATGCGATCCAAAGGCCGCCCGATGGCCGGCCCCGCGGCCGAAAGCGCGGCGGCGATCGCGGCCGCCATCGTGAGCAGATCGCCGAGCCGAATGCGCCACGGTCCCGCCAGCGGACGACGCGAAGCGAGGCGCCACGCGATGAACGAGGTCGCCCCGAGCGCGAGCAACGCGACCCATGGACGCGCGAGGCGGAGGTACACGTCGGAGACGACGCGGGCCCAGACGAGACCGACATAGAGCGCGGGGAGCGCGCCCACGATCATGCCTGCGAGCAACACCGGACGGCGCGCGAGCCCGACGCGCGCAACGGCGATGCGCACGAGCCACGCGAACGCGAGGAGGCCCACGACGAGCGCGACGATCGGCAGGTGGCGGAGGACGGGCGCCGGGATCATGCGCGCTTCCTCTCCGGCATGCGCGGGCGGATGGCGGAAGGCGCGGCCACGGGCGAAGCCGCGCGCGGATCACGCGTCAGCCACCAGACGTCGAAGACCACGAGCCCGAGCGCTATCAGCGCGAGCACCCACGTCCACTCGTTGTGCGCATCGGGTTGCGTCGCGGCGGACACCGTCACGTTGCCGGCCTCCACCGCGAGCGGCCGCGGCGTGAGATCGCTCTCGGCCGCGCTCGTGAGGTTCGCCGGCACCAGTGTCGATCCGGCCTGCGGCCCTTGCCACGACAAGAGGTAGAAGCCGGCGCGCGCGATCTCCGGGATCACCGCGAGACCGCTGCGCTGCGAGACCTCGACCTTCTCGCCTGCGGGGCCCGACGCTTCGAGGTGCGTCGCCGTCGCCGGCACGGTGATGCGCATCGGCTCGCCCGCGCGCGCCGGGCCGGTGATCCCGCGGGCGCGGTGCGCGCGCGCCTGCTCCAAGAGGTTGCGCACGAACAGCACGAAGCTCGCCTTGAGCGGCCAGTCGCTGTCGCCGACGTCGAAGCCCACCAGCGTGCCCGAGCGCGTGCTCGTGGAGATGTCGGTGACGATCGTGCCTTGCCGCGCGTTCACGAGCCGCTGCGACGCGCCCTCGGGCTCGAGCAGGTTGGCGCGCGACACGTGCACGCCGTCGAGCGTGAGGAAGCGCAGGCGCGGATCGGCGTTCTCCCACGACGTGAGCTCCGGTCGATCGACGGCCGCGCCCACCAACGTGCCCGCGCACCTCCCCGGCGGAGGATGAACGATGAGCAGATCACCGCCCGGAAGCGCGGGCGGGCACGCGCCGTCGACGACCACCAAGGTCTCGAGATCGAGCTTCTCGCCGAGGAGCTCGGCCACGGTGCCGCTCCGCAGATCGACCATCGGATCGGCCGCGACGGCGCGCTCGATCCAAGGCGACGCGCCGGCGAGGTACACCGGCAGCTTGTCGCCGGCAGGGACGCGCGCGTACGCCACGTCGTCGACCGGCATGGCGTCGTGCGGCGAGATCTCGAAGACGAGGCCCTTGCGGTAATCGCCGGGCGTCGGATGGAAATCGAGCTGCACCGCGCGGCGCTCGCCCGGCTGCACCAGCTCGCGCCGCGACGCGAGCACGTCGGTGGAGCCGGCGAGGTGCATCGTGATGTAGAGCGGCCGCGGCGCCTTCCCGTAGTTCTGCACCACGAGGAAGCCCTGCACCTGCTCCGTGCCCTTCGCCGGATCGGTGCCCGCGCGGACGTCGACGCGCACGATGGCCGTGTTGTCCGCGGGCGCGCCCACCTTGATCACTTCGACGGGCAGCGCTGCGCCGGAGAGCGCGCCCGGCCGCGCCAGGTTGCCGTCGGTGATCACCATCACCCGGCGCGATCCGCCGAGCTGCCGCAAGCGATCGACGGCGAGCGCCACGGCGGCCCCGAGATCGCCTTCCACGTCGCGGGCCGTCACGCGATCGACGGCCGCCGCGAGCCGCACGGTGTCGCGATCGATGGGCGCGAGCAGGCGCGCATCGTGGCCGGCCTCGAGCACCAGCGCGTCGCTCCCCGGCGCGAGCGAAGCGAGGATGTCCTTGGCCGCGCGCTTGGCCAGATCGAGGCGCGTCTCCGTGCCCTCCGCCGTCCCATCCGCGCGCGCCGACATCGACGCGCTCACGTCGAGGATGATGGCCACGTGATCGCCGCTGATCTCGCGCCCCCGTGTCGCCGGCCGCGCCAACGCGAGCGCGAGCAGCACCAGCGCCGCCGCCTGCACGAAGAGCGGAACCTGCGCGATGAGGCGCTTGAACGGCGCCTTCGCCATCAGATCCCGCTGCGCCGCGCCCCAGAGCCACGTGGAGGCGACGACGCGCCGCTTGCGCTTGATCTTGAGGATGTAGAGGACGATGAGCGGCGCCAGCAGCCCGAGCAGCCCGAGCCCCGCCGGCGCCAGCAGCTCGAGCACGGCCGACTTGGCCGACGCCGCGAAGAGGGGCGCGATCGGGATCGATCCCATGTCAGTCGACGCTCCTCGCCACGAGCCGCCGCACCGCGCCTTCGAGCGGCTCGTCGGTCCGCACCCGCACGTATGCGGCACGGTGCCTCCGCGCAAATGCCCGCAGCTCTTCGCAGAGGCCGGCGAAGCGAAGCACGTACGCCTCGATGGCGGCGGCATCCATCGTCACCTCGACGAGCGCACCGGTCTCCGCATCTTCGAGCGCGAAATCACCCTCCCAATCGGGCTCGATCTCATCAGGCGCGACCACCTGCGCGAGCACCACGTCGTGCCCCGCGGCCACCGCGCGGCCGAGCGCCGCGGTGACGGGCCCCGGATCGAAGAAATCGGAGACCACCACCAGCATCCCCGGCCGATGGCTCTTCTGCACCACGGTGTCGACGGCCTTGCCGAGATCGGTCCCGCCGTCGACGGTGACGCCCTCGAACGCACGCAGGAGCGCGGGCACGCCGCCGCGACCGCGCACCGGCGCATGCTCGCGCGCGATGCCGCGCCCCGCGACGAAGAGCTGCGCCCGCTCCGATCGCGCGAGCGCCATGTACCCGATCGCGGCCCCGATGCGGCGCGCGACGTCGATCTTCGGCGGCGCGCCGTAGCCGAGCGACGCCGACGCGTCGCAGACGATGCGCGCGACCACGTCCTCTTCGGCGCGGAACGTCTTGATCACCGGCTCGCCGGTGCGCGCGTACGCGGCCCAGTCGATGCGACGCATGTCGTCGCCGGGCGCGTAGGGGCGGTGCTCTTGAAACTCCGCCGACCCGCCGCGACGCCGGGCCAGGTGCTCGCCGCCGCCGCCGGAACGCGCCCGGATCTCCAAACGGCGGCGCAGCACCTCGAGCTCGCGCACGAAGTCGGGGCCGAGGAGCGGGGCAGCGGCAGCAGTCATCCGTCGGCCGGATACGGTAGCCGATTTCCGGGCGACGGCGCGCTCAGCGCAACGTCTTCGGGGCCATGAAGATCCGATCTCGCTCGTCCACCCAGAACACGTGCGTCGCGTTGACCGCCAGATCGCGGATGGCATACGGATGCGTGACCACCGTCACCACCTCGCCCCCGCTTTTCGGCGCGCGCCGCACCGCCGCGCCGCCGCCGGGCGCCGCCTCCGCCGTGTAGATCACCTCGCCGTCGACGAGCCGCACGGAGCCCGCCGCGCGCTCCGCGGTCGAGGCCGGCGGTGACGCATCCGACGTCAGCACCGAGGCTTCGCTTCCATCGAGCGGGTACCGCACCACGCTCTCGCCGAACGCGTACACCGCGCTCGCGTCCGCCGCGATCTTCTTGCCGTTGCCCATGCGCCGCGCCACGCAGCTCCCCGCGGCGCAGCGCGCGCCGCCGCAGCTCCGCACGCAGCTCCCGCAGTGGGCGCGATCGCTCTTCAAGTCGACCTCGCACCCATTGCCCGGATGGCCATCGCAGTCGGCGTGATCGGCCTCGCAGGCGAGCACGCAGCGCCCCTCGATGCACGCGGCCGAGGCGTGCACCGCCGCGCAGCGCACGCCGCATGCGCCGCAGCTCTCCACCGAATCGAGGCGCGTGAAGGCGCCGTCGCAGCGCGCGATCGGCGCGGCCCGCACCAGCGCGCGCGCGATCAGGACCACCGCGATCAGCAGGAAAAACCGCGCGAACACGCCGCGCACGGCGCGCTTCAAGAGCTCGACGGATGACGTCATATGCGCTCGCCCCCCGCGAGCCTCACGCCTCCCGCGCCGCGTCGATCGCGTTCCGCGTCGCTTTGCCGAGCTCCGGATCGGTCGACGTGCGCGCGAGCCACACCCGTTGTAGCCGCAGCAGCGCGCCTCGCGGCAAGCTCAGCGCGGCGAGCGCTTCATCCGCCGCCCCGCGCTCCATCGCGACCACGAGGCGCGCGTACTCCTCGACCCGGATCGGCCCCCGCTCCTTCTCGAGCTGGGCCACGTAGGCGGCGTCGTAGTCCTTGAGAGGCGTCGTGCGCCCGCGCCCGGCTTGGGCGCGCACGTGCTCGGTCCAATGCCGATCGAGCTTTTGCCACACGTCCGGCGCGAGATCCTGCTCCTCGAGGATCCGATCGATCTCTTTCTTCGTGCGCGCGATCGAGGCCGCGATCGCCGCGCATCGCTCCAGCGTGAAGTGCTCGAGCGGCAGCTCGGGCTCCTTCGGCAGCGGCGGCGTCGCCTCCTCCTCCGGCGATGCGGGCGCCGTTTCCCCCGGCGCGCCCGCTTCACCTTCGGGCGCTGCGGGCGCCACCATCTCCGGCGTGGCCAGCGGCCCGATCATCGGCGGCGGCGCCGGCGGCTCGACCCGCGCGGGCTCGGGCACCGCGGGCGCCGTCGTCGCTGGCAGTGGCGGCGCCGGCGGGCGCGCGTCGGCGTCGAGCGCGCGCCACGGCGTCGCCGACGTGGGCGGCGCGATCGGCACAGCTCCCATCCCACCGAGCGCCATTCCCCCGAGCGCCACCGGCGCAGACGCAGGCACGATCGGCACCGGCGCGGGCGCAGGCGGCGGCGTCGCCGAGGCCATGAACGAAGGCGCCACCGACGGCGCCGGCGCTGGCACCGGCGGCGGCGTCGCCGGCGCCATGAACGAGGGCGCAGAAGGCGCAGGCGCGATCGGCACCGGCGCAGGCGCCATGAACACCGGCGCGGAAGGCGCAGGCGCGATCGGCATCGGCGCGGGCGCAGGTGGAGGCGCCATGAACACCGGCGCTGCCGGCGGCACGATCGGAGGAGGCGGCGCCACGAACGGCGTCGCCGGTGGAACGAACGGCTTTGCCGCCGGCACGAACGGCGTCACCGCCACGGGCGCCGCCGCATCCCACGGAGGCAGCACCATGTCCGCGGGAAGCTCCGTGTGCGTCTCTTCGTCGTCGTCCGTCGCGCGCGCCGAGGCCGCATTCGAGCTCGCGAAGGGCAGCGCCGGCGATCGCGCGAGCCCCGTTTGCTCGTCGTTCTGCGTATCGGTCAGCGTCGGCGCCGGCCTCGGCCCTTGGGCCTTCGCCTCGATCGCCACGGGCGCGGGCGGCTTCTGCCCGAGGATCGTCCCCGCCAGCGGGCTGCGTCCGACCCGGAACGGCAGCGCCGGCATCGCGTCTCCGAGCGGCGCATCCATGGTCCGGTCCACCGCCTGCGGGATCGTCGGAACCGCCGGCCAATTCGGCCTCGATCCACCCTTCACGAACGGCAGCTCCGGCGCCTTCGTCACCGGCCCATCCATCGTCATCACCGGCACGCGGGAGCGCCGCCCCGTCTCATCGGGCCGGCCGCCGCTGCGCCCCGTCGTCACCACCACGCGCCCCATGCGCCGCGGATCGTCCATGGGGATCTGCACCCGCCACGTCAGCGTGCAGGTGCCGCGATCGGTGTCGATGAGCAGCGTATCGCAGCGCATCCCCAGCTCTTCGGCGGCCGCGCCGCTCCACTCCACCTGCGCGCGCGGCGTCGCGCTCGCCAAGTTCGTCACGAGGCGAGCGTGCTCCGGATGCAGGTTTTCCAGCACGATCCGCTCGTTCGGACGAATGACGTCGAGCTGCTGATCGTTCGGCGCGGCGTTGAAGAACCCGGGATCGAGATCGGGCGGCAGCGGCCGCGCGTTCCACCGCCGGAAATCCCAGCCCACGAGGCTCTGATGCAGCTTCGCCTGCCGCGGCGGCCACGAGGGCGCGATCGGCCCGAACCCGATGGGCTCGATGAAATCGTCGACCGTCGTGACGTGCTTCCCCGCCGGCTGCAGGTTCGGCAGCGCCAGCATCCCGTACACGTCGCGCGGCCCCTCGGCGCGCACGCCCACCGGGTTCGCCGTGTCCGGCCCGCCCGCGGCGCGCTCCCAGCGCAGCGGCATCTTCGTGAAGCGCGAGCCCTCGCGGAGCTGCCCATCGAGCGAGAACGCCCGCTCCGCGAACACCTCGATGCTCTTGTCGACCTCGCCCACGAGGATGCGCGCCACCAGCGAGCGCACCGGCTGCTTCCCCGGCGCGAACGCGTGACCCACCAAGATCACGTCGGCGCGTCGCTTGAAGGGCGCCACGTCGCTCGGCGCGTGCAGGCTGCGGCGCTCGTCGTCGTCCCAATACTCGTCGTGCTCCGTGGGCTCGTCCTGCTCGGGCGCGAGCGGGGATTCGGCCGGACGAAGCTCATACGTGGCCTTCGCCACGACCGTGAGCGTGAGCGCACCGGTCGCGGTCTTCCACAGCACCGAGCCCACGCGCAGCGGGCAGACCGAGACGACATCCATCGGGCGCAGGGTACCGCGGCGCGTACGTGAGCGACATAATCTCGCACGCGCCCCATCCCAGCCTCTTGACGCCGCTCGGGGACCGGAGGTTCGTTCGGGGAGTCGTGAGCGAAAGCCCCCTCGAAGAGCTCCTCTCCATCGTGCAGCGCGATCTCGCTGCCGAAACGGTGCACGTCATCGATGCCGGCGCCGAGCCGCCCCTCGATGAAGCGAGCCTGCTCCGCGATCTCCCCGGCGGACGGCGCCTCGTCGTGACCTGGACCGCGCCGCCCATCGATCTCGAAGCCCGCAGCCGGCGCCTCGACATGCTCGTCACCGCCTTCGGTGAAACCCTCGAATCCGAGGGCCGGGCGCGCGCCTCGCGCCCGCCGCCGGCGCTCTCCCTCCAGGAAGAGCTCGCCGCCCTCGCGCAGCGGGCGAGCGCCGTCGAGGCCGTGATCATCGATGCCTTCTCGCCCGTCGTCTGGGGCTCGGTCGGCCCGCTCGCCGATCATGCCGCGCGCATCGCCGAGCGCCTCCCCGCGTTGCGCGGCGGCCTCCACGCCGTCGACGCCGACGACCTCGCGCTCGCCGCCTCCTTCGGCCTCGCCTCGGCGCAGGGCCTACGCGTCGACCCGAGCGCCGCGCGCCTCGTCCCGCGGGCCATCTGCGTGCGCCACCAGCTCCTGCCCATCAGCCGCAGCGGGGACGAGCTCGTCGTCGCCATGGTCGATCCGCGCGACGCCGACGCCATCCGCGACGTCATCCTGATCACCGGCCTCCGCGTCGAGCCCGTCTTTTCCGGCGACGCCATGGCCGCCTTCTTCCGCCACCTCGACGATGACGACGACCCGCGCACCTACGACGAGGTCATGGCCCAAATCCCCGCCGCAGATCGCGCAGCCCGCGAGGAGATCGCTCGCGCCGCCCGCGACGATTGGGCCCGCACGCTGCTCGCTCGCCGCGCCATCGCCGCCGTCCGCGCCCTCCCCGAGGCCGATGGTCTGCACAAAGGCGGGCAGCTCCGGCACACGGTCGCCGGTGACGATCTCGGCTACGTCGCCCGCTCGTTCTCGTCGATTTACATCATCATCGTCGTCTTCTCGGCCCCCTTCGACGAGCTCCTCGTGAAGCGCGCCCTGTCGCACGCGATGCCCACCATCGAGCGCCTCGTGGCCGCCCTCCCCCCGCAAGATCCGCCGCCCAACACCCGCGGCGCCGTCGCCATACGCGCTCCCCGCCGCCGCCGCTGAAGGCCTTTTCGGCACGCACGCGCACGCACGCGCACGCACAGACCGACCCGCCGGCCTCGACCGGCGGTGTCGTCGCATGACGGCCATCTCGCGATCACCCGGTCTCGCCTCCCGAGAATGGCAATCACGGCAAAGCCCCCAGAGCCTCGCCGCCACCGGCCGCCCATCCGACAATCACCCACACCAATCGATGGCTGATCGATCGATTCGAGGACGCGAGTCGCGCCCAAACGCATCTCGCGTCTTTCTCGATATCCATGTCTCGAAGCGCTCCGAGGCCTGAAATCGAGCCTCGGCGCAGCATGGATGACTTGCGATGGCCGTGTGGCCCAGCACCCATCCGGTACGTAGTACGGCTTCACAACGTAATCATGCACGCATGGAAGATCAAATAACGACTCCGGCGGGCCAATTATTCTTTCACAGACCGACTCCCGCGCGTTAATCGTTATGTCGATTCACCGGAGGTACTCGATGCGACAATCGTTGTGGTTTGGATCGCTCTTCGTCATGTTCTCGGGGGCTCTCGTCGCTTGCTCGGATGAAACGGCCATGGAGGGACCGTCGAGCAGCTCTTCACTCACCCACGTTGCGCTCGCGAGCGCGCGGGATGGGGAGACGGATGCCGTCGTCGACATGCAGGGCAATCCGAACGACGGCGAGATCCAAGCGGCCGCGGCGGTGCCTTATCCGGCCGCGCACCCGAGCATGCCGCAGATTCCCCATCACGGTGGGAGCGTGATGACGAAGCCGGTGATCGTGACCGTCACGTTCCCCGGCGACCGGCACGTGGACAAGCTGGAGCGGTTCGGCGAGGAGGTCGGCTCTCTCGATTGGTGGCGCGTGACGGTGAGCCCTTATGGCGCCGACTCCGCGGTGAGCGGCGGCAACGTGCGTATCGCCGAGCAGCCCCCCGCCCGCATGTCGGACAACGAGGTGGAGGCTTGGGTCGCGCGCAAGATCGATGACGGCACCCTGCCCCCACCCACCGATCAAACGCTCTACACCCTCTATTACCCGTCCTCGACGACGGTGACGATCGACCAGAGCGCCGTCTCCTGCCAGACGTTCCTCGGTTATCACAGCGCCATCAATTACCGTGGCAAGCCGGTGGCTTATACGGTGATCAACCGCTGCGGCGGCCTCGATCAGGTCACCGAGACGGCCAGCCACGAGTTCGCCGAGGCCGCCTCCGACCCGCAGCCGCTCACCATCAACAGCCTCGGATACATGCTCCTCGAGAGCAACGCTTGGACGCTCCTCGGCGGCGAGAACGCGGACATGTGCGCCGGCGTCGCCGGTGTCCGGGAGAAGGGTTGGGCGCTCACCCGGGTTTGGAACAACGAGAACGCCGCCGTCGGCCAGCAGCCTTGTCTCCCCGTGGCCGAGAGCGAGATTCCGTATTTCAACGCCGGCATCGCCAATGACACCCTCGCGGCCCTGCCCGGCTCCACGGTGACGACCGAGGTCGCCTGCTACTCCTTCGGTCCCCTCCCCGGCCCGATGCACCTCGGCATTCAGCTCCAGGGCGCGCAGGGCCTCCGCTTCGGCCTCGATCGCCGCACGTGCAACAACGGCGACAAGGTCACCATGACCATCAGCGTCCCGCGCGAAGCCCCGCACGGCATGGACTACCGCTATTCGCTGATCACCAAGCTCGACGAGACCACCGCCCACATGTGGCGCGGCATGGTCCACGTGAAGTAGCCCCTCCCGGAGCGGAGGCGCCCGCCTCCGCTCCATCGTACCCGCCGAGCGCGCCCGGTATCTTCACTCGTCCGTGAACGAAAAGAAGGTCACCGGCGCCGCGACACCGCCGAGCGCCCGATAGAAATCGAGCGCGTGTGTATCTTCGTCGTCGGCCGCCACGAACACATCGGTGATGCCCACTTCTCGGGCAGCGGCCCGCAATGCCTCCACGAGCTCTCGGCCAAGGCCCTGTCGCCGAAACTCCTCGCGCACGGCGATATCGTAAATGAGCACCTCGCTCTGCCGGGCACGGGTCATGGGCAGTGTGTGCGCGGTCAAGCCACCCACGGTCTCACCGTGGACGACGACCGCAAATGCCCAGAAATCCGAGCGCGACAGGAGAGACGACAAGTAGTCGTCGTCGAGCGGCTCCGCCTCCTCCTCGAACACCTCTGCCATCATGAGGAAGAGCCGGCGCCCGAGCGCCTCATCGCCGCTCGTGAGCCTTCGTGTTTGGTGCTCACGGGGCGTGCCGCCGCGGGGAGCCGAGCGCCATCCAATCCCACCGTCGGCATAGAAAACCGGAACGAGAATGGGGTGCTCCTTGCCGGCGGCGTCGACGAGGCACCAGTCGTCACACTCGATCAGATCGATGAATTGGGGCTCGTTCGCTGACATGTATTCGTCGTACCCATCGCCGCCGGTCTCCTGGTCCATGTCCATCAGCCGGTCGGCCTCGCGCGAATAAGCCATGTAGAGAAAGACCCGCTCCAAGCTCGATAGCTCGCTCGCCCCTTTCGCCGGGGAGAATGTCCCCGAAGCACCGGGGAAGTCGACATACGTCTCTTGGACCGCACCGACCTCGATACCGCGGTAGACGAGGGTGTAAAGCGGTCCTGTCGTCTCGCTTTCGGACATCGCAGGATGCTTTGACGGCGCTGGACTTGCGTCAAGGGCGCGGCGCCTCCCGCCGACTCCTCACTTCACCAGCATCACCGTGTACCCATGACCCATGAGCGGTTGCTCGTCGGGGTCGAAGGGGTGGCTGCGGTCCATGCTCTCGGCGTTGACGCCGACCACGAGCACGCCGGCGAGGCCGTCGACGCCGACCACGGTCTTCTCCACGTGGCTCGCGCCGAAGATGCCGCCGGCGTCGAAGCGGCCGGCTTCGGCGCCGTTTTTGTCGATCTTCACGAGCGACCAGCGGAACACGGAGGGCAGCTCCCAATCGGCGACGAAGGTCAGCTCCGCGCTGGGTGGTGCGCTCGACGTGTCGACCCAGAGGTACGTCATCCCCATCGGATCGATGGGCCCGCGCGGCGCGAGCCGCCGTGGGAGCGAGTCGTGCGTCACCGACCACTCGAAGCGCACCCGGCCGAAATCACCGAAGCGCTCCACGTCGGTGAGGTGCCCGCCGTCGCTGCGGCTCCCCACGAACGCGCGCGCCACCGCGAAATCGAGGAGGAGCTGATCGAGCGTGGAGCCGCGATCTTTCATGGTCGCGCGCAGCGCATCGAAGACATCGGGCTCGTTGCGGAAAGACCACGATCCCGGCGGCGTGCGCTGCGACGAGAGCGCGATCAGCGAGGCCATCACCCGGCCGGGCGTGCGGCGGCCGTAAGCCTCGTCGAGGAACCACGGAAAGAGCAGCGCACCGTCGGCGCGCCCCGGATCACCGGCGACGAACGATCGCTCCGGATGCCGCTGGAAATCGTCGACCGCGGCGAGCTCGACGTTTGCGCAGGGCGCGACGATGGATGCGAGGTAGCTCGACGACATCGTGCGCGCGCCGTCCTCGACGCCGGCATCGAAGCGGAGCGCGATCGCGTCGGCGATGGACTGCGCCACATGGAATGGAGCCTCGCATCCCGCGCGCGATGACGGCGGCGGCAGGATGGTGAAGGCGCTCGCGCGATCCCATCCATCGCTGTTCGGTGCGAGCTCGCCGATGGTGATGGGCGCCTCGGTGCCCGGCACCAAATAGATGTCGTACGCCGCCGGGCCCCCGACGCTCGTCAGCGGCGACGGCAGCCCGAGGGCGCGGTAACCGCGCAGCGCAGCTTCGGCGTTCCGGATGGTGGACAGGATCGCGCTCTCGTTGACGGACGGGGCCGCGCGGACACAGACCGGCTCGTCGAAGGAGCAAGCGACCACGGGCACGCTCGCGGCGAGAGGCCGCTCGAGCGCCGACACGACGGGGCGGCCGGTGGGCCAGCTCTCGAACGTGGGCTCGGGCCCAGGATCGATCGGTGTGCGCGCCGACACGGGCGATCCGGCTGTAAGGCACGCCGCCGCGAGCCCCGCCCCGAGCACGCGTGCCTTACGGGATCGACCCGTGTCGAAGAACCCGGCGGCGGCGGTGCGCCGCACACGATCCC
The DNA here is from genome assembly GCA_001931535.1 of Minicystis rosea. GTDB lineage: Bacteria > Myxococcota_A > Polyangia > Polyangiales > Polyangiaceae > Minicystis > Minicystis rosea. Next base: position 9,769,371 of record CP016211.1, read on the forward strand.
GGGTCATTTGACATGCTCGCGCGCGGAGCCCTACAACCACGGTACAGCCCTACCAGCGTCCCGCCGAGTTTGCACCGATCCCGCTCCCTCCACCGGCTTCGCGGCCCAGAGAGATCGGGCGGGTGGTGAGCCGGCCGAGACCGTGATCTCATCCGCGAGGCCATGATGTCCGACCTTCGGTTCGACCCGTCGAAAGCCGTCACGTTCGACCTCGCACAGGGCCATGTTCACCTGGAGGGAGCGCCGTCGCGGCTGCTTGTTCCCGCCGATGCGCTGGGCCTGCTCGTCGAGGCCGCCGGGGCCGAGGCCGCCGCGGCCTTCGGTCGCTCGCTGGGCACGTCGATGGGCCGCCGCATCGCGAGCCGCTTGTCCGCGGCCGAAGGCGTGGGCGCGGCCGCCGTCGATCTCGTGGTCGAGCACCTCGGCGGTGAGCTGGCCCTCGCGGGGCTCGGGGCTCTCGGCCTCGAGCGCTGGGGGCGCGCAATCGTGCTGGTCGTCGATCATTGCCCGCTCGGTGCCACCGGCGACGCGCTGCTCGAAGCCGCGCTCGGCAGCGCCTTGGCGTCGGCCGCAGGCCGGAGCGCGACGGTGGTGCGCCTCGATCGCGACGGCGTGCGCGCGCGCTTCTTCGTCGGCGGCGAGCCCGGCGCCGCCAAGGTGAAAGCGTGGCTTTCCCAGGGCATTTCATGGGGTGATGCGCTGGTCCGCCTGCATGCGCCGAGCGCATCGCCGGCCGCCGCGATCCGCGCAGAGGAAGGTGAAGCGTGAGCCCGTCGGATCGGATCGCCGCCCTCGAAGGCCTTCTCCTGCGTGTGCAGAAGAACGCCGCCCTCCCCCGCCCCGCGCGCAACCGCGGCCCCGCGACGCAGCTCGCGACCTCGACGCCTGCGCCCCCCGCACCCAACGTGCCCGCGCCCAACGCGCCGATCGCCCTGCGTTCGCCGCTCGGATCGGCACCCGCGCCGTCACCGCACGCGCCTGCGCCGGCCCCGCACGCGGCGTCCGCGCCGGCCAATCCGCCTGCCGAACGCGGGCCTGTGCTCCCCGCGCCGACCGCACCCATCGTCGTGAAGCAGCCGGGCGCGCAGCCCATGCCTTCGCTCAAGGCCACCTTCCCCGGCCTGATGTCCCCGCTCCCGCGGGCCGCCAAGCCGGAGCCCGCGCGGCCCGTGAAGCCGGCCGATCCTCCGCGCGTCAGCACCGTTCCCTTCGGCACGGGCGCGTCCAATCCTCGCCCCACGTCGCCTGCATCGCCTCCGCCGAGCCTGCTCGAGCTCGACATGGAGGACGATCTCCTCCCGCCGCCCGCGGCCGCGAAGCCGGCCCCGCAGCCTTTCATCGAGCCCCCCGCAGACGACAACGGCGGCGTGATCTCCCTCGACGACGCCTCGGACGTGCTCTTCGAGGACGACGAACCCACCGTCGTTCACCTCGTCACCAAGCGCCCCGCCCCCGTCCCCTCGAAGCCCGAAATCGAAATCAGCACCTCCGCCGACACCGAAGACTGGGCCGAGCTCGAAGAAGAAGCACGCCGCATCGAAGAAGCGGAAGCCCTCCAAGCCCGCGAAGAAAACGACCGCATCGCCCAACGCAAAGCCGAAGAAGCTGCCCTCCGCGCCGATCAAGAGAGGCTTGCCGCAGAGGCCGCACGAAGGGCGGAAGAAGAGAGGATTGCAGCAGAGGCTGCGCGAAGGGCGGAGGAAGAGCGCATTGCCGCTGAGGCGGCGGAGGCTGCTCGCAAGGCCGAAGAAGAGCGCATTGCTGCGGAAGCTGCCGAAGCGGCGCGCAGGGCAGAGGAAGAGCGCATCGCTGCCGAAGCCGCCGAGGCGGCGCGCAAGGCCGAGGAAGAGCGCATTGCCGCTGAGGCCGCAGAAAATGCTCGCAAGGCCGAGGAGGCACGGCTCGCAAAGGAGGCCGAAGAGGCAGAGTTTGCGAGGATCGCGCTGGAGGCTGCCGAAGCCGCGCGAAGGGCCGAAGAAGAGCGCATTGCAGCGGAAGCTGCCGAAGCTGCGCGCAAGGCCGAGGAAGCCAGGCTCGCGCGAGAGGCGGAGGAAGCAGAGCTGGAGCGCATTGCAGCTGAAGCCGCCGAAGCTGCTCGCAGAGCCGAAGAAGAACGCATTGCCGCGGAAGCCGCGCGCAAGGCCGAAGAAGAACGCATTGCCGCGGAAGCTGCTCGCAAAGCCGAGGAGGAGCGCATCGCCGCCGAGGCTGCGGAAGCTGCTCGCAAAGCCGAGGAGGAGCGCATCGCCGCTGAGGCTGCGGAAGCTGCTCGCAAGGCCGAGGAGGCACGCCTCGCAAAGGAAGCTGAAGAAGCAGAGTTTGCGAGGATCGCGCTGGAGGCTGCCGAAGCCGCGCGCAGGGCCGAGGAAGAGCGCATCGCTGCCGAAGCCGCCGAGGCGGCGCGCAAGGCCGAGGAAGCAAGGCTCGCCAAAGAGGCTGAAGAAGCTGAGTTTGCCCGCATCGCACTCGAGGCTGCCGAAGCCGCGCGCAGGGCAGAGGAAGAACGCATCGCGGCCGAAGCCGCCGAGGCAGCGCGCAAGGCCGAAGAGACCAAACTCGCACGCGAGGCAGAGGAAGCAGAGCTGGAGCGCATTGCGCTCGAAGCCGCCGAAGCTGCGCGCAGAGCCGAAGAAGAGCGCATTGCAGCGGAAGCTGCCGAAGCTGCGCGCAAGGCTGAGGAAGAGCGCATTGCCGCTGAAGCTGCGGAAGCTGCGCGCAAGGCCGAAGAAGAACGCATTGCCGCTGAAGCTGCGGAAGCCGCTCGCAAGGCTGAGGAAGAGCGCATCGCCGCCGAGGCTGCGGAAGCCGCTCGCAAAGCCGAGGAAGAGCGCATCGCCGCCGAGGCTGCGGAAGCCGCTCGCAAAGCCGAGGAAGAGCGCATTGCCGCTGAGGCCGCAGAAGCTGCTCGCAAGGCCGAGGAAGCACGGCTCGCAAAGGAGGCCGAAGAGGCAGAGTTTGCGAGGATCGCGCTGGAGGCTGCCGAAGCCGCGCGCAGGGCCGAGGAAGAGCGCATCGCTGCCGAAGCCGCCGAGGCGGCGCGCAAGGCCGAGGAAGAACGCATCGCGGCCGAAGCCGCCGAGGCAGCGCGCAAGGCCGAAGAGGCCAAACTCGCACGCGAGGCAGAGGAAGCAGAGCTGGAGCGCATTGCGCTCGAAGCCGCCGAAGCTGCGCGCAGAGCCGAAGAAGAGCGCATTGCAGCGGAAGCCGCCGAAGCCGCGCGCAAGGCGGAAGAAGAACGCATTGCCGCTGAAGCTGCGGAAGCCGCTCGCAAGGCCGAGGAAGAGCGCATCGCCGCCGAGGCTGCGGAAGCCGCGCGCAAAGCCGAAGAAGAACGCCTCGCCGCTGAGGCCGCAGAAGCTGCTCGCAAGGCCGAGGAAGCACGGCTCGCAAAGGAGGCTGAAGAAGCAGAGTTTGCGAGGATCGCGCTGGAGGCTGCCGAAGCCGCGCGAAGGGCCGAAGAAGAGCGCATCGCCGCTGAAGCCGCTGAAGCCGCGCGCAAGGCCGAAGAAGAACGCCTCGCCGCTGAGGCCGCAGAAGCTGCTCGCAAGGCCGAGGAGGCACGGCTCGCGAAGGAAGCCGAAGAAGCAGAGTTTGCCCGCATTGCGCTGGAGGCTGCCGAGGCTGCGCAGAGGGCCGAAGAAGAGCGGCGCGCGCGGGAGCGTGAAGAGGCACGGGCGGCGGAGCTTCGGGCCGAGGAAGAGCGGCTCCTTCGCGAGGAAGCGGAGCGCGTGGAGCGAGAGGCCGCCGAGCGTGCGAAGGAAGAGCAGCGCGCGGCGGAGCGCGCCGAGGAGGCGCGGATCCTTCGGGACGAGCAGGCCGTGCTCGCGCGTGAAGCCGAGCAGGCGCACGTCGAGGAGGTTGTCGCCGCCGAGGCGCCTCGCAGCGAGATCGTCTCCATCGTTCCGGAGCCGGTCACCGAAGAAGCGCCCCTCGCCGCGGCGCCGTCTCTCATCGAAGAGGCTCCGCCCGCGTCCACGCGACAACCGCGGGATGAATCGCGTCCTCTCGACGTGGCGTTGCCGGGCCTCGAGGAGGAAGAGCAACCCCCCGAGTCCGGCGAGGTATCGAGTCAGCGCAAGCCCGCGGTGCGCGCCCCGGACGAGCTCATCGCGGCGCCCCTCGAGCCGTCGCTCTCGGTGCATCTCCTCGCCGAGCCCGCGCCCGCAGCGCTGCCCTTGCCGGACGCGCTCGGCCCCGTGGTGCCGCTCGTCGTCGAGGTCTCCGCCGACATCGTCACGCGGCCGCACGTCGAGGGTGATCCCACGAGCTTCCTCGGCGCCGTCCGCGCGCCGCGGCCTGCTTCGTTCGGCGATTTGCTCGACGCCGCGCTCTCGCTCGGATCGTGAAGCCGCGACGCCGACAAGCACCGTCGTGGCTCGGCACGTTCATCATCGTCGTCGCCGTCATCATCATCCTCGTGCGCGCCGCCACACAGCTCCGGCGCGCCGTCACGCCGGCACCTTCGAACGCTCCACCGGCCCCGACCGCGCCGCCCTCGAGGAGCGCGCCGCCCTGAGATACGGTATCGGCTCCAAACGTATCTCACCTCGCCGGCGCCTCGGGACGAGCCCCGATGTCCCAAACCATTCTTCGGACTTCAGGCCTACCGAGCGCTCATGTGCATTGGGGCAATTCGCCGCCTGCGCAGAGCACATTCTCGCCGCATGGGGCGTGTTGACGCGTTCCCGAGCACACCGATAGCCTGGCGCATTCCAGCTTGGTCCGGTCGGACGCTGCGGTGGTCGCGGGTCGACGGTCCTGTCCCTGGGGAGGCCTCATGAAGCTCTCGCGCAAGTCGTTCCTCGCCGTCCTTTCGCTCGCCGCCGGCGGGTTGGTCTTCTCCAGCGTCATCAGCGACGCCGGCGCCCAAGCGGCGCGCGCCGGTTACAAGTGGGAAGTCCACAAGTCGGCCAACGTCAAATTCGAAATCCCCAAAGCGTGGGACACCAGCACCGACGGGGACGACGTGCTCATCACCAAGGCCAAGGACGGCGGACTCACCCTCGAGTTCATCGCCATCTCCAACGGCCAGAAAGAAGCACGCGCCGCCGAGAAGACGATCGAAGTCGAGATCTTGAAGCGCATCCCCGACGCGCACGTCACCGAGCCGGCCAAGCCCGTGACCCAGAATGGGCTCACCGGCACCCTCATCAAGGGCGAAGGCCACAAGCGCAACTCCAAAGAACCCATCGAGTTCTTCGCCGTCTTCCTCGGCGACGGCAAGGGCCATGGCCTCCTCTCCGTCGGCTTCGCCGGCAAGGGCCAGATTGCCAAGCACCGTGATCAGGTGGTCGAGATCTTCAATTCGATTCGCCCGGTCAAGTGAGGCAAAGCTCGTTGGGAGAGGGCGCGTGAGCCCTCTCCTCGGGCACCTCCGGCTGGGCAGCACGCGGATCCTCTCCTCGCCGCCTCACGCCACCACGCTTCGCCCCCCATCCACCGTGATGGTCTGTCCCGTGATGTAATCGTTCGAGGCCAGGAACACGACGGCGCGCGCCACGTCTGCGGCTTCACCGATCCTCGAAAGCGGGATGCGCTCGCGGATGCGGGCGAGCGTCTCTTCCTCGTAATCGGCGGGTGGCATCACCGTCCCCGGCGCCACGGCATTGACGCGCACCTCGGGCGCCAGCGCGACCGAGAGGCCCTTCACCAGATTGGCGAGGGCCGCTTTGCTCGCCGAATAAGGCAGGTAATGCTTCCACGGCCGCTCCGCGGACAGGCACGTGATGGCCACCACGCAGCCGCGCGAAGCGCGCAGCGCCGGCTCGAGCGCCAACGTGAGCAGATAAGGCGCATCGACGTTGAGCGCGAACGCGCGATCCCAAGCCCCGGCGGAGAGCTCCGCCGGCGGCACGCGCTCGAAGTTGGCGGCATTGTGAACCACGATGTCGATGCGCCCGGACACCGCGAGCGCCTCTTGGGCCAAGCGATCGATTTGGGGGCGATCGGTGAGATCGGCTTGCACGATGGTCGCCTCGCGCCCGAGCGCGGTGACCTCGGCGGCCACCGACTTCGCGCCGGTGGCGCTCGTTGCATGATGGATGACGACGTCGCAGCCGGCCTCGGCGAGCGCACGAACGATGGCGGCGCCCACGCGGGTGCCGCCGCCGGTGACGAGGGCGAGCTTGCCGTGGAGATCGAGAGCGGACATGCGCCGCATCCTACTCACGACCCGTCGCCGTTCACGGCGCCGCGTCCGGCCCGGCTCCACCGTCCGTCGCCGCGCCGCCGTCGGGCGCCCCGCCGTTCATGCCATCGGAGCAGCACGGCAGCCCGCCGGGCGTGCCGCAGTTGGGCCCGGTGTCGCACGGCGGCGACCACATCATGGTATCGCCGAGCACGACGGGCACCTCGACCGAATGCTTCACGTTCAAACCCGCGTCGAGCAAGGCCGCCGCCATGAGCACGTGCGTGCCTTTGGGGAGCACCGACTCCGGCGCGTACACGAGCCCAGGCAGGAAGTCCGTGAAGCCGGATTGTTGATACCAACCGCTCTTCGCAATCGGCACCACGACCTGGCTCGGATACGTGCTCGCGTACCAATCGTGCGTGATCGGATCCTTGATACCGTATTGCAAGATGGCTTGAGGCCCGCAGTCCTGACATCCGAACGAGAGCCAGAGATGATATCCACCCTGCGGCCCCTGCATCACCGTCACCGTCTGTCCGGAGGTGAGCCGCGCGAAGCACGTCTCTCCGGTCCCCATCTCGAAGGCCTGCGGATCCGGGGGATCGACGCACGCCGCTCCGCCACCCGTGCCGCTGCTGCTCGTCGTGCTGCTGGAGGATCCACCGCCCGCGCCTCCGCCTCCGCCCGTGCTGCTGCTCGTCGCGTGGTTGCCACCGCCGGCGACGCCGCCGCTGCCCTCCGAAGACGAGCGCGCGCTGGAAGAACAAGCCGCGGTCGCGAAGAGGGCGATCGCGGCCGAAGAAAGAGCAAGAATACGCATGATTCCCTCGTGACCCAGGCTACCACGCGCGGCGCGTCCCCCGCGCGCGGGCCTCTGCTATCGTCTCCCCCGCCGTGATTCGATCCCCTCGCCCCTTCGCCCCTGCCGCGCTGGCGCTCGCGCTCGCTGCGTGCGCTGCGCCCTTGGGCGAGGCGCATCCCTGTCCGGACAGCGCTTGTGTGAATGGGCGCGCGTGCGTCGCCGGTCGCTGCCGCACGCCCGAAGCGCCGATCGCCCAAGGCGATGCGCTGCGCGTCGTGCTCGCGCCCGCCGATCTCGCGGTCGTCGGCCTGCGCGGCGGCGGCGGCGGCGCCGAGCTTCCCGAGACGGTCGCGCTCGGCCGCGCGGCGAGCGGCACGGTGGTGATGTTCTTCCGCTTCGAGGCCACGTGGCGTGACGACGCCGAAGTGCAAAGCGCCTTCCTCGTGCTCGAGCCCGTCGATGCCACGCCGCCGGCCACGGCCCCGATCAACTTCGAAATGGCCCGCGTCGTCGAGCCGTGGACGCCGGCCGTCGTCTCGTGGGGCCGCCAGCCGCGCCTCGCCGTCCCGCTCACCGCGGGGACGATGCGCGCACGGGCCACGTCGCCGATGCGCGTCGACGTCACGCCGCTCGTGAAGAGCTGGGCGCGGCGCGACACGGACGATCATGGCATCGCGCTGCTCGCCAAAGGCGATGACGCCGAAGGCGCGGTGGTGTCGATGGGCGTCACGCAGGGCCGCGGGCCGCGGCTCGAGGTGTACGTGAAGTGAGCGGCGATCCGCTCCTCTCCATCCGCGATCTCTCGGTGTCGTTCGTCACCGACGGCGGCCTCCTGCGCGCGGTCGATCACGTCTCGTTCGACGTCCCGCGCGGCCGCACCGTGGCGCTCGTGGGCGAGTCCGGCTGCGGCAAGAGCGTCACCGCGCACTCCATCATGCGCCTCCTGCCCTCGCCGCCCGCGCGCACGGACGGCGGCGAGATCCTCCTCGAAGGCCGCGATCTCTTGAAGCTCGACGAGCGCTCCATGCGTGCCGTGCGCGGCGCCCGCATCGGCATGATCTTCCAAGAGCCGATGACCTCGCTCAACCCGGTGTACACCATCGGTTTCCAAATCGCCGAGGCCATCCGCCTCCATCGCGACGTCTCGCGCAGCGAAGCGCGCCGCCTCTCCATCGAAGGCCTCGCGCGCGTCGGTTTCCCCGAGCCGGCCCGCCGGGTCGACAACTATCCACACGAGCTCTCCGGTGGCATGCGCCAGCGTGTCCTCATCGCCATCGCGCTCGCGTGCAGCCCGGCGCTCCTCGTCGCCGACGAGCCCACCACCGCGCTCGACGCCACCGTGCAGGCGCAAATCCTCGCGCTCCTCGCCCAGCTCCGTGAAGAAGCAGGCATGAGCCTCCTCCTCATCGCCCACGATCTCGCGCTCGTCGGCGAGGTCGCCGACGACATCGTGGTGCTCTATGCCGGCGTCGTCGTGGAGCGCGGCCCCGCACGCGCGGTGCTTTCGAATCCGGCCCATCCGTACACACGCGCGCTCCTCCGCAGCCTCCCGCCGCGCGCCCATCGCGCCCGTGGCGAGCGCGGCCGCAAGCTCCCGACGATCGAAGGATCCCTCCCCGATCTGCGCTCCCCTCCGCCCGGCTGCCGCTTCCAAGATCGCTGTCCCGACGTCACCGAACGTTGTCGCGTCGAGCCCCCGGCGCTCGTCCCCGCGGGCAACGGCGCGACGGCGCGCTGCTTCCTCGTCGAGCCACGGAATGGAGAGCTCGCATGAGCGAAGTCGCCCCCAACGAGCGCGGCAAAGGCGGCCCGCTCCTCCAGGTGGAGAACCTCTCCAAGCTCTACCCCGTCGACGGCGGTGTCTTCGGCAAAGCACGCTTCGTCCACGCCGTTGACGGAGTCTCGTTGTACGTCCGCCGCGGCGAGACGCTGGGCCTCGTGGGCGAGTCCGGCTGCGGCAAGAGCACGCTCGGGCGCACCATCCTCCGCTTGGTCGAGCCCACCCTGGGCCGCATCCTCTTCGATGGACACGACATCACCCGCATGCCCGGGCCCGAGCTCCAGGCCATGCGACGGCGCATGCAAATCGTCTTTCAAGACCCTTATTCGTCGCTGAACCCGCGCATGACGGTGCGCGAGATCGTGGGCGAGGGGATCGCCATTCATCGCCTCGCCAAGACCCGAAAGGAGGCCGACGATCAAGTCGCCGCCGTCCTCTCCAAGGTCGGCCTCCGCCCGGAGATGATGGCCCGTTATCCCCACGAATTCTCGGGCGGCCAAAGGCAGCGCATCGGCATCGCCCGGGCGCTCGCGGTCAGCCCCGATTTCATCGTCTGCGACGAGCCCGTCTCCGCGCTCGACGTCTCCGTGCAGGCGCAGGTGATAAACCTCCTCGAAGCCCTGCAGGACGAGCTCGGCGTCAGCCTGCTCTTCATCTCCCACGATCTCCGGGTCGTCGAGTACACGAGCCACCGCGTCGCGGTCATGTACCTCGGCCGCATCGTCGAGATCGGCCCCGCCGCCGACATCGGCGAAAAGCGCTATCACCCTTATACGCGCGCGCTCTTCAGCGCCATGCCCGAGGCGCCGTTCAATCACGAAGGCTCACCGGCCGAAGGCACCGAAGGCAAACGCCGTCTCGTGCTCCACGGCGAGCCCCCGAGCGCCGTCAACCCACCTTCCGGCTGCGCCTTCCACCCCCGCTGCCCGCGCGCCGAAAAAGGCCGCTGCGACGTCGAAGTCCCCACCTTGGAAGAGCTCGTCCCCGGCAGCCGCCACCGCGTTGCCTGCTGGCACCCCGAAGTGGGCTAATCCCATCCTCCAAGAGCCCTGAGCTCCCCAAGCAACATCGTGTCATCCGGGCCGCTCGACGGAGGCGCGCTCGAGCACCTCGGAGAGCGGCCTGAAGAGGCGTCCTTCCGCCTCGATGGCCTCGAAATCGTCGTCCTCCTCGTCCGCTTCGCGCACGCACACGAGCGGATCGTCGGCCGGGCCCGTCACCTGCGCCCAAAGCGTGACCTCCTCCGAGCGCGCCATGCCGAAGACGGCGTGCGTCTCGAAGAAGCGCCCCTCCCGCGGCGCCGCGAACGGCGCGAACGACAGCCCACGATACGATATCTGGGTGAACTCGTGAATCACGAGCGTCCCCGCGAAACGCACCGCCGCCGCCGCCGCGCGAAGCGCAGGGGGCACCTCGCTCGGCACGACGGCCTCCATGCGACCACCGAGCCTCTCGATCTGCCGAAAGAGCGCCGCCGCGAGTCGATCCACGATGCCTCAAAGCCCGCTGCAGACGGCCTTGTTCACCTTCGATCCGGCGCCTTCGCTGATGGTCACGTATCCCTTCCCATCCGCGAGAAACCCGACCGCTTCTCCCTGCTCCTCGCTCGCCACCGGCATCGCGCAGGGCGCGCCGGCGAGCGCGGAGGCGACCGTGCCATTTTGCGCGATCGGGTAATACCACAGCTCCGAATACGTCCTCAGGATCACCCCTTTTCCGGAGGGATGCACGTCTCCACCCGTGAAAAGCACGCTCCCCTCGGGCGGCTTGACGCCGCCTGCATCCTTCATGACGGCCGTCGTCCCCGGCGTCAGCGGGAGTGGCATCTCGAAGATCGATGACTCCCCGATATACACTTTGGTGACGACGGTGACGGCGCCCGTCGTCGGATGGACCAAGAGCGTCTCTGCATTGTGGGATCCATCCGGATACGTGAAGGGCAGCGCCTCCGCCGTCACCGTCGCATCGGCCACGGTGGCCGGCTCCGGGACACGATAGATGGTGTACGAGGTGCGCTTCTCCTGATTGTCACCGATGTCGGCGAGGTAAATGCACGTCCCCGAAGGGCACGGGCCGCGCGCGATGTCCTCCCAATCGATGGCCTGCGCGCCCGCGACCGTGATGGTGGCGAGCCGCGTCCCATGCTCGTCCACCGCGAAGAAACGCGCGCTGTCGCCCGAGTCGTTGTGCACCCAAAACACGCCTGGATGCGCGAGGCTCGCGACCACGCCGGAGACCTCTTTGAGCGCGCCGTCGGAGAGCGCGCCCGTGGCCTCGGGCTTCCCGCATGCAGGGCAAACCATGCTCCCGCCCACGCCCGTGGCGCCTGCAGTCCCCGTGTTGCCGCCGGCGCTGCCGCCCGTACCACCGTGCGCGGATGCCGTGGTGGTCGCCCCTGTCCCGTTCGCGCCGCTCCCGCCGCATCCCAAGGAAAGCAACATCGCGAGGACGGATCCGAAAGCCCAATGAAGCCGTTTCATCCCTCCATTGTATGCCTCGACGTGCTTTGCGCGTCGGGATGAAAGGCATCTTCGATCTCAAAAGACCGGGCACGTGCCGCCGAGGACATTGGTGCACTTGGGCATTGGATCCCCGATGCCGCCGTCGGACCCGCAGCACGTCGCGCAGCACTTGGTGCCGGACGCGCAGAGATCCGCGGCTGGATCGCAGTCCGATCCCAGCGGCAACGCCGCCTCGGCGCAGCGCCCCGCGACGCATGTACAAGGCAGCGGCGCAGCGCACGGCACCCCGCATCCCATCGGCGGCGGCAGCACGTCGGTCAGGCTCGCGCAGACGCCGCAACACCCACTCTCGCGAAACCCACACTCCGCATCGCTCACGCACGCGCCGGGCTCACCGGCGCCCGAGCTCGACGTGGCGCTCGTGCTCGACGTGGTGCTCGTCGCGCCCCCGGTGCCGGCCGTCTCGATGGAGCTGCCGCAGGCGCTCGCGGCGACGAGGATCGCAGCGCAAACAAGGATCGTCGAAACACGCATCGGGCTCTCCATCGCAGAGCGACGCCTCGATGCTATCCCGACCTCACCTGCGGCTGCGATACCATTCCACGAAGCGCCGCAGCCCTTCTTCGAGGCCGATCTTGGGATCGTATCCCAGCTCCTCGTGGGCCCGCGTCACGTCGGCCAGCGTGTGCTGCACGTCGCCGCGCATCTCCGAGACGATCTCGATGCGCGGCGTCTTCCCCAGCGCCGTACCGATCGCGGCCACCAGATCGCCGAGCTTCGTCGCGCGACAGCCGCCGAGGTTGTACGCGCGGAACCCCGGCCGCTGCCGCTCGATGGCGCCCACGGTCCCGTCGATGATGTCGTCGATGAACGTGTAATCGCGGCTGGTCTCGCCGTCGCCGCGCAGGAGAACCGGCTCGCCCTGCTCGATGGCGCGGGTGAATTTGTGGATGGCCATGTCGGGGCGCTGCCGCGGGCCGTACACCGTGAAATAGCGGAGCGCGGCCACGTCGATCCCCGTCGTGTAGACGGCGGCCCGGAGCGCGAGCTCGGCGCCGCGCTTGCTCGCGGCATAGGGGCTCACGGGATCGTCGATGCGATCGTCCTCGTGGAAGGGCACCTTGTCGTTGGCGCCGTACACCGAGGAGCTCGAGGCGAAGACCACGCGCTTGATCCCGTGACGAACCGCCGCGTCCGCGATGTTCTGCGCGCCCTCGATGTTCACGCGCATGTAGCGCGCGGGCTCCTTCAAGCTCGGGCTCACGCCCGCGAGGGCGGCGAGGTGGACGATGGCGTCGTAGCGGGAGGCGCCGAGGATCCGGTCCAGCAGTGGGACGTCGAGGATGTCGCCCTCGATCAGGCGATCCGCGCCGGCGAGCGCGATGTTCGCTGCCTTGGTCTTTCGGTCGTAGAAGGCGTCGAAGTTGTCCAGACCCGTCACTTCGTGACCGCGGGCGAGGAGCCGTTCGGTGAGGTGGGAGCCGATGAATCCGGCCATTCCGGTCACGAGGAGCCGCATCGGGGCGCGAACCTAGCAGGCTCGCGCGCCCATCGCACGCGAGCATCTCGGGGCCTTGTCGTGGGTGCGCGGCGCTGCGATCGTGCCCGCGGATTTTCAGGCCGCGGGACGACCTTGCCGGCTCGCCCTTTCTGCTATCCTGCGCGCCCGTGACAGCCCAGGAAGCGATGGCGGAAGCGCAGGCCGCCGAGTCCGCGCCGGTGAGCGGTGGTGCCGCCATCGTCAACCTCCGCCCGGCGAGCGCCGTAGACGCGCCCGAGATCTCCATCATCGTCCCCGGCCTCAACGAGGCCGAGAGCCTCGGCGAGCTCGCCGCCCGCATTCGCCAGAGCCTCGAAGGTCAGCGCACCTTCGAGGTCATCTTCGTGGACGACGGCAGCACCGACAACTCGTGGGAGGTCATCTCCACGCTCTCCCGCGAGGACGCGCGCGTGAAGGGCGTGCGCCTGCGCAAGAACTTCGGCAAGGCCATGGCCCTCTCGGCCGGCTTCCAGCGCGCGCGCGGCGAGATCATCGTCACCCTCGACGCCGATCTCCAGGACGACCCGGCCGACCTCCATGCCTTCATCGCCAAGATCGAAGAGGGCATGGACGTCGTCGTCGGTTGGAAGGTGCAGCGCCTCGATCCGAGCAACCGCCTCATCCTCTCGCGCATCTTCAACGCCACCGTGCGCAAGGCCACGGGCGTGAAGCTCCACGACATGAACTGCGGCTTCAAAGCCTACCGGCGCGAGGTCATCCGCAGCATCCCCGTCTACGGCGATCTCTTCCGCTTCATCCCCGCCTTCGCCGCGTGGGAGGGCTTCCGTGTCGCCGAGGTCCCCGTCAAGCATCACGCCCGCAAGTACGGCCACTCGCGCTATGGCCTCGAGCGCATCCTCCGCGGCTTCTTCGATCTCTTGAGCGTGATGTTCCTCACGCGCTACCAGCGCAAGCCGATGCACCTCTTCGGTCTCATCGGCCTCGTCTTGGGTGGCATCGGCTTCATCACCGAGCTCTACCTGACCGTCCTCTGGTTCCGCGGTCACAAGATCGGCGATCGCCCGCTCCTCCTCTTGGGCGCGCTCGAGATCCTGGCGGGCATCCAGTTCTTCTCCATGGGCTTCATCGGCGAGTTCCTCACCTACCAGAACCACCGCAGGATCGACGCGGAGGACCTGCCCATCCGCGAGGAGATCAAGTGATCCCCGACGAGTATTTCGCGCGCTTCGATACGCAGAAGTACCAGAACAAGAACCCCGTCCAGCGCGCCCTCATCCGCCGCTTCGTGACCACGCTGCACGACCTCTTCATCGAGGGCGGCCCGTTCACGTCGGTGCTCGAGGTCGGCGTCGGCGAGGGCTTCATCTCCGGCTACCTCTCGGAGAAGTTCCCCGCCATCAAGTTCACCGGCATCGATCTCTCCGCCAACGACATCGATCGTTTGAGCTCCAAGTTTCCTCGGGTCGAAGGCCACGTGGGCTCCGCCTACGAGCTCGGCGCCCTCCCCGGCGGCTACGATCTCGTCATCTGCGCCGAGGTCCTCGAGCACCTCGACACGCCCGACCGCGCCCTCGACGCCATGCTCGCGCACAAGCCGCGGCGGCTCCTCCTCTCGGTGCCGCACGAGCCGTTCTTCATGCTGTCGAACCTCGCCCGCGGGAAGAACGTGAGCCGCTTCGGCAACGATCCCGAGCACGTCAACCACTGGGGCACGAGCTCCTTCCGCCGCATGCTCTCGACGCGCCTCGACGTCCTCCGCCTCACCACGTCATACCCGTGGATTCTCGCGCTGACCGCCCCGCGCTGACCCACGGTGGGGGCTCGCCCGACGCATCGGGATCCACCATCGATCCATCGATCGACTCGCCTCTCGATGGGGCCGCAAGCGGCCCCAAACCCCGCGCCGGACGAGCCGGCGCTGATCACGATGGTGGCTCTGCGATCACCACCACCATCGACATCGATCACGACAGCGCTGCGATGAGCACCGGCCCCGCGGAGGCGTCCGCTCCCAAGCTCACCACCGAGAGCTCCGCTCCCAAGCCCAACGCGCACGCGCCGCAGAAGCGCCTCGTTCGTGGGCTCATACGGCTCGTCGGGCCGGTGTTGCTCGTGCTCGTCATCGCCCGCATGAAGGACCCGGCGGCGCTCGTTCGCGCGGTGGCCGCAGCGAGCTTCGCGCCCCTCGCGCTCGCGATCCTGCTCAACCTCGTCAACATCCACCTCAAGGTCATTCGCTGGGACGTCATCCTGCGCACGCGCGGCATCGTCTATCCACGCCGTCGCGCTTGGGCCTCGTTCATGACCTCGCTCTACGTCGGCCTGCTCACGCCGGGCCGGGTGGGCGACGTCCTCCGCGCGCAGTACCTTCGCAACGATCTCGGTGTCCCCTACGCCGAAGGCATCGCCTCCATCGTCGTCGATCGGCTCTGCGATCTCTACGTCCTCGCAGCCTTCGTCGCCGTCGGCGTGGTGCGCTACGCGCCCGTCCTCGCCGGGAGCCTCGCCTTCGTCACGTGGGGAGGCGTGGTGGCCACCGTCCTCGGCCCGCTCGTGCTTTTCATCCCCGGTGTCGCGGAGGCCTTGCTCGGCCGCGCCTTCGCGCGCTTCTCCCCCGAGGGTGGGCGCGCGGGCTTCACGCGCTTCCTCGCCGCGGTGCGCGCCAACGTGGGGCGGCCCTTGCTCCTCACGATCCCGCTCACCGTCGCCACCTTCTTCATCAACTACCTGCAGGGCTATCTCATCGCGCATGCCATCGGCCTGCCGATGACGTTCTTCGACGCCACGTGCCTCTTGGCCATCGCCAGCCTGCTCGGCTTGTTGCCCATCTCCGTGTCGGGCGTCGGTGTGAGGGAGCTCTTCTTCGCGCTCGCCTTTCCGATGCTCGGCTTCTCCGCCGATGCCGGCGTGAGCTTCGGCCTCCTCGTTTTCTTCGTCATCTACTTGGTCATCGTCCTCGTCGGCTTCGTGAGCTGGCAGATCGCACCTCCGCCTTCTGCACCTCACGCGGCGCCCTCTCCACCCCCTTGACAAGGGGAAGAAAGTAGCCGATTCGCCGTGCCCGTGCTTCCCCGCGTGCGTGCCAAACTCAGGGACGTCGCTCAGTCACTCGACGCGTTCTCCCTGCGCCTCTCCAGCGTCACGGTGCACGTGCTGCTCTGGCCGCTCGCGTATGCGGTCACGCTTTGCGCCGCTGTCTTCCTCGCGCGTCACACGAGCTGGCTCGCGGTCATCACTACCAACAAGGTCCCCCTCGCCGACAGCTTTCGGATGGGCATTTGGACAGGCATCGCGATCGTCGCGATGGGCTTGTTCTACGGTGCCGTCCTCCTCGTGCGCCGCCTGCGTCGCGGCGCCTCCGGCGGCCTCGCCACGGTGGCCGAGATCAACCGGCGCCTCCGGCCCGTGCTCGCCGCGCCCCTCTTCGGCGCGCTCGCGCAATCGGGCATCGAGCGTGACAGCCCGAAGGAGACGTTCTTCTTCGTCCTCCTGTGTGCCTTCGCCGTCGGCGCCGGCGTCTATGCATGGACGCGCCCCGCGCCGATCGACGATGGCCTCGATGCGCCTCCGCCGCCGAGCCCCCTCCGCGAGGGCCTCGCGCAGGCCGCGGCGACGTTCAGCGTCGCCGGCCTCTGGGCGGGATATGGCCTCTTCTTCTCGTGGCTCTCGATCACCAACCACCGTGCGCTCAACACCCGCACCACCGACCTCGGCTATTACGACAACATCTTCTGGCAATCGATCCACGGTCGCCCGCTGGCCTGCTCCTTCATCAAGGCCGGTTATCACGGCTCGGCCCATTTCGATCCGCTCCTCGTCGTCCTCTCGCCGCTCTACCTGCTCCACTCGAACGCGGAGATGCTCCTCGTCCTCCAGTCGGTGTGGCTCGGCATGGGCGTGCTCCCGCTCTATCTCCTCGCGTACCACAAGCTCGGTCGCCGCCTGCCCGCGTTGGCCATCGCGGCGATGTACGCCCTCTATCCTGCGCTCCACGGCGCCAACATGTACGAGTTCCACTCGCTCACGCTGCTCTCGCCGCTCGTCCTCACCCTGCTCTACTTCCTCGAGGTCGGCGCCTTCCGCGCGTACTTCATCGCGCTCATCCCCGCGCTCCTCTGCCGCGAGGACGTCGCGCTCGTCATGTGCTTCGTCGGCGCCTACTGCATCTACACGCGCGTCCCGCGCATGGTGCGCACGGGCTGGCTCACCATCCTCGCGAGCCTCGTGTACTTCGGCGTCGTGAAGAAGTTCTTCATGACCTCGGCGGACATCTTCATGTCCGGCAAGGACTCGTACTCGTTCGCCTACTACTACGAGGATCTGATCCCGAACCACAACGGCATCGGGGGCCTGCTCCTCTCCATCCTGACGAATCCGGTCTTCGTCCTCCGCACCATGATGACGGAGCCGAAGATTCAATATCTCCTCACGCTCTTCGTCCCCGTGCTCTTTTTGCCCTTCGTGGCCAAGCCGGGGCGCGTGCTCCTCCTCTACGGTCTGCTCTTCTGTCTGCTCGCCTCGCGCAGCGCGGTGTATTCACCGCACTTCCAATATTCGAGCGTCATCCTCCCCATGGCCTTCGCCCTCACGCCGGAGGCCATTCGGCAGATTCGCGACGGCCGCGTCGCCGACACGTTCGGTCTCGACGGCCAGCGCCTCGCGCGCGCCCTCGTGCCTGCGGCCTTCGTCGCCAGCGCGCTCGTGTCGTGGAAGTTCGGCGGCTTCATCGACAATCAGGCCTTCCGCGGCGGCTTCGTCCGCGTGGCCCGCGGCCTCGGCGACAAGGAGCGCGAGACCTTCAACTGGATCCGCGAGACCACCGCGCAGATCCCGGCGAACGCCAGCGTCGGCACCACCAACCGGCTCGGCGCGCACGTCTCCAGCCGGCGTCACGCGTACTTCTATCCCGAGCACCAGAACGTCGATTACCTCTTCATCGACGAGAACGAGATCAAGGCAGGCGAGCTCGACAAGCACAACAAGAACGTGCAAACCGGCGCCTTCGTTCTGGTCGCCCGCCGCGAGAAGATGGCCCTCTTCAAGCGCGGCGCGAACAAGGGCGCTCCGGCGGCCGCGCCTGCTGCCCCCAAGCCCGCGGCGCCTCCGCCGGCGCCTGCCCCCGCGCCTCCGCCCCAGCCCTGAAGCGCCGAGCGATCGGAGCGGCGCCCGCCGCACGCGCTGCGTGCTAGGGCAAGAGGCATGTCCGCTCCCTCACACCTGCTCGTCGCCGTCGACTTCAACACCCTGTCCGAACGCGCCTTGGAGCGCGCCCTCGATCTCGCCGGCCCCCTCGGCGCGCGCGTGACGGTGCTGCACGTCTATGCGCTCCCCGTGCTGCGCATCGCCGACAGCGACATCGTCCCCTCGGGCGAGGAGGCTGTCCGCCTCACGGCCGACGCCGAGCAGCAGCTCGAAGCGCTCCTCGCGCGCCACGAGCGCCCGGGCATCACCGTCGATCGTCACCTGCGCACCGGCCGTCCGCCCGCCGAAGAGATCCTCGCCACCGCCGAAGAGCTCGGCGCCGACATGATCGTCGTCGGCACCCACGGCCGCGGCGCCCTCGGCCGCGCCCTCCTCGGCAGCGTCGCCATGGACGTGCTGCGCACCTCCAAGATCCCCGTGCTCAGCGTCCACGAAGCGCGCTGACCGCCCGCGAAAAACCTGCTCTCCCAGCTTTTTCTTCGCCTCCTCGCGCGCTCCCCGCGCTCCAACTGCCGCCCCAAATCATTCTCGACTAAACCGATGCGGCATTCGCCGTGGAGGTTGCGTCCGGCTGCCCGAGCGCGTCATCCTTCGGCGGCATGGCCATCGTCGTCCGTGGTCTCGTCAAAGCGTTCGGTCCCACCAAGGTGGTCGATCGCGTCTCGTTCACGATCCCGAGCGGCGAGCTCGTCGCCCTCCTCGGGCCGAGCGGCGGTGGCAAGAGCACGGTGCTGCGCATGATCGCGGGCCTCGAAGAGCCGGACGAAGGCGAGGTCGAGCTCAACGGCGCGCCGGCCACGCGCATGCGCGTACAGGAGCGCGCGGTCGGCTTCGTCTTCCAGCACTACGCGCTCTTCCGGCACATGACGGTGCGGGAGAACATCGCCTTCGGCCTGACGGTGAAGAAGCGGCCCAAGGCCGAGATCGACGCCACCGTGAGCGAGCTGCTCGATCTGGTGCAGCTCCACGCCCTCGGCGAGCGCTACCCGGCCGAGCTCTCCGGTGGCCAGCGCCAGCGCGTCGCCCTCGCGCGCGCCTTGGCCCCGCGTCCCTCGTTGCTCCTCCTCGACGAGCCCTTCGGCGCGCTCGACGCCAAGGTGCGCGTCGAGCTGCGCGAGTGGATCCGCCGCCTGCACAAGGAGCGCGAGATCACGAGCGTCTTCGTGACCCACGATCAGGAAGAAGCCATGGCCCTCGCGGACCGCGTGATCGTGCTGCACAAGGGCCGTGTCGAGCAGATCGGCACGCCCGAAGAGATCTACGATCGCCCCGCCACCGAGTTCGTCGCGAGCTTCGTCGGCTCCACCAACGTCCTCTCCGGCGAGGTGAAGGGCGGCAAAGCCTCCCTCGGCGCGCTCGCCGCCTCCGCCCCTCCCGGCGTGAGCGACGGCGACCGCGTGCGCGCCTTCGTGCGCCCGCACGACGTGGAAATCACCACGCCCTCCGGCACCGACAGCACCGCCGTGGCCACCGCCCGCATCGAGCGCATGACCCGCATCGGCTTCATGATCCGCTTCGAGCTCAAGCTCGCCGACGGCCAACCCCTCAGCGTGGAAATCACCAAAGACCGCGCCGCCGAGCTCGGCGTCACCGAAGGCGACGACGTCTTCGTGAACCTCCGCGAAGCCCGCATCTTCGTGCAGGACTACGCCATCTGACCGCAGAGGGCGCAGCGCCCGAAGCAGACTTCAACGCGAAGGCGCAAAGACGCCTTCGTCTCTCGTGCCTTGGTGCTTTGCCGATGAGCGTCGAGCCAAAGCACGAAGAAGATTTAACGCAAAGGCGCAAAGACGCAGAGACGCAAAAAGGCGGGGAGAGATGGGCCTTTTCGTCTCTCATGCCTTGGGGCTGTACGGACGAGCGTCGAGCAAAGCACGAAGGAGATTTGAACGCAGAGGCGCAAAGCATTTTGCGCACCGAAAGACGCAAAGGCACGGGAGACGAAGGCAGATCAATCTCTTCCCGCCTTTTTTGCGTCTCTGCGCCTTTGCGCCTTTGCGTTAAATTCTCCCTCTCAGGGACACCCTTCCTGCGTCAGGCCGGTGCTGCCATCGCCGGAGCAGGGGTTGAGCTCGCAACCCACCTTGGGGATGCAATCGCAAGTCGCGTTGCCGGCAGGGCACTCCGCCGGCAGGGCAATGCAACGATAGGCCGTGGGCGCGGTGCCCTCCGCCGGGGTGATGAAACAGTATTGGGAAGCGATGGTGCACACCTGGTTGCCGCACGCGAATTCGCCCGCGCCGGGGCCTTGGCCGCCTTGACCACCGCCGCCCTGACCGGGCTCGGGGTCGCTGGAGCAGGCCACTGTCGAGATGGCGAACACAGGGATCGTAAGAAACCAACGAAGCTGTCGAATGCTCATGGGCCGACAGCATCTCCAAATTACGTTGGAGATCAAGTCCCTCGTTCGCCATCAAGGCAGAGAGCCCCAATGCCCCTCAGCCGCGATCGGCGCGGCGGCGTGCCAACATGAGCCACGAGAGCAGCGAAAGGAGCCCGAGCGGCCCTTCCGACAGCGGCAATCCAGGCATGCTGCATCCACAACCACCCTTCCCTTCCATCGGGGGATCGCCGCCGGCGCCGCCTCCTCCGCCGGCAGCGCCGCCTCCGCCCGTCGCTCCTCCGGTTCCACCCATCGAACCACCGGCGCTGACACTGGAGCCGGAGCTCGCGCTCGAGGCGCTGCCACCATCGCTCGCGGTGAAGGTCTGGGCCACGCTGAAGCCACCGGCGTTGCCCAAGGAATTGACGGCCCGCACCCGCCAAACATGCGTTCCAGGAGACGTCATGAGGGCCATGCTCGTGCCGCTGGCTTTGGTGATGGCCCCGTCGAGCCAAACCTCGTAGTGATCGATCGTCCCGCCCTGTGCGAGCGCCAAGGCCGGTGTCCATTCGTACGTGACGCTCGGCCCGGATACCGTGTCACCGTTCAGCGGTGCCACCGGATCGGGAATCGTGGGCTGCGTCAGCGCCGCGCAATCGGGCTTTTCGGCGCTGAAGGGGATCTCGCCTCGAATCATCTTCGTCCCCTGCCCGGTGAAGCACAGATAAGCATCCGACGGGAGGCCCTGATAGTCACGGAAGTTGGCTTCCGTGGGCGGCGCTTGAGAGACCTTGAAGATTTGCGTGCCTTCGTCGATCTCGTCGAACATGCCGAGGAACACCGAGGATGCACCGAGGGTGGTGGCCGCGGCGATCTGGCTCCAGAGGAACCCGCCTTGAATCCGATCCTCCGTGCTCGGACCCCAAGGCTTGTGGGAGCGATTGAAATCGCTGCCGCCCGGGTAGATCTGCGGCTGGTACATCACCCCGTGCGCGGCCAGCGCGGCCTTGTCGGCGGCCCAATAGGCCGTGTTGGGGACGTCACCCGGCTTGCCACCGCTGTTGCCCGTGTTCCACGGCTGCCACGAGCCCATGCGGTAAATCACGTCCTTCCAGGCGTTGCTGTAAGGCATCACGTTCCAATACCAAGCGCCGGCGCCGGCCACGAAGGCCTGATAGGGCCCAGCATCCTTGAAGATGTCGAGGATGGCATGGGCCGTGGCGGCGCTGAAACGCTCTTCGTAGAACCCGAAGATGCCAATCACCGGCACACCGCCGTGCTTTTGATAGCGCGGGTCGGAGGTGATCTTCATCGTGTCCACGAGGTAGCGCCAATCCCTGGTGATGGTGGGCACGAGGTCGGCCTCGGGCGTGCCGCTCATGTCGTATTCGACGTAGAACGTGCGCCCGGTGAGGTTGGCGGCGGCGCGAACGTGGCTCAAGACCCGCAAGGTGGGCAGATCCGGGCTCGCCCCGGGGAGGAAGCGCTGCACGGCCACGCCGTCGATGCCATAAGCCTCCATCCATTGAAAGTGGCGGAGGACGGTGCGTCCATGGTCGGAGCTGAACAGCTCCGCCTTGCTCTGATCGGGGTGGGTGAAGCCGTCGGCCACGTGCCGCTCTTCGGGGGTGAGCTCGGCCATCTCGGGCCAGTAGTCCACGGCGATCTTGGCCGGGGTGATGACCCCGCCCCAATCGGGGATGTAGTGTTGCCAGCCGGTGTCGTCGTCGTCCTTCGGGGTGCGGAACCAACCTTGGTATCCACAGATGAGCTTGCCCGTGAGCGCGCTCGTGTCCACCGGCGTGCCGCCCGCATACGCCGGGCCGGTATAAGGCCCAAGGAAGCTCGTTTGCTGCTGATAGAGCGCCGTGGGCGTGTCGCTGACGCGCACCTCGACGATGTGCAATTGGAGGGGCCCGGGCTGGGTCAAACGCAGATCCTGACCGCCGTTCTGGGCGCCGTGCAAGTCCGCTTGGTCGAGCTGGAAGACCGCCGTCCTGTAGGTGCCGGTGCCTTGCACGCTCGAACCGATGACGAACCCCGCGGTCTGAAAGTCGTTCCCCACGGCGTCGTATTGCGCCCCGAATTTCCCCGTCCCGCCGAGGTCTTTGAAATCGACCTCCATGTAGAGCGGCGCCCCGGCGATGAAATCCACGCCCGTGGGCCGCTTGAAATACATGAAGCTCGAATAGGACCCTCCGCCTTGGCTCTTCGATTGATAAACGGTCTTCCCGTCCAACGTGATCGTGTCGAAGACTCCATCGGATCCCGACCAAGGGACCATCACCGCCGTCATGGCTGCTGCTCGGACGGGCCCGAGGACGACGCCGAGAAAGCACGCGAGCCCCATCCAAAAGGAGTGAAGTCGAGGCCGGCGCGCGCGCGCCGGCCTCTGCGAGCGGCTCTGATGTCTCATGATCACGAGATCGCCGCGCCCGCGCCCGGAAAGCAAGAGAGAATCGGCGCAAAACACCCCCAAACGAAGGCTTTCTGCGACCTCATGGATAACGATGTCGTTTTACTTCGGGCCTCGCTCGGCCCCGCGCACAGGCCCATCGTATTCTTGCCGAGAGCCCATATCCCCTCTCGACCATCGGTGTTGCGCGCTCCCCATCCGGGGTGCACCCCATCCCGACCTCGGTTCGCTGACGGCGTTCCATTTGTAGGATCACCCACCATCGTCTCGAATGACGCCGATCGGTTCCAGTCGGCGCGCGCTTCGTGGGATGATGGCACCGTGAAACGAATTCTTGGGGGAGCGCCTCTTCTCTTCGTGTGCCTCACGTGGATGGGTGCTTGTGCGCTCCAGACTACGGGGTTGGGCGGGGAGCCGACGTCTTCCACGAGCAGCGGGACCGGCGGCGCGACGAGCACCACCACGAGCAGCGGGGGCGCGTGTCCGACGGGCGAGAAGCCCTGCGGCGGAGGTTGCGTGTCGACTGCCGATCCGGCCTCGGGCTGTGGGACGGCGTCGTGCGATCCGTGCCCCTCCGCCAATGCCACGGCCGCGTGCGACACCACGGGCGCGTGCTCGCTTCAATGCAGCGCGGGCTTCGCCGATTGCAATGGCGATCCGAGCGACGGCTGCGAGACCGAGACGGTCTCCGATGCGAGCCACTGCGGCATGTGCGGTCACGTCTGTCCGGGCCCGAGCGGTCAGGCCGTCTGCTCGGGCAGCGCCTGCGGCCTCGCCTGTCCCGCGGGCTTCGCCGATTGCAACAACGACCCGAACGACGGCTGCGAGCGGCCCGTCACCACGACCACCGATTGCGGCACGTGCAACCACGCCTGCCAAAACGGCTCCAATGCAGTGGCCACCTGCAACGATGGCATGTGCGCGCTGGCATGTCCCATCGGCTTCGGCGATTGCAACGGGAGCCCGGGTGACGGCTGCGAGATGCCCCTCGCCGCCGACGTCGGCGACACCAACAACTGCGGCGCCTGCGGTCACGTGTGCCCGGCAGGCTTCAATTGCCGCTTCGGCCTGTGCGGCTGCGCGGCCAACGATGCCAATTGCAACGCGGGCGCGCCGGCGGGCACGTTCGCCTGCACGCCGCTCGCCGGCTCGGACAAGTGTTCTTGCAAAGGGGTCTTGTGCGACTTCGGCCAGCGCTGTCAGCCGGATGGGTCGTGTGGCTGAAGGCCCGATACAGCACATCGGGTGGGGTGCGCGCACGCAGTGACGCCCACGCGGAGGAGCGGAGATGATAGGCTCGCCGCCCCACCCTCCCCTGCGCGCTCCGGAGACCCATGAATCATCGCTTCATCGCCGTCTTAGCCATCGCTCTCCCGCTCTTCGGCTGCAATCGAGGGGGCGACGATGCGCCGCCCAAGAAGGCTCCCGCCGCGGCCCCCGCGCCCGCGAATCCGCTCGCCGGTTGGAGCGAGATCGATCTCGGCCCGCACGGCCCCGCGTGGAGGGGCTGGCACGTGAAGGGGCCGCCGGGGGCGACGGTGAAGAAGTCGTTCGATGGGCTCGAGATCGCCGGGAAGGATGGTATCGGCATCACCGTGAGCTTCACGGCCCTCTCTCTGGACAGCACGGCGAGCACCGTGAAGGAGGGGGTCAATTACGATCAGAAGCCCGCCATTCTCCTCCAGAACAAAGAGCTGTTGGAGTGGAGCAGCTCGTACAAGACGAAAGAAGGCCCGAAGACGACCTATGGCTTTCACCTGCTGGTGAAGACCTCCGGCGTGACCATGGGCTGCAAACAGGCCTCCGGCGTCTCCGAGCGCGGCAAGCTCGCGCCACTCGAGACGGCCTGCAAGACGCTCGTCAAGAAATGAGATGAGGAAGGGAGTGACCGAGCGCGGTCACGGCCTTTTCGATCCCATCGTGATGTGTCGCCGAGCCTCAGCGCGACGAGCGGGCCGGCGGGGCTTCGACCGGGGCATTCAGCGGGCGAACGGCCATGAGGTGACAAGGGTGTGCGCACGTATAGAGCGCTTCATGGCCGCAGCCGGTGGCGCGGTGGGTCGGCAAGCCGCCGCTCACGCGCGCCATCGCGAGCTCGAGCCCTTCCACGGTCACGCTCGCCTGTGGGCAGTGGAGATCGGTTGCGGCCTGGGCCGATAGATCGGGAGGAACCGGGCTGCGCGAGGCTTCGAGCTCCGCCTTCGACATGCCACCGCACCCCGCCGTCCCCACCACGAGCAAGAGCCACCATCGATGACGCATTCATCATGCGTCACATCCCTCGTGCTCGCCGTCAAGCACCTCTCCGGGCGGAGAGCACGGGTCCGACGGCAGAACGCAACGCGATGTCGCAATCGCCGTCCCGTGAGGGCTCGCGCCCGTCGATGCAGGCGAATGCCACACGACGGGTCACGCAGCGATCCGAGGCGCGGAGAGGCCTTGCCATGCTCGTCCGACGCCGAACGCGGAGACGCAAAAGGACCGATGGATGTCAGCCCCTTTTGCGTCTCGCGTCTCGGCGCACGGGCTCAACGGCCCATGGCGGCGACGGTGGTGGCTTGAGGGCCGCGCTCGCCTTCTTCTTCTTCGTAGCGGACCTCGTCGCCGACGGTGAGGCGCTGGAAGCCGCCGTTCGCGACGGCGTTCTGGTGGAAGTAGACCTCGTAACCGTCGTCGCATTCGAGGAAGCCGTAACCGCGATCGTGGAAGACGCGGACCACGCGGCCGTGCGGGCGCGGCTCGTGGCTCTTCACGTCGCCCCGCTGCTTCTCGGCGTAATCTTGGAGCTCGCGGCGCACGACGTCGAAGGCGTCTTGGATCGCCACGTAGACGTCCTCGTGCGCGCGCTCGCTGTTCGCGACCAGCTCGCCGCCGGGGACCGTCATGTCGAAGCGCACGTGATAGACGATCGCCTTGGAGCTGCCCCTCTTGTGCAGCGCCTCGACCATCACCCGGCAAGACATGATGCGCGGGTAGAATTGGTCGAGCTTCTCACCCTTCTGCTTGATGGCCGCCTCGATGCTGGCCGAGTGAGCCATGTGGCGAAACGTCACCTCCATCGGGATCACCATATGCGACGCTCCTCCCTCGCAGGGCTCGATCGCTTGGGATCGCCCCTGCTTCAATAACGCATCGGGCCGCGCGGCGCCGTGTCGAGGGACGTCGGCAGACGCGTCCGATCGCGTGGTATAAGCGGCCGCATGCGCGGTGCCCCCATCGTCCTTTCGAGCGTCATCCTCCTCGCCGCATGCGGCCCGGCCGAGCCGCCCCCGGTCACGCCGACGCCGCCCGCCGAGCCGCCGAGCGCGCCCAGCGCTGCGCCGAGCGCGAGCGCACAAGCGAGCGGCTACGCGGGGCACGGGCTCGAGAGCGTCCCGCCGGAAGTGCTGCGGAAGTATGCGCCCACGCCGTTGCCGTCCGAGATCACCCGCGACATCCAAGCCATCCTCGACGTGCGCGCGCCCACGACGGGGCGGCTCTCGCCGGATGGGAAGTCGCTCTATTTCGGGTGGTCGATCACCGGCGTGCGCCAGGTCTTCCGCATCGACGGGCCGCAACGCTTCCCCGTGCAGATGACGGGCGGTGAAGACGCCACCACGCTGTCGGACATCACGCCCGATGGAAAGTGGCTCGTGCTCCAACGGGATCGCAACGGCGAAGAGAATCCGGGCCTCTATCTGCAAGACCCCAAGGGCGGCCCGCTCGTCGTCATCCAGCACAAGCCGGGCATCCGCACCTTCTACGAATTCGTCACCGACGACTCCCGCTTTCTCTATTACCGAGCCAACGACAAGCGGAAGGAGGGATACACCATCTATCGATACAACCTCGCGACCAAGCAGAGCGAGGTGATCTTCGATCAGGAGGGGCTCTGGGGGCTCAGCGATTTCCGGCCCGACGGGCGGCTGCTCCTCAGCAAGGCCGTGGGCGCCAACATGCTCGAATACTACGAGCTCGCGCCCGGCGAGAAGACGCCCAAACCCCTCTTCGGCCAAGGCGAGCGGGAAGACTACGTGGCCGTGTACGGCGCGGGCGACGGCGAGATCCTGGTGCAGACGCCGAAGCTCGGCGGCTTCCGCCGGCTCTACGTCTGGAAGGCGGGCAAGCTCACGCCCATCTCGCCCGACCTCAAGCACGATGTCTCGTCCTTCACCATCGATCCGGCGCGGCAGCGCATCCTCTATGCGGTGAACGAAGGGGGATATACGCGCCTTCACGCGCTGGACGCGAAGACGTTCAAAGAGATCAAGCTGCCCGCGTTCCCCGGCGCGGATCACGTGCGCGCGGGCGCGAGCACGCATGACGGCAAGCTCACCACGCTGAGCGTGGATCTCGGCACCTCGCCGGCGCAGAGCTTCGTGCTCGATTGGAAGACCAACAAGCTCACGCAATGGCACCTGCC
Organism: Minicystis rosea; assembly: GCA_001931535.1. Lineage (GTDB taxonomy): Bacteria > Myxococcota_A > Polyangia > Polyangiales > Polyangiaceae > Minicystis > Minicystis rosea. The sequence continues at coordinate 9,796,389 of CP016211.1, forward strand.
GAGCGCGCCCGAGGTGGATCTCCGCCGCTTCGTCCGGGCCACGCTGGAGAGCTACCCGGCGCGCGACGGGACCCCGATTCCCATGTTCGTGCGGCGCCCGGCGAGCTGCGCCAAGCCTTGTCCGGTGATCGTCGATTTCCACGGTGGGCCCGAGGGGCAGTCGTCCGCGGGGTACAACACGTGGGCGCAGATCTTCGTCGACGCGGGCTTCGTGGTGGCGAGCCCCAACGTGCGTGGCAGCGATGGATACGGCAAGGCGTGGCTGCACGCGGACGACGGCCCGAAGCGACTCGACGTCATCACCGACATCGAGGACGCGGCCAAGTACATCCGTGCCCATTGGGGTGACGGCGGCAAAGAGCCCAAGGTGGGCGTGATGGGTTGGAGCTACGGTGGTTATTCGACCCTCGCAGCCATGACCATGTTCGCCGGCGCCTACGACGCGGGCGCGGAGGGCGTGGGCTTCGGCAACATCATCACCTTCCTCCAGAACACGGCCGCGTATCGGCGGCCGCTCCGCATCTCGGAGTACGGCGATCCGGAGAAGGATCACGACGCGCTCGTGAAGCTCTCGCCGATTACGCACCTCGACAAGCTGAAGGCGCCGCTCCTGCTCATCCAGGGCGCCAACGATCCGCGCGTGCCCGTGGGCGAAGCGGTGCAGTTCCACGATGCCTTGGCCGCCAAAGGGGTGCCGACGAAGATGGTGATCTTCGCGGACGAAGGGCACGGGCCGTCGAAGCGGGAGAATCAGGCGCTCTCGCTCGGCTACATGGTGCAGTTCTTCCAAGAGCATCTCCAAGGGAAGAAGCCGGCGGAGGCCCAGAAGCACCCGGCCCATTCGCCCTGAGAAAACCACCCTCCGCGAAGGCGGAGCGTGCCTGTCGGTCGGATACCGAGTTTCCCGCTGCGAGAGAGGTCCTGTTCATGCCCGGCATTCACGAGAACGTCTCCACGACCATTGGCCGCACGCCGCTCGTCCGGCTCGCCCGCTTCGGGAACGGTTTGCCGGGCGTGCTCGTCGGCAAGCTGGAGAACCGCAATCCCGGCGGCAGCGTGAAGGATCGGATCGGGCTCGCCATGGTCGAGGACGCCGAGCGGCGCGGCGCGCTCGGCCCCGGCAGCGTGCTGGTCGAACCGACGAGCGGGAACACGGGCATCGCGCTGGCGGTGATCGCGGCAGCCAAGGGATACCGCTTGATCCTCACCATGCCCGAATCGATGAGCCAAGAGCGGGTCTCGCTGCTCCGCGCCTTCGGCGCCGAGGTGGTGCTGACGCCGGGCACGTTGATGGTGCAGGCGGTGGAGAAGGCCAAGCAGATCGTGCGCGAGACCGAAGGCGCGGTGATGCTGCAGCAATTCGAGAACCCCGCGAACCCCGCGGCGCATCGGGAGACGACGGCGCGCGAGATCTGGGAGGACACCGAAGGCGCCGTCGATTGCGTGGTCGCAGGCGTGGGCACGGGCGGGACGATCACCGGCGTCGGCGAGGCCCTCAAAGAGCGGAAGCCGAGCGTGCGCATGGTCGCCGTGGAGCCCAAGAATGCGGCGGCGCTCTCGGGGGGGCGCATCGGTCCCCATTTCATCCAGGGCATCGGCGCGGGGTTCATCCCCAAGATCTTGAAGCGCGAGATCATCGACGAGGTCTGTACCGTCGGCGAGGACGAGGCCTTCGAGCAGGCGCGCCGCATCGCCGCGGAGGAGGGCATCCTCGTGGGCATCTCGGCGGGCGCGGCGCTCTCCGCGGCGGTGAAGGTCGCGAAGCGCGAGGAGATGCGGGGCAAGATGATCGTGGTCATCCTCTGCGACGGTGGGGAGCGCTACCTCACCACGCCGCTGTTTCAGGAGATGCTCCGGCGCGGGAAGAGCTGAGCGTCGTCCGTCACGTCCCGAGCGCGGCGCGCGGATCGGCGCCGAATCAAAATCAAGCCTGTCCTCGCGGCCGGCACCGAGCTAACCCTCCGCCGTGTCGTTCGCGCTCAACCCTTCGCAGCAAGCCGCCGTCGAGCACGAGCACGGGCCCATGCTGGTGCTCGCCGGCGCGGGATCGGGCAAGACGAGGGTCGTCACCCAGCGCATCGGTCGCATGATCGAGCGCGGCACGCCCTCGCGCTCGATCATGGCCGTGACCTTCACCAACAAGGCCGCCGCCGAGATGCGCGAGCGCGTCACCTCCCTCGTGGGGATGAAGGTCGCGAAGGATCTGCACGTCTCCACCTTCCACCGCTTCGGCCTCGACGTGCTCGGCGCCGAGACGCGCGCGCTCGGCCTGCGCGGCACCTCCTTCGCCGTGTTCGACGCGGCCGATCAGGCGGGCGTGGTGCGCGAGATCCTCCGCGAGATCCGCACCGGCAAGGCCTACGACATCGGCGCGATCCTCGGCCGCATCTCCAACGCCAAGAACGCCTTCCTCACCGCCGAAGAGTGGGAAGATCAGCAGCGCAAAGGCAAAGGCATCGACGACTACGACGAGATCTCGATGCTCGTCTACCCGCGGTACCAGGCGGCGCTCCGCTCCTTCCAAGCGTTCGACTTCGACGATCTCATCTGCGAGGTCGTGAACCTGTGGCGGCGCCGGCCCGACGTGCTCGAGCGCTGGCAAACCCGCTTCCGCCAAGTCATCGTCGACGAGTACCAGGACACGAACCACGCGCAGCTCGAGCTGGTGCGGCTCCTCGGCAGCGCCCACCGCAACGTGATGGTCGTCGGCGACGACGATCAATCCATCTACGCGTGGCGCGGCGCCGACGTGCGCAACATCCTCGATTTCGAGGAGCATTTCCCGGGCGCCAAGGTGGTCAAGCTCGAGGAGAACTATCGATCGGTGAAGCCGATCCTCGACGTGGCCAACGCCGCCCTGGCCGCCAGCACCGCGCGCCGTCACGGCAAGGTCCTCCGCGCCACGCGCAAGTCCGACGACCGCGTGGAGGTCGTCATCTGCGCCGATCCGGACGTCGAGGCGAGCTACGTGGGCGCCGGCATCCAGCGCCTCATGGATCAAGACGGGATTCGGCCCAAGGACATCGCCGTCCTCTACCGCTCCAACTTGCAGGCCGCCGCCATCGAGTCGGCCCTCAAGGAGCGCACCATCCCGATCCGGATGATCGGCGGCCAGCAGTTCTACGAGCGCAAAGAGGTCAAGGATCTGATTGCCTATCTGAAGGTGATCATGAATCCGCACGACGAAATGTCGCTCCGGCGCATCATCAACTATCCGTCCCGCGGCATCGGCGACGTGGCCGTGTCCAAGCTCGGCGCCTGGGCGACGGCCAACGACGCTCCCCTGTGGGCGGCCGTGAGCAAACCGCACGCGGTGCGCGATTTGCCGCCCGCGGCGATGGAGGGTTGTCGCGCGCTGGTGCGTTTGGTGGAGGCCATGCGCCACCGGCTCGACACCTTCTCTCCTGCCAGCGTGGCGCGCGCGCTGGTCGGCGAGATCGGTTTGAAGGAAGACATCATGGCCGGCTCGACCAACCCGCAGGCGGCCGCGCGGCGCAATGGCAACATCGAGGGCCTGCTCAACGTGTTCTTCAAGCGCGAAGAGCAGGGCAAAGGCGATAGAGCCTCTTTCGCCGAGTTCCTCCGCCTCCTGGCGCTCCGCCAAGACAGCGAGGAAGAGGAGGCCACCGACCGCGTCACGCTCACCACCGTGCACGGCGCCAAGGGCCTCGAGTGGCGTTACGTGTTCCTCATCGGCCTCGAAGAAGGCTTGCTCCCGCACGCCCGCACCATCGACGAGCGCGCCACCGACGCCTCCCCCGACGGCGACGCCGCCACGAGCGTCGAAGAAGAGCGCCGCCTCTTCTACGTGGCCGTCACCCGCGCCCGCGATCGTCTCTTCATGTCCCGCTGCAAGATGCGCGGCATGCGCGGCAAGCTCGTGCCCCGCACCCCGAGCCGCTTCCTCTGCGACATCCCTCCCGAGATGTACGACGAGCGCGAAGAAGTGGCCCCCGTCGCCCCCGAGCTCGAGCAAGTGAAGGCCGGCGCCGCCGGCGTGCTGGCCGCGATTTTGGGCGAAGGCGGCGGCACGGGAGAGATCCCCTTCATCCCGCGCCCCACGGCGCGGCCGGGGCAGAGGCAGAGGCCGCGGTGAGCGGCCGACCGATATCGTCTCTCCGTGGAGAGGCGATGTCGGTCACGCAAACCATCGCTCGCTCAAAGCACGTTGGCGAGCTCGAGCAGATCGTTCAGGCGGAAGACACCCGGCTTCGGACCGAGGGTCGGTGTCCAGCCCGGCGTGGCCAGGATGGAATCCGCGCTCTGCCGGACGAGGTTCGCAAACACCCGAGCCACGATGGAGCTCCCCACGGGACCGAGCCGATTCGGCGTCTGGAGGTTGGCCTCCGCGAGCACGTAGAACCAGAGCGGCGTGGCCTTCTCGAAGCCGAACTTCTGCAGGACGGCGGCCTGCGCCGGCGTGGCCGCGGCATGGAGCTGCGCCGGCGTAAGCGGGCTGAGCCCGAGCGCATGGGCCGCCGCCTGCCCGGTGGGCAAACGGAGCATGTAGCCGCGGCGCAGGTTGCGCGCCGCAAGGCTCGCCGCGAGCCCGGGGAGAGGCTTGCCAATGAGATCGCGGAGCTCGTAGAGCGGCTCGACGAGCCGCGTGTCGATGCGCCGCGCGAAATTCGCCGGAGGCGCGCCGTTGTCGAGGAAGCGCTCCCATTGAATGATCCAGTTCTCCGGCAGCGTGTCGAAATCGATCCCCGCCGCGGGGTTGAAGTTGCCCGAGAGCGCGGTGAACGTGAAGAGCAGCCCGAGGTTCGCGTTCGGGAAGTTCACGTTGTGGTCGTAGCTCGCCCGCACCATGCTGTGGCCGAAGCGATAGGCCGCAGCCGCGAACTCGAGCGGCATGAAATTCATCGACGTCGGCCGCTGCGGCGCCGTGTGCTGGCGGACGACGAGCGAAACGATCCGCGGGTTGGCGATGCGCGGAAGGAAGTCGTGGAGCACGATCCATTGGTAGTGCTGCCGCAGGAGCCGGCGCGCCTCCGTGAACGTGTGCCCTTGATCGACGATGGCATTGTGCGCCCGGAGGAACGCGGTGTGGAGCTGAGCCACCACGAGGTTTTCGTCGTTGCGGGCGTCGCCGATCAGGGCCTCGCGATCGGTCTTGGGATCGGTCGCGCGCGGGCTGCGCGGAAGATCGTGGAACGGATCCACGACGCCGGGCACCGGACCGCCCGAGGTGCTCACGCGGCCGACGACCATTTTGTCGTCGTCGCGCGGCGCGGGCGCGTCATACACGCTGTCGAGATCCAAACCCAACGTGCGCGCATCGAAGAGCTTCGTTTGGATGTCGGCGAGCGCGAGCGGCGCGAGGTTCGGCGCGGTGACGTCGGCGAGCGTGTCCGAGCGGAGCTCCAAGGTGATGTCGTGATCGATGAACTGCCCAAGATAGGTGTAGGCCGAAGGAATCTTGGAGTCGAGCGCCGGATCCGTGGCCGCCGCGCCGCTCTCCCGCATCGCGAGGCCGAGCGCATCCAAGCCTTCGAGCGTATGCTGCGACGTGGGGAGCAGGTTCGCCGGCGACGCCTGGAGCCCCGGAAACATGTAATCGAATTTGCGGAGGCGAATGGGAGGCACCAGCGCGCGCGCCACCGGCAGCTTGAGCGCCACCGTCTGGACGCTGTGAATCACCTCTTGAACCTGCTCGAGGGAGCCATTTCCACCGTGAAGAATGCGAGACATGCGTCACCTCATCGGGGCTCCGCTTCGACATGATGCGGAGTCGCGCCGGCGGCGCCAAGAGCAACCGAGGTGCCAGTCGGAGAGGCTGTTTTGGAGGTGCTTTCGTCTACGACGCTGGACGAAGGCGCGATCTTCGTCCACGAAATTGGACATCACGGGGCCGCAACCGGAGAGAGGTTGGGCCTCTGTGATCAGCCCGCGAGCGCGCGCTCGATGGCCGCGACGACCGGCTCGCTGTCCGGGCCCATGTCGGGAGAGAAGCGCTCGATGACCTCGCCGTTGCGATCGACGAGGAATTTCTCGAAGTTCCAGAGGATCTCGTCGGGCGCGCCGGGCACGATGCCGTAGCCGATGAGCTTGCCGCGGAAGTCCACGCCGGGGAGCGTGCGGGCTTCGGGCTTGGCCGCGGTGAGGCTCGCGTAGAGCGGGTGTTGGCCTTCGCCCTTCACCACGATTTTGGCGAAGAGCGGGAACGAGACGTCGTATTGGGTCGAGCAGAAGGATTGGATCTCTTCGTTGGTGCCCGGCTCCTGCGCGCCGAACTCGTTGGCGGGGAAGGCGAGGATCTCGAAGCCGCGATCCTTGTATTTGCGATAGGCCGCCTCGAGCGCGGTGTATTGGGGCGTGAGGCCGCATTTCGAAGCGACGTTGACGATGAGGCGCACCTTGCCGGCGTACGCGCCGAGCGAGGAGGGTTTTCCATCGATGGTTTGCACGGGGATCTGTTCGAGGGCGGTCGTCATGTCCCGTGAGGTAGTGAGGGACGCGCCGTGCCGCAATGCGAGAGCCGCGCCGGCCGCACGAATGAGCGATGGAAGACGACGGGCCGACCTCTCACGAGATCGGCCCGGTTCATCCGATGCGGGGTTTGGGGCCGCTTCTGGCCCCATCGAGATCAAATGGCGTGCGCGGAGGCCTGGAAGCCGATGCGGGTGATCTCCATGGCGCCGACGCGGGCCACGAACTCCTTGAAGGTCTCGCCTTCGCCGCGCTCGGCGAGGTAATGGCGCGCGATGGCGGCGACGACCTTGGGCGTCTCCTCCTCGGGGATGCGGCCGTCGAGACGCTCGCCGATGCGGGCGTCGGGGCCGCAACCGCCGCCGACGCGGAGCGAGTAATGCGGGCGCTCGACGCCGTCGGTGCCCTTCACCATCAGGCCCGTCATGCCGATGTCGGCCACGTGATGCTGGCCGCAGGAGTTGAAGCAGCCCGAGACCTTGATGGAGAAGACGCCGAGCGCCTTCACCACGTCGTCGGCTTCGGTGCGCGTGGCGCTCGGGGCGAGGTGCTCGCGGATGTCGGCGCCGAGCTTCATGCTCCGGGTGATGGCGAGGGTGCAGTAGTCGCCGCCCGGGCACGAGACGACGTCGGTGATGTGCTCGGCGTCGGGCTCGGCCAAACCGATGAGGCCGAGCGCGCGATGCAGGCGCGGGAGGCGCGCTTCGGGCACCCAACGCAGGATGATGTTCTGCGTGTTGGTGGCGCGGACCTCGCCATTGCCGATCTCGCGGCTGATGGCGGCCAGCGCGCGCATCTGCGGCACCGTCATGTCGCCGAGGGGCAGCTTGACGATGGCCACGCAATAGCCGGGCTGCTTCTGCTTGATGGTGTTGGTGCGACGCCAGCGCGCGAAGGCCGCGTCGCCGAGGGCGGCGCCCTCTTCGAGCGGAGGCGGCGGGGCCTCGACCAAGCCGCCCTTGAGGCGCTCGAGCTCGGCCGCGAGGCGGTCACCGCGGTCGGCTTGGAGGCGCGCGCGCTCCTCGTCGAGGCGGCGGAAGAACTCGGCCTCACCGAGCTTGCGAAGGAGGAACTTGAGGCGGTTTTTCTTGCGGTTCTTGCGCTCGCCGTCGCGGAAGAAAATGCTCACCGCCGCTTCGGCCGCGACGAGCAGCTCGCGCTCGGGGAGGAAGTCGATCCACAGGTGCGCGACCTCCGGCGTGGAGCCGAGGCCGCCGGCGACGTAGACGCGGAAGCCGCGCTCGTCGCCGCGCACGGCGGCGAACAGGCCGAGGTCGTTGATCATCACCTGCGCGTGATCGGCGGCGCTGCCGGAGAAGCCGACCTTGAACTTGCGCGGCAAGCGACGGTTGTGCTCGTGGAAGGCGAAGTGCTCGGTGATGGCGTGCGCGTACGGCGTGACGTCGAAGATCTCGTCGGCGAGCACGCCCGCGAAGGGCGACGCGGTCACGTTGCGCACGCAGTCGGCGCAGGCGCCCACGCAGTTCACGCCGACGCGCGCGAGCTCGCGCTGCGCGGCCACGCTGTCCTCGAGCTCGAAATGATGGAGCTGCACGTCCTGTCGGGTGGTGACGTGCGCGAGCCCACGGCCCCAGCGCTCGGTCACGTCGGCCATGACCTCGAGCTGCTCGGCGGTGATGCGGCCGCCGGGGACCTTGATCCGCTGCATGTGCTTCACGTGCGCGAGCTGGGCGTAGAGGCCCATGGCGAGGCGCAGCGGGCGGAACTGATCGGGCGTGATCTCGCCGCGCTTGAAGCGATCGATGTTGGCGGCATGCTCGTCGATGGCGGCGTGAAGCCGCTGCAACGCGTCAGACATAGTTCCAAGCATATTCTTGAGTATTCCGACCAATCCAGTGGGAGAATGGGTTTTGTGAAGACTTTTTCCCTGATCAACGGCACGGCCGCCGTTCACGCCGGCACGCCCGAGGCGCGCCCCAGCCACACGCTGGCGCCCTCGATCGCGCAGACGGCGACCTTCACGTTCCGGGATACGGCGGAGCTCGAGGCCTATTTCGAAGGTCACGACGCGGATCCGGACAGGCAGGAATACGGGCGCTACGGGAACCCGACCGTCATCGAGGTGGAGCGGCGCGTGGCCGCGCTCGACGGGGCCGAGGACGGGCTGCTCTTCGCGAGCGGGATGGCGGCGGTGACGACGGCGATCCTCGCGCTGGTGAAGGCCGGGGATCACATCGTGCTCTTCCGCGATGGATACCGGCGCACGCGGCAATTCGTGACCGGCACGCTGGCGCGGCTCGGGATCTCGCATTCGGTGGTGGAGGCCGCGTCGCTCGAGGGCCTCAAGCAGGCGCTGACGCCGAAGACGCGGCTCATCGTCACCGAGATCCCGACGAACCCGTACCTGCGTTGCGTGGATCTGGGCCGGCTCGCGGCCATCGCCAAGGGCGCGCGGGCGAAGACGATCGTCGATGCGACCTTCGCGACACCGATGAACGCGACGCCGTTGTCCCACGGCGTGGACCTCGTGATCCACAGCGCGACGAAGTACCTCGGCGGTCACAACGACGTGCTCGGTGGGACGGTGAGCGGATCACGCGCGCTCGTGTCGCTGGTGCGCGATCTACGAGGCGTGCTCGGCGGCGTGGTGGATCCGCACGCGGCCGCGTTGATCGGGCGCGGGATGAAGACGCTCGCGCTGCGCGTGGCCCGACAGAACGAGACCGCGCTCGCGGTGGCGCGCGCGCTCGAAGGGCACGCGGCGGTGGAGCGGGTGTTCTATCCGATGCTGCCTTCGCATCCCGATCACGAGACCGCGCGTACGCTGCTCCGCGGCGGCGGCGGTGTGGTGAGCTTCGTGGTGCGCGGCGGGCGCGCGGCGGCGTCGCGCGTGGTGGATGGTTTTCGCCTCGCGACGATCGCGCCGAGCCTCGGCGGCGTGGAGACGTTGGTCGAGCAACCCGCGATCATGAGCTTCCACGAGCTGTCCGATGAAGAGCTGCAGGCGGTGGGGATCGAGCCGGGGTTGATCCGGCTGGCGGTCGGCGTCGAGGAGACGGAGGACGTGGTGAACGACGTGCTCGGCGCGCTCGGCAAGACGGGGTGAGGTCGAGCCCGGCCGCGCGCGCTTCGATCGGTGCTACGTTCGCGCCGCCGCGATGACGCGTGAGGCCTTTCAAACACACAAGTTCACCGTCACGCCCGACGATCAGGGCAAACGGCTCGACCAGATCCTCGCGGCCCACGTGCCGGGCTTGTCGCGACGCAAGGCGCGGGTGCTGCTCGATCTCGGCGGCGTCTTCGTCGACGGCGCGCGCACCAAGGTCGCGGGGAAGATGCTACGGCGCGGGCAGGTGGTGACGGCCAACGTCGGTGGAGCGTTGGAGCGCGCGTCCGGTGAAGTGGGACGCGCCGCGCGGGCACGGGACGAGGCGGCGCTGCCGGCGTTCACCATCGTGCATCAAGACGCGGACCTCGTGATCGTGGACAAGCCCGCGGGGCTGCTCACGGCGCCGACGCCGGAGGGTGATCGAGGGAATTTGGCGAAGCTCTTGGAGGAGAAGGTTGGAGCTCCCATCTTCGTCGTTCATCGGATCGATCTGGAGACGAGCGGATTGCTCGTGCTCGCGCGAACGGCGGATGCGAATCGGATCTTGTCGGAGCGGTTCCGCGTGCACGACGTGGAGCGGCTTTATCTGGCGGCGCTGCGTGGGGTGCTCGCCGAGGACGAGCGCACGGTAGACGCGCCGGTCGCGGGAAAGCGCGCGGTCACGCACGTGAAGGTGATCGAGCGCTTCGCGGCGGCGACGCTGGTGCAATGTCGTTTGGAGACGGGGAGGACGCACCAGATTCGTTTGCACACACGGCACCTCGGGCATCCGGTGCTCGGGGATCGGAAGCATGGAGAGCCGTCGCCGGTGGATCCGCCGCGGATGGCGCTGCATGCAGCGGTGCTGGGGATTCGACAGCCACGCACGGGCGAGGCGCTGCGCTTCGAGAGCGCGTGGCCTCAGGATCTGACGGCATGGCTGTCGGGTCTGCGCGGCTCGGCAACGTGAGATCAATCGACGCCGAATGCTCGGTGTTTCGCGGGTGAGATCGTCTCCGTTGCTCAGCGCGTCGGCTGTCGCGTGAGGCCGCGCAGATCGAGCGTCGCCTCCAGCGCGACGTCGCGGGCGTGCGCTTCGTCGGCGTCGGCGTCGACCTCGTCATCGGGGTGCTCGCCGTCGCCCATGAAGACGGCGGCGAGCTCTTCGATGAAGAGGTCGAAGGTCTCGCGATCGAAGAGCACGTATTCGATCTCGCGCAGCTTCGTGCCGCCCATGAGGACGTGCCAATAGAGGGCGCTGGCGCTGGCGTAGGCGCTCGACTCGGGAGTGACCTTGGCGGTGCCGGCGCCGAGCGCGGGGATCGCCAAGGTGCGCAGGCCGAGCTCTTCGGCGAGCATGAGGGCGCGCTGGGTCGCGCGGGCGATGCAGGAGGCTTCTTTCCAAGCGCTCACGGCGTGCAGGACCTTTTGGCATTTGAGGGAGCCGCCGCCGGTGGCGATGCACTCGCCGAGGGCGCGACGGCCGCCGCGCATGGCTTCGTCCTCGATCTCTTGGCCGCCGCGACGGCGCAGGGCCGCGCCCATGCCGGTGCGCATGCGCATCTCGTCGTTGGCGCTGTTGATGATGCCGTCGACCTCGCTGTCGGCGATGTCGCCGAGACGGCAGCGCACGCGCACCGGGCCGAGCTGGAACTCGCCGCGCACGAGCGTGGTGCCCGAGAGGCGCGGGCGCAGGCTGCGACCGAGCGGCGCGAGGAGACGGCGTGGATGCTTGACGGTGGGAAAGCGCTTCTCGGGATCGCGCTCCAACATGCGCGCGATGGTGTATTGGAAATAAGCCTCTTCCGGGCGGCGAGGCGCGGGGAAGGCGACGGGCGCGTCGCCGACGATCTCGGCGATGGTCGCAAAGGGAGGCCGGCCGTAATAGAGATCGAAGGCGGTGACGCCGAGCGAATAGACGTCCCAACGGCGGGTCGGGCTCACGCCGCGCAGCGCTTCGGGTGCAAGGAAGCGGAGCGTGCCGCTCGAAGGATCGGTGGCGCTGCGGCGCGCGGTGGCGATGCCGAAATCACCGAGGCGCATGCCCGTCTGCGGGGAGCCGAAGATGTTGGAGGGCTTGACGTCGCGATGGATCACGCCCGTTTGGTGCGCGCTTTCGAGGCCATCGGCGACGGCGTCGACGACGCGGCACACGAACCAGAGCGGGAGGCTCCGGCCCATGGCGGCGCGGCGGTGGCGATCGAGCTCGGCGAGATCGACGCCGTCGACGTACTCCTCGACGAGGTAGGGCGTGGTCTCGTGGACGCCGACGTCGACGGCGCGGACGACGCGCGGGCTCGGGATGCGCGCGGTGAGGCGGGCCTCGTTGCGCAGGCGATCGTAAGCGTCCTTGGGCGCGTCGAGGAGCGTTTTGATGATGGCCGGCGTGCTCAGCTCGCGATGACGCGCGAGCCAGACTCGGCTCATCCCGCCTTCGCTGATGGGGCCCCAGATCTCGTAGGGGCCGCAGTTCATGGCGGTCAGATCGTGCATCGCCCGGCGGCATCATAGCGGCAGATCGCCGCGTGGATCATCGCGTCCGTCATCGGATGCGACACACCGGCGCGCTTTGCCTCGGCGACGACCCCGATACGGGCCGGACGCACCGGCGAAACGTCGGCTTTCGCACGAAGACGCGCCCCACGATCTCACGGGCAGCAGCACCCGACCGAAGCGGTCCGTGGCGATGGTGAACGGCGCGCGAGCGATGAGGGGCGTGGCAATGTCGTTGGGAGCCAAGGGCCATGACGGGCGGGCGGCGCCGGCGAGGAGGGTTTGGGTGATTCGAGGGGATCAGAGTGGTTGGGGTGCGTTCGCTCGATACCCGCTGTGACACCCAATCTGACCGTCATGGACGGCATGTTGCCTGCTGAGGGATTCATGTGCCCTCGTCACGAGGGTGCCGCGGAGGGAGGTGACATCGATGGAGAAGCAGAAAGGTGAGCACGTCCTGGGGAAGAGCGGCTCGCAGAAGCCGGGCGCTTCCAACCTCGAATACGACCTCTTCAGTGAGGTTCACTGTCTGCTCAAGGGCAATGCGGCGCTGGAGCAGTACATGGAGGATGCGCGCCAAGCGGGCGACCGCGAGGCGGAGACCACCTTCAAAGCCATTCACGATCAGAACAAAGAGAGCGTCGGCAAGCTCCGTGATTTGATCGGCAAGCACATCAAGGCCGCGTGAGCCGGAGGGCCGGCGACAGCGGTCATCTCGGTCGTCCGGCTGCGGGTCTGCAGGGCAGTGCTCGGGGAGCCGATCCCGGGTGTGCAGGCCCGCCGCCGTGACACCGGACGACGCCTGCTTGCGGCGGCGACCACGATTTGCCAAAAGCGTCTTCATGCCCGCGAATCCTGGTCAGCAGAAGAAGGCCGCCAAGCAAAAGAAGAAGCGCGAGCTGGCGCGCCGGCGGGCCACGCCGCCGCCCGCCATCGGGACGAGCCGCGCCTCGCTCCTCAGGCAGGCGGCGCTGCTGCCACACGGGCCTTCGTTCGTGAGCGCCGATTTCACCATGACGCGCATGGATCCGCCGCGGCTCGTGTCGGTGGTGGTGACGCGCAAGGTGCCCGGGGGGATGCTCCTGCCGGCGCTGGCGCTCGTCGATCGCACCTGCCTCGGGGTGAAGAACGCGTTCGTGGCCGAGCTGGTGAGCGAATACGAATTCGGTGGGTTCGTCCTCGAAGTGGGGCGCGCGCACGAGGGCGGGCTCGTGCCCTGCGAGCTCGCGGTGGCGCAATCGATCGTGTGGAATGCGGTCGATTATGCGGCGTCGCTCGGGTTCGATCCGCACCCCGATTTCCCCGAGGTGCTGTTCGGGCCGCGGCCGGCGCCGCTGCTCGACACGCCGCTCGCGCATCCCTCGAAGCCCTTCTGGGTGCGCGGGCCGGACGACGACGTGGAAGAGATCCTCGCGACGCTCGACGAGAGCGTCGGCGAGGGCAACTACGATGTGGCGATGATCACGGGGATGGGCGGGGTCGGCGAGACGGGGTGAGCGAGAGGGGATGAGGGAGATCGGTTGAGCGCCTGGCTCAATCGATCTCCCCAAAGCACCTCACGACAACGCCAGCATTCGTACCGTCTGCGGCATCATGCGGACTTCGACGGCGCCGCGGTTGATGTCGAAGGTGGTGTCGTCGATGAGATCCACGGCGCGGGTGACGGTGGCGCCGGCGTGGACGCGGGCGACGACGTCGTGCTCGCCGGGGTTCAGGATGAAGAGCACGCGCGGGCGGCCTTCGGCGTCCTCGTGGACGGTGGCGAAGATGCCATCGGGATCGCAGGCGTTGGCGCGCAGATCGAGCGCGGCTGCGGCGCGGGCCACGGCGGCGTCGGCGGCCGCGGGATCGTCGGCGATGACGACGGGGATGCCTTCGTGGGGGCTCCGGAGCTTGTCGAGATCGTAGGGCTCGGCGAGCGCGCGGAAGCCGCCGTCGAGCATGGGCTCGCGCGGGCCCAAGGTCACGATCGCGCCGGAAGAAGCGGCCTGCTCGAGGCGGCGGAAGAGATCGGGATTGAGGCCGCCGGTGGTGGCGCAGATGATCCAACGGGCGCCGTCGAGCGAGACGTCGCGATCCTCACCGCCGACGTGCGCGAAGGAGATCCCGCGGGCATCGAGGGCTTGCTCGAAGGTGCGCGCGAAGCTGTCGGATTCGATGCCGAGCGGGTGGCCGAGGCCGAGATCCTGCTCCGAAGCGCTCTCGCGCGGGCCGTTGCCGGCGACGGAGAAGAAGGCGCCGGTGACGGGACCGAAGGCGTGCATGACGCGGGAGAGGCGGCGCTCGCTGCGCGGCGTGAGGATGCGCACCGGGGCGCGGCGCACGAGGTGATAGAAATCGACGCGATCGAGCGCGGCGCAGAGCTTCTGCCAGAAGGCGGCGAAGGGGCGCGGGCGGCCGTGCGGATCGATGGGCGCGCCGATCCAGCGATCGCGCTCCACGGCCATGTACATGTTGAAGCCGCGCAGGCCATAAGCGAGCGCGGCCAGCACGATGAAGGCGCTGTCGCGCTCTTGAATGGGCGGGAAGAAGGGCGGGAAGCCCGCGCCCATTTCGCATGCGAATGCGGGCAGCCCGAGGGCCTCGGTGCGCACGGCGAGCTCGGTCGTGCGGCGGGCCACGATGACGCGGCTCTGGGGGCTCGCGACGTTGTAGTAATCGAGGCCCACGAGGTCGACCGAGCGGCGCACGCGCGCGGCGTTGAGCGGCGTGGCCTCCTGCCCGGGAGGGAGGTTGTGCATGGTGGGGAGGCCGTCGATGCCGGCGCTCGCGAGCGCGCGGGTGAAGCGATCGAACGCCGTCTCCAAGAGGTGCTCGTGGAACTCGGACCAATCGAGGTGCCGCGCGAGACCGGCCACGTCCTCCGCGTCGAAGCGCACGGGCGGCGCGAGCGTGGCGAAGCGGCGCTCCTCGTCGACCGGGTCGCCTTCGCGGTGCGGATAGGCGGCCTGGAGGCGCTCCAACGTGCCGTATTTGGCGCGGAGGAACGTGCGATAGAGCGAGACGGCGTCGGGGTGGTAGTCCTGATCATAGGCCCCGTCGCGGAAGTAGAGCGCGCCCTCGTTGTCGATTTGGAGCAGCACGATCGGGCCGCTCGGATAGAGCAGCGGCGCGAGCGCGGGCGCGAGGAGCTGGAAATAGCGGGCCGTTTCGTCGTGAAAGGCTTCGCTCGCGTAGCTCGGCACCGGGAAGGCGAACGGGAGCATCGGCAACATCACGGGGTTGCCGCGCGGGGATCGAGCCTGGCAGCTCGGGTCCCAAATCACGCGCTCGGGGATGCCGAAGTAGGTGAGCTCCGCATTGATGTGCGGCCCCGGGCGGACGATCGCGTACAGCCCGAGCTCGTGGGCGAGCCGCAGGAAAGCACCGACGTCGCGCTGCGGATCGCCGCGACCCAGCTCGAGCTGGCCCGGGGCGACCTCGTGCACGTTCCACGGGACGTACGTGTCGACGAGGCGGAGGCCCATGTCCCTGATGGATGTCAGGCAGGCCCGCCAATCCCGCGGGTCGAGCCGCCAGTAATGCACGCTGCCCGCGAGGAGCGGCACGTTCGCGTCCCCGATCCGGAGGCCTCCGGGCACGAGGTGCACGCCTCGCCGGGACCTCGTGCTCGCATCGCCGTCTGTCATCACCACGGCGCGCGAACCTAGCAGGGATCCCGGCGGTGTAGAATCACCGCGGCGTCAGCCGACCTTGCTCGCTCCGGCCAGCATCGCGTTGCTGATGAGCCGGATGGCGTCCGACCAGACGGCCTCTTCCGCGCGGCTCCACGAAGGGCCGGCGGTGGCGGCCAGCGCTTCGAGGAGGCACTCGGCGAAGACGGGGTAGCTCTCGTTGCGCACCCCATAGGCCACGTGAATGGCGCCCAAGCCGTGCAGGTAAGGGCGGAGGAACTCGGGCCGCTCCATGTTGCGCACCACGAGCGCGAGGGCCCGGACGAGCCGGCGCTTCTGATCCTCGAAGAGCACGCCTTCGAAGAGGGCCCGCGTCTCCGGTTGGCGCGTGAAGAGGGTGTCGTAGAAGCGCTGGGCGAGCAGATCCGCCCGCGGAATCAGCCGGCGGAACGAGTCTCGGATCGTCTGGAGGTCATTGTCCACGACACACCCCCCGGGGCGGTGAAATGGCGCACGCAGGTCGAGCGGATCATCGTAGGGGCAGCCTCCACGATTGCCAGCGTCATACCGCCGGTATGACATCGTATCAATCGTGACGGAGCCGAAATCCCGTTCGGGGCGCATTGCATGCAATGCGTACGTCGGGCTGCGCCCAATACGGCAATGGGCCGCCCACGGACGCTCGATCGCGCCTCTGCCCAATGCGCCGAACGGGACTGCCTGCTACGGTCAAACCCCTCGTTCGTCCGGCGCGCCGTCTTCGCGAGCCTTCGACCGAGGACAATGACCCGACCTCCGACGCGCCGCGGTGCGCATCGAGCGCAGGACGGGTCGCCCACGGTGCTGGACGGACCACAGGGGAGGTGCCGGATGTCCGCATGGCTCAGCGACAGCAAAGTTCCCATCATCGATCCCACGGCGGCGGCCGCGCTCGGCGGCTCCATCAAACGCGTGGACGAATCGATTCCGCCCTCCTCGCGCGGGATGCCGCCCGACAGCCGGAGGCGCCCCACGGACGCGCCGCCCGCCGACACGCTCCTCACGCGCCTGCGCCTCGAGCAGGCCGAGCACCCGTTCTGGCAGAATCGGCTCTTCCGCGCGTGCTCGTCGGGCGTGTTCAATCGTGACGATTTCGCCTTCGTGTTCTCGCAATACTATCTCTACTCTCAGGGCTTCACCCGATATCTGGCCGCCGTGATGGCCAATTGCGAGAGTGACTATTACCGGGCGCACCTCGCCGAGAACATCTGGGAAGAGGGCGGCGGCGCCGAGCCGTCGCAGCGGCACGCGGAGATCTTCCGCCGCTTCCTCCGCGACGGATTGAACGTGGATGTCGCGAACATCGATTTCCTCGACGCGTCGCGGTTCTTCGTGCGCGAGTATCTCGACTTCTGCCTGCGCTCGCACCCGGCCGCGGGGAGCGCGTTCCTCTCGCTGGGCACGGAGGGTATCGTGCCGCGCATGTATGCGGTGCTGCTCGACGGGCTGCTCAAGGCGGGCCTCCGCGAGGAGCACGCGAGCTTCTTCCGCATCCACATGGAGTGCGACGACGCCCACGCGGAGACGCTCGAAAAGATGATGGTGAGCTACGCGCACCTGCCCGACTGGTATTCGACCTGCCAGAACGCCATGGACTATGCGCTCACCCTCAGGGCGCGCTTCTTCGAGCAGCTCTACGAGGCCGTGCAGGCGCGGCGCGTGCAGCGCATCGTCGGGAACATCCAGCGCGGCGAGTCGCTCGCGCCCGAGGAGCCCGAGGCGTCGACGTTCGTCCACCGGCCCGGCGCGGCAGGCACGCCGCTCTATGGCAACGTGAACGAACGGCTCGGCATCGAGTTCTCCGTCGAGCGCGTGCCGTTCACGAGCGAGGTGTTCGACACACGCATCCTCCGCATCGCGCCCCGCAAGAACAACGAACGGCACAAGCATCCGCACGAGTCCCTGTTCCACGTGATCTCCGGCCGCGGCCGGGTGCACGTGAACAAGTCGAGCGTGGAGGTGGGGCCGGGCGACGTGGTGTTCATCCCCCGTTGGGCGATGCATCAATCGGTGAACACGTCGGACGAAGAATTGGTGATCCTGGCGCTCACCGATTTCGCCCTGACGGAGCAGGCCTTCCTCGGCGATCACGTGCGCACGACACGCCTCAAGGGCGTGCAGACCGCGCGCGAGCAGAAGTAGAGAGCGGAGAATGGATGAGCGGTGGGCCGGCGCGGCGGGAGGTGCGCCGGCCCGGGGGCGTGAGCTCGGCTCCCAAGCCGCGTCAGGCGGTCTGCGAACGTCACCGCTCCAAAGCCCTCACGATCCGAGGATCGCGAGGACGTAGAGGCCCAGCGTGGTGAGCAGGCCGAGGCCCCAAATGCTCGAGCGCGCGGTGGCCTTGTCCCCTAGATACAAAGCCACGTAGATGATGCGCAGCGCGATGAACGCCATGCTGGCCGTGGCCGTGCGCGTGATGTCGACGTGCCGCACCTCGCACGCGAGCACCGCGGGCGCGAAGAGCGTGAGCGCCTCGAAGCCATTGAGGTGAGCGCCGTGGGCGCGGAGCGCGAGGCCGGTCAGCTTGGTCTGCTGGGCGCGCGGCGTGTTGTTGTCGTAGCCCTCGGGCTGCTGGGCCATGGCGTGCCCCATGACGCCACGCGGAATGTAGATGAGCGCGACGGCGATGAACAAACAGACATAAGGGATGACTTGCATGTCGGGTCGTCCCGCATCTGAGCACGGGGACACGGAGACTTGAAAGATCACGGCGCACGACGGCCGTGGGGCGGCGAAGCCCAGGCGCGCTCTCATCGATTGCGGGCGGGCGTGAGAATGGGAGTCACTTCGTCCGGAGCATGGTTGAGCGGGATCTCGTCGGAGGCGGAGAGCACATCGGTGTCGGGCACGGATCACCGGCATCGGGGACGATTCCGCCGGTGACTCGATGGTGAGGAAACGCACATTCTCACCTCGGCATCCGAGAGACAGCACAGCGAGATTGGGGACGCGCCCCCCGGCGCGGCGCCCCGGCGCTCGCTGTCCACGGAAAGGACGATCGCATCATGCCTGCGCTCCAGACCCTCGCGGCTGCCGTGCTCTTTCCTCTCTGCCTCGCGTTCTCCGCGGGGTGCCTCGCTGAAACGAGCGATCAAGATCCGGTCACCGACGACTCGGTGGCTTCCCTCGCCGACGACACGACCGAGAACACCGATACGGCCAAGGAAGCCTGGGGCTGCGGCCACGGCGGCGGCTACGGTGGCTACGGCGGATACCATGGTTACGGCGGATACGGCGGTTATGGCGGCTACCACGGTGGCTACGGTGGCTATGGCGGCTACGGTGGCTATGGCGGCTACCCCGGCTACGGTGGTTATGGCGGCTATGGTGGTTACGGCGGCTACGGTGGTTACGGCGGGTGCCACTGATACGGAGATGGGATGAGCGGGCGCGCGGCCGAGCTTCGATGAGCTCGGCGAACGGATGAGGGCCGCTCCGGCCGAGCTCATTCGCGCGCGCCCCGGCGCCGGCGGCAATCCCGCTCTCCGCGCGCTCCCGTCGCTCCACGATCGAGAGGCCGCGGACTTGGGCATCCGCGCAGCCTGACTTAGACTCCGCGCCCGCTATGCACGTCCATTTCATCGCCGTCGCCGGCACCGGCATGGGCGCCCTCGCCGGGCTCTTCAAGGCGGCCGGGCACGACGTCTCCGGATCGGATACCGCGTTCTATCCGCCCATGGGCCCCGCCCTCGAACGGTGGGGCATCCGCCTCATGACCGGGTTCGACCCGGCGCACCTCGATCCGAAGCCCGATCTCGTGGTCATCGGCAACGTGTGCCGGCCGACGAACCCCGAGGCCAAGGCCGCGCGCGATGCGGGGCTCCGCACGACGACGATGGCGCACGCGCTCGCCGAGCACATCCTCGAGGGGACGTCGCCGCTGGTGGTCGCGGGCACGCACGGGAAGACGACCACGAGCGCGCTCGCCGCGTTTCTCCTGCACGCGGTCGGGCGCGATCCGGGCTTTCTCATCGGCGGCATTCCGAAGAATTTCGATCAGAGCTTCCGCCTGCCCAACGCGACGCGGGGCGGTGGCGGCGGCCCGCGCCTGCCGCTCGCGAGCGCGGCCGGGACGGCGCTGCGGCGCACGCCGTTCGTGGTCGAAGGCGACGAATACGACACCGCGTTCTTCGAGAAGACGCCGAAGTTCTGGCACTACCGGCCCGAGGTCGCGATCGTGACCTCCATCGAGCACGATCACGTGGACATCTACCCCGACGAGGAGAGCTACCACGCGGCGTTCCGCGGCTTCGTCGAGCGCGTGCCCGCGAACGGGCTCATCGTGGCGGCGGCGAACGACGCGGCGGTGGCGGAGCTCGTGTCGCGCCACGCGAAGGCGGAGGTGGCGTGGTTCGCGCTCGAAGGCGACGACACGCACGGCAAGCCGCCGCATTGGCTGGCCGCGCCGGCGACGGTGGACGCGAGCGGGCAGACGTTCGATCTCTACGCGGGCGGCGTCTACGCGGGGCGCGTGACCATGCGGATCCCGGGGCACCACAACGTGCGCAATGCGCTCGCGGCCATCGCGGCGGCGGCGCAGGGATACGGCGCGCCGCTCGATGCGCTCACGGGCGCGCTGCCGCGCTTCGAGGGCGTGCGGCGGCGGCAAGATCTCCTCTTCGAGGCGCGCGGCGTGCGCGTGTACGACGACTTCGCGCACCACCCGACCGCCGTCGACGAGACGCTGCGGGCCCTGCGCGCGCGGCACGCGGAGGGCACGCTCTGGGCGGTGTTCGAGCCGCGCAGCGCCACGGCCTGCCGCGCGCTCCACCAGGAGCCTTATGCGCGCGCGTTCGGCGCGGCGGATCGCGTGATCTTCGCGCCGCTCGGGCGACCGGAGATCGCCGAAGGCGAGCGGCTCGATCTGCCGCGGCTCGTGCGCGATCTCGAAGGCGCGGGGAAACGAGCCGAAGCAGCGACGTCGATCGACGGCATCGTGGAGACGATCGCGAAGGACGCGCGCCCCGGCGACACCGTGGCGCTCCTCTCGAACGGCGCGTTCGGCGGCATCTACGACAAGCTCCGGGGAGCGCTGTCGTGAGCGCCGCGACCTCGGCGAGCGAGCGGGCGCGCTACGCGGCCATCGCGCGGCTCGTGGCCGAGGAGGCAGGCGCGCTGGTGGCGCGCGGCTACCGCTCGCGGCCGCACGCGGACCGCAAGGGCCGGCACGATCTGGTGACCGAGTTCGATCGCGCCAGCGAGGAGCTCCTGATTTCGCGTCTGGCATTGCTGACACCGAATGTGCCGGTGGTCGGCGAGGAGCATTCGAGCGGCACGACGCAGCAGCGCGCGGGCCTCGTGTGGTACGTCGATCCGCTCGACGGGACGACGAACTTCGTGCACGGGCACCCGTTCTGGTGCGTGTCGGTCGGCCTGTGCGAGGACGATCGCCCGATCGCCGGCGCCGTGGTGGCCCCCTCGACGGCGCTCGCGTGGGTGGGCTACGTCGATCCGGAGGGGCGCGCGTCGGTCGCGCTGCGCAACGGGCAGCCGTGCGCGGTGAGCGTCACCAGCGCGCTCGAGAACGCGATGGTGGCCACGGGCTTTCCGGCGCAGCGCGATCGCGCGCCGCACGACAATTTCGCGTCGTTCATGGCGGTGAAGCGCACGGCGCAGGCGGTCCGGCGCTGCGGCAGCGCGGCCATGGATCTGTGCTTCGTGGCCGACGGCACCTACGACGGCTACTGGGAGCGCAGCCTGCACGCGTGGGACACGGTCGCGGGCAGCGCGCTCGTCGAAGCCGCCGGCGGCAAGGTGACCGCCCTCGACGGCGGGGCCCCGAACCACCACGTCGGACACATCGTGGCGTCGAACGGGGCGCTCCACGCCGAGCTCGTGGGGACCATCCCGAGGTGACGACGGTTGACCCCCGCGCGCCGCCCGTTATGATTCGGCGTGTTCCCTCTGCCGACTATCGTGAGGTCATCGACGATTGAATCCCGAGTAAGCGTGAACCAGGGGGCCCACTCGATTACCGTGGTGAGCTAGGCCCGGACTTTTTCACCGGGAAGCCTAAAGCGGTACAGAGGCCCCCACCTAGCAGCGATGCTAGGGGTTCAAGTCGATCTCCCACGTCCTCGGTGGTACGGAACACTTATCGCGGGCCGGCGCAACACGCGCCGGCCCGTGGCCTTTTGTGCACCGCCACGGCGCCCCCCGAAGGCACGGCGCCGCAGCGCGCGACGCACGTCATGCAAGTCGATCCGGTGCGGCGACCGCGAAGGCCTCCCCTGCCCCCGCGCCATCATCGCCGTTCACGAAGCACGCACCCTTCGTCGACCAGACTCGCATGCTCGATGCCTGACGGGGCCTCGTCTCCGACAACCATTCTCACACGAGAATGGTTCTCGTGTCCTTCCACGGGGCCGATTCCCGATCTCTTCCATCCTCCAGCTTCTTCAAAGACCCCTTCATCCATTCCGAGCACCACGCGGGGCTCGAGAAGAAACTCCAACTCTCCGTGCCTTTTCGCGCCTCCGCGTCTTGGCGTCTTTGCGTTGGAATCTCTTCCGGCACAGCCATTTTCCGCACGAAAAGCGGGCAGCCGGGCGGCCATCCTGCGGGCGGGCCGTACGATTCAGGATCACTCCGGCTCGCGTTGGGCGGGCTGAAGTGCCATTGGCGTCAGGATGGGAAGGCTCATCATCGTATCGAATCGCCTCCCGGTGACGCTTCGCGTTGAGGGTGACGAGATCTCCGTCGCGCCGTCCGCCGGTGGGCTCGCGACTGCATTGCGCGGGCCGCACGCGCAGGGAGACAGCCTGTGGATCGGCTGGCCCGGCGACGTGTCGGGGATGACCGACGAGCAACGGGCCAGCGTGGAGACGCACCTCGCGGAGCTGCGCACGGCGCCCGTGTACCTCGATCAGAGCGAGGTGACCCGCTATTACGAGGGCTTCTCGAACGGCGTCCTGTGGCCGCTGTTTCATTACCAGCTCGACAAGGTGCGCGTCGACGCCCACGCCGATTGGGGTGTCTACGAATCGGTGAACGAGCGCTTCGCCGACGCGGTGGCCGAGCACTACCAGCCGGGCGACGCCATTTGGGTGCACGATTATCAGCTCATGCTGCTGCCCGAAGCCCTGCGGCGGCGGATCCCCAATGCGCGGATCGGGTTCTTCTTGCACATCCCGTTCCCCGCGCCGGAGGTGTTTCGCACGCTGCCGTGGCGTGAAAAGCTGCTCCGCGGGCTGCTCGGCGCGGACGTGATCGGGTTTCACACGGCGTCGTATCGCTACCATTTCGTGCACGCGGCGGCGTGGCTCGTGGGCGTGGAGCCGGAGATCGACGTGGTGAGCTACGACGGGCGACAGGTGCGGCTCGGCGTGTATCCCATCAGCGTCGACACGCAGGAGCTCGATCGGCTCGCGTCGACCCCCGAGGTGCGCGCCGAGGCGCAGCGGATCCGCGAGCAGGCGCCGGGCGGACGGGTGGTGCTCGGGGTCGATCGGCTCGATTACACGAAGGGGCTCCCCCGGCGGCTCGCCGCCATCGAGAGCTTCCTCGAGAGCGAGCCGGAGCTGCGGAATCAGGTGAGGTTCGTGCAGCTCGCGGTGCCGACGCGCGAGAACGTGGAGGCGTACGAGCAGATCCGCAAAGAGGTGCACGAGACGGTGGGGCGCATCAATGGTCGTTATGGGTCGGTGGACGCGGTGCCGATCCATTTCCTCTATCGCTCGGTCCCCATCGATGAATTGGTGGCGCTCTACGCGGCGGCGGACGTGATGCTGGTGACGCCGCTGCGCGACGGGATGAACCTCGTGGCCAAGGAGTACGTGGCCACGCGGACCGACGACACGGGCGTGCTCGTGCTCAGCGAGCTGACCGGCGCGGCCTCCGAGCTGGTCGAGGCGCTGCCCGTGAATCCCTACGACGTGGAGGGCGTGGCCGCGGCGATCAAGCAAGCGCTGACGATGCCGGAGACGGAGCAGCGGCTCCGCATGCACGCCCTGCGGCGCCGGGTGACGGAGCACGACGTGCATCGGTGGGCGCGCTCGTTCATCGCCGATCTGGAGCAGGAGACGGCGACGCCCGAAGCCCGATCCGCGATTCGACCGGGCGCGCCGCCGCTCGACGTGGCGCAGCGCGCGCGGGAGGCGCCGCGGCTCGTGATGATCCTCGATTACGACGGCACGCTCGTGCCCATCGCGGCGCTGCCGGAGCTGGCCGAGCCGGACGCCGAGGTGCTCGATCTGCTGCGCGATCTCGCGGCCCGGCCGAGCACGCGCGTGCACCTCGCGAGCGGCCGGCGACAAGAGGATCTGGAGCGCTGGTTCGGCGCGCTGCCCATCGATCTGCACGCCGAGCACGGCTTCACCTCGCGCGATCCCGAGGGCATCTGGACGACGGTGCCGCTCCCGGCACCCGATTGGCTCCCGGAGGTGCGCGCGATCTTCGACGGGATCACGGCGCGGACGCCCGGGAGCTTCGTGGAGGACAAGCAGCAGAGCCTGGCGTGGCACTATCGCGTGGCCGATTTCGAGCTGGCGCGGGAGCGTTTGCGCGAGATCGCGACGCCGCTCTCCGAGCCGATCCGCGCCCACGATCTCGAGATCCTCCGCGGCTCGAAGGTGATCGAGGTGCGGCCGCGCGGGCTCAACAAAGGCCTCGTGGTCGCGCGCGCGCTGTCACGCACGCCGGAGGGGACGGCGGTGGTGGCCATCGGCGACGATCGCACGGACGAAGATCTCTTCGCGGCGCTGCCCCCGAGCGCGCTGGCGATTCACGTCGGCGGCGGCGTGAGCCGCGCGGTGTATCGGCTCCCCGATCCCGTCGCCGTGCGCAGGTGGTTGCGATCGTTCCTGCGTTAGTCCCGGGAGAGGGCTCGCGCCCTCTCCCTCCACCGAGCAAAGCTCGGTGGAGCCTCCCACACCCCGAACCAACCGAGCCTGCTCGAGCGTCGTGCCACTTCGGGCCTGACGTCACGTTTCTCGGTCACGCTCTGCGCGCGCGCCGCTTTCGTGGCGAGATGCAAAGGATCGAAATGGGCGCGCGTTCGAGGCTCATTTCGGATCGGCGTCGATTGCGATCACGCATTCGATTCGGATCGAGAATCGAAGTCGCTGCATGCGTCGTCGAGGTCACGACGGTAACGCGACGCAGCAACGATGGGTGCGTGCAGAGGCGCGGTCGAGCGCGCCACGAGCGCGCATCGCGAGGTGTATCATCGCGACGTGGGGAGCATCGCGCCGCAACCGATCGCGGAGGGGGCGACCGTCGCCGCCTCGCCGGCGGGGCTGCGCCGGCTCGAGGCGTTGCCGGCGCGCGCGCAGGTGACGCGCGCCCTCACCATGGGGACCACGGCGGAGGTGCTGCGCGCCGACGAGCAAGCGCGCGTGCTCGCGTTCAGCCGCGCGCTCGTGTCGCTCAGCGGGCTCGGCGTGCTGGCGCTGCCGTTCTTCCACAGCACGCGGCCGACGTACTGGCCGATGGTGATCACGGTGATCACGCTCTTCGGCGCGTCCGCGTGGATGTGGTGGCACGCGCGCCGCGAGGGCGGCGACAGACGCTCGGCGTTCCGCGTGTTCGTCGGGGTGGCCGCGCTGGCGGGCTTCATCATCGAGTACGATCTCGGCTTCTTCTCGCCGGCGCCGCTCTTCGTCTCGCTCGCCATTTCGATCATGGCTCAGTCGAGCGACCGCCGCTTCGCGCACGTGGTGCCGATCATCAGCGCGACGCTCTACTTCGTGGCGGCGGCGCTGGTGATGCTCGGCGTGCTCCCCGATCTCGGGCTCTTCGCGATCACCGCGGGCCCGCCCAACGCGCGCGTGCTCATGCTCGTGCTGGTGCCGGCGTCGTTCCTCATCGCGTACTGGCAAGCGCGACAGAACCGGCGGGCGACGGTGAACGCGATCGAGCGATCGCACGAGGCGCTGCGGCTCGCGCTCACGCGCGAGGCGCAGCTCGCGGAGGCGCACCAGAACCTGGATCAAGCGCTGCGCGCGGGCGCGGGGACGAGCGGTCGCTACACGGGCATCGTGATGGGCCGCTACCGCCTCGAAGAGGTGGTCGGTCGCGGCGCGATGGGCGAGGTGTACGCCGCGACGCACGTGGAGACCGGAGAGCGCGCGGCGGTGAAGGTGCTGCAGGCGAGCCTGAGCCACGATCCGGATCTCAAGGAGCGCTTCTTCCGCGAGGGTCGCATCGCGTCGCGCCTCGCCGCGCCCAACATCGTGAAGGTGCTCGACGTGGGCGACGACGGCGCGGGCGTGCCGTACATCGCGATGGAGCTGCTCTCCGGCCGCGATCTGGCGGCCCACCTGCGGCAGAGCCCGCGCCTCGATCCGGAGGTGGTCGCGGAGCTGCTCCGCGAAGTGGGCCGCGGGCTCGCGGCGGCGCACGGGGCGGGCGTGGTGCACCGCGATCTCAAGCCGCAGAACATCTTCGGCGCGGAGGAAGACGGCGAGCGCCGGGTGTGGAAGATCCTCGATTTCGGGGTGTCCAAGCTGCGTGACGCGAGCGCGACGCTGACGCACGCCGCGGTCGTGGGGACGCCGGGCTACATGTCGCCGGAGCAGGCGCGGGGCGGGGACATCGATCCTCGCAGCGATCTCTTCGCGCTCGGCGCCGTGGCCTACCGCGCGCTCACCGGGCGGCCGCCGTTCAGCGGAGAGATGCCGCAGGTGCTCTTCGAGATCGCGTACAAGAGCCCGATTCGCCCGTCGGAGCTCGTGCCGTCGCTGCCGAGCGACATCGATTCGGTGCTGGCCATCGCGCTGGCGAAGGAGCCGAACGATCGCTTCGAGAGCACGCTCGCGCTCGCCGATGCCTTCGCCGACGCGAGCCGCGGCGAGCTGGATCCGGCGCTCTCCGCGCGCGCGGCCGCGCTGATCGCCGCGCGCCCTTGGGGCACGGCGCTGCGCGAGGCGTTGCAAGCGGCGTGAAGCGCCGTCACGGCTTCACGCCGCCTCGACGGTGGCCCGGGGCAGATCCACTTCGAAGCGGGTGCCGGCGCCGCGCTGGCCGGTGCAATGAATGCGGCCGCCGTGCGCTTCGACGATCCGCCGCGCGAGGAAGAGGCCGAGGCCCAGACCGCCGTAGCGACGCTCCGAGACGGCGCGCTCGAAGAGGCCGAAGATTCGCTCTCGATCTTCGGGCGCCACGCCGATCCCGTCGTCCTCGACCGCGACGCGGATCATCTCCCCGGCGGGCGCGACGGTGACCATGATGGCCTTGCCTGCGCCATAACGAATGGCATTGGCCAGGAGCTCCTCGACGACTTGCCCGATGCGCGCCGGGTCGATGTTGGCCATCGCGGGCGACGAGGCCTGGAGCGCGACCGGGGATCCGACGCGCGCGGCCTCGGGCGAGAGGCGCGAGGCGACGTCGCGCACGAGCGCGGAGACGTCGGCCGGCACCGGCTGGAGCGCGAGCCGCCCCGACGAGCAGCGCGCGACGTCGAGCATGGTCTCGATGAGGCGGCTCAGCCGATCGATCTGGCGCAGGGCGATGTCGAGGCGCTCGCCGCAGCGATCTCCGGGCGTTTCGCGCACCTCGCGCCGCACGAGCTGGAGGTTCAGGAGCAGCGGCGTGAGCGGCGTCTTCAGCTCGTGCGAGGCTACCGTGAGGAACACGTCGCGCGCGCGGAGCGCGCGCTGCGCCTCGATCAGCAGGCGGCCTCGCTCCACCGCCAGCGCCTCGATGCGCACGCGCGCTTCGACGAGATCGGTGACGTCGACGTTGACGCCGAGGAGGCGCATCGGCCGACCCTCGGCGTCGCGGAGCAAGCGCGCCCGGGTCAAGAGCCAATGCACGCTTCCGTCGGGCCACACGACCCGAAAATCATCGAAAAAATCCCCGGTTTCGAAGCATTTTTGGATGCGGGCCTCGGCCTCGACGAGATCGTCGGGGTGCACGCAGCGGCGCCACGCTTCGTACGTGCCGCCGAACCCGCCCGGAGGGAGGCCGTGCAGCGCCTCCGCTTCCTTCGACCACGAGTTGATGCCCGTCTGGATGTTCCAATCGAACCAGCCGCACTTGGCCACTTCGAGCGCGAGCTCGAGGCGCATCCGCTGCTCGGCGAGCTCCTGCTCGGCGCGCTTCTGCTCCGTGATCTCTTGGACGATCTTGCCGACGCCGAGGATCACGTCGCCGCGGCGCACCGGGTAGAATATCACGAGCCACGAGCGCCGATCCGGGGTCACGTCGACGCCCACGATGGGGCTCCCCGTGGCCAGCACAGTCCGGCATTTCTTGACGATCTCCGCCGACATCGACGGGAAGACGTCCGCGACGCTGCGGCCGATGTGGTCCTCGACCGGCAGGTCGTGGATGGCGGCGAGCGCGTCGTTGATGCGCGCGTAGCGCAGCGAGCGATCGAGGTAGGAGATGCCGATCGGCGCGGAGCGGAAGAGCGTGTCGAGGAGCGCGTGCGACTCGTCCACCTCGGCCCGGAGCAGCGCTCGCTCCTCCTCGGCCTGCTTGCGCGCGGTGATGTCGGTCATGATCCCGCGCCGCTTCACGAGCTCGCCCTCTTCGATCACGAGCGTGATGCGGTCGTGCACCCAGACGACGCGGCCGTCGGCGGCGATCATGCGGTACTCCATCTCGTGATCGCGGCGCTCGGCGGCCGCCTGCGCGCAGCGCGCGAGGCTCGGAGCGCGGTCGTCGGGGTGCACGTGATCGGCCCAGAACGTGGGCTCGTCGATCCAGCGCGCGATCGGGTAGCCGAGGATCTTCTCGGCCTTCTGGCTGACGAAGTCGAAGTGGGCGCCGCGCGGATCGGACTGCCAGACGATCGCGTCGATCGATTCGATGAGGCTCATGCGCCGATCCTCGGCGCGCCGGCGCGCCTCCTCGGCCGACGCGTGGACGTGCGCATCCTCGCGCAAACGCCGGTTCGCCTCCTCCAGCTCCGCGGTGCGCGACGCGACGCGACGCTCCAGCTCTTCGTGCAATCGATCCCGGGCGACCCGCGAGCGGCGGCGCGCTTCCACCTTTCGGAGCGCCTGCCAGAGGCGCCGGCGCGCAGCGTTGCCGCGGGTCGCGTGCGATCTTCTTCGGTGTTCGAGCATGGACGAGCTGGGCTGCCGCCGTCTCGGGGCGGAGGCTCCGGCTCAACGTGGCTCCGCGCGCGTGGGATGCCAGACCCCAGCGCGGGGCGCGGGTACGCACTGCGTCGAGGCGCGTCGCAGGCCTGTTCAACCGGCCAGCGACGCAAGGTCACCTCCTCTCCGAGGCGCGGCGGTGCAGCCGAGCGCACGCCGTCGTCCCCATACACTTCCGTTCCTCGGGACCTTCCGGTACGTTCGCTCTCCGATGGAGACCAAAACGCCGGAATTTCCCGCGCTGCGCCGCATCTTGCGTCGATCGGCGTGTGTGAGAATCGGGCTGGCCGTCGTCGTGACGGCCGCGCTCGCAATCCCGATCGTCGCTGTCGCCGCAGGCCCGGTGACCCTCAAGGGAAAGACACTCGGGGCTTCCAAGCTGCTCAATCCGGTGTGGGAAGAGGCGCGTGATCCGAGCCTCCATCGCTACACGTTCCGCGAGCCTTCGGCGACCGTGCGCTCCGACGTGCGCGCGCTGACCGCGTTCCTGCCCAAAGAGGTGTGCGTCGCCGCGCTGATCGACGGCGAGGCGCAGCCGCTCAAGGCGCCGCTTCGCGTGGTGGTCGCGGGCGGTCGCACCACGCCGGTGACGCTGGTGGTGGCCAAGGGTCAGGCGATCCTCTTCGAGAACCAAGACCCGTTCCCGCACAAGCTCTACGTCGCCGGCGCCGATCAGAAGGGCCTCCAGGCCACGGAGACCGGCCCCGCGAAGTCGCGCACGTGGACGCCGCCGGGCCCGGGCAAGTACGAGATCCGCGATCAGTACGCGCCCAGCGTGCGCTCGTGGATCGTCGTCGAGCCGCACGCGCAGGGCGTCGGCTACCCCGATCGCAAAGGTGACTTCCAGATCGATCTCGATCCCGGCAAGTACAAGCTGCGCGGCTACTTCAAGGGCGAGCCCATCGGGACGGAGCTCGACATCACGGTCGCGCCCGTGCCGGTGGAGCAGCCGCTCAAGGCGCCGCTCATGCTCGGCGACGGCGACGCCGCGCCCAAGCCCGGTGTCCCCCCGAAGCCCGGCGCTCCCAACCCCGGTGCCGGAGGCTGAACGATGCTCCTCACGCGCTTCTGGTCCATCCTCCTCGCGCTCGCGCTCGGCTTCTCGGCGTTCACGCTCTCCGTCGCCGTGCAGATGTTCAACCGCGCCGGCTCGCGCGCCATGGCGGGCGCGCTCACCGCCGATTCGAGCGCGGTCGACTGGTACCTCCGCGACGACGCGCGCAAGCGGGCCGCGGCCATCATCCCCATCGCGCTGAGCCGCGAGATCGGCGAAGGCCTCGCCAAGGCCACGAGCGACGCCAAGGTCGATCGCGACACGCGGAGCAAGGTCAAGTCCGCGCTCACCAAGGTCGCCGGCGAGGTCCCGGCCGAGCTCAAGTTCGACGCGGTGTGGGCCGTCGACGCCAACGGTCGCGTGATCGCGTCCGTCGGCTTCGATCACTCCGAGGACTGGGAGCTCGGCGGCTACTCCAGCGTCGCCGACGCCATCCACGGCTGGATCCGCGATGACGCGTGGGTCTGGCGCGGCCGCATCTACCGCGTGGTCACGCGCCCCGTGGAGCGCGAGGCGCAGGGCGAGCCGGTCGGCGCCATCGTCGGCGCCAAGATCGTCGACGACACGTTCGCCGGCGCGGTCACGAAGCGCACCGGCGCGGCGGTCGCGTTCTACGCCGACAACGCCCGCGTCGCTTCGGGCGCGCCCGAAGGCTTCGACAAGGCCAACCTCGACGAGATCACCGCCGACCTCCGCGCGCTCGACGCCGACAAGGACTACCAAGAGAAAGGCCGCAGCGAGGTCCGCGTCCTCCGCCAGCACCTCGGCGTCGTCTACGCGCGCCTCCCCGGTGAAGCGTGGGCGCTCGGCTCCGGCTACGCCGTCGGCCACCAGGCCGTGAGCGTCAGCTCGCCCTTCGATTTCCTCATCCAGGCCGACAACACCGACAAGGCCAAGGTGCCGACGCCCATCATCGCGGCGGTGCTCGTGCTGATGCTCGCGCTCGGCCTCGGGCTCTCGTACGTCGAGTACAACCGCCCGCTCGAGACCTTCCACAACGAAGCCATCCGCTTGGCGAAGGGCCAGATCGACGTGCTCGCGCCGAGCCGTTTCCGCGGCCGTTACAAGAAGATCGCCGCCGACCTCAACGACGGCATGGAGAAGGTCGCGGCCAAGGGCGGTGCCCCGCGGCGCGCCGCCGATCTCGAGCAGGTGCTCGGCCCGATCCCGTCGCAGCCGGCGATGAGCGCGTTCTCCGTGCCCGGCAGCGGCTCGGGTCCGACGCCGTCGGTCGAGTCGCCCTCGCGCTCGGGTCGCGTCCCCGGCGTGCCCGCGCCGCGCCTGCGCCAGAGCGGCGCGAGTCAGATCCCCGCTGTCACGCCGGACGCCGACGCCAGCGATCCGGGCGACATTCGCTCCTCGGCGCCGACGCCCGCGCCCGCCGGTCCCAAGCCTCCGCCCCCGCCCAAGCGTCCGCCGCCGACGCCGCAAGCTGCGGCCGCGCCGCCTGCAGCCGAGCCGGCCGCGAGCGCCGAGCCTGCGCCGGCCGAGGAGTTCGACGAGCTCGCCGATTGGCGCCGCGTGTACGAGGAGTTCCTCGGCCTGAAAAAGCAGTGCGGCGAGGACACGTCGTCGCTGACGTTCGAGAAGTTCAAAGGCACCCTGCAGCGCAACAAGGACGCGCTCGTGCAGCGGCACAACTGCACGCGGGTGAAGTTCACGGTGTACGAGAAGGATGGCAAGGCGGCGCTCAAGGCGTCCCCGGTGAAGTGACGCCGCGAGGCGGAACGACGAGGCGAGGATCACGATGAAACGACAGGTGTGGTCGAGGCTCGCAGCCGTGGGCGCGGGCGTTTCGTTGATGCTGACGGCTGCCGCTGCCGCGGCTTCCTCCGGAATCGAATCGCCCGAATCC
This sequence comes from Minicystis rosea, assembly GCA_001931535.1. Taxonomy (GTDB): domain Bacteria; phylum Myxococcota_A; class Polyangia; order Polyangiales; family Polyangiaceae; genus Minicystis; species Minicystis rosea. Next base: position 9,827,968 of record CP016211.1, read on the forward strand.
GGCGTGGAGCTGATCGGGCGCGGTTCTGCGTGGCTCGCGCGCGCCGACACGCCGCTCGCGGCCTTCTACAACCCGGCGGCGATGGCGTGGCAGCCGACGGGCGTACACGTCGGCGCGCTGACGCTCTTCTCGAACAAGTGTTTCACGCGCACGACCGTCGATCCCGCGACCGGGAAAGAGGTCTCCGTGCCGCCCGATCAGGGTGTCCCCGGGCCGCTCCTTCCGGGCCAGGCGCAGCCGGGCGACGGCACCACGCTGCCCTCCGGCACGGTGTGCGGGAAGAACGCGTTCTTCCCGAACCCGCAGCTCGCGGCCACGTTCCGCCTCACGAACCAGGTGGCCATCGGTATCGCGGTGGTCGCGCCCCACTCGACCGGCAAGACCAATTGGGGTCAGTCGCTCGACTACAGCAAGACCTTCAACGGAACGAAGATCCCGTTCACCCAGCCGTCGCCGCAGCGCTACATGCTGGAGCACGCGGACGCGATCATCCTCAACCCGACGATCTCCGTCGCCTTCGCGCCCACCGACTACCTCTCGTTCGGCGTGGGCTTCGTCTGGGGCCTCGCCACAGCCGATTTCGTCAACTTCTCCGAAGCGGTCTCGGGCAAGCCGGCCGCGGGCGACTACGGCGATCACGCCCGCAACGACGTGCGCGCCGAGCTCAAGGCGAAGGATTTGTTCATCCCCGGCTTCGTGATCAGCGGCCTCTGGTCCGCGACGTCGAACCTCGATGTCTCCGCCTGGTTCAAGTGGCAGGACGCGGTGAAGGGCACGGGCGATCTCAGCCTCGAGTCCTTCTACTGGAAGACGAGCGGCGTGCGCGACACCAACGCCTGCGCCGATCGCGGGCTGCCGAAGGGCTGTAACCTCACCGAAGCGAAGGACGCGGGCACGTTCAAGCTCACCATCCCCATGGAGGCGAAGCTCGGCATTCGCTACCACATGCCCCGCGCGGATCAGTCGAACAAGCCCGGCTGGGCCAACACCACGAACAACCCGGGCCGCCGCATCCGCGATCCGCTGAGCGAGGATTGGTTCGACATCGAGGCCGACTTCACCTGGGCCAACAACAGCGCCGTCCAAGATCTCGAGCTCACCTTCCGCCCCGGCATCCGCATCAACGACGGCACGCCCACCGGCGTCGGCGAGGTGCCGAAGAACGGCAACATCCCGCGCAAGTGGAGGGACGTGATCGGCATGCGCCTCGGTGGTGACGTGGTCGTCATCCCCAACCGCCTCACGCTCCGCACCGGCGGGTTCTACGAGCTCAAGGGCCAGGACGACGAGTACCTCAACATCGACTTCAGCCTTCCGTGGAAGGCGGGCGTCGGTGGCGGCGCCACGGTCCGCGTCGGTCCGGTCGACATCTCGGTCGGCTACCAGCACACCTTCTTCGGTACGCTCGACAACCACGGCAAGGGCGCCGTCTACGCGCTCTCCGGCGATGCTAGCGGCACCCACTCCGCCAACGGCGGCACCCCGGTCTGCGGCACCGACGTGAACAACCCGAAGATTGGTCCGGGCTGTTTCCGCAGCTGGCAGGCCGTCAACGGCGGCAGCCTTCGCCAGAGCATGAACGAGCTCGGTCTGTCGGCGACCGCGCGCTTCTGATCACGATGGGGCCGCTTGCGGCTCCATCGTGATCACGATGGGCTTGCCGGCCCTGATCGTTTTTCCCTCCTCCTGCACGGGCGCTCCGCCTCCGGCCGAGGCGGACGCCTGACGCCTCTTCACACGAGCCTGGGCTTCACCGCGCAGCGCCGCGCGGACGACGTCGGCGGTCGACGCCCGCCCGATCCATGCCTATAAGAGCCCGAACATGAGCCAAACCCACGTCCGCAACGTCGTCATCATCGGCTCCGGCCCGGCCGGGCTGACCGCTTCCATCTATGCGGCGCGCGCCAACCTCGCGCCTCTCTTGATCGAGGGCTTCAATGCGGGCGGCCTCATCCCCGGCGGCCAGCTCATGTTCACGAGCGACGTGGAAAACTACCCCGGCTTCCCCGAGAAGGTCACGGGTCAGGAGCTGATGGCGCGCTTCCGCGAGCAGGCGGAGCGGCAGGGCACCGAGATCGTCACCGCCGACGTGAGCCGGGTCGACTTCAAGAGGCGCCCCTTCGAGGTCTGGGTGGAGGACACGCTCTACCTGGCGAAGACCGTGATCATCGCCACCGGCGCGCGCGCCAACTACGTCGGTCTGCCCAGCGAGGAGGCCCTCAAGAACAAGGGCGTCAGCGCCTGCGCCGTGTGCGACGGCGCGCTCTTCCGCGGTGAGGACGTGGTCGTCGTCGGCGGCGGCGACACCGCGATGGAGGAGGCGACCTACCTCGCGGGCCTCACCCGCTCGGTCACGCTCGTGCATCGCCGCGACGAGTTCCGCGCCTCGAAGACGATGGTGAAGCGCGTGGTCGAGAACCCGCGCATCAAGATCCTCTACAGCCACGTCGTCGACGAGGTCCTCGATCCCAAGGAAGATCGCGTCACCGGCGTGGTGGTGAAGGACGTGAAGACCGGCGCGAAGAGCACGGTGCCCGCCGCAGCCATGTTCGTCGCCATCGGCCACACGCCGATGACGGAGCTCTTCGTCGGCCAGCTCGATCTGCACGCGAACGGCTACATCAAGACCGAGCCCGGCAGCACGCGCACCAACATCCCCGGCGTCTTCGCCGCGGGCGACGTGCAGGACTTCACCTATCGGCAAGCGGTCACCGCCGCCGGCACCGGCTGCATGGCTGCTCTCGACGCCGAGCGCTGGCTCTCGTCGGAGGGGACGCACTGATGACCACGGGCGCCGCCGATCCGCGCGAAGAGCTGGCCGAGCTCGCAGCGGCGGTGCGCGCCTACGTCGAATGGCAAGCAGACACGGGCGCCGTCGGCCTCCCCACGGAAGAAGCCGCCGACGCCCTGCTCGCCGGCCTGAGCGCCGCGCCTCCTGCACGAAGCCCCGCGCCCCGCTCCGCCGCACACGCCGCAACCTTCGGACACGCGCCGCCCGCGCCGCCGGCCATCGCGCCCGTTGCATCTCCAGCGCGCCCTCCCGTACCCGCAGCGCCCCCCATTGCAGCCGCGCCCGCAGCAATCGCTACGCATCCTGCACCCGTCGCAGCCGCACCCGCGCCCATCGCGCATCCTGTGCCCATCGCGCAACCTGCGTCTGCGCCGGCCTCGCCTGCTCCCACGCCGCCAGCGGCTCGCCCCTCGCCAGTGGCGCCGGCTCAACCTCCGGCAGCATCGGCGCGCGCGTCCTCGCCGCCGGTGACCGCGCGTTCGCCCGTGTCCTCGGAAGGCCCGCAGGACGAGCGACGCACGCGGCTCGCGTTGCTGGCCGAAGAGGTGCGCTCCTGCACGCGATGCGCGCTGCACGAGAAGCGCACGCTCACGGTCTTCTCGCGTGGCAACCCGTTCGCCGAGCTCTGCTTCATCGGTGAAGGCCCGGGCGCGGACGAAGATCGATTGGGCGAGCCGTTCGTCGGCGCGGCCGGCCAGCTCCTCGATCGGATGATCGCCGCGATGGGCTACCACCGCGACGACGTCTACATCTGCAACATCGTGAAGTGCCGCCCGCCGAACAACCGCAAGCCGGAGCCGGCGGAGATGGCGTCCTGCGTGCCGTACCTCGTGCAGCAGGTGGGCCTCGTGCAGCCCAAGGTGATCGTGGCCCTCGGCGCGACCGCCGTGCAGGGCTTGATCGGCACGACGGAAGGCATCACCCGCCTCCGCGGCAAGTGGAAGCTCTACAAGGGCTCGATCCCGATCATGCCCACCTTCCACCCCGCGTACCTCTTGCGCCAACCCGCAGCGAAACGTGAGGTGTGGTTGGATCTGCAAGAGGTCATGAAGCGCCTCGGCAAGGCTCCCTCCGGCCGATCGTGACGCCCGCCGGCGGGCGTGGGCTCCTCTCGAGCACGCTCCGCGCAGGTGCGCTCGTCATGGGCCTCGCTCCGTGGCTCGTCCCGCTGCTCCGCGCCTACCTGCCGCTCGGCGCCGCCGGCGTCGCGCTCGACGCGGCCTTCGCGACGATGTGCCATCGCCTCCCCGATCGCTCGCTGGCCCTCGCCGGCGTGACGATGCCGCTGTGCAGCCGGTGCGCCGGGATCTTCACCGGCATCGCCGCCGGCGCGCTCTCGACGTGGCCGCGGCTGTCGAGGCGCGGCTTCAAGCTCGCGCTCACCGCCGCCGGCCTCGTCATGCTCGCCGACGTGATCACCCAGGACCTCGGGCTCCATCCCGTGTGGCACGCGACGCGTCTCGCGACCGGGTTCGTGTTCGGTCACCTGCTCGGCGTCGCGTGCCTCCGCGCGGCCGACGCCGCCCGCGCGGAGCCCTGATCGCGTTGGCTACTTGTGCCCGCCCATGGCGCGGCACTCGTTCACCGGGCCCTTGGTCGCGTTGCGGACGCACTCGCTGTACGCCTCGATGCCGTCCTTCCACTTGCCCGACTCCTGCAGCGCCGAGCCGAGCAACAGGTACGGCATCGCCTGCGCGGGATCGGCTGCGATGGCCTCGCGCGCCTTCTCCATCGCCTCCTTGCGCCTCCCGCGATTGAGCAGCGACTCGCTCTCCTTCGTCAGCGCAACGGCATCTCCCGCAGGCTTGGGCGCCTCGTCCTTCTTCTCTTCGGCCTTCTTCTCGTCAGCCTTCTTCTCGTCGACCTTGGCGGGCTCCTCAGCCTTCTTCTCTTCGGCCTTCTTCTCGTCGACCTTGGCGGGCTCCTCAGCCTTCTTCTCTTCAGCTTTCTTCTCGTCGACCTTGGCCGGCTCGGTCTTCGGCGCCTCGATGGGCTTCGCGTCCGTCTTCGCCGGCTCGGCCGTCTTGCGCGAGTCGCGCTTCGGCTCGACCACGACCGGCGTCGACGACGTCGTCCGCTTCGACGCGGCCACCGTCTTGCCGACGACGGCGATCGAAATCACGCCCGCGAACGCCACCACGCCAGCGACCAAGCGGCGCAGCCGCGCGCGCCGCGCCAGCGTCGACGGCGAGAGCACCACCTGCGGCGCCCCCTCTTCCGTCTCCTCGATGATCGGCGGCAGCGAGTCCTCGTCCTTGCGGAAGAACTCGGCCGACACGGAAGACTGATCGAGCTCGTCCTCGAACGTCGCCTGCCGTCGCGCCGCAGGCTCGTCTTCCTTCGCCTTGACCGCAGGCTTCTTCGCCGCCGCGGCGGGCTCGACCTTCGCAGGACCGCCCTTCTTCGCGGGCTCGTTCTTCTTGCCCTGGTCCGCCTTCGCCGCGAGCTTCTTCTGCTCCTCGGCCTTGGCCTTCGCGTCGGCATCCGCCTTCGCCTTGGCCTTCGCATCCGCTTCAGCCTTGGCCTTCGCATCCGCATCGGCCTTGGTCTTCGCAGCCTTGGCCTTCGCCTCCGCTTCAGCCTTGGCCTTCGCGTCGGCCTTCGCGTCGGCCTTGGCCTTTGCCTCGGCCTTGGCCCTGGCTTCCACCGCTTCACGCGCACGTGCCGCAGCCGCAGCCGCACGGGCCGCGGCCTCCTCGGCCTCACGCGCGGCAGCCTCTTCAGCCTCGCGTGCTGCGGCCTCCTCGGCCTCGCGCGCCGCGGCTTCTTCAGCCTCGCGTGCAGCGGCCTCCTCGGCCTCGCGCGCCGCAGCCTCTTCAGCTTCACGCGCCGCGGCTTCTTCGGCCGCGCGCGCGGCGGCTTCTGCAGCCTCGCGGGCACGAGCTTCGATCGCATCGGGGCGCAGCGTCGAGGCGCTCAGGGTCTCGTCCCTGAATGCCTCGGGAGACCCTTGCATCTCATCTTGGGCCTCGTCGCCGACGGAGCTGTCGCGATCGACGAAGTCGTCTGCCGCACCCGACAGGGATGGCTCTCGTTGGGTCACGAGCTCGCGCGGATCGTCCGGCGAAGGGTGCGGCACGGAGTTTCGCGGCCGCAGGTTCCTCCCCTTGTTGGCTGCCCGCATCGAAGCGCGAAGTCGCTTGGACATGACTCGAACCATCCTCCGTGGGGCGTTACCCCTCTGACGTCAGGGCGCCCCTCGACCGGGCATATTCACGAACCGCGCCGATCCGACCAACCGACGGGCCCGGGATTCTAACACTGTAGCTGCCCATTTCCATGTGCCGGAGCGTGCCGTCGGGACGTCCAACCGACCGCTCGATCAGTGTTCAGCACGTGTCGCACGCTTCCGTCGACGATCCGTGCCCCCACACCTCCGCACCTCGGCACCCAGGACATGCGCATGGGACGTGGATGGTCCACGACGATGAATGGCTGCATCCGACGGCGACCATCACGAATTCGACAGCGCGACGAGGCGTGACATCGCTGGCGACGAGCCTCGCCGTCTGCTCTCCGACGCGGGCGGAGCTTGCGTGAACAGCGTGATCGCTAGTGCTTGCCCAACGTCACGGCGCGGCCGGCGACGGGCTCTTCGTGCAGCAGGACGAGCGTGTCGACGCGCTTCTTCTTGTCGGAGACGAGGATGGTCCCCGCGAGGTTGAAGACCGACTCCCAACCCACGCCGTCGTCGCCCTGGAAGAATGCGTATTGCGAATCACAAGCGGCGAGATCCTTTTCGAGGGTCTCACCGGTGTGCGAGAAATCAGGCCCCGCAAGGCCCTTGCGCTGCCTTTTGCCGAGGCCGCCTTTGAGCGCCCACACCGCGGTGGAGAAGTCCTTGAGCACCGTCGCGACGATGCTGCACGCGGGCGGCGAGGCGATCTTCGCTTCGGGGATGACCGTGATCTCTTTCGGCAGATCGTTGCGCCCGTCGGTCTTGATCGTGACCTTGGGCGCGCCGGCGTCGCCGAAGGCCACGACGACGGCGGACACGTGCGACGCCTTCGCCTTGCGATCCGCGCGGATGGTGACCGGCTTGCCGTTGACGGGCAGGTCCTTGACGATCTTGGCGATGCGCTCGGCGCTGTCGGCCTCGCCCATCTTCACGCGCGTCCCGCCGAGATAGGGGCCGTCGCTGTCGACGAGGATGTCCGGCATCGTGGTGGGCTTGGGACGCTCGGTCGCCGTGGGCGCCGCGCTCGCGCTCGCGGCCGACGCCGCAGACGCGGACGCCGCGGCGCCGGTCTTGTGCGGATCGTCACACGCGGTGAGAGAGGTCGCGGCCAGAACCGCCGCACAGGCGAGGAGGAGAGAAGGGCGGGACATGGCCGCGGAGCATAACCGAAACGGCCCGATGCCACGCCATCGGCGCGCACGACGATGCGAGGCCCACGAAAGCGAAGCCGGCGCCGTCGCGCGGGCCCGGTGACGACGAGCGCGGCCACGCACGAAGCGGAGCCGACGAGAGCGTGGTCCGCGCAGCCCGGCGGCGATGACGAGCGAGGCCACGCCCGTGCACGAAGCGGGGCCGGCGCAATCGCGTCACCCATCGATGACATGATTGCGGGACGAAGGTGACTGCGAGCCCGTGGCGAATGCGAGGCACGCGCCAGCGCAATCGCGTCACTCATCGATGACACGATTGCGGGACGAAGGTGAACGCGAGCCCGTGGGGAATGCGAGGCGCGCCGGCGTGGTCGCGATCGACCAGCGATGCGCGAGGGACGAAGCTCAGAACTGGGTGAAGTCGATGCAGGTGGAGGAGCCGAAGGCGAAGACGTACGACGCGGAGCAGAGGCCCTTGTCGTTCGAGGCGCCGAGGCAGAAGCCGCCGATGCAGTCGCTGCTCTCGTCGCACTTCGTGCCGTTCGGGAGCTGCTTCGAGCAGATCGAATCGACGCAGCGGGTGCCGACGCCGCAGGGCTGGCCGGCGCCGCACATGTCGCCCTCGAGGCCGACCTCGACGCAGTGGAAGCCGGCGTCGCAGTACGTGCCGGTCGGGCACTGCGCCGACGGGTCCTTGCAGGAGGCGCCGCCGCCGACAGGCTTCGGCACCTGACAGCTACCGTTGCCGCCGACGCGGGTGATGCAGCGCAGGCCGGCGTAGCCGACGTCGCAGTCGGTGTCCTGCGTGCACTCGGAGCCCTCGGGACGGCCCCGGTTGAAGACCGCGAGGCACGCGTCGTTGAGCGTCGCGTAGGTGGCCGCGTCGATCGTGGCGCTGTTGAACACCACCTGGTGCTGCGAGATGCAGGCGTCCGCGAACTCGGGGTGATAGGTGAGGTTCCGCGGGTTGCACTTGGAGACCTGCCGGCGCGCGTTGATGCACGAATCGGTGTCGGTCTGGATGGTGGCGTCGCTCGAACCGAAGCAGGCGGAGACCACCGAGTAGCTGCAGTCGGCGGCCGCGAGCTGGGAGCAGAAGCCCTCCACCGTCTCCAGGTTCCCGCCGCCGCAGCCGGTGCCGAGAGCGCCGCCCGCGAGGGCCAGCGTCGCGCCCGCGAGGACCAGCCGGAGGGTCCGGGTGTCGAAGTTGAACAAGCTCATCCGCGTCTCTCCTCACCTGTCGGGCCGGCTCGGCCCTGGTTCGTTCGGATACAGATCCGACATTTTCATTGTACGACGGCGGCGCCGATTCCTTCCCTCGACTGTGCCGCTCGGGTGTACGAAAGCTCCCAACGATGCGATCCCCGTTCCTCACGCGCCTCGAGGCGCTGGCGCAGGACCGGCCGGGGAGCCGGACCGTAGTCGAAGACGATCACGGTGCCCGAACATTCTCCGCGCTCTACGAGGGCGCCCTGCGTACGCGAGGGGCGCTCTGTCCTCGTAACACGTCGCTCGCCGGCAGGCGCGTCGCGATCTTGCTTTCTCCGTGCGCGGCGTGGGTCGAGGCGTTCACGGGTGTGATCCTGGCAGGCGGCGTCGCGGTGCCCCTCTCGCCGCTCTACCCCGCCGGTGAGCTGGCTTGGTTCGCCGCCGATGCCGACGCGGACACGGTGATCGTCGGTGAGGAATACGACGATCGCGCGGGGCCCATGGTGGAAGGCCGGCGTCTCCTGCGACCGCGCGATCTGCAGCATGCCGAGCCCGCATCGCCGGCTCCGGTCGAGGCCGATGACACGGCGCTGCTGCTCTACACGAGCGGGACGACCGGCAAGCCGAAGGGCGCGATGATCACGCACGAGAACGTCTTCGTGCAGGCGTCGCTGCTGCACGCGGCTTGGGGGTACTCCGTAGACGACACGCTCTTGCATGCGCTCCCGCTCCATCATCTGCATGGCCTCGGGATCTCGTTGCTCACGTCGCTCCTCGCCGGGGCGCGGGCGCGCATGCTGCCGAAGTTCGAGGCGCGGCGCGTGTGGGAAGAGCTCGCGCGCGGCGGCGTGAGCGTGTGGATGGCCGTGCCGACGATGTACCAGAAGCTCATCGAGGCCTTCGATGCGGCGGACGCGGCCACGCAAGCACGCTGGGCGGCGGGCGCGCGGGCGCTCCGGCTCGCCACGAGCGGGTCGGCGGCGCTGCCGGTGACGCTGGCGGCGCGGTGGAAAGAGATCGCGGGCGCCGTGCCGCTCGAGCGGTTCGGGATGACCGAGATCGGCGTGGGCATGAGCAACCCGTTGGTTGTCGATGGCCGGCGGCCCGGATCCGTGGGCCCCGCGCTGCCGACGGTGGAGGCGCGCATCGTCGACGAGGGCGGGCGCGATCTCGACGCGGGATCGGGGGAGCTGCTCATTCGCGGGCCGAGCGTGTTCAAAGGCTACTTCCGTCGTGAAGAGGCGACGCGCGGGGCGTTCGCGGAGGGCGGTTGGTTCAAGACCGGCGACGTCGCCGAGCGTGCAGCCGACGGATACGTGCGGCTCCTCGGGCGCACGAGCGTCGACATCTTGAAGAGCGGCGGATACAAGCTGTCGGCGCTGGAGATCGAAGAGGTCCTCCGCGAGAACGAGGCGATCGCCGAGGTGGCGGTCGTGGGCGTGCCCGACGAGACTTGGGGTGACCGCGTGGTTGCCGTGGTGGTGCCCGCGCCGGGACGCGCGGCGGCATGCGAGCCCGATGCGCTGCGCGCTTGGGCGAAGGAGAAGCTCCCGCCTTACAAGGTGCCGCGCGAGGTCATCGTGCGGAGCGCGCTGCCACGCAACGCGCTCGGCAAGGTGGTGAAGCCGGAGCTCGTGAAGACGATCGGACGCGAGACGACGTGAGCGCGAGGGGATCGGTGATCGGGTGAGCGATCACCGATCCTTGGAGAGCGCGATCACGGAGGCGTGGCGAACTGGCCGGGGAACGGGTTGGCGTCGCGGCGCTGTTGGACTTCGTCGGGCGTCCAGGGGACGGGGTTCGTCCCGCGCTCGTTGAAGACGGCCACGCCGATCACGCCGACGTTGCGGGTGTCGCCGTGCTTCTGGCCGGCGTACGAGCCGCGCACCGATCCGAAGCGGAAGGCGGCGACGGTGTCCATGCTCTGGCGGAAGCCGTCGATCTCGACCTCGCTGCGCGGGTCGACGAGGTAGCCGCGCTTGTTGAAGGCGGCAGGCTTGCCGTCGAGCACGTCGAGGCCGTCCACGGAGAGGACGACTTCGAGGCGGAAATTCGTGTTGTTCTTGACGACGATGGTGTAGCGGCGGCCGGACTCGCCGACGACGTAGTCGCGGCCGCCGGAGACGAAGCCGCCGAGGAAGCGGCCGCCTTCGTCACGAAGACCGACCGAGACGAGGCCGTTGGCGATACGGAAGGCACCCGATGCCGTGCGGCGGAAGCCCGAGCCGCCGGAGACGGCGCGCGCGCCTTCTTCGTCGTTGTAATACAGGGCCGAGGTCACGAAGGGCGAGCCGAAGTCGGCGCGCTCGAAGGGCACGGTGGAGATGCGCGAGGTGCGCGTCTCCCCCCATTGGGTGCCGAGGCCGGGGCGATCGGCGGGGGCCTCGGCCTTCTTGTCCATGTCGAAGCGCTGGCTCGATCGCGAGGACTCCATCGCGCGCGGGGCAGCGCCGGCCGGCTCCATGGGAGGCGGCGGCGGCGCAGGCGCCCCAGCCTCCGCTGCGGTGTAGCCGGACTGAGGCATGGCCTCGGCGGCGGGGTAGCCGCCCTTGGCAGCGCCCGGCTGCGCAGGGGTCTCAGCCGGCGGCGCCGCCCCGCCGGCGCAACCGGTGGCCGCGAAAAGCAGCGTCGTGATCGCCAAAGCCCAGCCCATCTTCTGCGTCGTGCGCATACCGTCCTCCCGTGATCGGTGAGCATAACGCGACCGCGACGCGGGCCTTACAGCTTCGTCGCGGGGACCGTGGGCGAGCCGCGATCGGGCGCGCCCAAGAGGGGTAAGGTGCGTCCAAAGGCCAAGCCGAGCGCGAAGGACGCGACCGCGAGGGCCGACGCGACCGCAGGAATCCAGCGTTTTTCGGGGCGACGGAGGCGGCGGCGGTGCGCGCGCGGACGGATAAGAGGCGGCGGGCGCGAGCTCTCGGGGGCGCGCGGCGCGGGCAGGAGAGCGCGGACGGCGGCGGCCATCTCCGCGGCGGTCTGGAAGCGATCGGCAGGTGACTTCGCCAGCGCGCGGAGGATGAGCGCATCGAGCTCGGGCCCGATGAGCTGCGGCGCGAAGCGCGAGGGCGGGAGCGGCGTGCGATCGCAGTGCGCGAAGCGGATGGCGCGATCGTCGCGCAGCTCGTCGAAGGGACCGCGCCCCGTGACGAGCTCGTGGAGGGCGAGGCCGATGGCATACAGATCCGCGCGAGCATCGACGGTGACGCCCGCGCATTGCTCGGGCGCCATGGTGCGCGGCGTCCCCGGAGAGACACCGGGCTGGGTGAGCCCGAAGCTGCCCGCGCGCATCACTTTGGCGACGCCGAAGTCGAGGACCTTGAGGGTCCCGTCGTCTTCGAGGAAGAGGTTCTCGAGCTTCACGTCGCGATGCACGAGCCCCGCGGCGTGCGCCGCCGCGAGGCCGTCGAGCGCCTGCGCGACGAGGGCGAGCGCGGCGTGCGGATGAAAGGTGCCCGAGCATGCGAGCGCGGTGCGTAGATCGCGGCCGCGCAGGAGCGGCATGGCGAAGTACGGCCGCCCGCCTTCGGCCATGCCGAGATCGAAGACCTCGACGAGGTTCGGGTGACGAAGGCGCGCGAGCGAGCGCGCTTCGTCGCGCAGGCGCGCGGCGAGGTCCGGCCGATCTTGGTGATCGCGGTGCAGCACCTTGAGGGCTGCGCGCCGGCCGAGCGCCGCGTGCTCGACCTCGTAGACCTCGCCCATGCCGCCTTGACCGAGGAGCCGCACGACGATGTACGGCGTGCCTTCGAGGCGCGCGCCGGGGCTCAAGAGCTCGAGGGGCTCGAGGAGCTCGTAGTCGAAGGGAGCAGCGCGCGACGACAGGGGAACCTCGCTCACGTGCGATGCGGGCGCGCCGCAGGGCTCGGTCCGAGAGGCGCGGGAGGAGAAGGGCGGCGAGAGCTCGAGCGCGATCATTGGTCGACCTCCATGTCGAGGACGACGTCGATCTCGACATCCTCGCAGCGCGCGATCTCGCGGGCCGCGACGCGATCCAACACGGCCGCGAAAGCGCGCGCCGAAGGCCAGCGACGCGCCGGGGCCTTGGCGATGGCGCGATCGATGACGTGGGCGAGGTCGCGCGACACCGGCGCGAAATCGAGGAGCGAGCGCGGCTTCGCTTCGAGGTGGGCGCGCATCAGCTCGAGCGGGGTCTCGACGTCGTAGGGGCTGCGGCCCGCGATCATCTCGAAGAGGGTGAGGCCTGCGGCGTAGACGTCGGTGCGTGCGTCGACGCATCCGCCGAGGATCTGCTCGGGCGCGACGTAGCGCGGAGAGCCGAGCACCTTGGCCTCCGTCGTGGGGCGGCCCGGGCCTTCGAGCAGCTTGGCGATCCCGAAGTCGAGGAGGACGCAACGCGGCACCGGGCCGCCGGGCGCTCGGTGTGGAAGGAAGAGGTTCGCGGGCTTGACGTCGCGATGCACGATGCCGGCGCGATGGGCGACGTCGAGGCCCTCCAACATCTCGGCGACGAGGGCGCAGGCCAAGGCGGCGGGGAAGGGGCCGCGACGGTTCAAGCGATCGCGCACCGTCTCGCCATCGACGAGCGGCATCACGAAATAGGGCCGGCCCGTCGAGGTGGTGCCCACGTCGAGCACGCGCACGAGGCTCGGATGATCGAGGCCCGCGAGCGCATAGCCCTCCTGCTCCATGCGGAAGACGGCGTCGGGCGTGTCGGCGTAGATGGATCGCAGCACCTTCACGGCGCAGCGCGCGCCGTCGGGCGCGATGGCTTCGAACACTTCGGATGCGCTGCCCGCGCCGATGCGGCGCACGGCGCGGTATCCGGTGCCGGGCAGAGGATCACGAAGGATGCGCGCCGGCGCGCGGCGCGGGTGGGTCTCGACGTCGTGTATGGTCATGGCTGGCCTCCCAAGGCGCCGTGACCCTTCGCCACCGTCGCGCCCATGATGGGGTATCGACGCGAGCAGGTGCGAAGTTGCGTGCCTGACGATTACACGCGATTACACGAAGCAACTCGGCCAGCCGCTGAACGTGGGCGCAGCGGCTGACCGAGTGAGCCGGTCCGAAGCGACCTCGAGAGACGAGGCGTGGCTCAGTGGTGGAGGACCATGGCGTGCGGAGGGTTCGAGGGCTGGGGTCGAGCGGGCATCGCCCGTCGAGACGAGGCTCAGTGGTAGAGGAACCACTTCACGCCCGACCTGATCTCCATGTGGAAATGGTCGGCGTGCGCCGCGTTGTAGTCGGGCGTGAGCACGTAGGTGAACACGCCGAGGTCGGCCGACTCGCACACGAGGGCGCGCAGCTCCTTGGCGTCGGCGTTGTCGGGCATGGGCGCGCCTTCGCCGCAGGTCTTGGCGCCGATGCGACCGTGGAAGTCACGCGCCACGTTCAACCAATGACCGTCGCGCTTGCGCAGGAGGCCCACGTCGATCGCGAGCCCGGCCGGATGCCGCGTGCCCGGCGCGGCCCACGTCGTCTGATGGAGGCCCGAGCTCTCCACGTCGCGCTTCGCGACCCTCTTCACGCCCAGGGTGCCGCCCGCCCGCGCCGGCGCGGCGACCGTCTTCACCGGCGGCGCCGCATGGGCAGGCAACGCGGGCGCCTTCGCAGGCACCGACGCCGCCTTCGCGGGCACAGCGGGCGGCTTCGCGGGGACCGACGCCGCCTTCGCAGGCACGGCAGGCGCTTTCGCAGGAACCGACGCCGCCTTCGCGGGCGCAGCGGGCGGCTTCGCGGGCAGGGCGGCCTTCTTCACGGGCTCGGGCTTGCCGTCGTCGTTCTTCTGCTTCGCGGTCAGCGGTGCGTGCGCGGGAGCCTTGGGGGCGTCGAGCGTGCCTTTGCCGAGCGACGTGTGCGGCTGCACCTTCGTCTTGGTGAAGGGCGCTTCGGGCCGCGGGCGCGCGCCGAGCGGCTTGCCCGAGGGCGCGTGCGCCTGCTCGTCCGGAGGGCCGTGCGAGGGCGCGGCCACGTTGGGGCGGTACATGGTGAAGTGCACGACCTCGTCGATGTCGTGTCGCTCCAGCACGGCGCAGAAGTCGTCGAGCGCGAGCGCGAGGCGCGCGTCGAGGATCTCGAAGATGCTCGTGACCCGCTGATCGGGCGGCAACGACGAGTGCACGTACACGCCGTGGAGGCGCCCCGTGATGCGGATGGGCGCGCGCACGCCGGGCACCGGATCGAGCTTCTGGTAGAGGATGTTGCGGCGATCGAGCTCCGCGAACGCGTCGTTGTCGGTCATGTTCGCGTAGCGGTACGCGGGCGACGCTTCGGCGACCGCTGGATCCGGCACGACGAGGTACGGCGAGAACGCCTCCGCCGCGGAGGGCAGCAGCGCCGCCGAAGCGAGCGCGAGGACAGCCGTCAGGGACCGGGGAGCAAGGCGGGGGACCGGCACGCGCCCGACTGTAACGAAAGGGAGAGATAAGGCCAGAAAGCGGGCTTTCCTGAACAGACGACGAGAGCGCGTCTCCGCTCTTGAGTCGACCCGACTGCGCCGCACGGCTACGCTCCGCCGCCCCCGTGAGCACGCCCTCCGACGTCGAGCCGCCCATGAATCCGTACGCGCCTCCTTCGGGTGCACCGGATCCGGAGCCGCGGGCCGCGCTCGAGATCCGCACGAGCGCACGAGGCCCGCTCATCGCGGCGACGATCACCACGGTGCTGGTGACGGCCGCGTCGTACCTCGCGCCCGAGCGCTACGCGGCGACGTTGGTGGGCGTGATCTTCCTCGCGGCCACGTGGTGGCTCGTGCTCCGGCACGACGAGACCACCGTGCGCGCGTCCGGCCTCTCGCTCGGCGGATTGCTCGAGCCGACGGCGCTCGATCCGAAGCGCATCGTACGCGAGGCCGCCGTCGCCGCCGCGTGGGCGCTGCTCCTCGTGGCCATCGTGTTCCCGCCGTTCTGGTTCGGATACCGATGGTGGTGGCACACGCGTCACGTCTTCATGATGCGCTGGCCGCCTTCGTTGTTCGACGAGATCGCGGGGCAGCTCGTGGTCATCGCGCTGCCCGAAGAGGCCTTTTTTCGCGGCTATCTGCAGACCTCGCTGGATCGCGCGTGGCCGCCGCGCTGGCGCATCCTCGGCGCCGATCTCGGCCCCGGCTGGCTCCTCGCGGCCGCCATCTTCGCGGTCGGGCACGTGCTCACCATCCGGCATCCGGCGCGGCTCGCGGTGTTCTTTCCGGCGCTGATCTTCGGCTGGATGCGGAGCCGGACCGGC
This sequence comes from Minicystis rosea, assembly GCA_001931535.1. Classification (GTDB taxonomy): domain Bacteria; phylum Myxococcota_A; class Polyangia; order Polyangiales; family Polyangiaceae; genus Minicystis; species Minicystis rosea. The sequence continues at coordinate 9,843,479 of CP016211.1, forward strand.
GGCATCGGCGCGTCGGTCCTGTTCCACGCATCGTGCAACGTGTTCTCGGCGACGCTGGGGCGCGGCTACGGGCTCATGTGATCAGGGCGCCGATCCTTTGAGCCCGAACAGCTCGTTCACGCTCTGATCGGTGCGCTGCGCGCTCTTCACGATGGCCTCGTAGACGTCGTCGCCGGTGAGGCCCTTCTTGCGCTCGCGCTCGACCAACATCTCGAAGGTGGGGCCATCGGGGTTGCCGTACTTCTCCTGATCGCGCTTCTGGAGCAGCGCGATCTCGGCCGCGTTCTTCATCATGGCGCGCGTGGTTTGGCGGGCGTCGTGGCGCATTTGGAAGGCGCGGCGAGCGCGCTCTTCGGCGGGGAGATGCTCCTGCTTCCACGCTTCGTTGGCGGGGCCGATGGCGGCGACCATGCGCAGGTAGGCCGCGCGGATCTCGGCGTCCTCCCACGAGGTACCGGCGCGCTTCATCTCTTCGGCCTGCGCCACCGACGTGGGCACCGGCTTGTTGCTCGGCGCCTCGCCCGCGCCGGTCCCCGCGCGCGCGCAGCCGGCGAGCAGGGCGACGACGAACACGAACCGCACGAAGCCGGCGCGGAGGCTCATCACGTCATGGTGCCCGCGCCGCCCGCGTGGCTCAACCATCGCGACGCAGGCATGCGCCAACGCCGTGAAAGGTGACGCGCGTCGCGCCGCGCGCAGGCGGCCCCTTCCCTCCCCGTCCCATCCGAGCGATGCCGAACGCGCATGTCGGAGCAGACCTATTTCCGGTTCGACGAGGTCTTCGACGCCGAGGAGTACCTCCACTTCTACGAGGACACGCTGCGCGACGAGGACACGCCGCGACAGGTCGATTTCCTGGAGCGGACGCTCGCCCTCACGCCGGGCGCGCGCATCGTCGATCTCGGCTGCGGCCATGGCCGCCACGCCAACGAGCTCGCGCGGCGCGGTCATCAGGTGCTCGGCGTCGATCTGGTCATGGGCTTCCTCGAGCGCGCCCGCGAGGAGGCGCGGCGCGAAGGGCTCTCGGTCGAGTACGCGCTCGGCGACGTGCGCGGGCTCGGCGTGATGGAGTCGTTCGATCACGCCATCGCCTTGTTCGACGCCTTCGGCTTCCTCGACGACGAAGGCAACGCGGCGTGGCTGCGCGCGGCGGCGCAGGCGCTCGTGCCCGGCGGGAGCTTGCTCCTCGATCTGCGCAACCGCGATTGGATCGTGCGCAACATCCTCCCCGTGACGGTGCTCGACAAAGGGGACGACCTGATGATCGACCGCCACGCCTTCGACACCACGACCGGCCGCCTCGCCGATCGCCGCACCTACGTGCGCAACGGCCGCGCGCGCACCGTCACGTTCTCCATCCGCTTGTACGCGCTCACCGAGATCACCGCGCTGCTCCGCGACGCCGGCCTCACGGTCGAGCGCACGTGGGGCGGCTGGGACGGCGCGCCCATCTCGATGGCGAAGAACCGCATGCTGGTGCTCGCGCGCAAGACGTAGTGCCGCGCCCGACGAAGCGATCGAGAGAGCCGACGCCAGGCCCGAGGGAACCTAACGACCGCGGGCGGCGAGCACGTTCTCGAGCTTGGAGATGATGAGGTCGAGCGCGACCTTGTTGTTGCCGCCCTCGGGGATGATGAGATCGGCCCAGCGCTTCGACGGCTCCACGAACTGGAGGTGCATGGGGCGCACGGTCTTGTAGTACTGGTCGCGGATCGACTCGAAGGTGCGGCCGCGCTGCTCCATGTCGCGCCGGATGCGGCGGAAGACGCGGATGTCGGCGTCGGTGTCGACGAAGATCTTCATGTCGAAGCGCTCGCGCAGGCGCGGATCGACGAAGACGAGGATGCCCTCCACGATCACGATGGTCGCCGGCTCCACGCGGCGCGACTCCTCGCGGCGGCGGTGCGTCTTGAAGTCGTAGATGGGCACGTCGACCGCGCGGCCTGCCTTGAGCTCGGCGAGGTGACGGTCGAGCAGCTCGGTGTCGAGCGAGTCGGGATGATCGAAGTTGAGGAGCCCGCGGTCCTCGAACGAGAGATCGGATCGATCGCGGTAATAGGCGTCGAACTCGATCATCGCCACGCCGGCCGCGGGGAGCGCACCCGCGATCGTCTTGGCTACGGTCGTCTTCCCCGACCCGGTTCCCCCCGCGATGCCGACGATCAGCGAGCTCATTTTCGCGCCCTCGATAGCACGACCACGGGCCGATCCGTACGACGACCAGCGCGCAGCGACGCCGCCCGGCCGCGCCGGCGCGATTTCGGCTACGATTCCGCCGATGAATGAGGCCTCCGAAAGCGTGCTGCCGCGGCCGGTCGCGCCGCGCCGAGCCGCGCTCTTCGACCTGGATCGCACCTTGGTGCGCCGCGAAACGGCCAGTCTGTACGTTCGCTACCAAGTCGACAGCGGCCAGGCCACGTGGATGGACTTGGCCCGCACCCTCTATTGGGTGGGCCAGTACACGCTCGGCATCCTCGATGCGCAGCGGATCGCCGATCGCACCATCCGCACCCTCGCCGGGATGCCCGAGACCGTGATGGCCGCACGCTGCGACGACTGGTTCTCCCGCTACGTCGAGCCGCACATCACCGACGCGGGACGCGAGGCGGTGCGCCGTCATCAAGCGGCCGGCGATCTCTGCGCCATCGTCACCGGCACGTCGCCCTACGCGTCGTGGCCGCTGGCCCGGCGGCTCGGGATCGAGCACGTGGTGTCGACCGTGTTCGAGGTCGACGAGCACCGCCGCTTCACGGGCCGACCGTCGATGCCGCTCTGCCTCGGCGAAGGCAAGCTCACGCGCGCCGAGCAGCTCGCGGAAACGTGCGGATTTCGGCTCGCGGACGCGGTGTTCTACACGGACAGCATCAGCGACCTGCCGCTGCTCGAACGGGTGGCCGAGCCCGTGGTGGTGAACCCCGATCCGCGGCTCCGGCGCGTCGCGGAGAAGCGACGCTGGCGCATCGAGCGCTGGTGATCACCGCCAGCGATACGACACGCCGAGCGGCACCACGAAGGCCGAGCCCGGCGAGCCCGCGAGGAAGAACGGCTGCGCGTTGATGGCGAAGGCGCCGCTCGCCGATCGAAAGAGCTCGGCGCGCAGCTCGAAGCCGAGGCCGAAGGCCATCTCGGTCGTGGCCGTCATCGGGTGGTTGTCGTACGTCTCCAGACGATAGGGCGGCTCGACCGCGACGTTGCCGTAGCGCTCCGATTGGCTCGCGGTTCCCATGAGCAGCGAGCCGCCGACCCAGAGCGGGCCCCACATGTGGAGCGACACGCTCGGCCCAGTCGCGAAGATGGCGCCGCCGCGCAGGCGCGGGCCCGCGATGATGCGCCCGCCGAGATGGAGCCAATCCGTCGCCGCGAAGCCGGCGAACAAGCTCACGCCGCCGACGAGGCTGCCCTGCCGTCCCAAGCTGTACGTGCAGCGCGCGCGGGCACAGGTATCGTGCTCGACGCCGCTCGGCGTGTCTTGCACGACCGCGATGCCACCCGGATCGTCGTCGAGGGAGACGCGATCCATGCTGCCCGACATGTACCCGGCGAAGAGGCCGGCCTCGAACACCCACCGGCCGAGGCGCGGCGAAGGCGGAGGCGCAGGCGTCGACTCGACGGGCGGCGCCGGCTCCACGGGAACGGGCTCGGCCGGCGCGGGCTCGACGATCGGCGCTGGGACTGCGGCCAGCGCGGTGACCTCGATCTTCTTGCGCTCGGCTTCGCGGATCACGAGGTGGCTCGCGTGCTCGATGCGGCCGGCGGCGGTGACGAGGACGACGTGCTCGCCCGGATCGATGGGCATGTCCTTGCCCCACGCGAGGCGCTGAATCTCGGCGCCGTCGAAGGTCACGCGCACGCTCTGCGCTTCGGCCTCGGGGCTGACGGTGATGGTGAGCCACGGCAAGCGCGGCTCGAGCGCGGCGAGGCGTTGCTCGGCGAGGCGCGTGCGCGCCGCCTGCCCCTCGGTGCGCGCGGCCACGAGCGCGTCGTGGAACTCGGCCCACGCGGTGGCGATGCGGCCCATGCGCTCGTGACAAGCCGCGACGTTGAGCAGCGTGCCGCCGCGCGGCTCGAGGCGCTGGCTCTGCTCGAGCTTGGGGCAGGCTTCGGCGAAGCGCTCGTCGAGCATGAGCGCGCGGCCCTCGCGGAAGAGGCGCGCGCCTTCGCTCTCGTCGGCGCGCGCCTCGGCGGTGACGAGCACCGCGGCCGTGGTCACGAAGCAGAAGCGCAGGAAAGAAGAAGGTGCCATGTCGAAGAACCTCGAGGAACGCTGCGAAACGCCGTTCGCGCGCTTCCCCGCAATCGGGGTCGCATGCGATGATCGGCGCCGCGCGAAGCGGCTAGGATTTGCTCTCGATCGCTTCATTGACCGTCCGGCGCTCACCCTTTAGCCATGGCCGACGATTTTCTCGACGCGACCGGGGGGCGGTTCCCGCCGACCCGCCATTCGGCCGTCCGCGCCGTTGCAGGCAACGATCCAGCCGAGCGTGCACGAGCTTTCGACATCCTCGTGCGGGCTTACTACAAGCCCGTCTACAAACACCTGCGCGTTCGCTTCCGCCGGGACGCCGAGGACGCGCGCGATCTCACCCAAGGCTTCTTCGCGCGCGCCTTCGAGAAGCGATACTTCACCGACTTCGATCCGGCGCGGGCCCGCTTCCGCACCTACCTCAAGGTCTGCCTCGATCGCTTCGCCATGGAGCAGGCCCGCAGCGAGCAGCGACAGAAGCGCGGCGGCGGCGCCACGCGGCTCCACCTCGATTTCGAGGGCGCGGAGCGCGAGCTCCTGCGCGAGGGCGCGTTCGTCGATCCGGAGAGCGTCTTCGACCGCGAGTGGGTGCGCGGCCTCTTCGCCGAAGCCGTCGAGGCCCTGCGGGAAGCCTGCGCCGAGAGGCCCGTGCGCTTCACCCTCTTCCAGCGCTACGTCCTCGACGACGGCGCCGAGCGCCCGACCTACGCGGAGCTCGCGGCCGAGCTCGGCATCGCGATCACCGACGTGAACAACCACCTCGCCGCCGCGCGAAGGGAGTTTCGCGCCATCGTGGTGGCGCTCCTCCGCGAGCACACCACGAGCGAAGAGGAGCTGCGCGAGGAAGCGCGCGCGGTGCTGGGGAGCGCGCCGTGAGCTCGAACCGGATGGGGCCGCGCGCGGCTCCATACCCCAGGCCGGACGAGCCGGCCTTCCTCGACGACGGCGCGGTCGCGCGGCTCCGTGCGCTGGCCGCGACCGCGACGGAGGGAGAGGTCCTCGGCGATCGCTTCGAGCTCATCGCGCCCATCGGCGAGGGCGGCATGAGCGTGGTGTGGTCCGCGTGGGATCGCGAAGCCGAGCGCGAGGTCGCGGTGAAGGTGATCCGCGACGCGAGCGAGGCCGCGCAGGCCCGCTTCGCGCGGGAGGTCGCCGCGCTCCAAGGGATCGATCGCGTCGCCGTCGTGAAGCCGATCGCGCATGGCACCACCGCCGACGGCGCGCCCTTCTTGGTCATGGATCGGCTCTCGGGCCGCACGCTTGCGGAGCGCCTCGCGACGGGCCGGCTCACCTTGCGCGAAACGGTCGCGCTCGGGCGCGTCGTCGCCGGAGCGCTCGCGGCGGTGCATGCCGCGGGCCTCGTGCATCGCGACGTGAAGCCCTCGAACCTCTTCCTCGTGCGCGGCGATCCCGCCGACGTCCGTCTCCTCGACTTCGGCCTGGCGCGCGGCCGCGACGGCCTCCGCCTCACGCGCACCGGCGCCCTCCTGGGCACGCCCGGCTACATGGCGCCCGAGCAGGTGCGCGGCGATCCGACGATCGATCCCGCGGCCGATCTCTTCGCGCTCGGCGCCGTGCTCTTCGAGTGCATCGCCGGTCGCGCCGCCTTCTGGGCCGAGGACGTCGAGCGCGCGCTGACCAAGATCCTCCTCGAAACGCCGCCTCTTCTGCGCACGCAAAGGCCCGCGACGCCGCTCGCGCTCGAAGGCTTGATCGAGTCCCTGCTCGACAAGGATCCGAAGCGCCGCCCCGACGCAAACACCGTGGCCGGCGCGCTGACCACCCTCGCCGCCACCCTCGATGACATCGACGAAGGCGCGTCGCGGCCAGCGGTGGGCACGTTGATCGGCGGCAAGTACCGCGTGGATGGCACGCTCGGCGAAGGGGGGATGGGCGTCATCCTGGCCGCGACGCACGTGGAGCTGGATCGCCCGGTCGCGCTCAAGCTCCTCCGCGCGCGGGGGAGCGGCGAGGACGAGGCCCGCCTCCATCGCGAGGCGCGGGCGCTCTCGCGGCTCGACGGCGAACACATCGCGCGCGTGCTCGACGTCGGCCGGCTCGACGACGGCGCGCCCTACGTGGTCATCGAGCGCCTCGAAGGTCGAGACCTCGCGCGCGTCCTCCGCGACCACGGCCCCTTGCCCATCGCGGACGCCGCCCGCTTCATCCTGGAAGCCTGCGAAGGCATCGCCGAGGCGCACGCCCTCGGCATCGTGCATCGCGATCTCAAGCCGTCGAACCTCTTCCTCACCCAGCGCCGCGACGGATCGGCGTGCCTCAAGGTGCTCGACTTCGGCATCTCGAAAGCGCCGGGCACGTTGCTCGGCGATCGCAGCCTCACGAGCCCCTCGGCGGTGATGGGCTCGCCTTGGTACATGTCGCCGGAGCAGCTCGCGAGCGCCAAGAACGTCGACGCGCGCACCGACATCTGGGCGCTCGGCGTGGTGCTTCACGAGCTCGTCGCCGGCACGCCTCCCTTCGACGCGGAGACCGCGGCCGGCATCGGCGCCCGCATCGCCGCCGGCGAGCCCCCACGCCTTCGCGACATCCGCCGCGACGTGCCCCGCGCGCTCGAAGACGTCGTCCTGCGCTGCCTCGCCAAAGATCCGAACGCTCGCTTCCAAACCGTGGCCACGCTGGCCCGCGCGCTCGCGCCCTTCGCCGAAAGCAGCGACGCCTCCGTGGATCGCATCGCCCGCATGCTCGGCGACGCCCCCGCCGTCGCCGAAGCCCCGCCCCCACCGCGCCGCCGCTCCATTCCGCTCGCCGCCACGCTCTCCCTCGCCGCCGTCGCGCTCACCGCCGCCGTCCTCTTCGCCCGCTCCCGCGCGCCCGCGACGCTCGCAACGAGCGCCACCGCGAGCGCTGCGGCGCCCGCAGCAACCACCTCGATCTCCACGGCGAGCGAGCCGCCTCCTACGACCGCGCCGATCACGACCGCGAGCGTGCCTGCGCCGATCACGACCGCGAGCGCACCGCGGCCTTCCGCAGCGCCTCCCGCACCGCGATCGTCGATCCCAGCCGCGCCCCATCGCCCGCCCGCAGCGCAGCCGTCGGCCTCGGCCGCTCCGCGTCCACCTCGCGCTGCACCGACGAGCATCGACGTCCGCGATCCAGCGCTCGACGGCCGCTGATCGAGAACGAGGCGCCGCGCTCGAGAGGAGATTTCAACGCAAAGTCGCAGAGTCGCAAAGACGCAAAAAGACGCGGAGGAATCGGGATTTCGTGACTCGGCAACGAATCACCGCGAGGCCAAACCCTTCATGTGTTTTTGCGTCTTCGCGTCTTCGGCGCTCGCTTCTCCATGACTCATGGGCGCGTCGTGCTGATCTAGACTGCGCCTCCACGAGGAGGCTCCCATGTTGAAGACGGGCGACGCTGCCCCTGCTTTCAAGGTCCAGGATCATCTCGGCCGTTCGCATTCGCTCGGCGACTACCGGGGCAAGACGCTGGTGCTCTGGTTTTACCCCAAGGCCGACACGCCCGGGTGCACGCGCGAGGGCTGTGCGTTCCGCGATCTCGCGGCCGAGTTCGCCAAGAAGAACGCCGCCATCCTGGGCGTGTCGTTCGACACCGCGGCGGAGAACCGTGCCTTCGCCGACAAGTTCAGCTTCAACTTCCCGCTCCTCTGCGACACCGACCGCGCGCTCGGCGTGGCCTACGGCGCCGCCGACGACACGTCCGCAGGCAACGCGCGCCGCATCGGCGTGGTCATCGACGCCGAGGGCAAGGTCAAGGAGTACCTCCCCAAGGTCGACGCCTCGACGTATCCGCACGAAGTGCTCGGCCGCATCTGAGCCGCACGCAGGACACGCGTCCTCTCCGCTTCGGCCGGCGCTGCTGTCGCGGCGCCCTCCCCTATGGATTGGTGCAATCGAGGTCGAGCAGATCCTCGGCGTGCGCGCGGTCGAAGCTGTCGAGCGCGATGAAGGATTCATCCTTCTGCCCGATCACCGCCAGCGTGTGCTGACCCATGTGGTGCCACGCCTGAGGCTTGTCCCGGAGGAGCTGGAAGGGGCTCGTCTTGTAGATCTCGTTCTTGCCGAGCCGCCGTGTGTCGAACGAATGGCCGCCGAAGGTGAGCGAGACGCCTCCCCAGCTCGGTTTGATCTCGTGGGCGCGCTTCTCCAGCGTCTCCCGCACCTCTCGCTTCACGCACGCGGCGTGGATGTGGAGCTGGTCCTGCTCGCGGCACGGCTCGCAATTGATGGCGAGCCCCATGTGCTCCTTGGGGCGCTGCACGTAGCGCTTGGCTTGGTCCCAAGCGTGGTCCCAGAAGTTGAAGCTCGGCGCTTGCACCTGCGGGTCCTCGATCCCCGTCACCCGCATCGTCGGCACCGTGAGCACGTGCGACTTGTGGTGCGCGTCGGCGATGACGACGAACTGCTGCGCCAGGTTGACGTACGCGCATTGCGAAGGATCGCTCTTGCACGCCACTACCTTCTGCCAGAGGCAGGTTCGATCGGTGCCGTAGTCGCAGTGGTGCGGCGGCCCTCCGCGCGCGGTGATGACCACGGCCGTGAGCGTCAGGGCCGTGCCGATCAGCGCCGCGACACGACCCCATCGCCCGCTGGCTCGATGAACCAGGGAATCCTTCTTCATCGCCCCCTCCCCCACGAGCCGTCCGCGCTCGAATCGTGGCCTCTATCGGGAAGCTAGGACCCGCGATCGAGCACCGCAACGCAGCCCGCGCGCCGCATCGAGGTCGCCCGAACCTCGAAGAAGTCCCGAGAGACCCTGATCCTCGGATTCGCCTCCGGGGGTATGGCCTTTGCTAACATCGCCGAGCATGTCGAAACACTTCATCCTTGCATCGCTTCTCGCGCTCACTGCCGCCCTCTCCACGTCGTGCTCGTTGTTGGAGGGGAGGGGTTGCACGGAGATCGGGTGCGACGATCATGTCACGGCCAACTTCGTCGACCTTCTCGGGGCCCCCAGCGATACCTTGCCACTGACGGTCGAGGCCTGCCTCGATGGTCAGTGTGTCACGGCGACCGTGGACCTCGGGAGCAGCAACACCAACGGCTCGGACTGCAACGTCAGCGCGCAGGGGACGGCGTGCTGCACCATCACGACGCCCGTCGCCGGCGTGTCGTGCCTCGCCACCGTGGGAGGCCCGGTCGCCATCACGTTCCCGCTGCTGAACGGCGCGTCCTCGGCGAGCCACACGCTCGAGGGCACCATCCGCGACAAGGACGGCACCAAGATTTTCTCCGCCCAGAAGGCGGTGACGATCGCCACCTTCCAGCCGAACGGGCCCGACTGCGAGCCCACGTGCCATCAGGGCGAGGCGAGCTTCGGAGCGAATTGACCGTGAAGAGGTGACCATCGACGGTGCGCGGATCACCGCCGCGCGCGCCGCGTTCGCTCACGCATCGCGGACGGCCCCGACGCCGGAGCCGTCCCGATGCCTCGCGAGATCAGCCGGTCGCCGCGTGGACGCCGCCCTGTCCATCGGTGGGCTCGTTCTTGGGCGTGGGGCGCGCGGTGCGGCGACCGACGTAGAGGGAGGGCGCGAGCTCGTCGGCGTCGCCTTCGTTCCAGCGCAGGTAGGTGACGGCGCGGCGGGTCTCGTTGTACGCGCGCACGAAGAGCGTGAAAGCGCGGCGGCGTTGATCGGCGGCGGCGGTGGGCGAGAGCGGCGTGCCGTGGACGCGGGCGCCGAGCGCGGCCAGCACCAGCGGGCCGAGATCGCCCGCGCGGGTCACCTCGTCCACCGTCGCCGCGGTCCGGTGCTCGATCTCCGGCCACCGGCTCAAGAACAGGGCCGAGAGCGCGACCAGATCGTTGGCGGTGTCGACGTGGCCCTGGCCCGCGCGGATGGCGGCCACCGCGTCGGCGTCGAGCCAATCGCGCCGCGCCAGCGCTTCGGCATCGGCGAGCAACATCGCGCGGAGCGGCGCCGCCTCGGCGAGCAGCGTGGCCACGCGATCGTCCACGACCTCGGGCGGGAGCCACGCGATGTGGGCGTGGTAGGCGGCGAGCGCGTAGGTCTCGAGATCGTCGAGGAAGCCGATGGGATGTCGGGGCAGCGCGGCCACGATGGCGGCGCGCAGCGCCTGTAAGTGCGGCGCGACGCCGAGAGCCACGGCGACGGCCTGCGGGATGTCGATGTTGATGGTGGCGAGCTTGGACCGGTCGAGCGCCGCCATCTCGTCGGCGACGGCGTTGAGCGCGAGCTCCGACTTCACCGGCGCGTCGGGCTTCTTCGGGGACGGGACCTTCTTCTTCAGAGCGGGCATGGCTGAGCTCCTCGTTGCAAATGGAGCCGTGCCCCGCCGGCTCCACGAGCCGGCCGACCACGGCCCTCATTTGGTTCATCGACACGAGCCCGACCGAAGTTGCGTGACCGGGGCGATTTTTTTCTCGAACGCTCCTCCGAAGGCTCGGCGCCGCCCTCGCCGCTCCCTCGGCAGGCTCACACGCTGCGGATGGTGCCGCCGTCGACGCGCAGCACGGCGCCGCTGACGTACGCGGCCTGCTCGCTCGCCAGGTAGGCGACGGCCGCCGCGATTTCGTTCGGGCGCCCGAGCCTTCCGATGTCGTTCGGGATCAGGTCCCGCACCGCGCCGGCCTCGATCTCCGGCCAGGTGGGGCCCCAACCGGACCGAGGCGCGATCGCGGTGAGCAGTTGCTCGACTGCGGGCACCAAGATCGCGCCCGGCGCGACCACGTTCGAGGTGACGCCCGTGCCCGCGAGCGCACGCGCGAGCGACACCGCCAAGTTGTGACGCGCCGCGAGCGACGCCTCGTAGTCGGGCTGCATCGCGGCCGGCTGGATCGCGAGCCCGCCGCCGATGGTGATGACGCGGCCCCAACCCCGCGCGCGCATCGCCGGCACGAGCCGATGGATCATGCGCACCCCCGAGATCACGTTCTGCTCGTAGATCTCGTGCCAGTGCGCCGCGGAGGTGTCGAACCACTGGGCGTGGTGGTAGGCGCCCGCGTTGTTCACGAGGATGTCGATCGCGCCGGCCGCCGCCGCGACCTGATCGGCGCCGGTGTCCGTCGCGAGATCCCCGAGCGCGACGTGGGCGTGGCCACCGTCGCTCCGGATCGCGGCGGCCACGGCTTCGGCGCGGCGCTCGTCTCGACCGTGGACGACGACGTGCGCGCCCTCACGGGCGAGGAGCTTGGCGATGGCCTCGCCGAGGCCCGAGGTCGATCCGGTCACGAGCGCGCGCTTGTTCGAGAGGTTCAGTTCCATGCAGAGGAGTTACGGCGCGCTCCGCGTGACGGTAAGGTCCGCGAATCGCCATGGCTCATTGCGAAAATCGCGACGATGCATAGGTCGGGTCTGATCGAGATCGAGGCCGTGCTCGCGGTGGCGCGCCACCGCAGCTTCCGCGCGGCCGCGAGCGAGCTCTCCATGTCGCCCACCGCGCTCGGCAAAGCCGTCGCGCACCTCGAGGAGCGGCTCGGCGCGCGCCTCTTCAACCGCACCACGCGCTCGGTCGCGCTCACCGCGCAGGGCGAGGCGTTCGTCGCCGAGATCGCGCCCGCGCTCGCCACGATCAACGGCGCCATGGCGCGCGCCCGCGACGCGCGCGAGGGCCCGACGGGGACTCTGCGCATCAACAGCTCCGTCTCCGGGGCGCGCGTCGTGCTTACCTCCATCGTCGTCGAGTACCTGCGCCGCTACCCGGCGGTGACCGTCGATCTGGTCACCGAGACCCGCATGGTCGACATCGTGCGCGACGGCTTCGACGCCGGGATTCGCACCAAAGGGCGCGTGCCCCGCGACATGATCGCGGTCCCCATCGGCGGCGCGCTGGCCTTCGCCATCGTGGGCGCGCCGTCGTACTTCCGCGCGCACGAGAAGCCCAAACGGCCGGCCGATCTCCTCGAGCAGCGCTGCATCCGCGCGCGCCGCGCAAACGGGGAGATCTATCGCTGGGAGCTCGAGCGGGAGGGCAAGTCGCACGAGATCGACGTGCCCGGATCCCTGATCCTCGACGAGGTGAACCTGATGCTCGAGGCCGCGCGCGCCGGCGCCGGGCTCGCATACCTGCCGGCGTGGGCCGTCACCGCCGACCTCGCGAGCGGCGCGCTCGTCCAAGTGCTCGCCGACTGGACACCCGAAACGCCGGGCCTCTGCCTCTACTACCCCGCCGGCCGCCACATGCCCGCAAGCCTGCGCGCCTTCATCGATCTGCTCGGCGAGCTCGTGCCCCCCCGCAAACGCGCCCGGTGAAGCGACACGAAACGTAGGATGAAAAGCGCTTTGCCACCCACGCTCGACAGCCCCACGCCTTCTCGCCACCACGGCTCGATGCGCTCAAGCACCGCTCGTCTCCTTTGAGGCACCGTCACGGCGGGCAGCACGGCGCGGGCGGCTTACGGCGCGGGAGCGCCGGCGGTGCGTCGTCGATCTCGTGCCTGATGCGCACGTGGATCGGTGCCTTGATCGTGCCGATCTCGTCCACCAGCTTGCCATCCGCGTCCCCCAGCCGGATGACGACCTCGAGGTCGCCTGTCGTCATGACGGCGTCGCACGGGATGAGGGTCGCGAAGCCGCGGCCGAACCGTTCCATCTCGCGGCGCGTGTAACGAGTCATGCCGAACGGCTTGTAATAGACGAGCGCCGCCGTGACCTCGGACGACCCCTCGATGTAGATCGGCACGGGCGTGCCGACGACCTGCTCCTCGGGCAGCACGCGCGTCAGCACGCCCTCGAGCAGCGCGCCCCGGCGGATCGCGGGCTCGGGGGGATCGATGCCTCCATCGGAGGTCGGCTTGCACCGCGGGAGGGCGTGGAGGACCTCACCGGCCCCACCGCAATGCGCCTCGCGTTGGGGCTCTGGGAGCTCGTCGGGAGCGGACGGTGCCGGGCGTCGACACGCCGCCGCAACGAGCACGAGGCCGAGAAGCGCCCGCCGATCCATCCTTACGAGGCTACCGTCCACGAAGGCGCGGTCCAAGCGTCCGCCGCGGCGCTGCTCGCGGGCCATGTGCGCGCACGGCGGGGCGGCGGGGCGCGAGCTCCCGCCGCGTAACTAAAACATGATCACCGCCTTCCCCACGAACCCGCGCTCCATCAGGGCGCGCGCCACCTCGGGGATGCGGACGAGCGGGGCCTCGACCTCGATGAGCGGGCGCAGCTTTCCTTCGGCGACGAGGGCGGCGAGGCGCGCGAGGCCGATGCCGGCGGGCGTGCGGGCGAGCTCGTGGAAGAGGATGAAGCCGTAGCAGGACGCGCCGCCGATCGCGTAGAGGGCCTGGGCGTCGAACGTCACGTCCTTCCCGGCGGTCGTGCCGTATACGACGCAGATCCCGTTCTTCGCGAGGCGCCCCAACGCGACGCCGAGCGTCGGTCCACCGACGCCGTCGAGCACGAGATCGTAGGGCGCGTGGGCGGCGATGGCGGCGGGATCGTCGCCCACGATCACCTCGTGCGCGCCCGCCGCGCGGACGACGGTGGCCTTCTCTTCGTTGCGCGCCGTCGCCACCACGCGCGCGCCGCCGGCGCGGGCGAGCTGGATGGCGGTGTGACCGACGCCGCCGGTGCCGCCCGTGATCAGGATCGTGCGCGCCAGCATCGAGCCGCCCTTCTCCAGGCCGTACAGCGCGGTGAGCCCGGCGATGGGCAGCGTCGCGGCCTGCGCGAAGGAGACCGCGTTCGGCAGCACGGCGAGCGACTCGGTCGGCACGGCGACGCGCTCGGCCCACGCGCCCGTCGGCAGCATGCCGACCACGCGCGCGCCCTGGGGCGGGCCCATCCCGCTCGCCGCCGCCTTCTCGACGATCCCGCTGAAATCCCAGCCGATGCGCCGCCCCGCCGGCCCCTGCCCCGCATATCGGATCTCGCCGCGGTTCAGCGACGTCGCGGCGACACGGACGAGCGCCTCGTGCGGAAGGGCCTCCGGCGCGGGAGCCTCCCCGAGCCGAATGTGCCCGGGAGCCGAAGGATCGACGACGACTGCGCGGATGGTCGTGGCCATGGCATCTCTCCTTGTGCGAGCCGGCCGGAAGGATATCGCCGCTCCCCCACGCAGGCGCGCAACCGAGCACGCTGCACGCAGCGCAGCTCGCCTCGACGCCACGCCGCGCGCCCGGCGCGGCGCGAGCTTTTCAGCAGACATCCACGCGGATCGTGAATCGCGCGCGCTCGCGGCCGGCCGCGCACCGGCGTTGGTCGCGCCTCGTCACGCGTGCCCGGCCGCCTCGATCACAGCGAAGGATGATCGCTCGCCGTCAGGGACGCGCGGCCGCTTCGATCGCATCCATGCGACGCGCGAAGATCTCCCGCGCCAACGCGGCGCTCTCCTTCGTGAGGCCCACGCGCGGGTACGGGTTCAGCTCGATGAAGCGCGGGCCGGCGTCATCGATCACGTAGTCGACACCGGCGACCTCGAGACCGAACACGGCCATCGCGCGGCGCGCGTGCGCCACGATGGCGGCGTCGGGCTCCCAAGGCTCGAACGAGGCGCCGGCGGCGTTCTTGATCCAGGTGCTCTCGTTGCGAATGCGCGCCCCGAACGCGCGCTCGCCGAGGATGAGCACGCGCACCGATTCGCCGTCGAAGAAGGGCTCCATCGTGGCGATGCCGTCCCAGCGCACGATGTCGCTCGCCGATCGGATGAGGTGCTTGCCCTCGCCCCGATGATCGTCGCCGATCTTGAGCACGTAGGGGAACGGGAGGCGCGGCTCTTGGGAAAACGGCGCCAGCACGACGGGATGATCCACGAGCCCGGCGCGCACGCAGCGGGCCAGGGCGGCGTGGCGATCGGAGAGGCCGAGGAGGGCCTCGGGATCGGGCCAGCACGGAAGGCCCGAGGCCGCGAGCACGCGCAGGTTGTGCCGCTCGATGTCCTTGTCGCGGACGTCGGCGAAGTAGACGCAGCCGCGGAAGTCGTCGGTGGCGCTCCTCCGGCGATGCAAGCGACCCGCGACGACGTCGAAGGAGATCGCCGAGAGCACCGGCGACCATGCGGGGCGTCGTTCGAGGAGCGGGAGCGTCACCTTCGGTTCTCCGGTGAGGAAAAGGTAGCGGGCGGACATGGTGGGCTCGTCATCGGCGCGCGCGTCGTTCGCGGTCCTGAGGGCGCCGCTCACGGCGAGGCGCAGCTCGCCGTCTCCTCGATGTGGAAGTCGACGCGCCGGTTGCGCTCGCGTCCGGCGGCGCGCGCGTTGTCGTCGAGCGGCCGATCGCGCCCGAAGGACGTGGCCACGAGGCGGGCCCGCTCGACCTTCGCGGCCACGAGCGCGTCGATCACCGCCTCCGCGCGCGACTTGCCGAGGCGCTGGGGGCTCTGCTCGTCGAGGGACGCGTGGCCTTGCACCGACACCTTCCGGATCTCCGGATGCTCGCCGAGCAGGCGCGCGAGCTCCGTCACGATCGCTCGGCTCTCGGCCTGGATGCGCGTGGCTCCTTTGGCGAAGCGGATGGTCTGCAGCACCACCACCTCGCCCTGGCTCACCACCACGCCCATGCTCGGGCAGCCGTTCCGCTTCGGATCGGGCGACACCGGGCCGGGCTCGTTCGGGCAGGCATCGATCTCGTCGGGAACGCCGTCGCGATCGCTGTCGGCGACAGGCGGCGCCGCGGGGGCCGAAGGGGGCTCCGGGCTCGCGACCACGACGGGCACCGGCGAAGGCACGACGGGCGGCGGCGCGGGCGCACACCCCACCATGGCCGCGCCCACGGCTGCCGCGATGGCGCCGGCCCGACGCGGCGAAGGCGCCGGTGCCGGCGCGTGCTGGATGTCGCCCCGCGCATCGCGCGTGTAGCGCACGCACAAGCCGCGCGACGCGAACAGCAACACCACCGCCTGCGCCTCGGCCTCGCGCACCGCCGACAGATCGAAGACCTCGCGCTCGCAACGCGCACAGTGCCGCGCGCGGGCGTCGCCCTCCATGCGATCCCAGGGCTCGACACAAGGATCGAGGATGGGGAGGGCACGCATGTCCTCGATGGTACCCGCCCACGCCCCGCCGCCCACCCACCGAGCAAAGCCCCGACGATCCCGTCCCCAGCGCTCGCGCCTTGCCGGCAAGCCTCCCCTACCGGATCCGGTGCTCACCGCCTTGCCGGCAAGCCTCCGACACCGGATCCGGCGCCCATCGCCTTGCCGGCAAGCCTCGGTAGACCGGATCCGGTGCTCCATGCCTTGCCGGCAAGCCTTCCCAAACCGGGTCGACGCCTCGGGTGCCTTGCCGGCAAGCCTCGGTAGACCGGATCCGGTGCTCCATGCCTTGCCGGCAAGCCTTCCCAAACCGGGTCGACGCCTCGGGTGCCTTGCCGGCAAGCCTCGGTAGACCGGATCCGGTGCTCCATGCCTTGCCGGCAAGCCTCGGTAGACCGGATCCGGTGCTCACTGCCTTGCCGGTAAGCCTTCCCTAACCGGATCCAGTGCTCACCGCCTTGCCGACAAGCCTCGGTAGACCGGATCCGGTGCTCACCGCCTTGCCGGCAAGCACGGGCGTGCCCGTCAGTTGCAGCCGGTCGCCTTGATCACGTCCGAGTCCACCGGGGTGGCGCCGGTTTGGAGGGAGTCTTGGATGGTCCCCGTGATCACCACACCGGCCGGGTCGCAGAGCTGCGCGGCGAGGTCGGCGGAGAGGGGCTTGGCGCCGGTGTCGAAGGTGAGGGCCACGGTCACGTCGCTGTCCGGGCTGACGGTGACGGGAAGCATCGTGGTGCCGGCGTCGAGGACCAGCGGGGAGACGATGCTGGTCTTCATCTGGGCGTCCTGGATCTCGAACTGGCCGAGGGAGACCTGGCTCGGGCCGCTGGCGCGGGCGCCGAGGTGCAGGCTCAGGGAGAAGCCGCCGCTCATGCCCGTGCCGAGCGCGCTCGATTGCACGGCCAGGGTGGGCGTGTCGATGCCGGGATCGACGAAGACGGCGGCGTCGGTGTTGGGACAGCCCGCGAGCAGCGGAGCCAGGGCGAGGAGAGAGAAAGGGGTGAGGCGCACGGCGCGAGGATAGCGCAAGCGGCTTTCGCGATGATCGCGGGGCCGATCAGGGCTGCGATTCGGCGGGCTTGGGCACGGGGAGCGGCGGCGGCGAGACGCCCTTCGCGCGGGCTTGCTCACAGCCGAGCTCCATGTTGGTGCTCGCGCCGCGCAGCATGACCACCTTGAACTCGACGCGGCGGTTCTTCTCCCAAGCGGCGTCGCCGTGCGCGCCGTCGATCGGGCAGTACGGGCCGTAGCCCATGCCGCGCAGGCGGCCGCGATCGATGCCCTTCTGCACCATCGCCTCGACCACGGCGTTGGCGCGCTCCTGGGTGAGCTTCAGGTTCCGCGCGGCGGGGCCGCGCTCGTCCGCGTGGCCTTGCACCTCGACGAGCTCGAACTCGGGGTGATGCGCCATCGTCGCGGCCACCGCCTCCACCACCGGGAACGACTCCTTCAAGATCTCGGCGCTCCCCGTCTTGAACTGGATCTTGTCGAGGATGACGATCTTGTTGCCGTCGAGCACCACGCGCCCCTGATCGGGGCAGCCGTCGGCGTCCTCGAAGCCGTTCCACGTCTCCGGCTTGTCGGGGCACTTGTCGTCCGCATCGAGGATGCCGTCCTTGTCGTTGTCCGGATCGGGGCAGCCGTCGCTGTCCTCGAAGCCGTCCTTGTCCTCCGGCAGGAGCGGGCACTTGTCGTTGCCGTCGGGGATGCCGTCCTTGTCGTTGTCCGGATCGGGGCAGCCGTCGCTGTCCTCGAAGCCGTCGCGATCCTCGGCGTCGTCGGGGCACTTGTCGTTCTTGTCGAGGATGCCGTCGCCGTCGCGATCGCCTTCGAGGTGCCGCGAGGGACAGCCGTCGTCGTCCTCGCGGCCGGTCTTGTCGCCGGGCACGTCGGGGCAGCGATCGCGCTTGTCGGGGACGCCGTCGTGATCGCGGTCGGCATCGGGCTCTGGGCGCGAGCCGATCGAGGGCTCGTAGATGAAGCCGATCATGCCCCGGACCTGCGCGGTCTGGAACCCGGGCGCATAGCCGGGCCCCACCGCGGCCGAGAAGTACGAGCTCTTCTCGATGAAGAGCTTGATGCCGAAGAGCGCCTCCGCGCTGGGGCGCTGCTTCCGATCCGAGGCGCCGCCGACGAGGTACGTGGCGTAGGTCTCGCCGACGAGATCGATCACCGGGATCGGGCGCACGCTGACGGCGAAGCTGCCCGTCATGAGGTTTTCGTACTCGAGCACGCCGGACGCGAGCTGCGGCTTCTTGTCCTTGCCGATCCCGAAGGTCGGGTTCTGGCCGGTGTGGCCGCGGTAGCCGACGTCGAGCGCCATGCGGACGATGCCGACGCGCTCTTCGAGGATGAGCTGCGGCCAATAGAAGAAGCCCGGCTCGGAGGCGAGGTTGCGGGAGCCGCCCACGCCCACGCCTGCCTGCGCGAGCACGGCGATGCCGATGGGCCCCTCGGGGCGGAGGATGGGGATCTTCACGTGCAGCGCGAGATCCCCGAGGGCCTGCGCGTTGAGCGCGTCGGAGCTGTAGTCGGCGTTCTTGCCGCCTTTGCCCGCCGTGGCGCCGGGGCCGATGTCGGTGACCTTCTCGCCGCCGTTCAACACCACGGGGACGGAGATGCCGACGACGAGGATGTTGGCGATGCCGTAGTCGAACTGGAAGACGCCCTTGAACGCATGGGTCGCGAGGTGCGACGCGCCGTGCCCCTCGCCGAGCTTGGCGATGTTGTGCCCGTAGTCGAGGACGAGGCCGAGGCTGAGATCGCTGCCGCCCAGGATGTCGGCGCCGTTGGTGGCGAAGAAGCCCTTCGCGTCGACGGCGGGCCGGAAGAGGTTCAGATCCATCCCCGCGCCGTTGGTGGTGGGGATGCGATCGGGCAGCGCCTTGCCCTGCGCGTGCGCCGGGCTTTCGCCGAACGCCGTCGGGGCGAGCGCCCCGAGGAGCGCCATGAAAAGCCCTGCACGCCATCGCGCGGGCGCTCGTTTCGTCGTGTTCTTCATGGATCGCTCGACGGAGCTCGCGGCGCAGGGCGCCGCATGGAGGCCTCGGGCTAACACCCCGGCAATTCGGGTGTCAATTCACACGCCGGGGCGCGCCCCGGGTCCCACCACCCCACGATCCACCCGAGAATGCGGGCCTTTCGAGCGTCGCATCCGGAGGCGTGGGGGTGGGCACAGTCATCGGCGGTGTACAAGATGCGCGAAGATCGATCCCTCCGCACGCGCCCTGCTACCGTTCCGCCGGCGTGCTTTCCCCAGGGATGCGATCCGTGAAGGCCGCGGGCCTCGGCGCCGCGGCGATGTGCGTCGCCCTCGCGATCGCGGGCCCCGCCGACGCGCAGGACAAACCCACGCTCAGCGGCTCGTGGACGGCGAGCGCCCTGACCGAGAGCTGGTCCGTCACCGACTGGGGCGAGGCCTGCGGCCCCAAGCCCGCCGGCAAGGGCGCGGGCGGCGGGGGCGTGCAGATCCGCGAGCAGGGCGGAGAGCTGAGCATCATCGGGGCCGGTCGCGCCTTCAGCACCGCGGAGTGCTGGGAGCAGATGCCCGGGCTCGCGCGTACCAGCCACTCGTCCTCCGGCGGCGGCCGCTTCTGGCGGACGCGCTGCACCTCCGCGGCCAACGATCCGCGGCGCGCGGTGGTCACCACCAGCATCTCGGCGACCGACAACAGCATCCAGCTCAGCGAGACCGGCGAGTACCAGTTCATCATCAAGGACACGACGTGCCGCGCGTCGGTGTCGCGCGCGCGATCGTTCTCGCTGGTGCGCCGCGACGGCGACACGCCGCCCGCGCCGTCGGCGAGCGCCAGCGCGAGCGCAGCGCCGGCCGCGTCCACCGCCGCGCCCGCCGCGCCGCCGCCGCCGCGCGAGCCCGATCCCAAGCCTTCCTCTCGATGCACCGGATCGGCCGGCGATCCCGCCAAGCTCGAGGTGCACCCCGGCAAGAAGCTGATGCGCGCCGGCGATCGCTTCACCTTCCGCGCCGTGGTCACGGACGCGGAAGGCTGTCCGACGGGGACGCGACCGACGTGGTCGATCCTGCCCGGCCCGCTCGCGAGCAAGGCGAGCGTCGACGCGAGCGGGACGGTGACCCTCGCGGCCGATGCCGGCGAAGGGAAGCTCGACCTGAGCGCCTCCGTCGGCGGCAAGGGCGTGACGGTGCCGGTCGAGGTGGCGAGCCCCGATCACTACGACGCGCTCCTCGGCGCGAGCGGGCTCAACGACGCGGGCGAGGCCGATCAAGCCGCCGTCGCCGTGATCGCGGTGGGCACCATCGGCGGCCGCACCACGGTCGCGGAGGACGCGGGCCGCGAGCGCAAGCTCTTGTTCGTGGCCATCGCCTCGGGCATCGCGCTGGTGCTCGGCTTCGTGGGTCTCGTGATGGCGCGCCGCGGGCGGCGCCCGGTGGTGGAGCCATCCGCAGATCTCGACGAAGCGCCTCCTCTCGAAGAAGCGCCACCGTCCGCGCCCGCGGCCGCACCGCCCGCTGCAGCGGCGCGGCCCGCACGCAAGGCGCGCGGGAAGATCTGTCCGACGTGCGGCGAGCAATACCCGGGCGAGGCCGACTTCTGCGGGAAGGACGGGACCAAGCTCGTGCCGCTCAACGGCTGACGTCTCTTCAACGAGCGCGCCGCGAGCGCCGCGCTTCGGTCACGCACGGTCGCGCGGCGCTCGAATCACGGCGTGCGCGCGACGTTCATGTGGCCCGAGCCCCTGCGCATCCGTCCCTGCGTCACGGAGCGCCACAAACCTGCGGCGATCACGTGCCCGAGGGCCTTCGCTGGACCGCAACTTGATCGCGATCGCGGCTACCCGCTATCCTTCTTGCCTGTGTCGACGAATCCGCCTTGGCGCGTGCGTGGTGAGCCTTCCCATGCCCGCGGGTCGGAGCAGGAAGGGCAGCAATGAAGATCACGTGCCAGTCGTGCCAGGCGAAGTACACGATCGCGGACGAAAAAGTCGCCGGTAAGACCGTCAAGATCAAGTGCAAGAAGTGCGGAGCGACCATCGTGGTCAACGGCAACGAGAGCGGATCCACGGGTCCGATCGCGGGGCCGGGCGCTCCCGTGATGTCGGCGCCGCCCGGTGACGACGACGACGGCGACGGCGCCACGCGCGTCCTCTCCGAAGGCGCGCTCGGCGCCGCGGGTGTCGAGTGGACGGTGAACGTCACCGACGAAGATCAGCGCACGATGACGTCGGCGCAGATCGTCGCCGAGTTCCAGCGCGGGGTGGTCACGCACGACACCTACGTGTGGAAGGACGGGATGGCCGATTGGCTCCCGCTCTCCGGCGTGCCCGAGCTGATGGCGCAGGTGAGCGCGGGCCCCGCCGCGCCGCGGCCCGCCGCCGGCGCGCCTGCGGCTTCGGCGCCCTTCGCGGCCGCGCCCGTCGCAGCAGCGCCCGTCGCAGCGGCGCCCATGCCCGCCGTGATGGACGAGCCTCCGGGCGGCCTCGGCGGGACGATGATCATGCCCGAGGGCGCACCGATGGCGGCCTCGCCCGCATCGCCCGCGGCCGCGCGGCGCAAGGGGCCTACCGGCGGCGTCGATCTGTTCGGGCCCGGCCAGCAGCAGCCGGAGGCCGCGCCCGCCGCGTCGACGGCGACCACGTCGGCGAACCGCATGGCCGGCGAGCGCAACGAGAACTCGGTGCTCTTCTCCATCTCCGCGCTCACCGCCGCGGCGGCCGCGACGAAGAAGGGCGACGAGCTGCTCGATCTGGCCGCCCCGTCCCCCGCGGCGAAGCCCCCGCGGAACGGCGGGCGCGCGGCGGTCGACGACATCATGAACCTCGGCGGCGGCATGGCGGCGGCGCCCGTGCTCGCGCCCCCGCCGCTGCTCGCGCCGGTGGTCGAGGCACCGCCGCCGCCCCCGCCTCAGCCCGTCGCGCAGGCCATGCCGATGATGATGCCGGAGGCCGCGCCGAAGAAGAGCAACACGGGCCTCATCATCGGCCTCGTCGCGGGCGTCGCGGTGCTGGCCAGCGTCGGCACCTACTTCGTGGCCTCGGGCGGCAACAAGCAGGCGACGCAGGACGCGACCAACGCCGCCGGCACCGCGGCCGTGGTGGCCTCGGGCACGCCGCAGGCCGCGAGCGCCACCGCCTCGGCGGCCGCCACGGCGACCGACAAGCCGGCCTCCGACGTGAAGCCCGCGGACACGGGCGCGGTGGCCGCGGTCGACACCAAGCCGGCCGACACCGCCAAGCCGGCCGAGGTGAAGCCGGGGCCGCTCGCGGCCGGCTCGCCGGGCGGCGCGGCCAAGGCCGTCGAGAAGAAGGACGACAAGAAGGAAGAGAAGAAGCCCGAAGAGAAGAAGCCCGAGGAGAAGAAGGCCGAGCCGGCTGCCGGCGGCGGCGGCAAGGAGTTCGACCGCGCGGCGGCGCTCTCGGCGCTCGGCGCGGCGGCCGGCGCGGCGCGCGGCTGCAAGAAGGACGACACCCCGACGGGCAGCGGCAAGGTGAAGGTCACCTTCGCGCCGAGCGGCTCCGTCACCTCGGCCACGCTGGAGAGCGGCCCGTGGGCGGGCACGCCTGCGGTCGGCTGCATCGTGGGCGCCTTCCGCGGCGCGCGCGTGCCGGCGTTCGAAGGCGCGCCGGTCAGCGTGTCCAAGTCGATCAGCATCAATTGAAGACGGGCGCGTGAAGACGATCGAGCACCTCGTCCCCAACGGGGACGGCTGGCTCCTCTCGCTCTACCAGACCTGGGACGAAGAGCGCTTCGTCCCGGGTCGCCGGCCGATCTTGATCGTGCCCGGCTACGGGATGAACTCGTTCATCTTCAGCTACCACCCGCGTGGGCTCTCGCTCGAGGGCTACCTCGCCGAGGCCGGCTTCGAGGTGTGGCGCGTCGACCTGCGGGCGCAGGGCGGCTCGCGATCGATCGGCGGCGGCGACGACTTCCTCCTCCAGGACCTCGCCCTCACCGATCTCAAGGTCGCCCTCCGCGCCGCGCTCGAACGGAGCCGCACGGGCGCGAGCCGCGCCGATCTCATCGGCGCGTCGCTCGGCGGCACCATCATGTTCATCCACGCCGTGCTCGAGCGCGACGCGCCCCTCGGATCGCTCGTCGCCATCGGCAGCCCGGTGCGTTGGCTCGACGTGCACCCGGCCATCAAGATCGCGTTCTCGTGGCCCACGCTGGTCGGGCTCGTGCGCCTCAAGGGCACGCGCAAGCTCGCCGGATTGGCGCTGCCGCAGCTCGCCAAGCGCCTGCCCTCGGTGCTCTCGATTTACATGAACGCCGAGATCACCGACACCAGCGCCGCCGCCGAGATGGTGAAGACGGTGGAGGATCCGAACCGCCACGTGAACCGCCAGATCGCGTGTTGGATCCGCGACCGCGATCTCGTCCTCCGCGGGGTCAACGTCTCCGAAGGGCTCACGCGCCTCGCGAACCCGCTGCTCTGCGTGAGCGCGCTCGGCGACGGCATCGTCCCCCGTCGCACGGCCGAGTTTCCGTACCTCGCGGCGGGAACGACGGACAAGCAGCTCATCGAGGTCGGGACCAAGGAGATCGTCATGGCGCACGCCGATCTCTTCATCTCCAGCGAATCGCAGGCCCGGGTCTTCGAGCCCTTGGCGACCTGGCTCCGCGCGCACGACTGATCGAGGCCACTCGCGGCCCCATCGTGATCCTCACGAAGCGAAGCGCGCGCTCCAGCGCGGCCTCACCGCCGCCGGCGACGCATGGCGAGGAGCGGAAGCCCGAGGCCCACGAGGAGCAGCCCCGAGGACGACGGCGAGGCGGGCGCCGCCGCACACCCGCTCGGCGGCTCCGCGACGAAGGTCTCGCCGTGGGCGACGTCGTAGGTGACGTGGATGGTGATCGTCTCGTCGAGGTGCTGTCCCGTGAACGTGGCCTCGCCCGTCGTCTCCCATGATTCGATGGAGATCGGGAGCTCGCCTTCGCTGCCGGGCAGGACGGTGACGCTGTCGGTCGTGAAAGGCTCGTCGCACGCGTTCACCACGGTGACCCACGACGCGCAGGAGCATGCGTCTGCCCCGCCCTCGAACGACAAGCACGTCGGGTGGGCGGTCACGGTGATGACGAAGTCGTCCGCGTACGAGCACCCCGGCGCACAAGACGAGGTGGCGCTCGCCGCACGCGGCGAGAGCCAAAGCGCGGCCGTGAGCACCGCAGAGACGAGCGGCACGATGCCCGGCATCCGAGCAGGCTTCATGATTCGACCTCCAAGCTAAAGAATGCTTTCACCGTATCACGCGACTCCCTGCGCGCTGACTGTGGCGATGCAAAGCGCCACACTGGTGCGTCACGCCTCGTCCCAAGGTCATTCAGGTGTCCGCGATCCAGACAGGATCGAGCGCGCGCGATCGCGAAATCGTCGTCGAAGGAGACGCGCCGGCGATGGCATGCGCATTGATACGCGAAGGGGTATCGGGGGCTCGAGGTGTTCCATGCCCAGAACGATGCTGCGCCGAAAGACCCACGATGGATCGCGAGCTCCTGTCCTGACGAGCAGTGCCGCTGCGGTCACGCTGCTCCTCGTCGGGAACGATCGCGCCGTTCGCCTGGTGCACACGGCGACCCCGCTCGAGGCCATCGTGCTCATGCAAACGCTCGAAGAGGCGGCCCCGCGGGAGCTGTCGCGCACGGCGATCGCGGTCGACGGCGCGATCGTGCACGAGCGCAAGCGTGCCGCCGACGGGTTCCACAACGTCGACGACGACTGCTGACCATCGCAGCGCCGAGGCGCCGTCGCGGCCCACGCGTGGCAACGGCGAGCCTGCTGGTCGATCGCTGGCGACACGCGCCCCGAGCGTGAGGGCCGCGTGAGCGACGACGATGCGACGCCGCTCGGTGCACTTCGCCCCGACGTGGGCGGTGCGCTCGCCATACCGTCGCGAAATGCGATTCGTCCCTGAATTCCAGGGCATCTGGTCATTCGACGGCCACGGCGAGGGCATGGTGCGCGCCCCGTCGAATGCCCTTGGAGGCTGCGGATTCGACCCTGACGTTCGTTGCCTTGGCGGGCCTCGAGGCGGTCGGGGCCACTCGTTTCGATGGGCGGCGGTGCGTGGGTCGGCCGCGCCGAATGCCGCGGAGCGGCACGGTCGCTCGCTGCCGGAAATGGGGCATTTCCCCTTGCATACGGTCGCGAGGCGTATTGAAACTCGCGACCGATGACCATCGAGCACCGCCAACACGCCCGCTGCGCGTGCGGCTCCGCGTTCTCCTCGTTCGGGGCCGGCGCGGCCCGTCCCTTCACCCTGGCCGGGACGAAGCGCGTCTACGAGCGCGCGCGGCCCTTCACCATCGCGCACATCGCGCTCGATCTCACGCTCGACACCGAGAACAAAGCCTTCTCCGGCACGGCCACGCTCGACCTCGCCCGGGTCGATCCGGTGGCCACCGAGATCGTCCTCGACGCGGTGGGCTTCGACATCGCGAGCGTGACGATCGCGGACCAAGCGCACAAGGCGAAGAAGAAGGACGCCTTCACGCCCGCGGCCCACGTGTACGACGGCGAGTCGCTGCGGGTCACCATCCCGGCCGAGGTCTCGGCCGCGCAGATCCGCGTGGAATACCGGGCCGTGCCGCGGCGCGGTCTCTACTTCCTCGCGCCCGACGAGCACGTCACCGATCGGCCGCGCCAGGTGTGGACGCAGTGCCAGGACGAGGACGCGCGCTGCATCTTCCCCTGCCACGACAAGCCGCACATCAAGCAGACGACCGAGCTCCGCGTGAAGGTGCCGAAGGGCTGGTACGCGCTGTCGAACGGCGAGATCGTGGAAGAGCGCGAGGACGGCGTCTTCCACTGGAAGATGAACGAGCCCCACCCGAGCTACCTCTTCACGCTCGTGGCCGGCGAGTTCGCGCGCATCGACGACGAGCCGGTCGACGGCGTGCCCGTGAGCTACCTCGTCCCCAAGGGCCGCGAGGGCGACGCCAAGCGCACCTTCGGGCGCACGCCGGCGATGATGCGCCGCTTCGGCGAGCTCTTCGGCGTGAAGTACCCGTGGAACAAGTACGCGCAGGTCGTGGTGAGCGACTTCATCTTCGGCGGGATGGAGAACACCACCGCGACGACGATGTACGAGCACGTGATGCTCGACGAGCGCGCGGCCCTCGACATCTCGTCGGACGACATCATCGCGCACGAGCTGGCGCACCAGTGGTTCGGCGATCTCGTGACCTGCCGCGACTGGTCGCACGCCTGGCTCAACGAGGGCTTCGCCACCTTCATGGAGCACGTCGACCGCGAGTCCCACAAGGGCCGCGACGAGTACGACTACAGCCTGAAGGGCGACATGGAGTCGTACGTGAGCGAGGCGCGCGGCCGGTACAAGCGGCCGATCGTGTGCCAGGACTACGACGCGCCGATCGACATCTTCGATCGCCACCTCTACGAGAAGGGCGGCCTCGTCCTGCACATGCTCCGCCGCGAGCTGGGCGACGCGCTCTTCTTCCGCGGCGTGGGCGCCTACCTGGAGAAGCACCGGAAGAGCGTGGTCGAGACGCGCGATCTCATGCGCGCGCTCGAGGAGATCAGCGGCCGCAGCCTGGAGCGCTTCTTCGAGCAGTGGGTGCACCGGCCCGGTCACCCGGAGCTCGAGATCAAGATCGAGCACGACGGCGAGGTGACGACGGTGAGCGTCAAGCAGACGCAGGACCGGAGCCCCGTGGGCCACGGCCCGCAGGCGTCGTCGCCCGATCACGTGACCCCGCTCTTCGCCTTCGATCTGGCCTTCGATTTCGTCTTCGACAAGGAGACCCGCCGCGAGGTGCGGCACGTCGATCAGGCCTCGCAGACCTTCTCGTTCCGCGTGCCCGCGCGGCCGCGCTTCGTGGTGGTCGATCCCGAGATGGCGGTGCTCGCCGAGGTGAAGATCGAGGCGCCCGCCGACATGCTGCGCGCGCAGCTCGCCTCCGCGCCCACGGCGCGCGGGCGCATGCTGGCGACGCCGGGGCTCGGCCGGCTCGACGATCCGCCGAGCGCGCGCGCGCTCACCGAGAGCCTCGCGAACGAGAAGGAGTTCTGGGGCGTGCGCGCCGAGGCCGCCGAGGCGCTCGGCAACCTGCGCTCGGAGGCGGCCTTCGCCGCGCTCGAGGCGAACCTCGGCACGAAGCACCCCAAGGTGCGGCGCGCGGTGGTCCACGCGCTGGGCTCGTTCCGCACGGCCAAGTCGGCGGAGCTGCTGAAGAAGCCGGCGCTGCGCGACGCGAGCTACCTGGTCGAGGCCGAGGCGGCGCGCGCGCTCGGCGCGACCCGGCAAGGGAGCGTGCTGGAGACGCTGGTCGACATCGTCGATCGCCCCTCGTGGGGCGACGTCATCCGCGCCGGCGCGCTCGATGGCCTGGCCAACCTGCGCGACGAGCGCGCGGTGCCGCACGTGGTGGCGCGCACGCGCTACGGCGTGAGCATCCGCGGGCGGCGCGCGGCCATCATGGCGCTGCCCAAGCTGGCCAACGACAAGAAGGCGCGCGAGACGCTGGAAGATCTGCTCGACTCGCCCGACCCGTACGTGCGCGTCGACGTGGTGCGCGCGCTCGCGGAGATCGGTGACGCCAAGTCGCGCGGGCCGCTCCACCGCCAGCTCGATCGCGAGCTCGACGGGCGCGTGCGCCGCCGCATCCGCGAGGCGATTCGCGATCTCGGCGGCGCCGGCAAGCGCGAGGCGGATCGACTGCGCGACGAGCTGGAGGCGCTGCGCAACGAGAACGCCGAGATCAAGTCGCGGCTCGGCAAGCTCGAAGCGCTGACGAGCCCGCAGCCGAAGAGCACCAAGGATCGCGGGAGGAAGAAGTGAGCCTCGATCTCAAGGGCCGCACCGCCCTCGTGACGGGCGCGTCGGCCGGCATCGGGCGCGAGATCGCGCGCGTCCTCGCCCGCGAGGTGGGCACGCTCGTGCTCACCGCGCGCCGCGAGGATCGCCTCGCCGAGCTGGCCGGCGAGCTGGTGGCGGCGCACGCGGGGCTCCGCGTGATCGTGCGCGCCGTCGATCTGCTCGACCGCACCGCCACCGGCGCCATGCTCGACGCGCTCGAGAAGGACGGCATCCAGGTCGACGTCCTCATCAACAACGCCGGCTTCGGCGACTACGGCCTCTTCGAGCGCAGCGGCTGGACGAAGCTCGAGCAGATGATCGAGCTCAACGTGGTGAGCGCCACGTTCCTCCTGCACCGGCTCGTGTCGCCGATGGTGGGGCGCGGGTTCGGCGCGATCCTCAACGTCGGATCGACGGCCGGCATGTTCCCGTCGCCCGCGCTCGGGTCTATTCGGCGACGAAGGCGTACCTGAACCTGCTCAGCGAAGCGATCTACGCCGAGCTCCACGGCACCGGCGTCACCGTCACCGTGCTCTGCCCCGGGCCGGTGCCGACCGAGTTCCAAGAGATCGCCGGCACCACCGGGCGGAACCCGATGCCCAAGTCGTTCCGCATCGACGCCGCGCAATGCGCGGAGGAAGCGGTCACCGCCCTCAAGGCCGGCCACGCCCGTTGCATCCCCGGCGCCGCCGTGCGCGCCGCCATGCTCTCCGTCGAAGCCCTGCCGAAGCCCATCGCCCGCCAAGTCGCCCTCCGCATGGCGAAGCGCGCGAGAGAGAGCTGATCCCACCGAAGCCGCCGCTCCGACAGCGAAGGTCGGAGCGGCGCGATGCCCTCAGGGCGCGAGCTTGAGCAGGAAGGGGCCGCCGGCGGCGGTCTCGCCGACCTTTCCGAGGCCGAAATTGCTCTCGCCGAAGATGGTGCCGGCCGACACGATCTCGTGCGTGCCGGGCGTCGCCATGATGCGGTAGTTGAGCACCAGCGCGCCGAACTGCGTGGCGCCTCCGTTCGGTACGGGCTGGAAGACGCGGCTCGCGATGTAGTTGCCGTCGGTGTCGAGCTTGGCAACGACGCCGGCGGCGCTGGCGTCGCCCTGCGCGAAGCCGGGGCTCAGCACGCCGCCGCCGAAATCGATGTCGCCGTCGACGGCGCCGCCGAGGAGCACGGTGTCGTTCTCCCCCACATCGATGAACATGCCGCACGCCTGCACCCCGCAGCCATACGACTTGGCCCACACGAGGGCGCCGTCGGTGTCGAGCTTGATCACGAAGGCGCCGACGGTGTTGCTGAACTGCGGGACGAGCGTGGTGTTCTCGACCTGGAGCGACGTGTCGAAACGACCGCTCACGAAGACGTTGCCCTTCGAGTCGGTGGCGAGCCCATAGCCCTCGTCGCCCCCGCTGCTGCCGTACGTGCGCGCCCAGATGACGTGACCGTCCGAGCCTGCGAGCTTCGCCACGAAGATGTCGTCGCCGCCGCTGGAGGGATACGAGCCGATGCCGGGGAACGAGATGGTTCCGCTGAAGTAGCCGGAGACGAGGACGTCGCCGTTGACGTCGACCTTGATGCCGTACGTGTCCTCGTAGGGCGGCGCCGCGAGGTCGCCGCCGAGCACCTGCCCCCACTGGGGGTTGCCGTCGGCGTCGAAGCGCTGGACGAACACGACCTTGGCGGAGTCGATCGGGCTCGCGAGCACCGGGCCGCCGCCGTTGAAGTTGAAGCTGCTCTGGGTCGTCCCCGCGACGAGCACGCTGCCATCGGGCGCGACCGCGAGCGTCTCGGCGGACTGGCTGCTCGCGTTGCCGCCCCAGCGCGCCCACAGCGCGGTGCCCATCGGGTTGAACTTGACCACGAAGGCGTCCGAGCTGCCGGCGCTCGGCGGCACGACGATGCCGAGGTTGGCGAGCGTGCCGTAGTAGCTGCCGACCACGATCATGTTGCCCTGCGCGTCGAAGCGCACGTCTCTCGCGTACTGATCGTCGGTGGCGTCGCCGAACTGCTTGGCCCACGCGGTCGTGCCGTCGGGGCCGACCTTCGCCACGTAGCAGTCGCCGTTGTCCGTGCTCGTGAGGAGTGCGTTGCCGAAATCGAGCTGGTTGACGAAGTAGCCGGCCAACGCGATGTTGCCCTGCGCATCGACCGCGGCGCCGGGGAACGAGAGGCCGGTGATGCTCTGGTACGCGTAGGTCTTGGCCCAGATGGGCTCGAGCGGGCAGCGATCGACGTTGCCGTCGCAGTCCTGATCTTGGTGCGCCTTGCAGTCGGGCGTGGGGCTCGGGACCACTTCGCCGGCGCACGCGCCGGGCGTGCCGTCGTCGCCGCAGAGGGCCTTGCCCGATTTGCACTGGCCGACGTTCGCGGTGCCGTTCGGCCCGCTGTAGCAATCGACCATGTCGCCGGGCTTGCACGCGGTCGCTCCGCCGCCGGTCCCGCCGCTGCTGCTCGACCCCTGCCCGCCGCCACCTTCGAGCTCGCGCACGACCGGCGTGCAGCCTCCCCAAACCGACGTGATCACGAGCCCCGTCGCGATCAACCCAAAGCCAAGAAGTGCCCGCTTGCTCATCTTTCGGAGCATCGCACAACTCGGCGCCGGAGGAGACCTCCACGACATCGCGGAGGCTCCCTCTGGACAGCGCCGAGGACCGCCGGTAGGCCCACGCCATGTCCGAATCCGCCTCACCCGTTCGCCTGGAACGCCGCGGCGCCGTTGCGGTGCTGACCATCGACCGCGAGACGCGCCGCAACGCCCTCTCGCGCGAGACCTTGTTCGCCTTCGGGCGCCTCGGTCGCGAGCTCGTCGCCGACGCCAGCGTGCGCGCCATCGTGATCACCGGCGCGGGCGACAAGGCCTTCTGCGCCGGCGCCGATCTGAAGGAGCGCCAAGGCATGACCCCCGACGACGTGCGCGTGCAGGTCGGGCTCTATCGCTCCGAGCTCGGCGTGCTCGACACGAGCCCGAAGCCCGTGATCGCCGCGCTCAACGGCGTGGCCTTCGGCGGCGGGCTCGAGCTCGCGCTCATCTGCGATCTGCGCGTCGCCGCGCCGCACGTGGAGGTCGCGCTGCCGGAGACGACGCTCGGGATCATCCCCGGCGCGGGCGGCACGCAGCGGCTGCCGCGCGTGGTCGGCGAGGCCCGCGCCAAGGAGATGATCCTCCTCGGCCGCAAGCTCTCCGCGAGCGAGGCGCTCTCCTGGGGCCTCGTGAATCGGGTCAGCCCCGAAGGCGTGAGCGTGCTCGACGACACGCTCGCGTGGATCGCGCCGATCGCCGAGGGCGCGCCGATCGCGCAGGCCGCCGCGCTCGGCGCCATCGAAGCTTCCTACGAAGTGCCGCTCCCGCGCGGCCTCGAGCTGGAGCGCGTCTACTACGACGAGACCGTGCGCAGCGAGGATCGGCTCGAGGCCCTGAGGGCCTTCGCCGAGAAGCGCAAGCCCGCCTTCCGCGGCAAATAGACGCGCCGACGAGCATCGCCGCGCGCTTTCGGCGTGCGGCGATGGCTTCGTGATCCAGCGAATGGGGGAGAGCGGATGCCCTCCCCCCGATCGATCAGCGCGCGGGCTTGGTGGTCTTGGCCTCGTGGCCCGTGATCTCTTCGAGGTCGAGCTCGCGCAGACCTTCGCGCTCGCGGCGGGCGCTGCGGAGCGCTTCGCGCAGGCCGTGCTTGAGGTTGCGCAGCGTGACGAGGCGACCGAAGTCGACGCCGATGTCGACCAGCGTCTCGGCCACCGCGGGGCGGATGCCGGTGAGCACGCAGCGCGCGCCCACGATCTCCACCTTGCGCATCAGCTTCATCAGGTGATCGGCCGTCTTGGTGTCGACGATCTCGACGCCCGTGAGATCGATGATCACGAAGCTCGCCTGCGTGCGCGCGACCTCGCCGAGGAGGCGCTGCACCATGTCGGCCGTGCGGCGCGAGTCGACGACGCCGATGATGGGCATGGCCAAGACGTCGTCCCAGACCTCGAGGATCGGGTTCGACAGCTCGTCGATCGAGTAGCGGAGCCGCTCGATGAGCTGAGCCTTGCCCGCCTCGCTGGAGGCGAGCTCCTCGTTGCGCGCGCGCAGATCGTTCTCGAGCTGGCGCTGCAAGGTGATGTCCTGCGAGGTGCCGAGGGCCGCGAAGATCTTGCCGGTCTCGTCCTTCAGCGGGGTCCACACCACGTGCATGCGCACGTCGTTCTTGATGCGCGGGTTGCGCGCGATGACCTCTTCCTCCAGCGCTTGGCCGCGGAGCGCGCGCGCCATCCCGCTGTCGTCCATGGGCAGCGGGGTCACGCCGTCGGCCATGAAGATGCCGTACGCGCCCGTGATGTCGCCGCCGACGTGCGCCATCGCGCCGCCGATGAGCCGCTCGTGCGCCGGGTTCAGCACGAGCCACTCGGCCGCCTGATTCGCGACCATGACCCCGAGCGGCAGCGCGTCGATGATCTGCTTGTAGAGCGCCTCGGACTTCGCCCGCGCCGACTCGCTCTCGGCGAGCTCTTCGTTGCGGGTGCGGAGACTGGTCTCGAGTTTGCGCTGATCGGTGACGTCGGTCGAGACCGCCACGGCGGCGACGATGTTCCCCGCGGCGTCCTTGATCGGGAGCGCCTTCACCATGATGCGCTTCTCCTCGGTGAGGGAAGCGTTGCGCATCCAGAGCTCGGCCTGGGGCGCGGGCTCGCCGCCGAGGGCGCGGACGATCGGCATCTCCGCGTCGGGGAACGGCGTCACCCCGTCGGGGCGGAAGACGCCGAAGGCGCTGGAGAGATTGCCCTCGTAGCCCGCCTCGAGGCTGCCGCTCATCTCCTTCATGGCATCGTTGTAGATGCCGAACTTGCCGTTCGTGTCCAAGAGGGCCACGCCGACCGGGAGCGAGTCGATCACCGTGCGGTAGAGCGCCTCCGACTGGGCCCGCGCCGCCTCCGACTCGATCAGCGATTGCTCGAGCTGCTTGCGCGCGGTGACGTCGGTGCTCTGGCCGTACCAGAGCACTGTCCCGTTCTCCTCGATGACGATGTTGGCGTGCGTCTCGACCCAGCGGATCTCGCCGCTGCGGCGCTTGATGCGCCCCGCGAACGCCATCGGAGCGCCGGTCCGCGAACACTGCGCGATCACCTCGTCGACGAGCGCGCGATCCTCGGGAACGATGTGGGTGAGGCCGGAGTTGGGATCGGCGATCAGCTCCTCTTCGGACACGTCGTACAGGTCGGCGGCGCGCCGGTTGAGGTAGAGCCACTTGCTCTTCCCCGTGGTGGGGTCCATGCGCGAGCAGAACGCCACGCCCGGCATGCGGTCGAGCATCTGCGTCAAAATCTCCAAATTCAGGCTCTCCGACACGTTCGCTCCTCCTCCGTACGCAGGCCGGGCTCCGACGATCGCCAGAGCACGGCCTCGATCAGCAAACCCCCGCCGCTGCGGGAGATGACCCGAACTTCGCTCATGAGCCGGCAGACCGCGCCGAGCCCGATACCCAATCCGCGCCGCTCCGAGAGCGGCGTGTCCGGCGTCAGCGGCCGGCCCTCGGAGAATCCATCACGAAGCGCGTCGTCGACGGCGGCGATGCCCGGCCCCTCGTCGATGGCGCGCACGCGGCACCCGATCACCATCGGCGCGTCCGGCGTGCGCGGCGGCGCCGTCACCTCGGCGAGCTCGATCCGCCCGCGCCCCGCGTGCTTGGCCGCGTTGGACGCGAGCTCGGCGACGCACACCGCGAGGCGCGCCTGCTCCGCCGGCGAGAAGCCGAGCTCCGCCGCGAACCTTCGCGTCTCCCCCGCCACCCAGAAGCGATCTTCCTCGGCGGTGATCTCGATGGTTCGCTCTGGGCTCAAGCACCCCTCACCGCGCCCGCGAGGCGCGCCACCACGGCACACGCGTCGTCGTGGGTCTTGTGGTGCTTGTTCACCAAGTGATCCGCGAGCGCCTGCGGCTCGAGCTTGGAGATGGGATCGAGCTCGAAGCGGCTGGAGATGCCGTCGCTCATGAGCACGAAGAGGTCGCCCTCGGAGATCGGGTACTCCCAGACGCGCACGCGGCGCACGCCGTGACCGACCACGCCGGGCACCGTCGGCGGCGCGATGCGACCGCGCGAAGCCGAGCGCAGCTCCACGTTGCCGACGCCGGCGAAGAGCGCGCGCCGCGCCACGGGCTCGAGGACCAGCACCGATACGGCCGCGCCGCGTAAGCCCGCGAGCGCCGCGTTCATGCCGTGCAGCATCGCCTCCAAGGGCTCGCTGGCGTGCGTCTCCGCGTAGTGACACGCGGTCGTGGACGCCGTGCGCGCCTCGGGCCCATGACCGAGGCCGTCGGCGAGGCAGAGCAGGAGCCCTTGGCTGAAAGGCGTGATCGACCACGCGTCGCCGCAGACCGTCTGCCCGACCGCCGGCCGAGCCGTGACGCCGGTCTGGATCTGCATCACGCCACCTTCAACAGCGCGGTGACCGTCGTCCCGCGGCCGACTTCGGTCTGCACGTCGAAGCGCTCCGAGAGCCGCTTCACGCCGAGGATGCCGAGACCCATGCCGAGCTTCGAGCGGTAGTTGCCCGAGAGGATGTGCGCGAGCTTCGCGATCCCGGGGCCGTGATCGCGGGCCACGATCTCGAGGCCCGGCGGCGTCGTGCTCGGGTTGAGCTCGACCACGCCCTCGCCCGCGTACTGCACGATGTTGCGCGCCAGCTCGGAGACCGCGGTCATGAGCCGCGTCTGCCCGACCAGCGTGAAGCCGAGCATCACCGCGAGCACGCGCGCTTCGCTGCGCGCGCGGGCGATGTCGTCCTCGACGAGGATCCGCACCACCACCGGCTGCGGCGCGCCGGTGCGCACGGCCTGCGCGCCGGTGAACGCTTCGAGCGCGCGACGGCAGGCCTTGGCCTGCGCCGGGTCGGAGAGGAAGAAGGTCAGGCTGCGCTCGATGGGATCGAGCATCTCCTGAAGCTGGGCCCGCGTGAGCTGCGAGCCGCCGATGCCGGCGCGCTGGCGCGCCACACCGAGGATGGACTGCGCCGTCGGCGCAGAGACGTAACGCGTGAGCACGCCGATGACGGAGTCGAGGACATCCCTCGTCGGCAGATCGGGGGGCGCGGCCCGTTGCATCGATCGACTCAAGCTCCGGCGCGGGCGCGGGCGCGGCGCGGATCCTTCAAGAGCCGCAGGGCCGCGTCGAGGTTGACCGTGGTTTTCACCTCGCCGAGGCTCAACCCCATCTCCACCAGCGTGTCGGCGACGGCAGGCTGCACGCCGCAAACGATGGTGGGTACACCCATGAGCCTCGCGCTGATCGCGAGGTCACGGATACACCGCGTGATGTAGCTATCCATGGCATCGACACTGGTCAGGTCGAGTACCAGCCCCCGCGGTGATTGCGACTCCAGCGCCGCGCCCACCACCGCCCGCAACTGACGGACGGCGCTGTCCGTGAGCGTCGGATTGAGCTGCACCAACAAGGTGCGCTCCACCGTCATCATCGCCCCAGCACTACCCACGTTCATCGTTCCGCTCCCACCACCCCGCACGAAAGCGTGCTCCGCGCCATCCGTCTCACGCTAACCATTCGATGCTCGTGAAAGGATGAGTATGCCGAATCAAATTCATTCGGCCCCGATGTGTCAAGCATCGTCTCTTCATCGACGCGCGACCGGTGCGCGTCAAATGTCGTGTACACGACATCGCGAATTCGCGCCTCGGGGGCACACCCAATCCATCATCGAATGAACGATGTCGGACGTGGCGCCGCGACACCGACATCAGGTGCCGTCGGTCGGCGGCCGCAGGACGTGGAGCCGATCTTTCAGCTTCTCGGACACCCACACCTTGTTGCGCGCGTCGACGATGACGGCGCCCGCGTCCTCCAGGGAATCGACGAGCTTGAGGCCTTTTTCCGGCCCGAGGATGAACACGGCATCATCGACGGCGTCGGCGGTGAACGCGTCCTTCGCCCAGATCGTGACGCTCCTGCACGCGGTGGCGGGGAAGCCGGTGCGCGGATCGATGATGTGATGATAGCGCTTGCCATCCTTGATGAAGCCGCGCTCGTAATCACCGGCGGTCGAGAACGCGTGGTCGACCACCTCGAGCATCGCGAACCAATCGTTCGCGTCGCGCCCGCGCGGATCGCGCACGCCCACGCGGAACGGCGATCCATCCGGCTTCTTCCCGCGCACGAAGAGATCGCCGCCCGCCTGCACGAAGAACGCGCTGAGCCCCTCCTCGCCGAGCACGCGCGCCGCCGCGTCGACGGCGTAGCCCTTGGCGATGCCGCCCAGGCTCATGCGCATCCCGGCCTTCTCCAGCATCACGGTGCGCGCGTCGTGATCGATCTTGATCTTGCGCCAGTCGATGAGACGTCGAGCCGCCTCGACCTTGCCGCGATCGGGGATGCGCTCTTCGAGATCCTGATCGAACTTCCACAGCCCGTGCATCGCCTCGAAGGTGATGTCGAAGACGCCCTCCGATCGATGGCTCATCCACACGCTCTTCTCGATCACGGCGAGCGTCTCGGGGCTCACGGGGGCCGCGGTCTTGCCGGCGCCGGCGTTGACGCGGGAGATCTCGCTGTCGTCCCGCCACGTGGTCATGAGGCCTTCGAGCCGGCGGATCTCGGCGAGCGCCTTGCCCAGCTTTTCCCGCAGCGCGGGCTCGTCGAGGGTGTCGTTCGTGTAGGCCGCGATGGAGATGTGCGTGCCCATCGCCTTCTCGTCGAGGGCCACACGCACGGGCGTGCGATGCACCGGCGCGGGCGCGGGCTGAGACGCGGACGCCGACGCGCTCGAGGCCAGCGCCGGGACGGCGAACTCGGTCGGTGCCGGGCGAGCCTCGGCGGTGCGGCGCGCGGCGCGATCGGGCTCGGGCGGGGCGTCGCAACCGAGCACGAAGGACAGCGAAGCGACGAGCGCACCGAGCGGCAGGCGTGACATCGGCCACCTTCTACACCGCACCGCGCGGCGGGCAAACCGCCCCCGAAGCGCGGCGAAATGCGGTGCGCCTTCCCCAAGGGCGAAGCATGTAGGTATGTTCCGCGCCCTACGAAGGAGACATGACATGGCTTGGCAAGGATGGCGGCAGAGCGAGACGCGCGGCGTGCTGATCGCTGGACGAAGCTACGACTTCTCGGACTTCACCCGGGCGCAGGTGGTCGCCATCTGCGAGACCATCGACGCCATCGCGTCGAGCGCGGGGCTCGGCATCGCCGCCGTGCCGGCGGACATCGATCTCTCCGACGACAACACGGGCGACGAAGATCCCGCGTATTGCAGCGCCTTCATCGGCATCCTCGCCGCCGAGGGGGGCACGTACGAGCCGCTCGAGGTCACACGCGAGGCGATGCTCCGCGCCGAGGAGGAGGCGCGCGCCATCCCGGCCGCGATCTGGGATCGCATCACCGCCGCGTACCGCGAGGCCGGCGGCAAGCAGGCGAGCGACGACGCCATCGTGACGCGCCTCGGCTGCACGGGCCCCCTGCCCTTGGCCAAGCTCGCGTTCGGCGTGCTCGGCAAGGCGGACGACGCGCTCGGCGGCACGTTCGTCCGCGGGCAGAATCCTTCGCAGGAGCCGCACGAGATCGGCGTCCACGGCCTGCGCATCACCGGCTGCTCGTACGACGGCTCGCCGGCCGATCCGATCGACGTCGGCGACGACGCCCACGCGGCACGGGTCGCCGAGTCGCCGAAGGGGTCGTACTACCTCATCGCGCACTTCGACTGAGTCCCGGGAAAGTGGCGCTGCCCCTTTCCCTCCACGGGCGTCGGTCCATGCGGGCTCGCCAGCGAGCCCTGGACCCGTGGAGCCTCCCATACCCCGGACCACCCGAGCTGACGCGGGCGTGGAGCCGCTTCGGGCCTGGCGTTGGTCTTGGCTGTTGCGTATGCGTCCCGGGAAAGTGGCGCTGCCCCTTTCCCTCCACGGGCGTCGGT
Organism: Minicystis rosea; assembly: GCA_001931535.1. Taxonomy (GTDB): domain Bacteria; phylum Myxococcota_A; class Polyangia; order Polyangiales; family Polyangiaceae; genus Minicystis; species Minicystis rosea. The sequence goes on from CP016211.1 coordinate 9,881,309, forward strand.
CCATGCGGGCTCGCCAGCGAGCCCTGGACCCGTGGAGCCTCCCATACCCCGAACCACCCGAGCTGACGCGTGCGTGGAGCCGCTTCGGGCCTGGCGTTGGTCTTGGCTGTTGCGTATGCGTCCCGGGAAAGTGGCGCGGCCCCACCCGCGCCGGCTCTCGAGTCGCGCCGCTCGGGCCTGACGTTGGCTTGTTCTGAGCTCGGCTCCTCGCGGGCGGCGCGCATCGACTATCCTCGCCGTCATGACCCGCCTGGACACCGCCCGCATCGCGTCCGACGTCGACGCGATCGCGCCCACGCTCCGCGACGTCTCGTCCAAGATCCACGCGCACCCCGAGCTGCGCTACGAGGAGCACCGCGCCGCGGCGTGGATCGCCGAGGCCGTGGAGTCGGCCGGCGTCCCCGTCGAGAAGAACCTCGGTGGCCTCGCCACCGCGTTCCGCGCGCGCATCGGGAGCGGCGCGGGGCCGAAGGTGGCCATCCTCGCCGAGTACGACGCGCTCCCCGAGATCGGCCACGCCTGCGGGCACAACCTCATCGCGGGCGGCGCGCTGGGCGCGTTCCTCTCGCTCGCGCGGCAGCGCGACGCCATCGCCGGCACCGTCGATCTCATCGGTACGCCCGCGGAAGAGGGCGGCGGCGGCAAGATCCGTCTGCTCGACGCCGGCGCCTTCGCGGGCGTCGACGCGGCGATGATGTTCCACCCCTTCGATCGCGATCTGCTCGCGCACTTCGCCCTGGCCAACGTGTGGATCCAGATGCGCTTTCGCGGCTCGCCCTCGCACGCCGCCATCGCCCCGTGGGACGGCGCCAGCGCCCTCACCGCCTGCCTCGAGACCTTCCGTCTCATCGATTCCCAGCGCGTCCACTTCCGTGACGGCGTGCGCGTGCACGGCTTCGTCACCAACGGCGGTCAGGCGGTGAACATCATCCCCGAGCACGCCGCCGCCGAGTTCTCCGTGCGCGCGCGGGACATGGCCGAGCTCTCCCGCGTGCGCGCCATCGTCGAGCGCTGCGCGCGCGGCGCGGCCTTGGCCTGTGGGGTCGAGGTGGACCTGACCCAACGCGAGGGCTACCGCGACATGGTCAACAACATGACCATGGCGCGCCGCTTCGGCGTCCACCTCGCCGCCCTCGGCCGCACCGCCCCCGAGGCCGACGAGACGGTGGGCGCCGGCTCCACCGACATGGGCGACATCTCCCACGCGGTCCCCTCGATTCACCCGTGGCTCGCCATCTGCAACCGAGGCGAGGCCACCTGCCATCAACACGCCTTCATGCAATGCGCCGGCAGCGAGCGCGGACAGGCGGCCATGCTCACCGCCGCCAAGGCCATGGCCCTGACCACCGCCGACCTCCTCTCCGACGCTTCCCTCCGCGACGCCGTCCGGGAGGAGTTCGAGCACCGACAGGTGTCAGCCCGCTAACGCCTCGCCCCGCCCGAGAGCGCGGGAGAGCGCCGGAGAGCGTGAATGCAGCGTGCATTCGCCTCATCCACTCTGGCACTCCGTTTGCTGTCGTTCATCGATCCTATGCGATCGACATCTGCTTTCCTGACGCTTCTCGCAACCCTCACGCTATCCACCGCTGCAAACGCGGCCCGCCCCTACGTCACGCTCGTCGACGATGGCACCGTCGCGACCAACAAGCTCCAAACCCTCTCCGATCTGAAGGCCATCGAAAAGAAGATCCTCGCCCTTTACGGCGAGACGGGCGCGCCCCTGCCCGAAGTCATCAGCGTCTGGAGCACGTTCGACATCGGCGGCAGCCCCTACGGCACCATCTACGATCCCATCGGCGCCGACGTGAAAGGCATCGGCCTCGAGGATGCCTATCCGCCCGAGGGCATCAAGAAGTCCTCGAAACCGCCGCTCGCGGCCATGCTCCTGCACAACAACGTTCTGGAGCTCAAGCAACGCGCCAACCTGCAAGGCGCGCCGCTCGAAGGCTTCGCCGAATACCTCTTTCTTCTCGAGCTCTCGCACCGCTTCGGCCCCGCCCTCCGCGTCCCCGCGCCCAACCCGGGGGCCCTCATCGGCTTCGATTTCCACTGGTCCTTTTGGATGGACGCCGGCGGCTCTCCCTCCGGCGGCAACGTCTGGAAAGACAACGGCGACGGCACCTTCACCGTGGAAGCCCAGAGCCCCAAGGCCCTGAAGTTCTCCATGATCGATCTCTACATCATGGGCCTCGCCGCCAAAGAGGAAGTGCCCCCCTTCGGCGTCCTCGAGAGCGTCACTCCGCCCACCGGCATCACCGATCCTCTCTGGGGCGGCCCCTACGCCGCGCACTCGTTTCCTTGGTTCGACGCCAGCAAACCCTTCACCGTCACGGCCACCCGCCGTTCCATCACCATCGATGACGTGATCGCCGCCAACGGCACCCGCGATCCCGCCGCCGACGCCGCCCCCAAAACCTGGACCGTCGGCTTCGTCCTCCTGGTCGGCCCCAACGACGACGCCACCCAAGTGTCCACCGCGCAAACCACGTTCGACCCCCTGGCCAACAACTTCGCTTCTGCCTTCAACACCGCCACCCAAGGCCGCGGCACCCTCGACGTGGTGACCGAAGAAAACACCCAAGGCACCGGCGGCGCCGGCGGCATGGGAGGCACGGGCGGCAGCGGTGGAAGCACGAGCTCGAGCGCGAGCTCCAGCTCCGGCGGCGGCGAGAGCTCGGAGGGTGATTGCGGCTGTGCAGTGCCGGGGACGAGCCGTGGTGAAGGAGGTGCGATTGCCGTGGCCATCGCGGCGCTGGCGGCGGCGCGGCGGCGGAAGCGGGTGGGTTGAGGCCATGAGGCCACGAGCGCGAGGGAGCCCGTGCTTATGGCTTCTCGCAGACGAAGACGGCTTTCGGCACCTGATGGATCACCAGTCGTCCGACAGCAAGCAATCGTAAATCGTCGCCTCGCCCATGGCGCGAATGCTCGTGGCCACTTCGGGCACCACGACCTCACCGATCTCGCGGGGAAGCGGTCGCGTGTCCCATGAAGCCTGTATTTCCTGCGCGATCGCACGCGCGGGAGGTATCTCGATCGACGAGAGATCGAGGCGGATCTCGGGGAGCGTCGCGACATTGGGATCGTCGATGCGATAGGCGATCCGCGAGCTGTAAATGACATGACAGGGCGCGAGGATGCTCACGAGGAAACCCAGCGCATGCTCGATGGCATGACCGCTCTGCTCCGGCTCGGTCGCGGGCAATAGGAGCTTGGCTGCGTATGCGGCGTCATGGCTCCCCGAGGGGAGATGAAACGCTCGATCCTGGACCACGCAAGCTGGGAACCGAGCGCGGAGCCGGCCCAACATGGAGCGCCACGCGCCGAGGCTCGCGCCGGCGCGCAGCCGCGCTTCCACCAACCGGCGATGCTCGTCGGTGCTCTCGTAACGAGGATCGTCCGGCGAGATTCCCCGAGGGTAGTAGCGATAGACCAGCTCGGATAGCGCGGTAACGGTGAGGGTCGTCGTCATGGTGGGCTGACTCTGGCGCCGAGCGTCCGGTATCTCGTGCGAAACTTCTCACGGAGCTTCGCACGGAGAGCAATGCAATAGTCCTCGCCGAGCCAGCGAGGTCGAGCACGCATCACCTCTTCGGTCGCCTCCGTCACCACCACCGCGGTGATCTGCGCGGCGTGACGAGAGGAGATGGGGCCGGCCATCGCGCTGCGCAATGGCATCCCGACCACCACGGCGCACGTCCAAAAGTTGGGTGGAAGGTGCCGCCAATCACCGAACTTCAACCGCGCCGAGGCCACCTGCCAGCCGCCGCCGTCGTCCTGCCCATCGTCGAGAACGGTGGTGGCAAAGTGAAACGTCGACTCGTATGCACCTTGCACGGCCTCACGGGTTGGCTCCGTGTCGCTCGATCTCCGTTCGCCGACGCGATCCGGGGCTGCCTCTTCGAAGCTCGGGGCGCCATCCTCGGGCATCCGTTCGGAGCTCGAGAGACACGATGCGAGGAGCGTGCATGCGAGCCATGGAAGCGCTGCCCTCCACCACATTCCTCTCCGAGGAAGCGAGCACCGGGCCAATGGCGGACGAGCGCAAAGGTGACGTTCATCGTGAAGCGCAAGGACGAGGCCGGTCGCCCTCGTGTGTCCTCATCGAGCATGTCGCGGACGAGCGGCCTGAAAGCCTCTGTTCGTCTTCGCTGTGAGCACGAGCGGGCTCTCCACCATCCACCCTCCCGGCACCGCCCTTCGAGATCGTTGACCCTCCCCCTCTTTCCCGCGATCGTGCCGCATGCACCTCGCTTCCCGCCGTCGTCGCGCCGTCGCCTTGGCCTTCTTCCTCGGCGCCCCTTGGGCGGTCGCGTGCTCGGGGGGTGAAACCCACCAGGCCTCGACTGGCAACATGGGCGGCGGTGGCACGGGTGGAGCGGTGGCTCTCGTGTGCATGCCGGGGGAAACGCTCGAATGCTTTTCGGGGGCGCCGGAGCAAAAGAATGTTGGCTTGTGCGTCGCGGGACACCAGACGTGCAAGGCCGATGGATCCGGATTCGGGCCGTGCGAAGGCGAGGTCCTGCCCACCACCGAGACCTGCGGAAACCCGGCTGACGAGGACTGCGACGGGCTCGCCAACGAGGATGGGCCGGACTGCGTGTGCACGCCGGGAGACAAGCAATCGTGTTATTCGGCGGCGCCCAGCACCAAGGGCGTGGGCCCGTGCAAGGCGGGCACCCAGGTGTGCAATGCCAAAGGCACCGGGTGGGGGCCGTGCATGGGAGAGGTCACGCCCGTCGCGGAGACCTGCTTCACCGGCATCGACGACGATTGCGACGGCAAGGTGAACGAGAGCGGCGCGGGCTGCAAGTGCATGCCCAATGCAATGGTCGACTGCTACACCGGCCCGCAAGGCACGGCCAACGTCGGCACGTGCAAGACCGGCAAGGCCCAGTGCAACGCCGATGGGACGGCGCTCGGCCCGTGCATGGGAGACGTCATTCCCGTGGTGGAAGCGTGCCTCGGTGACGTCGACGCCGATTGCGATGGGAAGACGCAGGAGATCACCGCGTGCGCTTGCACGATGGGTGACGTCATCGCCTGTTACACCGGCCCTCAGGGCACCGAAGGCATCGGGGTCTGCCACGGCGGGCAGCAAACGTGCTTGGGCGGCGACCAGGGTTATGGCCCGTGCACGGGCGAGGTGAAGCCGACGGCCGAGGTCTGCGCGACCATGGCCGACGAGAACTGCAATGGCACCGTCAACGAGGGTTGCCCGTGCTCACCGGGTCAGACTGGCAATTGCTACACTGGGCCGGCCGCGACCGAGAACGTGGGTGTCTGTCACGGCGGGACGCGGATCTGCAATGCCGACGGCCTCGGCTGGGGCGCTTGCACGGGCCAAGTCGTGCCCGCCACCGAGGTTTGCGCCAACGGGGCGGATGACGACTGCGACGGTGTCGTCGACGAGAAGACGTGGGTCGAGACGACCATCGACATCCACACGCCGGGGCCTCACTCGTCGCTGGTCGTGGATGCGAACGGCGGAGTCCACGCCCTTTATCACGACACCAACTTCAACCATCTGATCTACGCTTACAAGCCCACGGGCGGCGTCTTCTCCACCACCACCGTCGACATTCATACGCCGGGCGCCTATCCGCAGCTCGTCGTGGATGCGAGCGGCGGAGTCCACGCCCTTTATCACGACACCAACTTCAACCATCTGGTCTACGCCTACAAGCCCGCGGGCGGCGTCTTCGCCACCACCACCGTCGACATCCACACGCCGGGGCCCGATCCCAGGCTCGTCGTCGACGTGAACGGCGGTGTCCACGCGCTTTATCACGACACCAACTTCAACCATCTGGTCTACGCCTACAAGCCCGCGGGCGGCGTCTTCGCCACCACCACCGTCGACATCCACACGCCGGGGCCGCACTCGGTCCTCGTTGTCGATGCGGCGGGCGGAGCCCACGCGCTTTATCACGACACCAACTTCAACCATCTGGTCTACGCCTACAAGCCGGCCGGCGGCGTTTTCACCACCACCACCGTCGACGTCCATCAGCCGGCCGCCTTTCCCAAGCTCGTGGTCGATGCGGCGGGCGGCGTGCATGCGCTCTATCACGACACGTTCTTTCACCAGCTCGACTATTCGTACAAGCCGGCGGGCGGGACGTTCACCGAGGTCACCGTCGACGTGCACCAGCCCGGCGACGATCCGCAGCTCGTGATCGATGCGAGCGGCGGCGTGCATGCGCTCTATCACGACACGTTCTTCGACGACCTCGATTACGCGTACAAGCCGGCGGGCGGCGCGTTCGCCGAGGTCACGGTCGATGTCCACGGGCCGGGGGATTTTTCGAAGCTCGCGGTCGATGCGAGCGGCGGGGTCCACGCGCTGTACGTCGACACGTTCTTCAATCATCTCAATCATGCGTACAAGCCGCCGGCGGGCGTCTTCGCCGACACGACCGTCGACGTGCATCAGCCCGGCGACGATCCACGCTTCGTGATCGACGCCGAGGGCGGGCTCCACGCGCTCTACTTCGACACGTTCTTCGACGATCTCGATTATGCCTATCGCTGCCCGTAGCGCGCGGCGCGGGAAGATCGTGCTTCCGGGGAACGGTGCGATCTTCCTCGCCGGAGGCGCGGGCACGCGCGTCCTGGTCGCCCTCGCGCGCTCGGCGAACGCGGAGCCGGTCTCGGTGATATGGTCCCCTCGCCATGCCTGCCCGAAAGCTGTCCCCTAGCGAGTGCCGCAAGATCGTTCCGGCCGAGCAGTTTCGTGTCCCCGAAGGCGACGAGGTCGCGCCGCTCGCGGGCGTCGCCTCCCAAGAGCGCGCGCTCACGGCGCTCGAGCTCGGCTTGGACATCCAGCAACCGCGCTTTCACGTGGTCGTCGTGGGTGCGTCGGGCACGGGCCGCACCTTCTGCGCGCGTTCCGTCGCCAAGCGCATCGCCAAGACGCGGCCCACGCCGGACGACATGGTCCTCCTGCCGAACCCGCGCCGTCCCAGCGAGCCGACCGTCCTGAACCTCCCGGCCGGCGAGGCGCGTCCGTTCGTCGACGCCATGGATGAGCTCTACACCAAGCTCGTCGACGGCCTCCGCGGTGTGAACGAAGGCGAGCGCTACAAGCAGGCGCGCGCCAAGACGCGGCGCCGCGTGGCCACGGAGGAGAGCCGCCTCGAAGAGGCCTTGAAGGCCGCCGCCGCCGAGCTGGGCCTCGATCTCCAACGCACCGATGACGAGGTGCAGATCACCGCGCTCGACGAGGCCGGCGGCACGCCCTCGAGCGACGCGCTCGCGGCCATCGCCGCTCACATCGAAGAGTTCGAGACCAAGCTCGCCAGCGTGCAGGACGAGGCCGACGGCGAGCTGCGCGCCGTGGTCCATCACCTCCTCGGCGAGGCCGTGAAGTCGAGCTTCCTCCCGGTGCGCACGCGCTTCGAGGGGCGCGGCGCCATCGCGTCGTTCCTCGCCGACGTGGAGACGGCGGTGACCCGCGAGCTGCGCCGCTTGGTCGACGAGCCCCGCGGCGACGAAGCGCCCACGCTCTCGCGCGGCGTCGTCGTGCCCACGCTCCTCACCGAGCACAAGCCCGGCGCCGGCGCGCCCGTCGTCGAAGTGCCGTATCCCACGCTCACCGCGCTCTTCGGCCGCACGCACGCGCCGCCCGACTCCGGCTTCCCGCCCGAGCCCGGCTTCGCGGTCGCGGGCGCGCTGCACGAGGCCAACGGCGGCTTCCTCATCCTCCCCGCGCAGGCGCTGCTCAAGAACGAGAACCTCTACGAGCAGCTCAAGGCCTGTCTGCTCGCGGGCAAGTTCATCGTCCCCGAGCACAACCCCTCGTATTACCGCGGCACCACGGAGGAGCTGCTCCTCCCGCCCATCCCCATCGATCTCAAGGTCGTGCTCATCGCGAGCCCCTCGCTCTACCAAGATCTGCACGAAGCCGACCCCGAGTTCTCCCAGCTCTTCAAGATCCAAGCGCGCTTCGAGCCCACGTTGAAGCTCGATCAAGCGATCGCGGCCTACCCCTCGTTTCTCGCGGGCATCGCCAAGGATCGCAGCCTGCCTCCGCTCACGCCCGACGCGGTGGGCGAGCTCGTCTTCTACGGCGGGCGCCTGGCCGAGAGCCAAACGAAGGTCACCGCGCAGCTCGGCCTCATCGCCGAGGTCGCGATGGAAGCGGGCTACCGCGCCAAGCAGCGCGGGTGCGAGTGCATCGACGGCCGCCAAGTCGTGGAGGCGCTCGCGGCCGCGCGGCGGCGCGGCAGCCACTTCCGCGATCAAGTCCACGAGCTCCTCGCCGACGGCACCATCCGCATCGACACGACGGGCGAGCGCGTCGGTCAGGTCAACGCGGTCAGCGTGCTCAGCGATGGTCCCATCACGTTCGGCCGCCCGTGCCGCGTGACGGCCGTCGTCTATCCGGGCGTCGAAGGCCCGGTGAACATCGCGCGCGAAGTGGAGATGTCCGGCCCCATCCACAGCAAGGGCGTGCTCGTGCTGGCCGGCTTCATGGCCCTTCGCTTCGGCCAACACAAACCGCCGATGTTCGGCGCGTCGCTGGTCTTCGAGCAGACCTACGAGGCCATCGACGGCGACAGCGCTTCATCGAGCGAGCTCTACGCGCTCCTCTCGGCGCTCTCCGGCTTCCCGCTGCGGCAGGAGCTCGCCGTCACCGGCAGCGTCGATCAGCAGGGCGGGATCCAGCCCGTGGGCGGCCTCAACGAGAAGATCGAGGCCTTCTTCGACATCTGCGCGGCCAAGGGCCTGACGGGCAACCAGGGCGTCCTCATCCCCGAGCGCAACTGCGACGCCCTCATGCTGCGCGACGACGTCGTCGACGCCATCGCCGCGAGCCGCTTCCACGTGTGGGCCACGTCCACGGTCGAGGAGGGCGTCGAGCTGCTCGCGGGCGTGCCGGCCGGCGTCGCCGACGAGAACGGTCACTACCCCGAAGGCACCTTGTTCCGCGCGGTGGAGATGCGCCTCAAGCGCTTCCATCAAGCGATGTCGGAGCTGAGTCGGGGCCCGAAGTGAATCCGCCCGAGGACACCGAAGACCGCCGCGAACGCCTCCGCCTCGAAGGCATGCGCGCCGCCCTGCACCAGCGGCCCATGCCTCCGGCGCAGGACGACGAGCGGAATCGCGCCGCGCACGCCGCCAAAGCCGGCTTCCGCGGCACGACGATGCTGCTCGTCATCGCCGGTGTCCTCGTCTCGCTCGCGGTCCTCTCGATGGCCTCGAAGGCGCTCAAGCTGCGCGAGGATTCCCCGCGCACGCGCTCGGGGAGCACGCGCTGAGCGAGATCCCGAGCGGGATTCGAGAGGAGATTTTTAACGCAAAGACGCAAAGACGCAAAGACGCAAAAAGGCGAAGAGGAATTCGGGGTCTCGTGCTCCGCGAGCCAGCGCGAGGTGTCTTTGCGTTTCTTGTGCCTTGGCGTTCAAAACGCTCTTCGCTGAAGCAGGGGTGAAGTCCCCGAGCAGGGTTCGAGAAGAGATTTCAACGCAAAGGCACAGAGGATTCGGCGTTTCGTGACTCGTGCTCGCGAGTCGTCGCGAGGCCAAACCATTCACGTCTCTCTGCGTCTCTGCGTCTTTGCGTTAAAAATCTCCCTCGCTCGCCGAGCGATCATCGATCGTCATTCGGCACCACGAGAGCAAGAGCGCTCATGCCCTCTTGGCGTCTCTGCACCTTGGCGGCGTGACGTCGAGAATCTCTGTGAGAAGCGGCTCGGTGAATCGTTAGCCGCCGACGCGACCGATGCCGAAGGCGCGGTGGTCGGCGAGCATGCAGTGGTCTTGGACGATGTCGATGCCAGCGGCTTGCACGTCGCGGGCGAAGGTGTCGTTGCGGATGCCGAGCTGGAGCCACACGAGGCGCGGGCGCGGGGACATGGCGAGGATGTCTTCGAGGTGGCTCTGCAACGCTTCCGGGCGGCGGAAGACGTCGACGATGTCGACGGGCTCCTTCAGCTCGGCGAGCGAGGCGCGCACCGGCTGCCCCCACAAGGCTTTGCCGACCAGCATCGCGTTCACGGGGAGGATTCGATAGCCCTGCTTGTAGAGATAATCGGGGACGTAGAACGCGGGACGCGACGGTTCTTCGTGCGCGCCGAGGACGGCGACGGTCTTCGCGTTGCGGAGGGCGTCCGCGATCGCAGCGGAGGTGGTGAGCTCGGCCATGCGCGACACGATGAAGGGAAATCGTCCGAGGTAAAAGGCAGATCACATCGCCCCCGACTTTCGTTGGGTCGACGGCCGAAGAGCCGCAAGCGCGCCGCGAGGCCGCGCGGCGATCACGCGATGTGATGTAAGGATCGCAGGACGCATGGGCCCCGCGCCTTTTGCCTTTTGCCTCGGGCCCGTCCGACGCATGCTCCGGCCGTGCCTTCCCCGCCCGAGCCAAAGGCCCCGCGAGCGGGCGAGCCGGCTGGCTCGCCGTCGATGTCGCAACGGCCGCTCTTCGCCGCGAAGGCCACGCTCGCGACGCCCGGTCAGCCCACCACGATGGAGGGCGAGGTCGCGCGCGTCACCTACGAGAACGACGAGACGGGCTTCCGCGTGCTGCGTGTGAACGTCGACGGCCGCGCCCAGCCCGAGGTCTGGGTCGGCGTGTTCCGCGCGGTGCCGCCGGGCACGCGCGTGCGCGCCACCGGTCGCTACGAGCGCGATCCCCGGCACGGCGAGCAGCTCAAGGTCGAGACGCTGCTCACCATCGCGCCGTCGACGCTGGAGGGCCTCGAGCGTTACCTCGGCTCGGGCATGGTGCCGGGCATCGGGCCGGCCTACGCGAAGCGCATCGTCGAGACGTTCGGCATGGAGGCGCTCGAGGTCCTCGATCGATCGCCCGAGCGCCTCACCGAGGTGCCCGGCCTCGGCCCGCGCCGCGCCGACGCGGTGAGCAAGGCTTGGGAGAAGCAGCGCGCGGTCGGCGCCATCATGATCTTCCTCCAACAGCACGGCGTCTCGCCGTCGCTCGCGGCCAAGATCTACAAGCGCTTCGGTCCCCGCGCGATCGACGAGGTCTCGAAGCACCCGTACCGCCTCGCGCTCGACGTGTGGGGCGTGGGCTTCAAGACGGCGGACCGCATCGCGCGATCGATCGGCGTGGGCGCCGACGCGCCCGAGCGCGCGCAGGCAGGCGTGCTGCAGACGCTGCACGACGTCTCGGCCAAGGGCCACACATACACCCCACGCCCCGAGCTCTGCGAGCTCGCGGCCGTGATGCTGGAGCGCGACGTCGACGCGGTGGACGAGGCGACCACGGCGCTCGCGCAATCGGGGCGCATCCGGATCGAGCGGCTCGAGAACGGCGAGGAGGCCGTCTATCCGATCGAGCTGCACGACGCCGAGATCCGCCTCTCGCAGCGGCTCGCGCAGGTGCTCCATCACGAAGCGCCGGGCCGCACGCTGCTCGAAGGCGCGATCGGCGCGGCCATCGAAGGCTTCGAGAAGCGCACCAACGTGACGCTCGCGCCGGCGCAGCGCGACGCGGTGGAGCAGGCCGCGCGCCACAAAGTGCTGGTCGTGACCGGCGGCCCCGGCGTGGGCAAGACGACCATCGTGCGCGCCATGCTGGCGCTCTTCGATCGCGCGCGGATCAACGTCCGCCTCGCCGCGCCCACGGGCCGCGCCGCCAAGCGCATGAGCGAGGCCACCTCGCGCGAGGCCGTCACGCTGCACCGCCTGCTGGAGTTCGATCCCCGGCAGCGCACCTTCGCGCGCAAGCACGGGCACGCGATCGAGGCGGGCGCGCTCATCGTCGACGAGGCCTCGATGCTCGATCTGGCGCTCGCCGACTCGCTGCTCCAGGCCATCTCCGATCACGCGCGGCTCGTGCTCGTGGGCGACGTCGATCAGCTCCCCTCCGTCGGCCCCGGCGCCGTGCTGCGCGACGTGATCGCATCGGGCCGCGTGCCCACGGTGCGGCTCTCGCAGATCTTCCGGCAGGCCGAGGGCAGCCTCATCGTGCAGAACGCCCACCGCATCCAGACCGGGCAGCCGCCCGAGAGCGCGGCCGGCCCCACGGGCGAGTTCTACGTCATCGAGCGCAAGGAGGCGGAGGCCGCCGCCGAGACCATCATCGAGACCGTCGTGCGCCGCATCCCCGCGCGCTTCGGCCTCGATCCCAAGACCCAGGTGCAGGTCCTGACGCCCATGCACAAGGGCGAGGTCGGCGCCGTGGTGCTCAACGAACGCCTGCAACAAGCGCTCAATCCGAGCGGCCCTTCGGTCACCCGCGGCGCGCGCACGCTCCGCCTCGGCGACAAGGTGATGCAGCTCAAGAACGACTACGACCGCGAGGTCTACAACGGCGACGTCGGCTACATCTCCGCCCTCGACGACGTGGAGCGCGCGATCACGGTGCGCTTCGACGATCGCGACGTCGTCTACGAAGAGGGCGATCTCGACGAGCTCACGCTCGCCTACGCGACCAGCATCCACAAGAGCCAGGGCAGCGAGTACCCGGCCGTCGTCGTGCCCATCCTCACGCAGCACTTCGTGATGCTCTCGCGCAACCTCATCTACACGGCGGTCACGCGCGGGAAGAAGCTCGTGGTCCTGGTCGCCGATCCTCGCGCCGTCTCGCTGGCCCTCGCCGAGACCCGTCGCGAGGATCGCCGGACCCACCTGGCGTCCCGCCTCCGCACGACCGTCGACCGCGGTTGAGCGCGGCCTCTTTTTGGCTCTGGATCACGCGATATCGAAGCTTTTCCAGCGGTCGGGCATGAGGGTTGCGAGGGCTCTGGGCCCCTGGTAGCCTCCGCGCCCCTCTCGTTCGGGGCATCTTTACACTCGCGCAGCGCGCGGGGTCGGAGCAGTCATGGCGGCGAACAACGGACAGCAGGGCGTGTCGGGGCTTCAGATCCAGGGTGGGGCGGCAATCGTCGCGCCGGTGAGCGCGTTTCCCAACGGCGTTCCGGCCAATGCGCTGATCGTGGTCCCGATCAACAAGCCGACCGACGAGCTGACGGCGCAGATGGAGAAGGGCCCCATCGCCGTCTCGGCGGAGCAGATGTGGCAGCTCCTCGGCTTCAACGGCCCCGCGGTGCAGGTGCAGGACGACCAGGGCCGCCCGATCGCGATCGGCCTCGAGGACCTACTCTCCGGCCTCGACAAGCACTGGCAGGAGCAGCCCGACGACCTCAACCGCGGCCGCATCTACGCGCAGGAGCTGCTCAAGCACGGCCGTCTCCCCCGCGCGGAGCAGGTCCTCTCCAAGCTCGTCGCCAAGGGCGGCACGGGTGAGGATTGGCTCGCGCTCGGCATCGCGCAGCTCTCGCAGGAGAAGCTCGACAAGGCTGAGGGCACGCTCAAGGGCGCGCAGAACCTGATGAAGGACAACCCCTATCCGGCCCTCCACCTCGCCAAGCTCTACCAAGGCAAGAAGGAGGAGGAGAAGGAGAAGGAGTTCGTCGAGAAGGCGCTCTCCATCGACGCCGGCTGCGTCGACGCCTGGGCCTACCTCTTCCAGTACGTGAAGCAGCACGGCGACGAGGAGAAGGCCGTGGCCGAGCTCCTCACCCGCGGCAAGAAGGACAAGGCGCCCGCCGCCTTCGTCGCGCTCCAGGGCTTCTTCGCCAACGCCGACGAGACGCGCGCCAAGGCCATCGAGTACTCGAAGGCCGGCCTCGAGATCGCGCCGGACGAGCCGCTGCTCCTCCTCGTCCTCTCCGCGCTCTACGGTCAGGAGGGCGATCTCGACGCCGTCGTCCGCCTCCTCCAGCCGCACGAGGGCAAGATGAGCCGCGACGTGCGCCTCGCGAACAACTACTTCGAGGCCCTCTTCCAGTCGCGCCAGATCGAGAAGGTCACGAAGCTGCTCAACGCCCTCGCCGGCTCGCCCAGCAAGGAAGTGAAGCAGTTCGCCATCGAGCGCTCGCGCGTGGTCGCGCAGTTCCTCCAGCAGCAGCAGCAGCAGCTCGCCCAGGCCGCCGGCCAGGCCGCTCCGCGCAAGGGGTGATCGCCGACGTGCCCGACGCCCGCGCGTGATCTCGCGCGGGCTGCGGCCGCAGGAGGCCGTGATGCGATGTCGAACGAGCGCATCACGGCCGCTGTTTTCTGTCGGGGGACGATTCCACGAAGGACCGAAAACGCCGGCTGAGCGTGCAGCGCGCCTCGGCACGTTCGGTCATGCCCCGCCCCGCGAGGGCTGCACGGGGCGGTAACTCCGCAGTGCAGAAGTCGCAGCGATCAGCGGGTTTCAGCCTCCTTTTTCGCAACTCGGGCGCGCCTTTGGGGGCCGCTGGTCGCGCCTGTTGATTCCGTCACGCGCCTGACGCAGGCTGTAAGTCGGGCTGGCCCGCCGTCCGGAGCATCGTCGTGCACGCAGGGGACCTCATTTCAGGCAAGTATCGCCTGCTCCGGCTCATCGGCTCCGGGGGCATGGGGTCGGTGTGGGCGGCGCGCAACGAGCTCACCGATCGCGACTTCGCCATCAAGTTCCTGCACCCGCGCCTCGCCGACAACAAGGAGGCGTTGAACCGCTTCTTCTTGGAAGCGCGCGCGTGCGGCCAGATCAAGCACCCCGCGGTCGTCGACGTCTACGATATGGGCCAGGCCGAGGACGGCTCGCCCTACCTCGTGATGGAGCTGCTCGAAGGCGAGGGCTTCGATCAGCGCCTCGCCCGCGCCGGCGTCTTCCGCCCGGCCGAGGCCGCCGCGTGGATCGCGTTCGTCGCCCGCGGCCTCGAAGAGGCGCACGTCCGCGGCCTCGTGCACCGTGATCTCAAGCCCGGGAACATCTTCTTCGCGCTCGACGATCGCGGCGACGTCATCCCCAAGGTGCTCGACTTCGGCGTCTCCAAGGCCACGGGGACGAACAACGATTTCGTGAAGACCTCGACGGGCGCCGTCCTCGGCTCGCCCGCGTACATGAGCCCGGAGCAGGCGCGCGGCGACGTCGACATCGACAGCCGCAGCGACGTGTGGTCGCTCGGCGTCATCCTGTACGAAGCGCTCACCGGCCAAGTGCCCTTCGACGCGGCCAACTACAACGCGTTGATGGTGGCGATCATCACGAAGCCGCACCGTCCCATCGCCGAGGTGGCCCCGGGCGTGCCGAGCGAGATGTCGCAGCTCATCGACCTCGCCTTGTCGAAGGATCGCACCCACCGCATCGGCACCGCGCGCGAGCTCGCCGATCGCTTGGAAGCCGCCGCCGCGAAGATGACGGACGCCCCGCTGCCCATCTACGGCACGCGCGTCCCGACGATGGTCGGCCCCTCGATCATCCCGCGCTCGACCACGCAGAACACTTGGGCTGACGGCAACGGCCGCGGCGCCGAGCGCAACGGCTCGACCACGTGGCTCGCCGCCGCGCTGGTGACCGCCGCGCTCCTCATCGGCGGCGTCGTGGCCTACTTCCGCCTGCGCCCGCCGCTCGTCGCCGTCGCCGGCCGCAGCTACATGGCCCTCGCCGCGAGCCTCTCCCGCCTCAACACCGAGCTCGATCGCGTGCGCACCGCCGCCGCCGCCGAACCAAAGGCCAAGGCCCCGGACAACGGCCTTCCTTCGATCGATCCCTCCGAGCTCCCGCCCGCGAACCCGACGTCGAACAAGGCCGCCGCCACCTCGCCGAGCGCCGCCCCGAGCAGCTCCGCCAAGGCGAAGCCGGGCCGGCCGCGCAAAGAAGATCCGCACGGCGGCGTCGACAGCGCGGGGTTCTAGGGGCCGCGAGGGGGCGAGGCGGCCGTGATTGCGGCAGACGCCGGCCCAGGTTGCAACGCTCCCCGGCCTCGGTTGCAACGGACACCGGCCTCCATCGCAACGGACACCGGCCTCGATCGCAACGGACCACGGCCTCGGTCACGAAAGACCCCGGCCTCGATCGCAACGACCCCCGGCCTTGGTCGCAAAAAAGCACCGGCCCAGGTTGCTAAGGACCCCGGCCTTGGTCGCAACGACCCCCGGCCTCGATCGCAACGCCCCCCGGCCTCGATCGCAACGACCCCCGGCCTTGGTCGCAAAAAAGCACCGGCCCAGGTTGCTGCGGACCCCGGCCTTGGTCGCAACGACCCCCGGCCTCGATTGCAACGACCCCCGGCCTTGGTCGCAAAAAAGTACCGGCCCAGGTTGCTAAGGACCCCGGCCTTGGTCGCAACGACCCCCGGCCTTCGTCGCAATGATCCCCGGCCTTGGTCGCTATGCGGTGCGGCCGGGTCCTTGGGGGACACGTTAGAAGACCGGGACCCTGGGTGACACTTTCGGGGTCCTCGGTCCCCTGCTCCGGGAGGAGTAGGAACAGGAGCCGGCGCAACCAGGCCACACGCCGGGTTGATCGACGACGGAAACCGGCTTCTTCAGCACGCGGCCCAACCGCTTCGGGAACGCTCTACGGCGCCAGGGCAACGGCTTTCCTCCGCAGCCGTTGTCCCAGCTACATGGAACCTGCCACCCAAGGTCCCGGTCTGATCTGTAACCAGGGGACCCGGTCTGTACCTACGGTCGCGATGCCCCCGGCCCAGGTCGCAACGCCCCCGGCCTTGGTCGCGGCGACCTCATGCTGGTGCACGGGACCGTGCATCTGAAGCAGGGGCAGCCGCGACCGCCAGGGAGCGGATTTCGCAAGCGTTTCGGGGTTGGGTGCCTGGCGGCTCCGCGCCGTCGATCACGGGCGGGCTTCGGGAGGTCGACGGTCACCGGATGGCTGAGTCCGCTCGCTGGCGCTCGCGGCTGCCACTGCCACTGACATGGCCATTGCTGCTGCCACTGCTGCCAGGAGGCGCGGCGCGTATTGGATCAGCGCTTGATGGCGTGGGACTCGGCCCAGGCGATGACTTTGTCGCTCGGGGTGGAGTTGGTGAAGCGACCGAGCTCTTGGATGCCGGTGGGGCTCGTGACGTTGACCTCGGTGAGGCGCTCGCCGATGACGTCGAGGCCGACGAAGATGAGGCCGTCTTCGCGCAGCTTGGGGGCGATGGCCTTCACCATGGCTTGCTCGCGCGCCGTCAGCTCGGTGGGGACCACGCTGCCGCCGACGTGGATGTTGCTGCGCAGATCGTCGCCGCGGGGCACGCGGAGGATGGCGCCGAGGGGCTCGCCGTCGAGCAGGAGGATGCGCTTGTCGCCGGCGGACACGTCGGGGAGGAACTCCTGCACGATCGCGAGCCGATGGCCTTCGTTGGTCAGCATGTCGACGATGGCGCGGGCGTTCTTGTCGCCGGTCTTGATCTGGATGACGCCCATGCCGCCGGCGCCGTCGAGCGGCTTCACCATGGCCACGCCGCCGACGTCGCGGCAGAAGTCGAGGATCATCTCGCGGTTGCTCGTGACCATCGTCCGCGGCGTGTGCTCGAGGAAGTTGAGGGCGTAGAGCTTCTCGTTGGCGTCGCGGAGGCCGCGCGGATCGTTGATGAGCAGCGTCTTGCCGCGCGCGCGCTCGAGCACCAGCGTGGCGTAGAGGTAGGCGCGATCGAAGGGCGGATCCTTACGCATGAAGACCGCGTCCACGTCGGCGAGACGGAGGCGCGTCGCGCCCTGCTCCTTGTGGAGCACGATCCACGGCGCCTGCGGGAGGATCTCGACCCGATGCGAGACCGCCCACGCATCGCCGTCCTGGATGTAGAGGTCGCGCAGGAGGCAGTGATACGACTCGTGCCCGCGCGCCTGCGCCGCCTTGATGAAGGCGAACGTGGTGTCCTTGTCGTGCGTGACGCGGTCGAGCGGATCCATGACGAAGACGAAACGCATGCCGGAGCCTCCTGCGAGGGGCGACCGGGTTGCGCCCGGTCACGTTGCGTGAGCATCCTAGGGCCTCGCGCCGGCCACGTCGCGTCCGGTGTGGAGAGCCCGACCCCGAAATGGACCGCGCCCGCTCCACCGCTCGAACCTCGATCTCGCGCACCGCGCCGGCCGCGCTCGCGCTCGCGTCCGCTCTCCTGCTCGCGAGCACCTTCCCCGCCGGCTGCGCCGCGCCGCCGCCGCCCGTCAGCGCGCCCGAGCCTCCGCCTGCACCTCCGCCCGAGCCCTCGATCACAGCGACGGCCGCGCCCGAGCCGCCCAAGCCGAAGCCGCATCGCTTCGCGGTCGCCGCCGAGAGCGCCACCGCTGCGCGCATCGCCATGGATGTCCTCGAGCGCGGCGGCAGCGCGGCGGACGCGGCCATCGCGGGCGTCTTCGCGAGCGGCGTGACCCACCCCGTGTCGAGCGGCATCGGCGGCGGCGGCTTCGCGGTGGTGTGGGACGCGAAAGAGAAGGCCATCCACGTCCTCGACTTTCGCGAGACCGCGCCCATCGGCATCAAGCCGAACGACTATTTCAAACGCGATCGTCTGCCCGACAACAAACGCGGCGTGATGGTCGGCGTTCCCGGCGAGGTCGCGGGCCTCGCGGAGATCCATCATCGTTGGGGCAAGCTCGCCTTCGCCGAAGACGTGCGCCCCGCCGCCGAGGCTGCAGAGAAAGGCTTCCCCGTGAGCGCGCACCTCGCCCGCGCGCTCAAGTGGAGCGAGTCGTGGATCAAGAGGACACCGCGCTACGCGTTCCTCGCGCCGGGCGGTGCGGTGATCGGCCCGAAGGAGACGGTGAAGAACACCGCGCTCGCCGCCACGCTCCGTCGCATCGGCGCTGAAGGAAAGGCGGCGTTCTACGAAGGCGCGATCGCCGCCGACGTCGTCGAGACCGCGCGCTCCGCCGGCAGCCGCATCAACGCGCAGGAGCTCAGGGAGTACAAAGTGCTGGAGCGCGCGCCCGTCCACACGAAGTGGGAGGGCTACGACGTCTTCACTATGCCTCCGCCGTCGGCCGGCGGCCTCACCGTGCTGGAGACGCTCCACATGCACAAGAAGGCCGACCTCGCGGCCCTCGGCTACGGGAGCGGCGCCTACCTCCATCTGCTCGCCGAGACGTTCCGCGGCGCGGTCGGCGATCGGATGGTGTGGATCGGCGACCCCGCGTTCAACAGGGCCGACCTCGCGGCGCTCGCCGGCCCGCAGCGCATGGCCGCGCGCAGGGCACGCATCTCGCTGACCGAGACCCGCATCGCCGAGCGCTTCGTCCTCGACGAGGCCGGCACGAGCCACTTCGTCGCCGTCGACGATCAAGGCAACGTCGTGTCGCTCACGAGCACCGTGAACAACATGTTCGGGAGCCGGCTCGTGACGAAGGGCGGCTTCGTGCTCAACGATCAGCTCGACGACTTCACCTCCATGGCCCTCGAGAAGCGCTTCGGCATCCGCCCGGGTCGCGGGCCCAACTCACCGCGCGGCGGCGCCCGCCCCGCCTCGAGCATGACGCCGACCCTCGTGCTGAAGGACGGCGAGCCCATCTTCGCGGCCGGCGGATCCGGCGGCCTGCGCATCGCCACCGCGACGACCCAAGTGCTGCTCGCGCGCCTCGTCTTCGATCGCAACGCCGCCGATGCCGTCGCCGATCCCCGCATCGACACGCCTCCTACCGGTGGCCTCTTCATCGATCCTTCCGCGCCTCCCGCGGTGCTCGGCGACCTCGCCCAGCGCGGCGAGGTCGTCGAGAGCACGAAGCCGAACTTCAGCGCCGTGCAGGCGGTGTCGATCGGGGTGAAGGACGGCGTGCGCTGGATGTCGGCGGGCGCCGATCCGCGGAAGGGTGGGGCTGCGCTGGTGGAGTGAGGGTGGGGCGATGGCAGCGGGGGCGGCTGCTGCGCGTGTGCGTCGCGAAGGGCCAGCGTCAGCGACATCATTCGTCGATCGCGGCACCGCACCGCTTGCTGAGTCCGCTCGCTGGCGCTCGCGGCTGCTGCCGTTGCTTCGAGTGCGGACCAAGCAGCAATGGCACCCGGCCTGAGGTGATCGCGGCTCCGCGCCGCTTGCTGGGTCCGCTCGCTAGCGCTCGCGGCTGCTGGCGTTGCTGCGGTTGCTTCGAGGGCGGGTCGCTGCGTCCGCGCTTTGCGAAGCACTACGCGCTTTGCGATCCCGGCAGCGGCAGCCGCGAGCGCCAGCGAGCGGACCCCAGCCGCGCGCTCCACCGCGTCGCAGAGGTCAGCGTTTGGCGACGCCCAGCTTGCCGCCGAGCCATGCGAAGCCGGCGGCGATGGCGGCCATGGCGATGAGCAGTAGAGCGAAGGTGACGAGGGTCATGACGTCGGCCCTGAGGCTCGGAATGGCGCTGACGAGCCAGGCCATCACGGCGGCCACCAGGCCGCTCGTGGCGGCTTCGCGGGGGCCGGCTTTGCCGCCGAAGCGGCCGACGAGGAAGCCGGCGCCAAAGCATGCTCCGGCGAACGCCGTGATGTTGAGCACCACGGTGGTCGCGCCGGTTCGCGCGCCGAGGACGCCGTTGACGAGGAAGGCCAACGGGAGCCAGAAGATGAATATCCCCACGGCGCCGATGCCGGACCAGTGCCACGGGGGGCGGTCTTCGTCCTCGGGGCGGCGACCTCGGTGCGAGGGGCGAGGGGGAGGCGGCGCTTGCCGTCGGCGGGGCGCTTCGAGCCGTCCATGCCGGGCTCGATCAGTTCTTCTTCCAGAACTTCCGGGCCTCGTCCTGCTGGCGCGTGAGGCGTCGCTGCTCCTGGACGAGACCGCCGTAGGCGCGCGGGACGCGCGGATCTTTGGCGAAGGTGTAGAGGATCTTGAGCGCCGCATCGGCGTCGTCGGTGGCGCGGTGGGCGTTCTCGAGGCTGATGCCGAGACGACGGGCCATGTCGCCGAGGGCGCGGCTCTGCTCGTCTTTGTAGAGCTCGCGGGCGAAGGTCAGCGGATCGATCCACTCGACCTCGCGGCGCATCGCGGGCGGCGGCGCGGAGGGACGCACGCCGGCGCGCTCCAGCTCGGCGAGGACGAAGCCGCGATCGAAGGCCGCGTTGTACGCCGCGGGGATGGCTTTGTGCTTGGCGAGGAAGTCCACGAGGTCTTGGGCGATCTCGGCGAACTTCGGCATGCCCGCGACGTCCGCGTCCTTGATGCCGTGGACGGCGGAGGACTCGGCCGGGATCGGGCAGCCCGGATCGATGAGCCGGCTGAAGCGATCCACCACCTCGCCGCCGATGCCGAGGACGACGCCGATCTCGATGATCCGATCCTTCGCCGAATCGCGGCCCGTGGTCTCGGTGTCGATGAGGGCGATGGGGTAGTCGATCCAGTTGCCGCTCGGGTCGTGCTCGGCGGCGACGCCGACGGCGCGCACCTTCACGAGATGCGCGATGCCCGGGTAGTGCCGGCCGGTGGGGAAGCAGCCGCAGGGATCGGAGACCTTCACGTCATCCTCGTTCGAGCATGCATGCGCTGGCTCAGGTCGCGTCGTCGCATCTTCTGCCCTCGCGTGGACACCGCGCGCCGCAACGGCAGCGCGCTCGCTCCGCTCACTTCTTGGGCGCGACCGCCGAGCCGCTCGGCGCGGGCGAAGGCGGCGCGACGGCGGAGGACGTGGAGGCCGGCACGGCGCCCTTCTCGTCCTTCTCCTTGCCCTTCACGGCCTTCGGCGTCTGGCCGGCGAGCTCGATGTCGAGCTTCACCCAGTCGGTCAGATCGTCGATCGGGTTGCCGAGGAGCTGCAGGTTGACGCTGCGCCCGTTGATGAAGATGAAGGGCGTGCCGTCGAGGCCGAGCTCCTCCGCCTGCTTCTTGTCCTTCTCGATGCGCTCGCCCGTCTCCTTCGAGCCGATGTCGGCGCGGAATTTGGCGAGGTCGAGGCCGGCTTGCTTGGCGTACTTCTCGAGGTCCTGCTGCTCGAGGGCCTGCTGGTTCTCGAAGAGCAGGTGATGCATCTCCCAGAACTTGCCTTGGTTGAGCGCCGCCACGGCCGCGCGCGCGGCGATCTCGCCGTGCGGGTGCGACTGGAGCGGATAGAACTTGAAGACGACGCGCACCTGCGACGGGTACGTGTGCGCCAGATCGTCGAGGAGCGGATAGACCGCGCGACAGAAGGGGCACTCGAAGTCGGCCCACTCGACGATGGTGACCACGCCGTCGGGCGAGCCGACCTCGGGCGAGCCGTCGGTGACGATCGTCTTGGTCTTGCCGGCGTCGAAGCGGGCGTGAAAAGCCTCTTCCCGATCCTTCTTCGGCCGGCCCGCGCGGACCTGCTTCAAGAGGAACTGCGCGGCCGGGAGGCACGCCTTGCACGCGCGCGACTCCTTCACGCATTGCGCGATGCTCACGGGCGTGTCGGCGCAGGGCGCGAGCAGCTCGGAGACCTGGGCCGCCCACTCGTGTCGCTCGCGCGGGGTGAGCGGCGAGGTGTCGACGCCCTTCAACTGCACATCGACGACGGAGGCCGCGGGCTTGGACTCACCCGGATCCGGCTTGCTGCACGTGCTCGCACCGAGCATGACGGCCGCGACGAGGAGCGGCGAAGTACGGAGGAGGGGCATCGCGCGGCGGAGCTTAGTCGGAGCGTCCCCGGTATGCTAGCGGGCTCGCTCGGGCGCCCACCCTCGCCGCGCTGGCGCGCCGGGAGGCCGGGGGTGTAGCGTGGCCCCGTGCGCAGCGTGCTCTACCGCTTCCCCGATCTCGACGAATTCGAGCGGTTTTTGCAGAGCGCGGCGATCGATCCCGAGCTCCCCGTTCCCCACGGCGAGACGGTGGACGACGGCGAGTGGGTGCTGGCCATCTTCGAGCTGGGGCCCGGGCGCCGAGCGACCTCGGCCGCCGGCCGCGCAGCCGTGCTGCCCGAGGGCGCCCGCTTGACCTTCGAGCCCCGCGACCTGCGTAGGCTGGCCGACTTCACGATCCGCGAGGCCCGCCACGCGCCCGCCGCGCCCATGGCCGATCCGCACGCCAGCGACGAAGCCATCGAAGGAACCCGCCTCGCCGCCCGCGCGAGCCGCCCCACGCTGACGCAACCGCGCGTCCTCGTGGTGGACGACGATCTGGACATCCGCGATGTGGTGTCGGCGATGCTCGAAGCGGTCGGCCTCCTCGTGATCACGGTGGAGAGCGCCGAAGAGGCCCTCGATCGAATCGCCCGAGAGGCCTTCGATCTGGTGGTCCTCGACTGGAACCTGCCGAAGATGACCGGCCTCGATCTGTGCCGC
This sequence comes from Minicystis rosea, assembly GCA_001931535.1. GTDB lineage: Bacteria > Myxococcota_A > Polyangia > Polyangiales > Polyangiaceae > Minicystis > Minicystis rosea. Next base: position 9,904,226 of record CP016211.1, read on the forward strand.
GCGCTCCGCCGCGATCCAGCGCTCGAGCAGATGCCGGTGCTCTTCCTGACGGCCAACGCCTCGTCGCAGGACATGGTGGAAGCCTTCGCCGGCGGCGCCGACGACTACGTGGTGAAGCCGTTCCGCGCGCCGGAGCTGGGCGCGCGCATCTTCAGCTTGCTGCGCCGCGCCCGGAAGTGACGCGCTGCCGAGATCGAGGGCAACGCGCGAAGCGCGTGAGCGGCTGCTCGATGAGCGCATGTGGATGCATGCATGCGCGCCGTCACGCCGCGTGCAGCTCCACGACCGAGATCTCGGCGGGCGCCGCGACGCGCATGGGCGGGCCCCAGAAGCCCGTCCCTCGGCTCACGTAGATGTGCGTGTCGCCCTGCTTCGAGAGGCCGGCGATGTAGGGCTGATCGAGCCGCACGAAGAAGTTCCACGGGAAGATTTGCCCGCCGTGCGTGTGCCCGCTGAGCTGCAAGCCCACGCCGTGCTTCTCCGCTTCGTGGATCTGCTTGGGCTGATGCGCGAGGAGCACGAGCTCGCGCCGCGGATCGCGGCCGGCCACGGCGCGCGCGAGATCGGCGCCGTGACCGCCGCCGAAGCGATGCGCGGTCCAGTCGTCCACGCCCGCGAGATCGAAGGCCTGCTCGCCGTCGCCGATGGTGACGTGCTCGTTGCGCAGCGTGCGGATGCCGAGGCGACGAAGCTCCGCGATCCATTCGTCGGCGCCCGAGTAATACTCGTGGTTGCCGGTGACGAAATAGACCCCGTGCCGCGCCGAGAGCTTCGCCAGCGGGGCCACTTGGTCGCGCAGCTCGTCGACCGATCCATCCACGAGATCGCCGGTGATCACGATGACGTCGGGCGAAGCTTGGTTCACGCGATCGACGACGCGCGCGAGCCAATCGGCGCCGAGGGTCGGCCCGATGTGCACGTCGGAGAGCTGCACGATGCGGAAGCCGTTCATCGCCCGCGGGAAGCGGCGAAGCATGACCTTGACCCGACGCAACGCGACCTCGCCGAGCGCGCTCGCGGCACCCGCTCCCGCGAGCCCGATCGCCAGTACGGAGACGACGCCGGCGATGCTCCGCGAGAGGAAGGCGCGGCGCTCCGGATCGAGCGGGCGCGCGGCGATCACCGAGAAGCCATGCACGCCGACGCGCACGAGCTCCGAGGCTCCGAGCAGGAAGAGGAGCAGGACGGAGAGGCCCATCCATCCATAGGCGACGCCGGCGATGATCTTGGAGACGGGCCTCTCGATCACGCGCGCCGCCACCATCCCCACCGGCGTGAGCAAGGCGAGGAAGGCGAAGAGGACCGCGCCCCATCGGCCCCACGTCGCGCCCAGCTCGGGCGAGCGGACGAGGCGATGCCACAGGTAGTAATGCACGGCCCCGATCACGAGGCTGACGATGACGAAGAAGACGGCGAACGACGCGAGGGAGCGTTGCACGCCCGCAAGGTTGGGCATGCGCCGTCGAGCGTCGAGGCCGGTTAACGTTACTTAATGCGAGCGCACCCGCGCGATCACGCCTGCCTCGGCCGCCAATGCAGGCCCATCGCGATCACGGCTAGGTCGGGTTTGGAGCCGCTGTGGCTCCATCACGGCTGGCGCGGGTTTCGGGCCATCGCGATCACGGCTGGCTCGCCCAGCCGGGGTTTGGGGCCGCTTGCGGCCCCATCGTGACTGCGGGCCGCTTGCGGCCCCATCGATCAGGGCACGCAGTAGCCGATGCCGGTGGGGTACGGCAGGGTGCCACCCTGGCAGGTGCCAGCGCCGCAGTCGTCGCCGTCGACGTGGCACAGCTTGAGGCACGTGCCGCTGCTCGAGCAGGTGTAGCCGGCGGCGCAGGGGCAGCCGTCGCCGTCCTGACCGTAGCCGGGATCGATGCAGCTCGTGGTGCCGTCGTTGCGGACGATCGCGCAGGCCTGCCCGTTCTTGCACCAGACGGCATCGCTGAGCAGCTCGCACGGGGTGACCGGCATGCAGAGCGGGACCTGGGCGTCGCCGTCGGCGATGGTGGTGGGCGTGCAGTACGAGTCCTGCGGGCAGAGCTCGGGCTCGCCACAGCAGTATTGGCGGCAGATGCCGGTGACCGGCGTGGCGCTGCAGCCGTGGCCGGCCTGGCAATCGGTGGCCTTGTTGCACGGATCGCCCGCGCCGGAGTCACCGGAGAGGCCGCATTGCGCGACGACGTGCTCGGCGTCGACGACGAGATGACAGGTGAGCTTGCTGCCCGCATCGGGGCCGGCGCCGCCCATGTTCGGGTTGCCGCCGGGGGCGCAGTCGGAGGAGCCGGGATCGGGCGAGCACGTCGCCTGGCTGCCACCGCAGAGGTACGCGTACGAAGCCACGGGGCTGCCACCGCCGGTACCCGAGCCCGTGCTCTGTCCGGGGAGGATGCCATTGGTCATGGTGACTTCGTGGCTGCCCCCCGCGCCGCCGTCGCCCCGCTGGGCACCACCTGCGCCCACGTCGGAGAACCCGCTGCTGAAGGGCATGCAACCACCGGCAAGCGCGATGGCAGCCGGAACGACGGTGAGCAAAGCAAGGCGGAGAATACGCATGGGCGGAGAACCCGAAGAGAGGAAGCTCGCGGAGTGTACCACCGGTCGGGCCGTCTTCCACAGATCGTGCCGCTGGGGAGCTTCGAGCGTCGATGTCGATCGCTCGCAGGATTCGACGACACACATCCACCGCCCTCACGGCGAGGCATGGCACGCGTGTCGCGGTGCTGAGCCGCACATGATGTGACGAGACCTCGGGCCGCTGGCGCAGCCCTGGATTTCTGAACCGACGATGAAGCGAGAGGACGAGCGACGCCGGCTCGTGCGGGGCCGCTTGCGATCCCATCGTGAAGCGACGCCGGCTCGTACGGCGTGGGGTATGGGGCCGCTTGCGACCCCATCATGAGCAACGCCGGGTGTGGGGCCGCTTGCGACCCCATCATGAGCAACGCCGGCTTGTCCGGCGTGGGGTATGGGGCCGCTTGCGGCCCCATGGTGAACGGCGAGCAACGCGACGGCGACGCGAAATGCGGCGCTACTTCGACTCGACGTTGCGGCTGACCATGTTGCCGGCGGCGTCGTAGGCGCGCACCGCGACGATGTGCGAGCCGGCGGGGACCAGCGCGGAGATGTCGGCGTCGATCTGCTCGGCAGGCTCGTCGAAGACGCCGTCCTTCGGGAAGATGGGGCGCCACTCGTCGCTGCCGGCGATGCTCACTTCGACGCGGGCGATCGGGCCCACGCCGTCGACGACCTCACCGACCAGCTTGCGACCGCGGATGTCGAGCGCCTTGAAGACGGGCGGCGTGTTGTCCACGAGCACCGCGCTCGACGTGAGGCTGTGCTTCTGCGCGCGATCGGGCGGGTTCGAGAGCTCGTCCGAGGCCTCGACCATGATGCGGTAGACGCCTTCGGGGAGCGTGCTCGTGTCCCACGAATAGTCGGTGCTCGTGAGCTTGTCGGTGGGCTTGTTGAGCGGGCGCCACGTGGTCTCGTTGTCGAGCCGATAGAAGAGGCGATAGCGCATCTCGTCCTGATCGGGGTTGTCGATCTTCCACGAGAGCTTGACCGTGCTCGAGGCGCGCGGGGCTTCACCGCCGGAGCTGTGCACGCCGGTCTTGAGCGACTTGCCGCTGCCGCGCTGGGCCGCGTCCACCTGCGTGATGATGGCGCGGGCGTTGTCGGTCACGAAGTAGAGGCCGACCTCGCGCAGCGACGCGGCCGGATCGCGCGACCAGCGGGCGCGGATCTGCACGTAGCGACCGGACTGCGGCTTGGGCAGGCCGGGCGCGGAGAGGGGCGCGGTCCAGCTGCTCCACGTGGCGTCGGGCGTGGCGGTGTTGCCGGTGCGCGTGGACAGCTCGACCTGCCCGGTGGCGCGCCACGTGAGGCGACCGAAGGTGGCGCGCATGCCGGTGTCGAGGACCTTGCTGGTCCACACGGCGTCGGCGCCGCCCACGCCCTTCACCTCGTGGAACACGACCGGATCGCTGCCGACCACGAACTTGCGCTTGCCGGCCATGACGAGCGCGCCGACCTGACGCTCCTCGGTGTCGGCGACGAGGCGCTCGAGGTGGTTGTCGTCGACCGTGTAGACGCGGCCTTCGGCGCCGGTGCCGACGTAGGGCTGGCCGTCGTCGCCGACGGTGAGCGAGCTGTAGTGCGCCTCGTCCTCGTCGAGCATCTGCTCGCCGAGGCCGTCCTTGGTGAAGCGCCAGAGCTGGCCCTTGCCGGGGCGGCTCGACTTCGCCGGCTGCGGGCCGGGAGGGCCGGACTTGTTGCGCTTCGGCGCGGTGAAGCTCTCGTTGTACTTGTTGGCGATGACGTAGACGGGGCTGCCCTTGTCGGCGGGGCCGACGACGATCTGCTTCACGTCGTCGGTGTCGAAGTCGTGCAGCACGGTGGCGCGACCGGGGCCCGTGATCTTGTAGAGCAGAGCCTTGCCGTTGGAGCCGGCGTAGACGGTGCCGTCGTCGGCGACGGCGACCGAGACGAGGTGCGGATCGTCGCTCTTGAAATAGACCTGCGCCTTGCCCGATTGATCGATGCGGTAGAGCTCGCCCTTCGGGCCGGTGGCCGCGTAGAGGGCCTTGTTCTTCGCGTCGAAGGCGAGGCTCCAGATGTCCTCGACGCCTTGGAGCGCGACGAATTGCTCGGCGGCGCCGCCCTTCTGGTTGGCCGAGACTTTGTAGATTTTCCCCTCGGGGAACGTGCCTGCGTAGACGTCGCCGTTCCAGCCCACGACCATCGAGCTGACGGCCATCTGGCCGGTGGTGGCGGCGAGCTCGGCCTTGCCGTTGCCCACGCGGAAGATCTTGCCGTCGCTGCCCGTGCCGAGGAGCACGCTGCCGTCGGCGAGGATCGCCGAGCTCCACACGCTGGACGCGTCAGGGATGGCGATGGAGCCGAGGTTCAACCCAGCCCGGACGTTGCCGTTCGAATCGACGCTCACGCCGGTGAGGTCGCCGCCCTTGAAGTCTTCGAGCGAACGCAGCTCGAAGGAGCGCGTGCCGACCGCGCTGGCGGGGGCCGCGGAGATCCAGACGGCGGCAACGGAGAGCGCGGCGAGGGTGAGGCGCGCTGAGGTGCGAGGGGTGTTCATCGTGGGGGCGTTGTCTGCAGGGTGAATGTCGGGGTTCAGCGGAGCCTGGGTTCAGCGGAGCACGGGGCGAACGTAGACGCGGACCGAGTCGCGTCCGACCATGAAGCGCTTGAGCGGGATCGCCGTCTGCACCTGCGCAGCGAAGATCTCGGGAGCATCCGACTGCGAGCTCGGACGTAGGGTGTCGACGGCGCCGGGCGGGAGGCGGGACGCGACCTTCCCGCGCCACGCCGCGGCGCTCTCCTTGAGCCGGAAGGTGGCGACGATGCTCTCCGGATCGAAGGTGATGGCCTGGAGGTTCGCGATCAGCTCGCTGACGTTGTCGGCGGTGGGCAGCGGGCGCTCGACCTCGTAGCCGGGCGCGAGATCGATCTCGACGTCGCGGCCCGCCATCTCGGCCGGGACCTTGACCTCGATGACGCGCGTCTCGGGCTTGCCTTGGAAGGGTTGGAGCTCGAGACGGATGCGCACCGGCTGGCCGGCGTCGACCTCGGTGTCGAGCACCTTGGCGCCGCGGAGGTGGAGCACCTCGCGCTCGAAGGTGACCTTGATGGTGGAGTCGATCCCCTCGATCGCGACCGGCTCCCAGGGGTTGTTGAGGATCGATCCGATCGCCTTCGCGAGGCGGCCGCGCACGAACTCGTCGGCGCCGACCGGGTTGCCGTTGCCGGCGCCGAAGTCGAGGACCGTGATGGTGCCGTGCTTCGCCACCTTGAGCTTGCTCACCGCGCGCCACGTCATGTCGCGGCGCTCGGCCGTGGTCTCTTCGAGGCTCGATCCGAAGGCCATGGCGGTGAAGCTCGGGGCCATGAACTGATCGTGGGCGACCTCCATGTTCCACACCGTCTTGGGCACGCCCTCGACGCCGAGGATCTGGAGGTGGATGGGGAACGTGGGCGCCTTGACCGACGAATCGACGACGATGGCGGCTTGGCGATCGTTGACGAGCGCGCCGAGCGAGCGAGCGGCCTCGCCGATCTTGAAGCTGCGGTTCTGGCTCGCGAGGATCCAGTGCACCTTGGCGATCGCGGTGGGCAGCGCTTCGATGCCGCCGCCGAGCATGGGGTGACCGAAGGCGACGAGGCGATCGCCGGAGACGCGCGTGACGGTGCCGAGGCCCATCGCCGAGACGTCGCCGCGCACCAGCTCGACGCCGATGCCGCCGCCGTCGACGTACTTGGTGGGCGCTTCGGGATCGGGCGTCTTCGAGCCGCCGCCGCCGGCTTGGAGCGGATCGAGGCCGAGCGGCGAGAGCAGGTCGGAGGCGATCTTCATCGAGCTGCCGCTGATGCCGCCGAGGAGGATGGGCGTGGACGCGCGCGCGAGGCCGAGGCCCTCCGGCGCGGCGCCGGCGCTCTGGGCGCGGGCGGCGAGCTGCTTCGCGTGGACACCGAGATCGTACGACTCGGGCGCGCCTTGGAAGGCGTGCGTGGAGCGGCGGCCGGGCGCGAGGTTGCCGGCGTCGGCCGAGGGCAACGGCGAGCCGCCCGCCGCGGGGAAGAGCGTGCGCGGCACGGGGCGCGCGAGATCGTCGAGCATCGAGCGAATGGGCGTGACGCCCGCGATGGGCTCGACGCCGAAGAGCCAGCCGTACGCGTAGGCGCCGATCATCTTGCCGTTGAGGTAGATGGGGCTGCCGCTCATGCCGGCGACGGTGCGCGCGATGTTGAGGCGCGGGTGCGGCGTCTTGATGAGGACGAGGTCTTGGCTCGGCCGGAAGTTGTGCAGGGTCGAGATGACCTCGATGTCGAACTTCTCCGGCGTGGTCCCGCTCATCACGGTGAGGCCGTAGCCCTTCATCCCCGGCTTGACCTCGGAGAGCGGCATCGTGTCCGGCGGATCGGGCAGCGCCCGCGCGAGACCGACACCGAGCACCACGCTGGCCACGGCGCCGGCCGCGACGCTCAACGGAACGAGCCGTGCGCCGGAGAGCGGGTCGAGCAGCGCACGAAAAGGATGAAGGAGCATCGGGAGGCGACGGACGAGACGCACGGGCCCGAGCTTAGCCTGATTCCGGCAGAGGGGCAGAGTCCGCCGGTGGCTTTTCCGACCGGCGTTGGGCGGAGAGCACGCGTCCCACGCGCGGACGCAGACAAAATGAGGGGTTCGGAGGTGGCCACGTGATGAGGCCGAGAGATCGGGCTAGAGTGCCCCCCGGTGAAGGACGCGATCATCACCATCACGCTCGTGCTTTCGCTGGCGACGCTGATCACGACGCACGTCGGCCTCTCGGCACGCCTCATCCTCCGCGAACGTCCACGCTGGCGTGGCCTGATCGCGCTGGTGGTGCCTCCGCTGGCCGTGATCTGGGCCCTCAGGGCCGGATGGCGGGGGATCGCTTCCGTGTGGCTCGGGGCCGTGGGGATCTACGTGGTCGCGCTCTTGGCCGCGACGGTGCTCGGCTGAAGGATCATCACCACGTCGCGCTCCGAAGCGATGTGCGCGACGGGCGCGCAGACGAGAGGCGCAGCGAGCGAACGGCGTCGGCGATGGAGCGGCGCCGAGGGCTCGGCGGTTCGATGCGTAGGATCGACGTCCTACGGTCGCGTCGCTCGCGATCGCGCGATGGGCACCGGCGATGCGGCAGGTCGCACGCATCGCCGTCGTGACGTGGGAGGATCGATCAGCGCGAGCGATGCGGGATGGCGACGTGCTTCTCGTCGGCGACGCGGAGGGCGGTGTCGTAGCCCGCGTCGGCGTGGCGGATGATGCCCATTCCAGGGTCGATCGTGAGCACGCGGGAGAGGCGCTTTTCGGCGGCGTCGGTGCCGTCGGCCACGATCACCATGCCCGCGTGCAGCGAGTTGCCGATGCCGACGCCGCCGCCGTGGTGGAAGCTCACCCACGAGGCGCCGCCCGCGGTGTTGGCGAGCGCGTTGAGGATGGGCCAATCGGCGATGGCGTCGGAGCCGTCCTTCATGGCCTCGGTCTCGCGGAAGGGCGAGGCGACCGAGCCGCAGTCGAGGTGATCGCGGCCGATCACGATGGGCGCCTTCACCTTGCCGGTGCGCACCAGCTCGTTGAAGGCGAGGCCGACCTTCTCGCGATCGCCGTAGCCGAGCCAGCAGATGCGCGCGGGCAGGCCTTGGAAGGCGATGCGCTCCTGCGCGAGCTCGATCCAGCGGCGCAGATCGGGATCGTTCGGGACCGCTTCGAGGACGGCGCGATCGGTGGCGCGGATGTCCTCCGGATCGCCGGAGAGCGCGACCCAACGGAAGGGGCCTTTGCCCTGACAGAAGAGCTCGCGCACGTACTCGGGCACGAAGCCGGGGATGTCGAAGGCGCGCTCGCAGCCGACCTCCTTCGCACACGTACGAACGTTGTTGCCGTAGTCGAAGACCTCGGCGCCGAGGCGCTGCATGGCGAGCATGGCCTCGACCTCGATGCGCATGCCGTTCTTGGCGCGGGCGATGTAGCCCTGCGGATCGCGCGCGCGGAGCTCGGCCGCGTCCGTGAGCGTGAGGCCCTGCGGGATGTAGCCGACGAGCGGATCGTGGGCGGCGGTCTGCTCGGTGACGAGATCGGGGATCACGCCGCGACGCACGAGCTCGGGATAGACGTCGGCCGCGTTGGCGCACATGCCGATCGATCGCGGGCGGCCGCTCTTCACCGACTCCTGGATGGCGGCGAGCGCTTCGTCGAGATCGTCGATGCGGGCGTCGAGGTAGCGCGTCGCGAGGCGCTTCTCGATGCGCGTGGGATCGATCTCGATGCCGAGCAGGCTCATCCCCGCCATCGTGGCGGCGAGGGGTTGCGCGCCGCCCATGCCGCCGAGGCCCGCGGTGAGGACCCAGCGGCCGCCGGCGCGGCCCGTCTTCTTCTCGTGCGCCTTGCGCGCGGCCACGAAGGTCTCGAACGTGCCCTGCACGATGCCCTGCGAGCCGATGTAGATCCACGAGCCGGCCGTCATCTGGCCGAACATGGTGAGGCCGAGCCCTTCGAGGCGGCGGAACTCGTCCCAGTTGGCCCAGCGGCCGACGAGGTTCGAGTTGGCGATGAGCACGCGGGGCGCGTCGGGGTGCGTGCGGAAGCGGCCCACGGCCTTGCCGGACTGCACGAGGAGCGTCTCGTCGTCGGCGAGCGTGCGCAGCTCGCGGGCGATCACGTCGAACGCCTCCCACGATCGCGCGGCCTTGCCGGTGCCGCCGTAGACGACGAGATCGTCGGGGCGCTCGGCGACCTCGGGATCGAGGTTGTTGTGCAGCATGCGGAGCGCTGCTTCCTGGATCCAACCCTTGCACTGGAGCGTGGTCCCGCGGGGCGCGCGGACGGGTTCGTGCTTCGCCATGGGCGCGGTGTACCGCAGCGGCGCGCGGGAGACTACTCAACCGAGATGGGACAGCGCCTCGCGATCACGAGGGGCCGCATCGGGCAGCTCGTCTCCTCGCGGGAAGGCCAGGACGACCTCACCGTCGTGCCAGTACAGGTGCTCCGGATCCACCCGACCATGCGCGCCGCCGGCGGCATGCAGCGCCTCGATCGCTTCGGTGAGGCGCACGACCTGTCCCGGTGACAAGCCGCGCGGCTCGTCGGCGAGCGACTTGCCGCGTGGGGCCGCGATCCAGATGGCGCCGCTCTCTCGATCCACGCGGAGCACCGTGGGCAACGCCGGATGGCCGGCCCGCGCGAAGGCGCGTGCACGCGCGAGCGTCGCTTCGTCGTCGGGGAGCACGAGCACGTCGCGATCGAGCCACGTGTCGTGCAAGCGCACGGCCGCATCGCGACCGTCGCCGAAATCGAGGGCCGCCGTGAGCCGCGCTTCGGCGCCTTGGGCCGGCCGCTCGCTGCGCGCCCGCTCCGAGAGGCGCGCGCGGCGCGGGCCGACGCGCTCCGGCCACGAAAGCCCGAGCAGCAGACGGCGCGCCTCGAACGCATCGGCCGGGCGCTTCCTCGGATCTTCCTGGAGCAGCCGCGCGACGACGGCGTCGTGGGCTTCGTGCAGATCGGGATGGCAAGCGCTCGGCGCGGGGTCGAGCCGATCTTGCACGGGCCCCGGCGCCGCACCGGTGAGCAGCTCGGCGAGCAACACGCCGACGCCGTAGATGTCGCTGGCGATGCTCGCGGGCCGGCCGAGGCGCTGCTCCGGAGACATGTACGAGAACGTGCCGATCGCGCCGGCCGTGGCGGTGCTCGAGAGATCGCCGAGGTGCGCGGCGCCGAAGTCCGAGAGGCGCGCGGCGCCGACGTCGTCGAAGAGCACGTTGGAGGGCTTCACGTCGCGATGGAGGATGCCGAGCCGATGGGCCTCGCCCAGCGCGGAGAGGAGCGCGCACGCGATCTCCACGGCCCGCGCGGGCGCGGCCGGATCACCGCGCAGCCGATCGACGAGCGAGCCGCCCGACATCCACGCGAGCACGATCGCGGGCCCCTCGGGGTGATACGCACGCAACGGGACGACGTTGGGGTGACGGAGCTGCGCGAGCGCGCGGGCCTCGCGCTCGAAGCGGTAGAGCGCATCGCGGCCGCTCGCGCCGCCGGTACCAGCGAGCAGCTTCACGGCGACGCGATCGCCGTTCACCCGATCGAGCGCCTCGATCACGCGCGCGTGCGGCGTGGCGGCGACCTCGTGGAGCGTCTCGTATCGACCGAGGATCAGGGCACCGGTTGCGCGCGTGCCGGTCGAGACGGGGCGCGCGAGCGAGGCGCTCTCGGGCGGCTCGTCGGGGACGCCGAGGCGCTCCATCTCTTCGCGGAGCGTCTCGGCGGCTTCGGCGAGGCCGAGCTCCACGAGGCAGCGACGCAGGAGCGGCAAGGCCCGGGCGCGCTCGGGCGCGGCCGGCTCGAGCGCTTGCAACGTCTTCACGGCGGCTTCGGTGCGGCCGTGACGCGCGAGCAGACGACCCAGCGCGAAGCGCGCGGCTGCATCGCTCGCGCGCACGCGGAGCGCTGTCTCGAGAGCGCGCGCGCCGTCGGCGGGGCGGCCGGCGAGCTCGAAGCTCTCCGCGGCGGCGCAGGCTTCACCGGCCGCCGCGAAGGCCTCGCCGGCCTCGGCGTGCGCGCCGAGCCGCGCGAAGAGGACACCCGCTTGCCGGCCGAAGCCGCGGGCCGCGAGATCCTGCGCGGCCCGCCGAGCCTCTTCGGCGGGGAGCGTCTCGGCGACGGCGTTCGTCGCTTCCACGGCGAGCGCGTCGTCGCCGCCGAGCGCCGCGAGGTGCACGGCGCGCCGCGGATCACCGGCGCGCAGCGCTTCCCGCGCGGCCCCGCGAAAGTCGCAGGCCTGTTCCAGCTCGAGCGAGGCGCGCGCGTGATCGATCGCGCTCCCCATCCGATCGATCAGGGCTGCGGCGCCGGGGCCGACATGGCCGCCGCGTGATCGGAGTGCGGCTCGTTCGCCACGGTGATGCGGCCGACGACCGAGAGATCGAAGCGCACCGCGCCCGCGTCGAAGCCGCTCACGCTGAGCGAGCGCTCGCGCACGCGATGCACCGAGAGCGTCGCCGTCGCGGGCAGCGCGCCGAGCGTGCCCGTGCCGAAGACCCACGCGGGGATCGACGCCTGCCCCGCATCCGCGAAGGCGCAGCGCACCGACGCGCCGCTCGTCGCGGTCACGTCGACGAGCACCACGTCGTCGCGCCCCTTGTCGGAGGTGGCCGCGCGCCAGCGCACGAGCGCGGGCTCGCCCAGGCCGATGACCGGGCTCTCGCCGAGCGAGAGCTCGCCCACGCGCACGTCCTCCGGAGCGGCGGGCGCCTCGGCCTCGATCGCGAAGCGCTCGAACTGCGCCGAGCCCGTGCCTTCGAGCGTGTACGTCGCGCCGGAGGGGAGATCGCTGGTCGCGTCGCGCGACGTGTAGAACATGCCCGACACGAGATCGCCCACGTCGGGGAACGCGCGCGCCGCCAACGTCATCACCGAGGGGCCGGTGCGCAGCGTCACGTCGCCCACGTCGATCAGCTCGATGGCGCCGAGCGATCCGAGCGCGGGCATCTTGCCGTTCACGTCGGTCGCGGTGCGGCGACAAGTGCCGGCAGGCGGCAAATCGAGCGTCGATCCGACGACGCGCTCCGCCAGCTCGGGATCGGCTGGGGTGCTGAGGCGCATGAACTTGGCGGAGACGTTGGTCTGCGCGGCGCCGTCGGCGGCGACGGTGCGCTCGACGAGGACCACTCCATCCGTCATCGCGCCGGCGGCGTCCGCGACGTCGTCAATGACGGGGGTCGTACACCCGACGGCGAGGGCGGCGACCAGCGGCAGCGGCGCGCGGAGAAACAGCGGCATGATTCGCGAGCATAGGCTGGCTGGTCCAGGCGGGCAAGCGTGCGCAGAGCGGCCGTCCGAGGCGGCGATCACGGCCTTTCTCATCACCGGAAACCCTCGAAGATCAGAAGGAAACTTCCAGCGCACCCGCAGGTGTCAGGGTGATCTGCTGGACGTGTGTAGAGGTCTCGCCCGACCCCGTCGACTTGAACGTGCCATCGACCCGGTGGTAACCGGCGTCGAGCTCGATGGCGACGTGCACGTGACGGAACCCGACCCGCACGCCCGCGACGAGCATGCCGTAGAAATGACGCGCCTGGACGTCGAACGTCTGGGCGGCCGTGTCCTGCCCGAGCTGAAGCCGGCCGGCCAAGATCTCGAACCCTGCGCGCGGGCCGAACCAGACGGAGTAGATGTCGCTCGGGCTCTTCACGCCGATGAGGATGGGGAGGTCGGCGCCGCCGCCGAAGACGCCGCTCACGTCGTTCCCGTCCCCCGGCCGGCGCGCCATGATGGCGCTCGCGCCGAGCCCGATCGAGAGCGTGGGCTTGCCGAGCGAGAAGGCGTGGCGCCCATCGACACGGATCGCGCGGCCCGAGTACGTGAGGCCGAAGTCGTTGTCGCCCGCGACGCCCATGCGGCCGGACACCCACGGCGCGACGCCGGCGGCGACCCCGAGATCTTGGAGCGCGCCGCCGCTGGCAGCATTGGCCGCGGTCGTGGTCGTGGTCTCGCTCGGCTTCAACGCGAGCTGGCCGGAGAGACCGGCCCCGACCGAGACGGCGCCCGGCGCGAGCACGTGCGCGGGATGAAGCAGCGGGCCGCCGCCGCCGCACCCGATTGCAGCCGAGGACAACGCCGCGATGGAAAGCAGACGGAGCCGCGTCGTCACGACGCAGCTCCGCTTGCTCACGCGCACGGGACGCTCTTCGTTCACGCGCGCGGCCATTCTCGAAGGCCGATCGGCCTCCGCGATCACTTGCGGAAGCGCGAGGGGTAGTCGTTCGCCGCCGCCTTCTTCTTCAGGTCGGCGTCGTCGGGGTGGAGCTTGAGCGCACGGGCGATCAGCGTGGCCTCGGTCTCGACGATCTGCGGGTTCGGCAGGCAGCACTCGACGGGACACACGGCCTGGCAGGCCTCGTGGTCGTAGAAGCCGACGCACTCGGTGCAGAGCTCGGGGTCGATGACGTAGATCTCGTCGCCCTCGCTGATGGCCTCGTTCGGGCACTCCGGCTCGCAAGCGCCGCAGTTGATGCAATCTTCGGTGATGTAGGTGGCCATGAAAATCCGTCCTCCGGGCACTGTCCGGCGGCCGACTTTTGTAGAGGGCTCGGTGTTTCGTGTCAATCACACGGCAGTGCGTTCGACGCGACGCAGCTACGCATGGCCGCGCGCCAACAGGAGCTTCCGTCCTTCACCGATCCTGATTGAACGCGCGTCGGCGCGCGCCGCACCGCCGAGGAACCCACGAAAGCCCGGCGATCACGGGCTCCACCGCACCGAGTCGCCCCTCGTCCCGAGGTGCGCAACAGCCTTCACGGTTGCGCGCGCTGGGGATGGCCGGTACTAGGGAGCCGGCCTCGATGTCGTTCCGGAATCTCTGGCTGCTCCCGCTCGCCGCGCTGTTGCTCGGCTGTCCGCCGAAGATCGGCAACAAGTGCACGGTCTCGACGGACTGCTCGCAGCTCGGCGATCGCCTCTGCGACACGAACCAGCCCAACGGCTACTGCACGGTCTTCAACTGCGAGCCGGACAACTGCCCCGACGCCATCTGCGTCGGCTTCGATCCGAACCTCGATCCGGCCTGCAAGACCGCGGACGACGGGCGCTGGCCTCGCTTCCAACGCACCTTCTGCATGAAGGCGTGCTCCTCGGACGGCGACTGCCGCGACGAGTACGAGTGCGTCGACCTGAGCATCCCGGGCAACCAGACGAGCCGGCGCGCCGAGGTGGTGGACACCGGCGCCGCCGACGGCGGCCTCGGCTTCGGCGTGTGCATGGTCCGCTTGGTGACGTCCGACGGCGGCACGCCGATGATGAGCGAGAGCGACGGTGGGATCCCCGGCGTGTGTCGCCCTGCCGATGCTGGGCTCGTCGACGGCGCCGCTCCTTGGACGCCCTACACGGGGAGCACCGGGAGCACGGGCAGCGGCGGCACCGGCGGCATGGGTGGAGCGGGCGGCTCCTCGCCCTGAGCCTTCGTGCTCTCCACGGCTGCGTTCGCCGGCTCGGCCGAACGGCGTGCTAGCCTGCCGCCGATGTTTCGCGCCCCTCTGCTCCCGCGCACGCTCGAAGCGGCGCTGCGTGACCTCGGCGCCGCGAGGCCTGCCGTGCGGGCCGAAGCGGTGCACGATCTCGCTCGGCACGAGTCGTCCGCACGCGAGCGCGTGATCGGCGGGCTCACCAAGGCGCTCGGTGACGAGCACGCCGACGTGCGCGCCGCCGCCGCGACGGCGCTCGCCGACATCGGAGGCGTCGAAGCCATCACGGAGCTCCTCGCCGCCGTCGATGACAAGAGCACGCTCGCGGCCCAGATGGCGATCCGCGCGATCGGCGAGATCGCGGACGCCGGCGATCCGCGTGTCACCGCGCGGCTCGAGGCCGCGCTCGCCGATGCGCGCGCCGAGGTCCGCTTCCAAGCGGTGATCGCGTATCCGCGCGTGGCCGCGACGCGCGCGGACGCGGTGAACGCCATCGTGCAGGCGACGCGCGACGACGATGCGCTCGTCTGTCACATCGCGCTGCGCATGGCCGAGGAGCTCGCGGACGAAGGCGAGGGCGAAGGCGCGACGAAGTGCGACGTCGACGAGCGCGTGATGATGCGGGCCAAGGCCCTCATCGGACACGCTTCGCCCGAGGTGCGGGTGGCGAGCGCGATCCTCTTGGCACCGCGCGGCGACAAGGCCGCGCGCGAGGTGCTCGTGCGCGTGTCCCGCGGCGACACGAAGACGCGCGAGCGCGAGGACGAGGCCGCCGCCATCGAGCTCATGGGTCGCCTCACGATCCGCGGCGCCATCCCCGGCCTGGAGAAGCGGGCCTTCGGCGGGCTGCTCGGTCTGCGACGCGATCCCTTCGCCTGGCACGCGCGCGTCGCGCTGGCGCGCATGGGCCACGAGCGCGCGGAGCGCGAGATCCTGCGCGAGCTCGCCTCGAGGGATCGCGATCTGCGCACCCTCGCGGTGGCCGCCGCCGGGCGGGCCCGCCTCCTCGCCGCGCGCGAGCCGATCGCCGCCATGAAGGGCGACGAGCGCCGCGCCGATCCCGACGCCGTCGACGAAGCGCTCGCCGCGCTCGCCGCCGCAGCCAGAGAGACCGGGGCGCCGGAGGCGGCGCCCCCGCGAGCCTAGACGGAGCCACACGCGTGAACGGAGAGCGCTTCACCGCCGCTGATCTCGAGCCCAGCGACGAAGAGAAACTCGCCCAGCTGCGCACCAACGTCGATCGCATCGCCGCGACGCTCGCGGTGCTCGCCGCCGGTGTGTGGGTCGGCGGCATGGTCGCGTTGGGCGCGTGCGCGGCGCCCTTCGTGTTTCGACTCACGCCCGCGCCGTACTCGGGCGACGCGATGGGCGCGGCCTTCGCGCGCTTCGATCAGATCGCCCTGGGCGCCGCGGTCGTGCTCCTCGGCGCCGAGGTGGCCCGCACCTGGGCGGCCCGCGGCCGCGCGCGCCAGCTCGCGGCCCGCATCCGCCGCGTCGCGGCCGTCTCCATCGCCGGCCTCGCGACCTACGGCGGCCTCCTGCTCACGCCGCAGATCATCGATCTGCATCGCCAAGGCGTGCAGCGCGGCGTCGGCCCCCAAGGCGCGTTGCTCGAGTCCATCCACCACCGCGCCGAGTCGGTGGGCAAGGTCGAGACGGTGCTCGGCGTCGTGCTCGTCGCCCTGCACGTCTTCACGCTTCCGGTGCGGCGTCCCGAGGACGACGACGACGACGACGCGTACGCCACGCCTCTCCCTCCCGGCCCGCGCGAGGGCTGACGCGTGCCGCGCGATTCGACGCTCTACAGCGGCTTCGTTCGCCACGATTACCTGATCACCTTCGCCATCGCCGACGCGGCGGGCAGGCAGCGCCTCATCGATCTCTGCGCCGGCCCCTGGCAGGGCGACGAGGTCACGCCGGGGACGTGGGAGATCTCGAGCGACCTCAGCCCCGACGACATGGAGACCGCGATCGTCGCGCTCCTCGGCGACGGCGATCGTGCGGTCTACTACTACCTCTCCAACGCGAAGCGCCTCTTCCGCGTCGTCCTGCGCTGACACCGCGCCGCGCCTCGCCACAGCCTGCCTCTCGCCGCGCCCGGCACGGATGTGCGCCCGGCACCGCATCATGCACAGGCGCGCAAATGTGCTGCATTCCGCGGCTCTGCGGCACAACACCACATCCACCGTGACGGCTCCCGTCCGCCGCGGAGTGAAGCATTCGTGTCACGTTGCACTGACGTCGTCGGGCTCGTGCCCGAGGTGGCCGTCTCGCTCGGCTTCCTCTATGCTTCCTTCGTTAGCGTTCTGCTTTGCTTTCTGGTTCGGAGGCGGTCTTGAGGTTTTTGGATCTGCTGGCGCTCGGGGTCACGACGGGGATCGTGATGGCCTCCTTGGCCTCCGGGTGCGCGTTCTCCATCGAGACGAGCGGCAACGGCGGATACGGCGGCTCGGCCAGCGTGGTCGTCGGCAGCAGCACCGGCATGTCGAGCTCCTCGAGCAGCGGGTACAACGGCACCGGCGGCTCCGGCGGCCACGGCGTGGCGGCGCGCTGCGCGGTGGACAGCGACTGCGCCATGGGCCTCACGTGCCTCGTCGACACGGCCGACGATCCCATCTTCGGCGGCGGCCCGGTGAACGGCTTCTGCACGCGCTCGTGCGACGCCGACACGGATTGCGCCGAGCAGGGCGCCACGTGCTTCAAGCTCGACGACGCGCAGCCCGGGCGCTGCACCCTCTCGTGCACCATCGGCCCGCCCATCGAGAGCATCGACGGCTTCTTCGACACCCTCCCCGCGGACAAGTGCTTGGGGCGGGAAGACTTGCGCTGCGGCAAAGCCAAGAACGGCGTCGGCGTCTGCCTCCCCACCTGCGGCGAGGACGCGCAGTGCAAGAACGGCCGCTTCTGCGATCCGCGCCTCGCGGTCTGCGTCAAAGACCCTAGCGAAGGCCTGCCCCTCGGCGCCGCGTGCAAGGCCGGGGAGGAGCCGAGCACCTGCAGCGGCCTCTGCGTGGGCTTCGATTCGGGCGTGGCCATGTGCTCGTCGCCGTGCGTGCTCGGCGGCGACAAGGTGAGCACCGCGGATTGCGGCGGCCCCTCGCACGGCTTCTGCGCCTTCCGCGCGCAGCCCAACGGCGCGGGTGACGTGGGCTACTGCACGCCGAGCTGCGAGGCGCACGACCAATGCCCCTCGCCGAGCTTCTGGTGCTTCGCGTTCAGCGGCCTCACCGAGATCGTCGGCAAGGGTTACTGCTTCGCGGCCACGCCCTGCCCCAACGGTCAGGACGACTGCGTCAACGCCGGCACCGGCGCCGACACCTGCACCACCACCGCCTACGGCGCTTACTGCCTCGATCAGACGTTCCCCTTCTCCACGAACGGCACGGGCGGGGGCGGCGGCGGAGGCGCCGGCGGCGCGGACGGCGGCACGGGGAGCACGGGCGGCGGCTGGCCGTGATACGTTCGCGGGCATGATCTCGCCCCGCTGGCTGGGCCTTTCTTTCGTGGCCGCCATCACCGCCGCCGTGTTCGCCGCGTGCTCGAGCGACATGTCGTCGAGCAACGGCACGGGCGGCAGCACGGGGGGCGGCGGCGCGACCGGGAGCGGCAGCAGCACGAGCGCGTCGAGCTCCAGCGGGATGATCGACGCGCCCGCCCCCGTCTGCAAAGGCCCTTACAGCACGGTGCCCAAAGGCACCTGCGACCCGTGGCAGCAGGATTGCGATCCCGGCTTCACCTGCCGTCCCGTCAAAACGGGCTCCAGCTACAAGACACAGTGTGTCGCCGCCACCGGCTTGAAGACGGCGTCCGAGCCTTGTTATGCCGAGAGCGAGTGCGCCGAAGGGCTCTTCTGCATCGGTGGCAAATGCTCGCCGGTGTGCTGTCGCGACAACGACGAGCCTTGCAATGGCGCCATTTGCAATTTCACCGTCGCTTGGGGCAGCGCGCAGATGTACTTCTGCCATTACGCACCGAAATGTGCGCTCCTCACCGAGAATGCGTGTGACCCCGGCTTCGATTGCCACATCGAGGACCCCGATCAGGGCCTCGCCACCTGCGTGGAATCGAGCGGAACGCCGTCTCCCGATCTCGGTCCCTGCTCATTCCTCAACGACTGCCCCGACATGGAGCAGTGTTATGCGGAGTTCGGCAGCCAGAGCTTCTGCCATTTCTATTGCTGGCTCGACGCGCCCGCCGGCGCCCAACCCGGGCTCGGCGGCTGCCCCCCGCATCAAGGGTGCATTGCCAAGTACGGTGGCCAGCAGATCGATTACGGCGTCCCGAACCTCGGCCTCTGTTTCCCCGACGGCACGAGCCCCGACGGCGGCGACGACGACGGCGGCACGAGCAGCAGCTCGTCCAGCAGCAGCTCCTCGAGCAGCTCGAGCAGCAGCAGCTCGTCCAGCAGCAGCGCGAGCAGCTCCTCCAGCAGCAGCTCCTCCAGCAGCAGCTCTAGCAGCGGCGGCGGCACGGATGCGGGAACCTCGACCGATGGTGGGCCGAAGGACGCCTCGACCGATTGAACGGGTGAGCGCCCCCGCGGGGTAAGGCCGGTCGCCGGGTGGGAGCTTCGCCGCCCACGTCTCGGTGAGGCGGGCGGTCGCTGCCGGTCCTGTGGCCGGCGGCGATTCGCGCTATAGGTCGGCCCATGCAAGAGCACGAGGCGGCGCCTGCGGCGGAAGCGAATGTCGGTCACCCCGGAGAGACGCGGGCGGCTGCGGAGCCCACCGTGGCGCCCGATCTGGGCCTCTTCAGCGTCCTGCGTGAGGACGGGACGATCGACCCGGCCTCGGGCGCGCAGATCGCCGACGACGTCGCGCTCCGCGCCTACCGCGAGATGAAGCGCCTCCGCCTCATCGACGCGCGCATGATCCTGCTCCAGCGCCAAGGCCGCGTCGGCTTCTACGGCGCCTGCACCGGCCAAGAGGCCACGCCGATCGCCACGGCGCTCGCGCTCGAGCCTTCCGACTGGGTGTTCCCCGCGCTGCGCGAGAGCGTGATGATGTTGGTCCGCGGCTTCCCGCTCGTGACCTACCTCGCGCAGGTGTACGGGAACGCGGGCGACATCCTCAAAGGCCGGCAGATGCCGTCGCACATGAGCGGGCGCCGCGTGAACCAGGTCTCTTGGTCGAGCTGTCTCGGCCCGCAGATCCCGCAGGCCGTCGGCGCCGCGTGGGCGGCGAAGCTCAAGGGCGATCGCGCGGTGAGCGTCGGCTTCATGGGCGACGGCAGCACGAGCGAGCCCGACTTCCACAACGCCATGAACTTCGCGGCCGTCTTCAAGACGCCGTGCGTGCTCATCTGTCAGAACAACCACTGGGCCATCAGCGTGCCTTCGTCGCGACAGACCGCGTCGGCGACCTTCGCCGTCAAAGGCCGCGCCTACGGCATCCCCTCCGTGCGCGTCGACGGCAACGATCTCCTGGCCGTCCACCACGTCGTCACCGAAGCCGTGGCGCGCGCGCGACGCGGCGAGGGCCCGACGTTCATCGAGGCCGTGACGTACCGCATCGGCGCGCACTCGACGAGCGACGATCCGACCCGCTACCGCTCTCAAGAAGAGGTCGAAGCGTGGATGAAGCGCGACCCGCTCCAGAAGCTGCGCGGCTACGTGGTGGGCAAAGGCCTGCTCGACGAGGCCGCCGACACCGCGCTGGAGGCGGAGCTGAACGCCGAGATCGCCGCGGCCATCACCGAGGTGGAGAAGTTCGGCCCGCCCGCGCGCGAGACGCTCTTCGACGACGTCTACGCCGAGCTCCCCTGGCACCTCGAAGAGCAGAAAGCCGAGCTCCTGAAGCACCCGCCTGCCCCTTCCACCGGCGGGCATTGAGTCCAGAAACAATAGACTTCGAGCCCTCGCCGCTTCGTTCCGAGCCGCGCTCTCGCTCACGTCATCGTACGTGCGCGGATCGGGTCTGATACCGAGTCACCGAAGAGGCTTCGTTCCGAGCCTCGCACGCGCTCTCGCTCACATCGTAGGCGCGCGGCTCGGGTCTGATACCGAGAGGCTTTCGTCACGGTCGCGACACCACGTGCACGCGCGTGTGCGAAACGGCGGTGGGTTCGATCGCGATGGGGCGGGCTTTCGTCGACAGGTCGGGGCGAACCGTGTAAAGCGTCGACTTTCATGGAAAATTCAGCCCAGCCCCGCACCGATCGCGGGGGTCCGAACGCGATCGATGTCGAGGGCTTCGCGCGGGCGCTCAAGGCGCTGCGCGACGAGGTGGAGCCGACGATCGGGAAGCGCGACGTCGAGCACCTCGAGCGGCTCGCACGATGGGGCCGGATCTCGACGGCGCTGGGCTACGCGACGGCGTGGATCGCGCCGAACCCGATCTCCGCGATCCTCCTCAGCACCGGCAACGTGACGCGCTGGACGATGGTGATGCATCACATCAGCCACCGCGCGCTCGACGGCGTGCCGGGCGTGCCGGAGCGCTTGACGAGCCGCGGCTTCGCGCAGGGCGCGCGACGCTTCGTCGACTGGCTCGATTGGATCTTGCCCGAGGCCTGGCACCACGAGCACGACGTGCTCCACCACTACCACACGGGCGAGCTCGAAGACCCGGACCTGGTCGAAGAGAACATGCGCATGGTGCGCGAGCTGGATGCGCCGCTCGCGGTGAAATACGGCATCGCCGCGTTCTACGCCTTCACGTGGAAGCTGACGTACTACGCGCCGAGCACCTTCCAGATGCTCGTGGCCCAGCGCCGTCGCCGCGCGGGCCTCCCCAAGGAAGAGGGCGAGCAACGCTACGTCGCCGCGTTCAACCCGCTCACCGCCGAAGGTCGCGAGTTCTGGCGGCGCTGCGTGCTGCCTTATGGGCTCACGCGCTTCGTCGCGATCCCGGCGCTCTTTCTCCCGCTCGGGCCCATCGCTGCGGGCAACGTGCTGGCGAACTCGGTGATGGCCGAGGCGCTCGCCAACCTGCACTCGTTCCTCATCATCGCGCCCAACCACTGCGGCGAGGACGTGCACCGCTTCGACGGCCGCGCCGGGAGCCGCGCCGAGTTCTACGTGCGCCAAGTGCTCGGCTCCGTGAACTTCACCGGCGGCGACGAGCTCTCCGACTTCTTGCAGGGGTATCTCAACTACCAGATCGAGCATCACCTCTTCCCCGATCTGCCGCCGCTCAAGTACCGCGAGATCAAGCCGCGGGTGCAGGAGATCTGCGCGCGCTTCGGCGTGCCTTACATCGAGGAGAGCGTCTTCACGCGCGCGCGGAAGCTCGCCGACGTCATGGTGGGCAAAGCATCGATGAAGCGGGCGCCGCGCGAAGCAGGCGCGGTGGGGTGAGGGCGACAACGGGAGCGCGGAGCTCGCGGACGACGATCGGGCGCTCGTGATGTCGTCGAGGTCGCTCGGCGGGCGCGCCGTTTCCCGCCACGCGCGGGCTCGGCGCGGGTAGACTTCGCCTTCGATGGCCGCCGATCCTGCGTCCAATCGCGACCCCGAGCTGCCGAACCTCCGCTCCGAGGTGGTGCTCGGGTATCGCGCTGCGCCCGAGAACATGGTCGCCGAGATCATCGACGGCGAGCTGTTCACCATGCCTCGGCCACGCCCGCGCCACGCACGTGGCGCGGGGAGGTTGCTGCGCAGCCTCGCGCCCTTCGACGACGATGATGGTCAACCAGGCGGATGGGTGATCCTCATCGAGCCGGAGCTCCGGCTCGGCCCGAAGCCCGACATCCTCGGCCCCGATCTCGCGGGCTGGAAGCGCGAGCGATTCCCCGAAGGCGCGTTCGACGACGCGGCGCCAGCGTTCCTCACCGTACCTCCCGACTGGGTCTGCGAGGTCCTCTCGGAGAGCACCGAGTCGATCGATCGGGGGCGCAAGATGCGCATCTATCGACGCGAGGGCGTCCGGCACCTGTGGCTCCTCGATCCGCGCTCCACGACGCTCGAGGTGTGGCGCCTCGACGAGGGACGCTGGCGCGAGGTCGATACCTGGGAGGGCGAGGTGACGGTGCGCGCAGAGCCGTTCGAAGCGATCGAGATCGCGCTCGGCCGCTTGTGGGCGAAGTGAGCGGCGCGTCGGTGCGCCGGCCTGCGCACCACGGCCCGCGGACGGCCGAGCTTCGCGAGACCTCGCAATCCCTGCGCGATTCCCGCGCGGCGTGTGGGCGCGATCCCAGGCGGCCTCGACCGGCGGACCAGTGAACACTACTGTGCTGCCAGTTCGGGTCGACTCTCTCGTCGGCCCGTTGTATTCCGCGGACTCCCTATGAAGACCTACGACGCGATCGTCATCGGCGCCGGCCCCGGCGGCTATCCGTGCGGCATTCGGCTCGGCCAGCTCAAGCAGAAGGTCCTGGTCATCGAGAAGGACCAGCCCGGCGGCGTGTGCCTCAACTGGGGTTGCATCCCGTCGAAGGCGCTCATCTCGGCGGCCGGCCTCTACGAGAAGGCGCAGCACAGCGCCGCCATGGGCATCAAGGCTTCGGTTGAGCTCGATCCCAACGCCATGCAGGATTGGAAGGAGGGCATCGTCAAGCGCCTCACCGGCGGCGTGCGCCAGCTCTTCCGGGCCAACGGCGTGGAGATGACGGCCGGCACGGCGACCGTCACCGGCCCGCGCACGGTCAGCGTGCAGACGGCGGAGGGCACGACCGAGACGTTCGAGGCGACCAAGGCGATCGTCATCGCCACGGGCTCGAGCACCATCGAGCTGCCCACCTTCAAGTTCGATCCGCCGCGCATCATCGGCGCGAAGGAGGCGGTGAGCCTCCGCGAGATCCCGAAGCGCCTGCTCGTCATCGGCGGCGGCATCATCGGGCTCGAGCTCGGCATGGTGTACCAGAAGCTCGGCTCGCAGCTCACGGTGGTCGAGGCGCTGCCGCAGATCCTCACCGGCACCGATCCCGACTGCGCCAAGATCGTCGAGCGCCGCATCCTCAAGCACGGCGGCACCATCTTCACGGGCGCGAAGGCGCTCGGCTACGAGAAGCAGGCCGACGGCTCGCTGGCCGTGAAGATCGACGTCAACGGCAAGCAGGAGACGATCGTCTGCGACACCGTCCTCGTCGCCGTGGGCATGCGCCCCAACGGGAAGAACCTCGGCCTCGAGAAGGTCGGCGTCACCGTCGATCCGCGCGGCTTCGTGCCCACCGACAAGTTCGGGCGCACCAACGTGCCGACCATCTACGCGGTCGGCGACGTGAGCGGCCCCCCGCTCCTCGCCCACAAGGCGATGAAGGAAGGCGAGATCATCGCGGACGTGATCGCCGGTCACAAAGCCGAGAAGGACTGGGTCACCATCCCGGGCGCGATCTTCACCGATCCCGAGATCGCCACGGCCGGCCTGACGGTGGAAGAGGCCAAGCAGAAGGGCATCGAGGTCACGGTCGGCAAGTTCCCGTTCGCCGCGCTCGGTAAGGCCATGGCGCTCAACGAGACCGATGGCTTCGTGAAGGTCGTCGCCGACAAGAAGACCAAGCAGGTGCTCGGCGTGCACATCGTCGGGCCCGAGGCGAGCACCATGATCAGCGAGGCCGCGCTCTCGCTGGAGATGGCAGCCTTCCTCGACGATCTGCAGATGACGATCCACCCGCACCCGACGCTCGGCGAGGCCCTCATGGAAGCGGCCGCGGCGGCGCAGGGTCAGGCGGTCCACATCGCCAATCGCTGATCCTTCGCGCGGCAACCGAGGCGCGATGAACGCGCCTCGGTTGCAATGACGCAGCCGCCTCGCCGAGGCGCGCAACTCGCAAGCTCATCACCATCGTACGCCGCGACGTCACCGTCCCTTCCGCATCACGCAGGATCTCTGGGCGCGTGAGCGCGAGGCTCAGCGACGAGCGTCGCCGATCGACGCGCGCTTCACGCCCCCGCGGAGCGCCGCTCGAAGCAGCGCTCGGGCACGTCGCGCGCCTCGCGCACCAGGCGCGTCGCTTCGATGAAGCGCGTGGTCACCGGATCGTAGTAGCCGCTCGCGTCCGGCAGCTCCGGCTGACCTTCGCGGTAGTGACGCGCGACGCGCGCCATCAGCACCTCGCGCAGCCATTTGCCCACGAGGGAGGACATGGCGACGCAGAGATCGGTGGCGTCGCCGTCGCGCACGAACGAGATCTCGCCGAGGCCCGGGAAGTGGTACGCGCTCCGCGCGCGGCCCTCCTCGACGATGGTGTGCATGCGGCCGCCGAGCGGGCCGAAGACGCTGCCGTATTTGCCGAAGCCGCCGACCTTGCCGCAGACGGCGGTCACCTCTTCGCCGGCGAGGCGCGAGAGATCGAGGACGAGGCGCTCCATCGCGTGCAGATCGATCACGAAGCGGCTCTGCCCCGCGTCGAGGCCGTCGTTCATGCGGCGCGCGCAGAGGATCACCGAGCGCACGCCCACGAGCTCGACGCCCTTCTGCGCGAGCTTGTCGAGATCGCGCTGCACGGTGTCGACCATGGCGTCGGGGGCCGTGAAGGCCTCGCCCGTCGCGGACCAGCATTGGGCCTCGACGTGCGTCGGGCAGAGGGCGCGGAGGGCGCCGCGATCGTCGGCGCTGATGGCGTGCACCAGATCGTCCGGCGTGGCCGCTCCGTGCGCGCGACCGCATCCACGCGCCACGAGCGCGCGGGCCCAGGCCTCGCCGAGCGCGACGTCGCCGTGGGCCACGAGCTGCTTCGAGTCGCCGAGGCGCGCGGCCAGCGCCCCGCGCGCGGGCGGCCCACCAAGCGCTCGCCCTCGGGGGTCACGCGGGCGAGCACCGCCGTCACGATCATCGGGCCGAGCCGAGGGCCGAGGCCGTTCTCGTCCGCGCCGATTCGGTACCGCAAGCCCGCGCCGTCCGCCGTCATCGCCGCTCTCTGCCACAGGCCGGCGCGCGCGTCATCGCAGGCGGCCTCGGCGACGCTTCCGGCGGATCGTCCAGCGCGCGCGGTGTAGTATCGCCGCGATGCGCGTCATCCCCGTCCCCTGCCTCAGCGACAACTACGCCTACCTCGTGACCCGTGATGGATCCGACGAAGCCGTCGTCATCGATCCCTCCGAGAGCGCGCCCGTCATCGCCGCGCTCGAGCGCGAGGGCCTCCGTCCGGTGGCCATCCTCGACACGCACCATCACCACGATCACGTCGGCGGCAACGAAGGCCTCCGCGCGCATTTCGGCGCGCTGCCCGTGTACGCGCACCACAGCGATCGCGGGCGCGTCCCGGCGCAGACCGAGGACGTGGAGGACGGCCGCGCCTTCGAGGTCGCGGGGCTCACGTTCCATCCGCTGCACGTGCCGGGGCACACCACCGGCGCGGTCGCGTACCACGTGGACGACGCGGTCTTCACGGGCGACACGCTCTTCGTCGCCGGCTGCGGTCGCCTCTTCGAAGGCACGCCGGAGATGATGAATCACTCGCTCTCCGGCAAGCTCGCCCGCCTGCCCGCGGAGACGCGCGTCTACTGCGGCCACGAGTACACCGTGAGCAACCTGCGCTTCGCCGTGCACGCCGAGCCCGACAACGCGGCCGCCGCGCAGAAGCTCGACGCCGCCAAGGCGAAGCGCGAGCGCGGCGAGCCCACCGTCCCCTCGACGATGGCCGAAGAGCGCACGACCAACCCCTTCCTGCGCTGCGATCTCCCCTCCCTCCGCGAGCGCTTCCCCGGCGCCACCGTCGTCGACACCTTCGCGGCCGTGCGCAAGGCGAAGGACACGTTCAAGTGAGCGGACGAGCGGCGTAGCGTTCGAGCGAGCGCTGCCACATCCACGCGCGCACGAACGCGAGCGGGCGCGCGCTGCCGAGCCCGCACGCGCGCGACACGCTCTTCGCGACATCCTCGACGTGCTGCTCACGGACCATCGGCCGCTGCGGCTCGACGCTTGCTTTGCGTCCAGCGATGGCCCAGGAGACATCGAACGAGAAGGCGAGCGGACGCCGCAAGCGACGTCCCGTGTACAAGGGCACGCTGGGCTTCGGCCTCGTCAGCATCCCCGTCGCGATCCACCGCGCGATCGCGAAGAAGAACGTGCGCTTCCACGAGCTCCACGCCGAGGACGGCGGCCGCATCCAGCGCCGCACCGTGTGCGAGCACGGCGGGCACCCCGTGTCGCGCGAGCACATCGTGAAGGGCTTCGAGATCGAGCGCGGCCGTCATGTGCAGGTCTTGCCCTCGGAGATCGAGGCGCTCGAGCCGAGCGCGTCGCGCCGCATCGAGATCGACGCCTTCGTCGATCCCGGTGAAATCGATCCGCTGCTCTACGACCGCAGCTACTACCTCGTCCCAGCCGAGGGCGCGGGCCGCAGCTATGCGCTGCTACGCGAGGCCATGGTCTCGCGGCGCAAGGTGGCCGTCGCGCGCATGGTGCTGCGATCGAAGCAGATCGTGGCCGTCATCCGGCCGACCGGCCCGGTCGGAAAGCCCGGGACGACGCTCGCGATCTCGATCTTGGACTACGCCGACGAGCTCCTCCCCGAGGAAGAGCTGGAAGGGCTGCCCGGGCCGGAGGTGCTCCTCGGGGATCGCGAGATCTCGCTCGCCGAGCGCCTCGTCGATCTCTACGCCGCGCGCTTCGAGCCGGAGCGGTACCACGACGAGCACCGCGAGAAGCTCCTCGCCTTCCTCGAGAAGAAGGCGGAGGGCAAGCCCATCGAGATGCCGCCCCGCGCCGCCGAGCCCGCGCCGGAGCGGAACCTCGTGGGCGCGCTCGAAGCGAGCCTGAGCGAGGCCGAGCGACAGAAGCGCGCCGCGTGATCGGAGCGCATGGCACCGCGCGTCGTGCGGGTCGTGGTGCGCTCGGCCCAGGGAGTGATGTACCCTCCGGCCCGTGTACAAGGACGCTCCGATCTTCGGCTTCAACGACGCCCGCGCCGACATCGTTCGGACGGTGATCGACCGCGTCGTCTCGGGCACCAAGGACCCGCTCCTCGCCCTCAACGACGCCGCGTACCACGAGACCAAGCGCCTCGAAGGCTCGCGCCGCCCCGACGATCAGCGCGAGCTCGCCGAGTGGCAGAAGCTCGCCCGCACGCTCTCGCGCACGAGCGACGCCGATCGCAAGAAGCGCCTCCGCGATCTCTGCGAGCGCTACGGCTGGGACGTGGCCGGCAACTTCAACCCCCGCGTCTTCAAGGTCTCGACGCGCCTCCTGCCGCCGGTCGTCACCGCGCTCCTCGCCCCGTCGAACTTCGCCAGCTTGGCGCGGACGCCGACCAAGATCGTCAGCCTCGACGCGCTCGCGGACAAGGTGATCGTCGAGGGCCCGCTGGAGAAGCTCCAGCGCCTCGCGGCCATGGGCACCTGCGTCTACGTGCCCACGCACCTCTCCAACATGGACTCGATCGTCTTCGGCTACGCGCTGGAGCGCGCCGGCCTCCCGCCCGCCACCTACGGCGCGGGGAAGAACCTCTTCACGAACCCGCTGCTCTCGTACTTCATGCACAACCTCGGCGCATACCGCGTCGACCGGCGCATCCGGCACAACCTCTACAAGGACGTCTTGAAGACGTACTCGTGCGTGCTCCTCGAGCGCGGGTACCACTCGCTCTTCTTCCCGGGCGGCACGCGCTCGCGCTCGGGCGGCGTGGAGCGCCGGCTCAAGCTCGGCCTCGTGGGCAGCGCCATGGAGGCCTACGCGCGCACCCTCATGACCGGGCACGAGCGGCGCATCTTCTTCGTCCCCGCGACCATCAACTACCTCATCACGCTCGAGGCGGAGACGCTCATCGCCGACTTCCTCTCCGAGGCCGGCAAGGGTCGCTTCATCATCGAGGACGACGAGTCCACCCGTCTCGCGCGCGTCGGCTCCTTCGCCAAGAAGCTCCTCGGGATGCAGGGCTCGGTGGTGATCCGCTTCGGCGATCCCATCGACCCCTTCGGCAACGCCGTCGACGAGGACGGCACCTCCCACGACCGGCGCGGCCGCGTCGTCGACCCGAAGAGCTACGTCACGAGCGCCCGCGGCGAGGTGAGCATCGATCACGCCCGCGACGCGCAGTACACGCGCGAGCTGGGCGAGGAGATCTGCAAGGCGTACACGAAGGACACGGTGATCATGTCCACGCACCTCGTCGCCTCCGCGTGCTTCGCGCGGCTCCGCTCGGCCTCGCCGGCCGGCGATCTCTTCACGGTGCTGCGCCAGCGCGACGCGGTCGTCATCCCCCGCGACGATCTCAGCCGCGACGTGGTGCGCCTCCGCGACGAGCTGCTCGCGCTGGAGAGCGAAGGCTATGTGCGCGTCTCGGACGTGGTCCGCCGCGCCTCCGGCGGCGACATCGTCGAGGGCGCGCTGCGCGCGTTCGCCGGCTACCACACGTCGCCGGTGCTGCGCTCGACGCCCGAGGGCGTCGCCCTCTGCGACACCAACCTGCTCTTCTATTACCAGAACCGCCTCGCCGCCCACGGCCTCGCTTGGGACGTGATCGCGCCGCCGGGCATGCAACCCGCACGGCCACCTTCGGTCGCGCGCACCGCAGGAGGTGCCGCGTGAGCGCGCTCAACGGCACGAGCAACAAGCAGAACGCCGTCGGCGTCGTGGGCGGTGGCCCGTGGGGTGTCGCGCTCGCGGTCGCCGCCGCGCGCGCCGACGCCGACGTCACGCTCTACACGCGCCGCGAGACGCACGCGGGCGCGGGCGTGCGCATCACCACGGACTACGCCGAGGTCGCGCGCCCGCGCCTCGTCATCATCGCCGTCCCCTCCACCGTCGTGCGCGAGGTGCTGCGCGCGCTCGGCGATCACCTCGACGGCTCGCACCTCCTCGTGCACGGCATCCGCGGCCTCGGCGCGCGCCACCTCGAGACGGTCTCCGACATCGCCCGCGAGGAGACGCCGGCGCGCCGCCTCGGCGCGCTGGGCGGCCCGGTGCAAGCCAACGAGCTCATCGAGGGCCGCCCCTCGGCCATGGTGTGCGGCTCGCACTATCCCGAGGTGCTCGCCGCGGTGACCGCGGCCTTCCACCACAAGGCGCTGCGCGTTTACGGCACGCCCGATCTGCGCGGCCTCGAGTGGGCCTCGGCCATGGTCGGGTGCCTCTCGATCGGCGTCGGCTTCGCGGAGCAGGCGGGCGCGGGCCCGGGGCTCTTGGCGGCGCTGATCTCGCGCAGCGTCGACGAAGCCGCGCGCATCGCGGCCGCCTCCGGCGCCGACGAGCGCACCATGCTCGGGCTGGGCGGCTACGGCGATCTGCTCGCCTCCATCGCGCTCGACGATCGCCCCGAGGTCGTGCTCGGCAAAGCCCTGGCGCGCGGCCGCACCCTCGACGAAGCGGTGGCGGAGGCGAAGCTCCGCGTCGAGGCCATCACGCTCATCCCGCGCATCGTGCGCTTCGCCCGCGAGGCCCGCGTGCCCGCAGGCGGCTTCGACGCGCTGGAAGAGATTCTGAAGGGCACCCACGCAAATGCCATCATCGAAAGGATGTTCGCGGGCTGACGGCCACCGTGCCTGGTAAAGGCACTTGCCAGATAACGAATCTCCCACGAGCGCTGGTGTGCCCCACCCAAGTACGGAATCGCCCCGTCACTGACAAGTGTCGTGTGGCGAGGTGGCTCGGACGACGGCCGGCGCCGGGGACGTGCGCCGCATTCGTCGGCCAAACCGCCCTGAACAGCGATTGTCTGCGCGCGCCCCAACTCGGATGCTAGTGTCCCGGCGCCCGCCCCGCTCGGCGCGTCGGTTTCGTGCCGAGCGCGGTAATCTCGGCGCGGGCGCGGTACCTTCATTTCTCACGGGCGCTGTCCTCAGCCCCCAAAGGAGCCTTCTGTGAAGAGCATCATGCTTTGGACTGGCCTCGTCGCCATGCTTGCTTGTTTCGGCTGCTCGGTCGAGGCCGGGGTGGATGTCGGCGTCGGCGGCAACGGCGGCAGCATCGGCTGCGAGCCACTGAGCTGCGGTGACGCCCTCGCGAGCGGCCTGAACACCGAAGGCGCCGCCCTCTGCGATGGGCCCTCGGACAGCGCCTATGCGGACCTCTACAGCTGCGCCTGCAACGGCGCCTGCGCGGACGTCTGCAGCGACAACCTCTGCCAGGACCTCGGCGAGACCGGCGACTGCGGCGACTGCCTCAACGACGTCTGCGGCCCCGAACACGACGTCTGCGCCAACAACTGATGTCTCGATGGGGCCGCAAGCGGCCGTCGTCGCGATGGGGCCGCAAGCGGCCCCAAACCC
This sequence comes from Minicystis rosea, assembly GCA_001931535.1. Lineage (GTDB taxonomy): Bacteria > Myxococcota_A > Polyangia > Polyangiales > Polyangiaceae > Minicystis > Minicystis rosea. The sequence goes on from CP016211.1 coordinate 9,934,806, forward strand.
CGGGCCGGGCAAGCCGGCCTGGTCCATGATGGGGCCAAGCGGCCCCAAGCCCTGATTGCGATGGGGCCGCAACGGTCCCCAAACCCCTGATCACGATGGGGCTGCAAACCCTGGTCTCGATGGGGCTGATCGGCCCCAAACCCTGATCAAGCCCATGCGCGGCGGGCCGCGGCGATCGCTTCGCCGTGGCTCGCGGCTGCGCGAAGCGCTCGTGCCGTCACGCTTCGACCTCGCGGGCGTCTCGCATGAATCTCGGCCCGTCGGGGCTCAAGCGTCTTCTTTGAACTCGGCCGGCGAGATTTGATGTCTGCGGAGCAGGTCGTAGAAGTCGCTGCGGTTGCGGCCGGCGGCGCGGGCGGCGGCGGCGACGTTGCCGGTGCAGCGGCGGAGGGCCTCGACGAGGTAGGCGCGCTCGAAGGCGTCGCGGGCATCTTTGAGCGTGGGGAGCGGCTGGTCGGGCGGCGGGAGGAGCGGGCCGGGGCTCGGCGGCACGGGGGTCGGCACCGAGACCGGCGCGAGGCTCGAGGCGATCGAGGACAGGTGCGGTAGATGCGCGGCGCGCAGCTCGTCGGTGCCGGCGAGGAGCACCGCGGCCTCGAGCTCGTGGCGCAGCTCGCGCACGTTGCCCGGCCAGGGATAGGCGAGCATCACCTCCAGCGCGTCGCGCGAGAGGCGCGGCACGCGGAGCCCGTGACGCGAGGCCGCGCGCTCGAGGAACAGCTCCGACAGCACGAGGATGTCCTCGCGCCGCTCGCGCAGCGGCGGCATGGTCAGCGGCACCACGCGCAGGCGATAGAACAAGTCCTCGCGGAAGCGCTTCTCGGACACCTCGACGCGGAGATCGCGGTTCGTGGCGGCGATGAGGCGCACGTCGCTCTCCTCCTCGCGGGTGGCGCCGACCTTGGTGAAGCGCCGCTCCTCGATGGCGCGGAGGAGCTTCACCTGCACGGCCGGCGAGGCCTCGCCGATCTCGTCGAGGAAGAGCGTGCCGCCCCGCGCGGCGCCGAAGAGGCCCTCGCGATCCTGCGTCGCGCCCGTGAACGCGCCCTTGATGTGGCCGAAGAGCTCGCTCTCGAGGAGCTCCGGCGGGAGGGCGCCGCAGTTGACGCCGAGGAAGCGCTCCTTGGCGCGGGGTGAGAGCGCGTGCAGCGCGCGCGCGGCGATCTCCTTGCCGGTTCCGCTCTCGCCGGTGATCAAGACGGTCGCCTCGGTCGGCGCGATGCGCGCGATCACGTCGCGCACGCGGCCGATGGCGGCGCTCACGCCGACCATGTGCCGCTCGTCGTTCGCCCCCATCGCCGAGCGCAGGCCGGCGACCTCGCGCTTGAGCGCCGATCGCTCCACCGCGTGGGCGAGCTTCTGCATCAGCTCGTGGTCTTCGAACGGCTTCGTGAGAAAGCCGTAGGCGCCGCGCTGCATGGCGAGGACGGCCGTCTCGATCGTCCCGTGCGCCGTGAGGATGATGACGGGCACGTCGGGCGAGCGATCCTGCGCCCGCGCCAGCACGTCGAGCCCGTCGGCGTCCTGGAGACGCAGGTCCAGGATCATGGCGTCGATCTTCTCGTGCCCGAGCCGCTCCAGGCCCGCGCTCGCGGTGGCCTCGAAAGTCACCCGGTAGCCGCGCGACTCGAGCCGGATCGAGAGCAGCTCGCCGAGGTGGACGTCGTCGTCCACGACCAGCACGTGCGGAGGGACGTCGGAGCGCGAGCGGTGGGTCATGAACGATTCTCGATCGGACGCGGCCCGGCCGCTGGGCTCATTGTTGCCAAATCGGGGATCGCGTCGAGGGGGAGTCGAATCGCGAACGTGGCGCCGGCCCGCGCTTCGTCAAGGAGGACGACCTGGCCCCCGTGCGCCCGGATCATCTCGCGGGCGATGGAGAGCCCGAGGCCGATGCCGCCGCGCCCGCCGAACGACCCGACCGTCGCCGACACGAACGGCTCGAAGATGCGCCCGCGCAGCTCGGGCGAGACGCCGGGCCCGTCGTCGGCGATGACGATCTCCACCCAGCGCCCGGGCGCCCCGGGATCTTCCTCCATCGATCGCCGCGCGATGCGCACGCTCCCGCCGCGCGGGCTCACGGAGATGGCGTTGCTCAAGATGTTGACGATGGCCCGCTCCACGAGCGGCCCATCGAGGCTGCCGGGCGCGAGCTCGTCGGCCGCCGCGACGTCGACGCGCACGCCCGCGTCGGTCGCCTCGGCCGCCACGTCGTCGATGGCGGAGGCGATCACCCGATCGACGGAGACCCCGGCCTCGCGCTTGATCGGCCGGCCGGCGCGGACGCGCGAGAGATCGAGGAGCGCCGAGACGAGCCGGATTTCCCGCTCGCAGGCCGCGCGCGCCAAGGCCACGACGCGCGCCTGCCGCTCGTTGAGCGGCCCCGTGGTCCCGTCCGCCAAGAGCCCGAGCGCCTCGCGCAGGCGCCCGAGCGGCGACCTCAGATCGTGCGACACCGAGGCGACGAAGGACTGCTTGAGCTGATCGAGCTCCGCGAGGCGCGAGCGCATGCGATCGAGCTCGAGCGAGAGCGCGCGGATCTCGGGCGCGCCGTCGAGCGGCGGCAGCGGCGAGAAATCCCCCTCGCCCACGCGGCGCGCGTGGCGCGCGAGGTCCGAGAGCGCGAGCGTGATCCCGCGCCCGAAGCGCCGCGCCACGACCGCGGCCGAGATGCACGTGAGCGCGGCGACGAGCACGCCGCCGACGATGGCCCGCACGCCGATGCGCCGCGCTTCTCCCTCTTTCACGTCGAGGGCCACGCGCACCACGTTCATCCGGGCGATCCAGGCGTTGGTCAGCTCTTCGTCGAGCTCGAGCCGATCGCTCCGCGACGAGGCCTCGAGGAGCCCCACGCAGGCGTCGCCCGCGAGCATGCGATCGGCGAACGCGAGGTACGCCTTGGCCCCGCGGCGCACGTCGTCGCTCGCGTCCGGCGCGTGCGCCTCCAGCGCGGCCACGAGCCCGCTGCGGGCCTTGCGCATCGACGCGGCCACGCTGGGCTCGTCCGCCCGATCGCGCGCGCACGACATGATCCCGCGGCGCGCGGCCACCTCGATCTCCCACGCGGCCCGGTGGAGCCGCTCCTCCTGCTCCAGATCGCCGACGCTCTGCTCTTGGATGTCGCTCACCAGCGCGGTGATGCGGATCAGCGAGACGAGCGTGAACGCGATCGCCACCGTGAGGATGGTCGCGAGGAGGACGTGCGAGAGGACGAGCCGAGTGACGAGCCGCATGGTCTCCGTGCGCCGCCGGCGGCCCGTGAGGCAGCGACGGATCGCCGCATGGCATAGCGCGCATCTTCGTAATCGCCATCGCCGTTCGCGTTGTCGGGCTGAGCCGACAGCGCGCGCCCCGAGGTGTTGGATCAGACCGACAGCCACCTCGCGATTTCCCCGGAGTTCAGCAGCGCGGTTCGCCGGCACGCTCATTGAAGTCCCGTCCCGGCGATGACGACCCAGACACTCGGCAACTTCTCTCACTGGAAGATGCGCGGCGCCGACACCGTCTCGTCGTGGCGGCAGATGTTCTCGGCGGACACGCTGGGCCGTGACCTCTCCGCGGGCCTCACCGTCGTCTGCGTCGCGCTGCCGCTGAACCTCGCGCTCGCGATCGCTTCGGGCCTGCCCGCGGGCGTCGGCCTCGTCACCGCCGTCGTGGCCGGTTTGACCGCCGGCTTGCTCGGCGGCGCGCGTCTCCAGTTCACGGGGCCGGAGGCGGCGCTGGTGCCGGTGACCGCGGAGATCGTGAGGGCCCACGGGCTCGCGGGCCTCGCCGTCGCGGTGCTCCTCGCCGGCTTCGCGCAGATGGCGCTCGGCTTTCTCCGCGTGGGCCGCATCGCCAAGCGGGTCCCGAGCCCCGTGATGCACGGCTTCACCGCCGGCATCGGCCTTCTCATCTTGGCCCGTCAAATCCCGCGTTTCCTCGGTCTCCCGCATGGGGTCGGATCGATCGCGGACATCATCCTGCTGGAGCACCTCGCCATCGTGGGTTGGGTCGGCGTCGCCGTGGGCGCGGTGCTGATCGCGACGATGGTGTTCCTGCCGCGCGTGCAGAAGAAGGTGCCCGCGGTGATCGTCGGGCTCGTCGTGGTCACGGCGGGCACGTGGCTCCTGAAGCTCGACGTCACCCGCGTGGGCGCGCTGCCGTCGCACCTGCCCACGCCCGCGTGGCCGGCGTTCGCGGGCGTCGATCTGGTGGCCCTCGCGCCCTCCATCGTCACGCTGGTGGTGCTCGCCTCGCTCGGCTCGCTCCTCTCGGCGCTGTCGATCGACAACATCACCAAGGCCACCGACAAGGACGCGGCCGATCTCGACCAAGAGCTCGTCGCGCAGGGCTTCGCCAACGTCGTGTCCGCGCTCTTCGGCGGCCTGCCGGTGATGGGCGCCGTCATCCGCGCCACCGTGGCCGTCGACGCCGGCGCGCGCACCCGCGCGGCCCCGCTCGCGCAGGCGGGCCTGCTCCTGTTGGCGATGCTCTTCGCCGGGCCGGTGCTCGCGATCGTCCCCATCCCGGCGCTCGCGGCCATCCTGCTCGTCGTCGGCGTCCGCCTCCTCGACATCAAGAAGATCCGCGCCATGTGGGCGAACGCGCGCATGAACGCGTGCATCGTCGTGGTGACGGCGGTCGCCATCGTGGCCACGAGCTTCCTCGCCGGCGTGGGCCTCGGCCTGCTCCTCGTGCTCGCGGTGAAGCTCTCCGAGGCGTGCCGCGTGCAGCTCTCGACGCGCGAGGTGAGCCTCGACGCGCGCGCCTCGGCGGCGCCGCTCGATCACAACCTCGACGGCCGCCCCGACGTGCTCGTCGCGCACGTGCAAGGCTCGCTCACCTTCCTCGCGCAGGGTCGCCTCCGCGCGCTGCTCGAGACGCCGTGGCCGCGCTACGTGGTCCTCGATCTCTCGGCGGTCCCCTTCGCCGACGGCGACGGCCTCGCGGAGCTCCAGTACGTCGCCGAGTTCCTCGCCATCCGCGGCACCAAGGTGGCGATCTCCGGCGTCCCCGAGCGCATCGAGGAGAGCCTCGCGAGCGCGGGGATGCTGCGTCACTTCCTCGCTGCGCGGACGTTCGCGAACGTCGACGACGCCACCGAGATCATCCGCGCCCTGGAGGCGCCCGAGGCCCCGAGATCGCATCGCGTCATCGCGGCCATGAACTGAACGAAGCCCGGCACGAAGCGGGCAATCCCATCGAACGAACCCACAGAAGCATTGGAGGATCGGATGTTGAGCAGGTTGGATGGCGGAACGCCGAGCGCGCTCGAGATCGATCGCCTGATCCGCGACGCGCACGACACGCACGGCGAGGTCCCGGTCACCGAGGCCGATCTGACCGAGGCCAAGCAGACGTTCACCACGTGGATGACGTTCGCGGTCGCGCTCGCGGTCGCCGGCGGCGCAGCCCTCGCGAGCTCCGATGGAACGCCTTCGCTGTCCGTCGTCTTCGCGCTGGTGTGCCTCGCCGGCTGGGCCGCCGTGCAATACACCGCGCAGCGCCGCCTGCGCTCGATCCTCACCCGCAAGAAGGTGAGCGAAGGCCTCTCGCCCGCCGTCGCCAAGCGGCAGGCCGAAGCCGATCTCGATCGCCTCCACGCCTGACCGCAAACCACCGTGCCGCACGCTCGGAGCGGACCATCATCTTCGGTCCGCATCCGTGCGTGCTTGCCGTTGTCCTGCTCCTCGCCGCGCGGTAAGGCGCGCGGGCCGGGCCATCGATCGCCGTTGCGATCTCACGCCCGCCACGGAGCCTTCGCCATGCCTACGACGCTCGTTCGAGCCGCCCTCGTCTGTCTCGGCGCCGTCGTCATCCCGGGGTGCTTCGCCACCGACAACCAGCTCTTGAAGCGCGCCTCCTTCGACCTGAATTGCCCCGAGGATCAGCTCCGCCTCGTGGGCATCGATCGCGAGACGACGGGCGTCACCGGCTGCGGCAAGCGCGCGGCCTACATCGAAGTCTGCAAGGCCCCGCAGGACCCGTACAACAAGCAGTGCACGTGGACGAAGAACTCGGAGACGAAGACGGACGGCAAGTGATCGCCGCGCTTCGCTGATGGCAGAGCGCCCTCGCGCTCCGCGATGGCCGCGAGCCAAGTCGGATTCAACGCAAAGACGCAAAAAACAAAAAGGCTCATTCTCCCCCGCCTTTTTGCGCCTTTGCGCCTTTGCGTTCCTTCTCTCTTCCGTGATCGAGCCCCAAGGGCTCCACGCCGGCCCTTTGGGCTCCACGCTGGCCCTTCCCCGCTCGACGCCGGCCCCAAAGGCCGCATCGGTGCCCTTCGGGGCCGGAATCCAGCCACAAAGGGCCTCATTGGTGCCCCGAAGGGCTCCAAGTCTCGCCCTTTGGGGCGGGACGCGTGCCCTTTGGGGCGGGATTCATGCCCTTTGGGGCGGGATTCATGCCCTTTGGGGCGAGCGTCCGGCGTTCAGCCCCCCAATGTGGCCTTCGACCCTCCAGATCCAGCCCTTCGGGGCGCGATGAGCATGCTTGGGGAGCACGCTCATCACGCGGGCTGCGGCGCGTTTGGAAACGCTCGCGGTGCGAGCTACGGGCCGGCGTCGGGGACGTGGGCGCACGGGTCGGTGCCCGAGCATTGCGTGCTGCACTTCGAGCAGGAGCACGCGTAGACGGGCTGATAGAGCGCCTTGGCGTTCGGGTACTGCGCGTCGCAGTTGAACGTGCACTGCGGGTTGGGCGGCGTCTGCTGATTGCATCCGTTGACGCACTGGAGCCAACCCATGCACTGCCCGTTGGTCCCGCAGGCGAAGGCCTGCTGCTGGCACTGCTGGAAGAGGCAGCCGGTGCACGCCATCGGGCTACCGCCCGACGAGCTCGAGGCCGACGACGCGGATGACGCCGACGATGCGGATGACGCCGACGATGCAGACGATGCCGACGAAGCGGACGATGCCGACGACGACGACGACGACGTCCCGCCCTGACAGCCTTGGTAGCAGGCCATCACGGTCTGGAAGCCGAGGTTCGCGCACGGCGTGTTGTTCACGCAGTCGAGGACGCAGTCGTAGTCGTTGCCGACGGTGGCGCAGTCGATGTTGAACTGCTGGCAGGTGAAGCCGAAGTTGCAGTCTTCGAGGTGCTTGCAACCTTGCTCGCACAACGGGTTGCCGCCGCCGGACGAGCTCGACACGCTGGTGCCGCTGCTGGCGGTTGCGGCGGTGCTCGACACGTCGCCGCTCGACGACGCGCTCACGACCACCACCGACGTGTTCGGGGCGCCGCCGCCGCCGCCCACGCCGCCGCTGCCGCCCGTGCCGCTGGTGCCGAACGTGACCTCGACGCTGCTCCCGCACGCCGTGAAGCCGACCGCCGTGACGACGGTGAGCAAAAAGCCCAAGCCCCCCAAGTTCCAACGCATGTCCAAGCCTCCTCGTAGCGCGGTCATCGTTCGCCTCCGATGCGCTCGCGCGCAAGCGTTTTCCGTGTGGAGCGACTAGGCTCCGCGGGCTCGAATGACCCACCCTTCCCAGCGCGCTGAAAAGTTCTCTCCCCGCGGTCTTCTGCTCGACATGGATGGCCTCATGGTCGACAGCGAGCCGCTCTGGTTCGCCGTCGAGCGCGACTTCGCGGCGGCGCGCGGCGCCGACTTCACCCATGCGCACGCGGTCGCCTGCACCGGCCGGGGCACGGCGTACACGCTCCGCACCATGAGCGAGACGTTCGGCTTCCCCGTCGACATCGCCGCAGACACGCGCGCCATCATGGAGGACTTTCTCTCGCGCGTGGGCGAGCTCGCGCTCAAGCCCGGCCTGCTCGAGCTGCTCGACGCGAGCGAAGGTCTCCTGCCCATCGCGGTCGCGTCGTCGTCACCGATGCGGCTCATCCGCGGGGTGCTCGATCGCTTCGCCCTCACCGCGCGCGTGACGGCGATCGTCTCCGGCGAGACGGTGGCCTCGCCCAAGCCGGCGCCCGACATCTTCTTGAAAGCTGCCCAGGACATCGGCATTTCGCCGGCGGCGTGCGTGGTCTTCGAGGACTCGCTCCCGGGCGCCACCGCGGGTCACGCAGCAGGCATGTGCGTCATCGCGGTGCCGGAGCACGGCACGGACGGCTTCGCAAGCGTCGCCGATTACATCGTGCCCGATCTCTTCGCCGCCCGGGCCGTGCTCGTGCTGCCCGAGCGCGATCGGCGCGCGTGAAGGCCCGCTCGAAAAGCCCGCAATTCTCGGCGATTTTGGGGGAGATCGACCGATGACATGCGGCCCGTGGAAACGCCGCCTTTCGCACCGCGCGCCCGGTACGGACCGGAGGGGCAGCCCGCATCAGGGCCAGCCTACGTCGTACGCGAGGCTGCGCCCGGTGCAAAGGTGCGATAAAAACCAGTTCCTTCCCGGAGTTTCTTGCGTACCCTAGGGCCACGTCTGGGAGGGAGCAGGAGCCGCAACGCATATGAACGACAAGGATGCCCTCAAGAACGCTGCCGCTGCCGCCGCCGCCGCCGCCACGCTCGACGCGACGAAAACGGACAAGCGCAAGCAGAGCCTCTACTTTCCCGAGTCGATGCTCCAGGAGATCAAGGAGGAAGCCGCCCGGCTCGACCGCTCCCTCTCGTGGGTCGTGCAACGCGCTTGGAAGCTGGCGCGTATCGAGATCAAGAAGCTACCCAGCGTGAACGACGTGAATGGGGACGAGGACGACACCGGCGAGTGACGTTCTGCCCGTGATTCCCGCCGTTCTTTGGGCTCCGTCCTGCTGACGTGCAGCTCGGGCGGGCAGAAAGCCCTCTTCGAGCCGCGCCGTCTCCCACCCCATCGAGCCCAGGAGCCTGCTTTCCAAGCGGGCTCGTGAGCTCGTTCTCCGGCCGCCGGACACGCCTTCGCGCGTGTCCGTGCGGCTTTGCTTTGTCGAGCCGCGACCGGGCAAGCGCATCGGATCGTCGAGATCCGGCGGGCGGCCTCGCTGGCTCGCTCTCACGCCTCCGAACGCGATCTTCGCGAGGCCCGAAGCGGCGAAACGTCCCTTGAATCTCGGGTGGATCGCGGGGTGGTGGGGCCCCAGCGGCTTCGCCGATGGGGCGGCGGGGGCGCGTGCCCCCGCCGGGTGAACTAGACTGCGCGCTGATGTCCACTGCCCACTTCGCCGCCGGCCGAGACGGCACCCGCATCTACGTGCGGCGCCGCGAAGGCCCGTCGCCCGTCACCGCCATCCTCTGCGACGGCATCGCCTGCGACGGCTTCATCTGGAAATACCTCTGGGACGACCTCGCGCAGCAGGTGAGCGTCGCGCACTGGAATTACCGCGGTCACGGCCGCAGCGCGACGCCCGTCGATCCCACGGCCGTCGAGCTCGCCGAGCACGCGCGCGATCTCGACGCCGTCCGCCGCACGCTCGGCGATCCCGACGTCGTCCTCTTCGGCCACTCGATGGGTTGCCAGGTCGTGCTCGAGCACGTCCGCATCCGGCCCGAGAAGATCCGCGGCGTCGTGCTCGTGTGCGGATCGTCCGGCCGCATCACGCACACGTTCAAGGGCACGAACGTGATGGCGCAGCTCCTCCCGGGCGTGATCGCGAAGGTCGAGGCGTTCCCCGAGATCGCGCGCGCCATCTGGAGCCGCGTGCCGCCGGAGATCGCGCTGCAGGTGGCGCTCGCCACCGGCGAGGTCGACAAGGCCGCCATCCGCCCCGAAGACTTGATGCCGTACATGAAGCACATGGTCGACATCGACGTGCCCATGTTCCTGCGCATGCTCCACTCCGCGGGCGAGCACTCGGCGGCGGATCTGCTCCCGCAGATCGCAGCGCACGCGCTGGTGATCGCCGGCGACCGCGACACCTTCACGCCGCCCCGCTACGCCGAGGAGATGGCCGCGGCCATGCCGCACTCCGAGCTCCTCATGGTGCCGGGCGCGACGCACGTGGTGCCCCTCGAGCGCAAAGATCTCGTGGCCGCGCGCGTGGAGAAGTTCCTGCGCGAGCGCGTGCTCCCGTGAGGCTCGCCCTCCTCGCCGCCGCGGCGCTCCTCGTCGCCTGCGGCGAGCGAGGCCACGCCCCGAAGCCTTCGGCGTCGACGAGCGCCTCCGCGAACGCGATCACCGCCACGACCGCGGGAGCAACGGCGCCGGCATCCGGCGTCGCGCCGGCAGCCGTCGTGACGGCGTCGTCCGGAATCGTTGGTGCTCCAACGAATTCCGCGGTCGCGCTCCCGCCGCGGGTCGTCGATCCGGAGGAGCGCGTCCTCGAAGCGGCGCCGCTCGTGTCGCTCGCGGTCGCGCATCGTCCGCTCGCGGCGCGGGGGACGTTCGATGCGGTGCTCGGCGCGCCGGAGGGGCGGCGGGGCGTGGAGATCCAGCTCGCGCTCGGCGCCGAGCCCACCGCCCACCGTCATCCCCTCGCCTTCTACCGGCTGGCGCATGCGCTCGGGGCGCGGGTGGTGCCGGTCGCGGCGCTTCGTCATTTCGGCACCGGCGAGCTCGCGGGCGCGGGCGCCGATGCGGAGGCGCGCGGCGTGCTGCACGAGGCGCGCATCCTCAACGACGGCACCGTCGATGCGCTCGTGTCCGCCCATGCGGTGCCGCACGCAGGCGCACCGTGGACGAAGCTCACCGCGCGGCCCATCGATCCGGAGCACGGCCGCGAGCCTGCGACCTGGGAGATCTGGGCGAGCTCGCCGGAGCCGATGCCGGGCGAAGATCCCGCGCTCCTCCGCGACTACGTGGAGATGCGGGTCCTCGATTATCTCTCGGCCAACGTGGCGCGCCGCAACGTGCTGCTCGCGGGCCACGCGCTCGTGCTCGCCGACAACGGCACCGCGTTCCCGTGGCGACCGGAGGCGTCCGTCCTCGATCGCATGCTCCGCCGCCTGCGCACGACGGCGCGCTTTCCCCGCGGGCTCCGGGATGCGCTGCTCGCGTTCGATCGCGAGCGCGCGGATGCCGTCTTCACCGACGGCGGCTTCGAGACCTGGCTCCTCACGCCGCGCGTGCGCACCGAGCTCGCGGAACGACGCGCCGCGCTGCTCACCCTGCTCGAAGCCAAGATCGCGGCCCGCGGGGCCGAGGCCGTGCTCTGCTTGTGAGCCTTCGCGCGCAGCCTTCGGCGACGAAGGCGTGCTCGCCGGCCGAGCGGATCTTGCCAGAAGGCCGCGCTCGGTGGACGCTTCCTCCGTGACCGACCTTCCGACCCTCGAGAGCTGGATCACGAAGCTCGGCTTCTCCACGACCACCGTCGACGAGAGCACGCTCCGCATCCGCCCGCCCGCGTCGGCCGATGCCGGCGAGCTGCCGCCGTTCTTCGTGCAGTGGACCAAGAACTGGGTGGTGCTCAGCATCCTCCCCATGCTCGCGCCTGGCGAATACAAAGCCGAAGACTTGGGGCGCCGCCTCCTCGCGATGAACCGCGACATGCACCTCGCCAAGTTCGCCCTCGATCGCAGCCGCGCCGTCATCCTCTGCGCCGAGCTGCCCACCGAGTCGCTCGACTACTCCGAGATCGAAAACGCGCTCACGCGCATGGTGCAGTACGCCCGCCGCTTCCGCTCCGAGCTCCTGGGTTAAGTCCCAGGAAAGGAGCGCCGCTCCTTTCCCTCCACGGGCACCGGCCCAGGCGGGCTCGCAAGCGAGCCCTGGACCCGTGGAGCCTCCCATACCTCGAACCACCCGCGCCAACGTGAAGGTCGCGCCGCTTCGGGCCTTGCGTCGGCTTTTCGGTCACCTTCTGACTCCGCGAGCGAGCACCGAGCGCGCTCATTCGTGACGGAGCGCTTCGATGGGACGGAGGCGCGCGGCTTTGCGGGCGGGGACGTAGCCGAAGGCGACGCCGATGGCGCCGGAGAAGCCGACCGCGACCAGGAGGATGTCGGGCTGGAGCACGAGCGGCAGCGTGAAGGCGCGTGACGCGATGGCGCTCAGGCCCACGCCGAACGCGATGCCGAGCAGGCCGCCGAGCGTGGAGAGCGCCACCGCCTCGACGAGGAACTGCAGCAGCACCTCGTCCGCGAGCGCGCCGATGGCCATGCGCAGGCCGATCTCGCGGGTCCGCTCGGTGACCGAGACCAGCATGATGTTCATGATCCCGATCCCACCGACCAACAAGCTCACCGCCGCGATGGCGCCGAGCAGCGCGGTGAGCGCGGTGGTCACGCTGCTCAAGGCGTTGGCGATCTGCTTCGTGTCCTCCACCGTGAAGTCGTCGGGCTGGCCGGTGGCGATGCGGCGGCGTTCGCGCAGGAGCGCGGTGATCTGCTGCTTGGCGTGGTCGACCTCCTGATCGCTGACCGCGCTGACGAAGAAGCTGCCCACGTCGGTCGAGCCGGTGAACCGCCGCTGCACGAGGGAGAGGGGCATGACCACGAAGTCGTCCTGATCGGGGCCGAAGCTGCTCGTGCCCTTGGACGCGAGCACGCCGATGACCTTGCAGGACACGGAGCCCACGCGGATGGCGGTGTCGAGCGGATCCTGCGCGGCGAAGAGCTCGCGCTGCACGGTCGCGCCGAGCACGCACACGGGCGTGCCGCCGAGGAGCTCCGCGTCCGAGAAGGTGCGGCCCGTGGCGAGCGCATACCCGCGCACGGAGAAGAACGCGTTGGTCGAGCCGTTGACCTGGGTGCTCCAGTTCTTGTTGCCCGCGACCACGAGCGCGCTCGATCCCACGCTGGGCGCGATCTCGCCGACGGCGGCGACCTCGCGCTCGATGGCGCGGCCGTCTTCGCGCTTGAAGCCGCGCGCGCCCGCGCTGATCGGCCCGCGCCGCTCGGCGCCCGGCATGACGATGAGCAGGTTCTTGCCCATCGCGGCGATCTCGCTCGTCACCTTGACGGTCGCGCCGCGGCCCAGCGTCACCAGCGCGATGACTGCACCCACGCCGATGATGATGCCGAGCGTGGTCAGCACCGATCGCATGGTGTTGCGGCGCAGCTCGCGGAGCGCCATGGCGAACGTGCTCCAGAGCATCAGCCCTGCCTCCGATCTTCGGCGACGGCGCCGTCGCGGAACGTGACGATGCGCTTCGTCCACGCGGCCATGTCGGGCTCGTGCGAGACCATGACCACGGTGATCCCGCGCTCGCGGTTGAGCGTGCGGAGCAGGCTCATGATCTCGCTCTTCTTGGTCGAGTCGAGGTTGCCCGTGGGCTCGTCGGCCAAGATCATCGCGGGGTCGGTGACGATGGCGCGGGCGATGGCGACGCGCTGCTGCTGGCCACCCGAGAGCTCGGCGGGCGTGTGCTCCTCGCGGCCGGCGAGGCCGACGTCGTGGAGCGCGCGCCGCGCCCGCACGCGCCGCTCGGCCGCAGGGACGCGCCGGTAGATGAGGGGCAGCTCGACGTTCTCCTGCGCCGACGTGCGCGCGAGCAGGTTGAAGCTCTGGAAGACGAAGCCGAGGTAGCGGCGGCGCAGCAGCGAGAGGCCCTCGTCGCTCAAGCGGCTCACGTCGACGCCGCGGAAGAGGTACGCGCCGGAGCTCGGCTGATCGAGGCACCCGAGGATGTTGAGGCAGGTCGACTTGCCCGATCCGCTCGCGCCCATGACGGCCACGAACTCGCCTTCGTCGATGCAGAGGCTCGCGTGATCGAGGGCGCGCACCTCGGACTCGCCTTCGCCGTACACACGGCTCACGTCGCGGAGCTCGATGAGGGGAGGCGCCATGACGTCACTCCTTCTTCGCGGTGTCGACGGCGAGCTGAGCGCCGGGCCCGATCTCGTTGGAGAGGAGCTCCGTGTTGGTTCCGTCGGTCGCGCCCACGCGCACGGCGACCTTGCGCAGGCCGGTCGGCTCGACGACGTAGACGTTCTTGCGATCCTTGTCGACGACCTCGCCGACGCGCTTCGGGCCCATGCCGGGAGGCCCGCCGCCGCCAGGCCCGGAGCCCATCGCCGGCGGCACGAAGCGCAGCGCCGCGTTGGGGATGAGCACGACGCCGGGCTTGAGATCGGAGACGATGGTCGCCGTCGCCGTCATGCCCGGGCGCAGCACCCGCTCGCCGTTGTCGACCGCGAGGCGGCCCTTGTACGTGACCACGTTCGAGGACGTCTTCGGCTCGTTGAGCAGGAGGAGCACGCGCGAGGGAAACGAGCGCGCGGGGTACGCCTCGACCGTGAACGACGCCTCTTGGCCCTCGTGCGCGCGGCCGACGTCGGCCTCGTCGACGTCGACGTCGAGGCGCATGCGCGTGAGGTCCTCGGCGATCTTGAAGAGCACCGGCGTCGAGAAGCCCGCGGTCACCGTCTGCCCGGGCTCCATGGATCGCGAGAGCACGACGCCGTCGATGGGCGAGACGATGGTGGCCTTGTCGAGCTTGCTCTTCGCCGAGACCAGCACCGCGCGCGCGAGCGCCGCGTTCGCGCCCGCGCTCGCCGCCTGCGCCTCGGCGCGGCTCGCGGCGGCGACGGCGGACTCGAGATCCTTCTGCGAGGCGAGCCCCTCCTTGACCTGCGCGCGCGCGCGCTCGGCGGCGAGCTTCGTCTCGTCGCGCGTGGCCGTGGCCTCCCGAATCGAGGCATCGGCCGCGGCGAGCTGCGCGCTCGCTTGATCGACCGCGGCGCGGAGCTGCTCCGGATCGATCACCGCGAGCACTTGCCCCTTCTTCACCGCGTCGTTCGCGTCGACCGTCATCTTGAGGATGCGCCCGCTCACCTCGGCGCCGACCTCGACGGTGGTGGTGGCCTGGAGGGTCCCCGTGGCGGTGATGGTCACGCGCAGATCGCCGCGCGCGACCTCCGCCGTCCGGTACTTCGGCCCGGAGCCCGGGCCGCCGCGGCGCACGACGAAGAAGCCCGCGGCCCCGAGGATCGCGATCGCGACGAACAGCAACGTGAGTCGGATGACCGAGCGCTTGCGAGGACGGGGCTCCGTGCCGAGGAGCGCCGCGACGTCGTCGGCGCCGGCCGTCGGATCGGGAGTCGTGGTGGCCATGACACCGATGTGGGGCACCGACTTTGCGCGTGTGTTGTGGCGATATTACCAATTGTTTCAGCGGTACCGTGGGGCGCGCCCGAGACCTACGCTTGCCCCGATGAGCCCTCCGATCCGCGCCTTGTTCGTCGAAGACGACGACCGCTTGGCCCTCTTCACGGCCGAGTACCTCACCGAGCGCGGTGTCGTGGTGGTGCACGTGCGCGACGGCGAGCAGGGGCTCGCGTTGCAAGCGAAGCAGGCGTTCGACGTGGTGATCCTCGACGTCATGCTCCCGGGTCGCGACGGCTTCGACGTCTGCCGCGCGCTGCGGAAGCGCACCGCGATCCCCATCCTCCTCTTGACCGCGCGGGCCGAGGAGGTCGATCGCGTGCTCGGGCTCGAGCTCGGCGCCGACGACTACATGGTCAAGCCGTTCTCACCGCGCGAGCTGCTCGCGCGGGTGCACGCGCTCGTGCGGCGCGCGAGCGGCAACGTCGGCCCGCGCGCCGAGGTGCTGCGCGCAGGCCAGCTCGTGCTCAACCCGACCTCCTTGCGTGTCACGCTCGCCGGCGCCGACGTCACGCTCACCGCCAGCGAGTTCCAGCTCCTCCGCGCGCTCGTCGAGCGCAGCGGCCACGTGCTCACGCGCGAGCAGCTCCTCGAGCTCGCGGACGGCAACAGCGAGGAAGCCTTCGACCGCTCCATCGACGTGCGCATCTCGCGCCTCCGCCAGAAGCTCGGCGACGATCCCCGGCGCCCCACGCTCATCCGCACCGTGCGCGGCCTCGGCTACATGCTGACCGCCGGCGGCGAGGCCTCGTGACGCCGCCGCACCGCCGCGTGGGGATCTTGAGCCGCGTGATCATCCACGGCTTCGCGCTCCTCGTGCTGATGGCCGTCTTCATCGTGCTCGGCTTCCGCTTGCTGGTGGAGCCGGCCATGCGCGGCAACCGCGACACGTTCCCGCTGTGGCTCGCGCAGCACGCCGCCGTCTCCCTCGACGATCCGACCGCGCTCGCGCGCGAGCTCGCGGACACGCGCACGCAGACCGGCACGGAGATCTCGGTCTACGATCGCTCGGACACCCTCGTCGCCTCCAACACCTCGCCGCCGCTCGTCGCGACCCGACGCGCGCTGGATGCAGCGAGCAACGGGGAGCGGGCGGTGCCCTCGGAGCCCGACGTGCTCGTCGCGCGCCTCGACCATCGCGGCGCGCCGTTCGGCTACGCCGTCATGCGGCACCACTTTCCGGCGTTCCCGAGGACCCGCGTGCTCCTCGTCCTCGGCGCCTGCCTCGTGCTCGCCGCCATCGCCTCGGTGCCGCTCTCACGCTCGCTCGTGCGCCCCATCCTCGCGCTCGAGCGAGCGACGCACCGCCTCGGCGGCGGCGATCTGAGCACGCGCGTCGCGCTCCAACGGACCGACGAGATCGGCGATCTCGCGCGCGCCTTCGACGAGATGGCCGCGCGGATCGCCTCGTTCGTGCGCGCCGAGAAGGAGCTGCTCGCCAACGTCTCGCACGAGCTGCGCACGCCGCTCTCGCGCATCCGCGTCGTGCTGGAGCTGGCCAGCGAAGGCGACCCGGCCCGCGTGCAGCGTTACCTCACCGAGATCGCCCACGATCTCGCCGAGCTCGATCGCCTCGTGGAGGACGTGCTCACCGCGGCCAAGCTCGATCTCGCCGAAGGGAAGGTCGGCGCCGGAAGCGTGCCCATGCGCTTCGACGACGTGGCCCTCGACGCCCTCGTCGAGCGCTCGCGCGCCCGCTTCGGCAGCCTCTATCCCGATCGCGCCCTCACGGTGCGAATCTCCCGGCCTCTGCCCATCGTGCGCTGCGATCAAGTGATGATGCGGCGCGCGCTCGACAACCTGCTCGACAACGCCGTGAAGCACGCGCCCGCGCCGGCGGGCGTGGAGATCGTGGCCGCGCCCGAGGGGGATGGGCTCGACATCGAGGTGCGCGACGACGGCCCCGGCATGGCGCCGCACGTGGCCGAGCGCGCCTTCGAGCCCTTTTATCGCGGCGACGCCAGCCGCGATCGCCGCACGGGCGGCGTCGGTCTCGGCCTCTCGCTGGTGCGTCGCATCGTGGAAGCGCACGGCGGCCGCGTGAGCCTCTCCACCGCTCCCGACCAGGGAACTGCCATTCTCGTGCACCTTCCAAGCGTGGATCCATCACGCCACGCACCCATGAGCACGCATTCCTGACCGCGCTGAAACAATCGGCAATACGCGGGTCACCTCGCGCCAACATGGCTATCCTAACCTGCTCTTCGCGGTTCGAACCGACCCGCCTCGATGACAAGGAGGTGCCCCGAGCAGCGAAGTCGGGTGAGGAGGGCGTGGACGCGCCCGGCACCGCCAACAGCGAACGGCGTGCACTGCACAAGGGTCTTCCCCCAGGGCGCAAGCCGCGCCCTCCTCGTCCGCCTACCGAGGGATCTCGGGCATTCGTCGAACGGCCCCCGATGAGGGCCTGAGCGAGCTCGATCGCAATCGTCGCTGGGCTGTCGTTCCGATGTGGAAACACGATGTCGCCCGCGCGGGCGACATCGCATCTCTCATCCCATCCTTCACGCGGTGGCGCGGAGACGATACACCATCGCTCGGGTCACCGACCCGTGGGCCGGAGCGGCGACATCATGGCGCTCTCCACGGCTCCTTTCACCGTATTCGCAGGCGGCGGCGACGGCGGGGCGTCATGAGGTTTGCTCTCGGCCTTGGGGGAGCGGGATCTTCGCAGAGGAACGCACCGAGGCGGGCGCGCTCGCGCGGCGTGAGCACGGCATCGAGCCATTTGGCGAGCTCCGCGGCGGAGCGGAAGGCACGCCTGCGATCGTGCGGCGCCGCGCGGAGCAGCCGCGCCGCTTGCATCTCGACGATGGCGTTGTCCGCCGGCACGAGGAGGGCCTCGCGCTCGAAGCGCCGCTCGCCCACGCGCATGCGCTCCACGACCAGCGCGGAGCTCAGCGGATCGAGCACCGCCGCTCCGCGGAGGTCCATGCAGATCACCGGTGGAACGCGGAGCCCATTGAGCTGTTTGCGCATGGACTCGTCCAGCTCGTCGAACTCCCCGCGTCGCGAAGGCGCGGAGAAACGGATCTCGAACAGGCGGCCAGCGACCCTCTCGACCGAGACCATCTCGTCTCCTGTCCCGGCAGCACCACGAGCCACCGAAGCAGGATCGACCTTGCCATCAACCTATGTTGGCGATGTTGCTCGAATGTGAAGCATTGTTTCGGCGGAGCCCCCCAGCGCGAGCGTCGTTGTCGTGGGAGCCATGGATAGGCGACGAGAGATCTCGCCGCAAACGGCGCCCGATCGAGAGCGCCTCTCGAAACGCATGTGAGCCCATGCCAGCGACGGCGAGGTCGCGATCAGGAAGGCTCGGCCTGCACGTCGAGCTGCATCGGACGATGTCGTCTTCGGCAACGTGATGACGCGTCGCCGGCGTTTCGTCATCGGCCCGCGGTGCGGAGCAGCCGCGCTGCCGGGGGCTTCACCACCGAGACGTTGGCCTCTTCTCGCGCGCCCTCCACGCGCGGAGACGGCGACGCCCGCCGGAGCGGAGGAGACGGCTCGACATCATGGGTGCTACCATGGTGTTTGGGAAGAGGGCGCACGGCGCAGAGGAACGCGATGAGGCGCGCTCGCTCACGCGCGGTGAGCACATCGTCGAGCCATGTCGCGAGCTCCGCTGCGGAGCGGAAGGCTCGCCTGTTCTCGAGCGGCGCTGCGCGGAGGAGCCGCTCCGTTTGCATCTCGACGATCGCGTTGTCCGCGGGCAGGAGGAGCGCCTCCCGCTCGAAGCGCCGCTCGCCCACGCGCATGCGCTCGATGACGAGCGCGGTGCTCAGCGGATCGAGCACCGACGCTCCGCGGAGGTCCATGCAGATCACCGGCAGCGCGTGGAGATCGGCGAGGTGCTTGCGCATGGCCTCGTCCAGCTCGTCGAACTCTCCGCGCCGAGCCGGCGCAGAGAAGCGGATCTCGAACAGACGACCAGTGACCCTTTCGACTGAGACCATTTCGTCTCCTGTCTCGGCGGCGCCACGGGCCGCCGATTCACGATCAAATTGGCACCACGCTGTATGGGGCGTGTTGCTCGAATATGAAGCATTGTTACGACGACGCCATTCGAGAAGCGGCTGGCTCGCTCGATTGCGCTCCTCTGACACACAACACGGCGGCGCGCCGGTCACCATTGCGAGCGACGAAGCTTTCGTGTCCACCTGCGGACCATCGAATGCGGGCAAACGAGCCCGATCACGAGCCTCGCCCAGCACGTCGGCCATGGGTCAGCGGCGAGCAGGACACTCCTGCTCCGAGACATCTCGAGAGGAGCGCGGCACACGAAGAATGAATGACGAACGTCAACCACCCGTAAAATGGTTATGGGGCAGCAGCGCGCAGGACACTCCTGCTCCGAGACACATCTCGAGAGGAACGCAGCTCATAGGAAATGAGATGGCGAACGTCAACACCGGCGAAATGGCCACGGGGCAGGCACGCTTGCTCCAGCCGGCGAGCGAACGCTCTAAGGGACCTGGCCGCAGGCCACGACCGTGGTGACGTCGGTCGAGCTGTGGATGTCGATGTAGTATTTGCCGCCGGTGAGCGAGGCGAGATCGTAGGCGATCGTGGTGATGCTGGCGCGCGCTTGCACGTTGTTGAGGATGGCGAAGACATCTCCGTCGCTCCCGCAGACACCCGTGCGCATCACGGCGGATTGAGCGCCGGTGTCGTCCCCACCGGCGGTGGTGATGGCCACTTGCGTGGTGCCGCTTCCGGTGTCGGTGAGCGTCACCGTGCCGGTCTCGGTCGAGGGAGGAACGGCGTCGAGCGTGGCTGTCTCCGCGGTGTCCGAGCTGCTGTCGTCGAACAGGCTGCATCCGGCGAGGGCCACACCGATGCTCCCCACGCCCAGCGCGCGCATGGCCCACCCCAGGCTGCTCACGAACGATCTCGATGAAAACCGCATGCAGGGCTCCTTGTCGTGCTCCGTGGAACGCCGGAGACGGCGCGTGGACGAAGGGCCGAAGCCCGCACCACGCAGCAGAGGTACGATGCGATTGTTGCCCGCCTGCAACGCGCATGTTGCCGATTGTTAGCAGGACGGCGATAAACGGCTTCGCGCCCCGAATCGTCGGTCGCGCTCCCTCAAAATCGCCGAGGATTCCTCGGTCGCGCTCCCTCGCTTCGGGGCGCTCGCGACGTTTTTCACCGTCCTGCTACCCCCGCTGCGGACCGCACAGCAGCCTCGTCGGTCACATCTCCGCACGAGGGGCGTCGTCCGCCGCCAGCGCGAGGAAGGCATTCATCTGGGTGATGGCCGAGACCCCGATGGAGCAGGGGAAATAGTGAAAACCATGTTTGCCGCCCGGATAGACGGAGAGCGCCGCCTCGTTGCCGGCCGCGATCCAGCGAGCGTGCATGAAGAGCGTGTCGTCGAGCAGGGGATCGAGCGTGCCTACCGTGAAGAGCGCGGGCGGCAGGTCGTGGAGATTGGCATGGAGCGGTGACACGTCCGGCTCGCGCGGGTCGCCGTGGTCCCCGAGGAATGCGCCGATGAACTTCACCATGTCGATGGTGCGGAGGAACGCCGGCGCATCCCCGGCGGCGCGCGCGCTCGGCGTCATGCCGAGATCGAAGACCCCGAACACCAGATTCGCGCAGCGGAAGCCTCGATATCCATGCTTGTCGCGCAGGCGCAGCAACGTCACCACCGAGAGGTGCGCGCCCGCCGACTCGCCGCCGATGGCGAACGCCTCGGTGCCCAGCTCGGCGCGCGCGTTCTCCACGAGCCACAAGGCCGCGGCCTCGCAATCGTCCGGCGCGGCCGGATACGGGTTCTCCGGCGCGCGCCGATAATCGATGCTCACGCACGCGAGCCCCGTGTCCTCCACGATCTTTTCGAGCCGCGGATCCTGCAAATCGGCTGCGCCGAGCACCCAACCTCCACCATGCATGTGCAGGTAGACGCCGCGCGGCTGCTGGGGCGCGAGGATGCGGAGGGAGACCTTGCCGGCTTTGCCCGGGATCTGGAGGGTCCGCGCCAACGTCGATTGAACGGCCACCGGAAACGGGCTCTCCCCTCCGCCCTGCAAAGCCCGCGCGGCCGGCGCGCCGATGGTCCACCAATCGGGCATACCGGTGAAGGCGCGCGCGATGGTGTCGTTGAGCTCCCTCGTCTCCGCAGAGACGGCATTGGGCCGGAAGAGCTCCGGATCGAGGGTCGAGGGGGAAGCACGATGGACGGGCTCCCCCGCCCGAGAGGCGTTTGGGTGACACCGCTCGACGGAGGAAGGGTTTGCTCGGCGGCGCGAAGAGGGTTTGCACGTGCCATGTCGGCCTCCCGTCGGCGCCGTCCGTCGCGAAGCACGGTGACGCCCGCGGGAGCGCGTGCAAGCCCTAAGCCCTGCGCCGGACCTTCACCACCTCGTCGATCAGCTTGTCCATGGCCCCCTCCGGCCTCTCGCACAGGCCCGTATGCGGGGGCGATGTTTGGATGATCGTGCTCCGCGTGGCCACGAGCCACGACCACCGCTCGGGCAAAGGCAGTTGCCCGATTGGACCGCTTCGAGGGCCGCCTTCACAGAGGAGGGGAATGACGTCGAGGTGGCGGCGAATGGTTTCCACGTCGGCGTCGGGCGCGAGCGCGCGGAGGCGTGCTTCGTCGAATGCGATGCGGGCGGCGAGGAACTCGTGATCGCGGCAATGGACGATCACCCCGACGTTGATGAACTCCTCGCGCTCGACGTGGGGCACGACGCGCACGATGGCGTAGTCAAACGAGCTCTGCGCGCGCACGCTTGGCCTCCTCCAGGATGATGGGCAGTTTCGCGAGACGCGCTTCGAGCCAATCCACGTAGGCTTGGCTGTGCTCGTGCTCGTCGGCGAAGCCGTCGCGGTGGCTCATCCAGCTCGCCGGGATCTGCGCGGCGACGCGCTCGAAGAGGGCCTTGTCGAAGGTCGCGCGGAGATGCGCCGCGGCCGCGTCGAGCGCGCCGGCGAAGGGCAGGAGCACGTGTTGGCGCACCTCGACGAACGGATCGTCGCTGCCCTCGAGGCGGTCCTGCGCGCGCCAACCATGGTGGAAGTAGAGCGAGGCGCCGTGATCGATGAGCCAGAGACGAGCATGCCAGTGGAGCAGGTTGGGATTGCGCGGCGTGCGATCGACGTTGACGACGAAGGCATCGAAGAGCACGGCGCGCGACGCGGTCTCGGCGTCGGGCGCGGGGCCGGCGACGGGATCGAAGGTGATGCTCCCAGGCAGGTAATCGAGGCCCAGGTTGAGGCCGGCGCTGGCCTCGAGCGGAGCGCAGATCTCCGGATCCGGCTCGGCCCGGCCGAAGGCGGCGTCGAGCTCGACGAAAGCGAGCTCGGGCACACCGAGCCCAGCCGCGCGCGCCAGCTCACCGGAGACGAGCTCGGCGATCAGTGCCTTGGCGCCTTGACCAGCGCCGCGCAGCTTCACCACGTAGAGACCATCGTCGTCGGCTTCCACGAGGGCGGGCACGGAGCCTCCCTCGCGGAATGGAGCGACGTAACGAACGGCTTGAACGGTTCGGACCATGGGGCGGCTCAGTGTACGCATGCGCGGCCCACGAGCCACCTCGGCGTGACGACCATCGATCATCGCGAGAGCGCTCCGAGGTGGCTCGAAAGCGCCCGCGCGCCGAAAGCACGCTCCGCGGAGAGAACGACGTGCGGGGCCGCGCCGTGAAGCGCACGCGCTTCGATGAGCGACAACGAATGCCCTGCTCCATCCACAGGCCCCGTGAGGATCACCGGACGAGGCGCGAGCGAGGCCACCAGATTCGGCAAATCGGTGACGGTGAGGATCCCTGGTTGGATGTTGGCCAAAGGGCATCGAGGCACCTCGGCATCGACGACGCTCCGATAGGACACGAGGCCACCGTCGAGATGAAGGAGCGCAATCCGCCCATCGATGGTCGCCGCAAACAGCGCCGGCACGGTCGACGCGTCCCGGGCCGCCAGGGCCAATGGACATCCTGAGAACGAGGGATCGCCGAGCAAAGCCTCCACCACCGCGAGAAGGTCCGTCACCCGCTGGGCGAGAAGGCTTTCCCCGAGGATCAACGAAGCCCACGCATAACCATCTTCGATGGAGATGGCGCGGGCATGTGCCGAGGCGCCGCCGCTCCGCAAAGGAAGGAGCGTGCCTGTTCCACGCATGGTGGAGAGGCAGAAGGCATATCCCTCTTCCACGAGCGCCGACCAATCATCCTCCTCTGCGGCCGAATCCACCACGAGCACGACGGCGCGCGCCGAGCCCTTTGGGGGCCGCTGGATCTTCACTGGAATCCACACCTCCTCGGCCGAGCGAACCTCGAGGAGCGACTCGTCCTCTCGGCGCGCGGAGGGAACCGGATACGTGGCGCCCATCCAGGCGCGGAGATCGACGGGCGGAGGCGATGTCGTGATGGGGCGAGCACGGATCAGATCCATCGGTGTCCGCCCGCCGAGGGCGCGTGTCACGTCGCCGCCGGGGACGACCCAGGTCTGCTCGATGGGCGCGGGGACGAGGCTGGCCTCGTCGTGCGGCGTCACCGGCGCGCCGAGGAGAAACCGGCCGAGCCAGCGCTCCGCCTCGGCCCGGCGCTCGGGGGAGAGGCGATGAGGCGCGGGCGACTCGACCCAACCGAGGTGGCTGGGGCAGCCGAGGAGAGCATACATGCGTTGGAGGCGGGCCCATTCCTCGGCGCCGTTCGACAGATAATGAGGTGAATAGGTGGTCACCGGATCTTCGGTGCTGACGAGCACGAGGAGCGGTTTCGGCGCCAGAGGATAAAGGGTGTCCCAGCGGTCGAATCCGAGCGGGCCGGCGTTCGGGAGGTTTTGCTCGGCGTCGTCGACGGCGCCGGGAGGCACGAAATCCAGGGTGGCGACGTTCTCGGTGTTGGCGCTGGAGAGGACGGCGGCGGCGAGCCGATCGTCCGCGGCCGCGAGGAACATGGTGAGGGTGCCCCCGCCCGATTGGCCGAAGGAGGCGAGCCGCCGAGCATCGATGTCGGGGTGGGAGGCCAAGACATCGAGGCTCCGTATCGCGTCCCAAAGCATCATCCCGGTGAGCGAGCCGCCCGTGAGGAGAAGCGGCAATCCGAGGCGATCGTGGGTATCGTCGGGGACCATTGGATCGGTGGGGAGGCGGCGCTCGCCCTGCCCCACCGGATCGAAGGCGAGGACGGCGATACCGTGTTTGACGAGCGCGAGACAAGCACGTTGATAAGCCGGTGCCGCTTTGCCTTCTTGGAGGTGGCCCGATTGGAAGAGCACGCCCGGGAAAGGCCCGCTCCGGCCGGTGGGGAGATAGAGCAATGCCGGCACCAAGAGGCCTGGTCGGCTCTCGTAAACGAGCTTCTCCACCCGATGATCCGCGCGCTGCAAGACACCCATGGTCCGAAGCGCGAGCGGCGTGCGCGCCGGGCTTCCGCTCACGAGCTGCCAAAACGTGCTTCGGGCCCAGGCCTTTCGGCGCTCCAGGGACTCGATGGATGTGATCGCGTCGAGCGCGCGGCCGCGGAGGGACGCGGCCCGCGTGGCGAGCGCGCGGAGGTGGTCGGAGAGGCCGCAGCGCGGATCACGCGCGCGGCGCGAAGGGGCGGAGAGCATGGGAGAGGCCAGAACGAGTGAGAGAAAGCGGCGGCGAATCACGGCCCAGGCTCGCTTTCGCGCGGCGCTTCTTTCATGTCCGAGACCCCGGCGCGATCGTGGCAGCGGCGCCGGGCGCCGCAAGCAGGCGGGGCGTGTGAGCGGAAGATGCGCGGGAGCGCGAGCGTGCGCTCCGCGGCGTGGTAGACCCGCGCGCGAAGGAGACGGGCATGGATCTTCATCTCTCGGGCAAGCGGGCGCTGGTGACGGGATCGACGGCGGGCATCGGCCTCGCCATCGCGGAGGCCCTGGCAGCGGAGGGCGCGAGCGTGATCGTGAATGGACGCACGCAGGCGCGTGTGGACACGGCCATCGAAGGCATTCGCAAGAACCATCCGCGCGCGCAGGTGACGGGTGTGGCCGCCGATCTCGGCACCGAGCAGGGCGCCAAGGCCGCCATCGCGGCCGTGCCCGAGGTCGACGTCCTGATCAACAACATGGGGATCTTCGAGCCCAAAGCGTTCTTCGAGATCCCCGACGCCGACTGGATGCGCTTCTTCGAGGTGAACGTGCTGAGCGGCGTGCGTCTCGCCCGCGCCTACATGCCCGGGATGCTGAAGCGCAACTGGGGTCGCATCATCTTCATCTCCAGCGAGAGCGGCCTCCAGATCCCGGCGGAGATGATCCACTACGGCACCACCAAGACGGCGCAGCTCGCGGTGGCGCGCGGCCTCGCGGAGATGACGCGTGGCACGAAGGTGACCGTGAACAGCGTGCTCCCCGGCCCCACGCGGAGCGAGGGCGTCGCGACCTTCGTCGATCAGCTCGCCACGCAGCACGGCCGGACGCCGGCGGAGATGGAGCGCGAGTTCTTCGCGACCGCGCGGCCGACGTCGCTGATTCAGCGCTTCGCCACCTCCGAAGAGGTCGCCGCCATGGTGGCCTTCGTGGCCGGCGAGGGCGCCGCCGCGGTCAACGGCGCGTCCCTGCGCGTCGACGGCGGCGTGGTGCGTTCCATCGCGTGACGAAGCGCTTCGCGGGCGCGGCGATCGTACGAGCCTCGAACGATCGTCACGCCCGCGTGCCCTCGATGATGGAGAGCACGCTCATCGGTCCATAGGCGGGGACGAAGCGGGCGAGCTGAAGGCCCGCCTCGGTGAAGAGCGCGCGGTACTCGTCGGCGGTGCGCTCGCGACCCCCGAGGTTGACCATCATGTCGAGGTCGAGGAGCTTGCCGAAGAAGGAGGTATTCCCCGGAGGAATGAGGAGCTCCGAGAGCAGGATCTTCGCGCCGGGCGCCATCGCTTCCCGCACCGTGCGGAGGATGCGGACCGCGTCGGCGTCGCTCCAATCGTGGATGACCATCGCGAGGATGTACGCGTCGCCGCCGGGCGGCACCGCGGAGAAGAAGTCGCCGCCCACGAAATCGAGCCGTTCGGCGAGCGGGCCATGCGCGAGCCGGGCCCGCGCTTTGGCCACGACCTGCGGCAGATCGAAGACGACGCCGCGTGGCCCTCCATGCTTGTGGAGGATGCGCTCGAGGAGCGCGCCCGCGCCGCCGCCGATGTCGACGATGGTCCGAAAGGGCGAGAAATCGTAGGCCGAGAGGATGGCGGCGTGCGACAGGCTCGATTGCTCGATCATCGCTTCGTCGAAGGCGCGCTCATCGGCTTCGTGCGCGGCGAGGTACGCGAAGAACGATTGCCCATGCACGCGATCGAAGGCGGGCTCGCCGGAGCGCACGCTGGTGTCGAGCTCGCCCCACGCGCGGAGCGGCGCGCCGCCGATGGCGAGCGAGAGGGAGCGCAGCGATCCGCGGCGATCGCTGCGCAACAGATCCGCCATGGGCGTCAGCTCGAAGCGACCACCACGCTCGGCGAAGACACCGAGGCTCGCGAGCGCGCGCAGGAGGCGATGGGTCGCGCCCGCATGGAGGCCGAGGCGCTCGGCGATCTCCACGGCCCCGAGCGGCCCGTCGCGCAGGACATCCGCGAGGCCGAGCTTGGCCGCCGCATGCACGGCGCAGGAGCGCCAGTGTCCGGTGATGAGCTCGAGGAGCGCGGCCTCGGGAGGGAGCTTCGTGGTGCTCGACATGGCACCTCAAGCTGGCCGCATGCGCCGCCCGGCACCATGCAGGGGAACGCCGGAAACACGGTGCGGGAAGCGAGCATGCGCGCGTCCGGCGACGGCCCGATTCGCCGTCGCGCGCGCTGGAATCGCGTGAAGGGGAGAGCGCGCGGAAGCGCGATCAGTTGGCGAGGTTCAGGTGGAAGTGCGGCTCGGGGCCGCTGCGCTCGTCGAGCATGCTGACGCCGGGCTCCTCTTTGACGGCGTCGCGCAGCGCCCGCTCCTGCGGCCCGGCCATGCCCCACGAGCGCACGTCGACGGCGCCCGATTGGAGGTGCTTGGACACGTAGATGCCGCGCGAGATCTGGCCGCGGATGACGTCGACGATCGCCTTCTGCACCTGCTTCTGCGGCTTCCCCGAGACCGCGCGATAAGCATTCTTGATCTCGGTGGCGGCGGCCTTGTTCTCGTAGAGGGCCATGATGTCGTCGCCGTGGCGGAGCTTGGCGATCATCAACGTGGCTTGTCGCTCCGGCGTACGCGTGCCGCCCGTCACCACGAGGCGCTTGCGGGTGGCCTTGAAGTAGCGGGCCGCGATGCGGCGGAGCCGCTCTTCATCGGTGTCGCGGAGGCGCAGATCGCGGGCCTTCACCTCGAGGTGCATCCCGCCGCGCACACGGCGCAACGAAGACGAAGCCGCCGGCGTGGCCGAAGGCACCGAGGAAGCATCCGTCGCATCCGTCGCGACCGCTGCGCGCGGGCCACGGCGGCCGGCGGCGGAAGACGGCGCGGCCGTGATCGACGCGACGAGCGCGAGGCCCGCGGCGAGCCAGCGAGAAGCGCTCATTGGTTACCGAGCTCCGTGACAAGCATCACGCGGCTCGCGTGCCACGATCGCCCCACATCGTCAAGCCACCGCGGGGCCTTCGCCCGAATCACGGCATCTTCTGCGATGGCTAGCGGCTGCGGCCGTCGAAGTGCTGGACGGAGAGCTTGTCGAGCTCGACGCCGTCGAGCGCGCGGACGTTGATGGCGCGCATCTCCGCGCCGTCGGGACGCTTGCCCTTGGCGAAGGAGCGAATGCCGCACGTGGTGCAGAAGAGGTGGTGAATCACGTGCTTGTTGAACTGATAGTCGGCGAGCGAATCCTCACCGGAGAGCAGCTTGAATTTGTCGACCGGCACGAACGTGAGGAGCGTGCCGGTCTTCTGACAGATGGAGCAGTTGCAGGCGATGACCGAGCTCACCTCGGTCTCGACCTCGAAGCGAACTTTGCCGCAGTGACAGCCGCCCGTGTACGTCTTCGTCTCGCTCATCGTCTCGTTCCTTTCGGGCGGCGAGCATACGCGATCAGGCCGTCGCGAAGGGCCCGAGCTTCTTGCGTGCGAGCTCGGCGTCGAGGTGCGCGCGCAGCCTCTCGCCGGCGAAGATCGCCATGAGCGTGGTGCACACGTAGCCGTAAGGGAGCTTCGGGCTTTCGTCCCAGGTGCGCAGCGCCTGGAAGGGACGCGCGGCATAAGCGTGATGATCGGCGTGGCGTGAAAGGCCGACGAGCGCGAAGAGCGTGAAGAGCGACTCGCTGTCCCACGAGTCGACGGGGCGCACCTTGCGGCCCGATCGACGCAGGCCGTAGTGCTCGAAGTAGTTCACCGCCTCCAAGAGGCGCACGGCGACGTAGGCCTGGCCGAGGTGCACCACGAGCGCGGCCGGCCCGAAGATCACGCCGAGCGCGACGGCGAACGCGACCTCGCCGACGATGCCGTGCACGACGGCGCTGCGAAGCGCGCGCGGATCGCGCCACGTCATGTCCTCGTCGCCGAGCCGCTTGGCCTCGATGCGCCATGCGCTTTTGAGCTGGCCTACGACCGTGCGATTCCAGAACGCGCCGTAGGTCTCGCCGTAGCGTGAGGTGGCCGGGTCGGCGTCCGTGCCGACGTGGAGGTGATGGCCGCGCACGTGCTCGGTGAAGAAGTGCTCGTAACAGACGGTGCCGAGGAGCGCGCGCCCGAGGAGCTGCATGAAGCGTGACTTGCGATGGATGAGCTCGTGCGCGACGACGATGGCGGAGTAGCCCGAGCTCGCACCGACGAGGATGGAAGCGACGAGCGTGTCGGCCGAGAGAAGCGAGCCGCGCGCCATCATCCGCGCGGTGAGCACGATGTTGGCGAGCTGGAGCGCGGTGAGCGCGA
Organism: Minicystis rosea; assembly: GCA_001931535.1. Classification (GTDB taxonomy): domain Bacteria; phylum Myxococcota_A; class Polyangia; order Polyangiales; family Polyangiaceae; genus Minicystis; species Minicystis rosea. The sequence continues at coordinate 9,963,514 of CP016211.1, forward strand.
CGAGGATCGCGTCGAAAGGCCAAGCCGACATGCCCTCGCTGGGCGCGTGGAGGGCGCGGCCCGAGAAGCGATCGAGGGCCATGAGCGCCGGGATCACGAGGAGCCAAGGCAGCGACGCGTACCAGCGATGCGGGCCGGTGAGCACGTAGGCGAGGACGTAGAGCGGAAAGGCGATCGAGATGAGGTGCAAGGCCCAGGTGCGCAGCGTGCTCAAAGGGCGCGCGGCGGGCTCGCGGGTGATGACGGCGCTCGACATGGCAGGGGGCTCCTCCCTCACATACGGATCCGTATGTGAGCTTGATTGTTTACATACGGAGGCGTATGTCAAGCCCGTGGTGACCAAGAGCCGGGGGCGAAAGGCCAGCGGGCCCCGTGGACAGAAGGCGGAGACGCGTGCGCCCGACTCGGCGCGCACCGTTCGGGACGCGACCAAAGCGGAGACGCGGGAGGCGCTGATCCGCGCGGGGATGGAGCTCTTCGCCGAGCAAGGCCTCGACGTGCCCAGCCTCGACGCGCTCTGCGCGCGGGCCGGGTTCACGCGCGGGGCGTTCTACGTGCACTTCCGCGATCGCGAGGACTTCATCGTGGCCGTGATGGAGGCGACGACGGGGAGCTTCCTCGACGCCATCATGGCGGCGCGCGGCCAGCCGCTCGATCTGAGCGACATCGCGGCGGCCTTCGCGGCCTCGGTCAGCGGAGGCGAGTTCCCCGTGTTCGGGAAGGTGCCGCTGCACCAGTTCCTCGCGGCCTGCGCGCGCTCACCGGCGCTGCGCAAGCGGTACGGCGCCATCTTGAAAGAGACGATCGCGCGCCTCGCCGAGACGGTGCGCGCCGGACAAAAGGCCGGCACCGTGCGCAAGGACGTGGACGCGGATCACGCGGCCGGGCTGATGATCGCGATCGCGCTCGGGGTCGGCGCCGTCAGCGAGATCGATGCGACGTTCGACATGCCGGCGCATGCGCAGACGCTGCTCGGGCTCTTGGGGCGCGCGGGGCGATGAGCCGGAGCGTCGTCGTCGAGCGGAGTTTCAACGCCGAGGCGCGACGACGCAAAAGGCTTTGAATTCAGGCTTGCCTGCGACGTTGCGGCTCAGCCGCCGCGGGTGTGCATTTCGAGGTGGGGGTCGCGGCGGAGGGCTTCGACGGGGACCATGGGGCCGCGGGTGATTTCGCCGAGGCGCTGCTCGGCGCCGCGATCGGCGCGGGCTTGCCAGGCGCGCGTGAGGATGTCGGCGAGCGCTTCGGGGGAGGCGCCGGCGCGAAGGGGGGCGCGGAGATCGAGGCCGGCGCGCGCGTAGAGGCACTGGTACCAGTGGCCGTCGGCGGTGAGGCGGGCGCGATCACAGGCGCCGCAGAAGGGCGCGGTGGTGGAGGCGATGATGCCGAAGACGGTGCCGTCGCGCAGGCGGAAGCGCTCGGCGGGATCGGAGCCGCGCGCGCCCACGAGCTCGACGTCGCCGTGCTGCGCGGTGATGGCGGCGATCATCTCGGCGCGGGAGACGACTTGGTCGTAGGACCAACGGGTCGCGCCGCCGACGTCCATGTACTCGATGAAGCGAACCTCGGCCCCGATCTCGCGGCCGAAGGCCAGCAGATCGCCGAGCTCGCCGACGTTCTCGCCGCGCAGGACGACACAGTCGATCTTGAGGGGCGTGAAGCCCGCGTGTCGGGCCGCGTCGATGCCGGCGAGGACTTTGTCGAGGAGATCCCGGCCGGTGATGGCGGCGAAGCGATCGCGCTTCAGCGAGTCGAGGCTGACGGTGATGCGGCCGAGGCCCGCGGCGCGAAGGGCCTCGGCGTGGTCGGCGAGCTGGACGCCGTTGGTGGTGAGCGCGATGTCGGTGAGGCGCGGATCGCGGGCGAGGATGCGAACGAGGGCCGGGAGATCGTGGCGCTGGAGAGGCTCGCCGCCGGTGAGGCGGACTTTCTCGACGCCGAGATCGGCGAGCACGCCGGCGAGGGTACCGATCTCTTCGAAGCGAAGGAGATCGCCGCGCGGCAGCCAGACGTAGCGCTCCTCCGGCATGCAGTAGCCGCAGCGGAGGTTGCATCGATCCGTGACGGAGATGCGCACGTTCCGGAGCGGCCGGCCAAGTCGGTCGAGGAGCGGCACCGTGCAGAGCTTAGGCGAAATGCGCGCCGAGGCCACGACGCGCACCTGGGCAGGGATTACTCGATTTCGACGGCCGTTTCGTCGTCGATGGTCGCTTCGTCGGCGGGCTCGGCGGAGAGGCCCAGCTTGCCGCGCGCGTCGGCGTAGTGATCGCTCACCGAGAAGACCACGAGCTCGCGGGCCTCCGCGTTTCGGTTGATCCAGGTCAACCGATCCTTCCCGGCAGCGGGCGGCTGGTTGGTGTGACCACCCGCCCAGGCGATGCCGGAGAGCGCGACGTTGAGATCACCCACGGCCAAGAGGCCGGCGCGGTTGCCCCAACCGTTGATCACCGTGTTCAGCGTGCCCGCTCGGTTGCCGATCGATCCGATGACGTCGGCCGCGAGGATGTTGACCTGCGGATCGAGGTTCTTCGGGACGACACGCGAGATGGCGCCGTAGAAGTGGGTGAGCTTGCCCTGGTCGACACCCTGCGGCGTCCACGACGCGTTGAACGCCTTGAGGTAGGCCGCGAGCATGGGCCAGAGATCGATGGGCGCGGTGCGCGCGATCGCCGAGGCGTTCGCCTGCAGCACCTTGAGGGCGCGGTGGATGAGGAAGCTGCGCACGTCGTCCCGGGCCGACGCGACGAGCGGCTGGCCGAGGACGAGCGTGGGCGGATGCGTGCTCACCGGGAGGCAAACCGCGCCCAGGACGTTGGAGACGTGGACCTGGACGTTGGGCAAACCGTACCCAGCCGCGAGGCTGCGAATGAGCTCGCCGAGCTCGGCCATCTGCGGCGGGAGCGGCGCGGCGCGGACCGCGTTCAGATCGTAAGGCACCGCCGTGTCGAGGAGCGGGCCCGTCTTCTGAAGCAGGTCGCGGAAGGCCGGCGTGAGGACGTCGGGGGCGAGGAGATCGTCGAGCGCGATGCCGCCGGCAGCAGCACCGGCGCCTTCGAGCGCAGCCTCGCCGCCGTCGAGCGCAGCGACGGCAGCCTTGGCCACGCGGGCGGCGTCGGGGCGGTTCTTGAGATCGGCGACCGCCGCGATCGTGCTGAAGAGGTAGGGCTCGAAACGGCCCGTGCCGAGCGCGCGACGCGCATCGGCGACGGCGCGATCGAGCAGGACGGTGGCCGCCTGCGCCTGGTTGTTGCGGAGGTAGAAGCGGGCCAACGCGGCCAGGGCGACGTCGTCCTTGGGCCAGGTCTTGCGAGCCTGGAGGAGCGTGCTCTCGGCCTTCTTGGCGTCGCCGACGGCTTCGTAGATGGCCGCGAGCTCGGTGGTGCGGACGCACTTCTGCTCGGGGGCCTCGGCCGCGTTGACGAGCAGGGTCTGCTGCTCGATGGCGCGCGCGGCGTCGCCCATCTTTTGATAGAGCGCGACGAGCCGCTCGCGCGCGAGCGTGTCGTTGGGCGCGCGCTTCAAGATCTCTTGATACGCGAGCTCCGCGCGCTCGGCGTTGGGCAGGTGCTCATCGTAGAGCTCGCCGAGGCGGAGGTAGATGGCCGCCTGGCGCTCGGCGTCGGGGACGAGGCGCGCGAGGCGGATCCACGCCTGCTCGGCGCCGGACCAATCCTGCTCCGCAGCAGAGACGTCCGCGAAGGCGCCGAGGGCTTCGACGTGATCGGGGTTCGCCTCCAAGGCAGCGGCGAGGGCGGCCTTCGCTGCTGCGGCGTCGCCGACGTCGGCGAGGGCGCGGCCGCGGAGGACCTCCATCTCGACGCGCTCGCCGGGATCGGTGACCTGCTCCAAGCGGCGCTCGAGGAGCGCGGCGAGCTCGGCGCGCGCCCCATCCTCGATGTAGATGCCGCGCAGGCGCTGGAAGACGTCCTCGAACGAGGGGTCGATGGCGGCCACGGCTTCGAGCGCTTGACGCGCGTGGGCGGGGTCGGCGGCCTTGTCCTGCCAAAGGAGCGCCGCGCGATAGAGGATCTTGGCGCGCTCCGACGAAGAGGCGCACGCCTCGGCGGCCGCTTCGAGCGAAGCGGCGGCGCCGGCAGCGTTGCCCGTCGTTTCGAGCAGCGCGGCGAGCTCCAGGTGCGCGACGAGATGGTTCGGCACCAGCTCGATGACCTGCGCGAAGAAGGTGAGCGCGTCCTCGACGCGCTCGGCCTTGAGCGCGCTCTGGGCCGCACGCAGCGAGAGCGTGGCGGCCTCGGAGGCGCGGGACGTGCGCTCGCCGAGGGCGCGATCGGCTTCGAGCGCGAGGCCGTGCTCGCCGCGCGCGCGGGCGTGCGCCGCCATCTGGCGGAGAGCCCAGATGCTGCGGGGCAGGTGCTTGTAGGCGAGCTCCACCGCCTCGCGGGTGTCGTCCCAAGTGCCGGCCTGCTGGCGGAGGCGCGCCGAGAGCATCGCGTGCGCGACCGACTCGGGGCCTTCGAGAGCGCGGGCGACGTCGAGCGCGATGGGATCGAGCTCCTCGTCGCGACCCGCGCCGATGAGGGTGCTGGCGACGCGGCGGAGCGTGGGCAGGTGGCCGCCCGTCTCTTCCAGGATGGTGCGGCGCCAGAGCAGGCCGCTCGCCGCGTCGCCGCGGCCGCGCTCGTCCAGCTCGGCGAGGCGCTCGTAGATTTCGAGGCGCTCGACGGAGTCGGTGCTCTCGCGGGCCCGCGGCATGAGAGCGTCGACGACGTCACCCGCGCCGTGACCCGCGACCGCGGCGCGGTACGCGAGGATCGGAGCGAGCTGCGCTTCGCCGGCGGCGATCGCCTTCTGGGCGCAGCGGGCCGCGCCTTCGAGATCGCCGCTGCGCTCGAGATCGAGCGCGGCTTCCAGCGCGAGGCGCGCCGCTTCCACGGAGGAGCTCTCGGCGGCACGCGCTTCGCGCCACGCCGCGCGATCGGCGGGCGGCTCGGGCGCGAGGCGCTCGTAGATCTCGCGGAGCGCGACGTCGGTTGGACGCGCGCGCAGCGCGGCCTCGAGGAGAGGCGCAGCCGCAGTGGCGTCGCCTTCGGAGAGGAGCAGGGCCTCGCGCACGTAGTCGTGCGCTTGCGCGACCGCGTCCTCGGTGGCTTCGCGACGAGCGCGGATCCACTCGACGAGCGCGTCGCGATCACCACGGGCACGCGCGGCGCGCTCGCCCAGGTAGTACGCGATGGGCAGCTCGCGATCGGCCTCGATCGCGCGGCGGAGCAAGGCCTCCGCGTCACCGCCATCTTCGGTGTCGGTCAGACGGACGGCCGCCTCGGTGAGGAGCGCAGCCGCGCGCGTCCCGCCTTCGAGCGCCTGCGCCAGCTCGGCGATGATCTGGGCCGCGCCGCTCGCGTCGGCGTGGACCGCGGCCATCCGAGCGGCGACCTCGCTCTTCGGATCGGCGGTGCGCGCCGTCTCCAGCTCGGTGCGCGCACGCTCGATTTCGCCGGAGATTTCGGCGACGAGCGCGCCGGCGAGCGAGCGCTCGGCGGCGAGGTCACCGTCGTCGCGCCAACTGGAGAGGGCGCGCGCGACGCGGCCGCCCGCGCCGTCCTCCACGTCCAGCTCCAGCGTGAGCGCCTTGGCGAACTGACCATCGGGCGAGACGTCGGCGTACGACGTGATCGCGCCGCGCAGGCCGGCGTTGTCCTTCGCCGAGAGCTCGCGGCCGAGCGTCGTCGCCGCACGCGCCCGCAGGCCGCCGACGGCGAGCGGGCCACCGCCGCCGAGCGCGGCCGTCGCCGCCGCCGCGATGGGCGCGAGCTCCGCGTCGAGCGCGATCGGCTCGACCCAAGGCGCGACATCGTCACGCGCGCCGCCGGTGAGGGCCGTGATGGCCACGCGATCGGCCGCCGTGAAGGCGTCGCTGCTCGACGTTCCGAGCGCGGCGCGGGCCGCGGCGGCGTCGTCGAGCTCGATCGCGCGCGCCGCCAGCGCCCGCCGCGCCAGCGCGCCGTGCGTGCCACCGAGCACACTGCGCAGCGCCTCGACCGAGCGAGGACGCGTCTCCTTGTGCACCGCAGCCAGCACGCCCGCGAGCCAGCCGGCACCGCCGGCGAGCGAAGGCCCGATGTCCGCGAGCGCCGTGAGCCCCGCCACCGAGCCCGCGTGATCACCGGCCGACGCCGACGCACGCACGCGGAGGAGCGCTTCGTACACCGAACCGGCAGGCCCGGAAGCCTCGGGCGCGTGCTTGCCGATGCGCGTCGCCGGCGTGAGCCCGCGGTGCGCCTGAATCTGCTGCAGAGCGTCCGCGAGCGGAGCCAGCTCCGGCACGTCCGCGGGCAGCCGGAAGCGGCTCACCGGTGAGGGCGAGTCGTCCTCGGGCTCGGGCGCAGCCAGCGCCTCGCCGAGCCGCTGCACATGCGCGCGCGGATCGCCGGAGGCCGTCGTCCGCGCCTGCTCCACGCGCTTCTTCGCGCCCTCGTCGTCGGAGAGCACGATGCGCGCGATCTCCGCGCCATAGAGGGCGCCGTGCGCGCGCGCTTCCACCGTCGGCGCCGCGCGCGTCTCCGCGTCGAGCACCTCGAGGGCCGCGGCCCACTCGCCCTCGCGCGTGAGGAGGCCGCGCACCTGGCGATGCGTCAGCGGCGTGGCCGCGAGCTTCTGCGCTTCCTCCGCGATCGTCTTGGCGAGCGCCTCTTCACCGGCCATCGCGTAGAGCTCGGACACCGTGAGCAGCGCGCGCCCGCGCGCGGCCACGTCCTCGAGCGCTTCGGCCTCGGACTTGAGCCACTCGGCGCGCGCGACCCACGCATCGCGCTGCTGCGCGCGAAGCAGCAACGCCGCCGCGTCCTCCTCGCGCTCGAACGCCACCGGCGGCGGCATGCGCGAAGGGATCGCGATGGCGCGCGCCGGCGCGGCCGACACGCGGAGCGGCTCCGGCTCCGACGCTTCCACCTCGAGATCGACGACGCCGGGCTCCGCGTCCACCGTCTCGGCTTCCGGCGGCGCGACCGAATCGATCGTCGTCGGATCGCCCGACAGCATCTCCACGAACTCTTCCGCTTCGGCGGGCGGGCCGGAGGGCGTCCGATCTTCCTGCGGGTCGCTCGCCGGCGGCGGGCGGACCGCGACCGGCACCGGCGTGGCGGGCATCGGCGGGGGCACGATCGGCATCGACGGGATCATCGGCTTGGCCGGCAGCGGCGGAGCCGCGGCCGCGCCGTCGTCGTGCGCATCGTCGAAGAGCATGTCGAGCAGCGCATCGCCTTCGCCTTCGGCGGGCGCCGCGGGACGGGCGGCGGACGCGGGCGCGCCCTCGCGGCCGAACATCTGCTCCAAACCGGCCTTCTTCTTACCGCTGCGGGCCTCGGCCAAGAGCTCGTCGGGGATCTTCGCGAGGACGGTCTGTTCTTCGCCGTAGGGATCGTCGTCGTACGCGTCGGGGGGCGGGGGAACCGTGGCCTTCTCGACCGGGCGCTTCGCGTCGTCGTCCATCATCTCGCCTTCGGAACGGGTATCGCTGCTCACCGGACCCCCATGCCGAGCGTCTTGCGGAGCTCGAGGTAGCTGGGAGAAAGAACGAAGCCGAGCAGGCGCCGCGCCCGCTCGTTCTCGGCGACGAGACCGCCGATTTGATCGCGCGGCTGACCGAGCACGTCGGAGAGCACGATCGACACGTCGCCGGCCGCGATCACGGCCATCCGATCGATGCTCCGCCGCGCGATCTGCGCCCACGCCCGCGCGTCCGTCCCGCTCTGCACGATGCGCTGGCAGACCTCGGGGATCGCCTTGCGCGTCTTGCGCGAGATCTCCTTCTTCACCCCGCGGGAGACCTCGCCGAACACCGCGTACGCCGGCGCCGGCACGTTGATGCCGGCCTCGATGCAGGCCGCCGCCACCAGCGAAGCGATAGTGTTGTCGTCGCGCGTGCGCACCGCGGTGATGCCGCGCTTCAGCGCGAACACCTCGCGGGCCACCGCCGAGCGCGACACCGCGTCGAACGGCGCCGTCACCGCGCTGCCGAGCACGATGGCGGGCTGCTCGCCCGCGATGCCGTACACGCCGCGCGGGCTCGGGCCGCCCACGTAGAGATCGAAATCGCCCTCCACGCCGAGCGCGCCCATCCACTCCGCGACGGCCACGCGCAGCGGGTGTCCGCCACGCGCCTCCACGCGCTCCTTCTTGGTGACGCCGAGCGAGCTCAGCGTCGGCCCGAGCGCCAGCGCGATGGTCTCCGCCATCAGCACGAAGAGCTCCGCGATCGGCCCGCCGTCGCCCGGATCGGCGATCTCCGCGAGCCCGCGCGCGTCCAGCGCGATCTGCGGCTGCGCGGCCACGCGCGTGTCGAGCTTGATGAGCTCGTCGGAGACGCCCTTCGTGTTCTTCCCGAGCGCCACGAGCCCGCCCAACGTCGCTTGGCGGAGGCCCGCCTCCTGGAAGAAGCTCGCGAGCTTCGACAGGTTGAGCACGCGATCGGCGTCCACCGGGTTCTGCGCCAGCGCGGCGATCAGCGTCTGCTTCGCGCGCCCGAGCATCTGCTGCTTGAACGCGGGGCTGAAGTCGGTGGCGAGCACGTAGTCGATCGCCTCGCCGTCGTCGGGCGACTCGTCGAGCAGCTTCTTCACCGCGGCTTCGGCCTTGATCGGGGCCGAGAGCTTGTCGCGCCAGATCGCGGCCGCGAGCCGCGCCGCCTCGATGCGGCCCTCGCGCTTCTCGCGCTCGTTCATGAGCTGCTCGAGGATCGTCGTGGCCTCGGACCACGCGCCCGCGCGCGCCGCGACGGTGGCCAAGCGCTCACGCACCGCCATCGTCGAGAGCCCGGCCTTGTGCATCCCGACCAGCACCTCGAGGGCCTTGTCCGCCTGCCCGAGCCGCTTCTCGTAGAGATCGACCGCGGCCACGCCGGACATGAGCCGCTGCTGCCGCGGCGCCTCTTCGTTGAGCGCGAGCCGCGCCAGCGCGGGCGCCGCGTCGCCGAAGGCGCCCTTGGTGATGTAGACCTCGCCGAGGAGCGCCAGCGCGCCGACGTGATCGGGCTCCAGCATGGTGACGTTCTCCAGCGCGGCCAGCGCGCCGTCGATGTCGCCCTTCTTGCGGAGCACGCGGGCGCGCTCCCAGTACATCTTGCCGATCTCCATGTCGTCCACGGAGACGTCGAGGCGCTTCTCGATGATTTGGAGCAGCCGATCATCCTCGTTCCGCGCGCGCACCGCGCGGAAGAGCTTGTCGAACGCGATGTCGCGCGCCGGATCCCGCTCGAAGGCGCGGTCGAACGCGATCTCCGCGTCGTCCTTGGCGTCGGTGTGCTCGAGCAGCGTGACGCCGGCCTTCTCCCAGAACTCCGCGCCGCGCGCCGGATCGTGGCAGAGCGAGCCGAGCTGCGCGCACGAGAGCGCGACCTGCACGTGATCGCCGAGCGACTCCGATGCCGCGCGGATGCCTTCCCACGCAGCCACGTCCTCCGGGCGAATCTCCACCACCGTGCGGAACGCCTTGCGCGCCTCCTCCGGATGGCCCGCCGCGAGATCCGACCAGCCGGCGAGCGACAGCGCGTCGACCTGCGCGTCGTCGCCGAGCGCGGTCCCGAGCCCGTGGAGCGCGGCCGCGCGCCTCCGCGGGTCGCAACCCGGCGGCGCCAGCTCGAGGTTCACGAGCTGCGCCGGCGCGTCGTCCGATTGCACGAATCCCTGCGGAATCGTGGGCTCCGCGAGCGCCGCGACGATGGCAGCCGACGCTTCGAGCGCGGCCCGCGCCGCGCCGTCGAAGTGGGTCGCCGCCACGCGCCGCGCCGTCACCTCGCTCTCGCGATCGTCGGCCGCGAGCGCCGCGCCCATCCACTCGAGCGCCGCGTAGAGCCGCGCATCCGCCGCGGCCCACGAGGCCCCGCGCGTCACCGCGAGCATCCGATCCTGATCGATCGTGCGCGCCAACCGGAAGCGCTCGGCGCGCGCGAGCGCCGTCGCCTCGCGCCCGCGATCTTCCAGGAAGTCGAGCGCCCGATCGACCGCGGGCCGCCCCTCCAGCGCCGCCGGCCACACGAGCCGTGCGATCGAAGCGGCCGCCGCCAGATCGCCGGCCGCATCGCCCTCGAGCGTCTCGAGCGCAGCCACCGCATCGGAAGGCTCGCCCAGCGCGGCCTCCAGACCGAAGCGCTCGAGCGCCACGTAGCTCGGATCCGCGCCGGCCTCGGCCGCCACTTCGAGCGCGCGCCGCCGGCCTTCCGCCGTGTCGGGCGCCGCGCCGCGCAGCGCCCACGTGAGCACCGTCGCCGCCGCGCGGCCCGTGTGCCCGGCCGCGTTGTCGAGCGCTTCCACCGCGCCGGCCTTCGCGCCCGCGCGCCAGAGCAGGAGCGCCGCTTCCAGGTGCAGCGCGCCCGCGAGGTCCTCGTCGTCGGACTCGCGCGCGCACGTCGACAGCGTCGTCGCCGCGCCCGTCGCGTCGCCCGTGCGTCGCTGCAGCTCCGAGAGGAACACCGCGACCACCGGATCGCCCGGCGTCGCCACCTGCAGCTCCGCGAGCTGCGAGAGCGCCGCCGCATCCTCGCCGGACTGCGCGCGCCGCAGCGCCGCCACCGTCCACAGCGCGCGCGCCATGAGCGGCTCGGGCTCGACCTTGGCCAGCTCTTCGATGGCCTCGGCCGTCCGCGCGATCTTCACCGTGTGATCGTCGCTCGGCCCCGGCAGCGACACTGCATACGCCGAGAGCGCGCGCCCGAGCCACGCCGTGCCGGCGCCGCCCGCCTCGCACGCGGAGAGCTTGGTGAACGCCTCCGCCGCGCCCGCGCGATCGCCGCGCAGGAGCATGCTGCGCCCGAGCTCGAGCCACAGGCCGGGCTGCTCGGTCGCTTCGATCTCGGCCGCGAGGAGCTGCCGCGTCGCTTCTTCGTACCAAGCCGCGTCGCCGCGGAGCGCCGCGATGCTCCGCGCCACGCGCGAGAGCGTCGCCACCGGCACGCCGGAGCGACCTGCTTGCACGAGCGCGGTGCGCGCCGCGCTCGTGTCGCCGGCCTGCGCGCCCCACACGTACGCCGACACCAAGAGCACCCGACCCCGGGCCGCGTTCGGAACGGGCTCGCCGTCCTCGCTCGGCGCTTCGCCCAGCGTATCGGCCAGCGCTTCCAACGAAGCCCCGAGGCCCGCCGGATCTTTCCCATCGCTGAGGAGATCGATCTCCAGCGTTCGCGCCAGCACGCTCGTCTTGTCGAACTGGAGCGCGTTCCGCAGCGCATCGACCGCTGCGTCGCGATCCGAAGCCGCCACCGCGGCCTCCGCGAGCCGCAGCCACAGCGCCGCCGCGCCCGGCCCGACCACGCCCTGCTCGAGCTGTTGCTTCGCGATCGCCGCCGCCCCGTCGACGTCGCCTTGCACCTCGAGCGCCGTGAGCCGCGCCCGCGCGATCACCGCCGACTCGGGGAGCCGCTGCCCGGCGCGCTCCAGCATCGCCGCGGCGCCGCTGGCATCGTCGAGCCGGCGCTTGATCCCCGCGGCGCGGAACCACGCATCCGCCGCGTACTCCGGGCGACGCATGTAGCGCGGCACGCCCAGCGCATCGCCGCGATCGGGATCTTCGATCGCCTCTTCGATCAGGTACGCCTGACCTTCGAGCGCGCGCGCGAGCTCGGCGAGGTTGTCCTCCTTGGCCGCCACCTGCTCCAGCACCACCTGCGTGCGGAACTGCGCGCGACCTTCGAGCGCCGACGCGGACGCCAGCGCGTCGTACGCGCGCGCCGTATCGCCCGTCGCCGCCGCGAGCTCGGCGAGGTCGATGAACAGGAGCGCCTTCCACGTCGGATCCGTCGCGAGCTGCGCACGCGCATCGAGCGCGCGCAGCCGCCCGCCGACGTCGCCTTCCTTCGCAGCGCACAGCTCGATCTCGAGCCACAGCGCCGGATCTTCCGGGCTGTCGGCGATCGCTTCGAGCAGGAGCTCCTTGGCAGCAGCGACGTTTTGCTCGTGCGCTTGCAGGTAGGCGGCACGCTCCCAGAGCGCGCGGGAGCGTTCCTCCGGCGTGACCGCCGCGCGGCTCAACGCATCCAGCAGCTTGCCGAGGTTCTTGATCGACTTCCGCCGCGAGAGAATGCGCACCAGCGCTTCGAGCGGCTCACGGAACTGTGGGTCGGCATTGAAGGCGGCCAGGTAGTCGCGTGCTGCGACCGGCTCCTCGCCGCTCTGCTCCTCGACGACGCCGCACTCGTGCAACAGAAGCGCTTGAACGCCTTTGTCCTGTTGGGCCGAGTATTCAGCGCGGAGCCGCGCGACGAGGGCCATCGCGCCATCTGCTTGCCCCCCGGGGGTCTGCACAGTCATGTGGTTCGACGAGCCTCCGAAGGCGATTTCCTCGTCATGCGGTCCCGCAGAGTAATCAAGGGGGCCGCACGCCGTAAAGATCGGAGGTCGCTTCTCTCCCGCGACCGCACCTGCCGTCGAGCCCCGGCCAGCCGTTCAGGGGTCGCGGCCACGCCGCGGCGCTGAAAAGCGTGGGCCGCACGCGTAGGCGCGGTCGCAATCATGCTTGCGCACACGGCCTCCGCAAATCGCGTTAGGATCGCCGATCCATCGATGTCCCCCGCATCGAAGACGGCTGCGTTCGACGTCGCCGCCGAGCGTCTCTCCATGGCGCACGTCGCGGCGTGAGCGCCTGCTCATCGCCGCAGATGCGATGAGGCTCCACGCATGCGCGCGCCACCGCGCGACGACGTCTCAGCGTCCATCGCCGAGCCCCTGAGGCTCGACGAGCGCCCGAGCACCAACGTCGAGCACGCATCCGCGTCTGCAACGGCGCACGAAACGAGCCCCGGAGATCGCCTCGCACGCGCGAGCGCGCCTTTGCGCGCAGCCCCCGACCACAAAAGCTCAATCGCGGCGCCTGCCCAAGCAAGCGCCGCGAGGAAGCGGATCCAACCGAGCGGCAACCGGTGCCGCTCGATCACTCAGGCGGTGCCGATGAGCTGGTCGAGCTTCTCGTTGATCTTCGACTCGACCGTCCCCTTCACCGCGCGGAGCAGGAAGGGCAGGTCGACCTCGACGCGCACGGCGCTCGGGTCCACGTAGACGACGCCGGTCGCGCCCTTGGCCGCGCCGCTCGGGGCGTCGAACTTGATCTGGTCGCCTTCCCAGCGCCAGCGGATGCCGAGCTTCTCCTCCATGCTCTTGGCGAGCTTCTCGGCGCGGGCCTTGGCCTCGCCCTTGTCGAGCGTGTGGGAACGGCGGATGTCGATGGTCGCCATGGCTCTGTCCTTCCGTGGTGGGGTTGGTCGATTACTACTCGATCCGGTGCACGATCCAATAGCCGCGAGGCGTGTCGACCGGATCGCTGACGCCATCCTTCGGCAGGCTGAAGAGCACGTACTCCGGTGCCGGCTCCAGCACGCCGCGGGGGATGCGGCCCGCGTTCTCCATCGAACCCTTGTCGCCCTTCTGGACGGTCGCCTTGAAGTCCTTCTTCGCGTCCGGGGCGAGCTGCTTGGCCAACTCCAGCGCGGCGTCGCGGCTGCGCGCGCTCGGCGGAGCGCCCTGCGCACCCTTGTACTGGACGAGGATGACGCCGAAAACCACGGACTTGGGCGCATCCGCGGCGACTGCGGGGGCCAGCGTCCCATCGATCAGCGTCACGCCCGCATCCGAAGTGGGAAACGGGTTGTCCTGCTGACCGGGGTTCTCCTCGCTGGGCGCGGGCTCGGGGCCGGCATCACGCGGACCGGCGGAGGCATCGGCGACGCCCGCGTCCACCACCGCGACGGCGCTGGCGCTCGCGGGCGGCGCGGGCGCCGGCTTCTCCTTGGGCGCGCGGCCGAGGAAGACCACGGCCACGAATGCGGCGGTCACCGCGGCGAAGACCAGAGCCGACCACTTCTGCATAGGGCGGCGAGGCCGTAGCATAGTTTCGCAGGCGGGGGGCCGGAAACCCGAGCAGCCATGGGTGCTTCGACGTGCCCCACGCTGCCTCGGGCGATCACAGAAACGATCGCAAGCCCCCCCGGCCCTGGTAGATAAGGAAGCTCGGCGGAGGCGGCCCGGCGCGCGGGTTGAGCAAGCATGGTCAAGGTCGAATGCGACGGTTGTAAAGCCCCCTACCAGATCGACGAAAAGCGCATCCCGCCCACCGGGCTGAAGATGCGGTGCCCCAAGTGCGGCACCAACATCCTCGTGACCAAGCCGGGTGCCGGAGCCGACGATCTGCCGGCGGTTGCTGCTCCCAAGGCCGCTCCTCCCGGCGTCCCACCGCGTCCTCCGCCGCCGCGGATCCCGGCGCCGAAGGGCCCGCCGCCGGTGCCGAATCGACCGCCGCCGCCGCCGTCATTCGAGGCGGCCGACATCGAGCCGGACAGCGATCGCCCGAGGACGCGCTCCGGCTTCGGCGAGATCGATCTGATGGTCGACCTCCCCGCGCCGGGCGCGTTCGCGGCCGCGGCCGACGAGGATCTTCCTGCCGTCCGCGCCCCGAGCGGGCCGCGAGGCGCACCTCCGCGCGCCACCCCGCCGATCGTGGCCGGCGGCTTCGGCGACGTCGATGTCGATCTGCCCGCCGTCCGCCCCGACGCGCCCATGGCGAGCCCGTACGGCCACAACCCCTACGCGGACACGGATCTCCCCGCCGTTTCGCACGGCGGCAGCTTCGGCGAGATCGATCTGCCGACGGCGCCCACGCCGCCGCCCGCGCGCATGGTGCGTGGCCGCACCGTGAACTTCGGCGACATCGATCTTCCGAGCGTGCCGCAGGGCATGGATCTGCCGCAGCCTGTGGGCGGCGGCGGCTTCGGTGAGATCGATCTCCCGCTCGCCTCGGACGACGGTGGGCTGCCCGCAGCCGCGCACGGCGGCGGCCTCCCGATGCCTGCGCATGGCGGCGGCCTCCCGATGCCTGCACACGGCAGCGGCTTGCCGATGGCGGCGCATGGCAGCGGCTTCCCGATGCCTGCGCATGGCAGCGGCCTCCCCATGCCCGCACACGGCGGCGGCTTGCCCATGCCCGTGCAAGGCAGCGGCTTGCCCATGCCCGCGCACGGCGGCGGCTTGCCGATGGCGGCGCACGGCGGCTTGCCCATGCCGGCGATGGGCACCGGCTATCCGATGCCCAGCGACAGCTTGCCCGCGCCCATGCCCGGCGGCGGCTTGCCGATGGTGCACGGCGACGTCGGTGAAGAGATCTCGCTCGGCGACGCTCCCCGCTCGCGTTCGAGCGCCTTCGACGACTCCGATCGCGCCGTCCCCGCGCAGATGGATGAGAGCGCCGCGCCCATGGGCAGCGTCGGCATCGATCTCGCCGGCCCCACGCGCACCACCGTCGGCGACGAGGCCGATCTCTCCGAGCTCGGCAGCGGCGGCCACGCGATGGCCCTCGCGGACGGCGACAAGCAGCGACGCGCCCCGCGTGAAGTGCGGGCCGTGGGCAAGCGTGGCAACGCGCGACAGGTCGGCATCGCCGCGGCGGTGCTCTTCATGCTCGCCGGCGGCGCCATGGCGCTCGTGCCCTCGATCGGCCCCTTCGGCTTCAACTTCGTCAAAGATCAAATCAACGCAGGCAGCTACGCCGCCGCCCTCGACGGCCTCAAGAAGTCCACGAGCACGCAGCTCGACGAGGACACCTCCGGCGCGGTCGGCGCGGCCCTCGATCGCTGCAAAGCGCTGCAACCGACGATGCCGCGCTTCGCGCCCGCGAAGGCTTATTGCGCGTTCATCGCCACGAACCGCAACCTCCGCTTCGGCAATCACAAAGAGGACGAAGCGTACGCCAAGCAGCTCCTCAAGGACGGCGCTGCCGAGGGCGGGCCTTCGGCCACGCTGGCGCAGGCCGCGCTCGACGCGCTCGCCGGCCAGGTGGCGAAGGGCCGCACCGCCGCCGCCTCCGTCGCCCAGAAAGCGCCGGCCGATCTCGATGCCGCCGTCACCCTCGCCAGCATCGAGCTCGCGATGAAGAGCGGCACCGCCGCCGTCGACGCCTGGAAGCAGGCCGCGAACATCAAGAAGAGCGCCCGCACCCTCTACGGCTTGGCGCGCGCGCACGCCGCCGCCGGCAACAACAAGGACGCGGTGGAGAGCGCGCAGGCGGCCCTCAAGGCCTCGCCCAAGCACGCCGGCGCGCGCCTCCTGCTCGCCAGCCTGACGTGGAACGAGCCCGGCAAAGAAGAGTCCGCGCTCGCGCTCCTCAAAGAGGTCACCGATCAAGGCAAGGCCATCGGCGACGGCGAGCTCATCGAAGCGCACACGCTCCTCGGTCGCATCCACCTCGCCAAGTCGCGCATCTCCGCGGCCGAGCAGGCCTTCGGCGCAGCCTTGAAGATGGATCCACTCTGGGTGCCCGCGCTCGTCGGCAACGCCGAGCTCTTCTATCGATCGGGCCGCTTCTCCGAGGCGCTCTCGCGCTTCGAGGCCGCGAGCAAGGTCGACGACGGCAGCGTGCTCGCCAAGGTGGGCATGGCCAAGACCCTCATCTCGCTGGAGCGGATGAAGGAGGCCAAGGACATGCTCAAGAAGCTGCGGGAAGCGCAGCCGGGCGAGGCCCTGGTCACGCTCTGGCTCGGCCGCGCCGACGAAGTCCTCGGCAACAAGAAGGAGGCCGAGGCCGAGTTCGTCGAGGCCATCAAGCTCGGCGCGAACAAGCCCGAGGTCGTCGACGCCTACGTGGCCTTGGCCCACCTGCTCTCGGGCGTGGGCCGCAACGACGACGCCAACGCGCGCCTCGCCGAAGCCTCGAAGAAGTTCCCCGACTCGCCCGCGCTCCACCGCGCCAAGGGCGAGGTCGCGCTCCAGCAAGGCCGCTACGAGCAAGCCAAGAACGAGTTCGAGGCCGCCCTCGGCAAGGAAGAAGATCTCGGCGCCCGCTTCCGCCTCGGCATCGCGCTCCGTCGCATGCGCAAGTTCGAGGAGGCCGGGCAGATCTTCGACAAGGTCGCCGAGATCGACAAGGACTACCCCGGCCTCGCGCTCGAGCGCGGCGTCCTCTTCCAGGAGACGGGCCAGAGCGACAAGGCCCTCGAGTCGTACCGCCAGGCCCTGCAAAAGGCCCCGAACGACGTCGATTTGAAGCTGCGTGTCGGCTCGACGCAGGTCATCGCCGGTCAGACCAAAGAGGCCATCAAGATCCTCGAAGAGGTCCGCAAGGAGCGCCCCAACTCCGCCGAGGCCAACCACTTCCTCGGCCGCGCCCTCCTCCTCCGCGGAACGAACCTGGCCGAGGCCATGCGCTACTTGGAGCTGGCCATGAACATCGACGCCAACCGCGCCGAATACATGCTCTACGTCGGCTGGGCCGCCAACGACTTGGCGCAGCCCGCCAAGGCGATGTCGGTGCTCAACAAGGCCATCGACCTCGATCACGATCTCGGCGACGCCTACTGGCAACGCGGTGTCCTCCTGCAAAAGCAGGGCGCCAACATGGATGCCTTGAAGGATCTGCAAACCGCTTTGGAAAAGCGCCCTTCCCGCTTCGAGGCGTGGGCCACCATCGCGCTCTGCTATCAAGATCTCCAGAAGTGGCCCGACGCCGAGCATGCCTGGCGCCAAGCCATCGCCGGCAACGAGCAGAGCCCCGAATGGCACTTCCGTCTCGGTAAGCTCCTCTCGGCCCACGGCGTCCCGAGCACCTCTCTCCCTGAGCTCGAGCGCTCCGTCGAGCTCGCCGAAGCCGGTGAGCAGACCCGCTATCCCTGGATCTACGACGCCCACTTCCTGCTCGCCGAAGCCTATCGCCCGCAGCCGGCCAACAAGCAAAAGGCCATCGACCATTACAAGCGCTTCCTCGAGCTCGCCCCCCGCGACAACGCCTACGTGAGCGAAGCCCAAAAGGCCCTCGCAGGCCTCGGCGTCCGCGCGCAATAACCGCTCTCCGCCAAGGCGCGTCGGCCCGACACGCCTTCATCGCCTCCGCCCCCATCACCCCCGCCTCGGCGCCTCGGCGTCGAGCATCGGTATCCGCTCGCCCTCCGCGCGGAGCTCGACAGCCGCGCTTGACATTGTTCACCTAACGGTGAAATATTGTCGACGTAGCCAACCATCAAAGTCGACGAAAAGGAGCCTCATGAAACCGACCCCTCCGGGCTGGCCGCGCATTTCCACGGCCCTCTATTACGAACGTGCTTCCGAGGCGATCGACTGGCTCTGTCGGGCCTTCGGGTTCGAGCTGCAGATGAAGGTCGAGGGCGACGGCGGGCGCATCGAGCACTCCGAGCTCACGTTCGGCGGCGGCCTCATCATGGTCGGCGAGTCCACGCGGGAGCGCTTTCCCTACCGGCGGAGCCCGACCCAAGTCGACGGCATCAACACCCAAAACATGATGGTCTACGTCGACGACGTCGAAGCGCATTGCCGCCGCGCCCGCGAGGCAGGCGCCACGATCGTGACCGAGCCCGAGACGCACGATTACGGCGAGGAACACTGGACCGATCGCGGATACGAGTGCGTCGACATCGGCGGTCATCACTGGTGGTTTTATCAACGCCTGCGCGATCCCAAGGCCAAGGCGTGACCGACGTCGACACCACCCTGGCGGCGCTCGCCGATCCCACGCGCCGCCGCGTCGTCGATCTCCTGCGCGAGCGCCCGCGCCGCGCCGGTGAGCTCTCGGACGCTCTATCCATGAGCCCACCGGCGATGAGCCGCCACCTGCGCGTGCTGCGCCAAGGGGGCCTCGTCGAGGAAGATCACGCCGGTGACGACGCCCGCGTGCGTGTCTATCGCCTCCGCCCGGAGCCCTTCGACGGGCTCCGTCGCTGGGTCGAAGACGTCGAGCAATTCTGGGGTGGCCAACTGGCCTCCTTCAAAGCGCACGCGGAGCGCACCCGCAAAAAGACGAGGGGCACATGACCGCGCTCGCCAGCGACGCCGCCACCGTCTCGGTCTTCGTGGCCGTGACGCCTGAAGATGCTTTCGACGTCTTCACCAACGAGATCGATCTCTGGTGGAGACAAGGCCCCAAGTACCGCATCGCCGGCAAGCGGCGCGGTCAGCTCTTCTTCGAGGGTGGGGTCGGCGGCCGCATGTTCGAGACCTTCGAGACGACAGCCGGCTCACGCACCATCGAAGTGGGCACAGTCCTGGTCTGGGATCCGCCGCGCAAGCTCGAGCTCGAATGGCGCGGGGTGAACTTCAAGCCCGGCGAAAAGACCTTCGTCGAAGTGTCCTTCCAGCCCTCGGGCGAAGGCACGATGGTCACCGTGCGCCACCATGGTTGGGCCGCCCTGCCCGACGATCACCCCGTCCGCCACGGCCTCACCGGCGCCGCCTTCAGCCGGATGATTGGCATGTTCTGGGGAGATCTGATGCGGTCTTTGCGCGAGCACGGCGCAACCCGAAGAGACCGAGAATCGTAGACAACCATTCTCGATCCTCGGTCCGCATCAACCATTCTGGCCCAGCTTCCCCACCACCCGCTCCGTCTCGGCGACGAGCGCCTGCAAACACTCCTCCGCCGATCGCCGGCGGGCGAGAGGCGCCGCCTGTCCGGCCCAGAGCGCGAGATACTCCGGCAAACCACGCTCGAATCCGACCCTCCGAATCGACGACATCAGCCAATTCTGGAGTGGATAGGGCGGCAGCTCCGGCTCGAGCGGGCGGAGCTCGGTCAGCAAACGATTGACGATCCCGCGGGCCAACCGCCCCGAGAAGGCGCGCGTCAGCGCCGTGCGCCGCGACACCGGCTGCCCGAGGATGGCCTTGTGGACGGGAGGCGCCCCCGATTCGTGGGTCGCGAGGAAGGCCGTGCCGACCTGCACGCCCGACGCGCCCAGCGCGAGCGCCGCGGCCACGCCACGACCATCGGCGACACCGCCGGCCGCGACGACGGGCGCCGAGACGGCGTCCACCACTTGAGGAATCAGCGAGAACGTGCCCACCAACGACTCTTCCGCCGGCGCGAGGAAGGCGCCGCGATGCCCACCGGCGTCGCTTCCGGAAGCGACGATGACGTCGACGCCGGCGCGATCGAGCGCGATGGCCTCGTCCACCGTGATGGCCGTGCCGAACGTGACGATGCCGCGGGCGCGCGCCTCCGCGATCACCTCGGCGGACGGCACGCCGAAGATGAAGCTCAGCACCGGCGGCCGAGCATCGAGCGCGGCCGCGACCTGATCTTCGTAGCGCTGACCGATGGTCGCCGGGCGCGCGGGCTCGGGCAGATCGAGCGCGCGGAAATAAGGGCGGAGGCGGGCGACGTGCTCGGCGAAGTCATCGCCGAAACGCAGCTCGCGCTCGCCGGCAAGCGGCACCCACAGGTTGATCACGAAGGGCCCTGCGGTGCGATCTCGAAGGGCCGCGACGGTGGCGCCGATCTGCGCGGGCGAGAGCGCATGCGCGCCGAAGGAGCCGAGCCCGCCGGCGTTGGTCACCGCGGCGGCGAGATCGACCGTGGAGTAACCGCCCCCGAAGGCGCCTTGCACGATTGGATAGCGGAGGCTCAAGAGCTTGGTGAAGCGCGTGTCGGTCCACATGGCTGGCTCCTTCGATGGCCGCAGGGCGGCTCGACGTGCTCGTCGGCCGCGCGCCGCGTGCTCCGCGCGGGCTCGGTGCTCGGAAGCTAGGCTTCGATGTCGTTTCGATCCAATGAATATTTGTAAACGAGTCGTTCTCGATCCAAGAACGATGGAATGGAGCTCTCGGACCTCGAAGTCTTCCGGGCGGTGGTCGCGGCGGGCGGCGTGAGCGCGGCCGCGCCGCGCCTCCACCGGGTGCCGTCGAACGTGACGATGCGTGTGCGCAAGTTGGAGGAAGATCTGGGCGTCCCGCTCTTCCTCCGCGAGAAGAACCGCCTCGAGCTCGCGCCCGCCGGTCGCCTGCTCCTGCCCTATGCCGAGCGGCTGCTCGCGCTGTCGGAGGAGGCGCGGCAGGCGATCCGCGATCCCGCGCCGCGCGGACCGCTGCGGCTCGGATCGATGGAGAGCACCGCGGCCGCGCGGCTGCCGCGGCCGCTCGCGGCGTACCACCGCCGCCATCCCGAGGTCACGGTGGAGCTCTCCACGGGGACGTCGCAGCGCTTGGTCGCGGCGGTCCTCGGCGGCGCGCTCGACGCCGCGCTCGTCGCCGATCCGAGCGCCGATCCGCGCCTCGCGCGCGTCGCCGTGTTCCGCGAAGAGCTGGTGCTGGTCACCGAAGCGTCGTGCCGGAGCGTCGGCTCGGCGAAAGAGCTCGCGGGCACGACCGTGCTCGCGTTCGCCGAAGGGTGCGCGTATCGACGGCGGCTCGAGGCGTGGCTCGGCGAGTCGCAGGTGGTGCCCGTGCGGATCGCGGAGATCGCGTCGTACCACGCGATGCTCGGGTGCGTCGTGGCGGGGATGGGGATCGCGCTCGTGCCGCGCAGCGTGCTGGAGACGCTGCCGGCGCGCTCACGGATACGTGCGCACACGCTGCCGAAGCGGTGGAAATGGGCCGAGACGATGCTCGTGTGGCGACGCGCGGCGAGCACCGCGGCCATCGAGGCGCTCACGGAGACGCTGCGCGCGGAGCAAGCTCACGCCGAGCGTGCGCCGTCCGCTTCGGTCTCGGCGGGCACGGGACGGCGCGGCTCGTCGAGCCATTCCTCCGGTCGATCCGAAGGGTAGACGCGGATCGATCCATCCGGCGGCGCGAGCAGATCTTCCAAGCGCTCGGCGTGGAGCACCTTGGCGGCCGCGGCGAGGCCCGTCATCGCGGTGCCGGCGACGCCGTGGCTCAAGGTGCTCGCGCCGCACGAATAGAGGCCTTCCACGCTGCTCGTGGTGGAGAACGAGAACGGCCCCATCTGCCATGGAGTCTTGGCGGTGCCGTAGGCGCAACCGTGCGGCGTCTCGCAGTAGAAGTCGTTGCTCAGCGGCGAGGCCACGGAGCGGAAGCGCATGGCGCGGCCGAGGCCCGGGATCACGTTCTCCGCGGCGGCCACCATCTTGTCGCCGAGCGACTCCTTGAGGCGCTCGTAGTCGGGTCCGCGCTCGTTCGGAGCCGTGCCCTTCCAGCGCGCGAAGGGCGCGTACGGCACGAAGGTGAACATCTCGATGGTGTGCATCTTGTCGCGCCGGTGGCTCGGATCTTTGAGCGTGGTGATCGCGAGGAAGAGCCCGTCGACCTGCGCGCCCGGGAGGCTCCGCTCCATGCGCTCGTAGAGCGCGCCCACGTCGCGACGGCGGTACCACCAGTAGTTGCCGGAGTCGTAGCCGAAGCGGCGCAGATCGAGATCGACCGCGCCGAAGACGCTGATCATGCTCACCGAGTACTCGGCGCGCTGCGCCTTCTCGCGCTCGCGCCCGCCGTGCTCGGGCGGGAGGAGCTTGCCGAAGGTGACCGCCGGATCGGCGTTGGAGATGATGTTCTGGGCTTGGATGCGCTCCCCCGAGCCGAGCTCGACGCCCACCGCGCGGCCGCGCTCCACGAGGATGCGCTGCACGCGCGCGCGCAGGCGAATCTGCCCGCCGCGGCGGCGCAGCGCCCTGATGAGCGCGAGCGGAATGCGCTTGGCCCCGCCGCGCGGGTAGTACGCGCCGTTGTCGTAATGAACGCTCATCGACGCGTGCAGCGGCAGCGAGACGCGCGAGGGCGCGAGCCCGTGGTTGCCGGACTGCGCGGACAGCACGGCGCGGAGCATCGGATCCTTGATGGTCTTGTCGAGGAGCGCCTTCTGCGTGCGGAAGCCCCAGCGAATCAAGGACGGCGCGCGGAACGGGACGGTGAGGACCTCGGGGAACGAGAGCAGCCGATCGCATTTGCACACGTCGGCGTTGATGCGATGGCACGTGTCGAAATAGACGCGGAGGCCTTCGCGCTCGTGCGGGAAGCGCTCGCAGAGGCGCGCGAACCAGCGATCGAAGCCTTTGGGTACGTCGAAGCGCTCGTCCTCGATGAGGAAGTGATCGTACCCCTCGGGGTTCATCTCGCAGAACTCGAGGTCATCGCCGAGGCCGAGGCCCTCGTACAGGCGACGCAGGCCACCGCCCGGGCCGAGCTCGCCGAGGTAGTGAACGCCCGGGCTGAAGCGATACCCCGAAAGCGAGAAGCTCTGGCAAAAGCCGCCGGGCAAGTAGTGCTGCTCGAGCACCAGCACGCGCTGCCCTGCGCGAGCCAGCGCGACCGCGGCGGTCAAACCGCCGGACCCCGAGCCAATCACGATTGTATCCCAAGCGCGCATTCCGTTCCCCCCGCTCGCGATGAGGCTCGTGCCCCTCCTCCTTTGATGGCGAGGGAGCGCGATGGGTGCTCGGGAAGCTGCTCGTTGTCGTGACCGGATCGACCCGAGAAGCGCGTTCGCTTCGATCGTTACCGAATGAGCCCGAGATCGCGCTTCTCCCGGTTGGTCAGCGGATCGGGGCAGACCGTGGGCTCCACGCGATCGGCCACGCTGCTCTCGCGCATGCAGGTCTTCCCGGCGATGCGGATGCGCTCGCCAATCTGCAAATCCGCAGGGCAAGGCGTGGGCGTGGAGGGCGAGACGACGGTGTCGTCGACGCGGTAGATCTCGCAGCGCGAGGCCGTGCGACCGAGGTAGTAGCGACGCGCGGGGCGACGCGCGGAGGCCGCGGGATCGGGCTCCTTGACGACACTGCCGACGGGCGTGGGCACATGCTCCGCGCGATCGTGACAAGCGCCGCACGCCAGCAGCGCGAGCGACGCGCACGCTTGAAAGGCCGCGGCGCGGCGCATGGGGCGCAACTCAGTGGCCCGAGAAAATGAGGATCGAGAGCTTGGTGAGGAAGAAGTCGGCGATGAGGATGGCGATGGAGATGACCACGACGGTGCGCGTCGTCGCCTGCCCCACGCCCTCGGTGCCGCCGCGCGTGATCAAGCCGAAGTGGCAGCCAACGAGCGAGATGATGGCCCCGAAGAAGGGGCACTTGTACATGCCGCTGAAGTAGTCGTTGAAGTTCACCGAGCCGAGCGAGCTGCGCAGGAAGAAGCCGGGCGGGATGCCGAACTGGGCCGAGGTGATCATCATCGCGCCGGCGAAGCCGAGCACCAGCGCGAAGGCCCCGAGCACCGGCATGACGACGATGCTGGCGAGCAGGCGCGGAACCACGAGCTTCTTGATCGGATCGGCGCCGAGCGCGCGAATCGCGTCGATCTGCTCGGTCACCGCCATCGACCCGACCTCGGCCGCGATACCCGCGCCGATGCGGCCGCCGACGATCACCGCCGTCAGCGTGGGCGCGAGCTCGCGCGAGAAGCTGAGGCCGATGATGCGGCCCGTGTACTCCATGCCGCCGAACTTCTGCAGACCGAAGGCGAACTGCACGGCCATGACCATGCCGACGAAGAGGCTCGTCACCGAGGCGATCCCCATCGACTGCACGCCGAGCGACTCCATCTGGTAGAGCGTCGACTGAAACTCGAAGGGGCGGCGCCACATGGCCCGGAACGCGCCCCACGTCATGCTGCCGATCTCGCCGAAGTGCTCGACGAGCGAGGACAGATCGTCGAGCAGGCGCGGCCGCGTGCGGGTGGGTGGTGGCGGGAGGATCGATGCGGGCCGCGTCGAAGGCGCCTGCTCGATCGAGGTGGGGGCAGCAGGTTCAGTCTGCATGGGCGCCGACAGTGGAGAAGCCGCGGGCGAAGCGATCGAACTCGGCCGCGCCGCGGTCGAACTGGGCAGGCGCCGCCATGTACGCGAGATCGTACACGCAGCCGTCCTTCTTGAGGACCCACACGGCGAACTTCATGGGCACGCCGTCGAGCTTGGCGCGGATCACGGTGCGCATCGCCTCCCGCTTGTCGAAGGGAAAGACCTTCTGCTCCAAGATCTCTCGCTCCGTGAAGCGGATGAAGAGGTGCTGCGTGAGCGCTTCGAGAGGGACGTCCTCTCCATCGACGCCGCAGCGACCATTGACGACGATGGTCGCGCCTTCGGCGTCGTCGCGGTACGCGAGCGCGGTGTGCGACGCGGGAACGCGCCGCCAGCTCGGGCCGAGCTGACCGATGCGGAACGTGAAGTTGTCTCCGCGATAGACGTCACCGCTCAAGCCACCGCAGCCGGCGGACGCGAGGATCACGGCAGCGAGGAGAGGTCGGAGAGGACGCAACGGGAGACGCATCACTAGCAGCCGGACGCTAGCACCGTACGGTCATCTGTCCCAGGGGCGATGCGGCGGCGACGTGTAGTAGTACCCCTCCGGGGGTGGGCGCCGAGCCCGCGAGCGGAAGCCGTCCCACCGCGGATGCTCACGACGCGGAGCCCTCGGAAGAAACACACGCACCAGAAACAGGCCCGCCACGAAGCCTCCGAGATGCGCGAAGAACGCGACGCCGCCGCCCATCATCGAGCTCGATCCGAAGGCGTAGAGCAGGTTCACCACGAAGAACTCGAGGATCACGAACCACGCCGGCAGCTCGAGGAAGAGGCCGAAGAAGAGCCATAGGAGCGGGATCGGATTGAGGACCGTGATCGGCGAGCGCGGATAGAGCGACCCGTACGCCGCGAGGACGCCCGCGATCGCGCCCGAGGCGCCGACCATGGGCACATTCGAGTAGGGTCCGACCATCACCTGCGCAAGAGCCGCAGCGAGACCGCAGAGCAGGTAGAAGCCGAGGTAGCGGCCACGACCCAGCGCATCCTCGACGTTGTCGCCGAAGATCCAGAGAAACAGCATGTTGCCGCCGATGTGCACCCACGACGTCGGGTCGTGCATGAACATGCTGGTAAGTACATTGACCGCTCCCCCGATCGGATGGGCCATGAGCTGCGCGGGCACGAGGCCATAGGCTTCGAGCAACCTCGGTGCGGGCACGCCCGCGGCGATCACGAGGCGCTCCCACCCGAAGACGATGACGTTCAGCGCGATGAGCAGGTAGTTGACAATCGGCACCCGTCGCGCTGGCAGCCGGTCACGCAGAGGCAACATCGTGCCACTCCATAGTCACCGGCCGACGTCGGGACCACCCGTGCGCCGCCGACGCACGCGCGGCGCCCCGGCCGGACGCCCGGCGCACGGGCTCCACGTTCGCCGCCGATTTCGCGAGGCCGCGGCGTGACACCCCGAGGATGGCTTGATACACGAAGAGGCCGAAATGCCAGCCCTGCGCCTCCGTCTCCACGACACGCTCACCGGCAAGCTCACGCCCCTCGTCCCCAAGCGGCCCGGCGAGGTCCGCATCTACACGTGCGGACCGACGACCTACGACGTCGCGCACATCGGGCACGCGCGCGCGGCCCTCGCGCCCGACATCTTGGTACGCCACCTGCGCGCGCAGGGCCTCCAGGTCACGTACGTGCGCAACATCACGGACGTCGACGACAAGATCCTGAAGCGCGCCGGCGAGCAAGGCATCGCCCCCACCGAGCTGTCCGCGAAGATGGCGCTGCTCTACCAGGAAGACGTCGGCCGCATCGGCTGCGTCGAGCCCGACGTGCAGCCCAAGGTCTCGGAGCACATCCCCGAGATCATCGCGCTCATCCAAACGCTGATCGCGCGCGGCACGGCCTACGAAGTGAAGATGCCGAGCGGCGCGCACGACGTGTATTACGCGGTCCGCGCCTTCCCGAGCTACGGCAAGCTCTCCAAGCGCAACATCGACGACATGTGCGTGGGCGCGCGCGTCGAGGCCAACGAGGAGAAGCGCGATCCCCTCGATTTCGCGCTCTGGAAGGGCGTCAGCGGCGAGGGCTGGGGTTGGGACAGCCCGTGGGGCAAGGGCCGCCCCGGGTGGCACATCGAGTGCTCGGCGATGGCGGAGCGCTACCTCGGGCACGGCTTCGACGTGCACTGCGGAGGGATGGATCTGATCTTCCCTCACCACGAAAACGAGATCGCGCAGAGCGAGGCCGCGCACCCCGACGCCGGGCCCTTCGTCGAGCTCTGGATCCACAACGGCTTCGTCAACATCGACAAAGAGAAGATGGCGAAGTCGCTCGGCAACTTCGTCACCATGCGCGACGTGCTCGCGCGCAACGACGCCGAGGCGCTCCGTTACTTCCTGCTCACGGTGCACCATCGCGGGCCGATCCAGTTCGACACCGAGAAGCTCGCCGATGGCCGCGTGATCTTCCCCGGCGTCGTGGAGGCGGAGCGACGGGTCGATTACCTGTATCAAGCGGTGACGCGGCTCATGTCGATCGGCGTCCCGAGCCCGGGCGGCACCGCGCCCGCGAAGATGCCGAAGGACCTCGTGCCCTTCACCAAGATCGCCACCGACGCGCGCTCCCGCGTGGACGCGGCGCTCGACGAGGATCTCAACACCCCCGTGGCCCTCGCGGTCCTCGCCGAGGTGGCGAAGGCAGCGAACGAGCTGGCCGATCTGGTGCAGAGACGGCGGAAGGACGCCGAGCTCACGCGGCTCGCGCCCTTCGTGGCCGCGCAGCTCCTGATCGCGCTGCGCCTCGCCGCCGAGCCGCTCGGTCTCTTGCCAGTGTCGCCCGAGGCGTACCGCGAGCGGACCCAGAAGCAGCGCCTCGAGCTTTTGGGGATGACGGCGGCGCAGATCGATGCGCGCCTCGCCGAGCGCACCGCGGCGCGCGCCGCCAAGGACTTCGCGCGGGCCGACGCCATCCGGAAAGAGATGGATGCGCTCGGCATCGAGGTCGCCGATAGCCCCGAAGGGACGACCTGGCGGGTCGGTCCCATCGGCGCCGCAGCGATCGCCGCGCTCGCGTAGGCCCAAGGGGAAACGGGGCGGTGCGCGTCGCAAGTCGCGTGCCGCAAGAGTGGACGAGCTACCGGCGCGGACTTACGTTGCGCGCCGGTAACAACCCAAACCCCAGCCGAGGCCGATCTCCAGCCTCATCTCCGAGCCATGGCGAAGGACCTTTACGAGGTGCTCGGCGTTCCGCGTAACGCCGACGAGGAGACGATCAAGAAGGCGTTCCGCAAGCTCGCCATGAAGTACCACCCGGACAAGAACCCGGGGAAGGCGAACGAGCAACGCTTCAAGGAGGTCAATCAGGCCAACGAGGTCCTGAGCGACGCCAAGAAGCGCGCCCTCTACGACGAGTTCGGCGAAGAGAGCCTCTCACAGGGCTTCGACGCCGAGCGCGCCCGCGTGATCCGTCAATACGGCGGTATGCCGCGCGGGGCCCGCGGCGGCGCGCCGCGCGGCGGCGGCTTCGACGTGCAGGAGATCTTCGGCAACGCCGGCGCCGGCGGCGCGGACGTCAACGATCTCTTCGGTGACCTCTTCGGCGGCCGCGTCCGCGGCGGCCCACGCGCCCGCGGGCCCATGCGCGGTCAAGACATGGAGTCGTCGGTCACCATCGACTTCGCCTCGGCCGTGAAGGGCACGCAGCTCCAGCTCCAGCGCGAGGGCGAGTCGGTCACCGTGCGCATCCCCCCGGGCGCCAACGAAGGCAGCCGCCTGCGCATCCCCGGCCAAGGCAGCCCCGGCATGAACGGCGGCCCCGCGGGCGATTTGCTGCTCACCATCCACGTCACCCCGCACCCGCATTTCCGGCGCGAAGGCGACGATTTGCACCTCGACGTGCCCATCACCCTCGCCGAGGCGTATCGCGGCGAGAAGATCCGCATTCCCACGCCCGACGGCGAAGTCACCCTCAAAGTGCCTCCGCGCACGCAGAGCGGGCAGGTCACGCGCCTCCGCGGCAAGGGCGTGACCCGCAAGGGCAAGGAGCCCGGCGATCTCTACGTGAAGTTCATCGTCCACGTGCCCACGAGCGACGATCCCGAGGTCGCCAAAGCCATCGACGTCCTGGCCCCGACGGTGCCCGATCCGCGCACGGGTCTGAGCTTCTGATTCACCCGCTCGAGAGCCCATTCCTTCGCGGAATGGGCTCTCCCCTGCCCTCCTCATCTCCGAGATTCGGAATCCCCCCAAGCCCCTTCGAGGATGCCAATCGTGGGCATCCGTGCGGCGAAGGGGTCGGGCGTGCTCGCGGATCGCGAGCATCGATTGGCAGCCTGTTGATTTTCGTCGCGAGCGCTCCGAAGCTAGCGCGCCCGACCGAGGAATCCTCTGCGATTTTGAGGGAGGGCGACCGACGATTCGGAGCGCACAGCAGAAGATCAACAGGCTGTTAGACGTATCGCCGTCTGCGGATGAGGCTCACCAATCCGAGCAGGACGATGGCGCCGAGGATCGACCAGACGACCTCGATCGTCACCGACTCGATGCGCAGCGCGAGCACCGAAGGCAGGCCGAGCACACGGGCCAACCATCCGCCCAAGAGGGCGCCGACGAAGCCGACGGCGATGGAGGCGAGGAGGCCTCCGGGGCTATAGCCCACGATGGCCTCGGCGATTCCACCGCAAATCGCGCCCACGACGAGGAGCACCAACAACCCGAGCAGCGACATGGGAGTCTCCGTGCAGAAACGTGGCTCCAGCCGAGCTTTGCAGCCGTCGTGCCGCGAGGGACGTGCAGCGCGATCCCAGAATCCAGCCGACGAGCTTCATCCGACGACGGCCCGACGAGCCCGACGCGCCGCCCTGGTTCTTGACAGCGCGGCCCATTCTCGTTGTCCTCACGGGCGGCGGGGAAAAGGAGCGTGCATGAAGATTGATATCTTCTCGGAGCTGCAACATCCACGAGAGCTGTGGGAGGGCGAGGACCACGAGCACCGGCTCATCAAAGACGCCATCGAGCAGGCGCGCCTGGCCGACGAGTTAGGCTACGGATGTTGGTGGCAAGTCGAGCACCACACGGCCGAGGAGTTCAGCCACAGCTCGGCGCCGGAGATCATGCTCGCGGCGATCGCGCAGCACACGAAGCGCATCCGCATCGGTCAATCCGCGGCGCTCTCGCCCTTCCGCTTCAATCATCCCATCCGCATCGCCGAGCGCGCCGCCTTCCTCGATCACGTGAGCGACGGCCGCTTCGAGCTCGGCCTCGCGCGCTCGACCATCCCGGAGTGGCGCGTCTTCAACATCCCCGCCGGGGAGACGCGGGCCCAGATGCAGCAGGCCTTCGAGATGATCCCGCAAATGTGGACGCAGGATCGCTTCTCCTGGAAGAGCGAGTTCTTCGAAATCAACAACGTGCCCATCGTGCCGAAGCCCTATCAGAAGCCCGGTCCGCGGCTCTGGCAGGCCTGCGGGAGCCCGACCTCGTTCGAGCAGGCGGGCAAGAACGGCGTGGGCGCGCTCGGCGTCACCCTCTGGGCCTCGCTCGACGAGGTCGCGGAGATGATCGATCTCTATCGTCGCGCCATCGCCCGCTGCGAAAAGCCCGTGGGCGGCGTGGTCAACAACCAAGTCGCCTTCTTCACCTTCGCCCATTGCGTCGAGAGCCACGAAGAGGCCATGGCCAACGGCGCCGCCAAAGCCGCGGCCTGGTACACGAACGGCTCCTTCACCTTCTTCGAGGCCAAAGAGCTCTTCCTCCAATCCATGGCCGAAACGGAGGCCGCCGCGAAAGACCCGGCCGGCGGCGGCCTCACCGGCCAATACGCCCGCAACAAGAAGGCCGGCCCGCCCTCGCGCGCACAGCAAGTGATTGGCCGCATCGTCGCGGGTGAATCGGTGCCCGACGAAGAGGTCTACGAGGTCCTGAGCGGGCAACAATCGCTCATCGTCGGCTCCCCGGACGATTGCCGGAAGAAGCTCAAAGTCTATCAAGACCTCGGCATCGACCGCCTCATGTCCTTCCACCAAGTGGGCGCCCTCCGCCACCCGCAGGTGATGAAGAGCATTCGCATGCTGAGCACGCTCATCCCCGAGTTCGACCCGCCCTCCGCGGCGAGCTGAAGCAACGTCGCGCCCTCCGAGGGCGCGTGGTCGGGATGCGGGAAGAAAGGGCCGCCCGAGCAAGACGGCCCTTTCGAGCCCCTCGCAGCGCGACGATTCAACCCCGAATCGAACACCGCACCCCGCATCTTGCCTCAAGCACTCTCAGGCCCTTCCCCTTCTTCCTCGTCGTTGCGCATCTCGTGCTCGCGTAGCCATCCTCGGAGATGCGGCGCATCGAACTCTCGCCCATGCTCCACGTCGGCCACCACGCATCGAGTCGCCTCTTGCAACTTCAACGCGAGCTCGACCACCGATCGGATCAGGCCCGGATTGTACAACGCGCACCTCACGACACCGCCCTGCAGGTCGACAGGCATGCCTCCGAATTTGAGCTCCGGCGCGCCGGCCACATCGGCGAATTGCTCCACCAAAGGCATCACGATGTCGGGATCGAGCGGCCGCAGAACGACGACGTGACGACCACGAATGTTGATCGGGGCGAGGTATCCCATCGTCAGATAGTGCTGAAAGCTCACGCGTTGCCTCTCGAGAATCGTTGTCGCCATCCCTCCAAGCACCCCAGGCCCCGTGCAGGCGATCAGACCTTTCCGACGTCTCCGAGATCCAGCGGGAAGGCAATGGGTTCGCCCCCATCGAATCGACATACCACGTCGTGAATCGCAAACTCTGGATGCTTCAATGTCCCAAACGCTTCCGGTCGCCCAGACATGCTGTATCCGCCGGTCTTTGCGAGCAAGATTTCGACCGAGAATGGAGCATCGTTCACGGTGGCGTCGACACGATGGACAGGTCCTTCGCTATAACGGCCAAGGCCCCGATCGTTGCGAACGAGCTTGATACCGAGCATGACCGTGTGAAGCCGACGGGGTATGTGCTTATACGGCACAACGATCTCCTGCTCGAAAAAGGATGACCTCGATCATGTCCCCACGTTAGACGAGCTCGAGCGGTGGGGGCTCTCGATTCACCGAGACGAGCTGCCGCGTGCGGCTCGTTCGGCTCGGCGGAGCGTCGGTGCTACAGGTCGATGCATCATGTCGCCGGAGGTCAAGGTCATGGATCACGCCGCTCGCCGTCTCACCGGCGGATCGCGCCTCGATCGCGTCACCCCGGGCGCCCTCCTCGCCGCCGCGCTCCTGGCCGGCTGCGCGCCGCCGGCGCCGCCGGCGCCTCCCCCCGTCGCGAGTCAGCCCCCTCCGCCCGCGGTGGCCGCGGTGGCCCCGGTCGCGCCGCCGGCCCCTCCTCCAGCCCCCGAGCCTCCTCCGCCGCCTGCCGAACCGGCGGGCCCCGTCATCCATTTTGCAATGGAGACCCCATTTCGGCTCGATCGCCGCATCTTCCCCAAAACCAAAGCAGCCTTCCTCGCCGATCTCGCCGATCGCACGGCCTGGAATCAGGGCGGGCTCGGCCCGCTCTCGGCGCCGTTGCCGCCGGTGCCGGGGCATCCGGCGCCCAAAGTGATCATCGATGTGACGCGCGCGTCGGGCGGGCTCAAAGCGGCCGATGCGCAGCGCGCGTTGCGCAAAGGGCTTTGGATCAAGGTGGTGGAGTGTTTCTCGCTGGCCGCCTACAAAGACCAGAAGCTCCGGGGCATGGCCACGCTCACGGCCACCGTGGCGGCGAGTGGCAAGGTCACGGGCGCGCGGGCGACACAACATACGTTCCCCGACGACGAGGTGCCTCGTTGCCTGTCGAACCAGATTCGCGCCTTTTCGCTGCCCAAGTCCAAAGCACGCTCGTCAATGACCCTCCAGATTCAGGTGGGCCACGGCGACGAGCCGGTGGCGCCGCCGGCGAGCCTCATCGTCCCTGGAGATGGGGAGATGACGCCGGAGGCGATGCGGCAGGTGATCGAGGCCGCGAAGCCCGTCTTCGAGGACTGTTATCGGGCCGCGCTCGAGTACGCGCCGGGGCTCTGGGGCAGAATCGGGATTCGATTCCACGTCACGGAGAAGGGCAAGACGGATGAAGCCTTCGAGGCGGAGTCGCGCTTTCCCGACGAGCGGGTGACGCTCTGCATGCTGCGGGCGGCGCGGAAGCTGACGTTCCCGAAGCCGGTGGATGGGGACATCCGCTTCGTGGTGCCCATGCGGTTTTGGTCGGACAAGGCGGAGGTGCCGAAGGCGCCGGAGGTGCCATGAGCGCTTCCAGCGCCGGTGAGAGCTGGAGGGGAGCGAGGCTCAAAGGCCTCTGGTGAAGACGAACATGTTGGACTCGGAGAAGAAGCCGAGTTGGCCGCTCCCGAAGTCGACACCACCCTGGGTGCTCCCCGTGACCAATACCGTGCCCTGCGGGCCGAGGGCGACGTCGTACACCCGAGTGAAGTAGCTCGAGGGCACGGACGCCGCCCACACCAACGCTCCGTCGGGGGTGAGCCTCGCGACGACGGGGCTTCTCCCGGCCTTGAGGCCCGTGAGCGGACCGGAGCCGAAATCCGGCCCGATTGCGCCATCGAAATAGCCGGCCACCACCACGTCTCCGGTGCTCGTCGACGCGAGCCCGGTCAGAAAATCGTGGGCGCCCGTCCCGAATCGCTTGCTCCACAGCGCGTTGCCGGAAGCATCGAACCGCGCCAACACCCCGTCCTCGAGACCGCTGTCGGCGAGCGGGCCATTGCCCAGGTCCGCCGCGCCGGTCTCGAACCCAGCCATGAATACGCCGCCCGCGGGATCCGCCGCGAGCCGGAAGCCCGCGCCGGTGGACGTATCATCGAATGCCTTGCTCCACACATGCTCTCCCGAGGCGGTGAGCTTGACGAGGTAGCTTTGCCCATTCGAGGACGAGGAGGTGAGCGGCCCCCCGCCGAAATCGATGGTCGTATGGAAAGAGCCGGTGATCAGCAGATTTCCGGCGGTGTCGACGGCGACGTCGTTCGCAAAGTCCCAGTTGCTCCCGCCGAAGCTCTTGCTCCAGACATGGCCCAGCGAGCCGTCGAGCTTGGCGATGAAGGCATTGGTGTAACCATCGGTGTTGGTGAACGCCGCTCCTCCCGCATCGAAGGTGCCATAATAGGAGCCGACGACGATCACGCCTCCCGCCCCATCGAGAGCGATCCCACCCACGTCGGCGCGACCATTCAAGGCCCGCGCGGCCAGCGTCGTGCCGGTGGGAGCGAGCTTGACCAAGAAGGGCGCTTGGGTCGCGTTTCCATCGATGGGGCCTGTGCCGAGATCGATGGATCCTTTGAAGGTGCCCCACAGGTAGATGTTTCCGGCCGCGTCGATGGCCATCTCGCCGATCTCGTCATCGCCGGCGCTGCCGAATCCGCGGCTCCAGAGGACGTTGCCGGCAGGATCCAGCTTCACGACGAACACGTCCTCACCGCCCACGACCGGGAGCGCTCCAGCCCCGAAATCCAGGCCCGGCGTGAGCGTGCCCGCCACGATGACGTTGCCGTCGGCATCGGTGAGAATGCGGTCGCCTCTCGAGCCGGTCGCGCTTCCGAAGACGCGATTCCACCCCAGGGCTCCACACGTGCTCCCGCCCGGCCCTTCGTCATCGTTCTTGCCGTCGCAATCGCGATCGAGCCCGCCATAGCACTGCTCTTGAGCAGGCCCGACCTCACCTTCGCAAGCGCCGAAGGCCGTGCCCGCGGCGTTGCAAGTCCGAATGCCGGCTTTGCAGAGGCCTTTGCCTTCAGTGCCCGATGGGCCCGAGTAACAAGACTCCTCTGCTCCTGGTGTGCAGATCACCGGCCCACCGCTCGAGCTCGAGGAGCTCCCCGCTCCGGAGCCACCATCGCCAGAGCCTCCGCTTCCCGAGCTACCGCCCCCACCACAAGAGATGAGCGCTGGGAGCGCGGCGAAGGCACACGCCAGCATGGGAATCATGAACGGTGAGCGCATGATGCACCTCCGATGTGTCCTCGAGTGTCCAGGAGCATCGGTGGATGGTCAAGGCTCTTCGCCTCTTCGGGTCGTCCGAATCGTGCTCTTCGTTCAACGGTGGGACACGCGTGAATGAGGGCCGTTCAGTGCTGCTCGGCCCGTCAACCATGCTGGGGCCAAAAGCACCTCACGACTCACCCTTCGTGAGCACCTCGCACCCGTCGCGTGTCACCAGCACCGTGTGCTCGAATTGTGCCGACAGGCTTCCATCCAAGGTCACCACGGTCCACTTGTCGGGGAGAATCCGCACCTCGGGGCCACCGAGGTTGACCATGGGCTCGATGGTGAAGGCCATTCCGGCCTTGAGGCGAAGGCCGGTGTTGCGGGTGCCATAATGGGAGACCTGCGGGGGAGCGTGCATGGTGCGGCCGATGCCATGACCGCAGAAGTCGCGGACGATGCTGCAGCCTTCGCGACGGGCGAGCTCCTCGATGGCGGCGCCGATGTCGCCGAGACGGGCGCCGTCGCGGACGACGGCGACGCCGGCCTCGCGGCAGCGGCGGGCGACGTCGACGACGTGTCGCGCTTCGGGGCTCGGCTCGCCGATGAAGAACGTCGCCGACGTGTCGCCGTGGAAGCCGTCGAGGCAGGTGGTGACATCGACGTTCACGATGTCGCCGAGCTCGAGGCGCTCGTCGCGACGGGGGACTCCATGACAGACGACGTGATTGCGGCTGACGCAGACCGCGGCCGGGAAGCCGTGATAACCGAGCTGGCTCGGGGTGCCGCCGCGACGAGCGGTGTCCTCGCGGACCCATTGATCGATGTCGGCGGTGGTGACGCCGGGGGCGAGGCGCGCGGCCACGTGGGCGAGGGTCGCGGCGGCGGCGCTGCCTGCGCGACGGAGAGAGGCTTGATCCTTCGTGCCGAAGAGGGTGATGGGCATGGGCCGAAGGTGAGAGCAGAGGGGTGCGAGGATCCAATACCGATTGAGTATGGCGACCGTGGACGCGCGCCGTGGTAACCTCGGGCGCGTGAGCCTCGCGCAGATTCAATATTTCGTGGCGGTCGCCGAGGAAGGCAACGTGTGCCGCGCGGCGCGGCGGCTCCGTGTGTCGCAGCCTCCGCTCAGCCGGCAGATTCAGAGCCTCGAGGACGAGCTCGGGGCGCGGCTCTTCGAACGCACGCCGCGCGGCGTGCGGCTCCTCCCCGAGGGTGAGGTGTTCCTCGCGCATGCGCGGCGCATCCTCGGTGAGATCGACGCAGCCGTGGCCGCGGTGCAGAGCGCTCGGCCCGGCGCGTCCTCGTAGCCTGTCTCATCGGCTCTCGTGGCGCTCGTCGCGCGCGCGCCGCTCGACGTCAGCGCGCGCGCTGGGCCGGCTCGCAGGCATTGTTTGCAATTGTTAGCCGCGGCGCGCGGCGCGGCGCGCGCCGCTATCATGCTCGCCATCATGGCAGCGACTCCCGACAACGAGGCCATCGGCGTCGTTTACATCGAGGACGACGAGCGGCTCGCGAGCCTCACCGCTCGATACTTGGAGTCGCACGGCGTGCGCGTGACCGTCGCGGGCGATGGGCGCGACGGGATCGCCAAGGTGCTGCGCGAGCGCCCCGACGTGATCCTGCTCGATTTGATGCTCCCCGGACAGGATGGGCTCGAGACGTGCCGCGAGCTGCGGGCGCGGGTGGACACGCCCATCATCATGGTGACGGCGCGCGGAGACGAGGTCGATCGCGTCATCGGCCTCGAAGGGGGCGCGGACGATTACATCGCCAAACCATTCTCGTCGCGCGAGCTCTTGGCGCGGCTCCGGGCGCAGGTGCGGCGCGCGCGCGGGCGCGCGGGCCCGGGCGCGCGGATGATCCGCGCAGGCGGCCTCACCATCGACACGACCGCGATGCGCGCGACGCTCGATGGCAAAGACCTGGTGCTGACGACCTACGAGTTCACGCTGCTCCGCGTGCTGGCCGAGCGGGCGGGTCGGGTGCTCTCGCGGGAGCAGATCATCGATCTCGTGCGCGGCAGCGCGGACGAGGTCTTCGATCGATCGATCGACGTGCACATCTCCCACCTTCGCCAGAAGCTCGGTGACGCTCCGCGGAGCCCGAAGCTTTTGAAGACGGTGCGCGGGATCGGCTACATGCTGGCGCTCGAAGGGGGCTAGCGTGCGCCGCATCCTCTCGCGGCTGACGATCCGGATTTACCTCGCGGGCCTGCTCCAGTTCGCGGTGGTGCTCTTGGGTTTCTTGCTGCTCCTCAGGATCCGCGCGGCAGCCGACGCGGAGCACGAGCGCGAGGCACGCGCCGCCGTGGATGCGGTGGCCGCGAAGCTCGGTGACGACGAGGCCGTGCGGCGCGAGCTCGATCGCGTGGGGCGCGAGCTCGGCGCGTCGCTGACGATTCACGACGATCACGGGCGCGTGCTGGTCACGAACCGGCGCGAAGGCGATCCGCCGCCGGGACCGCGGGCCCCCGGGACATCCATTTTCGATTTCGGCGCGCTGCGCGGCCCACCGCCGCACCGCGATCCTCCGCCGTTCCACGGGCCGCCTCTCGATCCACCGGGCGCGCACGGACCGCCGCCGGAGCCGCATGGGCCGGGTGCGCCGCACGGACCGCCGCCGGGGCTGCGTGGGCCGCCTCCGCGCGACGCGATGCCCGCGTATCTGATGCCGGTGCGCCTGCCCGATGGCAGCGAAGGGCACGCGTTCTATGCATTGCGCGACACGCCTTCACCGCGGCGCGATGCGTTTTGGATCGTGGCCATCGTGATCGTCGGCGTGGGTGTCGTCTCGTGGGTGCTCTCGCGATCGCTGGCGCGGCCGCTCGGCCGCCTCTCCGATGCGGCGCGCGCGTTCGGCGGGGGGAAGCTCGATGCGCGGGCGCGGCTCGCGCGGGCCGACGAGATCGGCGATGTCGCCGCGGCGTTCGATGAAATGGCAGAGCGCATCACCACGCTCCTGCGTGCCGAGAAAGAGCTGCTCGCCAACGTCTCGCACGAGCTCCGGACGCCGCTCTCGCGCATCCGGGTGGCGCTCGAGATCGCGGAGGAAGGCGACGCGGAGACGGCGCGCGCCGCGCTCCACGACATCGCGCAGGACTTGAGCGAGCTCGAGCGGCTCATCAGCGACGTGCTCACCGCGGCGCGGCTCGACCTCGACGAGGGCCCGGTGGGCAGCGGCATTCCCCCGCTGCGGCGCGAGCACATCGAGGTCTCCGGCATGCTCGAGCACGCAGCGGCGAAGTTTCGCACGGCGCACCCGAAGCGCACGCTCGTGGTCACGCTCGCGCCTGATTTGCCGGAGATCGACGGCGATCCGGTGCTCCTCCGCCGCGTCGTCGACAACCTCTTGGAGAACGCCCGCAAGTACAGCGCGCGCGACGAAGGCGAGATCGAGCTGCACGCCTCGGTCGAGGAAGCGATGGTGCACATCGAGGTCCGCGATCGGGGTATCGGTATCCGCCCCGAGGATCTGCCGCACGTGTTTCGCCCTTTCTTCCGAGCTGATCGCAGTCGCACGCGCAAGACGGGTGGTTTCGGCCTGGGGCTCGCGCTGGCCCGTCGCATCGTGGAGGCGCACGAGGGAACGATTGCCTTGGAGAGCACCGTCGGAGAAGGCACGCGCGCCATCGTGCGCTTGCCGGCGGCGTCACGAAACAATCGGTAACAACGAGATCACGATTCCTTCACACGCCTCTTCCATTCTGATTCACGGATTCACGCGGCGGTGACTCGCCGCTCCGCCGCATGAACGAGGTGCGCGGCCATCGCATCGCGCCGACCGGCACCGTTCGGCACGTACGCGCCCCGCGAGAGGTCGTCGCCGGCCGACCGCGAGAATCGGCGAAGGTTCTCGCGGATGGCGGGCAAGGGAAGTCGAGGGCGCGAGCACGAGGCTCGGGCCCCCACAAGAACCCAGTGCCCCGATGGGGAGGGTGAGAGAGCGCCGAACGTCATCGACAGCGACCGAAGATGTTCGGGAGGGTGACAGGGCCCCTCCCAGCGCGCCGCTCCGCCCTCCCCATCGGGATTTTTCCAACCATTTTCACCGCGTGACGATAACCATTCTGCGACTCCACCCACGCGAGGGCGCGGGGTGTGGTCCGCACCGACGGGTTGGTCGAGACCTCCCCCACCTCCGCGACCGTCGGTGCGGACCACACCCGGCGCTCTCGGCCTCACCGAGGCCCGAGGTCGTGTGGCAGTGACCTCACACCAAAGAGATGCCGAGCGCCCGGCAAACGTGCTCCGCGAGGATGCCCTCGTTGATGAACGTCTTCTCCCCTCGGGGCTTCATCACGATGTTTCCACCTGCATGGTGCACGGCCACGACGCGCCATTGGTCGTCGAACACCGGGGATCCGCTCGAGCCGCGCAGGGTATCCGTGGTGTATTGCACGTAGCGTTCGTGGACGTTCACGACCTGATTCTCCGACAGCGCGATTTGCTTCGTCCCACCGTTCGAATAGACGCCGGCCGCCCACTCCGCCTCGACAAAGAGGCTTGGAGCATAGAATTGCTCGATGGCCTCGGCGCGCCCGGCAACGAGGTTTTGCATCAAGGATCCGTTGCATCGGTGCGGAGAGCGCGTCTCGGCCCTCTCGCACCGAACGGGGCGTGAAATCAGGTCGTGGGCTGGAGGCGCGGGGGATCGTCGCCGGCAGGGGCGCTGGGGCGGCGGAGGAGGAGCGAGAGGAGGGCGGGGAGCGCGATGAGCGCGGTGGCGAGGCAGGTCAGCTCGCCGGCGACGGCGCAGACACCGAAGGAGAAGAGGGCGCGATTCTGTGCGACGAGGAGGGAGCCATAACCGATGATGGTGGTGGCCGAGCACATGGCGACGGCGCCGCCGGTGCTGGCCAAGGCGGCGCGGAGATCGCCGCGGCCATCGGCCTGATAACGGGCCAGGACGTTGACGGCGTAGTCGGCGGCGATGCCGAAGGTGATGGGGAGCGCGACGAAGTTCGAGAAATTGAAGCGCTCACCGGCCCAAGCGAGCGCGCCGAGCATGAGAGTGACACCGACGAGGAGCGAGCCCACCGCGGCGGCCGAGAGGCGCACCGATCGGAAGGCCACGATGGCGATGAGGAGGACGAGCCCGAGCGAGATGAGGGTCGCGCGCGGACCATCGGACTTCATGGCTGCGATGATGTCGGTGGAGAGCAACATCGATCCGGCGATGAGCGCGGGCGCGCCGTCCTCCGAGGCGGCGGCGCGGAGATCGCGGGTGAAGCCTTCCATGCGGTTCGCGTCCCACGTGCCTGCGCCGAGCTTGGGGAACACGAGCACGTTGCGATCGGCGCGGCCGTCGCGCTCGCGCAGGCCGGCTGCGAGGACGTCGGGCACGGCGGCGAGATCGAGCGGGCGGAGCGCGTCGGGGCCGAGGGCGCGCTCGACGAGGGCGCGATCCTTCTCCGGGAGCATGCTCCGGAGACGCGGTGTCAGCGCCTTGGCGAGGAGCTTGGCCTCTTCGAGCGAGGCCTCGCGCGTGGCCGGGAGCAGGCTTTGCGCGGTGCGGACCTCGCCGATGAGGCCACCGGCGCGGCCCTCGGCCACGAGCGCACGGACACGGCCTTCGACCCGCCGCGCCTGCTCGGCGTCACGCGCCATGATGACGGTGGGCGTCAGATAACGACCCAACGTATCGTTCATGCGCTTGCCCCAATAACGCTCTCCCGTCGCGGCGGAGTCGCGCCGGCGGAGCTTGGAGAAATCGAGCTCCACCCAGTCGGCGGAGCGATGCCACACGCCGGCACAGGAGAGGACGAGCGCCACCGCGGTGATGGCGACGACGAGGCGCGGCATGCGGAGCGCGATGGAAGCGACGATTTCCGACGCGCGGCTGCGCACGCCCGTGGTGCGGCCGATGCCGGCGCCGAGGCTGGCCATCAGCGGCGGAGCGACGGTGTAGGTCGCGACCCAACACAGGATCATGCCGATGCCGCCGATCCAACCAAATTGGTTGAAGCCGCGGAAGTCGGTGAGGATGAGAGAGCCATAGGCGACCGCCGCGGCGAACGCGGCCGCGAGGGTCGGACGCCACGTGCTCGTCACCGCGACGGAGGCGGCCTGCGTCGGATCGACGCCGCGACGGCGCTCCTCCTGGAAACGCGCGAGCAGGATGACACCGCTGTTGAGGCCATTGCCGATGATGATGGACCCGAGGAAGGCGGTGTTGGTGTTGAGGTGCCGAATCGAGAGCGGCGGCAGCGCGGCGATCCCGAAGGTCGCGGCGATGCCGGCGAAGATGGGGACGCTCAGGATGACGAGGGACGACGCCGCGCGGAAATACCAGACCAAGAGGGCGACGACGGCGAGGAGCACGAGGGCGCCGGAGAGCGAGAGATCGGTATAGAGGCCTTCGAGCTCTTCCACGGCAGTGGCCACGTCACCCGCGTAGCCCACGCGCATGTTGGCGGCGTAAGCGCCGGGGAAACCGAGGGCCTGCACGTCCGACTGCACGCGCGAGAGGAGCACGCCGTCCGAGGCTTTGCCGGCGGTCAGCGAGGCGACCTGCACCAGGAGGACGGCCGTGTGCCCGTCTTTCGAGACGAAGCGATCGTCCGGAAACGAGGGGCCTTTGCCATAACGAGCCTCGTATTTGGTACGCAGGGTCTCGATGGGAATCGGGGGCGCGGGCTCGTCGTCGAAATCGGTGCCGAGGGCGCGGGAGACCTCCCAATCGCGGCGGCGCTCGACGGCTTCGCGCAGCGTCTTCACGTCTCCCGGATCCATCATTTGCAGGGCGTACGTCTCCGCGAAGCGACGCTCCGCGACCACGTCGGCGCGCACCGCGGTGACGAGGCCGGGCGGATAGGCGCGGATCTTGGAGGCCAGATCGTCGAGGAAACGCCGCGCGGCAGGCACGTTCTCGGCGCCGCCGGTGTCGACCACGATGCCGAGATGACGGAGGCCCGGCAAACGCTCGCGCGCCGCATCGAGGGAAGCGACGCTGGGCGCGTTGGCGGGCAGGAGGTCTTCGAGATTGCTGCGCAGGCCGGCGTACGTCATGCCCATGCGCGTCCCGGCGACGGCCGTGATCGCCAGCGTGACGAGGAAGACCAGCGCGCGACGGCGCAACAGAACGGTCGTCAGGCGACCGAAGAAGGAGGTTTCGGGCGCGCTCATACGGCTCCTGCTCCCGAGATGGGTTGAGCCTCGCGGCGGCGCAGCACGTATCCAGTGATCGTCACGGCGATGGCCACGACCGTCCATCCGGCGAGGGCGTCCAGCACCCAATGGTGATCGAGGTAGATGGCGGAGAAGAACATCCACATCGCGTAAAAGACGTGCAGACTGCGCGCCTTCCAACCCGCGACGCGCCAAGCGGTGAAGAGGCCGAGCATCGGATAACCACAGTGCATCGACGGCATCGCGCCGAAGACCGACGCGGCGCGCGTGTAGAAGGCACCGAAGTAATTGATGCCGAGCAACGCATCGACGCGCGCGAGCCCGGCGGGATTCGGCCGCACCGACATGTCGATGGTGCAGCCGTGCGCGTGGAGGTACCAAGGCGGCGCGGCCGGGAGCACCATCCAAATGGTGTAGGAAAGGAGGTTCGCGACCGCGAACGACCAGAGGTAATGGCGCATGCGGGGTTGATCTTTGAAGTACAAATACACGCCGGTCGCCCCGGCGACGTACAAGTAGCCCGCGTAGGGAATCGAGCAGAACAGATCAAGCGCCGGCACGTGCCAACGTTGAAACAGATCGGGGAACGTCGTGTCCGGCCCCACGCGGAAGAACATGAGCTCGGTCGCCCGGAGCCCACACCCGAGGACGCGCTCGGGCCGCACGAAGATGGGGCGCGCGTACTTCACCAGATCGTAGGACGCGCCGGTGACCACGAGCGGGAGCAGCGCGACGAAGAGGCGCTTCGTGCGCGGGCCGGTGTACGCGAGGACGATGGCGACGAGCGTGAGGAAGACGTGCTCGCCGCGGAGATCGCCGATGGCGTAGATCACCGCGTAGAACGAGATCGGAATGGCGGCGGGCAGAGGCCACCACCGGCCCCAGAGGGAGCGCACGTGCGCGAGCGCGGCGTTCACGGCGCCTCCTTCATGCTGCGAAGGCGCGCGCCGGCGGCGTCATCGTCCGACGAGATCGGCTCGATGCGCGGCGGCGTGCTCGGATGCGCGGAGGAGAAGAGTGGACGCGTGATCGGCGGCAAGGTCGTGCTCCTGCAGGGGGAGCACGGGACGCGCTCCCCGCAGCGCGGACCCACGTCCGACGCACGCGCCGGGCTTCGCGTCCGAGCTGGGCTGTTCCTGCTCTACTCGATCTTGCACGTCTAGTGCGTAGTGGAACCGCCGCGAAAATTATGCCGGACGCGGGGCTACGCGTGT
The DNA here is from genome assembly GCA_001931535.1 of Minicystis rosea. Classification (GTDB taxonomy): domain Bacteria; phylum Myxococcota_A; class Polyangia; order Polyangiales; family Polyangiaceae; genus Minicystis; species Minicystis rosea. The sequence continues at coordinate 10,006,220 of CP016211.1, forward strand.
GACGCTGTACGGGCGCAGCCTTCGTGAAGGATGCGTCGGCGACGATTTCGTCGCTCTCCCGATCCGCGGGTGATCATTCGGGAGGACGCGAAGGACCATCGCTCCCGGTGCGGAGGATCTCGGTCAGCTCACGCGCGCTCGCCTGCACCTCCACCATGCCGGACGAGAGTCGGCGGAGCGCGCGCCGCCACGCCGAAGCGTCGACGCGGCTCGGGACTTCGACGGCCCGGATCTGCTGCGAGAGAGAGGCCATCTGCTCGAGGATGGTCCCGAAGGCGACGAGCGCGCGCCGCGCCGCGGTGCCCTCGACGGCGGGCGATGGCTCGGACGTCGCGCCGATCGCGGTCGCGTCGACGGACCGCAGGCGCCCCTGCTTGCGCTCGCGCGCGAGCATGCGGTCCACGGTGCGCCGATCGATCCCGAGGATCTCGGCGGCCTGTGTCTTGTTGCCCCCGGTGAGGTCGAGCACGCGGTGGAGGTAGCGTGCATTGAGCTCATCCATGTTGGGCCAATCCTCCTGGATGAACACGGCGGACCGATCGACGGGCACCGCGTGGACGGCGCTCGCCGGAGCGGGCGGATCGGCGGAGGAGGGTTGCTCGGACGACGATGCGGAAATGGGTGAACGGCTTCCAGTGAACATCAGGGCTCCATCGAGGGCGGGGGCGCTTTCCCCTCATTGCCCGGATGTCGCCCGAGGCTTCGGATCTTCCGTGAGAGATCGTCGGGCCGGGCCGCCCCGCGCGCTACACAATCGCTCACGAGCGCATCGCACTTCGTTCACATCGGGCCCTCACCTTGCTCGATGGGTGGACGCCACCCAGCAAGCAGCAAGGAGTCGACGCATGAACCGTCCCGTGAACCGAACCACGACCCTCCGTGTCGCGAGCAGCCTGGCCGTCGCGGCCGGCCTCGGCCTCGTCGCGCTCGCCGGGCGCGCAGGCGCAGAGCCGCCGCACCACGGCCCGCCGCCGGAGGCCTTCACCGCATGTGACGGCAAAGCCCGCGGCGACACGTGCTCGGTGCAATTCCACGACACCGCCGTTCAAGGCACGTGCGACGCGCCTCCCGACGCGAGCAAGCTCGCTTGCCGCCCCAACCACCCGCCGCCTCCGCCCCCACCGCCGCCGGAGGCCTTCACCGCATGTGACGGCAAAGCCCGCGGCGACACCTGCTCGGTGCAATTCCACGACACCGCCGTCCAAGGCACGTGCGACGCGCCCCCCGACGCGGGCAAGCTCGCTTGCCGCCCCAACGGCCCGCCGCCCGCGCCGCCGAGCGACGGTCGCTGAAGGCATGACCGAAGCGCGGACGAGCGCCGCACGCCGTCGATCAGCCTCCTTCCGAGCAAGAGGGCTCCTCGATCGACATCCCTCTTCGCGCGGCGCTCGGGAGGCTTTCTCGGGCACTTCGTGACTCGACCCATCGAATCACGCCAACCCGAAGGAGGGGCGGCTGGATGGGCAAGCCGATCGGGAGATGCGCTGTCGCGCGGCGCATCTCCGGGGAGGGACGGGCGCGTGAATTGGAGACGACGAGAAGATGGCGATTCGGCACCTGACGAACATGGATCGACGTGCGGCCCTGGAAATGCTGAGCGTCTTCGGCGCCGCCATCGTGGTGGGATGCGGCGGCGAGACGGACGGCGGTGAGGGCGGCGGCACGGACATCACCGAGTGTCACGACATTCCCAGCGAGACCGCGGGGCCTTATCCCGACAAGACCGGGATGGTCGACGACCCCACGTACCATCGAACGGACATCACCGAAGGAAAGCCCGGTGTCCCGCTCACGGTCACCTTCACGCTGGTCGACGTCAACGCCGGTTGCGCGGCGATCGAAGGGGCGACCGTCGAGATCTGGCACTGCGACAAGGATGGTGTCTATTCCGAGTACGATGGGCAGCCCGGCGCCTCGGATCAAACGGGCACCACGTTCCTCCGCGGCCTGCAAAAGACGGACGCGGGAGGCCGAGCGACGTTCACCACCATCTATCCAGGCTGGTACCAAGGCCGGGTGACGCACATTCACCTCGACGTCTACGTCGATGGGCAGAGCGTCAAGGTCAGCCAAATGGCGTTTCCGGAGGACGTGACCAGGGCCGTCTACGCGTCGCCTCTCTACGCGGAGAAAGGTCAAAACTCGCTCCAGAACGACACCGACATGGTGTTCTCGGACGGCGACACCTACCAGCTCGCCGAGATCAGCGGCGACACCACGAGCGGCTACACGGCCACGCTGACGGTCGCGATCTCCCTCTGAAGATGCGACCGAAGACCGCCAAAACGTTGGAGCACCAACGATTGGTGGACCAACGAAAGGATCGTGGGCTCGCACCGGACGGACATCGCGTCCTCTTCTCGCGCGGGTGCTCCTCGGGCCGAGGCCCTAGCGCTGCCGCCGCTTTTTGCGGCGACCCATCGAGACCGATGGTGATGCCCGAGCGCCGGCCAGAATTCTGGCAGAGGGCCTGGGACGGCGGCACTGGCCTACACGAGAAGAGGAGGTGACAGGGCCGCTGCCGCGCGCTAATCACTCCTCTCGCCGGGCGCTCCCGCCCGACACGGTGCCGCACGGAACGCTCGGAGCGCACCGCGGATCTCCGCCGCGCCCCCGCTCCCCGGTACTTTCTTTTCACCTCGAGGCGAACGATACATGAGCATGCGTCGGATGATCGGTTGGTCGCTCGTGCTGGGCTTGGCGACGGCGGCCGCAGTGACGACCGGGTGCGGGACGACGGTCGGTGACGATGGCAACGGCGGGGCCGGCGGCTCCGATTGCCCGAGCTATTCGGGTGAGGTGGCCTCCATCATCAAGACCTATTGCGTGACCTGCCACGTGGCCGGCGGGCAGGAAGCGGACAAGCCGTTCGACACCTATGCTGGTATCGAGGCGCACAGCAGCGAAGCGCAGGAAGAGGTCGAGTCCGGGAAGATGCCCCCGCAAGGCGCCACGGCCATTCCCGACGCCGCCCGCAAGAAGCTGGTTGCGTGGCTCGCCTGCGGCGCTCCCGAGAACTGAAGACATCGCGCGCGTTCGCGCCGCGACAGGGCGCCGGGGTCGCCAAGGATCGAGAGTCCTTGCGTCCCTCGCGCCCTTTCTCTTGATGGGAGCTCGATCGCCGATGGGCGGCCCGTCGGCTTTCGTTACGATCGCTCCGAATCGCTTCGGAGCGATCGCAACAGGCGGTCAGGCGGCGTCCCTTCGCGCCGCGGCCCCGTCGCAGGAAGCCGGTGAGAGCGCCTGCTCCCATCGCACCAGGACCGCGGTGATGTTGTCCGGGCCGCCTTGATCGTTGGCGCAGGCCACGAGCTGTTTCACCGCCTCGTCGAGATCGGCATGGGCGATGAGCACCTCTTCCAGCTCGTCGTGCGCGAGCACGCCGCACAGGCCGTCGGAGCAGAGGAGGAACGTATCCCCAATCTCCACGTCCACGAGCCGCGCCTCGACCTCGACCGTCGGGTGGGTGCCGAGGGAGCGCGTGATCACGTTGCGATGCGGGAAGTCCTCGGGCCGGTCGGGATCGGCGTAGCCCGCGCGCACGAACTCGTTGAAGAGGGAATGATCCTCGGTGAGCTGCTCGAGACGGCACCCGCGCAGCCGATAAATCCGCGAGTCACCGACATGGACCAGCGCCGCGCGCGGCCCGCACGCCGCGAGCGCCGCCAGCGTCGTGCCCATCCCCCGGAGAGCCTGGGAGCCCCGCGAGGCCCAGTACACTCCATGGTTGGCCTGCTCGACGGCGCCGACGAGCCGCGTCAGCGCGGAGCGCCCCGCGCCCCGCGACGAGGGCACGCCCGCACCGACGAACGCGTCGTGGGTGAGCTCGACGGCCATGCGCGCGGCAATCTCACCCGCGGCGGCACCGCCCATCCCATCCGCGAGGACGAAGAGGCTCTCCGCGGGGAAGAGGCCATGACAGTCCTCGTTGCTCTTGCGCCGGAGCCCCTGGTCGGTGGCGCCGGCGAAGCGGAGGCGACAGACGTCGTCGAGAAGTTGTGAAGCACAAACGAGGTTCTCTGAAGCGCACAAGGGATGACCTCCCGGAGCCCGGCGAGCCGGTCGAGGGTGATGGTGGAAATCGATGTGCTCTCGAAGCGAAGAACCCGTCGATCACCGGCGCCTTGGACCGCGCGCCCAACTCCCCACGGCTGCGAAGCTGGACGGCGGCTCGACGCCCGAGAATGGTAATCCAAGGATGGCTCGATTGCACGTGATGTCCGAGCCTTAGCAAGCACGGTGCCGGCGGCGGGAGCGATCGAAGAAGGCGCCTTTCCGCGGGCGAACCGAGCCGAACGGCCGGCGATCGCCGCCGCGAGGTGTCCGTCTCGCGGACGGATTGCGCAGGACCCGCACAATGCGGCCTGGACCTTAGATGGAGGTGCCGGGGGAAAACGCGAAATGGATGCGCCGCCCGCGCATGAGTCCCGCCGGGTGGGGACGTTCGGTAACGTCATCGAGGTAGCCTATCGGCGCAGCAACGGATGCCGGCGGTGCCCTGCCTCACACGGAGCGCCATCTTGCCGTTCACGGAGGCATCCGCGGTGATCCTCGTCACCGATGCTGCCTTCGGTAGCCCCCGGAAACACCGCCGAATCAGCAAATGGTGGTTTATCGGCGCAGCCGACGAGCACGAACGCCAACGGCCAACGACGAGAACACAACGCGAGACGCTTCGTCCAAACGACGCTCACACGACAGCGTACGAATCGAACATGATATCGAATCGATCGAAACACGCTTTTCGAGCATGCCTCCAGATTGAGAATCTCATGCTCCGGAGCATGCCACTCCGTGCTACGGGCGGCGCGTGAGATCGCTTTGACAAAAGCGAGAAGGGCCGGTCCGAAGGCGCGGCCCCTCTCGGTGGCGCGGTGGGGAGTCAGGCCGTCACGGGCAGGCGATGCCGCAGCCGTCGACGACTTGGCTCACGCACTGGGCGTCCCATTCGTTGTTGCAGCAGAACGAATCGGTCTCGCAGATGAGGTCGACACAAGCCTGCTTGTCCGGGTTGGCTTCGCAGGTCTTGCTGTTCAGGGCGGGGCCGGCGACGCAGAGATCGGCGTTGCAAGAGCCCTCCTTCACGACGGCGTCGGTGACGAAGGCGTCGGGCGGGAGGATGAGCGCCGTCAGGCCGGGGACGTTGGTTTTGCTTCCGCACTTGTCGGTGCCCGACGCGGTGCACTTCACGAGCTGGGCGTCGAGGTACTTCATGTAGAGATCGTAGTAGCCGCGCAGATCGGGGCTCGAATTCGGGGGCGCGAGGCTCGTGCCCCAGGAGTTCTTGATGCGGAGGAAATCGATGGTCGCCGAGGGCGAGAGGGCGGCGTCGAGGGCCTTGGGATCGGTCACCAAGGTGCCGGCCGCGAGCGTGCCGAAGCCGGGGACGTTGCTCACCTGATAATCCTCCACGACCGTCATGTGGCCGCCGCCGCTGCCGGGCGTCGCCGGGGGCGCGAGGAATTGGTTCTGCTTGTTCATGGCGTTGAAGTCGACGAACCACGAGAGGATGACCGGCATCCCGCTGTGCATCGCCTTCTGCATGCGGCGGAGGACGTCGCGGCGCGAGGTGCTGCCCGTCGGATAAGCCACCTCGTTCCACGCGTACTTGCCCTTGCGCTGAAGGACGTTGGAGCTCGAGACGGGCTGACCGATGGCGTCAGCGAGCGAGATGTTGTGACCGACGAGGATGTCCCGCGGGTACATCATCCCGCTGTTGGTCGGGATCTTCGTGGAGGTGTCGAGGATGGTGCGCTTGACGTCGGCGCCGAAGATCTCGGTCACGAGCGCGGTGGTCGCGGCGCTGAGGCCCCAGGCCTTGTCGAGCTCCTGCCGGACGAGCTTGCGGTCCTTGCGCTTCGCGGGATCGCTGAGCACACCGCTCTTCAGCGAAGCGTTGATGATATTGAGGGCCGACGACTGCCGGCTGGATCGCGCGGCCTCCGCTTCCTCCGGGATGAAGCTGCCTTCCTTGATGACGCCATAACGACGGACCAGCTCGGCGGCGAGGCCGAACCAGCCGCCGGTGGCGAGCTGACCATTCGTATCGAGCTTGGCAATCGAGGAGAGGCCCGGCGGAGCGCCCGCGATGGCCTCGTACCAATGCCAATACGAGATCCACGATTCGGAGAGGTTGAGCTCCTCGGCAGTCTGCGCGAGATGGAGCGACTCGGCCCAACCCATGGTGGCGTAGACCCAGCAATTGCCGATGGACTGGTTCTTCACCGAGCTGTTCTTGACGTCGGTGACGTCGTCCACGTTGGAGCCGGTTTCGCTGCCGCAACCGGGGGCGGCAGCGGCGCCGAGGGCGAGCGTCAGCGCGGCGAAGGTCGAGCGACGGAGAGCGGCGAGAATGGTCATGAAGGCACCGATTCGTGCAGGGCGGGCCATTCACGCGATTCGCAATCGCTGTGGCCCGGAGAAGTTTGCGAGATTACACCTTTTCGCCCCAGCACTTCAATGGTCTCGGGCCCTCGTGGGGCGAGAGAATGGCGTCCTCGCCGAGCACGTGTCGCGATCGCGAGAAGCGGCCGATCGCGGGTCGTCCGTCCGCCGATCCGGCTAGACCGCCCGCGCCGGCCGACTAGGCTTCGCCCATCATGGAGCAACAGGTGCCCGCCGTTTCCATCGCGCGCCTGCGCTCGATCTGGGACGAGCACGTGAGGCCGTCCGCGAGACGTGCGCTGCTCGCCTTGGTGATCGCGGTGTTCTTCGTCATGGCCCACGTGGCGCGCCTCGGGACGCCGGCGGCGCGCGTGACGGCGGCCGCGGCGCTCGGGGTCACGCTCCTCGGGATCGCGGCGCGGGCCTTGATCCTGCGGCGCCGGCAGGCCGATCCGCGGCGCGTCGTCGAGGACACCGTGGTGCCGATGGATCCGGCGTTGGGCGCGGCCACGCTGAGGGCGCTCACGCTCGTGGATCGCACGCGGGTCGATGCGCGCGCGGGATCGCCGGCGCTCGCGGCGCTGCACCTCGAGAGGCTCCTCGGGCGCGCCTCGCCGGAGCGCCTGCGCGAGCGCGCCTCCCGCGCCGCCGTGCGCTGGGCCACGGCGGGCCTCGTCTTCGCGATGGTGGCGGTGGCGGTGGTGATCGTCGAGCCCTTCCGCGTGGTGGAGGGCATCGACGTCCTCGTGGCGCGGAACGACGATGCGCCGCTGCGCCTCGCGTGGATCGACGACGTGGTCATGGGCGCGACGCCGCCCGAGTATCTGCGCAAGAGCGGGAGCGACGTGCGCTCGTTTCGCCCGACCGCGCAGCCGCGCGGGACGACGCTCGCCGTCCACGGGCACCCGCTCCACGCGGGGCGCCGCATCGTGCTGACCGATGGGATGATCGACGTTCCGTTCGTCGACGACGGCGCCGGCGGGCTCGTCGCGCGGTGGACGGTGCTCGACAGCACCACGCTCTACGTCGCGGCCACCTTCGGTCCGGTGCGCGTGCGCCAACAGGACGAGCAGCGCGTCACCTCGATCCCCGACGAGACGCCCAAGGTCACCGTCGACGGCGCGCCGCGCACCGTACGTCTGCTCGACGAGCCCCGCATCCCCATCCACTACGAGGCCACCGACGATCACGGTCTGCGCGAGGTCGACCTCGTGCTCCGCGCCGGCTCGCGGGAAGAGCGACGCGTGCTCTCGCATCCGGCGGCCGACGTGCTCGTCGATCGCGGCGGCTACGAGATCCAAGCGAAGGATGCGTTCTTCAAGAAGACGTACACGCCCGTCGAGATCACCGTGGAGGCGCGCGACAACGATCTCGTCTCCGGCCCGAAATGGGGGCGGAGCGCGCCCATCGTGGTGATCCCGCCGCAGGTCGGCGAGCCCGAGGCGCTGCGCTACGCGGCGCTGCTCAAGGCGCGCGACGCGCTCACGGATCTGGTCGCGTTCCGACTGACCGACAAAGCGCCGACCGCCGACAAGGCCAAGGCGCACGTCGCGCAGGAAGCCGAAGAGCAGACCAAGGCGGTGAAGGCGGTGCAGGATGCGCTCGCGGGATCGTACGGCGGCCTGAGCGTGCGCGGCGTGTTCGTGTCGTTGGCGCGCGGGCAGGTCCGGCGGCTCCAGAAGGCGCTCGAGGCCGAGAAGGCGTCGCCCGTGGCGGCCAAGCATCAGAAGCTCCTCGACGAGACGGAGGCCGCGCTCTTGGCGCTCGACGCGGGCGTGCGCATGCTCGGCGAGAACGACACGCGCACCATCGCGAAGCGCCTCGCCGACGTGGCCGACGAGGTCGCGACCGCGCTGCAACCGAACGCGAGCACGTCCGAGCCCGCGAACAACGCGGCCCGCGCGGACGCGGCCATCACGGTGCTCGACGGCGGCGGGAAGCAGATGCTGCGCCTCGGTGATTTGGGGCTCGATCTCGGGGAGATCGTGGCCAACGATCTGCGCCGCATCGCCCGAGCCCGCGAGGCGAAGGATCTCGTGCACGCCGAGCTCGCCGCGCGCGATCTCGCGGCCCGCCTGCGCCGGCCGAATCCCTCGTTCATGGGCGGCGGCGGCAAAGGTCACGGCGGTGGGCGCGGCGGCGTGGAGTCGGGCGGCGCGCCTTCGGGCGCAGATGCGGGCGAGCCTTCGGAGGCCGATCAAGAGGCCGCCGAGACGGCGCGCGCGCTGGAAGAGCTGGCGCGCGAGCACGCGGGGAAGATCAGCGACGTCGAAGAGTCCCTCGAGCGCGCCGTGTCCAACGAAGAGCTGGAGAAGCTCAAGCAGGAAGCGAAGCAGCACGCCGAGGCGCTGCGTGAAGCGGTGAAGCGTTTGCCAGCGCGCCCCGGATCGAGCGGATCGGCCGAATCGGCGGCGGCGGCCGCGCGCGAAGAGGCCGAGGCCATGGCGGGCGCGCTCGAAGGCGGCCGCCCCCGCGACGCGGTGGAGAGCGGCAAGCGCGCGGTGAGCAAAGCCTCCGAGGCGGCGCGCCTCGGCGAGCAAGGCTTCTTCCCCGAGGACAAGCACGGTCGCGAGGCGGGCGTCGCCAAGCCGACGCTCGAGCGCGAGCTGGCCTGGGCGGAGGACGCGCTCGATCGCCTGCGCCGCGCGGCCTCCGAGCGGGCGAAGGGCGATCTGCAGAAGCACGGCAAGGGCGAGTCGAAGCTCGCCGAGCGCGCCAAGGAGCTCGGCCAAAAGGGCGACAGCGGCGATCGCAGCATGCCGCAGGAGATGCTCGATCGGCTCGAGGACGCGGAGCGCGCCATGCGCGAGGCCGAGAAGGCGCTGCGCGAAGGCAACGGCGAAAAAGGCCTCAAGATGCAGCGGGACGCGCAGCGCTTCCTCGAGATGGCGCGCGGCGAGCGCGACGAGAGCGGGGATCGCGAAGGCCGGAGCGACAAGGACGACGGCGACGCGCGCAAAGGCAAGGCCGAGATCCCCGACAAGAACACGCACAAGGGCCCCGAGGAGTTCCGCAAGCGGGTGCTCAAGGGGCTCGGCGGATCGAGCGATCCGCTGCTGCGCGAGGCCGTGAAGCGTTACGCGGAGGGGCTGCTCAAGTGAAACGCCGACTGCTCTCCACCCTCGCGGCCGTCTCGGTCTCGCTCACCGCCGGCGCCATGGCCTCCGGCGAGCCGCCGCCGAGCGACACGTCCATCACCAAGCTCCTCCCTGCCCTCGGCGATTTGATCCGCGCAGCGCGGGCGCGCGAGGCGATCCTCGAAATGGATCTGCCCGCGGCCAAGAGCATCCTCGATGGCGGCGATCCCAACGACGCCGCCGTGAGCATCGAGCGCGCGCGTTACCTCATTTACGCCGGTGAGTACGACGCCGCGGCCGCGCTCCTCACGCGCCCCGATCTGGCGAAGACCGACGAGGGCGCCGCGCTCGGCGACATCGCGCGCGGCTGCGCCCGCGGCATGGCCGCGACGGTGGAGGTCCGCGACGACGAACGCGGCGTGCTCATTCATCTGCAAGACGACGACGATCGCGCGCTCGTCCCCATGCTCGCGGACGTCGCGGTCAAGGTGCGCGCCACGCTCGCCAAGGATCTCGGCGTCGAGCTGCCGCGCCCGCTGCGCATCGATTTGGTGCGCGATCAATTCACCCTCGCCGCCATGACGGGTCTGCCCGAAAAGGCCGCCGCCACCACGGGCACCGTGGCCGTGGCCAAGTGGGGCCGCGTCACCATGATCTCGCCGCGCGCCACCTCGCACGGCTATCCGTGGCTCGACACGCTGGCCCACGAGATGACGCACCTCGCGCTCTCGCGCGGCACGCGTGATCGCGCGCCCCTGTGGTTGCAAGAAGGCGTGGCCAAGCGCGAAGAGTCGCGCTGGCGCGAGCCGCAGCCGCTCGACGACGTGCCCTTGCCGGAGACGGTCGCGCTGGTGGGCATGGAGAAGGGCCTCGGTCGATCGCTCGATCGCTTGGGCCCGTCGATCGCCATGCTCCCCACCGCCGAAGAAGCAGCGGTGGCGTTCGCCGAGGTCCACAGCTTCATCCGCTTCTGGACGAAGGAGGTCGGCGACGACGGCCTGCCGCAGCTCGTGCTCCGCTTGAAGATGGCCTTCACGTCCGACGCCGTCGACAAGGCCATTCAAGAGGTCAGCGGCACCGATCTTGCCGGCTGGGACAAGCGCTGGCGCGCGCACATCGCGCAGGGCCCGCACGAGTTGCCTCCGGATCTCGCGCCCGCCGCGGCCATGCCGCACGGCCAGGAGATCGCCAAGCGCGTGCGCCTCGGTCAACTGCTCGACGCGCGCGGTCACCATCAGGCGGCCGCGATCGAGCTGGGTCGCGCGCAGGCGCTCGTGCCCAACGATGCTTCCGTGCGCTGCTTCATGGCCGCCGCGCTGCTCGCGGGCGGTGACAAGGCCAACGCCTCGATGCTCGTCGAGAAGACCGAGGACCTGCACAATGGATTCGGCCGCTGGTGGTCGCTCCATGGGCTCTTGCACCCCGAGCCCGCCGACAAAGCCGAAAAGGCCTTCTCCTATGGCATCGCCCACGATCCCGTGAACCCGTGGGTCGCCTGCGAGGAGAAGACGGCACCTCTGTTGCCGGCGGATCCGATCCGCAAGGCCATCTGCGAAATGGCGCGGCGCGTGCCGCAATAGGACATCTCCGACACGTCGTGAGCAGGCTCGCGCCCATGCCCCGTGCGGGGCGTCGGGTCGCTCCCGTCGCGCTTCTGCTGGTCGTTCCCCATCATCGTTCGCTGGCGGACATGGCACGCTGCGCGGGCGCGATCATGCTGTGGGATTGATCAGGGGCTCACTTCGACCGTGATGCAATTCATCATCGAGACTGCAAAATGGCTGCCGGAAAGCGGCTCGCATTTGCGGTCGCGCGGGTCGGCGGATATGTTGGAGCTCCAACCATTCTCGCTTCCCCGGATCGCCCACTCGAACGGAGGACCCATGAAACGATCCACCCTCGCTGCCCTCTTCGTCGTACCGGCCTTCGCGCTCGGCTGCGGTCACTCGGAGGACGAGTGGCAAGCTCAGCTCGGCCGCTACAACCAGGTCGTGAGCGAGAGCGCAGCCAAGGACCGCGAGCTCGCCGCCGCCCGGCAGCGCGTCGGGGAGCTCGAGGCCGAGCTGCAAAAGATGGGGCTCGAGACCTCGAAGCTCAACCTGTCCCTGACCGAGCGCGACCGCGCCCTCGCCGAATACAAGGCCCGCGCGAAGCAGCTCGAGCTGCTCAAGGCCCGCTTCGAGCTGCTCCGCCGCAAGCTCGACGAGCTGACGCGCATGGGCCTGGCCGTGAGCATCCGCCGCAATCGCATGGTCATCTCCCTGCCCGGCGACGTGCTCTTCGACACCGGCAAAGACACCTTGCGCAAGGACGGCCAAGACATCTTGAAGAAGGTGGCGGCCGTCATCCACCACGACAAATCCCTCTCCGATCGCGATTACCAAGTCGCCGGCCACACCGACAACCAACCTCTCCAAGGCGGCCCCTTCCACGACAACTGGGGCCTCTCGTTGATGCGCGCCCGCTCCGTGCTCCTCTTCCTCGTGGGCAAGGGCGGCAACCTCCCCAAACAACACTGGAGCGCCGCCGGCTTCGCCGACACCGACCCCGTGGCCGGCAACGGCAGCAAAGATGGGCAGCAGAAGAATCGCCGCTGCGATCTCATCGTCGTGCCCGACGCCGACGAAATGCTGGATTTGAAGATGCTGGCCGACACGGGCCACGCGCATTGAGCGACGCGCGTGGCCCTCTCGGGTCACGCGCTCACTTGATCGGCGGCGGATCGTAGACGTGCTTCACGTCTGCTCCGCCCGCCAGCGCGTACGATCCAGCGGTCCCGTATCCGTACGCCACGATCCCGAACGGCTTGTCGCCCGAGAGCTTGTGCGCGCCCGGCTGCACCTGGCAGCGCTTCGTCTCATAAGTGACGCCCTCCACCGTGCCGGCGGCCTCCACAACGCACCCCGTGGTAGGGTTGCCATCGATGGTCGTCACCGCGCCCACAGGAGCACAAAGCACCATCCAGCTTTGGTTCCAGCCACCGGGCGAGAGGAGCACGTACTCGGTGCGGAACTGCTCCACGGGCGGCATCACCGTGAGCGATGGATCGCCGAGCGCAGGACCATCGATGTATTCGTTGCTCACCAGGATCTGCCCGACCATGACTGGCTTGTCGGAAGTGACCACCACGTTGTTCTGGGTCCAGGTGGTCTTCACTTCACCAGGCTGAATCGTGAATGTGTCATATGGCGGAGGGAGGCTGGTGGTCACGGTCGCCGACTCGGCGACGCCGACGAAACGGAGAATGTCGGCCTCGCGGAAGCTGCCGGTCGAGCGCACGGGACTTCGTGCGATGACGTAGTGGGTACCAACGGACTCCATGGGGAACATCTGATCTTCGAGGTGGTCGAGACAGCAGTTGTCTCCGCTCATCCACCCGGGCGGCGTGGGCACGTCGACGAGCCCCCCCGGCGCACCCGCGATCTCCACCCCCGAAAATACGGCGACAGGCGCCGACGCCTGCACCACCGACCCACTGAGATCGGCCATCGTCTTGGGATCATCCTGAAAGGTGGCGTCGTCGGTCTCCAGATTGAGCACGTCGAATGGCCCAATCGTGGCCGTGATCTCTCCGCCAGCCGGCGTCGCCGCGATGGGCGGGTTACCTTTGATTCGCCAGGTTGGTTTGACCTTCACCAGCGTATCGGGCTTGGTGCCGACGATGGTGATATAAGAACGATCGGCGGGGAACAGGAGGGGGATGGGGTGCCCCGCCGACCAACCGATGATTCGGTAGAGCTTGCCGAGGGCATTGGTGGGGAGGAGCAGCGAGGCATCATTGGAGTAGGCGTTGGCGAAGACGTTGAACTGATAAACGACGATGGGCGCCGATGAGGTGATGCGGAAGGCGCGCGACGAGAGACATGTGCCCGGAGAGGCAAAGTCGTTGGGCTTGACCCCGCAGTCGAGCTCGCGTGTCGGGAGCATGATCTGCTGCTGACTACCGGCAGGAATGGTGACCTGCGCGATGATGGCAGCCATTTGTGGCTGGCCCACCGGAGCCTCGTTGATCTCTACCGTGACGTTGGCTTGCCCCTGCCCTGCATTGGAGAAGACAAGACCCCAGGGCGCACTGGCCGGATCATTCACCGCGTCCTGTTGATCGAGATCGACCGCCCAGAACTCGCAGCCCACGTTGGAGGGTTGATCGGCCGCGAGCTCACAGGCGGTGGCGCATTTACCATTCTGACAAGTCTTGCCCTGGGAGACGTCGCAGACCTCGAGGAGCTGATCGCTGTTCTGCCCGTCGGCCGAGCATTGGTGCACTTCGTTGCCGACGCAGACGGTGCCGCCGGGCACGCAGGCCACGCAGCCGAGGCCGGGCGCGCAGGCCGCGGGACACTGCATGGCTTGGCCGGGCTGGCCATTCACGCAGGGCGTGTAGCTGCTGCCGAAGCAGACGTTGCATTGATCGGAGGAGCCGCCGATCCCGCCGGTGCTCGTCCCGGTGCCGGTGCCCGTCCCGCCATTTCCACCCGTGAACGTGTTGGTTTCGGTGGCCGCGCAGGAGAATGCGAGGGCCACGATGGGGGAAAGAAACGCGAGCCGGAGGAAGCGCATGGCGGGCAGGTTATCAAAAAGGCCTCACGCGGAGGGCGCCATCGCAGCCTCCCCGGCGCTCACGCGATAACGCACCGTGACGGTGACGCCCGCGCGATCGACGCCCGAGGCGTCGCCCAGGCTCTCGCCGACGGTCTTGCTGAGGCGCGCCTTGGATTCGGCCTTGCGCACTGGAGGCACGGCGAGCGCGGGATAGGAGGGGCGCGGCGTGACGTGCTCTTCGTGGAAGGCATGAACGCCGAGGATGCGGACACCGAGCGCCGCGGCGATTTCATCGGCGCGCGCCCGCGCCCGCGCGATGGCTTGCCGGGTCCACGCGCTTCGATCCGGAGGGGCGATGTCGTAACGCCACACCGTGGCTTGGACGTCGACGCCGGCGGAGAGGGCCACGTCGATGAGACGAGAGACGCGCTCGGCATTGCCACAACGCACTTGGAGCGTGGCGCTGACGGTGCCCAGCTTGGCGGCGGCGACGATGGCATAGAGGAGCGCGAAGCCGAAGACGACGCCCGCGGTCGAACGAGCGCCGAACGCGCCCAAGACGATGAAGGAGGCGAGCATGCCGACGGGGATCACGATCCAAGCCCACGGCGTGTGGTCGATGCCTTGGAGGGAGATGTCCTGTTCGGGAAAGCCATGCTCGCCGAGCAAGCCGCGCACGGCTGCGATGCGACCCGAGGAAGCGGCGCCGAAGCCGCTCTCGGAGGCGGAGAGACGCACGTCGGCGCCGGCGCTGCGGATGTCTTCGAAATGCTCTTCGGTGATGGTGATGGTGTCGGGCTCGGACGGGTTCATGGCCCGCCCAACGGACGAGCCGGGCGGCTGGTGACAGAAAATCGTTCGGGCCCGTGAGATGTGCCCGACTGTCATTCGACCGGGCTTTGCGGCGCGAGCAGGAAGGATCGGTGGTCTGGTAGGTTTACGCGCGGAGGAATCGATGGCGCGCGTCGACAGCATCTTGACCTTGGTGGACCGGCAGGGTGCCAACGAGCTGCGGCTGGGCAGCGATCGCGAGCCCCAGATGTTCGCGAGCGGCGCGCCGAAGCGGCTGACGATGCCGAAGACCTCGACGGACACGCTCCGCGAGCTGCTCGGCGAGCTGTTGCCTCCGGATCGAGAGCGCCTGATCGCGCAGCAGGGTCAGGTGCAGTTCCTCTACGAATCACCGAGCCTCGGGCCCTTCCGGGTGACGTTCACGCGGCGCGGGCCCGCGGGCGCGGCGCTCGAGCTCGACGTCACCTTCGTTCGCGGGCGCGGCGCGGGCGCGCCTCCACCCGCGCCGACTGCGCCCGCGGCCCGGCCGGCGCCCGAGGCCGCACCGCGGCTCGTCGATCTCGCGCCGCGGGTAGCCGACCAGGCACCGCCGCCTGCTGTCGCGCGGGCGAGCGAGGGCGGCGCGCCGCCGGCGATCGTTGGAGCTCAAACAATTGGAGCTCCAACGATTTCTTCGACGAGGCCGGCGCTCGATGCGGCCACTCCCGAGCTCGCCGCGTTGCTCGGGCGGGCCGCGTCGATGCGGGCCAGCGACGTGCACCTCGTCGACGGCGAGGCGCCCATCGTGCGCGTCGATGGGCGCCTGCGCGCGCTGCCCGGTGAGGGTCCCGTCGCCATCGGGAGGCTCCTGGGCGCGCGCCTCGCGGCCGAGGTGGAGCAGCGGGTGGGCGCGGGGGCCTCGGCGGATCTGGGGATCGGCGTGGAGGGCGTGGGCCGGTTCCGCGTGAACGTCTTTCAGACTTCGGCGGGGCTCTCCGCGGCGATTCGTGTGCTGCGCGGCGCGCCGCCGGCGCTGGCGGAGCTGGGCTTGCCGATGTCGCTCGACGATCTCGTCGACCTCCCCCACGGCCTCGTGCTCGTGTGCGGCGCGACGGGCTGCGGCAAGAGCACGACGCTGGCCGCCCTCGCGCACGATGCGCTCGAGCGGCGGCCCGGCATGGTGATCACGCTCGAAGATCCGATCGAGTACGTGCTCGGCCGGCCGGGCGCGCGCGGCGCGGTCCGCCAGCGGCAGGTCGGAAGGGACGTGAAGGATTTCGCGACGGGGCTGCGCGATGCGCTGCGCGAGGATCCGGACATCATCATCATCGGCGAGATGCGCGATCCCGAGACCATCAGCCTCGCGCTCACCGCCGCGGAGACGGGGCACCTCGTGCTCGCGAGCCTGCACAGCCGCAGCGCGGTGTCCGCGGTGGAGCGCATCGTGGACACGTATCCGCCCGCGCGGCAGGCGCAGATCCGCGTGCAGCTCGCCGATGCGTTGCGTGTGGTCGTGGCCCAACGGCTCCTGCCGCGCACCGGCGGCGAGGGACGCGTGCTCGCGCTGGAGGTGCTCCGCGGCACACACGCGGTGCAGAACGCGATCCGCGAGGCCAAGACGGGCAACGTGCAGAGCGCCATTCAGGCCGGCAAGAAAGAAGGCATGTTGCCGCTCGAACGCTGTCTCGCGGACCTCGTGACGAAGCGCCAAGTGACGCTCGAGGACGCGCGCGCAGCGGCGAACGATCCCACGGTGCTCACGTCCTACCTTTCGGGCTGAGCCGCTTCGCGTGGATCGTCGATGACCGCCGCGCGCGTGGTGATACGTTGTAACGATGCGCTTTCATGGCCCTTCGTGGCGCACCGTGCTCGCGGCGAGCATGGGAGCCGTGCTCCTTCATGCATGCACGCCGCCGCTCAAGCGATATCCGCTGTTCGACGGCGGCGACGGCACCGGCGGCGAGGGCGCGACGGCGGGCATCGGCGGCGGCGAGCTCGTGCTCGATGCCGGCAAGGGAGGACCGCCGCAAGGTGATGCGGCGGGCATCTGCCAGAACACGACGCACAAGCTCGTGATCGATCCGCCGACCGTCTACTTCGTGCTGGATCGATCGGGCAGCATGGCCGCGCCGGCGCCCGGCGGCGGCACGCGCTACAGCGCGGTGCAGAACGCGGCCGCCGATCTGGTGAAGAGCCTTCAGGTCTTCATCCGCGCCGGGGCCGCGGTGTTTCCCGGCAGCGCCGATTCGTGCGCGGCCGGCGCCGAAGTCTTCCCGCCGTCGTATCTGAACGCGAGCGGATTCAGGAGCGCCACG
The DNA here is from genome assembly GCA_001931535.1 of Minicystis rosea. Lineage (GTDB taxonomy): Bacteria > Myxococcota_A > Polyangia > Polyangiales > Polyangiaceae > Minicystis > Minicystis rosea. The sequence goes on from CP016211.1 coordinate 10,023,309, forward strand.
AAGAACGTGGTCCCGAACGGCGGCACGCCCACCGCGCCGACGCTCACCGCGCTCTTGCCGAAGATCACCGCGCTGCCCGGCAAGAAGGTGCTCGTGCTCGCGACCGACGGCGCGCCCAACTGCAACGAGAACGCGACGTGCCAAGCGGACGAGTGCACCGTCAACATCGACGGCTGTCCACCCTCCGAGGCCTGCTGCACGCAGCAGCAGGGCTGCTGCACGCCGAGCCTCGCCGGCCAGGGCAACTGCGTCGATCACAAGGCCTCCGTCGACGCCGTGGCCGCGTTCAAGGCGGCGGGGATCAAGGTCTACGTGATCGGCATCCCCGGCAGCCAAGCGTACGAGAAGGTCCTCGCCGACATGGCGATCGCGGGCGGCGCGGCCGTGCCCGCGTATCCGTTCTACTACAAGGTCGACGACCTCTCGACGATCTCCAGCGTGCTCGGGGCCGCCGCGGGCAGCGTCATTTCCTGCGATTTCAAGCTCGAAGACGCCCCCGAGGATCCGACGCTCACGAGCGTGTACCTCGACAAGACGCTGCTCCCGCAAGATCCAAAGGATGGCTGGACGTGGAGCGCGCCCGATGCGATCACGCTGAACGGCGCCGCGTGCGCCAACCTGCACGCCGGCAAGGTGGGGCAGGTGCAAATCGTCTCTGAATGTCCAGGCGGGATGACGCAGTGAAACGCGCGACGAACGAGGAGGCCACGCCCACGGCGCGCGTCCTCGTGAACCGGCTCGAGGCCGCAGACGAGATCGATCTCGCGATGGTCGAGGACATCGTTCGCGAGACCTTCACCGAGAGCCCCTTCGCGATCAGCGAGGAGCTCGGGCGACCGTGGTCGCGGCTGTGGGCGGCGCGCTTCGCGGCGGGTACCGAGCCGGTGGGCTTCCTCGTGGCGTGGCACGTCGCGGACGAGCTGCACGTCCTCAACATCGCCACGCGCCCCGCGCTGCGCCGCCGCGGCGTGGCGCGGGCGCTCATGGATGAGGCGCTCACCTATGCGGCGGCGGAGAAGATTCGGATCCTGATCTTGGAGGTCCGGCGCTCCAATCGGCCAGCGATCAAGCTCTATCGCGGCCTCGGCTTCACCGCGCTCGGCGTGCGGCCCGGCTACTATTCGGACAACAACGAGGACGCGATCGAGATGATGCTCACCCTCGATCCCGAGACCGGCCGCATCATGCCGGGCAAGGACGAGATTCGCATCGACGGGTGAGGCGACACGCCCGCGAGCGTCGCCTGGATTCGCGTGGATGATGCGGCGAGCGCCGAGCTCGACCGCCTTTCGCCGCGCTCCCTGAGCAGCCGTGCTAAGAGCGGGGCGTGTCCGTGGACGAAACGCTCGCCCCGCTCGCTCCCCGACGGCTCTCGCGCCTCCGACTTCACCAGCGCGACGCGATCGGGACCGCCTATCACGTGCTCACCTTCGAGGCCGAAACGCCGCTCGATGCGCGCGCCGGCCAGTTCGCCATGGTGCGCTCCGCGACATGGGGGAGCGCACCGCTCCTGCCGCGTCCGATGAGCTTGCTGACGGCCGGCGATCGCCCGTCGATCCTGATCAAGGTCGTCGGCGAAGGCACGCAGCGCATGGCCCACGCCTCCACCGGCGAGCCGTTCGATCTGCTCATGCCGCTCGGCCGCCCGTGGAATGCGTGCCCGCCCGATCGCCGCGCCGTGCTCGTCGCGGGCGGCGTCGGCGTCGCGCCGCTGCTCTTCCTCGCGCGCGAGCTCTCCGCGAACGGCAAGCGACCGCTCGCGCTCTACGGCGGCCGGAGCACGCTGGATCTGCCGCTCGACACGGAGCTCGGCGCGTGCGCCGATCTCCGCGTCGCGACCGAGGACGGCTCGCGCGGGACGCGCGGCCGCGTGACCGTGCTACTCGAAGAGGCGCTCGCCGAGCTGGCCACGCGCGGCGAGCAGGTGAAGGTCTACACCTGCGGCCCCGACGCGATGATGGCCGCGGTCGCGCGCATGTGCGAGACGCGCGGCGTGCCGTGCGAGGTCTCGCTGGAGACGCCGATGGCGTGTGGTTACGGCGTCTGCCTCGGCTGCCCCGTCCCGAGGCGAGAGTCGAAGAGCTATCTCTACGCGTGCACCGAAGGTCCGTGCATCGACGCAGCAGCGATCGACTGGTCGCGCGGAGGCATGCGATGAGCGCCGCCGATCTCTCCGTCACCATCGGTGACCTCACGCTCAAGAACCCGATTCTCACGGCCTCGGGCACCTTCGGCTACGGTCTCGAGTACGACGACTTCTTCGACGTCGCCGCGCTCGGCGGCATCTGCACGAAGGGCCTGAGCCTCGAAATTCGCCCTGGAAATGCGCCCGATCGCATCTGCGAGACGGCCGCGGGGATGCTCAACGCCATCGGCCTCGCCAACGTCGGCGTCGACGCCTTCATCCGCGAGAAGCTGCCCGTGCTGCGCCGCCGCGGCGTCACCGTCGTCGCCAACATCTTCGCCACCACCTTCGAAGATTTCGCCGAGCTCGCGCGTCGTCTCGATGGAGAGGAAGGCGTGCACGCGGTCGAGCTCAACGTCTCCTGCCCCAACGTCGACAAGGGCGGCCTGCTCTTCGGCTGCGATCCCATCGCCGCCGCGCGCGTCACCGAGGCCGTGCGCAAGGTGACCCGCTTGCCGGTGTGGGTGAAGATGTCGCCGGAAGCCGGTGATTTGAAGGGTGTCGGCCTCGCGTGTCAGGAGGCGGGCGCCGATGCGCTCACCGCCATCAACACCATCCGCGGGCTCGGCGTCGATCCGCACACGTGGAAGGCGCGCCTCGCCAACAAGACGGGCGGCCTTTCGGGCCCCGCGCTCAAGCCCATCGCGCTCCGCATGGTGTGGGAGCTGTCGCGGGCGGTGAAGATCCCGATCATCGGCATCGGCGGGATCGCGACCGCCGAGGACGCGGTGGAGTTCATGCTGGCCGGCGCCACCGCGGTGCAGGTGGGCACGGCGAGCTTCGCGGACCCCACGGCATCCAAGAAGGTGCTCGACGGCCTCGCGACGTACTGCGCGGCGCGCGGGATCGCGGCGCGCGATCTGATCGGCAAGATGCGCGGCTGACGGCTTTTCGGAAGCGGATCCGCGCGCCGTTCGTTCGCCGCCCACCTTCGAGCCCGGAGCGAACCGTGCCCCCGAGATCCTCCTTTCGACCCACGATCGTCGCGCTCGCCGCGCTGCTCTCCGCCTGCAACACCCCCAAGACATCCGTCGTGGCCGAGCCTGTGGAGGCAGCCGCGATCGGCGCGGGCGCATCGCGATCGCCGGGCCCATCGTCCACGGCGGCACCTACGACCGCGCCCTCCGCAACGGCGAGCGCCGCGCTTCCTGCGCCGAGCCCTGCGGAGGCCGCGAAGCTGCTCGCCGACGCGGAGCGATGCTTCGCCGATCCGAGCTGCGATCCCGCGCAGGCCGAGGCCATGTACCGCCGCGCCGATGACGGCGGCGCGCCGGGCGTGTCCTGTTACCAGTTCTACTACGGCATGGACGTGCACAAGGATCTGCCGCGCGCCCGCGCCTGTTTCGAGCGCGTCGTCGCCGCCCAAAGCGGTTGTCATGGATCGTCGCCCGATCTCGATCGCGCTTATCTCGCCGCGATGTTGATCGACGCGCAGGGCGGGCCCGCCGACCCCGCGCGCGCCACGGCCCTCTTTGCCGACTGCTACGCGGACGCCACCGTCATCGGCCTGAGCAGCGAGGCCACGCAGCGGGCCGCGCTCGCGCCCGATCGCACGCCGCTCGACTTCTGCGAGCACGTCGGCGGCACGACCATCACCATCGGCCAGTGCGCCGTGCTCGCCGGCGCCAAGGCCAAGGCCCTCGGCCGCCGCGTGGATCGCGAGCTCGCGACCAAGCTCGACGCCGAGAGCAAGCGCCTCGCCGGCAAGGCGCGCGAGGCGTGGAGCAAGTTCGCCGACAAGCAGGCCGAGGCCGTCGCCGATCGCTACCGCGGCGGAAGCATCCAATCCAACGCCTGGAAGAGCGCTCAAAACGCGCTCGAAGAGAAGCGGATCCAGGCGCTCTCGCATTTGTTCGAATACAAACCATCGCCCAGCGCCGATCCCGCGCAGGCCGAGCGCGACATGGAGAAGGCGTACCGCGAGGCCAGCGATGGAGACGCGCAGCACAAGCGTCTGCTCGGCGCAGCGCGCAAGGCGTGGACGGCGTATCGGGACGCGGAGATCGCGTTCTACGTGCAGGTCTTCGGGGACAAGCTCGGCAAGCGCGAGGTCGAGCGCGACCTCAAGACCACGCTCACGAAGCAGTACCAAGCCGAGCTCGAAGACATGCAGCGGCCCTGAAGCGGCCTCGATCACCCGCCATTTCGCGGGCCCGCGCGATCCAGCGCACGCGCGCGCGATGGCGTTGCTAGAGCGCCGACGCCGACGATCGTAGAGTGCGCCCGAATGGCCCGGAGCACGACGAGCAAGGCGATCCTCGGCGCAGCGCTCGCCGCGGGCGCCGTCGCGCTCTCGGCGAGGCCCGCGCTCGCACACGAGGTCGGTCTCTCACGCGGGACCTTCAGCGCCGAAGGCACGGGCGTGCGTGCCGAGGTCGCCTTCGCGCGGAAGGAGCTTGCCTCACTCGTCGCGGGGCTCGACGCCGATCACGACGGCTCGCTCACCCAAACCGAGATCGATGGAGCGCGTGACTCGATCCAGGGCGCCGTCGTCGGTCGCTTCAAGGTCATGGGCGACGGCGTCCCCTGCCCCGGCCGGCTCGAGCACGTCGAGCTGGCCGAGCAGGACGGCGTCACCATCGGCGCGATCTACCGCTGCGCCCGCCGTCCCAAAGAGGCGACCGTCACCGTCACGTTGCTCGACGATCTCGCCTTCGGACACCGCCACTTGGTGCGCGCCCTCGCCGCGACCGGCCCGCTCGATCTGGTGCTCTCGCAGCGCGTCCCGACCTTCTCGTTCCCATTGCCGCCCGATCCCGGCGGAGCCTCGAGCACCACGTCTTCGGGCGCGCGCCCGCTCCTCCGTGAAGGCTTCCTGCGCACCGTGACGGCGTGGCCGCTGCCCGTCTTTCTGATCGGTCTGCTCGCGCGCGCCTCGGATCGCCGCGCCGTCTTCACGTCCGCCGCTGCCTTCACGGCCGCGCTGCTCGTTGGGCTCCTCGCTTCCGCGCTCGGTCTCTTCACGCCGAGCCCGCGCGCAGTCGCGATCGCCGTCGCCGTTTCGCTCGCGTATGTCGGCATCGACAACCTCGCGGGCTCGCGGCGCGCATGGATCGCGTTGCCCTTCGGCGTCGTGCACGGCCTCGGTGGTGCGGCTGCGTTTCGCGCGCTCGATGCGCCGATCGGCGGGCTCGCCGCCTTCGTCGCCGGTGTCTTCGCGGCGGTGTCGATGTTCATCGCGCTCCTCGCCGCCGCGCGGAGGTCGCTCGCCGCGCGCCCTGCGCTCGAGGCGCGCAGCACCTTCGCGATCGGCATCGCCGTCGTCACCGCGAGCATGTTCGCGCTGCGCGCCGCATTCTAATCCTTGCCGCCGTAGCGAACCGCGTTCGGATCGACCAGCGGCGGAGGCATCGGCCCGCCCGCCTCGGGCATCGCGATTTCGTGCAGGCGTGCGGGCTCGCCGGGAGCGGGCGCTTCATGCGCGCTCGGCGGTGGGAACGCGCTCCGCGCCCGTGGCGGCGCCGGTACGTACATGCGCGGCGTGCGAATGCTCCGCGCCACGGCCGCGATCTCGGGGAGCTCCGTCGCGAGCCGCTCGACAAACAGCGCGCGCGCGGCATCATCGGGGGTAGGCGCGGTGGCGTTCGCAGCACGGAGGGCCGCCCAGAGCTCGTAATACCAAGCCGAGAGCGAGGCATGCGCTTCCAAGAGGTCCCGTACCGTCTCCTCGGACACGATGACGTTCTTGCCCATGGGCGGGATGAACCATGAGCGCCGAGGCGCCTCTCGATGGGCGGGCGCGCACGCTGCGTCTCGTCACCTACAACGTCCGGTACTTCGGGCACCTCACGCGCGGCATCGCCTCCACCGGCTCGGCCTTCAGCCGCATCGCGCGCGCGCTCGCGACGCTCGATCCGCTGCCCGACCTCGTCTGCCTCCAGGAGGTCGAGACGCAGTCCCTGCGGGCCACCAGCGCGAACCGCCTCTGGCACCCGCAGGAGACGCAGCTCGAGCGCATCATGACCGAGCTGCACGCCGCCCTCGCCCTGCAGAAGCGGGCGGAGCGCTACACCGCCTATTACTTCCCCGCGCACACGTATCGGCTCACGTCGCGGACCAACATCTACACCACCGGCCTCGCGGTGATCGCGCGCGACACCTTCACCATCGGCCACCACAACGCGCACAAGCCGCACGACATCACCCACCGCCAGCGCGTGCGCAACCTGAAGCAGACCCGCATCTGCGCGCACGTCTCCTTCGTCCACGAGAGCGGCTTCACCTTCGACGTCTTCAACACGCACCTGAGCCTCCCGAGCGTGTTCTCGCGCGAGTTCTGGACGGGCGACGCCCGCATGGGCTTCGCCCCCAACCAACTCGCCGAGGCGCGCACGCTGGCCGACTTCGTCGCGAAGGAGCAGCGGAGCCCGCATTTCGTGGTCGTCGGCGATTTCAATTCACTGCCCGGCTCGCCGGTCGATCGCTACCTGCGCAAGGAGCGCGGCTTCGTCGACGCCTTCTCGCACGTGCGCCAGCTGAGCGAGGAAGCTTCCCGCGCGCACGCCACCGCCGGCTTCCTCAACCTGCGCATGCACCTCGATCACGTGTATTCGTCGCCCCTCCTCGAGTGGCTCGACTTCGACGGGACGATGCCTTTCGGCGAGCTCGGCGGCTTCGCGGGCCTCTCCGATCACGTCCCTTTGATCGCCCGCTTCCGCATCCCCTGACGCGCGTCTTGCGATGGGCGCGCCGTTCGTCGATGCTCGGAAGAAGCGGGTGACGCATGCAATCGAGATCGCACGACAGCGATGGCACCTCGATCACGGTTCGGCCCCTGACCGTCCCGCTCCCCGACGCGCTCGATCCCCTCATCATCGCCGGCGCCCCCGAGGAGTCCTACACGCTCATCGGCTTCTCGCTGCTGCTCCCGTATCTGGAGCCGTACCTCATCCGCACCATGAAGGCGGCGCGCCAGCACCTCACCGACGCCGCGCTCCTCGCCGACCTCGGCAAGTTCAACGCCCAAGAAGGCCAGCATTACCGCCAACACCGCCGCTTCAACGACGCCATTCACGCGAGCGGATTTCCCCGGCTCGCCGCGCTCGAAGAAGAGCTCTCCCGCGATTACCAACGCTTCTCCGACGAGCGCCCGCTCCCATTCAACCTGGCTTACGCCGAAGGCTTCGAGGCCTTCACCACCGCCATGGCGCGCTTCGCGTTGGAAGAGAAGATCCTCGATCGCATGTGCCCCGCGGCGCGCGATCTCTTCGCCTGGCATTTGGTCGAAGAGCTCGAGCACCGGACGGTGGCCTTCGACGTCTACGATCGCATCTCCGGCGATTACCGCCAGCGAGCGAGCGTGGGCCTCTACGCACAATGGCATTTGATGCGCTTCGTCGTGCGCGCCACCGGCCACATGCTCGAAGCCCACCCCGACGTCATCGCCCGCCACGGCGGCGAGCCGGCGCAAAAAGCCCGGCTCGCCCGCCTCCGTTCGACGCTCGTCAAACGCCTCTTGCCCAAGGTGCTTTTCACCTATTCTCCGTGGTACACGCCGCACGCGATCGAAATGCCCGAAGAGGCCCGATCCCTCGCCCAGCATTATTCGGAGATGGCCCTCGGCACGCGTTGAGCGACGCCGGCCTCAGTTGACCGAGCTGCCCCCGCCGAGCGTATTGCTCTCCTTGCTCAGCAGCGGCTCGATGGGCGTGGGCACGATCCTGCCGCCGCCGGTGTTGCAGCCCGCGGGGGTGACGACGGGCGCCGTCGTCCCGCAATTGCGGAGGAACGTGAGCAGCACGCTTTGGCGATGCGGGAGGAAGGTGCAGGTGAGCGCGTCCGACAGCTCCCCTCCGAAGCCGACGTGGAGGAATCCGAGGCTGTTCGGCCACGTCATGCCGTTGCCGAGATCTCGACCATTCGAGTTCTGGTGGCAGCCGGCGCACGACTGCGAGGTCGCCCGCTCGGCGATGTGCTGCGGGTTGAGCGGCGGCGTGCACGCCGTCCCCGGCGCGCAAAAGAGGTTGTGCAGCTCGGCGTCGATGCTTTGAACGAAGGGATTGCCCGCGCCCCCTGCATTGAGCGAGAGCACGTAATCATTGATGGGATTCGAGACCGACGTGCTCTGCCCGGCATTGAATTGATCGTCCGTGGCCATGGCCACGTTGTTCACGTTCGTGGCCGCGAGGGACGCGATCTCACCGCCGTTCACGAAGAAGCTCTGGAACGGCCCCGCCTCGGGGCGGGTGGAGGTGAACTTGAAGAGATCGCCGAACGGGTTGTTCTTCACCGTGACCGGCTGGGCGAAGAGCTTGTTGCCATTCTTGATGAGCGTGCTCGACCGCGCCAAGTGGAACTCGCGGAGCTGCCAGCTCGACGTGATGGTGTTGATGCGGATTTGCCCGCCGCTCGCGCCATATCGGCCGCCGCCGGCGTCGAAACCATAGCTCTGCGGATGAATGACGGGGCTGAAGCCGTGAATGCCCTCGTAGTAGAATTTGCGCAGCCTGGTGCCGAGGGTCGCCTCGTCGGGGGCCGACGACAGGCTCTGCCAGAACTCCGCGACGGGACGGCAGGCCTCGATTCCACACTCGGGGTGCGGATTCGGTAGCTGCCCTTCGAGGATGATGGCGCCGGTGACCGCGGTGCTCGAATAGACGATGCGATATTCACCGCAATGCGCGCCGTCCGTGGGCGCGAGGTCGAAGCGGTTGAACAGCGCCACCGGGATGAAGTCGCTCGGCACGGTCGAGAACGCCAGCGATCCCTCGAAGCGCCCGCATTCGAGCGGATATCCATTGAGGCTCCCTCCCGGCGTGCAATGCGGTTGGAAGCTCTCCGAGAAGGCGCCCGAGCCCGCCGGGTTCTCCGTGTCCCACAGGCGCCGGAGCAGCTCCGTCGGCGTCTCGTTGCTCGTGCCGGCGAGATTGAGAATCTGCTGGAGCACGCTCTCGAGCTGGAAATGCGTGTCCAGCAAAGCCGCGTGCGTCGGCCGCGGGACGACCAGCGAAGGATCGACCTTGGCGCCCATCTTGGTGCACTCCGGCGCTTCCGGGCACTCGACCGGATCGATCACGATCGGAGGATCGATGATCGGTGACACCGTCTCTCCGTTGTCGATGGCCTCGGGTGTCTCTCCCACGTTCTCACCGCCCGCAGGAGCACCCGCGCACCCATACGAGCCGCCCATGGCCGCCCCGCCGATGAGCGAAACCACCGCTCCGAGCCTCGTCCATCCCCATGACTTCGTCGAGCTCATTGGACCTCCAACCCGTCCTGCACCAGCGTTGTTGCCAGTGCTTGTTCCAAGCTCGTCCGGCTTACGCAGAACCTACGTCCGAGGCAACATGGTTGTGGAGACGCCTCGAAAGCACGCTGTAAACACACCTGCCATGGAGGGATGTGGCCATCACGGTTCGCGCGGCCGCGAGCCCCCGTCCAGCAGTGTCGATCAGCTCTTGTAGAGACGCAGGTTGCGCACGCCGGCGACCAACGCGACGATCCCGAGCCCGAGGCCCAAACCGATGAGCCGCGCGTTGAAGCGTTTGCCGTAGCCGGGGCCGGAGAGCGAAGGAATCCCCAGCGCGAGCGTGCCGACGATGAGCATGATGCCGATGACGACGGCCGCGATCGCGCCCGCCTTCCCCTCGCGCTTGCCTTGCGCCATGCGCGCGTCGAGCGCGGGGAGGACGGCGCACGCGCGGCACACGAGATCACCGCTCGGGCTCAGATGATCCGGGTTCGGCGCAGCGCAACGCGCACAGGTCGGGCGGGGGGCGCGGAAAGGCTCCACGACGTCAGAGCTATCATGGCGGCGGGCGCTCGTCGGGGAAAATCCCGAACAGCCTATCCTGGTCAACCGGACCGGGTCGGCCAAGGTCGGTGTCGGCGGACGATGGATATCGTCTCTCGCGGGGTTCGAGGATCCTTCGATACCGGCTCCATGCAGGCTGGTCGGAGAATGCCACTCACGAAGGACATGCCGAGTCGCCTCAGCGGCCGCGCGGTCCGAAGGGCCAGCCCGTGAAGTACCAGACCAATGCGACCGCGAAGAAGTAGAGGAACAGCGCCCAGAACCAAAGGGAATCGGCCCCGGCGTTGTCTCCCACGTCCTGGACCATCGCGCGTGCGGTTCCGGCGTTCATTCGTCCCTCCTGATCGGTCGCCCCGCGAAACTGCAAGGCGTGGGCCGGGCTTCGTGAACCGCGCGGCGCTTCGTACTAGAGTCGCCCCGTGATCCGCAAAGCCGCCCTCGTTTGCCTGGCCACCGCCGCGATCGCCTGCGCCAACGCCGACCGCGCGCCGAAGCCTCCGCTCGGATACATCCCCACCGCCGTGACCACGGCCCAGCCGGAGTGGATCCCGTTCTCGATCCGCGCCGGCAAGCCGGTGGCGGCCGATCCCCGTGAGCGCCACCTCACCGAGGTCCGGCAGCTCACGTTCGGCGACGGCGAGAACGCGGAGGCGTACTGGTCGCCGGATGGGAAGAAGCTGATCTTCCAGTCCACGCGCGAGGGGCGCGCCTGCGATCAGATCTACGTGATGGATCTCGGATCCGGCGAGGTGAAGCGCGTCTCCACCGGGGGCGGCCGCACGACGTGCGGGTACTTCGTGTTCCCGCACGACGACAAGATCCTCTACTCGTCGACCTTGGCCGCCGGCGCGGATTGCCCGCCCAAGCCCGATCGCTCGCTCGGCTACGTGTGGGCGCTCGATCCGTTCCAAATCTACGAGGCTCGCCTCGACGGGAGCGATCGCAAGCTGATCGTCGGCGGCAAGGGCTACTACGCGGAGACCACGGTCTCGTTCGACGGATCGCGGATGGTGTTCACGAGCACGCGCGACGGCGATCTGGAGCTCTACACGGCGCGCACCGACGGCAGCGACGTGCGGCGCATCACGCACACGCCGGGCTACGACGGCGGCGCGTTCTTCTCGCCGAACGGCGCCCGCCTCGTGTGGCGCGCGAGCCGGCCGAAGGGCGCCGACCTCGAAGAGTACCAATCGCTCCTCGCGCGCGGCTTGGTGAAGCCGACCGCGCTCGACATCATGGTCGCCGGATCCGAAGGACAGAACGCGCGCGCCATCACCAAGAACGGGAAGGCGAACTTCGCGCCCTCGTACCTGCCGGACTCGCGGCGCGTGATTTTCGCGTCGAACTTCGACGCGGGCCCGTCGCAGGGGCGCGCTCCCAACTTCGATCTGTACGTGATCGATCCCGATGGCCCGCCCACGACCGAGGGCACGCCCCCGCTCGAGCGGATCACGTTCTACGACGGGTTCGACGGCTTCCCCATGTTCTCGCCCGACGGGACGCACATCGCCTTCGCGTCGAACCGGCTCGGATCGAAGCCGGGAGAGACGAACATCTTCGTGGCGAGGTGGGTGGAGTGAGGCTTCTCCCGCGCGCGCCGATCGTCGTTGCGCTGTTGGCCGGTTGCGCGGGCGCGCCGCCGCCCGTCCCACGACCGAAGCCTTCGAGCTCGACGGAAGGCGCCGCGCCGATCGTGTCCCCCGCGCGCTGGGATTATCACCCGCCCGCGCCCACCACTGCGCTCGCCGCGACGAAGGTGAACGACGGCTGCGTCTTCACCACGGAGGGCGGGCAGCGCTGGTCCTCGGCGTCGACGAAGATGGCCGGCGGCCGCTTGGTGTGCAGCGGCAAGGCCGAAGCGAGCGCCGCCGTGGCCACCGAGGATCTCACCTCCGCCATCCGCCGCGACGACGGCTCGTGGATCTTCGTGAGCACGAGCGGTCTGCTCATGGAAGCCGAAGGTCCGCTCGGTCCCTTCACGCGCACCGTGCCCGCGCCCGAGACGCTCGCGCGCGTGACGGGCGCGGGCGCCGGCGTCCTCGCGACCACGCTCGATGGTCGCCTCTTGCGCTGGGAGGTCGCGAGCGGATGGAAGCCCGCCGTGTCGAGCGGCCCGCTCTTGAGCGCGCGCGTGTTCGACGTGGCCGTAGGCGACAACGGCCGCGCGCTCGCGCTGGCCTTCCCCGAAGCGCTCTACAAGAGCGACGACGGCGGCGCGACGTGGGCCTCCGCGGGCGCACCGACGGTGGGCGCTCGCCAGCTCGGCCGCACGACGAGCGGCGATCTCGGCGCGCAGGGCATGTTCGAGACGCTCGTGTGGAAGCCGAGCGCAACGCCGGCGTTCTCCCGCAGCACCGAAAAGGTGAACGCGCAGCAAGCGATCCTCGACGTCGACGTGGGCCGCGCGCCCGCCGCGTCGGCGTCGCAGGCCGGCCGCGCAGTGCTCGACGGCGATCGCTACTACGAGATCATCCGGCCCGAGAACGAAGGCGAGACCTGGCAGATCGCGCGCGGTCGCATCGAAGGTCGCTTGGAGACGCTGCCGCTCCCGAACAGCACCGGCTGCGGCAACGTGCGCATCGGAGCGCGCGGCAAGACGGTCTACGTGGTCTGCGTCTCGCAAGATCGCGGCGAAATCGCCGCCGAAGTGCGGCACAGCAGCGACGCCGGCGCGACGTGGGGCGCGGGCCTCAAGCTCGTCACGGCCGACACCGATCAAATCAACGTCGCCGTCTCGGCGGACGGCGGCGCGCTCATCGCAGGCCTGTGCCGCGCGTCGGATCCGAGCGGCGCCTGCAAGCCCGGCCCGCCGCTGCGGATCAAGATCGGCGACCCCGCCGCTGCCAGCGCGACCGCCACCGATGCCGGATCTGCGCCCGCCGATGCAGGATCCGCCGATGCAGGCGCGACGGTCGCCGCCGGCGTCGCGCTGTCCGCAGCGCCGGCCAACGCGCCGCAGCTCTCGGGCGGAGCCTTGTTGCCGACCTTCTCGCTCGATGGTCGATCGGCTTATTTCCTCGGCCGTCGCGGCAAAGACGATCGCTTGAACCTCTTCGTCTCGCACGACGGCGGCGAGACCTTCTCACCGCGCGCGCTGGAGACGGGCGCTGCGGCGAAGCCCGCGCCCCGACCGCGTGACGACGAGGAAGAATCGAGCGAGCCCGAAGGCCCGGACACCTTCGAGGTTGACGACAACAGCTCCCTCCGCGCCGGCGAAGACGGCACGCTCGGCATGATGCTCGTGCGCACGCGGCGCGGCGAAGCCTCCTACGTCCTCGCCGACGACGACGGCCGCGTGCTCCAAGTCGCGAGCCCTCCACAGGACTCCACCGACGAAGAAGGCCGCGGCCAATCGGTGATCATGTCGGGCCATGGCCGGCGCGTGCTCGCGCTGCCCGTCGTCATCCCCGACAATGGCCCGCTCCTCTGGGAATCGCTCGACGGCGGGATGACGTGGGATCGCCAGACCGGCCCCCAAGCGCTCACGCGCGAATACGAGCGCGGATCGCCCGCGATCACCTGCGCGCTCAACGGCTGCTTGGTCGGCGACACCATCACGCGCGTCGGTTGGGGCGGCCAAGGTGGTGACACGGGCGGCGCCGAGCACCCGCCGGACACGCCGCCTCCGGGCGCGCAGAGCGTGCTCACCCCCATCGTCTGCGAGCTCTCGAAGACGCCGTGGTCACGCATCGACAACGCCTCCGGCGGCCTCTCCTACAACGTCCCGATCCCCGGCATCCACGAAGCCATGCGCGGCCGGGCCGCGTGGTCCGTGCTCACCGTCGATCGCCGCACCGGCGCGATCGCATCGACCAGCGCGATGCTGCCCGAGTCGGGCGAAGGCGACGCCCGCGTGACCACGCGCCCGCTCCTCGGCCCGAAGCCCGCAGGCCAGCACCTCGCCACCTCGATCTCGGCCTCGCAGCACGAAGGCTTCGCCGCCGTGCGCGTCGCGGTCCCCGTCGACGCGAAGACGGGCAAGCCCAAGCTCGGCGCGCCCATGCGCAACGTCGAGGTCGCTTGGGAGAACTTCCTCGAAGGCACCTCGGGTCGCGCGCGCATCGCCGACGCCGGCCCGATCGAGGCCACCGACGTGGTCCTCAGCGAAGCCCCGTCGACGCGTCGAGGCAGCAACGAGACCCTCGCCGACGTCCTCCACGCCTCGCTCATCTCCATCTCTTCGCGCGGCATCTTCGTGCACCCGCACCAGCGCGCGACGGGCCCGCAAGCCTTCTTCATCGACGCCGCCGGCCGCGTCACCCGCTACGATCCCTACACCTTCCCTTCCGCGAGCCCCGTGAGCGGTTCGCTCGACATTCGCACCGACGCCTCCGCCGTCGGCGGCGAGCAGCTCGCGGTCGGCTTGCTCCGCGACAGCGACGGCGAGTGGGCCTCGCTCGCGCTCGGTCGCCGTCGCGGCTCGGGCACCGCCGCGACGACCTCCGTGAGCGCGCTCTCGTTGCTCCCGCCGCGTCCGTCGCCCGCGCTGCTCCCCGCGTACACCTCGTGGGGTTGGTCCCCCAAAGCGCCCGTCGGCGTGATGGCGCTCGTCGCCGATCCCGCGCACGCCAAGGCCTGGAGCCACTTCATCCCTTTCCGCAGCGACGGCACCTTCGGCCCCGCGGAGCCGACGCCGACGATGTTCGATCTCGGCGACCGCCCGCGCGGCTGCACCGCCGCCGAGCGCGCCGACACCCCGCGCGCCAACGTCCTCTTCATGCTCGAAGGTCGCCCCTTCTTCCCCGGCGCGCGTCACCCCGTCCTCGTGCGCGAGCCCAAGCCGAAGGGCGCGGTCCCCGTCGACGACGCGCAAGTCTTCCTGACCGCAGGCGCCGTCCTCCAAGGCACGCCTTCCTCACCGTGCGTCTCCGCATGGGAAGCGCCCGCCCTCGGCCGCAACGTCGCCTCGGGTGTCATCCTGCAGGGCGATCTCACGCACGCCTGGATCTTCCGTTTCTCGCAGGAAATCCCCAAATCCGCGGCCAAGCGTCCCGAGACCGCCGAGCCCGTTCCCTCGCTCGAATACCGCTCCATGTCCTGCCGCTACGACCCCAGCGCCCGCGTCCCCGAATCCGTGTGGAGCGAGCCCGGGACCACGAAGCCCTGACCCAGCACCTCGCGCGCCGGCGCTCTGCCTCCCGTTCCCGAGCCACGCACGCTCGTCCTCGCCCGTCTTCTTCCGTAGACGGCCGTGCGAGCGCATCCCTGCCGTGCGTAGCCCAATTAGCAGCGCTCCCGATCTGCTCCTTGCTTGCACCCGCGGCCGGACGGACGTTAGCCTGTCCCGTCGCGCGGGAGGCAGTGGATCATGGGCAAGCGTCGCCGTTTCGACCTCAAGAAGAGCCTGTTCTTGTTGCCCAACATGATCACGCTCTCATCGATCTTCTGTGGCTTCTATTCGATCGCCAAGTCGTCGGCGGCCACGGGCGAGGACGCGTTCTACAAGGCCGCGATCCTCATCGTCTTCGCGATGTTCTTCGACATCCTCGACGGCCGCGTGGCCCGCGCGACGAAGACGCAGAGCGCCTTCGGCCTGCAGATCGACTCGCTCGCCGACGTCATCTCCTTCGGCGCCGCGCCCGCGATGCTCGTCTATCGCTGGACGCTGCATCGCCTCGATGAAGGCCCGGCGCCCATCGGTCTCATCGCCGCCTTCGTCTACATCGCCTGCGGCGCCATCCGCCTCGCGCGCTTCAACGTGCTCACCATGGGTGAAGCCGGCGCGCCCACCAAGCCGACCAAGTACATCGTCGGCCTGCCCATCCCCGGCGCGGCGGGCATCCTCGTCTCCATCATCGTGGCGAACCACGCCGCGGCCGGCGTCCTCGGCGGCGTCGAGTACATCTGGCCGCTCTTCGCGGTCACCCTCGGCCTCTCGTTCCTGATGGTCTCGACGATCCGCTTCCGCTCCTTCAAGGAGATGAAGCTCAACACGCGCACCGTGCTCCTCGTCGGCTTCGCCGTCGGCTCCAGCGCGCTCATCTCGTACAAGCTCAAGCCCCAGTTCGTCCTGGTTTGGCTGCTCGGCTTCTACATCATGTTCGGCATCTTCGAGTCGCTCTGGCAGCTCCCCGGCCGCCTCCGCGAGCGGGCTGCCATCGCCCGCGGCGAGACGCCTCCCGCCGGCCGCTCCTCGAGCCCGCCCCCGGGCTGATCTCGTTTCCCGCACGCGAAAACGCGCGCCCCGTCACCGACGCGGCGCGCGTTTTCTTTCCATCCCTACGTCAGCGTCAGTCGCAGGTCCGCTTGCAGATCGTCGCGACCTCGCCCACGCAGGTCCGATCCCAACTGTTGTTGCAGCAGAACGTGTCCGCATCGCAGATCGACTGCACGCACGGATCACACGCCTTGTCGAGCGTCGCCCCGAGGTCGCAGAGATCGTGTGCGCACGCCGGCGCGCTCGGCTCCGGATCGTCATCGTTGCTCGTCGACGTCGCGCCGCAGTCCGGCCCGATCGCGAAGCCGGCCGCGGGCGCCTTGCGCAGCCGCGCCTCGGTCTGCGGTCCGTAGTCGCCGTCCTCCGCGATCTTGTCGTTCGGATTGTTGAGGTTCCAGAGCCTCTGGAACGCCTTCACATCGAGCCCTCGAGAATCCTTCGCGCCGGTCCCCGCGTAATCGAAGTGCACCGGATCGGCGCTCCCGAACCACTTGAACCCCTTCGCCGTGAGCGCGGTCTGCCACGCTGACCGATCATCCGTATCGAAGGCGAGCCCCGTCTCGTGATTGCTGTTGCCCGGCTTGGCCGCGAGCCCGATCCCGCACGTCCCCTGCTGATACCAACGCCACAGCAGGTACTGCTGCGCGACGGTGCGCATCATCGAGTTGAACGAGATCTTCTTGCTCGGCGACGCTTGAATCGCCTCCACGAGCCGATCGCGCGCCGGCTTCTCGAGGAACGGGTAGACGTTGGCCCCGAACGTGACGTTCGGCAGCGCCGGCACCTCGACGAACGCATCGGGCGAGAGGCACGCTCCCTCGGCGATGATCTGCAGCGAGAGCCCCTTCACGATCGACGTCGCACAGCTCTTGCCCACCGCCTCGTCGACGGTCCCCGTGCCCACCGCGTCATCACGATTTCCGGTCGGCTCCTCGGTATCGACGCCCGGGTCGAAGTCCGAAGGCGGCGCGCAAGCCACGACAAAAACCGGAACCGCGAGCGCGAGGGCAAACCGGGAGACACGCATGATCGGCGCACCGGCAGCACTCCCCATGCCAGTCTCAATCACAATGAAATCGAACAGTTTTACGCTCTGCTGGATGGATGGAGAGAGATCCGCAGGCGGATCACGCAGACCCCTGCTAGAACGTGCGCAGATGTGCGACAATCATCGCAGGTGACGTCGTGGACCATGTGCGGCGTGTCGTGATTGGGCTCGGGTCGAACGTCGGTGATCGTCTCGCGAACCTCGACGCAGCGATGGCGCGCCTGCGCGCCGACCGCGCGCTGCACGTGCTCCGACGCTCGCCGGTGTACGAAACACCTCCCGCCGGCGGCCCACCGCAGGGCGATTACCTCAACGCCGCCGTGCTCCTCGTGACGTCGCTGGACGCGCGCGAGATCCTCGATCGCGCGCTCGCCGTCGAGCGCGAGCTGGGCCGCGAGCGCTCGACGGAGACGCGCTGGGGCCCGCGCACGATCGATCTCGATCTGCTCTGGATCGAAGGCGAAGCCATCACCGAAGAAGGCCTCGAGGTGCCGCACCCGCGCCTCGCCGATCGCGCCTTCGCCGTGCGCCCATTGCTCGACGTCGCACCAGACGCCGTCGACTTCCGCACCGGCACCGCCTACGCGACGCTGCCCACCGCCGGCGTGACGCTCTCGAAATTCGCCGACGCTTCGCGATAGGCAACGCGTCGCACGCACGAACGCTCGCTACGTGCACCGAGCACGCGCGGCGGCGGATGCACCAAGCGCAAGCAACCTGCGCGTAGAGCCAACGCGTGGGGCGCACGCATCAAACGCCAGCGGCCTGCGAGCTCACGCATCGCAGGCCGCCTTGGCGAGATGAAGATGGGGAGCGCGCTACTGCGAGAGCGCGGGGATCATCTTCGTCGTGCTCTCGTCGTCGAAGTCGGATGCGATCGCATAGCCCACGCCGCTCTCTTCGAGCGCCGCGACGGCGTAGCCGCGCACGCGACCGACGAGGACGGGGCGATGCCGCACCATGCGCGGCTCGAGACGCGCTGCGCGCACCGGCACGACGCGCGGGTTGAACGCGTAGATGGTGATGTGCTTCCCATCCGCCGTCGTGCCCTGGGGGACGGCGTACTGAAGCTGAAGGTACGCGCCGCGGTCGGAGACCGGATACACACGCGCGCCCTTGAAGTGACCGCCGAGCGGCTGGAACGCCGGACGACGCACGCGCACGCCGAGGAGCGGATCGAAGCGCTGGATCTGATCCGGATCGGTCGTGTCGGGCTGGAACGGATGCGCGTGCAGCGCGACGAGCTGATCGAGCAGGCCGTCGATGTCCACCTCGGAGTGCGCCGTCGCGCCCGCGGTGCTCAGGTCGCCGGCCACCGGCTGCACCTGCGTGTAGCGCGACACGCCCATCGCGAAGGCGACGCCCGCCGCCGCCGCGAGACCGACCGCGTAGCGCAGGCGCATGAGCTTCGGGCTCGGCGGCGGCGCATCCGACATCGGCGCGGTCCCCTGCGCGACCACGGCGCGGTGACGCTCGTGCTCGAGCGTCGCGTGGATGCGCGCTCGAAGCGCAGCCGGACAGCGCTGCGCCGCCGTACGTTTGAGGCTGCTCCGCATCGCGCGGATGAGCGCCACGCGCTCGGCGCAGGCGTCGCACCCAATCACGTGCGCCTCCATGTCGACGGCGTGGCCCGGGTCGAGCTCACCGTCCACGTAGGCGGCCATCGAGGCTGAGAAGCGGACACACTCGTCCATCATCTTGCGGCTCGCGTTGCTCATGCGACACCCCGCTTCCGGCGACGGTACGCGGCCAGGTCCGCAGGAGCAGTCTCCTTCACGCGGGCGCTCTCGGCCTCGTTCACGATCCCCATCGCCACCGCGTGCTCGCGCAGCGTCTTCTGCAGCATGCGGCGTCCACGGTGAAGACGAGACATCACGGTTCCGATCGGGCAACCCATCGCGTCGGCGATCTCTTTATACGACAGCTCTTCGATGTCCGAGAGCACGACTGCGAGGCGAAACTCCGCGGGAAGGTCATCGAGCGCACGCTGTACCTCGGCCTCGACCAGCGGTGAGAGCGCTTGCGTCTCCGGATCGCGCATCGCCCGCAGCGTCGTCGCGCCAACCCACGCGTCGGTGAGCGACTCGGCGTCCGGGCCATCGATCACATCCCGCTCCATCCCGCCCCGGCGGTAGCGGTTGATGAACGTGTTGGTCATGATGCGAAGGAGCCACGCCTTGAGGTTCGTCCCGGGTTGGAACTGATCTCGGGCGCGCATCGCCTTGACCACCGTGTCCTGCACGAGGTCCTCGGCCTCCGAGGTGCTGCGCGTCATGCGGCAGCTCACGCCGTACAGCGTGTCGAGCTGACCGAGGAGCTCGACCTCGAACGAATCGACCTGCGGCGGAACGCCGCCGCCGGCGAAGTCGCCCATGTCCTGGACGACCGACGTCGGTTTCTTGCTGAAGAAGAACGGCATCAGGGATCTCGCGAAGGTGGTGGCGCCTGCCGCGGTCGAAGACCGACCGCGTACAGCGCGCTGCCTCATCCGTGTCCCGCCAACCGGGGACCGGACCCGGCTATTCCTTCTTAATCTCTTCCGAGCCGCTCGCATCCCCAGGCGTGGTCTCAACCCCATCCTGGGACGGCGTCGGGGACGTCTTGAGCTGTGCTTCCAGCGCCTCGACCCGCTGCATCAGCAGCTTCACGTCGGACTGGAGGTCGCGGAAAAGGCCCACGCCCGGGAGGATCGTGCGGATCCGCTCGTCGAGCGTGTGCTGCCACTGGTCGAGGGTGTGCTTCGAGCTCTCGACGATCTCGGTGAAGCGACCCTTCGGCCGATCGCCCTCGGTCGAGGGAGGAGGCGCAGGGACCGCGGGAACCGCGACCGTCGGCGCGACCGGATCGGGCGTGGCGGTCGGCGCAGCCTCGGCCGATCCAGGCACGGGCACGCCGCCCTCCGCCTGCGGACCTCCTGGAATGAGGCGGCCGATCGGGCCCTCGCGCAATTGAGTGAGCAGACGCTCGCCACGCTCTTGGATCAGATCGCGCAGGGTGCCGAGCGGGACGCTCCGCGGCTGCGACTTCAGATCCTCCGAGATGATCAGCGCCAGCGTGACCTCGGTTTTGTCTTCCTTGGTCGCGTTGTCGATGATCTGTACCTCTTCACCGGCACGGACCATCTCGCCGATCTGCTGCAGCGTGACGTAGCGGCTGTCCTTCGTGTCGTAGAGTTTCCGGTTCGAATAGCGCTTGATGACGCGCCGTGGCTTCTCACCGGCTCCCGAAGTTTCCATGGCCGTCCCCATACGTTTCGTGATTGGACCACCGCCTCCCCCCTCCGCGCAAGCGTCGATACCTGGATAGCCAACGGATTTCCGCGGCATGGCCGTTTCTCTGCGGGCAAGGCCACCTTTTCGGGGGGCCGACGTGCTACGCCGGGCGTCATGACGCGGCCAGTCGTGGAGCTGTCGGGGTGTCCGCCGGCTATGGGACCACCGATGTGCTGCGTGACGTGTCGCTGTCCGTGCAGGCGGGGCAGCTCTGCGTGGTGCTCGGGCCCAACGGGGCCGGGAAATCGACGCTCGTCAAGGTGCTGAGCGGCGCCCTTCGCCCGCGGCACGGGACGGTCACGCTGGCTGGCAAGGATCTGGCGAAGCTCGATCGGCCGGCGATCGCGCGCCAGGTGGCCGTCGTCCCGCAGGCCGTCGAGGTGGCGTTCGGCTTCTCGGTGCGCGAGGTGGTGATGATGGGTCGCGCGCCGCATCAAGGCGCGTGGATGCACGCGAGCGATGCCGATCATGCGGCGGTGGAGCGCGCCATCGAGGCCTGTGAGCTTCACGTTCTCGCCGATCGGCCCGTGGCTGCGCTCTCCGGTGGCGAGCAGAAGCGCGTGGCGATCGCGCGGGCGCTGGCGCAGGAGGCGCCCGTGCTCCTGCTCGACGAGGCGGGTGCGCACCTCGACGTGCGGCACACGATCGTCGTTCACGAGCTGGTGCGGCGCGAGCTCGAACGGCGTGAGCTCGCGTGCGTCGCGGTGCTCCACGATCTCAACGCGGCCGCGCGCTACGCCGATCGGGTGGCGCTCATTCAGGCGGGGCGCGTGGTGGCCGAGGGCACGGTCCCCGAGGTCATGACCTACCGGAAGCTCACCGACGTGTTCGAGACCGAGCTCTACGTCGGGGTCAACGAGATCGACGACAGCCGCTATTTCCTGCCGTTTCGGCCGTGGGCCAAGCCGCGATCGCGAGGGTGAAAGGCGGGATCGGGGACGTCATTTGTCGCTATCTCGACCTCCTCGGAGCCTCGATCTATAAGCGGACGCCATGCTTCCGTTTCGAGCCCGTCCACCCCGAGCCCTCGCGGTGATCGTGCTCGCGCTGGGCGCCTTCTTGGGCCTCGTCGGGTGCGCTGCGGACAACACCGCGCCCGAGCTGCTCAACGTGATCGACGTCGCGCCGCGCGAGGTGGACATCGGCGATCGCATCGAGGTGCTCGGGGTGAGCCTTCCCACGGGCGAGGCGAAGGAAGCGAGGGTCACCTTCTCCGGCGAGCTCCGAAGGCCGGGGCAGGAGCCGCTCGAGAAGCAGGAAATCACGGTCGAGAAGGCCGTCGTCGGCAGCGACAAGGTCGCGATGATCTTCGGCGACGGCCTGCAGGCGCGCTTCTGCGGGCACGGCGATCAAGCAGCCCACACGACGTTCCACGGCGACGTCACCGTGACCATCCCTTCGGCGCGCGGCGGGTTGCCGGTGAAGGGCACCGTGAAGGGCATCACGCTCGACTTCCGCGCGCCCACCCCGCGGCGTGCCGTGCTTGAGGCCCGCGCCAAGGAAGGCGTGCGCGCCCTCGATTTCATGGGGATCGCGGTGTCGCCCGACGCGCCGCCCGCGGGCGGCCTCGTGGTCACCGACGTGAAGCGCGAGAGCCCGGCGGAGCGCGCGCAGATCGCGAAGGGAGACGTGATCGTCACCTTCGCCGGCGCGAAGGTGGCCACCGTCGGCGACATGGGCCCGAGCGGCGCCGAGCGCGCGCCGCGGATCGGGATCAAGCGCGGCGATGCGGCGCCGGTCGAGCGAGCCATCTCGCTCGAAGGCTACGACATGCGTCCGCCTGCGGATTTGCTGGGCGCGGGGATCATCCTCGGGATCGCGGCGGCCATCATCCTGCTCTTCATGGCGCCGACGGCCGGCATCATCACGTGGGTCGAGCGCCGCGTGGCCGGGCGCTTCCAGTCGCGCATCGGGCCGAATCGCGCGGGGCCGCAGGGCTTCTTCGTGTGGATCGCCGATGGCATCAAATCGATCCTCAAGGAAGACATCATCCCGGCCGAGAGCGACAAGCCGCTCTTCCGTCTCGCGCCGTACCTCGTGTTCGCGGGCGTCTCGGCGACCTTCGTGGTGATGCCCTTCGGTCAGTATCTGATCGCGGCCGACCTCGACATCGGGATCCTCTTCGTGCTCGCGGTCACGTCGCTCGTCACCATCGGGTTGATGACGGGCGGGTGGGCCTCGAACAACAAGTGGTCGCTGCTCGGCGGCGTGCGCTCGGCCGCGCAGATCATCAGCTACGAGATCCCGGGCGCCGTCGCCATCGTGTGCTTGGTGATGATGACGGGCTCGCTGCGCATGCAGGACATCATCGGCGCGCAGGGCGGCCCGGGCGGGTCGATCCTCGCGACGGGCGGCTGGCCCTGGTACTGGTACATCTTCAAGAACCCGGTCACGTTCGCCCTGTTTTTCCTGTACTTCACGACGGCGCTGGCCGAGGGCAACCGCGGGCCGTTCGATCTCCCCGAGGCCGAGAGCGAGCTCGTCGCCGGCTACTCCACGGAGTACTCGGGGATGCGGTACCTCTTCTTCTTCTTCGCGGAGTGGGCGAACGTCTTCGTGATGTCGGGCATCGCCAGCGCGCTCTTCCTCGGCGGGTGGCAGATCCCCGGGGTCTCGCCGGCTCAGCAGGAAGCGCATTTCGCGCTCCAGCTCCTCGGGGCCGTGATCTTCCTGGCGAAGAGCTGGCTGCTCATCTTCGTGGTCATCTGGGTGAAGTGGACCTTGCCGCGCGTCCGCATCGACCAGATGATGAACCTCTGTTGGAAGTGGTTCGTCCCGCTCTCGTTCGGGGCATTCCTCTTCACCGCGCTTTGGATGGTGCTCCCCCTGACGGCGACGTTGCAGCTCGTGATCAGCCTGATCACCTTCGGGGCCTTCGGTTATCTCTTGCTGCACTTCGTCCGCCGGGTCCGGTACAACCTCCACGAGTCCCGTGTGCCGCTTCACCTGAACCCTTTCATCTGATCGGCCGAGCGGCATTCCCCCGGAATCGGGCTCCGCTTATTCTGAGACCCCCGTGCCGAACCCTCCTGCCTCCAAAACCGAACGCACGTTCTGCGCGACCTGCGGTTTCCCCGTGCGCGGAAGCCGTTGCGAGGCGTGTGGGGCCGCGCCGGAGCCCGCGCACGATCGCGACGTCGACGCCGACAGCCCGACGAAGCAGACGCAGTTTCGGCCCTTCGCGGTGGATCTCGACGCCGACGTCGTCGGGCTGGAGCGCGCGATCGACGCGTACCGCAGCAAGGACACGGCGCGCTTCGTCGAGCAGCTCGTGTTCGCCGAGGGCGCAGGCAGCGCGCGGACGTCGCCGCAGACCGATGGATCGGGGTGGGTCGTCACCGTTCGCGGTGGGCTCGTCTTCGTGACGTTGCGGCTCTCGTCGGACGAGATCGCGCTCGAGTCGCCTGTCGCGCGGTTGCCGACGCGGCAACGCCTTCCCGCGCTGCGGCTCGCGCTCGAGCTGTGCGGGCGCGAGGCGGCGAGCTCGCGCGTGTGCCTCCGCGGCGATCTGTTGATCCTCCGCTTCGCGGCGCGCGCGTCGCTGATCACGCCTGCGTTGCTGCGCCACCACCTGCGCGAGATGGGTCACCTCGCCAGCCGCTATTCGGGCCTCTTCGTCGTCGGCCTGGACGCGCTCCCCGCGCTCGCCGACGACATCCGCAGCTCGGCCGGCTTCGAGGTCCTGGGCCGGCCGAAGAAGGTGCAGGTCCTCGGCGGCGGCAAGGTTCGCCCCTCCATTCCCCCGCCGGTGTCGCCCTTCGCGGCGCAGGCGGAGCGATCGCGGAACGACCTCGAGCGCTCACGCAACGACCTCGAGCGATCGCGCAACGATCTCGAGCGATCGCGCGGTGACAATGCGTCGCCGATCTTCCCGCAGCCGCCCCGCGTGCCGGTGATCCCGAGCCCGCGTTCGCGCCGCGACGACGATGCGCCGGCGGAGTCGCAGGGCGAGATCCCCGCGGTGCTCTCGCCGATGTTCTCTTCTTCGTCGACGCCGCCGTCGAGCGACGATCGCAAGCGACGCTCCACGCCGCTGCGCGAGGCCGAGCCCGAGTCGACCGCGCGCAAGGCCGAGCCGCCCGTGCAGAGCTCGGCGCGCGCAGGCGATTCGAACCCCTCGCTCTCCGCGTCGGATCGCCTGTGCATGCTGCTGCGTCAGGCGCAGTCGATGGCCTCGCTCACCTTGGAAGAGCGGCCCGCCACCCTCGCGTGGCTCGTGCGCTCGACGGTGTTCCGCGCCGTCTACGACTTCAAGGACACGTTGCCCGACGCGGTCGCGCACCTCTATCGCTGCACGGGCATCGGCAAGGACATGCCCGCCGCGCGCGCCAGCCAGAGCGGCCTCCCCGCGACGGAGCCCGCGTTGCTGGTGATGGAGCGCGTGATCGTGGCGCGCGCCGCCGTCGCGAAGGAGAAGCCGCTCGCCCTCGAGCCGATGGTGAGTGCCGCGCAAGCCAAGGAGCACGTGGCCCGCTATCTCAGCGAGATCGACAAAGCCCCGGCCGATCCGGGGCTTCGTCATTTCCTCGGCCTCGGGGCGCTCACCGAGCTGCTCGTGCGCACCAAGCTCCCGCCGCAGACCGATCAGCGCCTCCGCGACATCGTCGCCCACGCGCAGCGCGAAGGCGCGAAGCCGACCTCGATCGACCTCATGATGACCGCGCTGCAGAGGATCAACTCATGAGCTCTGCCTCTCCTGCCAAGCCGCGATCGACCGCCGACGTCGTCGCGCTCGCGCGGCGCTCGCTCGTCGGCGTGCGCAGCGCATCGTCGAGCGGCAGCGGCACGGGCTGGGTCGTCCTCGGCAACGGCTTGGTGATGACCAGCCACGAGGCCGTCGGGTACCAGACCGAGGTCTCCCTCGAGCTCGAGAACGCTCGCCGCGTCGAGGGCCGGGTGATCTGGGTCGACGTCGGCCGCGATCTCGCGCTCGTCCTTCCGAGCGAGCAGCTCTCGTTGCCGCCGCTCTTTCCGCGGCCCGATCTGCCGCGCCTCGGTGAGCCCGCCATCGCGCTGAGCGCTGTGCCCGGCGAGCCGTGGCGCGTCGTCTCCGCGATGGTGAGCGCCGTCGATTACCGCATCGGCCCGCTCCGCTGCTTCGAGCTCGACGCCTCGTGCGCCTCCAACGGCGGCCCCGTGCTCGACGCCGACGGCCGCGTCATCGGCGTCGGCGGCCTCGATCTCCCGCGCGGCACCCGTCGTCGTGCCGGTGTCGATGCCGGCGGCTCGCGCTCGCTCGCCATTCCGATCGCCGCGCTCCAGCGCGCGCTCGCCGCCGTCGACGTGCCCGCGGAGCAGTTTGCCGAGCGCGCCCCCACCTACCGTTGCCCTGCATGCGGCGACACGTTCCAGGCGCGCGAAGAGCGTTGCCTCGGCTGCGGCCGCCTCTTGCCGCACGCGTGGGAGATCGCCGACACCGGCCGCGGCGCCGCGCTCGCCGGTGCAGAGCGCGTCATGCGCGATCTCTTGAACGACCTCGGCGCCATCGCCACCAGCGTGCGCGTCGGCCCGCGCACCTATCGCCTCGCAGGTCCCGGCGAGGGCGGCGCGGCCACGGCGATCGTCCTCTCGATCGACGAGGATGGGCACACCATCCGCGGCAAGCTCCCGCTCATCCGCATCCCGATGGCGAACCAGGAGCCGTTCTACCGCTTCCTCCTCACGCTCAACGATCAGATGCTCGGCACGCAGCGCTTCGCGGTCGAGGGCGACACCGTCTACCTCACCTTCACCGAGCCCGCGGCGCTCGTGCGCGCCGGAGAAGGCTCGATTCGCCTGCAAGAGCTCGTGCGCGAAGGCGACAAGTATCGCAAGGCGCTGAGCGAGCCCTTCGAAGCAGCACCGCTCGGCTGAAGCACGCGCCGCCGCGGTGATCGCGCACGCGGAGGCACATCGCCGGCAAATCGTTTGAGCTCAAACGATTTGCCTCATCGCTCGGACGTGGCTCGGCCCGCTCGCTGCCGTGAGCTGCACCCGTTACTTGGCAACGGCCTCGCGCCGGTGCGATCCTGCGCGCCATGCGCCGTCTGCTCTTCATCCTCCTGGCCTTCGCCTCCGTCGCCTGCGGAGGATCGCGGCGCGCCAGCGACGCCGACTGGACGCCCGAGCCTCAATCGAAGGACCGGCGTGGCCGCGACGCGGAAGGGTTCAACGGGCAGCTCGAGCCGCTCGACGACAAACGCCAAGCGTTGCTCGGCGTGCGCCACGACGTGATGCTCTCGAACGGCCCGCATCCCGCGCGTTGCAACTGCCTCGCGGTCGAGGTCGGCAACGCGCGCGAGGGCGGCAAGTTCTTCTGGCTCGGCAGCGCGCCCGACACGGGCCCCGACGCGATGACGATCGCCATCGGCTCGCGCGGCATCGACTGCCCCGGCGGCGATCCCGACGAACGCCGCCGCCGCCCCTCGATCTCGGCCGTCGACGTCGACGGCGACGACGTCATCATCGAGGTCGAGAACCTCCCCGAAGGCCGCCCGCTCGCCTCCGGCGCCGTCATCCCGAAGCCCGGCCCCAAGGGCGGCATCTACCTGCGCACGCACAAAAACAACGGCATTTACGGGAAGAATCCAGGCTCCGCCCGCTGCCGCGTGCGCTGATCGGGATCACCCCGGCCCCTCAGCACGAGGCCCGAGCCCCGCTCTCGACACGAGCATCATCACGCTGTCCGTGCGCGCATCCACCGAGGACGCCGCACCTCACGGCGGCGCTCGGCGTGTCGCGCTCTGCTACCGTCGGAGGCATGTCGATCCGCGATGATCTCCTGCGCGCTGCGGAGCGCCGCGGCCTCGTGGCTCAGGGCCGCAGCGCGAGCGGCGCGATCGAAGGCCGGCGCGTGTCGCTCGGCTTCGACACCGCGGGCCGCAACGGCGAGAACGTCATCGTCCGTGCCTACCTCGATCCACCGCTCGATCTCGGCCTCACCCTGCGCGAGCGCGTCGTCGCCTCGGTGCTCGAATTCGACGACATCACCGGCCATCCCGATCTCGACGGCGAGTTCGTCATCACCGGCGACGAGCCCGATCGCGTGCGCACCTTGCTCCACGGCCCGCTCGGCGACGCAACCGCGGCCCTCTATCGTGCCTCGTTCGACCTGCGCCTCGACGACACCGGCTGCACCGTCTACGGCCTCATGGGCTTCATGGTCCCCGATGAAGCGTGGCTCGATCACGCCATCGACCACGCGCTCGAGCTCGCAAGCCTCATGGACGCGCAACGCGCGGCGCTCGATCCCGCGCACGCCCTCGTGCCTCATGCGGCGGCCCTCCAGAACCTCGCCGTTCTGCGTCACCTCGCCTTCTCCACCGCGCCTCTCATCGCGTCGGGCCTCGTCGAAGGCCGCCCGCTCTTCATTGGCGCCAAGCGAACCGGCCGCCGCAGACATCACCTCCTCGCGCGCGCCGCGATCGAAGGCGACCTCGGCATCGGCCTCTCCATCCGCCGCCAAAGCCTCCTCGACGACATCCGCATGCTCGTGGGTGGCGTGGACGTGAGCGTCGGCGACGCCGCCTTCGACAAACGCTTCCTCGTCCAAGCGACGCCCGAGCGCGCCGGCCTCGTCGGCCTCCTGCTCGACACCCAAGTCCGCGCGGCGTTGCTCGCCGTCGACGCCCGCTGTGGGCCCGTCACGCTCGACGATCACGGAATCCACGTGGAACCGATTCCCATGGATCACCCCGTCGAAGATCTGGTTTGGCTCGCCGACACGCTCACCGAAGTCACGGGGCGCGTGAGCCGCAACCTCGTCCGCGGCGGCGCGGAGGCGGGTCCTTATCGCTGACCTCATCGGGGGACGTCATGGGCTATTTCAAACCGAAGCGGAGCCGACGGCGCGAAGGAGCGCTCAAATCCGCCCTGCGCGCCGGCCGCATCGAGGGCGCGGCGGAGGTCACGCCCACCGAGCCCTTCAAAGAGTGGCGTTTCGTGCGCCTCTCCGTGCCAGCTTGGTATTGGAGCTCGGGATCGAGCTTGGGTGTGTTTTGCGTGGCCGGCGACGTCCAGGACAAGATGCGTTTGAGCGACGAGCAGAATCGTAAGCTCGAAGCGACGCTCCGGTGGTTCAACAAGCGCCTCCCCGTTCCATCCATCGCCGACACGAGAGCCATTTTCTGGTTCAAGCTCTCCGCCGCCGAATGCCGGCGGCGCGTCACCCATTTGGCAAGGCACCTCCGCGCGCTCGGCGTCGAAGTGGTCGTCACCGAAACGAGCACGCCTGGACACGTCGTCTACGAGGATGCCTTTCAGATCGCGGCCATTCCCCCGCCGCCAGACACCGATGCCGAAACAGGGAATCTCGAAACGGACACCGGGGCGCAGTGAGCGCTGCGCCCCGGCAAACGTCTTCAACTCCCCCGATACGTCGAATACCCGAACGGATTGAGCAGCAGCGGCACATGGTAGTGCTGCGTCGGGTCGCGCACCTCGAAGGCGATGGTCACCTCGGGATAGAACCCGTCGACACCATTCGCCGCATGATAAGCGCCGGTCGCGAACGTGATTCGATAGGTGCCCGCGGAGAGCTCCGTGCCGGCAGGCACCAGGGTGCGCAAGCGGCCGTCGGCGTCGGTCTCGCCTCTCCCGATCTCGCGATAAGCACCCTCGGCGCGCGCCTCCAGCACCACGAGCACTCCGGCGGCGGGGCGGCCTTTGGACGTGTCGAGGATGTGGGTCGTGATTCCGCTCATGTGAACAGCTTCTCCAGTCGGATCCGCGTGATCTTGCGCTGCTGCTCGGCCGCGACGCCGAGCTCGGTGGCCGCGTCGTTGCCCAGGCGGGCGCGTAGATTGGCGAGCATCTCGTCGGCGCTCTTGCCGGTCGCGCACACGATGTAGATGTGACCGAACTTCTCGTCGTAGGTACGATTCAGCTCGGCCAAAGCAGCCAGCGTCTCCGCCGCAGCCGTGGTGACGCCGCTCTGCTCCTTCTCCGACCAGGCTTTGGCGCGCGCGTCCTGCGCGGCTTCGGCCTTCTTCTCACCGATGCGCGGATGGGCCTTGAAGGCCTCGAGCCAATCGTTCGGACCGAGGCCGCGCCACACCGCGTCCGCCGCGGTGAGCACGTCGTCGAGGCTCTTGAAGGGCCGCAGATCGGCCATCCCGCCGGCCCATGCGCGCGAGCCGCAGCACGAGAGCAGCTCGGCCTCCGCCTCTTCCCGGAGAAGCGTGCGCAGGCGATCGAGCCGGCGCGCGATCCCACCCTCGCGCGAGAGGACCCCGAAGAGGCGCAATCGGCTCACGCCGCCGTCGGGATAGATGTTGAGACGAACGTGGGTGTACGGCCCGCGGTCGAGCAGCTCGTCATCGTAGAAATGACGGGTGTGCGGTTGGAGCTTGGTACGCGGCAAGATCTCGCGCCAATCGGTGCGCGTAGAGAGCTCCTCCACGGTGGCGCCCGCGGCGGAGATCCCCTCGATCATGCACGTGTCGGGGTAATTGCCCTTGAAGTGGTTGGTGTCGAGCTCGATGCGGCGCAGGGTCGATTCGGCGGCGAGCTCGATCAAAGACCAGTCGAAGCCGGGGCCGCGGCGCCGCTTCGTCTCCCAGCCGTCACCCATGTTGGGGGCGCGGCCTGGCATGATCAGGTTGTGGCGCACGCCGAAGAACATGTCGCTGCAGGCCGGCACGCGACCACCGTTCTCCACCGCGGCCACGTCGATCTCCGCGCCGTTGCGCCCGAGCTTGCGCCAATCGGGCATGGCCTCGCCGTGCACGCGCAAACGGGCCACACCGCCGTCGGGGAAGATGTTGAATCGAAGGTGGGTGAAGCGATGCGGAGAGTCGATGGCGAAGAGGTTCTTCGAGTCGCCGCGGAGCGCCGATTTCGGGAGCACTTCCACCCAGCGGGTGGCCGGGCTCATCAGCTCTTCGGGCGAGGCGTCGGCGCGCGCCGAGCAAGCCTCGATGGAGCAATGCTCCGGGTAATTCCCCCGGAAGAACGCGGTATCGACCACCACGCCGCGGAGGATGCCGGGCATCCCCAAACGAATGAGCGCGAAATCGTGGCCCGGGCCGCGCTTCCGGCGCGACTCCCAACCATCCATCCATTTGCCGCGATCGGTGTACTCGTGCTCGAGGAAAACCGCGGGCTTCGGCTTGAGGAGGTTCTCCTTCGCCGCGAAGAAATCATCGTTCGCATAGAGCACGGAGCCGCCCAGTCGCTCCGCCGCCAGATCGATCAAATCGACGAACTCGCTCATACCTGTCCTCGCAGCAGGACTCGGCCCTCGGGCCGATCACCGAAGCGGCCGCCCTCGAACACCCGGCGTCCGCGCACGTACGTGGCGCGCACCGCGCCCGTGAGCACCTCGCCCGCATAGGGCGTGACCTTGTGACGATGCTCGATCATCGCGGGCGCGATCTCCACGCGACCCTCCGGATCCCAGATGACGAAGTCCGCATCTTTCCCCGGCGCGATGGCGCCTTTGCGATCGAGCTGCGCGAGCCGCGCCGGGCCTTCGCACATCCAGGAGACGAGATCGACGATGGTCCGCCCGCGGCGCCGCGCGTCGCTCCAAATCACCGGCAAGCCGAGCTGGAGCGAGGCGATGCCGCCCCACGCCGCCGCGAAATCACCGGCCTCCATCTTCTTCAGCTCGGGCGTGCAGGGCGAGTGATCGGAGACCACCAGGCTCACCAAGCCTTCACCGAGCGCGTTCCAAAGCAGCTCGCGATTGTCACGCTCGCGGATGGGCGGAGCACACTTGTAGGGTGTGGCGCCGTCCGGGATGTCCTCGGCCGCGAAGTGGAGATAATGAGGCGTCGTCTCGGCGCTGAACGGCAATCCTTCGTCGCGCGCGCGACGGAAGTGATCGAGCGCGCTCGCCGAAGAGAGGTGGACGACGTGCACGCGCGCCCGCGTCTCGCGACACAGGTCGACGAGCAGGGCAATCGCCAAGTCCTCGGCCTCGCGCGGGCGGGAGCGCACGTAGGTCGTGTAGCGGCTGGGATCGAGCCCGATCGTCGCCGCGTGCGCCGCCTCGATGGGGCCGGGCAGCTCCGCGTGCACGAGGAGCGTCGATCCCGAGGCCGCAATCTCGCGCATGGCGGCGCGCAGATCGGATTCGCCCACATGCCCGAACTCCGGAACACCGGAGTCGACCATGAAGCATTTGAACCCGTGCACGCCCGCATCCACGAGGCGCTTGAGCTCACCGGCATTGCCGGGGACGGCGCCGCCCCAGAGGCCGACATCGATCCAGCATTGGCCCGAAGCCGCCTCACGCTTCGCGTGAAAGGCCTCCACCGTCGTGGTGGGAGGGATGCTGTTGAGCGGCATGTCGACGATGGTCGTCACGCCGCCGGCCGCCGCCGCGCGCGTGGCGGTGGCAAAGCCTTCCCACTCCGTGCGACCAGGCTCGTTGATGTGCACGTGCGAGTCGACGATGCCCGGCATGAGCACGTCGTCACCGGCGTCCACCAGCGGCGCGCCGGGCGGGACATCGTCCCATGCGGTCACCGCCGTGATCACGCCGCCCGCCACGTGGACGGCCGCCGCGCGGACCGCGCCGCCCGTCACCACACGGCGGCTGCGGAGAACCAGCTCGGAGCCGCTCGCGACTCCGCTGAGATCAGGGCTGGCTTGCCCAGCCCGGGGTTTGGGGCCGCTCGCGGCCCCATCGTGATCACTGCTCACCGGGCCTCTCTCCTCCCTTCCAGGGAATGCGATGCTCGCACTTGCCGATGACGGCCACGCCGCATTGGTTCGCGTCCTTCAAACAGATCTGGTCCGACACGCACACGGCATCGGCGCTGTTGGGATCGCAGGGCTGCGAGCAGAACTCGGGATACGGCAGCGGGGCGTCGTACGTACCGTTGCCATCGGTGTCGATGTAGATGGGATTCGACACCGCATAGGCCGGGATGGGGAACCAATCCGGCACGGTGGGCGTCGGCGCGAAGAAGCCGTTGACCACGGGGATGAGCGCGAAGGCGTCGGCGGTGACCTTGGAGATCTGGATTTCGCCGAAAGGCACGTCGAGCGAGACCTTGTGCATCAGGTTCCGATCTTCGAGGCCCATGGCGATGATCACGACCCACGAGTCGCGCCCGACGGGGACGTCGAGATCGATCTTCCCTTGGAAGTCGATGATGTCCTCCGTCTTGCTGTTGACCTCGGGCAGCTTCACGAGGTGACCATTCTGGTAGATCTCGATGCGATCGACACCGAACCAGCTGGCGGTCTGGACCTTGAGATCGAGAGACACCTTGCTCTTGCCCTTGGCCTTTACCGTGTCACCGAAGGTCTTGTCGTCGATGCTGGCGGTGACGAACGGGCCGTAGCTCGTGAGGGCGTGGCCGTCCTTCAGGCTCGAGACCACGTCGCCCGCGGTGATGGCGGCCGGCGCGTCGGTCGGGCTCTTGAAGAAGGTGCGCGGCCAGCCGGGCTCGATCGAGGGAGCATGGCTGTCGCTGCTCGCCACATGGGTCTTGAGCATCCCATGCTCGAGGTAGCGGAAGTAATCGTCGACGTGACCTGCGTAATGGGTGCAGGGCATGTCGGCGTCGTCGGCGGGCACCGGGTCTTGTCCGAACTTGGCGACGTCGCAGAGGGCCTGACCATCGACCATGGTCATGGAGAAGCCCCAGAGCGCCTCCTGCTCTTCCGGCGTGCGCGAAAGGATGCGCTTCATCGATTGCCAGGCGAGCGCGGTGCGATTCCGATCCTTGCAATCGACGAAGCGCTCGTTCGGGCCGCAGGCGGAGAATTGCGCATTGCCCACCTCGGGACAGACGGCGGCGAGCGCCTCCGGGTTCTTGGCGCCGTCGAGGCGGGCGACGCAGCGATTCCAATCGATCACTTCGGCGATGGTCGCCGTGCGCACGAGATCGAAGCGCTTGCCGTTGATGAGCTCCATCCCGTCGAAGTCGCAGGAAGCGGTCTTGAAGACGGGGTTGTTGGCTTCGAGCGTGCCTGTCTTCCGCTTCATGGTGAAGGGGTCGACGCCGAGCTGGTACATGTAGCCGAAGAAGCCGTCACGCGGGTGCGCGAGGATGGTGAACGGCTCGACGCCGCTCGCGTCCTTCTTGGCCTTGAGCGCGCTCACGATCTCGCCGCCGCTCTCGCACGTCGGATCGTGTGACCCGTGCGTGGGGACGATGGTCTCGTCGTATTTGAGCGGGAAGGCGATGAAATGCCCCTGCTCGATGGTCGTGGTCTCCACGCCCACCGCCGTGGCCACGTGGGGCTCGAGGAGCATGGAGTGGATGGTGGGCTGATAATCCGTCTGCACGTCGTGGTCGGTGGGCACGGCGAACTCGACGTGCTCGGCGACCACGGTGCTGAGGCGGCGCGGCAAAGGCATGCCGCTGTCGAAGCTCGGCGTGGAGTGGATGTGCATGTCCGTGGACATCCACCCCGTGGTGTCGACTTCGTGGATCAACGTGGCATCGACGCGCTGATTGCGGCCCGGCTCGACCACGAGGTCCTTCTCGAAGATGCCGTATTCCGGCCCGCGCGAGGCGCGGAAGCGATAACGCCCGGGCTCGAGGCGCGTCGACCCGGTGCCGGTCGCGGAGAAATCGACGGCGTGCAGGCCATTGCCGAGACGCGTGTCCCCGAGATAAACGCGCCTTCGGCCATCCGCGTTGAGCGGCTCGCCTTTGTCGTCGAGGGCGACGAAAGCGATCTTCGCCGGCATGGAATTGCCACGCTCGTCGAAGACCCGATAATCGATCGTGCCCGGCGTGACCACCGCGGGGATGACGACCGTCGTCTCCCCGGCTTTGACGGTGACGGGCTGGGGGGTGGAGAAGCCCATCCCATCTTCGCTCCGGGCCACGACCACGTAATCGCCCGGGGGAATCGTGGCGTGGAAGTCACCGTCGAGCACGCGATCGACACCGACGTCCGCGTCGATGGCATCGATGATGCCGACGTTGCCGAGCGTGCGCAGGTTGGCGTCGACGAGATCGTCGATGCTCCCCCAGCCGCGGCCGGGAACCGGGTTTTGGAAGACGTAGACACGCGCCTTGGGCGAGGGCTCGCCGGTGCTCTGCCAACGGACCTCGCCCTGGAGCACGCCGGTCTTCGTGCCGCGCGTCTTCCACACCTCGTCGGAGACGCTGCCGATGTCGCCGTCGCCGACGGCGAGATAACGCTCGAAGGTGAAGGCCCGCTTGTTGTCGCAGGTCTCGTCGTCCGACGCGTCGAAGAGGCAGCTCTTGCCGGCGGCGAGGAACGCCGTCGCCGCGCTGGTGAAGATGGGGACGTTGACCCGCACCTTGTCGCTGCCCGGCGGAGGCACGGTGAAGTATCCATAGCTGACGTCGCCGCCGGCGGCGGTGACGAAGTCGAAGCTGAGCGGATCTTGGAACGTGTTGCGACCCGCATAGAACGCGTCGTGCGTGGCCTTGTCGGTGTCGAAGCCGATCCCGGGCGCGAACACGGCATTTTGGTTACCGAAGAACACGAAGTCACCGGCCACCACGCCCGCGTGGTTCACCGGCGCATCGGGGCCGTTGGAGAGGTCGCCGAAGATCTGGCCGAACACGGAGCGAGACTCGGTATAAGGCTCGAGCGCGAGGGTCTCGGCACAGGCGCACGAGGGGCAGCCCGTGGTGGTATCGGGCACATAACCATTCTCGCAGGCGGGGCAGCCGTCGGTGGATCCGGCGCAGGCGTCGTCCGCCGGCTCGTCCTGCATCACCGTGGTGCGAATGACGATGTGCCGCTCTCCCGGGCGGAGGATGTAATCGGTGCGGAAGCGCCACTCCGTCTTGATGCCGGGGAAGAGGAGGCTCAAGAGGGGCGCTTGATCGTGCAGAATCGCGAGCGCCTCGAAGAGGAAGGCGCCTTTGCCCTCGACGCGAATCGCAGCCTCTTTGCCGTCACTGCCGTCGCTCAGCACCCGGACGTCGGCCGGGTCTTTGGGGAACGGGACGAGGAGGTTCGTGACGGGGAACAGCTCGGCGAAGCGATCGCGCCCGCGGCCGCCCTCGAAGCCTTGAAGATCGCGGCGCACGTCGATGTCGACGATGCTGCCGCCGAACACGCCGGGCCCCGGCGAATCCTTGGCGCCGAGGATGTTGACCTTGATCTTGTCGTTCTGAAGGAGGAAGTCGCCGACGTCCGCCATGGCGACCGGGCCGCCCACGAGCTCGGCGCGATCCTCAATCTTCTTCGCCGAGAGGAGGCCCGCGTGATCGTTGCAGCTCGACGCACCGGGCGCGATCGCGACGAGAGCGGCGAGCGGAAAGATGCG
The DNA here is from genome assembly GCA_001931535.1 of Minicystis rosea. GTDB lineage: Bacteria > Myxococcota_A > Polyangia > Polyangiales > Polyangiaceae > Minicystis > Minicystis rosea. Next base: position 10,058,920 of record CP016211.1, read on the forward strand.
CTTCATCACCGCTCCTCCGTCAGAGGTTGAGCTGAGCCTGGATGACCAGGGAGTCGTTGTTCAACGATTTTCCGTGGAGCTCCTGACGGTGGGTGAAATCGATCTGCGCTTTGAGGAAATCGTGAAGCACGTGATAGCTCGCCCCGCCGGTGATCACCCAACTGTCGGACTCGTCCTTGACCGCAGTATTGGCATCGATCCACTCGAAGCGCACGGTGGCGCCGAGGCGCTCTTTGAGGATCATGTAGCCGACCTCACCCACGGCTCCATAGCTGGTGACCGTGGCCGTTTGGCTGGTGGGTTGGGTGGGCATCATCTTCGGCGTGGCGCGGTTGGCGATGAACTCGCCGAGGACGTGCAGGCCGCGGAAATGGAGGAGCACGTCGCCGCCGAGGCCGAGGACACCGCGTGTCCCACCATCGCTGTAAAAGGTCGAAGCGCCGGCCGCGATACGGAATTTGCCGTGGTGGATGTCTTGAATCGTGCGGCCCAGGCTGCCGAGCGGCTCGCTGGTGAGACGGCCCGCATAGGTGAGCCCGTCGAAGCGATTGCCCATGACCGCGGAGTTCTCCACGTAACCGAGGAAGAACTGATCGGAGCGCTGCAGGCCGTTGTAGACACCTGCATAGTAGTTGAGCGCGCCGTTCCAGAGGTGACCTTCGATGTGGGCGCCGAGCTGGTAGAAGGGCGCCATCGCCCGCACCGCGAAGGGCCGCTCGATCAGCGCGGAGTCGCCCGACCCCTGCATCGCCGAGCGCGAGAAGGGCACGTTGTGCGAGCCGACGAAGACCTGGAGGAACTTGAAGCGGTCGTATCCAAACCACCCATCACGGAGCGTGGCGCGACCTTGAATGTCGGAGTTGAACTCCCCGCTCACCGCGAACGGCACGCGATGAAACACCCGCCCTTGGAAGCCGAACCGCGCCCTGCGGAAGCGGAAACCGCCGCGCTCCGCCGGATCGTTGGCCTGCAGGAAGGCGTCGCTGCCGACATACGGAATCGCCTGCACCTGGAGCAGGACGATCGGCTCGATCGTCAGCGGCCCCGCATGGAGCCGGAGGTAGTCGGTGAACGCCGGCGATCGATCCCCATCCTCCTCGATCGGCTCGCCCGCCGTCCGCCCGAGCCCACGCCGAATCGGCGGCGGCGCCGCGTGCCCCGGCTTCCCCGCGGCCGCCGGCGGCGCGGCCTCCTGCTGCTGCCCCGCCGCGATCGCCGGCGGAGGGCTGTTGATCGCGACCGTCTGCGCCGGCTCGCTCTGCGCGAACGCGCGGGGCGCCGCCGTGAAGGCCAGCGCGAACGCCGCGCCAAAACAGGTGATCGAAGAAACGGCGCGCGCCAGCGACCTCATCCGGGACCTCCTCAAGGTGCCGCGTTGGTAACGCCAAAGCCCGGGGGACTCAATACCGGCCTGACCCGATCGACGCGCCCCGTCGGCACGGCCACGCGCGGCGTCGATGTGCAGGCCGTGAAGATCGGGGAAGGCGCCCCCCCGGAGCGCGATCGCCGGGCGGCTGCGTGGCAGTTTCGTGACGGCAGGTGGCGGGAGGGTGCGCGGCCCGACGGTGCGGCGCGGCGTCGGAAAGAGAGCCCGACGAGCATCGCGCCTCATTCTCGATGGCTGGCAGCGAGCGAAGGACGATTCTTGAAGAGATCGACGAGGATCTCATGGGCCATGGACGCCACAACGTTGACGATCCCATGATGAAGGATTCGAGAGCAAGAACGTTTCAAAAGCGCGGTATGTCATGAAACGATGCGGTGCCGCACCGCCCCCGCGTTCACAGCAGATCGACCACCAAAAGCCGATGCCCCATGTCTAGCTCCGGCAGCGCGCGTAGGTGCCCATATTTGCTATCCCATGCGCCTGATTGGAGGTCGGCGGTAAGCCGCGTCAGGCCTTCTGCGAGATCGGCTTCCTTCGCGAGCGAGAAGTTCGAGATGTTTTTGCGGACATCGCGATCGAGATACATCTCGGGGCGGCCCCAATAGGCGGTGAAGACGCCGTCTTCGCAATCGCGGGGCAGCGGGACTGGGAGAGCCGTCATCGAGGGAAATTCGTCTTTGATCGTCGCGACGATGGTGGAGATTCGGTGCGAGGGGTCGAGTCGAGGGAGGTAGTCTTGGGTGAGCCAGAACGGGACTCCGCTATCCGGGTCTCTCACGAAGATGACGATCCGGCGGCACGCCACCCGGCGAAGCTCGCGGAGACCGGCGCGCAGATCGGTCCAGTGTTGGAGGGTGTTCACCGCCAAGGCGGCATCGTAGCTCCTATCCGCGAGCGGCAGGTGCTCGGCGCGCGCTTGGATGACAGGCGCGGATTGCGGCGGGCGCTGCGCAATCATCGTCTCTGAGGGCTCGACCGCGAGCACCTCGCGATCGGTCGGCTCGTAGGCGCCGATCCCTGCACCCACGTTGACCACCGAACGCGCGTCGCCGAGCGCTTCGTGGATGCGCGCGGCGATGCGGGGATCTGGTTTCCGCGTGGCGCGGTAGGTCGTGCCGATGCGATCGTAAAGGGCGCTCATGCTTTCGGCCCTCTGGCATCCGTCTCCCAACCGCTCAGGGACGTCGCATATGTGAATGCGGCCTCGAGAGGGATGCGCTCGTAGCTCTGCGCGAAGTCGTGACGGAGCTCGTCGACGAAGTCGGCTTGGCGGAGATAGGCGTTCGTCTGTGCGAAACAAGCGAGGGCGCGGCCTCTCACGACGACGATGAAACCAACGTCGACGAGATTCGCGACCGGAGCATGAACCTCGGAGATCAGCCTGGGATTCGTGACGACCTCGTCGTGGCCTCCGGTGGTCTGCGCGAGGATGTGGGCCAGCGAGCGCTCGGTCTCGTTCCGCGGAGGAGGCAGCCCCGCAAGCGCTTCCTCCGGTGTTTGAAAAAGGACGTGATCCGTGAACCAGAGGAGCGACCTCACGACGACGACATCGTCGATGCGGACATCCTCGAAGAGGACGTTCTCGGCGACGCAGCACGGGCCATCGTGCCAGCGTGGCCGCACGGCGAGCGCTTCATCATGCTCGTTTTGACTCGCGGGAACGAGCTCCTGCGTCAGCGCCGCGAGGTGCCGCACCCCGAAATCGAACCAGAAGCTGGAAACTCCGTCCGAGAGAATCCGACAGGAGCCACGTCCGCGCAGCTCGAGCAGGGCCAAGACCTCTTCGCGGGAAAGCAATATCTCATGGATGTGAGAAGGTGCCATTTGCCCCCAACCCCTTAAGCACATCGGGCGGAGCCACCCCAAAGGCAGCTCCGCCCAATACGCTTCTACCGTTGCTGGTTACAGCAGGCTCGCCAGCGTCTTGCCCATGTCGGCGGGCGTCGGCGAGACCTTGATGCCGGCATCTTCGAGGGCTTCGATCTTCTCGGCGGCGGTGCCCTTGCCGCCCGAGATGATGGCGCCCGCGTGGCCCATGCGCTTGCCCGGAGGCGCGGTGCGACCGGCGATGAAGGCGGCCACGGGCTTCTTCATGTTGGCCTTGATCCAGGCGGCGGCGCGCTGCTCGGCGGAGCCGCCGATTTCGCCGATCATGATGATGCCGTGGGTGTCGGGATCGGCGTTGAAGAGCTCGAGGACGTCGATGAAGTCGAGGCCCGCGACGGGGTCGCCGCCGATACCGATGCAGGTCGACTGGCCGATGCCGAGCGCGCTGAGCTGGAAGACGGCTTCGTAGGTGAGCGTGCCGGACTTCGACAGAACACCGATGTTGCCGGGCTTGTGGATGTGGCCCGGCATGATGCCGATCTTGCACTCGCCCGGCGTGATGATGCCCGGGCAGTTCGGCCCGATGAGGCGAACGGGCTTGTTCTCGATGTAGCGACGCACGCGCACCATGTCGAGGACGGGGATGCCCTCGGTGATGCACACGACGAGCTTCACGCCCGCGTCGACGGCCTCGGCGATGGCGTCGGCGGCGCCGGCGGGGGCACGAAGATACAGGAGGTGTCCGCGCCCTCCTGCTTCACGGCCTCTTCGACGGTGTCGTAAATCGGGACCTTGTCCTCGAAGCGCTGACCGCCGCGGCCGGGCGTGACGCCGGCGACGACCTTCGTGCCATACGCCATGCAGGCGCGCGCGTGGAGCGAGCCGAACTCGCCGGTGATGCCTTGGAAGACGACCCTGGTGTCTTTGTTGACGAGGATGCTCATTTCACTTCGCTCCGCGCTGCACGGCAGCCACGACCTTCTGCGCCCCGTCGCCCATGGAGTCGGCCGCCTCGATGGCGAGCCCGCTCTCCGCGAGGATCTTCTTGCCCTGTTCGACGTTCGTCCCTCGAGGCGCACGACGAGCGGCACCTTGAGGCCGAGATCCTTGGCGGCCGCGACCACGCCGGCAGCGACGATGTCGCAGCGCATGATGCCACCGAAGATGTTGACGAAGATCGCCTTCACCTTCGGGCTGCGAAGGATGATTTGGAAAGCGGTCTTGACCTGCTGCTCCGAGGCGCCGCCGCCGACGTCGAGGAAGTTCGCCGGGCTGCCGCCGTAGTGCTGAATGATATCCATCGTGCCCATGGCGAGGCCGGCGCCGTTCACCAGACAGCCGATGTTGCCGTCGAGCGAAACGTACGAGAGGCCCGCGCGCTTGGCCTCGAGCTCGACCGCGTCCTCTTCGTCGGTGTCGCGGAGCTTCTCCCACTCGGGGTGACGGATCTCGCCGTTGTCGTCGAGGTTCACCTTGCCGTCGAGGGCGACGATCTTCTTGTCCTTGGTGACGACGAGCGGGTTGATCTCGAGGAGCGACATGTCCTCCGCGAGGAAGCACTTGTAGAGCGAGTCGAGGAGCTTCGCGAAGCTCTTCCGCAGCTCCTTGTCGCCGAGGCCGAGCGCGAAGGCGAGCTTCTGCGATTGGAAGGGCGCGAGGCCGAGCACCGGATCGACGTGGATGGTGATGATCTTCTCGGGCGTGTCGTGCGCGACGGCCTCGATGTCCATGCCGCCCTCGGTCGAGGCCATGACGGCGATGCGACGGCGATCGCGATCGACGAGGAGCGCGAGGTAGAGCTCGCGATCGATGTCGAGCCCCTGCTCGACGTAGAGGCGCCGCACCTTCTGCCCCTCGGGGCCGGTCTGGTGCGTGATGAGCTGCATGCCGAGCATCTTCTCGGCGACGGCGCTCGCCTCGGCGGCGCCGCCCTTCACGACCTTCACGCCGCCGCCCTTGCCGCGGCCGCCGGCGTGGATTTGCGCCTTGACGACGACCACGGGGATCTTCGTTTCGGCGATCAGGCGCTCGGCGATGGGAGCGACGTCACCCACCGCGAACGCAGGCTCGCCCTTCGGCACGGGCACGCCGTATCGGGCGAAGATTTGCTTGGCTTGATACTCGTGGATTTTCATGAGAAGGGTCCGGACCGTACCACCGGTCATTCGAGCATGCGAGCCTTGAAAACAGCGGGCCCGGCCCTCGTCCGCGCAATGCTTGCGTCGATGCTCGTCGCGGCGAGCGGCCTCGTCACGGCGAGCGGCCTCGGCTGCGGCAGCGAGCCCGCGCCCATTTCAACGCCGCTCGCGCCGCCGCCGCCCGAACCGCCGCAGCCGCCCCAAGCCGCGCTCGTTCCCGCGGGCGCGCCGGAAGACGCAGGCGCGCCCGCTGCGAACGGTCCCGATACGGGACCGACCGCGTGCCCCGCGGGGATGGTGCTCGTCGATACGACCTACTGCCCGAGCGTGCAGCTCCGTTGTCTGAAGAGCGAGTACAACAAGCCCAACCACATCACGATTTGCCACAAATTCGCGCCCGGCCAGCGGTGCAGTGGCAAGCCGCGCAGGCAGCGATTCTGCATCGATCGCTACGAGTACCCGAACCGCGAGGGCGCGCACCCGCCGGTGATGGTGAGCTGGTACGACGGCGCCTCCGCCTGCAAGGCCGAAGGCAAACGGCTCTGCTGGCAGAGTGAATGGGAGAGCGCTTGTGAAGGCGCGGAGAAGACCCCTTTTCCGTATGGGCTCGCGCGCGATCCCAATCAATGCAACATCGACAATCCGTATGTGAAACCGGATCTCGATCGCGTCTATGCCTCCCGCGCCGACGTGGCCCACGCCGAGCTCCTCCGGCTCGACCAGAGCGCCGCCAGCGGCGCCAAGCCCGGCTGCAAGAGCGGCTTCGGCGTCCACGATCTCACGGGCAACGTCGACGAGTGGGTCAACTCGGAGGAGAACCGGGGCAAATCGAAATGGGCCGGCCTCAAAGGCGGCGCCTGGGGTCACGTGCGCAATGCGTGCCGCCCCATGACGACGAGCCATCCTCCCGAGTTCACCTATTACTTCATCTCGTTCCGCTGCTGCAAAGACGCGCCTCCCGACGCCGAAGCCGAGAAGGATCCGACGTTGTGGAAGCCCCCGCCCCAACACGACCCCACCCCGCCCGGCGGCAAGGTCAACACCGGTTGGACGACGGAAGAGCGCGGCCCCAATCGGCCGAAGCCCTGATCAGGGCCGCAGCGACAGCGTCTCGACCTTCCGGCAAAGCGCTTTGAAGGCGCGCGCCGAATCGGGCGGAGGCGCCTCCCATCCCACGTAAGCGTAGTCCGCGCCGACGAACGCGGCGAGCTCTCGCAATCGCTCGAGGGGATCGCCGCCGCGGTACACGATCCCGAAGACGGCGTGGCCATCGCGGGTGTGAAACACCATCGCCTGCTCCCAAGGAGCGGCGCCGGTACCGCTCCAGTACGTGGCGTAGGGCTCGCGCGGGTGTGTTTCGAGGTGGGCGAGGAGATCGTCCACCGTCGTGAAGACGACCTCGGGTGCATCGACGCACGCAGGGACCGGGTAATCCTCCGCCTGCGCTTCGGCGCCCGGGAGAAAATGATTCACGAACACCCGAATGAAATGGGCGGAGCGGTCCGAGCCCAAGGCATAGAGCTCGTGCTCTTCCAAGGGATCGCTCACGTGCTTCCCGCCGGCGGATATGCGGTGTGGCGCGCCCGACTCCGGATCACGAGAATTCGATTTGCAGGCTCGACCACGAGAGGCCCGAGCCCACCACCACGAGGGCGACGACGTCGCCGGGGCGGAAGCGGTCCCAGCATTGGGACATGACGGTGGGGGCGCCGGCGGCGCATTGGTTGCCGTGATCGACGATGTTGAAGAAGTGCCTTTCGGCCGGGATGTGGGCGCGGCGACAGACGCTCTCCAACATCGTGAGGTTGGCTTGATGGCCCACGTAGAGGAGGCGGGAGCGGCGCTCGGGATCGAGGCGCTCTTCGATCTCGGAGAGGAGCGAGCTCATCTTCTTGATGGCGAACTTCTGCACGGCGGCGCCGTTCTGCCGGAAATAACCGAGGCGCGGAATGGCCACCTCGTCGCAGCCGGAAGGATCGCTGTTGAAGGTCCCGAAAACCACCTTGGCGCGCGAAGACACCTTGGTGGAGACGACGGCCGCGGCGGTGGCGTCGCCGAAGAGAACGGCGGTGGAGCGATCGGAGAAATCCACGATGCGTGTCGCGTTCTCGGGCTGAACGACGAGGACGTATTCGGGCAGCGCCGGACCCATCTTGTCGAGAAAATGTATGTGGGCGCCAAAGGTGCTGCAGGCCGCGTGCAGATCGAACGAAGGTACGTTGATGCCGAGGGCACGGGCGATGCGGGCGGACTCCGCGGGAATGCAGGTATCGGGCGAGCAGCCGCCGGCGATCACCATACCGATGTCGGAAGGGGAGATGCCGGCACGCTCGATGGCCATGAGGGCCGCGCGGCGGCCGGTCTCGGCGTTGGAGTACAGCGCAGCTTCGGGCGCGGCGCGTAGATCCGCGTTTTTCGTCGTACGGATGTAGTCGAGTGGAAGAACGGTGCGGCGGCGTTCGATGCCGACGCGATCGACGATCCACTGGTGATTCGTCCCGATGTCGAGCGACTCCAGGAAGGCGTTGTCGATCGTGTTTTCGGGGTGAAAATGGCCGAAGCCGTGGAAGTAGATCATGGCAACGGGGGGCGTGCGCGAAAGGGCGCGAGCGCGCGTCCTAGCATACCGATATACGACCCGGGGCGCTATTCGCGTGACGCGGCGCGCGAGAAGCATTAGCTCGTGACCTGCGCTCCAACGCTTTTTGACGAGCATCAACATGGACTCTGCCCCCGCGATTCCCCGTGCCACTGCTGCCGAGATCGTCGCGCGTCTCGAGGCCGAGCTCGGCCGCATGTCGGAAGGCGCCATCCTCGCGTCGGACGCCGATGGCACCATCTGGGATGGTGATGTCGGCTTCGATCTCTTCGAAGCGCTGCTCGCCGCGCGTGGCGTGCGCGAGGCCGCGCGTGATGCGCTCGCCGCCGAAGCGCGCGATCTGGGCGTGCCCGCGGACGGCGACGCCAACGCGCTCACGGTCGCGCTCTACGAGGCCTACAAGGCCGAGCGCTATCCGCACGACCGCGCCTTCGCCATGATGGCCTGGGCCTTTGCGGGCTGGCCCGTGGACGAGCTCTCCGCCTTCTGCGCGCGCGTGCTGCGCGACGGTCGCATCGAGGCGCGCATCCGGCCGGAGCTGACAGGCTTTTTCCGCTGGGCAGGCGATCACGGCGTCCCCGTCTACGTCGTGTCGGCCTCACCGATCGCGATGATCCATGCGGCCGCTCCGTACTTGGGAATCGAAAGGGATCGCGTGGTGGCGATGACACCCGCGCTCGCGGAAGACGGCACGTTGTTGCCGCGGCTCGCCGGGCCGATCGTGTATGGGGAGGGCAAGCTCGCCGCGCTCGATCATGCGCGGCCCGCGGCCCGATCGGCGCTGCTCGGCGCCTTCGGCGACAGCACCTACGATGCGGCCATGTTGCGCGCCGCGCGTGTCCCCGTGGCCGTCACGCCCGCAGCTGGTTTGGTCGCGCTCGCGCCCACCATCCCTGGGCTCGTGACGCTCGCTCGCTGAGGCCCTCTCCATGGCGACGGTGAAGCTGCGCGGGTTGCGCAGGCATTTCCAAGGTGTCGAGACGGCGGCTTTGCGCGGCCTCGATCTCGAGGTCGAGAGCGGCGAGCTGCTCGTGCTCGTCGGCCCGTCCGGCTGCGGCAAGTCGACGGCGCTGCGCCTCATCGCCGGGCTCGATCGGCCGGACGGCGGCTCGATCGCCATCGGCGATCGCAACGTGGATGACGTCCCTCCCCAAGACCGCGACGTTGCCATGGTGTTCCAGGGTTATGCCCTTTATCCGCACCTCACCGCGCGTGACAACATCGCCTTTCCTTTGAAGATGCGTGGTATCGCCCCGGCCGAGCGCGCCCGTCGCGTCGAGGAAGCCGCCGGGCTCTTGGGGCTCGCTCGCCTCTTGGATCGACGCCCCGGCGAGCTCTCCGGCGGTGAGCGCCAGCGCGTCGCCATGGGCCGCGCCATCGTGCGTCGCCCCAAAGTCTTCCTCTTCGACGAGCCGCTCTCCAACCTCGATGCCGCCCTGCGCACCGAGCTCCGCGTGGAGATTGCCGCGCTGGTGCGGCGCCTCGGCGTGACCTCGCTTTACGTCACCCACGATCAAGTCGAGGCCATGACCATGGGTGATCGCATCGCCGTGCTCCGCGCCGGCGAGCTGCAGCAGCTCGGCGCGCCCCGAGAGATCTACCAAGATCCAGCCAACACCTTCGTCGCTGGATTCCTGGGCTCGCCGCCCATCAATTGGATCGATGTCGAGCGCGGCGCCGAAGGTCTCGTGGGCGCAGGTGCCGTGTGGCCGGCGCCGCCGGGCCTCGATTTGCCGGCCAAGGTCAAAGCAGGTTTGCGGCCGGAGCACTTGTCGCTGCGCGGGCCGGGCATCCCCTTGAAGGCCAAGGTGGTGCAGATCGAGCCGCTGGGCGCGGAGACGCACGTGCTGCTCGACGCCCAAGGGACGGCGCTGCGGGCCAAAGCCCCCGGCTTCGATGCGCCGGCCCGCGGGGCGGAAGTCTCGATCTTCGCGCAGGTCGATGCGGTGCTGTGGTTCGACGCGACGACGGGGAAGCGGGTGCGATGAGGCCCATTGTCCGCCGCGATGCGCTCCGCGCCTTCGCCGGATCTCTCGCGGCCGCCTGGGCCGCGGCGGGGCCTTCGGCGTGCGCGCCGCGCACCACGGATGGGCGCGTCACGGCCTCGCTGTGGTTCGCGTACGGGGGCAAGAACCGGGAAGTCCTGCTCTCGCTCATCGAGCAATTCCACGGCTCGCAGAATCGATATCGCATCCACGCCACCTACCAAGGTGATTATTTCGAGGCGCTCGCCAAGCTGCGCACCGCGCTGGCGGCGCGGGCGGCGCCGACGCTCACGCACGTCATCGGCGAGGTGATGCCTTATCTGGCCGAGGCCGGCGTGCTTGAGCCCATCGATGGATTCGGCGAGACCCGCGATCTCGATCTCGTGCCCGCCCTCGCCCAGGCGCGCGGTTTCACCCGCGGGGACGAGAGGCCCCTTTACGGCCTGCCCTTCAATCGGTCGACGCCGATTGCCTATTACAACAAACAGGTCTTTCGCGATCTCGGCCTCTCCCCGCCGACCACCTGGGACGAGCTCCGCGCCGTCGCCGCCAAAGCCACGAAGCGCACGGGGAGCACGACGCGGTGGGGCTTCGAGTGCCCCATCGATTGGTGGTTTTGGCTGGCCCTCGTCGGTCAGGCGGGTGGCTCGGTGATCGAGGCGGACGGGACACCGTCGCTCGGTGACGAGGCGGGCGTGCGCGCGCTCTCGTTGTGGCAAACGCTGGTGCACCAGGATGGGACCATGCGGCCGCCGCCGGGACGCGATTACAACGCTTGGCAGGTGGCCAATACGGACTTCCTCTCGGGCAGCACGGCCATGATTTGGACGTCCACCGCGTTCCTTCGCTACCTCGAAGAAGGGGCGAAGTTCGAGGTGGGCGCGGCGCCGTTGCCGCGCGACGCGCGCCGCTCGGTGCCCACGGGCGGCACGTTCTTCGTCATGCCCAAGGGCCCGCCGCGCGCCGAGCAGGAAGCGGCGTTCGCGTTCCTCCGCTGGATGATGCAGCCCGCGCAGGCCAACGCCTGGGCCATGCGCACCGGCTACATCCCCGTCTCGCGGGCCGGGATCGCCGAGCTCGAAGCGGGCGGCTACTATCGTTCACATGTAAACGATCGAGTCGCGCTCGATCAGCTCGACGTCGCCGAGCCCTGGCCGTGGGCGCGGGATCTGTTCCGCATCGAGCGCGAGATCGTGCAGCCGCGGCTCGAAGAGGCCGTGCTCGGGCGCCGCCCCGCGCGCGCCGTGCTCGACGAGGCCCGCGTGGCCGCGAGGGATCCGTGACGCCGCGCCGCCGCCTCGATCCCTACCTGATGCTCGCGCCGACGATGCTCGTCTTCGGCCTCTTCTTCCTCTACCCGCTCGCGCTGGCGGTGAAGCAGAGCTTCTACAGCTGGGATCTGCTCACGCCGCCGACGTTCGTGGGCGCCCGCAACTACGCCTCCCTCGTGAAGAGCGGCGAGCTCTTCGGCACCATGGGCCGCACGCTCGCCTACAGCGTGGTGGTGGTCGTGCTCTCGGTCACGATCGGCCTCGGGCTGGCCGTGGCGCTCAACCGGCCGGGCCGCGTCTATGCGTTCGTGCGCGGCGCGGTCTTCAGTGCCTACGTCGTCTCGTGGGTCGCGGTCGCGCTGCTGTGGATGTGGATCCTCGACGCCGATCGCGGGCTCCTCACCACCATCTTGCGGGCGCTCCATCTGCCTTCGCTCAATTGGCTCGGGGATCCGAGCGTCGCGCTCTACACCCTCGCGCTCGTGAGCGTCTGGAAGATCACGGGGTACGCGATGGTCATCTTCCTCGCGGGCCTGCAGGACATCCCGCCGTCGCTGCACGAGGCCGCCGCGCTCGACGGCGCCGGCCCGACGCGGCGGTTCATCCACGTCACGTGGCCATTGCTCCGCCCGAGCATCGCCTTCGTCGCGACGACCAGCCTGATCCTTTCGTTCCAGGCGTTCGACGTGGTGCGCGTGATGACGCAGGGCGGGCCGGTGAAGGCGACGACGATCTTCGTGTACGCCATCTACGAGCACGTCTTCGTCAACCTCAAGGTGGGTCGGGCGAGCGCGCTCATCGTGGTGTTCTTCGTGCTCTTGCTCGGGCTCACCAGCTTGCAGCTCTGGGTGTTCCGCCGGAGCGGCGGGCGGACGCGGGGGGCCTCGTGATCGAGCACGGCGATCGAACGAGGGCGGCGATCTCGACGGGCGTGCTCGTCGTCGTGGCGCTGCTTTGGGTCGGGCCTTATGCGTGGATGACGCTCACGTCGCTGCGCACGTTGCCCGAGATCGTGGCGGCGCCTGCTTATCCGTTGCCGTCGTCGATCCAATTCGAGGCCTACCGCGAGGTGCTGCGCGCGGTGCCGGTCGCTCGCTATTTCCTCAACACCATCATCATGGCCTTGGGGATCGCGGCGCTCCAAATCACGCTGGCGTTGCCGGCGGGATATGCGCTCGCCAAGCTGCATTTCACGGGCAAGCGCGCAGCCTTCGGGCTCGTGCTCGCTTGTCTGTTGATCCCGGCGCAGATCACCTTCGTGCCGGTGTTCACCATGCTCGGATCGGCCGGCCTCGTGAACACCTTCGGCGCGCTGATCCTGCCGTTCGCCGCGAGCGCGCTCGGGACGTTCTTGGTGCGGCAGGCGCTGCTCTCGGTGCCGGACGAGATCATCGAGGCGGCGCGCATGGATGGAGCGAGCGAGCCGAGGATCATCTATGGCCTGCTCGCGCCCATGATCCGGCCGACGCTGGCCTCGCTTTTCCTCTTCAGCTTCGTGTTCCACTACAACGATTACTTCTGGCCGCTCGTGATGACGACCGGCGACGAGGTGCGCACGCTCCCGCTCGCCATCGCGCTCTTGAGAGAGCAGGGCACGGGTGTACGCTGGCACATCGTGATGGCGGGCAACGTGCTGCTGAGCGCGCCGGTGCTCGCGGTGTTCGCGGTCGCGCAGCGACAGATTCTGCGCGCGGTGACGGCGCGCGCGTGAGGTGATCGCCTCGCCCACGGGCCCGGTGGTGCTAGGCTCGCGCTCTCCCTCCTTCCGCAACATTCGAGTCATGCCTCGCAAAAACGACGACACCAACACCAGGAGCCGCAGGGGCGGCGTCAAGAAGGTCTCTTCGCGCAAGCCGGCCGAGGCCGCCGTCGACACCGCGCCCGCCGCGGCCCCCGCGCCCGAGCCCGCACGAGGCCACGTGATCCGGCGCCCGCCGATCAAGTTCGAAGAGACCCAAGCCGTGTTCCGCAAGCTGGCGGCGCGGCTCGACGCGCCCGTGGTCTCGTATTGGAACAACCCGCGCGGCGCCGTCTGCCACAACGACGTCATCGCCATCTACAAGATGGCGGAGAAGATTGGGAAACGCGACGACGTTTACATCTTCCTCAAGTCCGACGGCGGCAACGGGCAGGCGTCGCTCCGCTTCGTCAACGTGCTGCGCGAGTACTTCAAGAACATCCACGCGCTCGTCCCGCTGGAGTGCTGCTCGGCCGCCACGATGATCGCGCTCGGCGCCAACAGCATCCACATGGGCCCGATGTCGTATCTCACGGCCGTCGACACCGCCCTCACCCACGATCTCTCGCCCATCGATCGCGACAACGACCGCGTCAGCGTCAGCCTCGACGAGCTGAAGCGCGTCATCCGCCTGTGGCAGCACGAGAAGGACGCGACCGCTTCCAACCCGTACGCCAAGCTCTTCGAGTACGTGCACCCGCTCGTGATCGGCGCGGTCGACCGGGCCGACTCGCTCTCGACCATGCTTTGCCGCGAGATCCTCGCCTATCACGTGACCGACGCGTCCAAGGTCAACGAGATCGCGGACACGCTCAACACCCGTTATCCGTCGCACTCGTATCCCATCTTGAAGCGCGAGGCGCGCCAGATGGGCCTCAACGTGCTCGACATGGATCACGAGGTGCTCGATCTGCTGCTCGAGCTTCACCACATCTACAGCGAGATGGGCCAGAAGTGCACGACCGACCAGGACGAGGCGCACTCGCACACCGACGAGATCGTGAACATCATCGAGTCGGAGAACCTGCTCCTCTTCTACGAGATGGATAAGGACTGGTTCTATCGCGCCGACGAGCGCCGCTGGATCGCGATGAACGACTCGAGCGGTTGGCGCCGGCTCCAGCAGATCGACGGCAAGGTGGTGCGCTCCGAGTTCCACGTCGTGTGAGCCCCGACGACGACGGCAAGGTGGTGCGCTCCGCGCGCCACGTCGTGTAGGCTCGGGCGCCGACGTCGTTCGAGCGCATGAGCATCAAGGTCAGAGACGGTCTGGGCGTGCTGGAGCTCCACTTCTGGTGGGAGAACGCCGGCACGTCCGACCGCATCTGGCCGCGCGATCCGCAGGCGGCGCGCGCGATCCTCGCTCGGCTCAGCGCCTCTGGGCACGAGCCGATGCTGCGAAGGCTCGCGCGCGAGCACCTCAGCGTCGACCGGATCGACGTGGGCGATCTCCTCGAGACCATGGCGTCGTGGCTCGTGAAGGGGAAGCTCCGGATCGCGCGGGCGCCGATTCCACCGCTGCCCGCGCGCGATCTCGAGGGCGAAGAGCCGCCCGCGCCGCCGCCGCTCTGGCGCGCGCCCGAGCCTGAAAAGGAAGCGCCGGCGCCGATCGAAGAGGCCTTGCCGCCCGAAGAGGTGGACGGCCTCGCGCAGGCGCGGGCGCTCATCCTCGCGGCCCAAAGTGGAGCGCCCTTCTGCGAGCAATGCGTGCGGGCGAAGGCCGAGCCCGAAGACACGCGCGACCTCGATCAGGCCGCGCAGGCACGGGCGCTCACCGAAGCTGCCAAGGACGGCACCCCCTTCTGCGAGCCATGCGCGAAGGCGAAGAAGAGGTGATGGCATGAACGAAGCGCGCGCCAATCGATTGATGGAGAAGCTCTGGGGCACCGGAGCCGACGTGGTCTATGCCATTCTCGACGGCGCCCGCGATCCCGAGCTCGTGCCCACGCTGCTCAGCGCCGGGCTCCAATACAAGTGCCTCTTCTCGGGGAACCTGAGCAGGGAGCTGGCGCGGGCCGCCCCCTATCTGGTGCGGCTCAATCGTCATGGCGAGCCGACGCAACAGCTCGTCGATCGGGTGTGGGGGAACAGCGCAGGCATCTTCCTCGCCTCCCCTTCCCCGCTCGAAGATCTGCGGCGCCATTTTCGCCGCTTCCTCCAGGTGCAGAGCCCGAGCGGCGGGAAGCTCTTCTTTCGTTATTACGATCCACGCGTCCTCCGCGTGTATCTGCCGACCTGCGATGAAGGCGAGCTCGGCGTCGTCTTCGGGCCCGTGCTGCGGTTCATGCTCGAAGGTGCCAATCCGGCGGAGATGATCGTCTTCCAACGTGTGGGACGATCGATGGCAAAGGTGCAGATCGCTTGGGAGGCGTGAAGCCGGCGCGGTGATTTCGTTCGGCACGGTTTCATGGGCGCACGCTCCGTGAAGCGGTATCCTTGGGGCATGAGGAGCCCCCTCTTCGCCTTGATCGCCGGCGCTTTCGCGGCATCGAGCTGCGCGGGGAAGGCATCGCTCGAGGCGAGCCCCGCGGCGCTGCTTTCGCCTCCCGAGATCACGTTGAGCCCCGATCCGGAGGACCCGCCGGCACCGCAGTTTGCGGCGTGGGCGGCGACGCTGCCGGCCCTTCGTTTCGTCAATACGCGCACGGGGGCCGAGTGCTCGGTGCGGCTCTATACCAATGACGGATCGATCGATGAAACGGCGGCCGCCGCGATCGATCGCATGCTCGCCGAGCGTGACGCCGAGCCGCGGCCGCTCCATCGGCGGGTGCTCCAGCTCGTGGTGAAGGCAGCCCAGAAGCTCGGCGTGAAGGAGGTCCTCGTGGTGTCGTCCTTCCGCGACAACGCGCGCAAGGGCAGCCACCATCGCCACGGCGAAGCGCTCGATTTCAGCTTCCCCGGCGTGACCGCGGCGAAGCTCGCGGCCTACCTGCGCAAGGGCGCGCGCGTGGGCGTCGGCGTGTACACGCACCCGCGCACGCAGTTCGTGCACCTCGACGTGCGCAGCGAGAGCTACCACTGGGCCGACGGATCGCCGCCCGGGCGCACGTGGCGCGAGTCGCGCATGACGGATCGAGCCGCGCCGGGGCGCGACGCGGCCTATCGGCCCGAGCAGGATTTGCCGGGCGGTTGAGGCCGGCGCCTGCGCGCATCGCGACGGACGGAGCCTTGCGGCGCAACGCCCTCCGCGCGATGGCAACGGACATGACGCCGAAGATCATGATCCTCACCGGCTGCGCGAGCGGCATCGGCCGGCACCTCACCGGCGTGCTGGCGACGCGCGGGCACAAGATCCTCGCCACCGACGTGAACGAGGAGGCGCTCGGCCGCGAGGCCAAGGCGCGTGGTTGGGATCGAGCGCGCGTCGAGCTGCGCAAGCTCGACGTGCGCAGCGAAGCGGACTGGGAAGCTGCGTTCGACGCGACGGAGCGAGCCTTCGGCGAGCTCGACGTGCTCCTCAACATCGCCGGCTATCTGCAACCGGCCTATGTGCAGGACATCGCCGCGAAGGATCTGGATCTCACCATCGACGTCAACGTGAAGGGCGTCGTCCTCGGCACGCGCGCGGCCGCGCGGCGCATGATTCCCAAGCGCACGGGGCACATCGTGAACGTGGGATCGCTCGCGAGCCTCACGCCGGTGCCGGGGCTCTCCATCTATGCGGCCTCGAAATTCGCGGTGCGCGGCTTCACGCTGTCGGCGGCGTTCGAGCTGAAGAGGCATGGCATCGCGGTGACGCTGGTGATGCCCGACGCGGTGGATACACCGATGCTCGACAAGCAGATTGGTTATGAGGAAGCGGCGATGACGTTCTCGGGGCCGCGCGCGCTCACCGTCGAAGACATCGAGAAGGCCATCGTGGAAGAGGTTTTGCCGCATCGTCCGCTGGAGATCGCGCTTCCTCCGTCGCGCGCGGCCATCGCGCGGCTCGCGACCGCGGCGCCCGCGGCCGTGCAGCGATTGGCACCCTTGTTCGTGAAGATGGGCCGGAAGAAGCAGGAGAAGATCAAGCACGGGAAGGGGTCGTGATCGTGCGGCTCGCTTGACGCGCGGGCGCGGGCGCGGGCAAGACAGCGCTCATGAAGCATCGGCTCCTCGCTGCGATTTCGCTGCTCTCCGCCGGTTGCGCGGGGGCCGAGCCGGTCACCGTGACGCCGGGCCAACCTGCGCCGGCCGAGGTGACGATGACGCCGCCGCCGCCGGCAGAGGCCAAGCCGGCGGCAGCGCCGCCGCCGGAGGAGCCGACCGAGGCGCCGAGACCTTCTCCAGTGGCGCTGCCGCCCGGTGAGAAGGCCTCCATCATGGGCACGCTTGGCAGCCAGGAGGTCGGCGACGCGTTTGGTGCGGGTGGGCTCGGCGCCGGAGGGCTCGGCCTCAGCGGCGGCGGGCATGGCGATACCATCGGGCTCGGGAGCATTGGCACGCTCGGGCGTGGAACGGGTACGGGCACGGGCTACGGCTTCGGCGGCATCAAGAAAGCCGATGGCCCCCAGATTCGCATCAGCGGCCTGACGGTGACGAACGGCCTCCCGATGGAGATCGTTCGGCGCATCGTGCGGCAGAGCTACGGGCGATACCGGCTCTGTTACGAGCGTGGCTTGCAGAACAATCCCAAGCTCGGCGGCGATGTGTCGGTGAAGTTCGTCATCGAGCCCAATGGATCGGTGAGCGGCGTGAGCGACGGCGGCTCGACGATGCCCGACAAGGCGGTCGTCGCCTGCCTGATCGCCGCGTACTCCGGGCTGAGCTTCCCGAAGCCCGACGCAGGCGGAAAGGTCAGCGTGACGAGCCCCATGTCGTTCACGCCGGCGCCGCCACAACCGCCGCCGCCGCCGCCCGCCGGCGCGCCCACGGTCACGCCCGCGACCAAGAAGTGATGCGTCGAAGTGTTCGATGCCATGTGCATCGAACACGGCTCATGGCCTGACCGTCGCCTCGAGATGTGGCCGAAAAGCGCGTTGCGGCCGCGATAGACGCAGTCGGTCACATCCTCGCTAATGCGGTGTCTTGGTGCTCTTCTTGGCAGCCTGCGGGAGTGAGCGATTGGCCTTGTCGCCGGAGTCCTCGCGCGGCGCGATTTTGGCGTCGACGGTGATGGGGCCGTGCACGTTGGTGGAGATGTCCCAACCGAGGCCCATGTCGTGGAGCGTGGGATCGACGAACCAGCGGCGAGCGTCTTCGCCGTTGCCTTCTTGGATCAAGACCCAATCGTGATTGTCCCAGCCGCGGAGCGGCATGGTTTTGCCGAAGACACGGGCCTTTTCGCTGTGCACGGCATAGGCGCGCGCGGAGAGGCCGGCTTTGGAAGCGGCCTTGTCGAAGACGCGCGCGAAGAAGTGCGCGTACTCGATGCAATTGCCCTCTCGCTCGGAGGCCGAGAACGACATGCTGGTCGGGTGCTCGAGGCCGAAGCGGAGGAGCTTGTCGCTGGCGGAGAGGGCGAAGTCCATCGCCTCTTCGACCGAATGAATCTCGGCCTTGCCGAGGGCCGTGTCGACGGCCCGGTCGAGCGGCTTGTCGAGGACGGCGGTCGATCGCTTGGCCGTGTGCGGCGCGAGGAACTCGACGGCATACCGCGGAATGGCTGCGGCCGCGGCGGTGGTGCAGAGCAAGATGACGGCGAGCACACCAATCCACCGCCACACGCGTCGCATGGATCGGAGTCTGCCAGCGCGATCGCAGGGGGTCAAAACACCGGCGAAATGCGTCCGCGGGCAGATGACGGATGGTCAGTGGAAATGGGCCGCGCGCTTCAATCGATGCGCGCGAGGGCGCGGAAGCGCTCGCGCAGATCGCCGTAGAGCGCGCGATAGATGGCGTGGATCTCGCGATAGCGCGCGGACGTCGCGGGCTCCGGCGCGAGGCGCGAGGTGACGTGCACGAGCGCATCGGCGGCCTCCTCGACGGAGGAGAATGCGCCCGCCGCGACGCCGCCGAGGATGGCCGCGCCGAAGGCCGGGCCCTCGGTCGAGGTGGTGACGGCCACCGGGGTGGCGAAGACATCGGCCATCATTTGCCGCCAGAAGGGGCTCTTGGCGCCGCCGCCGGTGAGCCGGATTTCGCCGACGCCGGCGCCGGTGGGGTCGATCTCGCGCATCAGATCGAGCGAGTCGCAGAGGCCGAAGGTGATGCCTTCGAGCACGGCGCGCGAGATGTCGGCCTTGGTGGTGCGCGCGGTGAGGCCGATGAACGCGCCGCGGGCGAGCGCGTCGGGATGCGGCGTGCGCTCGCCCATCAGATACGGGAGGAAGATGAGGCCGCCCGCGCCGGGGCGCGCGGTGCTCGCGGTGTCGGTGATGATTTCGTAAGGATCGACGCCGCGGATCTCGGCGGCCATCTTCTCGCCGTCGGAGAGCGTGTCGCGATACCAGCGCAGGGCGCCGCCGGCGGCGAGCATCACGCCCATCGCGTAGTACTGGCCGGGGACCGCGTGGCAGAAGCTGTGGAGGCGCATCTGCTCTTCGACGAGGTAGCCCGCCGTGTGCGCGAGGACGACGCCGCTCGTGCCGATCGAAGCCATCGCGCGGCCGGGGCGCACCACGCCGAGACCCACCGCGCCGGCCGCGTTGTCGGCGGCGCCGCGGGCCACCACGGTGCCGCCGGGGAGGCCGAGATCTTCGGCCACTTCGGGCGTGATGCGGCCGAGGACTGCTGAAGAATCGAAGGCGGAGGGGAAGAGCGAGGCCGGGAGATCGAAGGCGGCCAGCACTTCTTGGCTCCACACGCGCGCGCCGGGATCGAAGGCCAGCGTACCGCTCGCGTCGCTGACGTCGGCGGAGAGCTCGCCCGTGAGCAGGAAGCCGGCGTAGTCCTTGGGCATCAGGACTTTGTCGACGCGCGCGAAGGCCTCGGGCTCGTGCGTGCGCAACCAGAGGAGCTTGGGCAGCGTGAAGCCTTCGAGCGCGCGGTTGCCGGTGGTGCGGCGGAGGCCGTCGTCGCCGAGCTTCGCGCGAATGGCTTCGCACTCGGCGGTGGTGCGCGTGTCGCACCAGAGGATGGCCGGGCGCACCGGCTGCCGAGCCGCATCGAGCAGCACGGCAGTGTGCATCTGCCCGGTGATGCCGATGGCGCGAATGCGGCGCGCGCCGGCGCCGAGCGTCGCGGTGATCTCGCGCAGCGCGAGGCGGAGGGCGCGCGCGAAATCCTCGGGGTCTTGCTCGGCCCAGCCAGGCCGCGGGGTCGCGAGCGGATAGCCGTGCGTGGCCGACGCCTCCACGCGACCAGTGGATTCGTCGATGGCGATGGCCTTGAGGCCGCTCGTGCCGACGTCGATGCCGACGAGAAGACCCATGGCCCTCACCACACGATCTGGAGCTTCATCCCCGCCGTACCGCGCTTCATCATGTCGAGGCCGCGCGGCAGCTCCTCCACCGGCATGGCCTCGTGGATGAGCTTCTCGACCTTGACCGCGCCGTGCTCCATGAGCTTGAAGGCGCGATCGTAGGTGCGGCGAATGGCGAAGCTGCCGATGATCTCGAGGTCGCGCCGGTAGATCTCGAAGGGCGAGATCTCGATCTTGTCCTGCGGGCCGCAGACGCCGAAGACCAGGTACTTGCCGCCGTTCTTCACGTATTTGATCGAGTCGGTCATGACCTTGGCGATGCCGGTCGCGTCGATGACGACGTCGAAGCCGTAGCGGGCAATCTTCTTGAGCTTGGCCTCGAGATCGTTGTCGGCGATGACCACGTCGCTCGCGCCGAGCTCCTTGGCGAGCGCGAGCTTGGACTCGACGACGTCGACGACGGTGACCGAAGAGGCGCCGCCTGCGCGGCTCGCCTGCAGGTGGAGCTGACCGATGGGGCCGGCGCCGAGGATGAGGACCTCCGAGCCGATGTCGATGCGCGCGCGATCCTGACCGAAGACGACGCACGCGAGCGGCTCGCAGAAGGCGGCCTCGGAGAAGGAGACGTTGGCGAAGCGATAACAGTTCTTCGCGGGGACGCGGACGTACTCGCCGAAGCCGCCGTCGCGGGTGACGCCCACCGCGTTCCAATGAAGACAGTGGTTCTGCCGGTTGATCATGCAGAAGTGGCAGTCTTCACAGGTCACGGTGGGGTCGACCATGACGCGATCGCCGGGCGCGAGATCGGTGACCTCGGCGCCGATCTTCACCACCTCGCCCGCCAGCTCGTGGCCGGGGACGAGCGGGAAGGTCGGGAAGAAATCACCCTCCCAGATGTGGACGTCGGTGCCGCAGATGCCGCAGGCGCGGGCGCGCACGAGCACGTCGCGCGGGCCGATGGTGGGCTCGGCGACATCGTTCCTGACGGTGATCTTCTTGATGCCTTCGAGGACGGCTGCCTTCATGAGAAGCGGGCATAGGCCCGCCCGCGGCGCGCGTCGAGACTCCGCGGGCGGGGCGGTGGGTTCCTTGGAGGGCCGAGAGGGCGGCTGTGATGTAGGGCAGCCCGCTGGATGACGACGGACGATGCGCTGCCCAGGCAGCCGGCCAGCTTCATCGGCCTGGCATCCGGCGGTTGGCCTCAGCACGGAGCGCCCTGGGGTCGCAAAGCACGCGCTCGCGGTCGTGCCAAACCACGGACCAGCCGCGGGCCTCGGCTGCGATCGCGAGGGCCTCGCGATACATGACGCCGAAGTCCTTCCGGATTCCGGAGCGGCTCCCGCGCTGAGCATCGAAGACCTACTTGCCGCTCACGCGGTGTGGAGGGTTTGGTTCTGTACGACCGGCGGTGTACTCCTGCAAGCACGCCGCGATGATCTCAACGGCCTTCCGGTGAGGCATCCAGCTGGCATTGGGATAGGCAGCCTCGCGGTAGAAACCATCCGAATCTCGGTAGCCGTCCGACGGCAGATTGCCGGCACTATCGGCCACATCGAAGCTCCAGCTGTCATTCCGGGCGCGGAAGTACAAGTCCCGCCCACGCACGGAGCCGAACCCCTGGACCGGGCAGTCGCCATGGACCTCGAAAGCGGCATCGAACTCCGAGGCGACGACCCGCAGCAACTTCAATCCTTCTGGGTGTTCATGAATTTCCACGACCCAAATCCTCCGCCGGCATGGGTCCCGTGAGTGTTCATCCGTCTCGTAGCACTACCGCGAAGAAGCGTTCCGCCGCCGCAATGACATTCTCCGCGCTCTTTGCACGGCATGCCCCGCCAATGGCAGCAATCGCCGGCCAGCCATACTTGGGCGCGTCGGCGGCCCAGGCAACCGTGCGCCCCGCCCAGGCAGCTGCCTTTGGTTCCAGTCTCCACACCGCCATCGCCCGCCGAGCGGCCTCAGGGCTTGCGCGGGCTGCGGCTTCCGCGTGCTCGTCACATGGACATGCGGCCCAGATCTCGGCGGCCTCGACCGCTCTCAGCGGTTCGGCGCGATCCGGGTAGGCATCACTCCAGAGCGTCGCGACGTCACGTGCCAATGAGATGGCCAGGCGAGTGATAACGAGCTTCACGCTCTCCGGGCCCCATGGACGGGCAACCCGCGCGAGGATTGCCTCCACGGAGGGACTCGCCACCAGCGCGTCGTCCAAACGGACGGTCGAATCCTGGCGGCCACCGCCCGAGAACGAGAGCTCGAACGCGCGCGCAACCACCGCCGTGGCAAGCGCTTCATGCAAGGAGCGGGGTGTCGTCATCTTTGAACCATGTTATGCCGCCGAAAGGATGGGGAATGAGCCGCGGCCGAAGGCCGCCGGCTCCATTCCCTTGTTCGGCGTCTGTGAGCGTGGCACAGGCGATCCGCGATCTCCTCCTGGTAGGCAGTTGACGCGTCAACATCTCTTCAAGCCGCGCCAGCCTCCTTGGCGGAAGTCTTGTGGTGCTCGGCTTCCCTCCGGAGAGCAAGGCGGACGGGGCCCCGATCACCTCATATGAGTCCCCGAAGGAACGGAGCGAGGTCGCCGTAGTCGTCGCCGTAAGCAACCGCAAACAGGCGCTCGGAGAGAGGGTGCTTGCTCTGGATGGCGGCCCGCTCGCCGCTACGACACAATAGGTAGTGACGTGTCTCGGAGCCTTTGAAGACATCACGTGACCAGGCGATGAGGCTGCCCAGGTTAGGGTCGTCGAGGCCCTGACCGACGCCGACGAACAGCAGCGTGCGCAGCGCGCGGAAAGCCCGCTGGAACGCCTGTGCCGTGGTGTCCTGGAGGAGTCGCTGGTACGAGCGCACGCCGAGCACGACGGTGTCGGGCCGCTGGTAGACGCCGTGCAAGTGGACGATCGCCCGGTCGTCACCTCGCAGCACGCGCTCGACGTCGGCGGTGTCTCGCCAGGTGCAGGCCGGGAGGCCGTTGACGCGTTCAAGCACGTCGTCGTAGTTGGTCGTGAGGAGGGGCACACCGAGCGCCACGAGAGCCTCTGGCACGGCGCGATCGCGGATAGGGATCCCCTTGAAAGACTCGCGCAACCAACGGCCGTAATCGCCGCCTCCGTGCTCGGCCCCGAGCTTCCCTGCGATGTGCTCGGCAGCCGAGAGCATCTCGTCGAGATCGGGAGAGGCGAGCAGCGTTCGCTGCGTCGCTGCCCAGGTCGCGTGGGGCGCCACTCCGAGCTTCTCGCACTCGGCCACGCCCAGCTCGAGCAGGCCTCTCCAGGTGATGGGATCGGGCCGGCGGGCCGGGTCGTGTGTGGCGGCGGCCGAGGCACCGAGACCGACGATACAGATCACGTGGCCACGGGCAATGTCGGCGCGGAGATCATCGACGAGCGTCGTTGGCATTGGGAGGGCTCCTGTCAGGATCCGGTGACTTCCATGAGCGCCTGATAACAGGCGTCGCCGAGAGAATTCGTTGTATATTCCGGACCTTCCACCTCCCGGCTCGCCTCCGGGTGGATGCACGCGATGGCGAGAGCCTCGGCGATGCGTTCGCGAAAGGTAGGTTGCTCGATCGCCTGGCGGCTGATCGCGAGAGCCTTGAGCACCAGTGTCGCGGCGTATGCGGCGCCGGCGCTCGGACCAGTGAGCGCAGGGAGTAGGTTATCCAGAACGGCCGGGTCGAACTGCTGAAAGCGCTGGGCGGCAACGATGGCAGCGGCGCGGACGGTATCTACATCTCGGCAGCACGCCAGCAGCGCCGCCCCGACATCGGGGCCAATCCTGCGCAGGGATCCCAGCGTCGTGATCGCGAATGCCCTGATTTCAAAATCGTTCTCGTGAAAGCATGCAGCGAGCAGGCGCGGCGCCAGGCTGGCGCCGAGCTCTTCGTTCAGCAGCGCGGGACTACGTCGGCCGAGTTCCGCCAGGGTGGCAAACGCTTGTTCTTGATGCCGCCAGTCATCGGTCTCGGACAGGTGCTCGATCACCGAGTGAGCCGCCGATGGCACGCTCGTGCAGAGCAGCGCCGCCACCGCTGTCGCCACATCATGCGCCGGCCCACGGGGGACGACGTCATTGGTAGCGTCCAGCAGAGCACGCAGGAGATGCTGGGGATCCGGGATCCGGATCGCAAGAGAGGTGAGGAGCGCCTCAGCCGCTCGGTCGGTTGCGTCTACGGTTTGTCGAGACTCAGTCGGCAAAAGCAAGCGGGTCAGTGCCGCGCGGACGGCGCGCACCACGATGGGATCCGGGTGGTCGGCCAACGAATCCAGAAACTGCTCTATTTGAGACCGCAGGCTGAGAGACTCTCCCACTGGTGTGTCGTCAAATGCGCTGTCGTCCCCAGCGATCCATCGCTCGAGACGCCCGAGAGCGTCGACGGGTGGAACCTCCGCCAACTGCAGGACGATCCACTGGGCCGCGTGATCGAAGTCGATCGGCAACTCATTATAGAGAAACTCCGCCAAACCCTTCACGTCGAAAGGCTCGCGCACGTAGTGTTCGCGCGCCGCCACGATGGCCTTGCCGATAACCGTTGCCTCACTCCGCAGTTGAACCAGCCTCTCCCAGAGTCGAGGACCGAGACGGCCCAGCGTGGGAGCAAGCTCGGCCAACACCTCGGGTCGAGTCTCCTTGTCCCCCCATGCCAAGACTGCCCGCAAAAACGCCACCGGCGGCATGGGATGAAAACCACAGATGCGGACGCAGGAAGGGAGCAATTGCGCCGGCGCCGAATCGAGCGACGCGAGGAGCATGGCTTCGATCAGCGCCAACTGCATAGCAGTTTCACCTACCCCTATTGTCATGTTTTGAAACATCTGCGTGAAGGCGTCGAGGACCGCGGCCTGCGCCCGGGGACCGGCAGTGGGAAGGAGGAGAGAAAGGTCCTTCAGCAAGTCGGGAGTCACGCTTCCGGCGTAGCCAATAATCGCTCGCGCAACCGCCGACTCGTGGTCGGCTTTGGAGTCCGCGGATACTAGCCACGACTTGAAGCTTGTCGCGTCGTCATGGCGAATTTGACCAAGCGCGTCAGCCAAGACGGTTCCCGTGTAACCCATACTGGGGTCTGAGGTTTCATCTACCGCAACCATATGCTCAGCCAGCGCGACAACCACGTCCTGTCCGATTTGCGAAACGCGTCCACCTGCGTGGAGAGCCGTGTCGGCCGCAGCGCGCTGCTGGTCGTCGGCGGACTGAAGCTGAGCCACCAGGGCGGCGATGCGAACTCGAGTCATTGGGTCAGGTGGTTGGGCCGCCTTCTCCTCATGGCTCGGAGTCTGGGTATCGGGAGGTGACTCTTCGGGGAAGAAAGGTGCGTCATCCACCAGAGCGGCCGCAACCTGGCAGAATCGGAGCAGTGCGCGCAGCTTTCGCCAGGAAATTTTGAGGCCGAATTCGGAAGAAGAATTTGCGACTTCCAGGAGCCTGGACAGAGCGTCGTGGAGGCTTTCCGATGGGGGCAGCTGCCCGAGCGCTCCAGGCGTGATGACCCAGCGGCTCCAGGTTTCCACGAAGTCTTTCAATTTCGCCCGGAACTCCGGTGTCGTGCGAGCGGCCAATACAGTATGGAGATAGCTCCAAGTGCCCACAAAACTGGGTCTGAGCTCGGCCGCAACGTCGTTCAGCACCGACCGGAGTATCGGTCGATGACGCTCGATCTCGACGAGACTCTCGCCGAGCGCGAGAAGCAAGACACCGGCTTCCCCTTGCAGCGGCCCCCCTGTTGCCACCGCTCCAGGCAGCGAGCACGCAGCGCAGCCCCGGGTGCCCCGGCCGAGAGAACCGACGTCAGCAGACGCGAAAACGGTGCCTCCCGCGTAATTGCTTCTGCAAGACACCGCTCCGTTCCGCGAACGTCCGGGTTCGTGTGGCACAGCCACACGATATCGGCAGTCGCCGGGTCCTCGATGAGCTTGGCCCACCCCTCGGGATGCCGGAACGCTGCCTGCCGAAGTGGAAGCTCCGATGCCGGAAAGAGCGCTCCAGCCTCTGCCTCCAGCGTGCGATACCCGGTATCGGCGCGGTGCGCTCCCGCGCCTGCTCGTCGCACCACGACTGCAACCGCCGGCAGCGTATGCCATTTCCCTAAGGCGACAATCTCCGCTGCAGCATCGGCCAGCGCCGGGTCCGCTCCAGCGAGCGTCGTACACAGCACTTCCTCGGCAAATCGGCCTGCCTCACTGCCGCGCAGAGCGCCATAGGCACTCACCAGCCGCTCGCGCAGCGCCTTGAATCGTTCCGCCCTCTGGGACTCCGCATAGTGCTTCAACATCTCCGCGCACACCTGCCGAACCACCGCCGCCGGGGCGCGGCCACACTCCGGTAAGGCCGCTGCGACGAACAGGAGCGCGCGATGAAGGAGTTCGTCGTGCGGGAGTGTCTCCGCCAACGCCGAGCGCAACACCCCCTCCAACTCGTCGGGCATGGCCTTAGCTATCTGCGCCACCGCGAGCAGCAGGGGCTCACGCCAGCGTGGGTTCGCCAAGTGCTCGTGCACCATCTCCTTGGTGGTAGCGGCCTTGCGCGTGATCTGCCGCGCGACGAAGTACTCCTGGAAGGTCAGGTGGGCAAACCCGTACAGGCCCTCGCCGCGAGCGAGGAGGAGTCCGCTCTCGCGGCGCACGGCCTCGATGAAGTCGGTCACGTCTTTCTTGAAGCTGCCAGGCAGATGGTCGACGTCCTCACCTCGCCACTTCGCCAAGGCTTCCGTCACGAGGCGGCGGAGTTCGCTCTCGCTGGCAAGACCGGTGGGCCGTTCGGTGTGGATCCAGAGCGCGACGGGCCCGAGGACATCAACGACCTCGTCCATGGATAGCCCAGTCTCACGCCAGGTCTCGACCAGGGTGCGCGTGGCGCTCTCGTACAGCTCGATCCGCAGGCGCGGGAGCCGGCCTTCGCTCCGATTCAACATGGCGAGCAGGGTCAGCAACAACGGGTTGACCGCGAGCCGTTGGATGCGCGGGTGCTCGAGGGCGCGCGACAAAGCCTGGCGCTGCGCTTCGGCGCGTCGCTCTTGCTCGGCCGGGGGGCGCTCGCCGGCCTGCCGCTGCTCGACGGCGAGGCACCACCGCCGCAGGAAGGCGTCGATCGCGTCGCCGGACATGTCTTGCACGGTATAATGAGCGATCGCGTCGCGCAGCGGTGCCGCGTGGTACCCAGCGATGCGCGATGTGACGAGGACCTGGTTGCCGCCTGCCTCGACGGGCGGGGGCGCAGGTATCCATCCCGCGCGCCGGCCGTCGCGCTTCGGCGGCTCGGGGTCGCGCGCCCACGTGCGGACCAGCGTCTCGATCTGACGCGCGATCTCTTGCCGCTCACGCATGCCCGCGACTTCGTCGAGGCCGTCGAGCAGGACAAGCGCGGTGTTGTTCGAGATGTGGTGCTCGAATATGTCGCGGAGGGCGCCTCTCGCGATCGCGAGCTGCTGGCCCTCCCAGTAGGCTGGCAAAAAGTCGAGCATCGCCAGCTCGGGAGTCTTTTTACGCGCTTCGGCGTAAGCGGCGATGCGGACGTAGATGGGGAGGCGCGTCGGGCCGAGATCCGCTTGCTTTGCCACGCCTTCCTGCTGCTCCGAGGCGTTCTCTTGGGGAGCGACGAGCACGTGCTCTTTGCCCTCGCGCATGGCTCGCGCGTAGTGCAGCCCCAGGTACTTGAGCAGCGTGGTCTTCCCACTGCCTGGATCGCCCAGGATAATCGCGCGACGTTCACGCCGCACCACCTCGGCGAGGGGCACGGGTTTACGAGCCTCGGCGATCGGGCGCCCTTGCACGTCGCGGCGCCCGGACTGAAGCACGCGCAGAGCGTAGCCGGAGCATGCAAGCACTTTGTTGGTCTCCTCGTCGACCAGGGCTTCGTCGGCGTCGGAGATACCCAGCTTCTCGAGCTGCTCGCGGACGTCGGCGTCGAGGAGCCTTCTATCGTAGGCGCGCTCGATGGGGTTGTCGGGCTCGCCTTGAAGCTCGACGTAAACTTGATCGAGCGGGATGCTGATGCTCTGGGCGGCGCCGCTCAGGCCTCGGAGGTCGAGCAGACCGAACTCGCCGATCAGGTGATCCAGGTACGTGTTCCGATCCGTGTCGGAAAACGGAGTCGTGGGGGGTCGAGCGGCAATCTGGCCTGTCGGCGCCGAGAACCGGGGCGCCGGAGCAAGCCTGCGGAGAAAAACCGCCAAGTCTGCTTGGGAGTCGCCGTAGGGCAGCGCAAACAGACGTTCTTCAATGGGGTGTCGACGCTGGAGCGCCTCGCGCTCGCTGGTTCGGCAGAGCAGATAATGGCGCGTCTCCGAGCCCTTAAAGACGCTGCGTGACCACGTGATGAGGGCGCGAAGGTTGGGGTCCTCGAGCAAGTCGTCGGCGCCGACGAAGATCACTGTGCGCAGCGCCCGGAACGCCTGCTGGAGGGCTTGCGCGGAGGGATCGTGCCACAGCCTCTCGAACGCGCGCGTACCCAGCACGACCGTGTCCGGCCGTTCGAAGACCCCGCGGAGGTGGACGATCGCCTGTTCGCTGCCGCGCAGCACTCGCTCGACCCTTGCATGATCACGCCACGTGACCGCGGGTTGGCCGGTCGCGCGATCGAGCAAGTCATCGATCTGGGTGGTCAACAGTGGAACGCCCAACGCGGCGAGGGCATCCGGTACACAGGAGTCGCAGAGCGGGATATCCTCGAAGCACTCGCGCAACCAGCGCCCGAAGTCGCCTCCGTCCGGCGCGCCCAGCCAGCCGCCGATGTGATCGGCGGCCGAGTTGCGCTCGTCGATGTGACGCGAGGCAATCAAATCGCGCTGGCGCTGTGCCCATGCGTCATCGAGATCGTCGGGGCATAGCTTGCAGCACTCGTGCACACCCCGATCCAAAAGGCCAGCCCACGTGAGCGGATCCGGGTGGCGAGCAGGGCCGCCGGCCGCAGCAGCGAGCGAGACGCCCGCGCCGGCGATGCACACCACGTGTCCCTGGGCCAGATCCGCCCGCAGATCGTCTTCATGTGAGGTCGTCATCGGTCCCGCCGGAGCTGCCCGTCACGCTAGCGAGACTTTCGCGCGGCGTCTCAAGAAGTGCATGCACCGTGCGTTCCTCGGTCGAGTCGCGCATCGGCGGCCTCGTACACGGGACGCTCACGCTGCGTACGTCCTATAAGCGCCGTCGACCTCGAACGCTGCAGGCACCGTCCGCCGGGGCGACCTCCTTCCCGGGGCTGCCTCACGGCCTCCTGCCGCAGTTCCCGACGTCGACGCTCGCCACGGGGTCGCGCTCGTCGCCGTTCGATGAGAAGGCCCCGCACGCCGAACAAGTGATCTGCCGCAGGCCGCTCGCCGCCCTAAAACACTTTGGGCAGCTCGCCGAGCCCCTCCTCATCGCTTATCCCCGACCCATCGAACGCCTCCCCATCCCTCTTCGACCGACCTATCGAACGCGCCACCCCAGACCATCTCGCAAACCGAAACCACCTCCACCCTCTTATGGCCGGTCCGCCTAAACTTCGCCGCCTGCTCCCAGCCGCTCCGGACCGGCCTCCCCCGTTGAAACCCACCTCTCACCTGCTCCGGACCGGCCTCCCCCGTTGAAACCCACCCCTCACCCGCTCCGGACCGCTTCTTTCAAAACAAAACCCCCCTTCCGGACGCTCCAGCTCGATCCTCACCGCCCAAACACCGCCTCCCGCCCCCTTCCCCACGCCTCCTTCATCCGCGCAGACCCTTCCGAAGCGCTCGCCACGCCCCTTTTGCCCGCCAACCACCCTTCCGAAGCGCTCGCCACGCCCCTTTTGCCTACCAACCCCCCTTCCGGAGCTTGCGCGGAGGCTCTCTCTGCAATCGACATGGCACGGGAAGCATCCTTCACCGCTCGTGCGTTACCCAAACGAGGAGGTTCACATGAACCAGCAGGGTGTCACCAAGCTCGTCTCGGGCCGTGTTGCCATCAGTCGCACGGTGCTCTCGTCGGTCGATGTCCATGGGGCCGACGTCGCCGAGGTGCTCGCGGGCATTCTCTTTCCTCAGGGGGCGCCGCCTGCGCTCACGGTGCCAGGGCTGCTCACTGCGCTTCACGATGCGCTTGAAAGCGCCACCGGCGCCATGACCGAGGCGGACGTCGCGCACGCGCGGGAGCTCTCGGACGACGAGGCCCCGCGCCTCGCGCGGGAGAACGGCATTGCGGCGTTGCGCGCCCAGATGATTGGGTTACGCGCCACCTTCACCACGGTTTATGGCGCGGGCATCCTCGGTGCCTATGGGCTCGTCGGGGAGACGCCGGAAGATCCGGAGAGCATCCTCCAGCGCGCCGCGAGCACGGCGCAGCTCCTGAAGAGCCGGCCCATCACCGAGACCCCGCGCCAGCCGGGGATCACGATCGACGCGCCCGCGCTTGGAGACGCGCTGTTGGCGAGGGCGGTCGAGCTCCGTGGCGCCCTCGGGGACATACGGCGTGAGGAGCGCGAGGCCCAGATGACGCTCGCCCGTCGCGACGAAGCGGTCGCCATTTGGAACAAGCGCTATCAGGGCGTCGCCGACATCATCACGGGCATCTACGAGCTGGTCGGCCGCGCCGACCTCGCCGACCGCGTGCGCCCGACCGCGCGCCGCCGCGCCGGCCTCACCGAGGACGCCGATACCACGCCTGCACCAAACCCGCCTGCGCCGGCCCAACCGGCCTGACGTCCCCTCGCGCGCGATCGTCACAGTTGGGCGGCCGATGGCGTCGTCCGAACGAGGTTCACCCGAGCTCCTGATTCATGAGGCCGGCGACACCGCGCTTCGCCGCCGCGTCGCCGCGCGTCGCTCGTGCCCATCCGCTCGGTTCAACGGACGGCGCGGAAGCCGGCGGAGAGCGCCGCCCCCCGACATCAGCGCAACCAGCAACGCGAGGAGCCTCGGCTCACTCCCCTCGTCAGCGGTTCAGTTCATTTCTTTGGGATCGTGCGAGAGCGCAAGGCGCTGGAGGGCGAGGACGTCGGCGACGCGGCGCACGCGCGCGTCGACCTCGAGCGTCTCGAGCGCGGCCTGCCGCTCGCGCGCGTCGAGGACGAGGTGGTGGGCGCAGAGATCGGCGACGAGGCCGGCGGGCGCGTCCTTGGGGAGCGTGAAATCGAAGCTCGGATCACGCTCGCGGACGCGCGAGGTGAAGGCCGCGGCGGCGGAGATGAGGGACGAGAGATCGGCGGGCGCGACCTCACCGGGCGGCGGGGTGACGACGGACGCGCGGGCGCGACGATAGGGCTTCTCGCCGAAGGGGAGCTCCTCGTCGAGGTGCACGCGCGCGCGGCCGCGCACGAGGATGTTGAAGCGCCCGCTCGGCAGCTCGGCGTGATCGACGATCACGCCGACACCGGCGAGGCGCGCGATCTCGGGGTGACCGTGGGCGTCGCGGTGATCGGGATCGGTGACGAGCACGACCGCGAGGACGCGGGATCCATCGAGCGCTTCACGCACCATGGCGCGATAGCGAGGCTCGAAGATGTGCAGCGGGAGGAGCGCCCCGGGGAAGAGCACCGTGGGCAGCGGAAAGAGCGGGAGGGCCGAGAGGGCCGGGGTGATGTCGCGCAGCCCGCCGGACGCAGGATTTTCCACGCGGAGAGCCTAGCACGAGGGCGCGCGGGCCGCGGTCAGCCGAACATCTCGACGGCCGAGCCGGTCATCGCGTCGGGCGCGTCCAGGGCGGCGTGCACGATCATGCCGGCGACGTCGTCCGCGCTCATCTGCGGCGCGAAGCCGCTGCCCACGAGCATGTCGGTGTCGACCGAGCCGGGCAGGATGGCGATCGATTGCAGGCCCGTGCCGCGCAGCTCTTCCGCGAGGCTCTTGGCGAAGCCGACGACGCCCCACTTCGAGGCCGCATACGAGGCCGCGCCGGGCGATCCCAGCGTCGCGGAGATGCTGGCCACGTGGACGAAGCGGCCGCGGCGCGCCGCGAGCATGGAGGGAAGGAACGCGCGCGAGACGAGGAACGGGCCGCGGAGATTGACGGCGACGACGCGATCCCAATCCTCCGGATCGGTCTCGTGCACGCGCGCGCCGCGACGCACGATGCCGGCGTTGTTCACGACCACGCGCGGCACACCGAGCGTCTCGAGCACGTCGCGCGCGGCCCGATCCACCGAAGACGCGACGGCCACGTCGCACGCGAAGGCGCGCGCCGCGACGCCGAGCGCGCCCACGTCGGCGGTGGTCTGGGCGAGCCGCTCGCCCGGGCTCCCGAGCAGCGCGACGGCGACGCCGCGACGCGCGAAGGCGAGCGCGGACGCGCGCCCGATGCCGCGGCTCGCGCCGGTGACGACGGCGAGATCGCTCACGGCCCGCCTCGCAGCGCGGTGAAGGCGAGATCGCGATCGCCCGACGGCGACGCGAACGAGCCGCCGACGGCGAGCGTCTCCACCACCGCCGAGGTCTTGCGTTCGCCGCGCGCGATCAAGCACGAGTGCGTGAGGGAGAGCTTGCAGAGCGCGCCGCGCGCGCCGAGCTCGCGCACCAGGATGGCGACCACGTCGGCGCCGATGCGCTCCTGCAGCGTGAGGCGGCGGCTGACCGCGTCGAGGACGTGCGCGAGGGTGCCGATGCCGGCCACGCGATCGCCCGGCAGGTACGCGATGAGGCCCGTGCCGTGCGCGGGCAGGAGGTGATGCGGGCACATGGTGGTGACCGCGAGATCGCGCACCACGACGAGGCCGGCGCCGTCGCTGTCGATGGGGATCGATCCTTCGCGGAGGATGGCCGCGGGATCGATGGCCTCGCCTTCGAGGAGATCGTCCGCCCACGCGTCCGCGACGCGCTCGCCCGTGCCTTCGAGATCGCCCTCGGGCTCGTGCCCGAGCGCGCGCAGGAAGTCCTCGATTGCCTGCGCCGCTGCCTTTCGATCCACCATCGCGCGCAGAGCTTAGCCCAAGACTCCACCTGGGTAGGGCACCGCGAGCGGGCGCCGCAAGAAGCCCGCGATGGGCCGCTCGCTCAGCCCTCGCTCCCGTTCGTGCGGCCGCCCTGCGTCGACCAGAGCACGCGCATGCTGCGCGGCAGGGACGCGCGCGAGCTGACCACCGGGCACGTCTCGCAGATGGCCGGCGTGTGGACCTGGTTGCAGTCGAGGCAGGCCGACATGATGTCGGTGGTCTGCGACAGGTCTTCCTGCAAGCGCTGGAGCACGGAGAGCTTCTCGCGGAGCTCGCCGATCCGGCGCGTCAGGATCTCGGTCGCTTGCCGGGCCGCGGACCCGCCCGTGGTGCAGCGCTGTTTGATCTCGAGGATCTGTTTGATCTCGTCGAGCGACAGCCCCGCCGCGCGCATGTCGGTGACGAGCATCAGCCGGTCGAGCTCGCGTCGATCGAAGAGGCGATGCCCGCCGTCGGTGCGGCGGACGGGGCGAAGGATGCCCTCTTCCTCGTAGAAACGAACGGTGCGCAACGTGTTGTGGGAGCGGCGCGCCATCTCGCCGGTCGTCAAAAGTGCGCCGTCGTCCGCAGGCTCGGGGCGGTCGCCGCTGTCGTGTGGCTCGCTCACGGTATTGCAGAAGAGCGTAGAAACCGCGAGAGCACCGTGTCAAGCGCCCCCGCCCGCGCAGCGTGCGCTCGCGCTCGCAGGCCGAGCGGATTTTCGAGCGCACGGCCACCGCGACTGCCGTGCCGGAACATTCGCACACGTGTTTGCGCGAAAACGCTGCGCGTACGGACCTGACGGACGCGAGGATCGGGCAGTGGCTGCTTGGATTCACACCCCATGAACGGTGGTTCTCACCGGTCGGGCACGAAGCCGCATATTCTCGGCGCGTGGGTTCGGCACGCTCGGGCACGGGGCTTGCGAAACGGCGCGGCATGCTTCGGCGAAGCTTGACGCTCGCGACGATCGCGGGCGCGCTCGCGACCTGGCCCGGCCGCGTGGATGCGGCGGGCGCGTGGATCGCATCGAACGCGACTTTTGCTCCGATCGAGCAACGGGTCGCGATCGCGGCCAACCCCGGCCGCACCACCGTCTGGACCAGCCTGCGCTTCGCCGCGGGCGGCGGGAAGCTCGGGATCATCGTGCCCGCGCCCGTGGGCGCGTCGCTCGACATCAGCTCCGACGCGTGGTTCGAGGCGCTGGAGGTCGCGACGGCGCCGCGCCTCTTCCCGCCCGCCAGCGCGGACCCGTTCTGCCCGGGCAAGTCCGGATCGCCCGACATCTTCCAGCTCGATGGACAGGTCGCGCACGTCGCGAGCCCCGCGCCGCAGGACGTGGCCGTGCTCGACGACGCCGACAAGGTGGTCACGTGGGCCGCGCAGGCGGGCCTCTCCGTGCCGCCTGCGGTGCTCGATGCCATCGGAGGCGCGGGCAACATGCGCTTCGTCGGCCTGCGCTTCGATCTGCCGTCCGGCGCGGGCGTCACGCCGACGCTGCGCGTGGTGATGCCCGGCGCGACGGCGCGCCTGCCGCTCGCGCTCACGCCGGCGGGCGCGGAGGATCTGCGGGTCACCGCGTGGACCTTCGGGCCGAGCCGCGCCGATCTCATCGGCGCGACCGAGGTCTCCGTGGCCCCATCGGTGATCGAGTGGAACGCCAAGGCAGGCGCGAGCGACTACGACGATCGCCGGACGACCGCGCTCGCCTCCGATCCCACGCGCTTCCTCGTCGAGGCCGCGAGCCACACGGCGATCGCGGATACGCTCTCGATCGCCAACGGCAACGCGACCATCGACAGCGTGGTGAGCACGTTCTTCGAGCGCGCCGCGGCCTATGGTGACGGCAACTTCGACGCGACCGCGTGCCTCAAGATCACCGAGCCCGCGCTCACGTCGAGCCTGCCGGTGGGCACGAGCTGCCCGCAGGCGTCGCTCGGCACCATCGCGC
Organism: Minicystis rosea; assembly: GCA_001931535.1. GTDB lineage: Bacteria > Myxococcota_A > Polyangia > Polyangiales > Polyangiaceae > Minicystis > Minicystis rosea. Next base: position 10,093,947 of record CP016211.1, read on the forward strand.
CCGCGCCCGCTTGCACCGAGTCGACGGCGCCGAACGAGACGAGCCCGGCCACGCTCCGCTGCGGTCCCGGCGCCGACGATCTCGCCATCGCGCTCTCTGGGCTCACGCCCCAGAGCGCCTGGATTTCTCGGCAAATCCTGGTGATTCCAGCCAGCGGCCTGGGCCTCGACTGGCCCATCAGCTTCAGCGCGGGTGCACTGGAGAGCGCGCTGATCACGTGCGGCAGCGTCAGCTACGACGACTGCTACACGGACGGCGGCGTGCCCGACGGCGGCTCGCCGGTGAGCTCGAGCTCGTCCTCGAGCTCGAGCCATGCATCGAGCGGCGGCACGGTCATTCACGACTACGGCTCCGATCCCGTGGTCGTCGGCGAGACCACGATCAGTTGGTGGGACGCCATCGACACCGGCCTCGACAGCGCATGCAGCTGCACCGGGCCGGACGCGTACGCGTCCTCCGGTGACTACAGCTCGAGCGGCGATACGTGCAGCTCCGATACGTCGTCCTCCGATGGCAGCGGATGCAGCGGCGGTGATGGTGTCGACACCGAGAGCTGCTCGGGCGACAGCGGCGACACCGAGAGCTGCTCGGGCGATGGTGTCGACAGCGAGAGCTGCTCCAGCGGCGGCGCCGGCGACTCGTGCTCGGGCGGCGGCGGCGACTCGTGCTCGGGCGGTGATCTCAGCGGATGCGATGGTGACGTCTTCAAGTGCACGACGGCCCGCTCGCACCGCCCGCGCGGCCCGCGCTTCTCGATCCTGCTCGTGTGCGCGCTGACCGTCCTCGTGCCCCTGCGCCGCCGCGGGCGCAAAACGCGCAAGGCGGCGGGCCGTCTCGATCTCAAGACGCGCTGACGCTCCGATACACGCGGTTCGCTACGAGCTCTCGCGGCACCACGATGACGACCTCGCTCGTTCGGCGAGGTCGTGATGCAAGATGGTAGGCTCCCCGCCATGAGAGATGTCCGCATGCGCGGCTTCCGTGAGCGCACGAGCGTGCCCGTCGCGCTCGCCATGCTTTCGGAACGCGTCGGCCCGCTCGCTGCAGAAGCGGTGCCCCTCGCCGATGCTGCCGGCCGCGTCGCTGCCGAGGACGTGAGCGCGCGTGCGAACGTTCCGCACTTCGCGCGTGCCGCGATGGATGGCTTCGCGCTCGTGGCCGCGTCGATCACCGGAGCATCGGCCTCTCTGCCGATCGAGATTCCCATCCTCGGCGACGCCCTCCCCGGCCGCCCGTTTGCGGGCGCGATCCAGCCTGGCCAAGCCGTGCGCATCACCACCGGCGCTCCCGTTCCAGCCGGCGCCGACGCCGTCCTCATGGCCGAGCACGCCGACGAGATCGATCGCGACGGCGCGCGTGTCCTCCGCGCGCGCGAGCCCATCGCCTCGGGCAAGCACGTCGGTGCCATCGGTGAGGACGTGCGCGCCGGCGCGATCGTCGTCACCCGCGGACGCCGCCTCCGCCCGCAGGATCTCGGTGTCCTCGCGAGCGTCGGCGTCCCTTCGATCCAGGCCGTGCGCCGCCCGCGCGTGTGCATCGTCATCACCGGCGACGAGCTGCTCCCGCCCGGCAGCATGCCGGAGGGCCCGTTCATCGTCGACGCCAACAGCCTCATGCTCGAAGCCCTCGCGAACCGCGACGGCGCGGCTTCCGTGAGCATCGTGCGCGTGCGCGATCGGCGCGAGCTCGTACGCGCTGCCATCGCCGAGGCGCCGGAGGAGGTGGTGCTCGTCTCCGGCGGATCCTCCGTGGGCCCCGAGGATCATGCGCCTCTCGTGCTCGCCGAGATCGGCGAGGTCACGGTGCACGGCGTGGCCATGCGGCCCTCGAGCCCGGCCGGGTTCGGCTTCTTCGGCGAAGGGCGAAAGCAGATGGCCTTTCTCCTCCCCGGCAATCCCGTCTCCTGCCTCTGCGCCTACGAGTTCTTCGCCGGGCCTTCGATTCGCGTGCTCGGCGGCCTCCCGCGCGCGTGGCCGCACCCGCGCGTGCGCTGCCGCGTGAAGACCAAGATCGCCTCCGAGCGCGGTCGCACCGACTACGTCCGCGTCAAGGTCGAGGGCGACGAGGTCACGCCCATCATGCTGAGCGGCGCATCCATCCTCTCCTCGACGACGCGCGCCGACGGTGTCGTCATCGTCGGCGAAGGCGACGCCGGTCACGACGAAGGCGAGATCGTCGAGGTCCTTCTCTACTGAGCCCCGCGCGATGCGACGCTCTTCACTCCATCACGTCGACGCGTCGAGAGTCCTGGCATGAGCGCGACTGCAAACCTCGGCGGCGTCATCCTCTGCGGCGGGAAGAGCTCGCGCATGGGCACGCCCAAAGCCTGGCTCGATTTCGACGGAGAGCCTCTGCTCGCGCGCACGGTCCGCGTGGTGTCCGAGGTCGCCGCGCCTGTCGTGGTCGTGGCCGCGCTCGGACAGGCGCTGCCACCGTTGCCGAACGACGTCACCATCGTGCGTGATGCCGTGGAAGGTCGCGGTCCCTTGCAAGGCATCGCAGCCGGCTTGGAGGCGCTGGCCGAGCGCGCACACGCAGCCTTCGTCTCGTCGACGGACGCGCCCTTCCTTCATCCCGCCATGATTCGCCGGCTCGCGGCCCTGCACGGCGACGCGCACGACATCGTGGTGCCGCAGGCGCAGGGCCACTTTCACCCGCTGTGCGCCGTCTATGGATTGCAGGCGCGCGCGGAGATCGCTTCCTTGCTCGCGGCGGATCGCCTTCGCCTCTCCCTCCTGTTCGAGCGCATGCGCACCCTCGTGGCCGACGAGGTGCTGCTGCTCGCGGACGAGGCGCTTCGAGCAGCCGATCCGACGCTGCGGTCGCTCTGCAACGTCAACACACCCGAGGAGTACGCGGCGGCGTTGGCCGATCGTCGCTGAGCCTCTCCGGCGCGACGATCGGCGCTACCATCGCTCACGTGATCATCGACTGCCACGCTCACTTCGATCCTCGCATCCTCCCGGCCGAGCGCATCATCGCCAAGATGGATGCGGCCCGGGTCGATCGCATCGCCATCATCCCCGCGATGAACGATCCTTTGCCGAGCACGCCCGAAGCCTTGCTCACGGTGATGCGGCGTCTCTCGGGATCTTCGGCCGGCCGCTTGCTCGTCGAGGCTACGCATCGCGCGTTGCTCACGCCGGAAGGCGATCTCAAGCTCTCCGGCCAAATCGTCCCCATCTACAGCCGGCCGGACAACGAGGCTGTCGCGAAGCTCGTGGCGGCGCATCCGGATCGGTTCTTCGGATGGATCTTCCTCAATCCGCGCAACAACCCACGCGTCCTCGACGAGCTGGAGCGATGGCGCAGCGTGCCGGGGATGATCGGCGTGAAGCTCCACCCGCATTGGCACGATTACCGGACCGACATCCTCGATCCCCTTTTGCGCCGCGCCGAGGAGCTGCGGTTGCCGGTGCTCATCCACCTCGGCTTCCGCAAACGGGGTGACTTCCGCTCGATTTGCGAGCGCTTTCCCAAGCTCACCGTCATCAGCGCCCACGCCGGCTTTCCCTTTTACAAAGACCTCTGGGCCTACAAGGGCGCGTATCCGAACCTCCATGTCGACCTCTCGAGCCCCTACATCGACGAAGCCTTGGCACGCGCCGCCGTGGCCTCGATGGGCCCGGAACGATGCCTGTATGGGACGGACGCGCCCTATGGATTCCACGAGGCGGACGAGAGCTACGATTACGGCGAGATCCGCGGCTGGGTGGAGCGAATGCCCGTCAGCTCGGCCGCGCTTGAAGGGATGATGGGAGGGACGTTTCGAGAGCTCTTGAGAAAGAGCGGGGTGGATCTTTGAGCCCACTCACGTGGAGAGGACGCGCAGCGAGCCTTTCACCACTCCATAGTTGGAGTCCGTCTTCAGCGTGCGCCACACTTCGCCGGCGGCGACGCGGCCTTCGATGAGATCGCGATAGGCGCGGACGATGCGGGTCACGTCCTCCGGTTTCTCGCGCACGAGCTCGATGCGATGGCGGCGGACGCCGCGCTCGCCGAGGCCGCTCACGAGGCCGGCGGCGCTCTGCGGGGAGGCGTGGAAGACGGTGTTGCGACAGCCCACGTCGGCTTCGACGGGGTGCTCCATGCCGGCGCGATCGCGGAGCGAGATCTGGTGGCGATCACAGGGACGGCCACACGACTTGTAGTCGTGACCGTCGGAGAGGAGCGCGGCGATCACGCAATGCTCCATGTGGAAGAGGGGCATGGGGTGATGCACGACCACTTCGGCGAAGGGAGCAAAGGGTGAAGAGAGCAGGCCGAGGAGCTGGGCGGCGTCGAGATCGAACGAAGGCGTGAAGGCCGCGAGGCCGCGACCGAGGACTTCGGCGGCGGTCAGGCGATTGGTGACGTTGAGCGAGAAGTCACCGATGCGCGGGATGCCGTCGGGAGCGCTTTGCAGCTCATGGAGGGCGCCGAGGCTGCGCACGAGGATGGCGTCGGGATCGAGGGAGGCGAGGTAGCGATCGATCTTCTCCTCGCCCGGCTTGCGGATGCGCGGCGGCGCGACGGTGATGTGCACCGGACCGCGGGCACGGAGCGCGCGCACCGCGGCGCCGGTGCCGGTCAGCTCGAGGAAATCGAGGTAGACACCGTCGGCGCCGGCGGCGACCGCGGCCTCCGCCTGCGGGAGCGTGCGGCACAGCACGAAGAGGCCGGGCGGCGGGGGCGCGCGATCGGGGACGACGGCGGCGGCCACGAGCTCGCGATGCGAGACGGTGGTGGTGGGCCAGGCGCGCGCCGACGCGACGAGGAGCGCATCCACGAGGGCGCGGCGCGCGCGGTTGAGCGAGGACATGGGGATGAGCGCGCCATCCGGCAAATCGAGCGTCAGCGCGCCGAGCGTGAAGGGCGTGTCGCCGAGACGGCCGAGCTTGTCGCGGAGGACGTCGGCCGAGAGCGGCGCGGAGCGCGCGGTCTCGACGGGCGCGTCGCCCTTCACCGAGGCCGTCGCGCCGCGGGCCGAAATGGCTTTGAGCTCAAACGATTCGCCGAAGCGGCCGCTCACGTGCACGTCGATGGCGACGCGGTGCGGGTCGCGATCGACGCGGCCTTGGATCTCTTTTTCGCGGGCGGGATCGTTGGTCTTCCACACGCGGCGGCCTTGGGGCGCGTCGTCGAGGTGCTTGTCCGGCCCGAGCCAGATCAGCGCCTCGCGCCCGGCGGAGACGCGCTCGACGTTCTCGCCGCGCACCGTGATTCCCCAGACGCGACCGCCGATCTCGCCTTCGCCCGCGAAGCCGCCCTCCACGAGGATGCCGTCGCCGCGCGCGATCTCGGCCTCCGCGCGCACCACGAGGTGCGGCTTGCCGCGCATGCGCGTGACGCCGGAGAGCGTGGCCACTTGCACGCCGCGGTGATCACAGGCGCGACCTTCGACGAGGCGCTGGTGATCGACGCCGCCGAGGAAGCCGGGGCCGGATCCGCGCGAGAACATTTGCAGGGCGGCGCGGCGATCGTCCTCGGTGGGCGCGTCGCCCTCGCCCGCGGCGGCGAGCGCGGCCTTGCGGTAGAGGGCCGTGGTCGCGGCCACGTACTCGGGGCCTTTGAGGCGGCCTTCGATCTTGAGCGAGCTGACCCCGATCTTCATCAGCTCGGGGACGAGCGCGCTGGCCTCGAGGTCCTCGGGCGAGAGCAGGTAGGCGGCGTCGCCGAGGTCGCGCTTCTCCCCGTCGATCAAGAGCTCGTACGGCAGGCGGCACGCCTGCGCGCAAGCGCCGCGGTTGGCGCTGCGGCCGCCGATGGCTTCGCTCGTCAGGCATTGGCCCGAGTAGGCGATGCAGAGCGCGCCGTGCACGAAGACCTCGACCTCGACGTCCGTCTGCGCGCGGATGGCGGCGATCTCCGCGAGCGACAGCTCCCGCGCCAAGATCACACGGCTCGCGCCGGCCGCACGCGCCAGCTCGACCGAGGCCGCGTCGGTGCACGTCATCTGCGTGGAGGCGTGAATCGGGAGATCGGGCGCGAGCGCGCGCACCACGCGGGCGACGCCGAGGTCCTGCACGATGACGGCGTCCACCCCGGCGGCCGCGCAGGTGCGCACGGCGGCCTCGACCGAAGGCAGCTCGTCGTCGAAGACGAGCGTGTTGAGCGTCACGTATCCACGCACGCCGTGCTCGTGGAGGAACCGCATCGTCTCGCCGAGCTCGGCCGCGTCGAAATTGGTGGCGCGCGCCCGCGCATTGAAGCCGACGAGCCCGAAGTACACCGCATCGGCACCGGCCCGCACGGCCGCACGCATGGCCGCGGCGTCGCCCGCCGGCGCGAGGATTTCAGGTCTACGAAGCGCGCGTTCCATCGGCGCGAAGGTAGCCCAGGAGGCTCGCGCGAGCACGATCATCGCGTCGGCGCTCGCTCGCGGGGCAGACGGAGCGTGGTGCCGAGTCGGAATTCAACGCAAAGGCGCAAAGGCGCAGAGACGCAAAAAGACGCAAAGAACAGGGCTCTTTGCGTCTCATTCACGCGTCCGGATGCGACGAACGCTAGGCCCGAAGCGGCGAAGCGTGCTGGAAATCTCGGGTGGATCGCGGGGTGGTGGGGCCCCAGCGGCTTTGCCGCTGGGGCGGCGGGGACGCGAGTCCTCGCCGTGTGAATCAAGGACAGGTGGGGGCGACTTGGCCGTCGGAGCCGGTGGAGACGTAGGCATCGGAGACGTAGCCGGTGCCGATGAAGTCCCACAGGGTCGAGGTGCCGTAGGTGCCCGAGACCGAGGTGCCGTGCTTCTGGCACTTGATGGTGACCTTGGCGCCGTCGGCGACGGAGCCCACGGCTTCGCTGCTGGTGCTCGCCTTCGCGCGCACGGTGAGGGGAGCGCCGGCCGTGTTCACGGTGCCGGTGACGGCGCCCGGGGTGCTGCCGCCGGTGCTGCAGCTGTTCTTGCTGGTGTAGTTGCGCGTGCCGAAGAAGAAGGCCGTCACGCCGTTGAAGACGGGCTTGATGGCGACGCCGTTGTGGCGGAGCTCGTAGTGGAGGTGCGGGCCGGTGGAGCCGCCGGTGCTGCCGACGGTGCCGATCTTCTGGCCCTTGCTCACGCTCTGCCCGACGGAGACCTTCTGCGTGCTGAGGTGCGCGTAGCGGGTCGCGTAGCCATTGCCGTGGTTGATCTCGATCCAGCGGCCGTAGCTGACGTTCCCCTCGTTCGCGACGCGGGAGACGGTGCCCGCCGCGGCCGCGACGACCGTGTCGCCGATGTCGTCGGCGCGGTTGAAGTCGACCGAGTTGGTCGGGCTGTGGTTCGAGCGCGTCTGGCCGGCCCACACCTGCCCGCACGGGAAGGGCAGTTGGAAGTTGGGCGCGCCCGTGAGCTCGTCGTCCAACGTATCGACGTGCTCGCCGTCCTCGCCCGCAGGCGGACCGTCGTCACCCCACTCCGTGTCGCCGACCGTGCTCGCAGGATCGGAGTCGTCGACCGGCGCGCATCCGCTCCACGCGATGCCACACACGAGCGCCAACGAGAGGACAACCCACTTCGAGTGCACGAGGCGATCGGTTCGCATGGCCGCCGATACAGCAGGCCCCGTGCCGACGGAGAGCGCGCCCCATCCCCGCCATTCCCCGGTGTTTTCCCGGCGGAAAGAGCCCTTTCCCCTGGTGCACCCGGACCCCACCCCTGGTGCACCCGATCCTCCCCTCGGGCATCCGGCATCGATCGTTTGACCTCAAACGATTCGCCGCCAGCAGCCGCAAGCGCCAGCAGCCGCGAGCGCCAGCGAGCGGACCAATCGACCGCTCGCCGTCAACATCGTGCGCGCGCAATGTCCAATCAGGCGCGGGCAGCAAACATCGGAAGCGCTCGATTGGGTCCGCTCCCTCACGGTCGCGGCTGCTGCCGATCCCCACCCCACGCGCAAGCAACGGTCGTCGCTGCCAACCCCACGCCCGCACGTGAAGCAATGGCAGCAGCGGACCAATCGAGTGCTCACGGGCCACGCCGCTCGGCGTGGCCCGCGGACGGTGAATGGATGTCAGTCGCGGCGGTACATGGTGACGACGCAGGCGCCGCCGAGACCGAGGTTGTGCTGGAGCGCGACCTTGGCGCCCTCGACTTGGCGCTTGTCGGCCGTGCCGCGGAGCTGCCAGACGAGCTCCGTGCATTGCGCGAGGCCGGTGGCGCCGAGCGGGTGGCCCTTGGAGAGGAGGCCGCCCGAGGGGTTCGTGACGAACTTGCCGCCGTAGGTGTTGTTGCCCTCTTCGATGAACTTCTCGGCCTCGCCCTCTTTGCAGAGACCGAGCGCCTCGTAGGTCAGCATCTCGTTGGCGGTGAAGCAGTCGTGCAGCTCGACGACGTCGACGTCGTCCGCGCCGATGCCGGCCTGCTGATAGACCTTGTTCGCCGCTTCGCGGGCCATGTCGAAGCCGACCATCTTGATCATGCTGTCGTTGAAGCTCGACGCATAGTCGGTCGTCATCGATTGGGCCGCGATGTAGACGGCGCCCGTGATGCCCTTCTTCCGCGCGAAGTCTTCCGAGCAGAGGATGGCGGCGGCCGCGCCGCAGGTGGGCGGGCAGCACTGGTAACGGGTGAGCGGATCGAAGACCTCGTCGGAGGCGAGGATCTCTTCCACGCTCAGCACCTGATTGAAGAGCGCGTAGGGGTTGTTCGCCGCGTGCTTCCGCGCCTTGGCCGCGACCTTGGCGAAGGTCTCGCGCTTCGTGCCGTACTTCCAGCGGTACTCGCGGCCCGCGCCGCCGAACATCTGCGCGGCGGGGGGCGCGTTGGTGAAGCCCTGGAGCTTGTTCATCAGGTTGGCTTGGGCCTCGAGCGGGTTCGCGCGATCGTCCCACTTCGCGGCGAGCGCGCCCTTCTCCATCTTCTCGAAGCCGACGACGAGCACGCACTCGGCGAGGCTGCCCTCGATGGCCTGACGGCCGAGGTAGAGCGCCGTCGAGCCCGTGGAGCAGTTGTTGTTGACGTTGATCACCGGGATGCCGGTGAGGCCGACGTCGTAGACGGCGCGCTGCCCACAGGTGCTGTCCCCGAAGACGTAGCCCGCATACGCCTGCTCGATGTCGGCGTAATCGACCTTGGCGTCCGCGAGGGCGGCCTTGGCCGCCTTCGTCGCCATCACGTTGTAGTCCTCACTCGCGCCGGGCTTGGCGAACTTCGTCATGCCCACGCCGATCACATTCACGCGACGACCCATGGCACTCTCTCCTTCGTTACGGCTCCGAGCGAGGCGCTCAGGCGAGGTCCTTCATGAAACCGAGCTTGTGCGCCGGGCGGATGTCACCGTCCACGCGCAGGCGACCGTGTTGGAAGAGGCCTTGTGCGCTCTCGCCCTTGGCGAGCGCCACGAGGTCTTCCTCCGTGAGCGTGATGGTGGTCTTCGCCGTGTCGCTCCGGCCTTCCTTCACGCTGCCGGCGCCGCTCGCGAGATCCACCGTCCACGCGCCGGCCGAGTCCTTGATCACGAACTGAATCACCGCCGCCACCTCACCCACGAGGCTGGGCGTCTTTTCGATGCGATCACTGAGCGCCTTGAAGATGCCCGGCACCTTGGACGCCTTGGCGGACGACGCCGCCGCCGCGGGAGCCGCAGCAGGCGCCGCGCCGCCGCGGGCCTTTTGAATGGCCTCCATGGCCGTCTTCGGATCGACGCTCTTCAGGAACATCAGCTTCTGCGAAGCCATGATGTTGCCGGTGATCTTGAGCTTGCCGCTCATGAAGAGCTTCTGCGGATCGGCCTTGCCGCTCGTCATGTCGAGGAAGTCCGCGTCCGAGAGCGTGAGGTTGACGTCGGCCGTCGCGGTGCCCGCGGTGACCGAGCCCTTGCCGTTCTTGACGTCGATGACCCACGCCGAGTCCGGATCCTTGAGGTGGAATTGGAAGACGGTGCCGACCTTGCCCACGAGGTCCGCCGTCTTCGCCACGTAGTCGCCGATGGCCACGAAGATGTCGGCGCTCGTGAGCTTGTCGGGCGCCGCCGCGGGAGCCGCCGCCGCGGGCGCGGCAGCAGGCGCCGCGCCGCCGCGGGCCTTTTGGATGGCGGCCATGGCAGCCTGCGGATCGACCTTCTTCAGGAACATCAGCTTCTGCGAAGCCATGATGTTGCCGGTGATCTTGAGCTTGCCGCTCATGAAGAGCTTCTGCGGATCGGCCTTGCCGCTCGTCATGTCGAGGAAGTCCGCGTCCGAGAGCGTGAGCGTGACGTCGGCCGTGGCCGTGCCCGCCGTCACCGAGCCACTGCCATTCTTGGCATCGAGGACCCACGCCGAATCCGGCCCCGTGAGGTGGAACTGGAACACGGTGCCGACCTTGCTCACGAGGTCCGCCGTCTTCGCGACGTAGTCACCGATGGCCACGAAGATGTCGGCGCTCGTGAGCTTGTCGGGCGCAGCGGCAGCAGCGGGCGCGGGCGCAGCGGCCGGCGCGGCGGCGGCCTTGGGCGCGGCGGCCACGGCCTTCGGCACCTCGGCGTAGAGCTCGACGGCGGCGGCGCCGATGACGACCTTGTCGCGCTCCTTCACCTTGCAGCGGAAGACGATGCGCTGGGCCGAGTCCTTCCACATCTCGGTCACCAGCGTCTCGCCCGGATACACGCTCTCGGCGAAGCGCGCGCGGATGCCCTTGAAGAGGCGCGCGTCGTTGCCGGCGAAGCTCTTGATCACGTGGCGCGCGGCGAACCCGAACGTACAGAGGCCGTGGAGGATGGGCCGCGAGAAGCCGAAGCTCTGCGCGAAATTCGGATCGGCGTGGAGCGGGTTCCAGTCGCCGGAGAGCCGATAGAGAAGGGCCTGGTCGTCGTTGATCTTCTGCTCGATCACCGCATCGGGCGCGCGATCGGGGGGCGTGTTCACCTCGCCGCTCGGGCCGCGCTCGCCGCCCCAGCCGCCGGCGCCGCGCACCACCATGCTGATCTCGTTGTACGCGAGCTCCTGATCGGCCTCGTCGTAGGTGCGCGTCTCCACGATGACGACGGCGTTCTTGCCCTTGTCCCAGATGTCTTTGATGCGCGACTTGTGGGTGAGCTTCTGGTGCGGCGGCAGCGGCCGCTTCACCTCGGTGTACTGCTCGCCGTGGAGGATGCGCTCGAACCCGTAGTTGAGGCCCGGCGCCTGCTTGCCTTGCTTGGCCTGCTCCAAGATGGCGTTGATGACGGGGACGACCGCGTACGTGGGGATGGCGCGGAAGCCGTCGCCGTGGAGCTCGTAGACGTACTGGAGATCTTTGCCGTCGAGCGGATCGGTGCCGGCGCCGACGCCGAGCGCGTAGAGCGCGAGATCACGCTCCGTGTACGACGTCGTGAGCGGCGGGAACTCGAAGCCGAGGGCCGCGTCGACGTCGATGAACTCGTTGCCGCCCTTGGTCTTCTTGTTGAGGTTCTCGATCACCGACTGCATCGAGGTGGTGATGTCGCCGGGGTGCTCGCTCTTCTCGAAGCTCGTGATCTCGGACCACGACTTGGCAATCGCCTCGGGCTCGATGGCCTTGCTGATGGAGAAGCTCTTCCCCGCGGTGCGCTCCCAGCGCAGCTTGGAGAAGAAGCCGCCGCCGACCTCGAAGAGGCCGCCGGTCTCGGTGCAGCTCTCGTGCGCGAGCCAAGCGACGAGGGGCGAGACGAACTCGGGCTTGAGCGCGTCGACGAGCTCCTTCGGGAGCACCGTCTCGGTGAGGCGCGAGCCGGCGATGGGCGCGATGGTGTTGACGAAGACGTTCTTCTTGCGGCCCTCGATGGCGAGCGTGTTCGAGAGACCGACGAGGCCGAGCTTCGCCATCGCGTAGTTGGCCTGGCCGAAGTTGCCGTAGATGCCCGCGGCCGAGGCCGTGAAGATGATGCGGCCGTAGCCCGCGTCGCGCATGTGGTTCCACGCGGCGCGCGTGACGCGGAAGCCGCCGAGGACGTGCACGCGGTAGATGAGATCCCAGTCCTCCTCACTCAGCTTCTGGAAGCTCGTGTCGCGGAGGATGCCGGCGTTGTTGACGATGATGTCGATGCGGCCCCACGTGTCGAGCGCGGCTTGCACGATCTTGCCGCCGTCCTCCACCGAATCGGCGTTGGCGATGGCGTCGCCGCCCGCGGCCTTGATCTCGTCGACCACCTTTTGCGCCGGCGTCGTGCTCTGGCCGCCGCCGTGCATCGAGCCGCCGAGATCGTTGACGACGACCTTGGCGCCGCGCTTGCCGAGCATCAGCGCGTGCGATCGACCGAGGCCGTTGCCGGCGCCGGTGACGATTGCGACGCGTCCATCGAAGCGGAGATCGTTGGCCATGGGAGACACCTCTCGTCGGAAAGGAACCGCGTCATGCGGCCCGTGGCAGATGCCGAGCGCACAAGCGACGCAGGGCGATTTTTAGCGTGCGAAGTATCCGCGGCGGGCCCCGCGCCCGTCAAGAGGGGCCCCAAGCGACATCGCTCGGTTGTTCGGAACGTGCTCAGGGGCGGCCCGGAGTTTGGGGCCGCTTGCGAGGCTCAGGTAGCCGCAGCCGTCACCGACGCACCGCCCGGCACACGGCGCGGCGCATAGGCATGGAGACCGCGAGGCTCACGCGCGAGGCCTTCGGCCGGCACCGCGAGGCGCGCGCGCAGCTCGCCCACGGTCATGTCGAGGAGCGCGTCGTAGTCGACGTTCGGATCGAACAACGACGGTGTCGACCCCGACGCGCTGAACGCGGCCCAAGCTCGCCGCGGCGAAGCGAAGACGCCCATCAATGCGCCGCTCGCCACGATGCCACCCACGTAGAGCCCGAGCGCCGAGAGCCCGCGGCGCAGCTCCCAAAGGCTGATCTCGCCTTCGCCCGTGAGATCCGTGCCGAAGCCCGTGGCGACGTGATGCAGATCGTGGAGCATGATGGCCCAGCGATGGCGCTGCGTGTTCGGCACGCTGAAGCGGATGCCGAGGAACGAAGCCTCGGTCCACGCATCGTCGTACGCCGCGACGGTGAACCCGTTCTCGGCGAGGTACGCGTCACGCGCCCGCCGCACGGTCCAGTCCGCAGGATAGGGCAGCAAATCGCTCACGAAGCGCCTCCCTTGCACGGCTCGAGTCCCACCGAGCCGGAGCGTGGCTTTAGGGTTGCGGCTTCTCGTCGTCCAGAGCGCGAGGCTCAGACCTAATGCCCGCCGCCGCCGCGCGCGGGGCGGGCGTTCCACAGCGTGGACATGAGGATGAGGCCGATGAAGGAGAAGATGGCCATCGACGGGCCCCAGCCGCGCCAGCCGTAGGTTTTGATTACCCAGCCGAGCGGGATGCCGGCGAGGACGCCGCCGACGTACTGCATACCGTCGAACATGCCAGCCGCGGTGGCCGCGGCCTTCTTGCCGCCGAAGTCCATCGACGCGGTGCCGGACAGCATCGAGTGGACGACGGAGACGGCAAACGAGTTGATCACGAAGGCCGCGATGATCGCGCCGGTCGAGGGGGCGATGCTGATGGTGATGAGGGCGATGATCTGGAGCGCGTAGCCGATGAGCGCGACGGGCGGGCGGCGGTTCTTGAAGAAGATGTCGGAGGCGTAGCCGGCCGCGAAGGCGCCGGCGATACCCGCGATGACGATGCTCCACGCGCCCTTCTGGAAGACGCCCGAGTTGGTGCGCAGGTGCAGATGCTCCTGCATGTAGGTCGGGAACCACTCCTCGAAGCCCTTGCGCACCACGCCGGTGCAGAACTCGGCGGCCGCGATGGTGAGGGTGATGGGGTTCGTGAAGACCTTCTTGGCGACGTAGGCGAGATCGACCTTGCCCTCGTCGCCGCTCGACGCGTCCTGCGTGTCGAAGGCGGCGTGGCCGGCCTTCTCCGGGCTGTCCTGCACCACGAGGTAGGTGAGGATGCCCATCACCAGCATGATCGCGGCCGGCACGAAGAAGATCCATTGCCAGGCGAGCCACGCCGCGAGGATGCCGCCGAGCGAGAGGATGCCCGCGCGGCCCGACTGGATCATCGAGCCGAAGATGGCGGAGAAGCGACCGCGCTCGGCGATGTGGAACCAGCTCGCGTTGACCTTGATGAGCGAGAGCGCCGAGTAGGACTGGAAGTATTGGTTGAGCGACCAGACCGTGGCGAAGTACGCGAGCATCAGCGTCTTCTTGTCGACCGCGCCGAGGTACGCGCCGAGGCCGAAGGCGATGTTGAAGACGACCGCGCCGAAGACGCCGATGAGCATCGCCTTGCGGCCGCCGATGCGGTCGGCGATGGGGCCGTTGAAGATGGCCGAGACGCCGTAGATCGCCGAGGCGGTGGAGATGATGGTGCCGATCTGGGTCTTGTCGAAGCCGTACGCGTCGGAGAGCGTCTTGTTGACGAGGCCGAAGTTGTACCGGCCCATGTACATCGTCGCGTAGGTCAGCCCGAGCACCAGCCAGTTGGCGCGGCGGCGACGGAGGAAGGCGGCGCTGTGGTGGGGCGGCTCGAGGGCGGGCGGCGCTGCGTCCATGAAGGGCGGGGAGCATACGCGAGAACGGCGTCCGGAGGCGCACGGTCCGAAGACGAACCCGTGCATCGTTTGCATCAGAGCGCACCATTTGCGCAGGCATGCGCCTTCCTGCCGCGGATTTCGACCTGGCGCGCAGGGTGCTACACGCGAAGACGTGACTGCGCGCCCGGAGTCGCTCTACGAGGAGATGAAGCGCTACGTGCGCTTCAGCGAGGCCGATACGCGCGCGCTCGCCACGTTCCACACCCACGCGGCGCCTCGTTTCGAGCGGATCGCCATCGAGTTCTACGACCGCATCCGCGAGCACGAGCGGGCGCACGACGTCTTCAAGGACGAGGCGCAGGTGGAGCGGCTCAAGAAGTCGCTCGTCCGCTGGCTGCACCGGATCTTCACCGGCCCCTACGACCAGGCCTTCTTCGAAGAGACCGCCAAGATCGGGCGCGTCCACGTGCGGGTCGGGCTCGATCAACACTACATGCTCACGGCCATGGCGCTGATCCGCTTGGCGCTCGAGCGCATCGCGCTGGAGACGATGGGCCGAGAGGCGACGCCCACGGCCGAGGCGGTGCATCGGGTCCTCGATCTCGAGCTGGCCGTGATGCTGGGCGCTTACCAGGAAGATCACGTGGCCCGCATCCAGCGGCTCGATCGCTTGGAGCGCGAGCGCGTGGATCGGACGCTGGCGCAGACGGAGCATCGTTACCAGCACGCGGTGGAGCTCGCGCGCGTGCTCATCGTGGGGCTCGACGCGCGCGCGACGGTGCGGCTCTACAACCGCGAGGCCGAGCGGGTGACCGGGCTCGGCCGCGACGAGGTGCTGGGGACGCCGTTCGCGGCGCTGATCCCCGAGGCCCTGCGCGACGAGCACGGGGCCTTGTTCGCCCGCGCGGCCGGCGGCGACGGGCCCACGGAGGGCACGCTGGAGAGCGCGGTGCGGACGCGCTCGGGCAAGGTGCGCGACGTGCGCTGGCAGCTCGCGTACGCGTCGGCGATGGATGACGAGGTGGTGCTCTTCGCCGTCGGTCAGGACACGACGGACGAGAACGCGCTGGCCGCGCGCGTGCGCCAGACCGAGAAGCTGGCCGCGGTGGGCACGCTCGCGGCCGGGCTGGCGCACGAGATCCGAAACCCGCTGAACGGCGCCCAGCTCCACCTCACCTTCCTCGGGCGCGGGCTGCGCCGCGCGGGGGTGACCGATCCCGACACCCACGAGGCGGTGCGCGTGGTGGGCGAGGAGATCCGCAGGCTCTCCGAGCTGACCACGGAGTTCCTCGATTTCGCGCGGCCGAAGCCGCTCGACAAGCGCGTCTGCTCGGTGCGGGCCTTGTGCGAGCGCGCGGCGCAGCTCGTCAGCGGCGCGGCGGAGGCGGGGGGCGTGCGCGTGGGGCTCGACTTGCCGGACACGGACATCGAGGTCGAAGTCGACGGCGACAAGATCCAGCAGGTGCTCCTCAACGTCCTGCAAAACGCGGTGGAGGCCACGACGACGAGCGGCGGCGTGGTCACGGTGCGGATGCGGCGGCAGCCGCGGCGGGTGGTGATCGAGATCGAGGACGACGGTCCGGGCTTGCCGAGCGCCGAGGCGCCGGTGTTCGATGCGTTCTTCTCCACCAAGCCGAACGGCACCGGCCTCGGGCTCGCCATCGCCCACCGCATCGTCACCGATCACGGGGGCGAGATCGACGTGACCAGCCAGCCGGGCCGGACCATCTTCCGGATCGCGCTGCCCGTTCGTTTGAGCTCATAGGATTTCGAGGAC
This sequence comes from Minicystis rosea, assembly GCA_001931535.1. GTDB lineage: Bacteria > Myxococcota_A > Polyangia > Polyangiales > Polyangiaceae > Minicystis > Minicystis rosea. The sequence continues at coordinate 10,110,080 of CP016211.1, forward strand.
CACATGGAAGGCGCAACGAAGAGCAAGTCTCGCATCCTCGTCGTCGACGACGAGCCCAGCGCGCGTTCGGGGATGCAGAAGCTCCTCGAGCAGGAGGGCTACGACGTCGACGCGGCGGCGGACGGACCGAGCGCGCTCGTCATCGCCGCCGAACGCGCGCCGGACGTGGTGATCACCGATCTCAAGATGCCCAAGATGGACGGCGTCGCCCTGCTCGGGAAGCTGCGCGAGCAGGACGGTGATCTGCCGGTCATCGTGGTGACGGCGTTCGGCGACGTGGGCTCGGCGGTGCGGGCCATGCGCGCGGGCGCGGCCGACTACCTGACGAAGCCCGTCGACTTCGAGGCGCTCACCGTGAGCATCGAGCGCGCGCTGGAGCGGCGGGCGCTGCGGGCCGAGGCCGACGAGCTGCGGCGCCAGCTCCGCGAGCGCGAGGGCGATGGGCTCTCGGGCCTCATCGGCGCGAGCCCCGCGATGCAGAAGGTCTACCGCACGGCGCGGCAGGTCGCGGGCGCGCGGGCGACGGTGCTGATCACCGGCGAGAGCGGCACCGGCAAAGGCGAGCTGGCGCGCGCCATCCACCGCAAGAGCCCGCGGGCGCAGGCGCCGTTCGTGTCGCTGCACTGCGCGGCCCTCGTGGACTCGCTCCTCGAGAGCGAGCTCTTCGGGCACGAGAAGGGCTCGTTCACGGGCGCCGATCGGCGCCGCATCGGGCGCTTCGAGCAGGCCAACGGCGGGACCTTGTTCCTCGACGAGGTCGGCGAGATCCCGCCCGCCACGCAGGTGAAGCTGCTCCGCGTGCTGCAGGAGCGCTCCTTCGAGCGCGTGGGCGGCAACGAGCCGGTGCAGGTGGACGTGCGGCTCATCGCGGCGACCAACCGCGATCTCGCGGCCGATGTGCAGGAGGGCCGCTTCCGCGAAGACCTCTACTACCGGCTCAACGTGGTGCACATCGACATGCCGCCGGTGCGCGTGCGCGACAACGACGTGCTCCTCTTGGCGAGCCACTTCCTCCGGCGCTTCGCGGCGGACAATCGGCGGGAGATCGAAGGCTTCAGCGATCGCGCCCGCGCCAAGCTCCTCTCGCATCGCTGGCCGGGCAACGTGCGCGAGCTGGAGAACGCCGTCGAGCGCGCGGTGGTGCTCTGCGAGGGCAACCGCATCGAGGAGGAGCACCTGCCCATCGAGGTCGCGCCCGTGGCGCGGGGCGCGGTGCGCATCCCGGGGGCGACGATGGCGGAGGTCGAGCGGTTCGCCATCCTCTCGACCTTGGAGGCGACCAACGGCTCGACCGCCAAGGCCGCGGAGATGCTCGACATCAGCGTGCGCACCATCCAATACCGGCTGCACGAGTACGGCGTGGCCGCGAAGAGCAAGCGCGGCGGCGAGGTTTAGGCCCCGGGAAAGGGGCGCGGCCGGCAGGGCCACGCGATCACGGGCAACGTGTGAAGCCATCCCACCCGCACCGCGCGATGATGCGCGCGTGCGGCGCGGGCCGTTCTTGCAGCGCGCGCGGCGGACGCGCACCATGATGCGCGTGCACAAGCCCGCCTTCGATCTCGCGATCAACCAGGGGCTCTTCTTCGATGGGACGGGGAGCCCGGGCCGCAAACGAAGCATCGCGATGCGTGATGGGCGTGTCGCGGAGATCCGCGAGGCGCCCTTCTCCGCGAGCGAGGCGCGCGAGATCGTCGAGGCCGAAGGCCATTGGGTCATGCCGGGCTTCGTCGATTTGCACACGCACTACGACGCCGAGGTCGAGGCGGCGCCCGCGCTCTCGGAGTCGCTGCGGCACGGCGTGACCACGGTGCTCGTGGGGAGCTGCTCGCTCGGGACCGTGCTCTCCGATCCGATCGACATCGCCGACATGTTCACGCGCGTCGAGGCGGTGCCGCGCGAGCACGTGCTGCCGCTCTTCGAGGCGAAGAAGTCGTGGCGCACGCCGGCGGAGTACCGCGCGCACCTCGATGGGAGCCCGCTCGGGCCGAACGTCGCGGCGTTCCTCGGCCACTCGGATCTGCGCTGCAGCGTGATGGGCCTCGGACGCGCGGTGACGAAGGGCGAGCGGGCCACGCGCGAGGAGATCGGGCGCATGGAGCGCGCGCTCGCGGACGCGCTCGACGCGGGCTTCGTCGGCCTGAGCGTGAACACGAACCGCTGGGACAAGCTCGGCGGCCAGCGCCATCGATCGCAGCCGCTCCCCGGCGCGTTCGCGAGCTGGGGGGAGATCGACGCGCTCGCCCGCGTCGTGCGTTCGCGGGGCCGCGTGCTCCAAGGCATCCCCAACATCTCGGCGAAGTACGACGTCTTCCTCCTGTTCTGGGAGAGCCTCGGGATCTTCCGACCGAAGCTGCGCACCACCATCGTCTCGATCGCCGACGTGCGCTCGAGCCGCCTCCTCTATCGAGCGCTCGGGGTGCTGGCGCGCATCGTCAACGTCGTCTTCCGCGGCGACGTGCGCTTCCAGGCGCTGCCGGTGCCGTTCGAGATGTTCGTCGACGGGCTCGATGCGCCCATCTTCGAGGAGATCGGCGCGGGCACCGCGGCGCTGCACATCGAGGAGATGGCCGAGCGCCGCGAGCTGCTCCGCGATCCCAAGTACCGCGCTTGGTTCCGCAAGCAGTGGACGAGCTTCCTCGTCCCCAAGGTGTATCACCGCGACTTCCGCGCCTCGCGCATCGTGGCCTGTCCCGACGCGGCGATCGTGGGCAAGTCGTTCGCCGAGGTGGCCGCGGCGCGTGGGCAAGACGTGGTCGACGTCTTCCTCGATCTCTGCGCCGAGCACGGCGACGCGCTCCGGTGGTTCACCACCATCGCCAACGATCGCCCCGAGCACCTGCGCAACATCCTCAAGCACCCGGACATCCTCGTCGGCTTCTCGGACGCGGGCGCGCACCTGCGCAACATGGCCTTCTACAACTTCGCTCTCTTCCTCCTGCGCATGGCGCGGGACGCCGCGCGCGACGGGGTGCCGTTCATGCCGATCGAGCGCGCGGTGCATCGGTGCACGGGCGAGCTCGCCGAGTGGCTCGGGCTCGACGCGGGCCGGCTCGAGGTCGGCGCGCGCGCGGACATCGCCGTCATCGATCCGGCCGCGCTCGATGCCATCGACACGCTCGAAGAGGCGAAGATGCCCGCGTTCGGCGACTTCCCGCGGATGGTGCGTCGCAACGACGCCGCCGTCCCCGCCGTGGTCGTGGGCGGTCGCCTCGCCGTGCGCAACGGCGTGCCCCTCGCGGAGGTGGGCGAGGTCCCGGCGTTCGGCCGCTTCCTGCCCGCCGGCCAAGAGGCGCGCGCCCCGCGGAGCGCAGGCGACGGCGCGCTCCCGGCCGCCGCGGAGTGATGCGCCACCGTTCGTTGGAGCTCCAACGAATTGGTTGGAGCTCAAACGAATGAAGCGTCAGTGCTGCACGGCCTCGACGCTGACCTCGCAGAAGGCGTCGCCGCGGAGGGGAGAGCGGGTCTCGTGGGCCTCGAAGCGGGGGCCGCTGCGGAAGAGGGCGTCGTAGGTGTCGGGGCCGATGGGCTGCTCGGACTCGAAGTCGACGTTCTCCAAGAGGTACATGAGCGCGAGGCCGAGGCCCTGCTGGAAGAAGAGGCGGGCGCGGACCGCGGTGCCGTGACGCGCGCCGTAGTAGGCGCTCTCGTGGGTCATGGGGCTGCGCAGGAGGAGCGAGCGGCCGGGGTGGATCTCCTCGGCGTCGAAGGCGCCCCATCCGAGCGCGCGGGCGAGGCCGAGGAGCTGCTCGAGGCGCACCTCCAGCTCGCGCGCGGGCTTGCCGTTCTCGGCTTGCCACAAGGGCGAGGCGAGCACGCCGCCGAGCAGGTGGAAGGCGCCCATGGTCGCGGCCTCGCGCGCCAGCGTGGCCACGAGCGGGAAGAGCTCGGGGCTGCGCTTCTCCACGAGGTGCGCGGTGTCGAAGATGATCTGCCCGGTGTAACTCACCGGCACCATGGCCACGCGCGATCCGAAAGCGCGGAAGGCGTTGCCTTCGTCGGTGGGCGAGAGCGGCGATCCATGAAGGAGGCGCGCCAGCTCGGAGGCCGCGCGCGAAGCGGCGGGCGACGGGCGCGGGACCTCGGCGGGCGGGATCTGCGGCAAGCGCTCGACGAGGCCGCGGGTGACGACGGCGCCGAAGCGCGGGCGCTCGGGGCGACGGGTGAGCGCGAAGACGCAGAGGTCGTCGCGGCGGGCGATGCACGCGGCCTCGTCGGCTTCGAGCGTGCCCCAGTCCGAAGGGAACGCGAGGCTCGCGGCCGCGGAGACGAAGCCGGCGGCGAACGTGTCGACGGGCCGCCGGTTCTTGAGGCGCGCGCCGTACTTCTCGCGGAAGCTCTCGCCGTGATGGAGGCCGTGCGCGCGCACCGTGCCACCTTCGGCCGTGACGTCGAAGACGAGGCGGCCCTGGCCCATGGCCGCGAACAGCTCGGTGGCGAGCTCGATGCGCTCGTCGGCCTCGTCGACGCCGAGCTCGGCATAGAACGAGTGGAGGAGCGCGTGCGAAGCCTCGAACGCCGCTTGGCGGCGCACCGCCCAACCTTCGCCGCCGAGCGCATCGGAGACGGTTTGATCGAGGAAGAGCGCGTGGTGATGGCTCTGGTAGGTGACGAGCTGATCGCCGAGGCCGAGGAGGCCGTACGGCGCGATCTCGCGGACGAGGAGGCCGAAGGGCGTGGTCACGCGATCCTCCGGAGCTCGCTGCGATCGATGCCGAGGATGTCTTGCACGGCGGTCTCGATGAGGACCATGGCCTCGGGGCCGAGGGCGTCCGGGTTCTCGAGCGCGGAGAGGGTGAGGCCGGCGCGCAGGGCGAGGCGGTATTTGACGACGTGCGGCTCCGGCGCGTGCGCTTCGAGGTACGCGAGGAGACGACCGACGCGCTCGGCCTCGGCCGGGCGCGCCGGCGGCGGGCGCGAGCGGCGCGGGAGGCCCGAGCCGAAGGAGAGGGTGCTCGGCATGCGCTCGGCGTCGTCCGCGGTGCGCACGACGGGCTCGGGGACGGTGCGCGGGAGCGCGTTCGCCGCGGCGTCGAAGCCGTTGGCGGCGGGCGAGACCATGTGCACGACGGGGCGCGGGCGCGGCGCGTCGATGCCTTCGGGCGCGAGCGGGAGCTCGGGCTCGAGCGCCGCGGCGAGGCGCGACGAGACGAGGCGCGCCATGCCGAGCGGCATGGCCGCGTCGAAGATGGATGCGATGACGTGCGCCCGCACGCGCCGGAGCAGCGCGATGCGCTGGGGGAGCTCGATGGTGACGACGGGGGCCGGCGCTTCTCCGCGGCGATCGGCGCCGCCGTTGAGCCTCCGCGCGGCGAACTGGGCGACGCGGTAAGCATCGCGCAGCGTGGTGACGATGTCGTCGGCGCGCAGGCCCGCGTCGGGGCGCAGCCACGATGCATAGAGGTGCGCGTCGCCCAAGTGGAGGACGAGCAGGGCGTCGAGCAGATCGATGCCGTAGACGAGGCCGTCGAGCGCGATCGGTCCCTCGGCGGCGTCGCGCGGGGCGGGCTCGGTGGCCTTCGGATCGGCGATGCTCACGCAGAGCCTCCTGTGCGAGGAGCGTCGAGATCGGCGAGCGCGTGCCGGCACGCGAGGCGCACGGCGTGGGCCTGGCGGTAGGTGAGCGGCGTCGCGCGCGTGAGGCCGACGAGGTAGAGCGCGGCCGCGATCTCGAAGCCGATCACCTGAAAGAAGGGGCCCTCGCCCACGTGCAGCTCGAAGAGCGTGGAGGTGTTGCCCGGCACGGCGGCCGCGAGGTGCGCGACCGCGGTGGCCACCACGCCGGAGGCCGCGACGCGCGCCTCCGCGTCGACGAGCGCGCCCGCGATGGGCAGGCCCGCGGCGTCGGCGATGAACACGTCCTGCGCGCCCACGGCCTCGACGATCCACTCGACGATGCGCTCGCAGCGCTGCGTGGGGCTCTGCACGTTGCTGAGATCGGGCAAGCGCGGCGGCCTGCGCGCCTCGGTGGTGTGCGACTCCTCGAGCGAGGGCGCCCGCGAGCTCGCGGGGAACGCGGCCTCGCTCTCGGGCGGGCGCGGCTGCGCGGCGATGTTCGTGTCGGGCGCCTCGGCCGACGGCGCGGGCGGCGGCACGCTCGGCTCCCCGGTGGCCGTGGGCCCGAAGGAGACGAGCGCCATGCTGCGGTACGCGGCGGACGGCGCCTCTTCCGGGCCCTGCGTGGTGGAGAGCGACGCGGCGGTGGCGATCGCGCCCGCGAGATCAAACGAGGAGCGGGATCGGGCCATCGTCTTCGTCCTTCTTCTCACCCGGCGGCTCCAGCCGGTCGAGGATGTCGCTCGCGAGCTGATCGAAGACACGCGAGAGCGGCGGGGGCCGCTTCTGCATGAGCAGGAGCGGCGAGCCGCGCAGCGACGCTTCGAGGAACGTCTCGTCACGCGGGATGACGGTGTCGAGGATGATCCCGCCGGGGAACTTGGTCCACAGCGTCTCGGCCACCTCGAGCGAGGCCGCGGCCTTGCGATCGAACATGGAGAGCACCACGCCGAGGAGCGTGAGCTGCGGGTTCTTCTCGGCGCGGATGCGATCGATGAGCGCGAGGAGCTGGCCCACCGAGCGGAGCGCGAGCGGCTCGGCCTGCAGCGGGGAGAGCGCGTGCGTCGACGCTTCGAGCGCGCGGGTCGTCACCTTCCCGAGGCCGGCGGGGCAGTCGATGATGACGATGTCGAACTCGGTCTGGAGCCGGCCCAAGATGCCGGGGATGACCGGGCCCCGGGCCAGCGCCTCCTCGAAGCCGGAGACGGTGGTGGGATCGACGCGGCCCACGCAGAGCACGTGGAGCTGCGGATCACGGGTCCGCGTGAGCACCGCATCGAGCGGCTCGGCGCCGGTGAGGACCTCGGCGATGCCCGGCCGGGCTCGATCGGGGAGCCCGAGCGAAAGGCCGAGGCTGCCCTGCGCGTCCAGCTCCATGATGAGCGTGCGGTTGCCCGCGCGCGCGAGGGCGAGGCCCAGGTTGAGGGAGATCGTGGTCTTGCCCACGCCCCCCTTTTGACTGGCGATGGTGACAGCGTGCATGGATGGGGCGGCGCACGGAGGCGCTCGCGGGGTCATCCTATCCGATCTCGCGCCCTCCGGGCCCAATGCGTGGGAGAGATTGGTCGCGGCGCGCAAAAGCCGCCGTGCAGGCGTGCCGCTGTGAGCCGCCATCCCGAGCCGGGACCGTGCAGCGCTGAACGACGAGCCGACGTTTCGGAACGGAGACTACGGGCAGATCGAGGCCGTGTACGCGCCGCTTTGCGTGCCCCAGCTCGTCGAGGCGACGGTGAGCTGCACCTCGATCGAGGTGGCGCTGACGCTGACGATCTCGAGGGTACCCTCGACCGAGCCGGGGCCGCCGCCGCCGCCGCCGCCGCAGGCGGCCATCCACACGGCCTGGTAGCCGCCGATGCTGTCGTCGCCGAGATCGATGGTCGCGCCGGCGACGACGAGATCGGCGGGAATGGCCACGGCCGCCTGCCAGAACGCCTGAGCGGCGCACACGGCGGGCGACGTCGAGTCATCGATCTCGATCACGGGCTGCTCGCACGCCTGCGCCTTGCTCGCGAAGAAGAAGACGATGGCGTCGGACTCGAGCGCCGGATTGCCCATGAGGTTGAACGGCGCGCTCGCGGGGCTCGAAGGGCCGTGCACTTGCGAGAGACGCATCGCGATCGCGCTGGGATCCGGAGGCGTCGCGTCGGGGTCCGAGCCCAGCTCGTCCTCCGACGTCTCGGGGTGAAGCGGGTCGAGCACGATCGGGCTGCACGCGCCGAGCGCCACGAGCGAAAGCGTTCCGAGGGCCTTGATCCAGTGTTTCATGTGCATGACCTCCACCACAGGGTTCCTCGGATGAAGACCGCGCCGCGCGCGGCCACGGCTCATCAGAACCAACCGAAATCGACGCCCACCGACGCGAGCACGAGGGGCCGGCCGAACGTCGCCACGTCCTCCTTGGCGAGCTGAATGGAGACGTCCTGCGTGACGACGCCGACCAGCACGTCGGCGCGCGCGCGCAGCATCGGCGTGAGCGCGACGGCGAGGCCGGTGCGCACGAAAGGCGCCGCCGTCCAGGCGGAAGCATCGTTCGCGGCCGTGCCCGCGACGGAGGCCGTGCCGGAGAGCGAGAGCGCGACCGCGGCCACACCGACGTCCACCGACGGCGCCCACGTGCTCGCGCGCGTCGTGAAGAGGAAGCGCATGCCGGCGCCGAGCATCGTGGTCGAGAGATCGGCGCTGCCCGCGACGCCCGAGACGCGCGGGCGGGTGAGCGGGATCGACGCGAAGGCGAAGCCGCCGACGCGGTCGCTCGGCAACCACGAGAGCCCGACGTCGAGCGCGGCCGCGGGGCCGAAGCCGCCCGGGCTCGCGAGCACGCCGGGCCCGATCGAGAACCGCAGCGTGGCCGGCGCGGGAGGCGCGGGCGCGGCGGGCGTGGGGAGCGAGAGCTTCTCGGGGAGATCGCGGGGCGCGGCGATCTCACCGCGCGACGGCACGGGCAGCGAGACTTCGAGGAGGCTCGCGCGGAGCAGCTCGACGGTGTGGATGGCCAGCGCCGCGTCGGCCTCGGGCGCGCTCGCGTCGCTCGCGATCTCGCGGAGCACCGTCTTGCCGGTGACGCGATCGGCGACCCACACCTCGACGCCGCGCGCGGAGGGGACCGCGCGGATCGCGGCCAGCGCGCCGCTCGCCCGCGCCGCAGCTTCGAGGGAGGCGCGCGTGGCGGGCTCGTCCTTCGGATCGAGGCGGACCGTCGCGAAGCCCAAGGACTCGAGCTCGGCGACCATGCGCTGGCCGAAGCGATCGGCGGGGCCCGCGATCACCGCGATGGTCCCGTGCCGCTCCTCCGCGGGCGTCTCCGCGTGCGCGAGGTGCGCCGTCATCGCGACGACACAGGCGACCAGGATGGATGCGAAGCGCCGCTTCACCTTCACGGCTCGCCCGCGTCCGAGCCGCGCGCGAGCACCCGCCGCGCGTACGCAGCATACGAGCCGCTCGGATACGACGCGAGGTAGCGCTCCGCCGCGCGGCGCGCCCCCTCTTCGTCGCCCATGCGATCCCGGGCTTCGAGGAGCCTCCCCACGGCTTCCGCGGCGAACGGGCCACCGGGCTGCTCGCTCAGGTAGGCCATGAAGTAGGCCGCGGCCGATGCATGATCCTTGCGACGGTCCTGAGCGACGCGACCCAGGATGAAGGCCGCCGACGCGGCTTCGGCCGATCCGGGGAAGCGCGTGCGCAACGCCGTGAACGCCTGCGCCGCGCGCGTCGCGTCGCCGCCGAGCCGAGCGGCCTCGCCGAGGGCGTACAGATCGCTCGCGCGCGCGGAGCCGCAGATGGCATCGAATCCCTCGCGCTGCGCGGCCGCGAGCGCCTCCTTGTACTTGCCGTCGAGCGACAGCGCGCGCCACGTCGAGGGCTCGCGCGCGGCCGGCGCGGGCGCGCTCGCCGAGGGCCGCGGCGCGATCGGCTCCGCCTCGGGCACGCGCGCCGACGACGGCGGCGCGATCGGCTCGATCGGCATGGGCTCGATCGGCGCGGGCGCGCTCACGACCGGCGCGCTCGCCGAAGGCGCGCTCGATGGAAGCACGACGGCGGCGTCGATCGCGCTCGACGCCAGCGTGCCCGTCGCGGGCGACACCGTGAGCCGCTCGCCCGCGCGCACGCTGCGCGCGTCGCCCACGACCGGGCCCGACACGGTGATGGCGCCTTCGCGCAGCGCCACCGAGAACTGCTCGGTCACCGGATCCCAGCTCGTCTCGAAGCGCGTCCCGATCACGTGCACCTGGAACGGGCCGACGCGCACCATCCACCGCGTGGCCTCGCGATGGACGACCGCGAGATCGAGCGAGCCTCGCTCGAGCGCGATCTCCGCGCCCTCCGCGCTCACCGAGGCGACGCGCGCGCGGCCGCCCGGCGCGAGCACGAGCCGCGATCCATCCGAGAACTGGATCGGCAGCGCCGCCGCGGGGGCGCCGCGATCCACGCGCCCACCACGCCGGCCTCCATCGCGCCCACGTCGAAGCGCAGCGGCGCGCGCGGCCGCATCACGATCCACGCGGCCATCATCAGGGCCGCCGCCGCGAGCAGCGCCGCCGCGCGGGCCCACGATCGCGGGCGCGCGCGGCCCGCCGGGCCCTCGCGCAGGAAGCGGGCGCGACCGCGCTCCCGATCGAGCTGCGCCTCGGGCGCGCGATCTTGCAGCTCGGCCACGCGCCGGCCGAGGGAGGTCAGCGATCGGTCGGACTGCCCCATCGGGTCCCTCCATCGATCCACGCGTCGAGCGCGGGGTGTTTCTTGGCCTCGGCGGCGAAGCGATCGCTCGCGCGCCCGAGGCGCCGCTTGATCGTGGCGAGCGAGGTCCCGCACGCGGCGGCGACCTCGGTCAGCTCCATCCCGTCGATGAAGCGGAGCGCGAAGGCGATGCGCTCGTCCGGCGGGAGCGTCTCGAGCGCGGCGTACGTCGCCCGCAGCGCGTCGCGCACCTCGCCCGAGGCCGTGGTCGACGGCACCTCGGGCAGCTCGTCGCTCGGCAAGAACCACAGCCAGCTCCGCCGCTTTCGCCGCGTGATCGCGGAGTGCGCCACGTTCACCGCGATCATCGTGAGCCAGCCTTTCAAGGCGCTGGGATCGTCGAGCGATCCGATGGCGCCGAGCGCGCGCACGAAGACGTCGTGATGGAGGTCGGCGAGATCGGGATGAAAGCCGAGGATGCGGTAGAGCACGCGGTGCACGTGGTCGGCGTGCCGATCGTAGAGCGCCGCCCGCGCCCCCGGATCGCCGCGCCGAAACCCCTGCACCAGTGCCGCATCGTCCCCGCGAAGGCGACCTTCGGAGGCGGCGGTGGGACGAGCGCGAGGGGCATAGGCAAAGGAAGCTCCTCCACCTGAAGACTTCAGAGCCCCACGCCGCGGCTCAACAAAGATCGCCGCCACCGCGAAGACGGCGCAACCCATCGAGATTCATGAACATTACGGCGCCTCGCGGACGAGCGGAGCGCGACCTCGAGCCGGCGTGGACGGGGCGAGGGCTCGGGGGAAAGAGGCGAGCCCTCATCGTGAGATCAAGAACCCGACGTCAGACCCGAATCGGCCCAACGGGCTTGGCCCGTTGGGGGAAAGGACGCGCGTCCTTTCAAATCAAACTAATGCGCTTCATCAGCTCGCCGCAGAGGTCCGAGCTCGGGTTGCGCTCGCGCTCGATGGCGAGGCCGGCGCGGAAGATGGTGGAGGCGCTGTCGGTGTTGCCGAGGACGACGTGGCAGACGCCGAGCATCTCGTGATCGGCGGGCTCCTGGTGGATGCTCACGAGCTCCGTGAGCGCGGGGACGGCGGCGCGGTGGGCCTCGATCATGATGGCCGAGGGCGTGCGGGGCGCGTTCTTGGCGAGGATCATGAGGCGCAGCGCTTGCCGCTGATCCTCGGGGCGCTGCGCGGCGAACCACGGGGCCGTGAAGAGATCGCGGTACCCTTGGTAGGCGCCGTCGAGGTCCCCGCTGCGGGCTACGGTGACGATCCGCTTGACCGACGAGACGAGCTCTTCCTTCGACATGGCGCGGACCATACACGCGCGCGGCGCGGGCGGGGAGCCCGGAGAGCGCACAGCACGCCCCGGGCGGTGTGGTAAGCGTGACGAATGCTCGCGCCGGTCAGCTTCACCCCCATCGGCGTGGTCCGGACCCCGTTCCCGGACCGCGTGAGCGCGCCCCGCCAACCGTATGCGGGCGCTGAGGTGCAGGGCACCATCGAGCTCTTCCCCGGCCACGATTTCGAGCACGCGCTCAGCGATTTGGAGGGGTGGGATCGGCTCTGGGTGATCTTCTGCTTCCACCTCAACGAGCCCGGCGTGTGGCGGCCCAAGGTGCTCCCGCCGCGGAGCCCCGACAAGCGCCGCGGCGTGTTCTCCACGCGCTCGCCGCACCGGCCGAACCCGATCGGCCTGTCGGTGGTGCGGCTCGACTCGGTGGAAGGCCTGACCCTGCGCATCCGCGACGTCGACATCGTCGATGGATCGCCCGTGCTCGATCTCAAGCCCTACGTCCCCTACGCCGACGCCTTCCCCGACGCGCGCACCGGCTGGCTCGCGCCGCTCGCGCCGGCCGCGACCGGCGAGCCCGTGCAAGCGCGCGATCCCGAGCCCGGCTTCCACGTCACCTGGAGCGCCGCGGCCGCAGCCCAAGCCGCATGGCTCGCCGAGCGCGGCATCGATCTGGAGACCCCGGTGAACCGCGCGCTCACGCTCGGCCCGCAGCCGCATCCGTACCGCCGCATCAAGCGCGAAGGCGCGGGCTTCCGCTTGGCCGTGAAGGACTGGCGCATCCGCTTCCACGTCGACGGCCGCGCCGTCACCGTCGACGCGATCGGCAGCGGCTACCGCGCCGCGGAGCTGGCCGCGTCGCAAGCGCCCGAAGTCGCGCTCCAACGCGATTTCGTGGCCGCGTTCCCGCCGACCGACGGGCCTGCGTAGAGGCCGAAACGCTTGCTGAGCCCGCTCCCTGGCGGTCGCGGCTGCCGTCGTTTCGAGTGCGCGGTTCGTCGCGATATGCGGTTCGTCGCGTGCGCGGTTCATCGCGATGCGCGGTTCGTCGCGTGCGCGGTTCATCGCGATGCGCGGTTCATCGCGATGCGCGGTTCGTCGCGATGCGCGGTTCATCGCGTGCGCGGTTCGTCGCGATATGCGGTTCGTCGCGACATGCGGTTCGTCGCGACATGCGGTTCGTCGCGACGCGTGGTTCGTCGTAGCCGCAGGGGCAGCCGCGACCGCAAGGGAGCGGGCTCAGGGGATTGCTGGCCGTTGGTGTCCGGAAGCGGGCCGGCGTCGCGCTACTTGCGCACGGGCAGCGTGACCGTGAAGATTGCGCCTTGGCTGGGCTCGCTGGTGACTTGGATGGTGCCGCCGTGGGCTTCGACGACGGTCTTGGCGATGGCGAGGCCGAGGCCGGTGCCGTCTTTGTCGGCGTCGGTGGTGAAGAAGCGATCGAAGATCTTCGGGAGGTTCGCGGGGGAGATGCCGGGGCCGCGATCGATGACGGCGATCTGCACGACGGAGGCGCCGCCGTCGACCTCGACGACGACGGGCACGCCGGAGGGCGAGAAGCGCACGGCGTTGTCGAGGAGGTTCAGGATGGCGGTCTCGAGATCCATCTCGCGGGCGCGGAGCTCGCGCACCGAGGCGCGGTAGCGGAGCTCGACGGGTTGATCGGGTGCGCTCGCGCGCGCTGTCGTGCGGGACAGCAGCGCGGGCAGGCTCACCGGCGTCATGGCTTGGCTCGACGCTTCGATGCGCGACAGCTCGAGGAGGCGGGAGACCAAGCGATCGAGGCGCGCCACGTCGAGCTCGATGTTGCGGAGGAAGCGCGCGCGGGCCTCGGGATCGTCGGCGGCGCCTTCTTCGAGGAGCTCGGCGGCGCCGCGGATCGACGTGAGCGGCGACTTGAACTCGTGCGCCACGTCGGCGGCGAACTCGGAGATGTAGCGCATGCGCGCGTCGAGCCGCTCCTTCATGAGCGCGAACGACTCGGCGAGCTCCGCGATCTCGCCGCTCCCGCCGATGGGCACCACCACGTCCTTCTCCCCCGCGGCCACGCGCTTGGCCGCGCGCGACAGGTGCACGAGCGGCCGCGAGAGCGTGTACGCGAGGAGCAAGGTGATGGTCCCCGTGATGGCGAAGGCCACGCACAGGACACGCATGAGGCCCGCGCGGATGCGGTAGAGCTCGACCATCACCGGGCGCGTGGAGCGGACGGCGTAGACGGCGCCGGCGATGCGATTGCCGTCGAAGACCGGCTCGGCGATGAAGAAGAAGACCCCTGGATCCCGCGCCCGGAGGCGCGTGCGCGACGACGGCGCGCCGCGCAGCGCGGTGCGCACCTCGGCGCGATCGGCGAGCTCCGGCCAGGCGCCGGGGCTCTGGGCGTCGCGGCGCATGTCGGCGTAGGGGATCTCGTCGCTCGCCGATCGAGGCGCACGCCGCGGCAGGATGTGGGGCGGCGGCTGCTCCGGGCCTTCGGGCGGGCCGGCCTCGTGCGAGTCCGCGAGCACCTCGCCCGTCGGATCGAGCAGGCGGACCCGCGTGCGCGTCGACTTCGCCGCCTCCGTGAGGATGCCGATCTGCCGGGGATCGCCGAGGGGAATGCCGGCCGCGAGATCGGACTCCACCAGCGCGCGCACCAGCGCGGCCTGGTTCTTCATGTCGCGCTCGAGCGCCTCGTTGAGCTGCCGCTCGTGGATGCGCGCGAACTCGAGGCCCACCACGGGCACGAGCAGGACGACGAGGTTGACGATGAGGAGGCGGATGCCGATCCGCCCGAAGGCCCGAACCACCCGGCGGAGGAAGTGGATCATCGCGCCCGCGTCACGCTTCGGCGGCCTTGTAGCCGACGCCGTGCACCGTCGCGATCGGATCGCCGCCGGCCTCGCGGAACTTGGCGCGGATGCGGCGCACGTGCGTGTCGATGGTGCGCTCGGTGATGAGGTTGTCGTAGCGATAAGCGCGCTGCATGAGCTGCCCGCGCGAGAGCACCACGCCGGGCCGCTCCAAGAGGGCGCCGAGCACGCCGAACTCGGTGGGCGTGAGCGCCACGAGGCGCCCGCTGTAACGCACCTCGTGGCGCTCGGTGTCGATCTCCACGGCCCCGTGCGTGAGCACCGATCGCTTCGGCGGCGCGGCCGGCGGGCCCTCCACGCGCCGGAAGACGGCGCGCACGCGGGCCACGAGCTCCCGCGGGGAGAAGGGCTTGCTCAGGTAATCGTCGCCGCCGATCTCGAGGCCCACGATGCGATCGACCTCCTCGCCGCGAGCGGAGAGGAAGAGGATGGGGACGCGGTGATGCTTCTGGCGGATGCGCCGGCACACCTCGAGGCCGTCGAGCTCGGGGAGCATCACGTCGAGCACCACGAGGTCGACGTCGCCGCCGTCCACCGCGGTGAGCGCGGCCGGCCCATCGGCGACCGCGGTGACGGTGAAGCCCTCCTTCTTGAGCGCGTATTGCAGCACCTCGCGGATGCGCGCTTCGTCGTCGACGACCAGGATGTGCTTGCTCACGTGCGCCTCGTACCGGCGGTGCGGGGCTTCGAGCCCGACGGCTTGTGCGAGCTCGCTCATGCGACCTCGGCGTGGGCAGGGGGCACCTCGTCGGTGCCGAGCGCGACGCCGAGCCCTTCGACCCGCGCCCACAGCTCCGAGACGATACCACCGGCGCCCTCGGGTTGTGGACCGGAGAGCCGCGCGATCACGAGCTGCGCCCGGAGCGCTTGCACCACGTCGCCGAGCTCGTCGAGGGCGCGCGCGTCCCGCTCGCGCATGGCGGCGATCCGGCGCACGTTGTCGAGGTGAAGCCGCGCCGTGGAGATGGCCCGCGGCGACGCGTTGCTCTCGGTGAGCTCCGCGAGCCGCGCCTCCGCGGCCGCGAGATCGAAGCCTTCGCGCGCGAGCAGCGCCCCGAGCTCGGCGTGCCGCTCCGCCGCGCGCCGCACCTCCGCGAGCATCCGCTCGGCCGCGTCGCGCGGCAGCAACGCTTCGAGCGACGTGCCCGCGCATGCCTCCACGCCCTCGCGCAGCGCCGACGCGATCCGATCCGCGGCCGCCGCCACCGGCGCTTCCGGCCGAGCGCCGGGCACCACGCGCGCCGGCGCCGGGAGCCGCTTCGCCGAGGTGAGCGCGATCGGCGCCCACAGCGGCCAGAGGATCACCGCGACCGCCGCCGACAGCATCCGCGCCGCGCCTCGATCGGTCGAGGTCCGGTAGATGGCGACGGCGGAGGCGACGCCGGCGACCAGGTAGATCACCGCCAAGTCTCCGAGGCTCATTGGGACTCGTCCTTGCGCCGCACCCGCGTGACGGGGGTGGCCTGCTCGCTCTCCGGCGCCGCGTCCCAACGGCCGGCGGGCGCGTCGTAGACGTCCCGGGCCGAGCGGCTGCTCTGGTAGATCGAGTCGACGAAGCTGCCTTCGTAGGCGCGGAGGAACGGGATCTTCTGCACGTGCTGCGAGGCCGCGGCCCAGGTGCGCGGCCGGATCAAGTACGGCCGCAGGATCCACGACGTCTGCCCGCCGACCGCGAAGAAGAGGGCCGCGAACGCGAGCGCGGTGACGAGCCTCCCCTGCCCTCCGCCGAGCCCGCGCAGCATCACCGAGAACGCCGCCGCGCCGCCCGCCGCATACGCGACCGCGGAGGCCAGCGTCGCGCCGTGATACCCGAGCCCGCGATCGAAGCAGAGCCACAACACCGGCGCGAGCGCGAGCAGCACCAGCGCCGCCCGCCCCGCCGCCGCCAGCGCGAGCGCGACGATGGTGCGAATGGGAAACGCGCGCCCGAGCCCCGCGGCGATCGCATGAAACGCCGGCACGCAGAGCGCCAGCGTGGCCGTCATCGCGAGCGGCACCTTGATGGCCGCGTAGACGATCTGGAGACCACCACGGAAGCTCCCGATGACCCCGCCGAACACCGCCGATCCGACGACCAGCGCCGCCAGCGAGGTGGCCGCGATGGCACGGATGTCGCGATCTTCACGGCAGGCGGCGGCGATCTCGTCGGGCGCGCGCAGCAGGCGATTGAGGACGACGGCGCTCATCGGGCACCTCCGAGGACGGGCAGGAGCGACATCCACACGCGCAGCGCGATGACGATGGCGAAGAGGCCGAAGCCCGCGAACGCGACATCGGCCGCCAAGCGAATCGTGGCCCGCGCCTTCTCGATCGATCGCCGCAGATCGCAGACGACGTTGCCGAGCCCGAACGCGCCGCCCACCGCGAGCCCCACGCCCGCCGCGAGCGCTGCGGCCCCGGGCCTCTCGCTCGTGACCACGAACAGCGCCGCCGAAGGCGCCAGCCCCGCGAGCACGAGCCCCGCCGTCGCCGTGGCCCGCGTGGCCGCCGCGCCCATGACGGCGATGTCGAGCGGCGCATCGACGAGCGCGAGGAAGATGTAGAGCGCCGGCACGCCGATACCGAACGCCACCAGCAACGCCGCCGGCACCCCGGCCGCATGCGCCACGAACGCGAGCCTCCCCTGACGCGCCCCCAGCGCGAGCCCATAAAGCGCCGCCAGCCCGAGCCCGATGCCGAACCGCGTGGCCTCGCGTCGCAGGGAAAACGCCGCGTCGCGCGCGAGAAGGTTGGAGGTCCAACTTTCCGGCAGCGGCACCGGCGGAGGCGGCGTCTCCATCGCCGGAATCGGCGGCACGGCCGACGCCGACGGGAGTGTCGCGACCCCGACGGGCGGCAGCGCATCGCTGCCCGTCGCGCGTGGCGACGGCGGCGGAAAGGCATCTTCGAGGGACAGAGCGGGCGCTTGCATGACACCTCCTCGAGCCGCGCTCGCCCTCTCCTGAAGGCCCGCGCTCGACGTGCCCCGAGAGATATCGACCCAAGCTGACGAACCTCGGGCGCGGGATGGGAAGATCGAGGGAGGGGTTGTGGCGAAGATGTGGCAGCCGCTCTCTCGCCCTCAAAGCACCGACAGCAGCAGCCGCTCTCGCCCCAAAGCACCGGCAGCAGCCGGCGAAGATGTGGCAGCCCCTCAAAGCACCGACAGCGACAGCAGCCGCGACCGCTAGGGAGCGGACTTCACAACCACACTCGGGCTCCCTTCCCATGACCTGCTGGATTGGAGCCTTCGAGCGCCGGCCCGGAGCGCTTTGCCGCTGGATTGGAGCCCAGAAGGGCCGGCGTGGAGCGCTTTCGGGCTCCAATTCCAGCGCTTCGGGGCTCGACAGGTGCCCTTTGGGGATCGAAAGGCGCCCTTTGGGGCCAGCGCGCAGCCCTCTGGGGCTCGATTGCGGCCTTTGGGGCCAGCGTGGAGCCTTTGGGGCAGGGCCGAACGCAACGGCGCGAGAGACGCAGAGACGCGTTCTTCTGTGCGTCTCTTGCGCCTCCGCGCCCTGGCGACGTTGCGTCGAATCTCCTCCGAAACGATCAGCCGCGACGACGGCGACGCGACAGCAGCAGCCCGAGCGCCGCGAGCGCGCCCACGGCTGCGCCGCTCTTGGTCGACTCCTCACCGGGCACCGCGCAGCCGCAGCCGCCGACCACCTCGGGCTCGCCGCTCGACGACGACGCGCTCGTGCTGCTCGACGAGGCGCTGCTCGACGACGACGTCGTGCCCACGGGCACGGTGTTCGCCGTCAGCATCACCGACGTGTAGGCGCCGTCGGACTGGCCCTTGCTGCCGATCATCACCCACGCGTCCGTCGCGCCGGCGGGCACGTCGATCGTGATCGTGTAGCCGTTGGCGGCTTCGGTGGCGTCGAAGGTCTGGAGATCGGCCGGGCCGGTGAGCGGCTTGTACTTGAACTGGATGGCCTCCTTGCCGAAGCTCACGAGCACCTTCGGCTCGAACGGCGTCCCGCCGCCGAAGACGCCGCCACCGCCGCCGATGTCGACCCTCGTCAGGTCGACGGTCAGCTTGTTCGAGCCATCGGGGAGCTTCTGGTGGAACTGCACCACGCCCGGCGTCCAGCCCTTCGTGGTCGCGCCGGTCGTCTGCGTGCCGGGCGCCATCCACAGGCCTTGGAGCGCGGCCGGGCCGTTCATCGCGCTGCCGTCGCTCTCGAGCACGCGATCACACTTGGGCAGCACGCCGTGCGCGGTGAAGGCCGCGGTGAGCGCGGTGGCCACCGTGTCGCCGAGCGCGGTCTTCACCGCGTCGCCGATGAGCTTGGCCATGTCCTCGTAGCCGAGGTCGCCCGTCGACGACATGTTCATCGCGGCGTACACCGCGCCGTCGAAGAGCGCGCGCTGGTTGTCGTCCGCGAGGCCCTTGCGCGTGTCCCAGAGCGCGCCCGAGAAGAGCGACGCGTCCTGGTGCACCTCGCCGCCGATGTCCTTCGGGCACGTCTCCTGGTTGTCGAGCGTGCGGATGGCCGACCCGCTGCCCGGGCCGAGGTCCCCTACGGCGTACTCGCCGACGTCGGGGTCCCCCGCGATCGCCGAGGAGAAGTAGTCCGCCAGGCCCTCGTTCATCGCGCCGGGCGACATGCTGACGCCGTACGCGTCCAGGTGCGGCGTGCCCACGAGCTGGAGGGTGGCGTTGACGACCGCGTGCGTGAACTCGTGGTAGACGACGTCGCCGTCGTACGCGTAGTCCCGGAGCTTGCCCTGGCCGAAGTACATCGCGCCGCCCTCGATGCCGAGGATGGCGCCGAAGATCGGATCCTCCGGCGCGAAGAACGCGTTCTGGAACGGCGCGAGCGGCAGGTCCGGATCCTTGAGCTTGTTCGTGTCGAACGTGTCGAAGCCCTGCGGGATGCGGAGGTTCGAGACGGTGGAGATGGGCTTGCCGCCGTTGACGTCGAGCTTCTCGTCGTAGCCGTGGAAGAAGTCGTACGCGCGGTTCACGTGGTGGAACATCGAGATCTCGGCGTACGTGTCCTCCGGCGCGGTGTCGGTGCCCGGCGCGTCGAGGTAGTTGCCGTCGCCGTCCGGCAGCGCCGTCTGGAGCAGCTCGCAGACGTGGACATCGAGCATGAAGCCCATGATGTCGATCTTCTTGGCCTTGTGCGTGTCGATGCAGTTCTTCGAGACGACGAGCTCGTTCTGCAGCGTCGTCGCGCCCGTGGCGACGGGCAGGGTCACGCTCGCGAGCGTCGGCGACTTGGTCGGGTTGCTCGGGTAGACCTTGGCCTCGTTGAGCGTGACGATGGTGTTGTAGTGCAGGATCACGTCGCCGCTCATGGCGTCGACGACGACGACGGGCGCGTAGGGCAGCCCGGGGATGGACGCGGGCGCGACCGCGTACGCGAGCTTGTTGCCATCGGCCGTCGGCCAAATCACGAGCTTGGCGCGCGTCGCATCGGCGTGGAGGCGCGTGCGCTGCGACGCGGCGGCGGCGGCCTGCTGCGCGGTGATCGCCGCGGTCACGCTGGCGGGCAGATCGGCTTCGAGGCGCGTGGCCACGTGACGGGCGACGCCGTCGGCGCCGAAGGTCACGGAGGCGCCGCGGTGCGCGACGGGCACGCCGAGGTGCATCTGCGCGAGCTTCACGATGCGGGCGCCGCTCTTCAGCGAGACGGTGCGCACGGCGCGGAGATCCGTGCCCCGGACCTCCTCCGGCACGGCGCTGTTCAGCGCGGCGATGGCCGCGGCGGGCTGCGGCGCCTGGGCGGGAGAGAAGCGACCGCTGACGCTAACCAGCCCGGGTGACGCGGCGGAGGCGCTCCCAGCGAAGGCGAAGGTGAGCAGGCCGGCGGAAAGAAAGCGCGAGAATCGCATCGGTGCTCCTGTCGAGGCGTGCACGCCCCGTGTTTGGGACGCGCATGGTACGCACGCGCGCCGAGTCCGAGCAACGCATGAAAAAGTACCGCGGCCCGAGATCGCGCGGCGCGACGCGACGCTCGTACGAGAGCGCACGACGAGGACGAAGCGGCGGCACCTCGGGCCCGCGTGGTATCGTGATCGACCCCCTGTGAACGAAAAAGATCGCTCGTCGCCTCGACCCCGCCCTGATGCCCGGCGCGCCCTGGGCTCGGCGCCCGATCTCGGGGAGCAGGTGGCCCCTCCGAGCGCCCGCGCGACGCCGCCGATCATGCGCGCGACGCCGCCGATCATGCGCGCGACGCCGCCGAGCACGCGCACGACACCGACGCGGGGCATGCGCGCGGCGGGCGGGGCGCGCCTGGACGAGCGGGCCCAGCTCCATCGCAAGCTCGCCGACATGCAGGCCGAGCTCACCGGCGCGCAGAAACGGCTGGAGCGCGCGCTCCACGAGTCGGCCCACGCCGACGAGATGATCGGGCAGATGCTGGCGCGCGTGGCCGACGCCGAAGCGCGGATGCGCGTCTCGCAGAAGCAGGCCGCCGAGGCCGAAGCCCGCGCCGCCGATCTCGCGACCGAGCTCGCCCGAGCCCGCGAAGCACAGGCCGCGCTGACCGAGCGGCTCGGCGCGATGGAGGCGCGCGCGCTCGGCGATCCGGAGGAGATGGAACGCCTCTGCCGCGCGCTCGACGCCGCGCGCACCGAGACGACGGTGGCGCTCGCGGCCGTGGAGCAGACGGAGGAAGCGCTCGCCGAAGAGCGCGCGCAGGCGACCGCGCTGCGAAACGAGCTCGCCCGCGAGCACGCAGAGCTCCTCCGCGAGCGCGAGGAGCGCGAGTCTCTGCGCGCCCGCATCACCGAGCTCGCCCACGTCTGCAACGAGCGCGACGACGCTCTCGCCCGCGAAGAGCTGCTCCAAGCCGAGCTCGACACGCTGCGCGCGCGCATCGCCGCCGCGCCGGACGGCGAAGCCCCCGTCTCCGCGCTCGACGACGTGCGCCGCGCCCTCCTCGATCTCGAGCGCCGCGAAGCCGACAACGCCAAGGACCGCGCCGGCATCCTCGCCGCCGCGCGCAACCTGGTGGAGCGCGCGCTGCGTTGAGCCCCGGGCCCTCGCGGACTCCTCAATCCATCGAGGATTCGAGGATCGCGACGGCCATGGCGTTGAGCGGCGTGGGGATGCCGAGCTTTGCGCCGAGCCGGACGATGATGCCGTTGCGGGCGTCGATCTCCAGCGGCCGATGCGCGAGCCGGTCCGCGAGCATCGAGTTCGTCTGGTCGGGAGGCGCCGCGAGGTAGCGCGCGATCACCTCGTCGGGGAGGCCGTCGTCGAGGCGTGCGCCGACGGCGCGACCGACCGCGAGCGCCTCCGACACGACCGCGCGCATCACCTCCGCGGCCTTCTCGTTGCGCGCCAGGATCGAGGGCCGAAGCGCCAGCGTGTTCACCACCGCAGCGCTGTTGAGCACGAGCTTCCGCCACGAGGCACTGAGAAAGTCGTCGCTCGTCTTCGGCCCGAGCGGGGTGCCCTCGAAGAGCGCGACGAACGCGCGGCCGAGGGCGCCGTCGGGCACGGTGATGTCGCCGGGCCGGCGCTGCACGATCCGGCCGGGCCCCGTGCGCTCGGCGGGGATGTCGATGATCACCGGCAACGTGCGCTCCCGCGGCACGAGGCCGCCGAACCGCACGAGGTGCTCGACGCCGTTCTGCACCACCGCGACGCGCGTCTCCGGCCCGACGAGCCGCTCGAGCCAGCGCGCCGCGCCCGCGGTGTCATAGGTCTTCGTGACCGTGATGGCCCAGTCGACCACGCGCGCGCGGGCCGGATCGGTGATCACCTCCGGCGTCACCTCGATGGTCCGCCCCTCGGGCACCGCGACGACGAGCCTGTCGAACGCCGTGCGCGCGCAGACCATCACCTCGTGGCCCGGGACCTCCGCGAGCCACGCGGCCAGCATGCCGCCGATCGCTCCCGGACCGATGACCGCAATGCGCTTCGTCATGGCGCGCCGAGCTTAGCCGATCGCGGGCCACGCGCTCGCTCGGACGCTCCGAGCAAGCGGGCAAGCCAACGTGAGGCTCGCGCGGCGCGGTCTTCGAGCAGGTTCGGGTCGCGGCCTCACGCGCGCCGATCAGCGAACGCGGAAGCCGGGCGGCTCGCGGTCGACGTGCGTGCCGCCGGTGAACATGCCTTGCGAGAAGAAGGTGCTCTCGAAGAAGTGATACGGGTGCACGAGCTCGGGGCGGCTCACCGCGTCGAGGCGCGCGGCCAGCTCGGGAGGGAGATGGACGTCGAGGGCGCCGATGTTCTGCGTGAGCTGCGCGAGCGAGGTGGCGCCGATGATGGTGGATCCGACGCCCGGCCGGCTCGCCACCCACGCGAGCGCCACCTGCGCCGGTGTCTTGTCGAGCTCCCGCGCGACGCTCACCAACGCCTCGACGATCTGCCAGTTGCGCTCGGTGAAGAGCTTCTCGAAGCCGGGGTTGCCGGACGTGGCCACGCGCGCGAAGCGCCCCTCGCCCTGGACCGCGGCGCCGGCGCGCGAGAACTTGCCCGTGAGGAGGCCGGACGCGAGCGGGCTCCACGGCGTGATGGCGGAGCCGAGCTCGACGGCGGCCGGCACGTGCTCGCGCTCGATGTTCCGCTCGACCAGCGAGTACTCGAGCTGGAGGGCGACGATGGGCGTGAGCCCCTCGCGCTCCGCGAGGGTCTGCGCGCGCGCGTAGTACCAAGCCGGCACGTCCGAGAGGCCGGCGTGACGGATCTTGCCGGCGCGCACGAGGTCGGTGAGCGTGCTCATGACCTCTTCGAGCGGCGTCATCCCGTCCCACGCGTGGAGCCAGTAGAGATCCACGTAGTCGGTCCCGAGGCGCTTCAGTGATCCTTCGAGCGCGCGGTAGATGTTCTTGCGGCCGTTGCCGCCGGAGTTGGGATCACCGGGCGTCGATCCGGCGGTGAACTTGGTGGCGATCACGACCGCGTCGCGCCCGCCGCGCGCCCGGAAATAGTCGCCGAGGATGCGCTCGCTGGAGCCGCCCGTGTAGCCGTCGGCGGTGTCGATGAAGTTGCCGCCCGCGGCGAGGTAGCCGTCGAGGATCGCGTGCGCCGTCTCGGCGGGGCTGCCCCAACCCCACTCGGTTCCGAACGTCATGGCGCCGAGGCAGAAGGGGCTCACGCGCAGCCCCGATCGGCCGAGCAGGCGGTAGCGCGCGAGCGGGGAAGAAGCAGCGGATCGATTCGTGTCGGTCATGGCGAAGCCTCCGTGCCGCGGAAGCTAGGGCCTTCCTCGCGCCCTTGGATCTCGGCAAGATGCGCACGGACCGTTCAGGAAAGCTTCACGATGCCGAGCCGCTCTCATCCCTCGTCCGGTGCGCCGTGAGCGCGCCGCTGCACGGGCTCACGGTCTTCGTGGCGGTGGCCGAGGCGAAGAGCTTCCGGCGCGCGGCGCGCATCCTCGGGCTGTCCGCGTCGGCGGTGAGCCAGGCCGTGCGCAGCCTCGAGTCCTACGTGGGCCAGCCGCTCCTCGCGCGTACGTCGCGCAGCGTGGCGCTCACCGACGCGGGTCGCGCCCTCCTCGAAGCCGGAGGGCCCGCGGTGCGCCAGGCGCGCGCGGCCATCGAGCAAGCGAAGACGCCCGTCGGTGCGGTCTCGGGCACGGTGCGGCTCTCGGTGCCGCGCATCGCGGCGCGGCCCATCACGGAGGTGGTGGCTCGCCTCGCGGAGCTCCACCCGCACGTGCGCGTGGAGGTGTACATCGAGGATCGCCTCGTCGATCTCGTCGACCGCGGTCTCGACGCCGGCGTGCGGCTCAACGAGGCCATCGAGCGCGACATGGTGCAGGTGCGCCTCCACGGCGCCTTCCGCTTCCTCGTCGTCGGCGCTCCATCGTACCTCGCGCGCCACGGCACGCCGAAGACGCCGGCAGATCTCGATGCCCACCGCTGCATCGGCTACCGCTTCCCCACCACCGGCGGCACGTACGCTTGGGAGCTCGAGCGCGGCGAGGAGCAGCATCGGCTCCGGTTTCCTTGGGTCACGCTCACGGACGAGGGCACCTTCGCCGCGGAGCTCGCCGAGCGCGGCGTCGGCCTCGCGTACGTCGCCGAGCTCAGCATCACGGAGGCGCTCGCGCAGAAGCGGCTCGTGCCGGTGCTCGAGCGGTGGGCGCCCGAGGTGCCCGGCCTCTTCATCTACTTCCCCAGCCGCGCCCAGGTCTCTCCCGCACTCCGAGCGCTGCTCGACGTGGTGAAGCCGCCCGCGCGCGCTCCCGCTCCGGCGCGTGCGCGCCGGCGTGCGTGAGCGATTCCTGTCCCGGGATCTACCGCGCCATCGCGATCGAGCGCGCCACGAAATCGTACACCGGGCCCCAGTACACCCCGAGCGCCAGCACCGGCACCGCGAGCGCCGCGGAGGTCACGCCGAAGAGCTTGCGCACGACGGTGGGCTCGGCGCGATCGCTCGGCTCGAGGTACATTGCGCGCACCACGCGGGCGTAATAGAAGAGCGAGATGACGCTGTTGATCACGCCGACCACCGCGAGGACGAAGTTCCACGCGCCGCCGGCTTCGAGGAGCGCGGCGAAGAGGTAGAATTTGCCGACGAAGCCCGCGAGCGGCGGCAGGCCCGTGAGCGAGAAGAGGAAGAGCGCCATGATGGCCGCCGTCACCGGCGCGCGCCGGCCGAGGCCGCGGAAGGCGGCGAGGGTCTCGTCGCCGCCGCGCTGCTCGGCCACCGCCATGACCACGAGGAAGGCCCCGAGGTTCATGAAGCAATAGGTGACCACGTAGAACACGAGGGCAGCGACGCCGGTCTCGTTCAGCACCGCGAAGCCGAGGAGCATGTAGCCCGCGTGGGCGATGCTCGAATAGGCGAGCAGGCGCTTCACGTTGTCCTGCGCGAGCGCCGAGAGGTTGCCCACGATCATGGTGGCCATCGCCAAGCAGCCGGCGATGAGGGGCCAGGGCGTGCGCACCGCGGGGAGCGGATCCATCGCGTGGAGCGCGTCGGCGAAGAAGCGCACCAGCACCGCGAAGCCCGCGGCCTTGGGGCCGACGGAGAGGAACGCGGTGACCGGCGTGGGCGCGCCCTCGTAGACGTCGGGCGTCCACATGTGGAAGGGGGCCGCGCTGATCTTGTAGCCGAAGCCGGCCAGCATGCAGGCCACGCCCACGAAGACGACGGCCGGCACGCGGCCCTCGGCCTGCGTCATCTCCGCGATGCGCGCCGCGCACTCGCCGAGCGAGAGCGACTGCGTGACGCCGAAGATGAAGCTCATCCCGTAGAGCATGATCCCGGAGGCCACGCCGCCGAAGATCACGTATTTCAGCGCGGCCTCGCTCGACTTGCGATCGTTGATCGTGAACCCGGCCAGGATGAAGCTCATCACGCTGACGAGCTCGATGGACAGGTAGATCATGAGGAGGTTGCGGCTCTCGGCCATCAAGCCGAGGCCGAGGGTGAGCACCAGGAGCAGGGCGAAGAGCTCGCCTTGATCGCGCCGGTCCTCGCGCACGCCCGCGCTCGGGAGCGCGTTGCCCGCGGGGAGCGGCGGCACCACGAAGACGACGACGATCGCGCTCACGCAGGCGAAGACGAGGCGGAAGAGGAGGGCGAAGCGATCGAGCGAGAGGAGCCCGTAGAAGAGGCTCACGGGCGGCGCGTCCCGCGCGAGCAGAAGAGCGCTTTGCGCGCCGGAGAAGCCGAGCGCGGAGAGGCTGATGAGGACGAGGCCCGCCGTCTTGTGGCGCGGGGCGGCCACGAGATCCCAGAGGATCAAGAGCAGGATGGCCAAGATGATCCCGAGCTCCGGCCCGAAGTGCCGGAGGCTCGCGACGTTGTCGAGGGGGCGCACGGCGCTCACCGCTCGTGGAGCGCGAGCGCTCCCGGAGCATCGGTGTCGCGCTGCGTGATCTGCCCGGGGCCGGGGCGATCGACGAGGCGGTGGATCTCGAGCGCGCTGCGATCGATGAGGCTCAAGAGCGGGCGCGGCCAGAAGCCGAGGACGAGGACGAGCACCGCGAGCGGCGCCAGCGTGGCGAGCTCACGGCGGTTGATCTCGGGGAACTTGCCGCCCGTCGCTTCGAGGTGCTCGCTCGTGCGCCACTCCTCGCGGAACTTGCCGAGGAACATGCGCTGGAGCGCCCAGAGGTGATACGCGGCCGTGAGGATGACGCCGGTGGCCGCCAGCATGGTGAGCACGCGGTAGCGCGGGAACGCGCCGATGAACGTCATGGCCTCTCCCCAGAAGCCGGAGAGCCCAGGCAGCCCGAGCGAGGCCATGAAGGCGAAGCCCACGAGCGCGGTGTAGAGCGGCATCTCCTGGGCGAGGCCGCCGAAGCGATCGATGTCGCGCGTGTGCACGCGGTCGTACACCACGCCCACGAGGGTGAAGAGCATGGCCGTGATGAGGCCGTGATTGAACATCTGCACCACGGCGGCCTGAATGCCCTGCGGGGTCATGGCGCCGACGGCGAGGAGCGTGAAGCCCATGTGGCTCACCGAGGAGTAGGCCACGAGCTTCTTCAAATCCTTCTGCGCCATGGCGCAGAAGGCGCCGTAAAGGATGTTCACCACCCCGAACACCGCCATCGCCGGCGCCGCCCATTGCGACGCCTCCGGCAACAACGTCATGTTGATGCGGAGGATGCCATACGTGCCCATCTTGAGGAGCACGCCCGCGAGGATGACGCTGATGGCCGTGGGCGCCTCGACGTGCGCGTCGGGGAGCCAGGTGTGGAAGGGGAACATGGGGATCTTGATGGCGAAGGCCACGAAGAGCCAAACCCACACCACCTTCACGGCCATGAGGCCGAGGATGGTCTCTTCCTTGGCGAGCCAGGCGACGCGCATCAGCTCGGGAATGGAGAAGGTGCGCGTGACCGGCGAGCCGTCGACGAGGTAGCTCGGATCGCAGTTGAGATAAAACCAGATGAAGGCGAGCAGCATGAAGACGCTGCCGGCCATCGTGTAGAGGAAGAACTTGATGGCCGCGTAGGCGCGCCGCGGGCCGCCCCAAATGCCGATGAGGAAATACATCGGCAGGAGCATCACCTCCCAGAACACGAAGAAGAGGAACAGGTCGAGGGAGATGAAGACCCCGAACATGCCCGTGACCAGGAGGTTGTACATGGCGAAGTACCCCTTCAACTGGTCCTTGATGCTGTAGCTCGCGAGCGCGCCGACGAAGGCGATGAGCGCGGTGAGGACGACGAGCGGCGCGCTGATGCCGTCGACGCCGACGAAGTACTCCACGCGGAGCGAGCGAATCCACACGCCGTGCTCGATGAATTGGTAGCCGTCGTTGCCGTCGGCGCGCGTGAGGAAGGTGTCGAATCGGCTGTAGAGGAAGAGCGCGAGCGCGAGGTTCACCGCCTGGATGACGACGGTGAGGAGACGCAGCCGCTCGTCCGCTTTGTAACCGACGAGGTGCGCGATGAAGATGGCGATGACGCCGAGGAGCGGCAGGAAGGTGATGATCGAGAGCAGGTGATCCCCGATGACACCGAGCCCGAGACCCCGCTCCGCGTGAATGCCAATCGCCGCCGGGCGCGGCGGCTCGTTGCCGAGGCCCACCGAATCCGACTCGACGAGGATGTGGCCATAGAGCTGACGCGCCCGCGCACCATCGGTGTTCCATTTGACGATGGCGGTGCGGCTCTGTCCGGGAGGAATGGTGGTCTCGCGGGCTCCGCCTTCGAGCTCCACGCTCACGCCCGGCGGCGTGCGCGGATCGGCGAGCGTGGTGCGCACCGCGAGGCGCGTGACGTGCAATGGCGCGCCGCCGGTGTTCTCGATGGTGAACTTGCCGGCGTAATCACGCCCGCTGCCGGAGAGCTCCACCGAATCACGCCGATGGGCGCCGTGCGCGTCGAGGCGGATGTGGCCGTGCTCTTTGAGGACCGCGGCCGCAGCGGCGTTGTGCGCGTGCTGGGCGAGCGCGCCGCGCAGGGGCGCGAAGAGCACCGCGAGCGCGACGAGGAGAGAAGCGAGGAGGGTGTGCTTGCGAGCGATGAACATCGGATCTCCACGCATCAGCGGAAGAAGTAGTGGAGGACGGCGAGGAGAGCGACGCCGCCGAGGAGGCCATAGACGTACGTCTGGATGCGGCCGCTCTGCATGCGACGGAGGCGATTGCCCGCGGCGAGGACACCGCGGGAGACGAAGTTGACGACGTCGTCCACCACGTAGGTGTCGATGGCGCTGCTGAGCCAAGCGCAGAATCGGACCGCGACGCCGACACCATTGACGATGCCGTCGACGATGACGCGATCCACGTCCGCGAGCACGAGCCGCGTGGCCATGACGCCGCGGACGACGGTGCCTTGGTAGAGCTCGTCGACGTAATACTTGTTCTGGATCAGCGAAAAGCCGGGGAGCTTGCTCTCCTTCTCGGCCCACGTCTTCGGGCGGTCCGCGCCGTAACGCGCGCGCGCCCGCGACCAACCGAAGATCGCGAGCACCACCGAGAAGGCCATGAGCCCGAGCTCCATGCCCAGGCCCTCGTGGGAGAAGCGCGCCTCCGAATGCGCGACCACCGGCGCGAGCCACTCTTCGAGGAGCGGCTCCTCGTGCTGGCCGAGGAAATGGGTAGAGAAGCCGAGCACCACGCCCGCGAATGCCGAGAAGAACGCGAGCACCGCGAGCACGCCCGTCATGGCCGGCGGCGACTCGTGCACCTTGGTCGCGATTTCGGCGCGCGCGTGCGGCCCCTCGAAGGTGAGGTAATAGCTGCGCCACATGTAGAAGGAAGTGCAGAGCGCCGCGAGGAGGCCGAGACCATAGATGAGGAGGCCGGGGACAGCGCCCGTGCTCTCGGTGGTGAAGGCGCGCCACAAGATCTCGTCCTTCGAC
This sequence comes from Minicystis rosea, assembly GCA_001931535.1. Classification (GTDB taxonomy): domain Bacteria; phylum Myxococcota_A; class Polyangia; order Polyangiales; family Polyangiaceae; genus Minicystis; species Minicystis rosea. Next base: position 10,139,174 of record CP016211.1, read on the forward strand.
CAGAAACCGGAGAGCAGCGGGATGGGCGCGGCCGTGATGGCGAGACAAGCAATGAAGTAGGCGCGTGCCGTCTTGGGCATGACCTTCTTCAAGCCACCCATGTTGCGCATGTCCTGCGCGGCGACCTCGTTCTCGTCGACATGGTGCATGCCGTGAATCACCGACCCGGAGGCGAGGAAGAGGCAGGCCTTGAAGAAGGCATGGGTCACGAGGTGAAAGACACCGGCCCAGTACGCGCCCACGCCCACACCGATGAACATGAAGCCGAGCTGGCTCACGGTGCTGTAGGCGAGGACCTTCTTGATGTCGTACTGGAAGAAGCCAATCGTCGCGGCGAAGAGCGCCGTGGCCGCGCCGATGAGCGCGACGACACCGCAGGCGGTGGGGCTCAGCGAGAAGAGGAAGTTGAGGCGCGCCACCAGATAGACACCGGCCGTCACCATGGTGGCCGCGTGGATGAGCGCGGACACCGGCGTGGGCCCGGCCATGGCGTCGGGGAGCCAGACGTAGAGCGGAATCTGCGCGCTCTTGCCGGCCGCGCCGATGAAGAGGAGGAGACACGAGAGCGTGATGAGACCGAGGCCGCCCCACACGGTCCGCTCCTTCAACGCCTCTCGAAGGAAAGGTTTGGCGGCGTCCTTCTCCTTGAGGGTGAGCTGATCGTGGATCTCGCGGAAGGTCATCGTCGGACCGATGGGGAGGATGACCTTCTCTTCCCCGCGCCCGATCTCGACGTGCTCCAGGGCCGCAATCTCGAGGCCCTCTCCCGACACCACCGCTCCACCACCGGGGATGACGGCGAGGTTGTGCACGCCCGCGTCGATGGGCAGCCGGAGGAAGGGTGAAATGCCGACGAGCTCGGGCGGGTTGTTGCTCTGGAACTGCGATGCATCGGCGACGCCGCGATAGACACGCGCGCCCGGATGCGAGGTCATCGTCAGGTAGCCTTGGGAGCCGAGGCGCTGCTTGAGCTTCTGCAAGGCATCGGGGCTCGGCGCGCGGCTCGGCTTGAACTCGCCCACGCCTCCTTCGGCCTTGGCCTTCTCGTGCGCGGCTTTGGCCTGCTCCTCGGCTTCTTCGGCGGAGAGCGCCGCGGGCGCGACGGCGACGAAGCGCGCGCGATAGTCGGGACGATAATCACCGCGCGCGACCCACGCGCCGCCCAGGCCCCAAAACAAGAGCGCGAGGCCACAGAGAAAGCCCCAATCGCCGACGCGGTTGACGACGAACGCCTTCATGCCGGCGGAGGCTTTGTCGTAGTCGCGATACCAGAACCCGATGAGCAGATAGCTGGCCAGGCCGACGCCCTCCCAGCCGAAGAACATGACGATGAAGTTGTCCCCGAGGACGAGGAGCAACATCGCGAAGACGAAGAGGTTCAGGTACGTGAAGAAGCGCCAGTAAGCGGGCTCCTTCTCCATGTATGCGCAGGCATAGACATGAATGAGGGAGCCCACGCCGGTGATGACGAGCGCCATCACCGCGGAGAGCGGATCGAGGGCGAACGAAAAGCTCGCATCGAGAGAGCCGATGCGGAGCATCTGCCAAGCGTGCGAGTAGAGGTAACGATGCCCGCTCGGGAGCCCGGCGAGGTGGATGACGTTCACCACCGCGAGGACGAAGGAGACGAGCATCGCGCCCACCGCCACCGCGGAGACGCCGAAGCTGCCGATGTGGAGCCGCTTCGCGAGATCGCGACCGACTTTGCTCTCTTGCAGGCGACGGCCGAAGACGGCGTTCGTCACGGCCCCGAGGAGCGGGAGGAGCGGGATCCACCAGAGCGGCGTGAGCGACCACTCCACGTGGGTGACCTGGCCGGAGAGCTCGGACATCGATTGAGGCCTCGGCGGGCGGAGGTGAACGGACGGCGCGCGAAGGCCCGCTGCGTGAGCCCGCACGGCCCGGCGCCGGGCGGCAAACCCAGCGAGATTCCCCGAGGATTCACCCCCGACCCTCCACGTCCCGAAGGGGTGGAGGGCGCCAAGGCGGGCGCACGCTACGAGACGGCGGATGCGGGGTCAAGAGTCGCCCCGGGCCGCGAGAGGCGCATCATTTCCCCGAAATTGAGGGAGATTTGCACCATGACCGCCGCGCGGCTGACCAACGTCGGTCGGTGCGCCGGCGCGAGCACGCGCGCCGCTCCATCTTGCCGCGAGCGAGCGAGCCGCGCGGGCCGCGTCGCTGCGAAGGCCGAGACGCACGTGCCGCTCGCGACGTGAGCGACGAAGCCGTGCACCGCACGAGGCCTCCTCGAAATCGCCTTCGTTCGCCGCGCAGCGCGCGCGACGTGCTCGGTCGTGCCTTCAGGGCTCGTCGCTCGTGGACGCGCGCGGCTTCGCGCCTTCGGCGCCGGTGAGATCCAGATCGCCTTCGAGCGCGGCGCGCAGGGCCGCGAGCGCGCGGGCCGCGCGGGACTTCACGGTGCCGAGCGGGACGCCTTCGCGCTCGGCGATCTCGGGATACGACAGGCCCTCGAAGAACGCGATCTCCAGCGTGCGCCGCTGCGCCTCGGGCACGAGGGCGAGCGCCTCGATCACGGCGGCGCGGCGGTGCTCGATCCACGAGAGGGACTCGGGATCGAGCACCGGATCGGCCGGCTCGTGGCGCAGCTCTTCATCGGTGATCTGCGCGCGGCGGATGCGGCGGCGGGCGCGATCGAGCGCCAGGTTGCGCACGGTGGTCACGAGCCACGCGGCCACGCTGCCGCGCTCGGGCCGGAACTGATCGGCGCGCTCGACGATGGCCACGAAGGCGTCGTGCACCACGTCCTCGGCCTCCTCCTGCCCGCGCACGATCTTGAGGGCCACGCCGAAGACGAAGGGCGCGTGGCGATCGTAGAGCTCGGAGAGGCCGCTGTCGTCCCCGGCGAGAACGCGAGCCATCGCCGCCGCATCCTGGGCGTCGCGTTCGGCTCTGCTCGGCTTCTCGCCAGAGGTCATCGGGGTCCAGCAAAAGAGATCCGCGGGGGGAGCGTCAACCGTTTTGATCGGGGCCGACCGGGCCACCACCCGAGCCCACCCGAGGCTCGGCTTCGGCTGCGCGCGCGGGCTCACCGAAGGCCGCGCGGCGGAGCGCGCGCAGGAGCTCTTCACGCCCCTCGCCCGTCTCCGCGGAGAAGCCGAAGACCTTGCGTTTGGTGAGGCTCCTCAGCCGTTCGAGGGTGGGCTTGTGCGCGCTGCGCGGGAGCTTGTCGAGCTTGGTGGCGACGAGGATCACCTGCACCGGACGGCGCGAGGGCAGCTCGGCCGCGTCGATGAAATCGATGAGCTGCTGATCGTCCTCTTCGAGCCCGCGCCGCGCGTCGACGATGAGCACCACCGCGGCCAGCGTCGAGCGCTGCCCCAAGTACCCCTCGATCAACGTGGCCCACGCCGCCGTCTCGGCCTTGGATCGCCGCGCGAAGCCGTAGCCGGGCAGATCGACGAAATGGAAGACCATCCCGTCGGCGGCGCGCGCTTCGAAGATGTTCACCTGCCGGGTGAGCCCCGGCGTCGCGCCCGTGCGCACCAGGCCCCGACGCTGAACCAGCGTGTTGATGAGGCTCGATTTGCCGACGTTCGATCGACCGGCAAACGCGATCTCCGCGCCGATCGGCGCCGGCAACGTCCCGCCCGACGCGGCGCCCGCCACGAAATCGGCCGCGACGATGCGGTGCGGATCATCGGGCTTGGACGACACCGCGCCTTTGGAAGCGGCGGGCGCGCCTTTGCTCGGCGCAGGCGCGCTCTTGCTCTTGGCGGGAGTAGGCGCGCCTTTGCTCGGCGCGGGCGCGCTCTTGCTCTTGGCAGGAGCAGGCGCGCCTTTGCTCGGCGCGGGCGCGCCCTTGGTGACCGCGCTTTTGGAAGCGCCCTTGGAGGACGATGCTTTGGGTCCGGTGGACCCATCGCGACGGGGAGCAGCGGGACGGCTCAGGGGGATCGCTCCGGGTTGAAGTTGGGCTTGCAGTCTTCGCACTGACAGAGCGAACGCAGATAGCGGAACGTGTAGATGCCGGTGTCGTGCCGGTCGCCCCAGGTGAACTGGAGCGCGTAGTTGCCGATCTGTTGGATGTCGCGGATGTCGAGATCGCCGCCGGGCACGAAATGGATGGCCCCGCCGTGGCCCTGGCAATTCGCGCAGGGGCAGTACCCGCGCAGGATCTCGTGGGGAAGGACGGCCTTGTGCCCGTCGGCCCACTGGATCTCCATCACCTTTGCGCCGTGGGGCGCCTTCACGCTGACGGGAATCGTCTTGGGATCTTCGGCCATGGCGTCTCGCTCGTCGATGCTCGGCCCCCCGCGGTAGCACGCCGCCCCCGAGGACGCGAGACCGGACATGCGATCGGCGGGGCCCGCGCGCCCGTCACGGCACCGGATGTGTCGTGAGCCCTCGTTCGACGCGCCGTGCTCGCCCTCTCCCGTCCTCCATTCGCGGCCCATCGACGCACGAAACGCCGCCGACGAATTCGACCGCACCATCACCACCGCGAGCAGCGAGCCGATCTCTGCCTCATCATCCAAGCCCAGCCCGACATCGAGCTCATCATCCCCCACCGCGCATCGACCAGCTCATCATGCTCGAGCATCGCGCTCCCATCGCGCGCCTCGTCATCGATGGAAGAGCATCCTCATCGAGGCGAGCTCGTCATCATCATCGAGCAGCTCTTCATCGAACAGCTCGTCATCGAGACGAGCCTCGACGCACCGAGCGCTTCGTCGTACTTCGACATCATCGGGCGCTTGGACATCATCGACATCATCGACACGAGATCATCCCCGACACGCGCTTCGTCATCATCACGCGCCTCGTCATCATCGACACCGGATCATCCTCGAGGCGATCATCATCATCGACACGAGATCATCCTCGAGACGTACTTCGACGTCATCGCGTGCGTCGTCGTCATCATCGACACGAGATCATCCTCGCGGCGAGCTTCAACGACATCATCATCGACATGAGATCGTCATCATCGAGATGAGCTCGTCATCGAGCAGCGCGACATCATCATCGACATGAGCTCGTCATGAGCAGCGCTTCATCATCATCGACACGATGATCGCCATCATCGAGATGAGCTCGTCATCGAGCAGCGCCACATCATCGTGGTCGAGCGCCTGGTCACGGAACGATGGATCCGTTTGCAACGGCGAGAGGTGCGATGCCGGTCAGACTTGTAGTCGCTCTGCCGCCGACTGCGACACGTGCGCGTGCATGCATGACGAATGTCCGCCGAGACAAACGCTGGTGTCCGGTTGCGACCCACGGGTCGCGGGCGCGCAGAATCGGACGTGCCGTTCGCCGACTCGGAGCCGCGCATGCGCGACACGCGCGCCAACCATTTGCAGACGACGCGGCGGCGGTCCGCCGTGCAGCAACAATGGATGCGATGCAGGCGAGACGTGCCTCCGTCGTCTCAGCAATTGTGACACTTGTCGCCGTCGTGCGGCAGCGGCGCGCGTAGCGGAGGAGATGTGCAGCGACTGTCTCCGCGACTGCGGCACATGCGTTCCGGTCTGTCATGATGTCTGGTGACGGGTCGAAGCGTTCGCGGGCTTCATCGACATCGACGACGACACCAACGTGCTCTGCGCGTTCTGCTACCGGCGCGGGAGACTTCTCCTCTTCGCGAAGGAATTCCCGTGACGCGATCTTCATCGAAACCTCTTCCGCTCCCTCCGCCGCTTGCGGCGCCGCGGCGAGCGCGCCATCGTGCTTCCCCGATCGGCAATGCGGCGATTCTGGATTGCGATTTTAACGGTCACGCTGATCTCTCACCTTCCCTTCGCCGCGGCCGTCCATCACGTGCTCGCGCGCGCCGGCGTGCCGTACGCTTGGCTCTTCGCTGCATTCTTCGCCGCATTGGGAGTCGCGCTCCTCCGCGGGCGCCTGCGACGCCTGCGCCGCGACGCGCCTCTCCCGCGGTGGAAAGCGTGGCTCGTCGAGGAGCCTTGGTACGCACACTGGTGCGCCACCATCGCTGCCTGGCCGCCCCTCGTCATCGCCGTCATCGGTGTCCTCATCCATGCCGCCGTCACCGGCGCGGCGGGGCTCTCATCACGGCTCGGCGCGGCGGCGCTCGGGGCTTATGCGGGAGCGCTCTTGATCACGACATACGGCGTGGCCGTGCGCCGGCGTTGGCTCCGCGTACGCACCATCGATGTGCCCGTCATCGGGCTCGGCGCGGCGTTCGATGGATACCGGATCGCGCACCTCTCCGATCTCCACATCGGCGGTCTCTGGCCCCGCTCATCTGCGGAGACATGGATCCGTCGCGTCGCTTCGCTCGATGTCGATCTCGTGGCCCTCACCGGCGACTATGTCACGCACGGCAATGCGTTCCACGCCGATGTCGCCGACGTGCTCTCGGCCATGCGAGGTCGAGACGGGGTGATCGCCGTCATGGGGAACCATGACTACTTCGGTGACGGCGAGCAGCTCGTGGATCGGATTCGCGCCCGCGGTGTCACGATGCTGCGCAACGATCACCTCACCATCGCACGCGGGGCGGATGCCATCACCATCGCGGGCATCGACGACACCTGGAGCCGTCGTGCCGATGTGCGAAGGGCGCTCATGGGTGCGAAGGAGGGACAGCCGATCATCGCGCTCGCGCATGATCCACAGCTCTTCCCGAGCTCGCGCGCCAAGGCGCTCTCGTCGTGCTCGGCGGACACACGCACTGGGGTCAGCTCGCAGTCCCATTCTTGCCGACGCGCCTCAACCTCTCGCGTCTGTCGTATCGCTTCCACGCCGGCAGCTACCGCGCAGGCGACGCCGTCCTTTATGTGAGCCCCGGCCTCGGCACCACCGGACCTCCCATCCGCTTGGGCGCTCCACCCGAGATCACCGTGCTCCGCCTACGCCATGTCGAGCATGCCTGACGGCCCCGAACGCTCCCACCGTGGGCCGCGAAATCATTACGATTCACGTATCGTGCTGCTGCGTTCGATCGCGAGCCACGAAGTGGCAGTCAGCTCGCCTGTCGGGAAGAATCCGATCCGGATGGGAGAGAGAAGGAGCCTCAAAACGGATCCGCTCCCCCCGGCGCTGGAACCGGGTAAAAAAAAGAGTGAGAATCTTGACAGGCGGCGTTGACAAGATCTGTTTTTCATGAGACTCGATGTTTCATATGAGCGACGTCGAACATGATCTCCGGTCCCGTGTTGATTCATTCGTCAACGAGCTGAGCGCTCTCATTCGCCGCCAGGCTCTCGAGGCGGTCGAGGAGGTTCTCAAGAAGGGTGGCGAGTCCGGTGCTCCCGCCGCGCGCAAGCCCGGTCGTCCCGCCAAGGTGGTGGTGGAGGAGCCCAAGGCGCGTGCTGCCAAGGCTGCTCCGGCCAAGGCTGCTCCGGCCAAGGCGTCTTCCAAGCGCAAGGCCGGCGAGAAGCGCACCCCCGCGCAGCTCGCGACGATCACCGAAGAGGTCTTCAACCACATCAAGTCGAACCCTGGTCAGGGCGTGGAGCAGATCGCCAAGGCGCTCGCCAACTCGACCAAGGAGCTCACGCTCCCGATCCGCAAGCTCCTCTCCGACAAGAAGATCGGCTCGAAGGGTCAGAAGCGCGCGACCCGCTACTTCCCGCGCTGATGGTTTGACCGAGAAAGCGTCGCTCGCTCCCCCGGAGGCCGCGCCGAGAAGCCGGCCTCCAAAGCAGGGCAGAGCAGCTCTATCGGTACCATCGTCCGTTTGGCGTAGCGTTTAGCAGCGGGGCAGCCAGCCCCCGCCGGAAACCGCGCCTCCCGAGAGGGAGTCGGCGGTCCCGAGGTAGGCTGAGCCGTCACCGCAAGTGATGGAGCGAGGGTCCCGCGAGGCGGGGTGGCCTCGCTCCATCCATTTTGTCTTCCTGCTGTCTTCCTGCTCCCTCCCCGCTCAACGTCGCTTCCCTGCTCGTCTCTCGACACGCGTCATCCGAAGCGCGATGAAACGCGCGCCGCGCGTCGAAAGTGCGCTCCAAACCGTCACTCACGGGGCGGCCCGCCGGCGCCAAACGCCCGGCGCCGCCGGCCGGCGACACCAGGCCGTGCGAAGCGCGGCGAGGTTTGAGGCATTGGGTGCCCGAGCGCGAAGCCGTCGTAAAGCAGCTGAAGTGCAGCCCCATATGCCCCCAGGCGCGCTTGGGCGCTGGAGAGAACAGGCGCGCTCGACCGGCGTTGCAGTCGTGGGAGGGAGCCTCGTTCTGCCCGTCTGAAGGCCGGCTGCACCCGGCGCATGGCAGTCGTCCGTTCCCTCCTTGGGCTCGCCAAGGCCCCTTCTCGGGGCGCCCAACCTCCCTTCCCCATCGGCCCGAATGCCTTCCAAGGATGAAAGGCGGTGGGACAGACCGCTTGCCGGCAATCTGTCCAGACGGGTTCCATGAAGCCTCCACCCGAGGCGCCAACGAGCATGGTTGGCGCGGGGGCGACCTCTACGTGGTGACCCATCAGCGCGGATGACGCATGGAGCCATCTCATCGCCCTTCGAGCGACCGACTTCACAACCACGTGGCGGCGGCCGGCCAAACGATGCGTGCGTCCACGATGAGCATCGCGCATTGAACACCACATCTTGGGGAGACGGCCAATATCGACCACTAGATGTGGTAGCGCGCTCATCAATGGTTGAGCGGGAAGGCGCCCTCAATCACGCCCTCGACCGCACCCGGCCGCGGGCCACACATGTGACGAGCCCGACTCCAAAGCTCACCCCAATGGGCAAAGTGCCGGAGCAAGACGTGACGCGAGAGCGGGCCGACTCGAGGGTCGACCCAACAGGCAGCATGCCGGTGCCATGTGCGAGGCGCGGCGCGGGCAGGCTCGGCTCAACCCTCCAAGCGCCGTGCGTGAGCCGAGCCACGATGCGGGGCCGACTCCAAGGGTCGCTCCAGCGTCGCTGGACCAAGCCGCGATGGTGACTCATGGGGTCGACACCGGCGCCGGGCGTCACCCCATGACGACTCCACCCATCGGGCAAAACGCCGGTCGACACCGGCCTCGGACGTCACCCCATGACGACTCGTAGGGTCGAGCCACCAGGCAAAACGCCGGAGCTTTGCGTGAGCCGAGCTACGGATGGAGGGTGAGTCGACCCTGGGCCGAGCACGGGAGAGCGCAGAGCGCGCCTCTCGCGAGCACCACGAAGTGACGCCGCTCCAACGATGGCGAGGCGATCGCTTTGGGCGCCGAGCGCGCTTGGGTCGTTGGGAGGAGGAGCCGAGACGGCGGGCTCCGGCGGCGCTACTTCACCCAGTGAACGCGGCCGAAGCGGGAGGCGCGGTGGAAGTTGCCCATTCCCAAGATGGGTGACCAGGCTGTCCCGCCGTTGTTCTTCATGGCGTAGAAGTTCATTCGCCATGTACTGCCGGGCACCGGTGGAGACTTCTGCGCCTTGGTGAAGGAGGCCCAGGGGATCTTCGCCTCCACCGTGTAACCGCGGTCCGCGTCGTCGTCGTTGTCGATGGTACCGTGAACGACCACCGCGCTTTCGAGCCCAGCGCTCCACTCCTCGTGACCGAAGGGGCCACGGCCATTGCCGTTCGGGGAGTTGTAGCCGTCGTACTGGGTGTCGAAGACGAGGTTCTGCGGGTTGATCTGGATCTCGTAGTAGTCCTTGTTGTCCCCATCACCGTCGGGGTCGATCATGATCTCGACGGTATCCTTCTCCCACAGGTGCGGATCCTTCGCGCCCGCGGGCCACCCGCCGTGGACCTTCTTGTCGGTGACCTCGAAGCCGACATAGAGGTAGCGATCGTCCCAAAGGAGGCGCGCGCTCCCCAACGTGGGCGCGCCCGGGTTCTCGCGGCCGGATCCGACGTCCACGAAGGAGCCGGTGCTCTCGGCCTGCGCCCACGCCGCGTCGTCGAGCTTGCCATCGATGACGATGGCGGAGCCCGCCGGCAGGGCCTTGGCATTCAAGTCCTTGATGACGGTGCGCGCATCCTTGGCGGCGCTGGCCGGACGCGAGGGCGCGGCGCCCGCGTCGCGCTCACGGCCTGGTGGATCCGCGTGACAGGCGGCGAGGAGGAGCACCGGAGCGATGCTCACCCAACTTCGCAACGACACTAACGACGGCCCTTCTTGCGGGCGTCGCGCTCACGCTTGCGCTGCGCCTTCTTCGCGTTCTTTTCGGCCTGCGAGAGGGTCCGCATCTTGGTCATGCTCGGACCTTCGGCGCCGCCGCCCATACCGGGGAAGCCACCCATGCCCGGCATCCCAGGGAAGCCGCCCATACCGGGGAAGCCACCCATGCCCGGCATCCCAGGGAAGCCGCCCATGCCCGGCATGCCCGGGAAGCCGCCCGGCATGCCGCCGCCGCCCATCATCTTCTTCATGTTCCGGGCCATGGCCATCTGCTTCATGCCCGGGATCTTGCCCATGAGGCCGAGGTTCTGGCCGAGGCCGCCCATCATTTGCTTCATGAACAAGAACTTCTGGACGAGCTCGTTCACGGCCTCGGGCTTCGAGCCGGAGCCCTTGGCGATGCGATCGACGCGCTTCGGCTCGCGGATGAGCGCGTAGGGGTCGCCCTTCTCGAAGGGGGTCATCGACTGGATCATCGCCTCGATGCGGACGAGCTCGCGATCGTCGAGGTTCACGTCGGTGGGCAGGCCGCCGGGGAACATGCCGCCGAGCGGGAGCTTCTCCACCAAGTCCTTGAGGGAGCCCATCTTCTGGATCATGCGGACCTGCTCGAGGAAGTCCTCGAGCGTGAAGTCGCCGCTCATGAGGCGCGCGGCGTCCTCTTCGGCCTTCTTCTGGTCGATGACCTCCTCGAAGTTCTGCATGAGGCCGACGACGTCGCCCATGCCGAGGATGCGGCTCGCCATGCCGTCGGCGCGGAAGGGCTCGAGCTTGTCGGTGGTCTCGCCCATGCCGGCGAAGACGATGGGCGCGCCCGTGACCTCCTTGATGCTCAAGGCCGCGCCGCCGCGGGCGTCGCCGTCGAGCTTGGTGAGGACCACACCGCTCACGGCGAGGCGCTCGTGGAAGGAGCGCGACGTCTTCACCGCGTCCTGACCGATCATCGAATCGACCACGAGGAAGATGTTGTCGGGCGTGGTCTTCTGCTTGATCTCGGCGAGCTCCTGCATGAGCGGCTCGTCGATCGCGAGGCGGCCGGCGGTGTCGTAGATGATGACGTCGCGCTTCTGCTTCGCCGCTTCGGCCCGGGCCGCGGCGCAGATGGCCACCGGCGACTCGCCGGGGATGTTGAAGACCGGGATCTTGAGCTGCTCGCCGAGCACCTTGAGCTGCTCGACGGCGGCCGGACGCTGCATGTCGGCGGCCACGAGGAGCGGCTTCTTGCCCTGCTTTTCGAGGTACCGCGCGAGCTTGGCGCAGGTGGTCGTCTTCCCGGAGCCCTGGAGGCCGACCATCATGATGCCGGTCGGGCCGGAGGCGGCGAAGGCGATGGGCTCGCCTTCGTAATCCATCATCTCCTCGAGCTCGTCGTGACAGGACTTGACGAAGAGGTCGCTCGCCGAGACGGCGTGCGTCTCGTCTTGGTGCTTGATGCGGCTCTGCAGCGTCTGGCCGACGGCCTTCTGCTTCACCCGCGCGAGGAAGGTTTTGACGACGCCGATCTCGACGTCGGCTTCGAGCAGGCTGAGCCGCACCTCGCGGAGCGCGGGCTCGATGTTCGACTCGGTGAGCTCGGTGAGACCAGCGAGTCGGTTGCGAGCCTGGCGGAAGCCTTTGGCGAGCGTTTCGAACATGGCGCTCTCCTGTTAGCACAACAGGCCTCGGAGCGGATGGAGGGAGCGCGGCCGTCCGGCGCGTTCCGCCGGACGCGGCAGGAGAGCAGCCCGGCCGGGGTCCAGATGGGACCGAGAAGGTGGCCGTGCGCCGCGCGTCACGGGGAAGCCGGCCTCGGAGCGCCTCGGGCTCCTCGGCCTCTCTCCCTATCCGCGACGCGCGTCGGTCACGTCTTCAGATGTCGTTCGCGCAGTTGATGAACACGGCTGAGCAGTTGCTCTGCAGACAGTCGGCGCAGGTCGAGGTGAGGCTCGCGGAAGCGCAGGTGGAGTCGACGCACTCGACTTGGCAAACACTGCACGCGCAATCGAGCAGCTGGTTGAAGGGCTCGACGGAGATGGGACAGAGCGAGTCGGGGTCGCCCCCGTTGGAGACCTGCGAGATGCAGTTGGCACACCCGCCGCCGACGCCGCCGGCGCCTCCGACATCGACACCGCCGCAGGCGCCGCAGCCGCAACCGTCGCAGCCCCCGATGCCACCGAACCCGCCCTCGGCGAAGCCGCCCGAGCCGAAGCACCCGACCGTCACGTCATCGGTGAACGAGCCGCTGAACGGGGTCACCGGATAGCAGCAGAACTGGCCGTCGAAGGTGCCCTCTCCGTCGACGGACGAGATCTCCGACGAGCAGCCGTCGCCGAAGAACTTCGTCACCTCCGACGACGACGGGCAAGTGCCCGCCGTGGCCTTGATGCAAACCGTTTTGCCGCCGCACCCCGCGGTCTTCATGGGCACGAGGGCCATCGCGACGACGACCGCCACGGCGGTCCAAGAAAATCCAAAGCGCATGTGAAGCTCCCCGCCGAAGCCTAGCACCACTGCGTCGGGGCTGCGGAACGAGAGGCGCCGCGAAGCGTGGAAGGGGCGCGCGGCGAGCGGTGGTGCGGCGGGAGCGCACATCGATCGCTTGCCGCGCCGGCCGTCCCGGCGCACTAGCCGCCCAGCATGGGTAACCGAACCATCCAGGGCACGGTGTTGATCACGGGCGCGAGCGGCTTCATCGGCAGCCGGCTCAGGGACGCGCTCCTCGACGCGGGGGCCGATGTGGTGGCGCTGCGCCGGCCCGGATCGCCGGAGGCCAAGCGCGGTCGCTCGGCGGTGGTCGAGTACGACGATCGGGACGCGCTCCGCCGCCTCGTCGAAAAGGAGAAGCCCGCCTTCGTCTACCACGTGGCCGGCGCCACCAAGGGCGTCACGTACCACGACTTCCAGCGCGCCAACGTGATGCCGACGCAAAACATGATCGACGCGCTCCGCGAAGCGTTCCCCGAGACGCGCCGCTTCGTGCACGTCTCGTCGCTCGCGTCGTATGGCCCCTCGAAGAAGGACGCTCCGCACCGGGAGACGGACTCGCGCCGTCCCATCGAGTTCTATGGGAAGAGCAAGCTCGAGGCGGAGCAGGTGCTCGAAGCGGCAGGCGACGCGGTGCCGTGGACGATCATCCGGCCCGGCGGCGTCTACGGCCCGGGCGACGTCGATTACCTGGAGCTGTTCAAGTCGGTGGAGCGCGGGCTCAACGTGTACTTCGGGAACCGCGAGCGCTGGTTCTCCACCGTGTACGTCGACGATCTGGTGCGCGCCATCCTCGACGCGGCCGAGGCCGAGGCGACGAAGGGCAAAGGCTACTTCGTCTGCGATGGCAAGCCGATCACCTGGGGCGATTACCAAGAGCACATCATCCGCGAGAGCGGCCGCCGCGTGCTGACGTTGAACCTGCCCGAGGTGCTCGTCGACATCGCCGCGGTGGGCGGCGAGCTCGCCACGCGCTTCGATAAGAAGCCTCGCCTCTTCAACAAGCAAAAGGCGCTGATGGGCGCCCAAGAGGCTTGGACCTGCCAGCACGACGCCCTCCGCGCCGACACCGGCTACACGCCCGAGTTCGACGTGGTCGAAGGCGTGCGCCGCACGCTCGCGTGGTACCGCGAGAAGAAGTGGGTTTAGAGCCTGTCCCAGTAGACCTTCGCGCGACTACCATTTCGAGTCAGCCGCGGCTGCCAACCATTGCGAGGCAGGCGCGGCTGACGTCCATTTCGAGGGGGGCGCCGGCACCCGCAATGGTGGGGCGCCGCGATCGCTATGCAATGGCGGCGCGCTGGGCGGCGGCGGCGGCGCGGGCCATGGTGTCGGGAAAGGCGGGATCGGGCGCGGCGGCGCGGCGGGCGATGTCGGCGGCGGGCTCGCCGGCTTCCATGGCGAGGCGGGCGTCGCCGCTGCCGAGGAGGAGATCGAGCGCGGGGATGTGGTCCACGTACTCGTAGCGATCGCTGCGGAAGCGGAAGCGCTCGGGATCTTGGCGGCGCGCGATCGCGATCAAGGCGACGTAGGTGGCCACGGGGCGGAAGGTGGCTTCGTCGGTCGGGTGGATTTGCACGCCGCCGCAGATGAGGCCGGCGTGCTTTTGGAAGGTCGGCTGGAAGGTGAGCGGACGCGCGACGAAGCCCGGCAGGCCGGTGTCGGCGAGGCCGCGCGCGAGGGCGTGGCCGTCGATCCAAGGCGCGCCGACGAGCTCGAAGGGACGCGTGGTGCCGCGGCCTTCCGAGATGTTCGTGCCTTCGAGGAGGCAGCCGCCCGGATAGACGAGGGCGGTGAGCTCGGTCGGCATGTTCGGCGACGGCATCACGAAGGGCCGATCCCACGCGGCCGCGGTGCGGGCCCGATCCCAGCCGCGCGCGGGCACGATCGCGAGCGCGCCCGATGCACCGAGCGAGAGGCCATCACGCTCCGCGAAGAGCGCGACGATCTCGCCGACCGTGAGCGAATGACGGATGGGCATGGGCTCGAGGCCGACGAAGGAGAGGAAGCCCTCCCGCTGCGTGGCACCTTCGACCTGCGCCGCGAGGCCGCCGATGGGGTTCGGTCGATCGAGGAGGATGACCTGCACGCCCGCCTCGTGCGCGGCGCGGAGCGCGAGGAGCGCCGTCCACACGAAGGTGTAATAGCGCGAGCCGACGTCGGCGAGGTCGATGAGGAGGACGTCGAGGTCGGCGAGGTGCTCCGGCTTGGGCGAGAGATCGGAGAAGTCGTCGCCGTAGAGGCTCACGATGGGCGAGCCCGTGCGCAGATCGGTGGCCGAGGCCACGGCGACCATGTACTGCGCCTCGCCGCCGTAGCCGTGCTCGGGTCCAAAGAAGATGCGCGGCCGAATGCCGAGGCGATGCAAGACCTCGGCGGCATGGAGGAGCCCGCGATCCACGCTGGCCGGATGAGCGAGCAGCCCCACGCGGGAGGCGCGGAGGCGCGCGACGAGCGGGTCGAGCTGAGAGAGGCGATCGAGACCGACGTCCATGAAGGGGCTCCGTACTGCGACCACCGCCGGTGGTAAAGCGCCGCGCGCGGGCGATCCCACGCGAGGATCACGGCTCCTGGAACCGATCACGGGCCGCCGGCGTGGTAGCGTCCAGCCGCCCATGTTGCTCGAGGTCGGACAGACCTACGCCGGTCGTTACCGCATCGCCCGCAAGATCGGCGAAGGCGCGATGGGCGCGGTGTACGAGGCGGAGCACGTCCTCATCCACCGGCGCGTGGCGTTGAAGGTGCTGCTGCCCACGGTGGCCGAGCTTTCATCGGCGGTGCATCGGTTCGAGCGCGAGGCGCAGGCGGCCGGGCGCATCGGGTCGCCGCACATCGTCGAGGTCTTCGACTTGGGTGACCTCGCCGCGCCGGGGCACGCGACGGCGCGCTTCCTCGTGATGGAGTTGCTCGAAGGCGAGACGCTCGGCGAACGTCTCGCGGCGCGCGGGCGCCTGCGACCGGAGGAGGCCGCGGCGCTCGCGTGTCAGCTCCTCGCGGGGCTCGGCGCGGCCCACGCGGCCGATATCGTGCACCGCGATCTCAAGCCGGCCAACGTGTTCCTCGTGCGCGGGCGCGGCGGCGATTTCGTGAAGATCCTCGACTTCGGGGTGTCGAAGTTCGCGGCCGACGACATGAGCGCGACGGCGCCGGGCGCGGCCCTGGGCACGCCTTATTACATGTCGCCCGAGCAGGCGAAGGGCGCCGCGGAGATCGATCCGCGGAGCGATCTCTACTCCGTCGGCGTGATGCTCTACGAGTGCGTCACGGGGAAGGTGCCGTTCGACGCGGCCACGCTGAACGAGCTGATCTTCCGCATCGTGCTGGAGGTGCCGGCGCCCATCGAGTCGTTCGCGCCCGACGTCGATCCCGGCTTCATCGCCATCGTCCAGAAGGCGATGGCGCGCGAGCCGAGCGAACGATACGCGACGGCGCGCGCGCTGTACGAAGCGCTGGCCGAGTGGCTCGCGCATGCCGGCGCGCCCGCGGCGCCGGGCGTGATCCCTTGGGACACGGGCGCGCCGCCTTCGGCATCGCCGCCGCCGAGCGCGCGCGTCTCGGGCGGGCTCGATCAAGCGACGACGCAGCTCTACGTGCCACGACGGCGCCGCTCGCTGGCGACGGTGGCGCTCAGCCTCGTCGCGGCGCTCGGGGTGGTGGCCGGCGTCGCGGTGTTGATGCTGGTGGCACGATCGAGCCCCGAGAAGAGCACCGTCGCGCCGCTGGTGAGCGCCGTGATCGCCGCGCCGCCCGCGGCGATCTCCGCGTCGGCGCCGCCCGCCGCCTCCACGCATCCGGCGCCCGCGCACAGCACGGCGGTGGTGGTCGCGGCCCGCGTGCCGGCGGCGACGGTCGCGAAGACGGCGGCGTCCGCGCCGAGCGCGACGGCGAAGAAGGTGGACGCGCCCCCGCCAGCGCCCGTGATCCCTGGGCCGCGCACGGTGCCGTCGGAGCTCTGATTCACACGGCGGGGACTCGCGTCGGGGCCCCATCACCCCGCGATCCACCCTCAATTTCCAGAGCCTGGCGCTCGTCGCATCGAGATACGCGATCACGGACAAAGTCATCAGCCGTGTGAATGAGGGATCGGCGCGACGGCGAAGGCGCCCGTGATCGCCGCGATCGAAACGCTGACGGGTAAGCGCGCTCGATGCGTCAGCAGGCTAACGGCCGGCGGCGCGATGGGTGGGATTGCGCTGTGGGAACAGGGGCTTGTCGCGATCATGCCCTCCGGCCCGACCCTTGCAGCCGCCGTCGGGCATGGAGGGCGAGCGTCACGACACGGGGCCACGCGCCCTGACCTTCAAACCCGGCCACACGATCGACGGTGGCAAGTACCGCATGGCCCGCCTCCTCGGCGAAGGCGGCATGGGCGCGGTGTACGAGGGCGAGAACACGCGCATTCGCCGGCGCGTCGCCATCAAGGTCCTGCACCAGAGCATCGCCGCGAAGGCCGATGCCGTCGCGCGCTTCGAGCGCGAGGCGCAGGCCGCGGGCCGCATCGGATCGGATCACATCGTCGAGGTGATCGATCTCGGCAGCACGCCCGAAGGCGATCGCTTCATGGTCATGGAGCTGCTCGAAGGCGAGAGCCTCGGCGATCGCATCCGGCGCAAGGGGCGCCTCCCCGCGGCCGAGATCGCGGGCATCCTCCATCAGCTCCTCGCGGGCCTCGGGGCCGCGCACGAGGCGGGGATCGTGCATCGCGATCTCAAGCCCGACAACGTGTTCCTCGCGCAGGGACGCGCGGGGCGGCGCGACTTCGTGAAGATCCTCGACTTCGGCGTCTCCAAGTTCGCCGTCGACACGGATCTCTCCATGACGAGCAGCGGCGCCGTGGTGGGGACGCCGTTCTACATGTCGCCCGAGCAGGCGCGCGGGCAGGAGATCGATGCGCGCAGCGATCTCTTCTCCGTCGGTGTCGTGGCCTATCAGGCCGTGACGGGCCGCGTGCCTTTCAACGCGGCGACGTTCAACGAGCTGGTGTTCAAGATCGCGCTCGAATCGCCGGTGCCCGCGGGCGTGGCCGCGCCGGATCTCGATGCCGGCTTCGCCGCGATCATCACGCGCGCGATGGTGCGCAACCCCGCCGGCCGCTACCAGAGCGCGGCCGAGCTGCAGGCCGCGATCACCGCGTGGGCCGTCGAGGCCGGCGTGCCCATCGATCCGGACGACACGCTCCTCCCACCGCGCGTGCCGCGCGCATTGGATGGCGTGAGCGCGGTGGAGCTCGGGCTCGCGAAGACGGTGTCCGGTGATTCGCTGGCGCCGATCCATCGCGAGCACGGAGCGGGCGCGGGTCGCACGATGGCGATCGGCGCGGCCGCGATGTTGGCGATGATCGTCGGCGGCCTCGGTGCCTATGGATTGCTCGGGCACACGTCGGGGCGCATGGCCTCCGCAGCGGGAGGCCCGGTGACGATGGGGCCGCAGGCGCCTGCTTTCGAGCCTCCGGCGATCGTTGCGTCCACGCAACCATCGGCGAGCCCCGCGCCGACGGAAGCGGAAGCGAGCGCGACGGCGGCGCCCGTTGCGACACAGGCGCCCGTCGCGACGGAGGAGCCGAAGGCGAGCGCGAAGCCGGTGGTGAAGGCGAAGCCGGCGATCACGGCGAGCCCGACGGCGGCGCCGTTGGCTGCGGTGGCGAAGGACATCGCGAAGCCGGCCACACCGATACCGATGCAGCCTTTGGGAAGGACGATCGGGAGCGAGCTGTGAGCCTGGGCGATGGACGTCAGGCGAGCGGAGGCCAGACGTCGGCGCCTTCGTCCGCGAGGAGCACTTCCACGAGGTAGAGGCCTTCGCCGGGCGCGGTGATGCCGGCGTCGCGACGGTTCTTCGAAGCCAAGGCCCGCGCGATCGCGCCCGGCTCGCGATGACCGCGCGCCACGTCGACGAGCGTGCCCACGAGGATGCGCACCATGTTGTGGAGGAACGCGGTGCCCTCCACGTCGACGCGAATGAGCCGCGGGTCACCGGGATCGGCGGTGACGGTGAGCGAGCGAATGGTGCGCGTGGTGTTGGCGCGCTCGTCGGCGCTCGAGCGGAAGGCGGCGAAGTCGTGCGTGCCCACGGCGAGCGCGGCTTCCGCCTGCGCGCGCGCGAGCGCTTCGTCGCCGGAGATGCCGGGCGCGCGCCAGGCGCGGCCTTCGAGGAAGGGATCGCGCACCGGGTCGCGCAGGATCAAGTAGCGATACCGCTTGCCCAGGTTGCCGAAGCGCGGGGAGAAGCCTTCGGGGACGATGGCGGCGCGGCGCACCGCGATCTCGTTCGGGAGGTGGCGCGACACGGCGAGGGCCCAGCCGCGCGGCGGGATGGTGGCCGCGGTGTCGAAGGCGACGCGCTGGCCGTGCGCGTGCACGCCCGCGTCGGTGCGGCTGGCGCCGCGGATGTCGCGGATGTTCGGATCCACCGCGCGCAGCGCGCCGAGCAGCTCGCCCGCCACCGTGCGCTGCCCCGGCTGCGTCGCGAACCCTGCGAAGGGCCCGCCGTCGTACGCGACGGTGAGCAGCACGCCTGCCATCGGTCGGCTCAGGAACCGCCGCCGCCGGAGCCCTGCATGCCACCGCCGGAGCCACCGCCGCCGCCCGAGCTGCTGGAGCTGCTCGTGGTGGGCGCGGGGCCTTCGCCGTAGCTGTAGAGACAGGCCGCGAGCGTGTCGCCGGTGAGCGGCTCACCCTTGCTGTCGACGCAGCACGCCGACGCGGGTTGGGCGTTGCCCTTCGCGTCGACGCACGGCGCGACGCCCTGGCATCCGCCGTCGACCGCTTTGATCCCGTTCTCGTCGACGTTGTACTCGCAGTCGGGCGTGACGCCGGTGACGGTCGAGCATGCGGCGATCGAAGCGCACGCCGCGAGCAGCGTGCCGGCGAGGATCTTCACGACGAGCGAAGCAGGGGGGGTGCGCATGGGTGAACCCTATTGCTTGATCGAGAACGAGATGGGGATGTTCGCGACGATGCAACCGCCCGACGGGGGCGGGAAGCTCTGACCGCGGAAGCGGCCCAGCACGCACGAGGCGATCTCGCCCGAGTGGACCGTGTCGTTGGCCAGCGAGGCGCTGCAGACCTGCCCGTTGGTGCCGACCTGCACGCTCACCGTGAGGCTACCCGAGACTTCGGACGTGCGCAGCGCGCGCTGATAGCAACCCTGCGCCGACTGCGCCCGCGCGCGCAGCGCCGAGGAGAGGGCCCCGGTCGCCTCGCCGTTGCACGAGCCGCCGCACGGGCCCGCGCCCGCGCTCGCCGCGCCGGAGCTCGCCGGCTTGCCCGTAGGCTTGCCTGCGTCGGCGCCCGCGTCCGGCTCGTCGTCGAGCTTCGGCGGAGGCGGCGGCGCATAGAGCGGCGCCGGCGGCTCTTCACGCTTGGGAGCGGCGGTGGCGGTGACGGCGGCGGTCTGCGCGGTGACCTGAGCCGAGCTGGACTTCTTCCAGAAGAAGATGCCGACGGCACCGGCGATGAGGACGAGCGCGCCGACGAGGTAGAGGCCGCCGCCCGACGAGTGCCCGGGGATTTGATCCGGAGGCGGAGGCTGCGAAGGAACCGACACGAAGAGACCTCCCGAAAGGATGAAGGCGCCCAGAGTTTACAGGCCCGATCCGAGCCCGGGGGAGGAAAGTGACGCACGAGGCCGACGCGAGCGCTCGGCCGCTCCCGGCACCGGCACGATGACGCGCAACGATCGTCCTCGATCTCCGCGCTCCATCGGGGTGCGACGGCTCACGCGGGCGCGTCTCCGGCGTCGGTGTCGTAGATCGTGATGGAGGTATCTCCATACGTGCGGCTCGGCCGCGCGACCAAGCGGGCGAGCCCAGGGGCCGCGTCGCGCGATGCATGCTCGAGGACGAAGCGCGCATCGGGCGCGAGCGCCGAGGCGGCGACGAGCGCAGCGACGAGCGGCGGGATCTCCGCGAGCGCCGCATAAGGCGGATCGGCGAACACGAGATCGAACGGGCCGTCGCTCGCGAGCGTCGCGATCGCGCGCGCGGCCGGCGCGGCGACGACGCGCGTCTCGGCCTCGAGAGCGAGCGCGCTCAGGTTCTCGCGGAGGGACGTGAGCGCCGGGCGCGCGTTCTCCACGAAGACGGCGCGCGAAGCGCCGCGCGAGACAGCCTCGATCCCGAGCGCGCCCGTTCCCGCGAAGAGGTCGAGCACGCGCACTCCCTCGACGTCGCCGAGCGCGGAGAACAAAGCCTCGCGCACCCGATCGCTCGTCGGCCGCGTCGCCATCCCCGACGGCGCCGTGAGCCGGCGGCCGCCGAGCCGTCCGGCGATCACCCGCACGAGCTTGCTCCCACGCGAGCGCGCGTGTGAATCGATGCGGCCGGGGTGCTGCGGAGGTGCACGCTAGAAGCTGTAAGTCACATCCAGGCGGCCGCCCTGCGGGCCGACCTGCGGAAGGAACTGGAGGCTGCCCGTCTTCGGCGCCGACTTGCCGCTCGTGGCGATGAGGTAGATGCCTGCGCCGGCCGCGACGGCCGCGAGCGGGAACATCGCGATCTGCACGGTCTGGAACGTCTTGCCCTTGTTGCAGGCGCTGACGATGCCGGGGTTCGCCATGTTGTCGCAGACGTCGACGTTGCTCGGCGTGTTCTGGCGGACGTCGTCGATGGCGCCCTGCGCGCTCTTCACCTGCGCCATGGAGACGAAGCCGACGACACCGAACACCACGCCCGCGCCGAGGGCGGCGTAGCCGCCGATGCGCTTCCCGTTGACAGGGGTGCGATCGCCGCCCGCGGTGAGCGTCAGCGCGACGTCGAGCGGGGCGCCGGTGGGCTTCACCGTGATCTGGCGCTCGGTGTCGGCGAAGCCGACGGCCTTCACCGTGAGCTTGTGCGAGCCGGCCGGGACCATGAAGGTGCCATCGCCGTTCTTGAGCGCGCCGACGGGCTGGCCATCGAGGAAGACCTGTCCCGCGACGTTGCCCGCGTGCACGTGGATCGAGCCCTTGGGCGGGCCGCCCGTGAGGTTGTTGATCGCGTCGGTGGCGATGCGGCGGAGCGAGTCGTCGTTCTGATCGGTGAGGTTGCCGCTGTACTCGATGGGGAACTTGCTCGTCCCCTTGCCGCGGATCCAGAGGTTCAGGTCGCCGGAGACCATCCCGCTCTTCTTGTCCTTCTTCTTGAGCGTGCCCCACACGTAGCGATCGCTCTTGATCTGATCGGCGATGCGCGACTGACAGTTGGCGTCCGGCGGCTCGGGACACTTGAGGCTGAGCGCGAGCACTTCGAGCGAGTAGTCGCCCTCGCCGAGCGACCAGCCCGGGACCTGGCGGACCGCGACGCGCAGCGCCTTGGTGAGCGCTTCCGCTTGATCGTCGGCGTCGGCCGTCTGGATCGCGATCACGTGGATCGGCAGCGTGTCCGGCCCGGGCTCCGCGGCCATGGCCGAAACGGAACCGCAAGACAGGGCCGCGGCCGTCGCCCACGCGAAGGCCCGTCGAGGTGCGCGCATGCTCGTCTCCAAGATCATTTTCGGCATCGTCAGCGTGACAACGTTACCCGGGCTCGCGACGCTTCTGCAATCGAGCTGCGGCGGTCGATCCACGGGTGCGCCCCTAGGCACGGAAAACACCGATGATTTTGTTCACTGGTCGGGTGGGCTCCCAGACCTGATCACGTGCGGAGGCGCGCTCTTCGGGCGCGGCCCCATCGTGATCACCCGATCTCGACCTTCGTCCACATGTCGCGGCGCATGCGCTCTTTTTGGCGATCGGTCTTGGTCACGAGCCGCGCCGCGCCCCAAGCGGCGAGGAGCTGGCCCTCCTGACCGAGCGCCGGGAGCACGCTCCGGCCGACGAGCAGCGTGCGGTCGATGGGGCCGCGAATGGGCTCGCCCGCGAGGCCGAGGTAGCCCGGAGGGTCGACCTCGAGCTGGCGGAGCATGGGCTCGGGCGTGCTCGAGGCGCCGCGGAGCGCGGCCCGCTCCACGAGCTTTCGCTGGCCGCCTTCGTAGACCCAGACGGGGAGGCCGTCGTGCACCGAGTCCACCACCACGAGGTGCCGCGAGAGGAACGGGAGCTCGGCGCACACCGTGGCGAGCACGGATTGCCGCGCTTCATGGAGCGCGATGGGGCCGCGATCGGGCAGCAGCATCTCGGCCACGAGCAGCTCTTCGTCGGAGCCTTCGGCCGTGCGGCCGACGCGCTGGAGATGCACCACGGGGCGCGGCGAAGGCGGCACGCTGCGGCGCGAGGTGGGCTCGCCGGAGGGGCGCGGGCGAGCGGGCGATCGATCGCCCGAGAGCAGGAACGCTTCGGGCCCGAGCGGCCCCGGCAGGCCCGCGCGCTTGACGATCAGCGAGACCACGAAGCGACCCACCGACGAGGTGATGCGCGGCCACTCGCGCTGCGCGCGCTTGTGAATGCCTTCGCCGCCGGAGAGGACCGCGAGCGACTCGCCGTCGGCGTCGGTGAGCACGAAGCTCGCGCCGGTGGGCGTGACGTCGCCGTCGACCATGACGCCCGCGGAGACGCCGCGACGGAGGTGCAGCGACGCGGCGCGATCGCCGAAGAGGACGCGCCCGCCGTGCGCCTCGATGCGATCGACGAGGAACTCTTCGAGCTCCTCCTCGCCGCGGGCGAGGGTGTACACGCCGCGCGTCCACGCGCCGTGGAGCCGCGCCACCGCGAACGGCGGCGGCAGCGCGGAGACGTCGGTCGCGAAGAGCACCGACGCGGTCACGATCTGCCGGAAGGCGTGCGCGCGGGGGAACTCGGAGAGCAGATCGGCGTCGGGCTCGGCCCGCGCATGCGGCAAGAGCGCGGCGAAGCGGTTGGTCTCGCGGCGCTCCCAGAACGTGCCCGGCGGCCACACGGCGTCGCGCTCGAAGGCCTCGTCGGCGGCGCCGTTGACGCGCGCGAGCTCGCCGTAGAGCTCGTCCGTGAGCCGACGCAGCTCGGGGTACTCGCGATCGATCTCGCGGCCGAAGAGGGCCACGTCGGGCGGCACGTCGAGGCGGCGGCGCGGCGAGAGGATCTGCATCATCGGCGAGGCCGGCTGGATGCGCCGCTTCCACGTCTGCGACTGAGCGAGCTCGACCACGACCTTGTTCCACGTGGGCGAGGTGGCCGCGAGCATGGTGAACGCGCGCCGCTGGAGCACGCGCGCGCCGAGCCGATAGGTGGGCGCGCGCTCGCCCTGACCGAGCACGAGCACCGTGAAATCCCGCCGCGAGAGGAGCGCCGCCGCCGTGAGCGCGCCGATCGAGCGGCCGAGGACGATGACGTCGAAGTGCTTCGTCGTCACCGGCGATCCTCCACCACCTCCGCGAGCCCGAAGAACGTGCGCTCGCCCCGCACGTGCACCGTCGCGCGCCCGCCGGGCTGCGCGGGCGGGATCACCTCGACCTTGCCGTGCGCGATCCACGCGAGCGCGCGAACGAGCAGCTCGTGCTCGCGAGGGAGGATGCGCGCCGAGAGCGTCTCGCGATCGTCGCCTTCGAAGATGGGCACCACCGTCTGCGCGATCACCGGGCCCGTGTCGGTGCCCGCGTCGACGAAGTGCACCGTGCAGCCGGTGACCCGCGCGCCGTACGCGAGCGCCTGCGCCTGCGCATCGACGCCGGGGAACGCGGGCAGGAGCGCGGGATGAATGTTGACCACGCGGTTCGGGAACGCGTCCAGGAGCGTCGGCGTGAGGAGGCGCATGAAGCCCGCGAGGACCACGAGATCGACGGAGGCCTCGCGCAGCGCGGCCACGAGGGCGGCGTCGAACGCGGCGCGATCGGGATACGCGCCGTGCGGGATGACCCGCGTGGGGACGCCCGCATCCTTGGCGCGCTCGAGGCCCTTGGCGTCGGCTTTGTTGGAGATCACGAGCGCCACCCGGGCCGGAAGGAGGCCCGCTTCGATCCCCGAGAGGACGGCGCCGAGGTTGGATCCACGGCCGGAAATGAGGACGCCGAGATTCACGAGCGTTCTGGTAGCCGGGCTCGGGCCCGGCGTCACGCCCCGCGCCTCCTCCCGTCCGCTCGACCGCAGCGCGAACGGATCCGGCGACGCTCGACCTCGCTCTCCACGCGATCGAGCGACGCTCGATGGGCGATGGCCGATGACCGGCCGCGTGCGGCTGCCACGCGGCGCGATCACCACGGCGCGAACATCGGCACGCCTAGGTCTCGGGGAAGGCCCGCGCGAACGCGACGTCGACGTTGACGAGCTCGTAGCTCTTCTCTTCCCAGTCCTGGCCGACGATCCGGCCTTCGGCCTCGTAGCACTTGCTCAGCGAGATCAGCGGCCTGTCGTTGAGCACGGCGCTCTCGCGGCCACGGATGCCGATGACCGTCGTCTGTGCCGAGGCGGAGACTACGGCGACGCGTCCTTCGCGCGCCGCCAAGATGTCCGTCGCCTGCCCCACGAGCGGGTGCGTGGCGAGGAGCTCGGGCGCAGCGCCGGAGACGTCGTAGATCTTCAGCTCGTCGCCGTGGCCCACCGCGAGCAGGCCGCCGGCCACGCCGCCCACGGCGATCGGCGTGAGGCCGATGTCGATGGGCAGGAGCAGGCGGTGCGCGCCGGAAGGCAACGCGATCTCGTACACGCCCTCGCCCTCCGGCCCGGCGCCGGGCAGGTAGGCGGCGACGCCGTCGAGGTGAATGCCGGGGTCGAAGCGCGAGGGCCGGAGATCGCTGGTGTGCAGCGCGCCGGCGTCGTCGAAGAAGACGAGGCGGAGCCCGATCTTCGGATCGAGCACCTTGGCGATGATCCGCCCCGTCAGCGAGATGCGACCGCGCATGATCTGGAGCCCCGCGAGCGCCGCCAAGGTCGCCGCATCCAGCTTGCGGCGCGGAGGGAGCGCGCTCTTGGCGATGGCCATCGTGGCGAGCAATCCCGAGCTCCGCAGCTCTGCCTCGCGGGCCTTGCGCGCGGCCACCTTCTCGGCGCCGTCGCGCGCGATCTCGCGAGCCTCCTCGAACGCGGCGTCGACCTCACCCGCGACCTGGGTCGGTCCGCGGAACGGTGACTCGGGCTCCGCGCGCCGAGCGATGCTCCACGCATCCCACGGGTGCGCGCCGAACGGCTCGCGACAGCCGCGGAAGATCACCTGCTCGAGCGGTGCCCGGCCGTGCAACGCGCGCAGCATCGCCTCCACGGCGTCGAAGAAGGCATCGGGACGCGCGCGACCGCGACGCTCGCCCAAGCGGATCTGCGCAGATCGATCGGCCCAGAGCCACGGCGCCGCGGCGGCCTCGGCGGGGCCGCGCGCGAGCTTCTTCTCGAAGGCCTCCGCAATCGCCACCTTGTCCTCGGCGCTGAGCGCCTCTGCGAAACGAATCTCGTAGAGATGACCGCCGTTCGCGCCCTCGATCCAATCTCCCGGGCGCCGGCCATAGAAGCGAAACGGATACGTGTCGGCCATGGATCTCCTTAGGCGCGAGGATGCCAAAGAGCCCACGCGAATCCCATTCCGGTCCATCGAAACGTCGGCGCGCTCGCGATCGAATGCGATCGAAATGGTGGATCCGCGCCCGATCGCCTCGTATCGCTCGCGAACGCTTTCGGCATTTTGTTACTCTCGGCCCGTGGGCTCTGCCCCTTTGCTCGAAGCCGGCGCCGTGTTCGCGGAGGACTACCGCGTGGTGCGGCTGCTCTCCGAAGGCGCGCAGGGCGCGGTGTACGCGGTCGAGCAGCTCTCGACCAAGCGCCCCCGGGCCTTGAAGCTGATGCTGCCCGAGCTGGTCGAGCGCGCGGAGATGCGGCGGCGCTTCGACATCGAGGCGCGGGTGGGCGCGCGCATCGAGAGCGATCACATCGTCGAGGTCATCGCCTCGGGCATCGATGCGACCACGGGCGCGCCGTGGATCGCGATGGAGCTCCTCGACGGCGTGGAGCTCGGCGAGCACGTCACGGAGAAGGGGCCCATCGCGCGAACGGATGTGCGCGAGATCCTCGGCCAGCTCTGCCACGCGCTCGGCGCGGCGCACCGCGCGGCCATCGTGCACCGCGATCTGAAGCCCGAGAACGTGATCCTCGCCCGCCCGCGCCAGCGCGGGGCGAAGTACATGGTGAAGGTCATCGACTTCGGCGTGGCCCGCATGGTGGCCGAGGCCGCGCAGACGGCCAACGCCACGCAGTCGATCCTGGGCACGCCGCTGTGGATGGCGCCCGAGCAGGTGACCCCGGGCGCGCCGATCAGGCCAGCCGCCGACGTCTGGTCGCTGGGCCTCATCGCGTACTACCTGCTGACCGGCCGCGCGTACTGGCTCACGGCCTACGATCCCGAAGCCTCGGTGTGGCGCATCCTCAACGAGGTCTGCGTGACCGCGATGCCGAGCGCGTCCGCGCGCGCCCAGGAGCAAGGCGCCGAGGAGCTCTTGCCCGAGGGCTTCGATGCGTGGTTCTCGCGCTGCGTGGATCGCGATCAGGACAAGCGCTTCGCCGACGCGACCATCGCCTTCGAAGCGCTGGAAAAGCTGCTGCCGGCGCCGCCGCCGCGGACGTCGTCGCCGTCGTTTCGCGGGAGCGATCCGGGCATGCGCTCCTCCGATGCCGGCGTGCGCATCGTCGAGGCAGGCGCTGCTCCTCCCGCGCCGGCGAATGCTCCCCGCCCTTTGGCAGCGTCTCCAGCGACCGCGGCGGCGATCGCGCCACGACCACCGGTAGCATCCGTCGCAACGCCGCAGCGCCCCCGATTCGCATGGGCCGTGATGGGCATCGCAGCGCTCGGTACGCTGGCCGCTCTACTGTGGCGGCTGTTGCACTGAAGCTCTCCTCGCGCGCAGCCGTGAGCGACGCGGAATCGACGCGCCGCGCGGCGGCTCCGCCGATCAACCTTCCGCCGGCGGCGGGCTCGTCGGCGCACGCGCGGCGAGGTCGAGCGGCTCGCGCGCGTCGATCCAAGCGGCGGGAATCGAGGCGCGTCCCGCGGACAGCGCCACCACGCCGCCGGCCATCGCGCAGGTGGTGTCGCGATCGCCGAGGCCGCTTACCGTCGCCCAGAGCGCGGCTTCGTAGTCGTCGAGGTGGCGCGCGGCGCACCAGAGCGCGAAGGGGACCGTGTCCCACGAGAGCACGCGGTAGCCGCTGCCGAGCGTGCCCGCGACGCTCTGCGGATCGTCGTCGAGCGGGATGGCGAGCGCCTTCGTCAACGCGATCTTGGTCGTGCCTTCGGGCGTGCGCTCGCATGCGGCGCGGAGCAGCGCTTCGCCCGAGCGCGGCTCGCGCCCCGTCCCCATGCGGAACGCCACGGCGGCCGCGATCGCCACGGCGACGGCGCCCGCTTGGCCATCCGGATGCGCGTGGGTCACCTCGGCGGAGGCCGCGGCTTGGCGCGCGACTTCGTCGAGATCGTCGGCGAAATACGCGCCGAGCGGGGCGACGCGCATGGCGCCGCCGTTGCCCATCGAGCCGGTGCCGCCGAAGACCGCCTTGGCGGTGAACTGCCAGGGGATCTCGGTGAGGATGTTCTGCAAGATCT
This sequence comes from Minicystis rosea, assembly GCA_001931535.1. GTDB lineage: Bacteria > Myxococcota_A > Polyangia > Polyangiales > Polyangiaceae > Minicystis > Minicystis rosea. The sequence goes on from CP016211.1 coordinate 10,167,084, forward strand.
CGTGCGCCGCGCCGCCGTAGCCGCGATGCCGATCCGCGCCGTAGCGACGCGCGAACACGCGGGCGAGCGCGTCCTGATCGATGGCGCCGAAGCGATCGAGCACCTCGACGATGCCGAGCGCCATCACGGTGTCGTCGGTGTAGCGCCACGGCGCAGGCGGCAGCGCGCGCTGGGCGAGGAGCTCGGCGATCACCTCGGGCTTCACGAAGAAGCGCTCGCCGAAGGCATCACCGACGGAGAGCCCTTCGAGCGAGAGGAGGGCGCGATCCATGCGCTCCGCGTGATCGGGAGGGAGGCTCATGGCCGGAAGCCTATCGGATCGGCGCGAGCCTCGCCGTTCTTCGCGGGCTCGCGCTCAGCCTACGAAGCGCACCCGCTCCTCGTAGGCGACGTCGCCGACCTCGATCACTTCGCCCAGCACCCAAGCCTGCTCGCCCGCGGCGCGGAGGACCTCGACGGCCTGCGCGGCGCTCTCGCGCGCCATCACGGCGACGAGGCCCACGCCGAGGTTGAAGGTGCGGCGCATCTCGTCCTCTTCCACAGGGCCGCCCTTGGCGATGACGTCGAAGATCGCGGGACGCACGTACGATCCCAGATCCACGCGCGCGCCGAGGCCCTCGGGCAGCACGCGCGGGAGGTTGCCGCCGATGCCGCCGCCGGTGATGTGCGAGAGGCCGTGCACCGCGGCGCCGCAGGCGTCGAGGAGCGCGCGCACGGCCTTGGCGTAGATGCGCGTGGGCACGAGCAGCGCTTCTCCGACGGTCTTGCCGAGGGCTGCGACGTGGTCCTTCATGGCGAGCTTCATCTCGCCTTCGAGCACGCGGCGCGCGAGCGAGTAGCCGTTCGAGTGCAGCCCGCTCGAGGCCACGCCGACGAGCACGTCGCCCGCCTTGGCCTGCTTGCCGTCGAGCATCTTGGCGCGCGCGACGACGCCGACCGAGAAGCCCGCGAGATCGTACTCGCCGTCGGCGTACATGCCGGGGAGCTCCGCGGTCTCGCCGCCGATGAGGGCGCAGCCGGCCTGCTTGCAACCGTCGGCGATGCCGCGGACCACGGCCTCGCCGACGTCGACGTCGAGCTTGCCGGTGGCGAAGTAGTCGAGGAAGAACAGCGGCCGCGCGCCGACGGTGATGACGTCGTTCACGCACATGGCCACGAGATCGATGCCCACGGTGTCGTGCACGCCGGTGGCGAAGGCGACCTTGAGCTTGGTGCCGACGCCGTCGGTGCCGCTCACGAGGATGGGATCCTCGAGCCCGGAAGGTACGGCGCAGAGGCCGGCGAACCCGCCGACATCGGCGACGACCTCGGGGATGCGCGTCGGCTTGGCGAGGCGGGCGATGCGATCGACGAGGGCATCACCGGCGTCGATGTCCACACCGGCCTGTCGGTACGTGATGGCCATGCGCGCGGCATGTCATGGGGGCGCAGAAAAGGGAAGGCGGGCGAGCGCCGGAATCTTCCCGGACGCTGCGGCCCGCCGTACTCTGCGCCACCGGACATGGCGATCGCCATCCCGCCCAACCTGCCGCAGCAAGGCGACGTCGTCGCAGGGAAGTACCGGCTCGAAGAGGTGCTCGGCGTCGGCGGCGTGGGCATCGTCGTGGCCGCGCGGCACGCGGTGCTGGGCCAGCGCGTGGCCATCAAGTTCCTGCTCCACCCCGCGGCGCAGGCGCCCGAGGACGCCGAGCGGCTGCTGCGCGAGGCACGCGCCATCTCCATGATCAAGAGCGACCACGTGGCCCGCGTGCTCGACGTCGATCGCCTGCCGAGCGGCGCGCCCTTCATGGTGATGGAGTACCTCGCCGGCACCGATCTCGGCCGCCTCCGCCGCGCCCGCGGCCGCCTGCCGCCGAGCGACGCCGTGGACGCGGTGCTGCAAGCCTGCGAGCCCCTCGCCGAGGCGCACGCGATGGGCATCGTGCACCGCGATCTGAAGCCTCAAAACCTCTTCGTGGTGGCGCGCCCCGATCGCTCGCTCTCGATCAAGGTGATCGATTTCGGGATCGCCAAGATCGAGCGCGATCGCGGCGGCCGCCTGACCGCGATGGGCGTGGTCGCCGGCTCGCCGCAGTACATGGCGCCCGAGCAGATGCAGAGCTTGAAGCTCGTCGATCACCGCGCCGACATCTGGTCGTTGGGCGTGATCCTCTACTACTTGATGTCCGGCCGCAGGCCCTACGAGGGCAGCTCGATCGGCGCCGTCTGGGCCGCGATGCTGACCACGCCGGCGCCGCCGCTGCGCTCGCTGTGCCCCGCGGTGCCGCCCGGTCTCGAAGCGGTGGTGATGCGCTGCCTCGAGCGCAATCCCGCGCAACGCGTGCAAGACCTCGTCGAGCTGTCGCGCGGGATCGCGCCGTTCGGGTCGGAGCGCGGGCGCAGGTCCGTGGATTGGGTGCTCCACGCGCTCGGCAACGCCAGCGCGTGAGCACCGTCTGACGGCGCTCGTCATCCCCGCTGCAAAACACGACGCGTGGTATCCGCGCTGACCATCTCGTCGCGCGTTATCGCAGTCGACGCGCGCCCCGACGATGACCGAAGCGTGCTCTTCTGCGCTTCGATCGAGGGCCCGTGACAGATTGTTGGGTCGGGCGGGATCAGAGGAGGAACGAGATCATGACGCGAGCTTTCTTCATCACGGCTTTCATCTTCGCCATCGCGGGCTGCGGCGGCTCGGGCGCGATCGGTGACACCTGCGCCACCACCGGCGCGACCACGAACGAGTGCGGTGACGACGCGGTCTGCACGCCCGTGGGCACCGCGCTCGTGTGCGCGAAGATCTGCACGGCCCAAGAGGACTGTGCCGACGACGAGAACTGCAACGGCCTGACCGGCAACCTCAAGTCCTGCCAGCCGAAGTGATCGGCGCGCGACCGTGATGCGTGATGCTCGCCGCGACACCCGGGCCATCGGGTGCGCGGCGATGCCGTGATGGAGCGAGCCATCAACGATGCCGTGATGGAGCGCGAGCGAGAGCAGCGACGGCGACGGACTAGCCGCCGAGATACGCTTTGCGGATCTCTTCGTTCGCCGCGAGCTCCTTGGAGGGGCCGCTCATGGCGATCTCGCCGGTGCGCAGCACGTAGGCGCGCGTCGAGTACTTGAGGGCGAGGCGGGTGTTCTGCTCGACGAGCAGGATGGTGGTGCCCGACTCGGCGACGCGGGCGATGGCCTCGAAGATGTCGGCCACGAGGCGCGGGGCGATGCCGAGCGAAGGCTCGTCGAGGAGCAGCATCGCGGGGCGGGCCATGAGGGCGCGACCGATGGCGAGCATCTGCTGCTCGCCGCCGGAGAGCGTGCCCGCGACCTGCTTCATGCGCTCGCCGATGCGGGGGAAGAGCTTGACGACGTCCTCGATCGTCTCGGCCATGAAGCGCGTGTCCTTGTGGTTCCACGCGCCGAGCTCGAGGTTCTCCTGCACGGTCAGGTCGGCGAAGATGGCGCGGCCCTCGGGGACGAGGGAGATGCCGCCGTCGATCACCTGCTCGGTGCCGAGCGGGCCGAGGTCGTTGCCGTCGTAGATGATCTTGCCGCCCGCGATGGGGAGCAGCCGCACGATGGTCTTCAGCGTCGTCGTCTTGCCGGCGCCGTTGGCGCCGATCATGGCCACGATCTCGCCGCGATCGACGCGCAGGTTGATGCCCTTCAGGGCCTTGATGCCGCCGTAGGCGACCGCGAGATCGTCGATGACGAGGAGCGGCTTGCCCTGCTCGGCCTGGGGCGGCTTGCGGGTCGGATGGGTGGTCTTCACGAGAGCTCCGCCGTCTCCGGCGCCACGTGCGCGCCCTCGGCCTCGCCGCCGTCCGTCGCCGCGCCCGCGCCTTCCTCGGCCTCTTCGCCGAGGTACGCCGCGAGGACCTTGGGGTGCTTGCGGATCACGTCGGGCGTGCCGTGGGCGATGGTCTCGCCGTGATCGAGGACGTGGATGCCTTCGCACACGCCCATGACGACCTGCATGTTGTGCTCGACGAGGATCACCGTGATCTGGAAGGTGTCACGCAGCCACTGGATCTGCTTCTTCAAGCCCTCGGCCTCGCCGTAGTTCATGCCCGCGGCGGGCTCGTCGAGGAGGAGGAGCTTGGGCTTGAGCATCATCGCGCGCGCGATCTCGAGGCGGCGCTGGTTGCCGTACGAGAGCGAGGTGGAGATCTCGTCGGCCATGGGGTGCAGGTCGAAGACCTCGAGCAGCTCCAGGGCGCGGGCCTTCATCTCGGCCTCGTCGCGGTAGAACAGCGGCGAGCGCGTGAGCGCCGAGAAGAGGTGCGCCTTGCGCAGGTGCTCGCAGGCCACGAGCACGTTCTCGAGCACGGTGAGCTGGCCGAAGAGGCGGATGTTCTGGAACGTGCGCGCGATGCCGAGGCGCGCGATCTCGCTCGGCTTCTTGGCCACCACGTCCGACCCGGCGAAGTGGATCGCGCCGCCCAGATCGGGCTTGTAGACGCCGGTGATGAGGTTGAAGACCGTGGTCTTGCCGGCGCCGTTCGGACCGATGAGGCCGAAGATCGATCCGGCCGGGACTTGGAAGCTCACGCCGCTCACGGCGCGCAGGCCGCCGAAGGTCTTGGAGACGCCGCGAAGATCGAGGACGGCTTCGCTCACGACGTCACCTTCCCGGCCACGGCGGGCTCGCCGACGCCTTTGGGTGCCGCCGGCTTCTTGCGCCTGAGGTTGAGCTCGCGCTCGCCGAAGAGGCCCTCGGGTCGCAGGATCATGAGCCCGATGAGGACGGCGGCGTAGACGACCATGCGGAGCGCGTTGAGGTCGAGCCCGGCGTGCGCGGCCTTGAGCGCCTGGATGCTGTCGAGGCCTTGGAGCTGCTCGATCATCTTCACCGTGAAGGTGACGAAGACGCCGCCGACGACGGCGCCGCTGACGCTGCCCGATCCGCCGAGGATCACCATCGTGATGGCGTCGAACGAGTAGGCGAAGTTGAACTGGTCCGGCTGCACGGTGGGGTTGCCGTCGCGCATCGACGAGAGCAGCGCGCCCGCGACGCCGGCGCCCACGGCCGCGATCACGAAGGAGGTGACCTTGTAACGCGTGGGATCGACGCCCACGGCGGCGGAGGCGATCTCGTCTTCACGCAGCGCCCGGAGCGCGCGGCCCCAGCCCGAGAATTTGAGCCGCCACGCGATGATCGCGCACACCACGACGGCGCCGAAGATCCAGAACGGGCCGGCGTACTGCGGCACGCCCGTGCCATCGGGGCCGGCGTAACCGTTTTGCCCGCCGAGCGACGCGAGCGCGCCGGCGAGGCCCGACTTGTCGCCGCCGCCCGTCTGCGCGGTGGCGATGACCAAGCGGAAAATCTCGGCGAATCCGAGCGTGACGATGGCGAGGTAATCGCCGCGGAGGCGGAGGCTCGGGAGGCCGACGATGAAGCCGAAGATGCCGGCGATCACGCCCGCGGCGAGGAGCGCGGCGGGCATGACGATGAACGATCGGCTGAAGAGCACGTCGCCGCCGCCGAGCTTCTGGTGCACGAGGCCCGCAACGATCGCGCCCGTGTACGCGCCGATGCCGACGAAGCCGGCGTGGCCGATGGAGAACTGCCCGGCCATCCCGTTGATGACGTTGAGCGAGAGCGCCACCACGACGTTCACCATCGCGAAGAGCGCGAGCTGCCGGAAGGCCGCGTCCGGCACGATGTGCTCGAAGCCGAGCTCGAGGCCGACGACGACGGCGAGGAGCACGAGCGCGATCAGAATGCGCCGGAGGTTGGGTGACATCGGGGCGACTGTAACCGCTCGGAGGCCAAATCAGTACCGGGAGCGTGAGCCGGCTCGCAGAGCGCTCGAACGAGCGCAGGTCACTTGATGACGCGAAGGTAAGGCGGGATCTCGCGCTTCGGCTTCTTCCCGGCGCTGGGCGAGGGAGCGGGCTCGGCTGCAGGCGGGGGCTCTTCGGCGCTCGGCGCGTCGGCGGAGCTGGTCTCTTCGGCGCGGGGTGCCGGTGCAGGCGCAGGCGCAGGAACGGCCACCGGCCCGCGCCGGATCGGCGTGGCCTGCTTGGGCTCCTCTTCTTCGACCTCGGGCTTCTCTTCCGGGGCTTCGTGCACAGGCGACGCGGCCGCGGGCGCCTCGCCCGCGTCATCGGGAACGGCGGTGAGGCGAGGCCGCGGCCGCTTGCTCGGGGCCGGCTTCTGCTGCTGCCCGGGCGCGCGCTGCTGGAGCTGGATCTCCGGGGGCACGTCGTCGGGCCAGACGCCGCCGCGCCCGTCCTCGCCCACGAGGGCGTAGATCGCGGTCCACGGAATCTTGCACCAAAAGGGCGTGCGATTGAACGAGAGCGTGCAGCTGATGCCGTCGTCCTCGACGCGGAGATCCGGGATCGGGATGGCCATGTTGAGCCCGACCTGGAGCACGAGCTGCGGCTGCTTGAGGAACGATCGCGGGACCACCACCGCCGCACGGCGCGGGTCCAGATGAATGAACATGCTGGACTCCTCCAAGAGGGCCAGCGCGACTTCCTTCTTCGGCGGCGGCTGTCGCGGGGCGTTGGACATCCAGTGCCCCTTACCGCGGTCACGCCGCGATCGCCACGGGTACGGCACGCACCCGCGCGATGCGGACCACCGCCCTCGTCGCCGCGCCGTCCGGGGCCCTGGACGGCTGTCCGCGCATGTGAGCCGTCTCAGCGGATTCCGAGCAGCTCGGCGTAGAGCGCGTGATAAGCGCGGGCCATCCGTTCCGCGCTGAACCGTTGCTCCACGCGGGCACGTCCGGCCGCACCGAGGTCTGCGCGATCCGAGCGCGCGGCGACATCCGCGAGCGCGTTGGCGAACGCGATCGGATCGGCCGGCGGTACGAGGATCCCGCTCCGTCCGTCGGCGACGACCTCACCGTTGCCACCGACGCGCGTGGCCACGATCGGCAACCCGGCAGCCGCTGCTTCGAGGAGCGTCAGCGAGATGCCCTCCGATCGCGAGGCCAACGCGAACACATCGAAGGCCGCGTAGAGCGGAGCGACCTCGCCGCGCTCCCCCGCGAAGGTGACCGCGCCGCGCAGATCCGGCTCCGCGGCGCGCGCCTCGAGATCGGCCTGCTCCGGCCCGCGGCCGATGAACGTGAGGTGCGCGTCGGGACGCACGAGCCGAAAGCGCGCGAAGGCTTGGAGGAGGGTGCGGTGATCCTTCACCTCCGCGAGCCGCGCCACGCACCCGACGTGAAAGCCGTGGGCCGGCACGCCCAGCGCAACACGGGCGGCGGCCACGTCGCGGCCCGGGCGAAACTCGTGCGTGTCCACGCCGTTCAGGATGGTGACGATCTTGCGCGGGTTGACCCGCTCGATGTCGAGGGCGACGCCGGCCGTGTCGTCGCTGACCGCGACCACGCGATCGGAGAGCTTGGCCGCGATGCGGTTGAGCAAGACCTTGCGCGGGATCTCGGGCGCGTTGCGCCCGTGCTTGGTGTGCACGACCCGCGGCCCACGCGCGATCCGCGCGGCCAGCGCGCCATAGAAATGCGGCGACGGGTTGTGCGTGTGCACGATGCGCGCGCCCTCGCGCTTGAGCCACTGCGCGAGCCGCCACGGCAGGCGCGCATCGAGCCCCGGGCGCCTTCGGATCTCGGTGAGCGGCACGCCCAGTCGAGCGAGCTCCGGCGCGAGCACACCCGGCGCATCCAACGTGCAGACGACGGGCGCGAAGCGCTCGCGATCGGTGTGCGCGAGCAGGCGGAGCAGCATGCGCTCGAGGCCGCCGACATCGAGCCCGAGCACGACGTGAACGACCTTGACCGGACCCGCGTTCGACGAGGCGCGCACACCCGTTGGATGCTGCGACCAGCGCGGACGTCGCGCGAAACGTGCGGCGCGAAGCTCCGTCCAAGAACGTCGCGAGCGGTGCGATCAGACGGCGCGCTCGCTCGCTGCACGGCGCACGAACGCCGCCGAACGAGCGCGAAGGTGAGAGAGGACGTCAGGCCCGCGCAGCGCGCAGTCGCGACTCGCGCCTCGCGATCGTCACTCGGCGGTCTTGGGCGGCGGGCCCATCTGGATGCGCTCGCCGAGGTAGGCGCCGATGAGCGTGAAGAGGACGCCGATGCTCGCGAGGATGATGTACATGAACGTCGGCATCGTCCGCACGGTCTGGCTGTGCGCGAGATAGAAGACCGTGGGGATGGCGACGAGGAGCGAGGCCACGACCGGCTCGACGAAGGTCTTGCCCGGCGAGATCATGCCGAGGAGCATCCCGCCGACGAACCACACGGGGATCGCGACGATCATCCCGTTCGAGCCTTCGAAGTCGAGGGCGCTCACCACCATCGGCAAGCCGACGACGAGCGCGGCGGTGAGCACGCTCTGCACGAGGATGGCGATCAGCATCCACGTGACGCTGAAGCCTTCCTGCTGGTAGCGGCGTGCGCGCTCGCTCTCGGCGTTGCGGACGGGCTTGAGCGCTTCCATCGAAGCGCCGCACGACACGCAGCGGCCGTTCGCGGGGACGGGCGAGTTCTTCGCGCCGCAGGAGGGACAAGTGACTGAGGTCGGGTTCTTCGCCGCGGCGGCCATCGTGGGCGTACAGGCTAGGCAAGCGAGCGGTGCAGGGCAAGGGAGTGACGGGCCCCGACTGTTTTCACGGCCGGGAACGGATGGTTCGTGTCATTGTCGTACCGCTCGCGGTCAGGCAGGCGGCTATACTGGGCCGCGCCACCACGAGCTCGCTCCCCGTGCCCTCGACCCCGTCCTCCCTCACTGCGCAAGACCCCGCACGTCTCGTTCACGTGGGGGGCTCCGCGCCCGAACCGCCGGTCGAAACGACCGTGGTCGACCACGATCCGGAGCTCGCCGCGCTGCCCGCGCCGCCCAAAGGCGAGCGCTCGGCCGCGGTCGTGATGATGCTGATCACCGCGCTCGCCGCCCTGTGGATGGCGATCGCCCTGCTCGGTGAAGGGCGTTACGCCCTCACGCCGGGCCGCCCGTCCGAGGTCGGCGACCTCACGCCGCTCCGCCCCACCGCCGATCTCGCGAACCGCTACGTGCAGGCGAGCGGCCTCTTGGGCACCGCCGGTGCGATCCGTTACGGGCGCGCGGCAGAAGGCGACTCTTTCCGTCTCGCGCCGGTCGCCGGCAATCCGAACATCTGGGTGGAGATCCGTGTCCCCGAAGGTTTCGAGGGTCCGCGCTTCGTCCCACCGACGACGTTCGCCGGCCGGCTCGTGCCCTTCCAGAAGGCGGGCGTGCGTCACGCCGGTCTCTTGAACGCCGTGCGCGAGCAGACCGAAGTGCGCGTCCCCGAAGGCGCTTGGCTGCTCATCGATGGCAGCTCCCCGCGCGCGTCGCGCTGGGCCGTCGCGCTCTCGCTGCTCTTCGCCGGCTTCGCCGTGTGGAACCTCGCGGGCGTCGCGCGCGTCCTCTCGCGCGTCCGCGATCGCGAAGGCGAGCCGCGCGCCGGTTGAGTCCCGGGAAAGGAGCGCCGCTCCTTTCCCTCCACGAGCACCGGCCCAGGCGGGCTCGCAAGCGAGCCCTGGACTCGTGGAGCCTCCCATACCTCGAACCACCCGCGCTGACTTGGACGTCGCGACGCTTCGGGCCTGACGCTGATCTCGTCTGTCGGGTGTCGACGCTTTGGGTCTCGGTCAGCTTCTGAGTCGCAGCGCGCGCTCCGCGATCGGCTGCGAAGGCGCGTCGACCGACGGCGCGTCGCGGTGACGACCGTCGCTGTGCTATGCCGCGCGGCGTGAGCACGGTTGTCTTGATCGGAGGCGGGGTCATCGGCTGCGCGACGGCGCTCACCCTCGCTCGTCGCGGGGTGCGCGCGATCGTCTTGGAGCGCGGCACGACGCGCACGGAGCAGCCGGGCGAGACGGGCGTCCCCTCGTGGGCCGCGGCCGGCATCTTGAGCGCGCAGGTCGCCACCAAGACGGATGGACCGCTCTCGCGGCTCTGCGTCGCCTCGCGCGCGCTCTACCCGGCCTTCGCCGAGCGCATCCGTTCCCTCACCGGCCGCGACGTCGAGCTGCGATCCGCGGGCGTGCTGCGCCCCGCGTGGAGCGCCGCGGAGCTCGCCGACCTCCGCGCCGAGATCGCGTGGCAGGAGCGCGTGGGCCTCCGCGTGGAGCACCTCGACGCCGCCGCGACGCGCGCCCTCGAGCCCGCGTTGAGCCACGAGATCGCGGGCTCCGTGCGCTTCCCCGACGATCCTCGGATCGACCCGCCGGCCCTGCTCGCGGCCCTGCGCGACGCCATCGAGCGCGCCGGCGCCGAGCTGCGCTTCGGCGCCGAAGCTCAGCGCGTGATCGAGCGCGACGGCCGCGCGCGCGGCGTCGTGCTGCGTGATGGAACGATCGTCGAGGCCGACACCGTGGTGGTCACCGCCGGCGCTTGGTCGTCGCTCGTCGAGGGCACGACGTTGCCAACCGATGCCGTGCGGCCGGCGCGCGGGCAGATCGTGGAGCTCCGCGTGCCCGAGCAGATCCTCCGCGGCGTCGTCGAAGGCGACGTGTACCTCTCACCGCGCGACGATGGACGCATCCTCGTGGGCTCCACCGTGGAGCACGTCGGCTTCCAGCCCGTGACCACGGCCGTCACCGTGCGCGACCTGATCACGGCCGCCATCCGCCTCGCGCCCGCGCTCGAAAACGCCGCGTTCTCCCGCGCGTGGGGCGGCCTCCGTCCTTATGCGGCCGACGAGCTCCCCATCCTCGGGCCCACGGCGATCGAGGGGCTGTTGGTCGCGACGGCGCACTTCCGCAATGGAGTGGTGCTGGCACCGGTGACGGCGGACGTCATCACCGCGACGATCTTGGGCGAGCCCGTCGCGCACGACGTCGCGGCCTTTTCGCCGAGCCGGCTGGCGAACGCGTAGCGCACAGCCATCCCGCGGTCTCAACCGTTGGGACGAGCGAAGGGTTGCACCCTTCCCCCTGACCAAAACTTTGGGACGAGCGAAGGGCTGCACCCTTCCCCCTGACCAAAACTTTGGGACGAGCGAAGGGTTGCACCCTTCCCCTGACCAAAACTTTGGGACGAGCGAAGGGTTGCACCCCTCCCCTGACCAAAACTTTGGGACGAGCGAAGGGTTGCACCCTTCCCCCTGCCCAAAACTTTGGGGCGAGCGAAGGGTTGCACCCTTCCCCCTGCCCAAAACTTTGGGGCGAGCGAAGGGCTGCACCCTTCCCCCTGCCCAAAACTTTGGGGCGAGCGAAGGGCTGCACCCTTCCCCTGACCCAAAACTTTGGGACGAGCGCTGGGGTCGAGCGCGCGAATCGCTCAACCCCGCAGTCGCTCGCGGACCTTCGCGAGGACGGCGACGTCGGCGGGCGGGAACAGCTCGTCGCGCAGATCGCCGGCCTCGGCCCAGCGGAAGGCGGCCACGTCGATGGCGGAGGGCGGCGGCGACGAGGACGTGAGGCGGGCCTCGTAGAAGAGCAGGAGCACGCTCTTCGTCGGGTAGCGGTGGAAGGTCACCTCGACGATGTCGGAGACCTCCGCCTCGACGCCGATCTCTTCGCGCAGCTCACGCACCAGCGCGTCGCGCGGGTCTTCGTCGGGCTCGACTTTCCCGCCGGGGAACTCCCACGCGCCGGCGAGGTGCGTGCCGCTCTTGCGTTGGGTGAGGAGCACGCGGCCCCGATCGAGGATCACTGCAGCGGAAACCACAATCTGGCGGGACGGCTCGGTCGACACGCCGGGAAGGCGAGCACGGCGCACCCGAAGACGCCAGCCCCAACGTGGACGCGCGCGTCTGCACGGCGCCCTCGGCCTGCAAGTGGTGTACGTTGCGCGCGTCATGAGCGAGAGCCCCGCGCGTACGACCGGCCGCATCAGCGTTCACCCTCGCGGCTTCGGCTTCCTGAACTTCGAGGGCCCCGAGGGCGAGCAGGCCGCGTTCATCACGCCCCCCGATCTCAACCCCTTCCTCGACGGCGATCTCGTGAGCGCCGTGGTCGTCCCGTCCGAGGGCGGACGCACGACCGCGACGGCCCTCGCCCTCGTGGAGCGGCAACGCAACGAGCTCTTCGGCAGCGTCGTGACCCGCGGGCGGCGCCGGTTTCTCCGCGTCGATCGCGTGGTCGCCAACACCGATTGGACCTTCGAGGAAGGCTCCGCCGAGGCCCTCGAGGACGGCGCCTTCGTCGTGGCGTGCATCCGCGGACCGCACGTGATCCCGCTGCGCACCGTCACGCCGGGCGCCGATCTCGGGCTCGAGCGCTGCGTCGTGCGACACGGCATCCGCGCCGGCTTCTCCGACGAGGTCCTCGAAGCGGCCCGCGCCGCCGCGAAGGCGCCGAGCCTCGGCTCGCGCCGCGATCTGCGCGACGTCCCGACCGTCACCATCGACTCGGCGACCACCACCGACATCGACGATGCGCTGTCCGTGATCCCGGCCGGCCCCGACGGCGCGCTGCGCGTGCTCGTCTCCATCGCCGACGTGGATGCGTTCGTGCCCGAGGGCTCGCCCGTGGACGTCGAGGCGCGCCTCCGCGGCACCAGCGTGTACCTCGCGGGTCGCGTCATCCACATGCTCCCCGAGGTGCTGGCCAGCGACGCGGCCAGCTTGCATCAAGATCGCGAGCGCCCCGCGCTCACGGCCGAGCTGCGCATCGACCCCGAGGGCCGCGTCACCGCCGTCGATCTCTATCCGAGCCTCCTCCGCTCGCACGCGCGCCTCACGTACGACGCGGTCGCGGAGCTCATGGCGACGGGACGATCGAGCGGCGTGCCCGACGCGGTCGTGCCCACGATCCGCTGGCTGCGCACGGCGGCCGCGCGCCTCTCGTCGGTGCGCGCAGCGCGCGGCGGCGTCGAGCTGGGCCGCGACGAAGCGTACGTCTCCTTCGATCCCAAGACGCGCGAGCCCACGCACATCGAGCCGCGCGGCGACACCGAAGCGCATCGCCTCGTCGAGCGCCTCATGGTCGCCGCCAACGAAGCCGTCGCCGAGTGGCTCGTCACCCGCGGGCTTCCCGGTGTCTTCCGCGTCCACGATCAGCCGGCCGCCGAGCGCGCCGAGATGCTCTCCTCCTTCGCGCACAACTTCGGCTTCGAGGCGGGCTTCGGCCCCGTCTTGAGCCCGCGCGGCCTCGCCGCCTTCGAGGCGCAGTTCCGCGGCAGCACCGTGGCGCCCGCCATCCGCACCGTCCTCGGCAAGATGCTCGGCCCGGCGCGCTACACCGTCGATCCGAGCCCGCACTTCGGCCTGGCGGCGCCGCTCTACCTGCACTTCACCTCGCCGATCCGGCGCTACGCGGACCTGCTCGTGCACCGCATCGTGAAGCGCTACCTCGCGGGCGATCGCGCGCTCACCGCCGGCGATCCCGCGGTCGAGGCGCTGGCCCAACAGATCAACCGCGCCGCGCACCGCGCCACCAAGGCCGAGGCCGAGCGCCATCGCATGGTCGTCGCGCGCTGGTTCTCGTCCCGCGTCGGCGAGCGCGCCCTCGGCAACATCGTGAGCGTGAAGCCCTTCGGCCTCGTCGTGCAGCTCGAAGGCACGGGCGCCACCGGCACCGTCGCGATGGATGCGCTCCCCGAAGGCCCCTACCGCGTCGAAGGCGGAGGCTACGCCGCCGTGAGCGAAGCGCGCCGCTTCGTCATGGGCGAGCCGCTCGAGGTGGTCATCGCCGGCACCAACGAAGAGCTCGGCCGCGTCGAGCTCACGCTCGCGAGCTGAGCCACAGGAAAGTCCTCGCGTCCTTTCCCTCCACGGGCACCGGCCCAGGCGGGCTCGCAAGCGAGCCCTGGACCCGTGGAGCCTCCCATACCTCGAACCAACCGCGCCCTTTTGCACGTCGCGCCGCGCGGGCCTCGCGTTGTCTTTCACGATCACGCTCTGAGCCCCCGCACGCGTTTCTGATCCATGCGTGCCACCGCGGAGGTCGTGCGTGATGGTCGAGCCTCCGTCCCGACGTCGCGCCGGCCCGACGCGGAGTGGTAGCGTGGCCGCATGCACCGGGCGTGCTCCACGGCGTTCCTCGCCCTCGCGATCATGATGGGGGCCTGCGGCGCGCGCAGCGATCTCTCCGCAAGCTCGGTGGGCGGCAGCGGCAGCGCGTCGACGAGCAGCGCGGGCGGGAGCGCCGGCGCCTGCGCGCCCGGCGAGACGAGGAGCTGTTACGACGGCCCGCCCTCCACCGAAGGCGTCGGTGTCTGCCGCTCCGGGCTCTCGGTCTGCGTCGCCGATGGCTCCGGATTCGGCCCGTGCACGGGCCAGGTGCTCCCGGGGATGGATGATTGCATCACGCCCGAAGACGAGGACTGTGATGGCAGCCCGGCCGCGTGTCTCGGCCTCTGCTGGTGGAGCCGATCGTTCGGAGGGCCCGGCATCGACTGGGTGCAGGACGCGGCGGCCTCTGCCTCGGGCGCCATGGTGCTCACCGGCACCGTATCGGGGCCCGTCGATTTCGGCGGCACCACCATCGCGGGCGCGGAGTCGACCAGCTTCTTCGCGGCCTCGCTCACGCCCGACGGCGCCACTGCCTGGGGCAAGCGCCTCGGTGGCGTCGAGGGCGATGGCCTGTTCGCCTCGCCCATCCCGGCCACGCTCTCAGGGAACGTCGTGTTTGCCGGCTACGGCTTCTTTCCTCTCGACTTCGGAGGCGGGCCCGTCGCGTCGCCCTATCTCCTCGCCGAGCTCACCGAAGGCGGCGCGCATGTCTTCTCGGGGCCGCTCGGCGCGGCGATCCCCGCAGGCGCGTCCCTCCAGATTCACGATGTCGTCATCCTCGCCGACGGGAGCATCCGTGCGCTCGTCACCGCGAACAGCCCGCTCGTCTTCGGCGATGCCGCCATCTCGGCCGGCCCGGGCGACGCGAGCAAGAGCGTCGTGCTCGCATTCGACGCCGCAGGCGCGCCGGTCACGGCCTGGTCGACGGGCGCAGGCATCATCACCCGTGGTCACCTCGCCGTGAGCGAGAGCGGCGTCACCGTCACCGTCGGGCCCATCGGAGCAGCGAGCACCCCGACCCTCACCGCGCTCGCGCCGAGCGGAGCGCCGCTCTTCACGTGGAGCGTGCTCTGCGACGAGCCCGCGCTGTGCAACATCAGCGGCGTCGGCGTCGGCGTCGACGGCGCGGGCAACGTGTTCGCGACGGGCGAGATCGTGGGCGTCGCCGATCTCGGGGGCGGGCCGGTGGGCGCGCCCGACGCGTACAGCGTCTTCGTCACCGCGCTCGATCCGAGCGGAGGCCACCGTTGGGATCGCGTCTTCATCGAGAACAACGCGACGGTGCCGGAAGGCACGGCGCGGCGCGGGCCGCTCGCGCTCTCGCCCTCCGGGGACATCGTGGTGGCTGGGCAGTTCTCCGGCACGACGGACTTCGGCATGGGTCCGGTGACATCGAACGGCGAGACCGATGTCTTCGTCGTATCCCTCTCCTTTGATGACGGTGCGCTGCGCTGGGCTCGCACATTCGGCGGCGCCGACGCGGAGACCATCCGGGCCATCGCCGTCGACGATGCAGGGCGCGTGCGTATCGCGGGGATCTTCCAAGGCTCCTTCGACGCGGGCTGCGGCCCGTTGCAATCGAAGGGAGACTGGGACGTCTTCGCGGCCGCGCTCCTGCCGTGAGCGGAGCCTGTCGACATCAACCCATCGGGCTCGCGGCCTTCAATCCTCGCCCTTCGCGAACCACGCGGTCGCGTAGGGGTTGTCGTTGTAGGGAGCGATCGATCGGTAGCCCGCCGATCGATACAACGCCTCGGCCTCCGCGAGCGGCGCGGCCGTGTCGAGCACGATGCGCCGGAGCCCCATCTGCGTCGCGGCCGCTTCGAGCGCGGCGAGCATGCGGCGGCCGTATCCCTTCCCTCGCCCTTCGCCGCGCACGAACATCCGTTTGATCTCGCCGACACCGGGCCCGATCGTCTTGAGGCCGCCGCATGCGACCGGCCGATCGCCGTCGTACATCACCAGGAAGACGCCGTGCGGGGGCGCCATCTCGTCGGGATCGGCGCTGACCGAGCGCGCGGGATCGAAGCCGCCGAGGCGCTCCGCGATCTCGTGGACGTACTCGTCGAGCAGCGCGGCTGCGTCCGGATGATCGGCGGCGAGCGGGACCGTGCGGAGGTTCTCCATCGGTGACGTGGTCGACTATAACGCGGAGCCATGGCGCTCTTCCGATCGAAGAAACCCCTGCCCGCGACGATGAAGGCCCTCGTGCTCCGCGAATGGGGCGGCCCGCTCGAGCTCGCCGAGCGCCCGCTCCCCGCGCTGCGCCCCGGTGAGGTCTTGGTGCGCGTCGCGGCCACGCCGGTGAACCCTTCGGATCTGAGCTTCCTGCGCGGCGTCTACCTGCAGAAGCCGCTGCCGATCGTCCCCGGCTTCGAAGCGAGCGGCACCGTCGTGGCCGCGGGCCCCGGCGTCGGCGCGCGCGCGCTCGTGGGCCGGCGCGTCGCCTGCTCCGCGCCCGCCGACGGCGATGGCACCTGGGCCGAGTACATGGCGGCGCCCGCCGCGTCGTGCATCCCGCTCTTGCCGTGGGTGGATACGGAGGCGGCGGCATCCTTGATCGTCAACCCGCTGAGCGCCTACGCCTTGCTCGACATCGCCGAGCAGAGCGGCGCCCGCGCCGTCGCGCAGACGGCGGCCGCGAGCTCGCTCGGGCGCATGCTGGTGCGGCTCTCGCTGCGCCGAAAGCTGCCCATGGTGCACGTCGTGCGGCGCGCCGCGCAGGTCGAGCTCCTGCGCGCGCTCGGGGCCGAGCACGTGCTCGATTCGAGCGAGCCCGACTTCGACGCGCGCCTCGCCGAGGTCTGCCAGAAGCTCGACGTGCGCCTCGGCTTCGACGCCGTCGCCGGCGACATGACGGGCAAGCTCCTCGCGGCCATGCCGCGCAAAGCGCGCGTGCTCGTCTACGGCGCGCTCTCGGAGGCGCCGAGCCAAGCGAACCCGCGCGACCTGATCTTCGGCGACAAGAAGATCGAAGGCTTCTGGCTGAGCCGCTGGATGAAGGGCAAGACGTTCAGCGAGATCGGGCGCGCCGGCCTCGCCGTGCAGCGCCGCCTGGGCGACGACTTCCACACCGAAGTGCAAGCCCGCGTCCCGCTCGAAGAGGCCGCCTCCGGCATCGAGCGCTACCGCGCCGCCATGACCGAAGGCAAGGTCCTCATCCTCCCCGAGCGCCGCTAGGCTCTGTCTGGCGCGCGCCGTGAGAGGCGCCGTCGTTCGCGCCTCTCCACCGATCTCACGTGCTACGGCACCAGCACTTCGATCGCGCCCGGCATCAGCTCGATGGTGAGCGGCAGCTTCCCGAGCGGCTCGCCGTCGACGTCGAGGAGGAACTTGTCGGCGACCGACTTGTTCTTGAGCACCATCGAGATCTTGTCGCACCGGAAGTGCCGCACGTCCGGGTGGCCGATGTGATCGCCCGTGTAGATGCGCGACGACGACACCATGGCGAAGCGCAGCTTCGAGGCCTTGCCCAGATCGATCACCTCGAAGACGCCGTCGTCGGGCTCGGCCATGGGCGCCACCTTCATCCCGCTCCCGAAATACCGGCCGTTGCACACGGCGAGGTTGCGGGTCGTGATCTCTTCCTCGCGGGTCTCGCCCTTGTAGCGGATGGTACAGCCGAGCACGCCGAGCTCGCTCTCGATGAGGCCGCGCACCGAAGCGCTGTAGTACGCGAAGGTGCCGCCGAGCCCGCGGCTGGCGTTGGCGACGATGCGATCGACGAGGCCGCCGATGCCCACGGAGAGGATGTTGATGAAGTACGCCGACGCGGGCGCGCCGCTGTTGTCCTCGTACGTGATCCGTCCGATGTCGAGCTTCTTGACCTTGCCGCCCGCGATGGCGTCGCAGTAGCGATCGAGCCGGTGCTCGACGCCCAGCGTGCGCCGGAGGTCGCCGCCCGTGCCCTGACCGATGATGCCGAGGCGCGTCTCGTGCGCGCCCTTCTCGCGCGCTTCCATCAAGCCGTTCACGACTTCGTGGATGCTGCCGTCCCCGCCGACGGCGACCACGATGGGCACGCCCTCCTGCGCGGCGACGCGGGCGATGTCGACGGCGTGGCGGCCGCGCTCGGTGAAGATGGCGTCGAAGGCGCCGATGGAACGCTCGATCGGCCCGCGCATCTGATCGAAGATGCGCCCAGTCTTCCCGCCGCCCGAGCGCGGGTTGACGATGAGCAGTGGTCGCTTCGTGCTCGAGGTCATGTTCGGAGCCGAACGATAACGCCATTTGCATCGCCGCCGCGAGCCGCCATGAATGCCCGTCCCCGACCCAGCAACCCAGATCGCGTGCTTTTTTGGAGGGAATCCGCGGCCGTCGTCCTCGTCGCCGGGCTCGTCGCCGGCTGCGCGGGCGCGCGCGACGTCGGCCTCGGCTCGCTGCCCCCGGGGACGACTGCCATCCGCGTCATGAACCACGTGGCAGCGCCGGGCGAGCTCGACCGCTTGATCATCGCCGTCGACGGACAGGCGGTGCCGCTCACATCGATCCCGCCGGAAGGCGGTGATCCCGCATTGATCGCCAAGCTCCGCCTGCCGGCCGGCCCGCACACGATCGCGGTGCGCGCCAAGGCACGCGCGGCGCGCAGCGAGGTCCTCGTCGTCGGCGCGCAGCAACCGTTTCACGTGGGCCGTGGGCCCGCGGCGATCACGGTCGACGTGCGCTCCCTCGGCGAGTCGTTCGATCCCGTGTCCGCCGCGCCCATCGCGGTGAGCCTCGCGATCGAGGGTGGGCGGATGGCGCCGGAGATCGGCGTGGCTCCGCCGGAGGACAGGGATCAGCGCTGCGCGGCCCTGCTCCCGATCCCGCGCGCCATCTGCCGCGCCGCCGTCGATCTCGACGAAGCCACGCGCAAGAACGACATCGTCGCGGCCCTCTGCGTGCGCGACAAGCTCACCGAGATGCGAAGGCTCGCCTTGGCTTCGGAGTCGGGCCGCGGCGACGCCATCACCATGGCCGAAGCCGAAGTGGCCGCGCTCTCGAAGCAAGTCGATCTCTGCAGCGGCATGGTCGCCGCACCGCAGCCCGACGGCGTGCGCGTGCTCCCGCCGCGACGGTAGCGTTGCGATGGGGCTCGTGAGCGCGAGCTTCGATCGGATTCAACGCAAAGGCGCAAAGACGCAAAAAGGCGCAAAGAAAAGGGGTTTTGCGATCACCATCGCCGCTCGCTTTCATGGGTGAGCATGTGGCTCGGCGATCTCGACGAGGCCATTCTCTCCCCGCCTCTTGCGGCTTTGCGTCTCTTGCGTCTTGGCGTTGAGATCAACGAGGCCTTGCGCTCACAGGATCCACACCTTGCGCTTCGGCGTGGCGAAGGGCTTCGGTGCGGCGGCCGCGCGGGCGACGAGGCGGTGGTTGGGATCGAGGATGGTGCCTGTCACCGGGGAGACGAGCGTCACGGTGGCAGAAGCGCTCGCGCTCGTGGGGGCCGCGCCGAAGTCGATGGTGGCGAGGGCCTTCTCGTCGGTGCCGTCGATCTCGATCTCGACCTTGCAGCCGTAGAGCTTGCCGGATGCGTTTTGCTGCGTGACGGTGACCGTGACTTGATCGCCGTTCTGGCTCGTGGCGATCGCGAGGGTGGGCCACTCGGGTGTGCCCTTGCCGTAGACCCAAGCGTCGAAATACGGCTTCAGATCTTGGCCGGAGCTCTGCTCCAAGGCGGCTTGCAAATCGGCGACGCTGCGGGCGCCGGGCTCGGCGAGGAAGCTCTTGATGCCGTCGAGCACCGCCTTGCGGCCGAGCAGGCTTTCGAGCTGCACGTAGAGCACCATCGGACCGGGGCCGTAGACGTCGCCGTAGAAGGAATCCACGGCGGGCGGAGGATCGTCGGTGGGCCGCGGGAAGTGCTCGGATTGCAGCGAGATGCCGTCCCAGTAGGCGAGCGTGGCGGGGCCCGCGGTGGGCGCGAGGTGCTCGTCCTCGAAGACGTAGGACAGGTACTCGGCCGTCGCTTCCTTCCACACGAAGTCGCTCGCGGCGGCGATGGTCGAGCGATCGCCGGCCCACTGGTGCACCGTCTCGTGCATGAGCACGTGCATGGAGGCGTGCTCGTAGACGCCCTTCACGCCCGCGAGCTCTTCGAAGAGGATGACGTTGGCCGGATGCTCGAAGCCGAGCCACGTCGTGGGCGCGCCGGCGAAGCGCAGCTCCTTGCCGTAGGGAAAGGGGCCGAGCAGATCGGTGATGAAGCCGAGAAACGCGGCCACGTCGTCCTTCTGGAGGCTCGCGGCGATCGTTCCGCTCGGGGTCTCGTAGAAGACGACGTCGATGCCGGCCGCGGTGAGGAAGGGGCTCTTCTTCCACAAGGGATCGGCGGCGAAGCCGAAGGCCGAGTACGTGGGCGCGAGCGTGCCTTCGACGTCGCACGTGGTCAGGGTCTCGCCTTCGACGCGCGTGCCCGGACAGAGCACGACGGTGCCGGCGGGGTGCGCGATCTCGAAATGGAAGGCGTTGAGCCGCGAAGGATCGGCGTCGCACGGGCCGAAGCGATCGCAGCCGCCGACCCAGCTCAGGAGATAGGCGAACTCGCCTTTGTCTTGATCGAGGCGGCGCGAGAAGCCGACGTCGAGACCGAGGAAGGTCTTCTTCGGCACGTCGCTCTCCGCCCCGAGGACGAGCTTGCTGGAAGCGGCCACGCCTTCGCCGCAGGCCTCCATCGAGGTGCCGTCGAGCACGAGCTTGGTCACGGGAGCGCTGTTCCACGTGGCGCTCGTGGTGGCGACGCGATCGCCGACGGTGAAGCAATCGCCGCCGGGCGCCGCCACGTCGACGTCGAGCGCGGACTTGCCGTGCGCGGTCGCGAGATCGAAGGCGTAGCTGTAGCGGGTGACGGTGCCCGTGATCGGGCCGGTCGGAGGCGGCGTCACCACACCGCCGGTGCCGCCGCCGCCCGGTGTGCCGGTGCTCGTCGGCGGCGAAGAGGAGCAGGCGGCGAACAGAAGAGCGAAGGCGGGGATCGAAGCGAGGGCGCGCACGCGGCGATGGTAACGCGCTTTCCGCGCGGTGGAGCGCGCCGGCGCGATCCCGCTGACGCCAATCACTACGACTTCGGGCTGAGCGATCCGAGCGAGGGGCGCGCGCCCTGCGACGTCTCGCCGCTGCGATCGAGGGCGAGCTTGAAGAGGACCGGGCCGATCATCTCGTTGAAGGCGATGGTGGCGATGGCGAGCGAACGAAAGCCCGCGCCGAAGCTGGGGAAGGCGCGATCGACCGCGGTGGCGAGGCCGAGCGTGATGCCGGCCTGCGAGACGAGGCCGGCCCAGCCCCAGCGCGCGACGACCGGCGGATCGCCGGCGACGCGCGAGGCGATCCGCGCGGCGATGAAGGTGACCACGGCGCGCGTGGCGGCGAGGAGGAGCGCGACCGGCCAGAGCTTGCGCAGGAGCGGGATGTCGAGGTGCGCGCCCGCGGTGGCGAAGAAGACGACGTAGACGATGCTGCCCGTCTCGGCGGTGGCCTTCACGAAGCGCTCGCCCTGCTTGGAGAGGTTCTGCACCACGAAGCCGGCCACCATGAAGGTGAGGAGCGCGTCGAAGCGCAGGTAGCGCAGCACCGCGGTGAAGCCGAAGCCGAGCGCGACGAACACGAGCGCGAGCTGCCGCCCCACGAGCCGCACGTACGCCGCGAGGACCAGGCCGAGCGTGGTGCCGATGGCGACGCTGCCGAGCAGCTCGTGACCGAGCGTCTCGAATTCTCGCAACGAGAAGGCCGCGGTGGGCTCGAGCATGGGCCGCGCGATCATCATCATCGCGGCCATGAGCACGGCGACGACGACGTCCGAGGTCATCACGAAGCTGAGCGTGTTCTGCGCGACGGGCCCGGAGGCGCGCGTCTGCGAGAGGATGGCGAGCGTGGCCGCCGGGCTGCGGCTGACGGCGACCGTGCCCCAGAGGAGGGCGACCGCGAAGACGCCGAGCATCGGCATCGTCCGCAGGAAGGGCATGAACGGGCGCGCGGCCGCGAAGACGGAGGTCATCACCACGAGCACGAGCACGCTCTGCACGAGCGTGGCGATGCTCAGGCTGCGCAGGCCCTTCTTGATGGCCTCGATCTTCAGCTCGGCGCCGCCTTCGAGCGCGATCAACGCGAGCGCGAGCGCGTTGACGGAGGTCATCTCCTCGACGGCGTGGTGGTCGATGAGGTGCAGGACGTGCGGGCCCGCGATGATGCCGGCGAGGAGATAGCCGGAGAGGTGCGGCAGACCGATGACCTCGACCAGCTCGCTGGCGAGCGTGCCGGTGAGGAGGAGGAAGCCGACCGCGGAAATGGTGCCCGCATTGCTGTCGAAGACGGGCACCGCGCGCGTCGTCGCGTGGAGCAAGCCGAAGAGCGCGACGAGCACGATCGCCTGAACGACGCGCGTCCACCCGGCCTTGGGCGCTGCATCGTGCGCCGTCACGCGTTCGCTCCCGGAGGTCGCGTCGAAGGCGAGGCGCCGTCGCCGACCGAAGGCAGCGGCGTCGATCCCACGGCATCGCGCTCCGACGAGGGCAGCGGCGTGGTGCTCGCCGGCGCGCCCTCCTCCGATGTGGACGCCGCGGTCTCTGCGGCTTTGGGCTCTTCGCGTGTCTCGCCGACCCGCGCGAGCGCGGAGCGGAGCGACGCGGGCCCCACGAACTCACCGAAGATCGTGCTCACCGAAGCGGCCACCAAGACGACGGCGCCGACCGCGCCTTGAAAACGCATCGCGAAGGCGAGGCCGACGCTCATCGAGAGCGCGCCCGCCGGGAGCATGCCGAGCCCGAGGCGCAGCCCCGCAGGCCGCGCCTCCTCTGACGCGACGGAGACGCCGAGCCCGACCAAGAGCTTCGCCAGGACGCGCGCACCGACGGCGACGGCGACCACGAAGGGCACCCACGGCGCCGCGCCCAGGTCGATGTGCGCGCCCGCGAGCAGGAGCGCCGGAAGCATCACCGGGCGCTCGGTGGGCTCGAGCATGGCGAAGAGCTGGCGGCGGTGCGGCGAGAGCAAGGAGAGCGTGAGCCCGAGCGTGAACATCGCGGTGATCGTCGACAGGCCGAGGCGCGCGCACAGGCCGACCGCGAGCATGGACACGCCGAGGAGCACGCCCCACGCCTCCGTGATGCGGACCGTGAGGCCGAGGAGCGCGGCCGCGATGCCGCCCAGCACCACGCCCACGCCCAACGTGATGGCGACGAGCCCGAAGTGCGAGACGGGGATGGCGAGATCTGCGGGCGCGAGGGCGAAGAGGACGGCCAGCGCGAGGAGCGGGACGATGTCGTCTCCTTCGGAGAGATCGGCCATCAACGAGGACACGGGCCCCGCGGCCTGATGTCGCTCGACCACCCAGCGCACCGCGTAGCGCGTCGTCTCCGCCGAGGCCGCGCCCACACCGCCCGCGACGAGCAGCCGATCGAGCGGCGCGAGCTCCACGCGCAGCGGCAGGAGCAGCCACACCACGCCGCCGACCAGCGCGCCCGTGAAGATCGCCGCGATCCACCCGCCCACGAGGCGCGACGCGCGCACTCGCTGCCCGCGGATGGATCCATAGGTGACGCCCACGACGAGCATGAGCCAGCCGACGGCGACGCGGGCGATCGGGTTGAAGGTCACGAGCGTCGAGCGCTCGAACATGCCGAGCACCGAGGGCCCGATGATGAAGCCGAGCACGACGTACTCGACGCCGGAGGGCAGGCCGAGGCCGCGAATGACGTGGCTGCCGAAGAGGAAGCTGCCGAGGTACGAGAGCAGGAGCAGCCCGAGGAGCAGCCAGATGGCGTCGCTCACGGTGCGGCCCTCCCCAAGGCAATCCCGCGCTCGTAGAGCGCCGCGGCCGCCGCGAGGAGCAAGCGGTTCCGCGCGCCGTTCACCTGCGTGGGCCGCACGCTGACGCGGAAGTGCGCGCCGTCCGCGTCGATGGACGTGAGCTCGACGCGCGCGCGCACGCCGATGGTGGCCGCGGCCTGCTCCAGCGCCTCGGCGGCGCGCGGCAGATCGGCGAACGAGGCCACCGTGATCGCCACGCGGAGCGGCGGCGCGGCGCCGAGGATCCGCGTCGGATGCCAGAGCCCGAGGAGGTGCGGCACATGGATGGCCGCGCCGTCCTCGTCTTCGAGCACCACCTCGAGGATCGTCGTGGTGCGCACCTTCCCGGCGCGATCGCCGATGACGACGTGCTCCCCCGTGCGCAGGCGGCCGCCCCACATCACCGCGATGCCCGCCGCCGCCGTGGCCAAGAGCGGCGTGCTCGCCAGACCGAGCGCGCCGAGCGCGACGGCGCCCACGCGCGCGATCACGCCTTCATCGGAGCCGGTGATGAGCGGCGCCGCGACCACCAACGTGACCACCACGAGGCCACCGCGCACCAGGATGCCGGTGGCGAACGCGAGATCACGCGGGAGCCAGCCCAGCGTGGTCTCCCCGCGCGCGACGCTGCCGAAGAAGAGCCGCACGAAGCGCATCGCCGCCGCCACCGCGGCCACCGTGACCGCTGCGATGACGATGACGGGCAGCGCCGCGGCCACACGGCCCACGAGCGCGGAGATCGGCCGCACCACGAAGTCCGTGAGCCGCGCCGTGTATCCGTGCGTGGCCTCGAAGAGCGACAGCGCGATGATGATCCAGCCGTAGACGACCGCGACCTGCGCGAGCCGCTTGGCGAGGGTCAGCGCGACCGAGACGCCGCCGCGCACCGCCGCCGGCCGCACCACCTCGATGCCGCGCACGCGCAGCGCGGGCAGGCGATCGGGCCGCTCGCCCATCCACGTCCGCAGCCGCTCGATGAGCTCGTCGAGCTTGCCGAGCAAGAGGAACGCGACGAGCGCCGAGAAGACCAGGAGCGAGAACGAGAAGACCGTCTTGGCGACCGCGCTGCGCTGTCGCTCCGATCGCAACGCCTCGCGCGTCTTCGCCGCGACGGCGTCCGCATGCACGCCGAGCGAAGCATCCCCCGCCGCGGCCGCATCATCGGCGGCGAGCTGAATGATCGGGATGGTGCCCGCATAGACGATGGCGATGTCACCGCGCCGCTCGACGCGCACCTCGACATCCGCAGGCTCCGCGAACACGCGATCCAGCGCCTGTGTCGCCTCGGTCGCGCGATCCTTGGCGCTGACGCCGGCCCGACCGACGAGGACCTCGAAGGCCACGTGATCGTGGATGCGCACCGCCGCCTTCGCGCGCCCTCCCTCCGCAGCACCATGCGCTCCCGCCGGCGCCGCCGACGCCGTCGCCACGGGCGCAGCTGACGATGCCGAAGGTTCGACGGTCGCAGCGGGCGCCGCAGCCGGCACTGTCGAGGGCGATACCGGCGCAACGGACGCCGCTGACGGCGCGGCCGACAGAGCGGGCGCTGCTGCCGGCGCTGTCGAGGGCGATACCGGCGCAACGGACGCCGCTGGCAACGCTGACGGCGCGGCCGACAGAGCGGGCGCTGCTGCCGGCGAAGCCGACGGCGCTGCTGTCGAAGCAGGCGCAGGTTGCGCCGCCGACGGCGCGATGGCCGACGGCGATCGAGGAGCAGAAGAAGCCGATGCCGTCGCCGCGGGTGCCGGCTGGGCCTTTACGGGCGCAGCGACGGCGAAAGCCGCGAGCATCGCGAACACGGCGAGGGGAGGCCGGCGGCGGTGCACCTCTCTCTTGCTAGGACGTTCGACCGATGCTGGTCAACCCTTGCTTTTGACGCGCGGTTGTCACCTCACGCGGAGATTCGTGTGACGCCGGATGCTTTCACACATGACGGACGGGCGACGCTCGTCGCGTCGCATTTCGCGATGATGCCGCGCTCAAGGTTGCGCCGGCTGGGGCGCGAGCAACGCCGTGAGCGCCTTCTTGATGGCGGGGCTCGTCGCGGGATCGACCGACGCCTCGAGCACGACCTCGCGCAGGCCGAGCCGAATCAGCGTTTGGCCTGTGGAAACCACCGCGCGCCGCACGGCCGCGTCGACCTCGGGCGCATCGACGGCGCGGTAGTGCGCGAAGAACGCGGAGATCGCCGGCACCTCGTTCCTCCCCGCGAGACTCGAGAGCGCCGCGGCCGCGCGCTCCACGTCGTCGGAGGAGCTCGCGGGATCGCCGAGATGCGCGGCCAAGAGCGGCGCGGCCCGCTTCTCCCCCATCGCGGCGAGCGCATCGGCGAGCGGCCCGATCGGCGGCGACCGCACCCCCGCGAGGTAATCGTAGCGACGCGCGAGCGCCTCGAGCATCACCGTCGCCCCGAAGCGCCGCTCCGCGAGCGCCGCGCGCGCATCGGCGAGCAGCTCGGGCGCGAGGCGATCACCGCCGGCGAGATCGATCAGCGCCCGCGTCGCTCGATCCTCGGGAAGCTTCGCGATCTCGCGCAGCAACGTCCGCTGCACGCGCATCAGCTCGGCCTCGGGCCGGCTCACCACGTCGGCGAGCTGCTCCGCGAGCCCGCGCACCGGGGCCGCGACGAGAGGCCCGGCGAAGGCATCGGCCTGCACGAGGCACGCATCGATGGGCCGCCCGAGCTCGACGTGGCCGGCCACGATGCCATGCCTTCCATCGAGGAACGTGACCGTGCCCTTGGCATCGCAGAGCGCGAAACCGCCCGCGTACGCCGCGC
This sequence comes from Minicystis rosea, assembly GCA_001931535.1. Classification (GTDB taxonomy): domain Bacteria; phylum Myxococcota_A; class Polyangia; order Polyangiales; family Polyangiaceae; genus Minicystis; species Minicystis rosea. The sequence continues at coordinate 10,193,516 of CP016211.1, forward strand.
CGCCGAGAAGGTCGGCGTCGTGCGCATGCGCCCACGCGACGGCGCCGTTCTTCGCGTCGAGCCCGAGCGCGACGCGGAGGTACGTGGCCGCGAAGCGGTTCCCGTCGACGGCCGCGCCCTGCCGCGCGGGGCGCGCGTAGAGGCGAACCTTGTCGAGCGCGTCGGCCTCGCGGTTCACCCAATCGGTGCCCGATCGCATCCACACCGGATCACCGGGGAAGCGCCCGCCGAGCGGCGCGGGCAGCGTGATCGTGGTGGCCTCGGCCGTCGCGACGCGCTCGTCGAAGCGCGTCGCCGACAGCTCGCCCGTGAAGATCGCGCCGCCCACCACGAACGCCCGGCTCGTGCGCGTGTGCAGATCGAGCCGCGCCCGCTCCTCGCCGGAGGGCAGATCGTAGACCGAGAGGAAACGTCCCTCCCACGGCAGGAGCACGCTGTCGCCGATCACGGCGGGCACGCCGATCGCCGCGTCGTCCTCGATCTGCCGCACCACGCTGCCATCGTGCTCGATCACCAGCACCAAGCTGCCGAGCCCGGTCGTCGGGATCAGCGACACCACCGTGGTGGTTCCATCGTCGCCGATCCCGCGGATGCGACCGCCGGAAGCGCGTGCCCAGAGCAGCGTTCCCTTGCGTGCATCGAGCGCGAAGATCTCCCCGCCGCCCGCCGCCACCACGACCGTCCCCGCGATCGCGGGTCGCCCGTGGATGGGATGCGTGAACGTCCACGCCGGGCTGCCGTCGAGCGGCACGCCGACGAGCGCCGTGTCGCCGATCACGCCCACCGCGACATCCGCGCCGGCCTCCACGCGCGCACCGGCGAACGAGCGCGCGACGGTGGTCATCGCGATGCCGTGATCGTCGTGCCACGTGGAATCGAAGGGTGTGCCGCGCGTCTGACCACCGCCGCAGGACGCGAGCATCATCGCGACGATCCCCTGCGCGACGCGCGCCCTCACGGCTTCGCTCCCCGCGCCTCGACGATCCCTTCGAGCGCCTGCTTCACCCGCTTCGACCCCGACGCCGGAAAGCGCGCCACCGTCTCGGCGAGGTAACGCCGAGCCTCGGGTGTGCCGAGCTCGCGCACCGAGCTCACCACGCCGATCAACAAATCTTCGGGCAGCTCGCTCTCGCGCAGCAGGATGGCGTCGATCCCCTTCGACATCACCTCGATCCCGAGCCTCCCGATCCGTTCGGCGAACCGCTTGCACGCCTCCGGCCCGCACAGCCGCCCGACGGCGGCGGAGGCCTCGGGTACATCGCGGTCGAGCGCGAGCAGGAGATCGGGCACCGCCTCGCGCGCACCGATGGCGCCGAGCCCCGTCGCCGCGATCCCTCGCAACTGCGCATCACCGCCGCGCAGCCCTTCGCGCAGCGCGGCCGCGGAGACCGCGCTTGGCAAGCGCGCGAGCGCGAGCGCCGCCGCGCGACGCAGGGCCGGCGCCCGATGACGCACGTAAGGCGCCACCGCGACGCTCGACGAAGGCACGCCGATGGCGGCGAGCGCGCGCAGCGATGCTTCGAGGATCGGCGCCTGCGATCCACGTCGCAGGATGGCCTCGATGTCCGGCGCCGCTGCGACCGCCGCTTTCCCCAAGCGCTCGGCTTCCGCGAGCCCCTCCGCGATCTCGGCCGGCGCTCCGGCGAGCTTGTCCCGCAGCGCCTTCTGCGCCTTTCGATCGAGCGCCGGCGACGCTGACGCACGTCGTTCGTGGGCTCCCTTCGTCTGCGCCATCGCCGACCTCGATCCGACGAGGACCAAGGAGACCAAGACGATCGAGGCGAAGTGGGTGGGCGACCCCATGCGAAGCTCCGGCGACGCGACGCGGCGGGTCTAGCGCCGTTGGCCAGAATTTCCGACAGAAATTCGAGGAACGGCGCCGGACGGCACGAAGCACGAGGATGAGGCGTCATCCCGACGACACCGCTAGGGCCGCCCGCGCGTGACGCGGCGCCGACCTCCCGCCCGAGATGCCCCGAGCAGACAACCAGCGCGCAGCCCCCTCGCATCGCGGCCCGCGGGCCCGTATGCTCGCGGGCGTCCGATGGAGCTCCCTGAGCTACCCAAGCACGCCCTCGCCCTCGTCGAGGAGCGAACCTCACTCGACCCGCCCGGCTTCCTGCGCATGCGGCGCACGATCATGCGCGTCGCCTACGCCGACGGCACGCACAGCGAGCCCTTCGAGTACGACGCCATCGGCCGCAGCCGCCTCGACGCCGTGGTCATCGCCGCGCACTACCGCGGAGAAGACGGCCGCCGCCGCGTCATCCTGCGCTCGGCCCTGCGTCCCCCGGTGGCCCTGCGCAAAATGGAAGTCAGCCCCATCCCCGAACGCGACACCCTCGGCGCCTTGTGGGAGCTGCCCGCGGGCCTCGTCGAAGAGGACGAACGCAGCCCCGAAGGCCTCCTCCACTGCGCCGCGCGCGAGCTCATGGAAGAGGTCGGCGTCGACATCCCACCGACCATGATGTGCCCCCTCGGCCCCTCGGCCTTCCCTGCTCCCGGCATCATCGGCGAGCGTCATTTCTTCTTCCACGTCGAGATCGATCCCGCCCAGATCCGCGTGCCCACCGAGGACGGCTCGCCCCTCGAGCGTCAAGCTCGCGTCGTCGCCGTGCTCCTCGACGAGGCCATCGCGCTCACGCGCACCGGCGAGATCGAGGACGAGAAGACCGAGCTCGCGTTGCGGCGTCTCGCGGAGATCGGTTGAGGATGGCGTCGTCTCGCACCCCACCGGATCGCCAGAAGAGCGCGCCCGACCACGCGGCCGAAGCGGGCCCACGTACGCCGGGCCGCCGCCCGCGCATCGCCCTCGTGGCCAAGCGCTCGGCCTATCGCCTCTACGTCGAGGAAGGCCACGACGTCCGCCTCGCCGAGCTGGTCGCGCAGAACGATCCGGCCGCCACCCCGCTCCGCGCCTCGCACGAAGCCCACGAGCGCACCGTACGCGAGGTTCAAGACGCGATCGCCACCGTCGGCGCCGACCTCGTGGCCATGCGCCACGCAGGCGAGAGCTTCGACGCCGCCGATCTCGATCTCGTCGTCACCGTCGGCGGCGACGGCACGCTCCTCGCGGCCTCGCACTTCGTCGGCGACGTCCCCGTCCTCGCCATCAACAGCGCTCCGCAGCACTCCGTCGGCTTCTTCTGCGGCGCTCAGGCCGGCTCGGCGCTCGGCGCCCTCCGCGCCGCGGTGCGCGGCGATCTCCGGCGCGCCGTCCTCACGCGCATGTCGGTCACGCTCAACGGTCGTGTCCTCACCGAGCGCGTGCTCAACGACGCGCTCTACTGTCACGCCTCGCCGGCCGCGACCTCGCGCTACATCCTCCACATCGGCGACGACGAAGAGCAGCAGAAATCGAGCGGTTTCTGGATCGGCCCCGCCGCCGGCTCCACCGCCGCCCAGCGCTCCGCCGGCGGCCGCGTCCTGCCACTCACGTCGAAGCAGCTCCAGCTCGTCGTGCGCGAGCCCTACACACCGCACGGTGAGAGCTACCTCCTCCGCCACGCCCTCATCCCTCCCGGCCGAACACTGACCGTGCGCAGCAAGATGCACGACGGCCGCATCTTCCTCGACGGCCCCGACAAAGTGCTCGAAATCGGCTACGGCGACGTCGTCACCTTCGCCCAAGCCCCCGAGCCGCTCACCGTGCTCGGCATCTCCTCGCGCCGCAAATGGGGTTAGCGGAGCGCGCGAGGGAAGAAGCCATTTCAACGCAGAGACGCAGAGACTTGGGGCGCTCTGCGTCTCGGTGGCTTCGTGTCGGACGACGAGCGGAGAAGAGATTTCAACGCCAAGGCGCAAAGACGCAAAAAGGCGTGAAGAATAGAGCTTTGCGTCTCGGTGGCTTCGTGTCTGCGTTTGGCGAAGACGCGAAGCGGTGTTGAGGATTGGGATGATGGAGATGCGAGTGGGCCGCGCATCGAGGGTGTCGACGCGCGGCCAGGGAATGCGCTCCGGTCAGCGGTGCTTGATGACTTCGCAGCCCATGTAGGGACGCAGGGCTTCGGGGACGACGACGCTGCCGTCGGCTTGTTGGTATTGCTCGAGAATGGCAATCAGGGTGCGGCCGACGGCGAGGGCGGAGCCGTTCAGGGTATGGGCGAGGCGCGGTTTGGCCTTGGACTCCGGGCGATAACGAATCTGCGCGCGGCGGGCCTGGAAGTCGCCGAAATTGGAGCAGCTCGAGATCTCGCGATACACGCCCTGGCCGGGGAGCCAGACCTCGAGATCGTAGGTGCGCTGCGATCCGAAGCCCATGTCGCCGGTGCAGAGCAGGCTCACGCGATAGTGCAGGCCGAGGCGCTTCAACACCTCTTCGGCGTTGCGCGTGAGGAGCTCGTGCTGCTCCGCCGAATCCTCGGGCGCGCAGATGCGCACGAGCTCCACCTTGTCGAATTGGTGCTGGCGGATGAGGCCGCGCACGTCCCTCCCGTGGCTCCCCGCTTCGGCGCGGAAGCACGGTGTGTAGGCGGTATAGGCAATCGGGAGCTGCTCGCGCTCCAGCACCTCGTCGGCGTGGAGGTTCGTGACGGGCACCTCGGCCGTGGGGATGAGATAGAGATCGTACGATCCGCCCGCCTCTTCCCCGCCGCGGCGCGCGGTCTTGAAGAGATCGTCTTCGAACTTGGGGAGCTGCGTCGTCCCGAAGAGCGCCTTGTCCTTCACGAGGAAGGGCGGCAGCACCTCGAGGTACCCGTGCTCGCGCGTGTGCAGATCGAGCATGAACGAGATCAGCGCACGCTCGATGCGCGCGGCCGCGCCGAAGAGCACGGTGAAGCGCGCGCCCGAGAGCTTCGCGGCCCGCTCGAAATCGAGGATGCCGAGCGCGGTGCCGATGTCCCAATGCTCCTTGGGCGTGAACGAGAAGGTCGGCTTCTCGCCCCAAGTCCGAATGACTTGGTTGTCCTCTTCGCCTTTGCCTTCGGGGACCCCGGGATCGGGGATGTTGGGCACCACGGCGAGGAGGCTCTGCACTTCGCCCTCGACCTCGGCGAGCGCCTTCTCGGCCTCTTTGATCTCGCCGGACAGCCGCTTCAACAGATCGCGCTTCTCGGCGAACTCGGCGGACTTCTTGTCGAGCTTGGCCATCGCCTCGTTCGCGTGGTTGCGCTGAGCCTGCTTGCCCTCGACGGAGCCGATGAGCTCGCGGCGCTTCTTGCCGAGCTCGGCGATGGGGGCGAGGGTCTCGGCGGCGGCGGCCGATCGACGACGAAGGCCGGCCTGCACCTCTTCCAGGTGCTCCATGACGTGGCGGAGATCGAGCATGCGCGGGGTTTAGCCGAGCCCGGGGCGGGCGTCGACGGGAGCGCGAAAACGCGGCCCAACCGAAGGCCGCACCGAGGGTGGCCGAGGCTCGCAGACCTCAGCCACCCGGCCGCAGATCAGGCGACGACGCGCGCAGGCTTGCCGGCGGGCTCCGCCTCGGGCGTGGCCGGATTCACCTTGGCGGCGAGCATCGGGCGGTACGCATCACGGTAGACCCACGCGAGGTAGACGTTGGCCGCGAGCACGACGAAAGCGATCGGGTTCGGCGGCGTCAGCACCGTGTGGAACAAGAAGATGTTCACGACGATCGGCGCGATGACGGCCAACGCCAGCGGCACGTAGCGATTCGCGAGGAGCAGCACGCCCACCACGACCTCGATGGCCTTCACCAGCGCGAGCAGATACCCCGTCCCCACGAGCGCCATGATGAACGCGAGCGGCTTCCCTTCGAGCGGCGGCTGCGGGAGGAAGTGCAGGAACCCATTGAGGCCGAACACGAAGAAGATGAGACCCATCACGATGCGGGCGGTGGCGGGCAAGTAGCGCGAAGTGGTGCTCATGGCGGTTTCCCTCTCGAAGAATCGCGGATGGTTCCGAACGGGTCGAAGCTAGGTTCGTTGCGCCGAACGCACCAGTCTGCGAGAGTGGAACGCACCGTTGCATGGACGCAACCAATCACCTCGATGAGATCGCCGCCTTCGTCCACGTGGTGCGGGCCGGCTCCTTCACGTCCGCCGCTCGCCAGCGAGGCGTCCCCAAATCCACGCTGAGCCGCGCCGTCACCCGTCTCGAAGAGATGATGAACGCGCGCCTGCTCCGCCGCTCGTCGCGCAAGATCGCGCTCACCGAAGCGGGCCGCGCCTTCTACGATCGCGCGGCCCCGCACATCGCCGGCCTGGCCGATGCCGCCGAGTCCGCGCTCGGCCGCGAAGATCAACCGCAGGGCCTGCTCCGCATCACCGCGCCCGTCGACGCGGGCGAAGCGTTCCTCTCCGATCTGCTCGTGCGCTTCACCGCGCGCTACCCGGCGATCCGTGTCGAGGTCGATCTCTCTTCACGCCGGGTGAACCTGGTCGAAGAGGGCATCGACGTCGCCATCCGCGCCGCCACGACGAAGATGGATGACGCCACCCTCGTGGCCCGCGCCATCGCCTCCACCGAGCTTCACCTCTTCGCGTCGCCCGCCTACCTCGCGCGCCGCGGGACGCCCACGTCCCCCGAAGATTTGGAGGAGCACGACTTCGTCCTCTTCCGCCCGCTCGACGGCAAGAGCGAGATCTCCATCGAAGGCCCGGGCGGCGAGCGCCGCGTCACCGTCACCGGCCGCATCGGCGCCGGCGACTTCGCCTTCATCCGCGCCACGCTCCGCGTCGGCGCCGGCATCGGCATGCTCCCCGCGTTCAGCGCCGCGCGCGACATCACCGAAGGCACGCTGGCGCGCGTCCTCCCCGGCTGGTCCCGCAGCGCCGGCACGCTCCACGTCGTCTACCCCATCGCCAAGCACGTCCCCAAGAAGGTCGCCGTCTTCCGCGATTTCGTGCTGGAAAACGCGCGCCTCCTTTACCCGTGAAGGACCGGTGAAGCGCGCCGGACCGCGAGCGCGGCTCGATGCTGCGCACGACGCGACGGCGCGCGCAGCTCAACGGTGATCAGGGTTTGGCGCCGCTCGCGGCGTCGCGATCGAGGCCGGCTTGTCCGGCCCGGGGTTTGGGGCCGCTCGCGGTCCCATCACGCTCGAGCCCTTCGGCCTTGCCGCCCTCGCGCGGATCGACGGCGCCCCAAGCCACGCCGCTCTCGTCGATGAGGATCTCGTTGGCGCAGCCCATCACCACGTCCGCGTGCGTGGTGTGCCCGAGCTGCGACAGCTCCGCGAGCACCTCTTTCCGCGGTGGATTGGTGCGCTCGAAGCGAATGCGATCGGGCAGGTACTGGTGATGAACGCGCGGCTGCTCCACGGCCTCGTCGATGGTCATCCCATGATCGACGACGTTGCGGAACACCTGCGCCACCGTGTTGGGGATGGTGTCGCCGCCCGGCGATCCGATGATCAACGCGAGCTTGCCATTCTGCGTGACGATGGTGGGCGTCATCGAGCTCGCCACGCGCTTGCCCGGCGCGAGCGCGTTGGGCCCAGCCGGTGAGAAGCCGCCCATGGCGTTGGCGAGGAGGACGCCGGTGCCCGGGATCATGACCTTCGATCCGAAGGCCGCCGACTGCGTGTACGTGCACGACACCGCGTTGCCGGCCGCGTCCACGATGGAGAAGTGCGTCGTCTGCGGCGACTCGGGCTCAGCCGCGTCGAGGCTCGCGACCACCGTCGCCGAGGGCGTGGCCTTGTTGCGATCGACGGCCGGCTTGCGCGTCTCCAGATGCTCGCCGGAGAGGAGCCGCGTGAGGAGGGCGCGGTTCTCCCCGGGCGCCATGAAATCGGGATCGACCCCGACCATGCGCCGCTCCGCATACGAACGCCGCGCCGCCTCGACGAACAGATGGAGCGCCGTCGCCGATCCCGCCTGCGCCTCGTGCGCCCGCCAGCGCTCCAGCGTGAGCATGATCTCGGCGAACGCGACGCCGCCCATCGACGGCGGCGGCATCGTCGCCACCTCGAAGCCGCGGTACGAGAAGCGCAGCGGCTCCCGCATCTTGGCCTCGTAGCCGGCGAGATCCGCGGCCGTGACGAGGCCGCCGTGCGCGCGCATGGCCTTGTCGATCGCCGCCGCGACCCAGCCTTCGTAGAAGCCCTTCTTGCCTTCGCGCGCGATGGCTTCGAGCGTCTTCGCGAGGTCCGGCTGCTTCACGAGCGAGCCTTGTTTGTGAGGCGATTTCTTGCTGCCCCACACGGCGCGCGCGGCCGGATCGCGCTCGAGCTTCTTCCAATTCCAGGCCAGCACCTGGGCCTGTCGCTGCCCGAGCTTGTGCCCTTTCTTCGCCAGCGCGATGGCCGGCGCCACGAGCTCCGCGAGCGGCTTCGTGCCGAAGCGATCGCGCGCGAGCACCATCCCCGCCACCGTGCCCGGCACCGCCGCCGACGCATATCCGAGCCCGCCCGCATCGAGCTGCGCTTGGTTCTTCTTGGTGGTGGCCGAGGCCGGCGCGCTCTCGCGGAAATCGATGGCGTGCGTCTCACCGCTCGCGAGACGAACCACCATGAAGCCGCCGCCCCCGATGTTCCCCGCGCTCGGATGCGTGACCGCGAGCGCGAACGCGACCGCGACCGCCGCGTCGACGGCATTGCCTCCATTGCGCAGCACCTCGGCGCCCGCGTGCGTCGCGTTGGCTTCGACCGTCGTCACGAGCCCCGCCTCACCGCGCACGGCGTGCTTCCCGCCGCCGTGGAGCGCGATCGGCGGATCGGGCGGAGCCGGTTGCGGATAGCTCGGTTTGGGCGGCGGCGCGGCCTGCGTGATCGCCGAAGCGCTCACCGTCGGCGCCGGTGGAGGCGGTGGCGGCGGCGCCGGAGCAGGCGGCGGTGGCGGCGGCGCTGCCGCCTCGCACGCGCCGAGCGCGAAGCCGAGAAGCAGTGAAGTGGCGGTGATGCGAAAGGTGCGAAGAGGCATGACCAAAGCCCGCGTCCAGCGCGATACCAGACTCCCCGCGCCCCGGAAACAGCGTGTTTCCTCGATTGGCGACGAGGAGACACACGCCGCGCGTGGCCATCGTCACGGCCGCTCCGAGCTTGCCCCGAAATGAAGGAGGCCTCTCGATCCAGGCAGATCGAGAGGCACAAAACACTGCGGCCTCCCGATCCGCGAGGATGGGAGGCCGCGTCGTGTGTCTGTCGCTACGTCAGTTGGTCTCGGCCAGGTTGGTGCGCGCGAGCCAGAGGCAGACCACCGCGTTCACCGCCGCCCAACCGATCAGCGCCGCCTGACCGAACGGCCCCGTGGCCTCGCCGAGCGCCGCCACGGAGATCAGGTACGCCGCCGTGCCCACCGCGAGGCCTGCGACGGCCGGCCGCGCCTTCTTCATCCCGAAGGTCAGCGCCGTCAGCGCGAAGGGAATCACCGCGTTGGCGAGCGGCAGGAAGCGGTGCAGGTCGAGGCCGAGCACGAGGTCGAGATCGCCGAGCGGACGCGCCAGCAAGTCCACCGCGAGGTGCACGCGCGGCAGGATCCACGGCGCGAAGAAGAACAGGCCCGGGCCCGCGACGAGCGCCGGGATCCAGTACAGCGGCGTCCACGGCGAGGCTGCGTTCTGGTTCTTCTTCCGCGCGCCGCTCGCGACCAGGAACGTCAGCCCGAAGAGCGCGAGGAAACGCACCAGCGCATGCTTGAGCGTGATGCGCTCGACCGCGCTCGCCGCCTGCAGGATGCCCGCGCCGTACTGCTTCTTCCCCGCCTCGGAGTCGTCGACCACGCGCGCCGTGCTGCGCAGCGCGGCCTCGACCGCGGAGGGCTCGGTCACGCCGAGGCTCATCACCAGCGCGGCCGCGCCGGCGACGTGGGGCGACGCCATCGACGTGCCGTTCCACGCCGGGAAGGTCTCGCACTTGTTGCGGCCCTTGTTGCAGATGGTCTGCTGCGTGACGTTCACGCCGGGCGCGCCGATGTCGACGCCCTCGCCGCGCGAGGAGAACTTGGCGATCTTGTCGTCCGGATCGGTCGCGCTCACGCCGATGACGCCGTCGTTGGCGCCCGGGTACTGCACGCTCCCGCCCGTGTTGCCCGCCGCCGCGACCACGACGACGTTGCGCGAGCGCGCGTAGTCGATGGCCTTCTGCAGAACCTTGGAGTTACGCGGGCCACCGAGGCTCAGGTTGATCACGTTGGCACCGTGCTCGGCCGCCCAGCGGATGCCGTCGGCCACGTCGGCCGTGGTGCCGAAGCCGTCGGCGTTGAGCACCTTCACCGGCATGAGCCGCGCGTGGAACGCCACGCCCGCGCCGCCGAGCGCGTTGTCCGTCGACTGCGCGATGGTGCCGGCGACGTGCGTGCCGTGCCCTTGATCGTCGTTCGCGTGCTCGTTGCCGGTCACCACGTTCCAGCCCGTGACGCACTCGGTGCTCGCGAGATCGGTGCCCTTCATGAAGCCGCCGAACGTCTCGCAGGCGATGCCCGTGTCGACGACGGCGACCGTCACGCCGCGGCCGGTGGCGAAGTCCCACGCGCGCGTCGCGCCGATGCGCTCCATGTGCCACTGATCCTTGAGCATCGGATCGTTGGGCACGAAGAAGGCCCGCACGCGCGCGAGCGGCTCGACGATCTCGACGCGCGGGTCGCGCCGGAGCTTCTCGATCGTCTCCGTCATGCGGCCGAGCGGCACGTCGACGATCTCCGCCTTCGTGATCGCCGACAGCGACGTCGGGTGGAAGGTGAGCCCGAGGCCACGGAGGAGGCCGGTGACGGCGCTCTCTTCGACGTCGTCCTTGAGATCGACGATCAGCTCACCGGGGATGTCCCACGCGGTGGGATCGAGATCGCCGGTGGGAAACAAGGTGCCGTCCGAGACCGCGACCGGCTCCCGCAACGGATCGGCTTGCTGCTGCGTGGGCCCTTGATCGGCCCGAGCCACGTGGCCGTGAAGCACGGCCGCAGCGAGGAGAGACAACCCGAGCGTTGGGACGGTGACGAAGCGCGCTTTCATCGTGATCCGGCTCCTTGAGACGACCAGCGTAGCGCCAAGTTCTCGGGCCGCCATCCTGGTTCGCCCCGGCCGCCTGGGGGATGTCTCGGGCGTCACCGGCGAGCGGCCGCCGTGGCGACCGGCCTCGGGGTGTGGTAGCCGCGCCTCATGACCTCGTTCCTCATTCCGTCGCATGCATCGCGCCCCGGAGACGATCCCATCTTCGCCCTGAACAGCGAAGCACGCGCCCGCGCGCAGGCGGGCGAGGCCGTGATCAACGCGACGGTCGGCGCCCTCTTGGACGACGAGGGCCGCCTCGCGGTCATCCCCACCGTCTCCGAGGTGCTGCGCGAGGTCCCGCCCGAGGTCTCGGCCGGCTACGCGCCCATCGCCGGGCCGCCCGCCTTCCTCCGCGCGGTCGTCGCCGATCTGCTCGGCGATCGCCCCGAGGCTGCTTGGGCCGTGGCCGCCGCCACGCCGGGCGGGTCGGGCGCGCTCCGCATGGCCATCACCAACTTCCTCGAACCAGGTCAGTCGCTCCTCACGACCTCGTTCTTCTGGGGCCCGTATCGCACCCTCGCGGACGACTCCGAGCGCCGGCTCGCGACCTTCCGCACCTTCGACGAGCGCGGGCGCCTCGACGTCGCCGACTTCGAGGCCAAGGTGCAAAAGCAGCTCGACGAGCAAGGCCGCGTCCTCGCCATCCTGAACTCGCCCTGCCACAACCCCACGGGTTATTCGTTCGACGACGACGAGTGGCGCGCCGTCGTCGAGGTCATCGATCGCGAAGCGAAGCGCGGACCGATCGCGCTCGCCTTCGACGTCGCCTACGCGCGCTACGGCGCCACCGACCTCGCGCGCGCGGTCGATCTCGTGCTCCCGCTCGCGCACAAGGCGCAGCTCCTCTTCATGTGGTCGGCGTCGAAGTCGTTCACCGAGTATGGCCTCCGCGTGGGCGCGCTGGTCGCGCTCCACCCCGACGCGGAGGAGCGCCGCCGCATGGACAACGCCTTCGCCTTCGCCTGCCGCGGCACGTGGTCGAACTGCAACGCGGGCGGCATGTCCGCGATCACCCGCGTCCTCACCGATCCCGCGCTCAAGGCCCGCGTCGATCGCGAGCGCGCGCAGCTCAAGGCGCTGCTCGATCACCGCGTCGCCAAGTGGAACGAGCTCGCCGGCAAGGCCGGGCTTCGCTACCCGCGCTACGACGGTGGGTTCTTCACCACCGTGTTCTGCGACGACGCGCCCGGCGCGGCCGCGCGCCTCAAGGCCGAGGGCGTGTTCGTCGTGCCTCAAGCCGGCGCGCTCCGCGTGGCTCTCTGCTCGGTGGCGGAGCGCGACGTGCCCCGGCTGGTCGACGCCATCGCGCGCGCCGTGCGGTGATCGCCGCCTCCGGCGCCTGAAAACGCCGCGCATCGCGCGCGGGCGGCGGTGTTATCGTGACGACGGCGCCATGGGAGCTTCCACGTGAACACCGAGACGCAGGACGCCTCCAACCGCGACGGCTGGTCCGCCTGGGCGCGCAGCCAGTCCCGCGGCGCGCTCGCGCCGCGCCTGCGGCTCCTCTACCACTGCGATCTCGACCGCATCGGCGCGCTCTCGATGCCCGGCGCGGTGGCCTCGCGCTGGCTCGTCGTCGGGCGCCACGATCCGCCGTTCGGCGGCCTCGGCGGCGCCACGCTCCCGCTCGACGATCCCCGCGTCAGCCGCGAGCAGCTCCGCATCCGTTACCACGACGACACGCAGCGCTTCGAGATCGAGCCCATCCCCGTCGCGCGCCGCCCGGTCGGCCTCGTCGATCTCGAGGCCGCCTCCGCCGATCACCCCGCGACCACGCCGATCACCGGCCCCACCCTGCTCCCTCCGGGCGCGTGCATCGCCATCGGCGATCGCATCCTCATCGGTTTGGAGCTCGCGCGCGTGCACGCCACCGACGCGAGCCGGCTCGGGCTCGTGGGCGAGAGCGAAGCGATGTGGGCCCTGCGCGACGAGATCCAGAGCGTCGCTCAATTCGGCCGCTCGGCCCTCGTCAGCGGCCCGACGGGCGCCGGGAAGGAGCTGGTCGCGCGGGCGCTCCACCAGGTGAGCCCGCGCAAGGCCGGTCCGTTCATCCCCGTCAACTGCGCGGCACTCCCAGAGACGTTGGTCGAGAGTGTCCTCTTCGGTCACAAGAAGGGTGCTTTCACCGGCGCCGACGCCGAGGAAAAAGGCCTCTTCCGCGCGGCCGACGGCGGCACGCTCTTCCTCGACGAGCTGGGAGAGCTGCCCATCGCCGTGCAACCCAAGCTCCTCCGCGTCCTGCAAGACGGCGTGGTGGTGCCCGTGGGCGCGCACGAGGGCCGCCGCGTCGACGTGCGCGCGGTGGCCGCCACGCACCGAGATCTCGAGTCCCAAGTGCGCGCCGGCGGCCTGCGGGAGGACCTTTATCATCGCCTGGCCGCGCACGTGCTCCGCGTCCCGGCGCTCTCCCAACGACGGTTCGACATTCCCGAGCTGTTCGTCCACCTGCTCCGCCGATTGCGCGCGGAGCACGGCTCACTCGAATGGTTGTGGGACAGCGGGCGAAAATGGCAATCCGCGCTGCCCATCGGCTTCATCGCCGATCTCATGCGCCGCCCGTGGCGCGGCAACGTGCGCGAGCTGCAAAACCTGGTGGAGCGCACCGCGCGGCGAAACCTCCACCCCGGCCCCTTCCAAGCCCCCGAAGCCGCGAGCCACGACAACACCCCCGTACGGGCCTCCGAGCCTCCCTCGGCCGCCGAGCCGGCAGCCTCGGAGCAGAGCGACGACGTGCCCTCGCGCAACACGCGCTCGCGGCCCTCCGCCGAGACCGCCGTGCCCGAAGCGCTGCTGCGCACCGCCGGCGAAGCCCTCGGCTTGGCCCACAAAACGGTGCTCAAGCTGCTCGCCCCCGAAACGCTGCTATCGCTCGATGCCGAGAGCGAGAGACTCGACGAGACCGAGCGCACTCGAAAGCTCCGCGCCCGCGCCGCCGAAGCCTTGCTGTTGCTCCTCGAAGCGCGTGACTTCAATCAAAGCAGCGTCGCCGCCGATCTCGGCACCTCGCGCACCACCTTGATCAAGCTCATGGACGATCTCGGCCTGCCCCGAGCCACGGACCTCGGCGCCGACGAAATCGCGCGGGCGCGCGCGCAGGCCGGCGGTGATCTCGACGGCGCCGCGCGCCTCCTCCGCGTCTCGCCCATCGCCCTCAAAAAGCGGCTGACGTTGCTCAACCTCAAATCCCGCGGTTAGAGCGTCTCACGGGATCTCCCCTCATCCTGATTCGCGATATCGCATCAGCCCTCGGCCGCCGGGCGCCACCCCAAAGGCAGCGCGAAGTGTCCGGCCGCGGCGAGCTCGGCAGACTCGGAGTCTTGGTCGAGGGTGATGGCCCGGAGATCGCGCGCGGCTTCCAGGCAGATCCAGCGATGATAAGGGCTCGTGTTGACGTTGGAGAGCGCGAGCGCGCGGTGGAGGGAGCGGGCCGCGGCGCGCGGGTTTCCCTCGGCGTGATCGAGGAGCGCGAGGGCGCGATGTCCCACGCAGCCCGAATCGAAGACGCCGCGGCGCGCGAGCCAACGGGCGCGGCTCCGCAGACGCGCGCGCTCGCGGGCCGGGAGGCCTCGGGTGCGCAACACGCCGAGCGCGGCCTCGAGCTGGACCATGATCCAGAGGCTCCGATCCATACCCACCGCCCAACCCCCGCTCGCGCGCGCGGCCCGCTCCTCGGGCTCGCTCTCGGCGAGGGCGTCGGCAAAGCGACCTTCGGCGACGAGCACGTTGGCCCGCGCGCAGGCCAAGATGAATTGCAGCCGTGAAGCCGGCGCGCCCGCACACTGCGTTTCCAGGCGTTCGAGCGCCGCCCGCGCTTCGATGAGGCGACCCCGCCGGGCCAAGAGCCGTGTCTGCGTGGTGAGGGCGAGCGCGAGGTTGATGAAGTTGGGGAGCGCGACGCCGAGCTCGTGATCGATGACGGCGAAGGCTTCGTCGTCATCGCCTTTGCAGTAGAGGACGAGCAGGTGAAAGATGCGCGCCACGTGACCGTCGAAGGAATCGCTCATTCCCCGGCGCGCAAAGCCCGCGAGGGCCGTTTCGATGGTCTGCCTCGCCCGTGACAGGTTGGTCGCCAGCCAAAGCAAGCTGCGGTTGATCTGCACCACCTCGCGGCCGAGCACCAAATCATGGGCTTGGGCGAGCGCCTCGGCCTCGTCCAAGCGGCGGTGGGCGCGCTCGATCTGCGCCGGAGAGCAGCGCCCGAGGAGCAGCGGCACCGACGCGCCGAAGGCGAGCGAGCGCTGGAGGACGCGCTGATCGTCGATGCGCCGCCCCAAGAGCTCGGCCCGGAGCGCGGCCTCGGCCGCGGGCCAAGGCCAAATGGGTTGAAAGGCACGGACCAACAAATCGAGAAACCGAACCTGCGCGGCGAGGAGCGGCCTCGTCTCATCGGGCGCCGGGCGGGGCGAAACCCACTCCCCCAAGACCTTGCGCGCCCCGAGCCCGAGCAGCGTGAGAATGCGGCCGAGAGGCGCCCTTTCGAGCGGCAAACCGAGGATCGCGAGGCCGCGCGCAAACACCTCTCGCCCCTCACGGAGGTGAGGTGTCGCCATGAGGTTTGCGCCGGTAACCCCGTACAAACGCAGGAGCGCCACGGTGCGCTCGGGGTGATCCGCAGGCGCCGCCTCCCAACGCACGAGCGCCTCTTGATGCGCGCGCGCCGCTTCGAGGTGATGTCCGCCGTATTCGAACAGCTCGCCGACCCGCTCCCAGCGCGCCGCCGTCGTCAATGGGTCTTCGTCGGGGTCGAGATCTTCGAGCCCCATGCGAAAGAGGCGCGCCGCGTGCACGAACGCGAGCATCGACGCGGCCTGCTCGGCGGCCTCGAAAGCATATCGCCGGCGGAGGCGGAGATCGCCGGCCTCGGTCCAATGATGGACCAAGATCTCGGCATCACGACCATCCACCCCGGGACGCGCCGCGAGACTTAGCGCCAAGCTCCGGTGCAGGGAGCGGCGCCGCTCTTCGGCGAGGCCTTGATAAGCCACCTCGCGAATCCGATCGTGATAGAGATCGAGGCGCGGAGAAGACTCGATATCCGAAGTGCCGCCTTCCGCGCCGCGGGGAACGGCCTTGAAGAAGCGCGCGGACAAGAGCTCGCTGACCGCGAGATCGAACTCCTCACCACCGAGCCCGCTCGTCTCGCGGAGCACGGGCGCCGAGATGTCGCCGCCTGCGGTGGCCCCGATGGCCAAGACCTTTTCGGCGCGCGGGCTCAGAGCCTGAATCATCTCGCGAATCAGATCGTCGGCCGCGCCTTTGGCGTCGAGCCGGGCCGTTTGCTCCATGGGTGGAAGCGTGGCGAGGTGCTCGGCCAAACGTCGTACCAAAAAGGGATTCCCCTCGGCCTGACCGGCCAGCGCGGTGGTCATCTCTGGATCGAGACGGCCTCCGGTCACGGTCCGCACGAGGCGCTCGGCGTCGCTGGCATCGAGAGGAGCGAGCGCAATGCTCGTGGCGCGCTCCGTGGCCGCCATCTCCCGGAGCAAACGATCGAGCGGATGATCGGGCCCGAGGCTCTGCGATCGCAGCGAGCCGAGCACCATGATTCGACCGGCGCCGCCCTCCGTGAGCGCCGCGAGGAGGGCAATGCTCTCTTCGTCGGCCCATTGGAGATCGTCGAGCACGAAGCAGATGGGCGCTTCGATCTGGCAATGATCGACGAGGCGTTTCCACCCGTCGAGCGCTTGCCGGTGAAGCTCGCGCGGATCGATGCGGCTCATTTCCATCGAGGGTGCGCCGGTGATCATGCCGAGCGCGGGAAAGATGCGCTCCAGCACCATCAATGCCGGTCGCACGGCCGCGAGGCGCGCGGGCGACCAGCGCCGGAGCGCGAGGGTCATGGCATCCACGATCCGATCGAAGGCCACGAACGGCACCTGCTCCCGCTCGTAGCAGCGGCCGCGAAAGCAGATGAACCCCATCTCCACGGCACGTCGTGCAATGGTCGAGCAGAGCGCGCTCTTGCCGATGCCGCTCGGCCCCGACACGAAGGCGCATTGCACCTCTCCGCCCGCGGCCTGCGAGAGACATCGCGTCAGCGTCGCGATCTCCGACTCTCGCCCGACGAAAATCTCCCCGGTCTCCACCGGCCCCGGCGCCCGCGGCAACGACGGCCGCGCGCCGAGGCCGAGCGCCTCGCGGACCTCGGCGAGCGCGGGCCGCTCCGCGGGGGTGCGCGCCATCAATCGATGAACGATGTCCGCGAGCAAAGGCGGGACACCGGAGACGCGCTCGTCGACCCGCGGCGGCGGCCGCTCGATGCGCATCATCATCGCTTCTCCCGGCGGCCCCTGAAAAGGCAGCTTCCCCGAGAGCAATTGAAACATCATGCACCCGAGGGCATAAAGATCCGACGCTGGCGAGGCCGCTTCTCCACGACATTGCTCCGGCGAGAGATACGCGAGCGTCCCCACGATGGCGCCCTCTTGGCTAATCACCATCGATCGATCGACGCGGCTCGCCAGCCCGAAATCGAGGAGCCGCGCCGTGCCTTCGACATCCACGAGGATGTTGGAGGGCTTGAGATCGCGATGCACGATCCCGCGTCCGTGCAAGAGCTCGAGCGCCTCGAGAATCTGCCCCATCACGGACGAGAAGGCCTCGAGATCACAAGCCACCGGCCGCCGGCCCCGCGGCGCGTCGTCTGCTTGGGTATCGAAGGACGTCTCCTCCGGCCCCGCCGAAAGCGTGGTTCCCGACGTGGAGAAGGCCGCTTCCTCGGGGAGGAGGACGTGCAGGAGATCGTGGCCATGGACGAGCTCCATGGTGAAAAACCACTGCCCCTCGTGCTGCCCCAAGTCGAAGAGGCGCACCAGGTTCGGGTGGTGGACCTCGGCCATGACCCGGAACTCCTGCTTGAAGCGCAGGAGTCGCCCGGCGTCGCTCGCCAACATCACCTTGAGCGCCGCCCGCGTGCCGGTGGCGCGATCCTCCACCTCGTAGACGGCCCCCATTCCCCCCATCCCCAGGAGCCGGAGCGGCACATATCGCTTCGTGCCCGAAAATGGCTTGAGATCGCGAATCAAACGCCGCCCCCGCGCCCGGCACGCACGCCGGCGAACGACGGCCTCACGGCGCGAGGTCTCAATGGTTGGAGCAGCGGGCGCATGGAATCGGGATCCTCGATTCTACGGCAGGCCCCCGCGCCGCGTGACAGATGATTTCGTGACACGAAGGCCTCTGGTCGCCTGCTCACCTGGTCATTCCACGATGCAGGGCGCGATCGTCCCCGCGCACGGGAGCGACGTACGATGGTCCCCACGCGCCCGGCGCGATCAGGATCGAGAAGCGATCGTCACCGAGGCCACGCGGACGCCCGAGGCCGGAGCGCGGACGGAGCGGAGGGCGCGTCGGTATCTCCCACGCCCCGCGGGTTGCGTGATATCTCTCGACGAATCCCCCGAGGTCTCACCGATGCCTGCCTCTTCCCAAGAAGCCCGTTCTTCGTCGCCGACCCGCCTGTTCGCCGTCGTCGCCGTGCTCGCCGCCGGTGGAAACGGCGTGATGGCCTGCGCCGACTCGCTCCACCTCGATCCCGGGAGCGGCGGCAAGGGATCCACCTCCACCGGCACGCACGGCACCGGCGGCAACGCCCCCACGGTGTGCAGCTCCAACCCGGACTGCGCTTACCCCACGCCGGTCTGTGACACCGTCTCGAATACCTGCGTGGAGTGCCTCACCTTCACCGACTGCAACGGCCCCAAGCCCGGCACCGTGTGCTCACAGGGCGCCTGCGTCTGCCCCTCGAGCAGCGACACCGCCCTCACCTATTGCCCGGCCACCACCACCTCCAACGGCACCCCGGGCCGCTGCGTCGACACCCAGACCTCGCAAACCGATTGCGGCGGCTGCGGCCAAGCCTGCTTCGGAAGCTGCACCGCCGGCAAATGCGCCGACAAATGGCGACCGACGACCACGGCGGGGGCGCCCACCGCGCGCAGCCAACACGTCGCGCTCTGGACCGGTAGCAAGATGTTCGTTTGGGGTGGTGACACGCCGAGTGGCTTGACGAACACCGGCGGGCTCTACGATCCAGCGACCGACTCGTGGAAGCCGACCAGCACCGTGAATGCGCCCAGCCCGCGCGCCGACGCCACCGCGGTTTGGGACGAGAAGGACAAGCTCGTGCTCGTGTGGGGCGGCAATGGTCCGGGCGGACAGCTCGGCACCGGCGGCATGTACAGCCCCGAGACCAACACGTGGACCGCCATTCCAACCAGCGGTGCACCGGCAGCACGTGCCGAGCACACGGCAGTGTGGGCCACGTTCAGCGTGAGCAAGCCCTTCATGGGGGCTGCTTCTGGCATGGTCATTTGGGGCGGCACCAACAGCAGCGGCCATCTCGGCAATGGCGCCGTCTTCGATCCGGCGACGAAGAAGTGGGTTGGTCCGGTCGACGACATGAGCACGAACGGCGTTCCTTCGCCCCTTGCGCGTGGCCTGCACACCGCCGTCTGGGATTCGGGTCTAAACCAGCTGATCATGTGGGGTGGAATCGGGACTTCTGATTCGTCGATCGGTGATCAATATCTTGGTGACGGCGCGGCGTGGGATCCAAGCTTCACCGGCTCCCCTGCTGCCTGGAGTGTGCTCACGGTGACCGATGCCCCGGCACCGCGCGCCCGGCACACGGCGCTGTGGGACGGTACGTCGATGCTGGTCTGGGGTGGAGTCAACAGCACGACGCACCTGGCCGACGGCGCGCGGTTCAAACCGTCGACGCCCGCTTGGTCGCCGACTGATACGAATGTCGCGCCCGAAGGGCGCGTGGGCCACACGGCCGTGTGGGTTGATGCCGCCAAGACGATGATCGTCTTCGGCGGTGACCAGGGCGGTGCGCCGTTCGATTCCGGCTGGGCGCTCGACGCGTCGCTGCTCTGGACGGCGCTCCCCACGGCGCCCAGCGCGCGTACGCGCCACACTGCGGTCGCGACCGGCTCCACCATGATCGTGTGGGGCGGCAGCGCTGGCGGCAACAGTTATCTCAGCACTGGCGCCATCTACGACGCCACGCCCTGATAGATTCTCTCATCTACGACGAGTCTTGCCCGCCGGGTGATTCCACTCGGCGGGCGGTGCGATCACATGCTCCGAGCACAGCGCAGGCCGCTATCGAGATCATGACTCGCTGGTGTGTAGTAGCCACGATACGACGTGACTAGTACCCCAGGTAGAGCGTCAAAGACACCACCTCGCCGCACTCGGGTCGATCCACTCGCCAGGTACGCGCAGTTGCTACAGGGCGTCACGTAGGGTGCGAACCAATCGAGGCTCCACTCATAGACGTTTCCAGCCAGGTCTGCTTGGCCATATCTGCCGTCCCCCTTCGGCGACTCCGACCCAACATTGTTGAAGCTCGAATAGCAAGAGCCGGAATCATAGTAGTTCGCGTACGTGCAATCGATCACCACCGATGTCGAAGGGCTCGACCACGGATACACACGCTGTTCGACTCCTCCTGCCGCTGCGTAGTTCCACTCGGCTTCGGTAGGCAAGAAGCCACCATCCCAAATGCAGAACGCATACGCCTCATACCAGTTCACGCAATTGATCGGTTGCTTCTCCCTGCTTCCTGCGGATGGAGTCCACGTCTGAGGTGAGCAACTGAGGTTCGAGTTCCAGATGCCCGCAGACGACGCCAATTTGGTACTCCATGCAGTGTCCCACCCGGACTCGTACATTCCAGCATTTGCGCTGTCCATCAATCCACTCCCACCATTGAGATGATCGTGCTTGCCGTCGCCTGCCGCAGGACGCCATCCACTTACCCACGCGCTCACGAACTGTCGGAAACGGCCAACCGTCACTTCATATTTATCCAACTGGAAGCTGCTTACGGTCGCCGCGGCCGTCTTGCTCGTAAACGTGACTCCATCGTAGCTTCGAAAGAAACTCCCTCCCGTTACTTGCAAGCTCGTGCAGCAGCTCTCATTCGCACCAGGTCCGCAATCCATGCCTGCGCCTGTAGCGCCCGCCTGGCAACTGGGTGGCGCGAGGCAAGCGCCTGCCGCGCAATATGCGCTATCCCCCGAGCATGTCGTGCCATTTTGCCATTGTCCCGCCGCGTCACATGTCTGTGGCATGTTGCCTGAACACTGCTTGGAACTCGGCAAACAGACTCCGATACAATTCCCGGCATCGCACACGTAGGCACATGACTCTGTCGTTTGCCAAGTGCCACCTGCGTCACACGTCTCAACGTCGATCCCAGAGCACCGCGTTGCGCCTGGCATGCACTCTGTACAGATCCCCGCATCGCACGCGTTGCTCGTACAATCGTCATCCTGCGCGCAGTGTTCCCCAGCTGCGCAAGGCGGGCAGCTCCCTCCGCAATCGACATCCGTCTCGCTGCCGTTCTTCACCATGTCGTCGCACTTCGGCGCGACGCAGATGTGGCTCACGCCGCACGCGAGGCTCTCGCAATCCGTGCCGACGACGCACCCTTCACCAACTTTGCAACCCGGGCACGCGCCTCCTCCGCAATCCTTGTCCGTCTCGTTGCCGTTCTTCTCCCCGTCGTTGCAGCCCGGGCCAGCCGGCTCCGCGCAGTTGCCGCCCGTGCACACGCCGCTCTCGCAATCACCGGCCTTGTTGCATGCTCGACTGGCGGCGCACTTGGCTGGGCACGTCCCGCCGCAATCGACGTCAGTCTCGTCGCCGTTCTTCTTCCCGTCCGAGCAGCTCGGGCACTGCGGGTCTTGAGGACAATTGGAAAAGTCGTCGAGGCCGATGAGTTGCTCGCATCGGACCGAAGTCAGCGCCAGCGCCGCTGTCGCAAGGACCATGGCGTTCGATGCAAAGCGATGCGCATGCGACGTGCGCGAGGGACGGTGACGAGACATGCGATACCTCCACAAGAACTGCGAAAGGCCGCATGCTACGGGCTTTGAGGCCCGGGATCCATCACCGCAATGCGGCTGGCAACCGGGCCCCTCAATCGTTTGACCTCAAACCATCATCGCCGCTCGATCGCCCACTCCACCGCGCGCCGAGCCCGCACCATCCCCGCTCCCTGACGCTCTTTCTCCACGCCGGTGAGCGGCACGGCCGTGTTGGTCAGCCCTTCTCGCAAATCGGCTGGCGTCAGCTTGGGATTGGCCTCCAGCATTTGCGCGGCGACCGAGGCGATGATCGGGGACGCAAAGGAGGTTCCGTCGACGTGTTGGTAGTCGGGGGAGATGTATTTGGAGCGGCTGATGCGGGCGCCGATGGCGTCGATGAGGGATTGGACGCTGGCGCGCTCTTCGGGGGTGGCGATTTGGCGGGATTCGGAGAAGCCGTATTCGGTCGAGGCCTCTTCCAAGACGCTGAGGAGTTGGAACAAGGGGGCTGCCTCGCGGGCGGTGAGCGTGCCGGGGAGCATGGGCGCGGGGAGCCAGATGGCGGGAGCGAGGAGATCGGGCTTGTGCACGCCGGGGCGCGGGGAGCCGTGGCTCGAGGGCCAATGGGTGTGGCCGGCATAGGTGTCGTCGAGCGCGTTCTTGTCGTCGGCGCCGCCGGCGGTGATCGCCTCGACGGCGGAGCCGGGCGCGAGGGGCACCATTCCAGGCATGTTGCCGGCGGCGGCGAAGACGGCGACGCCGGCGGCGGCGAGCTCGCGCACGGCCACTTCGACGTCGTCGTAATCGGGATCGGAGCGGCGCACGCCGAGAGAGACGTTGAGGATGCGAATCCCGAGGTTCGGATAACGCAATGGGAAGCGGAGGGCGTGGGCCACGTGCTTGCCGAGGATGCGGCCGTCGTCGATGCTGGCTTTGATCAGCACCACCTCGGCTTCGCTGGCGAGGCCGCGATAACGGCCGCCCGAGACCCAGCCATTGCCGGCGGCACAGCAGGCCGTCATCGTGCCGTGCCACGTCCACGGCTGCGGCGAGAAGAACTCGTGCCGCACCGGCTCGTCGCGCGCGGCATCGGCGTAGGCCTTGATGCGGCGGCGCGGACGCGTGAGGTCCGGGTGAGGGTAGAAGCCGGAGTCGACGAACGCCATCACCACGCCGCGGCCCGTGTATTTCGGGTGCGCGTGGAGGCGCTCGGGGATCGAGAGGATTTGGGGTCGAGGCACGCCGGGTAGGGAGACGAACGGTGAATCGTCTGGAGCGCTAATTCTGCATGAACGACGGCAGCTTCCACCCAAAAATCGTGCGCGGCTCCGTAGGCTTGTCCGGCTGCTTCGTCTCAGCGCTGACGATCTTGGGCTGCGGCGGCAGCGCCGGGAGCTCCGGCGGGTGCCGATAACCGGGCTTGCGCCAGGACAAGATGGCCTGGAGCTCGTTGGCGTAAGGCTTGTTTTCGCCCACCTTCGGGCACAGGTCACGCACCCAATAGACGTCGAAGGCGACCAGCTCGTCCTCGGGGCGGCCCGTGCGCAGGTGCCATTGGCGCAGATACTCTTCGAGGCCCTGATGGAAGACCTTGTTGCGATCGAGCCGGATGCGATTGAAGTAATCCTGGTGGATTTGGCCGAGGCCGAGGCCGTCGGAGTCGGTCAGATCGAGATCGGGCGGCAGGTTGGTGAAGGGATCGATGCTGCGTCCATCGACGGTGCGGGCGTCGACGGTGATGGAGCCGTCGTCGGTGATGGGGTTGGGCGCGAACATCCCCCAACCTTGGTAGAGCCGCGGATATCCGATGGTCGCGGCCATGAATTGAGGCAGCTTGATGCGCTCGCGGACGGGCTGCGGAATCGACTTGTTCTCCAGCACGGCCTGCATGACGGCGCAGATGGTGAAATAGACGAGGAGCCCTTCGCGGGCCCGCGCCCGATAGAGACGCAGCCTCGCGCCGAGGGGCGTCTCGGGCGCCGGCTCTTCACCGCCCGGCGGCATCGCGAGGCCGAAGAAGCGCGCCACGTCGTCGCGATGCGCCTCGGCATAGGCGAAGGCGCGGCCCATCATTCCCAAGGAAGCCACGCGCAGCACGGGGAACGCAAAGCGACCACCGGGGAGCGCTTGGGCGATCTCGCGGAGCGCATCCATCCCCACGAGCACCCGGCCCGCCTCGTCGCGCACGGCGAGGAGCGGCGGGCGCGAGGTGTCGGCGTCGCTCTCCTCGAAGCGGATCAGCGCGAGCCCATCCAAACGCGCGATGATGCGGGCCAGCGTGAAGGAGAGCGGGGAGCGGCGATCGATGATGACCACGGCCGCGCGCGCCTTCCGCCGATAGAAGCGCTCGAGCAGATCCCATTGCTCGCGGCCGATGAGCACGAACGACCACGCGATCATGAACCACGCGAAGGGCCCGAGGCGCATCATGACGCCGAAGGTCGAGTGCAGGGCCCAGATGCCGAGAATGGCCAGCGTGCGGGTGACGCGGCGGCCGCGCGGATAAAGAATGAAGCAGACGAGCAGCGCCTCGTGGGCAATCGTCCACCACGTCAGGCCGCGGAGCACCGGCATGGGCAGGATCTGGCGGAAGAAGACCGCGATCCCCGTGACCATGCGGTTCAGGTAGAGGACGTAATGAATCGTCTCGCCTTTGCGCCAGACCCAACCCGACTTGTTGACGACGTTGAAGAAGTAGACGACCGCGAGGTTCAAGACGACGAGCAGGACCGCGAGCGAGATGTAATCGTCGGTCGCCCATTTCGGCCGATATCGCTCGCCCACCTCGGCCAGCGTCTTTTCCCGCCGCTCGCGCCACGATCGCCGCCACGAATCGACCGAGAATCGCCGGTCGATGGGGAGGAACATCGCGTACATCGTCACGAGGTTGACGACGACGTAGCCGCCGTTTTCGACCATCACCAAACGATTGTCGAGGCTCGTGACCAGGATGAACGAGATCACCGAGAAGAGGCGCGCGTGCCAGCCGACCATGAGACACAGGTGGCAGAACACCGAGAACGCGAAGGCGACGTGCACCTCTTCGATGGATGAGAACGCGTGATAGACGCTGAAGTTGTAGGGGCTCGACGGGCGGAACAGGTGAAAATGGTTGGTGAGGACGCCGTCGTTCGAATAGAAGACGCGCGCCACCGCCCAGTGCCGAATCGCATCCGCCGCGCAGAGGAAGCCGACGATGATGCGATAGATACCCGCCGTGCGCGGGTCCATGCGGCAGTAGAGATCGCGAATCGTTTCGCGGAAGGTCGGGCGCCGTGGGGCCGGCTCGCCTTTGTTTTCGGGGGCTTCGGGGGCGGCGGCCGCGGGCGGCTCATCCACGTCGGGCGGCGCGGGATTCGCGCTCTCGTCCGCCGTGGGGAGGGCCTTTTGGGGCTCGGCCGTCGCGTCCGCCGGCTCGCCTTCGGGCGCGCGGGCGGCGCTGTCGCCTTCGTCTCGCGGGTCGTTCGCCACGACGACGCCTCAGCGCTTGGGGTGGTTGGGGCGGAGCAGCGGAAGCGATCGGTCGATGCCGAGACGACCACCGCGCGATTGGGACCACAGCTTCTCACGCGTGGCAGACGCGGGATCGCGCGCCTCCCCCGGCTTGGTGATGGGCTGTTTGATCCAATAGACGTCGAAGCCCACGATGGCGCCGTCGCCCGTGGTCACCTGCCATTTCGGGCCGGTCTTGGCGAGGTAGTCTTTGAAGGCGCGCTGGAAGTCGATCCACTCCTTCTGGTGGATTCGATAGAGGTAATCGTTCCAGAGCTGGCCGAGGCCCGTGCCCCGCATGGCGACGGGGTTGAGCTCGGGCTCGCGCCCGGTCAAAGGATCGATGCTGCGGCCGTCCCGCGTTTGCCCGTCGACGACCATCACCTCGTCTTCGGCGGGGAGCGTGCCCATCAGATCCCAACGGGCCATCATCCGCGGCCAGGTGGCCACGGACGCGAGCCAGCGAGGCTGCGGCATGCTCCAGCCAATCGGGTTCTCGTGCGCGGTTTGCGCCAACATGCCGGCGAGCACGACGGCGACCGCGAGATCGCGGAGCGTGCCCGTGATCCGATGCGCGAGGCGCACCGCCGGCGCGGGCGCGTCGAGGTGCGAAGGATCGAGCTCGACGGGCGCGTCGCCGGAGAGGCCCGGGATGCCACAAGCCTCCTTGCCCATGGCCACGCTGATGCGCATGCGACGCGCGGCGACGAAATCGTAGAACACGTCGAGGAGGCTCGAAATCACGGGCAGGCGCAGGATCCATGCGACCGTGAAGCCGAGCGGCAGGGCCTGCACGACCTCGGCGACGGCGCGGCCGCGCGTGTGCACGCGGCCTTCGGGATCGACCACCACGACCGTGTTTTGCACGAGCTCGGCGGTGATCTCTTTGGGCATCTCGACCCGGACGACGGCGCCGTCCTTGCGGCGATTCAGGCCCTCGAGATCGTCATTGCCCTGGCAGGTGAGGTTTCCGCGCCAATCGAGGCGCGTGAGCAGGCGCATGAGCCAGAGGCACACGCCGCAGTCGGCGTCGTAGACGACGGTGCGCGTGCGGCGCGCGATGGGATGATCGACGACGGCGCTCCACGTCGCGGTGGGGATGAGGAGCAGGCTCGCGGCCGCGAGCGACCAGCCATAAAGGCCGTGGGAGAAGAAGATGCCCACCGTCAGCGCGTGGAAGAGCGCGAGGCCGACGGCGAGGCCGCGCGTGACGCGCGGAGCGACGGGGACGAAGACGAGGACCGGCACGGCCCACTCGGCGGCGCGGAAGAGGCGCGTCCAGATCGAGAGCAGGCCGGGGCCGAGCGCGCCGCGCGCCGAAGCGCCGGCGGCGCTCACCCAACGCTCGACGTTGAGGGCGTGGTAGAGGCCGCTGCCATCGCGCCACCCCTCGCTCTTTTGCTGCAGCGCCGCGGCCAGGTAGATGACGGCGATTTGCACGAGCACCGCGAACGCCGCGAGCGAGGCCGGGCTCCAGCCGGGCCTCCGCGCCGCGTCGATCGCGTCGTCGCTCGGGCGGCGCCGATCGTTCAAGTCGCGCGCGTTCTTCTCGTCGCGATCGGCCATCGAGGCTTTGACGGCGTCGAGCGAGAGCCGGCTGCCGAGCGGGAGAAACGCGGTGAACGCGAGGAGCGCGATGGCGACGTAGTTGCCCACGCCCTCGAGCAGGATGTTGCGGCCCGTGAGGCTGACCAAGCACACGAGCGACACGACGTGGAAGGCCCGCGTCTTCCACCCGATGAAGAAGCACAGGTAGCAGAAGAGGATGACGCAGAAGGCGGCGTCGGCCTCGCCTGGGCTCGAGATGGAGTGAAGCAGGCTCCACACCTGCTCTTTGTCGCGCAGGTTGAAGAGGTGGTTGTGGTTCGGCAGCACGCCGTCGTTGGAGTAGAGCTCTTTGGCCCAGCGCCACCTCCGGAACAGATCCCAGAGGAGGACTGCGCCGAAGCTCAGACGAAAGAGCCCGAGCGAGCGTGCGTCGATGCGGAAGTAATGATCGCGGAGCGCTTTTGCCACATTCATCCTGGAGCCCCGAAAGCGAGATCAAGCTGCGGGCGCGAGGACGGAGGGGACGTCATGACGCCCCTCAATCCTCGACGCGAAAGTGGTAATCGACCTCGTGGTCGAGCGCCGGCAACGTGGGCTTGCGCAGGAGCAGGCTGCGCACGGCCCAGATGTCGTTGAAGACGCGGTAACGAAGCGCCGTCTGGTCGAGGTAATCCACACCGGCGGAGCCGCCGGTGCCGGTGCGCCGGCCAATCACACGCTCGACCATGCGCGCGTGGCGCTGGCGCCACACGACCATGGCCTGCTCGAGTTCGACGAGGGCGTCGACGACCTCGCGCGGCCAGGCGAGGCGCGGGAGCTCGCGGTAGCTCTCCAAGAAGACGATGCCCGCGCGCACGCGGCGGCGGAAGGCGCGGGTCTCGGCGTCGGCCGCGGGATCTTCTTCGGCCATGAGGAAGGTCTCGGCGAAGGAGACCTCGCGCTCGTAGCGGGCGCGCAGGCGCTCGATGTCCTCGGGCGTGAGGGCCTGTTGCTCGGCGAGCTTGGTGCGCACGGTGATCTCGCTGCGGTGCGCCTCCACGATGTTGCGGAGGAAGGTGTCGACCGCCTTCTGCGAGCTCTGCGCGCCGTCGATGGGCGTGCGCGAGAGCCACTCGTAGACGACCTCCTTGAGGCTCGCCCCGCCGTGGAGCCGCGCTTCCACGCGGTGCGTGGCCGGCGAGGGCTGGCCGTCGGCGCCCTTCAGCGCCTCCATGTAGCTGCCCTCGCGGCCGAGGGGGATGCGGATCTTGTCCTCGAGGCCGAGGAGGATCTCGATCTCGCGGAGCTGCGCCGACTGGAAGCCGCTCGCGGGGATGAGGCGATCGCGGAACTCCAGGTAGTCACGCGTGGTGAGCGTCTCCATCACGCGGAAGTGCGAGACCGCCTGCTCGAAGAGCGTGACCACGCGGCGGAACGAGCGCACGGCCGAAGCGAGCTGGATGTCCGGCACGGGGTTCTGCCGGAAGAGATCGCGCGCGGTGGTCAGCTCGCGCAGCATGATCTTGAACCACAGCTCGTAGATCTGATGAACGACGATGAAGAGACACTCGTCGTTCGAGACCTTCGACTCGTCTCCATCGAAGCCGCCTTGCAGACCGAGCAGCTCTTCGACTTTGATGTATTCCCAGTAGTTCATGGCCCGTGGACGCGCGCCTTCTTTCGCAGGAAGTCGAGGGGGAGTCTACTTCCGGAAGGCGAAAAGAGAAGGCGCGGAGCGCACGCCGGAGCCCCGCGTTGCGTAACGTCGGCGGGCCGCCGCGAGGCTCGGCGGCGCGGCTCACGCGAGAGGCCATGTTTGCCTGCTCGACGAAGCGCGAGCAGCCGAGCTCATCGTCACTGGCTCGGCATGCCTTCGGCGCCTCCGGCGGGCAAGCGATCGGTGCCGTCGGGTCGCATGCGCATCGGCGGCGCATAGGTCTTGAGCTGCGCGCGCTCGTAGTTGGCGCCCGTGGCGACTTCGAGGCTGACGACGCCGACCGCCGGGCAAAACGTGGTCGAGTAACGAATGGGCCGATCGCCGAGGCGCTCTTCGAGCGTCTGCACGCAACCGTCGTAATGCCCCGCGGGCGTGTCGGCGCCGGCGGTGACGCTGAGCACGCGCGTCTTGCCGCCATGCTCGCCGACCCACGTCGTGCCCACGTCGAGCGGCGCTTTGAGCACGTACGAATCAGCGCCTCGGCCCTTCAGGACCACACCGTCGGGCGCGTATTCGAAGACCTTCGAGCCGGTGGGGAAGCGCAGCTCACCATGCTTCGGGTCCGTCCGGTGGACGCGGGCGACCAAGAGTCCCTGTTCGCCCACTTCGTTGACGCTCAGGTACGTGTAGACCATCCCGTCCACGAGCGGGAAAAACCGCTCCAGCGGCGTGCCGGACGCGACGTCCTTCTGGCCTTCGGAGGGCACGAGCCACGGCGACGAAGCAGGAGGCGGCGGCCCACCCGCGCAGGCGGCGAGCGCGAGCGCGAGCAACGGGGAGAGGAGCTTCACCATTGCATGCATCGTACTTACGGCGCGTGCGCGTGCATCCAGTACCAACCGGCGAGGAACACGAGCAGCAACGCCGCGATCCCGAGCAGGTAGGAGGCCAGCGGATCCGGATCGAGGCGACGGCGGAGCTCGCGCGCGGCGGCGCGGACGTCGTCGCGATCGGTGCGCTTCGCGAGCGCGGGCGCCTCGCGACGGACGCGCGCGTAGTCACCCGCCTCGAAGGCGGCGACGAGCGCGGCGAGCGCGGGATCGTCGGGGAAGCTGCGCGCGAACGCGGGGCGATCGTCTGCGGGATCGGGCGCGGCATCGGCCTTCTCCTCCACCTCGGGAGCGTCGGCCTCCACGCGGCGCGCGCGGCGCGAAGAGCGGCGCTTCGGCCGCGGCTCGCTGGGCTCGGCCGGCTGGGCCTCTTCTTCAGGCGCTTCGTCGCTCATGCAGGGGGCGGCAGCCTAGCGCACCGAGGCCCGCGTCCCAAGGCGAGGATCACGCGCGGCCCAAGCGATCAAGGCCGGCTCGTCCGGCCCGGGGTTTGGGGCCGCATGCGGCCCCATCGTGATCAAGGATTAGGCCGCATGTCCCCGGGCTGCGGCTTCGGGTCGCCGCGATCACGCCAGGGAACGGCTTGCCCCTCGGGCGCGACGCTGCAGCGGAGGCCGTCGCAGCCGGTGTTGTAGAAAGCCTTGTGGCCGCAGCCCATGGCCTTGAAGCGACCGCCCCACTCCTTTTCGATGCGGATCTCGTTCTGCGGGCAGTCGAGATCGCTCGACGCCTGCACCCGCACCATGGGGATGGCGTTCGAGCTGGCGCCGCTGGTGGTGAGGCAACCCGCCGTGAAGAGGGCGGCGATTAAGGTCACAGCGGGGAATCGGGCTCGCACCCTCGGAGTGAAGGCCTCCGCGCGCCGCCGTGTCAAGCGCCGCGCTTGCGATCGAGGTAGAAGCCGAGGTTCGTCACGAGGCGAGGCTCGTGGGGATTGTTGCGAATCGCCGCGCGCGCCGCGGCCTCGCCGATCTCGAGCTCACCGATCCAATACGCTGCCGTGGCCACGAGGTCGGCGAGCTTCCACGTGTAGACGGACTCGTCGACGAAGAGCGAGTCCTTCACGGGGAGCGGGATTTCATAGCCGCGCCGCGCGAAGAGAAAGGAGAGCGCGTACTGCTTCGAGCTGTCGTAGTGGAGCGCGATGGCGAAGAGCGGCTCGGCCCGGTGCGGCGCGAAGGC
This sequence comes from Minicystis rosea, assembly GCA_001931535.1. Classification (GTDB taxonomy): domain Bacteria; phylum Myxococcota_A; class Polyangia; order Polyangiales; family Polyangiaceae; genus Minicystis; species Minicystis rosea. The sequence goes on from CP016211.1 coordinate 10,223,974, forward strand.
ATGCGCATCGAGGTAGCGCGCCTGCGTCTCGGGCCAGGGAAGCCCGCGGGCCGCAGCGATGCGCGCGAGGGCCATCTTCGATTCGTAGATCTCCTCGGCCCAACCGCCGAGCGCGATCCGCCGATGGAATGCGGCCTCCGCCTCTTCGTGGCGGCCGAGCCACAAGTACGTGAGCGCCAGATAGAACGCGGTGCGGGTGTCCTTGGGATCGCGCTCCGCGGCGTCGCCGAGGAGCTTCGCGTCGCGCTCCCAACGGCGGCGCGATCGCTCGGCCGAGTCGGCCCCGGGCTCGTGGAGGATGCGCGCGTCGGGCACGCGGTGCTTGGGCGGATCGCGATCGGGGTGCATCAAGATCTCGTGCACCACCCCGCGGAAGCGCCAGCGCGCGCGGGTGCGCGCGATGCGCGGCGAGTCGAAGTGCACGCCCATCTCGATGCGGAGGTAGTAGGCCTCGTGCTCGGGCGCGCGCTCTTCGCGCATCCGTTCGAGGAACGATCGGAGCGCGGCGCCGTTGACGATCACGTCGTCGGCGTCGAGCCACATCACGAACTCGGTCACCTCGCCCGCGAGCTCGAGGGCGCGGTTGCGCGAGGTGGAGAAGTCGACGAACGGCTCTTCGAAGACCGCGCCCGGCACGCCGTCGAGCTCGCGGCGGATGAGATCCTGCGTGCCGTCGGTCGATCCGGTGTCGAGGATCACCCAGCGATCGATGAACGGCTTCACGCTCGCGAGCGTGCGGGACAAGGTCAGGGCCTCGTCCTTCACGATCATCGAGAGCGTGAGGAGGCCGCGGCGAGGCGCGCTCACTTTCGCTCCGAGGCCGCGATCAGCGCCGCGAGGCGCGCGTTGCGCGGGTCGGCCGGCGCCGCTTGGGAGAAGCGCTGCGCGTGGTGCTTGGCCTCGTCCACCACCTGATGGCGCAGGGCGAGGAGCGCGACGTTGTAGCGCGCGTCGATCATCGTCGGTGCCGCGTGCAGCGCGGCCAGATAGCCTTGGCGTGCCTTGTTGTAGTCGTCCCGGCGATCGGCGATGAGCGCGAGATCGTATTGGGCTTCGGCGTCGTCGGGATCGACGGCCACGAGCGGCGCGAGCGCCTTCTGCGCGGTCTCCAGATCGCCCGCCTGAATGGCCAGCGCGCCGAGGAGCAACATCGCATCGCGCCCCGCGCCGCCGTCGACGGCCTTCTTGGCTTCGTCGAGCGCCTCGGGCCTTCGGCCCTGCCGGTCGTAGGCGATGGCGAGCGCGTAGTGGTAGCGCGGATCGTCATGCTTGCCGATGGCATCGCGCGCCGCGGCCTCGGCCTCGACCGAATCACCGTGGAACGAGAGGGCCGCGATGAGGGCGGTGACGGCGCTGGGATCGTTGGGACAAGCAGCGACCGCTTCACGCCCATCCTTGAGGGCTTGCTCGGCCGCGCCCATGAGCACGCCGACGGACGCGCGGCGCGCGAGGCACGCGCACGATCCGGGGCTCGCTACGAGGCACCGATCGAGGATCTCGACGGCCGCGGGGAAGCTCCGCGTGCGCAGCCTCCGCTTGATGATGGCCTCCGCCGCCACGCTGTTGCCGCCGTCCTTGCGGAGCGCTTGCCACCACATCTGATCGGGCGCGAAGAGCCAGCCGACCTGCGTGGCCAAGAGCACCACGCCGAGGCCCATCACGGAGGCCACGAGCGCCTTGCGCGGAAACGACGGCGCGAAGCGCCGCTCCGCGACCACACCCGCGATGACCGCAAGGCCCGCCCAGAGCGGGACCGCGACCCAGAGGAGGCCACGCCCGAGCGGCCCTGAAGACCCGCGAAACAAGGCTGCGCTCACGAGGGCCGCGATCACGGCGACGACGAGCAACGCCGCGCCGACGAGCGCCGTGCGCGTCGCGATCTGCCGATGAAAACGCACGGCCCCGATCACCACGGCGGCGAGCGCGACGGCCGCGACGAGGGCCTCGAGGATCAGGTTCGCGGGCGGCGACGGCTCCGGAGAGAACAGCGGCGGCGCAGCGGCGAGCGCGAGCAGGCCGGCAGCACGCGCCACGATCTCGGCGAAGGCATGGAGGAGCGGCACGCTGCGAATCTAGCCGATTCGGAGAAAGCCTGGGGGTGCCTCGACGCACACGACGCTCGCGCCGCCCTCCGTGCGGGTCCCCACGCGAGCCACGCGTTGCCCCGTGTTTCCCGGCGCGCCGCTACATCCGCGGCGCTTCGTGATCGATCCGCTCCACCGGCTCGCCGGCCGCCTCGCGCGAAGGCCGCCCCGCGGCCAAGAGTCGGAGCACCATGTCGGAGGCCCACCCGCGGATCTCCTCCGGCCGGCGGCACGGCGGCATCTCCGAGAGCGCCTCGCGCACGAGCTGCTCCATGAGCTCGCGCGAGCCGGCGGCGCCGAGATCGCGCGCCGCGTTCGGCCTCCCGAGGACGGCGTCGCGGCCCACCGGCTTGCCCAGCGCCGCCGGATCGCCGGACACGTCCTGGATGTCGTCGGCCACCTGATACGCCTCACCGATGCGCTCGCCGAAGAGGCGCCACGCCGCCGGATCGGCCCCCGCGACCACCGCGCCCGCGGCCGCAGCTGCCTCGAACAGCGCGGCCGTCTTGGCGCGCCGGTAGGTGATCACGGGGATGTGCGGCTCGCTCTCCCAAGCTTGCCCCGCGATGATGCCGTGAGGCGACGCCACCCCGCGCGCGATCACTTCGACGAGCGCCCCCATCCGATCCGGCACGGCCCGCGCCGCGCGCGCCACCGTCTCGAAGGCCGCGACGATGAGCGCGTCGCCCGCAAGCACCGCGAGCGGCTCGCCGTGCGCGCGATGGACCGCGGGCCGCCCGCGGCGTGTCGAGGCATTGTCGAAGCACGGCAGATCATCGTGGACGAGCGACGCGCAGTGGATCAGCTCGATCGCCGCGGCCGCCGCGTCGCCGAGGACCGGGAGCGGATCGCCCGAGGCCGCCGCGACCGCCAGGCAGAGCCGCGGCCGGATCCGCGCCCCACCTGGGAAAACTGCGTGTCTCAAGGCCGCCGCGAGGCGCGGAGGGGCCCCCGCGCAGCAGGCATCGACGGAAGCTCGGAGGGCTCGCTCGATCCGCCTCTCGTGGTCCATTGCACCGAAGAATCCGGCCGCAGGACAGTGTTGTCAATGGTTTGATCAAACTTTATGCAAACCATTGACACACCTGACGGTGCTCGTTACTCCTCGAAGCCATGGCACAGCGTTCCGGTCGGGCCGTGGTGGTCGGCGCGGGTGTCGGCGGTTTGGTGACGGCCGCGTTGCTCGCGCGGCGCGGGCTCGAGGTCACCGTCCTCGAACGGGCGGACCGCGTCGGCGGCAAGATGCGGCAGGTGGTGGCCGGCGGCCGCGCGATCGACGCTGGGCCGACGGTGCTCACCATGCGGTGGGTGTTCGAGGAGATCTTCGCGGCGCTGGGCGAGCGGGTCGACGATCACCTGACCCTCGAGCGGGCCGAGCGCCTCGCGCGCCACGTGTGGCGCGAAGGCGACGCGCTCGATCTCTTCACCGATCCCGCGCGCTCGGCCGACGCCATCGGCGCGTTCGCCGGCGCCGCCGAGGCGCGGGGCTACCTCCGCTTCGTCGATCACGTGCAGCGCATCCACGACACCGTGGAGCGCCCTTTCCTTCGCTCCGAGCGCCCCAGCCTGCGCACCGCGTGGAGCGCGGCCCGCGAGCTCGGCCTCGGCGCCCTCCTCGCCATCGACGGCCATCGCACGATGTGGAAGGCCCTCGGCGAGTTCTTCGCGGACGCGCGCCTGCGCCAGCTCTTCGGCCGCTATGCGACGTACTCGGGATCGTCTCCGTTCCTCGCGCCGGCCACGCTCAACGTGATCGCGCACGTGGAGCGCGACGGCGTGTGGCTGGTCGAGGGCGGCATGTACCGCATCGCCGAAGCCCTTCGAGCGCTCGCCGAGCGCGCCGGCGCGGTGATCCGGACCCGGGCGCACGTCGCCGAGATCCTGGCCGACGGCCGCGGCGTCACCGGCGTGCGGCTCGCGGATGGGGAGCGCGTCGAGGCGGAGGCGGTGATCATGAACGGCGACGCCGAAGCGCTGGCGCGCGGTCTCCTCGGCCACGCCGTCGCGCGCGCGGCGAGCGCGCCGCCCACGCGATCGCTCTCGGCGATGACGTGGACAGGCACGGCCCTGACGAGCGGCTTTTCGCTCGTGCGGCACAACGTCTTCTTCTCGTCCGACTACGAGGCCGAGTTCCGCGATCTCTTCGACCGGAGCCGCGTCCCGCGCGAGCCCACCATCTACGTCTGCGCGCAGGATCGCGACGACGCGGGCGCATTCGCGGGCGGCCCGGAGCGCTTGCTGATCCTGATCAACGCCCCGCCGAGCGGCGATCGACCCGATCGGTCCGAACCCCAGAACGAGGTCCACGCATGCGAACGACGAACCTTCGATCGGCTCTCGCGCCTGGGGCTCCGCCTCGAGTCGAGCGCGAGCCCCATGGTGGTGACGACACCGAGCGATTTCCATCGCCTCTTCCCCGCGACGGGCGGGGCGCTCTACGGTCCGGCCTCGCATGGGATGACGTCGGCCTTCCATCACGGCACCTCGCGGACGAAGGTGCCGGGGCTCTATCTCTGCGGGGGGAGCGCGCACCCGGGGGCGGGCGTGCCGATGGTGGCGCAGAGCGGGCGGCTCGCAGCGGCGAGCGTGATCGAGGACCTCGCTTCGACCTCGCGATCGCGCCGGGCGGCTATGCCTGGTGGTATCTCGATGTCGTGAGCGACGACGGGCGATCGGCGCTGAGCCTCATCGCCATGCTCGGGAGCGTCTTCTCTCCCTTCTATTTCGCGGCCCGCGCACAGAACGGCGGCCGCGCCGATCCGCTCGCCTTTCCAGCGCTGAACGTGGCGCTCTACACGCCGCGCGGCGATCACTGGGTCCTGACGGAGCGCACGCCGCGCACGCTGTCCCGCAGCGCCTCCGAGCTCTCGATGGGCCCGAGCGTCGCTCGTTGGGAGGGCGGCGCGCTCGTCATCGATCTCGACGAGCGCACCGCGCCCATCCCGCGACGCCTCGCGGGGACCATTCGCCTCCATCCCGAAACGAGCGGCGGCGAATCCATCACGCTCGACGCCCACGGGAGGCATCGCTGGTGCCCGATCGCGCCTTCCGCGCGCGCCGAAGTCGAGCTGCGCCACCCTTCGCTGCGCTTCCGCGGCCACGCCTACCTCGACGCCAACGGCGGCGACGAGCCCCTCGAAAATGGCTTCCGCTCGTGGACCTGGGCGCGCGTGTCCTCGGCTCGCGGCGCCGTGATCACCTACGACGTGGTGCGCCGCGATGAATCACGCCGCACGATCACGAGAGCCTTCGACGCGTCCAGCCGGTACCGGAGCGCCTTCCCCTTCGCCACGATCGCCGCGCCCCCCACGCTGTGGCGCATGAAGCGCGACCTGCACGCCGATCACGGCGCCGCGCCGCGCATCGTGCGCACGCTCGAAGACACGCCGTTCTACGCGCGCAGCCTGGTGCATACCCGCTTCTTCGGCGAGCCCGCCGTGGGCACGCACGAGACGCTCTCGCTCGACCGTTTCCGCACGCGCTGGGTCCAGTTCATGCTGCCTTACCGCATGAGGCGAGAGACCCAATGATCGCGGGCACGCTCGGCGCCGTCACCCTCGGCTGGGCGCTCGCCGTGGGCAGCATCGAGCTCGAGGCCGTGCGCCGTTTCGTGTGCCGTCGCCGTCCAGCGCCGATCACCGATCGAGCCCGCGCCGCCCGCGTCCTCCTGATCCGCCCCTGCGCCGGCCACGATCCCTGGCTCGACGAAGCCCTCTCTTCGCTGACCCGCGCACGTCGATCGGCCCTTTTCACCTGCCGAATCGCGATCGCCGACGTCGACGACGCGGCTCATCCCACGGGCATCCGTGCGGCCCAAACGCTCACCGATGCCGGCATCGAATCCGCCGTCGTCCTCACCGCGCCCGGCGCGCCCAACCGCAAAGCCGCGCAGCTCGCGGCCGTCGTTGCCCGGGAAGAGCAGCCTTTCGATGTGATCATGGTGGCCGACGGCGACGTCGATCTCACCGCCGCGGATCTCGACGCCTTCATCGATCCGCTCGTCTCGCGCGCCGACATCGGCGCGGTGTGGGCCCCTCCCGTCGAGATGGGCCACGCGTCTGCGCTCGGCGATCGCGCCTCGGCGGCGCTGCTCGGCGCGTCGCTCCACGCCTTCCCTCTCCTCGCTCGGCTCGATCGGCGGAGCCTCGTCGGCAAGCTCTTCGCCGTGCGCCGCGATGCGCTCGAAGCGGCGGGTGGCTTCGAGGCGCTGACGATGCACCTGGGCGAGGACATGGAGCTCGCGCGTCGCCTGGGCGCTGCGCGGTTCGCCGTCGCGGCCGCGCCCGTGGTGGCGCGATCGCTCGCTCATGGGCGGACCTGGGCGCAGGCCGAAGCGCGATTCGGCCGCTGGCTCCAGGTGATCCGCGCGCAGCGCCCTCTCCTGCTCGCGAGCTATCCGCTGCTCTTCTTCGCGACCTTCCCCATCCTCGTCCTCTCCGCCCTCACCGCGCTCACGGCCCCCGCCATCGCTTCATGGGCAGCGCTGTATGCCATCACGATGCGCCTCGCCGTCGCCTACGCGGCGACCGTCGCCGCCGGCCGGCCACGCTCCTTCGCGCGCCTCGTCGGGGACGCGATCCTCGCCGACGTGCTGCTCGCCGGCGCCTTCGTGCGAGCCCTGCGATCGCGGCGCGTCGTGTGGCGCGACGTCTCCCTCACGATCGATCGCGGCGGCCAGCTCCGCCTGCTGGAAGAGAAGGGCGGCTGACGGCTGCGCTCGTGAACAACGCGAGCGCCCGCGCCGCGAGGTCGCTCGCCGCGCTCTCGCCCGAGCGATGCACATCCTCGAAGCCGAGCCCCGCCTCGCCGCGCACCGCGCGCTCGATGCGATCCATCTCCACCTCCACGGCGCGCTCCTGCGCTTCACGCCCGCGCGTCACGTCGCGCTCCTTGGGCACCGGCGCCCCGAACGAGAGATAGAGATCGGGCCGCTCCGTCCCGGCGACCTCGTACCGCATCGCAGCCGGCACCGTCGTCGCGTGCGCCGAAACCCGGGCAATCTCCGCCGATCCCGGACGAAACCCGAGCGGCCGCTCCGTCACCGGACGCTCTCTGCCCTGCGGGAAAATCCACACGAGCCTCCCCGCGCGATCGAGCAGCCGCGCCGCATAGCGAATCACGGCCGCGCCGTCGTGCGCGTCGTCGAGATCAGCCCCGAACGCGCCCACCAGCGCAAAGAACGGCAACCTCCGGAGGTTCTTGGCGTCCATCAGCGCGTGGCCGTCGGCGCCGATCAAGTGCTGCGAGGCGTGCAGCACGAGCAACGGGTCCCACCACGACGTGTGGTTCGACACCACCAAGAGCGGCCCCGCGGCCGAGAGCGCCCGCGCCCGCTCGAGCCCGTACACCCGCACCCGCGCGAACGTCCGCTGGATGCGACCGCGCGCGTGCGCCGCGAACCACGCATTGAAGAGGCTCTGCTTGGACGCGGGAATCATGGCCCCGAACCTGCGCGCTCAGCCGGCGAGGAGCCCGGACGGCTGCTCTGTCACGGCATCGACGAGGAACTGCGTCTCCGCGAGCGCCGGTGCCGCCCCTTCGCTCATCGTCCTTTCCGACGCCAAGAGCGCTCGCAGCACGAGCCACAGCTTGCGCGACCCCGGCACCACCGCGCGCCCCGAGACCGCATCGTATCCGCGACGCGCAAGCGCCTGGCCGATGTCCGCGTAGATGAAGCTCGCCGCCCGAATCGCCGCCCGGCAATCGCGCGGCAGCATCGGGATCCCCAGCGCGGCGCGCGCGTAGAGCCCGTCGGCATGATCGAGGAGCCGCTCCAAAACCGCCGCGAGCGCCGGTGAATGTCGCGGCCGCGCGATCAGCGCCCCCGCGTCCACCCCCGCCTCGTCGAGCCATTCGAGAGGCAGGTAAACCCGCCCGTTGCGCGCGTCCTCGCCCACGTCGCGGGCGATGTTGGTGAGCTGCATCGCGACCCCGAGATCGCATGCCCGCGCGAGCGCCTCGCGCGATCGCGGGCCCATCAGCACCGTCATCATCGCGCCCACTGCGCCGGCGACGCGCGCCGCATACGCATGGAGCGCGGAGATCGTCGCGTAGCGTCGCCCCTCGGCGTCCCACGCGAAGCCTTCGAGGTGCGCCTCGACGAGCTCGCGCGGGACCTCGTGATCGAGCACCACCTCCGCGAACGCGCGATCCACCGGCGCATCGGCCGGCGTGCCCGCGTACGCGAGCGCCACGCGGCGCCGCAGGGCCTGCACGGCATCCGGATCGCGCGCCAGATCGACCGCGTCGTCGGCCATGCGACAGAACGCATAGAGCGCCGCCGAGGGCTCGCGCACCCGCCGCGGGAGCAACAGCGAAGCCGCCGCGAAGCTCTTCGATCCCGCCCGCAGCATGGCCTTGCACGCCGCGCGATCGGCCTCCGTCGCCCTACAGGATCGCCGCAGCATCCGGCACCACCTTGTCGAGCACGCGCGCCGACGACAGCACCCCGGGCAGCCCCGCGCCTGGATGCGTCCCGGCGCCGACCAGATACAACCGATCGATGTCCTCGCTCGCGTTGTGCGGCCGGAAGTACGCGCTCTGCGTGAGCACCGGCTCCATCCCGAACGCTGCGCCGCGGAACGACGACAACCGATCTTGAAAATCCTGCGGCGTCAGGAGCCGCGACGTCACGAGGCTCTCTCCGAGCCCGGGCAGCACCGTGCGCGCGAGGAGCGCCTCGATCGACCATCGATATCGCTCGGCCGTCTCCTCCCAATTCGTCCCCGAGAGCAGGTTCGGCACCGGCGACAGCACGTAGAACGCATCGCAGCCGGGGGGCGCGAGCGCGGGATCGGTCGCCGTCGGCCGATGCAGGTACAGGCTGAAATCGTCGGCGAGCACGTGCCGCTCGAAGATGTCGTCGAGCAGCCCTTTGTAGCGCGGCCCGAGCATGATCGTGTGGTGCGCGACGTCCTCGTAGCGCCGCCGCGTCCCGAAGTACCAGACGAAGAGGCTCATCGAATATCGCTGCTTCTCGATGCGCCGATCGGTCCACCGCCCCCGCGCCGCGCTCGGCACGAGGTAGCGGTACGTCCACGCCGAGTCCGCGTTCGACACCACCACGTCGGCCTCGATCCGCTCGCCCGACGCGAGCGCCACGCCGCGCGCGCGCCGCCCTTCCACGAGGATCCGATCCACCGCCGCCCCGCAACGGATCACGCCGCCCTGCCCTTCGATCAGCCCGCACAGACCGCGGACGAGCGCGCCCGTGCCGCCGATGGGAAAGTGCACGCCCCACTTCCGCTCCAGGAAGGCGATGAGCGTGTAGATCGACGTCGTGGAGAACGGGTTCCCGCCCACGAGCAGCGGGTGGAAGCTCAGCACCTGCCGCAGCCGCTCGTCCTTCACGTACTTCGCGACGAGCCCGTACACCGTCCGGTAGCTCTCGAGCTTCACCATGTCGGGGACGATGCGGGCCATGTCGACCCACGATCCGAAGGGCACGTCCGCGAGCTGTTCGAAGCCGACGCGAAAGATGGCCTCGCTCATCCGGACGAAGCGCTCGTACCCCTCGACGTCGGAGGGCGCGAGCGCCGCCACCTCGCGCCGCATGGCCGCCGCGTCGCCCGTGTAATCGAAGCTCGCGCCGTCATGGAAGCGGACGCGATAGAACGGCGTGACAGGCCGCATGTCGACGTCGTCGGCGAGCCGCTTGCCGCAGAGCTGCCACAGCTCTTCGAAGAGGAACGGCGCCGTCACGACCGTCGGCCCGGCATCGAAGGTGAAGCCGTCCTGCCGGTGCACGTAGGCTCGGCCGCCCGGCGCATCCAGCTTCTCCACCACGGTGACCCGATAGCCGCGCGCTCCCAAGCGCACGGCCGCAGCCAAGCCACCGAACCCGCTCCCGATGACGACAGCGTGCGGCCGGGATCGAGTCGCCGAAGGTCGAAGCCCGCTCATGGCCGATGAGTATAAGGATTGTACAACGTTTGGCAACGGCTTATACTGACGCTCGCCGCCGCGCGAACGCGTATCCTGGAGTCGCCCATGAGCTGGTACCGGATCCGAGCCGTCTCGGAGATCGTCGGCGTCTCGACCGCGACCCTGCGCGCCTGGGAGCGCCGCTACGGCGTGCCCACGCCGGCGCGCACCGCGTCTGCCTATCGTTTGTACGGCGACGCCGACGTGCAGACGATCCGCAAGATGCGCGATCTCGTGCAGCACGGCATGGCCCCGGCCGAGGCCGCGCGCCAAGTGCTCTCCGAACATCCGGCGCCGCCGGCCGGCGCGGCGGCGGACGAGCCGAGCGATCCCTACGCCCTCGCCTGCGACCGCATCGTCGAGGCCACGGTGCAGTTCGACCCCGACAACCTCCAGCTCGAGGTGAGCCGCGCGCTCACGCTGGGCCCGTCCATCAGCATCTTCGAGCGCACGCTCGCCCCTGCTTTGCAGCACATCGGCGACCTCTGGCACGACGGCACCATCACCATCGCGCAGGAGCACCTGGCCTCGCAGGTGCTCCTCGGCACGCTCAGCGATCTCCTCCGCCTCGCGCAGCCGGCCGACGCCTCGCGCCGCGTCGCCCTCGCCTGCTTCGCCGACGAGGAGCACGCGCTCTCGCTCTACGGCGTCGCGCTCCGCTTCACCTCGTGGGGCTTCCGCACCGTGATGATCGGCGCGCGCACGCCGCCGCCCGCCATCGGCCGCGTGGTGGAGACGCTCATCCCCGACGTCGTCGCGCTCTCCGCGACCATCACCCCGCCGCCTCCCCGCGCGCGCGAGCTCGTGGACGCCTACGCCGACGCGTGCCGCGGCACCACGTGGATCGTCGGCGGCCAAGCCGCGGAGAGCATGCGCTCCTGGATCGAAAAGCGCGGCGGCCTCGTGGCCAGCGCGACGATGAGCGAGATACGCAAGCAGGTCGACAAATCCATCGTCGAGCGCCGCCGGCACAAGCACTGACGCGCGCCGCACGGCGAGCGCGCTCCGATCGCGCTCAGCCCTCGACCTGCTCGCGGAGCATGGCGATGAGCCGCTTGCGCGAAGCCGCCGGCACGGTGCCTTCAGCGGTGAAGAGCACGCGGCCGTCCTTGCCCACGAGCACCACGTTGCTGACGCCGCGGCGGAGGTCGTACGCCTTGCGGAAGGCGCCGCTCCAATCGCAGTAGATGGTGGTGCCCTGCTTCTTCGACTCGTCGCGGATGGCGTCCTTGACGAAGCCCTTCGCCGGCCAGAAATCCCACGCGCTCACGTCGGCGACGGCGGCGAGGGCGATGCGCGCGCGGTAGCGATCGCCGCGCGCGAGCTCGCCGAGCTCCTTCTTGAGCGCCTCGTTCTGCTTCGCCGAGTCGCGATCCTCGTACACGATCAGGAGGGGCTTGCCGCGGAACGCCCGCGTCTCGCTCACGCGCCCGTCGGCGTCCTCGAGCGTCGCGTTGGGCGCCGTCGCCCCCTCGGCGAGGGCCCCGCGCGCGTCCGTGGATCCGAGGAGGGAAGACGACGCCATCGCGCCGGCCATGATCAGGGTGCGCAGTCTGTCGGTCTTCATGTTCACGGTTTGTACAATGTTGCCCAAGGACCGTCAATGTTCGCCGGGACGGCCGCCCGCCCCTCCCCTCTCCTCCTCGCGCGGGCGTCCGACCCGTGACGCGGACCGCTGGCCCATCTCTTGACAGCCGCTCGCGAGTGCAAAGATTGGCCCTCGCGCAGCTCGCAGGGAGCGAGCAGAAGCGCACGAAATAGCTGGCCAATCCGGTTCGTCCTGGGGCGACGGGTGGGGCCGCGTGATCTCCGGGTGCGCTGTGCACCCGACGAGGGGAATGCACCATGTTGACGCGATTCGACGACTTCGATCGGCCGTTTGTGATGATGGATCAGCTCCGCCGCCGCATGGATCGGCTCTTCGACGACGAGGCGCCCCGCGGTCGCCGTCGTGATCTGGGCGAGGTCGAGCGCATGTGGGCCGGGCGTTTCCCGCGCGTGACGTTCTCCGAGACCGCGCAGGAGCTCGTGCTCGAAGTCGATCTGCCGGGCCTCGCCGACAAGGACGTGCAGCTCTCCATTCACCAGGACGTGCTCTCGTTGAGCGGTGAACGCCGCTCCGAAGCGCCGCAAGGTCACTTCGTGCACCGGCAGGAGCGCGCCCCCGTGAAGTTCGCCCGCAGCTTCACGCTGCCCTGCAAGGTCGATCCGGAGAAGAGCACCGCCTCCCTGAAGAACGGCGTGCTCACCGTGACGCTGGCCAAGGCCGAGAGCGCCAAACCCCGGCAAATCGCGGTTCAAAGCAACTGAAGGGCGCGAGACGAGAGAGGACTTCGACGATGAGCATCCAGACCATCAGCAAGCAGACGAACGACAAGGTCGAGAAGCTGGCCCCGCGCCCCACGTACGCGCCGCCGGTCGACATCTACGAGAACAAGGACGAGATCCTGATCTTCGCGGATCTCCCGGGCGTCGCGCAGGATCAGCTCTCCATCCATTACGACAAGGACGAGCTGACCATCGAGGCCCAGCGTCCGAAGGCGATCGGCACGCCGGCCTACGACTTCAAGCGCACCTTCGTGGTGCCGCGCGGGATCGACCCCGAGCGCATCGTCGCCGCCATCCAGAACGGCGTGCTGAAGCTGACGCTGCCCAAGTCGTCCGCGCTCAAGCCGCGGCAGATCCCGGTGAACAGCGCCTGATCATGGCGCGCGGTGACAGCGGGCCGGCGTGGTCGCCGGCCCGCGCGCGGCTCACGTGTTCCCTTTGACCGTGAGCGTCCACTGCGCGGCGGAGCCGCAACCGGTGCCGCCGACATGGCGGACTTCGAGGGTGATCCATCGGCCGTCCTCGTTGCCGAGCGAGTCGCCCCACGAGTCCGAGTACGACTCCGGCACGCCCGTGGCGTGCTTCACGGCCGCGAAGCAGTTCGGTTGATCGGCGTTGCCGTCGTAGATGTAGAGATCGAAATCGGTGCCGCTCGAGGTCTGAAGCGTGACCGTGTAGCTGAGGTCGTTGTCGAAGTTCGAGCCTTCGTTGATGTGGACCTTGAACCACTTCGACGTGGTCCCCGTGACCGTGCGCACGTCGTTCCCCGTGTCGCCGTCGACCGAGGTCAGCTCCACGGCGGTGTCGCAAACGTTGGGCGCCGTGTACGTGCAGCCCGAGCCGCTGCTCGACGACGAGCTCGAGGACGATGAGCTCGAGGACGTCGAGCTCGAGGATGAAGCGCTGGAAGAGCTCGACGACGCGCTGGAAGACGAGGCGCTGCTCGACGACGCCGCATCCGACGAAGACGTCGCGCCGCCGCTCGCACCGACGCCCGTGGTCCCACCGCCGGCGCCGCCGACGTCGGACATGAACGTGGCGCCCGTGGTTTCCGCGCTCGAGCAAGCCGCGGCAGCGGCACATCCAAGAAGGGAGAGGACAAGCAGAGACCTTCGCATCGCTGCCAGTATACGCGGAAAGCCGAGCCTCCATCCCGTCGATGGGTCAGGCCTTCTACGCCGCGCTGCGCCGCGCGAGGAAGAGACCGAGGATGCCAATGAAGACGAGGTGTAGCCCCGCGACAGCGAAGGCCGGCGCCCCCGCGTGGGCACAGGCCCAGAGCTCCACGGCGACGACGGGCAGGTTGAAGAACAAGATCCGCGGGTAATCCAGCGGATGGAGGAACGTGAGGAGCGTGGCGGACACGCCGCCCTCCAAACAACCTTCGATGCTCAGATTGAGCTGCATCCCACCGGGTGTCCGATAAGACCCCACGAGAAAGAGGATGCCCAGAATGGTAATCGCCAACGCAAGATGAAGAGGGTTGGTCGTCGGCCGCGACGGCATGGTCCGCCGCCGCTGCAGCCGCCATGCCGCCCGTCTTTGCGCCACGGACCGAGATTCGAGGTGCAACTGCTGCGCCGCTCGCGCAGACGGTGCGCCTCGCTCACCGGCGAGATGGCCTGTTCACGCCCGAAGAGGCCGAGTCGGGACGAGATCCGAGAGCAAGCGCTCTCCGTCGAGACGGCCCTTCGTCGCGTGGGAATCCACCTCGCAAGCTCGTCATTTGCTGCGGGCGCGGATGGTGATCACCGGCACCGGGCTCGACCGCACGATCTTTTCGGCGACGCTGCCGAGGAGCAGATGCGAGAGCCCCGAGCGGCCGTGCGTGCCCATGGCCACCATCGCCGGCTTCATTTCCGTGATGGCTCTCGCGATCTCCGTGGAAGGGTCGCCCGCGCGGAGGATGGTGGTCAAACCTCCCTGGCTTTGCGCGAGCTTGTCGAGGGCTTGGCGCGCGGTGGTCTCGATCTCCTCGGGCAAACCGGGCGCGACGATGGGATCGAAGCCCGGATATGTGACGATGGGAATCGCATAGGCATGGAGCAACACGACCTCGAGCCCGAGTCGGGAGGCGAGGTCGCGGGCGAAGGCGAGCGCCTCCAGCGAGGCATCCTGAAAATCGACGGGCACCAGAATCGTTCTCGAACCTTCCATGACGACCTCCAAAGAGGTTGCCGAGCAGCGCGCGTGCCAATCGAGCCGAGCGGCCGGGAAGACACGACACGACGCACGAGCGAGCCCAGGCGCGATTGGATTCACCCGTAGGCGGGGCTCACCGGAGATCGGGTGTGGCGCTTTGGAAGGATTGGGTCACGCGTGCATGGACAGGCGCCCAGGCAGCATGGATATCCGTGCGCGACACCAGGCCTCCGTCGTGGTCGATGAGGACCATCGATGGATGACCGTCGTTCAGGAAGGCAAGAGACCGAGCACAGCGATCATGGTTTGCGCGAGCCGCTCGGCGGTCGCGCGATCGGGGTGACCGGCGTGGCGGACGAGCGCTTCGGGCACCGGGCATGCGACCTCGACCAAGAGGGCCTGCGCGGCTTCGGTGCGGGCGCGATCGACGCGGGCGCGCGCGGCGGGCGAGAGGCGAGAGCGTGCCCAGGCGTCGATTTGGAAAGCCAAGGACGCATGGCGCGCCTCCTCGGCGGCGATGCGTGCGAGCGCGATGGCGATGTCGCGATCGGCTGCGGCGCTCGCTTGAAAGCGCGCGACGACGGCGCCGTAGGCTTCGCGCACGCAGCCTTCGACGGCGTTGTGCATGGCCAACGCTTCGAGCGTTGGCGGCGTGCTCGGCTCGGCGCGGGGCGCCTCCACGTGCGCGCCGCGGCGGCGGGCGAGGGCCGTCATCCGGCGGGCGTGGCGCCGCTCGTCACGGGCCGCGCGCGAGGCTGCTTGCAGCAATCGGCGCGGGGCTCGATGCGAGGCGAGATCGCGACGGAGCATGCGGAAAGCATCCACCGAGGCAGCTTCGAGATGCGCCATTTGCGCGAGCCACACGGCCGTCGCGGAGCCACGCGGCCGCGAAGGCGCGAGGAGTCCGACGGGGCGGCGGCCGGCGCCGCAATCGACGCGATGCGTGCATTCGATGGCGGGAATGACCCCGCCGGACGTCTCGATCGTCGTGTGCACGCAGTCGTCCGCGCCGTTGCACATGCGCTCGCAGGCGTCGGTGAGGAAGTCGCCTGCATCAGCGTCCGCGCCGCCGTCGTTGTTGGGCGGGAGGACGGGGATGATGGTGGTGGAGTCGCCGCCGCACGGGCCGCACGAGAGGCCGCGCGCACCGAGGCTCGCGCCGGCGATGATGATTCCGATGAGGACTTCGAAGCGCGCCGCCTTCATGAATGCTCCTTCAAGGAAAAGGCAAGACGAGGGTGCGAACCTGCTCGGTGCGTGACTTGCCGCCGGGCGCGAGCGCGGTCTTTGGCATGTCGGCCTCGAGCGAGCGCGTGACCTCGACGGTGAGGTCACAGTCGGTGGAGGGGACGTCGAAGGAGATCTTGCCCGGGTCCGTGTCGAAGTTGCCGAAGATGCTCTCGGAGCAATCGACGCGGGCGTGGGTGGTGAAGCCACCGGGATCGGGGGTCCAAGTGACGATGACCGGTTGCGACGTGTCCACCGGATCGGAAGGCGGGATCAGCACGAACGGGGGCGGGAGGATGACGTGGCTCGTGATGCGCTCGCCATCGGCACGCTCCAAGATCACCGCCGCATCGGTGCCCGTCGTCGCCACTTGCCCGACGTGACGGGCCTCCAAAGGGACGAGCTCCGACTCGAGCGAGCCGAGCGCGATGAGCAGGCGATCGGGCGCCGCGAGCACGATGGAGTGATTGTCGGCCGCGAACAGCGAAGCTTCGATCTGCGTGACGGCGCCGTTGCTGCGGATGGTGGCGCCCAGCACGAGCTCGCTCGCGGGAAGCTCGCTCGAAGGCTCCGGCTCGCTCGAGCCGGTGCACGCTGCGAGCACGACGCATCCGAGGAGACACGCACGACGCATCATCACCTCAATGAATCACGAATGCCGGCGCGTGGACACGAGTCGATTCGCGAGCCGAGAGCAGGGTCACGACGTCGCGCGCGCGCGGGCCCGCGTCCCGCGAAGCACGGGGATGCTGAGGAGCGTGGACATGCTGATCACCGGCCACATGGCGCCATATCCATGGGTCGCTTGAAAGTATGGACGTAATACGTCGATGGCGATGCCGGTGATCGCGGGGCCGAGGAGGGTACCCGCGCCGCCGCTGAGATCGTAGAGGCCCGCGGCCGCGCCGTGGCTCTCGGCGGGGGCCATGCGCATGAGGAGCGTGTACGGGAGCGTCATCGCCATGACCGCGCCGAAGCCGATGAGCGGCAGCGCGGTGACGAGGAGCAAGGAGCTCTGCGAGAAGACGGGCACGATCAGGCCGACGCCGAAGACGGCGAGCGCGATCTGCATGACGCGCACGGGGCCGTGGCGATCGGCGAGCTCGCCGGCCGTGGGCGAGGCGATGACGGCCATCACGGCGATGATGCCCATGACGACGGCGCTGAAGGTCATCGTCTTGCCGAGGCCGACCGTGAGGTAGAGGATGATGAAGGCCTTGAGCCCGCCGAGCGTGAACTCCCACATGGCATTGGCGCACATGAAGCGGCGAATGTCGGGGTGATCGCGCACGAGCCGCCACACCTGCGCGGGCGGCGATCCCGGGGCGCGCGGCACGGATCGCAGCGGCGTGCGGCCCCGTACGCCGACGATGACGACCACCGTCGTCAGGAGGAGCACGCCCGCCGCGACGAGGTACGGGAGCGGCAACCAGAGGCCGGTGAGCAAGCTGCCGCCGACGAGCGCGAAGCCGAGCCCGATCTCACGGAAGACGCCCATCACGCCCTGCGCACGGCCCGCTTTGCCGGAGGCGACGAGATCGGGATAGAGCGCGCGATAAGGCGCGTAGTACGTGAAGAACGCGAGGTAGAAGAAGAAGACGGCCACGCCCATCCACACGAGCGACGGCGTGAACGGCAAGAGCGCGAGCGCGCCGACTGCGATCGGTCCGGCGACGACGAGGAACGGGAGGCGCCGGCCAATGCGGCTCTCCACGCGATCGGAGAGCGCGCCGGCCCAGATGGGGATGAGCAGCGCGAGCAAGCCTTCGCCGCCGACGAGGAGGCCGATGACGCTCGTCGATTGGGTGAAGCGATGCGCGAGCAACGGCAAGTACGTCGCGAGCACGGTGACGGCGAGCGAGAGACCGAGGCTCGGCGCCGCGAGGATGATGAAGAGGCGCCGCTCGGCGCGCGAGATCGACGGCCGCACGGCTGCGGTGTCTACGCCCATGGCAGGCGCTCCATCGAGCTCGGCTGGTCCGTCGCGCGATCGCGATCGGCGTCCCGAGTCTCGTTCCTCTCCTCGGATGATGCGTGGTCCTGATCCACCATCTCGCGAGCCTCCGTCGGCTGTGCGTGGCGCGCTCGGCCGGCGCGAGGACGCTGCGGGATTCACGCCACGCAGAGCGGGCGCGCGCGTCCGTGCTGGCCGTCCCGACGAGGATGGACAACACTCGGAGATCCATTCGCCCGAGGTGATCCATGTGGTTCGTCAGCCCGTCGAAGCTCCGCATGCCCAAGCCCGAAGAGGCGCTGCCCGGCCGTAGCCAGCGCATGCCGATGCCCGAGAAGCACTTCGTCAACGGCGCGCGGATCTCGCCGCCGTTCCCGCCCGGCGCCGAGCTGGCCATGTTCGGCATGGGCTGCTTCTGGGGCGCCGAGCGCAAATTCTGGCAGCAGAAAGGCGTGATCTCGACGGCCGTCGGCTACGCGGCCGGCCTCACGCCGAACCCGACCTACGAAGAGGTTTGCAGCGGCAAGACCGGGCACAACGAGGTCGTGCTCGTGGTCTTCGATCCCAAGGTCGTGAGCTACGAAGAGCTGCTGCGCGTGTTCTGGGACAACCACGATCCCACCCAAGGCATGAAGCAGGGCAACGACGTGGGGACGCAGTATCGCTCGGGGATCTACGTGTACGGCGCGGCGCAGCGACGCGCGGCCGAGGCCTCGCGCGACGCGTACCAGAAGGTGCTCTCCGAGGCGGGCTACGGTCCGATCACGACCGAGATCCTGGACGCGCCCGAGCTCTATTACGCGGAGGGGTATCACCAGCAGTACCTCGCGAAGAACCCCGACGGGTACTGCGGCCTCGGCGGTACGGGCGTCAGTTGCCCGGTGGGCCTCGGCCCGGGAGCCTGAGCGCGCACACGTCGCCGAGGCTTGTTTTCAGGGCGATCCACGCGCGTGCGTCACCGCCCTGCCCACTCGCCGGCGAGCGTGCGCACCGAGCCGCGGAACGGCGATTGCCAAGGTCCGCGGAGCGCCGGTAAGCGGCCGCACATGCGCGTCGGCCCACGGCAGCGTCCCGGTCGCCGCCGGTGCTTCATGCGCCGGCGGCAGGCCGGGCAGGGGGTTGTTTCATGCTTCTCGCCAGGGTGTGCAAGAGTCTCATCCAGGACGGCGCGCTGACGCTGATCGACGCCGATGGCCGGACACACCGCTTCGGACGTCCCTCGCGCCCCGCAGATGTCGTCGTGCGGCTCCACGATCGAAGCCTCCATCACCGCATCCTCTTGAGCCCGTCGCTCGCGCTCGGTGAGGCCTACATGGACGGCAGCCTCACGATGGAGCGCGGCGGCATCTACGATCTGCTCGAGCTGTGCGCCGAAGGCATGGGCCGCCTCGAGAGCCACCCCGCGCTGCAAATGAAGCGCGCCCTCGAGAGGCCCGCGCGCTTCGTCCAAGAGAGAGCCCCGATCCTCGGCGCGCGCGCGCGCGTCGCGCACCACTACGATCTCTCGGACGTCCTCTACGACCAGTTCCTCGACTGGGATCGCCAGTACTCGTGCGCCTACTTCTCCGATCCACGCATGACGCTGGAAGAGGCGCAGCAGGCGAAGAAGCATCACCTCGCGTCGAAGCTCCTGCTCCGGCCCGGCCAGAAGGTGCTCGACGTCGGCAGCGGTTGGGGTGGCCTCGCGCTGCACCTCGCGGACGCGGAGCACGTGGACGTCACCGGCATCACGCTGTCGACCGAGCAGCTCGCCGTGGCGCGGCGCCGCGCGCTGGAAGCCGAGCTCTCCCGGCGCGTGAGCTTCCACCTGCGCGACTTCCACGAAGAGGCGGGCCGCTACGATCGCGTGGTCTCCGTCGGCATGTTCGAGCACCTGGGCACGCCGCGTTACGCCGAGTTCTTCCGCAAGATCCACGACGTCCTCGCCGACGACGGCATCGCGGTGGTGCACTCGATCGGGCGCATGACCACGCCGGCGCCGATGAACGCGTGGCTGCGCAAATACATCTTCCCGAATGCCTATTTCCCCGCGCTCTCCGAGGTGCTGCCCGCGGTGGAGAAGGCTGGGCTGTGCCTCACGGACGTCGAAGTGCTGCGCCTCCACTACGCCGAGACGTTGCGCCATTGGCGCAAGCGCTTCGTCGGCAACTGGGAGCGTGTGGCTGAGCACTACGACGCGCGCTTCTGCCGGATGTGGGAGTTCTACCTGGCGTTGTCGGAGGCCGACTTCCGTCGCGGCTCGCTGATGGTGTTCCAGCTCCAGCTCGGAAAGCGCGCGGACATCGTGCCCCTGACGCGGGACTACCTCTACGAGCGCACGGCGAGCTCGGACTTCCAGGTCGAGCTCGCGGCCTGACCATCGCGGCGCGCCGAGAACCGTTGTAGGAACGGCGCATGGCAAGCGCCGCTCCTCCCTTCGCGAGCCCGCCCGATTCCACGCTCCCCGCGGTGCCGCGCATCCTCGTCGTCGGGTGCGGCGGCATCGGGGGCATCGTCGCCGCGCACCTCTTCGAGCAGGGCCACGACGTCACCGCGCTCACGACGAACCCGCTCATCGCCGACGCCATCAACACCACCGGCTTCCGCGTTCGCGGCGACGGCGGCCCGGGCACCGTCCGCGGTCGCGCCGTGCGCGAGCTGCCCAAAGACGGCGCGCCCTTCGACTACGTGCTGCTCGCCACCCAGCCGCCCCAAGTGGAGGACGCCGCCCGCAGCGTGCTCCCCGCGCTCTCGCCGCGCGGCGCGATGGTGTGCTTTCAGAACGGCCTGTGCGAGGAGCGCGTCGCCGCGATCGCCGGCCCCGAGCGCACGTTCGGCGCGATCGTCGCCTGGGGCGCATCGATGGTGGAGGCCGGCGTCTACGATCGCACCTCGGCGGGCGGCTTCGTGTTGGGACGGCTCGACGGCGCGACCGATCCGCGTCTCGACGATCTCGCGCGCGTCCTCGAAGCCATCGGCCCCACGACGGTGACGGAGAACCTCGCGGGCGCGCGCTGGTCGAAGCTCGCCATCAACGCGGCCATCTCCTCGCTGGGCACGGTCGGCGGCGATCGGCTCGGCGTGCTCATGCGTCACCGCTACGTGCGTCGGTTGGCGCTCGAGATCATGACGGAGACGGTGCAGGTCTCGCGCGCGCTCGGCGTGCGGCTCGAGAAGGTCTCGGGCACGCTCGACCTCGACTGGATCGCGCTCACCGAGGCCGAGCGCGTGGTCGCCGGCTCGCCGGGCCTCGTGGCCAAGCACGCGCTGCTGCTCGCGGTGGGCGCGCGCTTCCGGCGGCTGCGTTCGTCGATGCTCTCGGCGATCGAGCGCGGCCGCCCGCCCGCGGTGGACTTCCTCAACGGCGAGGTCGTCTCGCGCGGCGCCGCGTTCGCCATCCCGACGCCGATCAACACGGCGGTCCGTGATCAGGTCCTCGCCATCGCCCGCGGCGAAGCGCGGCCCAGCCTCGATCTGTTGCGTCGCTTCTTCGAGCGCACGCGCGCGCTCGTCGGCGCGCCCGTGTCGGAGCGCACGCCGTCGCCGATCGCCGAGCCCATCCCGAGCTCGGTGCCCGCCGTGTCCGCGCCGTCCGAGCTCGTGCCCTCGACGGTGGTCGAGGCCGCCCCCATGCAGGAGACCGCGGCGCCCTCGACGATCGATCGAGCCGCGCCCACCGATCACGGGGAGCCGTCATGACCAGCCTGCGCTGCGAGATCCTGTCCACCGGTGACGAAGTCCTCACCGGGATGATCACCGACACCAACGCCGCCTTCCTGGCCGATCAGATGGGTGGCCTCGGCTTCGAGGTCGTGCGTCACACGACCGTCGGCGACGATCGCGGCGCGCTCGAACGCGCCTTCCGCGAGCTCGGCGAGACGGCCGACGTGGTGCTCTGCACGGGCGGCCTCGGGCCCACGGTCGACGATCTCACGACCGAAATCGCCGCCGCCGTGCTCGAGACCGAGCTCGTGCTCGACGAGGCCGCGCTCGCGTACATGGAAGGTCTCTGGCGCGCCCGCGGCCGCACGATGCCGGAGAACAACCGCAAGCAGGCTTTGATCCCGAAGCCCGCCGAGATCTTGCAGAACCCCATCGGCACCGCGCCCGGCTTCGCCGTGCGCATCGGTCGAGCGCAGTTCTTCTTCATGCCCGGCGTCCCCCGCGAGATGAAGCGGATGTTCGCCGAGCAAGTCATCCCGCGCCTCGAACGCCTGCGCCCCGAGCCCACCGTCTTCGAGGTCCGCGTCTTTCGCAGCTTCGGCCTCACCGAGTCGCAGACCGATCAGATGCTCACCGGCCTCGAAGCGCGCTTCCCCGAGGTCAAGCTCGGCTTCCGCGCGCACTTCCCCGAGATCCAGGTGAAGCTGACCGTGAAGGGCCCCGACATCGCCGCCGCGAAGGCACGCCTCGAAGCCGCCTCGGACGAGGTCCGGCAACGGCTCGGCGCCCACGTGTTCTCGGACGGGCCCGCGATCGAAGAGATCGTGGGCGAAGGGCTGCGCCGAGAGAAGGCGACGATGGCCACCGCCGAGAGCTGCACCGGCGGCATGGTGTCGCAGATGATCACCGCGATCGCCGGCTCGTCCGACTACTTCGATCGCGGCTTCGTCACGTACTCGAACCAAGCGAAGATGGACCTGCTCGGCGTGAGCGAGGACATCCTCAGGGAGCACGGCGCGGTCAGCGAGCCATGTGCACGCGCGATGGCCGAGGGCGCGCGCACCCGCGCGGGGACGACCTACGCCGTGGCGATCACCGGGATCGCGGGCCCCGGCGGCGGTACGCCGGAGAAGCCGGTCGGGCTCGTCTTCATCGCGCTCGCAGCGCCCGATCGAACAGTGGTGCGGAGGATTCGGTGGCCGGGACAGCGCGAGCAAGTGCGCGCGATCAGCGCCATGGTCGCGCTCGATCTGCTGCGTCGCCGCCTCGCCGGCTTGCCGATGGACGAAGGAGATCTTCCCTCTCGGCGTTGAGCACGCCGAGACCACCCCACCTTCGATGAGGGCCCAAGGCCCCATCTGACGGGCCGGCCATCCGGCCCGTCAGGCCCGCAACGCGGGCAAGCACACCCGAAACAACGAACCGACTAGTAGCGGCGGACGTACACGGGACGCGGACGCGGCTCGCCGAACTGGAAGCCGGCCTTGAGGCCGAAGCTCACCCACTTCGCAGCGTCGGGCGCGGCGTCGGTGGGGACGATGACGCTGTTGTACGCGATCTGCGCGCCGATCGTGAAGCCGGGCACCGGGCGGATGTCGAGGCCGACGCCGATGTCGAGCTCGGGCCCGAGGAAACCCTCGGTGACGCCGCTGCCACGATCGAAGCCGAGGAAGCCGAAGCCGAGGTGGCCGAAGACGTTGGGCTGCACGATGCCCTGGAGGCCCGCGCGGAGACCCGCGTTCAACGTACCGGCGTAGTCGTAGCCGATGGGCGCGCTGTTGAAGCCGAAGCGCATGTAGTGACCGCCGATCTCCGGCTGCAGGTACACGTACGAGCGCGGGATGTTCCAGCGGTAGCCGACGGCCGCGCCGCCGCCGAGCGAGAAGTCCACGCGGCTGACCGAGCCGTACGCCGTCTGCGACTGGAGCGCGGTGCCGAAGTTGAGATCGAGATCGATCGTCGGGCCGGCGGCCGCCTCCTTCGTGGAGCCGAAGGTGATCGCAGCGAAGGCGACAGCGGGGACGATGGCAGCAGCAAGGAAAGACCGGCGCATGATTTCCTCCGAGGGGTGTGCTTTGGGGGGAGACCTAACGGGTAGTAACGCGTCTCGGGCTGTTCGGGCGAGCAAAGCAGCTTTGCGACGTGACCCGTGGATGAGCTTCGTGGCGGAACGTCCGCCCTCTGATCCCTTTTACGGAAACGGAGAGCGAATCTTCCCTTCTCTCGCAAAAATATTTTTGGCGGTCTACTGACCATGGTCAGCGGGTCGGAGATGCCGTGATCCAGAGCACTCCGGGCCGCCTTGCCGCGCGCGCGGGGGCCTGGTTTCATCGGCTCCATGCGGCTCCTGCCCGGATCGCGTGTCGGGCTCGTGATCGGCCTCGCTTTGTTCGCCGCAGGGGCATGCTCCAAGACGCCGCACTTCGTCTCCGATCAGAGCGGGGGCGCGGGCGGCAGCACGTCGACGGGCACCATGACTGGGGCAGGTGGTGCTGCTCCAACGCCGTGCGTGCGAACCGCCGACTGCAACATGCTCGACGCGCCGTGCGCGCATCCTCTCTGCGACGAGGGTGTTTGCAAGGTGCAATACGCGCCCTTGGGCGATCCGACACCGCTCCAGATCCCCGGCGACTGCACGGAGAACGTATGCGACGGCGCGGGGAACGTGATCATCTCCACCGACATCACCGACGTGCCCGACGACGGTAACCCCTGCACGAACGACTCGTGTGATGGGATGAAACCCGTTCACGTGAGCGTGCCTGCTGGGCAAGCTTGCGGGGCCGCGACGGACATGAAGTGCGACGCCGGTGGCCGGTGCACCGGCTGCACGAAAGCCGCGGATTGCGGGGCGACAGGCGCTTGCTTCACCTGGACGTGCGATGCCGATCACGTCTGCCAACAGGCGTTCGTGCCCGCGGGCATGGGCGAACCCGGCGGCGATGCCCCAGGGGACTGCAAGCGCAACGCATGCGACGGCAACGGCGGTGTGGTGATCGTGCCCGCGCCCATCGATCTGCCGGCGAACCCGAGCACGTGCACGCTCGCCGCGTGCCTCGGTCAAAACCCCACGACGGCCCCGGCGGAAGCCGGCGTGATGTGCTCCGGCGGCACCTGCGATGGCATGGGCCACTGCGGGAGCTGCGCGAAGGACGCAGACTGCGGCGCTCCCTCGGCATGCGCGACGCCGACGTGCGTGGGCGGACACTGCTCGGAGGTCTTCGCGCCGCTCGGAACGCCGGCACCGCCGCAAACGACAGGCGATTGCCACGACAAGGTGTGCGACGGCAACGGCGCGATCACGGACGCGCCCAACGACGCCGATGTGCCTCCGAGCACGAACGCCTGCATCACGATGAGCTGCAAGGACGGCGCGATCGTCATGACCGCGGTGCCCGTGCCGAGCAGCAACGATCCCTGCATCGAGGACGGCTGCGATCCCGCGACCGGCGTGTTCCACGAGCCGCGCCCGAACGGCACCGACTGCGGCGGCTGCTCGATCTGCGACAGCGGCGCTTGCGTCGATCCGTGCCCCAACATCGGCTGCTTCTGCGCCGGCTTGGCGTGCGATTGCAGCACCCGGTGATCAACGGCGCGACGCACTGCGGCGCTCCAAGAGCGGATCCGCAGAGAAACCTCCACAGGTTGGACCGGGTGCGGGCGAGAGCGGGTCAGCCGTAGCGCACCGCGATGATTTCGAGGTCCGTCTCGCCGGCGGGGCGGCGCACCGTGACGACGTCGCCGGGGCGTTTGCCGAGCAGGGCGCGGCCGACGGGGGAGCGCCAGCTGATGCGGTTGACCTTCATGTCGCTCTCGTCCTCGCCGACGATCACGTAGGTGCTGCGCGCGCCCGATTCGTCCTCGAGCTCGACGGCGGCGCCGAAGAAGACTTTGTCGCCGCGCTGCTCCTTCGGATCGACCACGACGGCGTGCTCGAGGCGCTTGGAGAGGAAGTTGATGCGGCGATCGATCTCACGGAGCCGCTTCTTCCCGTAGATGTACTCGGCGTTCTCCGATCGATCGCCCTGCGCGGCCGCGTCGGCGACTTCTTGCACCGTCTTCGGGCGCTCGACGGTGCGCAGGCGCAAGAGCTCGTCCGAGAGCCGGCGCGCGCCGTCGGGGGTGATGTAGTTCGGATCGGGCACGGTCTCGGCGTTCTATCACGCCGTGTTTCCGCGCGGCGAAGCGGGTGCTATCAGGGCGACCATGCTGCGCCGCTCGCCGCTCGCCTGCTCGATCGCGCTTTTGACCGCCGCCCTCGCGGCCTGCGATCCCGAGATCCCGCCGCCCGAGGTGCCGAAGACGGAGCCCGCGCCGAGCGCGTCCGCTTCGGCCGAGCCCGCGAAGAAGGAGCCCGTGCCCTACGTCTCCGGCGGGATGTGGATGCCGGAGCAGATCCCGGAGCACGCGCAGACGCTCAAGGCGCTCGGGCTCGAGGTCGATCCGGGGGCGCTCGCCGATCCGACGTCGGGCGTGCTCGGCGCGATCGTCAGCCTCGGCGGCTGCTCGGCGTCGTTCATCTCCGAGGACGGGCTCATCGCGACCAACCACCACTGCGCCGTGGCCGCGCTCCAATACAACTCGACGCCGAAGGAGAACCTCCTCCAGGACGGCTTCGTCGCCAAGACGCGCGCCGAAGAGCGGTGGAACGGGCCCTCCGCGCGCGTGTACGTGACCACCGCCCTGCGCGACGTGACGAAGCAGGTGAAGGACGGGCTCGACACGATCAAGGACGACATCGCCCGCACCAAGAAGATCGACGAGCACACCAAGGCACTCGTCGCCGAGTGCGAGAAGGGGCGGCCCGATCGGCGCTGCTCGGTGGCGGAGTACTTCGGCGGCGGGCAGTACCGGCTGATCGAGCAGCTCGAGATCAAGGACGTGCGCCTCGTGTTCGCGCCGCACGATCAGATCGGCGACTTCGGCGGCGAGATCGACAACTGGCACTGGCCGCGGCACTCGGGCGACGTCGCGCTCTTCCGCGCGTACGTGGGCAAGGACAACAAGCCCGCCGATCACGCCGCGGACAACGTCCCCTATCACCCGCCGCACCGGCTCAAGATCGCGAGCAAGCCGCTCGACGAAGGCGATCTCGTGCTCGTCACGGGCTACCCGGGCGTGACCAACCGCGTGCGCACCGCGACCGAGGCGGAGGAGGCGACGAGCTTCACCTACCCGTACCGGATCCAGCAGTTCGAGGAGTACATCGCGCTGCTCGACGTGCTGCGCCCGAAGAGCGAGGAGATGAAGCTCAAGGGCACCCCGCTCTGGCGCTCGCTGAACAACGCGCGCACCAAGTACAAGGGCATCGTCGACGGCCTCGTGAAGGGCGGGCTCGCCGCCAAGAAGGCCAAGAACGACGCCGAGCTCAAGGCTTGGATCGACGCCGATCCGAGCCGCAAGGCGCAGTACGGCGACGTGCTCGACAAGATGAAGACGCTCGTCGACGATCGCAAGAAGACGCGCGCCCACGACGTGGAGCTCGCCTTCGGCGCGCGCTTCGTGAGCTTGTTCGGCGCGGCGAACACCATCGTGCGCATGGCCGAAGAGCGCGCCAAGCCCGACGCGGAGCGCGAGCCGGCGTACCAGCAGCGCAACTGGGAGCGCTTCGCGCAGGACCAGGAGACGGTCCAGAAGCGCTACGACCGCACGATCGAGAAGGCGCTCTTCAAGCTCACGCTGGAGCGCGGGCTGCGCCTGCCCGCGGACGAGCAGCCGGAGACGATCGCCGCGGTGCTCGGCAAGACCAAGGGCAAGCCGAAGGATGCCGCGATCGACAAGGCCATCGACGCGCTCTACGACAAGTCGATCCTCGAGGACGTGAAGAAGCGCGTCGAGCTCATCAAGACGGCGACCACCGCCGATCTCAAGAAGAGCAAGGACCCGCTGATCAAGCTCGCGCTCAAGCTGCGTCCGGCCATGAAGGCGATGGAGGATCGCGAGAAGGCCAGCGCGGGCGCGCAGCTCCTCCTGCGGCCGCGCTACGCCGATGCGCTGCGCGCCTTCGGCGGCAAGTCGCTCGCGCCCGACGCCAACGGCACGCTGCGCATCACCTACGGCACCGTGCGCGGCTACCGCGCCACGCCGGAGGCGCCCGAATTCGTGCCCTTCACGAGCGTCTCGGGGATGGTCAAGAAGAACACGGGCACCTGGCCCTTCGACGCGCCCAAGTACCTGCTCGACGCGGTGAAGGCGAAGAAGTTCGGGCCCTATTCGGCGGCGAACCTCAACGAGGTGCCGATCGACTTCCTCTCCGATCTCGACATCACCGGCGGCAACTCGGGCTCGGCGACGCTCAACGGGCGCGGCGAGATCGTGGGCCTCGCGTTCGACGGCAACTACGAGGCGATGGCCTCCGACTGGCTGTTCATGCCCGAGATCACGCGCACCATCCACGTCGACTTCCGCTACGTGCTCTGGCTGCTGGACGCGGTGTACCCGGGGCACCATCTGATTCAGGAAATGGGCGGCAAGCCCGCATTCCAGTGAGGTGATCATGGCGCTTCCTCCGATCGTCCAGGCCGGTAGCCCGGTGTTGCGCGCCGCTGCGGCGCCGGTGCCCGCGGAGATGCTCGGGACGAAGAAGCTCCGCGATCTCGCGGCGACGATGGCCGAGGTGATGCGCAAGGCGCCGGGCGTCGGCCTGGCGGCGCCGCAGATCGGCATCGGCCTCGCGCTCATCGTGCTGGAGGACGGCGAGTCGTTGATGAGCCGCCTCGGCCCGGAGGAGCGCGAGGTGCGCGGGCGCGTCGCGTTCCCGCTCAAGGTGATCGCCAACCCGGTCCTGACCACGCACGGGACCGGGCGAGCGACGTTCTTCGAAGGGTGCTTGAGCGTGCCCGGCTACATGGCGCTGGTGGAGCGCGATCTCGAGGTCGAGGTGCGCGGCGTCGACGAGAAGGGCGATCCCGTGGCGTGGCGCGTGTCCGGCTGGCCGGCGCGGATCCTCCAGCACGAGGTCGATCACCTGCGCGGCACGCTCTACGTGGATCGGATGATCACGCGGACGTTCACCGCGAACGCCGAGGCCCCGCGCTGGATCTCGATGCCGGCGGACGAGGTGAAGCGCGCCGTCGGCGGCGGCTGATCAGCGCTGGCCCGTCCAGCGCGGGGCTTGGGGCCGCTTGCGGCCCCATCGTGATCAGCGCTGGCCCCGTCCAGCGCGGGGTTTGGGGCCGCTTGCGGCCCCATCGTGATCAGCGCTGGCCCGTCCAGCGCGGGGCTTGGGGCCGCTTGCGGCCCCATCGTGATCAGCGCTGGCCCCGTCCAGCGCGGGGTTTGGGGCCGCTTGCGGCCCCATCGTGATCAGCGCTCGCTCGTTCGACGCGGACCTACTTGCCCGCGTACTTGCCGCAACAGCCCAGCTCGAAGTCGCAGAGGTGGGCAGGCTTCGTCTCGAAGCAGATGCCGGTGAAGCCTTCGTTCACCGTGCAGACGCACTTGATCTTGTGGTTGCCCTGGAGGTCGACGTTGGGGGCGCAGCTCGCCTTCGCGTTGCCGGGGAAGCCGTTGCATTGGAACGCGCAGCTACACGTGTCGACGCCGTTGGAGGAGCAGTCCGCTTCGCAGTTGTCGAAGACGCCGGAGCCGGTGCTCGGCGTGCCGCCCGTGCCGCCGAAACCGCCGGCGCCCTGACCGCCCCCGCCGGACGGCTCGCCCGCGACGATCACCGTGTTGCCGCAGCCAGGGCCGATCATCGCGAACGTCACGAAGACGATCCCCAAGATGGCCGGCGCGCGCGTCCTCATGGCCCATTCTGTGGAGCATGGGGGCCGCCCACATCACGAAATCGTCGAGCGTTGTAACTTTCCACTGAAACCACAAAGGTTTCACGGACACGGGACGGCGAGACGAGCGCGTCGAAACCGTGCGCGAACCGGGAACAACCTCCGGAGGGTGCTGTCGATGGTAGGCGTGACGACGATGCACCGTCGCTGAGCCGAGCGCGCGAGAGCGCGCTGGATCGATGGGGATCGTCGCAAGAGCTCTGTCGAAGGGCGCGCAGAGGTGCGTGCTCTCCGACTGAATCAAACCGTCCGACACCGCCGCCCGACGCGGGATGGAAGGCTGGGTATTCCGATGACCACGCAGAAGCCGTTCTCGTTCTCCAACAACTCGAACCCCTTCATGCTGGCCCTCGAGCCGAAGAACCCCTTCCTCACGACGCGCTCCGACGAGGTCGCCGACGACGCGCCCGAGGGCTCGTACACGTACAAGCTCGTGCAGAACGGGCCCGAGGTCCCCGCCGAGGAGTGCGAGGTCGCGGTCGCGGCCGTCGAGATCATGATTCGTTGGGGCACGACCGTGCTGCACGTCGCGGAGCTGTCGCCGCCGCGGTCGTTCTACGTGGGCGAGGAGCAGGGCAAGGGGCAGCCCAAGGCGGACTTCTTCCTGCCCGAGGAGAAGCTGGGCACGCGGCGCATGCCGGTCGTGATCGCGGATCAGGGCGCGGTGAAGCTCGTGATCCCCGCGGGTGCGACCGGCACCGTGACGATGCCCGGCGCGGCCGCGAAGAGCGTGCGTGAGCTCGTCGCCACCGCCGAGCCGTGCGCCGAGATGACGGGCGCGTGCCTCGTCGCGCTGCCGACGGGCGCGCGGGCGGCGATCGAGGTCTCCGGCATCTCGTTCGAGATCACGGCGGAGAACGCGGGCAAGAAGGCGAGCCGCGTGGCGCTCAAGGGCGACGCGCTGCCTTACACGGGCCTGTCGTTCCTCATCCACGCCGGCCTGCTCGCGGCCACCGCGCTGTTCATGCCGTCGATGGTGATGGCCGACGAGGATCGGATCACCGAGGACCAGAAGTACATGCTCATGCAGGCGCTCTCCGCCAGCGCGGAGAAGGAGCCGGACCAGAAGGAAGAGAAGATCGTCGACAACAACAAGCCCGCGAACGGCGGCGAGGTCGGCGAGGCGAGCAAGGGCGAGATGGGCAAGGCCGGCGACGTGAACAGCCGCAACGCGAACCGCAGGTTCGCCGTCGAGGGCAAGAGCGAGGAGCGCTTCCTCTCGCGCCACGAAGCCGTCCAGCAGGCGCGTGACTTCGG
Organism: Minicystis rosea; assembly: GCA_001931535.1. Taxonomy (GTDB): domain Bacteria; phylum Myxococcota_A; class Polyangia; order Polyangiales; family Polyangiaceae; genus Minicystis; species Minicystis rosea. The sequence continues at coordinate 10,254,318 of CP016211.1, forward strand.
GATGATCGGGATCCTCCAGAGCTTGGAGGGCTCGGTGAATTCGCCGACCTCGCCGTGGGGTCGCGAGGTCGCGATGGGCGGTGACGAGAAGAGCGCGAAGGGGAACATCTTCGGCGAGACGATCGGCGACGCGGCCGGCAGCGGCGGCCTCAACCTCACCGGCATCGGCGAGTCCGGCGGCGGGAGCGGCGAGGGCATCGGCGTGGGCCGCGTGGGCACGATCGGACACGACTTCACCGGCGGCAACGGCCACTCGATCGGCCGGATCAACGGGCGCCACCAGGCGAAGTCGCCGAGCATGATCCACACCGGCGTTGCCAACGTGAACGGCCGGCTCCCGCCCGAGGTGATCCAGCGCGTGGTGCGCCAGAACCACGGTCGCTTCAAGGCCTGCTACGAGAACGGCCTGCGCAACAACCCGAGCCTCGCCGGGCGCGTCTCGGTGCGGTTCGTGATCGGTCGCGACGGCGACGTCTCCAACGTGGGCAACGGCGGCTCGGATCTGCCGGACGCGGGCGTGGTCTCGTGCGTGACGCGGGCCTTCTACGGGCTCAGCTTCCCGCACCCGGAGAACGGGATCGTGACGGTGACGTACCCGATTGTGTTCTCGCCCGCGAACTGACGCGTCATCAAGGTTCCCCGCTCCGGCGGGTGGCGCTCAGGAGGCGCCGCCCGCCGGTTTCTTTTGTGCCGGCGCGTCGCGTCGGCCGCGCTCGCTGCGTTTGCGGTGCTCGACGCTTGCCACTACGCTCGCGGCCGCGTGCGGCTCCTGCTCATTCACACCGGCGGTACCCTGATGATGCGGCGCGGGGACAACGCCCCGCTGGCCCCCGACGTCTACACGCACGATCTGCTCTCGGAGCTGCCCATCCTCCGCAAGATCGCCGAGTTCGAGACGCGCATCCTCTTCAACCTCGACTCGAGCAACATGCAGCCGCACCACTGGGTGGAGATCGCCCGCGCGGTGCACGAGTCGATGGCGCAGTACGACGGGTTCGTCATCGTGCACGGCACCGACACGATGGCCTACACGGCGAGCGCGCTCGCGTTCCTCTTGCCGGGCCTCGATCGGACGATCGCGTTCACCGGCTCGCAGAAGCCGCTCGTCGACGTGCGCACCGATGCGCGCGCGAACCTCGTCGATGCGTGCCACCTGGCGACGCTGCGCATCCCCGAGGTCGGGATCGCCTTCGATTCACGCTTCCTGCGCGGGTGCCGGGCGTCGAAGCTCGACGCGTGGGGGATGAGCGCGTTCGGCTCGCCCACGTGCGCGCCGCTGGCCGAGCTCGGCATCAGCGTGCGCATCGCGCCGCACGTGCTCCCGCCGCGGCCGCCCGAGCCCTTCGATCCGCGCATCGAGCCGCGCGTGCTGGCCGTGCGCACCTTCCCCGGCCTGGAGCCGCGCCTGCTTCACGGCGCGCTCGCTGCAGGCGTGAAGGGCATGGTGATCGAGGCCTTCGGCGCGGGCAACGTGCCGACGATGGAGAACTCGCTGGTGCCGGTGATCGAAGCGGCGCAGGAGCGCGACATCCCCGTCGTCATCGTCAGCCAGACGGCGCGCGGCATGGTCGATTTCAGCGGCTACGAGGGCGGCGCGGCGGCGCGCGCGGCCGGCGCCATCAGCGGCGGCGACATGACGCCCGAGGCCGCGCTCACCAAGCTGATGATCACCATGGGCCGCGCCGAGGGCGATCCGCGCGGCCGCATCCGCGCCGCCCGCGCGGCCTTCGCGGTCGCGCGCGCCGGTGAGATGAGCTGAGCCGGTGGCCGCCGGCGCCTCGCATCGCATCCGCAGCGCGGCCGGCTTCGTGCTGCTCGCGAGCGCCGCCTTCGCAGTCGCGAGCCCGCTCGCGCGCTGGGCTCGGCCCGCGCATCCGCTGGTGGTCGCCTTCGGGCGGCTCTTCATCGCGGCCGTCGCGCTCGCCGCCGTCGATGCCCGCGCGTTGCCGGCGGCGGTGCGCGGCCTCTCGGCCAAGCAACGCTTCACGGTGCTCTCGGCCGGCGCGTTGCTCGCCGCGCATTTCGCCTGCTTTTTGTGGGGCCTCGAGCACACCTCGCTGCCGGCCGCGGTGTCGCTCGTGTCGCTCGAGCCGCTCGCCGTGGTCGTGTGCGCGTGGGCCTTCCTCGGCGTGGCGCCGAGCCGCGCGGAGCAGATCGGCGTGGCGCTGGCGACGACCGGCGCGGTGGTCGTCGCGCAGGGTATCGGCACGGGCGATCACCAGTTGATCGGCGACCTCGTGGTGCTCGTCGCCGTCGCTTTGTACGGTCTGTACCTGACGGTGGCGCGCGCGTTGAAGGACGCGCTGCCCGCGCGAAGCTACGCGGCGCTCGTGTATGCGAGCGCGGCGGCGACGCTCTGCGCCATGCTCGTGTTCGCACCGACCGCGTTCGCGAGCCCGGCGTGGCCGCCCCCGGCGCATGCGCTCGTGGCGATCGCCGCGCTCGGGGTGATACCGACGATCATCGGCCACACGATGGTGCAGACGGCGTCGCGCTCGCTGCCGCCGGCGATCGTGGCGCTGGTGTCGCCGGGCGAGACGGTGGGGAGCATCGCGATCGGCGCGGCGCTCCTGGGCGCGGTGCCATCGCGGACGGAGATGATCGGCGCGGCCATCATCGTGGCCGGCTCGGCGGTGGCCATCTTGGCGCCGCGGCAACGCTGAGGATCGCGCGCGCCCCCTTCGGGGCGCATGCCTTCCGGCGAGGGGCGCATGCCTTCCGGCGAGGGGCGCATGCCTTCCGGCGAGGGGCTCACACCATCTTTTCAGGGGCGCACGGCATCTTTTCGCGGGCGCACGGCATCTCTTCGCGGGCGCACACCATCTTTTCGGGGGCGCACGGCATCTTTTCGGGGGCGCATGCCTCGGGTGCAGCGCTTTTCGCTCTCCGGCCCGCGTCTGGTATTCCCACACCATGCGCGCCGTCGATCTCGATCTCCGTGAGCTCCTCGATTTCGAGCCCAAGGGCGGGATCCTACGCTTCGCCGGCCAACGCGCGCTCCTCCTCGATGCGGTCGCGCTCGGCCTGCTGCGACGCGAGCTCATCAACACGGTCGGCCTGACGGCTGCGCGCGGCATCCTCACGCGCTTCGGCTATGCGCATGGATGGCGCACCGCCGAGCTCATGAAGACCGAGTTCCCCTGGGAGAACGATCACGAGTGGCGCATCGCCGGAGGCCGCTTTCATCGGCTGCAGGGGCTCGTGCTCTTCGAGCCGATCGTGCGCCCCGCGGGCGAGAGCGGGCCGTTCGCGGAGGCCGCGTGGCACGAGTCGTACGAAGCCGAGCAGCACCTCCTGCACCTCGGCCAATCCGACGAGCCCGTGTGCTGGAGCCTGTGCGGCTTCGCGAGCGGGTACCTGTCGTGCGGCAATGGACGCGAGATCGTGTGCGTCGAGGATCGCTGCCGCGGCAAAGGCGACGCGACCTGCATCATGATCGGCAAGCCCCGCGAAGAGTGGGCCGCGGAGAACGCGCCCGTCCTCGCGTACTACGAGCGTGATTGTCTGGAGGACGCGCTCAAGCGCGTGACGGGCGCGCTCCGGCGCGTCGAGCGCAAGCTCAAGACCCGACAGAGCGAGCTCGGGCGCGGCGCGGACGACATGCCCGCGGGCATCGTCGCCAAGAGCGCGGCGCTGCGCAAAGTCGTGGACCTGGCGCGACGGGTGGCGAAGGTCGATTCGACGGCGCTCATCACCGGCGAGAGCGGCGTGGGCAAGGAGGTGATCGCGCGCTTGATCCACGACGAGTCCAATCGCGTCGGGCACCCGTTCGTGGCCATCAACTGCGGCGCGGTGCCGGAGGGTTTGCTCGAGAGCGAGCTGTTCGGGCATGCGCGCGGCGCGTTCACGGGCGCGTCGGCCGATCGACCGGGCCTCTTCGAAGCGGCCAACGGCGGCACGTTGTTCCTCGACGAGGTCGGCGAGGTCCCGCCGGCGATGCAGGTGAAGCTGCTCCGCGCGTTGCAAGAGCGCGAGGTGCGCCGCGTGGGCGAGAACAAGAGCCGCCCCGTCGACGTGCGCGTGCTCGCCGCGACGAACCGCGATCTCGCGGGCGACGTCGCCGGCGGCTCCTTTCGGCAAGATCTCTACTACCGCCTCCGCGTCATCGAGATCCGCGTCCCGCCGCTCCGCGAGCGCCCCGACGACATCCTCCCGCTGGCGCGCGCGTTCCTCACGACCGTGGCGGGGAGGCTCCACCGCGAGGTCACCGGCTTCACGCCGCGCGCCGCGCAGCAGCTCGCGCGCTACCCGTGGCCGGGCAACGTGCGCGAGCTCCAGAACGCCGTCGAGCGCGCCGTGGTGCTGGCCCCGGGCGCGCGGATCGACGTGGAGGATTTGCCCGAAGAGATCGGCGCGGCCCCACGGCGCGCCGCGAGCATCGGCGGTGCGCGCCCGCTCGCGGAGGTCGAGCGCGAGCACATCCTCGCGGTGCTCTCGGCGAGCGGCGGCAACAAGACGAAGGCCGCGGCGACGCTCGGGATCGGGGTGGCGACGCTCTTCCGGAAGCTGAAAGAGTACGGCGAGGACGACGGCCCTCAGAGAATGTCGAAGGGATAGGCGCGGTCCGCGTAGGCGCGGCTGGCCACGGCCTTGCGCAGCTCGTCGTCGTTGTGGGTGAACTCGTGCACGTTCTGCCGCAGCCGCTTGTTCGCGGCGGCGACGAAGATCTGCGTGAGATCGATCTCGCGGCGCGCCCCGTCCTCCCCGCGCCGCTCGATGGCGCGGGTGGTGCGCGCGAGACACGCCGCCATCGCGTAGAGATCCATGGTGATCTCCGCGACCCGCCGCTGCGTGTACTGCATCTCGGCGATGTCGCGGCCGTGCTTGCGGAGCACGGCCTCCACGTTCTGCGAGAGCTCGGCCGTGCACTCCTCGAAGATCACCGCCTCGCGCGAGAGCAGCGGATGGGCCCGCGTCATGCGCTCGCGGCCGAGCACGCTGCGCGCCTTGCGCACCGCGAAGTCGCTGAGCAGACCGAAGCCCTTGATGGGCTCGCGCATCGCCTTCACCACCTCGGTCAGCGCCTTGCCCGGCCCCTGCATGCCGGAGAGCGCCACGAAGGCGCGGAGGATCTCGTTCGTCCCCTCGAAGATCATGAAGATGCGCGCGTCGCGGAGGAGGCGCTCGTACGGGTAGTCGGCCATGTAGCCGATGCCCGCCGCGATCTGGAGCGCCTCGTTCGTCACGCGCCAGGCCGTCTCCGAGCCCATGATCTTGCAGATCGCGCTCTCCAGCGAGTAGTCCGCGATCTTGCTGTCGACGATGCCCGCCGTGAGGTACGTCATCGACTCGAGCGCGTACGTCTCGGCCAGCATGGTGGCGATCTTGTCCTTGATCAGGCCGAACTCGCCGATGTTGCGGCCGAACGCGCGCCGCTCCTGCACGCGCTCGATGGAGAGCTTGATCAGCGTGGAGCAGAGGCCCACACAGCCGGCGGCGAGGCCGAGGCGGCCGCTGTTCAACACCTCCATGGCGACCTTGAAGCCGCGGCCCACCTCGCCGAGCACGTTCTCGCGCGGGACACGCACGTCTTCGAAGAAGAGCTCCGTCGTCGACGATCCGCGGATGCCGAGCTTGTTCTCGTTGGGCCCGTTCTTCACGCCCATGCCGCGCTCGACGATGAAGGCGGTGATGCGCGGCTTGCTCCCCTCCTCGACCGCGGACGTTCGGGCGAAGACGGTGAAGACATCGGCGAAGCCGCCGTTGGTGATCCAGATCTTCGACCCGTTGAGGATGTAGGCCGATCCGTCGGGCGTCACCTCGGCGCGCGTCTTGATCGCGGCCGCGTCGGATCCGGCCGAAGGCTCGGTGAGCGCGAAGGCCGCCGTCTGCTCGCCGGTGGCGAGCCGCGGCAGGTACTTCCGCTTCTGCTCGGGCGTGCCGAAGAGGAGGATGCCTTTGAGCCCGATCGATTGATGCGCGCCGAGCGTCACGGCGATGGCGGGATCGCGGCCGCCGACCTCCTGCATCACGCGCGCGTAAGCGGCGGCGCTGAGGCCGATGCCATCGTACTCGGTCGGGATTTGCAGGCCGAAGAGGCCGAGCGACTTCAGACCCTCGAGCACGGCGGAGGGGATCTCGTGCTCGCGATCGATCCGCGCCGAGTCCACGTTGGCCGTGAAGAAGCGGCGCACGCTGTCGAGGATCATCGCGGTGTTCTCCCGATCCTCGGCGGGCATCTCGGGGAACGGGAAGATCATGTCCTCGGCGATGACGCCGTGGAAGAGCGCCTTGGTGAAGCTCTGCTCGATGACCGGAGGCATCGGGTGGAGTTAGCACGGAGCGGCTTTGGGCCCTACGAGCTCGTGCGGGCCGCGCGCGATCGTCAGCGGGCCACGGGCCGGCGCACGATGTTCACCTCGATCGTCTTGCCCTCGCGCTCGACCTGCACGCTCACGATGGTTCCGTTCGCGCCGCGGAGCCGCTGCACGCAGTCGCTCAGCGTCATCGCCGATGCATCCTCGCCGTCGATGCGACGGATGCGATCGCCGCGCAGCAGGCCCGCGCTCTCGGCCGGGCCTCCCGCGACGAGCGGCCCGATGAGCACGCCCTTCGGTGTGGGCGCGAGCACCGCGCCGATGCCCGCCAGCTCGTCACGCGGCCCACCTTCGACGAAGCGGCGCAGCTCCACGTCCTGTCGGATCGCGTCGGCGCCGCGGGTCACGAGGCCGGGCACGATCTTGCTGACGTAACCCTCGCGCGCGACCCGCACCGAGAAGGGCCCCGGCGGCGCGCCGGAGAGCGCATACGCGCCGCTCTCGTCGGCCGTGGCGAACCCGCTCCCGATCCCCGAGCTCGTGAGCGCATCGAACGCGACCGTCGCGCCCGCGAGCGGCTGACGCGTGTCGGCGTCGAACACGCGCCCGCTCAACGTCGCGCTCCGCGGCAGCGCGATGCGCACGTGATGCGTCGTGCGCCCCAGCTCGACCTCGATGGGCCGGCTCCGCGCGAAGGGGCGCCCCTCGGCGCCGGCGCTGAGCACGTACGTGCCCGGCGCGAGGTTTTCCCAACGGAAGGCGCCGCGCGCGTCCTGAATCGCGCGGGTCTGTCCCGTCGGCGGATCGGAGCCCGCGCCTTGATACGACTCCATGCCGAGCTGGTACGCGGTGACGGGCTGCCCTCGATCGTCGACGACATCGCCTTCGATGGCGCCGCTCGCCTCCAGCGTGAGGACGTTGTCGCGGCCGGCGATGATCTTCACCGGCTTGGAAGCGACGAAGCTCGGATGGGTGGTGACGGCGAGGCACCCCGAGGCCTCGGCCGGCAGTTGGAAGCGGCCGCGATCGTCGGTGCTCGTGGCCGGAACGGCGCGGCCGTCGTCGCACGAGACGAACGCGCCCGCGACCGCGTTGCCCTGCGGATCGAGCACGCGCCCGGTGACGGGCTGCTCCACGTCGGCGGCCGGCGCCGTGGTCGCGGCCGGCTCCTCGGTACCACGCGGCGGCGGGAGCCGTGCCTCCACGACGGTGGCCGGGGCGCTCGGCGTCGCGCGACGTGCGGGGCGCGGCGGCGCGGTGGGTCGCGGCGCGAGCAACCACACCAGCGTCGGCAAGAGCAGCATGGCCGCACACGCGAGCGCGGTGACGAGCCACGTCGATCTGCGCTTCCCCTCGGCGGACGGCTGCACGGGAGGGTCTTACCGGAGCGCCGTCCGGCGCGCCACGATCACTCCTTGCGCCGGCGCGCGCCCGCGTCGTCCTCGCCCGAGGCGGGCACGGGCACGAGCTCGGGCGACGGGCCGAGCACGGTGGGCGAAGGCTCGGCCGGCCAGGGCGTCTCGCTCGACGAGCCACCGCACGAAACCGCGACGGCGGCCAAGGTCGCGAGCAGGACGGAGCAGAAGAAGAGCGCGGGGCGCATGGGCCCTTCCGTTAGCGCAGCGCGCTGCGCGGGGCCCACCAAAAACGTTCGATCGGAAGAACGATCGCCCGCCCACCGGCCGCCGCGAAGAAAGCCCGCGGCGACCGGGTGCGCGGACACATCTCAAGACGCGCGGCGACGGCGGCGCGTGACGACCATGCCGAGGCCCAGCATCAGGCCCGCGATCGCGCCCACGCCCGTCTTCTCGCTGGCGAGGTACGGCGCCGCGCTGCACCCGACGCTCAAGCTGCAGTCGGAGCCGCCGGCGGTGACGGTGCAATCGGCCGACGCGCCGACGTTGAGGCCCCGCGAGGTGAGGTAGTCGATGCAGTCCTGGGTGTTGCCGACGACGTCCACGTACTGCCCGTCGCAGAAGAGCGCGCCCTGCGGCTCGCTGCACTTCACCTTGCAGCCGCCCTCGAGGTCCGCGGAGCACTGCACGCTGCAATCGAGGTTCGCCTGCACGGTGCAGCTCGCGTCGCAGCTCGCCTTGCACTTGGCCGTGCAGGTGGCCGAGGGCGGCGTGGCCGTGCACTGGATGTTGCAGCGGTGACCGCACGACGCCTCGCACTGCGCGCTGCAGTCCGAGTCGTTGCAGTTCCCGTCACAGCTCGCCTTGCAGGTCGCGCTGCAGCTCCCTTCGCAGTCGAAGCCGCCTGGGTCGACGGTGCAATCGGCCTCGCACGAAGCCTGACAGCCGCCGGTGCAATCGATCTCCGCCGACGCCGAGCACTTCCCGTCACAGGCCGCCACGAAGTTGAGCGGCGTGCAGTCGGCCTCGCAGCCGCCGGAGACCTCGTAATCGCAGGAGCCGTTGGCCGCGAGCTCGATGTTGTCGCAGGCCGCAGCGCTCGGCGCGGCCATCGCCGCGGAAGAGACGAGCATCAGAGGTGCAGCGAAGAGACCAACGACGAGGCGAGAGATGGATCGCATGGCGAATTCTCCTGAAGCGTGGGTGTAGGCGCTTCGGTCTGTTGCAAGCGGCCGACCAGGGACCTTACCGGCGACATTGTACAGGAAACCCATTCGACGGCCGCCGTTCGGCCACACCGAGCACGATCGAGACGCCATACCGACAACCGATCGACGCGCACGAACGCCATCGGACTAGGGACGCAAAGCCCTTGAAACAAGGTCATTTCGCACGCGCGTCACGCCGCGCGAAACAGGGTTGCGTCGAAAGCTTGCTGGAGCGTCTAGGGGGTAAGCGCCGGTACCAGGCCCGCGCCGAAGCGGCCGATGGTCGCTTTGCGCGCCACACCCGCGCTCTTGCTCGATACGAAGTCTCCACCTGCGACCCAGAACGCCCCTGTGTCGTCGGCCCACGCGCCGTGGAGATCGCCGTAAGGCTCGCTGGTGAACTCGTTGATCCACGCGCCGGAGACGAGGCGCTGCTTGAGGCCACCGAAGCCGACGAGGAGCACCTCGCCCTTCGCGTTGCAGGTCACGCCGTTCACGCTGTTGCCGAGCTTCACGTCGACCTTGGTCCACGTGCTTCCATCGGAGTGGAGCACGTCCTGCCCGCCGACCGCGTACACGTCGGTCGCGCTGCATCCGAAGACGGTGAGCAAGTTCGACGTCGCCGGATTCGTCTCGAGCGACCACGTCGTGCCCTTGCGATGCCACACGGTGCCGGCCTCGCCGATGGCGTAGAGATCCGTCGAGCTCGTGCCCCACACCTTGTTGAGCGAGCGACCGAGCATCATCGGCAGCGTCTCCTGCGACCACGCCGTGCCGTCCCAATGCAGCACCACGTCGTTGGGCGCAGCGGTGCCACCTTCGGGCGTGCCGCCGACGGCCCACGCATCGGTCGGGCTCGCGGCCCAAACACCCCAGAGGGTCGCCGTCGTCAGCGCGGGATGATCTTGGAACGCCTTGCCATCCCAGTGCGTGATGCGGCCGTGCTCGCCGGTCATCCACACGTCGTCGGGGCCGCTGCCGGAGACCCACCAGAACGAGTCGGCGCCGCCGGGCGCGAGCTTCTTCCACGTGGTGCCATCGAAGTGCTGCACCACCGCCTCGAAGCCGCTGTTCCCGAGCGGGCCACCGACCACGTACACATCGGTCGAGCTCGATCCCCACACCGACAGCACCGCGCCGCCGAGCGCCTTGTCGCTGTAGACCGTCTGCCATGCGACGGGACCACCGCCGCCGCTGCCACCCGTGTCGCCGCCGCCGGTGCCATGAGGATCGTTCGGGCAGCCGGCGCTCGCGATCATCCACGCGGTCACTGCTGCAGCGCCGAGCGCTCGTCGCATGATGCTCTTCATCCACCGTCTCCCGCGTCGTCGACGCTCGCATCACCCGCGCCCGCGTCGCCTGCATCGTCGGCGCCGCCGTCGCTCGTCGTGCACGACTCACCGAGCACGTAGCCACCCTTGCAGATGCAGAGGCACTCCGCTTCGCTCTCGGGCTCGGCGCACGCAGGCTTCACCGACACCTTCTTCGTCACCGTGCGGCCGCTGCGATCGGCGATGGTGATCTCGAGCTCGTACGCCGCGCCGTAGAGGTCCGTCATCGACCATTGGTTCGGGCACACGGGCACGTTGGAGAAGCTCGAAATGTCGGTTGGATCGGTCTCGACCCAACCATCGCCCGCGGGCACGAGGTTCACCGTGCGTGCGTCGAGGCGCACTTGCTTGGTCGTGGGATCGCGCAGCGCGCCCGTGACCGTGGCGCCGCATGCTTCGAGGTTCCGCGCGCGGGCGCCCGCGAAGATCACGCGGCCCCCTTGCGGCGGAAAGATCAGCGGCACCGCGCCGCCCTCGGCCACCTCCGTCAGCGTGGTGCCGGGGCCGAGGACGGTGATCACGATCTCCGGCTCCTTCGTCCCATCACCGACGAACCCGGTGGTGCAGCCGTGCGGGCCTGCGTCGACGCCGCCGTCGGACGGCATCGGCGCGGGGTCGCTGCAACCGGTGATGAGCAGGGCGAAGGCGAGCGCGGTTCGTCGCGCGAAGAGCGTGTCGTTCATGCGGCCTGTGATCCTGCCCGCCGCCACGCGACGATGTGAGCCCGAAGCGGCGCGCGAATCAGAAGCAGTTAACGTTGTCCTGCTTCGGGTAGTAGTAGACGAACGCGTTGCAGTGCTCGTTCTTGTCGACGACGGGCCCGAACGTGTAGCAGCAGTCGAGCTTGTCGGCGGGCGTCATGTACTTCGTGCTGTCGAAGTCGTTGAGGCCCTGACAACCGACGGCGGGCGTCGGTTGCTGCCATTGGAACGAGCAGGTGTAGAACACGCCGCCGTTCGCCGGCACGTCGCGCACGAGCTCGGGCGAGTGCATCATCGGCGGCTCGTCCCACGCGGTCGACGTGTAGAACTTGTCCGACGCGGGCGGCGTGGCCGTGCTCGTCCCATCCCACGTGTACATCTCGAAGACCTTGCCGCGGCTGTGGAAGTGGCCGTTGGCGCCGATGATGTGCACGGGCGCGGCGCTGTTGATCTGGCACGAGCCGGAGAACTGCGGGCTGGGGTTGGACTCGCAGACGCGGATGGATTGCTTGGTGGCGAAGATCGTCCCGAGCTCGTGCTTCACCTCCGCCGCGGGGATGGTGCGGAAGTTCACGTTGACCTTGGCCTTCTCGGGCGTGGTCTGCGTGGAGGCGTTGACGAAGTGGGTCTGCAGCATGAGCCACTCGTCGGGCGCGAAGACGTTGGCCACGCCGTCGGGGAAGGTCCAATCGACGGAGCCTGCTTCCTGCGAGTTGGCGACGAGCGGCCAGTCGGCCCAGTTCGGGCTCTTGAAGCACTCGCCCATGCCGTTCGTGCCCTTCTGCACGAGGCCGCCTTCGGGGCCGAGGTTCACGATCGTCCGCACCCGGAAGATGTTCATGTGGTGCGAGCCGGAGCGCTGCGCGATCTCGATGCGATGCAGGTTCACCGGCAGCTTCTCGTCGAGGCCACCAGCCTTGGCGAGCTCGCTGACCTTGAAGAAGTAGCAATCCTGCTGCTCGGTCCCTTGAGGCACCTCGAACTCGGGGATGCTGATCTGGAACCCTTGTCCGCTCGGGGGTGGCTCAAGGTGTGCCGGGTCCGTCGGCCCACCGCCGGTTCCCCCGCCGCCGGTGCTATGACCGCCGTGTCCTCCCGTGCCGCCGGTTTCGCCATTGGGGCCGCAGGCCGGAGCCGCCACCAACGCCAGCACGGAAACCAAGCACCCAAGCATCTTTCGCATTGCACCCTCCGGAGGACGACGATCCGCGTCCACAGTAACCGACCGCGCCGGGCCCGGTTAGCAAGATGCTCGCCACGCAGGATCGAGCGATGTCGGCGAGGCGCCGTGCGCGTGCGAAGCTGCTAGAGTGGCGCGCGAGGTCATCATGTCCAAGAGCGCCTGCGGTCAGCATACCGAGCTCGTGTCGAACAACGCCGTGCGGGTCACGCGCTGTACGTGCGGCACCTTGCACGTCACGGTCGTCGCTTCCGGCGTGACCGTGCGCATGAACCCCGAAGTCTTCAAAGGCTTCGCCGCGGGGCTGCGCGCCGCCGAGGTCCGGTTCAGCGAGAGCGAGAGCAACGAGATCACGGCGACCGGCTCGCAGTCGATCAATTGAGCGTCGCATCGCATCGCATCGCATCACGATGGGGCCGCGAGCGGCCCCAAACCCCGCGCTGGACGAGCCAGCGCTGATCACGATGGGGCCGCGAGCGGCCCCAAACCCCGCGCTGGACGAGCCAGCGCTGATCACGATGGGGTCGCGAGCAGCAAGCTGGCCTTGATCACCATGGGGTCGCGAGCAGCAAGCCGGCCTTGATCACCATGGGGCCGCGAGCAGCAAGCCGGCCTTCGAGCACAGACAAAAGCACAACGCCCCGAGCTCTCGCGAGAGAGCGCGGGGCGTTGTCGTTCAGGGCCGCTTGCGGCCCATCGGGACGCTTACTTGCGATCCTCGATCGGCACGTAGTCGTTGATCGTCGCGCCCGTGTAGATCTGGCGGGGACGACCGATCTTGCCGCCGGCGGCGTCGTTCATCTCCTTCCAGTGCGCGATCCAGCCCGGGAGGCGGCCCAGCGCGAACATGACGGTGAACATGTTCGTGGGGAAGCCGAGCGCCCGGTAGATGAGGCCGCTGTAGAAGTCGACGTTCGGGTAGAGCTTGCGCTCGACGAAGAACGGATCCTTGAGGGCCGCCTCCTCGAGCTTGAGCGCGATGTCGAGGAGCGGATCCTTGACGCCGCGCTTGTTGAGGACCTTGTCGGCCGCGGACTTGATGAGGCGCGCGCGCGGGTCGTAGTTCTTGTACACGCGGTGGCCGAAGCCCATCAGCTTGAAGCCGCTGTTCTTGTCCTTCGCGAGGTTCACGAACTTCTGCACGTCGCCGCCGTCGGCCTGGATCTGCTCCAGCATCTCGACGACCTCCTGGTTGGCGCCGCCGTGGAGCGGGCCCCAGAGCGCACAGATGCCGGCGGCGATGGAGGCGAAGAGGTTCGCCTTCGAGCTGCCGACGAGGCGCACCGTCGAGGTGGAACAGTTCTGCTCGTGATCGGCGTGGAGGATGAGGAGGAGGTTCAGCACCTTCACCACGTCCTCGTCGATCTCGTACGGCTCGGCCGGGACCGAGAACATCATGTTGAGGAAGTTCGCCGCGTACGAGAGCGAGTTCTGCGGGTAGACGACGGGCTGCCCGATCGACTTCTTGTACGAGTAGGCCGCGATGGTGCGGACCTTCGAGATCAGGCGCGCGGCCGTGATGTCGAACTGCTCCTTGTTGTTCGCGTCGAGCGCCTCCGGGTAGTAGCTCGACAGCGACGCGACCATGGCCGACAGGATGGCCATCGGGTGCGCCGTCGACGGGTAACCGTCGAAGAAGTGCTTCATGTCCTCGTGGATCATCGAGTGACGCGTGAGCAGCGTCGAGAAGCTGGCGAGCTCCGTCTTGTTCGGGAGCTTGCCGTAGATGAGCAGGTAGGCGACCTCCACGAAGGTCGACTTCTCACCGAGCTGCTCGATGGGGATGCCGCGATAGCGGAGGATGCCCTTGTCGCCGTCGATGAACGTGATCGCGCTCGTGGTCGAGGCGGTGTTCATGAACGCGGGGTCGAGCACGACGTGCTTCGTGTTCGCGAGCAAACCGGAGATGTCGATCCCGCGCTCCCCTTCGGAGCCCGTGATGATCGGCAGCTCGAACGTCTGCTCCGTTCCCTTGATGTTCAACGTGAGCTTGGCGGTTTCCGGCACGAGTCCTCCTCAACTGACAATTCGCCGCAGCGCGGCGTACGCTACCACGAGGCACGCGAGTATCCGAGCATGTTGTGCTATTTCGGCCGTGCTCGATGGCTGCCTCCGCCCCCCTCCTCCACGGGCCGCTCGCGGCCCATCCGAAAGCGGCAAACTTTGCGGCCGAGGTGCATCGCATCCATCGGCGCTATGCGTCCGAAGTGGTGCAGGCGCACCGGCTCTGCCCGTTCCTGCGTGATGTGGACACAGGGTTCGGTGCCTTCGTGGCGATGCTGGATCCGCGGCCCGAGCCCGACATCGAGGCTGCTGTAGGGGCCATCCGCGCCGCGGGAAACCCCGTGATTCACGTGATCTTTCCCCTCATCCGTCCAGCTCCTTCGGCGTTCGAGCGGTTCGCGGGCAAGTTGAATCACGCGCTCAAGCGCGCTCTGCCGACGCCTCCGGTGATGGCCACATTCCACCCCGAGCTCGTGGGCGACATCGACGACCCGCACCGCTTGGTCGGTCTGCTCCGGCGCGCGCCCGACCCATTCGTTCAGCTCATCCCCGAGGGCATGAACGAGGGCGGGACCGTCTTCGCCCCGTTGCCCGCGCTCGGCGAGAGCTTCCCGATGATGGCCGAGCCCGTCGACAACGCCCAATGGATCTTCGACAGGCTCAAGGGCGGCGCCGTCACGCGGCTCTTGGAGCTCATCGCGGACATCAAGGCCGATCGCGATCGCAGCTACGCCCCGTACCTCGAAGCGTTCGGGCTCTGAAGCAGAGGCTCAGCTCGGAGGCGCGGCTGCGGCTTGCTGCTGCATCGCGCGCTGCGCGAGGAGGGGCATCACGTAGGGGAAGCCGACGGCCATGGTGTCGAGCGTCGGATCGATCTGCGCGGCCAGCCAGAACATGAGGACGCAGGCGCGCTCGACGTAGAACCAATCCTCCGGGTACTCGAACGAGCGCATCAGCTCTTGCAGCTCGTTGCGCTCGACCTCGGGGTCGACGAGCTTCTCGAGCTGCTCGGGCTTGCTCTTCATGAGCGCGGCGGGCGTGCGGTCCTGAATCTTGAGGAGCTTGCCGAAGTACGACTTCACGGTGCGCTCGAGGAGGGCCTCGTTGCCGCCCTCGGCGACGAAGCCCATGCGCCGGAAGCCCTTCACCACCGCGGCGTCGTCTTGGGTGAAGTAGCCTTGGACGATCTCGATCATCCCATCGATGAGCTCGTCCCGCGCGACGCAGACGGCGCCGAAGTCGAGGATCACGAGCTCGAAGCTGCCATCGTCGTGGGCCTCGATGAGGAAGTTCCCCGGGTGCGGGTCGGCGTGGAAGAAGCGATCGACGAAGAGCATCTTGTAGAAGGCCTGCACGAGGCGCGTGGCCACCTCGGAGGCGGGGACGCCGGCGGCGACCATCACGTCCTTCTTCGTGATCTTGAAGCCGGGCATGAACGTCATGGTGAGCACGTCGCGCGTGGTCAGCTCGGCGATGGGCTCGGGGAAGGCGAGGCCGCGCTCGCCGGCGAAGTTCTTCGCCATGCGCCGCATGCACTCGGCCTCGTGGAGGTAGTCGGTCTCGCGGTGGAGCATGTCCACGAGCTGCTCGTGCACGCGCTCGATCTTCGCGACCGGGACGAACCAACGGTAGACCTTGATGGCGAGCCGAAGCACGCGCATGTCGACCGCGATGATCCCGCGGATGTTCGGGTAGAGGAACTTGACCGCGACCTTGCGCCCATCCTCGAGGTGCGCGACGTGCACCTGCCCGAGCGAAGCGGCGGCGACGGGCTCGCGCTCGATGCGCGCGAAGAGCTGGTCACTATCCTTGCCGAAGCTCTGGTGGAGGACGCGCTCGAGATCCGAGAAGGGATGCGGGGGGACCTGATCTTGGAGCTGCTCGAGCTCCTTCGCGTACACGCGCGGCAGGAAGCCGCCCATGAGCGAGAGCACTTGGCCGAGCTTGATGAAGACGCCGCGGAGCCGCAGCATCGCGTTCAAGAGGCGGCGCGCGTTGGTGCGATCGACGGCGCGACGGCGCTCGACGAGCCAAGGCGGGAGCACCCGATCGCCCGACGGCCCATCCGGCCACCGCCCAAAGATTCGAGCGAGACCGAGCTGCACCATGTAGCTCGCGAAGATGAGGCCGAAGGCAGACAGCGATCGGATGAGCCGGACGAAGAGCACGAGGTCGCTCATCGTAGCCGGATTCCCCGCTTCAGCACGGCCCGGTTCCATGCGGAGCACGGGCCGTCCGACCGAGCAGCGTCATGAGGCTCGCTTTCGCGAGTGCCCCTCGTGCGCGCTGCCGGCCATGCGCGGCCCCGACTGCGAGGCCGCGCGCCTGTCGCGCAAGGCGCCGCGCTCCATCGAAGGAAGCGTCGGCGCGCGACTCGAGACCCGATCGATCGAGCTCTCGTGCGCCTCGTCTAGCGGGCGCGTGAGGCTCGCTCGATCGCGTCTCTCACTGCATCGCGTCCTTGATCGCCTTGATCGGACGGGCGCGAACCGACTTGCTCGCCGGCTTGGCGGCGAACGTGGTCGGCTCCTTCGTGAAGGGGTTGATCCCCTGGCGAGCCTTGGTGGCCGGCTTCTTCACGACGCGGAACTTGGCGAAGCCGGGCATCGTGAAGACGCCGCTCTTCTTAAGCTCCTTGTACGCCACGTCGGAAAGCGCATCGAGGATGGCCTTCACCTGCTTACGGCTCACGTCGCCGGTCGACTCGACGACGGCGTTGATGAGCGCGCTCTTGCTGATGGACCCGGGCTTCTTCTCCGTCTTCTTCGCAGCCATGTTTTCCTCCTCAAAGAGTGAGCAAACGTGCAGGCACACAATCACATCGTCGCGCGGAGTGCCAGTGCCGATCGTCGCCCCGCCCCTCGAAAATAGGCATTTGAGTCGCCCACGCGGTGCGAGTGGGACCATGCGTGACCACGGTCCTTGGGATCGATCGCGGTAAATTTTCGCAATTCTCCCGCGGATTTTGGCGTTTTGCGCGGGCGCTGTGCGCGGCGCGTGCGCGAGGTGGGAGAGCGCCGCGTTGAAAAATCGCCTCTTGACGGCCGGAAGACAGTTGTTTCAACGCACGCGTGTCATGGGCCGGGTGACCGCGTTAGCATGCCGCCGATGCCCGTCTCTCGCCTCGTCCTCGTGCCGGCCTGCGCTGCACTGATCATATCGCTCACGCCCATCGCGGCGATCGCGACGCCCTCGCCGAAGGAAAAAGCCGAGGCCCGGCAGCTCGTCACCGACGCCAAGAAGGCGCTCAAAGATCACAAATTCGGCGAGGCCGTCGACGCGCTCAAGAAAGCCAACGGCCTCGATCCCAACCCCGCCACGGAGCTCGAGCTGGCGCAGGCGGAGATCGCGGCCGGCAAGCTGCTCGAGGCGAGCAAGCTGCTCACCAAGATCACGCAGGGCACCGACACCGCACCCGCCGCCAAGAAGACGCGCGAGAGCGCGAAGAAGCTGCTCGGCGACCTGGTGATGCGCATCCCGATGGTGAAGATCACCGTGAACGGCCCGAGCGGGAAGGCGACGGCGACGCTCGACGGCGCCGACGTCGACACGGCGAACGAGATCGAGGTCGAGCCGGGCGAGCACAAGGTCTCGGCCAGCGCCGAGGGCTTCAAGCCTCAAGAGAAGACGGTGAAGGTCGCCGAGGGCGCGCACGAGAAGGTCGAGCTGACGCTCGAAGCGAACGCGCCCGTGGCCAAGGTGGAGCAGAGCGTCTCGCGCCTGCCGGGCATCATCGTGACGAGCGTCGGCGGCGCCGCCCTCGTGGCCGGCGGCGTCTTCGGCGGCCTCGCGTTCGCGGCCACGAGCGACGCCAAGAAGGGCTGCACCAACAACCTCTGCCCCAACACCGCCGACCACCGCGACAAGATCTCCAAGGCCAAGCTCTTCGGAAACCTCTCGACCGGCATGCTCATCGGCGGCGGCGTGGTGGCCGCGGCAGGCATCGTGCTCACCATCGTGGCGCCCGGCGGCTCGAAGAAAGACGAAGCCCCCAAAGCCGCCCGCGTGATGCCCTGGATCGGCGCCGACCAAATCGGCCTCGCGGGCAGCTTCTAAAGGCAAGTGTCGGCGAGCGCGCTCGAGCCTGGCTCGCGAACATCGGAAGAGATTTCAACGCCAAGGCGCAAGGGCGCAAAGACACAAAAGGCGCGGAGACTCGAGGTCTCTTTGCTCCACCGCAACGCGCTGCTCCTCTCTGATCGATGGAGCTTCGAGGATTCGCGAGCGATGCTGCGATGGAGAGACGACTGTCTCTTTGCGCCTTTTTGCGTCTCTGCGTCTTTGCGCCTCTGCGTTGAAATCCGACCGAGCATCCCGCTCCCCGATCGCCACCAACGCCGAAGCCAAGCTCGTTGGAGCTCAAACGATCTCGGTCACCCCATGATCGTTTGAGCTCCAACGATTCGCGCGCCCGATCTCGTGCACCACGAAATCGGGCGCGCCGCGGTCAGCAGTCGGTCGGGCAGGTCAGGGCGGTTTCGCCGCAGAAGCTCTCGCAGAAGAGGTTGCCGCAGGTGCAGAGCTTGAGGCAGTCGGGCTGGCAGGAGAACGGGGTTTCGCCGCACGAGGGCTGGCACTGGCCGTCGCCGCAGTTGCAGGTCGGGCCGCAGTCCTGCGGGCA
Source organism: Minicystis rosea (assembly GCA_001931535.1). Taxonomy (GTDB): domain Bacteria; phylum Myxococcota_A; class Polyangia; order Polyangiales; family Polyangiaceae; genus Minicystis; species Minicystis rosea. Next base: position 10,272,975 of record CP016211.1, read on the forward strand.
GGATTGAGCGTTCTCCATGCAGTTCGGGTTGCACTGGCCGTCGCCGCAATTGCAGCTCGCGCCGCAGTCCTGGGGGCAGGTCTGCGGGCTCTCGCCGCATTGAGCCTCGCAGAAGAAGTTGCCGCAGGCGCACTGCTTGGCGCAGTCCTGCGTGCAGGAGAAGACCGTCTCGCCGCACGAAGGCTGGCACTGGCCGTCGCCGCAGACGCAGCTCTGGCCGCAGTCCTGCGGGCAGCTCTGCGTGTCCTCGGCGCACTGGGGCTCGCAGATGAAGTTGCCGCAGGTGCAGACCTGCGCGCAGTCCTGCGGGCAGCTCGCGAGGTCTTCACCGCAGCTCGGATCGCAGAAGAAGTCGCCGCACACGCACTTCTGCACGCAGTCGCCGGGGCAGCTCTGGGCGTCCTCGCCGCAGGCCGGATCGCAGATGGCATCACCGCAGAGGCACGCCTGACCGCAGTCCTGCGGGCAGGTCTGCGTGTCCTCGCCGCAGCCGGCCTGACAGTTGAAGTCGCCGCAGGTGCACGAGGTCGAGCAGTCCTGACCGCAGGTGGTGATGGTCTCGCCGCAGGCGGCGTCGCAGATGCCGTCGCCGCAGGTGCAGGAGGCCGGGCAATCCTGCGGGCATGAGACCTTGGTCTCGCCGCAGGTGGGCTCGCACTTCATGTTGCCGCAGGCGCATTGCGGGCAGTCGGCCGCGCAGGACGCCTGCGTCTCGCCGCATTGCGGCTCGCAGATCTGGTTGCCACAGGCGCACATCTGGGCGCAGTCGGCCGGGCAGGAGATCACCGTCTCTCCGCACTGCGGCTGGCACTGACCGTTGCCGCAGCTGCAAGCCTGCGCGCAGTCCTGCGGGCAGGTGCTCGGCGACTCGCCGCACGCGGGCTGGCACTGGCCGTTGCCGCACGCGCAACCGAGGCCGCAGTCCTGCGGGCAGCTCTGCGCGCTCTCGCCGCAGGCCGGCTGGCAGATGCCGTTGCCGCACATGCAGGGCGTCCCGCAATCCTGCGGGCAGCTCCCCGGCGTCTCCATGCATTGCGCTTGGCAGAGACCGTTGCCGCAGATGCACGAGGGGCCGCAGTCCTGCGCGCAGGTCGACGGGCTCTCACCGCACGACGCCTGGCACTGGCCGTCGCCGCACGAGCACATCGGCGCGCAATCCTGCGCGCAGCTCTGCGCCGTCTCCCCGCATTGGGGTTGGCATTGGCCGTTGCCACAGAGGCAGGGCGCGCCGCAGTCCTTCGCGCACGACTGCTGATTCTCACCGCATTGAGGCAGGCACTGGCCATCGCCGCAGAGGCAGGTCGGCGCGCAGTCCTGCGGGCAGCTCTGCGCGTTCTCGCCGCAGACGGGTTGGCAGTTCTTGTCGCCGCACATGCAGAGCATGCCGCAGTCCTGCGGGCAGCTCTGCGCGTTCTCGCCGCATTGTGGCTGGCACTGGCCGTTGCCGCACGCGCACGAAGCGCCGCAGTCCTGCGGGCAGTTGAACGGCGTCTCGCCGCAGGTCGATTGGCACTGACCGTTGCCGCACAAGCAAGGTTTGGTGCAGTCCTGCGGGCAGCTGTTGGGCGTCTCGCCGCATTGCGGTTGGCACTGGCCGTTACCGCACGCGCACGAAGAGCCGCAGTCCTGCGGGCAGCCCTGCGGAGTCTCTCCACATTGCGGCTGGCACTGGCCGTTGCCGCACACGCAGACGGCGCCGCAGTCCTGCGGGCAGCTCAACGGGCTCTCCATGCATTGCGGCTGGCACTTGCCGTCGCCGCAGGCGCAGCTCGTCCCGCAGTCCTGCGGACAACCGAATGGGGTCTCACCACATTGCGGCTGGCAGATGCCATTGCCGCAGAGGCAAGCCGAGCCGCAATCCTGCGGGCAGCTTTGCGGGCTCTCGCCGCAGATCTTGTTGCAGAGGCCGTCGCCGCACGCGCAGGGCGCGCCGCAGTCCTTCGGGCAACTGTCGGGCGTCTCCATGCATCCGAGCGAGCACACGCCGTCACCGCAGAAGCAGGACGAGCCGCAATCCTGCGGGCAGACGTTGGGGTTCTCGCCGCATTGCGGTTGGCAGAGGCCGTTGCCGCAGCCGCAGGGGAGCTGGCAGTCGTTCGGACAGCTCTTCGGATCTTCACCGCACTGAGGCTGGCAGAGGCCATCGCCGCAAAGGCACGTCGCGCCGCAGTCCTGCGGGCACGAGGTGGGATTCTCACAGTTCTTGTTGCAGACACCGTCGCCGCAGACGCATGCGTTGATGCAGTCCGAGCACCAGTCGGGCGACTCGCCGCACTCCGGCTCGCAGACCTGGTTGCCGCAGATGCACCCGCCGTTGCAATCCTCGGGGCACCAGCCCGCGTCCTCACCGCACCAGGGCTCGCACACGAGGTTGCCGCAATTGCACGGCTGGCCGCAGTCCGTGGGGCAGGTGTCGATGCTCTCTTGGCACCAGGATTCGCAGATGTTGTTGCCGCAAATGCACTCTTGGCCGCAGTCGATCGGGCAGGAATTCACGTTCTCGCCGCAGAGCGAGTCGCAGACGAAGTCACCGCAATCGCACTCGGCCGCGCAGTCTTGAGGACAGCTCAGCGGGCCTTCGTCGCAGTTGGGCTCGCAGATGCCGTTGCCGCAGGTACAGCTCGCGGAGCAGTCGGCGGGACAGGTCACCTTGTTCTCGCCGCAGTTGGCGTCGCAGGTGCCGTCACCGCAGGTGCAGACGGTGCCGCCACCCTCGCCTCCGACACCGGAGGGCGGGCTCGGCGCGATCTGACTACGACCACAGCCGGCGGTGAGCACCAGCGTGACCAGGGCCCAGAAGATCGAAGACAAGAGGATCGAGCGGGGAGAGTGCGAAGTCATAAGAATCCTCGGCTTCAGGCTACAGCGCTTCGAGTTTCCGCGGAAGAAATGCCCCAGGGCGCAGCGGCGCCGAGCGCGGTGCGCGAAAGCGTTCCCGTTTTTTGGCCCGACCGTCCGATCTCCGATACCGACGACATCACCGAGGGGCTCAGAGCTCGCGCGGCATCGGGGCCGCGTCATGCGTGGAGGAGCGTCAAATGGACGGCGGGCAGGTTTGCCGAAGCATCGAGGAGAGCGCGTGGGAAGACGGCCCCCCGTCCATCCCCGATCTCGGCACGTCGAGCTGGATCCCGGAGAGCACCTCCCGGAGCCGCCGCAACTCGGCCGACACGCTGCCGGCGAGCGGTCCGTACGCAGCGCTGCCCGCGCCGCATCCGGAGTGGTGCGTCGACACGGGTGACGTGCTCCTGTCGATGACGACCTTCGAGCTCTGGTCCGCCATCGAGCGCGGCGAGGTCGCGGCTTGGATGCGCGTGTGGCGCGAAGGCCTGGAGTGCTGGACGCCGCTCGGCGAGCTCCCCGAGCTGCAATGGGCCGTGGCCAACGCGAACCGCATGGCGGCGAAAACGGCCATCGCGCCGGCGCCCTCGCTGGAGACGGCCACGCCCGAGCCGACGCCGGAGAGCCCGCTCAGCGAGCCGCTGCCTCCGCAGGCGATCACGCCCGAGCCGATCGCGCCCGTCGCCAAGCAGACCACGAAGGACACGGCCCGCGCCGTGTCGCGCCTCTCGCGCGGCGCCGTGCCCGAGAGCGAGCCCGCGCCCGTCTCGGAGGCGCGCCCGAAGGTCCCCGCCTCTCGTTGGGTGCTCGCGGGATCCGCGGTGGCTTCGCTCGCGATCGCGGCGGCCCTCCTGCACGCGACCCTCCCCTCCGCGCGCTCGACCGATCCGCGCTCCGTGAGCGCCGCCGAGCTGCCCAAGGTCACCCAGCCGGCCGATCCGCCGGCAGGCGCGCACCCGTCGCCGCCGAGCCCGCTGCCCGAAACGTCGCCCGAGGCCGAGACGGCGCTCGCCGAGCCGCAAGCCCCTTCGGGCCCGCCCGCCGCGCGTCGCGAAGATCGCGGCCAGCGCCGCATGTCGCGCAGCGGCCGGCGCGCCCGATAACAGCGAGCGCCGAGGCTGCGCAGCCTACGGCCGGTAGTAGCGGGCCACGATGCGGAGCAGCTCGCCCACGTCGAAGGGCTTGCGGAGCACGGCATCGGCGCTCTTCGAGCGGGCGCAGAGGGTGCTCGCGCCGGTCATGAGGACGACCGGGGTATGCGCTTCGGCCCGGCTTCGGGCTGCGAAGAGGACCGCCTCGCCCGATCCATCGTCGAGGGACCAATCGAGGAGCACGAGCCCCGGGTCGACGCGCTGGAGGGCATCGATGGCCTGGCGCGCGTCGGGCGCGGTGATGGATGCGTAGCCCTCGTCTGCGAGGAGCATGCGCAACGCTGCGACCGTATCCTCGTCGTCCTCGACGACCAGGATCGGTCGCTCGCCGGCTCCGCGTGCTGCGACGTCCATCGTCCTTGTTCCTACCGCGCCCCGGCAGCCTCCGGCCGTCGGCTTCGCCCGAATTGCCCGTAAGCTTCCCCCGAAAGCCCGGTGAGGCGCCCTCCGATCCAACTTCTCGCAACCCCGGACGTTCGCAATTGATGCGATACGGGCGCGACCGCGCTATGGTCGCGCCGCTCGCCGCCGATGGCGGCCCCGAGCACCATCCTTCCGGCGTCGTTCAAGGGCAGGACGGGGGACTTTGAATCCCCTAATCGTGGTTCGAATCCACGCGCCGGAACCAAGGATCTCGAGCCCTGCGCCCACCGCGCCCCCAACGCGCGCAGCCGAGCCCCGAAGCCGTCCGCAACGCTCCCGCGAGCGCACCGGTCCACGCTCGCTCCGTGCAGCGCTCGCGTTCGCGTCGCTCACCTCGCGCGCAGCATCCGCATCACGAGCTCCGTCAAATCGTCGAGCATCCGCGCGCGCGTGATGCCGTCCGGCGGATGGAGCAGCATCGCCAGGTAAGCCCCGCGCAGCATGCTGGTCATCAGGAAGAAGACCGAGGGCAGACCGTCGAGCGCGATCTCCGTGCTCCGGCGGCGCCCACCGGTGGCCGCGACGGCGACGAGCAGCGCAGGGAAGCGTGAGGCGATCGGCAGCCGGCCCGTGAAGGGAACATCGGTGAGCAGCACGATGACGAGGGCACGGCGCGACTCGAGCTCGGCGAACATCGCCTCGAGCCAGATGCGCATCGCGGCCTCGAGGTCCATCTCGTAGAGGCCGGCCATGCTCGCCTCCAAGGCCGCGAGCACACGGTGCGCCTCGCGATCGACGAGCAGCGCGACGAGCGTCTCCTTGTCGGGAAAGTACTCGTAGAGCGTGCCGATGCTGGCGCCGGCGCGCTCGGCCACCGCGTTCGTCGTCAGCGCCGCGTAGCCGCGCTCTTCGAGAATCCGAGCCGTGGCGTCGAGGATGGCGTCGAACGTCGCCCGCGATCGCCCCTGACGCGGCCACTTTCGCGGCTTTGGATCGAAGTCTTCGTTGGGCATGGCGGGCTCCGAGGCCGGACACGGAATCCGAGCAGAACGACGATATTGCTCGGATTATAATCGGTCCCGGGCGTAGGAGCCGCCTCGCATGAACAGCACCCGTCCCGTCCCGACCCGATATCGGATCCCCGAAGCCAACGAGAGCCTGCGCTTCGCGATCTATCGCCGCGTCTTCCGCATCCCGCGGCCGACCGAGGAGCAGGTCTCGCGCTTCCGCGACACGCTGTACGACGGCGACCCGCTCGCCGACGACGTCGTGCGCGCCTTCGCGGAGCTCCCGCGCGGCGAGGGACATCGCCTCCTCGCCCAGGCCCTCGATCGCGGCATCCACAGCATCGCGGCGCCGCCCGCGGCGCTCGTCGCCCTCTTCGCCGAGGTCGATGCGCGCCCCGCCTGGGTCGACGACGACAAGCTCGCCCTCGCGGCGCGCACCGCGGAGCGCGTGGGCATGAGCGGCGAGCGCGTCCTGAGCTGCATCTGCCTCACGGGCGGGTATCGATCGTCGGCCGCGAACAAGCCCATCGCCCTCACGGGCGCGCTCGAATCGATGGCGTACCGGCGGCTCGCGGAGACCTCGAAGTTCGTCTTCGATCTCTACGACTCGCGCACGATCGCGCGCGACTCGGCCGGCTTTCGCGGCGCGGTCATGGTTCGCCTGATGCACGCCATGGTGCGGGCGCGGCTCGCGCGCGATCCGCGCTGGCGCGAAGCGGACTGGGGCCTCCCGGTGAACCAGGCCGACATGCTCGCCACGAACCTCCTCTTCTCGGCGGTCTTCGTCATCGGCCTGCGCATGCTCGGCCATGTCATCTCGAAGCGCGAAGCCGACGCGCTCGTGCACTTCTGGCGCTACGTCGGGTACCTCATGGGCATCCGCGAAGACATGCTCCCGCGCGACTACCAAGATGCGTTGCCGCTCGTCTACCTCTCGGGCGCCACGCAGCCTCCGGGCGACGAGGACAGCCGCAAGCTCGCCGCGGCCCTGCTCTCCGTGCCGGTGCTCCCCGATCTCCCGCGCCCCCTCGTCTACCTCGACGCCCAGTGGCGCGCCGGCTTCTCGCGCCTCGTGCTCGGCGGCAACGAAGGCGACGAGCTCGGCCTCCCCGACACCCCGCTCAAGTGGATGGTGCTCTTCACCGCGGCGTGGAACTTCAGCACCGAGATCGCGCGTCTCGCGCTGCCCGGCGGCAACGCGCTCGCCGCGAAGCTCGGCAAGGCACGCGTCAAGCAACGCGTGGAGCGCATGCTCGAAGGGAAGCCGCCTGCGTATCGGCCCTACCCGCCGCGCGGCGAAGCCACGCACGCCGACGCCTGAGATTCCGGCCGCGCGCCAACCGAAATCAGTTGGCGCGCTCGCTTGCGACCTCACCCGACGCCCCGCCAACGTCTAGCCTGGGCGCGATGCTCGACACGGCGCTGCTCTTCGGCACGGCGACGATCGCGGTCCATGCGGGACTGTCGATCTTCGGCGTGTCCTGGCTCGCGCGACAGGTGGTGCGGGGAGAGGCGCGTGACCCGCGGGTCTGGCTCACGGCGCTCGCACTGCTCGCGCGCGCTCCATGGCGGCCCGTGATGGCCAATTGGTATTCGTTCACCGCCGCGAGCGACGGCGGCCTTTTGAACACGGCACGCGCGGCCGTGGGCGTGCAGCGGCTCGCCGAGCGGATCCCATTCGCGCCCTCGGGCTTCACCGTCGCCGTGGCGTGGTCGTTCGTTTCGGGTGTGGCCCTCGCGCCGCTGGTGGTGACGCTCGCGATGGACCTCGGCCTACCGCGCCCGTGGATCGCCGGTGTGCTTGCGGCGCTCTGGCCGGCGCTGATCCGCTCGGCCACGTCGGACGCCCAGGCGAGCGTCATCGCGACGCAGTGGCTCGTCGGCGCGCTCCTCTGGCGCCGCGGCCTCGACGAGGCTGAGTCGTCGCGCTTCCTGCGGATCCTCTCGATGTCGCTCGGCGCGGCGCTCCTCGCTGGCCTGCCCACGCTTCGGATCGAAGCGGCGCCGGCCATGCTCGCCGCGTTCGTCCTCTTCCCACCGCGCCGCTCGTCATGGGGAGCGTGGTGCGTGGCTGCGGCCGTGGCCGCGTGCGGCGCGCTGTTCGGCGCCACGAGCGATGCGCGCTTGCATCAGATCCACATCAGCCCGGGCAACTGGGTGCTGCTCCCGCTCGCGCTCGCCCTCGGGCTGAGCAAGACCTGGCCCGTATCGGCGCTCACCCTGTTGCTCTTCGCCTGCGCGTGGCGCGAGCGAGCGCAGCGCGCCTCGATGATCCGCCTCACGCTCGCCATCCACGCAGGCGGCTTGAGCGTGCTCGTCTCCGGCCGGCTCCCGAGCGACGAGCTCACGACGCGCTACTTTTTCTTCCTGGCCGTCCCGTGGTTGCTCGTGATCGCCACGGGCGCCCAGTGGATCATGGATCGCGTGCGAGAGCAGCCGCGAAGGCAATGGGCCCTCGGCGTGCTCTGCGCCGCCGCCCTCGCGGGCGAGACCTGGTTCACCCTGCGCCCCGACGCCCAGTACGTCTTTCGACGCGAGGCCTGGTTCCTCCGTGACCATGTCACCGAGCTCGCGAGGTTCGAGCGTGTGTGCATGCTCGACCCATCCACCAACCATACGTGGCCCGGCGTGCATCAGGACTTCGACGTCGGGCTGACGCCGCGCAACCACGATGAGAGCCGCTACTTGGGTCTCCCCGTGAAGCTCCTCCACGCCACCGCGCTGGAGAACGCCGCGTGCGACGCTTACTACGTGAGCCCCGTCTGCGCGCTCGCGCCGGAGCAGCACAATTCGAGCATCGCCGCCGACGTCGCCCGCATTCACCTCGAATGCCAGGCCTGGGAGCGCAACCTCACGGGGCCGCCGGTCTTGGAGCAGCGAACACCGGCCATCGCCCCCGACGCGGCCTTCGCCGGGCCCGAGGTCTCGCTGCGCGTGTATGCGATGCCCACAAGGCCCGGCTCGCGGTGACGAGCGCTTCGCGCTCGTGCATTCCTATCGGTTTCGATGGGGCTTCATCTAGGCCGGCTTCGGGGGATCGGCCGGCGCCTCTTCGACCTTGGTCTCTTCGGGCTCGCTGCGCTCCGGCGCGATGGCGGGGATGCGCTGGGCGACCTCTGGATCGGCGCGGAGCAGGTAGCGCCCGAGGTGGAACAGCTCCTGGTACGTGTCGCGCCACTGGGTGTAGGCGCGGCGCCGGAGATCGCGCGGGGAGCCGAGGGTCTCGTCGTCCGCGGCGTCGAGCAGCTTGAGCAGCTCGGTGGCTTCGGCCTCGGCGATCGCGAGGGTGGCGAGCGTCACCGGCGTCTTGCCCTCGACGTCGGACCACGCGTTCCGAAACAAGGCGACCCAGCGGATCGTGTCGTCGGCGTCGTCGCGGATGCCGCGCCCGCGCACGATGTCGGCGACCTGCGCGCGCAGCCTCTCGTTCCGCTTGAAGAGCGGCAGCGCCCAGCCCGAGAGCGTGTCGTCGTGCGCGCGCACCTTCTTCACGAGCTCGGCGCGGCGCTCCTTCTGCTCCGTGGTCCAAGGGTCTTCGACCGCGAGGTCGGCGACGTAAAAGATTATCGCTTTGGCCTCGATCGCCTCGAGATCGTCCCGCCGCGCGGCCGCGCGCGCCGGCGATAGCTCCTCGTCGAACCGCGGCTTCAGCGACACCATCTCCCGCCTCAAGATCGCCGTGAGCTGCGTCGCCGCCGCCCGCGAGATGCGCGGGCGCACGAGCGACTCCGGAGCCATCGCGAGCAACGCAGGCTTCGCCGCGGTGAAGAGCTCGTACATCTTCGTCGTGTCCATGGTCCCTCCTTCGTGAAGTGGCTGGTTGGATGGGAACGGCGCGCGCCTTGGTTCTTCCCGCACGCGCCGGCAGTCGATCTCGGTGCCCTCCTCTGCGCGCGGAACCTATGTCGCCGCCCCACGCGCAGTAGCCCGCGCGCACGAAATCGTCGCGCGCGCTTCACCGATGGCGCGGCGCGGGCGACATCGGCGCACGTTCGGAAGGGATCGAAGAAGCGATGTTCGGGGGCGGCTCGCGCCGCCTCGACGGGCGTTTGCACGCGCTCGCCGACGGCGAGGAGTGCTACGGGGCGGCGACCTGGGCCTGGAGCGTCGCGTCGTGCGCGAGCCACTTCGCCGTGTAGATGGTGGCGTCCGTCTCGGGCCGCGAGGCGTCGCGCTTCAGGTAGACGAGGGCGCCCTTCAGCGGGCCGTCCTCGATCGCGCAGAGGCGGCGCGACCCGTCCTGCCACGACTTCGTCTCCTTGGCGTGGAAGACCGCGCAGTCGGCGAGCTCCTTCGGCAGCGTCGCGAACACGCTGAACGCGTCCGCGTCGCCGCGCGCCGTCGCCAGGTTGAAGGGGATCTTGTCGGGCGTGCGCGAGGACGTGCACACCCCCTCGTCGAGGTTCGGGTCGACGGGGCACTTCGCGCGGGCCTTGTCGGCGCGGTAGCGCTCGGCCTCCGCGAGGAGCGAGGGCGCGAGCGACTCCGACGCCGGCTTCGGCTCGAGCGCCTTCTTGCGCTGCGCGTCGGCGTCCGCCTTCTTCTTCTCGGCCTCGTCGATGGCCTTCGCGAACGCGTCGATCTCGCCCGCGCTCCCGGGGCCGCACAGCTTCTTCGCCTGGTCGAGCCAGTCGCGCGCGGCGCCGATGTCCGGCACGGCGAGCATGCCCTGGCCGCGCGCGAGGGCGTCCGGACATGCCTTCGCGGTCGGCGGCGGCCTGTCGTCGCACCCGCCCGCTGCACCGGCCAGCGCGATCGCCGCGAAGGCGGTCACCACCCTCCATCCCCTCGTCACGTCGGCGCCCACGAGGACGCGGCGTTACTCCGATCGGACCGGACCGGCAAGGCCGCCGGCACGCGCGGCTTCCTGGGAAGGCAACGCGTACCGATTTCGGTGAAAGCGCCTTCCCGAGATGCTCTCGCGAGCCGATTTCGGTGCGAAGCGGCTCCCAGGAAGGCAACGCGTACCGATTTCGGTACGCGAGCGCTCCCAGGAAGGCACCTCGTGCCGATTTCGGTGCGAAGCAGCTCCCAGGAAGGCAACGCGTACCGATTTCGGTACGCGAGCGCTCCCAGGAAGGCACCTCGTGCCGATTTCGGTGCGAAGCAGCTCCCAGGAAGGCACCTCGTGCCGATTTCGGTGCGAAGTGGCTCCCAGGAAGGCACCTCGTGCCGATTTCGGTGCGAAGCGGCTCCCAGGAAGCCACCGCGTGCCGATTTCGGTGCGAGTACGGTCAGGGTGTACGAACGCTGAGCAACGAGCGCCGGCGAGGCGCGGGTCACTTCGAAGGGCGGCGGCTCTTCGGCGGCTTTTGCAGCGGGGGCTTCGGGGTGGGCGCGGGCGGCGGCGCGGCGACCTGGCCGGCGGTGACGGCCTTGAGCTCGGCGAGCGCCGCGCGGATGTGATGCACGAGGTCTCTCCGCTCGGGGTCGGAGATCCAGCGCTCGAAGGCGACCTTGAAGACGGCCATTCCGGCTTCGGCGGCCAGGCTCGCGGCCGGCTCGGTGACGCCGCGCGCGCGCAGGGTCTCCGCGATGGCCGAGGCGAGGGTGGAGAGCTTGATCAGCTCGCGCTCCTGCAGCTCCGCGTGGGCCATGAGGACGGCGTGCCGCGCTCGGGCGTAGTCGGGATCGCGGCGCTCCTGGAGGGCGGCCGCGGCGGCGTCGAGGGCCGCGGCGACCGCGTCGAGCGGCGCGGCGGCCTCGGGAGCGGCGGAGATGGCGCCCACGATGAGCTTGTTCAGGTCCTCCGAGCCGGAGAACAGGACCTCACGTTTGTCGGCGAAGTAGCGGAAGAAGGTCCGCTCCGTGAGGCCCGCGCGCGCGGCGATCTCCTCCACCGTCGTCCGGGCGTACCCGCGCTCCTGGAAGAGCTCCAGCGCGGCCTGCTCGAGCCTCCCGCGCGCATTCGGTTCCCATCGGCCCATGCCTCCGAATCTTACCTGATTGCAGTGACTGACATCGCGTGTTAGCCATGATGTCAGATTCTGACATCAGGAGGTTCCCATGCGCGTGTTCGTCACTGGTGCATCCGGTTTCATCGGCTCCGCGGTCGTCTCCGAGCTCCTCGGCGCGGGCCATCAGGTCGTCGGTCTGGCGCGCTCGGACGCGTCGGCGCAGGCCCTCACGGCCGCGGGGGCGGAGGTGCAGCGCGGCTCGCTGGAGGACCTCGACAGCCTGCGCGCCGGCGCGGCGAAGTCGGACGGCGTCATCCACCTGGCGTTCATCCACGACTTCTCCCGGTTCGCGGCCTCGTCGGCGACGGATCGGGCGGCGATCGAGGCGCTCGGCGCCGCGCTCGAAGGGTCCGGCAAGCCGCTCTCCATCGCGTCCGGGGTGCTCGGGCTGACGCCGGGGCAGGTGGTGACGGAGGCGTTCGAGCCCGCGCCCGACGCGCCCAACCCCCGGCTGGCCGGCGTCCGGGCGGCGCTCTCGTTCGTCGAGCGCGGCGTGCGCACGTCCATCGTGCGGCTGCCGCCGTCGGTCCACGGCGAGGGCGACCACGGCTTCGTGCCGCACCTCATCAACATGGCGCGCGCCAAGGGCGTCGCCGCGTACGTCGGCGATGGCGCGAGCCGCTGGCCCGCCGTGCACGTGCGCGACGCGGCTCGCCTCTTCCGGCTCGCGCTCGAGCGCGCCCCCGCGGGCGCGCGGCTCCATCCCGTCGGCGACGAGGGCGTGCCCACCCGCGACATCGCGGGCGCCATCGGTCGCCGGCTGGGCGTCCCCGTCGCCTCGAAGACCCCGGCCGAGGCGGCCGAGTACGTCGGCTTCCTGGCGCCGCTCCTCGCGCTCGATTCGCCCGCGTCGGGCGCGATCACGCGCGAGCTGCTCGACTGGCGCCCCACCGAGCCCGGCCTCCTCGCCGACCTCGACGGCGATCACTACTTCGCGACCGGCGCTCGCTCCGAGGTCGCGTGAGCGCGGCGAAGGAGATCTGGATCCTCGGCGCCGCGGGCCGGTGCGGGAGCGCGATCGCCCGGAGCCTGGCCGAGCGGCAGCTCTCGCCCGTGCTCGTCGGGCGAGATGCCGCGCGCCTCGGCGAGCTCGCGCGCACGATGCCGGGCGAGCCGCGGACCGTCGTCGCCGCGACGTTCGAGGCGACGCTGGAGGCGCTCGCCCACGACACGCCCGCGGTCGTGGTGAACACGGTCGGTCCCTTCGGCACGACGGCGCTGCCCGTGGTACGGGCGTGCGCGAAGGGCACCCACTACGTCGACCTCTCCAACGAGCTGCTCGGCGTCGTCGACTTCCTCGCGCTGCACGAGGAGGCGGCGGCCGCCGGCAAGTGCGTGGTGACGGGCGCGGGGTTCGGCTTCGTCGCGACCGAGAGCGTCGTGCGGAAGCTCTGCCAAGGCCGGCCCACGCCTTCACGCGTGCGCGTCGACGCGGTGCCGTTCATCGCCGGGGGCGACGCCGTCCTCGGCGACGCGCTGGCCGCGAGCTTGGTCGACAGCCTCGCCGCCGGCGGACGGAAGTACGCGAACGGCAAGCTGGTGCGCGCGCGTGCCGGGGGCGACGCCGAAGCGCTCACCCTGCCCGACGGCGCGCGCGTCGTGACCGGGAGCGCGCCCACCGGAGACCTCGAAGCCGCTCGACGCGCGAGCGGCGCGCCCTTCGTGGTCGCCGGATCGAGCGAGATCCCGAGCACGCCGCTCACCCGCGTGGTCCTGTCGATCCTCTCGGCGCTCGCCTCGATCCGCCCGCTGCGCGACCTCCTCGTGCGACGGCTCGCCCAGGTGCGCTCGCCCCCCGCCAAGAAGGATGGCGGCACCTCCTGGGGGCACGCGCGCGTGGCGTGGCCGGACGGCGTGGCTCGCGAAGGCTGGCTGCGCACCGGCGACGGCATGACCTTCACGGCCAACGTCGCCGCCGAGGTCGCAGCCCGCCTCGCGCAAGGCGGCCATCCGCCCGGCGCCTACACGCCCGGCGCGCTGTTCGGAGCCGAGATCGCGGAAGCAGCCGGCGCGGAGATCACCCTCGACGCATGAAGCAGCCGCAAGCGACAGCGCCTCAGCGACGGGTGAGGAAGCGATCGCGCATGCCCGCGATGTACGCGGCCTCCGAGGTCTCGCGGCGCGCCTTCACCAGCGGCTCGATGTCCGGCGTGGCCACGTAGCGGAGCCGATCGGTGCCATCGGTGGCGGCGTCGAAGATGGCGGCGGCCACGTGCTCCGAAGTGGCGAGGCGGGCGCCGCGCAGCTTCGCGAAGACCTCGTGCGTGTCGGCGACGAAGGCCGCGTAGTCGGGGATCGCTTGGGTGCGCTGGGCCTCCGCGGCGCTGCGCTCGCCGAAGCGCGTGGTGGTGACGCCGCCGGGCTCCAGGATCTTCACCACGATGCCCTGCGAGAGGAGCTCGTACGAGAGCGCCTCGGAGAATCCCTCGAGCGCGAACTTGCTGGCGCATTACCCGGAGAGCATCGGCAAGGTGAACACGCCCGCGCCCGACGACACGTTGACGATCACGCCGCGACGGCGCTCGCGCATGTGCGGCAGCACGGCGCGCGTGACATCCATCACGCCGAAGACGTTGACGTCGAACTGCTCCTGGATGCGCTCGCGCGGCGTCTCCTCGAACACGCCGAAGAGCCCGAAGCCCGCGTTGTTGACGAGCACGTCGATCGGGCCGAACCGCGCGATGCCCGCGGCGACGGCCGACTCGATGCTCGCGCGATCCTGCACGTCGAGCCGGGTCACGAGCACGTTGGGCAGCGCGACGAACGCCGCGCCCGCGTCGACGTTGCGCATGGTGGCCACCACGTTCCATCCCTGCTTGGCGAAGCAGCGCACCGTGTCCGCGCCGAAGCCGGAAGACGCGCCCGTGACGAGTACGGTCTGGTTCATGAAACCTCCTTGGATGCGGAGGACCTAGATCCCGCCGGCCGTTGCAACAATCCGCCCAATACCGGATGCTCTGATGCAGGTCTTCGAACAATGCGTCAGCCCGCCATCACCGAGCTCCGCGCCGCCGTCGCCGTCGCCTCGCACCTCAGCTTCCGCGCGGCGGCCCGCGAGCTCCGGATGTCGCCGTCCGCGCTCAGCCACGCCATCGCCGTGCTCGAGGAGCGGCTCGGGGTGCGCTTGTTCCATCGCACGACGCGCAGCGTGGCGCTCACGCCGGCGGGCGAGCGGTTCTTCGAGCGCGTGGGGCCGGCGCTGCGCGAGATCGCCGAGGCCGTGACGAGCGCCGGCGAAGCGCGCGGCGAGCCCGCGGGCACGCTGCGGATCAACGCATCGAGCGGCGCCGCGCGGTACGTGCTCTTACCGCTCGTCCTCGCGTACAGCCGGCGCTACCCGCGCGTGCAGGTCGAGCTCACGACCGAGAACCGCTTCGTGGATCTGGTGGCCGAGGGCTACGACCTCGGCGTCCGGACGATCGACACGGTGCCGAAGGACATGATCGCGGTGCCCTGCAGCCCGCCGATCCGCTTCGCGGTCGTGGGCGCTCCTTCGTACTTCGAGACGCGGCCGCGCCCGACCCATCCATCGGACCTCCGCGATCACGCGTGCCTCCGCCTGCGCTCGTCGCGGGGCACGCCCTTCCCGTGGGACTTCGAGCGCAGCGGGCAGGAGCTCGCGCTCGACGTGCAGGGGCCGCTGCTCTTCGACGACGACGAGCTGATCCTGCTCGCGGCCCGACGCGGCGCGGGCCTCGCGTACACGACCGAGTGGGCCATCAAGGACGACGTGCGCGCGGGCACCCTCGTGCGCGTGCTGCGCGAGTGGACGCCGCCCTACCCCGGCCTCTGCTTGTTCTATCCCGGGCACCGGCTCGTGCCCGCGACGGTGCGCGCGTTCGTGGCGCTCTGCCGCGCGCCCAAGCGAGCGAAGAAGAAGCCGTGAGCACGTCGCCCTCGAAGGTGCCGGTACGATGAGCCCGCTCGCCGGCGCTCGCGACTGCGGTGTGAGTGGGTCGAGCGCTGCTTTCAGGCTTTCAGCTTGGTGCAGCTCTTGGTCACTGCAATTCGGCCCGAGGTCAAGCACCTGGCCCGAACGGGACGAGCACGCTCCGCGCGAGCGCGGCCCGATTGCGCTTCTCTTCCTCGCCGCTTCATTCCCCGCAGGACAGGCCCGTCCCCACGCACGCGAGCGTCGGGCTCTTCACGGTGCGACAGCCGGCCATGGGGATCGGCAAACCCGGAACGGTCACGAAGAGCAACTGCTCCGTGGTGATGTCGTAGAAGAGCGCGTACGGCGCGCCGGCGATGTCGAGGTCGACGTCGATGTAGATGGGATTTTCGTCGGGAGGCCCGCAGTAGGCCTCCGCCAGCACGGCATCCTTTCGGGGAACGGTGCAGATGCGATCGAGCGTCAGTGCGCAGCCGACGCGCTGGCAGAAGTCCGCCACACTTTCGGGTCCGCACTCGGGCTCCGCTGCATCGCCTTCACCGCCGCACGAGACGAGGCTCACCAACGCGACGGCGAGCGCGATTTCACGGAGCACCCGAACGAGCATGCGGCCGCACGTCAGCAAGTGACGGACCGGCGAGCTATCCGCGAAAACGAGCCGATCTGCAAACATCCACAAGCAACCGAGGTGCCTTCACGGCAACGAGGTTGTCGTCACGAGCCTTCGCCGCGGATCCGGCGCAGCCGCTCGCTCACCATGCGCTCGTAGCCGCGGTCGGTCGGCTCGTAGAAGCGGGCGCCTTCGATTTCTTCGGGCAGGTAGGTCTCGCCTTCGGCAACGCCGCCTTCTTCGTCGTGCGCGTAGCGGTAGCCCTGGCCGTAGCCTTCGCCCTTCATGAGCTTGGTGACGGCGTTGCGCAGCTTCATCGGGACGGGGAGCGCGCCGTGCTCGCGGACCGCGGCCTGCGCGCTCATCCACGCGGTGGTGCACGCGTTCGATTTGGGCGCGGTGGCGAGGTAGATGGCGGCCTGCGACATGGCGTAGAGGCCTTCCGGCATGCCGAGGCGACGGAAGGCATTGTCGGAGGCGACGGCGACGTCGAGCGCGCGCGGATCGGCGTTGCCGACGTCCTCGCTGGCGAAGATGATCATGCGGCGCAGGATGAAGAGCGGATCGTCGCCGGCCTCGACCATGCGCATCATCCAGTAGATGGCGGCGTCCGGATCGGAGCCGCGCATCGATTTGATGAAGGCGCTGATGACGTTGTAGTGCTCCTCGCCGGCCTTGTCGTAGAGGAGCGTCTTCTGCTCGCCGCTCTGGGCGATGACCTCGCGGGTGATGCGCGTCCCGCCCTCGCGCTCGACCTCGCCGGCCGCGACCTCGAGCGTCGTCAGCGCGCGGCGCGCGTCGCCTTGGGCGAGGCCCGCGATGGCTTCGAGCGCGTCGTCGTCGGCCTCGAAGGCGCCGGCGAGGCCTTCTGGCGATTCGAGGGCGCGGCGCATGAGGCGCACGAGCTGCGGCGCCCCGAGGAGCTGCATGCGGAAGACCTTGCAGCGCGAGAGGAGCGGGGCGTTCACCGCGAACGAGGGGTTCTCGGTGGTGGCGCCGATGAGGGTGATGGTCCCGTCCTCCACGTGCGGGAGGAAGGCGTCCTGCTGAGCCTTGTTGAAGCGGTGGATCTCGTCGACGAAGAGGATCGTCCGCTTGCCCTCGTACGCGCGGGTCTTGCGGGCCTCGGCGAGGATCTCGCGCAGCTCGGGGATGCCGCCGAGCACCGCGTTGAAGGGGACGAAGCGCGCGTTGGTGGTGTGCGCGACGATGCGGGAGAGCGTCGTCTTGCCGGCGCCGGGCGGGCCCCAGAGGATCATCGAGGGCACGCGATCGGCCGCGATCGCGCGCGCCAAGAGCTTGCCCTCGCCGAGGAGGTGCTCCTGCCCGACCATGTCGGCGAGCGTGCTCGGGCGCATGCGCTCGGCGAGCGGGACGGCCGCCTTGAGCTCGGGATGATGGCGGGTGGCGGCTTCGAAGAGCGTGGGGCCGTGGTCGCGGGAAGATCGACGCGCCGACATGATCACTCCGCGAGCAGCGCGAGCGCGGCCGCGCGCACGGCCTCCGGCTCGCGGCCGACCCAGCGCACCGTGCCGCTCGCGTCGACGACGAAGGTGAGCGGGATCTGCGAGACGCTGTAGGCCGGCGCGAGCTTGCCGTCGTCGACGACGACCGGGAAGCTCGTGTTGAGCGACGAGGTCAGCGCATAGGCATCGGCGGGCCGCTCGTCGAGGCTGACGCCGACGACGCGCAGGCCGGCGTCGCGCTTCTCGCGGTAGAGCGCGTCGAGCTGCGGGAGCGAGTCCTGACAGCCCGGGCACCACGAGGCCCAGAAGTCGATGACGGTGACCTTGACCGCGCCCGCGCCGGGGATGCCGACCGAGGTGGGGGCCGCGGCTTCGATCTGCCCGACCGAAGGCGCCTGCGCACCCTTGAGCGGATGGCGGAAGGACGCGGGCATGCCGATCGCGCAGCCCGCGATCGCGGTCAGGACGAGCAGGGCCAAGGCGGATCGCATGCGCCCGGAGCTTACGCGAGCTTGTGCCTCGGCTCTACCGCGCGCCGAAAATGGCCGTGCCCACGCGTACGATCGTGGCGCCTTCCTCGATGGCGACGTGGAAATCATGGGTCATCCCCATCGACAGCTCGGGCAGCACGGCCGCGCCGCCGTGCTCGTCGCGGAGCTTCCGCAGCGCCGCGAAGAAGGGGCGCGCGTCCTCGGGATCTTCGGTGTCGGGCGGGATGGTCATGAGCCCGATCGCTTCGAGGCTCGACGCCGCCCGGATGGCCGCGAGCACCTCGCCCACCTCGGCCGGCGTGCACCCGCCCTTGCTCGCCTCGCCCGACACGTTGACCTCGACGAGCACGCGCAGCGAGACGCCCGCGGCCTCGGCGCGCTTGCCGAGCTCGGCCGCGAGATCGGCGCGATCGACGGTGTGCACGGCGTACGCGACGGGCGCCACCTGCTTGGCCTTGTTGCGCTGGAGGCGGCCGATGAAGTGCCAGACGATGCCGTCGAGATCGCGGAGCGCCTCGGCCTTGGCGGCGAGCTCCTGGGCGTAGTTCTCGCCGAACGCGCGCTGGCCCGCCGCGTAGGCTTCGCGAATCGCCTCCGGCGGCTTGGTCTTCGACACCGCGAGGAGCAGCACCCCGCCCGGACGGCCCGCCTTCGCCGCCGCTGCCTCGACCCGCTGCCGCACGTCCGCGAGGCGCGACGCGACCTCGCTCACCTTCAGTTCCTCGGACACGCGCGGCATCCTACTCCGCGCGGAGCGGACGGCGACCGGAGGCGTGGAGGGCCACGAACGGATCCGGCCCGACCGCGGCCCATTGCGTCCGCACAAGTGCCGACTTGTGCCGTACACGGATCGACGATCCCGAGCTTTCTCGGGAAATCACGGGCCCGCAGCCTGGCGCAGGGCTTGCTCGGTGGCCTCGGCCCCCGATATCGATGGGGGTGTGGGTGAGCGATGATGATGCGAAGACTCCTCCTGCTCGGCGCTCTGGTCGGCACCGCGCTCGTCGCGGGCTGCTTCTCCAAAACCGACCCGAGCTCGGGGTGCTTCAACCCGCAGCCGGAGCCCCCGGGCGACGAGTGCGGCTCGGGCGGCAGCCTCGGCGGCGCAGGCGGCGGCGGCGGTGCCGGTGGTGAGGGCGGCGGCGAAGACACGAGCAGCAGCTCCAGCTCCAGCAGCGCGAGCTCCAGCTCCAGCGCGAGCAGCTCCAGCTCCAGCGCGAGCAGCTCCAGCTCCAGCAGCGCGAGCTCCAGCTCCAGCAGCGCGAGCAGCTCCAGCGGTGGAGGCTGACGAGCCGTAGGTCGCCATTCGTCCACATCGAGCCGACTGCGGATCCGCGCGTCCGGACACGTGCCAACGTGTGCCGAGCGCCCGACCAAGGAAGATGATCTTTCTCGAAAGATCATGCTATCTCGGGCGTGGCGTGAGGGTTGCAGAATGCCTCCCGCCCCATCGGGGTGCCCGATTGGCTTCGGCTTGGTGTGTGAGGCGATGGCGATGCGAAGATTCCTCGTTCTCGGCGCAGTGCTCGTCGCGGGCTGCATCTTCAATCCCCAGCCGGAGCCCCCGGGCGACTACAGCGCAGGCGGCGGCTCCGGTACCAGCGCCAGCAGCGGCGGCACCAACAGTGACGGCGGCTACGGCGGCGCCGGCACCGGCGGCGCCGAGGACGGGGGCGGCAGCTTCACCACCAGCAACAGCGCTTCGAGCAGCAGCTCGAGCGGTTCGGGCGGCGGAGGCGGCGGCGAGGACGCGGGCATCGGCGGCGCGACGGCGGACGGCGGCACCGAAGATGACGGCGGCGACCGGGGCACCGACGCCGGCTGAAGCTCCGAAGACGCACGCCGCGTGGCCGTAGGCTTTCAGCTACGATCACACGCGGCGACGCACGCGCGGCCGTAGGATTTCACCTGCGAGCACACGCGGCGATCGAGGCGCCGCGCAGCACATCACGTCAGGCATCGGAGCTCGCGACAGCGAGCGGGCTTCGATGAGCCCGGGCCACGCTCGACGCTTCCGATGGCGTGGAGCGGATGGCTCGGAGACGAGATCGACGCTGGCCCCTCGCGGGATGCGAGGTGCTCACGCGTCGTTGCTCGTTCTCCTCGAATCGAAGCGGGCTTTGCTCGTGGAGAGGCTCAGCCCGCGCCGGCGCCGCGGCGGAGGGTGTAGGCGTCCATCACGTTGGTCACCAGCTCGGCGAGGAGGCCGTCGGCGACGCGGAGGCGGCGCGACATCTCGCGGGCGACGTTGAGGACGAAGAGCGAGTAGGCCTTCAGGTCGCGGCGGTAGAGGGCGTCGAGATCGTGGGCGGTGACTTTGAGGAGGCGCGTCGGGGCGAGGACGCGGGTGCTCGCGGAGCGGGGCAGGACGTCGAGGATCGACATCTCCCCGAACCAATCGCCGGGGCCGAGGATGGCGACGCGGGCCTCGTGGCCGCGCTTCGAGCGGCGGAGCACTTCGACCTCGCCTTCGAGGATGACGAACATCTCGCGGCCGCAGTCGCCTTCTTTGAACACCATGGCGCCGGCATCGAGCTCGTCGACGGCCAGGCTCCCCGCGAACGTGCAGAGCACGTCGCCGCACAAACCTCCGAAGATGCCGATGTCGCAGAGGCGCGCGATCCCTTGGTCGTCGAGCTTCATGTTCACCTCGCTTCGCCCGGTCCGGGGACCGCACGCGCCCCCGCTGGCAGAGCGCGCCGCGCATTATGACGCAGGGCAGCGCTAGAAACAGACCCCGATCGACATGCTCCCGAGCACGATGGGCTGGGATTGTTGGTCCGTGAGGCCGTAGCACGATTGGGCGCCCGAGCAGCCCGTGAGCAAATCCGCGTTGCAGTATTTCAGGCACACGGAGCCGGTGCTGTCGGGATCGATGCAGGTGTACATGGGCGCGCAGTCCGCCGCGTCGGGGTTGCACGACTGGCCCTGCGTCTTGGTGCCGCCGGAGGTGCACACGCCGAACCAGCGCTGCTGACCGGCCTGCTCGCGACCGAGGTCACACTTGCTGCCGCTCGGACAGCCGCTGTTGTCGAGCGGATTGCAGCCGGGCGAGCAGAGCGTCACCCCGGGGATGGTGGTGGTGCTGCTCGGGCCGTCGAGGAGCTCGATGGCGCAGAGGCCACCGAACGACGCGCAGTCGGCGTCGCCGTCGCAAAACTCGAGGCACTGGCCGACGGTGGCGGATGCGCCCACGCACGCGCCGCCGGCTTGGCAGACGTCGCCCGTGGTGGTGCCGCACGCTTGGTTGACCGCGTCGGGCCCGGGTGTGGAGCAGGTGACCTGGTAGTTCTCGACGGTGCACGCGTCCCCGCCCGAACAGCCGCACTGCGGGAGCGTGACCTTGCACGGCGACGGGCACGTGCTGCCCGATGACGAGGAGACGCTGCTCGTCGAGGTGCTCGTGCCGGAGCTCGACGTCGTGCCGGACATCGAGCCGGTGGTCGAGGGGACGGTCGACGAGGTGGAGGCGCTGCCGCCTTCGGCTCCACTGCCACCGAGCCCGCCGAGGCCGCCGCTCGTGCCCTTGGCGCACGATGCGGAGAGCGACAAGAGCAGCACGAACGCGAACGAGGAGAGCAAGCGCAAGCGCATGGAAACACCTCGTGCAGGAGGTGTTTCGAGCCTACGCGCGGCGACCGACTCGGGTCAACGATCGGCGAGGCTGCGGCGGAACACGATGCGCATCCGCCCCGGGCCGGCGTAATCCTCGGTTTCGGTCATCGTCCAGCCGAGCGCTTGATGGAAGCGAACGCTCGCCTCGTTGCCGAGGGTGGTGATGGCCTTGAGATCGCGCACGCCTTCGCGACGGCAGTCTTCCTCGAACGACGCGTAGAGCACCTTGCCCACGCCGCGGCGTCGATAGTCTGGATGGATGCCCACGAGATGCACGTAGCCCACGGCGGCGTCCGGGCAGATGAAGCCGAAGAGAAAGCCGACCATGGTGTTGTCGCTCTCGACGACACGCGCCAGGCGACCGAGCTCGTAGAAGAAGATGGGATGCGCCAGGGCGCTCGTCGGACCTCCCCACCAGCGGTCGATGACCTGCACGATGTGATCGTAATCCGCCTTGATAAGGGGCCGAGTCTGCATGCTCATGAAGCCCTCCGCTCGCGTGGGTGCCTCGGGGGTGCGCGACCGTATAGCAGGGTCGGCGGCCGACGACAGTCCGCCCGTCTCATCGCCAGGCTAGCCGTCCTTCGCGACCCCGTGCTAGGCGCAAGGACGTGAACGCCAAGATGGACCGGCCGCTGATTGCCCCCTCGATCCTCTCCGCCGACTTCGGACGGCTGGACGAGGAGATCCGCGCCGTGGAGGCCGCCGGTGCCGACTGGATTCACGTCGATGTCATGGATGGGCGCTTCGTCCCCAACATCACGATTGGGCCGCTCGTCGTCGACGCAGTGCGCCGCGCCACCAAGCTGCCGCTGGACGTTCACCTGATGATCGTCGAGCCCGAACGCTACGTCGATGCCTTCCGCAAGGCCGGCGCCGATTGGATCTCGGTTCACGTGGAGGCCTCGCCGCACCTGCACCGCACGCTCCAGCACCTCCGCTCCATCGGGGCCAAGGCCGGCGCGGTGCTCAACCCGCACACGTCCGAGGACGCGCTCCGTTACGTGCTCCACGATCTGGACTACGTGCTGGTGATGAGCGTCAACCCGGGGTTCGGCGGGCAGTCGTTCATCCCCGAGGCGCTGCCGAAGCTGCGCGCCATCCGGAGCATGATCGATCGCGCGGGGCTCGACATCGCGCTCGAGGTCGACGGCGGCGTGGCCCCGGCGACGTCGGGCGCGGTGGTCGGCGCCGGCGCGCGGGTGCTGGTGGCCGGCTCGGCGGTGTTCGGCGCCGTGAAGCGCGGCGAGACGATCTCCTTCGACGAGCGGGTGGCCCGGTACGCCGCCGCCATCGAGCAGATCCGCAAGGGCGCGCTCGCGGAGCCCGCGGCTTCGTGAGGGCCGCCCGAGCCGGCGTGCGCGCGCGGGCCGGAAGGCTCGTCGCAGGAAGCCTCGCCCTCGCCTTCGCCGGCTGCTCGCCGCCGGCGCCCGTCGCGCCGCCGAAGGTGGAGCAAGCGCCTGCGCCGATCGCAACCGCGACTGCGACCGCGGCGGCAGCGCCGCCCTCGAAGGAGGACGAGGCGCGCAAGAAGGTCGCCGCCATGCTCGCCAAGGTGGCCAAGCTGCGCGGGTTGCCGGTGGTGCGCGAGGTGCCGGGGCGGGTGCTCAATCGGGACGAGGTGCTCGCCAAGATCAAGGCGAAGGTCGAGAAAGAGATCCCGCCCGACGTGGTCGAGCACGAGGGCGAGCTGCTCGCCGGGCTCGAGCTGGTGCCGCCGGAGTACGATTTCGTCGAGGGCACCTACCGCTTGATCCAGGGTCGGATCGCCGGCTTCTACGAGCCCGCCGATCACACGATGTACCTGGTCGACGATCTCGGCGACGACGAGGCCGACGAGACGCTCGCGCACGAGCTGGACCATGCGCTCCAAGATCAGTCGTTCGATCTGAAGAAGCTCCTCGACTTCGCGCCGGGCGACGGCGATCGCACGGCCGCGGGGCACGCGGTGGCCGAGGGCGACGCCACGAGCGCGATGTTCGACGTGACGCTCGGGTCGGCGTTCAACGTGCCCGTGGAGGCGATGCGCCAAGCGCTCGCGCTCTCCAACGCGGTCTCCGAGACGAGCGCGAAGACGCCGCACGCGCTCCAGGAGTCGCTGATCGCGCCCTACGCCGACGGCTTCGCCTTCGTGCAAGCGGTGCGCGAGAGCGGCGGCTGGCCCGCGGTCGACGCCGCTTGGCGCGCGCTGCCCGTGAGCACGGAGCAGCTCCTCCACATCGACAAGTACCGGGCGCACGAGCCGCCCATCGCGGTCGCGGTGCCCACGTTCTCCGCGCTCGGCGGGGGCTTCCGGGCGACGACGAACGACGTGGTCGGCGAGCAGGGGCTCAAGATCATGCTGGCCGAGTGGGCCGGCGAGAAGATCGCCGCGACCGCGGCCGCGGGTTGGGGCGGCGATCGCTACGTGGTGGCGCGCCGCGACGACGCGAAGGATCGGCACACCATCGCGGTCGGCTGGCACGCGGTGATGGACAGCGACGAGGACGCGACCGAGCTCGCCGCCGTGCTGAAGAAGCGCTTCGGCACCGCGTGCCGCGAGCGGCCGACGATGGGCCCGATCGCGTGGCAACGAAAGGGGCGCGATCTCGCGGTCGTCGCCGGCCCGTACCAGCGCCAAGGCAAAGTCCCGAAGAGCGCCGGCACCTGCGCCGTCGCGACGCGCTGGGTGAAGGAAATGCTCGCGCAGTGACGCGCGGGCGCGCCGCGCGCGATCGGCGGCGATTTCGGGGACGCTCCGCGCCGCCGATGCTTCAATGAGGGACGATGGTCGAGCGCTCCTTCTCGGGGACGTTGCTTCGCTTCCACGCGCTGGGCGTGCCGGTGCGGGTGGAGCTCTCGTTCCTGATCATGACGTTCCTCCTCGGGTCGTCGCGGAGATCGTCGCCGGAGAAGCTCCTTTCGTGGCTCTTCGTGGTGTTCGTGTCGGTGCTCGTGCACGAGCTGGGGCACGCGCTCGTGGGGCGGCGATTCGGCCTCGCGCCTGCTGTCCGCCTCTATGGATGGGGCGGGCTCACGAGCTTCACCGGCGCCCTGTGGCTGAGCCGATCGCGCCGCCTCGCCATCGCGCTGGCCGGCCCCGCGGTCGGCATCGTCTTCGGCGTGCTCTGCTGGCTCGTGAAGAGCCGCGTGCCAGCGAGCGCCGCGTGGGCCCAGCACCTGCTCACCGATTTCTTCTACGCCAGCGCGGTCTGGGGCTGCGTGAACCTCGTGCCCATCTTGCCGCTCGACGGCGGGCTCGCCTTCGAGGCCATCCTCGGCATGATCACGCCGCGCCACGAAGCGCAGGGTGCGCGGCTCGTGTCGGCGATCACCGGGATCGGCGTGGGCGCGTTCGCGCTCCATCATCGCTGGGCGATGATGGGCGTGGTGGGGCTCTGGCTCGGGATCGACAACGTGCGGGCCCTCGTGCGCGCGCGGCGCGAGGCGCGGGACGAAGAGGTGATCGCGCGCTACCGGCCCGTGTTCTCGAAGCTGATCGACGAGCGCGACGGCACCGCGCTCTCGGCCACCGCGGAAGCCGCGCTCGGCGAAACGAGCTCCGATCGAGGCCGGACGTGGGCGCTCGAGAACCTGGCCGTCGGCCGCGTGCTCGCCGGCGCGCTCGACGAGGCCGTGGCCGCGCTCGCGCACGCCTCGCCCGCGCAGCCGCCGAGCGCGACCATCGAGGGCTTCGTCGTGCGCGCCGTGGTGACGCGGCGAAAGCTCGATCTGGCGGGCACCGATGCGGCGGCGAGCTCGCAGGACGACGACGACACCTGGGTGCGGGCCGTGAAGGTCCTGCGGGCGCCGGTGGGCGACGACATCGACGCCGTGAGCTTCGGGCGGATCCGCGAGGCCGCGGAGATCCTTCTCGCCGACGGCGAAGCGGCGCGGATCGGCGAAGCGCTCCTCGAGCGCGCGCCCGATCCGGATCTCGCCTTCGCCGTCGCCTCCGCGTGGGGCCGCGCCGGTGATGCGGCGCGCGCGGTCCGCATCGCGATGCAGGCCGTGGCGCTCGGCTTCCGGGATTGGGATCGCGTCGCCGCGCAGCCGGAGCTCGTGCGTCGCGCCTTCGCCGAAGCGCAGCCGTCCGGCGAAGGTTGAGGCACGAGCCCGCGCGCGGCTCGCATCAATCGATGCGCACCAGCGGCCGGAGGCGCGCGAGGGAGCGGCGCCCGAGGCCCTTCACCTTGAGCAGATCTTCCACGCGACCGAAGCGCTTCATGCGCCCGCGCAGCGCGAGGATGGCGCGCGCCCGCGTCGCACCGACGCCCGGGAGGCGGCGCAGATCTTCCTCGGTCGCGAGGTTCAAGATGACCTTCCCATCGGCCGCCACGCCCGACGCCGGCGCGCCCGCATCCGCATCGCTCGCCGGCTTCGGCTCGGCGTTCGCGCCCTCGGGAGCGCCTCCATCGGCCGGCGCGGCGCTCGTGCTCGCGCTCGGCGCGGCGCTGGCCGAAGGCAGCGCCGTCGCGGCCTGCGCGGCGGGGACGGTGGACGCCACGAGGCGCGCCGGCGGCGACAACCACGCGGACACGCGGCCCGATCCCACGAGCGCGAGCAACGCGAACGCGCCCACGTAGGCCGCTGCTTTTCCGGTGAGCCCAGCCCAGCGCGAGCCGGACACTGCTGCTTTCGCCCGCGTCATCCAACGTCCGAGGGCGCTCTCCACCTGCTTCTCGTTCGAATCACGCATCGTCGACTCCTTCGGCGATGCGTTTCAGCGAACGTCGTGCCGCTCGAAATCCTGCGGATTTCTCGGATCTGGAGGGCGGCGCGGGCCTGGCGCCGCCATGGCGGTGGGTGGCGGCCGCCAGTTCGGGTAGCATTGCGCTCCGTAGCGTCACGAGGTCCGCATGAGCATCTCCCGATCGAACGACCCGTCCCTCCTCCTCGCCCCCCAACGTAGCCGCCGCGCGTTCCTCGGCGGGCTCGCCGCCGGCGCGGCGATGATCGGCGGGGTGGGTGAAGCCCTCGCGGCGCCGCCGAGCTGGATCGCGAAGCCGCCTCCGGGCTTCGTGCCGCTGTCGATCCCGGGCAAGATCGCCAAGGTCACCCGCGCCAACACGCTCCAGCCGAACGGCCTCTGGCCCACGGAGGAGGCGGCGCGCACCATGCTCCAGCGCGTGATGGAGGAGCTCACCGGCCTCTCCGATCTGGGCGCCGCCTTCGGCAAGTTCGTCCACAAGGACGACAAGGTCGCCATCAAGCCCAACGGCATCGCGGGCAAGAGCGGCGCGACGATGGCGTCGAACAAGGAGCTGGTGCTCGAGATCGTGAAGGGCGTGATGGCCGCCGGCGTGCCGGCGTCGAACATCGTCATCTACGAGCAGTACCCCTCGTTCCTCGCGGGCACGCGCATCGCGAGCCGCACCGCCGTGATGGATCCCGCCTTCCCGGCCGGCATCACCGCGATGATCCACGAGAACAAGGACGCGGTGATGCCCGAGATCACCGTGGCCGGCGTGGGCACCAAGTTCGTCCGTCCCTTCACCGACGCGACCGCGGTCATCAACGTCGGCCTGATCAAGGACCACGGCATCTGCGGCTACACCGGCTGCCTCAAGAACATCACGCACGGGTCGACCATCAACCCGCACGCCTTCCACGAGCACGCCGCGAGCCCGCAGATCGCGCAGCTCTACGCGCAGGACGTGGTGAAGAGCCGCGTGCGCCTGCACATCATCGACGGCTACAAGCTCATCTACGACGAGGGCCCGCTCGACACGAACAAGAAGCGCCGCGTGCCCTACGAGGCCGTCTACGCGACGACCGACCCCGTGGCGATGGACGTGGTCGGCTGGGCCGTCGTGGAAGAGCACCGCAAGAACAACGGCCTCCCCACGCTCAAGGACGCGAACCGCGAGCCCACCTACATCCGCGTGGCCGGCGAGCTGGGCCTCGGCGTCTTCGACAAGAACCGCATCAGCATGCGCGACGTACGGATCTGAGCCGGCCAACGCCGAAGGTCACCCGCTCGACAGCCCCACGCTCACACCTGCAGCAAGGGCAGCCGCGACCGCCAGGGAGCGGACTCAGGCTCATGCTTCCCGACCTTGGCGCGTCGTCGGCGCGCCCGCGCGAGAATGGATGCCGGCGCCGGCGCGCTTGCCGGGGTCCGCTCGCTGGCGCTCGCGGCTGCACGGCGCGTTGTGTTCAGACGCGCTTCACCCGCTGCCTTTGCTGGTGATGGAAACGTGATCGTTGGAGCTCAAACCAATTCGTTGGAACTCAAACGATTGGGTGCCGGAGGCGGCGCGCTTGCTGGGGTCCGCTCGCTGGCGCTCGCGGCTGCTGGTGCAGCTGCAGGTGCAGGTGCGGTTGGGGTCAGCGCTTCTTGTCGATGGGCTCGGGGCCGGCTTCGGTCCAGCGGTAGAAGCCTTCGCCGGACTTCTTGCCGAGCTTTCCGGCGCGCACCATTTGGCGGAGGATCGTCGGGGGGCGGAACTGGTCGCCGATCTCGCGGTAGAGGTGCTCGAGGATGGCGAGGCGCACGTCGAGGCCGACCAGATCGGTCAGCATCAGCGGGCCCATGGGGTGGCGGTAGCCGAGCTGCATGGCCTTGTCGATGTCGGCGGCGGAGGCGACGCCGGTCTCGACCATGCGCATCGCCTCCGCGCCGAGGGCGACGCCCAGGCGGCTCGTGGCGAAGCCGGGCACGTCGTTGACGACGACCGGGGTCTTGCCGAGGCGCTTGGCGACGGCGAGGCTCGTCTCCACGACGGCCTCCGACGTCTCCAGGCCGCGCACGATCTCGAGCAGCTCCATCACCGGCGGCGGGTTGAAGAAGTGGAGGCCGATGGTGCGGTGGCCGGCGCCGAGGCGGTGGCCGATCTCGGTGATCGAGAGGCTCGACGTGTTCGACCCGAGGATGGCGCGCTCCGGCGCGAAGAGCTTGGCCTTGCCGAGGACCTCGACCTTGAGGTCCATCGACTCGGGCGCGGCCTCGATGATCAGGTCGGCGTCGGCCGCCGCCGGGCCGAGCTCGGGCGCGGGCACGAGCATGCCGATCATCTCGCTGCGCGCCTCGTTGAGCATCTTGCCCTTCTGCACGAGCCGATCGGTGACCGCCTTGATGACGCCGATGGCCTTGTCGATGCGCGCGGCCTCGACGTCGTACATGTGCGTCACGTAGCCGGCGACGGCCGAGATCTGGGCGATGCCCTGGCCCATCGTGCCGGTGCCGATGACGAGCACCTTCCGGATCGAGGAGGCAGCAGCGACGGTCGCTTCGCTCATGACGGCGCGCTCACTTCCTCTTCGGCGCGGGGCCCTTCGCGGGCGCGCCCTTCGCCGCGGGAGCAGCCTTCCCCGGTGCGCCCTTCGCTGCCGCGTCGGCGCTGGGAGCCCCGGGGCCTGCGCCCTTGCCGCGAGCCTCCTCCATCTTCTTGCGCAGCTCCTCGATCTGGTCCGGCGTGAGCTTGCGGACCGAGCCCGATCCGGGCGGCGCCGCGTCAGCGCGCACCGGAGGCGCGGCGCGCGCCGGTCGCTCCGGCGCGGCGTGCACGGCGAGGGCGGCCGGCTCGACCGGGAGCGGACGCGGAGGCGTGAGGCCGGTGGCGTTGCTGTCCCCGCCGCTGAGCATGTAGACGCCGGCCAGCGTGAAGAGCGCGAGGCCGAGCGCGGGGAGCCAGTTCGGGCTGCGCGGCTCGCCGGGGGAGAGCTCGTGCGCGGGCTCTCCATCGAAAACGTCGTGATCGTCGTGGGCGTGGGCGGAGGCCCCATGCGCGTCGTGGGCGGAGCTCATGGGGCCGAGGATTGCCGCAGAAGAGGAGCGAAGTCGAGGGGGTCGTCCGCGGAACGCGGCGGTTTCCCCCTCGCGCGCGGCGGCTACAGGGGGACGAGGCGGGAAGTGAAGAACACGCGGACAGTGCCGACCTCCGCGCGTTGGCCCACGAGGGAGAAGGGCAGCCGGGTCACCTCGCTGCCGAAGCGAACGGTCACGTCGCCGCGGATGGGGTCGCTGCCAGTGCCGACCCTCGTGATCTCCACGACGTAGTTCCCTTGCGGGAGCCCCGTGATTTCCAACGCCTCGTTGCGGGTGCTGGTCACGTCGCGGCCGCTCACCGTGGCCTTGGTCGCCGAGCCGAGCCACGAGGTGCGCTTGCCCTGGGCGTCGATGAGGCCGATGTCGAGGTCGGCGCCGCCGGCCCACTCCGCGGAGATCGACATGTCGCCGCGGGGCGTGATCGAGCTCGGCACCTGCTGAGCGGCGAGCTTGTCGAGGGCCTCGCGCACCTTGTCGGCGGCATCGAAGCGGAGCGCGTTCGCGAGATCGACGAGGCCCTGCGTCCGCGCGCAGTTCATCGCGGACACGACGAGCCGGAGCTCCGAGGGCGCGAGATCGGCGAGCGCGATGCGATGCTCGCAGGCGAGCGCGGCGTGGCCGGCGGCGTCGTGCAGATCGGCGAGGCGCGTCTGCACCGCGCGATCGCCGGGGCGCACGTCGGCGAGGCCGCCGAGGATGCGCACGGCGCGATCGCGATCGCCCTGGCGAACCGCCAGATCGGCGCGGGCGAGGAGCGCGTCGGGATCGAGCGCGTCGCGGCCGGCCCACTTGGCGGTGAGCTCCTGCGCCTCGCCGAGGCGACCGAGCGTGGAGTACATCGAGAAGAGCTCGACCGTCTTGTCGCGGCTGTTGGGCGCCGAGGCGACCGCGCCCTCCGCCGCCGCGAGCTTGGCCGCGTTGTTCGAGAACGCGGGCGTGGTCGAGAAGCCCACGTGCCGCTCGAAGACCTTGCGCATCGGGATGAACCTGCGGCCGCGCGATCGCTGCCAGCTCTCGTCGTCGAGCCCGATGTCGGCCTTCTTCCTCGCCGGCGCCTTCGCCGCAGGCTTCTCCTCGGCCGGCGAGAGGGGATCGCCGAGCCACCCCTTCTGCGCCGGCTCCGCTTGTGCGGGGCTATCGAAGCCGGAGATCGGGGGAGGCGCCATGGGCTTCGCGGGGGCCGGCCTGGGCCCGCCGCCCGTGGCGCCCCTGCGACTCGCGCCCGCGCCCTCGGCACGCTCCTCGAGATCGCCGTACCCGTTCGCCGCCACCTTGCCGGCCGGCACCGCGTTCGCGGCGCGCGGGACGAGCGTCGCGTCCGGGCTCGCGTCGTCGTCCTTGGGCGTGGCGGACTCGCCCGACGAGCTGTCCGCGAGCTGCTCGCCCGTGAACGTCTGCGCGAGCGCGTGGCGATCGAGGCCGAAGGCCTTGAACATCGCCTCGCTCTCGAGCACGAGCAGCGAGGTGAAGCGGCTCGCCACCGCGAAGCGCTTCGACAGCTCGATCGCGGTCGCCTTCTGCGACTCGCCGCCGGTGCGCTCGATCTCGGCGATCTTCGCCGCCGCGTAGAGCCGCGGCACGAAGGCGTTGCCCGCGCTCGTGCTGGCCGCGATCTTGATCGGGTAGCTCTGCTCGAAGCGCTCGCCCGCGACCTTGCCGCGCAGCTTGAGCGCGCCCTCGACCTCGCGGCCCGACGACATGCGCGCGACCAGGATGGTCTCGCCGCCGGCGCGGATGGGATCGAGCCGCGCGGGCGTGACCTGCGAGAGGCCCGCCGGCAGCTCGACCTCCGCGTCGCGCAGCACCACGCCGTACGCGGCGCCGAGCACGTCGAGCGCGGCCGAGGAGACCTTCTGCCCGGGCACGTACGGCACCATCACGCCGCCGCCGCCGCGGGCGAGCGCCGCGAGCGAAGTCGTGTCCGCGTCCGCGCCGAGCGCGACCGCGACCACCGCGGCGTCGCTGCCCCCGCTGCCGCCTTGGAACACGGAGCTGCGCACCGCCGCTTCGAGGTGCGCGGGACGCGTCGGGCCCACGCTCGGCGTACCGTCGCCGAGGTAGAGGATGCGCAGCTCCTTGCCGGAGAGCGCGCCCGCGGCCGTGCGCGCCGCGGCCATCGAGGCCGCGAGATCGCTGCCGCCGTCGGGCTCGATGCTGCCGAGGAAGCGCTCGACGTCCGCCGCCGCCGTCGGCCCGGGCGCCGCCGCGCGCGGCGAGGTGCTCCCGCCTTCGGCGAGCGGCCGGCACGTGGTGTCGCAGGCGAGGAGCATGAAGGAGTCGCGCCGATCCATCTCGCGCACGATGCTCGACGCCAGGTGCGTCGCGCGCCCAAAGCGCTCGCCGAACATCGAGCGGCTCGCGTCGACGACGATCACGTGGAGCCGCTCCTTCGCCTCCTGCCAGCGCGGCAGCCGCGGGCGCAGCGCGAGGGCCACGTAGGGCGACTCGTCCTCGAGGATCGCGGCCGCCGCCTGCTTCGCCACCTTCTGATCGGCCGGCTTGTTCTTGCCCTCACGCGTGTCGGTCGTGCTGTTCGTCGCGAGCGTGAGCGTCTCGGTGCGCGGCGCCTGGTACGCCCAGGCGGTGACCTCCTTGTCGCGATCGGGGAGCGCGTACTCGACCGTGAGATCGCCCGCGGGCACGAAGTCGCTCGCGTGCAGGGTGCGGCGCTCGTCGCCCGCGCGCTCGAGCTCGTAGCCGCGGGTGCTGAGGCCGACCGACTTGTCGAGCCCGAGGACCTGGAGATCGAGATCGAACGAGCCGATGCGCGTCGATCCGTTGGCGTCGTGCGCCAGCGGGTAGGTGAAGCGGCGCAGGCCCGCGGTCTGCTCGACGGCCTGCGTGTACGTCAGTACGACGCGCCGCGATCCGCGCTTCGGGATGGGGAAGATCTTGAGCTCGAAGCGCCCCCCGCGCTGCCACTCGAGCAGGGCCGGATCGCGCCACGGGCCGGGCACCCAGATGATCTCTTCGCGCGGCTTCGGCGCCTTGGGCGCCGCGTTCTGGATGACGCCGCGCCAGATGGCCGCGCCCTTGTCGCGATCGACGAAGGCCCCGTCGATCATCTTGCCGTCGACCTCGAGCGCGAGCTTCTCGATCTGCGCGCCCGGCGGCAGCGGGAAGCGGTAGATGCCCTCGAGCTCCTCGTCGGTGTCGTTGGTGAACGTCTCGTCCACCTCGGTGCGCGCCACCACGTCGACGACGCGCACCTTCACGGCGTGCTTGGCCAGGCGGACCGCGTGATCCTTCTCCTGCGTCTGCCCGGGCTTCCGCGCCCGGAGCTCGCCGAGGCCGCGCAGCACGGGCGCGTCGACCTCTTCGGGCTTCTGGTCGCTCCACTCCATGGTGTCGGCGAGCGACGAGGAGCTCGACACCTGCGGCTCGGCGTTGCCCACGAGCGTCGCCTCTTCACCGGCGCGCACGTCCACCGTCTTGCCGCTGTCGGTGTGCACCCGGACGTTGCCGCGCGCGACCTCGATGGATGCGCGATCGTCGCTCGCGGTGATCGCCAGCTTGGTGCCGAGCACCTCCACCTCGCCGCGCGGGATCGCGAAGCGCGCCGCCGAGCCCTGCACGTGCGCGACATCCGCCACCACCGTGCCGCGCTTCACGCGCGCCGTGCGGCTCTTCCCGGACGCGAGCTCGATCTCCGAGGCCCGATCGATCGACAGCTCCGTCCCATCCGCCAGCGTCACGCGGGCGCGCGTCCGCGCATCGGTCTTGAGCGTCGACCCGGGCGCCACGTTCGCGCCCCCGTTCACCGGCGCGCATCGATTGGAGGCATCGCACGCATCGAGCCCGCCGTTCTTGTCGGCGGAGGCGCGCGAGATCGACGCCACGGCGCCCGACCACGGCCCGACGGCCGACGCCGTCGTGGGCAATACCCCACCCTTCAAGCCGAACCCGATCGCCGCAGCCGCCGCGACCGCCGCGAACGCACCGCCCGCGAGAATCGCCGGCCGCCGCAGCGGCGACACCTTGCTGCGTGCCGGCGGCGCCTTCGGCACCACGGGCGCCGCCTCGATCGCGCGGCTCGCCTGCGCCGGCGCTTCCTCGATGGTGCGGCTCGCCTTCACCGGCGCCGCGCGCTCCGCCGGAGGGTCACTCTCCTCCGCAGACGGCGGCGCCGTCACGGGTCCATGGAGCGTCTTCGCGGCCACGCCGCTCGGCGCGGATCCGCTCGACGCGGCCTCGCGTGCCGACGCGGGCTGCACCGCGATGGGCGCGGGCGCTTCCTCGCGCGTCCGGCCCGCGGGCGCCCGCGGATCGCGCGCGCTCGGCTGCGTATCGTGGATGGTCGCGCCGGTCTCCGCGCGCCGGCTCTCGGCCTCCGCCTCCTCGGCCTTGGCGGCCGCCAGCGGATCGAAGGCCGTCGCCGCGCCGTCGATGGGCACCGCGGTCGCGCTCGCCGCGACACCGCTCGCCGTGCGCATCGACGCCCGCGGCTCGCTCGTGCGCGTGCTCGCGTCGCCGCTCTCGAGCGCTGCGCGCGGCGAAGCCTTGGGCCCCGAGGTGGCCGGACGGGCCGCGTCCAAGCGCCCGAGGAGCTGCTCCACGAAATCATCCGCGGGCCGGAAATCGGCCCCGGCGTGGCGCACGCGCTCGGCGGCGTTCTGCGCCTCGTGCTTGAGGTCGCGGCAGGCGTCGCACTCCGCCACGTGATCGAAGAGCCGCGCCGACGCGGTCCCGTCGAGGATCTCGCTCAGCGACTCCTCGACCTCCTGGCACATCTCCCGAGTCTCCGTCGTGCTCATCGCCTACTCCTCACCCAGGTCTGCCCGCAGCCGCGACAGCGCTCGGCTCACGCGCTTGCGCGCCGCGGCCTCGTCCACCCCGCACGCCGCCGCCACCTCGCGAAAGCTCAAATCCGACTCGTACCGAAGGACCACCGCCTCGCGCTCGCTCGGCTTCAGCTTCGCCAGCGCGTCCCGCGCCCGCTGCGCGCGCTCCCGCTCCAGCGCCAGATCGCCGGCGTCCCTTCCCCGCCCCGTGTCGTGCACGAGCCGCAGCCGATCCTGCCTTCGCGCGCGCATCTCCACGTGCCGCCCGCACAACCTCCGCGCGATCCCGAACAAGAAGGCCCGCACGCTCCCGTCGCCCCGGTACTGGGGGAACGCGTCGTAGGCGGCGAGCAGCGTCTCCTGCACCAGCTCCTCGCTCTCGGCCTGCGAGCCGGTGAAGGCCATGCACAGCCTCCCGAGCGGGAGCGCATACTCCCGGGCACAGCGCGCCAGCGCCTCGCGATACTGACCGGACGCGATCAGGCCTTCGACGGCCTGCGCCTCCTCTTCGATCGGACCTCTCCGCAGTGCTTCGACCGGCATGCGTCCCTCGTCAGCCGCCATGTGTCCCCGTCCCCTCGTTTCGTGACCGCCGAAATTCATCATCGCCTCATCGGCGGCCCGGATGGCCCCCGGAAGGCGGCCACCCGCCGTAGACGGGCGAGCCGGCCTCTCGATCCGAGCCGAGAGAACGCCGAACCCCGCCCCGCCTTGCGGTCCCCCTCGCTGGACGGACGTCCCCTCACCTCGGCGCGTCGCACCGATCGCCGGTTCCGTCGTACGGATCCCCCGGCCCTGTCGCGCAGATCACCAGGTCACGTCGTACGGGTCGCCCGCCCCTGTCGCGCGGGCTGCCCGATCGTGTCGTACAGGCTCCCCGTCCCGTCGCACCGGTCACCTGTCGTGGCGCACCGGTCGCCTGTCGCGGCGCACAGCGCCCATGATCGCGTCGTACAGGCCCCGTGATCGTGTCGCACAGCCCATCTGGTCATGTCGCACAGCCCATCTGGTCATGTCGCACAGGCCACATGGTCGTGTCGCACCGGTCGCCCGTCGCGGCGCACGTGCCACCCGGTCGTGTCGCACCGGTCGCCCGTCGCGGCGCACGTGCCGCCCGTCGCGGCGCACCGGTCGCCCGTCGCGGCGCACCGGTCGCCTGTCGCGGCGTACGGGTCCCGGTACCCCGGTGGTCCCGGTGGCGCACATAGTCGTGGACGTTCGCGGCTTTTCGCCGCGCATCGGCCTTCGTGGGGGCTCGGGGGGCGCTCCCTGCACCCGGGCTCACGAAAAGCGGGTGGCCTTCGGCTCGCGCTGGCGCAGGCTTCACGATACGCTCGCGATCGATCGACGTCGGGGGTGCGCCGGCCCACCCGTTGCAGTCCCAGCCGCCAGCGCAACCTCAACCCGCCTTGGATGGAGCCGCCGCCATGGATGTCTTTCGCTTTCTCGCCGCGCCGACTTCGCCCCTGCGACCTTCGATTGACAGCCCGATCGTGAAGCGCGCTTCACGATCGCTGCTCCCCGCCTTCCTCGCCGTGGCCGCGATCGTCGCGCCGGGCGATGCGCGGGCCGACGATCCGCCGGGCGCGGTCGAGCTCGCGGGGCCGCCGGCGCAGCTCCCGCCGCGCAAGGGCAGCCCGCCGCCCGCCGCGCCGCCGAAGGCCGAGAAGGGCGACAAGGCCGACGCCGCCAAGAAAGAGATGAGCCCCGAAGAGCGCGCGCTCCGCGGTGTCGTCATCCTCGAGCGCGCCGGTCAGCCGCTCGGCCTCGGCGCGGTGCTCATGGGCGACGGCCGCATCCTCACGGCGCTCTCCCCGCTCGGCCCGGGCAACGATCTCGACGCCCGCTTCGCCGACGGATCCACCGCGCGCGTCAAGCTCGGGCACCACGATCGCGCGTGGGACCTCGCCCTCCTCGTGCCTCAAACGGGCCGCTGGGCCGAGGGCGTCGCGGCCTCCACGAAGGAGCCGGTGCGGCCCGATGCGACCATTCGATCGTTCACGGTGAGCCGGTCGAAGATCTCGGCGACCAACATCATCCTGCGCTCGCATCGCCCGCTGCTCGGCGGCGACGACAAGCCGATCAACGACGCCATCGAGATCGGCTCGCGCATCTCGCCGCTCGATCTCGGCGCCCCCATCATCGACGAGGACGGCCGCGTCGTCGCCGTCCTCGGCCGCGGCTGCGCGCCCAACGACAACCGCCCGTGCACGCCGGTCGCCTTCGGGGCGCCCATCGCGGCCGTCAAGACGTTCCTTCGCGGCGTGCCCGCGAGCGCGGTGCCGCCGGCGCCGTTCCTCGGCATCCAAGGCGTCGCGGAGACGGCGGGCGTCGCCAGGGGCGTGCGCGTGGTCTCGGTCGCGCCCCACAGCCCCGCCGAGGAGGCGAAGCTCAAGGGCGGCGATCGCGCCGAGAGCGACGTGATCCTCGCCGTCGACGGCGCCCCCGTGACCTCGCCCGAAGCGCTCTCCGATGCCATCCGCTCGCACGGCGTCGGCGAGAAGGTCACCTTGATGCTCTTCACCCAGGGCAAGTACCGCGAGGTGAGCTGCGTCCTCCGCGCCGCGCCCGAGAAGGCCTCCGCGCCGCCGCCGCCGGCCAACCCGGCCGAGCTCCCGCCGGCCAACGACGGCCCTCCGCCCGCCGCTCCCCCGCCGCCGGCACGCAAGCCCGCGCCGCCCCCCACCCATCGCTGAGCCTCGAGATCAAGAAGGCTCGCGCCGTTCGTCACGCGCTCGAGCCTCGCGTGGCCTCCCTCGGTTGCCCTCTGAACAGCTGACTGACCACGCAGCGCCGCGACAAAGCCGCGGTGAGCTGCGTCTCACCCGCCCAAATCGCCGGTGATCCAGCCGGTCGGGCCACGTTTCGCCGCGCCTTCTCGGCTCCGGCGAGCGCGCGGCCCCGCACCGTGGAACCCCTCCGCACGACGGCGCGTGGCCCTGATCACGCGCGGTGTCCGCCCGTGACTGTTGACACATCCTGTGTGACGACGCGAGGATCGCCGCGCGCGGGCTATGTGGTCCGTGATTCGACCGCTTTCCGGGTGACCAAGTGGCGCAACCCTTCCGCATCGAAGTCGCCGGCGAGACCAACGTCGGCCGCAAGCGTAACCACAACGAAGACAACTTCGCGATCATGCCCGACTTCGGGCTGTTCATCGTCGCGGACGGCATGGGTGGCCACGCGTCGGGCGAGGTCGCATCGAAGATGGCCGTCGATGCGATGCAGGAGTTCTTCAGCCAGACGCAGGACGATCCGGAGCGAACCTGGCCCTACAAGATGGACCGCTCCAAGGGCTACGAGGAGAACCGGCTCATCACCGGCATCAAGCTCGCGAACCTGCGCATCTACGAGACGGCGCAGCGCGAAGCGAAGAAGCGCGGCATGGGCACGACCTTCGTCAGCATCTTCACGGCGAACGACGGCGTGTACGTCGCGCACGTGGGCGACAGCCGCGTCTACCGCTTCCGCGATGGAAAGCTCGAGGCGCTGACGGAGGATCACTCCCTCCTCAACGACTACATCAAGATGAAGCGCCTCACGCCGGAAGAGATCGCGAACTTCCCGCACAAGAACGTGATCGTGCGCGCCCTCGGGATGAAGGACACCGTCAAGGTGGACACCCGCTTCGAGGTCCCGCAGCTCAACGACATCTACATGCT
This sequence comes from Minicystis rosea, assembly GCA_001931535.1. GTDB lineage: Bacteria > Myxococcota_A > Polyangia > Polyangiales > Polyangiaceae > Minicystis > Minicystis rosea. Next base: position 10,310,561 of record CP016211.1, read on the forward strand.
CTGCTCCGACGGCCTCTGCGGCCCCGTCAAAGACGAGCAGATCCAGAGCATCATCGAAGCGCACCAGAACGACATCAAGCTCTGCACCTCCAAGCTGATCGAGGCCGCCAACGAGAACGGCGGCCCCGACAACGTGACGGCCGTCGTCGTCCGCTGGACGCAGTAAGCCCGCCGCTTCGCGCTCTCCCGCGCGAACGCAGCGAGGGAGAGCGAGCGCAGGCCTTTCGATCGAGCTCGATCGACGATGGCGAGAGCGAGCTGGCCGTGATCGATCTCGCTCGAGAGAGCGAGCGCGCATCTCCCACGAGCTCGATCGACGATGCCGTGCGCCGCGCCACCGTCAGCCCAGCGCACGGCGACACGCTTCCTCGTATCCTCCCAGCGTTTCCGTTTGCGGCTCGCTGCGGCGCGGGGGATGGGGATGGCGTCGACGTACGATCGGTTGGTGAGCGAGGCGCAGGATCCAGCGACATCCTGCGAGCGTCTCTGCGCCATCGTGCTCGAGGAGCCGCGCGCGGCGTGGGCCGTGCTGTGGAGCGCGCGCCTCTCCGCCGAGCAGCAGGACGAGGTCCTCGTGTCCTTGCGGCCCTGGGATTTGGCCCTCGCGGTGCGGCAGCCCGAGGTGCCCGCGACCGTGTTGGATCGCCTGGCGCGTCGCGACGACGAGAAGCTCCGCGCGCAGATCGCGGGCGCCCCGGCGACGAGCGAGGACACGCTTCTCTACTTGATGGAGGTCGCGGACGAGCCCGCGCGGCTCGCGGTGATCTGCCGAGCATCACCGCCGGCCACCGTCCTCGCGCGCGCGGCCTGCGATGCCTCGCCGCACGTCCGCGCGCGGGTGGCGAGCTTGCCGAAGATCGATCCGTCGCTCCTGGCGACGCTCGCCTCCGATCCCGAGCCCGAGGTGCGCAAGGCCGTCGTGCGCCACCCGCACGCGCCCATGGCCGTGGTGCTCCAGAGCATGAGCGACGACGATCCCGACGTGCGCCGCGCCGCCGTCCTCCGTGCGCGCGCCGTCGACGACGATCGCGACGGCCTGCTCGCCACCGCGCTCGCCGCCGCCACCACCGATCCCGATGCGCTCGTGCGCGAGGCGGTCGCCTCTCACGCGCGCTTGCCTGCGGATGCGCGGATGGCACTCGCGGTCGACCAGATCATGCGCGTCCGGCTCGCGCTCGCGCGCTCGGCCGCGACTCCTCCCGAGGTCCTCGAACGGCTGGCCCGCGATCGCGAGCCCATCGTGCGCATCGAGATCACGCGGCATCCACACGTGACCGAAGCAATCCTCGACAAGCTCGCGGAGGACGCCTCGGTGGACGTGCGCGAAGCGGTCGCCGACCACGCGCGCACGAGCGCTCGCGCGCTGACGATGCTGGCCGCCGATGCGAGCACGAGCGTGCGCGAGATCGTCGCCATGCGCCCGGCGCTGGCGCAGCACGTCGTTCGTGTCTTGCTCCAACATCCAGATCCCGTCTCGCTCGCGCGCATCGCCCTCCGCCCCGAGCTCGATCCGAAGGAATGGTCATGACCCAACTCCTCACCTACCTCACCGAAGACCTGCTCCCCCAACCGCTCGATGCGCGCCAGCGAGCCTCCTTAACGCGCGGGCTCCGCACGATCGTCGCGCAAAGCCTCCTGGACGAAGCCGCCATCGACGCGCTCATCGCCTCGCTCGACGTCGACCTATCGCGGCAGCTCGATGCCATCTTGCATCACCCGACCTTCCAAGCGCTGGAGAGCGCCTGGCGGGGGTTGTGGCTCGTCGTCAGCCGAATCGCGGCCGATCAAAACATCCGCTGCGAGGTGCTCAATTGCTCCAAGGAAGATCTGCTCCTGGACTTCGACGACTCCCCTGAGCTGCCGAAATCGGGTCTCTACAGATTGGTCTACAGCGCCGAGTTCGGCCCCTTCGGCGGCCGGCCGCACGCGGCCATCGTGGCCAATTACGAGATCTTCGGGACGCGTGACGACATCGCGATGCTCCGCCAGTGCAGTCATGTCGGCTTCTCTGGCTCCGCTCCATTCCTTGCAGGCGCCGCGCCTTCGTTGCTGGGCAGGGAGAGCGCGCACGCGCTTGCCGAGGGCGGTCGAGGTGCGCTCTCGGAGAAGGCCGATCAAGCGTGGCGAGACTTCCGTTCGGGTGTGCGCGCGCGCTTCGCTGGGCTCGTGTCGTCCAGGATCTTGGGGCGCTCCGTGTACGAGAACGACGGCTCCACGCCTCATCGGTTTCGTCATCGCGAGACCATTTCGAGGCCCGAAGATCACCTCTGGATCAACGGCGTCTTCGCCCTCACGGCCTGCATCGCGCGGAGCTTCGAGCTCTTTCGGCTCGCGGCCAACATCACGGGTCCCGTCGGCGGCCTGGTCGAAGATCTCCCCACCTGGCGCGGCCCCCGAGGCTCCTTTCCCAAGCCCGCACCGCTCGAAGCGCCGCTCTCGGCGTCACGCATCGACGAGCTCGAGGCCGCGGGCATCATCGCCTTGGCCTTCGATGAAGCCGCGGCGCACGCGTATTTCCCCAGCGCGCCGAGCTGCCTCTCGCCCTCGGCCACCATGCCGGCGGATCTCGCGCCGGCCGATCGGGATTTGCATCGACAGATCCCTGGCCTCTTCGTGGTCGGCCGCCTCATGCAGCACCTCAAGGTCGTTCATCGCGAGAGGATCGGGGCCTGGCACGGCCGCGAGACGCTCGAGAGAGAGCTGCGGGCCGTGCTCGATGGTTTGGTGCATCGCCCGATCGGCGCCGCCGACGATCACCGCGAGCTGCACACCAAGAAGGTGCTGCACGCGTTCGATTTCCGGGTCGAGGAGCCCCCTCCGGGCGGAGGGTACAGCTCCTGCTCGCTTCGCCTCACGCCCAATTGGAGCGCGGGCGGGCGCTTCTTCACGCTCGCCATCGACTCGTTCCTCGATTGTGAGTGAGCCCGTGACCGCCATCCTCCACGCCACGTTCCATCGTGTCGCCGGCGAGCGCGATCGGGTCGAGGTCCGCCGCAGCGACGGCACCGAGATCGCGTGGCGCTTCCCGACCTACGGCGGCACCCTCCCGCACGATCTCGTGCACCTCGTGGTCGAGTCCGGCTTCGGCCTCTGCCACGCGTTCTGGGGCCGCGTCGATGCGGGCCTCGATCCGGCCGCGATCAACGAGGCCGCCCACCGGCACGGGGGCGCCGATCGGTACCGCGGCTTCGGCGAGGATCAACACGAGCTGCTCTTCGCCGAAGGGCTCGCGGCCGTGTGCTGGACCGATCCCGATCTCCACGACCTCGCCCTCTGCGACGCCATCGTCGAGAGCTGCGCCGGCTTCGGCATCACGGATCCGCCGCGCGTGACGCCCGATCGGGTGGCCATGGTGCGCGCGGCCGTCGTGCACCTCCGCGCGCGCTGGCGGCGCTGCACGCTTCCTCGATCGCTCTCGGTGAGCTTCTGGGCGGACGATCCCGAGGCCGGGCTCGCGCCCCTCCTGCCATGAGGCCCGCGCGATTCGTTTGAGCTCAAACCATCGGCGCGCGGCCGCGCGACGCGCTCAAGGCAGCGCGCCGCTGCCCCACGGGATCAGCACCAGGAACACGAGCGCGATGAGCGCGAGCATGACGAGGCTCGTGACGAGGTACGTCTGCCGCGGGGCCTTGGCCGTGCTCCAGCCATCGCCGTAGAACTTGCCGCGCGAGCGCTTGCGCAGCTTCTTCTGCACGCCGGGGAGGATGCTGGGCGCGACCGAGCCGGGCGGCGGAGCGAGCGCGCTCTTCAAGAGATCGCGCATGTCGACCTCGTCGAGCACGGCCGCCATTTCGTCGTCGATCTCGGGCAAATCTTCGTCCGGGCCGGGCTTGCCCTTCGTGGGCTCGTCGGCCTTCTGCGCTTCGAGATCGGGGCGCTCGTCGTCTTTGCTCATTTGCCCGACCTCATCTTCTCGCCCATCGCCTTTTCGACCAGGGCCTTGAGCTGGGCCCGCGCGCGGTGGATGCGGCTCTTCACCGTGCCGTCGGGCAGGCCCGTGACGGATGCGATCTCTTCGTACGAAAGGTCCTCCACGTCACGCAGCACCAACACCTCGCGGAACTCCGGCTCGAGCTGGGCGATGGCGCGCTTCACCACCATCTCGAGCTGCATGCCTTCGACCAGCTCGTCGGGCCGGCTGATGTCGCCGACGCTCACGCCCTTCGCCGCGGTGAATGGCACGCGCTCGGCCATCGCGTCCACGTCGTCCTGTTGGCCGGCATGCCGGCGCGACAGGTATTTCGAGCGGTTTTTGCAGAGGTTGACCGCGATCCGGTAGATCCACGTGGAGAGCTTGGAGTCGCCGCGGAACTGGTCGATGGCCTTGAAGACCTGGACGAAGACCTCCTGCGCGAGATCCTCCGCCTCGTCGCGCCGGCCGAGCATGCGGAACACGAGCGCGAAGACCCGCCGCTCGTAGGTCACCACCAGCTCGTTGAACGCGCCCTCGTCCCGCGCCACGAGGCGCGCCACGAACTGGGCTTCGGTCTCCTCCTCGCTCGACAACGCGCTGCGCCTCCGCGGCCTCCCAAGGTAGACGGCCTCGCCCGTCCGAGGCTAGTGCCGTGAGCCGAAAGCGCGACGAAGCCCCGAGAAATCAGCGCCCCGAAGCCGCGAGACCGCGAAGATGGCGAGGCTTACTCGGGGTATGGGCGGCTCCACGGACGCGAGCTTTTCCTTCGACGCGACGCCCGAGGCTCAAGGCCTCGTGGCCCGATCGATGCGGGCGCGCCGGAGCTGCTCGGCCATCTCTCCGAGCCGCGGGTGACCAGGCCAGAGGCTCCGGGCCACGGCGAGGTGCGCTTCCGCCTCCTCCAGCCGACCCAGGGCCAGCAAAGGCTGGGTGACGTTGGCGTGCGCACGAAAGGACCCGGGATGATGCCGCAGCGCCGCTCGATACGCCTCGACGGCGGCCTCGTGACGACCGAGCTCGGCCTCGGCGTTCCCGATGGCGACATCGGTGCCCACGTTGGCGAGCAGCGTCCGCGATCGCCGGAGCCCTGCCAGGGCCGCCTCGAGATCGCCCGACGCGAGCTCGAAGAGGCCGCGTTCCAGGGCGATCTCACCGCTCCGCGGATCGAGGCGCGCCGCGCTGGCGAGGAGCGCGCGCCGCGCCTCGGGCAACGCTTCCTTCGCCGCGGTGAGCCGGCGCGATGCGATCCATCCGCTCACCGAGACCGCGAGGAGCCACGCCGATGCGAGGAGGAGGCCCGCGCGAAGAGTGGGCGCGAGCGCCGCAGGGGCGCGCGATCGAGCCTTGTTTCCAGCGAGATCCGTGCATGCACCGAGCACGAGGCCCACAAGCAGCACGAGGCCGGGCTGCCGCATCGGGCTGTCCCCCGCGGCGCACACCGCGAGCGCGAAGAGCGCCCCCGCACCCTCGATCCAGCCGCTTCGCGCCGCGGCCATCATGCCGCCGAAGATCGCGAGCGCGAGCAACGCGAGCGCGGGCAGGCCACCGTCGACGAGGACCTCGATCCAATCGGAGTGCGCGGTGGTGGCATTGAGGAAGCGGCGCGATGCGACCTTCGGTTCGAGCACGGCGAGGCGCGCGCCCTGCGCGTCGAGGTACGCGTGCGCGAAGCCACCGAGGCCCGCGCCCACCGGCAACGACGCGACCGCGGCGTCGAGCGACGATCGCCAGATGAAGACGCGGCCCTGAAAGGCGACGGGCACCGGCACGTCGTCTCCCTCCGCCACGACCGGCGGAGCTTCGGGCGCGCCGCGCAGCGACGGCGCGCGCACGAAGCCGAAGGAGAGCGCGACCGCTGCGACGACCCCTGCGATCACCGGAGCTCGCCGCCGCGCGCCGATTCGTTTGAGCACCAACGAAATGGCCATCCCTCCCAGCGCGAGCGCGCTCGCCATCCACGCGACCCGCGAGTGCGAGAGCACGAGGCCCGCGAGCTGAAGCAGCACCGCGCCCATCGCCGCGGCGCGCGCCCGCTTCGCGCCCTCGTCGTGGAGGCGCACGACGAGCCCGACCGAGAGCGGCAGCGTCACCGCGAGCAGCAGGCCGAGCCAGTTGGCGTTGCCCTGACCGCCATGCACGAAGATGCCGCGCGCCCCCGACGCCCGCTGCCCGAGCGCGACCAGCGCCGCCGCGCTGCCTGCGAGAGCGGCCGCATGCTCGGCGTCCCGACGCGCTTCCACCAAGGGTCGCTGCGACATCGCCAGCGCGAGCGCTGCGCCGGCCACCCAGGAAGCGAGATCGCGCACGCCGGCCGGCACGCCCCAGAGCAGCGTCAGCCCCGACCACACCGTGAATGCGACGAAGGCGAGCACCGCCGGCGGCAGGGCGCGTCGTTCGCGCGAAGGACGCGCGAGGCTCACGGAGAGCGCGACGATGGCCGACAAGAGGCCGAGCGCGCGCTTCGGATCGGCCGCGGGCGCGCGCGGATCGTAGGCCGTGGCGGCCGCGGCGATCGCGACGGCGATGGCGACCGATCGCAGCCGCGCGCTCACGCGTCGTCGCGACGCCGATCGAGCACCGCGCGCAGGCGATCCTTCACGTCGGCGCGCTCCTCGCGGGCGAGCGCGCGGCGAAGGAGCCACGTCACCCGCGGATCTTTGGCGCGCACCAAGTAGCGCTCGGCCAAGTCGCGCTCCTTCACCTGCGCGCCGCCGAGCGACTCGAGGAGCCGGAACACGGCGTTGTCCGGATCCCACGCCAGATGAATCGCCGCCGCCGACAGCGCGACGTCGACGTCCGCGCCCTTCTCGCGCTTCACCATCTCGGCGGTGAGCCGATCGCGCGCGGCCTTCTCCTTGATGCGGCCCACGATCCCGGCGAACCGCGGCAAGCTCACCGACGCGATCGTATCCATCCGCTGGAGGAGCGCGGTGTCGGCCGAAGTCTCGCCGAGCCGCGCGAGCGCCGCGAGCGTGTGCAGCTCGAGCCAGACGTCGCTCATCGCCGGCGCGCCCTTGAGCCGCGCGAGGCGCGCGCGCGCCTCCGCGTCGCCGAGCTCGCCCACGAGATCGATGGCCGCCTCGGCCTCGTCGATGGCCGCGTGCGAGACCGCCGTCTCCGCCGCGCTGGTCGCGACGGGCAGCGCGCCGATCGGGCGCAGGTCGGCGACGAAACGCGTCACGCTCTGCCGCCCCCGCGCCCAATCGAGCAGGATGCGCCCGCCCACCGAAGCATCCTTGTCGGTGTGCACGTAATGATCGACCTGCCCCGGCCGGCAGCGCCGCTTCTCCAAACAAGAGAGCAGGTATTCACGCACGCGCGTGTCCCCCATCTTGCCGAGCGCAATGGCGGCGCGCTGCTTGGTCTCCTCGCGCGTCGACGTGAAGAGCTTGTCGTGCACGAGGTCCGCGCGCTTGCCGCCCGAGATGGCGAACACCGCATAAATGGCCTCTTCGCGGAGCGAGGGATTGTCCGCGTTCACCACCTTTTCGAGCGCGGGAATCGCCTTCACGTCACCGATCTTGCCGAGCGCCACGGCCGCGCTGGTGCGCACGAGATCGCTGGGATCGCCGAGCGCCTTCTCCAAGAGCGGCAGCCCCTCCGGCCGCTTCACGTCGCCGAGCACGAAGGCCGCGTTGAGCCGGATGATGGCCTGCTTGTGCTCGACGATCTGCCGGATCGACGCATAGAACCCGTCGCGATCGAGCCGCTCCAGCGCAAAGGCGATGTTGTTCAACATGCGCCCATCGCGCACGCCCGGCAGCTTGGCGAGGAGCGCCTTCTCCGCAGTCTTGTCGCCGATGAGGCCGAGCGCATACACGGCCTTGTTGCGGATCTCGGCGTTCGCATGATCCATGAGCGGCTGCAGCTTCCCGGTCAGCTTCGGCGCCCTGAGCTCCGCCGCGGCCAAGGTCGCCGCGAGCACGAGCGCGTCGTTCTTGCTCTCGAGCGCGTCGGCGACGTCGCCGATCAGCGTGTCGCGCGACATCACGTGGCGGCTCTTCCAGAGCGCATCGAAGGCCTTCGCGCGATGATCTTCCTGGCCCTCCTCGGGCTTCTTTCCGAGCTCCTTGCGGAGCACGGCCACCGCTTTGCGATGACCGATGGCGCCGAGCGCGTCGAGCACGAGCCCGCGCACCTCGGGCGTCTCGTCCTTGCGCGCGAAGAGCTTCGCCAACGGATCGATGGAGCTCGCATCGGGGATGCGGGTCAGCGCGCGCACCACGCTCGTGCGCACGGCCGGCTCCCAATCTTCGAGCGCGGCCTGCAGCCCCGGCAGCGCGCTGCGATCGCCGATGTAGCCGAGCATGGCCGCGCACGAGCGGCGCACGCCCTCGTCGGCGTTGTCCGCGAGGCAGCGCGTGAGCGCCGCCGTCCCGCGCCGCCCGAGCGTGAGGATGTCCGGGCTCGCGGGCAGCTCGCGCCCGGTCACGTTGATGAGCGCCGTCGCGTCCCCCTGCATCGCGGCGAGCACGCGCTTCTTGGCTTGCTCGGCCGTCTCCGTCTTGGCTTTCGCCTCCGGCTCGTCGGCCACCGCGCGCACCGCCACGCCGAGCGTCGGGACGAGCGCGGCCGCGAGGACGAGGGGCAAGGTCCAGCGTGTGGATCGATTCTTCATCGGGAATCTCCATTCGTCTCGGGCAGGGCAGACACCTTCGCCGCCGCCGCGCTCGCCGCGCGCATCACGTCGTCACGCGAGGTCTTCTGGGTCAGATATCGAATCGTGATCGTGCGATCCGTGCAGCGGCCGGCGGCTGCGTCCCATTCGATCAGCTCCACGGCGCGGCTCCGGTAGAGGGCCAAATCGAAGGCTTCTTCGCAGTCCTGCGCGCGCACGAGATCGACGCGCAGCCGCATCGTCGCGCGCGGCTCCGAGGCCGGCACCGGCGCATCGGCCATGGGCGTGGAAGCAACACAGCCCATCAAGCACACGAGCGGCACGGCGAGGGGCAGGATCCGATTCACGGGTCCGGGTTTTAGGCGGGTTCGTGGGTACATGGAATCCCTCCGGCACGAAGACGGCGGCCGCGAACGCCGGAGCCCCCGATCCCATTCCACGAGGCCTCGATTCGCGGGAAACAGCGGGGATCGCAGCCCGCGCCTCAAGATGTGTCGATAATTGCTGCTACGCGCCCCGCCGCGTCGGTTGGCCTCCCTCAAAATCGCCGAGGATTCCTCGGTCGGCCGCCCTAACGGCGGAGCGCTCGCGACGCAATTATCGACACATCTTCAGGCGCTCGGCCCGAGATCCAGCGCCCGCACGCGCTGCCGCTGCTCCGCGCGCAGCCGAATCCCCGGGCGCGCCCTCTGCAAATGCGCTTCGGCCTGCTCCACGTCGGCGGCCACGCCCCGCGCGATCAACAGCGCGGCGGCGACCGTCGCGGAGCGTCCATGTCCTGAAGCACAGTGGAGGAAGATGCCTCGTCGATCCCCGAGCCGCTCCAGCAACGCACGCAACGCCTCCACGGCAGGCGCCGTTCCATCGAGCACGGGCACACCTACGTAATCTTCGCGGAGCCGCACGCCCCGCGCCGCCGGAAGCTCGGCGGTCAAGTCCACCACGATATCGATGCTCGCCGGCAGATCCCGCACGCGCGGCCTCCGCCCGACCCACAGCCCCGGCGCGACCTCGTTGGCTGCGTCCTCACGCGACACCCATCGTTCGATCCAAGACAGCGCGAGCGTCAGAAGGAGATAGGGCCCGAGCAGCGCCCACGCCCAGAGCGCCATGGTGCCATCGCGGTGCTTGCCCAGCATCGTCGGACGGCGGCGCGCATACGCGATCGCGACGACGACGAAGCTCGCCGCCGGCCAGAGCAAGCCCCAGCCGAAGCCTCCTGACAATGCGGCGAGCCCGGCGAGCGACACACCGAGCAGGAGAAAGAGAATGCCGTAGCGCATGTTCCCCGGGTGACGCAGAACCGCGCGCCGAGGTCGATTGTTCCCTCGCCGGGACGCGGGTGTAAACTCTCGCCACCATGTCGACCTCCGTTCCGACGACGACGCTCTATCGCCCGGTGGGACAGGCCGAGCTCGATCTCATCGCGGCGACCGGCCACCGTCGTTTCCCACCGCGCTTGCCGGATCAACCGATCTTCTATCCCGTCTGCAACGAAACGTACGCCGTGCAGATCGCCAGTCGCTGGAACACCCAGAACGGCCACGTCGGTTACGTGACCCGCTTCGATGTGCGCTCCGACTTCCTCGCCAAGTACGATGTGCAAATCGTCGGCTCACGCATCCACGCCGAGTATTGGATTCCCGCGGAGGAGCTCGAAGCCTTCAACGATGCCATCGTGGGCACCATCGAAGTCATCGGTGAATATCGGGGCAAGGCATGATGTGCGGCTGAAGATGGGACCGACCATCGCGTCGCCGCGTTGTCGGTCACATCGTGATTCGATGGTTGGGAGAGGGGTTATCCCCATCAGGCCTTGGCGCGGGCGGGCGCGGCGCCGTCGGCGAGGAGGAAACGCGTGATGCGCTGGCCGAGCCGGGCGCGGAAGGCGTCGTCCGTCGGCGGGGAGTGGCGGCACTCGAGCAGCTCGACCTCGGCTTGGGGAATGAGCGTTTTGGCGCGATCGAGCAGTGCTTGGCCGGGGAAGCTCACGTCGTCGCTGGCGCCGAAGACGAGCGTCGGCCGCTTCCACTTGGCGAGCGATTCGGGCTTGGCCAGCGGAGGGACGCGCATGTCGAGGTTGTAGCTCCGGAGCGCTTCGCCGAAATACGGCACCCACACATCATCCATGGTGGAGAACATGGCCTTTGCGACGCGGTGCAAACGCGCTTCGTTGGGGAAGGCGCGATAGAGCGCCATCGGGATCCCGAGCTCCGTCATGCCCTTCCACACCGAGCCCGAGACGAAGCCCGCCGGCACCATGAGGACGAGTCGATCGATGCGATCGGGCGCGTGCTCCGTGAGCTTGCGCGCGACGAAGCCACCCCAGCTCACGCCGTAGACATGGGCGCGCGGGAGAGCGAGCGCATCGAGGACGTCGACGAGCCATTCGCCGTAAGCGGGGCCGTCGAGATCGGGCCGCACGTCCGCGCCCTTCACGGACTGACCGAGCACGTCGATCGCGTAAATGCGGAAGCGATCGAGCAGCGGGCCGGCCTCGCCGAGGAGATGCGCCGCGCTCGCCAAAGCACCATGCAGCATCACGAGCGGCGGGCCCTCCTCCGGACCGGCCACGAGCATGTGGGTATCGCCGAGGCGCGTCCCCACGGTGCGGCTCGTCGTCCCTGGAACGCGGGCGCGAAAGCGATCGTAGGCAGCGTCGATGACGGCACGGGCCGCCGCGTCACGAAAGATGGTGCTCATCGCTTCTTCCTCCGCGCGGTGGTCGGGGTGACACCGCGCACGTGCTCGGACAAGAGACGCTCGAAGAGCGGAACGGGATCGGCGAGCGCCCCCTGCACCCAACCGATCAACGCGAAGTAATAAAACGAGAAGAACGCCGCGCCGATGACATCGCCGTTCGCCTCGGCCTCGATCTCGCCGCGCGCCTTGGCCTCCGCCACCATCGCCACGATGTGCACGTGCACGCGCCCGACCTGCGCAGTGAACCGCTCACGCCACGGCGGATCGGCGAGCAATGCCTCGCGCAGCAGCGTCTTCGAGAGCGCCGGACGCGCCGCGTAATAGGCGAAGAACGGACGCGCGAGAGCACGGAGCCGCGTCGCGAGGTGCCCCTGACTGCGCGCCGCCAGGGTGCGATCGATCATGACGGCGAGGTCGTCGAACAACGCGGCGTGCAACAGATCCCGCTTGTCGGCGAAATGCAGCAGCACCGTGCCCGCCGCGACCCCCGCGTCCGCCGCGATGGCCCGCACGTTGGCGCCGTCGAACCCATCCCGCTCGAAATGGGTCCTCGCGACCTCGAGGATGCGCGCCCGCGTCTCCTCTTTCTGCACGTCACGCTTGCGCGCCGGACTGGCTTTCTTGTCACCAAACTCGTTCACTGAACACGTTCGGTAACATGGAGCACGCGGCTATGCAACCCGATCGCGCGGCAGACGCCGCAGCTTCGCGAGCAGCACACGTACGAAGCGCCGCCGCCAACACCGCTCCCGAACCGCAAGCTGGTCACCCGTCGCGCTTGCTGGGGTCCGCTCGCTGGCGCTCGCGGCTGCCGGCTGCTGGCTGCTGGCTGCTGCCGTCGGAAGATGGTTGTGAGCAGCGCACCGCGAACGGCTACCGCCGTTGCCATCCGTGAGCTTGTTGCTTGGAAGATGGTTGTGGGCAGCGCCCCACACGCACCGCACCGCCCGCACCGATAACGGCAACAGCAACGGCGACGGCAACAGCAGCCGCGAGCGCCAGCGAGCGGACCTATCGAGCGCTCGCCGGCCCCGCGCCCCCGCTCACGGCCACTCCGACGAAGCTCGTTTGCAACAGCAGCCGCGAGCGCCAGCGAGCGGACCTATCGAGCGCTCGCCGGCCACTCCGACGAAGCTCGTTTACGAGCTCGAGCCCGTGCTGCGCTCGAGCAGGAGGGCTTGGTGGAGCAGCAGGTTGTTCTCGGGCGTGTCGGGGGTTTGGCCGGCGCGCCAGCCGGCGAGCCACTCTTCGGGGGTTTGCTCGACGACGTCGCAGAAGCGTTGGCGCTCGGAGTTCATCTCGAGGGTGTCGAGGTCCTCCGGATCGAGCTCTTGGTCACGGAGCATGAGGGCGAGGCCGCGGCGGGTGGCGAGCTCTTGCAGGCCGGAGCCGCGGCGAAGGAGAAAGACCACGACGGGGGCGGTGCGCTGCGCGATCTCGTCGCGGTGCGCATCGAGACGGCGGACGGCCTCGATCTCGTTGCTCGGCGCCAAGAGGAGGAGCGTGTTCCTGCGGTCGTCGCGGAAGACATCCTCCAGCGCCTCGGTGCGGTGCACCTCGTACTCGGACGGGGCCACGAGATACGACAGCTCGATGAGCTGCTCGCGCGCGGCCCAGTCTTCGTAGAGGACGCAGGCGATCGGCTTCTCCGAGCGCAGGAGCTTCCAAAGCGCGTTGGTCGATTCTCTCATGAACGTCGCGGGGGCCGTGGGCCGTGGCTTTCACGCAGCGCCGGCGAGGGCGCCCTCGAGCTCGGACAACGCGTGCGAGTCGCCCTTCGCCCGCGCGGTGGTGATGCCTTGTTCGAGCCACGCGCGCGCCTCGTCCTTGCGCCCCAGCTCGAGCAGCAGCGATCCGCACATCAAGTATTGGGGCACGTACCCCGGATCGAGATCGCGCAGCTTGGTGAAGGTCGCCACCGCGTCGTCGGGGCGGCCGAGGCTCCGGTATTCGAGCGCGAGGCCGTACCAGGCGAAGGGATCTTTGGAGCCGGCCGCCGTCATCTTCTCCAGCACGGCGAGGCGCTTGCTGCTCATTTCGCCTCCACCACGCCGATGAACGGGAGGTTGCGATAGCGCTCCGCCCAATCGAGGCCGTAGCCGACGACGAAGCGATCTTCGATGGTGAAGCCGAGGTAGTGGATGGGCACTTCCACCTTGGTGCGCGCCGGCTTGTGGAGGAGCGAGCAGACCTTGAGGCTCGCCGGGTGGCGCGTCTTGAAGAGCTCGAGGAGGTGGGCAATCGTGAGGCCGGTGTCGACGATGTCCTCGACGATGAGGACGTCCTCGCCCTCGATGGGCTTCAAGAGGTCCTGCGTGATTTGCACGACGCCGCTTGAGCTCGTGCCTTCGCCATAGCTGCGCACGCCGAGGAACTCGATGCGCAGGTTCGTCGTGTTGATGGCGCGGGCGAGGTCGGCCGTGAAGACGAAGCTGCCCTTGAGGACGCACACCAGCACCAGGCGGCGGTCGGCGTAGTCTTTACCGATCTGTTCGCCGAGCTCCCGGACGCGGGCGGCGATTTGCTCGGCGCTGAGCATGGTGGAGACGTTGGTCGTCGACATGGGGAGAGGGGGGTATCACCGCGCCGGGCGCGCGCAAAGGGGCGCCATTCCCACCACGGGAGAGGCCGCCTATCATGCAGCCCTCCCTACCTTCCGCAGAGGTGTTTCATGCGCCGAGCTTCCTTGCCCATCACGCTCTCCGCCCTCGCCGCCTTCGCCGGCCTCGCCGCGGCCTGCGGTGACGTGGTCGTCGACGCCTCGACGAGCGGCACCACCTCGGGATCGGGCACCGGCGGCGCCACGACGAGCGTCGGCGGTTGGGACACCACGACGGGCTCGGGCAACGTGACCACGTCGGTGAGCTCGGTCAGCGGCACGGGCGGCGGGCCGACGGTGTGCGGCGGCAAAGCTGGGACGCCGTGCGGGATCCACGAATACTGTGCCTTCGATCCCAGCGTCGAATGCGGCGGCTTCGACGCGACCGGGATCTGCCAGCCGAAGCCGGACGGATGCACCGCCGATTGTCCAGGCGTGTGCGGCTGCGACGGGAAGTTCTATTGCAATGCCTGCAGCGCTCATCAGGCCGGCGTCGACGTGAGCTCCACCATCAGCTGCAGCTCGCCGGACGCGTATCGGGCCGTGAACATGTTCACCAACCTGCCGCGCTTCCTCATCCTCAAGGCCTCTCCGAGCCGCAACCTCTGCTTCCGTCTCCAGGTCGAGCCGAACATCGGTGAAGGTTGGGCCGTGAGCTTCTCGGAGGTGAGCAACGACGTGCACGACTGCGACATCGAGCCGGGCTCGCCGCCCGCGCCGCTTGGCGAGACCGTCACGGGGATGAACCTCGGCAGCGGCGTGAAGCTCCAAGTCTCGCCCGCCGGGTGCATCGCGGGGATTCACCAGAAGATCGGCTTCGCCGCAGGCTCCACGTGGGCGCCGCCGGTGGAGGACTTCGAGGCAGATGGCTTGGGCGTCGAGGGCGGTTGCCCGTGAGCCGAACGTGACTCGATAGTGAATCACGGCCCGCGACTACCATTCTCCACCGCAATGGTAGACGCGCTTCACTCGAGCTCTTTGTCCATCCACAGATCCGAATGGATCACACGACCCGTCTTGGGATCGATGACGCCGGTGCGGGTGAAGAGACTCGTGACGCCGTCGCCGTCGAGATCGCCCTCGGCGGAGACCTCGAATCCATTGGGCCCGGGATCGGGACCGCCGCGCGTCGGGCCTTTGTAGGGGCCGCCGGCGATGTACGCGTATTGGTATTGGTGCGGCTCGACGATCTCGAATTTGAGGCACTTCCACCCGCTCGCGTCGTCGCCGGTGTTGAAGTCGCGCTGCGGATCGCGGGAAGGAACGTGCTTGGGCCCGCGCGGGACGGCGATGGGCACCGGCAACGAGCTCCGGCAGAGGCGGTGAATCGGCTGGTTGTTCGGGCCCATCACCTCACGCTCGTAAGCAGCCACGGCCGCGCGGCCCATGGCGCCGAGGTTCGCCTTGGCCTCCACGGTCTTGACCTCGAGCACGTAGCGGCTGACGCCGTAGAGGCCCATGGCGCCGAGGATGCTGATGCCGTTCACCTCGTCGAGCTCGAAGCGCAGGCGATCGTCGTCGGGGATGACGCTGAAGGCGAGGCCGCCGGTGGTCCGCTTCGGGCCGCTCGAGAGCATGCGCAGGGCGTCGAAGGACGCGCGCTCCTCGGGCGCGAAGGCCGCGGCGATCTCCAGCGCGCGGGCGAGATCGAGCCACAGGCGAAGCTGCGAGCGCGGCGGGAGCCCGGAGAGCGCGCGCGCATGCGCGGCGTCGTCGCCCAAGGTGTCCTTGCCCTTCTCGACGGCGAGGGCGACGCGCTCGGCGGCGTCCTTCCCTCCGGAGACGACGAAGAGCTGGCGAGACGCGATCTTGGCCCGAACGAAGATGGGCACGGGGCCCGCACGCATTTCGGCGGCGAAGCCGGTGCCCTCGGCCCGGACCTTGACCCGCTTCTCCGCGGCGAGCTTGGTGCGCACCCACTTGAGCAACGCTTCGGCGGGCTTGGCGTCGCTCAGCTCCTGCACGGCGAAGAGCGCATAACCATTTTCGAGATCGCCCTTCGTCGTCACGCCGGGCTTCATCGAGACACCGATGACGCCCTCGCCGCCGAGCGATCCGAGGACGTCCGCGAGCTTGATGCCGGCCTGCGCGAGGGCTGCGTCGAGCTCGCGCACGGAGCCCTGCACGTCGGGGCCGAGCTGCGCGGCGAGCTGGGCGAGGAGCAGCCCCGCGCTCCCGCGACCATCGATGAGGCCGGTGGAGACGTCGACGTACGCCACGGTGTCCGCGGGCAGGCGGCGCGAGAGCGTGAGCGCGCGCGTCGGCGGAACGGGGAGGTTCGACTTCACGCCGGCCGCGGCGATGGCCGCACGAAAGCCGCCGCGGAGGCCGCCCTCCCAAAGCGCAAAGGCCGCGGCGAGCGGCGCGGGAAACGTGACGTGCCCATCGGCGAGCTCTTCGAGGAGCGCGGGCGCGACGAAGGCATTGAGGATGCGACGCTCGTCCGACGGCGCGGCGACGAGGGCGCGCTGCGCGTCGGTGAGGCCGGTCGCGCGACCTTCGACGACGGCGCGCACCGCATCCATCATGGGCTCGTCACCGAAGGCGAGGAGCTTCGGGCCCTCGAACCAGACGAAGAAATCCTTGTCGCCGGCCTTCGTGTTGAAGCGCCGCCCATGCGGCCCGAAATCGCCGACATCGCGGAGCACGCCGGCCACGACGAGATCGCGCACCGCTTGGGCGTCGTGCATCACGATCGACAGCGCGAGCTTCACGTCGTCGTTCATCATCCGGCCGCCGAGGTGGACGGATTCGATCGCGCCGAGGAAGCCGTTGACGATCTTCTCGGAGAGCTTCGCCTCCTTGGCGACCGCCGCGCTCATCGTCGCGAACGCGGCCGCGCCGAAGGTGGTGCGCATGGCGCCGAGCACCGCGGGGAAGCGGATCAGCTCGATGTAGATCTGCGCGTCACCCGGGATGGCGCCGGCCGTGATCGGCGCGGGCGGCGCGGGCTTCGCCTCGGCGACGGGCGCCGCGGGCTGCACCGGCACGACGGGAGCATCCGTCGCGGCGGGGCCGCAGGCGTTGGCGAAGAGGAGCGCTCCGACGAGAGGAACGACGCGAAGGCGAGCCATCCGCGCAAGCGTACAGCGATCGCGCCACACGATGCGCGCGCTTCGCGAGGGCACTCGCCGGTGCGAGCATGCCCTCACGCCGTGCGAAAGCCGGCGCTCAGCTCGGGCGTGGACTCCGCGCTGCGAAACACCGCGGCGATGTCGGCGGGGAGCCTCTTCGGCGCGAGATCGTGGCCCACGCAGGCGAGCAGCGTCTCCCCTTCGCAGACGTTCTCGTCGCCCCGCTTGATCACGTAGCCGAAGCGCACCGTCACGCGCGTGACGTCGTAGCAGGTGCTCTCGACCACGAGGTCTTCATCGAAGCGGGCGGCCTTGCGGTAGCGGAGGCGGCTCTCCACCACGGGCAGGTGGATGCCGTTCTTCACCCAGCCGTCGTAGCGGATGCCGCGTTTGTGCAGCCAGTCGACGCGGCCGGCCTCGAAGTAGACGAGGTAGTTTGCGTGATGCACCACGCCCATCAAGTCCGTCTCGCAGAAGCGGACGCGGAACGGGTAGCGGGAGGTGAGGTGAGCGGGGGCGTCGGCCCAAGGGGTCTTGTGAATCATTGGAGCTCAAACGAATCAGCCGCCGTCCGGCGCGCCCGCGTCGGCGACGTTGCCGAACACGATGCGCGCCGGCATCTCGATGGGCTGCGGCGGCAGCACCTTCTCCCCCAAAAATGTGCGCCACTGCGCGAGGTATCGGCCGCGCGGCGGGCCGATGACGTAGCGCTCGCCGTGCGGCGGGACGGCCACGACGGGGACGCCGTCGAGGAGCAGGTACATCAAGCGATCGGCGTTGTTCACCGCGACGAAGCCCTCCCCCGGCACGGCCGGATCGCGCGTGGGCGGGAGCTGGAGCGGCGCGGAGCGGAACGCGACGAGCTCCTCGCGCGCGAGGAAGATGCCCTGCGGCACGGTCGGCAAGCCCGTCGGCACGTGGCGCACGCCGGGCGCAGGGACGAGCATGCCGCTCGCCGGGAGATCGGTGCGCTTCTGCAGGCCGGTGACCTCGAAGACGATGCCGCCGCCCTCCTGCCAAACGTAGGACGCGAAGAGCGGGACCTCGCCGGGCTGGCAGATCGGGGTGCGTGGATCGACGCCGCCGAGCTCGACGATCGCGCGGCACAAGAGCAGACCGCCATCGCCGGCTTCGCCCACCTTGCCGATCTCCATCTTCACCGTCGCGACGGTGGAGGTGAGCTCGAGCTTGCGCACCACGTAGCCGAGCCTGCGGCCTTCGCCCTGCGCGCGCACGGTGCCGGCGGAGAGCGGGGTCACGTCGACGCGGCGCTCGCCGAGCACCGGGCGCAGCGCGCCGGGCGGGATCACGCGGTACTCGCCCGCGGTGGGCCAGAGGACGATGTTGCCGTAGTGATCGGTGCGCGCGCGGATCTCGGTGTGCGCCGGCAACGGGAAAGCGTGGCCGGTGAACACGAGGCGCATGCGGCCGATGTCGGTGAGATCGATCTTGAGCGCGAGCGCGGTGAGCTTGTTCGCTTCGCGCAGGCCGTCGATGGAGACCTCGGGCGCGCGCGGCGGCGGCGGCACGTCGCGCCAACGGAAGACGGCGTCGAGCGACACGCCCGAAGCGTCGCGCGTGTAGGGCACGCTCTCGGCCGGGATCGGCGTGCTCGGGCGCATGCTCTCGGGCGGCGGGGCGCCGCCGTCGGAGGTCGAGCGCGGCTCGATCACCGCGCTTTGGCCACCGTCGTCGCCGCCGTCGAAGAGCTCGGGCGGCTCGGTGGCGAGGGGCGCGGGCAGGATGCTCGCGTTGGGGCTGGCGCTAGCGTCGCTGGGGCCGCTCGGCGACCCGCTGGGCTCGCAGGCGGCGAGCGCGGCGACGATCATCAGCCGAGCGGCGCGACCGATCACGGATCCATCTCGAACGTGTGGATGACCTCGGCGAGCGCGTCGAGGTCCGGCGGGTTGGGCGCGTACTGCGTGTCGAGGAAGACGCCGATGCTCCCGGGGTGCGCCTCCAAGAAGATGTTCACGTTCATCGGCTCGTTGTCGAACGAGGCGATCACCTTCCCGAGGCGGGACAGATCGGGCGCGACCGATCGCTTGAACACGTGATCGGGCGTCTCGAAGCGCGGCTTGACGACGAGCTCGGTGCCGATGACGCCGATGGGGAAGCCGCGATCGCGCAGGCTGGCGAACGAGCCGAGCGCCATGTTCGGCAGGTCGCGGCCCGTGAGGTACACGACGACCGCGCCGGCCTCGTGGACGGCGTGGGCGAAGGCGCGGGCGCCCTTCACCTCGACGTCGTGGCGCACGTGCGGATCGTTGAAGAAGCGCTGCTTCCAGAAGGCGAAGCCCTCTTCGTGCAGCGCGGTGCCCTGCACGCCGAGGCGGCGCAGGTTCTCCACGAAGCCGTAGCCGATGTCGTCATCGGTGGCGCGCGCGCAGCAGGCCGCGGCGTCGGGGTGACGCGCGTACCAATGCTCGGCCAGCTCGTGGAGGATGGCGACCACGCGCGGACGGTTGTCCATGAGGGTGCCGTCGAGATCGAAGACCACGACCGCCGGGCTCGTGCGGGATTGCTCGCGCACCCGATCGATGATGCGGCGGAGGAGCGCGGACCGAGCCGCAGGATCGAGGCGACGGGGGAGGAACGGCGTGCTCATACGGGGGCGCGGTCCCCATAGCGCAGCGGCGCGGGGAGAGGGAGCACGCTCCGCCGGGCTCACGAGCGCCCCAGCCCAGACGCCTACAATGTAGAGACTTATCCTACATTTTTGGCCGTCACTGGACGTGATCCGTACCATTCGAGGTCGATGAGGGCAGCGAAGGCGTCGAGCCCCCCGACCGCCGCCCCTCGGAGGTGTCGTCCATGCGTGCACGCGTGAAAACCGCTTTGGCTTTGGCCATCACGATCCCCGCCGTCGCCGGTTGCGAAAAGTCCCCCAAAGACCGCCTCCAGGGCCGCTGGCTCGGGGAAAGCGTGGAGAACGTCCCCGTCAGCCAACTGCAGAAGACCACCGGCTGGGTGAAGGGCACGGCGATCGAGTTCAACGGCAACAAGGTGACCGTCACCATCCCCGCGGAGACGCCGCGGACGGGCTCGTACACGGTGACGCGCAAGGAAGGCGACGCCTTGCTCGTGAGCTTCAAGCGCGACGAAGGCGGCCGCGACGAGGCCGAGATGGCGCTCGTCGGCGATCACACGCTGCGCTGGAAGATCGGCGGCGGCCGCGAGATCGTGATGCAGAAGGCGCGCAACTGAGGAGCACGGCGCGACATCGCGGGCGCGGGATCGGGGCGCTCGCATCGAGGTCGCGCGCGCGACGTCACGACACGGCGGCAGCACGCGCCGCCGACGGACGCGCTGAGATCCATTCGACGACATCGTGAGCGCCCGCGAGCAGCTCGATCGAGCTGCGAGGCGCATCACTGTCGTCGAACGGAGCCCATTCTCGTCGAGGCCCCACCATTGCAATGGTGAGCGCCCGTCCATCACGCCGACCATTGCAATGGTTGGCGCCCATCCCTCACGTCATTCGATGCATCACTGGAGGACGAGGCATTCGCCGACGCCTTCGGGATCGCGCAGGTGGTGAATGCAGACGCCTTCGCCTTCCTGGCAATAAGGCGGCGCGCCGCCGGGGACCGCGCCGCACAGACGATGACAGGTCGGTGATGCATCCGGCGCGTCGGCCACGCAGGCGAAGCCACCTTGGCAGGGACACGGCTGGCCGGCGCCGCCGGCCCCGGGCGGCAAGCACGCGGTCGCACCGGTCGCATCGGCGATGAGGCAAGCGGTGCCGGGCTGCGTACAGCTCGAAGGCTCGAGCGCGTTGCAGGTGTTCACCGGGAAGCAGAGCATCGCGCCGGTGCTCACCTTGCCGCCCATGCCGTCGCCGTAGTCGAGGGCTTGGATGCAGTGCTCGCTCGCGGACTCGCAGCCGCTCCAATCCCCGCCGCAACAGAGCTTGCGACACTGGCCTTCGCTCGTGACGCAGAAGTATCCGGCGGCGCAGTCGCTCTGTTGCGTGCACGTCGAGCCCGTCTTGCCCGTGCCGGCGGGGAAGCACGCGGGGGAGACGCTGCCATTCTCGGGAACGGGGACGCACGCCGGCGTCGCGGCCGGACAGCCCGCGCTCGACTGGTAGTTGCACGCGCCCTGCGGGCAGGCGGCCACGCCGTCGGGGGCGTCGCGGGGACGCCGCCGTCCTCGAAGATCACCGTCACGCCGCCCTCCGGCCCGGCGTCGAAGTGATCGGAGATGTCGGTCTCCGTTTTCCCCATCTCACAGCCCGCGGCGAAGAGAAGCGCCGCCGCACCCAATCCCAAGCGTCGCATGTGCACGAGCGTATCCGTTGCGCGTCAGCGCCGCACGCGTTCACGCCGGATGCGATAGAGGACGTTCTTTTCGCCTTCGCCCTCGTGCCGGAGCTCCACGATCACGTCTTCGCCGAGGGGCCCCGTGAGCAGCTTGCGCGCGGCTTCCGTGGAGCGCACGGACTGCCCGTTGATCGAGACGAGCACATCGCCCGGCTCGACACCGGCGGCCTCCGCCTCGCTGCCCATGGGCACCATCGCGACGAGGACGACCTTGGCACCGCCTTCGACCTTCTCCTCCAGCGTCACCGCGAGGGAGCCTGCGCCCTTGGGATCGCGCGCGGCCGCGCGCTGGCCATCGGCGAGGATGATCTTCACGCGATCGGTCGTGCGCCCGGCGCGCACCTCGACGTCCTCGGCGCGACCGCGGCCGAGGTCGGCGAAATACGCTTCGAGCGCGACCTTGCCCGCGGGTAGGTTGCCGAGCTTGAAGCGGCCTTTGCGATCGGTGCTCACCACCCCGCGCGGCAATGGCCCCGCGGGGAGGAACGTCGGCACCACGTCGCGGCCCACGCGCGCGCCGGCCACCGGGCGCTCGTCGGCGTCGAGGACCTCGCCCTCCACCTCGCCGGACTCCTCGAGATCGATCGTGCCCAGATCGGCGGGGTGATCGCGATCGCCCGTGACCACGACGATCGCCTCCGCGGGCGCGTAGTCGGGGTGGTGCGTGAGGATGCGCAGGCGGCCCGGCGCGAGATCTTTCACGAGGAACCAGCCATCGGCGTCCGTGCGCACGTGGCGCGCGCCCGAGGCGGTGAAGAGGGTGAGCTCGACGTTGGCCAGGCGATCGCGTCCATCGCGCGCGGTCACGTTGCCGCGGCCTTCGATGCCCTCGAGCATCGTGAGCACGACCTTCTTCGGCGCGGACTCGACGATCTCCACGAGCGGCGCCTTGCCCGGTCGCACCAGCGTGAAGCGCAGCGGCAGGCCGGCCGCGTCGCGCAGCTCGGCCTCGCCGTGATCGTCGGTGAAGAGCGTGTGCCGGAGCGGGTCGGCGACGTCGAGCGAGACGACGCGCACCTCCACGCGATCGACGGGGTAGCCGCGATCGTCGACGACGCGCACGCTCACCGGATCGCGCGGCTTGGGGAGGATGATCTCGACGCGCGCGCGATCGCGATCGGGCACGCTCAACGTCACGCGCGCGACCACGTCGCCCGGCGTCTCGGGCCGCGAGACGGAGAGCAGCACCTCGTCGGGCGCGGCCGCGAAGGTGAAGGTCCCGTCGTCGGCGGCATGGACGATCTTCTCCAGCGCGCCGTGCGTCGCCGCCATCTCGATGCGCGCGCCGCGCACGGGCGTGCGATCTTCTTCGATGACGCGCCCCTCGATCCAACCGCCTTGGCGAAGCACGACGTGCACCGTGGAGACGGCGCCCGGGCGGATGGAGACGGCATCCGAGATCGTCTCGACGTACCCCGGATGCCGCACGATGGCGTGCACGCGGCCGGGGGGAATGGGATCGCACCGGAACGTTCCATCGGCGCGCGTGACCCATGGGTCGCCGCCGCGCCGCGGGCTCGATGTGCCCGCGCTCCCGGGATCGGCGGCCGCGATGGCGGCGGAGGCGGGAGGGAGATCGGGGATCGGGCCCGGCATCACGCCGAGCTCGCCCATGGGGATGAGCGGCGCGGGACCGGGCAGCGCGAGCTCGAAGCGCTCTTCGCGGAAGTCGATGAGCGCGGAGGTCTCGTCGATCGGCATGCCCTCCATGTCGGTGCCGATCACCTCGATCGTCGCGCCGGACACGGGGTAGCCGCGATCGTCCACCACGTCGCCTTCGAGCACGCCGCCGCGGAGCAGCGGGACGCGCACCTCGGTCACCGTCTCCGCGACGGCGGCCGTGCGCGACACGAAGCCCGCCGCGCGCGCCGACACCGACGCGCGGCCGCGCGCGATCGGCCCCAAGATCACCGCGCCGTCGGGCCCGGTGCGGCCATGGATCGGGAACGAGGTGAGCCCTTCTTCCGCGAGCACGACGGCCGCGTCCTTCACGGGCGGCGCGCCTTCGCCCTCGCCGTCGGTGACGAGCACGCGCACCTTGCGGCCCGCTTCGAGCGTGAGCTTGATCTCCTTCACCTCGCCGCGCTTCACCGCGACCGCGAGCTCGGTGCGGCTCACCTCTTCGCCGAGCGTGGCCTTCAGATCGTACACGCCGCCGTTCAGCCCGCCGATGCGGGCCACGCCCTCGGCATCGGTCACCGTGCTGCGCGCCGGCCAGAGCCGCGTTCCCGCGGCGAGCACCGTGGCGCCCGCCGCCGGCTTGCCATCGGGCTCGACGACGGTGACCGTGATCCCGGCAGGCCGCTCCAATCGAATGCGCAGCGGCGTCGCGCCCGGGACGATGCCGGTCTTGATGACCTCGTCGTAACCCTTCGCCCACACGCGCACGCGATACGGCGCGGGCCCGAGGCGATCGACGCGCGCCGCGCCCTGCGCGCCGGTGAGGGCGGCATAGGGCAGCGGATCGGTCGTGGTCACCTCGACCGACGCGCCCGGGACGGGGTGCTCCGCTTCGTCGACCACCACCACGTCGAGGGCCTTCGCCGGGCGCAGCATCAACGCGGCTTCGCGCGGGCCTGCTTCGAGCACGATGCGCGACGACGCCCGCGCGCGGCCCGCGCCGTACCCGAGGAGCCAAACTTCGCCGCGTGGCAGCTTGGTGAAGCTCGCGCGCCCGCTCGCGTCGGTGTTGCGATCGCCGGCGAAATAAGCCTTTCCATTGCGGATCGCGAAGATGCGCACGCTCGCGCCCGGGAGCGGCTTGCCCGCTTCGTCGGTGACGGCGACCGTCAGCGCCGCGTCACGGGCGCCCTCCGCGGACGGCAAGATGGGCGCGGGGATCGACGGCGGCAGCGGACGGAAGAGATAGACGTCCCGCAGCGAGACGACGAACACCAAGCACACGAACGCCGCCAGGGCCGCGATGATGCGGCTCCGCAGCTCATCTGCGCGTCGGGCCGGCGGAGGCGTGGGCTCGGATCGCTGGGACACGTCGGGCAGCACCGACCTCTACCGCATCTCGAAGGGGGTGGCACTCCATCGAGGAGGATTGCTGTCACGTCACAAAACACGGTCGGCGATGGACATTTTGACAGTCGCGCCGCGCGCCTCCGCGAGGCTTCGCGGCCGCGTCGCGAGGCCTCGAAGGGGGCTGATTCGCCGGCGCCTCCTTGCCTTTTCGTCACCATGTTCCCCCAGCGGCCTGCTTCGGATACGCTCCCCTCATGCGCCCGCGCTCCATGGTCGTATCTCTGTTCGCTGCTGCGCTCGTCCTCGGCAACGCCCTCGCCGGCGCCGAGCCGCCGAAGGGCAAGGACATCAAGCGCGATCCCGAGAACAAGAAGGGCATCAGCCCGTACATGGAGCTGATCGTCAAGGGCGAGGCGGCCTTCGTGGCGCGCGACATCGCCGGCGCGACCGCGACGTTCCAGGAAGCGATCAAGAGCGACGCCGATCAGATGCTCGGCTTCTATCGGCTGGGTGAGGCCGAGATCGAGCAGGGCAAGCTCGACGACGCGGAGAAGACGTTCGAGGCCGGCCTCAGCAAGCGCGGCACGGACGATCTCAAGGCCAAGCTGCTGTTCTCGATCGCCGACCTGAAAGAGCGGCAGAAGAAGTGGCAGGGCGCGAAGGACGCGTGGGCGAGCTACGCCGCCTTCCTCCAAGGCAACGCCAAGGCGAAGGGATATCCCGCGACCGCGACGGAGCGGCTCAAGCAGGCCGACCGGCGGTTGAAGGACGAGATCGACTACGGCGCCGTGAAGGAGCGCATCGCCAAGCGCCTCGCCGAGAAGGAAAAAGAGGCGGCCGAGAACGCGAAGAAGGACAAGCTGAACCGCTGATCGCCAGAGCACGTGCGCGCCGCGACCGCCTCCGGCGTTCGTGCTGCGGCGCGCACCGTCAGGCGGCGCGCGACCCGAGAACCAGGGCGCCGGAGCACATTGGCGACGTGCTGCTCTCTGGGCAGCGCACGTCGGCCTGCTACGCTGACGATCACTCTGATGCTTCGTCTGAAGGCCGGATCATTGGCTCTGACGGTGCTCGGCTTCGTCGCCGGATGCGGGGCGGCCGAACCGCCTCCCGCTCCCGTGACGCCCGCGACGGCGGCCGCGAAGCCGCCGCAACAGGCACGACCGACACCCGCATCCGTGACGATGGCGAACCCCGGCGGCGACGCCGCCGACCCGGAGCTCGCGGCGCTCGAGCTCCTCGATCACCAGGGCTTCTCGGCGCGGCGTGATCGCGAGGGCACGCTCAGCGTGCAGCTCGCGGGCGCGAAGTACTGGCGGCGCGTGCGCCTCTGGGGCTACCCGACGCGCGTCGCGTTCCGCTTCGGCGACGAGCACTACGGCGTCGTCGCCGTCTGGTACGAGCCGGCCAAGGGCCCCGACGATCCGGAGAGCTGCCTCAAGCGCTTCATCGCGCAAGGCCGGCCCGCGGCCGAGATGTTCGGCGTGCGCGCGACCGAGGTGCGGATGGTGCGCACGCTCCAGATCGGGCCGACGGGCAGCAAGCCGATGGTGATCGACGTCATCGACGCGGCCGTCGACGGCCTCACGGAGCCGAAGGAGTTCGCGGGCGCGCTCGCGGCGTACGAGTCGTGGCCGGGCACCTGCCTCGTGCAGGGCTTCATCGTCTCGGCCGCGAAGCATCACGCGCTCGCGCATCGCATCCGTGATCGCTGGGTCGCTGAGGCCGCCCCCAAGCTGGGGTGGACCCCGCGCGTCACCGCGGCCCCCGCGTTCGATTCACGGTAGCCCGCCCCACCACGTCGGCGTGTCGCGCATCGCAACATTGCACGATGTGATGCCGTATCTGCGGCGCGAACGCAGATTCGCGCCATCCGGCCCTTGACTCGTGCTGCCCTAAAGGCGAATCCCGACCCGTTCAGGCGGAGTCTGCGATGAGCCAAACCAACGGGGCCGGCGCGCCAATCACCCACGGGCCGCATGCGGCTACCACCCCGGCCAAGCCGGACACCCTCAACGGCGTGCACGCGATCGACGATCGCGGCCCGCTCCTGCCCTCGAAGGTCTTCGCGGGCCGCCGACTCGTGGTGGTCGGAGGGACGGGATTCCTCGGCAAGGTCTGGGTGTCGATGGTCCTCCATCGGTTCCCCGAGATCGCGCACATGTATCTCTTGGTCCGGCCCAAGGCCGACCAGACACCGGAGGAGCGCTTCTGGTCGCAGATCGCGACCTCGCCGGTGTTCGATCCGCTGCGCGAGCGCTTCCCCGGCGACGCGTTCGAGGCGTTCCTTCGCGAGAAGATCACGCCCGTCGCCGGCGACGTGGTGAACCCGCTGCTCGGCATCTCGCCGGATCTCGTGCAGGAGCTGCGCGGCAAGATCGACGCGGTCGTCAACGTCGCCGGCGTCGTCGACTTCAACCCGCCGCTCGACGAGGCGCTCGAGGTCAACGCGTTCGGTGTGAACAACCTGGTCGCGCTCGCCAAGGAGCTCGGCGCGAAGGTGATGCACACGAGCACGTGCTACGTCGCGGGCTACCGCACGGGCCTCATCGAAGAGGTCGATCCGCGCGCCGTCCCCTTCCCCCGCGCGGAAGGCGAGACCTGGTACGGCGCCGCCAGCAGGGAGCGCACGCTCGATCGATCGCACTGGGATCCGCAGCGCGAGATCGACGAGTGCCTCGACCTCGTGAAGCAGGCGCGCCACCGCGGAGGCGACGCCTTCCGCCAGAGCGCGTTCCTCGACGAGGCCAAGGCCGCGCTCGAAGCGCGCGGCGAGCCGTGCCGCGGCAAGCCGCTCGCCGACGAGGTCGCCAAGGTGAAGCGCCGCTTCATCGAGCGGCAGCTCGTCGACGCCGGCCTCGAGCGGGCGATCTTCTGGGGCTGGACCAACATCTACACGTACACGAAGAGCATCGGCGAGCAGGTCCTCGCGGCCTCGGGCGTGCCCTTCACCATCGTGCGTCCCGCCGTCATCGAGTCGAGCAGCGTGTACCCGTTCCCGGGGTGGAACGAGGGCATCAACACCTCGGCGCCGTTCCTCTACATGGCGTCGCAGGGGCAGGTGCAGTTCCCCGCCGACCGCGACGTGCACCTCGACATCATCCCCGTCGACATGGTCACGAGCGGGATGATCGCCTCGCTCGCCGAGCTCATCGAGGGCACCGCGCCGGCCGTCTATCAGTACGGATCGACCGACACCAACGCCTGCCGCATGCCGCGATACATGGAGCTCGCCGGCCTCTACAAGCGCCGGCAGGTCTTCGAGGGCAAGCGCACCAAGCTCTTCGATCTCGTCTCCAGCCGCTTCGAGTCGCTCGGCCTCACCAAGAAGCAATACGAGGCGCACGGCGCGCGCCGCATCGTGGCCACGCTGCAGGGCGCGAGCTCGCTGCTCGATCTCGCGAACCACGGGCCGCTGCGCCCGCTGGTGAAGCCGGCCGTCGACGCGCTCGCGGGCGCGGCCAAGACGGAGGCGAAGACGGCGGAGATCCTCGAGATCTTCATGCCCTTCGTGGCCGAGGCCGACTGGGTCTTCTCGTGCGCCAACACGCGCGCGGCCATCCTTCGCATGCCGCTCGAGGAGCGCGCCGCGTTCTTCTGGGAGCCGGAGAAGATCGATTGGCGACAGTGGATGTGGGAGGTGCATCTCCCCGGCCTCGAGAAGTGGGTCTACCCGCTCATCGAGGAGAAGATGCAGAAGGAGCTCAAGCCGCTCCGCGCCTACGACACGCTCCTCGATCTGCTCGACGAGATGGCCGAGCGCTACGACCACGCGGTCGCGCTCCAGCAGCTCACCGACGACGGCCTCACGCGCACGAGCTTCCGCGAGTGGCGCGATCAGGCTACGGCCACGGCCGCGCGCCTCGCCGCCGTCGGCGTGAAGCCCGGCGATCGCGTGCTCCTCACGGGGCAGAACCAGCCGGGCTGGCCGATCGCGTACTTCGGCATCCTCCGCGCGGGCGCGGTCGCGGTGCCCGTCGATCCGGGGCTCGAAGGGCCGCAGGTGGTCAACATCCTCCGCTCCTCGGGCGCGCGCGTGGCGCTCTGGGATCACGGCGTGGAGAAGAAGAGCGGCGAGTGGGCGCGCGAGACGTTCCCCGACTTCCGCGCCTACGATCTCGCGACCTTCACCGACGGCCCGCTCGATCCGGGGCTCACGCCGCCCGCGTTCGTGCCGAAGGGCGCCGATCTCGCGAGCATCATCTACACGAGCGGCACCACCGGCGATCCGAAGGGCGTCATGCTCTCGCATGGCAACTTCACCTCGCTGCTCGCGTCGATCGCCGCCATCTTCCCGCTGAAGGAGAGCGATCGCATCCTCAGCGTGCTGCCGCTCCACCACACGTTCGAGTTCACGTGCGGCATGCTCCTCCCGCTCTCGCGCGGGGCGCGCATCATCTACCTCGACGAGCTCAACGCGGAGCGGCTCGCGGAGGGCCTCTCGAAGGGCCGCATCACCGGCATGGTGGGCGTGCCCGCGCTCTGGCAGATGCTGGAGCGGCGCATCACCGCGCGCGTGAAGGAGAACGGCCCGGCCGCGGCCATGGCCTTCGACTGGGCGCTCGAGCTGAACCGCATGCTCGGCAAGCAGCTCGGCATCAACGCCGGGAGGCTCTTCTTCGGGAGCGTGCACGATGCGCTCGGCGGCAACGCGCGCTTCCTCATCTCGGGCGGCGCGGCGCTGCCCAAGGGCACGGCGCAGCTCTTCCGCGGCCTCGGCCTGCCGCTCGCCGAAGGCTATGGTCTCACCGAGGCCGCGCCCGTGCTCACGGTCGCCAAGGCTTCGGTCAAGGCCAAGCCCGGCAACGTCGGCAAGCCCGTCCCCGGCGTCACCATCCGCATCCACAACCCCGACGATCGCGGCGTCGGCGAGGTCCTCGCGCGCGGCCCCAACGTCATGGTGGGCTACGCGAACAACCCCGAGGCCACCGCGCAGACGATCGACGCCGAAGGCTGGCTCCACACGGGCGACCTCGGGAAATTCGACGATCGCGGGCAGCTCGTCATCGTCGGCCGGCAGAAGGACGTCATCGTCACGAGCAACGGCGAGAACGTCTACCCCGACGACGTCGAGACGATGCTCGGCAAGATCGACGGCGTGAAGGAGATCGCGGTCGTCGGCATCGACGACGGCAAGGGCGGCGAGCGCGTCGCGTTGCTCGCGGTGCCCGAAGGCGATCCGGAGCCGGAGCTCTCGTTCAACGCGCTCCCGCCGCCGTCCCGCGCCGAGCGGCACGAGCGCGCCATGACCGCGCTGCGCGACGCCTTCCAGAAGCTCCCGAAGCACTGCCAGCCCGCGGTGGTGCACCTCTGGGAGGCCGATCTCCCGCGCACCGCCACCCGCAAGGTGAAGCGCAGCGAGGTGAAGGCCGTGCTCGCCAAGCTGGCCAGCGCCACCGAGCTGCCGCGCGCGGAGGACGGCGGCACGTCGGCCGTGCGCCACGCGGTGGCCACCATCGCCAACAAGAAGCCGAGCGAGATCGGCGGCACCACGCGCCTCAAGGCGGATCTCGCCTTCGACTCGCTCATGGCCATGGAGCTCTCGGTCGCGCTCGAAGCGCAGGTCGGCCACCCGGTCGACAACACGCGCCTCGCCGCGTGCGAGACGGTCGCCGACGTCGAGCGCCTCGTGGGCGAAGGCGCCGGATCGTCGCCGAGCGCGCGCGCCGTGGAGTCCACCGAAGAGGAGCCGATCGTGCTGCCCGAGGCCGTCCGCGACGTGGCCAAGCGCGTGATGGGCTCCGTGCAGATGGGCTTCTACGAGAAGGTGATGAGCCCGCGCGTCTACGGCCGCGCGTACATCCCGCACAACCGCAACACCATCGTGGCCTCGAACCACTCGAGCCACCTCGACATGGGGTTCGTGAAGTACGCGCTCGGCACCTACGGCGAGGGCATCGTCTCGCTGGCCGCGCAGGATTACTTCTTCGAGAAGAGCCGCGTGCAGCGGGCCTTCTTCGAGAACCTGACGAACCTCGCGGCCTTCGATCGCAAGGGCGGCCTCCGCGGCGCGCTCCGCCAGGCGGGTGACATCCTCGATCGCGGCAAGACCGTGCTCATCTTCCCCGAGGGCACGCGCTCGCCGGACGGGAAGATCCACGAGTTCAAGCCCGTCATCGGTCACCTCGCGCTGGTGCACGAGATCGACATCCTCCCCATCTACCTCGGCGGCACGCGCGAGGCGCTCCCCAAGGGCGGCAAGATCCCGACGAAGCGCAACATCGTCGCGCGCATCGGCCCGCCGCTCGAGGTGAGCGAGCTCAAGCGGCTCACCGCGGGGATGAAGCTCGCGGTCGCGAGCCGCAAGGTCGCGGAGCTCACGCAGCTCGCGGTGACCACGCTGCGTGACGGCGGCGTCCTCGATCTGCGGCGCATGGAGAGCCTCGACGAGAAGGCCGTGATCAAGGAGCACCCGCTCGTCGGGCTCTTCCGCGAGCTCGAGACCAAGTACGTGCCCGGTCGCGTGCCCGCGCCCATCACGTACTACTTCACGCTCGGCGCCGAGAACGAGGCCAAGTGGACGCTCACGGTGAGCCCGGAGAGCTGCAAGGCCACGATCGGCAAGCCGCCGGGATCGCAGGCGGACTGCGTGCTCAAGACGACGCCGGAGATCTTCAACAAGATCGTCCGCGAGGCCTACACCCCGAGCCCGATGGAATTCATGACGGGCCTCGTGAAGTCGAACGACATCTCGCTCCTGCAAACCTTCCAGAAGGTCTTCGATCTCGCATGAGCCACGCTGAGACGGGCGCGCGCGCGCGCCCCAGAACCCTCGTCACCGGCGCGACCGGCTTCCTCGGCCGTCACCTCGTCACCCAGCTGCGCGAGGCGGGCCATCCCGTGGTCGCGCTCTGCCGCAAGGACGAGCCCGCGCTCGCCGCGCTCGGCGTCGAGATCCGGCGCGGCGACATCCTCGACGGCGCGAGCGTGCGCGCCGCGGCCGAGGGCGCCGAGGTGCTCTTCCACTGCGCCGGCCGAGTCTCGCGCAAGCCCGAGGACGCGGAGGATCTCTTCCGCGTCCACGTCGAGGGCACCAAGGTCACGCTCGACGCGGCCCGCGTCGCCGGCGTGCGCCGCGTCGTCTACGCGAGCACGAGCGGCACGGTGGCGGTGAGCGAAGATCGCGACGACGTGCGCGACGAGACTGCGCCCGATCCCATCGAGCTCGTGGCCCGCTTTCCCTACTACCGCTCGAAGCTCTACGCCGAGCGCGCCGCGCTCGATCGAAGCGGCCCCTCGTTCCAGGTGGTGAGCATCAACCCCACGCTGCTCCTCGGCCCGGGGGACGTGCACGGCTCGTCGACCGGCGACGTGGTGAATTTCATCGAGAAGAAGGTCCCCTTCGTCCCGGCCGGCGGCATGAGCTTCGTCGACGCGCGCGACGTGGCGGCCACGATGATCGCGGCCATCGACAAGGGCCGCGCCGGCGAGCGCTACCTGCTCTCGGCGGTGAACCTCACCATCGAGGCCTTCTTCGCGCGCCTCGAGCGCATCTCCGGTGTCCAGGCTCCACGCGTGCGCACGCCGCGCAGCCTGCTGCTCGCGCGCGCCGGCTCGGCGCTCCTCGACAAGCTGCAAAAGCACGTCTCGATCGGCGCCGACCTCGATCGCGTGAGCGCCGAGATGGCCCAGTGCTTCTGGTACGTCGACCCGAGCAAAGCCAAGAACGAGCTCGGCTTCTCGCCGCGCGACCCGGGCGACACGCTGCTCGAGACGGTGGACGATCTCAAAGCCCGCGGCATCGTCTGGCCGATGTGATCGTGATCGCGATGGGGCCGCAAGCGGCCCCAAACCCCGGGCCGGACGAGCCGGCCCTGATCTCACGACGGGGCCGCAAGCCGCTCCAAATCCAGGCCGAACGAGCCCGCCCGCCTGCTTGACCATCCCGCGGTAGCGCCCGACATGCTCCCTCGTTTTCACGGAGGGAGACCATGGATGTCCGGCGCGATCACGAAGAGCTGCTCCAGAAATCGCTCGATCGCCATCAGCGACGGATCGCCCAAGATCCCGAGCTCCAGCGATCCCTCCCCGTCCCCGAGGCCATCGCGAAGCTCTCCTCCGAGCCGCGATCGACCATCGAGACGGTGGCGCTCGCTTGCTCGCTGTACGCCGATCGCCCGGCCCTCGGTGAGCGCGCGTCGGTCGTCGAGGACGGCAAGCGCCGCTCGCTCGCGCGCTTCGACACGCTGAGCTACGCCGACCTCTGGAGCCGCGTGCAGACGTTCGCGAGCGGGCTGCACCACGGCGGCTTGGTGGAGCCGGGCGATCGCGTCGCCATCTCCGGCTTCGCCAGCATCGATTGGGTCGTGGCCGACCTCGCCTGCCTGTACCTCGCGGCCGTCTCGGTGCCGCTCCAGACGGGCATGCCCGCCGTCGATCTCCGCCAGATCCTCAGCGAGACCGAGCCCCGCGCCGTCGTGTGCAGCGCCGAGCAGCTCGACGCCATCGCCGCCGCGATCTCTGCGTCCCCGGCCGTGCGCAGCATCATCGTCATCGATCACGACGAGAAGGACTCCGCGCGCCACGAGGCGCTCACGGCGCGCATGGAGGCGCTGCGCGAAGCGCACGGCAAGGAGCTCGTTCTCCTGACCATGGAGGACGTCGCCCGCATCGGGCGGCAGCACGGCCTCGTGCCCAGCGTGGATCCAGCCGAGGGCCGCAACGAAGCCGATCCGCTCATGGCCATCCTCTACACCTCGGGCAGCACCGGCACGCCGAAGGGCGCCATGTTCCCCGAGAGCCTCATGCGCGAGCAGTGGCGCATCCAATCCAAGGAGCGCGTCCCCAACGTCGCGGCCATCAACATCTGTTACATGCCGCTGAACCACGCGGCCGGTCGCTTCGAGGTGATGCGATCGCTCATGCACGGCGGCGTGCTCCACTTCGTCCAGAAGAGCGACATGAGCACGCTCTTCGAGGACATCCGCATCGTCCGGCCCACGCGCTTCATGTTCATCCCGCGGGTCTCGGCCATGATTTACCAGCACTACCAAGCCGAGCTCGTGCGGCGCGCCTTCGGCCTCGCGGACGACGCGCGGGAGCGCATGGCGGCCGAGATCTCCGCCGAGATGCGCTCCTTCCTCGGCGATCGCCTGGTCTATGGATTGACGGGCACGGCGCCCACGGCGCCCGAGATCGTCTCGTTCCTGGAGCGGAGCTTCGAGATTCCCATCATCGATGGATATGGCTCCACCGAGGCCGGCATCATCAGCTTCGACGGTCGGATCGCGCACGACGAAGTCCTCGACTTCAAGCTCGCCGACGTCCCCGAGCTCGGTTATCGCCGGAGCGACAAGCCCCATCCGCGCGGCGAGCTCCTCGTGAAGATGCGCCAGCACGTGCCCGGGTATTACCGGAACGAAAAGGCCACGAACGATCTCTTCGACGCCGATGGATACCTCCAGACCGGCGACATCGTGGCGCTGCACGGGCGAGACGAGATCGAGCTCATCGATCGCAAGAAGAACGTCCTCAAGCTCTCTCAAGGCGAGTTCGTCAGCACCGCTCGGCTCGAAGGGCTCTATGCCGCTCAAAGCCCCTTCATTCAACAGATCTACGTTCACGGCGACAGCATGCGTGCTTATCTCCTCGCCGTGGTCGTGCCCAATCGCGAGGCGGTCGCCGCCCGCCTCGGCGCCGCGCCCAGCGAGCATGCGATGAAGCACCTCATCCGCGGCGAGGTCGATCGCATCGCCCGCGAGGAGGGTTTGCAGCGCTGGGAGGTCCCGCGCGACTTCATCCTCGAGACGGCGCCCTTCACCCGGGAAAATGGTTTGCTGACCGCCAGCAACAAGCCCTCTCGTCCCAAGCTCAAGGAGCGTTATGGCGCGAAGCTCGGGCAGATGTTCGCGGAGATCGAGCGCACCCAAATCGAGAAGCTCGAGAAGCTCGAGCGCGAGCGCCGCAGCGGCAGCGTGTCCGAGCAGGTCATGCTCGCCATGGAGGTCACCCTCGGCATCGGCGACGTCGACGCGGGCCAGAGCTTCCTCGCGCTCGGCGGCGACTCGCTCTCGGCCGTGCGCCTCTCGTCCATCCTCGAAGAGCGCTTCGGCTTCGCGGTCCCCGTCGGCCTCATCCTCGATCCCACGAGCAACGTCCAAAGCCTGGTGAAGTACGTGGAAGCGCGGGCCTCGGGCAGCGCGCGGGTCGTCTCGTTCGCGGAGATCCACGGCGCCGGCGCGACCGTCGTGCGGGCCTCGGATCTGAAGCTCGATCGCTTCCTCACGGCCGAAGAAATCGAGGCCGTCGCGCGCGCCGCCCCGGTCTCGCCCGACGCGCGCGTCGTCTTCCTCACCGGGGCCAACGGCTTCCTCGGCCGCTTCCTGCTCCTCGATCTCCTGGGACGCTTGCCGCAGAAGGGCGGCAAGGTGGTTTGCGTCGTCCGCGCCGGCAGCGACGCCGAAGCGCTCGAGCGGCTCCACGCCGGATACCAGAGCGACTCGGGCCTCCATCAACGCTTCCAAGAGCTCTCGGCCAAAGGGCGCCTCGTGGCGCTCGCCGGAGATCTGATGAAGCCCCGATTCGGCCTCTCCGAGGAGGTGATGAACAAGCTCGCTCAGGAGGTGGATACCATCGTCCACAACGGCGCTCTGGTCAATCACGCCTTCTCCTATCAACAGCTCTTCGAGCCCAACGTGCTCGGCACGGTGGAGATCCTCCGCCTCGCCCTGCAGAAGCGCAGGAAGCGCATTGCCTACGTCTCCACCGTGGGCGTGGCCGCCGGCCGCGACGAGCGCACGCCCGTGCGTGAGAGCGAGGACGCGCTCTCGCTGTGGAAGGAGCGGCCCACCAATTCGGGTTATGCCGTCGGCTACGCGACCAGCAAATGGGCCGGCGAGGTGCTGATGCACGACGCCGCCACCCGCTTCGAGGTGCCGATTGGCATCTTCCGGTGCAGCATGATCATGCCCCACCGCCGCTACGTGGGTCAGGTCAACACGGGTGATTTCCTCACCCGCCTGCTCGCGGGCGTGGTCTACACCCACACGGCGCCGCGCTCGTTCTACGAATCCGGCGGCGCGCACCATTTCGACGGATCCCCCGTCGATTTCGTGGCCCAGAGCATCGCCTCCGTGGCCGTCGCCATCGAGCGCGGCGCCGGCGTCGCCACCTACCACGTGACCAACCCCCATTGGGGAGATGGGGTATCGCTCGACACCTTCGTGGATTGGATCCGGAGCGCCGGTTATCCGGTCATGCGCATCGACGATTACGGTCGCTGGTACGAGGCCTTTCAAGAGCGGCTCGAAGCGCTCCCCGCGGCGCAGAAGCAACGCTCGCCGCTGCCCATCATCCAGCAGTGGGCGCGGCCGGCGCGCAGCGATCAACGCTTCGACACCACCGAGCTCCAAGCGCGTTTGCGCGCGCTCGCCGCGCGCCCCAAAGCGAAGGTGGACGCGGTGTTTCCCCAGCTCACCGAGGCATACATGCACAAGTACCTGGAAGACATGATGGCGGTGCACATCATCTCTGCGCCCGAGCGCGGCGCCGAGGTCGCCGCCGAGTAAAGACATACGCACTGGCGCCCCGCCGAAGGGCCTGTATCCTGGCTCTCGGATCATCATCCGAGGTGGGGGATCGCATGCGCACGTCGCTCCAAACGGTGCTCGTTACATCGACTGTCCTCGTGTGGGCTTCGGCGGCGCACGCCGAAGTCCCCGTCGCGCCCGGGCCGGCCCCGCAGCCGCCGGCCAGCGTTGCGCCCGGGGCGCCGCCGCCCACGCAGGTCATCATCGTGCCCAGCGCGACATCGACCTATGCGCCGCCGCAAGCCTATTACCTGCCTCCTTCCTACGGCGAGCCCCCACCGTACGAGCCGCCCCCGCGGGTGCGCCGTAGCACGGCCGCCATGACGGCCGGCGCCGCGCTCGTCGGGCTCGGCGGCGCCGCGTTCCTCACCGGCGTGGTGGTGTCCATCAGCGCGGGCATCGGCGCGTGGGCACGCGCCTACGACAGCAATTGCACGTCCTTCGGCTGCCGTTCGAGCGAACGCGCGGGCCTCGGCCTTCTCATCAGCGGTCTCATTGCGGCCGGGGTCGGCATTCCCTTGTTGGTCTATGGCGCCAAGCGGGTGCCGGCGCGCTCGCTGGCGCGCGAGCCTGGGATCGTATGTGACGGCTTCCACCTGACGTTCTGATCGCGCCGCCGGCGGGCCTCTTCGGGAGAGAGGCTCACTGCGCGAAAGCGGCCCGGAGGCGCGCGAGGTCGTCACGCAGGCGGCGGCCGCCGGCCGCATAACGCTCTTCCATGTTCCGCGCCATCGCCCTGATGGTGGTCTTGGTCGCGTCCACCGAGCGGCCGGCGAACAGGCCTGCGCCCACGGCGTTCATCTTCACGAAGTTGTTGTAATAGAGCAGCGTGCCGTCGCCCTGCGGCTCGAAGATGGCTTGTCCGACGATGTCGTCGCTGTGGCCGCCGGTGCCGATCTTTCTCCACGTCACCGAGTAGCTGCCATCGGTGTTCTTCGCGAGCGTCTCCAAGAGCTCGTATTGCTCGTTGGAGAACACGGGGACGGCGATCTCGTAGAACACGCGCTGCACGCGGGGATCACCGTCGACCGCGGGATCTTTGACGATGGACTGGAGGAGGCCACAACAGTCTTTGAGATAGGCCGCCTGTCCACCGAAGTCGGTGAACACGGCCATGGCCACCTCCGGCGGGACGGCGACGAGCTGATACACCGTGACCGCGGGCCACTTCGATCCTTCCATCTCCTGCGTGCGAACGACCTGCGCACCGCGGTCGAGCGCCGCGCGGGAGCGGGCCGGGAGCCGATCGTAGAGGTTCGCGAGCGCGCTCGGCGCAGCCAGGGAAACGGCGGCGGCGGCGAGCGCTGCCATGGCGAGCGCGCCCAGAGAGAGGCGCGCGCGCCGAGGGATCGTGAGGAGTCGTCGCGTAAGAGCGTGGAGGAGCGTGACAGGTTTCATGGTCGTGCCCAGACGGGCAAGCGACAGGCCATGAAGGGTGCTTGTCGTCACGCACACGGTCATGCCGTGTGGCTCAGAACTGGAAGTACACGAAAGGCACCGCCTCCGCGCTCGCCGCCTCGTGCAAGAGCACCGCGACCAGGAAAAGCAGCGCGCCCTGCGCGGGCGCGGGCAGATCGGCAAAACCACGCTTCATGCGCTCGTAGGCCGACTCGGGCACGTAATGCGAAGCGATCCCGATCCCGAGAACCCCCACGACGAGCGGAGGCAGGTTGGGATGGAAGGTGGTGAGCGTGCCAATCTGCTTCAGCACCAACAACGCTTGTTGGAAGGTCTGCGCGCGGAAGAAGATCCAGGCGAGGCAGACGTAATGGAAGGTCAGCACCGTGGCGACGACTCGCCATACGAGGCTCGGCTCCGGCCGTTTGCGCGGCTTGGAGGCGCCCTCGCCGAGACCGCGACGCTCCCAAGCGCGGGTGACGCCGAGGCCGAGGCCATGCAAGAAACCCCAGAAAACGAAGGTCCAAGAGGCGCCGTGCCAGAGGCCGCCGAGGACCATGGTGATCATCAGGTTGCGGTACGTGAGCCACGCGCCGCCGCGATTGCCACCGAGCGGGATGTAGAGATAGTCGCGGAGCCACGTGGAGAGCGAGATGTGCCAGCGCCGCCAGAAGTCGGCGAGGTTCGTCGCCTTGTAGGGAGAATCGAAGTTCTTGGGGAAGCGCACGCCGAGGAGGAGCGCCGAGCCGATGGCGATGTCGGTGTAGCCCGAGAAGTCGCAATAGATTTGGGCGGCATAGCCATAGACGCCGGCCAGCACCTCGAGGGCCGAATAGCTCACGGGCCGCTCGAAGACGCGATCGACCAAGTTCTGCGCGAGCTGGTCGCTGATCACCATTTTCTTGATCAAGCCGACCGCGATGAGAAACAGGGCCTCTCCGCCGTCGCTTTGCGGGAGCACGGGCGGACGCTCGAGCTGCGGGAGCAAATCCCGCGGGCGCACGATGGGGCCGGCGACGAGGTGGGGAAAGAACGCGACGAAGAGGAGATAGCTCAGGTAGCTCTTATGAGGCTTGAGCTCGCCGCGATAGACGTCGACGACATAGCTCATCGACTCGAAGGTGAAGAACGAGATCCCCACCGGCGGGAGGAGGACCTTGAGCGTCTCGTCCGCCGGCGGGAGGGCGCCGCCGTGGAAGAGCGAGGCGACGAGGCGGACATTCTCGAGGGTGAAGTTCCAGTACTTGAAGAAGCCCAGGAAGCCGAGGTTGAGCGCCACCGTCAGCGCCAGCATCACCTTGCGGGCCCGCGGGCGCGGCTCGCGATCGATGGCCCGGGCGAGGAAGTAGTCGACCGTCGACGAGCCGAAGATGAGCGGCAGGTAGCGCCAGTTCCAGGACGCGTAGAAGTAGTAGCTCAGCGAAAGGAGGAAGACGGTGCGGAGGAGCGCCGCCACGGGAGGGCGGCCGTCCGGCGTGGGCCTCCGGGCGACGAGCGCGAGGGACCAGGAGCCGACGAACGCGACGGCGAAGAAGGCGGCGTACTTGAGCGTGGTGAAGAGCACGGGCGGCGGATTCGGTCAGGGTCCGGCGCCGTCACCCCGAGAGGGGAGAGGGGCGGATGCTGGTCGGGGCGTCGCGCGCCCCCTTCCCGCCCCAGGAAGCGACCGGAGGGCGGGGGAGAGCGCACAGCTTGAAGCGGGCGCATGTTGAACGTCGGCCGCGCTCGTGCCAAGGATGGAGAACAATGCTGGGGCGCCTGCTGATCGGCATCGTGAAGGGCCTCGTGGTCGGGGGTCTCCTCGGGTTCGGGCTGGTGAAGCTGGGCATGGCGCTGCCAGGCGCCTTGATCGCCTACCTCGCGGCCGCCGTCACGGGCGTCGTGATCGGACTGGTGGCCGGCAAACCAATCTGGGCCAAAGACGCGAAGATCGAGGCCGGCGCCAAGGCCATCGTGGGCGCCCTCCTCGGCGTCGGCCTCATGGCCGCGGCCCGCCACTGGCTGACCATGGCCCTGCCCATCCCGGCGGGGAACCTCGCGCCCGAGGGCGCGACCTTCGGCGGCTTCGCCATCACCTCGCTCGCGGCCATCGCGGCGTTGCTCGGCGGCTTCTACGACGCCGACAACGACGCGACCGACGAGGAGGCCGCCCCCGCCGGCGCCGAGAAGGCCCAGGCGCAGAACGGCGGCCGGCGCATCGCCTCGCAGGACGAGGGCGCCGAAGAGGACGAAGAGCTGCTCGAGAGCAGCGAGAAGAAGCGCGCCAAGAAGTAGATGCCGCCCGCGCGGGTCGCCCTCTACGTCGCGACGGTCGGCGCGCTGTCGCTCATCGCGCGCGGCCTCGTCTTGAGGCCCCTGCCCTTCTACGTCCCCATCGCCGCCGTCGCCGGCTACCTGCTCCTCCTCGGCGCCGGCATCGCGTTCCTCCGCCTCGGCATGTTCGTCGACGTGGTGTGGCGCGGCCCCCGCGAAGCGCGCGGCGTGGCCCTCACCTTCGACGACGGCCCGAGCCCCGAGCACACCCCGCGTATCTTGGACCAGCTCGACGAAGCGGGCGCCAAGGCGACGTTCTTCGTCATCGCCAAGAAGGCGCTCGCGCACCCCGACGTGCTGCGCTCCATCGCGGCCCGCGGCCACGCCATCGGCGTGCACGGCTACGATCACGATCGCCTCCTCGCCCTCCGCTCCCCCGCCCGCGTGAGCGACGACATCGAGAAGGCCATCGACGCCGTGACCTCGATCACCGGCAAGCGCCCCGTCCTCTACCGCCCCCCCGTGGGCCTCACGAGCCCGCGCGTCGCGCAGGCGCTCGAGTGGTTCGACGTCACCGTCGTCGGCTGGTCCGTGCGCGCGCTCGACGGCGTGAAGGGCGCCACCTCCGATCGCGTGGTCCACCGCGTGACCCGCGGCCTCCGCGACGGCGCCATCATCCTCCTCCACGACGCCGCCGAACGCGACGACTTCCGCCCCGTCAGCCTCGAAGCGCTCCCCCGCATCCTGGAAGCCATGCGCCTCCGCGATCTGGAAGGCGTGCGCCTGGACACCTGGATCGGCACCGACGAAGCCCCCCGCAAGCGCCGAAAGAAGCGTCGCAAAGCAAAGGCCTGAACCCAGCCGCGACCGCCAGCAACCACGAACGCCGGCACGAACGCCAGCAACCACGAACGCCGGCAGCCGCGAGCGCCGGCAACCACGAACGCCGGCAGCCGCGAGCGCGAGCGAGCGGACCCACCAAGCGCGCCGGCACAGCATCCACACGCCGCGGTCCCCCTGAGCACCCCCCACCATCGGGAAGCGTGTGCTGGGGTCCGCTCGCTCGCGCTCGCGGCTGCTCTGCGTGGTGAACGCAGCCGTGAAGCTGCGTGGTGGACGCGGCCGGGAGGCGTGTGGACGCAGCCGGGAGGGTGACGCGGTGGACGCAGCCGGGAGGCGCGGTGGATGCAGGCGGTGACGCGGTGGATGCAACCGTGAGGCTGCACGGATGCGGGCGTGAATGCAGCCGTGAAGCTGCGTGGATGCGGGCGTGGAGCTACTTCGCTTCGGAGAGGGCGCGCTGCACGACCTTCTTGAAGCGGATGAGGGGCTGGGCGCCGGTGATCTTGTAGCCGTTGATGGTGAAGCTCGGGGTGCCGGTCAGGCCGGCGGCGAGGGCGACCTTGGTGTCGGCCTCGATGGCGGCGCGGTGGATGCCCTCGTCGAGGGCGCGGCGGAAGCGCGCCAGATCGAGGCCGAGGTCGACCGCGTATTTCTCGAGCGCTTCGCGATCCATGGCGGACTGGTTCCCCATGAGGATGCCGTGCATCTTCCAGAAGCCGGCCGCGCCCTTCTGCGCGTAGGCCTCGAGCGCGGCCTCGGCGGCGATGCGGGCGTGGGCGTGGAACGAGAGCGGGTGGTTGCGCCAGACGATGCGGATCTGGCCGGGGAAGGCGGCCTCGAGATCGGCGAGCGTGGGCTCGACGCGCTTGCAGAAGGGGCACTGGAAGTCGCTGAAGACTTGGACCACCACCTTGGCGTTCGCGGGGCCGCGGCTCGGGTTGTCGGCCGTGGGCGCGGGGACGTCGACCTTGTCGATCTCGGTGGTGACCGCCTCCTGCTGGAGCGTGTCGTAGACCTTCGCCGGCGCGATGCCCTTGGCGACGACCGCGCGCGCGGCGGCGAGCTGCTCGTCGATGACGGCCACGAACCGCTCGATGGGCTGCGCGCCCACGATCTTGCGACCGTTGATGAAGAACGTCGGCGTGCCGCCGGCGCCCACGTCGTCGGCGAGATCGTTGTCCTCTTCGATCTTCGCCGCGTGCTTGCGCTGCGTCACGTTGCGCAGGGCCTTGTCGGCGTCGAGGCCGGCGCTCTCCGCGACCTCTTTGAGATCGTCGTCGGTGAGCTGGCCGCGCTGGCCCATCAAGAGGCGGTGCACGGACCAATAGGCGGCCTCGCCCTTCTGCGCGCGCGCCTCGAAGGCCAGCTCGGCGGCGGGCTCCGCGCGCTTGTGGAAGGGGAGCGGCTCGTGCTTGAGGACGAGGCGAACATCGTCGCCGTAGCGCGCGATGACCGCGCGCATCGTGTCCTCGGCGCGGACGCAGAACGGGCACTGGTAGTCGGCGAACTCGATGATGGTGACGAGCGCCGTCGCCTTGCCGAGCGCGGGCGAGCTGCCCACGGGGACGCGGTAAATCGTGCGATCTTCGGCGGGCGCGGCAGCGGCGGTCTCTCGCTTCGCGGGGAGCTGGCCTGGGTCGGCCACGGCCGCGGCGACCCCGGGCGCGCCGCCGCGCGCGGTGGGCGGGACGTCGTACGGCGCCGGCCCGGCAGCGCGGGACGGCGGCGCGGACGACGCGCTGGGAGCAGCGCAGCCGGCCAACACCAGGGCGGCGAACAATGCATTGCGGAGCGACAGACGGTGCATGTGATCGTGGTAGCAGACGGGCTTCGGCCAAACGAACCGGGAATCAGCGGCGCTTCAGCGCGGACACGAGCGCGACGAGCCGCTCACGTCGCGGCGCGATCTCCTTCTCGTCCTGCGTTTCGAGGGCCGCGCGCAAACCGGCGATCGCGTGGCCGAGCTCCTCCCGGCTGGGCCCCGACAGCTCTACGTAGAGCGCGTCGGCCCGCGAAAGGGCCGTGGTGTTGGGCAGCGCATCCCGCGGGTGGAGCTTCAGCCGCTCCATGGCCGCGCGTGCTGCTTTGACGTCGGCTGCCGTCATGCGTCCCGGCGTTTTCTCGATGACCAGCGCCTCCTTCTTCCCGGTCGAGGCCACGGTCGTCTCCACTTCGAGGATGCCGTTGAGGTCGTAGGTGAAGCGCACCTCGATGCTCTCGTCGCCCGCGGGCTTGGGCGTCACTTTCACCTGATATTCGCCGAGCTTCTGATTGTCGCGCACCAGCGAGTGCTCGCCCTGGTAGACCTCGATGCGGATCTCCCGCTGCATGTCGCTCATCGTCGAATAGCGCTCCACGCGGCTCGCGGGGATGACGGTGCCGCGCTCCAAGATCGGGCTGAACAACCCGGAGACGAGCTGCCGCCCGAGGTGCGTGCCCGTGGCGATGCCCATGGTGAAGGGCGCGACGTCGGTGACCACCATGTCCTCGACGGCGGCGTCGCCGTCCTTGAGCGCGGCCTGCACGGCGGCGCCCATGGCCACGGCCTCGTCGGGCGGCAGCTTGCGCAGCGGCAGCCGCCCGAACATGTTCGCCGAGAGCCGCGCGATGCACGGCATGCGCGTCGATCCGCCGACGAGGAGCACCTCGTCGATCTTGTCGGCCTTGAGCGAAGCATCGCGCAGCGCCCGCGCGATGGGCGCGCGCACCCGCTCGAGCAGCGCGGCCCACGCCTCCTCGGCCTCGTCGCGCGAGAGCGTCATCTCCAGGTTGCCGGTGCGCCCGCCGCCGAGCGGCAGATCAACGAGCGCGACGGACGTCGACTCCGTCTCGGAGAGCCGCTTCTTCGCGCCTTCGGCGGCGTCGCGGAGGCGCGCCCACGCGCGCGGCTCGCGCTTCAAATCCCAGCCATGCTGCGCCTTGGCGCGGGCCGCGAAGCGATCGGCCAACGCCTCGTCGAAGTCTTCGCCGCCGAGCCGCGCGTCGCCCGCCGACGACTGGATCTCCACCACCCCCTCGATGATCTCCAGCACCGTCACGTCGAACGTGCCGCCCCCGAGATCGAGCACCACGGCGCGCATCTCGCGGTGTCGTTCGTGGAGCCCGTACGCCAGCGCGGCCGCGGTCGGCTCGTTGATGATGCGCTCCACTTTGAGCCCAGCGATGGCGCCCGCGTCGCGCGTGGCTTGGCGCTGGAGATCGCCGAAGTACGCGGGCACCGTGATGACCGCCTCCTCCACGGCGCAGCCGAGCGCGGCCTCGGCGTCCCGCTTGAGCGCGCCGAGGACGAGCGCGGAGAGCTCGGGCGGCGAGAACGATCGGCCGCCGATCTCGTACTTCTTCGGCGTGCCCATGTCGCGCTTGAAGGCGAGCGCGGTGCGCGTCGGGTGCGTGGTGGCGCGCGCACGCGCGGGCGCGCCCACGAGCACCGTGTCGTCCTCGGTGATGCTCACGGCGCTCGGCGTGAGCAGCTCGCCGACGGCGTTGGGGAGCACCACGGGCACCCCATCGCGCAGCACGGAGACGAGGGAGAAAGTGGTGCCGAGATCGATGCCGACGATGGGACTCTTGCTCATGGTGAGACCGGCCTCGGATCGCGGCGCGCTTCGACCGCGATGCAATACGTGGAAACGTCGCTGTCGACGTTGATGGCCATCGCGAGCCCCACGGCGTCGTTGGAGAGCCCGCCGTCGGGCGAGAACGCCGCGCGGATCGCCGTCGCGCGCGCCCTCGCCACCACGCAGTCTCCGTGAGCGAGCGCGCCGTCGAGCTCCTTGATGTCCTTCGACAGAGCCTCCGCGCGCTTCTTTCGCGACGCTCCAGCGTCGGCGCTCTGCGCGCGCACGTGCTGCTTGAGCCGATCGAGGGCCAGGATCGCGAGGTCCCGGAAGACGTTGTCCAGCGGCGGCATGATCCCGGCGTCGAGGTCCGGGAGGGAGAGGTGCGGCATCTCGATCTTGGCCGGCGGAAAGCGCGACGGATCGAACGAGGAGCGGGACGACGACGAGCCCGCGGCGAGGACCCGCACGAGCCCCAGCACGATCACGATGATCACCCACAACCCACGCCACGATCCATCGCCCGACGCGGGCGCGGGCGCCGGCGCCGCCTTGACCTTGGGAGGGTCGAGCGTGTCGGCAATCATCGCGGCGATCATGGGCGCCTTCTCGCGCAGCGTGTCCGCCGACTTCTTGGCCGCGCGCGGCCACCGCTTGCGAAAGACGGCGAGCTCTTCCGTCACCAGCGAGAAATCCCCGGAGACCGCCGATCGCGCGATGGTCGCGCGAATCTCCGGCGAGAAGCTGCCCGGCAGCGCACCGAGCTCGCGGGTGAGCGCCCACACGGCCGCCGCATCCCCGCGCAGGACCCTCGACTCCTGGCCCGAAGCACGCAGCCACGCCGCCGCGCTCCGGTGCAGCCTCCGCGCCGCTTTGAAATCGTTGAGGCAATGGAGCGCGAGCAACGTGTGCTGCGCCTCGAACATCGAGGGCACGGGCGCATCCGGGCTGACGGCCGCCGCGTCGAACGCCTCCGCCAACCGCCGCGCGGAATCCGCAATCGAATCACCGCCCTCGGGCTTCTCCTCCGAGCCCGGCGCCTCCTCCGCCTCCGGCGCCCCCTCTTCATCGGCCGGCGCCCTCCCCGAATCCGGCGGCACCTCGCCCC
The DNA here is from genome assembly GCA_001931535.1 of Minicystis rosea. Classification (GTDB taxonomy): domain Bacteria; phylum Myxococcota_A; class Polyangia; order Polyangiales; family Polyangiaceae; genus Minicystis; species Minicystis rosea. Next base: position 10,355,450 of record CP016211.1, read on the forward strand.
CGCGCCGGGAGCCTCACCACCGTCAGGCCCCTTCTTACCACCACCCGCAGGAGCCCCCGAAGGAGGCGGGGACGCGCTTTCTTCGTGGAACGCGCTCTCCTGCGTTTGCGGGACGCTCCGTGCGTCGACGTATGCACCGTCCTGCACTTGCGGGACGCTTCGTGCGTCGACGTATGCACCGTCCTGCACTTGCGGGACGCTCCGTGCGTCGACGTATGCACCGTCCTGCACTTGCGGGACGCTTCGTGCGTCGACGTATGCACCGTCCTGCGTTTCCGGGACGCTCCGTGCGTCGACGTATGCACCGTCCTGCGTTTCCGGGACGCTCCGTGCGTCGACGTATGCACCGTCCTGCGTTTCCGGGACGCTCCGTGCGTCGACGTATGCACCGTCCTGCGTTTCCGGGACGCTCCGTGCGTCGACGGATAGGGTCTCCTGTCGCTCGGGGCCGGCCTCCGGCTCGACGGGCGGCGCGGGCGCCTCTTCGACCGGCTTCTCGGCCACGCCGAAGGTCGGACCGGCATCGCGGCGCAGCCGGGCGAGCGTGTCCGCGTGGCCCTTGACGAGCTCGTACGCTTCGCGCAGGCGCATGAAGCCCTGAGGATCGGTCTCGGGCTTGCGCGTCTTGAGCAGGCGGAGGTACGCGCGCCGCACCTGATCGGGCCCGGCGTCGAGACCGATCCCCAGCTCGGCGTAGGCCTCCGCGAACGTCACCGTGCGCGATGCTACACGAGACCCGTCCTTCCCGGCGCCGCGCGGTCGAATGGACACGCCCTGCGGTGGATTCGTCCGCGCCCGCGCTCGCAAACCCTTGGTTTTGCAGCGTCCGACGCTGGTCCACCGGTTGCTCGAAGCCCCCACCACAACGACGGCGGCGCGGAAGTCGCGCTGCCACGGAGGGTGACCAGGTGAGCACGCGAATCATGATGGCGGCGGCGATGTTCCTCGGGACGGCGATGCTGGCGGGCTGCGGCGAGCGCAGCGGCGTGCGGGCCACGTCGCAGGCGGATGCGCCGGCGGCGACCGCGGCGAGCACGACGGCCGCCGCTCCGATCGCGCCGGCTCCCGTCGCCCAGACCCCGGCCCCCGCGCCGGCCGCGTGCCCCACGCCCCCGCGAAAGCGCCGGAGAAGCCCGAGCCGCGCAAGGCGACCCTGAGCGGCGACGATCTCCTCTCGGTCAAACGCCTCGTGCTCGCGCAGGGCGTGAAGAACCGCGAGCCCATCGACGAGGGCACTTCGTTCAAGAGCGAAGGCGGCAAGATCTACGCGTACGTGGAGGTCGAGAACCGGGGCCACGGTCCCGGCGAAATCGTGGTCGAGTTCGAGCCTCCCGGCGGCGGCGCCCCGCACGGCGACGTGACGCTCGCCGTCGGCCCCTCGGCGCGCTGGCGGACCTGGGCCTACACGCGCACGGCGAAGACCCCCGGCGCGTGGACGGCCGTGATCAAGAACCGCAAGGGCGATGTGCTCGCCCGCGCGCCGTTCGAAGTGACGCTCTGATCCGCGCCGGCGCAGCGATGGGTTCGCTCGCGGCCCATGGTGATCGACACGACCTTCCGAATCACGCCCTCGGGGCTCTCCGCCTGGTACCCGCCGGAGCGGTTCGGCGCTAGGCATCCGGGCGATGACCGCCCGGCTCAACCTCACCCTCTTCGCGCACCTCTGCGCTCGCCCCGAGGCCGAGCTGGACCTCGCCGAGGCCGCCCTCCTCATCGCCGAGAGCGAGTACCCGGGCCTCGACGTGCGCCGCTACATCGCCCGCCTCGACGATCTGGGCCGCGGCGCCAACGCCGCCGTGGCCCGCGCCCGCCCCAACAGCGACGGCCACCTCGAAGAGGCCCGCATCGAGCGAATGCTCCGCTTCGTCTACGAGGACGCCGGCTTCCACGGCAACGACGAGGAGTACTACGACCCGCGCAACAGCTTCCTCAACGACGTCATCGACCGCCGCACCGGCATCCCCATCACGCTGGCGGTGGTGTTCACCGAGATCTGCCGCCGCGCCGGCATCGAAGCCCGCGGCGTCTCCTTCCCCGGCCATTTCCTGGTCCGCAGCGACACGCCCCGCGGCGCCGTCCTCATCGATCCCTTCGCCGGCCGCGCCCTCGCCCGCGAAGAGCTGAAAGCCCTCTACGCCCGCGTCACCGGCGAAGACCGCGAGCCCCCTCCCCGCCTCTTCGACCCCGCCACCAAAGTGCAAATCCTGGTGCGCATGCTCAACAACCTCCGTGGCATTTACGAGCAACAAGGCGACTCCCCGCGACTCTGCGCGATGTTGGAGCGCATCCAAGCGATCTCGCCCGGCGAAGGGCTGCGCAAGCAGATCGAGAAGCTCGGGGGGAACGAGCCGTGGCGAGCGGGTGGAGCGGGGTTGAATTAGAGCCGAGGCTCGGGCAGAAGCTCTCACACCGACACCATCGTTCGCAGGCGAACGAGCTTCATACGACATGGGATAGCGCGGCACGCGCCAATACGCGCTCCGGCTACCAGCGCTCGGCTCGGGGTGCAGCAAACGGCGGTGACTCGTCGTCTGCCAGACGCGTTCCGTATCGCGATGCGACGTTCGCATTCCGCGAAGGGATACAAACGTCGTCGCTGAATAAGGGGCTAGAGCATCGAACAGTTCGTTTGAAGCCATCTATGCGGCTTCGGCGAGCCGGGCCGCCTCGTGCTGTTGAATCGTCTCCAGGTTGAGCAGGGCGGCGTAGCGGCGCAGATCCAGCAGATTCTTCCTGGTCCCGACGTAGCGTGCCCGGCGTCCCTGCTTGTTCGACAGGTGGGCCAAACGATGCTCGACCGTGACGCGCTCTCTTAGCCTGGCGCGCCCGGAGCTCGTCGCGGCCAACGTGCGGAGGCGCTTTTGCAACGGCTCGTCCTTGGCAATGTGGATTGTACGGGCGGCGCCTTCGCGCGCGTTGGTGCATGGGGCGCGGAGCGGACAAGGCCCGCAGATGGCGGGGGCGAAGGAGACGACCTGACCGAGCCGAAACTTCCTGGTTTGCCCGGCTGGACAGGTGATCGTGCGCGAGCGGAGATCGATGGGGAACGAGCGCTTGTCGAGCCGAGCGCCGTTGCTTGACGTCCACGGTCGGCAAAGCACCTCACCGCGGCAGGCGAGCGTCTCTTCGACGAGCGAGCTTCCGACGTAGCCGCGGTCGATGTACAGCGCGCCGATCGTATTTCGCTCCGGGTAGCGCGCCAGATCGCGGCTCAAGTCGGGCGCGGCGTCCGCTTCAGGGCGGTTCGCGGGCAGCGTGGCGCACGCCAGGATCAGGTGCGTATCGAGGTCGCAGGCCAGGTGCTGTTTGAAGCCGTTGAACCGCTTGGACTTGCTCTTGCGGCCGTGTCGCATGTCCGCGTCCCCGATCGACACGCGGCGATCTTCCGCGACGCCCTTGCGGACACGAGGTCCGCCACCGGAAGGATCGGGCTCCAGGTCCTGATTGCGGAGTTGCGCGATGAGCGCGAACAACTCCTTGAGCGGGGGCTCCTCGACGGCATCCCCCGCGTGCGCGCGGATCCATGCCGCGAGCGCGTCGATCTGCGCGACGAGCGCGGTGACGGCGCCGGCCTTCTGCTCGGGATCTGCCCAGTCGATATCGAGCCCCTTCTTGATGCTGTCGTGCAAGAACACCGGGGCCTTGGCGCTTTTGGCGATGTCCTCGGCAGGCATCGAGAGCCGGGCCGCCGCGGCACGAAGCAGCTTGAGCGTCGCGTGCCCGAGCAGGTTGATCGTGTCCTCGACGCGCCCCGCGCCTTCGAGAGGACGAGAGTCCACCGCGAGCCGCAAGGTCTTGGGCAGCTTCTTCCAATCGAAGATCGCGGTCTTCTTCGCGAGCTCGACGGTTCGTTCGAGCAGACGTCGATCCATGTCGCTTCGGATCAGCCGCTCACGAAACGCAGGCAGCGCGCCTTGGGAGAAGGCGGGTTCCTCTGCGCCGAGCACGTCCAGCACCATCTGCCAGCGCGCGTCCACGACCGTCATCTCCACGGCATCGGCGTCGGAGACGCCCGTATACGCTTGGAGCAACAGGACCATCGCCAAGAGCGCCGGCACAACCGGCACTTTGCCTTCACCGCTGTCGCGATACATCGTCGCGAGCTCATCCTGGAAGTCGTCGTCGAACAGGTCGACCCGATGCAGACGGAGCATGGCGAACAGGCGCCGATTCTTCTCCAGTCGCTTGAGCAACATCTGCTCGCGTTTGCTGATCGTGATGCTCGGCGTCCAGCGGGGTACGGCGCTCTTCATCGTGTCGCTCCATGCGGCGCGACCCGGCGCCGCCGGAGACCAAAAGATCACGAACCCACGAGGATTGTCGATCCCCGAAAGGGGCCGCGAATGAACTGATCGGTGCTCTAGCCCGGATTGGCCTACGAGTTCGTCCCGGGGTCGCGCCTCCGCCACCATTCCTCCCGTTCGATTGGATCTTTTGAGAAAGTCGATGTCCGGAGGAACGTCCCTGAAACATGAGGTCGAAACCGGCAAGCTTCAGACAGTGGCAGGACGAAATGAAACACACGGAAGACCTTCGAACTGGACCGCGATGCCTCATTTGCAATCGATTGCTTCCGAGCTACGGCCTCGAACCGCTGGACCATCCGGAGCCCGCCGATCGCGCTCTGCTGTGTGATGATGATGAGCATCCGTTTGGTTCATCGTCGGGCGAACTGTCAGAGGTTTACGCGAGCGGGGACGAATACATTCTTCGCGTGGCCGAGATCTCGGCCCATGTCGCTGAGGCCTCGATTCGACGAGCGTGGCACACAACCAGATACTTCTCGCTTCTGCTGGAGCTTTCCGACGATGCGCTCCTGCTGCTCTACCCGGTCAAGCGTCGCCCCGCGTTGCTCTACGTGCCGAAGACACTGCGTGCACCGGATGCTCCGCGTGGTCTGCTGCCCCTGACATCCGATGTACTGCGCGAGGTGCATGGTCCCTGTGACAGCGACAGGCCCAAGCCGGGACTGCGCGGGCTGCTCCGTGCGGCGGAGGCGAGCGCCCCTCTGTCTAAACTCGACTTCCAGCGCTTCCCCTCGGGCGCACCTGATGCCGAACGGCTCGTCATCGAGTTTCAAAGCAGGCATTCCGTCCTGGTTCGCGCAGCAGGCTGGGAAGATTTGGGTTATGCAAGGCAAGCGCTCGATCTCTCGTTTCGATGGATCGACGGGCACGAGTTCGGCGAGGGGGGCACACAACTCCCCAGCTCTTGAAGCAGCGAGCACAGGAGTCTGCGAACGACGAGGTTCGCGCCATCGCGCAAGAGACCCTTGCAGAGGCTGCTCGAGGTCGGCTCGACGGTTGAAGAACCGTAACGTGATCTCCTGACGGTGAGAACGAGCCGTGGTGCACGGCTCACTCAACGGAGCGAGTGACGCGCTCGCACGAAGAAGTCAACGGCTTCTTCCCAACGCTCAACCGCCGCGTTCAATAGGCAGCTCGATCACGAAGCGCGCCCCACCGCCCTCCGCCGACTCGACACCAATCGTCCCACCCACTGCCTCCACCAACCCACGACACACCGCGAGGCCGAGGCCCGTGCCTTCGCCAACCGGCTTGGTGGTGACGAAGGGCTCGAAGAGGGTGTCTTTGACTTCGGGGGCGATGCCGCTTCCGTTGTCTTCGACTTCGATGCGCACGGTGGATTCGTCGGCTGCTCGCGCGGCGCGCACGAGGACGCGGCCGCCGGTCTTCGGCGCGGCGTCGGCGGCGTTGAGCAAGAGGTTCAACACGATCTGCACGAGGCGCGGGTGCGAGAGCGCGACGCGCGGGAGGTTGGCAGCGACCTCGGTAGCAAGCTCGACATCGCGGAACGCACGCTGCGGCCGCACGAGGGCCGCGACGTCGGCGATGGCGTCGCCGATGGAGCCAGGAGGCTCGGGGTCGCTCGCGGCGCCGGCGCGCGAGGCGGGGCGGGCGAATTCGAGGAGGTCGCGGAGGATTTTGTGGATGCGCTCGGTCTCGCGCTTCATGCGCGTGGTGAAGTCGCGTTGCTCTTCTTCGGTGAGGCCGCCGGCGAGGAGGAGCTCTTGGAAGCCGAGGATGGCGGAGAGTGGATTGCCGATTTCGTGGGCCAGGCCGGCGGACAAGCGGCCCACGGAGGCGAGGCGCTCCGATCGCACGAGGCGCTCTTGGGCGCGGGCGAGATCTTGGGCGTAGCGTTCGACTTCGGCGATCTTGAGGCGCATCGCTTCTTCGTCGGCGCGGAGGCGGGCGGTCATTTCTTCGAGGCTCTTGCCGAGATCGAGGAGCTCGCGGGCGCCTTGGCGCGGGGCTTCGAGGCGGCGGGCGCCGTCGGCGACGCGGCGGGCGGCGTGCGAGAGGGCGTCGATGGGCTGCACCACGAGGCGCGTCATGGAGAAGTAGGCGAAGACGAGGAGTGAGAGCGCGACGGTGCCCGTGTAGAGCGCGACGAGGCGCACGAGGGGCGCGGATGGAGTGGATGCGAGATCGGTGCGCACGACGACGCCGACGGCGCCGAGCGCGGGCGCGGAATCGTCGGCGGGCACGATGACGAGGAGCGCGGCGCCGCGGCCCTTCTGCACGGTGGAGACGCGCTCGGTGCCGGGCGCGATGGTGATCGGTAGATGACCCGAGGCCTTGGGGTCGCCGACGCGGACGCCGAGGGTGCCTTCGCGATCGTAGACGCCGATGGCGGAGATGCCGTCGGGGCCGAGCTGGGCTTGGAGAAGAGGACGGAGATCTTCGCCGGCGTGGGCGGCGCGCGCGGTGACGTGGCCGGCGACGGCGCGGCCGAGCGAGGCGGCGCTCGTGGAGCGGACGTGCGTCATCGTCGCGCGGGTCAGGCCGGCAACCGCGAAGAAGAGCGGCACGAACGCCAGCACGAGGAGCGAGCCGAGCGCGAGGAGGAGTTGGAGGCGAATGCCGAGGCGCATCGATTCGAGGGCCGCGAGGATCTCCGCGGCGGCGTCCACGATATCCCACCTTCCCGCGCCGAGAAGTGGGCCCGCCGTAAGCGCGTCTGATAGGCCCGCTTACCTCGATGGCCCCTCTCGTGCTCTTGGTGCTCTGGGTCCGGCGTGCGGCTCGGGTCACCGCGCCGATCGCTTGTGCGCTCGCTCTGGCGGGCCTCGTTCTCCTCGACGCGCAGAGCCCGCTGCCGCTGACGTACGCGATCGCGGGAGGCCTCGGCCTCGCCGTCGTGCTCGGTGCCTTCGTGCGCAAGCGGGCGCAGGCCATCGAGGGGACGCTGCTCGGCGACGTGGAGCTGTCGATCATGCTGGTCGTCACGGCGTTCGCGCTGGCGGTGCACCTCGATGGATCGCTCGATGGGCGCACGTATCCGGCCGTGTACGTGGCGGTTGGTCTGGTGAGCGCGTTCGCGCGGCCGGCGGCGTCGGTGCTGGCGGTGATGTTCGCGACGGGGTTCGAGGTCGCCGTTCGCAACCTCGCGTACGGCGATCCCATGCCGCTCCGCGCGGCGCCGCACCTCGGGTTCATGATCGTGTTCGCGGCGCTCAGCGTGACGGTGCTGCGCGGGGAGATCGCGCGCATTCGCAAGGCTTCGAAGACGCGGCTCGATCAGGAGATCGCGCGGCTCCGCGACGACGCGCGCAGCTATCGGCTCCTCGGCGCGCCGGCGGCGGCGCGGCCGGGCGCGCGTCACGGCGACGAGGAGCGGCTGGCGCGCTCGGGGGTCGAGGAGATCCACCAATCGGTGCTGTTCGCGCTGCGGCTGCTGCGTGAGTCGCTCGGGCTCTACACGGCGATGCTGCTCTGGCACAACGACGATGCCACGCACCTCCGCATCAGCGAGCTTTCGAGCGACGCGCAGAGCTTGTCCGAGGGGCCGTTCCTCGCGGGCGATGGCATCTTCGGGGCGGCGATTTCGCAGCGATCGGCGGTGGCCATCGCGGGGCTCAAGACGGGGTACAAGCTGCCGTACTACGTCGGGCCGTGCCCCGTGCGCGCGGTGTTGGCGCTGCCCGTGTACGAGCACGGTGCGCTGCGCGGTGTGCTGGTGGTCGATCGGCTCGAGGATCGCGCCTTCACGCCGAAGGAGCAGGAGCTCGTGGAAGAGGCGAGCCGCTATGCGGTGCGCGCCATTCAGAACGAGCGCGTCTTCGTGCAGCTCGAGCGCGCCAAGGTGGAGCAGGGCAAGCTCTACCGCGCGGCCGAGGCGCTGGGCGCGGCCACGACCGAGGGCGACGTGATCGAGGCGGGCGTGAAGAGCGCGCGCGAAATCACGAGCGTCGATTTCGCGGCGGTGACGCTCTTCGACGAGGCCAACAAGATGCACGAGGTCCGCGCCGTCAGCGGTGATGGGGCGGGCGAGATCGTCGGGCAGAAGTTCCGCCACAACACGGGCCTCGTCTCGATGGTGCTGCAGAACCGGCACCCGCTGCCGTACCGCGGGGAGTACGACGCGGCTCGCCAGATGGTGTTCACGCGGCGCGTGGCGCCGCCGCCGATGCCGTCGATCGTGGTGCTGCCGCTGCTCGTGCACGAGCGGCCGCTGGGCACGCTGGTGCTCGGATCGCGGCGGCGCGCGGCGTTCAACGACGCGGCCCGCAGCACGCTCGAGGTGCTCGCGAGCCACATGGCCGTGTCGCTCTCCAACGCGCGGATGCTCCGCCGGCTGGAGGAGCTCGCCACCACCGACGGCCTCACCGGCCTGCTCAACAAGCGGACGATGATCGAGGTCGCGGAGCAGAAGATCGCGGCGGCCAAGCGCTTCAACCGGCACCTCAGCGTGCTCGTGACGGACATCGATCACTTCAAGAAGGTGAACGACACGTACGGGCACGACGTGGGCGACATCGTGATCAAGGGGCTCGGCGAGATCCTGCGGCGGATGAAGCGCAACACCGACGCGGTGGCGCGCTTCGGCGGCGAGGAGTTCGTGGTCATCTGCGAGGAGACGGATGCGCGCGGCGCCATGCTCCTCGCCGAGCGCGTGCGCGAGGAGCTCGGGCGCACCGTGTTCCATCCGCAGGGCAAGCTCGGGCCGAACGGCCAGCCGCTGAGCGTGAGCGTGACGTGCTCGATCGGCGTGGCCACGTACCCCGAGGCCGGCGCGGGCTGGGACGAGATGTTCAAGGCCGCCGACGAGGCGCTTTACGTCTCCAAACGCTCGGGTCGCAACCGCTCGACGGCGTGGAGCCAATCGATGCGCACCACCGCGGCGCACGGCAAGCCCGCGGCGGCGTGAGCGAAGCGCGACGCGTTCGACCAAACGCGAGCGACGCGACGCGGATGGCGATCACGAGCGGCGCGACGACATGATCGCTGCGCGGCCGCGCGACGCGTTCGACCGATACATCGCGAAGCCATCACGCGCGACACGCCGTGCCGACGTGAGCGCTGCGCGCGACGCGTTCGACCCACACATCACACGCGGCTCGGCGTGACGACGCGATCGCTGCGCCGCGCGCGATGCGTTCGACCCATACATCCCGAGGCTGTTTCCAACGGTGATCGCGTGCGCGGCATGGCGGAAGATTCCACGCCGGCGGCTTGACCGGCGTCGCGATCGTGGGACATCTGGCGGATAACGAAATCGCGCCAAATCAGGTGAATCGTGCGTGCAGCTCGAACGACTCGAGGCGCCGCGCAGGGCCGATCCGGGCGATTTCCACACAGACGGCCCGCCGTGCGCGGGTCCGGTCCGGGGGTGCTCCATGTCTCGCAGGTATGTCCTCGCGTTCTGCATCACGATCGCCGCCACATCGAGCTGCGCGCGCAGCGAGAGCTCGAACGAGGAGGCCGTGGGCTCGGCCCGCGACGCGGTCATCACGCCGCCCATCTTCCTGTCGTGCGCCGACGTGTTCACGACGACCGATCCAGGTGCGTGCACGGCGAGCGGGCCGGGCACGATCCTGAACCACACGACGACGGTGCCGGCGACGTGCACGCAGTCGCCGCCGGGGCCGTATCCGGTGGGCATCACCCCCGTGGCCCTCACCTGCGTCACCGGCGTCGGCGACACGCGGACCTGTCACGAGCGCGTCCACGTCGCGGACACGAATCCGCCGGTGATCGCCTGCCCGGCGAATCAGACGCTCACCTGCGGAGGCACGCTGGCGGCGGGCGTCTCGGTCTCCGCGCACAGCCAATGCAGCGGCGCGGCGCTCCCCGTGAGCTGTACGCCGTCGCTCGACACGGCCTTCGCGACGGACGCGACCGTCTCGTGCTCGGCGAGCGACGCCATCGGCGCGGCGACGTGCAGCTTCGCGGTCGATCTGCCCGAGGTCGTCCCGCAGATCGTGACCACGCCGATCGAGCTCTGGCCGCCGAACCACAAGTACCACACCATCGATCTGAGCGACTGCGTGTCCCGCGTGAGCGATGGGTGCGGCGGCACGTACGACATCGACGCGGTGGGGACGATCGTTCGCGTGACCTCGGACGAGGTCGAGGACGCGCCCGGCAAGGGCGAGAGCGGCGACGGATCGACCTGCGCCGACATGGTGATCTCGGGGCCGCACACGGTCGACCTGCGCGCCGAGCGCAACGGCACGAGCGACGGGCGCGTCTACCGCATCCATTTCACGGTGCAGATCGGCGCGGCGATCCTCCACGACAGCTGCGCCGTCCTCGTCCCGCACGACCAGGGCCCGAGCCCCGCGACGCTGCCCGAAGGTGCGGTGGCCTACTGCGTGGGCACGGGCTGTCCAGGCAACACTGGATCTTCGTCCTGCCAGTGAACAAGGCCCACGGCCGCCCGCCGCCCAAGAACCGTCGGGCGCCCCATTGTTCTCGCGCACGGTGCCCGCCATTTCTGCGACAATGGCGCCGCGATCTTGAAACCTGGCACGCTCATCGACGAACGCTACGTGATCGTGGCCCGCGTCGGCGCCGGGGGGATGGGGACCATCTTCCGCGCGGATGACCGGCGCGAAGGGCGGCCCGTCGCGCTCAAGATCCTGCGCGGCAACGACTCCACGGACATCGAGCGCTTCGTGCGCGAGGCCGCGATCCTCGCCGAGCTCGATCACCCGAACATCGTCCGCTACGTGGGGCACGGGTTGACCACGGACGGCGAGCACTACCTGGCGATGGAGTGGCTCGACGGCGAAGACCTCGCGGCCCGCATCGCGCGCACGCGGCTCTCCGACGCGGAGACGCTCGCCGTCATGCGCCAAGCGGTGGCGGCGCTCGCCTGCGCCCACGAGCGCGGCGCGGTCCACCGCGACATCAAGCCGAGCAACCTGTTCCTGCGCGACAACAGCGTCGAGCACCTGGCCATGGTCGACTTCGGCGTGGCCGGCCTCGCGGGCGATGCGCGGCGGCTGACGCAGACGGGGATGCTCCTCGGCACGCCCGGGTACATGGCGCCCGAGCAGGTCGAAGGGTCGCCGGTGCACGATCCGCGATCGGACGTGTTCTCGCTCGGCTGCGTGCTCTTCGAGTGCCTCACGGGCCGGCCGGCGTTCGAGGGCGCGAACCCGATGGCGGTGCTCGCCAAGCTGCTCATCCAAGAGTCGCCGCGCCTCTCCGAGCTGCGGCCCGAGATCCCGGAGCTCGATGCGCTCGTGGGGCGCATGCTCGCCAAGAACCCGATGGATCGGCCGCAGACGATCCTCGAGGTCGCCGCCGAGATCGATCGGCTGCCGCCGAGCGTGGTGACGCGCACGCCGCGGCCGAAGCTCTCGGATCTGGCGACGACGCTGCACAGCGCCGACTCGACGCGCGAGCGACAAGCGGCCCTCGGGCGCAGCGAGCAGCGCCTCGTCACGGTGGTGCTCGCCGGCGACGCGAAGATCAGCGTCCGCTCGCGGCCGCAACAGGTGCGCTCGCCGGTCGCGCTGGCCGCGGTGGTCGAGCCCTATGGGGGACATCTGACGCCGCTCGCCGGCGGCGCGATGATCGTGACCACGTGGACGCCGGGCACCGCGCTCGATCGCGCGGAGCGGGCCGCGCTCTGCGCGCTGGCGCTGCGGGAGCAGTTCCCCGAGATCCCCATCACCATCGCCACCGGACGCGGGCTCGTGGCCGCGCGCGTGGTCGAAGGCGATGTCATCGATCGCGCGGCCCGCCTCTTGGCGACGACGAAGCCGGGCGTGGTGAGCCTCGACGAAGCCACGGCCGGCATGCTCCCGGCACGCTTCCGCGTGGAGCGCGACCGCACCACCGACGTGCCCATCGCCGCGGGATCGCTGCCGCCGCCGGCCCCGCTCCCGGCGCCTCCGCCCGCCGGCGCATCGCGGTTCCCGCCGGCGATGTTCGAGGCCACGACGAGCCCCGCGGCCGAGAGCACCGAGCGCGTGCCCAGCTGGACCGCGCCGTCGTCGGCGCGCAGCGGATCGCCTTCGTCGTCGGCGCGCGGTGGATCGCCTTCGTCGTCGGCGCGTGGCTACGGGCCCGACAGCGTGGCCTCGACGAAGCCCGGCGGCGCGGGCTCGACGCTCTCGGGGCGCAAGCGGCCTTCCGATCCGCCGAAGAGCGGCGGCGCGCGGACGACGCTCGGCAGCCGCGCCAACGCGCCTCCGCCCAGCAGCTTCGCGCTGCGCGGCGCGGCGCCGGCGCCCGATGGCATCCCGCTCCTCCTCGGCAAGCCGACGCAATGCCACGGTCGCGCGCGCGAGCTCTCGATGCTCGAGGGCATCTACTCGGGCTGCATCGCCGAGCCGGTGGCGAGCGCCGCGCTGGTCACGGGCGCGGCCGGCGCGGGCAAATCGCGCCTGCGTCGCGAGCTCGTGGATCGCGTCCGCAAGCGCGGCGAGCCGGTCGAGGTGCTCTCCGGTCGCGCCGACTCGATGGCGAGCGGCTCGCCCTTCGGCGTCGTCGCCGACGTGATCCGCAACGCCGCCGGCATCCGCGAAGGCGAGCCCCTCGAGGTGCGTCGCAAGAAGCTCTCCACGCGCCTCGCGCGCACCGTGCCCGAGGCCAAGCTCCCGCACATCGTGTCCTTCCTCGGCGAGCTCATCAGCACGCCCTTCCCCGACGCGGGCAACGCCGTGCTCGTGGCCGCGCGCGACAACGCCATGCTCATGGGCGATGCCATGCGCGCCGCTTGGGAAGAGTGGCTCATGGCCGAGTGCGCCGCGCACCCGGTGCTGCTCGTGCTCGAAGATCTGCAGTGGGGCGACGGCGCGACGGCGCGCCTCGTGGACTCGACGCTGAGAAACCTCCGCGATCTGCCGCTGATGGTGCTCATGCTCGCGCGCCCCGAAGCGCAGAACGATCTCCTCGGCACCTGGACCAAGAGCGACGTCCCCGTGATCCGGCTCGGTCCGCTGCCCACGCGCGCGGCCGAGCGGCTCGTGCGCGAGGCGCTCGGCGCCGACGTCGACGCCGAGGTGGTGCGCGGCATCATCGAGCGCGCCGCGGGCAACCCGTTCTATTTGGAAGAGCTGATCCGCGCGGTCGCCGCCGGCCGCGGCGACGTGCTGCCGGACTCGGTGCTCGGCACGGTCGAGGCCCGCCTCGACGCCGAGGGCACCGAAGCCAAGCGCACGCTGCGCGCGGCGAGCGTGTTCGGCGATCGCTTCTGGGTCGGCGGCGTGGCCGCGCTCCTCGGCGGCAATCGCTACCTCGACGAAGCGCGGCGCATGCTCGTGGCGCTCTCCGCGCGCGAGCTCGTCGCGCCCTCCACCGCCGCCGAGAACGAGTACGTCTTCTGTCACACGCTCGTGCGCGAGGCCGCGTACGCCATGCTCACCGAGGCCGATCGCGCCCTCGGCCACCAGCTCGCCGGCGACTGGCTGGAGCGCACCGATCACACCGACGCCATGGCCATGGCCGAGCATTTCCGGCGCGGCGGCGAGCCCGGGCGCGCCGTGCGCTGGTACCGGCGCGCGGCCGAGCAGGCCCTCGAGGCCAACGATCTCCCGGCCGTGCTCGACCGCTGCGCCCAAGGCGTCGACTCCGGCGCGGTGGCCGCGGAGCTCGGCGCGATGCAGCTCTTGCAGGCCGAGGCGCACGTGTGGCGCGGCGAGCTCGAGGACGCGGAGGCGCTCGGCCAAGAGGCCATCGAGCTGCTCGAAGAGGGCAGCACCGCCTGGTTCCGCGCCGTGCGCCAAGTCATCAACGCGGCCAGCAAGCTCGGCGGCCTCGATCGGGTCGAGCGCCTCTTCGCGCACGCGAGCGCCGTCACGCCCGCGCGCGGCGCGCGGCGCGCGCAGATCATCGCGCTCGCCGATTGCCCGAGCTACTTCATCTTCGGCGGCCACTACGCGGTCGCCATGCGCTTCACCGCCATCATCGATCAGCTCGTCGCCGAGGACCCGTCGGCCATCGACGCCGAGGTGAAGGCGCAGCTCCACCAGATGCGCGCCATCCAAGCCTCGGCCGAAGGCGATCTGGGCGCCACCCGCGAAGGCTTCGTGGCCGCCCTCGCCGCCTTCGAGGCCGCGGGCGATCAGCGCAACGCCAGCACCACCCGCAGCAACCTGGGCTCCACCGTCGCCGAGCTCGGCGATTTCGAGGGCGCGGAGGCCGCGCATCGCGCCGCGTTCGCGAGCGCCGAGCGCATGGGCCTCTACGACAGCGCCGCCCGCGCGCTCTCGAACCTCGGCCATGCCCTCGCCCACCGCGGCAACGCCGCCGAGGCGCGCCTCGTGGAGCAGCGGGCCGTCGAGACGTTCCATCGGCAAGGCGATCAGCGCTGGGAGGGCGTGGCCCGCACCTACCTCGCGAAGATCGCGCTCTTCTCGGGCGATCTCGCGGCCGCCGAGCGCGACGCGCGCGAGGCCGCCGAGCTGCTTCAAGTCGCGCCCCCGCTGCGCCCCGCGGCCCGCGCCGTCGAAGCGCGCGCGCTGCTCGGGCTCGGCCGCGCCGACGAAGCGCTCTGCGCCGCGCGCGAGGCGTTCGCCACGCTCATCGATCTCGGCGCGCTCGAGGAAGGTGAAGCCCTGGTGCGCCTCGTCCACGCCGAAGCGCTCGCCGCCACCGGCGCCACGGACGCCTTCCGCGAAGCCATCGGCGCCGCGCGGGATCAGCTCCTCCTCCGCGCCTCGAAGATCCGCGATCCCGTCTGGCGCGATCGCTTCCTCCACGGCGTCCCCGAGAACGCGCGCACGCTCGAGCTCTCGGCGCAGGCCGACCTGCGCGCCTCGTAGGCCGAGGACCACCACGCGCGGCGCGCGGCGCGAGCCACGTCGGCGAGCGCTGACGCGCGTCGATCTTGCGAGCGCTCGGCGTGAAGGCGATCCTCGCCGCATGCGCCGAGCACTTCTCTTCCTCCCCTTGCTGCTCACCGGCTGCGGCTCCGGCGGCGGCAGCACCACGAGCGGCGATGCGCCCGACGGCGGCACGTGCTCGCTCACGGCGCCCGCCGTGCCCGATGCGCGCCTCCACACCGACGGCACGAAGCTCCGCGATGCGCTCGGTCGCGTGGTGATCCTCCGCGGCGTCAACGCCGGTGGACGCAGCAAGTTCGCGCCCTTCGTCCCCTTCGATGTTCCCGAGGGCGGCTTCGACGCCGCGCTCGCGAGCTACCTCGATCGCGCCCAATCCTGGGGCATCGACGTGCTCCGCGTCCCCTTCAGTTGGGACGCGCTCGAGCCCACCCAAGGCACCGACGACGCGGCCTACCTCGCGCGCTACGACGCCATCCTCGCCGGCGCCTGGAAGCGCGGGATGTACACGATCATCGACTTCCACCAGGACATCTACGCCGAGGTCTTCTGCGGCGACGGCTTCCCCGCGTGGACGGTGCCCGATCCCAAGCCCGCGCCGCACCACGACTGTGCCAACTGGTCTTCGGGCTACTTCAGCGACCCCGGCGTGATGGCCGCGTTCGATGCCTTCTGGGCGGCCGATTCCTCGGTGCAGGCCGCGTACGTCGCGATGTGGGATCGCATGGCCGCGCGCTACAAGGACACGCCGGGCGTGATCGGCTTCGAGCCCCTCAACGAGCCCGGTTGGGGCACGCAGAACATGGAGCAGTTCGAGGCCACCACGCTGACCTCGTTCTATTCGTCCATGATCGCGCGCCTCGCGAGCGCCGCGCCGGGCGTGCTGATCTTCTTCGACGCGACCGGCCCCGACGCCACCCTCGGCTCGACCAACCTCGGCCGCCCCACCGGCGACGGCATCGTCTTCGCGCCGCACTACTACCAGTACGGCGCGCTGAGCGGCGCCGGCGGCGATCCGACCCGCGTCCGCCTCGATCTGACCAAGTGGCAGAACCAGGCGAAGACGTGGAGCGTCCCTGTGCTCCTCGGCGAGTTCGGGACCGTGAACCACGTCCCCGATCCGGTGACGTACATGACCGCGCATTTCGACGCGCTGGACGCCCTCGGGATGCACGGGACGCAGTGGGAGTACAGCGTCGCCGCCGAGGAATGGAACGCCGAAGACCTGAGCCCCGTGCGCGCCGACGGGACCGAGAATCCCATGGCGGAGGCCATCGTGCGGGCCTATCCGCGCGCCGTCGCGGGCGATGACGTCACGTTCACCTTCGACGCGAAGACGCGCGGTTTCACGCTGCGCTACACGCCGTCCGCGGGCATCACCGAGGTGGTGACGCCGGCGCGGCTCTACCCCGAGGGCTACGACGTCACCATCCACGGCGGCTGCGCCGACGCCGGCACCGCGGGGCGCCTGCTTTTGCAGGCCGATGCCGGCGCGACCGCGGTCGAGGTCACGGTCACCGCGCGCTGACGCTTGCGACCGCGCGGGCGGGAACGCATATCCTGTCGACACCATGAGCGACGATCGCGACAAGAAGGAAGACCCGGCCGAGGAGCTCAAGCAGGGCCTCACGCACCTGTGGCGCGCGGCGCGCGGCGTCGCCGCCGGCGTGAAGAAGGAGGTCGATCGCACCGACTTCGGCAAGGCGATCGACGACGCGGGACGCGAGTTCGTGCGCGCGGCGGCGAACGTGGTCGACCGCATCGCCGTCGAGGTGGATCAACTCACGAAGCCCGGCGACGCGCCGCCTCGCGGTGAAGGCGTGCAGGCTCCCGAAGCGCAGGAGAAGCCGGAAGAGAAGCACGACGAAGACGACGAGTTCGACGGGGTGAAGCCGCGAGAGAAGGGATCGGCGCCGCAGGATCCGGGCTTCCGGATCGCCGTGGACGACGACGCCGAGAAGAAGAAACCCGAATAGCCGAGACGGCGCCACCTGGAGAATCGGGGCGCGCCTCATCGTCTTGTTGCCAAGCAAGAGCTAGGCTGCCGGGCATGGATGTCCGCGCCTACAATCGCGACGCCTGGGATCACAGCGTGCTGCAAGGCAACCGCTGGACGATCCCGGTCACGTCCGAGGAGATCGCAGCCGCGCGTCGCGGCGAGTGGTCCATCATTCTCACACCGAACAAACCCGTGCCGCGCTCTTGGTTCCCCGACCTGCGCGGCCTCGATCTGTTGGCGCTCGCTGGAGGCGGCGGCCAGCAAGGTCCCATCTTGGCGGCGGCCGGCGCGACGGTCACCGTCTTCGACAACTCGCCGGCGCAGCTCGCACAGGATCGGCTGGTGGCCGACCGCGACGGGCTCCAAATTGCGACCGTCGAGGGCGACATGGCCGACCTCTCGTGCTTCGCGTCCGAGAGCTTCGATCTGATCGTCCACCCTTGCTCCAACTGCTTCGTGCCCGACGTGCGCCAAGTGTGGCGCGAAGCGCATCGCGTCCTCCGGCGCGGCGGCACCTTGCTCTCCGGCGTCTGCGACCCAATCAGCTTCGCGATCGATCCCGACCTCGAAAAGCAGGGCGTCGCGCAGCTCAAGTACGCCATCCCGTACTCCGACCTCACGAGCCTCACCGACGAGGAGCGCCGCAAGTACACCGACGCCAACGACCCGCTCGCCTTCGGTCACACGCTGGAAGATTTGATCGGCGGCCAGTGCGACGCCGGCTTCGTCATCTCCGGCATGTACGGCGACAAGCACGTCGGCGATCACCTGGTGTCGACCTTCATGCCCTGTTTCTACGCCACGCGGGCCATCAAGACCTGACGGGCCTCTCCGCGCACACGCACGACGTCCAACGACGCGGCCCGGCTCGACCGGGCCCGCGTCGCCTCATCCGCACGCTGCCTTTCCAGTCACGCTCCAGCAAACGGCGCGACGGCAAGCCCACGCCGGTCGCGTATCCTCGCGCATCGTGAAGACCACGAGGCGCCTCGGAGGCCTGCTGTTGCTCGCTGCGGGAGCATGCTCGACCTCGACGCCGCCGCACGTGGAGCTCGCCGCGACGCAGGCGAAGCCACCGCCGTCAGGGCCGTGCAAGCCGGCCGCCGATCTGCGTGCGCGCGTCCCGGCGCTGCTCGCGAAGGGCAAGCTCGATCGCGCCGCGCGCGCCATCGAGGAAGCGAACCGCCTCTGCCCCGAGCGCGCCTCCGACACGTGGGCCGCGGAGATCGCCGCGGACGTGGAGCTCGGCCGGTATGCGAAGGCCGTCGTGCTCGCCAAGGAGATCGCCGCGGCCCCCGACGCACCCGCCGACGCGAAGAAGGCCGCCGAAGCGGCGCTCGCGGACGCCGCGCGGCTCGATCGATCGTTCCCCGCCGCCGGCGAGGCGCGCGCGAACGCGATGCGGCTCCTCGGCGAGGCCGACGATCTCGCGGCGCGCACCGGCGATCCGGCTGCCCTGCGCGCCGCGATCATCAAGTACCTCGCCTCCTGGGACACGTGGCGGCCGAACGTCCGCGCGCTCGTCGGCGCCGGCCTCGCGGCCGCGTCGATCCCCGATGCCGCGAGCGCGCAGCGCTTCTTCGATCGAGCGCTCGCCGAGCTCAGCGAGCCGGTCACGATGGAGCTCGATCACGGCCTCTCCGATCGCATCGGCGACGTCGTCCCGTTCCCCGACGGCCGCTCGATCGCGCTCGTGCACGGGAGCGATCCTTTCGAGGTCTACATCAAGGGCATCACCATCCTCGATGCACGCACGTTGCGCGCGCGTCTCCAACTGCGTGGTCACTCGGACACGGTCGTGTCGATGGCCGTCTCTCCCGACGAGCGCATCCTCGCCACGGGCTCGCAAGATCGGACCGCGCGCCTCTGGGACACGGCGTCGGGCGCGCCCCTTCAGGTCCTCGGCAATCACGGCCTCTACGTCGAGTCGCTCGCGTTCTCTCCCGACGGCGAGCGCGTCGCGACCGGCGTTCACCACGAGGTCGGCCTCTGGAACGTGGCCTCCGGCGCGCGCCTCGGAAAGCTCCGCGGCACCAACGCGGTCGCCTTCTCGCCCGACGGCAAGCTGCTCGCATCGGGCACCATCGACAAGAGCGTGCAGCTCTGGGACGCGAAGACCGGCGCGCCCATCAAGGAGCTGCCCTGGGGCACCACCTGGATTCGCCACGTCACCTTCTCGCCCGACGGCACGCGGCTCGCGGCCGGCTCGTACGACGACGTGAGGCTCTGGGACGCGAGCAGCTTCGCCGTCCTGCAGACCGCGAAGGTCGTCTCGCTGCGCGATCTCCGCTTCTCGCCCGACGGCACCAAGCTCCTCGCCGAGCAGTCGGACGAGGCGCACATCTGGGACGCGCGCACCGGCAAGCTCCTCGAGAGCCCGGCAGTACGCGACTTCGTACCTTCGCCCAATGGCAAGCTCACCGCGCTCGTGGGCAGCGCGGGCGTGCAGATCCGCGACGACACCACCGGCACCATCCAACGCACGATCGCCGGCACACGCGCGTGGTTCCTCCCGAGCGGCAAGCTCCTCACGACCACGCGCTCCGGGCAACTCCATCTCTGGGATCCGAGCACCGGCGCGCTCCTCGCGAAGGGCGTCGACGGCACCGCCGATCGAGTCTCCTCGGTGGCCTTCTCCCCCGACGGCAAGCACCTCGCGACAGGCACCAACGACAGCGCCGTGCGCCGCTGGGACATGATCACCGGCACACTCCTCGACGCCTTCCCACGCCAGGCCGATCGCGTCGGGCGCGTGGCCTATTCACCGGACGGCAAGATGCTGGCGACGGCGAGCAGCGATCGCGTCGTGCGGCTCCTCGACGCGTCCACGGGCATCGCCCTCGTGTCGCTCCCCGCGCTGCCCTCGGCCGTGCAGGGCATCGCCTTCTCACCGGATGGCAAGCTCGTCGCCACGAGCAGCAGCGACGCCGTGCGCCTTTGGGAGACCGCCACCGGCGCCGCGAAAACGAAGCTGGATCTGCTCCCCGACAGCGAGAGCGCCGTGGTCTTCTCCCCCGATGGCAAGCTGGTCGCGGCCGGCTCGGGCCCGAAGGTCTGGCACTTCAGCCTCGTGAACGGCGCCGTCGTCAAACCCTTGGAGGGCCACCAGGGCAAGGTCACCGCCGTAGCCTTTTCACCGGACGGCAAGGTGCTCGCCTCGGGCGCGCACGACGACACCGTGAGGCTCTGGGACGAGGCCACCGGCAAGCTGATCCGGAGCATCCACATGCGCCATCGCGTCAGCGCGCTCGCCTTCTCGCCGGATGGGAAACACCTCGCCGTCGCGACCCAAGGCATCACGTTGCTCGACGCGCAGACGGGCGCCGTCACCGCGACGCCGAAGGGACACGTCGGCTGGGCCCTCAGCGTCGCCTTCTCGAGCGACGGCAAGCTGCTCGCATCGGGTGGGACGGACGGCGCCGTGCTGCTCGTGAGCATGCCGCAGGGCGAGCGCCTCGCGTCGCTCCACGCCGTCGCCGGCGAGGATGCGGGCTTCCTGCTCGACGACACCGGCCACGTCGACTTCACCGGACGGAGCCCCTGCGCCGCCCGATCGCATCTCGTCTGTCGGAGCGGCGCGCTGAGCTTCCCCTTCGACGTCTGCGAAGAGCGCGTGCGCGTGCCGGGGCTCTTCGCGCACGCCATCGCCAAAGAGATCGTGGCGCCCCCGCTCGATCGGGATCTCGATCCCATGCCGTGCGCCAAACGCCCCTGAGCGCTCGCGGCGTGCTGAGAGCGCCTTTTCGCCGCCCGGTGAGCGCGGTAATGCGCTGTCTTCGATACGAAGGAGAACGACATGAAGATGGGGTTCATCGCAGCCGTGATGTTGGCGTTCGGCGGCCTCGCGCTCGCGGGCTGTGGCAGCAGCGGCGAGACCAACACCGGCGGGAGCGGACAGACGAGCACGAACACGAACAGCTTCCACTGCTGCGTCAACGATCAGTCGTACGACTGCGAAAGCGACGCCAAGGCGAAGCAGTGCGCGGGCGTGTCGTTCGACCTCGCGGGCTGCATGGCGGCGTGCAACGGCGACGCCGCGTGCAACGGTGACTGCGCCGCGCAGGCCGGCAACCAGACGCCCGATCCCTCGGTCTGCACGGCCGTCGACAACCCCGTCAGCGAGTGGTGCGAAGGCCGGTGATCGCCGGCGCTCCCCGGAGACGCCGCCTGCTCACCGTTTGACGACCCTGCCAATGCATTGGAGGACGCCACCGCTGCCTGGATGAGCAGCGGGGCGCCTCCGAGCTGCCGTATTCACCCTTCCCTTCACCTCGAATCGGGTCACGCCGGACTGCCCGCGCATGGCATCATGAAGGGCATGCTTCGCCGTGCGCTCCTCACCGCTTCGGCCCTGCTCCTCGCCGCGTGTGGCAGCGACGCGAGCACCACGCAGAGCACCGCGAGCGGCAGCGGTGGCGCGAGCGGCGGCGCAGGCGGCACGGCCCAGGGAGGCGCAGGCGGCACCGCGACCGGCACCGGTGGCATGTCGACCGGCGGCGCGGGCGGCGCGACGACGAGCGGCACCGGCGGTATGTCGAGCGGCGGCACCGGCGGCATGTCGACCGGCGGCTCCGCGCCGATGGCATGTCCGGCGGACATGGCGCACGTCGGTGTCTTCTGCATGGATCGTTACGAAGCGCCCAACCAACCCGGCGCCGATCCGCTCGTCATGCAGAGCGCGGTGGCCGCGGAGAGCTGGTGTGAGGCCGCGGGCAAACGCCTCTGCACCGAAGACGAGTGGGTCTCCGCCTGCGAAGGCTCGCAGAAGCACACGTATCCTTATGGCGACACGCACGTCGCCTCGCGCTGCAACGACGACAAGACTTGGAAGGTCGTGAACGAGTCGGTGCTCAACACCTGGCCCTCCGCCGCGGCCAAGGCCGAAGTGGAGAAGCTCTGGCAAGGCGCGCCGAGCGGCTCGTACACGGAGTGCGTGAGCGAGGACGGCGTCTACGATCTCACCGGCAACGTGGAAGAGTGGGTGGTGCGGACCCAACCGCACACGAACAACTATCCACACGTGCTCAAAGGTTGTTATTGGGCCGGCTGTTACGGCGGCTCGAAGCCCACGTGCGCCTCCACCAACCCGGCGCACGCAGACGGCTTCATGTATTACGAGACCGGCTTCCGCTGTTGTCTCGATGCCATGATCATCCCCTGAGGAAGATCGATATCGCCTTTGCGGACACCGCTGGTGAAGCGGCGATGGCGCGCCGCGGAGATGTGGATAGCGAACGGCGGCGAAGATGCGATGACGGCTGTTCTGCTCGGACCACATGCCGCACATCGATGCTGAAGCGCGGCGCAGGTTCACTGCGCGTGCGCGGATGAGCCGCAGCGCGAAGATCACGACGCGACATGGCCCCGAGCGATGCGCTCGTGCATGGCAGACATCCTGTCCATGCATGACATTTCGCATCGATGCGCTGGGGGCCACGGCGCGTTCGCAGATCGCGCCCGCGACGCGAAAATCACGACACGTTGACGGGCTCTGATCGTCTGCATAGACCTGAGCGATGCTGTTGCGCATCGCCTCTTCCTGCTTAGTCGCAGGCGCGTTGGTCGCCTGCTCTTCGTCCTCCGAGACCATGACCACCGGCACCGGCGGCACCGGCACCGGCGGCACGACGACCGCGAGCACCACCGGCACCGGCGGCACCGGCACCGGCGGCAGCGCGCCCACGTGCGCGCCGAGCTTCGACGCGAGCAAGCTGCACCTCGCGGCCGGCGCCTCGCTCGGCCCCGGTGAAGAGCGCACCATGTGCCTGCGCTGGACCGCGCCGGAGGACATCGACATCAGCGGCATCGCCGGCACGCTCGGCGCGGCCGGCCATCATTCGTTGCTCGTCGGCCGCAGCGCAGCCGACGAGCCGGACGGTCTCGCGCCCTGCTCCGAGGCCGAGCTGATGGACGCGCAAACCAAAGGCAATTTCCAGATGCTCGCGGGCGTCTCCTACGAGAGCTCGGGCGTCCACTACGCGTTCCCCGCGGCGCCCGTGCAGATCGGCCTGCGCATCACCAAAGGCACGCAGCTCATCTTCGACGCGCATTTCCTCAACGCCTCCACCACGGCCACCGAAGCTTGCGCGACGCTCGACTTGGATCGCGGCAAGCCCGTGATCGTGCCCCTCCTGTTCCGCACCGTCGTGCCGGTCGAGCAGTACGGCTTGCAGGTGCCGGCGCATGGATCGATCGACGTGGCGTACGACGAGCCCGCCGGCGGCAGCTACCGCATCGCCGCGGCGTCGTCGCACATGCACGCGGGCGGCACGCACTTCCGCATGTCGATCAAAGAGACGGATCAGACCTTGTACGAGACCACGCAGTGGGCCGATCCCGAGCCCCACCTCTTCGACACGAACAAGATCGTCGTGCAAGACGGGCAGACCTTCCGCCTCGAGTGCTCGTTCCAGAACGACGGCGCCACGCCGCAACACTTCCCCGACCAGATGTGCGTGGGCGGGATGTACCTGCTCACCTGCGACTTCCCCGGCGCCTGCTGACGACACTGCCTCGCGGTGCGATCCGTGTGATCGCATCGCTCAGAAAGTGATCGAGAAGGCTGACGTCACGCCCGGGGCTCAGCCCGGGTTCTCTGGCAACATCAGCGGCGCGGGGGCCGCGGCCGTCGACAGAGCCGGGATGCTGAGCATGAAGGCGCTGCCGCGGCGATCTTCGGTCACCGGGCTCTCCACCTGCACGCGGCCGCCGTGGCTCTCGGCGATGTGCTTCACCAGCGCGAGGCCGATGCCGCTCCCGCGCGCGCGCGTCTCGCCCGCGTGCCGGCCGCGCACGAAGCGCTCGAAGATCCGATCCTGCTCTTCGGCCTCGATGCCGGGGCCGCGATCGCTCACGCGCACCCGCACGAAACGGCCCGCGCGCTCCACCGCGACGTCGACGCGTCCGCCGTCCTTCGCGTACTTGAGCGCGTTGTCGAGGAGGTTGATCACCGCGAGCTCGATGGCCCGCGCGTCGAGCGACGCGAGCGGCAGCCCGTCCTCGACCCGGAGCGAGACCTCCATCCCCTCGCGCTCGGCGCGGTAGCGGTAGATCTCGACGGCGCGGGCCACCACCTCGCCGAGGTGGCCGGGCGCGAACTCGTAGGCGGCCTTGCCGCGCTCGACCTTGGCGAAGTCGAGGACGTTCTCGATGAGCGCGGTGAGGCGCTCGCTCTCGGAGACGATGATCGTCAGGTACTGCCTGCGCTTGTCGTCGCTCTGGATGCGGCCCGAGAGCAACATCTCGCCGAACATGCGCACCAGCGACAGCGGCGTCTTCAGCTCGTGGGAGACGTTGGCGACGAAGTCGCTCTTGAGCGCGGCGAGCCGCTGCTGCTTCACCGAGGCCACGACCACGATGGCCACGCCGGCGATGGCCACGAGCGCCGCGAAGACCACGAGCCCGACCTCGAGCACGCGCTGCCGCTCGACCTTGGGCCCGAGCTGCTCGGCCGAGGCGAGCGCCATCTGCACGCGCCAGTTGTAGAGCGTGGTGGGGAAGGGCCGGCCGACGGTGAACTCACCGCCCTTGATGGGCGGCCCGAAGACGATGCGCCCTTCCTCGTCGACCACGTTCATGCGGCTCTGGCCGCCGCGATCGATGTCGCGGTAGAGCCGCGGCATGACGTCGTGCACGAGGCGCGGCACGTCGTGCCACGCGACCACGAGGTAGCGCTGCCCGGCGTGGAGCCGCTGCCAGTAGCTCACGAGCAGGCTCTGCCCATCGACGACGTGGTGCAGGTGCCGGAGCTCCTCGACCACGCCGGCGAAGTTCATCTGCGCGAAGAGGCGCGCGACGACCAGCCGGCGAAACATGTCGTCCTCGGGCCCGGGCGCGCGCGACGCGAAGGCGAGCACGTCGTGCTCGTCGTGATCCATGTCGAGCACCAGGATGGCGCGCACGCTCGGCGTCTCGCGCGCGGCGGTGGGCAGCCAGCGCCGCGAGATGGTGGAGAGGCTCGCCAGATCGACGTGCGCCGCGACGACGTTGTCCTGCGCGATGATCAGCTTGTCGAGCCGGTCGACGCGCTCGTCCGCGAGCGTGAGCGTGGCGTCGAAGACCGTCTGCTGGCGGGCCCGCTCGATCTGGAGCGTGGTGCGGAGCGCGACCCCGCCGAGCACCATGACGGCCACGACGATGGCCGGCACCAGCGCGAAATAGAACAGCTTTTCGCGGAGGGCCCGGCGCGCCATGGATGGCCGTCGATCAGCGCGCCTTCTTGGCCGGGCCCGGACGCGGGACCTGCACCGGCTGCGGGCCCGAGGGCTTCGCCTCTTCGGCGCCGATCGCCGCCGCATCGACGATGACGCCGTGCTGCGCGACGAACTCGGCGAACTGCTGGCCGATGTACGTGAGCGCGTTGCCGTCGCCCTCGGTGAAGGCGCCGCCGTCGAGCGGGTTCGCGATCTCGATGAGCCCGAGGAAGCGCCCGCCGAGCTCCACCGGCGCGACGATCAGGCTCTTGATCTCGACGCCGATGGTGCGGAAGCGATCGTCCATGGCCTTGGCCGCGCCCTCCTTGTCGGAGACCACGATGGCCCGCTGCTTCCGCATGGCTTGGAACGCGAGCGGCGCGCGCTCCGGCTGCCGCGCGTTGAGCGCGCTCTTGCCCCCGGATTGGCGCACGATCACGAACTCGCGCTTGTTCATGTCGAAGAGCGAGACGACGCCGAGCTCGCTCGGCAGCTTCTCCAGCGCCAGCGTGAGGACGAACTCGGCGCCCTCCAGCGCGTCGCGGAGGAAGTGCAGATCGGCGGACGCCTCGAAGAGCTCGGTGATGAGATCGTCCCCCGAGAGCCTCTTCTTCGGCCCCGACGCCGCCGGCGCCGTCCGCACGGTGGCCGGCACCGCGCCCGACTTCGCCGGCTCCGTCTTCACGACCGGCTTCGCGGGATCGGCCTTCGCAGCGGGCTTCGCCGGCTCCGCCTTCGCGGGCTCCGCCTTCGCAACGGGCTTCGCCGGCTCCGCCTTCGCGGGCTCCGCCTTCGCAGCGGACTTCGCCGGCTCCGCTTTCGCAGGCTCCGCCTTCGCAGCAGGCTTCGCCGGCTCCGCCTTCGCGGGCTCCGCCTTCGCAGCGGACTTCGCCGGCTCCGCCTTCGCAGGCTCAGCCTTCGCTGCGGGCTTCGCCGGCTCCGCCTTCACGGGCTCCGCCTTCGCAGCGGGCTTCGCCGGCTCCGCCTTCACGGGCTCCGCCTTCGCTGCGGGCTTCGCCGGCTCCGCCTTCAAGGGCTCCGCCTTCGCTGCGGGCTTCGCCGGCTCCGCCTTCGCTTCGGCCTTCGCGGGCTCGTTCGCATCCATCTCGATCGGGACATCGTCGTCACCGGCCGGCGTGGTCACCGGCGATGCGACGGTCGGGATCGGGCGCGTCACGGCCACCGAATCGGGCGCGGGCGTGTCGCCGATGGACTTGACCGGCATCACCACGACGGCCTCCGCCTTCGCTTCGACCTTCGCGGGCTCGACCTTCGCGGGCTTGGCGTCTGCCGCCTTCGACGACGGCGGCGACGCGGCGACGACGGGCACCGCCGTCTCCGGCGTGGACTTGGGCAGCGCCACCGGCTTCGCCGAGCTCAGCGTGGTCCCCACGGGCTCGGCCTTGGAGCCGTTCGCCGCGGGCTTCGCAGCCTCGGCGCTCGCGGCCTTGGCGCCGCCGTTCGCCGCGGGCTTCGCACTCGCAGGAGCGCTGCTCGGCGAGGACGATCGCGCGCCGTCCGCATCGCGCGCGGGATAGCGGAGCTCGGGCTCGTCACCCTTCCAGTCCTTCCACGTCAGCGTCACCAGCGGGCGCCGCTGCGGCTTGCCTTGGAAGACGTGATCGAAGACCGCGAGGTTCACGAGCTTGCCCATGCGCGCGTCTTCGAGCGAGGCGCGCACGTCGGCGAACCGATCGAGGATCACCTGCCGCGCATCGGCCTCCGTCGTGCCCGGCGCGACGGCGAAGACCGCCTCGCGATACGTGAGCGGCGAGCTCTCGCTCGGGTTCTCTTCGCGGCTCGAGACCTTCACGCTCTCCGGCGACTTGCTCTCGTCGGTGCCCTTCGCCGCGGGCTTCGTCTCGGCCTTCGCCTCGACCTTCGAGGCCACCGTCGCCTTCGCGTCGGCCGCCGTCTTCGCCGCATCTGGCGTCGCGAGCGTCGCACTCTTGGCGGCCGGCTTCGCCGCGATCGAAGGCTTCGGCGATTCGAGGCTCGGCTCGTTCACCGCCGCGGCACCCGGTGAGCTGAACGCCACCGTTTGCATCAAGGGGTTCTGCGCCTTCGCCGGCTCGGCGGCCGGCTTCGTCGCTTCGGCCTTCGCTGCGGGCTTGCTCGCCTCGGCGCTCTTCGCCGGCGCGGGCTCGGCGCCCTTCGCCACCACCGGCGCGAGCTTTTCCGCCTCGGCCGCGATGATGGCCGCGCCCGTCGACGAGTACGAGACCGTCTGCGACAAGGGGCGCTTCTTGAGCGGCTCTTCGGCGGGCTCGGGCGGCGGAATGGAGCCGCTGCTCACCGGCGTCTCGTCCGGCGCGCGCCGCACGATGTAGCGGAGCCGCGCCGAGGGATCGATGGCGCGAAAGCCATCGTCGAGCAGCTCGATGGAGAAATTGCTCAGGGCCCCATTGTCGCCGCGCAGCGCACGCGCCTTCTGCAACGCGGGCTGCCATTGCGGCGCCTCGACGCAGAGGGTCGTGCTCGGGCCGGCCTTGGCCCCGAGGGGCGAGATCTCGACGAACCAGCGCATGGTGCGGCGTCCATATCCGCGCGCGCGCCGGCGTGACGCTGGGCGCTCGGATGTTCTCCCTTACTACCGGCCGCCTTCCTCGGGGTCAACGCGCGGCAGACGGTAGCCCGCACGACACCGCAGCCAGCGTGACGGTGGGGCAGGCGTCGCGGCGGCACGTCGTGTAGAACCGGGCCCGTGCCACCCCCGCTCGAAGAAACGGAGCCCCAGCAAGAAGGGCCCGCTGAAGCCCCGCGCGCGCCTCTGCCGCCGCGCGCTTCCATCCTGGAATGGCTGGCGCACCGGTGGCCCCGCATCGATGAGTGGCTCTATCCCGCGTTCGCCGCCTTCGCGGTGCTCTACGCGGCCATCACGTTTTACGGCTCGCTCCACCGGCAGACGCACGGCGTCTGGTCCGCCCCGCTCGACGACGTCTTCATCCATTTCGACTACGCCCGCGCCATTGCCCGCGGCTACCCCTTCGAATGGTCGGAGGGCAATGGCTTCTCCAGCGGCAACACCAGCATCGCCTACCCGTTCGTGCTGGCCTTCGGCTACCTCGTCGGCTTCCGCGGCGCTTCGTTGATGGTGTGGGCCGCGATCGTCGCGTGCATCTCCACGCTCGGCTTCCTGCTGGCCGCCGCGCGCCTCACCGAGCCGCTCGGGCGCTGGGCGAAGTACTTCGTCCCGCCGGCCGTCCTCTCCCTCGGCGCGCTCGATTGGTCGCTCTGGAGCGGCATGGAGAACGCGTTCCACCTCGGCGTCTGGGCCCTCGCCCTCACGGCCACCCTCGCCATCGTGCGCGCCGCCGGTGGCGGTCCGGAAGCCGCACCGCCCTCCGCGATTCCATCGCTGCGGCTGCGCGGCTGGCTGGCCGGCCTCGCGTGCGCGCTCCTCTTCCTCACGCGCCCCGAGTCGGTGGTGTGCATCATGGCCTTCGCCGTGGTCGCGGCCCTCGCCGCGCGGCGCGCGGGCGGCAACCGCGCGGCCCTCGCCACCGTGCTCCGCGTGGGCATCCCGGGCGCGCTCGCGCTCGTCGCGCAGTCGGTGCTCAACCGTGTCTTCACCGGCGAGTGGTCCGCGAACGGCGCCATCGCCAAGCTCGGCATGAACGATCCGTACATGCCCGGGCCCGAGAAGTGGGACGAGTACCTCTTCCTGCTCAAGTACGTCGTCGTCCGCAACACGCACCATCACTTCGTGGAGACGCCGCCCGGCGCCATCGGGTGGAGCTTCATCGTGCCCGCGGTGGCCGCCGTCCCGCTCTTCGACAAGCGCACGCGCCCGCATGCGCTCCTCTTGTGGGTGAGCGCGATCGGCTGGCTCCTCCTCGTGGCCATGAACCGGCAGGTCCGCTGGCAGAACGAGCGCTACACGATGTCGGCCGTCGCCTGGGTGCTGGTGCTCTTCGCCATGGGCTTCGGCGTGATCGTGAGCCGCGTGCATTCGCCGCGCGTCGCCGCCTGGCTCGGCCCGCGCGAGCCCATCGCCGCCGCCCTTCGCGGCGCGGTCGCGCTCTTCCTCGCGCTCGCCTTCTGGAAGAACCAGCTCCCGCAGATGCGCGACCAGATCTGGTTCTTCGGCCGCGCCAGCCGCAACATCAACGATCAGCACATCGCCGCGGGCCGCAAGCTCGCCAAGCTCGGCGCGCGGCGCGTCCTCGTGGGCGACGCGGGCGCGCTCATGTACGCCTCCGATCTGCCCGGCCTCGACATCATCGGCCTCGGCGGCTACCACGATCTCCCCTTCGCGCGCGCCGGCGTGCACGGCCTCGGCGCCTCGCTGGAGCTGGTCGAGCGCATGCACCCCGCCGATCGCCCGGACGTGATGGCCATCTATCCATCGTGGTGGGGCGACCTCCCCACGCTCTTCGGCAAGCGCATCGAAGCCGTCCCCGTCTACGGCAACGTCATCTGCGGCGGCGCCGAGAAGGTCCTCTACCGCGCCGATTGGAGCCCGCTCGATCGCAGCGGCAAGCCCCGCGTGATCGAGCCCGGCGAGCGCATCGTCGACGAGCTCGACGTCGCCGATCTCCTCAGCGAGAAGGCCCACCGCTACGTCTTCCCCCACCCCGCCATGGGCTTCGTCGACTTCCACGTGCTCGGCGACGTCCTCGATCCCAAGCGCGATCTCTTCGACGCCGGCCGCGTCATCCCCGCCGGCCAGAGCGAGACGGCCCGCGTGCGCGCACCCAAGGGCGGCGGCCGCTTGGTGGTGCGCACCTCGGTCAGCCGTGATCTCCAGCTCGAAGTGAAGGCCGACGGCCGCCCCCTCGGCAAGCTCACCCTCGCGCCCGGCAAGGGTTGGATCGAGCCCGCCCTCGCGCTCCCCGCCGGCCTGCCGGAGCGCTTCGATCTCACGCTCACCCCCATCGGCGGCGAGTGGCTCGACTGCCACGTGTGGATCCTGGAGGGCGCGGGCGAAGCCGCCCGAGGCGCGCGGTGAGCGTGCCCCCCGTGGGCTTGCCGCGCGATCCAGCGCAGTGGCTGGCCCTCGCGCTGGCCCTCGCCGTCGTGGCCGTTGCTCCGCGCCTCTTCCGCGCTTCCCCGCGGCCTCGTCTCTTCGTCGCCCTCGCCGCCGTCGTCGCGACCGCGCTCTCCGCGGCCTACGTCGTCGTCTACCTCCGCGGCGGCCCGCGCATCATCGACGCCGCCAGCTACTTCCTCGAAGCGCGCGGCTTCGCCGGAGGGCGCCTCTCGTTCCCGCTCGCGGAGCCCGAGACCTCGGTCCTCGGGCGCTTCCTCGTGCGCAGCGAGCACCAAGACGGCCCGCACGCCGCCGTCATCTTTCCCCCTGGTTTCCCGGCGATCCTCGCCCTCGGCTTCCTCGCGCGCGCGCCGCTCGCGGTGGGTCCGATCCTCGCGGCCGCGATCACCGTCGCCACCTTCGACCTCGCCCGCCACCTCGCGAAGAGCCTGCGAGCGCCGAGCGCGCCCTCGATCCCCGCGCTCGCGGTGACCTTCTCCGTCGTCTGCGCCGCGCTCCGCTACCACACCGCCGACACCATGTCGCACGGCCTCTCCGCGCTGTGCGTCGCCGCCGCGCTGGCGCTGACCTTCCACGCCCTCGACGCGCACGCCCTCCCGCGCCGCGCCGCCGCGCTCGGCGCCGCCGCGGGGCTCGCGGCCGGCTGGCTCTTCGCGACGCGACCCATGAGCGCGCTCGCGCTCGCCGTCACGCTCGCCTTCATCGTCCTCCGCGACGACGCAGTCCCCCACGCGCTCGCGCGAGCCCACCTCGTCCTCGCGCTGGCCGCCGGCGCCGTCCCCGGCGTGTGCCTCTTCTTCGCCCACCAACACGCGGCCACCGGCGCGTGGGGCGTGTCCTCGCAGCAGCTCTATTACGCCGTCGGCGACGGCCCGCCCGGGTGCTTTCGCTACGGCTTCGGTGCCAATATCGGCTGCCTCGGCGAGCACGGTGATTTCGTGGAGGCGCGCCTCCGCGACGGTTTCGGCCTGATCGCCGCGGCCGGCACCACGCTGCGCCGCCTCAAGCTGCACCTCGTCGATCCCTTGAACCTCGAGCCCCTCGCGCTCCTCGTGCCGGCGGGCGCCTTCGTGGCGCGGCGATCACGGCGCGGCCGAGCCCTCGGGCTCGCGGTGCTCGCGCAGATCGCCGCCTACGTTCCCTTCTATTTCGACGGCAATTACCCGGCGGGCGGCGCGCGCTTCTTCTGCGATGTCCTGCCGGTGGAGCATGCCCTCGCCGCCGTCGCCGTCGCCGCCTTCGCGGCCCGAAAGCGCGCGCCCGAGCGCTGGGCCGCCGCCGCGATCGCGCTCGCCCTCGTGGGCTTCGCGGTGCGGGCCGGCTTCGATCACGCGCAGCTCCGTGATCGCGAGGGCGGCCGTCCACTGTTCGCGGCCGCCGATCTCTCGCGCGCCGGCGTCACCCGCGGCCTCGTCTTCGTCGACACCGATCACGGCTTCGCCATCGCCCACGATCCTTGGAGCTCGAACGATCTCGCCTTCGCGCGCTCCCACGGCGACGCCCTCGACCGCTTCACCTGGGAGGCGCACGGCCGCCCGCCCGCGTATCTCCACCACGTCGTCCTCCCGCCCGACGGCGGCCCCGCGATCGTACGCGTCGATCCCCTCACCTTCCCGCCGAGCGAGACGCTCGTGATCGAAGGCGAATCACTCTGGCCTCCCCTCGCGCAGTCCCACGGCTTCGCCCAGCCTGCATGGGCCTCGGGCACGTGCGCGTCCGGTGGCCGGTGGCTCGCGCTGCGCGGCGACGGCACCGCGCATCCATCGTCGTTCACCGTCGCGTTGCCGGCCTCTTTTCTCGCGGGTCGATCGCTCTCGCCGCGGGTCGCGGGCCTCGCCGGCGCGCGGGGCGAGGTCCGTCTCCAGGCCGACGGCGTCGAAGCCCGCATTTGGCGTTTCGAGCTACCGGGCGAGCCCGGCCCCGCCTGTCTCGACCTTCCGCCCACGCTCGTCCCGCGCGGCGCCCGTCATCTTCGCCTCGAAATCACGGCGCCGTCCGTACCGTCGGCGCAGCGCGGCGCGGTCGCGCTCGACTGGATCCTCGTGCTTCCGCGCGAAATCGATTGACGCCCCGTTTGGAAGCATGTGATTTTCATGAGAGTTTTTGGGTAAGGGTGGGCTCCGCGATCCCGGGGGTCGGGCGGCGCGGGCGCACCGGGGGCAGGACGTGACATGACCAAGAGCGAGCTCATCGACGCGATCGCGGGACGGGGAGAGCTCACGAAGGCCCGCGCCGAGCTGGTCGTCAACTGCGTCTTCGACGCGATGACGGAAGCGCTCCAGCGAGGTGAAGGCATCGAGATCCGCGGCTTCGGCAGCTTCACCGTGCGGCCGTACAAGCCGTACAACGGCCGCAACCCGCGCACGGGTCAGCCCGTGCCGGTGCCGGCCAAGCGGCTCCCCTTCTTCAAGGTCGGCAAAGACTTGAAGGAGCTGGTCAACAACAGCCGCGGCTTCGAGATCTCCGGCGGCGACGACGCCGACGACGACGACGACGAGTGATCCTCCCGCGCGCAGCCCTCGACGGGCCGCGTGCTGATCGCGATCACGATGGGGCCGCAAGCGGCCCCAAAACCCGGCCGGACAAGCCGGCCTCGATCACGATGGGGCCGCAAGCGGCCCCAAAACCCGGCCGGACAAGCCGGCCTCGATCACGATGGGGCCGCAAGCGGCCCCAAAACCCGGCCGGACAAGCCGGCCTCGATCACGATGGGGCCGCAAGCGGCCGTGATCCCAGTCGCGCGTGAGCGAAGCACGCGCACGTGCCGTGATGCGCAGCACGCGCCGGAGCCGGCTTCCGTCGTCGGCGCCAAGACGGCCGGCAATCGTCCGCGATTTCGAACGAGGCCGATCGACGGCCGGAGCTCACAGCCGGCTTGCGCTCCGACGGCGTCTGGATAAACCGGGGTCATGCTCCCCGCCGAACGCCAGATCGAGATCCTCTGTCGCGGTGTCGTCGACCTTCATGTCCGCGCCGAGCTCGAAGAGCGCCTCCGCTCCGGGCGTCCGCTGCGGGTCAAAGCGGGCTTCGATCCCACGCGCCCCGACCTCCACCTCGGCCACACGGTGCTGATGCAGAAGATGCGTCAGTTCCAGGACCTCGGGCACACGGTGGTCTTCCTCGTCGGCGACTTCACCGCCATGGTCGGCGATCCCACCGGCCGC
Source organism: Minicystis rosea (assembly GCA_001931535.1). Classification (GTDB taxonomy): domain Bacteria; phylum Myxococcota_A; class Polyangia; order Polyangiales; family Polyangiaceae; genus Minicystis; species Minicystis rosea. The sequence continues at coordinate 10,388,841 of CP016211.1, forward strand.
AACGAGCTCCGCCCCACGCTCACGCGCGAAGCCGTCCTTTCGGCGGCCAAGACGTACCAGGAGCAGGCCTTCAAGGTCCTCGATCGCGAGAAGACCGAGGTCCGTTACAACTCCGAGTGGCTCGACAAGATGGGCCCTCTGCAGATGATCGAGCTCACCGCCAAGTACACCGTCTCGCGCATGCTCGAGCGCGACGACTTCACCAAGCGCTTCAAGGGCGGCGTGCCCATCTTCGTGCACGAGTTCCTCTACCCGCTGCTCCAGGCCTACGACTCGGTCGCGCTCGACGCCGACATCGAGCTCGGCGGCACCGATCAGCTCTTCAACCTCCTCGTCGGCCGCGACCTCATGCCGCGCTACGGCAAGCCCGGCCAGCTCGTGATGACCACGCCCATCCTCGAGGGCACGGACGCGCGCCTCGTCGACGGCAAGATCACCGGCAAGAAGATGTCGAAGAGCGCCGACAACTACGTCGGCGTCAGCGAGCCGCCCTTCGACATGCTGCAGAAGCTCATGCTCGTCGACGACGCCGTCATCTGGCGTTACCTCGACCTGCTCTCGGCGATGTCGAACGAAGAGATCGCCGCCCTCCGCGCCGACGTGGCCGCAGGCCGCACCACCATCATCAAGGTGAAGGAGAGCTTCGCGAAGGAGATCGTGACCCGCTTCCACTCGGCCGAAGCCGCCGACGCCGCGCTCGCACGCCGCCACAACGTGGCCGCCGGCGGCCTGCCCGAGACCATCGCCGAGCACGACATCATGGTCGACGGCGACGGCATCTGGCTGAGCAAGGTCCTCAAGCTCGCGGGCCTCGCCGAGTCGACGAGCAAGGGTATCAACCTCGTGACCGGCGGCGCCGTGTACCTCGCGGACGCGACCGATCCGAGCATCACGCGTGAAGCCCTGCCAGCGGCGCTCGTCCAGACGAAGAACGACAAGCAGAACCTCGAGAAGGGCAAGCGCTACCTCTTGCGCGTGGGCTCGAAGAACCGCCAGTTCGCCTTCGTCAACGTCCGGTGAGGCGCGTGCGCCGCGCAACCGCGGGCGACGCCCAACCCCTGCACGCGATCGCGGCCGGCCCGCGATCGCGGCTCGCTCGCCGCGGCTTCCTCGCGGCGGCGGCGTCGCTCCTCGCGGCCTGCGGCAACGCCGCCACGGTCCCACCGCCGGCCCCGAAGCCGGCGGAGCCGCCGCCGCTGCGCGTCCCCGATCTCGCCGCCCTGCTGCCCCTCGCGCAGCTCCGCTGGGCCATCTTCGCCAAGCCCGCGAAATCGCGGCCATCCCCTGGCTCATCCCGGCCATCGCCCGCATCGCGCCGGAGGAGAACCTCGCCCGCTTCACCGCGCACCTCGGCTTCGATCTCCGCCAGATCCCCGAGGCCATCATCGCGAGCTACGCCGGCGAGGGCGGCGATTCGATCCTCTACCTCGTGCGTCACAACGGCGATCGCGTGGCCATCGAGCGCCAGTTCCGCGCCCGCTTCACGGGCAACGAGCACCGCGCCGTCGAGCGCCCCGACGTGATCCGGGTCTCCGGCAAGATCGGCAACACCCCCGCGACCCTGGTGGTGCTCGGCGGCGACGTCGCCGGCTTTCAGATCGGCGGCAGCGCCTCGCGCGGCCCCGCGCGCATCGCGTCGCTCTACGCGCTCGATCGCCTGAAGAAGTCGCCCACCCTCATGAGCGAAGATCCGCTCAAAGCGCTGGCCACCCGCCTCGGCCCGGCGCCCTTCCGGGCCTTCGCGGTGGGCCCGTTCGAGGGCGAGCTCGCCCGCGGCGCGCGCGGCCTGCTCGCGGGCGCGACGGCCATCGGCTGCGCCGTGCGCCCGAGCGCGCGCGAAGGCCTCCTCGCCTCCATCGCGGTCGCCGGTGACTTCAGCAAGAGCGGCGAGCCCGCCTCCCGCGAGCTCACCGCCGCCTGGACCGATCTCGCGCGCGGCTCCTTCGGCCACATGCTCGGCCTCGACACCCCCATCGAGCCCCCGCTGGCGACGCACGGCACGGACGCCGTGACCATCGCCGTCGAGCTCGATCCCAACAAGCTTGCCAGAGGCATCGCCTCCCTGACGAGCGCGCGGCTCGAAGAGATCATGCGCTGAGCGCGGTTTCCTGCCAGCGCGCGCTCATCCCGTCTCGGGGTGCTCTCGGTCGTAGCGCGCCGCCTCGGCGTGATACGCCTCGCTCGGCCGCTCCAGCGTGCGATCGTTCAACCAGTACATGCCGCCGTGGATCCTGAGCATGGCCCAGTGCCAGGCGATGTCGTGGAACACGAGGCCGCGGTTCGGATGGGTTGCGGGTTGGTATTCGTAGGCGAGGAGCGCCTCTCGCTCCGCCTCGGCGGGGGTCATCCCGCCGAGCTCGCGCAAGCACCACGCAAACAGGTGCCGTTCACGGTCGAGATAGCGACGATACTCGTCCTCCAGCTCACACCAGGGTGACAGGTTCGTCTCTTCGTCGTCGTCCACGATCGGCCCCGCGCGTCGTCAGCGGCGGCCCTTGAAGCCCATCATGTTCTGGACGACGGCTTCGCTCTCTTCGGCGATGGCGCCTTCTTCCTTGAGGCGGTCCGCGCAGTCTTCGCACATCTTCTTCTTCTTGCCGGCCACCTTGACGGTCTTCAGCTCGTCCGCCTCGTTCCCGCACTCTTTACACGTCGCCATCATCGTCTCCTTCGACTCGGCTGCACCGCGCGCCCGCGCTTTCGGCGCGGACGCGATCTCGGTCTCTCGGGGGCTCGATCCCGTGCTTTGTAGCGCCCGCCGATGCAGGCGCGAGACCCGCGTCAGTCGCTCGTCTTGGGGCCGGCGGAGGCGCTCTTGAGGGCGGCCTGGGCGGCCGCGAGACGCGCAATCGGGACACGGAAGGGAGAGCACGACACGTAATCCAGGCCGACCTTCTCGAAGAAGTGGATCGACTGCGGATCGCCGCCGTGCTCGCCGCAGATGCCGAGCTTCATGCCCTCGCGCGTGGCGCGGCCCCGCTCCTTCGCCGTCGACACCAAGGCGCCGACGCCGGCCACGTCGATGGACTGGAACGGATCCTTCGCGAAGATCCCCGCCTCCACATACGCGCCCAGGAACTTCCCGGCGTCGTCGCGCGAGATGCCCAGCGTGGTCTGCGTCAGATCGTTGGTGCCGAAGCTGAAGAACTCGGCCGTCTGCGCGAGCTCGCCCGCCATCATCGCGGCGCGCGGGAGCTCGATCATGGTGCCGTACGGGATCTCGAGGCGGCGGCCGCGCTCGGCGAAGACCTCTTCCTTCACCTTCTCGACGGAGGCCTTGATGATCACGAGCTCGCGGTTCGTCATCGCCAGCGGGATCATGATCTCGGGCGAGACCTCGATCCCCTCGGCCGCCACGTCGCACGCCGCCTCGACGATGGCGCGCGTCTGCATCTCGTAGATCTCGGGGAACGTGATGGCGAGCCGGCAGCCGCGATGACCCAGCATCGGGTTGAACTCGTGGAGCTCCTCGTTCTTGCGCTCCAGCGTGGCCACGGGCACGCCCATCGTCTTGGCGAGGCCCTCGAGCGTGGCCCGATCCTGGGGGAGGAACTCGTGGAGCGGCGGATCGAGGAGCCGGATGGTCACCGGCAGCCCGGCCATGGCGCGGAAGAGGCCGACGAAGTCCTCGCGCTGGAAGGGGAGGATCTTGCCGAGCGCGCGGCGGCGCGCGGTCACGTCGCCGGCGAGGATCATCTCGCGCACGGCGGCGATGCGCTCCTCGTCGAAGAACATGTGCTCGGTGCGGCAGAGGCCGATGCCCTCCGCGCCGAAGTTGCGCGCGGTGCGGGCGTCGAGCGGCGTGTCGGCGTTGGCCCGCACGCGCAGGCGGCGCACCTTGTCGGCCCACACCATGAGCTCGCCGAACTCGCCGCTCAGCGCCGCGGGCACGGTGGGGATCTCGCCCAAGAACACCTGCCCCGTACCGCCGTCGAGCGTGATGGTGTCACCCGCCTTCACGGTCACCGTCTCCGAGGGGAGCCCAGCCGCGTCGTAGATGGTCACCGCCATCGTCTGGTGCTCGTAGCTCACGCTCACCGCCGAGCAGCCCGCGACACAGCTCTTGCCCATGCCGCGCGCGACCACGGCCGCGTGGCTCGTCATGCCGCCGCGCGCGGTGAGGATGCCGCGCGCCGCCTTCATCCCGTGGATGTCCTCCGGCGACGTCTCGGCGCGCACCAAGATGACCGCCTTCCCCTGCCCCGCGCGCCGCTCGGCCTCGTCGGCGGTGAACACCACCGCGCCGCTGGCCGCGCCCGGGCTCGCCGGCAGACCGCGCGCGAGGAGCTTCTTCGGCGCCGTGGGATCGATGCTCGGGTGGAGGAGCTGATCGATCGACGCCGGATCGACCCGCAGCACGGCCTCCTTCTCGGTGATGAGGCCCTCCTTCACCATCTCCACGGCGATGCGCACGGCCGCGCGGCCGGTGCGCTTCCCCGTGCGGCACTGCAGCATGTAGAGCTTGCCCGCCTGGATGGTGAACTCGATGTCCTGCATGTCGCGGTAGTGCAGCTCGAGCTTCTGGTAGATCTTCACGAGGTCCGCGTAGGCCTCGGGCATGCGCGTCTCGAGCGCGTTGGCGTCGTCGCCCCCGCCCTTCGCCACCGGGTTCGGCGTGCGCACGCCGGCGACCACGTCCTCACCCTGCGCGTTGGGCAGCCACTCGCCGAAGAAGCGGCGCTCGCCGGTCGACGGATCGCGCGTGAACGCCACGCCCGTGCCCGAGTCGTCGCCCAGGTTGCCGAAGACCATCGCCTGCACGTTGCACGCGGTGCCCCACGACTCGGGGATGTCGTGCATCCCGCGGTAGACCTTGGCGCGCGGGTTGTACCAGCTCTTGAAGACGGCCCCGATCGCGCCCCAGAGCTGGGCGAAGGGATCGTCCGGGAAGGGCGCCTTCGTCTCGGCCTCGACGATGCGCTTCTCCTCCGCGATGAGCGCCTCCAGCGAAGCCTCGTCGAGCGCCGAGTCGGGCACCTTGCGCTCGAGCTCCGCCGCGTTGTAGCGGCTCGCCTCGACGCCGCGCGCGGCCGCCGCCTTCACGCGGGCCGCGTGCAGCGCCGGCTCGAACTTGTGTCGCTCCACGCCGAGCACCACGCCCGCGTACGTCATGATGAAGCGGCGGTACGCATCCAGCGCGAAGCGCCGGTTCTGCGTGCGCGCCGCGAGCCCTTCGACGATCGCGGGGTTCAGCCCGAGGTTCAGGATCGTATCCATCATCCCCGGCATGGACGCGCGCGCGCCCGATCGCACCGAGAAGAGGAGCGGCATCTCCGGATCGGCGAAGCGGGCGCCAACGATCTCGCCGACCCGCGCGAGCATCGCCCGCACTTCCTCTTGAAGCTCGGGCGTGAGCTTCTCACCCGCGGCGAAGAAGCCGTTGCACACCTCGGTGGTGATGGTGAACCCCGGCGGGACGGGGATGCCGAGCCGGCTCATCTCGGCGAGGCCCGCGCCCTTGCCGCCGAGCAGATCCTTCATGCCCGCGTCGCCGTCGGCCTGTCCCTGCCCGAAGAAGTAGATTTGCTTCGCCATACGTCCTCTCGCACCGCGGCCTCGCGACCGCTCGCGCCCGGACGCTAGACCGAGTGGCGAAGAGGGTCCAGGCGGACGCCGCCCACCCACCATGCGCACCGCGCCCTCCGCGCGCGAGCCGGCCACGGGGCCGACCGCACCTCCCCGGCGGCCCGATCTTCCGTCAAATCCGGCCCGACCGGCCGATCCGCGGGGAGCCGAATCGGCCGGCCGGGCACGGCCCTCGTTCCGTCGTGAAACGGAACGACCACGTCGCCCTCATGAGGTGGATGGTGGAGAAGGCGACGAAGCTCGAACCCCCGCAGCGCGAGGCTTGCCGGCAAGCAACACGGACCGGAAACGGTCGGGGAAGGCTTCCCGGCAAGCAACACGGACCGGAAACGGTGAACCGAGGCTTGCCGGCAAGGCCATGACCACCGGAAACGGTGCCCCGAGCCTTGCCGGCAAGGCACCCGAAGCCGGCGATTGGGCAGGGAAGGCTTGCCGGCAAGGCCATGACCACCGGAAACGGTGCCCCGAGCCTTGCCGGCAAGGACACGAGCACCGGAAACGGTAGAGGGAGGCTTGCCGGCAAGCGACACGGACCGGAAACGGTGAACCGAGGCTTGCCGGCAAGGCCATGAGCACCGGAAACGGTGGGGGAGGCTTGCCGGCAAGGCGCGCGTCGACGTGGATGGGTGGGGTGCGGGCCGCGATGGGCGATGCATGTGCCGCCCATCGACGACCGCGATCACAGCGTCTTCAGGTGCGGCTGCACGCGCTGGATGAGCGCGTTGATCGAGGGCCGGTAGGCGTAGTCGGAGCGCGACGAATCGACCTGCTGCACCGGGCAGATCGAGCCGGCCACGCCCTGCGGGCCGAGATCCCTGATCACGTTGAGCTGCCGGAGGCCCGGGTACGCCTTGGCGCGGGCCTGCTGGGTGCGCGTCGTGGTCGGGTTCGCGGCGTCGGTCGGCTCGCAGAGCGGGTTGTCGTTCTTCGGATCGGCGCAGTCGCACGGGTTCGGCGTGTTGACGCAATCGCGCGGGTTCACGAGCGGGAAGATGCACGCGTACTGCAGATCGTCCGGCACCACCTGCACTCCATCGACGAGGCCGGGCGTGTACTCGTGACCGTTGATTGCATCCGAGCCGGCGCCCGCCGCGTTGGTCGGCGGCGCCAGCGTGGTGCCGGTGATCGGGTTCGTGCCCGTACGCGCGTTGGGCGACTCGATCATGTGCGGATCGAGCGGCGCCACGTAGTTCGCCGGATCGCCGAGGATCACGTCCCACGTGTTGATGCCGTTGTTCTTGTGCGCCAGCTCCTCCGCGGTCTTGTAGCCCTTGGTGAGGTCTCCCGGATCGCGCGCCAGATCCTGCCAAGGCACGCCGACGATGCCGGCCAGGATCACGAGGCCCGGATCACGCGTGCCCGCGTTCGGGTACGTCGATGGATCGAGGTTCGAGAAGACCGGGTTCGGCACCAAGTCACCCGAGCGGTTCGGCACCGTCGCCGAGGAGAGGCCGTTCACGTAGCGATCGACCGGGTAGAGGAAGTCGATGCCGAAGCGACGCTTCTGATCCCAGCAGCGCAGGTTCACGTCGTCCGTCTGGGCGTCGAGCGAGCCCGTGCAATTCGGATCCGCCGGGCAGCCCGTCTGATCCTGACCGCAGGAGCGGCAGCACTCGTCGTTCGGGTTGACGGCGCACTCGCTGCGCGGCTTGGGCAGGTAGAAGTTCTTGTTCGGGTTGCCCGGATCGCGCTGCTGCGCCGCGAACCAATATTGCCCGTACTCCTTGATGGAGCAGTCGTTCTCGTCGCTCAGCATCAGGATGGCGAGGAGCGAATCGGGGCGGAGGAAGTCCTTGCGCTCCTGCAACAGGATGTCGTCGATCCCCTGCGGCGTGGTGCGCAGGGTCGACGGCTCGACGGTGATGGTCTGGTAGGGATCGGGATCGATGAGGAAGCGGTACCAGCTCTCGAGCTGCGACTCGTACCCGCAGCCGATCTGGCCCACACCGGTGACCATGTCCCGGATGCTCGTGGTGAAATTGGCGGTATTGGGTTCGCCCGGAGGGATCAGCTTCTGCGTCGGATCCCAAGCCAAGAACCCCTGGTTCTGGTAGGTGGACACCGTGCCGCCGCCGCACGGATCGGTGCGCGAAACGAGGTGGCCCTTGTCGTTGTTGGTCGTGTTGATCGTGCCGCCGGGACACGAGCCCGTGACCGTTTCCTGGTCCGGGCACGAGTCGGATCCATGGCCGCCGAGGCTCGTGGTGACGATGCCGACGTGGATGTCGTTGATCGGCGCGACCAAGCGCGCCGATCCGGCCGGACACATATCGAGCCCCGACGCCGGCTGATTCGCAATCGGCTGCTGGTTCGCGTCGACGCAGGGTGGGTTGGTGAGCGACGTGATCAGGTCCGACAGCGCCAGCGAGAGGATGTCCTGCTTGTCCGCCATGGACCGCGAGTTGTCGATGCCGAGCACGATGTCGACCTTGTCGACGATCGTGACGGGAGGGATCGTCCCCGTCCCCGTGCTGGTGCCGCTGCCCGTGGTGCCGGTGCCACCCGTGTTGCCGCCGACACTGCCGCTGCCGTCGCAGGCGGCGAGCGCGAGGGCGCCGAAGCCGAGGATCGTCCATGAGAGCCGTCGTTGCATGGCCATCTCCATGAGCGTGGGCCGCTCTGGGCTCGCCACGTGACACCACGTGCCCCGTGAGCCCGCCGCTGTTGAATCCTTCGCGAAGCGCGACTGCGATCGAAGGCTCGCCGCGTGTGCCTCTCAGGGATCGAGGCTCACCGCGAGCACATGCAAACGTGATCTCGAGGACATCGGCGCAGAGCGACTCGCGCCGCACGTCCCGTCGCGCTCCGGAGGTCCGTGGCAGGTCGCCGCCAAATCCATCACCGAAAAATGAAGCGCGCGATCTTTTTCGCGAGGCCTCGACCCAAGACGGACGACGGAGCCGTTTCGCGCCGCGCGGAGGTCTCCCTCGACGCGGCGCTCGCGGTGCTTTCGCGCACGTCTTCAGTTGGCGAGCTGCTGCACGCGCGCGGCCAACGGGCTCGAGGGATACGCCTTGACGAACGCATCCGCCCGGGCTGCCGCCTCACCCTTGCGACCGCTCCGGGCGAGCGCCTCGATGGCCAGCGCCTCGCGCTCCTGCACGAGCATCCCACCCGGGAATTTCGTGCGAATTTGCTCGAGCATCGCCAGCGCGCCGCCGGGGTCGCCGCGACGGAGCGCCGCGCGCGCCTCGGCCAAGAGCCGGCTCTCTTCGCGCAGCATCGTCTCGCGATCTACCGCGACCGGCGGAGGCTCCGCGGACGCGCTCGCCGGCGCCTTCACGTTCGCCCGAGGCTCGCTGCGACGCTCGCTCGTGGGCTCCGCGCTCGGCGACGAAGACGCCGTCACCGCCGGCTGTGCTTCGGCGCGCGGAGCAACGGGCACATCCTTGACATGTGAATCATCGACGGGAGGCGCCGCGACGATCGCGGGCCGCGGCGCCTCGGGGGCGCTGGGCGTGACGACGGAGTAGGTGGCGATCAGCGCGACCGCGCTGCCCGCGCCGATGAGCGCGCTCTTCAGGATGCCCGCGCCCACGGCGGCGCCGGCAGCGCCAGTGGCCTTGGTCAGCACGGCCGCCTTGCCGGTCGCCGCCGCCTTGCCGGCCGCGCCGGCGCTGCTGCCACCGTCACCGGGAGGACCGCCGGGCGGAGGCGGGAGCTTGGCCAAGAGCGCGGCCCACACGTCGTCCTGCGCGTTCGGCGGCGGCTCGAGGGAGAGCCCGGCGCGCAGCAGATCCTGCTCTGCCGAGCCCGCGTCTCCTTCGTCGAAAAGCCATCGCTTCGGGGCGCTCATCGATCGCCTCCCACGCCGGCGCGGCGCGGCGCGCCGATCGCCATCGTGCCGCTCACACCTTCGGGTGCCATGCGAAAGCGATCCCGCGCTTGCAGGCGCGCGAGCGCCTTCTTGAACTGCTCGCGCGCCAGGCGCAGCCGCGAGTACACCGTGCCGAGCGGGATCTCCAGCATCTCGGCGATGGCCTCGCCGCCCACACCGTCGAGCTCGAACAGCGTGAAGACCGCGCGCTGATCCATGGGCAAATCGTCGAGGATGGCCTCGAGCATCGCGAGGCCCTGGCGGCGCTCGGCGGCGGCGGCGACGTCGGCGTTCTCGTCGGCGCGCTCGTCGAGGTGCCCTTCGTCGTCGTCGGCCCGACGGCGAACGTGCGCGAGGCGACGTCGATCGTGCGCCACGCGGTAGCTGATGCCGTAGAGCCAGGTGGTCACTTTGGAACGCCCCTCGAACTCGCCGAGCCGGCGGTGCACCACGAGAAACACGTCCTGCACGGCGTCGGCGACATCGCTCTCCGGGACACCGAGCCTCCGGAGCGACCGCCACACGAAGCGGAAGTGCTCGTCGTACACCTCTTTGAACGAGAGAAGACGCTCGTCCCCCGCAGCGGGCAGGGAACCCCCGGAGGCCTTTTCGGCCCCGCTGGAGGTCGAGCGCTCGGTCATGAACGGTTACCGCCCGGTATGTGGAGGAACATTTCGCCCGCCATCACCAAATCGACACCCGGAGCCCGGCGTCCAACGCGCCCCCCACGGGGGACGGCGCGAACGCGGTGCCGAGATTGTCCACGAAGAACGACTGCTTGAGGACAGGAATCACCAGCATGGCCCGCGCGCCCCATGACAATGGGCCCCAAATCCGCTGCGCGAAGAGCGCGCTCGGCCCCACTTCGGCCCAGGGGAGCGAGAGGGTCTTGTTCGTCTTGTACCCCTGCCCCGCCCCGCGCACGGCGCCCGCGAGCGTGTCGAGGCAGATGGCGAAGCGGATGGCTTCGTCCTCCCCGCCGCCGCTCGTCGATCCGCCGATGCTGATGGGCGCGACGCACCCGCGGAGGAGCCCCGTCGTCAGCGAGAGCTTCACCTGCCCGGGCGCATAGTCGACCGTCTGACCAGGCAGCGCGAACGCACCGCCGGCGATGGAGAACCGCCCGAACCGGATCTCGATCTCGCTCGTGATCCCGCCGGCGAAAGGCCGAAGCATGCCGGCCGTGATGACGGGCGACGCCGCAATCGCGACGCGAAAGCGGCGCACGTCGCTGGGTCGCTCGTCGTCGATCGGCGGCGGCGGCAGCACGAGCTCGGGCACCGCCGGCAGGGCCGGAGGCGGAGGCTCCACGGGCGGCGCGGGCGGAAGCTCGGGCGCGGGCGGGAGCGGCTCCGTGTCGAGCAACACGGCGATGGATATCGCGAGCGCCGCCGCGAGACCGCCGCAAGAAGCCCCTTTGTCCGAGAGCTGCCGCGTCTTGCCCGCGGCCTGGATGACCGCGGTGTAGCCCTCGGAGCTCTTGTAGATCTGCACGTCGAGCCCGCGCTCCGCGCCCGGGACAACCTCCGCGAGCGGCGTGAGCGCCGGCCGGTGCATCTGCTCGGCGACCTTGTCCGCGAGGGCCCGCGCGTCGGGGCAATCGGCGGTGTCCTCCGTGCGATGCACGACGAGCGCCGGCAAGCCTGCGGCAAGCGCAGGCGTGGCCGACGCGAGCGCGCCGAGGATCAGCGGCAACGAAAAGAAAGCACGGCGACGCACGACAGGGCGACGAGACTCTAGCAGGAGCCGGCGAGCCTGAAGAACGCAAGCTTCGTCGATCGCGACGGTGTCCTTTCGTCACGGCTCGACCGGCGACGATCCTGCTGCTCGGCGATCCATCGAACCGGAGCCTCGGCACGGACGTGCGCACCGGCGCGCGCCGGTGGATGATGCGCGCGCATGCGCCCGGATCGCCTCCGCGCCCTCGTCGGCCGCCGCCTCGAAGCAGGCACGCGTGCGCCGCTCGCGCGCGCCGCGGCCGCCGTGTGGGGCCTCGCGAGCGCGCGTGCGGTGGCGAGGCCGCTCGCGCTTCCCGAGGGTGTCCGGGTGATCGGCATCGGCGGCGCGGTGCTCGGCGGTGCCGGCAAGACCCCGCTCGCCATCGCGCTCGCCCGCGCGCTCGCAGCCATGGGCGAGCCGGTGGCCCTCATCGGGCACGCGTATCGTGCGGCCCCCGAGCAGCCGCGCGTGGTGCGCATCGACGACGACGTCACGAAGGTCGGCGACGATGCGCTCACCGCGGCGCGCGCGCTCGCAGAGAGCAACGCCGTCGTGGTGGTGGCCCCGCGCCGTCAGGCGGCCGTCGATCATGCAGCGAGCCTCGGCCGCCGCGTGCTCGTGGTCGACGGCCTCTTGCAAACATCGCCGCGCCGTCTCGATGCCGCGATCCTCACCGTCGATGGGAGCGCGCCGTGGGGCGCAGGATCGTGCCCGCCGGCCGGCGATCTGCGCGCGCCGATCGCGGCCCTTCGCGCTGCTGCCGATCACGTCGCTGCCATCCTCCCGGAAGGAGTCGCGCTCGCGCCGGAGCTCGCGGGCCTTCGTGCCATTCCGATCCCGAGCCGCATCGCGGGCGCCGTCGACACCGACGGCCGTCATCGAGCGCTCGACGATCTCGCGCGCCTGCGCGTCGGCCTGCTCGTCACGATCGCGCGGCCGGGCCGCGTGATGGCGGGTCTCGCGGCGGCCGGTGTGCGCTTGGCGGAGGTGATCGCGCTCGGGGACCATGCAGTGCCGGCCCCGAGCGACCTCGCGCGGGCCGCGCGGGCCGGCATGGATGCCTGGGTCACCACGGCGCGGTGCGCGACCAAGCTCCCGCGCCGCATCGGGGACGCGCCCGTGCTCGCGCTGGATCACCGGCTGGATGCCTCCGAACTGGCGGCCTCCGTGAGCCCGGGGACGGGAACGGATGGCTAGGAGCCTCCGCATGGTGGGGGAAAACGGGGAGGCCGTGCTAGGGTAGCCGCCCATGATGACGATGGTTCTGAGGCGGCTGTGGGCCGCGACGGCGGCCGGAGCGTTGCTCGCTGCGCCGCTCGTGACCGTGGGATGCGGTGAAGGCGGCGGCGCCAAGACGGCGCAGGTGACCCCCGGCGATCTTCCCTCCGGCGCGAAATGGGACGGCGTCTACTTCAGCGAGCTCTACGGCTTCCTGCACGTGAAGCAGGACGGCAAGAGCATCAAGGGCAAGTGGGAGCGTCCGCACAAGGACAAGTGGGGCGAGCTCACGGGCGAAGTCACGGGCGACGTGATGAAGTTCGAGTGGTCCGAGTACACGCGCGGCCTCGTCGGGCCGAACGCGAAGAAGGCCGGCAAGGGCTACTTCAAGTACAAGCGGCCGCCGGGTGACAACGTCGACGACACCATCCACGGCGAGATCGGCCTCGGTCAAGACGAGGTCGGTGAGCCGTGGGAGGGCGTGAAGCAGCGCAACCTGCCGCCCGATCTCGACAGCATCATCGGCAGCGGCGCCGGCGACGTCGGCGGCGGCGATTGGGACTCGGACTCGAAGGAAAAGGGCAAATCCGAGCCGCCCAAGGGCCCGCGCTGAAGCTGGTGTTCGTAATGATGGGGCCGCGAGCGGCCCCATACCCCGGGCCGGACGAGCCGGCCCTGAGCACGATGGGGCTGCGAACGGCCCCATACCTCGGCCGGACGAGCCGGTCGTGATCAATCACGATGGGCCCGCGAGCGGCCCCAGGCGTCTTTTCGAGGGCGCCTGCTCGATCGCGATGGAGCCGGGATGCGGCTCCATCGCGGGTCCGGCCTGGCCGGTTCTGATTCATCCACTAAGAGGCCCGACGTCATGAGCGCACCGCAACCCCAAGGCATCCAATTCCGCGAGCCGCCGATCTTCGAGCGCGGCGCGAGCGGCCGCTCGGGCGGCTCGTTGGCCAAGACCGACGTCCCCGAAGTCGACCCGTCTTCCCTCTTCGGCGCCCTGGCCCGCAAAGAGGCCGCCGGTCTCCCCGAGGTCAGCGAGCCCGAGGCCTACCGGCACTACCTGCGGCTCTCGCAGTGGAATTTCTGCATCGACTCGCAGCTCTATCCGCTCGGGTCGTGCACGATGAAATACAACCCGAAGATCAACGAGTGGGCCGCGCGCATCCCCGGCTTCCTCAAGCTCCACCCGATGACGCCGGACGCGCTGGCGCAGGGCACGCTCGAGCTGATGTGGACCTTGCAGAACATGCTCTGCGAGGTGAGCGGGATGGATGCCTGCTCGCTCCAGCCCTCCGCGGGCGCGCAGGGCGAGCTCACCGGCCTGATGATGATCCGGGCCTTCCACCAGTCGAAGGGCCGCTCGCCGAAGAAGGTCTTCATCCCCGAGAGCGCACACGGGACGAACCCCGCGACGTGCGCGCTGAACGGCCTCACGGCCGTGAAGATCGAGAAGAACGCCGACGGCATCGTGCACCCCGAAGAGGTGCTCCGCGCCATCGAGCGCGAAGGCGCCGACGGCGACGTCTGCGGCCTGATGATCACGAACCCCAACACGCTCGGCGTGTACGAGGAGCATCTCCCCGCGATCGTCAAGCTCGTGCACGACAAGGGCGGCCTCGTGTACGGCGACGGCGCCAACACCAACGCCATCATGGGCGCGGCGCGGCCCGGCGACGTGGGGATGGATGTCATCCACATCAACCTGCACAAGACCTTCACCACGCCCCACGGCGGCGGCGGCCCCGGCTCCGGCCCGGTGTGCTTCAAGAAGCACCTCGACCCGTTCCAGCCCGCGCCCGCCGTCATCAAGCGCGAGGGCGGCGCCTTCGCCCTCGACTACGATCGCCCGCACACCATCGGCCGCGTCCGCTCCTTCCAGGGCAACTTCGGCATGTTCGTGCGCGCGTACACGTACATCCGCGAGATGGGCGGCGACGGCTTGAAGATGGCGAGCACGCTCGCGGTCCTCAACGCCCGCTACCTCTGGGCCCGGCTCAAGGATCACTACCTCGTGCCGATCGACCGGCCCTGCATGCACGAGGTCGTGCTCTCCGACGTGCAGCTCGAGAAGCAGACCGGCGTGAAGACGCTCGACATCGCCAAGCGCCTGCTCGACTACGGCTTCCACGCGCCCACGGTCTACTTCCCGCTGGTGGTGCCGGGCGCCCTCATGATCGAGCCCACCGAGACGGAGACCAAGGGCACCCTCGACGAATTCGCGGGCGCCATGCTCGCCATCCTCAAGGAGGCGCACGAGACGCCCTCTTTGGTCAAGGATGCGCCTCACAACACCGTGGTCGGCCGCATGGACGAGGCCCGCGCCGCCCGCCAGCCGCGGCTCCGCTGGACCCCGGAGGATCCGCGCGGCTAGGCTCCCAGGGTGACGTCGCGAGCGCCCCGCATCTCGGGAAAGCGAGCGAGGAATACGGCTGTATTTCGAGCAAGCTCGACCGACGAAGCCGGGCGCGCCGCCGTCGCCCGAGAGAGCCTCACGGCAAATTCGCGAGAACGCGCCCCTCGGCCTTAGAATGGCCCCGAGGACTAACCCTCCCAGGACGAGCGGCTTGTGGCCCGAACGATCGAGAGCGTCGGAGACATCGAGACGATCTGCAAGACCGACCCGGCGAAGGCTGGGGAGGAGATCAAGCTCGTCTTCCGTGCCGAGGACGATGCCGAGCCCCCGTTCAACCTCAAGGTGAAGTCCCCCTCGGGCAAGGTCATCGTCGAGCGCGTCATCCGCGACCTCCCCACCGGCGGCCCCCAAAGCGCCCCCCCAGTCACCTTCACCGCCTCCGCCCCCGGCGAGTACAAGGTCGAGGTCAAGCAGCTCTACGGCAAGCAAAAGGGCGACGCGATCCTCCGCATCGTCGACTGAGCCCGAAGCGCCGCCGCTCGCTGCCCCCACTGCCGCGGTGGCCACACCGCCCACTCGAACAGCAAGCAGCCGCGACCGCCAGGGAGCGGACCCAGCAATCACGCCGCCGCGTCGTAGCCCACGCTCACCGAAGCGCGACCGATGCACGGCTCGTCGCGGGCCCCTTTCATCGAAGGGCCCGCACCATCAGCCCGCGCCGCGCACCCGCTCGAGCGCCGCGGTGAGCGCCTCCGTCACCTCGGGCACCTTCTCGCGCCCGATGGCCTCTTCGAGCAGCATCGTGGCCGGCGCCGCATTGCGCGCGATGGCCGCCGCCGTCACGAGCGACGCCCCCGCCTCGCGACGCACGGCCGGATCCGTCGCGAGGAGATGGAGCGCAAAGAGATCGCGCCACGGCTCGTCCCAATTCACGGCCATGTGCGCCAGCGTCCCGAGCGCGGTGGCCGCCTCCTCGTCGTGTACGTCGAGCGCCGTCCCGAGCAGCGTGCTCTGCGCATAGAAGCCGGCCTGCTCGAGGATCTTGCCGAGAACCGGCGGCACATCCTCCCCCGTGGCCTCGATGAGCAGCACATCGAGATCCTCGCTGTCGACCGCACGAATCGACGCGGTCCCCTTCTCGTTCGCATAGGTCACCGTGCCCGCGGCGGTGTCCTCCTGCGTGACGCGAAGACCTTCGGCGAGCGCGATGCTGCGCACGGCCTCGGGACCATCGTCGCGCGGGACGGCGTAGATCCAGCGCATGCGGTTCGTCATGGCCTCGAGCAGCGTACGGGCTCGCGTGCGAAGAGCAGTCTCGGTGGGACGGCGCATGGCGGGGCTCTACCACGGCGGCGACGGGAGCGGCGATACGCCGGAGCCATGAGGACGCCGGCACCGTCATGGCACTCGAGCTTGCTCAGACGCCCGGACCCACGCGACGAATGTTGGACCGGAGCCTATCTCCGAGCTCCAGCTCCAGCTCATCCGCAGATACCCCCGGATTGTCACCGCTGAACCCGACCCAACTGCCGAGCGAAGCAGCCACGTTGGGGGAGATATCGAATGCTCGATAGAATGCTACAACGGCATGCATCGAGCTCGAGCGCGCCGCGACATTTCTCTGCGCAACCTCGAGCAGCACACGCATCGAAGCTCCATCCCGCGCCAGACGTTGCAGCGCCTCTACCGCGTCCTGAAACTCGCGATCATCGATGTTCATGCATCACCTCACTGCCTCTCGAAGCAGATGTGTTTGGGGCCGAGCTCTGGTGACGCGATTGGGCCCGCACGATATCGCTCGTGATTGATTCAAGAGCGTACTACCGAGATGCGTTTGCCCCCAACCATGGTGCCAAGAGCTGGTTCAGGCGGGCGTCGTCGAGGTCGCCCCCCGACACCTCGCCACGCACCAGCTTCCAGCAAGAGCCGCAGGGGGATCTCGGGGAATGCTCGTGCGAAATCGAAGACCAGCGTCGATTGCAGGAGCGGTGTCTCCGTCAGCTCGGCGAGAATCTGAGCGAGCTCGGTCGCTGAGCGGCCCTGCCGGTGGCTGCGTAGCCTCGCGAAGATCTCGGCGTTCTTCATTCGTGGAGCTCCACGGGCGCCTTCCGCTTCGTCTCTGATGATACGAGCCCCCGCGCGGCGGCTTGCCCGTGCGGGTGGTCGCGTGGCGAACATGGGTGCATGTCTGCCATGCTCGCCGGGCGGATCGGGAGCGTAGCGGAAACGTCCTGACCGGGCTCCGGCGGACGAAAGGCGGCAGATTTCCGGGAATGTGGGCCGGGTGGCGATTGTCTCTGCGGCGGCAGCCTTGCTATGAGGACCGCCCCGGTGTCGCCGAACGCGGCGGGCGCCGGTCACGATGGGGCCGCGAGCGGCTCCTTCCCAGCGAGGAACCCGAGGCCCATGCACGACGTCCGCGCCCTGAACGAGCTGGTCGCCAAAGAGAGCGCCTTCATCGAGTCGATCACCACCGAGGTCGGCAAGGTCATCGTCGGGCAGACGTACATGCTCGAGCGCATCCTCATCGGATTGCTCACGGGCGGGCACGTGCTGCTCGAAGGCGTGCCCGGCTTGGCCAAGACGCTGACGGTGCGCACGCTCTGCGACTCGATCGACGCCAAGTTCGCGCGCATCCAGTTCACGCCGGATCTGCTCCCCGCCGACGTCATCGGCACCGTCATCTACAACCACCAGAAGGGCGAGTTCACCTCGAAGCTCGGGCCGATCTTCGCGAACCTGGTGCTCGCCGACGAGATCAACCGCGCGCCCGCCAAGGTGCAGAGCGCGCTGCTCGAGGCGATGCAGGAGCGGCAGGTCACCATCGGCGACCAGACCCACAAGCTGCCCGATCCGTTCGTCGTCATGGCCACGCAGAACCCGATCGAGCAGGAAGGCACCTACCGGCTGCCCGAAGCGCAGGTCGATCGCTTCATGCTGATGGTGAAGGTCGGGTACCCGACGCGCGCGGATGAGCGGCTCATCATCGAGCGGACCACGGGTCACATCGATGCGCACGCGGCCAAGGTCATCACGCCCGAGGCGCTGGTCGCCGCGCGGCGCGTGGTGCGCGACGTGTACATGGACGATCGCGTGAAGGACTACATCGTCGATGTCGTCTTCGCGACGCGCGAGCCGGACAAGAAGGGCATGCGCGAGCTGGCGAGCCTCATCGAGTACGGCGCGAGCCCGCGTGCCTCCATCGCGCTGGCGCTGGCCGCGCGGGCGCACGCGTTCCTCCGGCACCGCGGCTACGTGACGCCCGAGGACGTGAAGGCCATCGGGCCCGACGTGCTCCGCCACCGCGTGGTGCTCACCTACGAGGCCGAAGCCGAGGAGGTCACGAGCGAGCAGATCGTGCGGCGCGTCTTCGAGGTGGTCGAGGTGCCGTGACCACCGCGAAGCCCGAGAAATCGCGGTCGAAACCCCTCCCGCCGGAGCTCTTGAAGCAGCTCCGGGGCATCGAGATCCGCACGCAGCGGCTCGCCACCGAGCAGCTCTCGGGCACGTACCACTCCGTCTTCAAGGGGCAGGGGCTCTCGTTCCGCGAGGTGCGCGCCTACCAGCCCGGCGACGACGTGCGCTGGATCGACTGGAACGTGTCCGCCCGCATGAGCGAGGCCTTCGTCAAGGTCTTCACCGAAGAGCGGGAGATGACGGTGATGCTCGTCGTCGATCTCTCGCAGAGCGAGCAGTGGGGCACGAAGCGGGCCTCGAAGGCGCGTGTGGCCGCGGAGATCGGCGCGCTCTGCGCGTTCAGCGCCATCAAGAACAACGATCGCGTCGGCCTCATCCTCGGCACCGAGACGATCGAGATGCTCGTGCCGCCCAAGAAGGGCGACAAGCACGTGGTCCGGGTGATCCGCGAGATCCTCGGCTACGAGCCGAAGTACACGGGGACGAACCTGAAGCTGATGCTGGAGACGCTCTCCAAGGTGGCCAAGCGCCGCAGCGTCGCCTTCGTGGTGAGCGACTTCTTCGCCACGGGCTACGAGAGAGCGCTCGGCCTCGCGGCGGCCAAGCACGACGTGATCCCCGTGATGCTCGTCGATCCACGCGACGAAGAGCTTCCCGACGTGGGGCTCGCGGCGTTCGAGGATCTGGAGACCGGCGAAGAGGTGCTGGTCGACACGTCCGATCCGGCGGTGCGCGATCACTACAAGCTCTCGATGCGCACGCTGCGCAAGGAGCGTGAGGCGCTGTTCAAGAAGCTCTCGCTCGACGCCGCCATCGTGCGCACCGACGAGAACATCGTGACGCCGCTGCGCAACGTGTTCGCCAAGCGCATCCGGAGGTTCCGGCGATGAGGCGCGCGGCGCTCCTCGCGATCGGGCCTCTGCTCTTCGCCGCGGCGTGGGCAGCCACCGAGCCCGCGCTCGCCGGTCCGACGCGAGGCCGCGTGCGGGACGCGGGCGCGCCTGCCGAGGCGAGCCAAGCGCACGACGCAGGCGCGGCGAGCGATGCAGGCGCATCGAGCGACGCGAGCGCATCGAGCGACGCGAGCGCGAGCGATGCCGGTCCGGCCGCGAGCGATGCCGGTGTCGCGACCAGCGACGCGGGCGCGGCGGACGGCGGCGCGGACATCACCACGACGTGCCTCGAGCACGTGCCCACGGGCGCGTCGCGGCCATCGATGCAAGAGAGCCTGCCTTCACGCGGGTTCAGCGGCTACGCGGCCGAGCTCAAGGTCACCATCGTGCACGGCAAGGGCGAGACCGTGCTGCCGGACGGCTTCCGCTTCCAAGCATCGAGCGACGCTGCGCGCGGCTTGGAGAAGGCGGGCTTCACCATCCCGGATCCTTCGGGCGGATCGGCGCCGGCAATCAAGGTCGAGCCGATCGCGGACGGCAAGTCGTCGACGACGGTGACGATCCCGGTCGTGCCCCTGCCCGCGAAGGGCGGGCGCAACGTGATGACGCTGCCGCCGCTGCCGATCGCGATCGGGCGCGCCAACAACGAGTACATCACGCTCTGCACCACGCCCCACACCATCACGGTCGACGATCCGATCGCCAACGAGCTCGATCCCAAGGTGAAGCCCAACCCGCCGCCGCGCCCGCAGCGCGAGGACTGGCCGCTCATGCGGAGCCTCGCGATCTTCGTGCCCATCGGCGTGGCGCTCGTGCTGCTCGGCATGTGGCTCCATCGCTATTGGCAGCGGCGGCCCAAGCCGGAGATCGAGAAGCCCAAGATCCCGCCGTGGATCACGGCGCTCCGCGAGCTCGAGGAGATCCGCGACAGCGATCTGCTGAAGCAGGGCCGCACGGGCGAGTACTTCGTCCGGGTGAGCGACAGCATCCGCAAATACCTGGGCGGTCGCTACGGCTTCGAGACGACGGAGGCCGGGTACAACGGCCTCGAGACCACCACCGCAGAGATGCTGGAGCTCCTCCGTCGCGTGCAGCCGAAGGTCACGGAGCTGCCGCGCATCACGCAGTTCCTCGACGAGTGCGATCTCGTGAAGTTCGCGCGGCTCGAGCCGACCGAAGAAATGTGCTTGGAAGCGCTGGAGCGCGGTCAGCTCATCGTGCGCCGGACCATCCCCGTGATGGTGTCGGCGACGCCCCCCACGGGCGCGCCGCGCCCCGGCCCGGAGGCGACGTCGTGAGCCGCGGGCTCCGCATCGTGGTGGCCCTCGGCGCCACCATGGCCGCGCTCCTCTCGGGCGTGATCTACCCGTGGCTCGCGCGTCGCGAGGCGTGGGAGACGGTGACCTGGCAGAACGGGTGGGCGCTGTTCGCGCTGCCGATCGTGCCCCTCGTGTGGTGGTGGGGGACGTTCGGGCAAGACCAGCGGACCCCGCGGCTCCGCATCGGCAACATCGCGGCGCTCGTGAAGGGACCGCGCGGCGTGCGCGCCCACATGCGCGACTTCCCCGGCTCGGTCCGCGCGGCCGCGCTCGTGCTCTTGATCCTCGCCATGGCGCGGCCCGTGTCAGTCCTTCGTGACACGAAAAGCGACGACAAGGGCATCGACATCATGTTGGTGATGGATCTGTCGGGATCGATGCGCGCCGTGCTCGACGCCGATCCCAAAGATCTCCCCGGCCGCCCGCAGCTCGCGCGCGGCCGCCGGCTGACGCGGCTCGACACGGCGAAGATCGTCATCAAGGACTTCATCGATCGCCGCCGCACCGATCGCATCGGCGTCGTCGTCTTCGGCAAGGAGGCCTTCATCCTCTCGCCGCCGACGCTCGACTATCAGCTCCTCACGCAGCTCGTCTCGAAGATGGGCCTCGACGTGATCGACGGCACCGCCACCGCCATCGGCGACGCCATCGGCACCGCGGCCGCGCGGCTCCGGCGCAGCGACGCGAAGAGCAAGGTGATCATCCTCCTCACCGACGGCGACTCGAACGCGGGCACGCTCGCGCCCGAGTCCGCGATCCCACTCGCCACGTCGGTGGGCGCGAAGGTCTACACGATCCAGATCGGCAACGACGACGAGGTCGACGTCGAGGAGGGCGTGGATCTCTTGGGTCAGCCGATCTACCGGCGCGCGCGCTTCCCGGTGAACCCGGCGCTGCTCAAGAAGATCGCCAAGGATACCGGCGGCGAGGCCTTCATCGCCACCGACGGCAAGGCGCTGGCCGACAGCATGCACTCGGTGCTCGATCACCTGGAGCGCACGCGCTTCGAGGCGCGGGTCGCTTCGTTCGAGGATCTCTTCCCCTTCCTCCTCGTGCCCGGCGCGCTCCTCGTCGCGCTCGACGCGCTCCTCCGCGCCCTCTTGCTGCGGAGGTTCCCGTGAATTTCGCCTCGCCCTGGTTCCTCGTGGGCACGCTGCTCGCGCTCGCGGTGGGCGCGCTGCTCGTGTGGGGCGGCGTGTTGGGCGCGAAGCGCGTCGTGCGCTTCGGCGATCCCGATCGCGTGCAAGCGCTCGTCACCGCCGATCCGGCCAAGCGGCGCGCCTGGAAGGGCGTGCTCCTCGTGCTCGCGGTGGCGTTTTCCTTCGTGGCGGCGGCGCGACCGCAATACGGCAAGGGGACGCGGCTCATCCCGGCGACCAACGTCGACGTGGTGATCGTGCTCGACTACTCGAAGAGCATGTACGCGCGCGACGTGGAGCCGTCGCGGATCTTCCGCGCCAAGGTGGAGGTCGCCCGCTTGGTGCGCGAGCTCGAAGGCGCGCGCTTCGCCGCGGTGGCCTTCGCCGGTGAGCCGATGGGCTTCCCGCTGACGGCGGACGGCCTCGCGATCGCGCAGTTCCTCCGCCAGCTCGAGCCCAACGACATGCCCGTCGGCGGCACCGCCATCGCGCGGGCGCTGGAGCAGGCGCGCGACCTTCTGCGCCGCGATCCGAAATCGTTGGAGCACAAACGAATCGTGGTGCTCGTCACGGACGGCGAAGATCTGGAGGGCGATCCGGTGGCCTCGGCGCGCAGCATCGGCGCGGAGGGGACGATCGTGCACGTGGTGCAGATCGGCGGGCGCACGCCCGAGCCGATCCCCGAGGTCGCCGACGGCAAGGTGGTGGGGATGCGCAAGGATCGCAGCGGCCGGACGCTCACCACCGCGCTCTCGGTCGAGGGCGAGAAGCAGCTCGCCGAGGTGGCCGAGGCCGGCAACGGCACGCTCGTGCGCGCCGAGCGCGGCACCACGGGCATCGACAAGATCACGGCCGAGCTCAAGAAGCAGATGAAGCGCGAGCTCGGGGAGAAGGTCGAGACGGTGTACGCGGACGTCTACTTCTACCCGCTGGGGCTCGCGATCTTGCTGCTGATCGCCGAGGCCCTCGTGGGCGAGACGCCGCGACGTCTCTTCGTGCGCAACACGCCGCCGCCGGCGAAGAAGGCCGCGGCCCGGCTGCGACGCGCGCTCGGGAAGGAGGCCAAGCGTGCGGCGTCGTGACGAGAAGGATAGCGCGCGGACGGCGCGGCGCCTGCTCGCGGCCGTTGTGTGGGGCGGCGCGCTCGCGGTGGCCTCGATCGCGGCGGTGTCGGGTTGCAATGGATGGGATCCGCGACAGCCGTTCGAGCGCAACGCGCCCGAGGTCGACGAAGCCATTCACGAGCTCGACGCCGGCAAGCCGCAGAATGCCGAGACGCTCCTCGAGCAATACCTCGGGACGGGCCCATGCCGCGCCGACGCAGGCATCGCGGTGCCCGACGCGATCCGCCAGAAGCACGCGGGCTCGTTCGATCTCGGGCTCACGCTCTTCCAGCTCGGCGAGCGCTACGGTCACCGCTTCGGCGACGAAGAAGGCAGCGACGGCGGCGCCGACGAAGAGGCGTTGATGGCGAAGCGGTCGATGGAGATCGACTGCGCGCTCGCGATCGTGCACGCCATCGCCCAAGATCCGAAGGTCCCCACCGAGCTCCGCGCGCGGGCGCGCTACCTCGCGGGCAACCTCGAGCTCCTTCGCCGCAAGTACGAAGAGGCCGTGAAGGAGTACGATCAAGCGCTCGCGCTCGTGCCCGGCATCCTCGAAGAGGCCGGCGGCGACGGCATCGGCCGCGACGCCGCGTGGAACCGCGCCATCGCGCTGCGCCGCCAACAAGAGCTGCAAGACGCCGGCACCGACGCGCCCGACGCCAGCGACGGCGACGATGGCAGCGACGGCAGCGATGCCGCCGATGGCAGCGATGGCAGCGACGCCGCCGATGCGAGCGACGGCAACGACGCCGGCCCCGACAGCGGCGACGGTGGTGACGGCGGCGACGGCGACGGCGGCCCGCAGGACGGCGGCGGCGACGGTGGTCAGGATGGCGGCGGCGACGGCGGCCCGCAGGACGGCGGGGGCAGCCCCAACCGCAAGATCCGAAGCCGGCCACGCCGCAGACGCCGGACGAGCGTTTGCTCGATCGGATCGAGCAGCACTCGCGCAGCTACCAGGAGCAAGAAGCGAAGAAGCGCGCCAACCAGCAGCGCCGTGGTCGCGCGACCATGGAGGACAAGTGATCGCGCTCGCCGCTGCCCGAGCCTTCCTGCGAGGGCCGTGGCTCGCGGTGGCGGCGACGCTCGTGCTCGGCTTGCTCTTCGCGGGCGGCGCGCGCGCGGACACGCCGCCGCGGATGACGGTGCGCCAGAACGCAGCGCAGGTCGAGGTCGGTCAGGCGCTCGTCATCGAGCTCACCGCGTCGATGGATAACGGCGACACCGCGCCGAGCGATCCGCAGATCCACGCGCCTCCGGCCTTCTCCGTCGACGGCCCGAGCATGTCGACGCAGACCACCATGAGCGGCTTCGGCTCGCAGATGCAGGTGCGCGTCAGCATCGGCGCGACGTGGCGGCTCATCTCGCGCACACCGGGCAAGTACACGATCCCCGCGCCCACGATGCAGTGGAAGGGCAAGCGCCTCGCGGGCAGCGCGGTGACCGTGGAGGTCGTGCCTTCGTCCGGTCGCGCGCAGCAGCCGCAGTCGAACAACCCGTTCCTGCTTCCGGGCGGCCCCTCGTGGGGATTCCCCGGCTTCCCGGGCTTCCCCGGCTTCCCGCGCGATCCCGACGACGACCCCGAGGACACGCCCGCCACGCCCGATCTCAACATGGCGAAGGCGCCGGACTCGACGATCTTCATGCGCGCCGTGGCCGACAAGCGCGAGGCCATCATCGGCGAGCAGATCACGATCTCGTTCTACGTCTACTACCGCACCGACTATCACCCGCGGAACATCTCGCAGCACGAGGCCTCGCTCGACGGCTTCCTCCGCGTGCCGCTGCTCAAGAACCCGGGCATCGAGCGCGCGGTCCGCGTGACCGCGGGGGGCCGCTCCTTCCGCGCCAAGCTCTTCGACAAAGTCGCTGTTTTCCCGATGAAAGCAGGCGATTTGCACACGGGCTCGTACTCGATGACGTTCGTCGATCCGCGCGCGGGCCGCTTCGATCGCGGCTCGGAGGATCTCGTCATCCACGTGACCGAGCCGCCGCGCGCGGGCCGGCCGGCCGGCTACACGCTCGGCGACGTCGGGCGCTTCGCGCTGAGCGCGACCGTGCAACCGCGGCGCATCGAGCAAGGCGGCGCGGTCGCGGTCACGCTCACGGTGAACGGCACCGGCAACATCCCCACCCAGCTCCGCTTGCCGGAGCGCACGGGCATCGAGTGGCTCGACCCCGAGCGCAAAGAGTCGATCGAGCCACAAAACAACGTGGTCGGCGGCTCCCGCACGTTCGGCTACGTGGTCCGCATCGGCGAGAGCGGCGACGTCGATCTCGGCACAGTGACGCTCCCCTACTGGGACCCCACGACGAAGTCGTATCAAGTCACGCGCGCACCGCTCGGCGTCATCACGGTGACGCCCACCGTGCAGCTCTCCGTGGACGCGGGCGCGCCCGTTCCCTTCCAAGAGCCGAAGGTCGATCCTTTCGCGGCAGTGCCCACTGCGCGCAACACGCTCGGCGCCTATACGCCGGCGCGTCCCCGTCTCCTCGACGGCAACGTGCTGTGGTTGCTCGTGGCCGCGCCGCCGCTCTTGGTGGGCGCGTTCTCCGCGAGCTCGGGCGCCCTTCGGCGCGCACGGACGCGGCGTGCGCAGACGGCGGATGCCCCGGCCACGCTCGCGGCCAAGGCGCTGCGCGAAGCGAGCGAGGCCGAGGCGCGCGGCGACACGAAGGCGCTCGCCGGTGCGCTCGATCGCGCGGTGCACCTCGCCATCGAGGCGGCCACGGGCCTCAAATCGCGCGGCGTCCTGCTCGCCGATCTGCCCGACGAGCTCGAGCGCCGCCGCCTGCCGCGCTCGCTCGGCGAGGCTGCCACCGCCGTGCTCTCCGAGTGCGAAGCCATTCGCTTCGAGCCGAGCCCCGACGCCGCACGGACGCGCGATCTCACGGCCCGCGCCAAGAAGCTCGTCGCCGATCTCGGCCGCCACGAGGCCACGTGATCCAAAGGCCTCGCCTCGTCGCCCTGCTCTTCGTCGCCGTCACGGCGCTGCTCTCGACCCGCGCGCGCGCCGAGACTTCGGAGGAGCTCTTCACCAAAGGCGCGACCTCGCTCGCGCGCGGCGAGTACGCCGCGGCCATCGACACGTTCGAAGCGCTCGCCGATCAGGGCTACCTCCATCCCGACGCGAGCTACGATCGCGGCCTCGCCTACGTCACGCGCTACCGCGCGCAGGCCGGCCGCGCCGGTGATCTCGGTCGCGCCGCGGCCGCCTTCGAGGAGACGCTCCTCCTCCGTCCCGGCGATCACGACGCCGACGTCGCGCTCGATCTCGTGCGCGCCGAGATCACCCGTCGCCGCGCGCGCCACAGCAAGGACACCGTCGACGTTCGCCCCACGCTCGATCGCATGGTCGTAGGTCTCGCCGACGAGGAGACGTGGGGCCTCGCGGCATTCGCGGCCTCGCTCGCCCTCGCAATGGGCCTCGTGCTCCGTCCGCGCGCGGGCCGCGCGCACATCGCCGGCAGCATCCTCGTGCCCACGGCCATCGTCTTGTTGCTCGCGCTCGTACCGCTCGCGTACGGCGCGCGCCGCTTGCGGCTCAATACGCGCCCCGGCGTCATCGTCGCGACCGAGGTGCATTTCACCAGCGAGGACGGCCAAGCACGCGGCGGCGAGCCCGTGCCCGAGGCCGCATCGGTCGAGGTCGGCGAGCGACGCGGCAGCCTCGTGCACGTGCGCTGGGGAGCGGTCGAAGGTTGGGTGCCCGCAGCGGACGTCCGCGTGCTCGGCGCGCCCTGATCGATCAAGAAGCGCGCTCGCCCGCTCGCTTCAAGGGGTGGGGGTGAGAGGGCCGGGTATGCTAGGTTGTCGCCGTGTGGGTCCGTCGCGCCGCCATCCGTCCCGTACCCGCGTACGCGCAGGTTCCTCTCCGCGCGCTGACGACGGTCGAAGACGAGCTCGGTGAGGACGACGATCAGGCGCGCACCCAGCTCGACGACGCCTTCACCCGCTTCGAGCGCACGCAGCCGGCGCTGGCCGATCGCATCTCCCGCGCGCTGAACGGCCCCCTCGACGAGACCGCGCTCGCGCTCGGCTACTTCCTCACGCTGGCCATCTGGCTCGCCTTCGATCGCGTCTTCCGCACCGATCTCGGTGAAGTGACCGAGACGGCCCTGGGCAGCGTCGAGGAAGCGTTGCAGCTCGACGAGCAGATCCGCCTCTCCGATCCGGCCGAAGCGGTCGACTCCGACGACGTCGTGGCCATGGAGCAGCCCGACATCCTCTCGTTCGTGCACGAGCACGTCGACGCCGCGCTCGAAGCCAACGCCGACGAGGTCGACGTCGACGACGTGCACGGCATCTACCACATCGTGCTCGTGGAGGTCCTGGCGCTCAGCTACGCCGTGCGACCTCCGGCCAACTGGGCGATGCCCGTGCCCGAGTTCAGCGCGTAGCCGACACGCTCTCGAAACGCCTTCGATCTCGGCCCGCGATCAGCGCACGGCGAACGTCGTGTTGAACACCGGCATCTCGCGCGCGCGGCCATCGCCGAGGCGCAGCGTGCGGTGGGTCGCATTGGTCGCGTCGAGCACGGCCACGAGCTCGCGGAAGGGCACGCGATCGTCGCTGTGCAACACGATCTGATCCTGCTTCTTGTCGGCCACGTCGAAGTGCTCGCGGAACTGCCCCCACTCTTTCTCCAGCGCCTTGGCGAGCTCCGGGTAGCGCACCACCTTCTCGCCGTGGCCGGTGCTCACCTCCATCGGCGCGCGCGGCACGAACGTGTCGCTCAGCACGGTGCCCGCGCGCTTCCACGTGAGCTTGAAGCCGTCCTCGACGACGCTGACGTGCAGCGTGCGCTCCTCGCGCGGATGGCAATCACCCTCGCACCCCGGCGGCCCCGGCACCTGCGCGTCCGCGTTGATGCGCGAGCTCGTCACCCACACCGCCGTGATCAGAAGGAAGGCGATGGTGCACATCAACAGATCGATGAACGGCACCATGTTGATCTCGCTGTTGGTCGCCCTCTTCTTCCCGCCCGAAGCCCCGACGTCGACGCCAGCCATGCTCGCCTCCTTGTTTCTGCCTCGCTGAAAAACGCCGCTCTCGACGAAATATCCAATCAGCGCGCGGAGTTGTGACCGGCTCTCGAACGAGAAGTTCCGCCGAAATCCTGCCTTTCTTCGGATTCGTCTGCGGCGATCACCAGAGGCGATAGCCGCCGCGCAGACCGATGCCGATCGCGTACTGCGGCCCGCCGTAAGTCTCGGCCGCATAGGCGTCGTGCTTCGCGTGCGTGAGCCCGCCCGTCGATCCGACGAGCTGCTGCAACGCCAGCCCGATGAGGCCACCGCGCAGATCGATCTCGAACCCCGTCTCGCTGAGCGCGAAACCATCCACGCCCTTCGCATCCTGGCGCGCGATGCTGCCCGGCCCCGGGTCCCAGCGCATCATGTCGAGCATCACGCCGCCGCCCAACACCTGCACGAAACGCACGCGCTCGCCGGTGGTCATGAGACGCACGTGCGCGCCGAAGCGGAACGACGAGAGCGCATAGCCGAGCGGATACGTCATGCCGCTCGTCTCCGCGAACGAAGGCCGCCCCTGCCCCGAGGCCGCGACGCGCGCATACTCGAAGCCGAGCTCGCCGCCCGCGATGGGCGCGAAGCGATAGCCCGCGCGCGCGCCCACCGACACACCGACGCCCGTGCCGGAGAAATCCGAAGGCGGGAGCGGCACGAAGGTCGAGAGCGCACCGATGAAATAAGGGCCGCGCGCAACGATCGGCTTCACGCCGTCCGCGGCAGCCTCGTCGCCGGTCACGAGGCGCAGCTTGATCGCGGCCGTCTCGCCGCTCGTGAGCGTGATCGTCTGCGCCGCCGGCGTATAGCCGGGCAAGCGCGCCTCGAGGCGATGCGATCCGGGCGCGAGCGGAATGACCCGCTGCGAAGCGCCGGCCGGCTGATCCTCACCATCGATCCGCAGCGTCGCCGTCGCCGGCACCAGCACCACCTGCACGAACCCGAGCTGCGCCCGCATCTCCGCGAGCGCCTCCTCCGCGGCCTTGCGCTCCTTCGGATCGAGCGTGGCCGCGTGATCACGGAGCGCGCGCTCGATGGCTTCGATCGCCGGCGCATAGCGGAACAACGCTCGGTCCGCGAGCGCGAGGCTCACGAGCGCGCTCCCCGTGGGCCGCGCGCGGTAGGCCGCCTCGAACTCGACGCGCGCCGCTTCGTGGCTCTCTTCCTCCACGAGCTTGGCGCCGTTCGCCATGTGATCGCGGTAGGCGCTCTCCGCCGCGGAAGCGCTCTCCTGCGCGCGCGCGGGCCGCGACGCGATCACCGCGGCCACCGCGAGGACGGCGATCCCGATCGATCGCACCTCAGTCCGTCTTGAGCTTGAGGCCCGAGGCCACGCCCGATCCCGGAGGCGCCGGCACGCTCGTCTCTGCAGGCTTGGCCGTGACGGCGGCCGTCGCAGAGGGACGCACCGAAGGCACGGGAACGTTCGACGTCATCGCCTTCGCCGATGTCTTCGCCTTCGGCTCGCCGGTGTCGGCGGGCGGGGCCGCGCTCGCGGTGGCCGTCGTGGTGGGCACGGGATCGGCAGGCGCGATGGACGGTGACGTCGTGACGGCGGTGCTCGCAGTCGGCTGCGGGGCCGTGCCCGCGCTCGAGCCGATGGGCGCCTCGGCCGTTCGCGTGAACACGCGGGCAAAGACGTAGGCCGAGACGCCGCCCATGAGCAGCGCCGAGATCGCCACGGCCGCAAACGTGCGGCGTTGCCGTTGCTTCGCGAGGCGGCGCCGCTCTTCGTTCGACAGGATGGGCGCGCCGCGATCGTCGACCGGCGGCGTCGAGTGGAACTTCACCGTCGCGTCGAAGGCCACGTCGTCGGTCGGCGACGCGGCCCGCCGGCCCGACGATCGCGCGGGCATGCGCGCCGAGCTCACCGGCGAGAGCAGCGGATTGCTCGAGCTGAGCCCCGTGAAGCTGTCCTCGCTCGCCGCCCCGACGCCCGACGACATCGACGATCCAGCCGCCGCGCGCAGCGCTTCGAGGAACTCGCGCGCCTCTTGGAAGCGGCCCTCGCGATCGCGCGAGAGCGCCTTGGCGATCACCAGCGCCACCGGCTCGGGCACGGCGGGGTTGTAGAGCCGCACGTCCTCCGCGTCGTTCATGCAGATGTTGACGATCACCTGCTCGTACGTCGCGCCCGAGTACGGCGGCCGCCCCGTGAGGCACTCGTAGAGGATGGCGCCCACGCTCCACAGATCGGAGCGCGCGTCGACATCGGGCTGCGCCTGCGCTTGCTCCGGCGACATGTAGAAGGGCGTGCCCAGCACGGTGCCCTGCCGGGTCAGCGTGTGCACCGGCGTCTCGCCGCCGCGCCGCACCTTGGAGATGCCGAAGTCGAGGATCTTGGCGAAGTTCGGATCGTCGTCGCGATCGACGAGGAAGATGTTGTCGGGCTTGAGATCGCGATGAACGATGCCCGCCTTGTGCGCGCGGTGGAGCCCGCGGAGGAGCTGCGCCGTCACGTGCAGCGCCTCCGGTAGATCGACGCGGCCGCAGCGCTTGATGCGGTGGCCGAGATCCTCGCCGCGGAGGAGCTCCATCACGATGTAGGGCTGCCCCTCTTCGGAGATGCCCGAGTCGAAGATCTCGACGATGTGCGCGCTCTCGACCGCGCTCGCGGCCTCGGCCTCGCGCTGGAAACGGGCCGCGGTCTCCGCGTTCTGCACCGTGCCCGCGTCGATGAACTTCATCGCCACGCGCTTGCCGATGGCGGTGTTGAGGGCCTCGTAGACCGTCCCCATGCCGCCGCGGCCGATGACGCGGACGATCTCGTACTTGTGCACCCGTTTGCCAACGAGCGACTCGGATCCCGGTTCCGAGGTCGCCGCGGCAGAATGGGCGGAGTCGGGGCGGAGGGTCATGCGCAGGAGCTCGGAGGACGGTAGCGCCGCCCAGCCGGGAGGGGCGAACTGTATTACGCACGCTACCAAAGAAAGTTCCCTCGGTCGCCCGGGGAGCACGAGATCCGCGGCTTCCCCCGTCGATCGCGATCCTGGTCGTCCCCAACCGACCCCGTGACGCGACCCACGAACCTTCGTCGAGAGCACACCCGATCGGTGAATCGCCCCATGGATTATGCGCGTCTGTTAAAACGGACGCGCGCCGCCGATTTGTGAGGCGCACAGCGTCGATAAACGTCCGTGAAAGCGGACATTTGACGCACATTGTTAGATTTTCTCTTGCTTTGTCCGTTTATGCGATCAATCATCCGTCATAACGGATGGCCGGCGGGCCGTTTGTGCGCTTGCGTTTCGGCGCAGGCGGAGCGGTCGTCCGTCATAACAGATGTGCTTGTGTCGCGGGTGGGGGCGGTCGGCGTTCGGCCGGGGGCTGCCTCCGTCGACGGCACGGAAAGGGTCCTTTGCGCATGGATGAACCTTCGAAGTTGCGACGCCTCGCCGTCGCGACGAGCGCGGCGCTCACGGCGTTCGCGGTCGCCGCGCCTGCGCTGGCGGTGCCCTGCAACACGCTTCCGTCGCCGATCTATGGGATCGGCGGGAGCGCGCCGAGCCAGCTCTTCTCCAAGGTGGGCAAGGCGCTGAGCGCGGCGAATCCGCCGCAGACGCTGATCTATCAAGCGCCCGGCGCGTGCTTCGGTCCGAGCGCGATCCTCAACGGCACCAAGATCACCGGCACCGCGAACTACTGGGACGCGACCGGCACGCAGCAGTCGTGCGATCTGCCGCTCACCGGACAAGACGCGGACTTCGGCGCGGGCAGCAACTACGCGACCTTCTGCCCGGGCATCCCGGCCACGCTGCCGAGCACCTTCGGCGATTTCCTCGGGCCCATCGAGGCCTTCGATTTCTTGGTCGCGAAGGCGTCGAGCCAGACCAGCATCAGCGCGGCCGCGGCGTACTTCGTCTACGGCTTCGGCACGACGGGTCAGGCCGCGCCGTGGACCGACGAGACGGCGATCATCAAGCGCGATCAGAACTCGGCGGCCGCGATCCTGATCGGGCTCGCGATCGGCGTGCCGGTCGCGAAGTTCAAGGGCGTCGACGCCAAGTCGAACGGCAACACCGTGGCGCTCGTCGGCTCGTCGACCAACGTCGAAGGCGCCATCGGCTTCGCCTCGCACGAGACGGCGGAGGCCAACCTCGCGACGGTCAACATCCTCGCGTACCAGCACTACGGGCAGTCGTGCGCGTACTGGCCGAACTCGACGTCGACGAGCTTCGACAAGCAGAACGTGCGCAACGGGCACTACCCGCTCTGGTCCAACCTGCACTTCTTCGCGACTGTCGACGCGAGCGGGAACCCAGTGAGCGAGGCCGCCGCCAAGCTCATCGGCTGGTTCAACGGGAAGGTCGCGCCGCCGACGGGCGTGGACATCGATCAGATCTCCGTGAAGGTCGGCACCGTCCTCGACTGCGCGATGGAGGTGAAGCGCTCGACGGACTTCGGTGACCTCACGCCCTACGCGCCCGCGGAGCCCTGCGGTTGCTACTTCGAAGCGGTCTCCACCGGATCGACGTCGTGCTCGGTCTGCACGAAGGACGCCGACTGCACGGCGAGCGCCACCCACTGCCGCAAGGGCTACTGCGAGGTGAACTGATGAAGCGCAACACTCGGCCGGAGACGGTCAAGATCGCGTTCTTCGCGACCGTCGCGCTCGGTGCGGCGATCTTCAGCGCGCCCGCGTGCGGCGGCGAAGGCAACCCCACGCCGCCGACGACGGCGAGCAGCGGCACGGGCGACACGACGAGCTCGTCCTCGAGCGGCGGCGGCGGTGGAGCCGGCGGTGCCACCGCGAGCAGCAGCAGCAGCGGAGGCGGCACCGGCGGCGCGCCCAACTGCGATGGACCGAA
This sequence comes from Minicystis rosea, assembly GCA_001931535.1. Classification (GTDB taxonomy): domain Bacteria; phylum Myxococcota_A; class Polyangia; order Polyangiales; family Polyangiaceae; genus Minicystis; species Minicystis rosea. The sequence continues at coordinate 10,421,250 of CP016211.1, forward strand.
CGGGTGCTTCTCGTGCTCGCCGACGAAGACCGTGGAGTTTCTCAACGCGTGCACCGACGCCCAATGCTCGCCGTTCGACAACGTCGCGCGCTTGCCGCTCTACAACAACGGCAACCTCCCGTCGGTCCCGTGAAGTCGCCGCGCCGACGCATGCACCACGCTCACGCCGCCGGGATCTCGCTGGCCGCGCTGCTCCTCGCCTCGGCTGCGCACGCGCAGCAGAAGCCGCAGGATCAAGACGCGGACGTGGAGATCCCGGCCGCGCCGCGCCCTGCGCCGGCGCCTCCACAACCTCCCACGCAAGCTGCGCCGCCGCCTCCTGCGGCGGCCGCACCGCCTCCGGCATCGCAGGCGTCATCGGCGAGCGCCGAGATCGAGGCGCTCCGTCGCGAGATGCGCGCGGAGCAGGCTCGCATGGGCGCGCAGATCGACGCGCTCAAAGCCGAGCTCGCGGCGCGCAAGGCAGCCGAGCCGGCGACGCCGGGCCAACCGCCGACGCCGACGAACGAGCCCACGCCGTCGGGATTCGCGGGCGGCACGACGCCGTTCGCGTCGATCTTCGGGCGAGGCGCGTGGGGGATCAGCGCCTACGTGCAGGCGCAATACGAGAATCATCAGGACTCCGAAGATCAGCTCCAGCAAGGAGGCGTCGTCCTCAACCAGGATCGCTTCCTCGTGCGCCGCGGCCGCCTGCGGTTCGATGCGGCATGGAAGTATGCGGAGCTCGCGTTCGAGCTCGATGGCAGCACGGTGCGTGGGCTCAACGCGTCGGTGCGGCGCGCGCAGGCATCGCTCGTTTGGCGTGGAAAGACGTGGGATGGTCAGCTCGTCTCGCGGGAAGCACGGTCGGCCGACCCGCCTCTCGCGATGCTCACCGTCGGGCTCACCGACATTCCCTTCGGCTACGAGCTCGTCGACTCGCCGCGCGATCGCGTGTTCATGGAGCGATCGCAGGCGTCGCTGGCGCTCTTCCCGGGCGAGCGCGACGTGGGCGCGGTGCTCTCGGGCGGGATCGGGTTCTTCCGCTATGCGGTCGCGGTGAGCAACGGCGAGCCCACCGACGAGCGCAACCTGCGCGCAGGGACCGATCCGAACAAGGCCAAGGACCTCGTGCTGCGGCTCGGCGTGGACACGCGACCGACCGATTCCTTTCGCATCGGCGGCGGTGTCTCGGCCCTGTACGGGCGGGGTTTCCATGCGGGCACCGACGCGACGAAGGACACGATCCAGTGGACCGATCTCAACCAGAACGGCACCGTCGAGTCGAACGAGCTGGTCTCGTTGCCGGGCACGGCGGCCACGCCTTCGGTGGGCTTCTCGCGGTGGGCCGTGGGCATCGATCTCGGGGCCCGCTTCAAGACGAAGCTCGGGTGGACGTCGCTCTATGGTGAAGCGCTCCTCGCGACGAACCTCGATCGCGGGCTGTTCGTCGCCGACCCGGTGACCACGGGCATCGACGTGCGCCACTTCGGTGCGTACGGCGCGCTCGTGCAGGAGATCACGCCCTACGGGCTCCTCGGCTTCCGCTTCGATTACTACGATCCGAACGCGGACTTCTTCGACAAGCGCGGGGGCAAGCTCCTCCCGAGCTCGCAGTCGATCAAGACGTTCTCGCCGCTCGTCGGGCTCCAACTGCCGGGGCACGCGAAGCTGATCTTCCAGTACGACGTGGTGCGGGATCTGTTGACCAAGGACGCGGTCGGCGTGCCCACCGATCTGAAGAACGATCGCTTCACCATCCGCCTGCAGGTGCAGCTGTGAAGCGCGCGCTCTCGATCTTCGCGCTCACGCTCTTCGGCTGTTCGAGCGAGGCCGCGCCCACCGGGTTCGGCGAGCCGATCCGCGTGCTCGACGGTGTGTTCAAGTCGGGCCCGCTGCCGGGGACGCCGGCCGTCGACGGAGGGACGCCGGCGAAGCCGAACGTGACCGCCGTCAACAGCGCCAACAACATTCTGCGACCGGGTCAGGGGAACAAGAACCTCACGGGCGTGGTGACGGACGACGCGTCGGCGGTGGCCGTGCGCTTCGCCGATCTCGGGACGGGATACTGGCTCGTGGTGCCGGGCGCGCCGGACGTGTCGGCGCCCGACGCGCTCCAGTGGGGGATGAACCTCGACGTGGCCGCCGATGTGCCGCCGGGGCTGCACACGCTGCAGTTCGCGGCCGTCGACGAGAAGGGCAACGCGGGCACGCAGACCGATCTGCTCGTGTGCGTGGACACGCCGATCCCCGACAACCTCAACGCCTGCGATCCTTCGATCGCGCCGCCCACCACCGTGGTGTCGCTGACGTGGGATGCGGCGGTGGATCTCGATCTCGTGGTGGTGCTGCCGTCCGGGCAGGTCGTGGACGCGAAGCATCGGACGACGGCGCCGATCACCGACGCCGGCGTGCAGCCGAATCCGAAGAAGGACGGCGTCATCGATCGCGACTCGAACAGCGGTTGCGCGATCGACGGGATCCGCCGGGAAAACATGGTGTGGCAGGCCGAGCCTCTGGCGGGGCAATACCTCGTCTACGCGAACCTGTTCTCCGCGTGCGGGCAGCAGGCGGTGCGCTTCACCGTGACGCTCTACCGCGCCCAGCCGGTCGATGGGGGATCGGCGCTCGTGGAGACGGCGCACGAGAGCGGAGAGCTGCTCGCGATCGATGCGAACGGCGGCGCCACGAAGGGGCTCTACGTGACCGCGTTCTCGTTGCCGTGAACCGAAGGAAGGGATGAAACCGTGATCGTCGAACGCTTGCTCAGGATCGCGCTCGCGGGGAGCGCGTGGGTGCTCTATCTGCTCCTCGCGCTGTCGGTGGTCTCCCTCGCGGCGATGGTCGAGCGCTGGCTCTTCTTCCGGCGTCACACCGACGACAGCGACGCGCTGCGGAGGAGGCTCTCGCCGCCGCTCCGGAGCGGCGATTTCGACGAGGCCGAGAAGATCCTCCGGAAGAGCCCCGCGATCGAAGCGCGTGTGCTGGTCGATGCGCTCAAGTGGCGCGACGGCGGGGCGGAGGCGGTGAGCGATGCGATCGACAGCGAGGTGAGCGCGGCGCGCAAGGAGCTCGAGCGAGGCACGGCGCTGCTCGGCACGCTCGGCAACAACGCGCCCTTCGTCGGCCTCTTGGGGACGGTGCTCGGCGTCATCGAAGCGTTCCATCACCTCGGCGACGGCGCCAACAAGGCGGCCATGAGCAACGTGATGAGCGGCATCGCCGAAGCGCTCGTGGCCACGGGCGTCGGCCTGTTCGTCGCGCTGCCGGCGGTCGTCGCCTACAACCTCGTGCAGAAGCGGATCGGCGACATCGAGTCGGCCGCGGCGGCGATGGGCAAGCTCGTGACGGCGGCGCTGAAGACGCATCACGCGCGGCCGAGCGCGGCCGAGCGCGACGATGCGAACGGCGAGGACGAAGACGAAGACGCGCAGGAGCTCGCGCACGCGCCGGTGAACGGCGTGGTGACGGCCAAGGCGGCGAGGGCGTGACATGGCCGGCGTGATGCAAACGGGTGGGCGCGGCGCGCGCGGCGGGATCGTCGGGATCAACGTGACGCCGATGGTCGACGTGGTCCTGGTGCTGCTCGTGATCATGATGGTCTCGGCGACGTACATCGTGTCGCAGAGCCTCAAGGTGGAGCTGCCGAAGACGGCCTCCTCCGACGAGAGCGTGAGCACCGTGGCGGCGGTGACGATCACCAAGGAAGGGAAGCTCTTCTACAACAACGAGCCCGTCGACGAGCCTGCGCTCGTCGGCAAGCTGCGCGGCGCGCGCGCGGGCGCGGCCGAGGTGAACCTGGTGGTGACCGCCGATCAGGCGGCGCTGCACGGGAAGGTGGTGCACGTCATCGATCTCGCGAAGGTCGAGGGCATCACCAAGTTCGCCATCAACGTCGAGCGGTCGAACTAGGAGGCTCGGCGTGGCGAGGGTCTCGATGATCTACGGCGTGAGCTTGGTCGTGCACGCGGGGCTCGCGGTCGGCGTGGCCTCCCTGCGCAAGACCGAGCGCCGCGAGTCCATCGCGATCTCCGTGAGCGAAGGAAAGAAGAAGGAGAAGGCGCCCGAGCCGGCCAAGGTGGTGGAAGATCCGAAGCCGACCGAGGCGAAGACCGAAGCGCCGCGTCGCGAGATGAAGGCGAAGGCCGCGCCCAAGGCCGAAGCGCCGAAGAACGATGCGCCCGCGAAGCCTTCCTCGCCGGTGCTCGATGCGCTGCCCGATTTCGGGCTGTCGCTCGGCAACGGCGGGCCCGGCGGCATCGCGGTGCCGCAGCCGGGCGCCGCTGCGCCGGCGCCGAGCGCGGTGGCGGCGACGGAGAAGCCCGCGCCGAAGACGCTCGCGCCGAAGCCCGCGGATGCGTGCGAAGAGCCGCCGGTGAAGCCCAAACCGCGCGGCGTGACGCAGCCCGCGTACACGACGGCCGCGCGCGAGGCCAACGTCGAGGGCAAGGTTCGCGTCGAGGTCTCGGTGGCCGCCGATGGCAGCGTGACGAGCGCGCGTGTGCTCGCGGGCCTCGGTTACGGCCTCGACGAGAAGGCGCTCGAGGCCGCGCGCCGCGCCACCTTCGAGCCCGGCACCCGTTGCGGCAAGGCCGTGGCCGCGACGTTCGTGATCGCGTTCCGCTTCACGCTATGAGCCGAACGAGATCCCCGTCCGCCGCCCGCGCGCTGCGCTGGCTCATGCTCGCCGCATCGGTGGCCGCAGCCACCGCGCCGGCCCGCGAGGCCCACGCGCAGCCGCGCCCGGCGAAGGCCGCGCCCAAGCTGACGAAGGCACCCAAGCTGGTGAAGTTCCTGGAGGCTCCGTATCCCGAAGCGGAGCGCGCCGCGGGCAAGGCGGCGACCGTCGTGCTCCAGGTGGCCATCTCCGCGACGGGCACCGTCGACGACGCGGTCGTGATGGAATCGGCGGGCCCGGCCTTCGACGCGGCCGCGCTCGCGGCGGTGAAGCAGTTCGTGTTCGAGCCGGCCGAGATCGACGACAAGCCTGGGCCGGTGAAGATCCTTTACAAGTATACTTTCACCCTCAAGCCCGAGGCGCCGACCACGGCCGTGTTCGACGGCGTGGTGCGCACGCGCAAGAGCAAGAAGCCTATCGCCGGCGCGACGGTGGAGCTCGACAGCGGGCAGAAGGCGACGACCGACGCGGCCGGGCGCTTCCACGTCGACGGCGTGCCGCCGGGCACGCACGCGGTCTCGCTCGCGGGCGAGAAGCTGACCGCGCTGCGCACCGAGGAGACGTTCGAGGCGGGCAAGAAGCTCGACGCGACATACGAGATCGAAGAGCAGGAGGAGACGCCTGCCGGCACGAAGGACGCCGACGATCTCGAGATCGTCGTCACCGCGCCGCCGCTCCGGAAGCAGGTGGTGTCGACCGAGGTCACCGCCGATCAAGCGCGGCGCGTGCCGGGCACGCAGGGCGACGTGCTCAAGGTGGTCGAGAACCTCCCCGGTGTGGCGCGATCGACGGTGGGATCCGGCGCGCTCGTGGTGTGGGGCGCGGCGCCGGAGAACACGCGCGTCTACATCGAAGGCGTGCGCGTGCCGCGGCTCTATCACGACGGCGGCCTGCGCTCGGTGGTGCACTCGGATCTCGTGCGCGCCGTCGATCTCGCGCCCGGCGGTTGGGGCGCGGGTTATGGCCGCGCGCTCGGCGGCCTCGTGACCGTGGATCTGCGGCCGCTCGACGAGCCCGGATTCCATGGGTCGATCGCGGCGGACGCCTTCGATGGATCGGGCTCGGTGCGCGCGGCCCTCGGCGACAAGGTCAACGTCGCCGTCGCCGTGCGCAAGAGCTGGCTCGACGCGCTGTTGCCGCTCTTCACCAAGCGCGACATCAGCTCGCTCTTCCCCGTCCCTCGCTACGGTGACGGCGCCGCGCGGCTCTCGTACAAAATCTCGCCGCGCGCCACCGTCGAGGTCGGCGGCCTGGTGTCGGCGGACGCCACCGATCGCGCGACGGCGAGCGCCGATCCGGCGCAGCGCAAATCCGAGTCGCGTCGGCTCACGTGGGGCCGCGTGTATGCACGCTATCGGCACGAGACCGAGAGCGGCGTGGTCACCATCACGCCGTCGTTCGGCGCGGATGCGCAATCGCTCACGAGCCGCTTCGGCGGGACGCCGGCGGAGCTGTCGAGCGACAGTTGGATCTTCGGGTTGCGCACGACGTGGCGCGGGCGCGTGGCCCCGTGGCTCGTGGTCACCGCCGGCCTCGATGCGGAGGCGGTGAGCGCGAAGCTCGCCCGCACCGGATCGGTGACGGAGCCGCCGCGCGAAGGTGACGTCCGGGTCTTCGGGCAAGCGCCCGTCGATCAGATCAACGCCGACGCGTGGCACGTGGTGACGTTGAGCGCGGCGCCCTTCGTCGAGGGCGACATCGCGCTCGCCGGCGATCGACTGCACATCATCCCGGGCCTGCGCATCGATCCTTACGCCGTCTCCGGTAGCCGGCGGACGCCGGTCGAAGGCGCGACGCCGAGCGTCGGTTTCCTCACGGGCGAGCCTCTGATCGAGCCACGCCTGGCCGTGACGTTCGATGCGTCGACGCGTGTGCGGCTCAAGGCTGCGTACGGGCGCTATCACGAGGCGCCGCGCGCCGAGGATCTGTCGGCCGTCTTCGGCAACCCGCTGCTCGGACCGTCGCGCGCCGATCATTTCCTCGCGGGCGCGCGCTTCCGTGTGACGGAGACCATCTCGGTCGAGGCCACCGGCTTCTACACCGTGTCCGCCGATCTCGCGGCGCGCAGCACGCTGCCCGCGCCGCTCTTGGCCGAGGCGCTCGAGCCAACGGGCGCGGGCCGCTCGTACGGCGTGCAGCTCCTCGTGCGCAAGGAGCTGACGGAGAAGCTCTTCGGCTGGCTGAGCTACACCGCGAGCCGCAGCGAGCGCCGCGATTACGACGGCGGGCGCTGGCGCCTGTTCGACTACGACCAGACGCACGTGCTCACGGCGCTGGCGTCGTATCAAATCGGCCTCGGATTCGAGGTCGGCGCGCGCTTCCGCGTGGCCACCGGCTTCCCGCGCACGCCCGTGACGAGCGCGTACTACGACGCGCGGACCGACACGTACCAGCCGATCTTCGGGACACAGGGATCGGCGCGGATCCCGCCCTTCATCCAGCTCGATCTGCGGGCCTCGAAGCGCTTCACCATCGGGCGCACCGAGCTCGAGGCCTACCTCGACGTGCAGAACGTGACCAACCGCCAGAACGCGGAGGAGATCGTGTACACGCGCGATTACACGAAGCAGGGCAACATCAACGGCTTGCCGATCCTCCCTTCGCTGGGCGTCCGCTTCGCATGGTGACGCGCGCGCTCTCCGCTGCGGCCGCGGCGATCGCGGCCCTCACGCTCGCAGGGTGCACGCCCGAGCTCGACGATCGCACGTTCCTCGTGAGCGGCCCGCGCCTGCTCGCGATCGCGTCTTCGCCTGCGGAAGCCGCGCCGCCCGCCCCGGTGACGCTGCGCGCGCTCTACGTCGACGAGAACGGCGAGCGCTCGCTAGGTGATCTCGAGTGGGCCTTCTGCACGGCGCGCCGATCGCTCACCGATCAGGGCACCGTCAGCCCCGAGTGCCTCGAGCCTGCGGGCGAAGGTCTCTCGCCGCTCGGCGCGGGCCCGAGCGTCGCGGGCACGTTGCCGATGGATGCGTGCCGTTTGTTCGGGCCCGATCGACCCGAGCCGATGGCCGGTGAGCCCGCGGGAAGGCCGGTCGATCCCGATCCCAGCGGCGGCTACTACCAACCCGTGCGCCTGCTCGTGCGCGACGGCGGCGATCGCTACTCCATTGGCGCGACCCGCATCGCGTGCGGCCTCTCCGGCGCGACGGCGGACGTCGCCGCCGACTTCGGCAAGCGCTATCGCGCGAACGAGAGCCCGGCGATCGCAGCGCTCGCGATCGTGCGCCAAGACTCGACCGAAACGATCGCGCCCGACACCGTCGCGAAGGTAAAGGCCGGCGAAAAGCTCACGCTGCGCGCATCGTGGGCCGCGTGCCCGACGTCACCCGTGTGCGGCGACGGCATCTGCGGCAACGACGAGACCGTGCAGGACTGCGCCGCCGACTGCACCACACCGAAGGGATGCAGCGGCGCCGAGCCTTACCTCTCGTTCGATCCGGAGACGCGGGAGCTCGCCTCGCGGCGCGAGGAGATCCGGGTCTCGTGGTTCGTCACCGCGGGCGAGCTCGCGTCGGACGTCGTCGGGCGAACGGCGGACGAGGTCGCCACGAAGAGCGAGGTCGAGAACGAATGGACCGCGCCCACCAAGGCCGGTGAGGCGCGCCTCTGGCTCGTGATCCGCGACGATCGCGGCGGGATCGGCTGGGAAGGATATCGAATCGCGGTCGGCGATTGAGCGACGCGCCGGCCTATCGCGGCAGCGCGGGGAGCGACGCCGGCGGCGCTTCGGAGAGCAGCGCGTCGAGCTTGCCGGCCTCATCCAGCGCCGAGAGGTCGCTGAAGCCGCCCACCGACTTTCCGTTGATGAACACCTGCGGCACCGTCCGCTGGCCCGTGGTGGAGACCAGCCATTTACGCAGGTCCTGCCGATCGTCGACGTCGATCTCGGTGAAGCGAACGTTCTTCTCGCCGAGCAGATCCTTGGCGGCGCGGCAGTAAGGGCACCAGTCGGTCAGGTAAATCAGAACATCAGCGATCATCGACCTCGACTCTTTCCACGCGACGGGCCGAATGCAAGGCCGGCGTGGGCGAGCGTGGATCCGAGGCGCGCCAGTGGCTACTCTTGCCGCCCTATGGCCGACAAAGAGGGCACGATCCACCTCGAGCGCTACACCACGGACGCCAAGCACCTCGTCGCGGGCGCGCAGCAGCTCGCGGACGAGCGCGGCCACACCGAGGTCACGCCGCTGCATCTCCTCCAGAGGTTGCTCGAGCGCGATCGCGGCGTGGCCGAGGTCTTTCGCCGCGCGAACGCCGATCCGAACGAGGTCCTCCAGTTGACGGAGGCCGCGCTCAAGCGGCTCCCGAAGGCGAACGCCGGCGTCGCCTACGTGAGCCCGAGGCTCATGGATCTGCTCGCCCGCGCCGAGCGCGAGGCCACGCGCGACAAGAGCGAGACCGTCGGGGTCGAGCACCTGCTCCACGCCTTGGCGCAGGAGATCAAGGGCCCGGCTGGTGAGATCCTCTCCTCCTTCGGTGTCGGCCCGGGCGCGTTTCGCCCGCACGTCGGCGCGCTCTCGGAGGCCGCGCGCAACGAGCCGGCCGCCGCATCGGGCGGCAGTGGCAGCAGCAGCGGCAGCGACACGAGCCCCTACGTGCGCGATCTCGTGGCCGACGCGCGCGAGTCCCGCTTCGACCCCGTCATCGGCCGTGACGTCGAGGCCCGCCGCTTGCTCCAGATCTTGGAGCGCCGCTTCAAGAATCACCCGCTCATCGTGGGCGAGCCCGGCGTCGGCAAGAGCGCGCTCATCCGCAGCCTCGCCGATCGCATCGCCCGCGGCGACGTGCCGAGCAACCTCACCCAAGCTCGCCTGCTCGAGCTCGACACGGGCGCGCTCGTCGCGGGAGCGAAGCTGCGCGGCGAGATCGAGCAGCGGCTCAAGGCCCTCGTCGACAAGCTCCGTGGCACCACCAACAAGCCGCTCGTCGGCTTCGGCGGCGCGAGCGCCTCACCGTTCAACGCCAGCGCCGATCTCGGCGACGCCGACAACATCCTCGTCGTCGAGGACATCGACTCTCTCTTCGGCCAGGGCGTGCAGGGCGCGGGCATCGGTGAGCTCTTGAAGCCGCTCCTCTCGCGCGGGGAGATCCGCATCCTCGCCACCACCACGCCCGAGGGCGTGCGCAAGATCAACGATCGCGACAGCGGCGTGATCCGCCGCTTCTCCATGATCAACCTGGAGGCGCCGTCGATCGAGCAGGCCACCGAGATCCTCCGCGGCATCGCCACCAAGTACGAAGGTCACCACCGCGTGCGCATCAGCGAGGGCGCCATCGTCTCGGCGGTCACGCTGGCCAAGCGCTACCTCTCCGATCGCGCGCTCCCCGACACCGCCGTCGATCTGCTCGACGAGACCTCCGCGCGCAAGCGCGTCGAGGTCGACGGCGTGCCCGCCGAGGTCGACACGATGAACCGCCGCGTCGAGTCGCTGAAGGCGCAGATCGCGGCGCTCGTGGACGACGACGATCGCGCCAGCGTGCAGACGCGCACGCGCCTCGAAAAGGAGCTCGCCGAGCTCGGCCCCAAGGCGCAGGAGATCAAGACCAAGCTGGCCTCGCGCAAGGGCGTGATCGCGGCCGTGCAGTCGCTCCGCAAGGAGCTCGCCGACGCGCTGAAGGCGCTGGAGGACGCGCGAAAGAACAACGCCTTCGCCAAGCTGGGAGAGCTCGAGCACGTCACCATCCCGGACCTCAAACGCCGGCTCGAGGCCGCGGAGCAGGCCGCGTCGCGCGAAGGCGTGGCCCCGACGTCGAACGGTGTGAACGAGAACGACGTCGCCGCGACCCTCAACGATTGGACGGGCATCCCCGTCTCGAAGATGCTCGAAGGCGAGGCCGAGAAGCTGCTCAAGATGGAGGAGCGCTTGGCCCGGCGCGTGGTCGGCCAGGACGAGGCGGTGCGCGCCATCTCCAAGGCCGTGCGACGCGGGCGCGTGGGCCTGCGCGATCCGGGCAAGCCGATCGGATCGTTCCTCTTCCTCGGCCCGAGCGGCGTGGGCAAGACGGAGCTCGCCAAGGCGCTCGCGGAGTTCCTCTTCGACGACGAGCAGGCGCTCACCCGCATGGACATGAGCGAGTACATGGAGCGCCACATGGCCCAGCGCCTCATCGGCGCGCCGCCGGGCTACGCCGACAGCGAGCAGGGCGGCATGCTCACCGAGGCCGCGCGGCGCAGGCCCTACAGCGTGCTCCTCTTCGACGAAGTGGAGAAGGCGCACGCCGACGTCTTCAACATGCTCCTCCAGGTGCTCGACGACGGCCGCCTCACCGACGGCCGCGGCCGGCTCGCCGACTTCTCCAACACCGTCGTCATCATGACGTCGAACATCGGCAGCAAGCGCATCCTCGAGACGGACTCCAAGCTCTGGGCCACGGAGGACGGCCGCGAGGCCATCCGCGACGTGCTCATCGAAGAGCTGCGCGCCTTCTTCCGGCCCGAGTTCCTGAACCGCATCGACGACGTGGTGACCTTCAAGGCGCTGACCAAGGACGATCTGCGCAGCGTCGTCGACATCCAGCTCCGCCGTCTGGAGCGGCTGCTCTCGGACAAGGAGATCAAGCTCTCGCTCACCGACGGCGCCAAGGCCCGCCTCGTCGAGCTCGGCTACGAGCCCAGCCTCGGCGCCCGCCCGCTGAAGCGCGCCATCCTCCGCGAGCTGCAAAACCCGCTCGCCGAAGCCATCCTCTCGGGCGGCTACACCGGCGGCCAGACCATCAAGGTCGACGTCGACGGCGAGAAGTTCACCTTCAACAAGGCGTGATCGATCAGAGCTGACCTCCGGAGAGGGCGATCACCTCTCCGGAGACGAACGCGGCCGCGTCCGACAGCAGATAGCCGACGAGGCCGCTCACGTCGTCGGTCGAGCAGAGGCGGCCCATCGGGATCTGCGCGGCTTCCTTCATCCGCGTGCGCTCGTTCACCTGCTTGTTCATGCCGGCCGCGATGAAGGTCGGGCACACCGCGTTGATGGTGATGCCCTTGCGCGCCAGCTCCGGCCCGAGCAGCCGCACGGCGCTCTCCATCGTCGCCTTCCCGAGCGAGTACGCCGCGAGGTTGATGGTGGGCTTGTGGGTGCCGTAGATCGATCCCAAGAGCACCACGCGACCGCCGGCCTCGCCCACGAGCGAGAACAGGAGCCGCGCGAGCCGGATGGTGTGCGTCGTGCCGAACGAGACCTGACGCGCGATCACGTCATCGGGCGCGGTGAGCAGCCCACCGGCCGGCGCGCCCGGCCAGGCCGCGTGCACGATCGCGTAGAGCGGCTCACCGCCGAGCGCCGACTGCACCCGATCTTCCCAGCCCACAGCGTCGAGATCGACACGCAGCTCGTCCACGTGGGGAAGGGCCCGGATCCCTTCGTCCAGCGGTGTGTTGTGCGTGACGGCGATCACCGCGAAATCGCGCGCAAGCGCTGACACCAGCGCTCGACCGAGGCCACCGCCGGCGCCCGTCACGAGCACACGACGCCGGCCCGAGCTCGCCGAGGACGACGCGACGGTGCGCCGCGCTTCCCCCTTCTCCTGATGCTCGTGCAGCGTGAAACCGAGGACGATCTCGGCCGTCGGCGCCAGCGTCTCGGCCTCGCGGACGACCACCGCGAGGGTGCCGCGTCGCTCTTCGAGGTTCCACGACGTGATCTCGCCGCGAACACGAACCCGGCATGGAAAATAGAGGGGCGCGAGGAAGCGTGCGTTGGCCGAGCCGAGGAGCACGTCGCGACCGGGTAGGTGCATCCCGATCATGGCCGAGGCGAGGCCGACCTGGAACGCGCCGTGGGCGATGCGCCGCCCGTAGTTGGTGGTGGCCGCGTAGGTGGTGTCGACGTGGAGCGGGTTGTGATCGCCCGAGTTCTGCGCGAACGCGAGAATGTCCTCCTCGGTCACGTCGCGTTCTATCTCGGCCGCGAGACCGACGCGCAGGTCGGCCGCGCGGATCACGGCAGCCTCACGAGACATGCTTCTCCGTCTTCAGGTAGTCGAGCAAGAGGTCGAACGAGATCAGCTCCTTGCGGTCGCGCGGATCGATGACGACGGAGAACTCCTCCTCGATCAAGCCGGCGAGCGTGAGCGTGGCCAGCGAGTCCCAGGCGCTCACGGAGTTGACGTTCGCGCGCAAGATCTCCGCGGCGGACAGGCGCGGGAAGACGGCGGCGAAACATTTGGCGAGTCGATCGGACACGTCGGACAAGGCTCACCTCACGGCAGTTCGGACACGGCGTGGTGGAGGGGCGGGGAGCGGGCGAAGAAGTCGCTCCGCTCGATCTTGAGCCCCGGCGAAGGCGGAGCGCCAGTGAGCTCCGCGAGGAGCTCGGCGAGGACGGTGTTGCGCGGCGTGGGCGCGAAGTCGAGCGTGATCTCGTCGACGTCGAGGCGCGTGAAAAGCTGCTCCAGACAGCGATGCTCGACACGGCGAGCGAACGCGCGGCAGCTCAGCACCCACGCGTCCACCGTGAGCGCGCGCGGCGCCGTTCGACGCCCGCGCACGACCGCGATCTTGCCGAGCGGACCAAACTTGTCCCGGTACGCCACGGTCATGAGAATGGTCTCCGGCTCCTCGAGGCGCGCGAGCCACTCCGCATCCTGAATGCGCCGCCCGTTGAGGTTGAACTGGTTGGTCTTGTTGACCAGCTCGAGCGCACGCGGATCGAGCGGGAGCTTGGCGAAGCCGACCTCGACGTGAGCATCCACCTGCGCGAGGAACACATCCGGTGAAGCGCTCGCCTTGCGCTCTTCATCGGCCAAGGCGCCCGCGCGCAGCGTCGCCATCCGGAGCCCGTCCTCCGCCGTCGTCTCCTCGCGCGCGAAGCGCGCGCGGAGCTCGCCGAGCAGCGCATAGGCGGCGGCCACGTCTTCCGGAAAGCAGAGCCCCTCGACCTCCGGAAACGCGGCCTGCACCTCGGCGATCTCGAGCGGGCTGTCGTCCACGAACACGACACTGTCAGCACCCACGTTCCAGGCGCGGAGGATGCGGGCGACCGACTCGGACTTCGGTCCCCAGTGCGCCTCGATGGGGAAAATCTGGGTCGGATCGACCGCGAGATCGGCGCGCGCCAGCGCGGCGTCGACCACCGCGCGCTCATTCTTGCTCGCGATGGCCAAGAGGACCCCTTGATCGGCGAGCGCCCGCAGCACCTGCTGATACAAGCCGTGGACCTGCGCGTGCCCATCGAGATCCCAGCGCACGCCGGCGGGTCCTTCTTCACCCACGAGGCCGCGCCAGAGGGTGTTGTCGAGATCGGTGATCAAGCCCTTCTTCTTCGGCGGCGGCGACACGAGGCGGCTCGAGAGATCTGCGAGGACGTCATCGTGCGCCATCGGATGCGGGTGTCCGTGATCGAGCTCGGCGCGCGCATCGAAGCGGCCGCCCGGCGGCGACAAGCGATCGAGCTCGTGCACCGCCAGCACCCGCACGCGGGACAACGTCCCGACCTCGGCGGCGAACGCGGCGACGGCCGCGCGCAGCTCCAGCTCGAAGCCGCTCGCGTGCTCCGGCGCGGTGGGCGCGATCGGCGGCAACGGCAGCGACGGCAGCGACAGCGCGATCGGCATCCGCCCCGCGACCGCGGTGAGCGACGCGCGGATCGTATTCAGGCTCGCGCGCGCGCCGCGCACGACATCGGGAAGATCGCCAGGCCGCCACCCGCCGAGCCGGCGCACGCCGAGGCGAGGATCCAGATCGGACCACTCCAGCACGACGACCGCCGCGTCGATCCGATCTTCGCCGAGACGCGCAACCGTGCCGGCCACGTCGCCGAAGAGCCCGACCTCCACCACCACTCGGCGCGCAGGCAACCGCCGCTGGAGGTGCGCGCCGAGGAACGTCTGCAAATGCAGCGGCGTGAACCCGCACGCGAGGCGCACCTGGAACGGGGCCGCGTCACCCGCGGCGGCCTTCTGGAGTAGAGAGAGCGCTTCGAGGAGCTTCATCCAGATCTCGTTTCGTGCGCGCCGATCACGCGTCCTTGATGGTGCGTCCGAAGCGCTGCTTGTCGACGTGCAGCGGGTTGCCGCTGGCGATCACGCCCGGCGGCACGCGCCCTTGCACCAGCGATCCGGCGCCGACGACGCTGAACCGGCCCACGGTGCTGCCGGGTAGCACCATGGTCCCGCCGAGCACCGCGCTGCCCGCGCGCATCTCGACCGGTCCCTCGACGATGCAATGCGCCTGGCCGGCGCCGCAGCCGTACTTGGGGACGGAGTCGTAGTCGTCCGGATCGCCGTCGTAGTCTTCGCCCCGATAATGCAGCGTCTGCGAATAGATCATGCTGTGCGCACCGACGGCCACGTCGGTCCCGAGCGACACGCCCCCGTGCCCCTGCACGACCGTGTGCACGGCGATGTGGCAGCGGTCGCCGATGCGGATCTGCCCGCGCTCGCCGCGAAACGCCGGGTTGGGGAGGATGCGCCGGCTCGTCACCTCGCTCCCCGGCAAACCGGCGATGAGCACGCAGTAGTTGTCGAGCCACACATCGTCGCCGAGAAACACGTTCTCCGGTGATTGGATGACGACGCCGACATCGATCATCACGCGTTCGCCCATACCCCCGAGCCGCTGTTTCCAGAACGCACGCCGCAAGAGGCGCCCCGCGCCGCCCGGCCAGTGCGTGATGGCGTGCTCCGGGAGGGTGAGCACGGCGCGGCCGATCTTGTCCGCAAGCGTCATGAAACCCCTCTCTCGACAGCCGGCAGCGCCGGCTCGCGGAAACGATCCTTGAGGCGGAGAATCCGCTGCTCGAGGCCGTAATACGACACGGTCGCGAGCACGAACGTGCCTCCCACGGCGAGCAGCGAAAAGCCTTTGGGCAAGTTGGGATCCGGGTCGTCCCGGATGAGCCCGAGCGCCCGGTAGATCGGGTAGTGATAGATGTAGAGCCCGTAACTGATCCGGCCGACGAAGCGCAGAAACCCATTCGTCAAGAACCGCCGCGGCCACCATTCACCATCGTTGAGCCGGATGGCGACGAGCACGCAGATGCCCGAGATCGCCGAGGAGCAAACGAGGAGCGCGAAGAGCTTTCCGCAGCCTGTCACACGCAGGTGAAAGGGGACGGCGAGGACCGCGAGCACCGCGAGCACACCACCGACGCGCAGCGCATGGCGGCGATCGCCGCGCAGCTCACCCTCGTGAAACGCGAAGGCCGCACCGAGCGCGAGCGATCCCATCCGCGTGAACGTGCTCATGTACATGAGTTGCCAGCCGGGAACCGTGCCATCGAGCCGCCACAGCAAGAGGCCACACGCGAGCGCGAAGGGGATGAAGCCCCAGATGGCCACGCGCCGCGCCGATACGAAGGGCAGTCGATAAACGATGAGCGGCCAGAGGAGATAGAAATGCTCCTCGACCGAGAGCGACCACGTGTGGTGCAGCGAGAGCAGCGTCGGGTGATAAGCCCAATAGAAATTGCCCAGGTAAAGCGCGCAATAAACGAGGTTCGGCCCCGGCTCGTACGCGAGCACCGCGAGGATCGTCAGGTAATAGATCGGGAAGATGCGCAAGAACCGCCGGACGAGGAAGCTCTTGAGCGGCATCCCCCGCGCCTTGTCGGCGAGCAGAATGCGCGTGATGAGGAACCCGCTCAGCACGAAGAAGATGTCGACGCCGCGGGGACCAGGCATCACCCATCGCTTCACGAACGCGAGCAGGCCGGGCCCGGTGAGGCTATCGGGCAGGTGCTCCCAGAGCACGAGCAACACCGCGATGCCCCGGAGGCCATCGAGCGCGGGGAGATGCCGAGCGTCGGCGCGCTCGGCCGTCATCGCTCCCTCGCTCGGCAGGGGAGCCGCCGCTGCGCCGCAGCGCGAAGGGCGTTGGCAGCGTCGTGAAACATCGATGACCTGTAATCGAAGGGCGACATGGGTAACACAAACCCACGCTCTGCGCAGCGGCACTGTAGCCCACGGCCGAGGCGTGGTGCAGAATCATCGGATGCGTCTCCGCGGCTTCGTGTTCACTCCATGACGAATCACGGGGGCATGCCGACGCGCGCGATCACCGTAGGCTTCGCCTGCAACAACGCCTGCGTCTTCTGCGCGCAGGGGGAACGGCGCGCTGGTTCGCGACCCGACATCGACGCGCAGCTCGCCGCGATCACGGCCGGCGACGTCGTCGCCTTCCAAGGCGGCGAGCCCACGATCCACGACGACCTTCCCGCTTGGATCCGCGCTGCCGTCGCGCGCGGCGCGGCGCGCGTGATCGTGCAGACCAATGGCCGGCGGCTCGCCTACAAGAGCTACGCGATCGCGCTGCGCGAAGCCGCGCCCGTGCTCGTGCTCGATGTCTCGCTCCACGGATCGAGCGCGGCCATGCACGAGTATCACACGGGTGTTCCCGACAGCTTCGCCCACACCATGCTCGGCCTGCGTCACGCGCGGGCGGCGCGCATCCCCTTCGGCGTGACCACCGTGATCACGCGCTCGAGCTTCCGTCATTTGCCGGAGATCGTGCGCCTCGCGCACAGCGCGGGCGCGGCGGCGATCCATCTCGCGGACGCGCTCCCTTTCGGTCGGGCCGCGCGTGATCGAGCCCGTGTGATCCCTGCAGAGGCCATGGTCGCCCCTTATCGGAGCCGCGCCGTCGCCGAGGCGCAGCGCTTGGGGCTCGCGGTGATCGTGGGCGATCGCACGTGGGAGCCCGCGGCAGCGCCGATCTTCGCGGGCATCGGTGAGGTGGAGGCGCTTCTTCCGGAGGCCTCTTCGCCGAGAAAGGTGTCCCTCCCCATCGCCGTCGGCGTCGACGCGCCGCGCGGCGAGGAGTAGTGGAGATGAAACGGTGATGAGCGAGACGACGCTGTTCGACGACGGATGGGCCGGGATCGAGTTCGACGAAGAGCTGTACCCGAAGGACGCGGTGTACGGCGCGTCGTACATCTTCATCGATCGCTGTTACCTGCACCTCGAGCGTGCGAGCGAGCGGCGCTTCCGCGTGCGGCTCCGGGCCAAGACGGGCAAGGACGACGAGACGCGCCTCTACGCGGGCGACTTTCAGAACGAGATCCTCGGGCAGGCATATCGCCGGCGGATCGCGGGGGAAAATCGCGCGTACATCGAGTCGCTCACGGCCCGCGCCATCGCCGGCGCCGCGGGGCCGCCCGGGCTCGACGATCTCTTGGCCATGGAGATCGGCGAAGAGACGGCCTTCGACGATCCGCTCGGGATCGCGATGAGCTGGGAAGAGAAATACGTGAAGAAGAAGAGCGAAAAGGCCGCGACGGAAGCCGCTTCTCCGGCCGAGCCCGTGTCCGCCGGAGCACCGTCCGCCGACGCCTCGGAAAAGAAGGCGGACTGAACGGCCGGAGCGGGCTTGTCAAGGCGCCCGCGATCTGTATACTCCCGCTCCCCTTGTTTCCGGGCCCCCCTCACCCATGGTCGGGAGGCGGCTAAGTGCTCGGAAACGCAGCGAGGCGAAGCATGTACGCGGTCATCAGGACGGGCGGCAAGCAGTATCGAGTATCGGAAGGGCAGACGCTCCGCGTCGAGAAGCTGCCCGGGAGCGCTGGCGACAAGGTGACTTTCGGCGAGGTCCTCCTCGTCGGCGGTGACACCCCGAAGATCGGGCAGCCGCTCGTGAAGGGCGCGTCGGTCTCCGCGGAGATCAAGGCGCAGGACAAGGGCCCGAAGATTGTCATCTTCAAGTTCCGCCGGCGGAAGAACTACCGCCGCAAGACGGGCCATCGTCAGCCGTACACCGAGCTGAAGATCACGGGCATCAGCGCGTAGCACTTACGAGGAGAAGCAGACCATGGCTCACAAAAAAGGTGGCGGCTCTTCGCGTAACGGCCGCGATTCCAGCGCGCAAAAGCGCGGCGTGAAGGTTTACGCCGGCTCGGCGGTCAAGGCCGGGAACATCCTCGTTCGTCAGGTCGGCGCCAGCATCCACGCTGGGAAGAACGTCGGCACCGGCAAGGACTTCACCCTCTTCGCGCTCGTCGACGGCGTGGTGAAGTACGAGTGGAAGACGAACTCGAAGAAGAAGGTCTCGGTCTATCCGGCGGAGCAGCCTGCGGCGCAGGCGTAGTCCGCGAGATCCGAAGCTTCGATCGGGGAGCTGCTTCTGAACGAGGCGGCTCCCCGTCGTCGTTCCATCACCCATCGCGCGCAACGCCTGGCGCCCGCGCGAATCGGCGTCCGCTCGGCGCGAGCATGTTCTCGTGCGGGCCTGTGGATCCTCGCCGATCGAGCCCATAATAGGGCCGCGTGCAGTACAAGCTCCTCGCCGTCGACGTCGACGGAACCCTCCTCCGGCGCGACGGCGTCGTCGATCCCCAGGACTCGGCCGCCATCGCTCGGCTCCGCGCGCAGGGTGTCCCGGTCACCATCGTCACGGGCCGGCTGTACTCGGGCACGCGGCCGGTGGCTGCATCGCTCGGGCTCGGCGGCCCGATCGCCTGCGTCGACGGCAGCCACATCGTCGACGTCGGCGATGATCGCGCGCTCTACGCGAGCCCGATCACGGGCACCGACGCGCTCCTGCTCCGCGACGTCCTCGCGCGGCATCACATCGCGCGCTTCCTCTTCGCGGAGGACACCATCATCCACGACGCCGAGGGCGAGCCCTTCGCCGGCTACGTGCGCACGTGGTCGCCGAACGTCGACGTGGTGGCGCGCGTGACCGATCATCCTTCGTGGGAGCACGAGCGCGGCGTCATGGCGGTGGTCGCCGTCGGGGCCGAGCACGACGTGCTCGGCGCGGCCGCCGAGCTCTCGGCTTGTCTCGATCGCTCGACCCGCGTCATCACCTTCCCCGTCGGCCGCGGCAAGGGCTACGCGATGGTCGTTCGCGCCGCCGGTCCGACGAAGGGCACCGCCATCACTTGGCTCGCCGCGCACCACGGATGCACGACCGAAGAGGTCGTGGTCGTCGGCGATTGGATCAACGACGTGCCCATGTTCCAGACCGCGGGCCGCTCGTTCGTCATGGGCCAAGCGCCCGACGACGTGAAGGCCACCGCCACCGATCACCTCGAAGCCGACAGCTTCGCCGGCGGCGGCATCGCGGAGGCCATCCGGCGCGCGTGGGGGCTCTGATTCACACGGCGGGGACTCGCGTCCCCGCCGCCCCAGCGGCAAAGCCGCTGGGGCCCCACCACCCCGCGATCCACCCGAGAGTTCCAGCACGCTTCGCCGCTTCGGGCCTAGCGTTCGTCGCGTCCGGACGCATGAGGGCGAAGTCATCGAGCGCGTGAATGAGACGCGCGCCGATCGCGCGGCGATCGCCGTGCGATCAGAGCTTCGACACGTACACGAACGTGATCCCCGCGGTCGCGTAGCCGAGCTGGATCACGTCGTCCGCGCCGGGCTTGATCAGCTCCGGAAAAGAGAACGTCGGTAAGATGCCGATGCTCGGCGCGTTCGCGCCGGGGCCGATGCGGGTGCTCCAGCCGAGCGACAAGCCCATGGGGATCACGGTCGTGCAGCGCGCGTCCCCGAGGTCCGAGATGTTCACGCCGGTGTTGATCACGGCGTGCACGCGCGGGGTGATTTGAAAGCCGATGCCCACCGGTGCGCGCAGGCCGACGGTCGTCTTCTCGCCGGGGTTGATGCCCACGTAGAGCCCATTGTCGATGCGCAGCTTGTGAGCCACGTGGAGCACGGAGAACAGACCGGGCTCGACTTGCTCCACCGTGCGGCCGTCCTCCGACGCGAAGGTGACGTGCGTGGTGGCGTCGAGCTCGAAGGCAGGGGTGTCGAGGAGCTGCGCATTCAGCCCGATTTGCGGGCTGTGGTAGCCGACCTCGGGCGTCATCTTGAGCGTGCCCGACGAGGCGTCGACCCAGAGGCGCTTCGTGAGACCGATGCCTCCACCGAGGCTGCCATCGACGATGGTGCGCTCGCCTTCGCGCATGGTGCTGCTCGTGCCGAGCGCGCCGTAGGCATAGGGCCAGGGCAGCGACATCCCGCGATCGACGTACGGCGTATAGCGCGGCGCCGGCGGCGGAGGCGGGCGGACCGCGAACGGTGGGGCTTCTGGATCCGCGACTGGCTGCTGTCCCGGAGATGCCTGTGAATCACGAGCTGGGAGCGCGCTCACGGCGAAGAAGGCGACGCTCATCGCGACGTACCGCCGCACCTTCGGAAGAGCCCGCACGCGCACCGCCATGACCTGCACGGAGCGAGCACCGTGCCGAGGAGCCGCGGGCGCGTCGTGATCGGATCACCCGGAGATTCGGGCGCTCCATGCGCGGCCGTCCCTCGCAGCCGCGCACGTCCGCGCCACCGTGGATCCAGATGCGCACGAGCTGCCCGCCATCCCGATGCACACGAGAAATCCGTCCGCCGGAAGCCCAGCAGACTTTCGAAGCTTGCTCCTCACGCGGAGGATCCTCGCCCATCCCCGCTCTCTTCACACTGGTCGAGCTCGCTCCCAGCAAGCGCGAACAGGGTTCGGTGGTTCGCCGAGCATCTCATGCTCCTCGCACGAGCGACGCTCTTCCCGAGCTTCGCCGAGGAGCTCGCGATCCCCTCGAGCAGCGCGCCGCCGAAGGCGTGGCGACGATGCGGTTCGTCGCCCCGATCGAGTGCGCAAAGTCCCCGCGATCGAGGCACCACACAGCAGCCTCGATGCCACCGACGGCAGCCATCGATGCCGATCGCCTGCACATGCGATGAAGCTGCCCGACATCACGCCCGCGTCGACGCCAGCCCGAGCTCGCCCGTCGTCGCAATGGCTCTCGCATCGCGTGCACGCGACGACACCAATCGTGAGCCCGCGGCCCCTGAAGCCACGACGCACGGCTCAATGAGCGCTCATGAGCTCCGACACGCTCGGCTCACGACTGCCATTGACGCGCAGCGCGTCGCCATATCGATGAGCTCGGCCAGCAGCTGCTCGAGCTGCAATGCAGAGCACCGACCCGGCTCAACAACCGCCACGGAAGCGCTCGAATTGGCCAGCGGCCACCAAGCCCGCTGCGCACCGCAGAGCACTCGAATCAGTCAGCGATTATCAAGGCTACAAAACGCAAACGGATGAGGCCGAAGCCCCATCCGCAAACGTAACCGAGTGGGCCATGAAGGACTTGAACCTTCAGCCAATGGATTAAGAGTCCACTGCTCTACCAATTGAGCTAATGGCCCGGTTATCGAATTGT
Organism: Minicystis rosea; assembly: GCA_001931535.1. Classification (GTDB taxonomy): domain Bacteria; phylum Myxococcota_A; class Polyangia; order Polyangiales; family Polyangiaceae; genus Minicystis; species Minicystis rosea. The sequence goes on from CP016211.1 coordinate 10,442,994, forward strand.
CAGTCCGATCAGGAGTACCCGAACTACTGCCGCCTGCTCGGCCGGCACGCCCGGCCCGATTCGAACGGGCGACTTTCGGATTCGAAGTCCGACGCTCTATCCAGCTGAGCTACGGGCGCTCCTGCATCACCCGTGGGCGACGCGAGGCAGCCTTCTAGCCGCCGCCCAACCCCATGTCAAGCCTCGCTCGCACAATCTGGTGCGAGGCCGGACGGACGAGCTCGGCTATCATCGCGGACCATGGCCGCTACCTCTGCTCCTGCCGCGTCTTCTGCGTCCACCTCGCTCGACGGCTTGCTCGAAGGGCGTGCCTCGGCGTCCGAGATCGAGGCGTACCTCGATGGGCTCGCGCCCGCGGCGCGGCTCGAAGAGGTGCTCGCCGTCACCGGCCGCGGGGTGAAGCGCCTCTACGAGGCTGTGGAGGGGAGCAGCCCGCCGTCGCTCGAGGAGCTCGTCCCGACGGGGACCGAGGGTGTGCTGATTTACGAGGGCCGCAACTCGCTGGCCGCGTTCTCGCGGTTTCAGAAGCGGTTCGTGCGCAAGGGCGGTCTGGTGCTCGGGTACAACCACCAGTCGATGTCGTTCGTCACGGGGCCGGGGTACTTCGTGGTCCACCCGCCGAGCGGCAGCGGAGAGCACGGCAAGGAGCTCGACTTCGACTACACGACGCCGCCTCCCGCGGAGCCGGCGGGGTGGCCTGCCTACAAGCCCAACGAGCGCGGGCTCTCGCGCTTCGTGTATGGGCACATGCACGACTACGTGCGGCGCGTGGCGCGCGGCGTGGTGGTAGGAAAAGCGTACCGGCACGGCAAGGAGCAGGACGCATATTTCTCGCTGACCTTGCCGCGTTGAGCAGTTCCCGAGCGTCGCGACCCGCGCTAGCGTCCGCCGCCATGTGGAGCAGCCAAGGCCGCATCGCGCGGGCAATCGCGCTCGCGATCGCGCTCGTCACCGTCCCCGTCGTCGCCGTCGCGGCCCCCGGCCACAAGAGCAAGGCCGCCGCCGGCAAGAAGAGCAAGGGCGAGAAGACCAAGGGCGGCAAGGGCAAGGCGCGATCGGTGGGCGCGCCCAACCACGGCCGCCTCGAAGGCGCGGCGCTCCTCAAGCAGAACAAGACGCTGAAGCAACGTGAAGGCTCGCACTCGTGGGCCCTGCCGCAGATGGTCGGCATGCTCCATCACGCAGCCAACAGCGTGGCGCGCAAGCACAAGGGCAGCGTGATGTTCGTGGGCGACCTGTCCGGCAAGACGGGCGGGCACCTCGATCGCCACGGCTCGCACCAGACGGGGCGCGACGCGGACGTCGGGTTCTACGTGGTGAACTCGAAGGGCAAGTCCATCCCGGTGAAGCGCTTCATCGCCTTCGACGACGCGGGCAACGCGCGCGACGTGCCGGGCGCCCGCTTCGACGAGGCGCGCAACTGGTCGCTGGTCGAAGCGTTCCTCAAGGATCGCGACGCCAACGTGCGCTACCTCTTCGTGACCAACGGCCTCCGCGCCCGCCTGCTCGCCTACGCGGCCAAGAAGCACGCGCCCAAGGAGCTGATCGAGCGCGCCTCCACCGTGATGATGAGCCCGCCGGACGCGGACCTGCACGACGATCACTTCCACGTGCGCATCGCCTGCCCGGACTCCATGCGCGACGTGTGCATCGAAGAGTCGACCGCGCGCGAGCCCAAGGCCGACGCGCCGAGCGAGGCCAAGGCCGACGCCGACGACGGCAAGCCGGCGCACGCCAAGAACGACGCCGCGGAGGACGCTAAGCAGCCGTGAAGATCGCTTCCTGGAACGTCAACAGCATCCGCTCCCGCCTCGATCAGCTCACCGCCTGGCTCGCCCGCGCGGCGCCCGACGTGATCTGCTTCCAAGAGACCAAGGTCGAGGACGATCTTTTCCCGCACGACGCCCTCGGCGAGGTCGGCTACCGCGCGGTCACCTTCGGTCAGAAGACGTACAACGGCGTGGCCATCGCCGCGAAGTTCGGCCTGCAGATCGAGGACGTGAAGAAGGACCTCGACGGCGACGAGAGCGACGTCCACCGCCGCTTCATCGCCGCGACCATCGAGGGCGTGCGCATCATCGACGTCTACGTGCCCAACGGGCAGGCCGTGGGCACGCCCGCGTTCGCGTACAAGCTGGCCTGGCTCGAACGCCTGCGCAAAGAGCTCGAAGCGCACTGCTCGCCGAGCGGCGACGTGCTCCTCTGCGGCGACTTCAACGTCGCCCCCGAGCCCATCGACGTGCACGATCCGAAGAAGTGGGAAGGCCAGGTCCTGTGCACGCCGGATGAGCGAGCCGCGCTGCGCCGCGTCCTCGATTGGGGTCTCGTCGATGCGTTCCGCGCGCGCCACCCGGGCGAAGCCGGCCTCTATTCCTGGTGGGATTACCGGATGGGCGCGTTCAAGAAGAACCGCGGGCTGCGCATTGATCTGGCGCTCACCACGCGCGGCTTGCTCGACCGCTGCACGGCCGTCACGATCGACAAGCGTCCCCGCGAGCTGGAGCGTCCGTCCGATCACGCGCCGGTCGTCATCGAGCTCGGGTGATCCATACGATGGGGCCGCAAGCGGCCCCAAACCCCAGGCCGGACGAGCCGGCCTTTGATCACGATGGGGCCGCGAGCGGCTCCGAACCAGGCCGTGCAGCCGGCCTTGATCCCAGCGAGAGGTTGCGTGCCCCACAGCGCGTTCGAAGGTTTCACGGCCGTGGTGCCCGAAGGTTGGAAGGCCAGTCGTGACGAGGTGACGTACTCGGAGGCCGGCCTCCATGCGCCCATGCGCTTCACTTCGCCCGGCCGTCGCGGTGTGCTCCGCGTGAGCGTGCCTTGGCTCGACGCCGACGATCAACCGGGCGCCGATCCCGACGAGCTCGACAGCCTCGCCCGCGAGTGGGGCCTGCGCCGCGGCATCGACGCTCCCCTCGCCTGCCAGACGGAGCTCCGCGACGGCCTCGCGCGTGCCACCGCGAGCTATCGCATCGGCGAAGACTTCGTCGAGGTGTGGTTCATCTCCGACAGCTCGACGCTCATCAAGGCGTCGTACGTCTGCAAATGGGACGAGCGCGATCTCGATCGCGCCGCCCGCTCGGCGCTTGTCGGATCGCTCCGTCCCTCGCCGGCATAGACGCTACTTCTCCGCGAGCGACGCGCTCACCAAACCGAACAGCGCGTCGGGCGCGTCGACGTGCACCCAGTGGCCCGCGCCTTCGATGAGGTGCCCGACGACACGCGGATCGCGCGCCGCGATGGCCGCGAGCCGCGCGCGATCTTGGGCGTCGAGCGCTTCGGATCGATCCGCCACGACCACGTGCAGCGAGCGGGCGCCCTCGGCGCGCTCGACGACGGGCCAGAGATCGACGGCGAAGTAGTCGTCGAGGAGCTCGCCGATGGCGTCGAGATCGAGACGGATGCGAAAGCCGTCGTCGGCGCGGCGCACGTTCATGGCCAGCCATTCGCCGATGGCGGGCGGGTGACCGTGAGAGGCGACGATCTCGAGGAACCGCTCCCGCGAGGGCAACGGCTGCGGCATCGCTTGCAGCATCCGCAGCACCGCTTCGGTGGAGCCCGCGCGATCACGACGCGTGCCCGGCGATGCATCGAGCACCCACGCCAGATCCAACGCGGCCCCGCGCCGCTCGGTGTACGCGAGCGCGACCTTGCCGCCGAACGAGTGACCCATCACGCCGGCGATGGGGAGCGCGAGGTGATCGCCGAGGCGCACGAGATCGTCGGCGGCCGCCGCGATCGTGTGCGGCGGCGGCGCGCCCTGCGACAGGCCGTGCATGCGCAGGTCGACGAGCACGAAGCCCCAATCGGGAGACGCGGTCGCGAGACGTCGCGCAAAAGAGCGGAAATTGCCGCCTGATCCGAGGATCCCGTGCAGGACGATCATCCAGCGCGAGGGCTTGGCTTCGGGAGCGGTGACGAGCGCGTGATACGGAATGAAGGCGTCGGTGGGCATGGTGAGCCGAGGTCGGCCCGACCCTATCACCGATCTGCCGAGAGACGAGCGTGAGGACGTGACCGACGAAGCGCGCCCTGCATCGTCGGTCGGCCTTCTTCAAAATCGCCGCGGAGTCCCCTCGCCGCGCGGCGCTCGCGACGCTTCTTCAAGCCTCGATGAGGCCCGTGCGCACGGCGATGCGCGTGAGCTCGACCGCGCTCTTGCAGCCGAGCTTGGCGTAGATCCGAACGCGGTGGGTCTCCACCGTCTTCGGGCTGATGGTGAGGCGCGCGGCCGTCTCGCGGGTGGAGACGCCCGCCGCGAGCAAGCGCAGGACTTGGCGCTCGCGCGGCGTGAGCGACTCGAGGCCGCCCGTGCCCTCACCGCCGGCCGGCTTGCGCATGGCGCGCACGACGGCTCCCGCGATGCGCGCGCTGAGCGGCGCGCCGCCCACCACGATGCGGCGGATGCCCTCGATGACCTCTTCCAAACGCGAGGTCTTCACGAGGTAACCCTGCGCGCCGGCGCGCAGCGCTTCGGCGACACGGAACTCGTCGTCGTAGCTGGAGAGCACGAGCAACTTGGCCGCTGGGAGCTGTGCTCGCAGCGCGCCGAGCAGCTCGATCCCGTCGCGATCGGGGATGTTCAGATCGACGAGCACGACGTCCGGCTTCAGCGCCAGCGTTTCCTTGAGCGCGTCGGCCGCGGTGCCCGACTGCCCGACGATTTCCATGTCCGGCTCGTCCGCGATCGCTCGAGCGAACCCCTCGCGGACGATCGGGTGATCGTCGATCAGATATATTTTGATGCGGTTTAGGGATGCATCTGCCATGGCTCTCCCGCCCTCGCCTTACGTCCCGTTGGATTGAGACGCAGCGCACAGAGACTGTCAAGGCGCCGCGCATTTCCTCAGGCCCATTCGGGGAATCCCCGACGCGGTGTTCGTCGTTTGACTTCTTTTGAGGTCAAACGATCCGGTCGATGCCGCCACCAGTCGCCCCGTCGCGACCTCGCGCCTCGTTACAGCCTCGCTTGATGCGTCCGGTTTGCACACGCGGGACGGCACGCTCCTCGCCAACGCGCTGACTCCGGTCGCGTCGCGCGGCCGAGGAGGGTCATGGGAGAGGTCCCACGCAGCACGCTCGCGCACGCGCGCTCGGTCGGGCACTACTTGCCGCCGGAGCTCGCGCGTCCGTTCCGACTCATCGTCTTCGATTGGGATGGGACCGCGGTGGCGAGCCGGACAGCCGACGCCTCACGCGTCGCGGGTCTCATGAACCTGCTGCTCGCGGCGGGTACGCGCCTCGCGGTGGTCACGGGGACGAGCCTCGAGAACGTGGCGCGTCAGCTCGGGACGAGCATCACCCGCGAGAACGCGCGGCGCCTGTTCGTGTTGGCGAACCGCGGATCGGAGGCCTTCGGCTTCGATCATCGCGGCGCGCCCGAGCTGCTCTACGCGCGGCGCGCCACGCCCGAGGAGGAGCGCGCGCTCGATCTCGCCGCCGACGGCGTGCGCGAGCGGCTGTCGCGCCGCACCGGCCTCGCCTTCGAGGTGGTGAGAAACCGGGTGAATCGGCGCAAGATCGATCTCATCCCCGAGCCGCCCTTCCTCGATCCGCCGAAGAGCGCCATCGGCGAGCTGCTCACGGCGGTGGAGGCGCGGCTCCGCGGCGCGGGGCTGCGCGCGGGGCTCGTCGAGGCCGTGGAGCTGGCGCACGCCTGCGCGCGCGACGCGAGCCTCCCGGACGCGAAGATCACGAGCGACGTGAAGCACGTCGAGATCGGGCTCACCGACAAGGCCGATGCGATGCGGTGGATCTTCGACAACATCGCGGCGCCGCTCGCGATCGTGCCGGCCGACGTGCTCATCGCCGGCGACGAGTTCGGCCCCATCGCCGGCTTCGAGGGGAGCGACGATCACATGCTCTCCGTGCCCGAAGTGCACGGCGCCGTGGTCATCTCCGTCGGGCCCGAGCCCGGCGGCGCACCGCCCGAAGTGCTGCACATCGGCGGCGGTCCCGATCGCTTCTGCGAGGTGCTCGCCGAGCAGCTCGCGCTCGACGAAGAGCAAGGGTTCTTCGCGACGCCGCGCGACGCCGCTTGGGCCATCGACGAGCCGGGCTTCGACGTGGCGCGCGAGCACGAGATCGAGTCGCTGCTTGCGATCGCCAACGGCTACGTGGGCTCGCGCGGCTCGATCGCCGAGGGCACCAGCGTCTCGCGCCCGGCCACGTTCCTCGCCGGCGCGTTCGAGCCTTCGGCCGACGTCGCCGGCGTGCCCGAGCTCGTGGTGCTGCCCGATTGGGGGCGGCTGCGCTTCGCGGTCGAGGGCGAGCCGATCGGCGTGGAATCCGGGCAAATGCTCGGGCACCGGCGCATCCTCGACATGCGTCGCGGCCTCGTGCTGCGCGAGGGCACCGAGCACGGCGCCGGCGGTCACGTCACCTGCATCCGCACCCTTCATCTGGCATCGCTCGCCGATCGCCATCTCCTCGTCGAGCGCGTCGAGGTGAGCCCGCAGAACTACTCGGGCGACGTGCGCATCGACGCCATCGTCAGCGGCGACGTGCGCAGCGAGAGCGGCGCGCGCCATTGGGCCACGTTCGAGACGACCGAGAACGGCGGCGGTCCGGAGCTCCTCGGCCGCACGCACCGCGGCCTCGTCGTGGCGCTCACGTCGCACCTCGAGACGATGCCCTCGACCTGCGCGGGTGCGCGATGCACGCGCGAGATCGGGCCCGCGATGGCCGCCGAGACCTGCGACGTGGCGGTGCGCATGGACGAGCCGCGCGAGCTCCATCGCACCGTCGTCCTCGCCAGCTCGCGCGACGCCGACGATCCCGTGACCCTCGCCGCGCATCGCCACGCCGCCATCCGCGAGGATCCACCCGATCGCATCATCACCCGCCACGTGGCCGCGTGGGCCGAGCGTTGGCGACGCGGCGGCATCGTCATCGACGGCGCGCCCAAGCTCGAGCGCGCGCTGCGCTTCGCCATCTATCACCTCGTCTCGGCGGCGAACCCCGAAGATCCACGCTGCTCCATCGGCGCCCGCGCCCTCACCGGCGAGGCCTATCGCGGGCACATCTTCTGGGACACCGAGATCTTCATGCTCCCGTTCTTCACGCACGCGTATCCCGAGGCCGCGCGCGCGCTCATCGGTTATCGCCACGTCACGCTCCCGGGCGCGCAGCGAAAGGCCGCGGCGTTCGGCTATCGCGGCGCGCTCTACGCCTGGGAGTCGACCGACACCGGCGACGAGACGACGCCCACCGCGGTGCTCTCTCCGTTCGGCGAGATCGTGCGCATCTGGTGCGGCGAGCAGGAGCAGCACATCAGCGCCGACGTCGCCTACGCGGTCGTGATGTACGCGCGCGTCACCGGCGATCGCGCCTTCCTGCGCGGCCCCGGTCGCGAGATCCTCATCGAGACCGCGCGCTTCTGGGCGAGCCGCGTGGAGCGCGGCGCGGATGGGCTCTTCCACATCCGCAAGGTGATCGGCCCCGACGAGTACCACGAGGGCATCGACGACAACGCGTTCACCAACTGGATGGCGCGCTTCAACCTGCGCCGCGCGGCCATCGCGGCGGCCGCGGCACCGTGTGGCCTCACCGATCCGGAAGAGCCGCGCAGGTGGCGCGCGATCGCCGACGCCATGTACCTCGGCCTCGACGAAAAGACGGGCCTCATCGAGCAATTTCACGGCTTCAACGACCTCGCGCTCGTCAACCTCGCCGCCATCAGCACGCCCCATGTCCCCGCCGACGTGGTGCTGGGTCGCGAGCGCACGGCGGCCTCGCAGATCGTGAAGCAGGCCGACGTGGTGCAGCTCGTGGCGCTGCTCTGGGACGAGATCCCGCCCGCCGTGCGGCGCCGCTGCTTCCTCCATTACGAGCCGCGCACCGCGCACACGAGCTCGCTCAGCCCCGGCACGCACGCGCTCGTCGCCGCGCGCCTCGGCCTCGCGAGCACCGCGCTTCGCTACTTGGAGCAGACCGCCGACATCGACCTCGGCAACACCATGGGCAACAGCGCAGGCGGCGTGCACGCGGCGGCGCTCGGCAGCCTGTGGCAAGCCATCGTGCTCGGGGTCGGCGGCGTGCGGCCCACGCCCGACGACGCCGAGGGCTTGTCGATCGAGCCGCACCTCATCCCCGAGATCCGGCACCTCGGCATCCCGCTCACGTGGCAGCGACGGCAGCTCTACGTCGACATCGATCCGAGCGTGATCGAGGTGGTCATGGAAGACGGCGCCCCGCTCGACATTCGCGCCATCGGCCCGACGGGCGCGGCCACGGTGCGCGCCGAGCCGGGTCATCGCTACGTGGCGCGCTGGTCCGCCGCTGGATTTTCCGCCTGGGAGGAGGCCTCGCCATGACCACGTGTCCCCCGGTTCCGACACCGCGGCGGCGCGTGCTCGTCGCGCTTCCACCGCAGAGCCCGCCGCATGGCGTGATCGAAGCGGGGCGCGTGGTGGCCGGCGCGCTCACGGCGGCGCTCCATGGAGTCCTCGTGTGGCCCACGGCCATCTCGCCGGCCGAGGTCCCGCGCCTGCTCCGCGTCGATCCCGAGCTGCTCGCCGGCATGGTGATCGACGTCGCCGTCGGCGATCCCGCCGAGCGCCTGCACGCCCTCACGAGCACGCATCCCGTCGCCTTCCTGGTGCTCGTCGCCGAGGAGGAAGGGCGCGATCTCTGCGGCCTCGGCGACGTCGCCTCGCGCACGCTCGCGGCCACGAACACGGGCGTCATCGTCCTGCGCCCGCACACCACGCTCGCGCCGGTGAAGCGCATCCTCGTGCCGCTCGACGGCACCCCGAGCACCGCGGCGGCCCTCGCGCCCGCGGGCGAGCTCGCGCAACGCCTCGACGCCGGGCTCGATCTCGTGCTCGTGGAGGACCTCGCCGCCCCTCCGCCCACCGAGAGCGGCGCCATGGCGCCTCCGCAATACGTCGATCAGCCGCAGCACGAATGGCCGGCCTTCTCTTCCGAGTTCCTGCAGCGTTTCCTCGGATCGATCGCGCACGTCCCGTCCGGTGTGCCGACGCGCTTCTTCCTCGGCGCCGGCCGTCCGGCCGATGAAATCCTCCGCTTCGCCAAAGAGCTCGACACCGATCTGATCGCCCTCGTGTGGCACGGCGGCTGTTCGGCCGAGCATGGGCTCTGCTTCCGCGACGTCGTGCGCGGCACGCGCCGTCCCGTGCTCGTCCTGCGACGCTAGCCTCGCTACGATGCCCGCGCATGATCGAGGAAGAGCGCGGCCGCATCGTCGTCTCCGTCGCCGCGCTCACGCATGCGAGCCGAAACCGCAACGAAGACAGCTTCGGCATCGGCACGCTCGACGGCGCCTTCCTCCACGCCCCGAGCGAAGCTTGCCCGACGGGTGAGCACTGCGCGGCCTTCACGCTCACGCACGGCCTCGTCCTCGGCGTCTACGACGGCGCCGGCGGCCATGCTGCAGGCGAAGTCGCCAGCAAAGATGCGGCGCACCTCGTCCAGTCCGAGCTCGCCCACGATCCATCGCCCACCGACGAGGACGATCTCCGCGCCCGCCTGGAACAAGCCCTCGGTCACGCGAACCGCACCCTCCTCGAGCGGTCCATGGCCGATGCGCGACGGCGCGGATCCATTTCGACGGCCACCGTCGCCGCGCTCGCCGGCGCGTGCGCCATCATCGCGCAGACCGGCGACAGCCGCGCGTACCTCCTCCGCAACCGCCGCCTCGTGCAGCTCACCCGCGACGATCGGCTCGTCGCCGAGATGGTGCGGCAAGGCTTGCCGAACATCACGGCCGAGGAGCTCGACGCGCTCCCCTCGCAGATCCTCACCAAGGCCCTCGGCATCCGCGCCGATCTGGAGCCCAGCCTGAGCCGCGTCCTCCTCCAACGGGACGACGTGCTCCTCCTCTGCAGCGACGGCCTCTGGGGAATCGTTGGAGCTCAAACGATTCGCTCCATCCTCCTGCGCCAGCGCGCGCCCTCCATCGCCTGTCGGGTGCTCTTCGACGAAGCGATGCGCGCCGGCGGCCGGGACGACGTCACCATCATCGTCGCTCGCTTCAGCGGCGACGGCTTGGAGTCACCGATCCAGACCGAGATCGGCGGCTGATCGCGCTACTCGTCGCCGGCGAGCGGGTTGCCGAGATCGTCGACCAGGCCCGTGCCACCTTCGATGGGGATGGCGCGCGCCAGCGCGACCCGTTCCAACATCACCCCGAGCTCGCTCGCCTTCGCCACGTCGGGCAGCCAGGTCTGCGATCCGTCCCAGAGATCCAGGCGAATGGTCTTCTTCGTGGTTTCGCGCTCGGCGGGCGGCACGAACATGCGATCGATCTGCGACCAATGGAATCGCCGCACCCGCGGCCACCCGAGGCTCAAGAGCTCGCGCACGTCGATGCCCTCGGGGTGCAGGATCACGCCGCGCATCTGCTCGCGCAGCACGGAGGCGATCGCGCTCGTCACGAGGATGATGGCGCACACGCTCGACGGCACCACGCGCCCGCGATCGCCCTCCACCACGTAGTGGAAGAGCGTCGAGCCCGAAGGCGCGTGCTGCCCGTAAACGATCACGCCGCACACCGCGAGCGCGAAGGCCAGATACGCGAGCGATGGAAGCCGTTGCCGGAGAGGAGGCCCGAACGCGACCCGTCGCTCCGGTCGGTAGGTCATGTCGAAACCGGGAGGCCGAGATTGTCGCGCCATGGATCCAGTCTACACCCGGCGCGACACGATCTTGGATAGCTCCCGCGACCTACCTGCGCCGGGTCACTTGCACTCGGCCGCCATCGTCTTTTTGCCGCGGAAGTACTCGAGGCAGCTCACGTCCAGATCGGCGGTGAAGTCGGTGCACGGGATCGTCTCCGGCTTGGCGCCGGTGCGATCCTTGGCGAGCGCGGCCTTGCACTGCCCGCAGCACTTCACCGCCGGATCCACGATCACGGGCTGGATCGGCCCGTTGCCCGCGGTGGACGGCATGTCGGCGCCCTTGTCGGCGATCGGGTCGAACGACTCGGCCTGCTTCGGCGGCTTGGTGTTGCACGCGGGGAGCGCGAGGACGCAGGCGAAGGCGATCGTGGCAGCGGCGCAGAGCTTCTGGAACATGGTCCACGGGTACCTGGGCCTCGCAGCGAAATCAAACCCATCCGGGCCACGCCGCCCCGGATGCTCTACCCTCGTGTCCGCGATGACGACGAACCTCGCGCCCCGATCTCCCGACGCGCTCGCCCGCCCCCTCGATCGACCCACCTTTTTCGACGGCACGCGCGCGCTCTTCGGCGGCTTCGCGTTCATCGCGCGCACCCCATCCGCGTGGCCTCTCGCGCTCGTGCCCGTCGCCGTCGCCGGCGTCGTCACCGCGCTCCTCGGCGCGGGCGCCTCGGCCCTCGTGCTGCCCAAGGTCTCCGCGTGGCTGACACCGCGCTCCGCGGTGCTCGCGACGGTCGCGGAGATCGTCGCGGTCTTGTTGCTCGTGATCATCGCGGCGATCGCGGGCCTCGCCGTCGCGCAACCGCTCTCGGGCCCGGCGTTGAACCGCATCGTCCGCCGCGTCGAGGCCGATGTCGGCGCGCCCCCGTGGCCCGACACCGGCTTCGTCGAGGACGTGAGCCGCGCCCTGCAATCGATGCTGATCGGCTACGCCTTCGGCCTGCCGTTCCTGGCCTTGCTGGCGATCGTCTCGTTCTTCTTTCCGCCCGCCGTGGTGGTCACCTTCCCGCTCAAGCTCGTGGTCCTCGCGCTCTTGTTCGCGTGGGATTTCTGCGACTACCCGCTCTCGATCCACGGCCTGCCGGTGGCCGAGCGGGTCGCCCTCGTGAGGCGCCATGCGCGGGCCATGGTCGGCTTCGGCCTCGGCATCGCGCTCCTCTCGTTGATCCCCTGCGCCGCGCTGCTCATCCTGCCCATCGGGGTGGCCGGGGCCGCTCGTCTCATGCGTCAGATCGAGCGCTGGGAAGAGACGAAGCCCCGCTGAGGCGCAAACCCATTGCCTCGCCGCCGGCTTGCGGACATGACTCGCTCCATGCACGACCGCTTCCTCCGCGCCTGCCGGCGCGAGCCCGTCGACGTGACCCCGGTGTGGTTCATGCGGCAGGCAGGCCGCTACATGGCGGAGTACCGCGAGCTCCGGGCCAAGCACACGCTCATCGAGATCTGCAAGACGCCCGAGCTCGCGCTCGAGGTGACGTTGCAGCCGCTCCGCCTCGGCGTGGACGCGGCCATCCTCTTCGCGGACATCCTCTTGCCGCTCGAGCCGATGGGCGCGCCCTTCGAGTTCGCCAAGGGCGAGGGCCCTGTGATCCACGAGCCCGTGCGCGATCGCGCCGGCATCGATCGCCTTCGCGTCTTCGACGCGCCCGAGGGCCTCGGCTACGTCCTCGACGCCATCCGCCTCATCCGTCGCGAGCTCGACGGCAAGACGCCGCTCATCGGCTTCGCCGGCGCCCCCTTCACCATCGCGAGCTACCTCGTCGAAGGCGGCAAATCGAGCGACTACCGCCTCACGAAGCAGCTCATGTGGAGCGACCCGCAATCGTGGTCTCTCCTGATGAGCAAGATCAGCGAGGTCGTGCGCCGCTACCTGCGCGCCCAGATCGAGGCCGGCGCGCAGGCCGTACAGCTCTTCGATTCGTGGGTCGGCGCGCTCTCCCCCGAGGACTATCGCGAGCACGTCCTCCCGCACGTGCGCCACATCCTGAAGGACGTCGAGCAGACGGGCGTGCCCGTCATCCACTTCGGCACCAACACCTCGACGCTCCTCGAGCAGCAAGTCGAGGCCGGCGGCACCGTCATCGGCGTCGACCATCGCATCCCCCTCGGCGATGCGTGGCGCCGCATCGGCTACGACAAAGGCATCCAGGGCAACATCGATCCGCTCCTGCTCTGCGCCCCGCGCGAGATCGCCGCCGCGCGAGCCAAGGCCGTCCTGCGCGAGGCCGCAGGGAGGCCCGGCCACATCTTCAACCTCGGTCACGGCATCATCCCGCAGACGCCCGTGGACAACGTGAAGGCGCTGATCGACGTCGTTCACTCCATCCCGCTCGCCTCGCCCTCCGCCTGAGCTCGCTCGATTCGACCTGGTCGGCCTGCCGACCAGGCGCCGCAATCGAGCTCTGCGGTCAGCGGCATAGACGTCCTCGCGGGGGCGGTCTTATCTTTTGCGCTCAATGTGCGAGCTGCTCGGGATGGAATGCAACGTCCCCACCGACATCGTCTTTTCGTTCTGCGGTCTCCGCCAACGCGGCGGCCGCACCGCACCGCATGCTGACGGCTGGGGTCTCGCCTTCTACGAAGGCCGCGCGACCCGCGTCTTCCTCGATCCTTCACCCGCGTGCGACAGCGCATTGGCGCGCTTCGTCGCCGACCATCCCATCAAGACCTTGCTCGCGATCGGCCACATTCGCCGGCGCACGCGTGGTCCGACGACGCTCGCCAACACGCATCCGTTCGTACGCGAGCTCTGGGGCCGACACTGGGCCTTCGCCCACAACGGCACGCTGCGCACCGTACGGCGCATGAAGCTCGGCCGCTTCCGTCCCATCGGCACCACCGACAGCGAGCACGCCTACTGCGTGATGCTCGAAGCGCTCCGCACTTCGTTCACGGACTATCCGCGGCGCGCCAGCGATCTCTGGGAAGCCATCGCCGCCATCGGCGGCGAGATCGGCGCGCACGGCACCTTCAATTTCCTCTTGGGCGACGGCCGGCACCTCTTCGCGCGCTGCGCGACCAAGCTTTGCTACATCATTCGCAAAGCCCCCTTCGGCGCGGCCGTGCTCGCCGACGACGACGTGCGAATCGACTTCTCCGAGGTCACCACGCCGAAGGATCGCGTCGCCGTCGTGGCCACGACGCCGCTCACCACCAACGAAGCCTGGACCCAAGGCCGCCCGGGCGAGCTGTGGGTCTTCGACAACGGTCATCTCCGCGCGACCCTGCCCTCCACACCGCGCGAGAAGCGCACCCGAAGCAGGGTTTCAGGAATGCAATCCAGTCACGCGTAAGTGATCCTTCAAACGTCCTTGGATGATCCGCCGTAGGTGGTTTCATCAGGAACGGCACCGTAAACGGGTGTCGGACCACTCCCGAGGACGGCGTGCGACGGATGCTGGTTGTCCAAGACACTGTGCGTGTCGTGGAGTGCTCGAGTCCGGACCGTCGAATCGTTCACCTCCAAAAGCGCTGTCTTGCGATCTTGCAAAGACGCGCTTCAGCACACGACACAAAGCATTGGAATGTGGTGCTTTTGTTGTGGCACGTCGGCTGCTAACTTCAGCACCGAGCGCCGCGGACGGAGACCTTCCCCCCCAGGTCCGTTCCGGCGCTTTTTCTTTTTTGTTCTTCGCCCCGGTCGCCCCTGTCTCGTCGCGCGCTGAAGGCGCGCCATTCTTCGGCTCCGCACCTTGACGGCTGGAAGAGGGGAACGGTACGCTCTGGGTAGCGGGCGAGGGGTCTTCTCGGCGGTTGCCTCGCGCTAGCCCAAGAGACCGAGATCACAGGGAAAGGTCGCGTCGGGCCCTGCCGGGCACGCAAACGTGCCATGAAGCCGGGCGGGACTGCCGCGCACCCAAGAATTCACGCGTGAACGACTTCGACGAAAAGACACGTGTGACCCAGGTGGTGCAGCCACCGCCGGGTGTCGGCGCTCCCCGGAGCACGACGGACTGCTTGGTGGTGATCTACACCAAGGAGCCGACGCTCCTCGGGAAGCGGTTCGTCTTGGAGAACAACCCGACCCGTGTCGGCCGCGGCGCCGACAACCACATCATGCTCGACGGCGACTCGGTGTCGCGCCGACACGCGCAGTTCGAGCAGCGCGGGCCCGGTTGGGTCGTCGCCGATCAAGGCAGCACCAACGGCACGTATTGCAACGACGAGCAGATCTCGCGTGAGGTCGTCCTACGCAACGGCGACCGGGTGAAGATCGGACCGACGATCTTCAAGTTCCTCTCCGGCGCCGACGTCGAAGCGCAGTACCACGAAGAGATCTACCGAATGACCATCATGGATGGTCTGACGCAGATCCATAACAAGCGGTACCTCTACGAAGCGCTGGAGCGCGAGATCATCCGCGGCCGCCGGCACGAGCGGGATTTGGCGATTCTGCTGTTCGACATCGATCACTTCAAGCGCATCAACGACGTGCACGGCCACCTCGCAGGCGACTTCGTCTTGAAGGAGCTCGCGCGCATCGTGCAGGCGCGCATCCGCAGGGACGAGGTCTTCGCGCGCTACGGCGGCGAGGAGTTCTCGATCATCCTGCCCGAGACGTCCCTCGAGGGCGCCGTCGCGCTCGGCGAGACGCTGCGGCAGAAGGTGAGCGAGCACGTCTTCGTGTTCCAGGCGGACGCCATCAAGGTGACGATCAGCGTCGGCGCTGCGCTGTTGCAGGACAGCGATCGCACGGCGAACGATCTCATCAAGCGCGCGGACGAAAAGCTTTACTTCGCGAAAAACAGCGGACGGAATCGCGTCTGCGCTTGAGCGTGATCGCTCGGTGTCGTCGCCCGCATAGGCCGGGCCGAGCGTGTGTGGTCTTGTTACGATGGGGGCTTCGTCAGGAGATGCGCCATGCCCCTCAGCGAGTTTCCACTTCCAGCCGCCGACGTCGCGGGTGACGAGCCTCCCGAGATCCACGTCGAGCCTCCTGGGCCCATGTCCCGCAGCGCGGTTGGCCGCCTCGCGCAGGTGGAGTGCCCGGCCTTCGGGCACCGGCGCGACGTGCGCGAAGCGCAGACCGGCGCGGAGATGCTCCCGATCGTGCTGGCCTCCGGCAAGGGATCGAACCTCTACGACGTCGATGGGAACCGCTACGTCGATCTCATCGCCGGGTTCGGCGCGCTCCTGCTCGGGCACGCGGCGACGCCGGTGCTGCGCGCCGTCGAGGGACAATCGCAGCGGCTTTTGATGGGGCTCGGCGACGTCTACTCGGCGGACGCGAAGATCGCGTTGCTCGAGCGGATCGCGTCGTTGCATCCGGGCGTGCGGCCGCGCGTGATGCTCTCACAGAGCGGGAGTGACGCGGTGACGTGCGCGATCAAGACGGCGCGGCTCGCGACTGGGCGACCGGGGATCGTGGCCTTCGAGGGCGCGTATCACGGCCTCGGCTATGCGGCGCTCCCGGCCTGCGGCGTGCGGCCGTCGTACCGCGCGCCGTTCGCAGATCAGCTCAATCCGCACGTCTCCTTCGCGCCTTATGCGCGCAACGAGGCCGAGATCGATCGCGCGCTCGATGCCGTGGAGAAGGCGCTCGCGGGCGGCGAGGTGGGCGCGGTGTTGATCGAGCCGGTGCTCGGTCGCGGCGGGTGCATCGTGCCGCCGGACGCGTTCTTGAAGGGCGTGCTCGAGGCGGCGCATCGGCGGGGAGCGATGGTGATCGCGGACGAGATTTGGAGCGGGCTCGGGCGGTCCGGCGCGATGGTGCGATCGACCGCGGTCGGCGCGCCGGCCGACATCCTCTGCTTCGGCAAAGGCCTCGGCGGCGGCGTGCCCATCTCGGCGTGCGTGGCCGCCGAAGACGTGATGATGGCTTGGGCGCAGTCGGATCACGGCGAGGTGCTGCACACGTCGACGCACGCGGGATCGCCGGTCGCGTGCGCCGCCGCCGTGGCGACGATGGACTCGCTGCGCTTCCGCAAGCTGCCTGCGCGGGCGCACGAGCTCGGCGCGCGCGTACGGGAGTCGCTCCGCAGCGCGCTCGAAGGTCGTCCGGGCGTCGTCGAGGTGCGCGGCGCGGGCCTGATGATCGGCATCGAGCTCGACAGCGGCGAGCGCGCGCTCCGCGCCATGCGCGGGATGCTCGCGCGCGGTTACCTCGTGCTCACGGGCGGCCAGCGCTCCGAGATGCTCACGCTCACGCCGCCCCTCAACATTCACGAAGACCGACTCATGGACGCCGTCGAAGCCCTCGGGGCCGTCCTCGCGAGCGGTTGAACGCCGAGGATTCGTTCCGTGTTTTCCGCCGCCGAAAGCGATCTCCTCCACGCCCGCGTGCGAGCCTTCATGGCCGCGTCGCTGCGCGGTGAGGCCACCGAGCCGTTCGACACGCTGGCCCTCGATCTCGCGCGCTTCCAGGCGGTGCACGTGCCGGCCATCGCGCGCCTCGGTCGGGCGCGGGGCGCGGCGATCGCCGAGCTGCGCGAGGCATCCGGGATCCCCGCGGTGCCTTCGGATGTGTTCCGGCTCGCGCGCATCGCCGCGCATCCACGGGAGCTCGACGTCGCGCTCTTTCGCACGAGCGGCACGTCGCAGGGCGCCGAGGCGCGCGGCGAGCACCCGATGCGCACGACGGAAACCTACGAGCGCGGCGCCCTCGCATGGGGCCAGCGCTTCCTCTGGCCCGATCACGCGGACCTGCAAGCCATCGTGCTGGCACCGCCGATCGCCGAGCAAGGCGACTCGTCGCTCGGCTTCATGCTCGATCGCTTCGCGCATGGCTTCGCCCGGCCGCCCGTGTTCGTCATCCATCGCGGCGCGGATGGCGACGGCGTGATCGATTTCGCGGAAATCGTGCGCGCCACCGCCGAGGCGCGGAGCAGCGGTCATCCGGTGCTCGTCCTCGCAACCTCGTTCGCGTTGGTGCATTTGATCGAAGGCGCATCGGGGCTCGATCTGCGTCTCACGCCCGGGAGCCGCGTGATGCAGACGGGCGGTTTCAAGGGCAAGTCACGCGAGATTGCAGCGGACGTGCTGCGCCGGATGGTGGCGGAGACGTTCGGCGTGAACGAAGATCACGTGGTGAGCGAGTACGGCATGACCGAGCTGTCGAGCCAGCTCTACGAGGGCACGCTCGCGGGTGCGCTCGGACATGGGCCGAAGCTCGCGCATGGGATCTTCGTGCCGCCCCCGTGGGTGCGCGTGACGCCGGTGGATCCGGTTTCGCTCGAGCCGGTCGCGTCCGGCGAGAACGGGATCGGGCGCATCGTCGATCTCGCCAACGTCGACTCGAGCGTCGCGATCCAGACGGCGGATCGGGTGCGAATCACATCCTTCGGGATCGAGCTGCTCGGCCGGCTGCCCGGCGCGACGCCGCGTGGATGCTCGATCGCCATCGACGAGATGTTGGGCCGGGCGTGAGCGATTCGACGGACGCGCGCAGGGCGCGGATCGCGCGGACGGTGGCCATCGCACGGCGCGTGGCCGATCGCGACGATCCGCTTGGAAAAGAGGCGCGCGCCGAGCTCGCGGTGTTCTCGGGGCTCTCGGCCGAGGGCGTGGAGCTGGCGCTCACGGAGCACCTCGAGATCGATCCTTCTGCCGGTGATCTCGACGCGCTCCTCGCCTCGGTGGCCACGGCGCCGCGCTGCCACGTGGTGCTGGCGGCCAACGTGTGCACGGCGGCGCTGCGCGCGATCGCCTGCGCGACGGCGACGGCACCGGCGATCTTCGTGCGGCCTTCACGCCGGGATCCGGTGCTGGCCGCGATCCTGACACGTGAGCTCGCAGCTGATCCAGCGTTCCGCGCGGCAGGTGGCTCGATCGCGCGCATCGAAGAGATCAAGCCGACACCGGGGGACGAGCTGCACATCTATGGCTCCGACGAGACCGTCGCGGCGATCTCGGCTTCCGTCGCTCGCGGTGTCGTCGTGCGCGGTCATGGTACCGGCCTCGGCCTCGCGGTGGTGGGCGCCGGGATCGGCGTCGATGTGGCAGCGCCTGCGATCGCGCGCGACGTCGTGCCCTTCGATCAACGTGGCTGCCTCTCGCCGCGCGCGGTCCTCGTGGAGGGTGGCGTCGCTCGCGCCTCGGCCTTCGCCGAGGCCCTCGCACAGCAGCTCGCGACCCTCGGCGCACGCGTGCCACGTGGCCCGCTCGACGAAGCGACGGCCGCCGACGTGACGCGCTATCGCGCCACCATCGAGGCCATTGGTGTCGTGCATCGTGGCGCGGATCACGTCGTGGGGCTCGATCCCGAGCCGCGCGCGCTCATCTTGCCGCCGACGGCGCGCGTCGTTCATGTCGTCCCGGTCGAGGCGGCGGAGGTGGCGGCGTTGCTCACACCCTGGGCCGCCCACGTGACGTGTTTCGGCGCGGGTGGTGATGGAGATCTCGTGCGTGCCGTGCAGGCCCTCGGGCCTCGGGCGCGGTGTGCCACCCTCGGGCGCATGCAGAAGCCGCCGCTCGACGGTCCGGTGGATCTACGTCACCGTGAGCGCGAAGACGATGCCGAGGCTGTCGCGGCGCAGCCCGGCGCGGGTTATCGTATGCAGGGTTCTTGATGTCTTCCCGATCGAAGAACGAGCAGCACGCCGTGATCACGCCGGAGCACGACGGCAGCACGAGCACACCGCGCGCTCCGGCGGCGGCGCGCATCCATGCGCGCGGCGAGGGCGAGGGGCGGCTCGATCGGGTGCTCGACTTCGTGCAGTTCGTCGCCAAGCCGATGCCGCTGTCGCTGCTGCTCGACGAGGCGCCGCGGCGGATCGCGGAGATCGTCGGCGCCAACGTGGCCTCGCTCTATCTGCGCGAGGGCGAAGGCGGCGAGCTGGTGCTCCGCGGCAACGTCGGCTTTCCGCTGGGCGCGCGCGGCACCGTGCGCATGGCCGTCGGTGAAGGCATCACCGGCATGGCCGTCGAGGTCATGCGGCCCATCTCGGTCATTCAAGCTTCGGAGCACGAGCGCTACCGCGCGTTCCCCGAGCTCGACGAGGACCGCTATCCCGTCTTCCTCGCCGTACCTGTCCTCGGCCACCAGCGCGCGCTCGGTGCGCTCGTCGTGCAGCGCGCCGGCGATCGCGCGTTCACCGACAGCGACATCGATCTCATCGTCGCGCTCACCGCGCCCATCGCCTCGGGCATCCGGCACGCGCAGCTCCTCGACGACAAGACGGAGCGGCAGCAAGCGCGTCGCACCGGCGGCGGCACGCGCAAGGTCACGCTGCCCGGCGTGCCCATCGTCCCGGGCCGCGCGCTGGGCGCGATCGCCGCGATCCGGCGCCCCGCGAGCGTCCCGGCGCGCAAGCCCGGCGGTGAAGATCCGCGCCTCCTCCACAGCGCCTTCGAGGTCACCGGCAAGGCGATCCACGCGCTCATCGCGCAGGCCGCGACGTTGAAGATGAGCGGAGAGGCGCTCTTCCTCTCGACCTATCAGCTCCTCGTCAGCGACGGCCGCCTCCGCGGCCGCGCCATCGAGCTCATCGGTCAGGGGCACGGCGTCGCGCAGGCGCTCGGCCTCGTCGCGCGCGAGGCCGCGCGTGCCGCCAACGGCATCGTGGGCGACAAGTTCATGCAGGATCGCGCGCGCGACATCGAAGATTTCTGCGACGCGCTCCTCATGCTCGCCTCGCCCGATCAACGCGCCGAGCTGCCGTCGAAGGCGGTGCTCTTGGGCGACGAGATCACCGTCTTCGATCTGCTCGTTTCGGCCCGCGCGCAGCCCGTCGGCGTCGTGCTCTCCGAGCGCGCCAAGAGCCCGCGCACGCAGGTGCTGCTCAAGCTCATGGGCGTGCCTTCGATCATCGACGTGGGCGGTGCCTTCCGCTGGGCCTCGCCCGGTGACGTGGCGCTGATCGACGCCGATCACGGTTTCCTCGTGATCAACCCGTCGAAGGCGGAGATCGCTTCGGTGCGCGCCGCGCGCCGCGAGGAACGCCACCGCGCGCTCGCCGCCGCCGAGACCATCGATGTCGAAGGCGACACGCTCCCGGGCGTCGCGACCGGCGAAAACGGCGTGAGCGACGCATGAACAGCGATCGGCCGACGGCGCGGGAGCTCGAGCTCGTCGCCGCCGCCGAGCCGATCCCGTCGGCGCCGCCGCCGCTCGCGTCCCCGAGCGAGGCGCTCGCGATGCTCGTGCGGCGCGGCTTCTCGCCGTCGCTCGCCGCGCTCGATCTGCCGTTCTCGCCGAGCCTCTCCGAAGCTTCGGCCGCGCGCCTCGAAGACGCGCTCGATCACTATGCCTTCCGTCTCTTCCTGCGCGGCGCCATCCACCATCGGGACGGCTTCCTGCCGGAGGAGGCCACGCGCTTCCTCTCGCGCGAACGCGCCGCCGAGCGCGCCGCGCAGGCCGACGCGCTCGGCCTCCTCACGCGCGCGCCCGGCGGCCGTTATCGTCTCGTGCATCCCTGCGCGAGCTTCGGCGGCACGCTGGAGTGGTACGTCGCGCGCCGCCTCGGCGCCCGCTACGCGCTCGATGCGGTGGCCGGCGTGAAGTTCCACGCGCCCGGCGTGGGCGGCGATCTCGACGTCGTCGCCGCCGCCGAGGGCCGCTTGATTTCGTTGGAGCTCAAATCATCTCCACCGAAGCACATCGCCGAGGACGAGGTGGGCGCCTTCCTCGATCGCGTCCGCGTGCTCCGGCCGCACGTCGCCATCTTCGCGGTCGACACGGCCCTTCGCCTCGCGGACAGAGTCATTCCTCTCTTCGCCGACGTCGCCGCGCGCCGCGCGCGACCGCTCACGCCTCACCGCGTCGATCGCGAGCTCTGGGCGCTCTCCCCGCATCTCTACGCGGTGAACGCCAAGCCCGATCTGATCGCCAACATCGGCCGCGCCCTCGCCGAAGGCCTGCGCGCCCTCGCGCCCGAGCCGTTCTGATCACGGCTCGCGTCGCGCGCCTCGATGCGCGAGGCCGCCACGAAGCCGCACACGCCATCGTCGTGGAGATCAGGGCCGGCTCGTCCGGCCCGGGGTTTGGGGCCGCTCGCGGCCCCATCGTAATCAGTGTCCTTCGTACTCGCAGCGGGCGTCGTGCGTCTCGAAGACGGTGATGCGCTCGAGCTGCGGCAGATCCGGCAGGAGCTTCTCCCAGAGCCAGCGCGCGAGGATCTCGCTGGTCGGGTTCTCGAGCCCCTTCACCTCGTTGAGGCAGTGGTGATCGAGCTGCATGAAGAGCGGCTGCCAAGCGTCGTAGAGCCGCTGATAGTCGATGAACCAGCCGGTCTCCTCGTTCACCGGTCCGCTCACGGCCACCTCGATGCGGTAGCTGTGACCGTGCATGCGCGCGCACTTGTGGCCGGAGGGGACTTTGGG
Source organism: Minicystis rosea (assembly GCA_001931535.1). Taxonomy (GTDB): domain Bacteria; phylum Myxococcota_A; class Polyangia; order Polyangiales; family Polyangiaceae; genus Minicystis; species Minicystis rosea. The sequence continues at coordinate 10,464,896 of CP016211.1, forward strand.
AAGGAAGTGCGCCGCCTCGAAGCGGAACTCGTGAACCAGCCGAACCTTCATGTTCCCCGGGTTCTGAGGCAGAAGGATGGCGCAGTCAACGCGGACCGCCCTCTTCGCCGTCGGCGTCGATCTCGGCGAGACCGGCGAGCGTCGCCAGCGGCACCGGATGGAACGGCGGACGCGGTGTGATGGGCTTGTCGACCTCGCCGCCGCGCTCGTGGATGAGCCGCGCGCACAGCGACAAACACCATTTGCCCTGACACCAGCCGGTGCCGAAGCCGGTGTAACGCTTCACCGACTCGATGTCCTTGTAGCCCCGATCCATGGCCGCCTCGAGCTCGTGCAGGGTCACGTCCTCGCAGCGGCAGACGAACGTCTTCATGTCGACCTCACGGCGCCCATGCGCGTCGCCTCGGGCCTAGCGCGATCCGGAGCCAGCGCCAGATCGCGCTCGATCAAAGCTTCCGCGCGGAGGCGCAGCCCACGTTCACGGTCAGCTCGAACACGCCTTCCGACCAATATTTCGAGATGGCGTCGTGCACGTAGCGCAGGCACGGCCCCACGATCTCCTTGTCGAGCTGGAGCAGCACCGTGAGCTCCGGGAAGACCATGAGGCGGGCGATGGGATCTTCCAAGAACTCGCGCCCGTCGTTGAACGACACGGCGATGAGCTGCACGTCGACGTCGACCTCGGTGAGGCCCGCGTTCTCCAGCTCTTCGGAGATGGTCTCGATCGTCGGCCGGCTGGCGACCGCGGCGTCGATGGCCTTGCCGAGCTCGCTCAGATCCTGGCGGAGCGCGAACTCGCGGACCATGTCGGCGATCTCGGGGAACGAGCCGCGCAGCGGCAGCGCGAGCAGCGCCTGCCCGCCGGGGACGAGCAGGCGGCGCATCTCGTTCATCAGCGCGAAGCGCGCTTCGGCATCACAGATCGGATGGAGCGAATATGCGTGGGTGAACGCCTGCTCTTGAAGCTGCGTCGGCAGGCCGTCGGCGAGCACGTAGCTCGTCTGCACCTCGGAGAAGAGGGTGGCCTTGGCCTTCGCCACCTCGAGCGCCGCCGCGGATCCATCGACACCGACGATGGTGCTCTGCGGCACCTTCTCGGCGACGAGGGGATCGGGGTAGCCGGTGCGGCAGCCGATGTGCGCGATCATCGCGCCTTGGCTCGGCAGCAACATGCCCGCGCAGAGCCCGCCGAAATACGACAGGTAGCGCGGGACCACCGACTCCTCGAAGAGCGCCGCGTCGGCCTCGTTGAGCGGCGTCGCGAAGATCACGCGTCGTCCTCGCCTTCGAAGCTCTGCAAGAGCTCGATGGCCTCGTTCGCCAGCTCGCCGATGGTCGCCTGCGAGGTGGTCTCACCGCCGTCGTCGGCGAGCTCGACCGTGCGATCGTCGTGCGCGAGCGGCTCGAGGAGCTTGATCGCGCCGGGATCACCGAGCTCCGCGAGCGTCTCGATCGCCGCGGCGACCGCGTCCGGATCCTTGTGCGCGAGGAAGAGGCCGAGCAGCTTGGTGACGCCCGGCTCCGGCACCTCGGCGAGGATGTACGGCAGCTCGGGCAGCGCCGGCGAGCCCACGGGCAGCCGCTTGAGCGCGCGCTCGACGCCGCCGGCGACCTCCTTGAAGCGCTCGAACGCGAGGTTCTCCAGCTCTTCACCGGCCGCGCGCCGCGCCTCCGGATGCTCGGAAGAGAGGACATCGATGATCGCATCGATCACGCGCGGCCCCTCGTGCTCGCCGAGCAAGGTGACGATGCGGACGAGGCGCAGCGCGGCCTCGTCCTCGTTGGGCTCCTTCAGCGCGGTCGCGAGCGCCGCGGTGAGCGGGTCGAGCAGGTCGCTGACCGGAAGACCGGCGAGCTCGTCGTGGAGGCGGCGGACGGCGCGCTCTGCGTCGAAGAGCTTGCCGAGGGACTGGTTGATCTCGTCGCGGGTGGGCACGAGCCGTGAGCTACCAACGCCCCGCCAAGGGGGCAACCCTCGGCGCGCGGACTCGGTATTCGAAGGCCGGCGAGCGCCCCCGGCGTTACCGCGCTATGGGTTACGGCATGCATCCTCTGGTGCGGGGAGCGGCCGCCGCGGCGGTCCTCACGGCCCTCGGCAGCCTCGACCGCAGCGCTCCCCCAGCGCCGCCCGGATCCGCGCCCGACACCGAAGTCCGCGGCGTCGACGGCCTGCCCGCACCTTGTCTGCCGGGGACGTTGCCCGAAGGCCCCGTCTGCGTGCGCATCCCCGAAGGCGAAGCCAACCCCGTCCGTCTCGAAGCCGAGCCTCCTCGCTCCGGCGGTCGGGCGGGTGTCGAGACCGATCGCATCGCGCGCCGCCCCGATCGGCCCGCCGATCCAACCGCCTACACCTATCCCGTCGGCAACGCAGCCCGCGCGCCTCGCATCCTCAGCGGCCTCGATGCACACGGCGAAAAGCCTGGTTTCCGCGTCGCGGCCCGCCCCAGCGAGAAGGTCGTCCTCCTCGCGCTCGATCAACAGAGCGGCCCTGCCGAGGTCGTCCTCACAGGCGATCTCTTCGGGCCCACCATCGTGACGCGTCACGAGATCGCCGTCGGCAATCGCAAGCACAGCGTCCTTCTCATCCACGGCAACCTCGATCGCTTCGAGAGCGGCGTCACCGCAGGCGAGACGCTCGAGCCCGGCGCCACCCTCGGCTTCGCCCGCGCCGAGAACGGCGGCGCGCTCGTCGAGATCTACGTCGAGGCCCGCCAGCTCCGCGACGGCGCGACCCTCGATCCGAAGAAGCTCACCGATCCCTCCACCGCGCTCCCCATCGACCTGCGCGACGTGCTCCCGCTGCGCCCGCGCTGACCGTCGGACCGTCGAGACGCTACGGCGCGAGCTTGTAGCCGAAGCCGTACACCGTGAGGATGTGCTCCGGTTTGTCCGGCGACTTCTCGATCTTCTTGCGCAGCTTCACGATGAAGTTGTCGACCGTCCGGTTCGAGGGCCCGGCCTCGACGCCCCAGATCTTCTGCAAAATCTCTTCGCGTGACACCGGCTGCCCGACCCGCTCGTGCAGCAGGCGGAGGAGCTCGACCTCGTAGAACGAGAGCTGCTCCGTCATCGAGCCGCGCGTGACCGCGTGGGTCGTGAGGTTCACCGCGGCCTGCCCGACGGTGAACGCCTCCACCACCGCTTCGTTCGGGCGCGCGGTGCGCCGAAACAGGGCGCGGAGGCGCGCGATCAGCTCGCCGACGCTGAAGGGCTTGGTCACGTAGTCGTCGGCACCGGCGTCGAGGCCGCGGATCTTGTCGACCTCTTGGCTGCGCGCCGTGAGCATGATGATCGGGACGAAACGATCGAAGCGGCGCAGCTCCTCACAGACCTTGAACCCGTTCGCGTCGGGCAACATCAGGTCGAGGAGCACGGCATCCGGCTTCTCCTGCCGGGCGAGCTGGACGCCGTCCTTGCCCTTGTTCGCCGACACGACGGCGAAGCCCTCGAATTCGAGCGCATCGGTGAGCCCCAGCACGATGTGCGGCTCGTCCTCGATGATCAGGATGGTCTTCCGCGCCTGAACCACGCGGGCAACCCTTTACCACAACGCGCTCCGGCGCGCGTCGATCGAGGTCTTTGCTGAGGGAGAAGGAGACCGGCCTTGCCGGTTGGGGGAGGAGTCCGGGGCCGCGGGCGCGGCCCCGAATCACGCGGCGATCACGGGTATGGGGCCGCTTGCGGCCCCATCGTGATCACTCGCCGGCGCAGGTGATGAAGAGCGTCGCGCCCGGCTGCGGGTTGCCCGCGCCGACGAAGCGCACGAGACGCTTCTCCGTCGCCGGGCAGTTCTTGACGATCTCCGTGTTGCCGACGACCGGCGTCGCCGTCGCATCGACGTAGCACCAGCCATCGACCGCCTGGCCGTTGAAGCTCGGCGGCTCGGCCGTGTCGCACTGGCACGCGTCCAGCTCGCTCTGCGCCGTCGAACCCGACTTGCAAGCCGGCGTCGTCTTGCCGCCGAGCTGCTTGATCTCGCAGAAGCAATCCCAGCCGGCGGTCGCCGCGATCGGATCTTCCTGCGCGGCGATGACGGCGGGCTTGTGATCCTCCGACACGTGCTGGCGAGCAGCGGGCGAGTCGGCGAGCTTGCCATCGCAGAACGCGTCGCAATCAGCCTTGTGCGCGCCCTGCGTGTTGCGGCCCTCGAGGATCAGGCACTGCACCTGACCATCGGCGTTCGGGTTCAGCTTGCGGGGCAGGCACTGGCCACCGAGAGCGACCTTGAGGCGATCGATGATCGAGCCGATCGCCGGGCGGTAACCGAAGTCGGCCGCGTCCTGGTTGTCGAGCTGCGCCGGGCAGATCGAGCCGACGATGCCCTGGGCACCGAGCTTCTTGACGAGCTGAAGCTCGCGGATGCCGGGGTACGCCTTGGCGCGGACCTGCTGGGTGCGCGTCGTGGTCGGGTTCGCGTCGTCGGTCGGCTCGCAGAGCGGGTTGTCGTTCTTCGGCTCCGAGCAGTCGCAGGAGTTCGGCGTCGACTTGCAGTCACGCGCCTGCGGGAGCTTGAAGATGCACGCGTACTGCAGATCGTCCGGCACCACCTGCTGGCCGTCGACGAGGCCGGGGGTGTACTCGTGGCCGTTCAACGGATCCGTCCCGGCGCCCGGCGCGTTGGTCGGCGGCGCGATCGTGGCGCCGGTCAGCGCGTTCGAGCCCTGGCGCGGCGAGGTCGACTCGATCATGTGCGGATCGAGCGGCGGCACGTAGTTCTCCGGATCGCCGATGATGTAGTCCCAGGTCGTGTGGCCCTGGTCGTCGACCGGCTTCCCGAGCTCGGTCGCGCTCTTGAAGCCCTTCTTCAGATCGTTCGGATCATTGGCGATGTCCTGCCACGGCACGCCGACGATGTATGCGAGGAACACGAGGCCCGAGTCGCGCACCGTGGTGTCGTTGTCCGTCGGATCGAGATCCGAGAAGATCGGGTTCGCCACCATGTCGCCCGCGCGGTTCGGCACGAGCGGCTGGGTGAGGCCCGTCGTGTAACGATCGATCGGGTAGAGGAAGTCGATGCCGAAACGGCGCTTCTGATCCCAGCAGCGCAGGTTCACGTCGTCCGACTTCGCGTCGAGCGAGCCCGTGCAGTTCGGGTCCGGCGGGCAGCCCGTCTGATCCTGGCCGCAGGAACGGCAGCACGTGTCGTTCGGGTTGAGCGCGCACTCGCTGCGCGGCTGGGGCAGGTAGAAGTTCTTGTTCGGGTTGCTCGGATCACGCTGCTGCGCCGCGAACCAGAACTGACCGAACTCCTTGATGGAGCAGTCGTTCTCGTCCGTCAGGCCGATGATGGCGAGGAGCGAGCTCGGACGGAGGAAGTCCTTGCGCTGCTGGAGCAGCACGTCGTCGAGGCCCTGCGGCGTGGCGCGGAGGTTCGACGGATCGACGGTGATGGTCTGGTAGGGATCGGGATCGACGAGGAAGCGGTACCAGCTCTCGATCGACGCCTCGTAACCGCAGCCGATCTGGCCGGTGCCGAGCACCAGGTCCTTCAGGCTGGGCACCAGGCCCGGGGTGATGGTGTCGACCGTGCCGTTGGCATTGGTCGTCTTGCTGATCTCGCCGATGTTCGGCTCGCCGGGCGGATCGAACTTCTTTTTCGTCGGATCCCAGGCGAGGAAGCCCTTGCCCTGGTACGTCGTCGAGCCGGTGCCCGCCGCGCACGGGTCGGTGCGCGTGATGAGGTGACCCATGTCGTTGTTGGTCGTGTTGACCGCGCCGCCGGCGCACGAGCCCGTGACCGTGTCCTGGTTGGGGCACGAGTCGGAGCCGTGGCCGCCGATGCTGGAGCTCACGATGCCGATGTGAATGTCGACGACCGGGGTGAAGTCGCGCTTCAGGGTCACGCCGTTGACGACGGGACAATCGTCGAGCGGGCCGGCCGGGGTCACCCATTGGCTCGCGTCGTCCGCGGCCTCCGGGTTGACGCACTTCGGGTTCACCAAGCCGCGGACCAGATCAGGCACGGCCTGAACGAGGATCTGCTGCTTGTCGGCCATCGACCGGGAGTTGTCGATCATCAGGAGCAGGTCGATCTTGTCGACCGCGCTCTCGCTCAGTTTCGTCACGACGGTGGACGTCGTGCGCGTATCCGCCCCTTGCAGCGGTCGCGTGAGGCATCCGCTCACCATGCCGGTGCCCGCGATCGCCAGCGTCGCCGCGGTCAACTGGACCGCGCGCCGCATGACACGGCCTCGACGAAGCATTTGACTCATGTTCCGTGATTCCTTTCGAAACGACCCGAGCGGTGATGGGAACCGCGCAGACTCAACGCGACCGGCTTCGAACGCACTTGCCCATGCCTGTGCGCTTTTGCGGACCCGCGACCCGTCGGAGGCGACGTGCCCTCCGAAGGGCAGCTCATGCTAGGGACCCCGCCGGAAGCCTGTCAATTCGCGCGGAGATGCGGGAACGAGAAGCTCCGGCGCAACCCAGCAAGTCGGGTGCCTGCGCCATTTCTGGGATTTTTCGGGGAGCGGGTCAGGCTGACGACCAACTGAGTTGCCGATCCGAATGGGCGGATTGCCAACTCGGATGACTTGCTTGGATCCTCATGGATGGGGCCGAACGGTCTTCGAAAGGGGGAACAAGGGTTCTTCTTTCGCCGAGCCGGATTTTGTGATGTCTCCCCGCCATGTTGCGTGTGGCCGTCGCGATCGTCCCCGAGGTACGGCAGCTCCTGCGGGAAGATCCCAGTCAGCTCAGCGCGCTCATGGAGGAGATCCACGACGAGGATCTCGCGGATCTCCTGGGCTTGCTCGAAGAGGACGAGGCCGCGCGCGTCCTGCAACAGCTCAAGGCCAAAGAGGCCGCGCCCATCTTCGAGCGCCTCGACGAGGACACGCAGGAGGCGCTGGTCGAGCAGCTCGGCGTCGAGAAGATCGCGCCCATCGTCGCGGAGATGGCCGCCGACGAGCGCACCGATCTCATCGAGGCGCTGCCCGAAGACGTCGGCGACACGCTCGTCGAGACGCTGGAGAAGGTCGATCCCGAGGCCGCCGCCGAGGTCGAAGAGCTCGGCAAATGGCCGGAGGACAGCGCCGGCGGCTTGATGACGACCGACTACGTCGAGGCCTCGCCCGACATGACGGTCTCTGCGGTCATCGAACAGATCCGCACCGTCGGCGCCGAGGCGGAGACGGTCCACTACGTGTACATCGTCGACGATCGGCATCGCCTGCGCGGCGTCGCGTCGCTCCGTGATCTCCTGCTCGCTTCCGCGCACGAGAAGGTCACCGACGTGATGACCGAGAACGTGACGAGCGTCGGGCCCGAGACCGACCAGGAGGACGTCGCGCGCACCATGGCGAAGTACGACTTCGCCGCGCTACCCGTGCTCGGCCCGCATCGGAAGCTCCTCGGCGTCATCACGTTCGACGACGTCATGGACGTGCTCACGCAGGAGCAGACCGAGGACATGCAGCGCCTCGCCGCCGTCGAGCCGACGGAAGAAGGGTATTTCCAGACGAGCTTCTGGACCTTCATCCGCAAGCGCGGGCCGTGGCTCCTCGCGCTCTTCGTGAGCGAGTTCTTCACGGGCAACGCGCTCCGTCACTACGACTCCGTGATCCAAGCGGTGGCGAAGCTCAGCTACTACGTGCCGCTCTTGATCTCGACGGGCGGCAACTCGGGATCGCAGTCGGCGTCGCTCATCATCCGCGGGCTCGCGGTCGGCGACATCAAGCCCGGCGACTGGCCCAAGGTGCTGGTCCGCGAGTTCGGTCAGGGCCTCGTGCTGGGCTTGATGCTGGCCGTGATCGGCATGGTGCGCGTGTGGATGTGGGGCGACGGGACGCGCTTCGCGCTCACCATCGGCGCCACGCTGGTGGCCATCCCGCTCATGGGCTGCACCGTGGGATCGATGCTGCCGCTCTTCCTCCGCCGCGTCGGCGTCGACCCGGCCACGAGCTCGACGCCGTTCATCGCGACGCTGATCGATGTGCTCGGTATCATGGTGTACTTCAACGTGGCGCAGATCTTCCTCGCCGAGGTGCTCGCCGCGCACGGCGTGCACTGACGATCGCGATCGTGATCGCCAGCGGATGGCGGCTCGCGCGGACGCGCTCCATCACGAGCGCGCAGCCTCGTCACGCGAGCATGGATCGCGAGCGGATCGCGACGACGTCGTGATCGCACCTGCGATCACGAACGACAGCGCGGGTGCCGTCGCTGCGATCGGCTGGCCGGGTGTGCTTCCGCGATCGTGATCGCGGGCGCCTCCGAGGGGTTCGGGTGGCGTAGACCGGTCATTCTCCGTCCGATCTCGGGGTTCGGCGGCCCCTCCGCGAGGATCGACGGGATTCACCGCAGGATCGCGTTCGTCGGGGCGTGAGCCGGCCGGCCATCGGGACCGTGAACGCGCCGGATTCCACGCTCGGGTCGGCTTGACGCGGGCGTCCGGCCGGGGGAAACCCCGCGCAGATTTGCGGAGGATGTCATGGCCGAAGGGTTGAATCGCGTGATGCTGCTGGGGAACTTGGGCGCCGACCCGGAGCTCCGCTTCACCCAAGGGGGCCAGGCGGTCCTCAACATGCGCATCGCGACGACGGAGTCGTATCTCGACAAGGACAAGGTCCGACGCGAGCGCACCGACTGGCACAACGTCGTGGTGTGGGGGAAGCGGGGCGAGGCGCTCGGTAAGATCCTGACGAAGGGATCGTCGGTGTTCATCGAGGGCTCGCTGCGGACGTCGAGCTACGACGATCGCGACGGCAACAAGCGGTACAAGACCGAGATCATCGCCAACAACGTGCTGCTCACCGGTCGCGGCGGCCGCGGCGGCTCGATGGATGAAGGCGCGCCCATGGGCGACGACTTCGGCGGCGGTGGTGGCGGTGGCGGCGGCTACGAGCGCAGCGGTGGTGGCGGCGGCGGCGGTGGTCGCGGCAACTACGGCGGCGGCGGTGGTCGCGGTGGTGGCGGTGGCGGTGGCGGCGGCTATGATCGCGGCGGCGGCGGTGGTGGTGGCCGCGGCGGTGGCGGCGGTGGACGACCGGCAGCTCCGCCTCCTGCAGCCGCGCCCGAGGCGGGAGGTCACGACGACTACGCCGGTGACTATGGTGGCGGCGGCGGTGGCGACGACGACATCCCGTTCTGATCAGGCGCGGAAGCTCGCGTGACGGCGATGGAGGCGACGGCCCGAGAGAGCCGCCGCCTCTCGTCATTTGGGCTCCATGAGGAGCGCGCTCGATGCGCTTCGCGCGACGTCGTCGCGAACGCGAAGGCGTGCTCGATGCGCTTCGCGCGTCGTCGCCGCGAAGGCGTCAACCGGCGGGCGTGATGCGAGCGAGGCCGAGGCGATCGGGTTGATGCTCGCCGCGGAGGATGCGCTCGCACCACGCGCGGTTGTCGAGGTACCAGTGGACCGTCTCGCGCAGGCCTTCGTCGAACGAGCGCGCGGGTGACCAGCCGAGATCGCGCTGGAGCTTGCGGGTGTCGACGGCGTAGCGGCGATCGTGGCCGGGCCGATCGGCGACGAAGGTGATGAGGTCGCGGTAGGAGCCGGCGGCGCGCGGGGAGAGCTCGTCGAGGAGATCGCAGAGGCGCGTGACGACGGCGAGGTTCTCGCGCTCGCAGGCGCCGCCGATGTTGTACGACTCGCCGGGGCGGCCGCGATCGAGGATGCGATGGATGGCGTCGCAGTGATCGCCGACGTAGAGCCAATCGCGCACGTGCTTGCCGTCGCCGTAGATGGGGAGCGGGCGGCCTTCGAGGGCGCGCGTGATCGTGAGCGGGATGAGCTTCTCGGGGAGCTGGCGCGGGCCGTAGTTGTTGGACCCGTGGGTGCTGATGGTCGCGAGGCCGTACGTGCGGTGATAGGCGCGCACGAGGTGATCGGCGCCGGCCTTGGACGCAGCGTACGGAGAGCTCGGTGAGAAGGGGCTCTCTTCGGTGAAGGCACCAGCTTCGCCGAGCGAGCCGTAGACCTCGTCGGTGGAGACGTGGATGAAGCGGAAGCGCTCGGCTTCGTCGCGAGGGAGCGAGGCGACGTGTGCGAGCGCGGCGTCGAGGAGCTGGAAGGTGCCGACGAGGTTCGTCTGGATGAACTCGGCGGGGCTGTCGATGGATCGATCGACGTGCGACTCGGCGGCGAAATGAAGGATGGCGCGCGGGCGATGCTCGGCGAGGAGGCGCGCGACGAGCGGGCGATCGGTGATGTCGCCGCGCACGAAGACATGGGCGGGGTCGCCGTCGAACGCCGCGAGGTTCTCGAGGTTGCCCGCGTAGGTGAGCTTGTCGAGGTTGACGATGCGCGCGAGGCCTTTTTCGATCGCGCGCAGGACGAAGGTCGATCCGATGAAGCCGGCCCCGCCGGTGACGAGCAGGCAGGGCGGCGAGGTCACGGGCGGATCCCGGAGACCACCCGCTCGTGGCCGCCGTAATCGCGGCGCGTATCGATCTCGCGGAAGCCCGCGGCGGCGAAGAGCGCGCGCGTGGCTTCACCCTGATCGGCGCCGACCTCCAGGGCCAGCACGCCGCCCTCGGTGAGGTGGGCGGCGGCCTCGGCGACGATGCGGCGAACCACGTCGAGGCCTTCGGGGCCGCCGGTGAGCGCGAGGTGCGGCTCGTACCCGCGGATGTCGACGGCGAGCGTGGGGATCTCGGGCTCGGCGATGTACGGAGGGTTGCCGGTGATCAGATCGAAGCGCTCGCTGCGGAAGGCGGCGAAGAGATCCGATCGCACGAAGCCGCAGTTGACCGCGCCGAGGCGGATGCTGTTCTCGACGGCGACGACGAGCGCGCCCTCCGAGATGTCGGAGCCGAGGACGCGCGTGGTGGGCCGCTCGCGCGCGAGCGAGATGGCGACGCAGCCCGAGCCGGTGCAGAGGTCGAGCACGCGCGCGCAGAGCGAGACGTGGCGCGTGCGCTCCAAGGCGACCTCGACGAGGATCTCGGTGTCGGGGCGCGGGATGAGGACGCGGCGATCGACGCGGAAAGGACGGCCGTAGAACTCGCGCACGCCGAGGAGGTAGGCGACGGGCTCGCCTTGGCGGCGGCGCGTGTGCAGCTCGCGGTAGGCGGTGAGCTCGGCGCGCGCGAGGGGGCGATCGGCGTCGAGGAGGAGGCCGATGCGATCCATCTTGAGCACGCGGCCGAGGAGGAGCTCGGCGTCGAGGCGCGGCGAGGTGGAGCCGCGCTTGCGCAGGTCGTCCGCGGACCAGGTGAGGACGCGCCGGATGGTCCAGACGTCGTCGCTCGCCGCGCTGTCGCCGGAGGTGCTCACGATCGCTCGCCCGATTCGGTGGCGCGGCGGATGGCGCTCTCGACGGCCTCCTCCACCTCGCGCCGGATCTCGTCACGCCGCGCCTCGGTGCGCGCTTCGAAGCGCAGCACCAAGATCGGGCCCGTGTTGGAGGCGCGGCACAAGCCCCAGGCGCCGTCGCCGAAATCGATGCGCGCGCCGTCGATGTCGACGACGTCGTGCGCGGAGCGGAAGCGCGCGAGGACGCGGTGCACGACATCGAACTTCACCGCGTCGGGGCACTCGACGCGGAGCTCCGGCGTGGTGAAGGTCGCGGGCACGTCGGCGAGGAGATCGCGCAGGCTCTTGCCCTCGGAGGCGACGATCTCGAGCAGCCGCACCGTCGCGTAGATGGCGTCGTCGAAGCCGGGCCAGCGATCGGCGAAGAACATGTGACCGCTCATCTCGCCGGCGAGGAGCGCGTTCTCCTGCTTCATCTTGGTCTTGATCAGCGAGTGGCCCGTCTTCCACATGAGCGGGCGGCCGCCGTGCGCGGCGATGTCGGCGTAGAGCGTGGCCGAGCTCTTCACCTCGCCGATCACGGTCGCGCCCGGGTGCTCGCGGAGCAGGGCGCGTGCGAAGAGGATGAGGAGCTTGTCGCCCCACACCACGTCGCCGTTCTCGTCGACGGCGCCGATGCGATCGCCGTCACCGTCCCACGCGACACCGAGCTGCGCGCCGGTGGCGAGCACGCGGCGGCGCAGATCCTCCAGGTTCGCGAGGACGGTGGGATCGGGATGGTGGTTGGGGAAGCGGCCATCCATCTCGCAGAAGAGGGGATCGGGATCGACGCCGAGCGCGCGCAACGTGCGCACACCGAGCGGGCCGGCGGCGCCGTTGCCGCCGTCGATGACGACGCGAACCGGGCGGCTCGAATCGAGGCGCGCGCTGGCCTTGACCGAAGCGATGTAGGCGTCGTCGAGATCGATCGTCTCGATCACACCGCGGCGCGCGGGCGGGGCCGTGGGCGCTTCGTCGCGCTCGATGCGATCGGCGAGGGCCTGGATGTCGGCCCCGAAGAACGAGGCCTTGCCGCGCATGAGCTTGAAGCCGTTGTCGGGCGCGGGGTTGTGGCTGGCCGTGATCATGACGGCGCCGTCGGTGCTGAGATGATGGGCCGCGAAGTAGAGCGCGGGCGTGGGGCCGACACCGATGGCCACGACGTCGGCGCCTGCTTCGCAGAGGCCGTCGGTGAGGGCCACGAAGAGGCGCTCGCTCGACAGGCGACCGTCGCGGCCGACGGCCACGCGCGGGACGATGTTGGGATCGGGCTCACGGAGTGTGGCCGCGAACGCGCGCCCGATGGCGCGGGCGACGTCGTCCGTCAGGTCGCGATCGGCAATGCCGCGGATGTCGTATTCACGAAAGGCGTGGCGGGGGATCTTCATGGACCTCGATCTCGGCGCCCGCTCTCTGACACGGCCGAAACCATGATGAAAGGGGCGCGTGCACATAGCACGCGGCCACGCACGGGCATGCGTCATTCGGGAAAACGTGCCCGGACCGCGCTGTCCAGAGGGGAACGACGCTTGCACGGCGTCCCGGCCGTGAATCGGCTGAGTGAGCGAGAAACCGAGCCCGACACCCTGGTGCCCGTCGATCCCGAGCGTCGCGCGCTCGAGATGCGGATCGAGCACGCCAAGAGCCGCATCGCGGAGGATCTGAACCGCGCGTCCAACCTCTTCCGCGAGGTGGCTGCGCGCACCGGTCGCGGCGTCGGCCGGCTCGCGCTGATCTCCGGCGCCGTCGTGGCCGGCGCGATCCTGCTCTTGGTCGCGCGCATGCGGAGTCGGCGGATCCGGATCAGCTGGAAGTGACGCGCTCCGGAGAGAACATGAACGAGCAACGTGCGAAGCACGGAAACGGGCATCGCCACGAGGAGCCTCGGCGCGTGACGATGAGCGAAGGCCATCGCCACGAGGCCCTCGGTGACGTCGCGCGCGACGTGCTGGATCACATCACCATGATCGCGCGCGACGAGACCAAGATCGCGCGCCTGTCGGCGAAGCGCGTGGCCACGCACCTGCGCGAGGACGTCGCGCCCAAGGCGCTCTACGCCGCCGGCGCGGGCGTGTGCGCGGCGCTCGCCGGTTTGTTCGCGCTGATCGCGCTCTTCTGGGGGATCGCGGTGGCGCTCGGCTCGGCGGCGTGGGCCTTCGTCATCTACGCGGTCCTGTTCGCGTTGGCCGCGGTGGTGCTGGCCGGTTACATGCGCCGAGCCGCCGAGCTCCACCCGAGCGAGGCCATCGAGCGCCGCTTCCCGGCGACACGCGCCGTCGAAACGAAGCGCGAGCACGCGCTGGCGCGGCTCTCCACGCCGGAGGCGCACCGCGAGGTCACGAGCGAGGCCGAACGCGAAGCTTCGCGAGATCTGCTCTCGGCCGTGCACCGCGCCGAGAACGAGGTGCGCCGCACCGGATGGAACGGCGAGGCGCGTCGCGCCGGATCGAACGGCGAAGCACGGCGCGTGGAGATCTGGGAGATCTCGTCGCACGACCATGGGCAGCAAGTGCCCATCGAGCGAACGACGTACCGCTCCCGGTAAGCCTTCGTCGCACCTCCCACCCCAAAGGCAGAGGCCGCCGGCACGAAAATCCGCGTACTTACGCGTCGATATCGTGCATCGGGCGCTCGATACGCTTCATGCACGCGTCGATGGCGTGCATCGGGCGCTCGATGCGCTTCATCCACGCGTCGATGGCGTGCATCGGGCGCTCGATGCGCTTCATCCACGCGTCGATGGCGTGCATCGGGCGCTCGATGCACGTCATTCACACCTTGGTGCCGGGCGTGGAGCCCTCGATACGCCTGATCCGCGCCTGGACATCGGGCAGGGCGCTTCGGGACACGGAAATGCCGCCGCGCGAAGGCCGAGATCAGACGTCGCGGTAACCTTCGGGCGGCTCCACGAGCTTGGCCATCTTCGAAGCGCCGCGGAACACGTAGTCGGCGTAGGCGTAGGGGCCTTCCGACCAGATCACGAACCCTTCGGCGAGCACGCCGTTCGGAGCGCCGAGCACGAGCTCGGGCGCGGCGAGGACGGTGGCCTCTTGGTAGATGGGCGCCGAGGCCGTGATCTCGTCGCCGCTGTCTTCGAGCGCGGCGAGCGCGCCGGCGTGGCGATCGGGATCGAGCTCGTCGACGGGGAGCAGCACCCAGTCGAGCAGGATCAGCTCGGGATGCGGCGGCTCCTCGCTGGACGAGGCGAAGGGCTCGTGCTCGGCGAGCTCCAGATCGAGATCTTCGAGCGCGTCGAGGAGACGCTCGCGGGCGGCCTCGCCGGCGGCGTCCGGCGTCCAGAAGGTGGTGAGCGCCGCGACGAGCTCGTCGGCGGAGGCCGCGCGCCACAGCGAGGGATCGCGGGAGCGGAGATCGAGCTCGGGCTCGCGGCGCACGCGCGCCTCGAAGGCCGCGGCGTGCGGCGCGAACATCGGATCGGCGGCGAGCGCGCGATCGATGGTGAAGTGGAGCCGGAGATCGGCCTCGCGCAGGTAGCGGTGACGGCCGAGCGCGCGCACGAGGCGGCCGACCTCATCAGCGGTGCGCGCGGCGAAGGACCACGCATACATCATCGGGACGAGCTCTCCTTGGCGCAGGTCGTGCGAACACCGATCTTGCCCGCCTCGGCATCGACGGCGCAGCGGGCCGTGCAGCCCTCCGACGGCGCCGAGCCGCTGCAAAGCTCCTTGCAGGCCAAGCGCGTCGCCTCGCGACGCAGCTCGGCCTCCGAGCGCGATCCCGTGATGGTGCCGCGGAAGATGCCGCCGCCCTGCGTGACCTCGCTCCTGCAAGTCATCCTGCGATTGCACGCGGCGAGGCCCATCACGAGGAGGGCTGCCGCGGCGACGCGGGGGATGGTGATTCGAGCCATGCGCCCCGGCACTTTCGACGAGTCGGCGGCAGCTTGTCGAGAGGGCTGTCCAGGTTTGAGGTACGCTCCGTGGATGCGGAGCTGCCTGCTCGCGTCGATCCTGCTCGTGCAGGTGGGCTGCGCCCCCGAGGCGCCACCCAGCCCGACCGCGAAGGAGCCCACGGCCACCGCGATCCGCCCCGCCGACCGCAGCGCCGAGCCGCTCCCGAGCGCGCCACCCGTGACCGCGTCTGCGCCTCCGGTCGCGTCGTCCGTGGCACCGACGGCGTCCGCAGCGCCGCCGCCTACGCCGAAGCTCACGCTGATCGAGCTCGCGCCGACGCAGGGAGATCTGATGCCGCTCCTGCGCGAGGAAGCCAAGCGAGCGAAGGACGAGGGGCTCATCGCGGTGGTCGAGTTCTATGCCGACTGGTGCGCGCCGTGCCGCGTGTTCCAGCAGAACATCCGCGCGCCGGAGATCGCCGCGCCGCTCGCGGGCGTGCGCCTCGTGAAGCTGAACCTCGACGACTGGCACGACAAGCTGCGCGGAACGGGCTTCGCGCCCCGGACGATTCCATCGTTCTATTTCTTCGGCCCCGACGGTCGCCCGACCGGCAAGCTGCTCGACGGCGACAGATGGGGCAAGAGCTCGCCGGCCCGCATGGGTGAAGCGCTGACGGAGTGGCTGCGAGGATCGGCGAGCCCGCGCCGGCCGTGATAGCCTCCGCGGCGTGACGCTGCTGAAAATCGCTCACATCGGCCACCCCGTGCTGCGCCAGCGCTCGCGCGAGCTCACGCGTGAAGAGCTGCTCTCCGACGAGACGCAGCGCTTCATCGACGATCTCATCGAGACCATGCGCGACGCCAACGGCGCGGGGATCGCGGCCGTCCAGGTGCATCGGCCCGAGCGCATCTTCGTGGTCGAGGTGAAGGACAACCCGCGCTACCCGTACAAGCCGAACATCCCGCTCACCGTGCTCGTGAACCCGGTGATCACGAAGCTCACCGACGAGACCTTCGACAACTACGAAGGCTGCCTCTCGGTGCCCAACCTGCGCGGCGTCGTGCAGCGCTTCGCCGAGGTCAAGGTGACGGGCTGGGATCGCGAAGGGAAGCCGTTCGAGCGCATCGCGCGCGGCCTCACCGCGGGCACGTTCCAGCACGAGAACGATCACCTCGACGCCACCCTGTTCATCGATCGCGTCAAGGACCCGCGGACCTTCTGCACCTGGGCCGAGTTCGATCGCTACCACAAGCAGGCGTTCGTCGAGCGCATCGTGCCCTTCATCCAACGGATGGGCGGTTGATGTCGACCGACGCGCGCGCGCGCCGGCACGCCGCCCGGCTCGGTGCGGCGGCCCGCGTGTTCTTCGCGTTCCTCGGCGCCGCGGCGCTGTCGTCGTGCTCCGCGGGCGGGAGCCCGCCCGAAGCGGCGCAGGCGCTGCGCGGCCCGAGCGAGATCACCATCCTCTTCACCACCGATGAGCACGGCTGGCTCTTGCCGCACACCGATCGCGGTCGCGTGAGCGGCGGCGCCGCCGAAGTGCTCGGCCTGTGGGAGGCCGCCGAAGGCCATTGCCCCGGCCCGCCGACACGCCCGCCGTGCACCGATCCCCGGACGCTCGTGCTCTCAGGCGGCGACAACTACACGGGGCCGGCGATCTCCACGTATTTCAACGGCGCCCCGATGGCCGAAGCCTTCGCGCGCATGGGCTACGCCGCGTCGG
The DNA here is from genome assembly GCA_001931535.1 of Minicystis rosea. Lineage (GTDB taxonomy): Bacteria > Myxococcota_A > Polyangia > Polyangiales > Polyangiaceae > Minicystis > Minicystis rosea. Next base: position 10,481,712 of record CP016211.1, read on the forward strand.
CCTTCGGCAACCACGAGCTCGATTTCGGTCGCGCGCACTTCCTCGAGAACCGGCAGAAGAGCGGGATGGTGTACCTCGCGGCGAACCTGCACGCGCCGCCGTCGCTGCCGGAGATGAACCTCCCGCCCTACGCGATCTTCGAGCGACGCGGGATCAAGATCGGCGTGGTCGGCCTCGCCACCGAGAAGACGCTGCGCGCGGCGATGGCGAGCCGGTTCGAAGGCATCACCTTCGAGGCCGAGGAGCCCGCGCTCGATCGCGCGGTGCGCGCCGCGTGGGCCGCAGGCCCGGACATGGTGGTGGCGATCGTCCACGAGTGCCCGGACGTGCTCGCGCCCATCGTGGAGCGGCATCCGGAGTGGAAGCTCTCGTTCGTGGGCGCAGGCCACTGCCACAAGCTCATGACCAAGAACGCGGGCGGCGTGCCCGTGATCGCGCCGGGCTGGCGCCTCGATCACTACGTCCGCCTGCGCGTCACCGCGGACGCGAGCCAGCCTGTCGGCAAGCGTGTCATCAGCGTGGATCCCGCGGTCGTGAACATGTCGCGCCCTGAGGGCACGCCTTCGTCGGCGCCGCCCGATCCGGAGCTCGCCCAGAGCGCCGCCGCATGGAAGGCGAAGATCGACGCGGCGCTGGGCGAAGAGATCGGCGTCTCCGCGGCCGGCATCGACAAGGAGTCGAAGGACATGGGCCGCTGGATCGCGGGCGCCATCCGCGCCGAGACCAACACCGACGTGGCCATCGTCAACCGCAGCGGCCTTCGACAAAACCTGCCTCCCGGCCCGGTGACGAAGGCGAGCGTGTGGTCGATCCTACCATTCGACAACCGCGTGATGATCGTGCGCCTCGACGGCGCCGCCCTGCTGGAGAACCTGCGCATTCGTGACGCCGTCGCTTCGGGCATCACCCGCGCCGATGACGGCACCATCACCTTGGCCGACGGCCGCCCCATCGATCCGAAGGCCATCTACCGCGTGGCGACGGTCGATTTCCTCTACTACGGCGGCGATCACTTCACCTTCGAGGCACGCTCCCAAGGCACGGAGGACGGCGGCGCCGACTGGCGCGAGATGGTGATCGCCTGGACGAAGAAACAACGCTCGTCCCGAGAAACCCCGCTCGAAGCCCGCCTGCCACGCTGACGGCCCGCGGGCACCTCTCCATCCCGTCTCTCCCGCCGCGCGAATCACGGAACCGATCGGTCCAAATGGATTTGGCACCCGCACGATCGTGCGCCGTTTGCAGACCGCGACGTCATCGGCCTGCGTGCGTGAGACTGGACGGATCGGTCCAATCCGACACGGAGCCTCGCGACGCCGCGCGTCCGCGAAGGACACGCAGCGTCGCCGAAGCCGTGTGAGGATCGTTCGCTGGGAAGGAGCGGCGCTCCGTGGGCTCATTCACGCGGTCGATGACTTCGCCCTCCCTCATGCCACGAACGCTAGGCCCGAAGCGGCGAAGCGTGCTGGAAATCTCGGGTGGATCGCGGGGTGGTGGGGCCCCAGCGGCTTTGCCGGGGGCGTGGGGCGGAGGGCGGCGAAGCCGACCCGAAGCCCCACATGAAGACCGGGACGGCGGGGACGCGAGTCCCCGCCGTGTGAATCAGACGCCGCCGCGGCTGCGCGCTTCGCGCTCCATCTCTTCTTGATGGGCCACGCTGAAGCGGGCCCAAGGGCGGAGCTTGAGGCGCGCGTAGCCGATGGGCTCGCCGGTGCCTTCACAGGCGCCATAGGTGTTGTGCGCCATCTTCTCGAGGGCGTGCTCGATCTCGCGGAGCAGCGCGACGTCCCGCTCCAAGAGCTTCGAGGTCATGGCCGTGACGCCCTCGGTGTTGGCTTCGTCCATCTCGTCGCCGACCTCGCGGCCGGTGTCGCGCTCCTGCTCGCGGCGCGCGTCGATGCTCTCGAGGAGCTGGGCGCGGCGCTCTTCGAGCATGGCGCGGAGCTCCTCGACTTGAGCCTCGGTGAGCTCCGCGGGGCCCTCCTGCTCTGGCCCGCTCGGCCGTCGCGGCGGAGGCACCGGCACCGGCGGACGGGCGGGCGCAGTCGGCGCTCGGGCCGCGGTACGCGCAGGCTCCGCGGGGGCAGATGCGCGCCGGCGGCTGTTCATCGCTTCGCTCATGGTTTTCCTCTCGTGGTGGACTGGTCCGGCGTCGCAAGGGACGTACCGTTCGATCGGTGAGCAGGCGCTGCGCTACAGGAGGAGGCGGACCCCTCGTCAGGGCTGCGGTTTCTGCAGCAAACCGGCCTTTCCGGCCAGGTTCACCGCCGTCATGACGAGCACGCCGAGGTCCTCGAGCGATCCTTTTTGCACCTGAAGAGACGTCTCGGAGCGCGGGCCTTCCCGCTGCGCATCGGTGACGACGAAGATCGGCGTATCGCCCTTGTTCGGCAGGTTGTGCAGCGCGCGACCGAGCTCCGCAACCGGGCCCGCGCCGCCGGGCATCTGGCTGGTGATCGCCTGGTTGTCCAGCACCGAGCCGATGCCCCGCGTGAGCACGCCGAGCGTCACGAACCCGCTCGAGACGGCCTTCCCATTGCGAAGCGGCTCGAGCCCCGCGCGCGCGCTGAGCGTGCCGCTGTCGGGCGCGCCGGACTTGGCCATGAGGAGGTGCTTCACCACTTCATCACGGTTCGCACCGAAGCCGAGCCAGCTGCTCTTGCCATCGGCCATCACCAGCGCGTGAACGGTGACGACGATCGGCTTCTCCCCGGCCTTGGGCTCGATCTCGAATTTGATCTCGAGATCCTGCGCGCCCTTGCCGAGCTGCCGCGGCGCGGTGACGAACTTCAGCGTGGGGAGCATGCGCGCGTCCTTCCCGATCGCCTTGCGCAGCGGATCGGTGAGGCCCTTGCGGCCGTAGACGGCGACGAGATCCTTGAGCAGCTTGGTGATCGCTTCCGGTCCCTCGTCGAAGCCGATCATGTACCAGCCGAGGTAGCTGCCCACGAGCTCGTCCGCGAGCTGCTGCTGATCGAGCTTCGCGCCCGCGGGCTGCTTGCTCCCGCCCTGCGCGTGACCGCTGGCGACGACGAAGCTCGTGCCCTTGGCGAACGGGAGGTTGAGGAGCGAAGCGAGCGCCTTGCGATCGGCCTCGGAGCCGATCTTCTCCTTCGCCAGCCCACCCTCGGCGAAGCCGCGCAGCGTGCGGAGGATGCCGGCGTAGCGCGCGGGATCGGCGGCGCGACCGTACGACGCCGAGCCGCTGTCGACGGGCGCGCGCCAGAAGAGCGCCGGCGGCGGCCCGCTCTTCGCGCTGCTCTCGGCGATGGATTGCGCGACCCACGACGTGCTCCCGCGCATCTGGAGCGCGGTCTTCGCCGTCAAGCAAGTCCCGCCGTCGGCGGTGAAGTCGACGGTGACGCGATCGAGATCGCCCGCGAGCGCCGATCCCTCCTCGGCGAGCGCGGTGGCGGCCTCTTCGAGCGCCGCATCGAAGCGCGACTCCCCGATGCCGCGCGCACGCGCCAGGTTGGGGAGGAACCCGAGCCCGCGGCGGATGTCGCCGCCGTAGCGCGCGTCGATGGGCGCGAAGCGCAGCTCCGCGTGCATGTCGTTCTTCGGCGGCTCCGAGACCGGCACGTTGCGCGCGAGGTAAGGCCCGAGCGTGGTGATGTCCTTGTCACGATGCCCGCAGATGAGCCGCGCCGGCGCCGCGCCGGCGGCTGCGCCCACGACGCACGCGAGATCGCCCGACTCCTTGGCGCCGAGCCGGAACAAGCCCGGCGCGACCTCGACCAGCTCGCCGGCGCCCTGCGCCACCTGCTTCGCGCGATCGAGCGACGTGAGGCCGACCGAGAACGCGTAGAGCGCGCTCGGCGATCGCCTGCTCGCATCGAGCGAGACGACGAAATCGACGGACGCGTCGTACGCGAGGATGTCCGCGATCTGCCGCCCATCGATCCCGCCGCGGAAAGCCTTGGAGAGGCCCTTGCCGATGAGGGCGCGGATGCTGTCGTCCGCGAGGCCCTCCGGTACGTTCGCGCATGCGCTCAGCCCGTGCATCGTGGCGTTCGGGTTCTTCCACCGCGCGGTGACGAAGATGTCCGCGGGCTCGGCGACCGGCGTCAGATCGACCGGTGTCGCGGCCACCTGCGCGGGCGCGGGGGGACCGTTGTTGATCGTCGGCGCGGCGGGGGGCGGCGTCTCCGCGCAGCCGGCCAGAGCTCCCAGGACGAAAGCGGAACCGAGCGCGAACGAGATGGAACGCATGATTCCGCCTTATACGGCTGGCCTTCCCCGGACGCTACCGGCGAGCAAAGTCGTCCCTCGACGTGCGTCATGCGCCCATTTGGGTGGGCTCTCCGGCTTGATCTCCCCCTCGAACCGCCGTACGCCGAACCCATGAGAACGCTGCCCCGCTTCCTCCCCGCATTTGCCCTGTTCCTCGCGGCGTGCGGCGGCGAGCCCGCGCCGGCGGCACCGCCGCAAGCCACGGCGGAGCCCACCGCTGCACCGGCTCCTCCGCCTCCGCCTGCGCCCACCGCTGCACCGACGGCCGCGCCCACGGCGCAGGCCTCGGCTTCGGCATCCGCCGCGCCGGACAGCAAGCCGCCGCCGAAGCAGAGCAGCGGCCGTCCCGCGGTCATGAAGTCCGATCCCAAGGAGATCACCGACTCCTTCGGCACCTCGCCCGGCGCGAAGCTGGAGCTCGGTGACAAGGACATCGCGACGCTGCGCATCCCCGAGGGCTCGCTGCGCCAAGCGACCAACATCACCTTCAAGATCGACGCGCGCGGCAAAGCCAACGGCGCGCCGGGCGGCAAGATCTATCACCTCGCGGCCAACTACCCGCCCTCGGGCACGCTCGAGAGCATCGAGTCGGGCGGCGACCCGTTCGTCATCGAGCTCCCCGCCGGCGCGCGCAAGGACGCGAACCTCGCCATCGGCGTCGAGGACGAGAAGGGCCGCGTGAAGTGGACCGTCGTCGCGCCGAAGCGCATCGACGACGCACGCAACGTCGCCGTCTTCGAGCTGCCCACGCTGCCGAGCGGCTGGCTCCACATCACGACGAAGAAGGCCAACTAGCGCTGCACGCTCGAAGTCCGGCCACATGGGGCCGTACTTCGTCGCCGCTTTGCGGCGGCGCTTTTCGCTCGTGCATCCCTATCGGTTTCGATGGGGCTTCGCCCCAAACCCCGCCGCGCTTCGCGCGGCCTAGCGCCGAGGCCCGAAGTCCTGACGGAACTTCGGGCGCACGACGCTAGCCTCGATCCACTCGCGGGCCGCCGCGCCGCCGAGCGCGAGCGCGGCCCCCGCGATCCGCCGCCGCGGTACCCGCTCCCCCGCGAAATAGCGCATCCCCGCGATCGCCAGATCGCGCGAGCCCGCGACCCATCGCTCCGCGAGCGGCCGCAACCATCCATAAAGCCAAGGCGTGAGCCGCGTGCGGATGCGGAGATCGAGCCCGACGCGCGATTGCATGAGCGCGCTCCTCCACCCCGCGAACGAGAGCTCTCCGCGATCGAGACAGCCCGCGAGGTACGGCCCCGCCGTGGCTCCGTAAAAGATTGCCTGCGCGATGCCTTCGCCGAGCGCCGGATCGATGCCCGCCGCCTCCCCGACCAAGAGCGCCCGCGGCCGCGCGACCGCATCGTTCAGCGCCAATCCACGCTCGGCAAAGCGCTTCACCCGCCCGCCGCCGACACCGAGCCGCGAAAGCCGATCGACGAGCCGCGCCCCGACATCGGGCGCGTCGCTGATGGGCGGCGGCGCGCCGGGAATGCTCGGATCGGGCCGCAACGCGTAGATGCCTCGACACACGAGCGGCTCGCCGTCGACCACCGTGGGAAAGTCCCACACGTAGCCGGGCAGCGAATCATCGGTGAGATCGAAGTGCAGGAAATCGCGGCTCGGATCCGCGTCGATCGCCGGTGTATCGACCTCGACCACCTGCGCGAGCCAGCGCCCGCGCGGCATCCCGACGGCGCGCCGCACGAAGCTCCCGACCCCATCGGCGCCGACGACGGCGCGCGCACGCAGCTCACCGATGCTCGTGTCGAGGCGAACGCCGCCGTCATCGAACGCGATCTCCGTGACCCGCGCGCCTTCGAGGATGCGCACGCCGCGCGCGCGGGCCACGTCGGCGAACGCGCGATCGAACTCCACCCGCCGCACGACGCGCCCGACCGGTGAAGAGGCCCGCTCGCGCAGAAGCCCGCGCGACGTGAGGACCGAGAAGCCGCGCACCGGCGCCGAAGGAACGTCGACGCGCACGCCGATGCGATCGAGCAAGCGATCGGCGCGTGCCCCCACCGCGCCCGCGCAGATCTTCTCGCGCGGATAGCGCTCCTTTTCGAGGACCACGATCCGATCGATGAGCCGCGGCGCCGCCGCTGCGAAGAACAACGCAGTCGCGACGCCGGCGGGCCCGCCCCCGACGATGGCAATGTCGACGTCCACCGACGCGCAAGACTAGTTCAGGACCAAGGCCACAAGCGACCCGTTCCACGCCGACGACGCGCGCTTCGGGATCGAAGCCTCGGAGGAGCGCGACGAGGAGCGTGAAAACGAAACGGCCGGGTCACCCGAAGTGCCCGGCCGCTTTCATGCTGCGCGCTCGATCGTCAGTTCGACTCTTCGAACTCCGCGTCGATCACGCCGTCCTTGCCCTTGCCGCCGCCCGCCGGAGGCGGAGCGTCGCCGGGGCCACCGGGCGGAGGGCCACCCGCCGGCGCGCCGGACTTCTCGTACATCACGCTGGCGATGCGATGAGCCTCCTTCTCGAGCTTCTCCATCGCCGCGGCGACCGCGTCGTCGTCCTGCTTCTCGATGGCCTTGCGCGCATCGGCGATCGCGCTGTTCAGCGCGGAGACGTCGCTCTCGGGGAGCTTGTCCTTGTTCTCGCTGATGGTCTTCTCCAGCGTGTAGCAGAGGTTGTCGAGCTTATTGCGGCGCTCGATCTCCTCGCGGCGCTTCTTGTCCTCGGCCTCGTGCTCGGTGGCCTCCTTGACCATGCGCTGGATCTCGTCCTCCTTCAGGCCGCTCGCGGCCGTGATGGTGATGCGCTGGTCCTTGCCGGTCGCCATGTCCTTGGCGTGCACGGAGAGGATGCCGTTGGCGTCGATGTCGAAGGTCACCTCGATCTTCGGCACGCCGCGCGGCGCCGGCATGATGCCCTCGAGGTGGAAGCGACCGAGCGTGCGGTTATAGCGCGCCTCGGTGCGCTCGCCCTGGAGCACGTGCACCTCGACCTGCGGCTGGCTGTCGGTCGCGGTGGAGAAGACCTCTTTCTTCTGCGTCGGGATGGTCGTGTTGCGCGCGATCATCACCGTCATCACGCCGCCGAGCGTCTCCACGCCGAGCGAGAGCGGGGTGACGTCGAGGAGCACGAGGTCCTTCACGTCGCCGGAGAGCACGCCGGCCTGGACCGCGGCGCCGACCGCGACGACCTCGTCGGGGTTCACGCCCTTGTGCGGCTCCTTGCCGAAGAACTTCTTCACCGTCTCCTGCACGAGCGGGATGCGCGTCGAGCCGCCGACGAGCACGACCTCGTGGATCTGCTGCGGCGTCTTCTTGGCGTCGGCGAGCGCCTTGCGCGTCGGCTCCAGCGTCCGCTCGATGAGCGGGCGGATCATCTGCTCCAGCTTGGCGCGCGTGAGCTGCTTCTGGAGGTGCTTCGGGCCCGACGCGTCGGCCGTGAGGAACGGCAGGTTGACCGTCGTCTCCTGCACGTTGGAGAGCTCGATCTTCGCCTGCTCACCCGCGTCCTTGAGGCGCTGGATGACCATCTTGTCGTTGGCGACGTCGATGCCGGTATCCTTTTTGAACTCGGCGACGAGCCAATCCATGATCAGGTGGTCGACGTCGTCGCCGCCGAGGTGCGTGTCGCCGTTGGTCGAGATGACCTGCACGACGTTGTCGCCGACCTCGAGGATCGAGATGTCGAAGGTGCCGCCGCCGAAGTCGTAGACGGCGATGACCTCTTCCTTCTTCTTGTCGAGACCGTAGGCGAGCGCGGCGGCCGTGGGCTCGTTGACGATGCGCTTCACCTCGAGGCCGGCGATGCGACCGGCGTCCTTCGTGGCCTGGCGCTGGGCGTCGTTGAAGTACGCGGGCACCGTGATGACGGCCTCGTTGACCTTCTCACCGAGATAATCCTCGGCGGCCTTCTTCAGCTTCTGGAGGACCTTCGCGCTGATCTCCGGCGGGGCCATCTGCTTGCCGCGGATGTCGAAGGCGACGTCGTTGTTCTTCCCCTTCAGGACCTTGTAGGGGACGCGCTTGATCTCTTCGCCGACCTCGTCGAAACGACGGCCGACGAAGCGCTTCGCCGAGTAGACGGTGTTGTGCGGGTTGGTCACCGCCTGTCGCTTGGCGATCTGGCCGACGAGCACTTCGCCCTTCTCGTCGAACGCCACGACAGACGGCGTGAGCCGCGAGCCCTCCTCGTTGACGATGACCTTCGGCTCCTTGCCTTCCATCACCGCCACGACGCTGTTCGTCGTTCCGAGGTCAATCCCGATAATCTTGCCCATGGCGATCAGCCCTCCGAGAAATGTGTCGCGCGCTATCGGCGCGACCGCGGGCATCTGCCCGCAGAACCGCATCAGCTATCTGCACCGTTGAACCAGCCGCCCCGTCATCAGAGCCGGCGCCTCAGCGAACCGGGCACCGCGCCCCACCGGCGGTCGACTTCACCTGCCGGCGCTCCGCCGACCACATCACCGGAACGAGGAGGGTGATGAGGCCAAGAGTGCTGGAATATCCAGGGGTTTCGCGGGTTCATCCGACGTTTTCGGTTGCGCCCGCAGGGCCGAAGCTAACCATGGGCCAAACCCCGTCAACGAGGGGGACGGTGTTTGTGCAGATGTTGGAATGATTCCTGCCGTCCCCCGCGTGAGGCCGTCCGCTCCGGAAGGGTGGGGCTGGACAAAGTCGAAGAGGCGACTAACTCTTGCCGGTCCGGCGAGGCAACCGAGGGCTTGCGGTCATTTCGGCCGTAGGTTAGATCCCCCGCCCCCCGCCGTAGGAGAATCACCATGAAGGCCGGCATCCACCCCAACTACAAGCAAGCCACGATCACCTGCGCCTGTGGCTCGGTCGTGATCACCCGCTCCACGCGCGGCAGCTTCACGACGGACGTCTGCTCGCAGTGCCACCCGTTCTACACGGGCAAGCACAAGATCATGGACGTCGCCGGCCGCGTCGATCGCTTCCGCAAGAAGTACGCGCAGAAGGCTTAGCAACGTCGCGGCGCCGTCTCCTGCCTCCCCGGCAGTCGAGGCGGCGTCGCTTTCGTTTAATAACGGGCGCGACCGCGTCAGGGCGGCGCGCCCGTTTTCCCTGGTTCGTCGAGATTTCGGTCTGCTGCGCGCCGTGCGTGCGCGCGCTAGAGTCGTGCCATGTCGAAGGAGACTCCGCGCCCTTACATCGGCGGCCAAGCGGTCATCGAGGGGGTGATGATGCGCTCGCCCGGCTCGATGTCGATCGTGTGCCGGCGGCGCAATGGTGAGCTCGTGGTGCGGGAGCGCCCGATGCTCGACAAGCCGACGGGCACGCGTGCGTGGCCGTTTTTCCGGGGCATCGCCACGGTGGTGGAGTCGCTCCGCCTCGGCTCGCGTGCGCTGCGCTGGTCGGCCGAGCTCTACGAGCAGGACATCCGCGAGGAAGAAGAGCGGAACAACCCGCCGCCCAAGCCGCCGGGCATCAGCACGATGTTGGCGCTCTCGATCGCGGCGCTCGCCACGCAGCCCGACGACGACGGCAAGCAGCCGGCCCCGCTGCCCGGCGACGACGCGGGCAAGAAGGGCGGTCTCCTCGGCGTGCTCCCGATCGTGTTCGCGGTAGGCCTCTTCGTCGCGGCCCCGCAGGGCTTGGCGAACGTGATCAACAAGGTCTTCAAGCTCGGGCTCGAGATCACTTCGCCCGGGTTCCAGGTCATCACGGGCATCGCCAAGCTCGTGATCGTGGTCGGCTACATGATGCTGATCCGGCGCATGAACGAAGTGCGCCGCGTGTTCCAGTACCACGGGGCCGAGCACAAGACGATTTCGACCTATGAAGCCGGCCTCGATCTCACGGTCGAGAACGCGCGGCCGCTCACGACCGCGCACCCGCGCTGCGGCACGACGTTCCTCGTGATGGTGGCGCTCGTGTCGATCGTGATCTTCAGCGTGGCGGGCGCGTTCTTCCCGCGCATCCCCGGCAACGTGTGGGTGCAGAACGTGGCCTTCTTCCTGATGAAGCTGCCGTTCTTGCCGCTGGTCGCGGCGATCACGTACGAGATTCAGCGCATCTTCGCGCGCTACTGCACGGTGGGGCCGCTCCGCGCGCTGCTCTGGCCGGGGTTCCTCGTGCAGAAGATCACCACGGCCGAGCCTGACGACGATCAGCTCGAGGTCGCGCTCGCGTCGCTCCGCGCGACGCTCTGGCGCGAGGCGGCGCTGACGGCGCCGGCGCCGGCCGATCGAACCTTCTCCGGCTACGGCGAGCTGGTCGCCGATCCGGGTTACGCGCGGGGCTGAGGCCCGCTCCCATGCTCCCCATCCAGAAGCTCGAGACCGTCGCCCGCCGCTTTCACGAGCTGGAGAACCTGCTCTGCTCTCCGGCCACGCTCTCCGATCCGAACAAGCTGCAGAAGCTCAACAAGGAGCGCACCGAGCTCGAGCCGGTGGTGAACGCGTTCGCCAAGCTCAAGGACGTGGAGAAGCGCATCGCGGAGAACCGCGAGCTCGCCTCCGATCCGGAGCTCGGGGAGCTGGCGCGCGCCGAGCTGCCCGATCTCGAGGGCGAGCAACAGAAGCTCGAAGCCGATCTCGAGGTCCTGCTCCTCCCGCGCGATCCCAACGACGAGCGCAACACGATCGTCGAGATCCGGAGCGGCGAGGGCGGTGAAGAGGCGGCGCTGTTCGCGTCCGATCTCTATCGCATGCTGCTCCGCTACGCCGAGACGAAGAAGTGGCGCATCGAGGAGCTGACGCGGAGCGAAGCGGAGAAGGGCGGCCTCAAGGAGGTGACGCTCTTGATCACGGGGCAGAGCGTGTACTCGCACCTGCGCTACGAGGGCGGCGTGCACCGCGTGCAGCGCGTGCCCGCGACCGAGGCGCAGGGCCGCATTCACACGTCGACGGCGACCGTCGCAGTGCTGCCCGAGGCCGATGACGTCGACGTGCAGATCGACGACAAGGACCTCGACATCTCCATCGCCGCGTCCGGCGGGCCCGGCGGGCAGGGCGTGAACACGACGAACAGCGCGGTGCAGATCCGGCACGTTCCCACGGGGATCATCGTGAAGTGCCAGGACGAGCGCTCGCAGCTCAAGAACAAGGCGAAGGCGCTCAAGGTGCTGAAGAGCCGACTGCTCGAGCTGGAGCAGCAGAAGCAGGACGCGGCGCTCTCCGCCGAGCGACGCAACATGGTCGGGACGGCGGAGCGATCGCAGAAGATCCGCACGTACAACTTCCCGCAGAACCGGGTGACCGATCACCGCATCGGGCTCACGCTGCACAAGCTCGACAAGATCATCGAGGGCGATCTCGACGACCTCATCGCGGCGCTGCGCACGCACCGGCAGGCCGAGCTGCTCAAGCAGGGAGCCGGGCCGGCGGGCGCGCCGGCTGGTGCGTGATCGCATGGCCGCGCCGATCGATCGCGAGGCGCTCTTGGTGGCGCTGGTGCTCTCGCCGGCGACTTACTCGCGCAATCGGTTCTTCGAGCTGTACAAAGATCCCGAGGTGCGGCGCATCCGGCGGCGAGCGGCTCAGGTGCGCAGCATCGTGCGGCAAGTGACGAGCGGGCGCGCGGCCCGCGGCGCGCTCGGCGAAGGCGTGAACGTGGCGGCGGTGGGCGGGCGCATCGAGCTGTCGTACGAGGTGCCCGCGATGGGCCTCCGGCGGACGGTGTTGCTCGATCCGCTGGAGATGGCGCTGATCCGCTTCGCGATGGCGCGGGCGTCCGGGCTGCCTTTGCTGCCGCCGGACGATCCGGACCGCATGCGCGTCGAGGATGCGCTCGCTCGGCTCGCGCCGCAGGGCACGGCGTCGGCGTCGCCCGGCTGACGGCGCCCCGCGGCCGTTGTAGGGAGCGGGCATGTGCCTGTTCTGCAAGATTGCCGCGAAGCAGATCCCCGCCAAAGTCCTGTTCGAGGACGATGAGCTGGTGGCGTTCCACGACATCAACCCGGGCGCGCCGACGCACGTGTTGGTGATCCCGAAAGAGCACATCGTGAGCCTCAGCGACGGCAAGGCCGAGCACACGGCGCTGCTCGGGAAGCTCTTGCTCGCGACGGCGCGCGTGGCCGAGGAGACCGGGATCGCGCAGAGCGGCTACCGCGTGGTGACGAACACGGGGCCGAATGCAGGGCAGAGCGTGTTCCACCTCCACCTGCACGTGCTCGGTGGACGCGCGCTGGCGTGGCCGCCGGGCTGAGACGAGCGCGCGATCGCTACGCGATCAACAAAAGCAGCCGCGTGCGAGCATCGATCCGCGCTGCGATCATGCGCCACGTCGAGTCGGCGCAGGCGAGCGATGCTTGCATGCGTTGGGAGCGCTCGACGTCGTCCGCTCCCTCACGGTCGCGGCTGCGCCTGGGGTTGAGCTGGCGGCTCAGCGGACGGCGCGAGCGGCGGAGAGCGTGCGCTCGATCCATGCGGTTTCGTCGGCGGAGAGGGGCGGATCGCGATCGATGCGCGTGGGGAGAGCGCGGGGGCGATCGCGGCCATGGCCGCGCAGCCAGGCCGAGGTGATGGAGCCGGCCCTTTCGTGTTGGCCGAGGAAGAGGGCGAAGAGATCGGGGCCGACGGCGCGACGAGGGGCGGGGCGGACTTCGAGATCGGTGCCGGAGGCGAGGCGCGCGGTGAAGCCGGCGGCGAGGTGATCGACGGGATCGAGCCACGGATCCGGTGCGCCGCGAGCGCCCGAGGCGATCCATGCGTCGACGGTGGTGTCGAGCGATGGTGCGCCCTCGGTGAGCGCGAGGGAGAGGCCTTGCTGCGCGAGCGCGCGCTCGACGTCGGCGAGCGTGGCAGTGCCGGCGGCGTGGACGAGCTGCGTGTCGCGATCGACGGCGGGAGACGCGGGTGGCGGCGTGACGGCGCGGCGCAACGGTGGATCGCGAGGCAGGAGGTTGCCGGGGTTCATGATGCCGGCGGGATCAAAGACGCCGCGGAGCGCGTGGACGACGTCGACGCCGGCGCCCAGCTCCGCGCCGAGCTTCGGGGCCTTGCTGCGACCGACGCCGTGATGATGCGAGAGCGAGCCGCCCGCGCCGATGGCAGCGTCGAGCGCGGCGCGCCAAGCGGCGTCGTACTTGGCTTCGGCCTCGGCGACGGTGGGCGCGCTGCCGGCGAAGGTGAAGTAGATGCTGCAGCCGTCGGGATAGGCGTGCGAGAGGTGCGCCATCACGAAGACATGGCGGCCAAGAGCTTCACGAACGGCGTCGTAGAGGCCGGCGAGGCGTGACCACGTGGCGGAGACCTCCATCGTGTCGCTGAACGCGCCCGACATGAACACGGGCGATTGCCGGTAGCTGACGCCGTAGCGATGCTCGATCCAGTGGCGCGCGGGGGCCTCGCCGAGCGAGGTGGCGCCGTGGCGGGCGGCGATCGCGGCGGCGCGCGCCATGTCGGCCGAGCCTTCGGCGGCGGGCGCCTCGAAGATCACGATGAGCGTCGAGCCGCGGAAGACGCGGGCGCCGAGGGCATCGACGGCGTCGTTGATCAGCTTGGGGGCGCGCAGGAGGTTGCGGAGCGCGAGGCCGCCGGCGCCGGGCATCTCGGGGCCGTGCTTCTCTTTCTTGCCGCCGCGGGCGCGCTTGACCGAGCCCATGCGGGCGATGAAGGAGTCGAAGGGATCGTAGAGACGCGCGACGGCGGGGCGCAGGCCAGCTTGGAACATGTCGCGCATCGCCGTCCAACCGGCTTGCACCGAAGGGAACGAGAACGCGCCGAAGGTGCGCGCGGGCGGCGCGGGATGGAGGCGCAACGTGGCGCTCGTGATGATGCCGAGCACGCCTTCGCTGCCGATGAAGAGCGGGATCATGTCCGGGCCGTGAACGCGGCGATGGAAGCGCACGATCTCGCCGCGACCCACGACGCACTCGATCGAAGCGACCATGTCTTCGATCTTGCCGTAGAGGCCCGAGCACTGGCCGGCGCCGCGCGCGGCGAGCCAGCCACCGACGGTGGAGCAGAGGATCGACGACGGGAAGTGACCTGCCGTAAAACCCTTGTTTTGTAGGTCTTCTTCGAGGCGGATGCCGAGCGCGCCGGCTTCGACCTCGAGCGAGGGCACGTCGGTGTCGAGCTTGCGCCAGCGATCGAGGCGCTTCAGATCGATCACCACCGTGCGACCGTCGGGCATGATGCCGCCGCACACGCCCGAGCCCGCGCCGAAGGGGACGATGGGGACGCCTTCGGTCGCGCAGAAGCGCACGACGGCAGCGACCTCGGCGGTGTCCTGTGGCCAGACGACGAGCGCGGGCCGGTGCTCGGCGATGCGGCCATCGCGGACGTCGAGGTGGTGGCGAGGCCAGAGATCGCGCGCGTAGGCGATGCGATCGACAGGTGAGTCGCTGCGCCGAAGGCCGGGGAGCGCTTGGGCGAGCGCGGCTTCGAAGCTCATGCGGGCCTCGTGAAGGGCGATGAGAGGCGGCTCGCTTCGATCGAGAGGGAGAGGGCGTCGCTGCGTGCAGCGAGGCGCATCATGCGCGCTCGGCGAGGACGATGATGCGCGGCGACTCCGAGCCGAAGAAGACGCCCGGGTGCGCGGGGTGGCCGGTGACCTCGACCACCTTGAAGCCCGTCTCGTGCAGCATCTTGCCGAGCTCGTGGAGGCCGTAGAGGCGAATGCCGTACTCGCACTCGCGGGCGCGGCCGTCCTCGAACATCACGGTGCGCTTCACGCGCAGGCGGCTCGAGAAGAAGTCGACGTGCATCTCATCCATGCACACGCAGCCGTCGCCCTCGAACCACACGAGGCTCGGCTGGCGCGGACAGACGTAGTCGCGGTTGGCCACGTCGAGGAGACAGAGGCCACCCTGACGGAGACCGCGACGGATGCGCGAGAGGACGTTGAGGTTCTTCTCGTCGTCGAAGTAGCCGAAGCTCGTGTTCCAACAGTAGATGCCGTCGAAGGCCTCTTCGAAGGCCATTTCGCGCATGTCGCCGTGGAGGAAGTTGATCTTCTGCCCGCGATCGAGCGCCTCGTCCTGCGCCTGCGCGAGCATGGCGAGCGAGAGATCGTAGCCGACGACGTTGTACCCGCGGCCCGCGAGCTCGACCGCGTGCGCGCCGGCGCCGCAGGCGAGATCGAGCATCACCGCGCCCTTCTCCAGGCCGAGGCGATCTTCGATGAAGTCGCACTCCTTGCGGATGATGCGAGGCTCGGTCTTCTCCATCGTGCGGAGGTAGTCGTCGCTGAAGACCTCCTCCCACCAGGGCTTTTGGCGCTTGCGGTTGCCGAGATCGACGGTCTGCGCGAGCGGCGGGCCCGACGGAGGCGGAGCCTGCGGCGCAGAGACGGGCGCCGAGACCGGCCCACCCTCGGCGCGCTTGGGCGGCGGAGGCGGCGGCTTCTTCGGCGCGGGCGCCTCGACGACGTCGATGGCGATCTCGTCGGTGTCGTGGGTCGAGACGCGATCGGCGAGGATCTCGTCGTCCGGGATCGACTCGATCTCCTCGGCGTGCGCGGCGGCAGGAGCGTGCGCCTCGTCGTCCTCCTCGATGGCCTCGACCTCTTCGACGGCGGGCGGCTTCGCGCGCGGCACCGGCGGCGGCGTGGACACCGGCGGCACCGATGCAGACACGGCGGGCGGCGGCGTGGAGATGACGGAGGGCGCGGAGATCGCGGGCGCCGAGACGGCTTCGGGCTCGGGAGACGCAGCGAGCGGGGGCTGCGCGTCGTGACGAGGAGGCGCCTCGTCCCAGCCTGCGTCGTCGACCGCGGGCGACGGGAGCGGCTCCGGCGGCACCGACGAGCCGATGCTGATGATGCGCATCGGCCGAATGACCTCGAAGACCTCGCTCTCCGCGGGCGGCGGCGAGAGGCGCGCCGGCTCTTCGACGGGGCGAGCTTCTTCCACCGGCTTGTTCGGGCGCGGGACACCGGAGCGCGGCGTCAACGTCGGCACCGGCGGCGACGGCGGAATCACCATGAGCGGCGGCCGATCGGAGGTCGCCGTCTTCTCGAACGCTGCCACCGCCGGCGCAGGCGTGGACACCGGCGTCGATGCAGCAGGCGGCACGGACACCGGCGGAGCAGACACGGGCGGCGCAGACACCGGCGACGCGACCGATGGAGCGGACACCGGCGGCACCGACTCGGGCGGCGCGGACGAGCGCTCGGCAGCCGGTGACACGGCTTTGTGGGGGACGGCGTCGTCCGGGATCTTCACCGTGCGACGCGAACGGCGACGCGTAGGGCCCGTGCCCTCGCTGCTGGAGGGACCGTCCGACGAGGAGGGGCGGCGATCGGGGAGCGCCGCTTCATCGGCGGCAGCGAGCGCTGCCTCGATTTCGGGGAGCTTCGGCAGCGGCCCCCCTTCACTGATGGATGCGACCGGCGGCTCCGATGTGCCCGAGAGCGTGGACTTGCGGGTCGCGGGACGCGGCACGGTGCGCGCGGGACGCGGCCCGTCTTCCGCCGGCTTGGGCGCCGCGATGACGTCGGCCCCGGGCATCTCGTTCGGAACGGGGGCCTCGGGGACGGCGCCCTCCAGCGGTTCGCCGCTCATTCTCCGCTCCCGTCGCCGAGCGGCTCGCCCATCAGGATGCGAGCGCCCTGGCCGTTGCGAGGCCGCCGCCATGGCGGCGAGGCCCCCTTCTCCGCGAACACCACGGCCGTAGAGCCGAGGTGGAACATGCCGATCTCGTCCCCGCGCTCCACCGGAAGCGCCGGATCGATCACGTGGTTGCCGAGCGGCACGTCGCGCACGTCGATGGCGCTCACCGTGATGCGACCGACGATCATCGCGCCCACCATCACCACCGTGACCCGCCCGTGCGCCTCGGTGTCGATGACGATCGCGACGCGCCGGTTGATGGAGAACAACGAAGGCACGTGGCGCTCGCCGATGGAGTTCACCGGGAAGAGATCGCCGGGGAGCGATCGGATCATCGTGACCTTCCCGGCGACGGGCGCGTGCACGCGGTGGTAGTCGCGCGGGGAGAGGTAGACGATGGCGAACTGGCCGCCCTCGTAGCGAGCGACCTCGGCCTGGTCGCCGACGAGGTCGGCCACCGCATAGTCGCGGCCCTTGATCTTGAGCTTGCCGCCGGCGTGAACCGGACCGGCGTCCTCGAGGCGACCGTCCGCTGGGCTGACGAAGGCCGCAGCGTCGGCGCCGAGCGGGCGGGCGCCCTCGCGCAGTGGGCGCGTGAAGAAGGCGTCGAAGCTCGCGAACGAGCCGTCGGGCGGCACCGTGTCGGCGAGGTTCACGTCGTAAGCACGCACGTAAAGGCCCACCACGGCGTCGGCGACGGCAGGGGGGAGCCGAGCATCGGCCAATTGGCCCATGATCTTGGTGATACGTGCGCGCGGGAGAACGCGGAGGATCTGAGCGGCGGCGTACGTCGCAACGGTCATCGAGTGAACCCCACGGAATCGGCCCGAATGCTAGGCCCCGGTCCCGACTGCGGTCAACGTCGCGCGACGGAGGGATCGGGCTTTTTGTCCATCCGCATCGCGTGCAGATCCTTTCGCATCGGGCTCGACGGGGTGAGGCCGGACCCATTCGCCCGGTCGCTCTGCTTTGGATCGCCGATCTTAGCGTGAGCGATCGATTCCGGATCGGATCATTCGCGATGGCCCGTCATTTTGCGGGGAATAGGGGCCGGCATACCCCTCGCAAAGGTCCCCGTCACGGCGGCGCGGAGGATGGACCGCGCAGTCCAAGGAGGCAGGGACATGCGAATCACGTTCTGGGGTGTCCGCGGCAGCATCGCTTCTCCGGGGCCGGACACCGCAGGGGTCGGGGGCAATACGAGCTGCGTCGAGGTGCAATGTGGTGCGACACGGCTCATCCTCGACGCAGGCACCGGGGTGCGGCGGCTGGGCGACAAGCTGCTCGGCGAAGGCCCCCTGGATGCGACGGTGCTCCTCTCGCACGTGCACTGGGATCACATCCAAGGCCTGCCGTTCTTCGTTCCGGCCTACCTGCCCTCGACGAAGCTCCAGATCGTGGGCAGCGGCGGCGGCGTCTCCAGCTTGAAGGAGGTGCTCGCCACGCAGATGACGGCGCCCGTGTTCCCCGTGCGCCTCGACGAGCTGGGCGCTCAACTGACCATGCGCGAGGTGCGGAGCGGAGAGACGTTCTGGATCGGCGACGCCCGCGTGCGCGCCGCGAAGCTGAACCACCCGGGCGGCGTGCTCGCTTACCGCATCGACTACGACGGGCACAGCGTGGTGTACGCGACCGACACCGAGCACTACGCGTGCGTCGATCCGACGTTGCGCGCGCTGGCCGAGGGCGCCGACGTCCTCATCTACGACTCGCAGTACACGCCCGAGGAGTACCGCGGCGACGGCGGGCGATCGAAGGTGGGCTGGGGACACTCGACGTACGTGGCGGGTGCCGAGCTGGCCCGCGCCGCGGGCGTGGGGAAGTACGTCTTGTTTCACCACGATCCGCAGCGCAACGACGCGGGCGTGGTGGAGGTGGAGCGGCGGGCGCGCGAGCTGTTCGCGTCGTCGGTGGCGGCCCGCGAGGGGATGGAGATCGGCCTCTCGCCGCGGGTGCGGGCGGAGGCGGCTTGATCCGGAGGTGACGAGATGGAGGCGGCGATCCAACTGTCGATGATGACGGAGAGCGCGCCCCTCTCTATCCTGCGCGAGGCGGAGGCCACCTCGCGTCCGGGCTCCGTGCTCGGAGAGGCCGCGCGCGAGGTCCGCGCCGACGCCACCCCGAGCCCCTCCGCCATGTCGCGCCTCTCGCTGCTCGTCGATCTCGCCAGCCTGCTCGCACGCGAGGTCGACTTCGATCAGCTCCTCGGCACGGCCAGCGAACGGCTCGCGCGCACGCTGCGCGCCGATCGCGCGACCATCTGGCTCGTCGACGCGGAGCGCGGCGATCTCGTGCCCCGCGTGGCCGTGCTCCCGGAGCTGCCGACGCTGCGCCAGCCGATCGAGCGAGGCATCGCCGGCTACGTGGCGCGCACCGGCGAGGTCGTGCGCGTCGACGACGCCGCGCGGGACCCGCGCTTCGATCCTTCGGTCGACAAGGCCACCGGTTACAGCACGCGATCGATGCTGGTCGCGCCCATCCGCGAGAACGCGAGCGCGCCCGTGCGCGGCGTGGTCCAGCTCCTGAACCGCGAGGGCGGGCCCTTCGACGACGAGGACGAGAAGTACCTGGTCGCGCTCTCCACGCAGCTCGCGCGTGCGCTCCAGCTCACCACGCTCCGCGCCGCAGAGGGCGGCGGCCCCGGCTTGGTGCTGCAAGGTCCGTTCAACCGCATCGTCGGCCGCAGCCCGGAGCTGCGCGCCGTGTACGAGCGCGTGCAGCTCGCGGCGCAGACCGACGCGACCGTGCTCCTCCACGGCGAGACGGGCACCGGCAAGGGCCTCTTCGCCCGCGCCATCCACGTGAACTCGCGCCGGCAAGCGCGGCCCTTCATCGTCGTCGACTGCACCACGCTGCCCGCGCAGCTCGTGGAGAGCGAGCTCTTCGGCCACGAGCGCGGCGCCTTCACGGGCGCCGATCGCCGCGTCCCCGGCAAGATCGAGCTCGCCGACGGCGGCACGCTCTTCCTCGACGAGCTCGGCGATCTACCGCCCGACATCCAAGGCAAGCTGCTGCGTTTTCTGCAAGAGCGCACCTTCGAGCGCGTGGGCGGCCGCCAGACGCTGAGCGCCGACGTGCGCGTCGTGTGCGCGACCCACCGCGATCTCGAGCGTGCCGTCGCCGAGGGCCGCTTCCGCGAAGATCTCTACTACCGCGTGAAGGTCGTGCAGATCGAGCTGCCCCCGCTCCGCGCCCGCGGCGCCGAGGACATCGAGACGCTGGCCCGCCACTTCGCCGAGGTGTACGCGAACCGCTACGGCCGGCCGCCGCTCGTCCTCACGAAGGAAGCGCTCGCCGTCATCCGCGCGCACACCTGGCCCGGCAACGTGCGCGAGCTGGAGCATTGGGTGGAGAGCGCGGTGGCGCTGTCGCGCGACGGGCACGTCGGCGCCGAGATGCTGCCTCTCCGCCGCGAAGGCACGCCGCCGCTCACCGTCGTGAAGCGCGCCGCGGAGCCATCTTCATCATCGAGCGACGCCGCGCAGATCGCGCTGCCCCTCTCGCTCTCGCTCGACGAAGCGACCGCGCGCTACGCGGAGGCGATGGTGACGGCGTGCGAGGGGAACAAGACGGAGGCCGCGAAGCGGCTCGGGATCGGAAGGAACACGCTCGCGCGGTTGCTCAAGCGGTGAGCGACCGCACGGAGGTCGTGCTCACCCGCCGTTCGGCCCGAGCTTCCGCTCCTCGAGCTTCACATCGAAGGTGCAGGGCTTGTTCAAGAGCACGCGGTGCGAGAGGCCGTGGCGCAGGACGCAGGTCGGGACCACGCCTTCGGCGGCCTTGCCCTCGGGAGAGCCGAGCTCGATCTTGCCGCCGGGGAGCAGCGTGGCCGCGAAGTGAGCCTTGCCGCCGGGCACTTGGGCGCAGGGCTCGACCAGCTTGTTGATGGCGTCGATGGCGGCCTTCGCGTTCATCTTGCGGCCGTCGGGGCAGGCGCTGATCACGGCGGAGGCGTTGATCATCGAGGTCACCGTGCGCGGCACATCGTCGGCGTCGGCGGCGGTCTTCGAGGTGCAAGCTGCGAAGAGGAGCCCACCCGCGCAGAGGATCGCAGTGAGGTGGGGCGCGCGGGCATTCATACCGCCGAGGCTATCACGCGGGCGCGGCGCCTACCGCGATCGACGCAGATCGGTAGGCCGCCACGCAGCGCGTGTTCAGCGGAGGTGGGCGCGCCCCGCGGTCTCGAGAAGCATCGAGAGGACGAGCGGCTCACCGATGCCGGTGTTGTTGCCGGCATCGCCGCGCAATCGGGCGAGGCGATCGGCGTCGCGCAGGAAGAGCGGCTCGCCCAAGGTCTCCGCCGCCTGACGGAGGATGATCTCGCGCTCGGCGAGCAGCGCCAGGGCCCCCGCGCGATCGCCGTTGGCGATGCGCGACGCCGCGTCGGTGAGCGCCTCACCCGCCGCGAAGCCTTGAATCGTGCGCGCCACGGAGGCGTCGATGGTCGCGCCGCTCTGCGCGTCGCTGTCGGCGTAGCGCGCCTCGATCGGGATCTCCTCGGTCACGTTGCGCTTGCCGATGCGGTCTTTGTACTTGAGCTCCACGAGCGCAACGGAGCGCGCGTCGACGCCCGCGGGCAGGCCGAGCTTGAGGAGCAGCGCGTGGCTGTCGTCGCGCGCGAACGCGGGGAAGAAGAAGCGCATCCCGCCCTCGGCGTCGTCTTGCCGGTTCTGCGCGATCTTGTCGCGCTTCTGCGCTTGTCGATCCGCGGCCACCTCGGCCGTGCGCACCCGCGCCGCCTCGGCGTCGTTGAGGCGACGCGATCCGTAGACGCGCAGCAGGTTCACGTCCTTCTTCAAGCGGACGCGCACCTCGACGGCGGTGGCCACCGGATCGAGGCGCTTGTCGAGCTCGGTGGCGAGCGCGGGCGCGATCTGATCGGGGCTCTTCAAGTAGTAGTAGCCGCCCGCGCCGTCGCTCGCGATCGAGCTCATGAGCGCGCCGTCGTAGTCCGCGCCGAGGCCGAACGAGCTCGTCTGAATGCCGTGCTGGAAGGCATCGAGCGAGAGGCGCGAGAGGCGATCGCTCGCGGTGATGCCCTCGTTGGCGCGGCCGTCGGAGAGGAGCAGCACGACGCGCACCGCGTCCTCGGGGATGCTCGGGAGGCTCGCCTGCGCATAGCCGAGCGACAGGCCCGCGCCGATGTTGGTGCCGCCCTCCACGCCGATGTTGCCGATGATCTGCTTGATCTCGGCGCGACGCGCGCCGACCGGACCGTCGGGCACGCGCAGGGCGGCGTCGGTGGAGAAGGTGGTGAGCGAGAAATCATCGGTGGGCGCGAGCCGATCCACGAGCGCCGCCGCGGCCTCGCGGGCGCGCGTGATCGATTCGCCGCCCATCGATCCGCTCACGTCGAGCACGAGGTGCACCGACAGGTGCGGTCGCGATGCGGGCGCCACGTTGCTCGATCGCAGCGCGAGGCGCAGGTGCAGAGGACCTCCGCTCGGCGTGATCTTGCTGCGCTCCAGATCTACGCGCAGGCCGAGCGCCTTGCCGGAAGGCACGTCGACCGCGGGCGCATAGCGAGCGCCGACGTCGCTCACGATCTCGCGCTCCCCCGCGGGGAGGATGCCGCGCGCGACCGCCGACTCGAAGGCCGCGAGATGACCACCGCCGGGCCGATACGTGGTGGCGAAGCGACCGTTGGAATCGATCGGTGCCTCCACCGGCGCCACGGGCACGACCGGCGCAGCTGGAGGCGGCGTGGTGCTCGGCGGGGACGCGCCGCCCGATGCGTGCATGCCGGCGAGCCGCCCGTGGCCCGAGCCGAAGCCATGCCCGAGGGTGCCGACGCCGCTGAGACCGAGCCCGCCGGCGCCGACCGCGTCGCCGATGCCACCAGGATCGTTACCGAGGTTGTCGTCGCGGCCCCATGGCGCCGAGGGTGCGTTGGGGTCGCCACCTGCGCCCGCGTTGAGCATGCCGATCATCCCGAACTCGGCCGCATCGCGGAGCGCGTGGTTTCGCGCGATGTGCGGATCGGGGCCCGCCACGCCGTAGCGGTGATCGCTCGACCGCGTGCGCGCGGAGCCCATCGATCCTTCTTCACCACGCGCGCGCGTCCCCGTACCGCCCTCTTTGCGATCGGCGGTGGCCTCTTCCTGAGGCTCCGGCGCACGCTCTTCCAGCTCTTTCTCGGCGGCGGCCTGAAGATACCGTTGGATGTTGTAGACCTGGTCCTCGGTGGGCTCGCCCATCGCCGAAGGGACGGGCCCGCGCACGTTGTAGAGCGACGCGAGGAGCCCGATCTGGAGCACCGCCGATCCGAGGATGAAGGGCACGTGCTTCCTCTCGAAGAACCATCGCTTCGCCGGCGCCGGCACGACGCTCGTGCACGAGACCTCGATGGCGAGCTCGAACACCTCGATGCACGCCTTCGATCCCATCGGCAGCGCGACCTGCTTCGCGCCCGCGAGCGACGCGCACGCTTCGCCTTGCTCCGCCATCTCACGCGCGCTGCGACGCACGCCCGCGATCTCGATCCAACCTTCCGCGCCCTCGGGGAGGACCAACCACGACGTTCCATCCGGCGCGGTGATCACCACGGGGACGCGCGCATCACCGAGCCCCGGCACCGCGAGCTTGGCATAGCCCGACGTTCCCTCCGCGGGCGCGGCGCCGATGGCGGGCGCGGCGCCGATGGAGAACGAGCGCGGCGGGCTCTGATGCTCGACGTGGAGCGTGGACGCTCCCCATCGAATCAACACTTCCAGACAGGGCTTCGAGGCGCCGGCAGGCGCGGTGGTCGTCTCGGAGGGTGCCGGTTTCTGTCCGGATTTCATGAGGATCCGTCTCCGCCTTTCGCACGCACGAGGGCGCCTTCGCGCATCTCGCGCGCTCTGGTTGGGCACCGGCACGCGCGGCTCCTCAACGCAAAGGAGCGCGCGACCGCCGGTCGGCCGTGGGTCGAGGGGCACTGACAGCCGAGGTCGCGCCGCGTTCCCGAGAAGCCTCGGCCGAGACGCACGATGGTCACCCGACGCCCGGGTAGCGCTCGTGTCTCACGCACGGGCGCTACCCGGCGCCCGGGTAGCGGTCGTGTCTCACGCACGGGCGCTACCCGGCGCCCGGGTAGCGGTCGTGTCTCACGCACGGACGTCACCCGGCGCTCGGGTAGCCTCCGTGCGTCACGCACGGGCGCTACCCGGCGCCCGGGTAGCGCTCGTGTCTCACGCACGAACGTCACCCGGCGCTCGGGTAGCCTCCGTGCGTCACGCACGGGTGGTTTTTCGTGCGTCCGGCGCCGCGCGCCTCACTCGGCAGCCGAGTGATCTGCGTGCGTCCTCCGCGACGCGGCTACTTCGGCGGCGGCCGGCTCGGCGGCTTGCCGGTGGCCTCGAGCGTCGGAGGCCGCTCCAGGAGAGGCGGGCCGGCGACGGGGAGCGAGATCTCGAAGACGGCGCCGGCCTTCTGCGCCTTGCGGTACGAGATCTCGCCGCCGTGCTCGAACACGATGCGCTGCACGATGGCGAGGCCGAGGCCCGTGCCCTTCTCCTTCGTGGTCGCGTAGGGCTCGAACAACCGCGGCAGGAACTCTTCGGGCACGCCGGGGCCGTTGTCGCGCACCACGATGCGCACGCGCTCGTTCGCGTGCGCGTCGATCGTCACGGTCACCCGCGGATCGGGGCGCACGGCGGAGGCGGCGTCCAGGCCGTTCTGGATCAGGTTGGTGAGCACCTGGATGATTTGATCGCGGTCCGCCGAGACCATCGGGATCGGCTCGGCGGCGAGCTCGACGCGGGGCGGGCCCGTGACGGCGGCGCCGTCCGGCGGCGAGGCGTGCAGCGTCACCACGCCGCGGGCCACTTGCACCAAATCGATCGGCTCCGGGTTGGGCGGCGGCATGCGGTTGAAGCGCGTGAACTCGGTCACGATGTTGGCGATGCGATGCACCTCGCCGAGCACCGTGGACGTCGCCTCCTCGAAGTACTCGTCGAAGGCGGGATCGTCGCGCATGCGCAGGCGCCGCAGCGTCTCCACGGCGGCGCGGATGGGCGCGAGCGGGTTCTTGATCTCGTGCGCGATCTGCCGCGCCACCTCGCGCCGCGCGGCGATGCGCTCCGTGGCCGCGAGGCGCTTGCGCATGGCGGTGAGCGCGTCGATTGTCTTGTTGAAGGCCTCGGCGAGCGCGGCGATCTCCCGGCCACCATGACCGCGCACGTGCTTCGGCTCGCCGGTCACGACCTCGCGCGTCTCGTGCGCCAGCGCCGAGAGCGGGCGCGAGAGGCTGCGGGCCAGCACCAGCGCGATGCCCACCGCGACGACGATGGCCGCCGCGCCGGTCAAGAGGATGTCGCGATCGAACTTGCTCAGCGCCGCCTTGAGCTCGCCCCGCGGGACGGAGGCGACGACCTTGAGGCCGCTCACCACGGTGGAGTCGATGGCGCGCACGGCCACGTCTTCGTCGCTCGACGGCGCGGGCGACGCCGGATCGACGACGGTGAGCGTGAGCCGGTAGGCGCTGCCGATGCGCGCGAGGATGGATGCGATGCGCCGCGATCCCACGAGGCCGACGGTGACGCCGTTGCTCGAGCGGGCGCAGTGCACTTCCATCGACGGCTCGCCGCCGGCGGTGCGCGGGCGCAGGCTGGGCGCGCCGGGCGTCTGCTTGAGGAGCGCGGCGAGGCGCGGATCGCGCACGCCGATGCGGCCCACCTCGGTGGCGCCGAGGATGGTGCCGTCGCCGGCGACGAGGACGAGATCGTCGAGGCGCAGCGCGCGCGCCTGATCGGGGACGGCGTAGCGGATGGAGATGAGGCTGCCGGGATCGATGGCCTTGAGATCGCCCTTGGCGCGATCGAGGGCGAGGTGCGCCTTGTCGACGAAGGTGTCGTGCTCGCAGAGCGGCGCGAGCAGCCCGCGCAGCGCCTCCGCCTCCCAGCCGAGCTCGAGGGACACGCCGCTGGCCGCGGCCTCGATGCGGCTCTCGAAATCGCCCTCGATGATGCCGCGCGAGGTCCGCCGCACCGAGGCGCCGACGAGCGCCGTCGCCAGGACGGCGACGAACCCGAAGGCGAGGAGAAGGCGAGCGGCGAGCGTCACGAGGGGATCCGGGCCGCGCAGGCTCGCGGCCGGGGAATCCTACACGCGCCGGCCGGCGCGGACGAATCGCGCATGGCGTGCGTGGAGGTCGCAGGGTCCGTGAGCGAGGGCACGCCGCACCAGGCACACCCGTCTCGGCACGGCTTTCTCCGGGTGACACCCGCTGAACGGACGCACGCCCCGGGGCTCTCGGCCGGCGTGATTTCGGGCGCAGCGTAGGCGCTCGAACCCTGGCCTATCCAAGCGATCTTGCACCCGAGGGCACAAGCCCCCTAGGCTGCCGGCCCTGCGGCCGCGTCCGTTCGGGCGCGCTCTTCCGTAGGCGGTCCGGCACTATGAATCTCCGGCAAATCGGCTTGATTGGCGCCCCCATCGTCCTGGGGTACCTCCTCAGCCTCCTCGCACCTTCGCTCGGCGCATACACGCCGCAGCTTCTCATTGGTTTGGGGCTCGCGGCTGCAGCGGCGATCGCGGTCGCCGCGTCGTCGTCCGGTGGCAAGGGGCCATCGCTCGCGCCCTTGATCGAAGCGCTCCGCGTCGCCAGCCGCGGCAAGCGCCCCAAGCTCCCCGACGGGATCAGCGGCGAGCTGGCCGAGGCCTACGAGG
This sequence comes from Minicystis rosea, assembly GCA_001931535.1. GTDB lineage: Bacteria > Myxococcota_A > Polyangia > Polyangiales > Polyangiaceae > Minicystis > Minicystis rosea. The sequence goes on from CP016211.1 coordinate 10,508,080, forward strand.
AAATCGACAAGGTCGCGAAGCGCGGCGTCGAGCTGACCGAAGAGGTCGCGCGGCTCGAAGAGAACGCGGGCGGCTCCACCATCAACGTGGAAGCGCTCCTCGACGCGGCCGAGCGCGCGTCGCGTGGCGAGCGCTCGCGGGCGCCGACCGGCTCCGACGCGCAGACCGTGCAGCTCATCGGTGAGCTGAGCGCGCTCGCCGAGCGGGTCGCGGCCACCGATCAGGAGAGCAGGTCGCGGCGCAACGAGGCGCAGGCCATGCTCGACCGCGCCACCGCCGCCGAGGCCGAGGCGAAGGCCGCGCGCGACGAGATCTTCTCGCTCCGCGAGCGGCTCACGGCGACCGACATGGAGGCGAAGGCGAGCCGCAACGAGCTCTCCGCGCTCAAGGAGCGGCTCTACTCCGCGGAGTCCGACAGCAAGGCGGGCTCCGCCGAGCGCGCCACGCTCGTCGAGCGCATGAGCCTCGCCGAGACGGAGCTCAAGCAGCGCCGCGCCGAGAACGCCCGCGATCTCTCCGACCTGGTCGAGGCCGCCATGCGCGCCTCCGAAGGCGAGCGCGTGCGTCCGCCGCCGGGCGCCTCGTCCGAAGCGGCGCGCGTCTACGGCGAGCTGGCCGCCCTCTCCGATCGCATGATCCAAGCGGAGCAACGCGACAAGCAGCGCCGCAGCGAGCTCGTGCAGGCCTCGGGCGCGCTCGAGGATCAGTTCCCCCGCCTCCAGGACGGCGTCGGCCACATCCTCCAGGCGAGCGAGCAGGCCTCGGAGCACATCCGCGACATGACGACCGCGCTGGCCAACATCGCGCAGTCGATCGAGAGCCTCGCGTCGAGCGCCGAAGAGTCGAGCTCCAGCATCCTGGAGATGACGGCGACCAACGACGAGACCGCGGAGAACGTCGGCGAGCTGGCCAACAGCGTGCGCGAGACGGTCTCCTCGATCGAGGAGATGGCGTACTCGATCCGCGAGGTCGCGAAGAACGTCGACGCCCTCTCGCTCACCGCCGAGGAGACGAGCTCCTCGATGAACGAGATGGACGTCTCCATCGACCAGGTGCAGTCGAACGCCAACGAGACGGCGCGCCTCTCCGAAGAGGTGGCGACCGACGCCGAGAAGGGCGCCGAAGCCATCCTCAAGACGATCGGCGAGATCTACCGCATCAAGGAGTCGAGCCAGGAGGCGGTGGCCGTCATCTCGAACCTCGGCTTCCGCATCGAGGCCATCGGTCAGATCCTCGCGGTCATCGACGACGTCGCCGAGCAGACCAACCTGCTCGCGCTCAACGCCGCCATCATCGCGGCGCAGGCCGGTGAGCACGGCAAGGGCTTCGCCGTCGTGGCCGACGAGATCAAAGATCTCGCCGAGCGCGCCGGCGGCAGCACCAAGGAGATCGCCGAGCTCATCAAGACCATCCAGAGCGAGTCGAAGAACGCCATCGCCGCCGTCGAGCGCGGCGCGCACAACGTCGATCGCGGCGTCGAGGTCTCGAACGAAGCGGAGCGCGCGCTCAAGAAGATCCTCGAGAGCTCGCAGAAGTCGACGAACATGGTGCGCGCCATCGCCCGCGCCACCGTCGAGCAGGCCAAGGGCTCGAAGCAGGTCACCGACGCCATCGGCCGCATCGCCGAGACGGTGCAGCAGATCGCGGCCGCCACCGCGGAGCAGGCGCGCGGCTCGGAGCTCATCATGAAGAGCGCCGAGAAGATGCGCACCATCACCCAGCACGTCGAGCGCTCGAGCCAGGAGCAGGCGCGCGGCGGCCGTCAGATCACCACGGCCATCGAGCAGATCAGCAACATGGTCAACAACCTGAACAGCGCCCAGCGCACCCAGATGCGCGGCGGCGAGCAGCTCCTCGACGCGGCCCGCCGCATCGAGGAGAGCGCGCGCATGCAGGAGCAGGCCGTGCGCCAGCTCGTCACCGCGACCGAGCGCCTCCGCCGCGCCGTCGCGTGACTCGACGGCGAGGGCACGTGCCCTCGCCGCCACAGCACGAAGCCCGCTTCATCGAAGAGGTGAAGCGGGCTTCGTCATTTCCGAGCCCCCCATCCGCTTCATCGCAGACCCCGAATCATCCCGAGGCACCACCAACGACAGCGGGCCACATCACATGCTGGCCGCTCTCCTCCCCCTTCGCCCGCCGCGGATTCCTCCCCCGTTCCTTTCCCAATCCCCTGGGGATGCGCTAGTGGTCCCGGCTGGAACCGCTGCATGGCCGTCACGATCGTGGTGTTGTCGGGGAGCGAGCCGGGCCTGCCCGACCTGTCCCTCACGCTGGACAGTCCTCGCATCGTCATCGGCCGCGGCGACGGCTGCGAGGTGCGCCTCCCCGACCCCAGCGTGAGCAGCCGTCACGCCTCGCTCCGCCAGCGCGGCGGTGAGTACGTCCTGCTCGACGAAGGCAGCCGCAACGGCACCTTCCACGGCCCCGTGCGCCTCCCGCCGCAAACGCCGCGCGTCGTGCGCTCGGGGGAGCGCGTGCGCGTCGGGCGGGTGTGGCTCGAAGTGCGATTCGAGCCCGCCATCGTCAAAGGCAGCACCGCTGCGGCCGCGCGCGAGCTGGCACTCTCCTTGGTCTCGCGCGGCCTCGCCTCGCAGGGCGAAGAGCCGGGCCCGCGCGTCTCCGTGCTCGACGGCCCCGACGCCGGCCAAGCCCTCCCCGTCGACGTGATGGGTCACACCTGGTCCATCGCCTCGGGCGACGCCGACATCGTCATCGGCGACGCCGCGCTGGCCAAGCGCCGCATCGAGATCACCCGTCGCGGTGACGCCCTCCTCCTGCGCGATCTCGGCGCGGGCCCGCCGCTCCTCCTCGACGACGCGCCCCTCGCGCACGACGACGCCACCTGGCGCGCCGGCCAAGTGCTCACCGTCGGTCGCACGCGGGTCGCCTACGACTACGTGGCGGCCGCCGCGCTCGCCGAGATCGAGCGCAGCCCCGACGAAGCAATGGCCGACGACGAGGCGCCCTCTGCGCCCGCCGGCACCGTCGCGTCCTCCGACGACACCCCGCCTCCCGACGACGTAAAGTCGCTCGACACCACCCCGACGCCCGGTCCCATCGACGCCGTCGCCCGCAAACCGAAGAAGGCCGCCGATGCGGGTGGCTGGGGCATGCTCGACTCCGCTGTCGTCATCCTCGCCATCGGTGTCCTCGTCCTGAGCGTCCTCGGCGGCTTCTGGCTCCTCGGCCGCTGAGCGCGCTCGCATGACACTCGCGCTTCGACGAAGCCGTCGCAGCCGCGAACGCCAGTGAGCGGACCCCAGCAAGCGGACCGCACACGCCGCACGCGAGCGTGGATGCTGGTGGCGCTTCGGGTGGCATCGGGGACGTGACGGCTGAGCCCGCTCACTGGCGTTCGCGGCTGCTGCCTTTGCCAAGCCCATGGCGATGCGCGCAGCCGCGCGTGGGTCGCGGCTGATGCCTGGCGGGGAAGCTTTGGAGCTAAAGCTTCCCGGCCAGGATCCGCGTGCCGGCGACGGTGGACGCTTCGTCGAACAGGAAGGGCAGGCGCACCTTCGGCAGATCGAGGGAGCGCTCGAGGCGCGCGAGGCTCTCGGCTTGGACGCGTTCGCGCACGGCGCGGCGGGCGCCGGCGACGACGGCGCTCTCGGCGGTGCCGGCGCTGCGGGTCGGGGCGCCGATGTCGAGGAGCGAGGGATCGGCGAGCAGGGCCTCGCGCTCCTCGGGGGAGAAGAGGGGATCGAGCACGCCGTTGATCACGAGCGAGAGCACGGGCAGGCCCAGATCGCCGCGGATCCCGCTCACGAGCTCGATGGTCTCGGTGGTCGGCATCTCTTCAGGCAAGGTCACCACCACGACGCCGCTCTGCGAGGGATCGCGGAACATGGCCCACGCGGCCTCGGCGTCGCGACGGAGGACGCCGGGGGGCACGACGTCGAGGATCACCTTCGGCACGCGCAACATGTCGAGGCCGTGGCCGGTCGCGGGCGCGTCGAGGAGCACGACGTCGAAGCGGTTCGACCCGTCGTCGAGCGCTTCGGTGGTGTGAAACCAGGCCTTGCCGAGCATGGCCCACTCGTAGAGGCCCGGCGTCGCGCGGAAGAAGGTCTTCGTGTACTTGTTCTCGAAGACGGCCCGCGCCAGCGCGCCGACCTTGATCACCATCTCGCCGTACTCGCGCAGCGCTTGCTCCGGCAGGATGTTCACGGCCCACACGCCGTCGGCGACGGGCATCAGGTCGTGACCGATGGGCTTCGTCCCGAGGATGGCCGAGAGCCGCTCCTTGGTGTTGCACATGGCCACGAGCACGCGCTTGCCGCGCGCGGCCATGGCGAGCGCCAGAGCAGCACAGACCGTCGTCTTGCCGACGCCGCCCTTGCCGGTCACAAAAAGGAACCGCCTGTCGCCCAGCGCCGCAGCGGCGCCGTCGGCGAAGGATGCGGAGTCGAGCGTTCGAGATGTCATGCGGCGAGCCGGCAATCCCTAGGCGACGATCCCCGGCGACGCAACCCAGTATGCGCCGTACCCGCGCGGCCGGGCTCTGCTAGAAACACGACGATGCGCGTCATGGAACGCCACCTCGGGCCCCTGAACGAGCGTTTCCAGGCAGCGTCGCCCATCGAGATCCTCCGCTTCGCGAAGGAGATCTTCGGCGATCGCGTGGCCATCCTTTCCAGCATGCAGCGGGCCGGCACCGCCCTCTGCCACGTGGCGGACCGGGCTCAGCTCGCTTTCGACGTGCTCTTCGTCGACACCGGCGTCCTCCACGCCGAGACCTTGCAGACACGCGACGCCCTCGCCGCGAGCCACCCGCACCTCCGCGTCGTGACGCTGAGCCCCGCGCGCACCATGGCCCAGCAGATCGCCGACGAGGGCGTGCTCTACCTGAGCCGCGAGGGGCAGGAGCGCTGCTGCGAGCTGCGCAAAAGCGTTCCATTGCAGAGCGTGCGCGGCCGCTACGACGCGCTCATCGGCGCGCTCCGCCGCGACGAGGGCGGGGCCCGCCAGGCGGTGCGCCCCTTCGGGCTCGACCCGGAAATGAACGCCCTCCGCGTGCACCCTTTCGCCAACTTCGCGCGCGAAGATCTCGACGGCTACCTCGCCGCCCACCCCGACGTGGTCGTGAATCCGCTGCATTCCATGGGCTTTCCCACCATCGGTTGCTTCCCCTGCACGACGCCCGTGATCCCCGACGAGCCCGAGCGCGCCGGTCGCTGGCGGCACCTCGCCAGCGTGCAGTACTGCGGGATCAACCCGATCGATCGTGGTGAGGACGCGAACAGCATCGAGCTCGACGATCGCTACGAGCGCGCGGGCGTGTTCGGAGGCTAAACCGTCTGCGAAGCCGGATTCGCGGCAGCTCTCCCTTGACGGGGCGGCTTTCCGGGGAGATTTCCCCGGGTCCATGGCGGCGAGCTACTTCGACGTCGACGGCACGCTGGTGACGACCAACCTCGTGCACCCGACCGTCTTCTACATGTTGAATCAACCCACGCCTCTGCACAGCCTGGCCAAGCTCGGGCGCGCATTGGTGAAGGCTCCGTGGATGGTGCTGGCCGAGCTTCAGGATCGGCGCACCTTCAACGAGCTGCTCTTCAGCTCCTTCGAGGGCGTCTCCGAGGACCGGCTCATCGCCCTCGCGGAGGAGACCTTCGACACGGTGATGAAGCCCAACATCTACCCCGGCGCGAAGGATCTCGTGCAGACGAGCCTCGACAAAGGGCACGAGGTCATCATCGTCTCGGGCGCGCTCGGCTTCCTGATGGAGCTCCTCGCGAAGCACCTCGGCGCCACGGGCTACATCGCCAATCACCTCGAGATCAAAGATCGGTTCGCCACCGGCAAGCTGCTCCGCCCGGTGGTCGCCGGGCCGGAGAAGGCGCGCCTCATCCGCGAGCACGCGCGCGCGCACGGCCACGATCTCGACGAGTGCTTCGCCTACTCCGACAGCTACTCCGACGTGCCGATGCTCTCGGTCGTCGGTCACCCCGCGGCGGTGAACCCGGATCGAAAGCTCTCGCTCCTCGCCAACGCGTATCACTGGCCCATCATCCGCCTCGCTGCGTAACGATGGGGCCGCGAGCGGCCCCAAACCCCGACGCCCTGCGGGCGCCTGAGGACGACTGTCATGACCCATCCCTGCCTCGTCACCATCGACAGCAAGAGCGCGCCGCGCACGCTCTTCTCCGGCGATCGGCTCGTCGACGTCGACCTGCCCACGGGCACGCGCGTCGTCTACCCCAAGCAGCCGCTCGAGGCGCTCAAGGACGTGGACGCGGCCATCCGGTACGCGATCAACCACCCGTACAACTCGGAGCCGCTCTACGCGAAGCTGCGCCCGGGGATGAAGGTGACCATCGCCATCGATGACATCTCCCTCCCTCTGCCGCCGATGCGCCGGCCCGACATCCGCGAGCGCGTGCTCACCATCGTGCTCGACCTGCTCGCCGATCACGGCGTCGACGACGTCGAGCTGATCATCGCGACCAGCGTGCACCGTCGCATGAAGGACTGGGAGGTCCGCCACATCGTCGGCGACAAGATCTTCAACGCCTACTGGCCGAAGAAGCTCTACAACCACGACGCCGAGAACCTCGCCAACATGAAGTACGTCGGCACGACGGACTTGGGCGAGGAGGTCGAGCTCAACAAGCGCGCGGTCGAGAGCGATCTCGTCATCTACGTGAACCTGAACCTCGTGCCCATGGATGGCGGGCACAAGTCGGTGGCCGTCGGCCTCTGCGGGTACCGCAGCCTCCAGGCGCACCACAACCCGCGCGTCATGCGCGACTGCCACTCGTACATGGATCCGTCGAGCTCCGCGCTCGCGTCCAGCGTCGAGCGCATGGGGCGGCTCACCAACAAGAAGCTCAACGTCTTCACCATCGAGACGACGATCAACAACCGCATGTTCGATCGTCCGCTCGAGTTCCTCGCCAAGAACGAGGACGATCTCACGACCACCGAGCGCAACAGCCTCCGCGCGCTCCGCTTCACGCTCGACAAGCTGCCGCAGCCGGCGCGCCAGGCGATCTTCCAGCGCGTGCCGTCGCCCTTCGGCGTCACGGGCGTCTTCGCCGGCGAGACGGAGGCGGTGCACGCCCACACGCTGAAGAAGTGTTACGAGCAGTACCTCGTGCCGGTCACGGGGCAGGCCGACATCCTCATCACGGGCATCCCCTTCATCAGCCCGTACAACGTCAACTCGTTCCTCAACCCGCTGCTCGTGCAGGTGATGGCGAACGGGTACTTGTTCAACCTCTACAAGGGCGTGCCCATGGTGAAGAAGGGGGGCACGATGATCATCCTGCACCCCTGCACCGATCAGTTCGACAACGATCACCACGCCCCGTACATCGAGTTCGTGCACCGCCTCCTGCCGGAGACGCGCGACGCGATGGAGCTGCACAAGCGCTTCGAGAAGAAGTTCGCGTCGAACCCGGCGTACCTCGAGATGTACCGCGTGGGGAACGCGTACCACCCCGCGCATCCGTTCTTCATGTGGTACTGGGGCGAGGCCGGCCGGCAGCATCTCGGGCGCATGATCGTGGTGGGCGCGGACAACGAGTACATCCCCAAGCTGCTCGGCTGGGAGACGGCCCGCTCGATGGACGAGGCGCTGCGCATGGCGAAGACGACGGCGCCGCCGAAGCCGGAGATCCTCGCGCTGCACACGCCCCCGATCATGATGACGGAGATGACGGCCGAGCGGCCGCGCACGTCGTTCGCGCCGATCGACGACGGCGCGTCGTCGGTGCCGCGCCTCGGCGGCTGACATGGCGACGGCGCCCCTCTGCCCGCGAGACCTGACGATCCCGGAGCCGGGATCGACCACGGCGAAGGCCGTGCTCTCGCGGGCGATGGGGCGCCTCCTGCGCGATCTGTCGGCCCTTCCCCGCCTCACGCCCACCGGCGCGCGCGAGGAGGGCGCGGTGATCGCGCGCCTATCGCGAGCAGCCTTGGCCGACGCGCCGGGCGCGCTGATGAGCGCGCTGCGACGGCCCACGGTGGGCGGCCTCCTGCGCTGCCTGCGCAGCGACACGCTCCCGCAACGCGAAGCCGTGATGGTGGAGCTCGCCGCGCTCCTCGCCTTCGAGCTCGCCCTCGCCGGCGCGCTCGCGGAGCCCGTGCGCCTGCGCCGCTTTCCCGCGCGGTTGCTCTCGATCTCGGCACGCATCGCGATCGATCTGCCCCGCGACGCGAGCGCCGTCGCGATCGCGAACGGGCGCGTCACCATCGAGCGCGCTGGGCGCACGGACGAGATCCGGCTCGACGATCCCGAGGCCGGTGAACGCGCGATCGCGCGGCCGTACCACGTGATCGCCGGCGACATCGCGCTCGCGGAGGTCGACAACAACCCACTGTCGATGTTCGAGGCGCACCCCGACAAAGAAGGCAACGCGATCGATCTCGGGGGCCGACCCGCGACCGCGTGGACCGACGCGCTGGGGACGGCGCTCGCGCGGATCGAGCGGCATTTGCCGGACATTTACGGCGAGATGCAGCTCTTCGTCGCGCAGGTGGTGCCCGTGGGCTGGCACGACGAGAAGCACCTCTCGGCGTCGTACCAGGAGATGATCGGGACCATCTACATGACGCTCCATCCGAGCCAGATGACGCTCTCGGAGGCGCTCATTCACGAGTTTTCCCACAACAAGATCAACGCGCTCTTCGAGGTCGACGAGGTGCTCGAGAACGCGTGGTCGCCGCTCTACACGTCGCCGGTGCGACCCGATCCGCGGCCGCTGCACGGCGTGCTCCTGGCGGTGCACGCGTTCCTCCCGGTGGCGCGGCTCTACGAGCAGATGATCGCGAATGACGACCCCGAGGCGGGCAACGAAGCCTTTCGCCGGCGGTACGCGGCCATCCGCAAGATCAACCGCGAGGGCGCGGAGCTGGTGCTCGACAAGGGCCGGCCGACGGCCGTCGGAGCGCCGCTGTTCGACGAGATTCGCCGCTGGCACGAGCACTACGCCGCGCTCGGCGACACGTGAGCGGGCCAACGTGATCGCCGCCTGACGCGAGCACGAACCCGACGTCGGCGCGCACGCGTCCGATCAAGTACCCTCTCGCATCATGCCCCGCCCCGGAGAGATCCCCGAGGTCATCGACGATCCCGAGACCGAGCAGGACGCGACCCTCGTTCGCAAGCCCACGCCCGCGCCTCCACAGGAGGAAGCGGTCACCATCGCGCGACCGCGCTCCGATACGGTGGCGCTCGCCGCGACCGTGCATCACGAGCCGGTGCCGCCTTCGGAAGAAGGCGCCGCGCGCACGCGGCTGATGCTGCGGAAGCGCTTCGACGACGTGTCGGGGCTCGCGCCGGTGGGGACCTCGATGCTGGGCGCGGCGGCGCGGCCGGTGCACGCGGCGAGCTTCGATCAACGCTACGAAGCGCGCGACGTGCTCGGCGTGGGCGGCATGGGCGAGGTCAAGCTCTGCAAGGACCGGCTCATCGGTCGCGAGGTGGCGCTCAAGGTGATGCGCGCGGGCACGGGCTCGATGGACGACGCGCGCGATCGCTTCGTGCGCGAGGCCCGCGTGCAGGGGCTGCTCGAGCACCCTGCGATCGTGCCCGTCTACGATCTCGGGGTCGATCCGGAAGGCGGCGTCTTCTTCACCATGAAGCGCGTGCGCGGCCGCACGCTGGACGCCGTCATCGACGCGCTCGCCGGCGGCGATCGCGAGGCCATCCGCAAATACTCGCGCCGCAAGCTGCTCACCGCGTTCGGGAGCGTGTGCCTCGCGGTCGACTTCGCCCACGCGCGCGGCGTGCTCCACCGCGATCTCAAGCCGAGCAACATCATCCTCGGCGACTTCGGCGAGGTGTACGTCCTCGACTGGGGCCTCGCCAAGCTCGCGGGCTCCGCGGACGATCCGCACGGCGGCGAGATCGATCTCACGCACGACGGCACCGCGCGGACGATGCTCGGCTCGCTCATCGGCACCCCGGGTTACATGGCGCCGGAGCAGGCGCGCGGCGAGATCGATCGGGTCGACGCGCGCGCCGATGTCTATGCGCTGGGCACGATCCTCTTCGAGATCCTCGCGCAGGAGCCGCTCCATCCGCTCACGTCGGTCGACGCCGCGCTCGCCTCCACGCTCAAGGGCGCCGACGCCCGCCCCTCGGCGCGCACGCTCGGCGAGTATCCGCCCGAGCTCGAGGCCATGTGCGTGCGCGCCACGGCGCTCGATCCCGCGGCCCGCTATGCCAGCGCGCGCGAGCTCTCGAACGCGATCGAGCGCTTCCTCGACGGCGATCGCAACGTGGAGCTGCGCCGCGATCTCGCGGCCGCGCACGTCGCCTCGGCCCGCGCCGCGCTGGCCCGCGCCGCGAGCGGTGGCCCTGCGGCGCGCGAGGCCCGCACCGAAGCGCTGCGCGACGTGGGCTCGGCGCTGGCGCTCGATCCACGCAACGCCGAGGCCCTCTCGACGATGGCTCGCCTCCTCACCGAGGTGCCCGACGAAGTCCCGCCCGAAGCCGAAGCCGAGCTCGAAGCCGCCGCCGCACGCACGCGACGTCAGGCCGCGCGCAGCGGCGCGCTCCGCTTCATGTTCTGGAGCGCGCTCATCCCGGTGGCCGTGTGGATGGGCATCCGCAACGGGCCCGTCGCGGCGGCGGTGATCGCGAGCGTCGTCGTGAGCAGCGTGTTCTCCTATTGGTTGTCGCGAAAGCCGCGCGTCACCATGCAGAACGGCTTCGCGCTCCTGGCGCTGACGTCGGTGGCGATCGCGTTGATGAGCGCGCCCTTCGGTCCCTTCATCCTCGTGCCCGCGCAGGCGGGCACGAACACGATGTACTTCACCATGAGCGCGGACAAGCGCGGCCGCGTGGTGGTGATCCTCCTCGGCGTGCTGGCCATCCTGATCCCGTTCACCCTCGAAATCGCGGGCGTGCTGCCGCCTGCCTACACGTTCTCCGGCGGCCTGATGCGGGTGATGCCCCGAGCGACGGAGCTGCCCGCGCTGCAGACGACCATCTGCCTCTTGGTGACCAGCCTGGCGATGGTGATCGTCCCCGGGCTCATGGTGGGTCGCATGCGCGACGCGCTCGCCGCCGCGGAGCGCCGCGTGTTCTTGCAAGCGTGGCACCTCCGCCAGCTCGTGCCGACCGAGGCGCGCAGCGCGCTCGTGCCCGCACCGTCGAGCCATCGGCTCGCGCGTCCCACCTGATCCACGACGCGACCGCTTCCCATCACGTCCACCCGCGCCGTCGTGCTAACGAAGCAGGCGGCGCACCCTGCGAATCTCGGCGCGCCGCGCTCGTGCCCGCGAAGAACCCGAAAGGTAAAGCAGCGCCGCCGGCGCGCAGCCCCAACGTGCCGCTCGCCCTGCGCGTGCCCAATGCGCCCGCGCGCTTCGTCGGCCGCGCCGAAGCGCTGCGACGCGCGCGCGATCTCCTGCGGCGCGGTCCGCTCGTGATCGTCACGGGCGCCGCGGGGCTCGGCAAATCGGCGCTGATGTCGTGCTTGCTCCACGAGCACTTCACCGATCGCGCACCGAGCGCCGTGTACGTGTCGCTCGGCGGCGGCGATCCGGAAGAGCCGACCGCGCTGGTGGTGGCGCGGGCGCTCGCGCGCGCCGCCGGAGCGCGTGACGTCGAATGGTCCGAGGTGCTCGGCAACGCCGAAGCGCTGGGCGCGCTCGCGATCGATCTCGCCGCCGATCGCTGCGTCGTGCTCGACGATCTCGGGGCCGCACCGCCGGCCGATGTGGCCCTGCTGCTCCGTCAGATCGCGCGCTACGCGCGGCAGAGCAAGTGGATCGCCGCCCTGCCCACCGCGCCCGCCGAGGGCGACCTGATCGAGCACGTGCTCTCCCTCGGCCCCATGCCCGACGCCGAGATGCGCCTGCTCGCGCGCAGCCTCGCGCCGAGCCTCGCCGCCGCGGAGGTCGCCGCGCTGGTCGCCGGCGCCTCCGGCTCCCCTCAACGGTTGCGCCAACGCCTCGCGGGCGGCCCCGCGCTGGAAACGCGATCCGACCCGCCCGCCGAAGGCATCGCGCTCCTCCGCACGCTCGCGCTCTTCACCCTTCCGATCCCCGAAGCCATCCTCGCCCGCATCGATCCCGCGTCTCCCGCGATCCTCGAAGCGCTCTCGCGAGCCCATTGGATCGAGCGAAGCCGCGCCGGCGTGATCGTGCCCGAACACGTGCGCGGCCTCGTGCCCGCATCGAGCGCCGACGATCGCCGAGCCCGCGCCGAGCAGGCCGCCGCCGCGCTCTCCATCGCCGAAGATCCCGCGTTGCACGTCGAAGCCCTGCGCCTCTGGCTCGTCGCCGATCGCCCCGACGAGGCGGCGCGCATGCTCGCGCAACTCGGTGACGATCTCGTCGCCACCGGCTACGCCGCCCGCATCCATCACTTGCTGGAAGACGCGCCGCACCCCGCGCTCGACGCATGGCGCCTGCGCGTGGCCGCCGATCTCGGCGACGCCGCGGTCCTCGACGGCGTGCGTCCGCCGTCGAGCGATTCGCTCGAAGCGCACTACCATTGGGCGCGCCTTCTGCTCGGAAAGCGGCGCTTCGACGAGGCCATCGCCATCGCCGCGCGCGTGCAAGCAGAAGCCGAGCAGGCATCCGATCACGACCTCTCCTTTTCCGCGGGGCTCCTCCGCGCGCAGTCGATCGGGAACCGCGGGGCCATGCGCGCGTGCGTCGATCTCCTCGACACCCTCGCGCCGCCCGACGCCGTGGCTGCGGCCCAACGCGACGCTTTCGCCGCGATGGCGCTCGCGATCGACGGCCGCCGCGACGAAGCCCTCGCGCGCGGCGACGCGCTGCGCGCGAGGCTCGAAGCGCTCCCTCCACCGGTCCGGCGGCGCGCCGGATACCGTCTGGCGCAGGCGTACAATCACGCGGGCCGCCCGCGCGATGCCGCGCAGATCCTCGACGATCTCCTGACCGAAGGGCGCGGATCGGTGCGCCTCGCCATGGATCGCGTGGTGCGCTTCGCGCGCGCCGGGCTCCTGCTCGACGGTGGCCAAATCGAGGCCGGCCGCACCGCGATCGCCGAGCTCGAGCCGTACGTCGCGCGCGCGTCGCTCCTCGGCGTGCACCTCGACATCGCGCGCGCCACCGCGTGCTTCGCCGAGGGCGCGGTCGATCACGTCGATCGTTTCCTCGCCAACGTGATCGCGCGCGATCCCGGTCCGCACGTGATGGCCGAGGTGGAGACGCTCGTCATGCGCGCCCGCGTGCTTCGCCGAGACGCATCCATCCCGCCCTCCACGCAGCTCGCCTCGGTGTTCGGCGAGACCTATGCCCTCGCCCGCGCCGAGCTCGATCTCCGCGCCGGCCGCCTCGCACCGGCCGACGCGATGAGCGCCACCGCGACGCTCCCCTCGAACCTCGAGATCCAGCTCGCGGCCCGCACGCTCCGCGCCCATGCGCACTTGCTCGCGAACGACGCGACCGCCGCTGCGCGCGACGCAGGCGCCGCCGTGGAGATCGCCCGCGAGCACGGCTACGGCGTCCGCGCCGCCGAAGCGAAGCAGTGTCAGTGCGACGCGCTCCTCGTCGCCGCGCAATGGGACGCGCTCGATCACCACGCACGCGAGCTCGCATCCATGGCCGCGGCCATGCCCTCTCCGCGGTTCGAAGGCGCGGCCCGCTTCTTCCTGCTCGCCGCGGCCTCCGGCCCGCTCGACGCCGCCGCTCTCGAAGCCCTCGCCCAGCACGCCTTCATGCCCGACGTCGCGCTGCGGGCCCGCGCGCTCCTCGGCGCGACCGTCGCGCTCGATGCCGTCGATCGCGCGGTCCTCGCGGCCCTCCTCTCCCGCGCCGGCAAGCGCGCGCCCGACACCATCCTTCACCCCGACGTCGATCGCGCCTGGCGCCCGGGCTTCGGCCTCGACGAGGCCGCGCGACACGTGTGGCTGCCGAGCGGCGCGCGCATCGATCTCTCTCGCCAGAGCGTCGAGTGGCGCATCCTCGCGAGCCTCGTCGCGCGCGGCGGCTCGGCCACCAAAGAGGCGCTGACGCTGAGCGTGTGGAGCGAGCGCGAATATCACCCGCTCCGGCACGACAACCGTCTGCAGGCCGCGGTGCGCAAGCTGCGCCTCGCCATCGAGGACGACGCCAAAGCCCCCGCCCGCATCATCACCACCGAAGACGGCTACGCGCTCGGCGGCGTCGTGCGCCTCCTCCGCGCCTGACGCCGATTTCCTGCGCGCCCACAACTACTCGTAACAACACGCATTTTCGACGTCATTCGACGTCAGCGACCCGTCTGGCGCGGCGCTGAATCCGCGTCGTCGAACGCGCGAGAACGGCAAGCGACGGCAACCTCGGGCGCGGTGCCCGGCGTGCGCGAGCCGGTGAGGAGATCTCCATGAAGCAGATCATTCGTTCGACGTGGCTCGTTGCGCTCCTGGCTTTCGCGTTCGGCTGCGGCAGCAGCAAAGGCGGCGAGGGTGGCAACGGCGGCGGCAACGGCGGGTCGGGCCCCACGTGCGAGGCGACCTGCTCGAGCGGCGACGACTGCGAGAGCGTCGCGTGCGAGTGCAAGGACGGCTCGGTCGTGAACAGCTCCTCGTGCAACAACGGCTGCTGCGAGACCGAAGCGGGAGCCTGCCCGAGCGCCTGCTCCGATCACGGCGGCTGGGGCAGCAGCGGAGGCGGCGGCGAGGGTGGTGGATCGTCCGGCGGCGCCGGCTTCGACGAGGAATGCTCCTCGAACAGCGATTGCGACAGCGGCGTGTGCTTCTACGTCGACCCCGACGACGAGAGCACCCAGAAGTGCACCATCGAATGCTCGTTCGGCGGCGGCGAGTGCCCGAGCGGCTGGGATTGCGCCGAGGTCCAGGGCGGCGCGCAGACGCTCTGCATCCTCCAGTGAACCGCCGGTGAATGGCGCGGCGAATCGTTTGAGCATCAACGAATTCGCAGGTTGATGGACCAGCGGCGAATCGTTGGAGCACCAACGATTTGCCGCCGCTCACCCCAATCGTTTGTGCTCCAACGATCTCGGGATCACCTCGCCAGATCGGAGAGCACCCGCTCCCGAATGAGCGGCACGGGCGGCGATCCATGGGCGAGGAGCGCGTCGTGGAAGCGTTGCAGGGAGAACTTCGCCCCGAGCTTCTTCTTGGCCTCTTCGCGCAGGGCGAGGATCTGGATCTTCCCCAGCGTGTAGGCGAAGTAGCCGGGGTCGAAGGCGCCGCGCGCCGCCTGCTCGCGGGCCGTGGCCTTGTCCTGCTTGCAGTCGTCCATGAAGCGCTTCTGCGCCTGTTCGATCGTCATGCCCTCGGCGTGGATGCCGAGCGAGACGACGACACGACAGTTGCGGAGGAGCGCGTCCGAAAGCTGGCCGAGGCGGCTCTCGGGGTCGGCCGCGCCGAAGCCCTCCTCGATCATCATCTGCTCGCCGTAGTGAGCCCAACCCTCGACGAACGAGTAGCTGGAGAAGAGCTTCTGCACCCGCGTGGGCGCGCGCTTCACCCACAGGCCTTGGAGGAAGTGGCCCGGATACACCTCGTGGACGGTCGTCGAGAGCAGCACGCCGCGCGTCGGCAGGTACTCGAGCTGCTCCTTCTTGGGCCACGAAGGGTCGGGCTGGGTGATGTAGTAGAACGCGTCGAGCGGCTTCGCCTCGAAGGGCCCCGGCGCGTCGAGGAACGCCGAGTTCCAGCGCATGAACGGCGGGCTCTCTTTGACGACGGCCTTCTCGTCGGTCGGGACCGTGACGATGTGCTTGTCGATCAAGAAGCGGCGTGACGCGTCGGTCAGGCGGGTCGCGTCGCCGAAGAGCTCCTTCGCCTTCGTGCGCGTGACGGCCGCCTTCTTCTTGAGGAGCGCCTCGTAGGCCTTCTTGTTCTCGGCGAGGTTCTCCTCGCCCATCTTCTTGAAGTCGGCGAGCGAGACTTCGAGCCCTTCCTGCACGCGGAGCAGCTTCTTGTAACGCTCGGGGCCGAGCACGTGGCTCGCGTCGCTCTTCGGCAGCTCGACCTTGGCGAGGTGATCGGCGAGATCTTGTGCAGCAGCGGCGAGCGCCTCGTTGGTCTTCTGGAGCTTCTCTTGGAACGCAGGCGTGCCCACGCCCTTCAGCATCTTGGTCAAGTCGGTGCGCAGGTACGTCGCGTAGCCCTTGAACGACTTCACCGCCGTCTCCACCACGGGCCGGGAGAGCGGGCTGACGAGGTTCTTGCGGATGTTCGGGATCTCGGCGAGCGCGGCCTCCTCGTGGGCCAAGAGGTGCGCGGCGCGCTCGGCGACGGGCGCGTAGTCTCGCTCCAAGTAAGCATCGACGGAGAAGAGCTCGTCGTAGAACTTGGGGCGACGGCGCCACTCTTCGAGCTCCACGAGCTGGAAGAGCGCGAGGTCGACGCGGCTCCGGAGGAGCGCGCGATCGAGGCGATCGTCGGGTGAGAGCGCGGCTTCGTCGACGGCGGCGAGATCGGCGCGCGCCTGCTCGAGCCGCTCGATCCGCGCCTTGATCGCCTGCGCCGAATACGCGCCGACCTTGCCGTCGTATTGATGGAGACCAGCGCCGCGACCAAGTGAAGGGTCGTCGGCGAGGAACTGATCGACGAGCCGATCGCGGAGCGCCGCGAAGGCCGCGCCGGGCTCGACGCGCGCCGAAGAGGCCGGCGGATCGGGGTACGCGGGAATGGCCCCCACCGGCGGCGGCGCAGGCGGCACCCAATCGCTGCAAGCGGGTATCGCGGTGGTGAGGGCGAGCACCGCAAGCGGGCGCCACGAGCGCGCGCGCCCGCTCGAAAGGATTCGTGATGCAGGCATGATCGAGGCGAGCGTCGCAGAGGCTCCCCGAGCGGTCAATCCGCGGCCGAGCGCGCGCGGTGCGGGTGTGCTCGCCCGCGATCGCGACACGCCGTGCACGCGATGCCCCGAAGAGACGAGGCATGGAACGTGTCAGCCGGAGGCGCCGATGCGCTCCACGCTCACGTTGATCCTGGTCTCGACGATCACCATCGCCGGCTGCCGTCGCGCAAGCCACGACGAGCGCCCCGAGCCGTTGCAACCGGCCGCCGCCGGAGATGCGGCGGCGCAAACGGTGGACCTCCGCCGGCCTGCGCGCGACGCGCCGCACGAGGAGCTCGCCTCGTTCCAGGACGGCTTCGCCGCCGTCGCGGAGCGCGTCGCGCCCGCGGTCGTGAACGTCTCGTCGGTGCGCATCGTCCAGCCGCCCACGAACGAAGGCAGCCCCTTCTTCGACGATCCGATGCTGCGCGAGTTCTTCGGCGGCCGCGGTGGACCGATGCAGAGGCCGCCGCGCGAGCTGAAGCAGCAGAGCCTCGGCTCGGGCGTGATCATCTCGCGGGACGGCTACGTGCTCACCAACTCGCACGTCGTGCAGGGCGCGAACGAGGTGCGCGTCTCGCTCCCCGACAAGCGCGAGCTGCGCGCCAAGATCATCGGCTCCGATCCCAAGACCGACATCGCGCTCCTCCAGATCCAGGGGAACAACTTTCCCGTCATCACGTGGGGTGATTCGACCAAGGTCAGGGTCGGGCAGTTCGCGCTCGCGTTCGGCGATCCGCTGGGCATCGGCCCGACCGTCACCCTCGGGATCATCAGCGCCAAAGGGCGCGGGAACGTGGGGATCGTCGACTACGAGGATTTCATCCAGACCGACGCGGCCATCAACCCGGGCAACTCCGGCGGGCCTTTGGTGAGCACCGACGGCGAGCTCATCGGCATCAACACCGCCATCGCCACCTCGGGCGGCGGGCGCGGCAACCAAGGCATCGGCTTCGCGGTGCCGTCGAACCTGGCGCGCGAGGTGGTCAAGCAGATCCAAGATCACGGGCACGTGATCCGCGGCTGGCTCGGCGTCGCCGTGCAGGAGATCACGCCCGCGATGGCGGAGGCGCTCGGCCTCAAGACGACCGGTGGCGCGCTCATCAGCGACGTGCAGGACAACAGCCCCGCTGCGCGTGCCGGCCTCAAGCGCGGCGACGTGGTGCTCGAGCTCGACGGCCGCGCGGTCGGTGATAGCCGCGGCCTGCGCATGGCCATCGCCGAGACGCCGCCTGGCACCGTCGTCGGCATGACGGTCCTGCGCGAAGGCAAGCGCGTCGATCTGAAGGCCGCGTTGGGCCAGCTCCCCGCCGAGGAAAAGCAGGCCGAAGGCGGCCCGCAGGCCGGTCCCGCGGGCTCGCTCGGCATGCAGATCGCGCCCCTCACGCCCGACCTCGCGCGGCGGCTCGACATGCCCGAGGGGGCCACGGGCGTGGTCATCACCCAAGTCCAGCCCGGCAGCCGCGCGGCCGAGGCGGGGATCCGGCCGGGCGACATCATCCAAGAGATCGATCGCAACGCCGTGCAGAGCCCGAACGACGTGAAGCGCGTCCTCGAGAAGGACACGAAGCGCGCCCACCTCCTGCTCGTTCGCCGCGAAGGCGCCACGCGCTACGTCGCCATCCCCGCCGAAGAAAGCCCGTGACGAAGACGCGCGCGAGGTCGTGATCGAAGAGGATCACGACCTCGCGCCTGCGCATCGAGCGCCCGGAGGCGCGCGCTGAAGTGGCAGCCGGCGCTGCCACGAATCTCACGCGATGAAATGGCAGCCGGCGCTGCCACGAAATGTCACTCCGCGCGGATGGCCCGATCGATGATGGCGCCGACGTGCGCGAGCGCGTGCTTCAGGTCGAAGCAGCGCTCGAGCTCCTCCTTGGGGAGGAGAGAAGCGAGCTCGGCGTCGGCGGCGAGCAGATCGCGGAAGCGACCTTCCCCCGCGAGCGTGCGCATGGCGCAGCGTTGCACGATCTCGTACGCCGCCTGGCGCGGCCGACCGTGCGCGACCAGCGCGAGGAGCACGGCCTCGCTGAAGTAGAGCTCGCCCGCGCGATCGAGGTTCTTCTGCAAGCCCTCGGTGCTCACCACCAGGCCTTCGACGAGCGCGGTGGCGCGGTCGAGCATGTAGCCGAGGGTGGTGGTGGCGTCGGGCGCGATCATGCGCTCGACCGAGGAGTGGGAGATGTCGCGCTCGTGCCAGAGGGCCACGTCTTCGAGCGCGGGGACGACGGCGCTCCGCACCACGCGCGCGAGGCCGCAGAGGTTCTCGCTCACGATGGGGTTGCGCTTGTGCGGCATGGCACTCGACCCCTTCTGCCCGCGGGTGAAGCGCTCCTCCGCCTCGGCGACCTCGGTGCGCTGCCAGTGGCGCACGTTGGTGGCGAGCCGCTCGATGCCAGCCGCGATCAAGGCCAGCGCCGAGAAGTAGGCCGCGTGCCGATCGCGCGCCACCACCTGCGTCGAGACCGTCTCCGGCGCGAGCCCGAGCTGCGCGAGCGCGCGCGCCTCCAGCGTCGGGCGGAGGTGCGCGTACGTGCCGACGGCGCCCGCGATCTTGCCGACCGCGATCTCGGCGCGCGCAGCGCGCAGGCGAGCGCGGCCGCGCTTCATCTCGGCGAGGTGACCGGCGAGCGCCAAGCCGAAGGTGACGGGCTCGGCGTGCATGCCGTGGCTGCGCCCGATCATGGGCGTCCCGCGGTGCTCGTCGGCGCGCTGCGCGAGCGCGGCGATGAGGTTGTCGAGGCGGGCGAGCAGCAGATCGGCCGCGCGCGCGAGGAGCATGGCCAAGCTCGAATCGAGGACGTCGCTCGACGTCATCCCGCGGTGCAGCCAGCGCGCTCCTTCACCGGCGAGCTCCTCGACGTGCGTGAGGAAGGCGATGACGTCGTGCTTCACCGTCTTCTCGATGGTGTCGATGCGATCGGGATCGAGCACGAGCTTCTGATCGCGGATGGCGCGCGCGGTGCCGGCGGGTACGAGGCCGTCGGCCTCCATCGCTTCACAGGCGGCGAGCTCGACCTCGAGCCACGTCTCGTAACGCGTGGCGGGCGACCACAGCGCGGCGAAATCGGAAGGCGTATAGCGGGGAATCATGTGGAGCGAACGCTGATGGCAGCGCCCTACCGCGTCAATCGTGGAAACCACGCATCGCGGTGAAGGCACGCACGAGGTGGGCTTGCGGTGGAGCGCGCCTCCCGCAACGTTTTCGGCCGATGGCGAACAGGGCCACCAACGCCGCACGGGAAGCGACCGGCGGCTCGCCTCCGCGCTCGGCGTCCACCCCTTACATCGTCCTCGTGGGGCTCGATCTCTCCGAGCCCGGCGGCCGCGCTTGGCGGTTCGCGTTCGAGATGGCCGCGCTCCGCGGCCCCGAGAGCGAGGTGCACGCCGTCATCGTCGGCGCCCGCGCGATGGCGCCGCGCATCCGCGATCTCGCGACCCCCGGTGTCTCGACCTCGGCGCAACGTGCCGAAGAAGAAGAGGACGGCGAGCGCGTCGCTCCGCTCAAGGTGCTGCAACATCGATCCGTCGGCGGCGAGGCCCGCCTCATGGCCATGCACTTCCGCACCGGCCGCCCCGAGCGCGCGATGGTGCAGCTCGCCAGGGAGCTCGGCGCCGACGTCATCGTCGTCGCCACCGAGCCCACCACCCGCTGGCAACGCCTGCTCGGCGGCTCCACCGCCGACAAGATCGCACGCATGGCCCCCTGCCCCGTCGTCGTCGTGCGCCCCAAGACCGACGCGAACGATCCCGGCGTGAGCGAATACGGCATCGCCGAAGAGAAGTAACTGCGACGGTGCCGGCAAACACGGCACCACCGACACGACGAGCGCTCGTGAAGAACGATCTCGTCATCAGCAAGCGTGGCCGAAGAGACGTCACCGCGGCGCCGCCGAGACGATGGCCGCTCGAAATCGACTGAATTTACCGGGTGAAGGAACCCATCAGTGAAACTGATAGGACGGGAGCGATGAGTCGGAGAGCGTGATGGGCCGCGAGCGAGGACGCAGCGTGGTTGCGCGTCCTCGCCCTGGGGCTCGCGCTACTTGCTCGCGATGATCTGACGCAGCACGAACTGGAGGATGCCGCCGTGCTGGTAGTAGTCGACCTCGTTCGGTGTATCGATGCGGCAGGTCACGGTGAAGGACTTCTTCGAGCCGTCCTCCGCGGTCGCCACGACGGTGAGCTTCTTGCGCGGCTGGAGATCCTTGGCGACGCCGTCGATGTCGAAGGTCTCGCGGCCGGTGAGGCCGAGGGTCTCGGCGCCCTGGCCCGCTTCGAACTCGAGCGGGAGCACGCCCATGCCGACGAGGTTCGAGCGGTGGATGCGCTCGAAGCTCTTGGCGATGACGGCGCGCACGCCGAGCAGCTTGGTGCCCTTCGCGGCCCAGTCGCGCGACGAGCCCGTGCCGTACTCGGCGCCGGCGAGGATCACGAGCGGCACCTTCTCGGCCGCGTACTTCATGGCGGCGTCGTAGATGCTGAGCTTCTCGTCGCCCGGGAGGTGCAGCGTGTTCGGGCCCTCTTCGCCGCCGAGGAGGTGGTTCTTGATGCGGATGTTGGCGAAGGTGCCGCGCATCATCACCTCGTGGTTGCCGCGGCGCGCGCCGTAGGAGTTGAAGTCCTTCGGCTGGACCCCGTTCTCCATCAGGTAGCGCGCGGCCGGGCTGTTCTTGGCGATGTTGCCGGCGGGCGAGATGTGGTCCGTCGTCACCGAGTCGCCGAGCACCGCGAGCGCGCGCGCCGCGTGGATGTCGGTGAGCGCCGCCGGCTCCTTGGGCAGGTTCTCGAAGAAGGGCGGGTGCCGCACGTAGGTCGACTTCGGATCCCACGCGTAGATCTGGCCCGCGGGGACCTTGAGCTTGCGCCACTCCTCGTCGCCCTCGAGCGCGTTCGCGTACTGGCTCTGGAACTGCTCGGGGCGCACGGCGCTCTTGATGGCGTCGCGCACCTCGGCGCTCGTGGGCCAGATGTCCTTGAGGTAGATGGCGTCGCCGTTCTTGTCGTGGCCGATCGGCTCCTTCGACAGATCGATGTCGAGGTCGCCCGAGATGGCGTACGCGACGACGAGGGGCGGCGAGGCGAGGAAGTTCATCCGCACCTGCGGGTTCACGCGGCCCTCGAAGTTGCGGTTGCCGGAGAGCACGGCCGCGACCACGAGATCCTTGTCTTTCACGGCCTCGGAGACCGGATCGGGGAGCGGGCCGCTGTTGCCGATGCAAGTGGTGCAGCCGTAGCCGACGATGTGGAAGCCGAGCGCCTCGAGGTACGAGAGCAGGCCGGAGTCACGCAGGTACTCGGTGACGACCTTGGAGCCGGGGGCGAGCGAGGTCTTCACCCACGGACGCGCAGTGAGGCCGCGCTCGACGGCCTTCTTCGCGAGCAGGCCGGCGCCGAGGAGCACCGCCGGGTTCGAGGTGTTGGTGCAGGAGGTGATCGACGCGATCACCACCGAGCCGTGCTTCACGTTGTACGTCGTGTCGCGACCGAACACGGTGGCCGTGCGGAGCGCCTTCTGCACGGACTCGTCGGCGGCCCCTTCGTCGACCCACGTCGAGACGCTGGCCTCGGGCGCGCCGGCGAAATCCTTCGGGACCATGCCGACGAGCTCCTTGCGGAAGCTCTTCTTCACGTCGACGAGGGGCACGCGATCCTGCGGGCGCTTCGGGCCGGCGAGCGAGGGCACGACGTCCTTGAGATCGAGCGCGAGCGTGTCGCTGAAGACGGGCTCCGGCGCCTTGTCGTTGCGGAAGAGGCCCTGCTCCTTCGCGTAGGCCTCGACGAGCGCGACCACGTCCTTCGGGCGGCCGGTGAAGCGGAGGTAGTTGATGGTCTCGTCGTCGATCGGGAAGAAGCCGATCGTCGCGCCGTACTCGGGCGCCATGTTGGCGATGGTGGCGCGATCGGGGAGCGAGAGCGCGGCCACGCCGGGGCCGTAGAACTCGACGAACTTGCCGACGACCTTCTTCTTCCGCAGCATCTGCGTGACGGTGAGCACGAGGTCGGTCGCCGTCGCGCCCTCGGGCAGCGTGCCGGAGAGCTTGAAGCCGACGACCTCGGGGATGAGCATCGAGAGCGGCTGGCCGAGCATCGCGGCCTCGGCCTCGATGCCACCGACGCCCCAGCCGACCACGCCGAGGCCGTTGATCATCGTGGTGTGCGAGTCCGTCCCGACGAGGGTGTCCGGGTAGGCGACGCCGTCATCGCTGCGCATCACCGCGGTGGCGAGGAACTCGAGGTTGACCTGGTGACAGATGCCCGTGTCGGGCGGGACGACGCGGAACTTCGCGAACGCCTGCTGTCCCCAGCGGAGGAAGGCGTAGCGCTCCTCGTTGCGCTCGTACTCGAGCTGCGCGTTCTGGAGCAGCGAGGCGACCGTGCCGAACTTGTCGACCTGCACGGAGTGGTCGATGACGAGATCGGCGGGCTGGAGCGGGTTGATCCGGTTCGGATCACCGCCGAGCTTGACCACGGCCTCGCGCATGGCCGCGAGATCGACGACGGCCGGGACGCCCGTGAAATCCTGGAGCAGCACGCGGCCGGGGTGGAAGGCGATCTCGTCGTTCGGGGCCGCCTTCGGATCCCAGTTGAGCAGCGCCTCCACCTGCTCGCGCCGCACGACCCGTCCATCCTCGTGCCGGAGCAGGTTCTCCAGCAGGATCTTGAGGGACATGGGCAGCCGATCCACGGCCGGGCCGCACGCCGCGAGCCGGTAGATGCCATAAGTCGAGCCGGCCACCGAGAGGGTGCCTTTGGCGCCGAAGGTATTTCGCATGCTGTCTCCTCGCGGGCGTGCCCGCAGCGATCCGCGCGGGCGGGCCCCGCGGCGATCCGCGTCCGGAGCGGTCTTTTAGAGGAAACCATCTGCGCCGCAAGAGGCGTCACGACGAGGACGCTCCGCCGGCCCGTCGAGGTGGCGAAGACTGCAGAAACACTCGGCGGTCGATCGGCGCGTGGGGCGTGGGGGACGCCACGGACCGAGCTCGAGGGCGCCCACGGCGATCGCTCGCCCGAGCATGGTTCCGTAACGGAAGGCGCTGCTCGCAATGCCGGCGGCGAGGCCTTCGAGGCGGCGAGGACGCGCGGCGCGATCAGTGCGCCGGGCGGCGCGAGGCGCGCGTGCGAGCGCCGCGGGCCGGGCCGCGCGACTTGGGCGCCGACTTGCCGCTCGCGTGCACCGGAGCCGATCCGACGGCCGCGCGCTTGGCGATGACCCGCTGCCCCTTGCGTGCGCCGTGCACGACGCGCTGACCCTTGCCCGCCATCACGCGCTGCCCTTTGCGCGCGCCCGTCACCACGCGCTGCCCCTTGGCGTGCGCGCGAACCGCACGCTTCGCCGGGCTGCGCTTGCTCGCGGCCTTGCGCGCCGGGCTGCGCTTCGCGGTGGCGCGGAGCTTCGGCGTGGCGCGGCGCTTCGTGGTCGCGCGGCGCTTCGCGGGCGCGGCGTGCTTCGCCTGCGCGGTGTGCTTCGCTTGTGAGGCGTGCTTCGCCTGCGCGGCGTGCTTCGCCGTGGCCCCACGCTTCGGCGCGCGCCGCTTGGTCGCGGCCCGCTTGGTCGCCGCATGCTTCGCGATCGCGGCCTTGCGCGCCATCTTCTTCGGGGAAGCGCGCCGGGCGGACTTGCGCTCCCCGATCACCGCGCTCCTGGCCAACGGCGGCATGTGCTCCGCGAGCGCCTGCGACAAGAGCTTGCGATAGCCGAGACGCTGCACGTGCATGAACGCGTGCGCGAGCTCCTCGCCGATCTCGGCGAGCTCCTGGTTGGTCAGCGCGATCTCGGCGCGACGGAAGAGATCGTTCTCCTCCTTGCGGATGTGGGCGAGCACGATCTGCGCGAGCACGGCCGTCCGCGCGTGGATGTCCGCGGCGCCCGAGCGCGCCCCGAGATCTCGCGCCAGTTGGAAGTCGGCGAGCCCGTGCTCCTCGATGGCCTCGAGCACGAGCTCGGGCGCGATCGCGCGGAGCGCCGGGTAAAAGTGGTCGTTCTCGATCTTGGTGTGCGAAACGAGAAGGTTCGCCAGCTCGTCACGAAGGGCTTGGGCCTCCTGCGGCCCGGAAGTCCTGAGCCGTTCGAGGAGGTGTTCGATCTCGCGGTGTTGCTTCTGAAGCAATTCGGTCGCTTTCATTCCGAGCTCCCAGTTGAGGATCGAGCTGCGCGATGGCGCATCTGCTCGACCCGCGCTCTGCGCGAAGCGTGCCAAGCGGAGCCATTGGGCGGACAAGCGCGCACTCTGCTCACGTACCGCGCGCGCACGCACGCCCAGCGCGGCGCGTGTGATCGCGATGCTCACCACCTTCGCGCCGCGAGGATGTTGCCGGCGGGACGCGGTACGTCGATGCTCGCTCCCGATGAAGCGCGAGCCGCGGAAGATCCCCGAGCTGAGGTGGGCGAGCAAACGATCCGCGAGCGCGTCCCTCGGCCCCGCGCCTCGGCTCGCGATCACGGAGATCGCCGGCGACCCCGGCGCGTCCGGGTGGCGCGACCAGCTCATTCGCGCCGACAACCGGCTCGCCATGCGCGCGCTCTTGCCGGACTTCGCCGGGAAGATCGATCTCGTGTACGTCGATCCGCCGTTCGGCACGGGCGGCTCCTTCACGCTCACGCCGCGCGGCGCCGGCGGCGCGGAGGACGTGCCGGCCTACAGCGATCGCTGGATCCTCGGCCTCGACGACTATCTGTCCACGATGCTCGAGCAGCTCGAGCTCATCCGCGCGCTGCTCTCCGATCGCGGCACCGTCTTCGTCCACTGCGACTGGCACGTGAGCCACTACCTGCGCTGCCTGCTCGACGAGGTCTTCGGCGCGGACGCGTTCAAGAACGAGATCGTGTGGCGCTACCGCCGCTGGCCCGCGAAGACGCGGATGTTCCAGCGGATGCACGACGTGATCTTCTGGTACGGGCGCGACGCGGGCGACGCGCACGCATGGACGCCGCTCTACGAGCCGCTCGCCGCGAGCACGCTCGAGACCTGGGGGACGAAGCGGCAGATCGCGGACTTTTCGTCGGGGCGGCGTAAGCCGAGCCAAACCGACGAGGAGAGCAGAGGCGCGCCGATGTCCGATGTCTGGGACATCGGGATCATCGCCCCCATCGCGAAGGAGCGCGTCGGTTATCCGACGCAGAAGCCGGAGGCGCTGCTCCGTCGCGTGATCGAGGCGGCCTCTCGGCCGGGCGATCTGGTGGCCGACTTCTTCGTCGGATCGGGCACCACGCTGTCTGTCGCGCACAAGCTCGGGCGGCGCTTCATCGGCTGCGACGTCGGCCGCGTCGCCATCCACGCCGCGCGCAAGCGGCTGCTCGGGCTGGGCGCGTCCTTCACGCTCGCGGAGATCGAAGGCGCCCGCGACGACGCGAGCCCGCCCGCGATCTCCATCCGCGCCGAGCCCGCGGGCGATCGCGGCGCCGTGCGCGTCCACCTCGACGGCGACACCGCCGACGCCGTCGACTACTGGGCCGTCGACTGGGATCACGACGGCCACATCTTCCGCACCGGCTTCCACGCGAGCCGCGAAGGAAAGAAGCGCACGCTCCCGCTCAGCGTCGAGCACGCCTACGCCGCGGGCGGCCACCATCGCATCGCCGTCCAGGTCGCCGGTGTGCACGGGGGCGAAGGCCGGCACGAGATCGAGTGGACCTCCGAGTGACGGCGCGGCGAGATCGCTCACTCCATCGCGCGATCGAAAGCCATCTCTCGTTCCCCAGGATCGCCCGTCGCTCCCGCGATCGTTTGACCTCCAACGATCGCGCGCACGCACCGATCGTTTGACCTCCAACGATCTCGTTCGTCCCTCAACCACCCCGCCCGAGCGGCACGCGGAACGAGAGGCGATCGCGGCCGCCTTCCCGGAGGAGGCGCACGGGCAGGCGGACGCGCACGCGGCCCGGCGCGCACGCCGAAGGATCGTCGGCCTCGCAGAGGACGTACTCGATGGTGGCGACGAGCTCGGCGGCGGCGGCGTCCGCGGGCAGATCGAGGACCTGCACGGGGATGGCCACCGGCTGGTGCTGGCGCGCGATGGCGGCGAAGGAGATGTCCGGCTCCGGCACGACGAGCAGATCCGCGCCGCGCGTCACCTCGACCGAGGCGCAAACCCGCGAGCCGATCGACAGCTCCGTCCCGGTCTCGGCGTGGAGCACGAGGTCCACCGTGCCCCGGCCCGGCGCGAGACCTGCGTCATCGGGAAGCGAGAGCCGTGCCTCGGACGGCGCGGCTTGATCCCGAGGCCCAAGGTGCGAGGCGTGCGTCACCTCCGGAGCATAGCCTCCGCATCACGAGGCACCACGCGAGGGACCGAGCCGGTCCGCACACGGAGCGCAGACCCTGCGCAACGGCGCGGACACCGTTGCGCAGGAGTGGCGCAACGTGAGATCACGTGTCTGCCGAGATAGCGAGCGAGCCCGTGTGGCACGCGCGTTGATGAGGGGCCGACGTCGCGGCGCGATCATGCGCTGCCTCCAGAAAGGATGAGTCCGAAGTGGATACGAACGCTCCCTTGCCGGAGTCGATCGCCTTCGAGGTGCGCCGGATCATCGCCGAGACGTTGAAGGCACCCATCGACGCGGTGGGCCTGGACGACACGCTCGATGACACGCGGCTCGGGGTCGACTCGCTCTCGCTCATCAAGCTCAACGTGGTGCTGGAAGAGCGCTTCGACATCACCATCCCCGACTTCGTGGCCACCGACGTGGCCCCGCCCAAGTCGGTGCGCGAGGTGGTCGAGCTCGTGGCCGCGCGGGTCGCCGCGCGCAAGGGAGGTGTCTCGTGATCACCGGACACACGCAGGCCGAACGCGACGCCCACGCGCGCAGCCACACGGCCCAGATCGAGCACGAGCGGGCCCAGGTGGCCGAGCACTATCAGCACGATCCGCGCATCTTCGAGATGGTCCTCGATCGCCGGCTCGCCTACGCCACCGGCGTCTTCCAAGACCCGAACGAAGATCTCGAGGTCGCCCAAAAGCGCAAGTACGAGCGCATCCGCAAGAAGGTCGCGATTGAGCCCGGCGAGCGCGTGCTCGACGTCGGCTGCGGCTGGGGCTCGAACCTGCTCTACCTGGCGGAGCACACGCGCGGGATCTTCCGCGGCATCACGCTCAGCGAGAAGCAGCGGGCCGAGGCCCTCGCGCGCGCCGAGGCCGCGGGCGTCGCCGATCGCGTGCAGATCGACGTGTGCCACGTCGAGGATCTGGCGCTCGAGCCCGAGTCGGTCGACGTGGTGCTCTTCAGCGGCAGCATCGTGCACATGCACAACCGCGAGGCCATCCACGAAATGGTGTCGCGCATCCTCAAGCCGGGCGGGCGCGTGCTCATCTCGGACTGCTATTTCCCGGGGCAGGCGCGCGGCGATCGGGAGAGCACGGCGACGCAGTACATCTTCGTCGAGGCGCTCGGGTATTGCCGCCTCATCGGCCTAGGCGAAGAGATCTCGATGATGGAGCGCGCCGGCCTCGATCTGCTCCACGTCGAAGACCTGACCCAGCACTACGCGCTCACGCTGGAGCGCTGGATCGACAACGTGCGCAAGAACCGCAAGCGCATCGAGGAGATCTCGCCCGGCTTCTCGCGCGTGCTCCAGTCGTACATGACGATCGCGCGCCTCAGCTTCGCGCGGCGCACCGCGCTCGAGTACATGATCCTCGCCACCAAGGGCCGCCCCGCGATCGACGTCGGCGCCCTGCCTTTCGGGTGATGGCCATGCTCCCGAAGACCGTCGCCACCCTGCTCCGCGATCGCGCCGAGACCACGCCCGATGGAGACGCCATCCGCTTCCAGCGCGGGAGCGATTGGGAGACGTGGACGTGGGCCGAATACTGGGAGCGCGCCCGCCGCGCGGCGAGCGGCCTCTTGGCCGCGGGGGTTCGGCCTGGGGATCGCATCCTCGTGCTCGTGCCCGACGTCGATTTCGCGGTGGCCACGCTGTTCGGCGCTTGGCTCTTGGGCGTGACGCCGACGCCCATCGGCGTGCCCTATCGGCTGAGCGACGTGGCGCGCTTCCTCGATGGATTGCGGGAGACGGCGCGCAAGCTGCACGCCCGCGCGCTCGTGACCACACGCACGTTCGCGGCGTTCGCCGGTGACAACGAAGACCTGCCCGTGCTCATCGCCGAGCAGGTGACGGCCGCGAACGTGGCCGACGATCTGCCCGATCCGAGCGACGCCGCCGGGCCCGCGCTCGTGCAGCTCACGAGCGGGAGCACGGGGAGCCCGCGCGGCGTCGTGCTCGCCCACGATCGGCTCGTCGATCACCTCGACAGCATGAGCCACGCGCTCCCGAGCCATGCACAGTCGGTGGCGGTGTCGTGGCTGCCTCTGCACCACGACATGGGGCTCATCGGCGGACTCCTGTTCCCGTTCTACAACGGCTTCGTAGCCAACATGATCTCGCCGGCCGATTTCCGGTCGCGGCCGATGTCGTGGCTCGAAGCGATGAGCCGGCATCGCGGCACCATCTGCGCAGCGCCGCCGTCGGCGTATGCGCTGGTGCAGCGGCTCGCGCGTCGCGCGGCCGAGGCGGGCCTCCGCTTCGACGCCTGGGAGTGCGCGATGATCGGCGCCGAGCCGATCTCCGCGGGCCTGCTCCGCCGCTTCTCCGAAGCCTTCGCGCCGATGGGCTTCCGCGCCGAAGCGTTCTTTCCGGTGTACGGCCTCGCCGAAGCGACGGTGGCCGTCACGTTCCCGAAGCTGCTCGCGCCCACCCGCGTCGACGTGATCGATCGCGCCGCGCTCGAACGCGACGGCGTCGCCGTGCCGCCCGCGCCCGGCGCTGCCGCGCTCGAGCTCGTCGGCGTGGGCGCGCCGATCCCGCGCACCGAAACGAAGATCGTCGGCGACGACGGCGCGTTGCTTCCCGAGCGCCGCATCGGTGAGATCCTCGTCGCGGCGCCGAGCCTCATGTGCGGCTACGACGACGACGCCGAAGCCACCGCGCGCGCCTTCGAGGGCCGCTTCCTGCGCACCGGCGATCTCGGCTACGTCGACGGCGACAGCCTCTTCATCACCGGGCGCCGCAAGGAGCTGATCATCAAGGGCGGGCACAACCTGATCCCTTCGGTGATCGAAGACATCGCCTCCGAGGTGGAAGGCGTGCGCGCCGGCTGCGTGGCCGCGGTGGGCGTGCGATCGCCGGAGGACGAGACCGAGCTCTGCCACGTGGTCGCCGAGACGAAGGCCGACGAGGGCGAGCACGCGATGATCGCGGCGCGCGTGCGCGAAGCGCTCAAGGCCCAAGGCGTGGCGGTCGACGCCGTGCGCTTGGTGCCGCCGGGCGCCCTGCCGAAGACCACGAGCGGCAAACTGCGGCGGCGTTTGCTGGCCGACGCCATCGCCGCGGGTCGATCCCTCGCGGAGCTGTCGTAGGCTCGGCATCACGATGAGCGACGGCGACGGAGAGATCTTTCTGCGCGGGCCGGCCGGCCGAATCGAAGCCTTGTGGAAGCCGAGCGCACGTGAGCATGCGCGCGCCGCCGCCGTCGTCTGCCATCCTCATCCGCTGCACGGCGGCACGATGTACAACAAGGTCGCGTACCGCGCGGGCCGCGCGCTCCACGCCGCGGGCCTCTCGGTCCTGCGCTTCAACTTCCGCGGCGTCGGCGGGAGCGAAGGCTCCTTCGACGGCGGCCGCGGCGAGCGCGACGACGTGACCGCGATGATCGATCACCTCGCAGAGACCCACGACGACATCCTCGTCGCGGGCTTCTCCTTCGGCGCCTGGGTCGGCCTCGACGTCGGCATGCGCGACGCGCGCGTGCGCCGCCTCGTGGGCTTGGGCCTGCCCGCAAACGTTTTCGACTTCGGGTATTTGCAGGCGCTCGCCAAACCAGCCTTGATCCTTCACGGCGATCGCGACTCCTGGGGGAGCCTCGATCACGTGCGCGCCGTCGCCGAGGCCGCGCACGCCGAGCTGCACGTCCTCGACGGCGCCGATCATTTCTTCGAAGGTCACCTCGACGCGCTGATGGACGTGATCACGGCCTTCGCCGCGCGCACCTGAAGATGTGACCGAAAAAGCGTCGCGAGCGGCTCGCGGTTAGGGAGTGGGGAGCGAGGAATACTCATGTATTTCGAGCGACCCCGACCGACACCGCTGGCCGCGCAGCAGCTTTGTCGGTCACATCTTGAGCGCGCCGCCACCGATCACTCCGTCGCTCCCCACACGTTGAGCGCGGCCGAGGTGTCGCCGTCGATCGTGGCCGGCTCGCGCTTGGCCGCGATCGATCGCGTCGCCAGATCTTGGGCCGTCACCCAACGGAAGATCGCGCTGGCCGCGATGGGCATGACGTCGCGACGGTTGAAGGCACAGGTCGCGTCGAGCGAGAGATCGCAGAGCGACGGCGCCTTGGGGAACTTGCCCGAGAGCACCAAGTCTCCCCAGCGCGCCGCGTACCGATCGTCGAGCGTCGCCACCTGCGGATCGAGGGAGGCGACGTCGAGATCGAGCACGATGCGCGCGAGATCGCGCCCGAGCGCCTGCTTGGGCGGCGGCAGCGCGAGCGCCGCCAGCGCGGTGCGCGCGATGTCGACCATCTCCGTGGGATCGGAGAGGCGCCGCCCGGCGCCGACACCACCGGGGAAATGCGCGTAGAGCGGGAGCGTGAGCGCAGGCTCCTTGAGATCGGTGCCGTCGGCGAAGAGCGCATCGCTGCCGCTCGAGACATCGCCGGTGACGATGAGCAGCGTCGAGTCCCAGAGCCCCGAAGTGTGCAGCGCCGTGAGGAGCACGCCGAGCGCGCGATCCTGCCCAGCGAGCGCGAGCTGCTCGAGCGCGCGGATGCGCAGGCGATCGGCCTCCGTGACGACCTGCCGCTTGGAGCGGCGCAGGCGGGCGATCTTCTGCGCGGCGCTGCGCGGCTCGATGAGGCCCGTGTACTCGGGCGGACCGGCGGTCGAGAGCTCCTTCGAGCTGACGTCCCACGGCGGGTGCCCGCCGCGCGCGTGCACCACCGCGAGGAGGCGCGCTTCAGGCGCGTTCTTGCCGGTCTCGGTGATCCACGCGAGCGCATCGTCGATGGGCGCGGTCGCCGCCGCGCCGCTGGAAGGCGGATGCTCCGTGTAGCGCTCCCACGCGCCCCCGAACCCGAACGCGCGGAACGTGTACGGCACGCCGCTGAACATCGCGGTGCGCACGCTGGCGTCGCGCGCCACGCCGGCGATGGTGTTCACACCCGCGGGCAGCCGCGCGCCCGTGTCGGTCACGCCGTGCCCCTGCGGCGGGAGCCCGGTGAGCAGCGAGGCCATCGAAGCCGCGACGACGGTGGACGGCGCACGATGCTGATCGAACACGGTCGCGCTCTGCGCGAGCGCGGCGAACGTGGGCAGCGTCGTCACCGACGCCGTGCTCCAAGGCGGCAGCTCCGCGCGGGTCACGCCGTCGAGCACGACGACGATCACCGCGCGCGCCGGCGGCGGCGGCGAGGCCGCGCCCTTCGCGAGCACCACGGCCGGATCGCCGAAGAGCACACGCCCGCCGCGCGGCGCCTCGATCGCGCGCAGCTCGAGCGCGCCCACCATTCCATCGAACGGCGCGAGCGGCAGATCGACGTCGACCCACGCCGCCTTCTCGCCGCCCTCGAGATGGACCGTGCGGATCACTTCGGGCTTCTTCCCGTCGCGAAGCACGCGGATCTCCGCGTCGCCCTCGCCCGCGCCTTGCAGGCCCACCGCCGTGCGCAGCCGCGCGCCACGCGGGAAACGCAGCGCGCAGCGCACCGAGCCGGGCGCGCGCAACGCGATCGATCGATGCGGCACCCCCGACAACGCCGCCGCCGGCGCGACCGTATCGCGCAGCGTCGGCGGTCCGTACGTGACGGTGGACTCGTCGGGAATGCCCACGCGAATCCAGTCGATGTCGGCGAACGCATCCCCATCGCGCACGCGGCCGTAGAAGCGGAACGTCAGCGTGTGCAGCCCCGGATCGACGGGGAGCGTGGTGGTGCCGGTCTGCGCGATCTTGATTTGCTCGCGGGCGAGGACGAGCGTCCCGAGCGGCGCATCGTCGAGCGTGACGGCGATGTTCTTGGCGCCGTAGCTCACCGCGCGCGCCGAGACGAAGATCGGCGTCGGCTCGAGCAGCGTGAACGAGAGCTGGAACTTGCGATCGGTGAACCGCCCCCAGGTCGCTCCATCGTGCTCGACCGGGGTCAGGCCCGCGGGCGCGGTTCGCGCCCAACCGTGGCGGCCCGCGAGCGCCTCCGACCCCACGTCGAAGAGCGGGCCGCGGTGGTCCACATCGCACCGCGGCAGCGCTTGCACCATGTCGAGCAGCACGTGCGGCGGCGGCGCGGACGGCGCCGCGCTCGCCGAGGCGCTCGCGGCGGTGGCCGGCTTGGGCAAATCCCTTCGTGGATCCGCGGTGTTACCGCAGGCCACCAAGAGGAGCGCGGGGAGGATCGTGAGCCGTCGCAACATCCGGGACGCGCTATTTAGCGCGACCACGGGGGGCGATGCGAAGTCTCGTGAGCCGCCCTTCCTTGACGAGGACGAACCGCACCCGCTCCTCGCCGCGAAGCTTGACGCGAATCTCGTACGGGTCCTTGCGCGGCGCGAGCGCGCGTTTCACCACGGGGCCGTTGCCCACCTGCGTTCCATCGATGAACACGGTGTCGCTCGTGCCTGCCACGACCTCGAGCATGCCCTGCCCCGGCGGCACTTGATCATCGGCCCGGAGCGGCCCCTCGTGCGGCAGGATCGGATCGGCCTTGTTGGCGCCGTCGCCCTTGAGCTCCGCGGGCGCAGGAGCAGACGACGGCGCGGGCGCCGCGGTGACCACGGGCGCCGCAGCCTGCGGCTCGGGCGCGCGCGTCTCGACGACGGGCGCCGCCTGCGGAGGCACGGTCGGGCGATGCGCGAGCTCGCGATCCCGCGAGAGCCGGGCGCCCACCGCGAACACGATGCCCGCGACCGCGAACAGCCCCCACATCGATCGGCTGGGCTTGGCGGCGTCGCGCGCCGCGTCCTTGACGCGCGCTTCCAGCACGGCCTCACGCGCCGCGGAGGCAGCGGCATCCGGCGCGAACGACGAAGGCCGCCGCACGGCGCGCGAGGGCGTCTCCTCGACCGGCGTGATCACCGGCGTGGGCGGCGCCTTCGGCAGGATCGATCGCGGCACGGGCGCGGGCTGCACCGGCGGCGGCGTGAGCGATCCGAGCGACAGCAGCGGACGCACGCGCGGCGCCGCGCGGCTCTCCTCCACCGCAACCGGCTCGCTCGATACCGGAGGCTTGATCGGCTCCTCGATGCGCACGGGCGGCGCGGATCGCGCCGGCGAGGCGTCCGGCGCGAGCACCACCGGCGGGGCCACGGAGACCTCGATCGGCAGCTCTTCCTCTTCCTCCTCCTGGATGTGCACGAGCTCGACCGGCGCGGGCGTGGAGGTGTGGATCACGGGCCCGAGATCGAGCACCGGCTCGACCACCGGCGCGCGCTGAAACACCCGCGTTCCCCGAAGGATCTCCACTTCGCGCGCGATCGCCGGCGCCAGCAGATCGGTGCCCACCGCATCGAAGACCGCGCTGACCGCGCCGTGCGCCGCGGCATCGCAGAGCACGTCCTCGGTGAGCCGCGCCGCGGCCTGCCCCGACGTGATGAGCGCGCGCGGCGAGGCGCCGGCTGCGATGGTGCAGAGCAGCGATCGCGCCGGCTCCGGCGTGGAGGCGCCATAGCCGGCCATCCGATCCTCGGCGAGCTCGACGCGCTCCACCGCGACGAGCTCGGTGCCCGAGAGGAGCCGCTGCGCCGCGCGCGCCGCCGCGATGCGCGGCAGGAGCTGCTCGTCGAGGCTCCCGACGAGCTCCGCCTGGATCGCGCCCTCATCGGCCGGCGCCACCACGAAGCGACCCGCGCCGACGCCGAGCAGCGCGCCGAGCACCTCCGCTCCACGCTGGAAATCGCCTTCGATCGAGGTACGCGTCGCCCGCACCGGCCGGCCGGCGCGAATCTCGATCTCGTACAGGAACGCGCTATCCCGCACCGTGAGCTGCGCGTCGGGGCGCAGCGCGCAGGTGAGCCCGAGCAGCGTGCGCGTCGTCAGCCCATCGAGCCGACCGCGCACCTCGCCGCCGCGCGCGAGCCGCTCGGCCACGCGCTGCCGCGGCAGCATCACCTCACGGCAGCGATGCACGATCACCGCGGCGCTCGCCTCCTTGCGCAGGTACCCATCGGCACCGCCGCCGAGCTCGCGCACGCGCTGGAGCAGATCTTCCTTCCACGACAGCAGGATCACGGGCACGTCGCGCAGCACCAGATCCCGCTTGAGCGCGCGGCAGAGCGCGAACCCATCGCAGATCGGCATGAGCACGTCGCTGATCACCAGATCCGGCGTCACCCGATGCGCGATCTCGAGCGCCCGCGCTCCATCGTGCGCCTCGTGCACGATCGCGCCGGCCGCGCGCAGCACACCCGCGAGGAACCACGTGACCGCCGGATCGTCGTCGGCGACCACGACCACACGGCGCTCGAGGCTCGCCTCGCCGGCGCGCGATTCCCCGAGCGCACGACTGCGAATCTCACCCGAATCGAAGGGCCCGCTGAGCCACGGCGCGATCGGCAGCGCCCCCTCGGGCCCGCTCGCCGCAAAGCGCACCGCCCCCGAAGAATGGATGGTGACGAGATCCCGAATGCGCGCGACCGCGCCCCAAAGCGCCGCGAGCACGTCCGTGCCTTCGCCCAGATGGATGCGGTTTCCGCGCCCCTGCGCCACCGTCGCATCGCACAGGCCGCGCCGCATTTCCTCCGCGAGCCGCGCGCCCAGCTCGTCGACCGACATGTCCCCGAGCGGCGAGCGCTGCACCTCGCGCCGCACGTACGTCGCCGTCGCGTCCGCACATGCACGCCGCAGCGTATCGGGCGACACCGGCTTCGGCAGCGATCGCGCCACGCCGAGCGCCAGATACGGCGCGACGTCATCGGGCTTCGACCACATCCCCACCACGACGATGGGCACCTCTTCGGTGAGCGGATCCGAGGCCAACGCCTCGCACAGCTCACGCGCGCCCGATCGATCGGCGTCGAGCACGATCACGTCCGGCGCCATCGCGCGCGCCAGCTCGATCGCCGATCTGGTCTCGGGCGCATGCTCCACCTCGAACGCGGAGCCCTCCATCGAGAGCGCATCCGCGAGCGTGCCCGCGCCCACCACGAGCGCCGTCTGCGGCGCGGGCGGCGGCGGCGCTTCCGGCTCGCGCGGACCGAGCGTCACGCGCACCGGATCGAGCAGCGCCGCCGGCCGCGATCGCGGCGCCGTGCGCCCCGGCGGCGTCGCCGTCTCCACCCCGACGGACGCCTCTCCCCACGCGATCGCGGGCACCTGCTCGAAGCTCGCGCGCAGCGCAGTGATCTCGGCCGGCGTCGCTTCGACGCGCGCCGCGATCCCCGCGAGCAACGCCTCGTCCCGCGTGAGCCGCTCCGCGAGCCGCGTGAACCGAAGCAAGCGCGCGCCCGCGGCGAGCGCGTGGATGCGCCGCCGGAGATCGTCGCGCACGCGCTCCGATGCAGGCTCGATCTCCAGCAAATCGAGCACCGCGCAGAGCTCCGCGGCGCGGCGCCCGAGCGCGGCCACGAAGTCTGCACGCGCACCCCCCAGCCGCTCCTGTGACGGAGTCTTGGGCGCCGACTCGACGAGATCGTCGCCGCCGGCGTCCATCCCGTCGCCCTGCGGCGCCAAGGTCCCCGCTTCCCGCTCCAATGCGCGTAGGCCAGCCATCGACCGTGCCGTAACACAGGTCATTCGACCGTCCCCAATTTGCGGCAGTCGATGGAGCCTCACGCGGAGGCGTCATCGCTCACGCTCCGGGAGCACGCAGGCTACGTAGGATGATCGAAATATTGGAGCGCCTCACACGACGGGCCGCACCTGCAGCCCGCCATGCGAGGCAACTTTCCGGCTACAGAGCGCGGGCCACGCGCTCGCGCACCCAGGCCGACGCCGCGCGCGTCCCGAGCTTCCCGCCCACGTCGACGGTGCACGCGCCTTCGTCGATCGCTTCGGTCACGCACCGCTCGATGCGCCGCTCTTCATCGGGCCACCCGAGGTGCGCCAGCATCATGCCCGCGGTGAGCAGCGCCGCGAACGGGTTCGCCACATCCTTCCCCGTGAGCGGAGGCGCCGAGCCGTGCACCGGCTCGAACATCGCGACCCGCCCGGGATCGGACGCATGCACGTTCGCGCTCGCCGCCATCCCGAGGCCTCCCTGAAACGCGGCCCCGAGATCCGTGACGATGTCCCCGAACAAGTTGTTCGTGACCACCACCTGGAACTGCGAGGGATCCTGCACCATCAGGAGGCACATCGCGTCCACGTAGAGGTGCTTGGCGTCGATGCCCGGGTACTCGCGCGCCACGTCGAAGAACACGCGGTACCAGAGCTCGTGCGCGTGCCGCATGGCGTTCGACTTGTCCGCCATGTGCACCCGCGTCTTGCCGTGCGCCTTCGCGTAGTCGAACGCGGCGCGGATGATCCGCTCCACGCCCTTCCGCGTGTTGACGTCCTCGTTGATGGCGATCTCGTCGGGCGTCCCGCGCTTGAACTGCCCGCCGATGCCCACGTAGATGCCCTCGGTGTTCTCGCGGAACACCACGAAGTCGACGTCCTTCGCGGCCCGACCCTTGAGCGGCACCAAGCGATCGGAGAGCGCGCGGACGGGCCGGATGTTCGCGTAGAGGTCGTATCCGAACCGCATCCCGAAGAGGATGTCGCGCGCGTGCTCGAGGTTCGGCACGCGCGGATCACCGAGCGCGCCGAGGAGCACCCCCGCGCACTCGCGCTGGATGGCGATCTGAATCTCCTTCGGGAACGTCGTCCCATCGCGGAGGTAGCGATCGGCCCCCAGATCCAGCTCCCACAAATCCAGCGGAAGCCCCGCCTTGTCACGGTACAGCTCGAGCAGCAGGCGGGCCTCGGTCGTGACCGAGGGCCCGATGCCGTCGCCGCCGAGGATGGCGATCTTCTTGCGCGCTCCCACGTCGCTTCGCCTCAGCCCGCGAGCGCCCGCTCGACGGGCACGTACTCGAGCTTGTGGGCCTGCGCGACCGGACCGTACGTCACGTGCCCGCCGTAGGTGTTGATGCCGAGCAGGAGCGCCTTGTCGGCCTTCGCCGCCGCGACGACGCCCTTGTTGGCGAGCGCGACGCCGTAGCCGATGGTCACGTTCGTCAGCGCCCACGTGCTCGTGTGCGAGACCGCGCCCGGCATGTTGGCCACGCAGTAGTGCACCACGCCGTGGACCTCGTACGTCGGGTTGTCGTGCGTCGTCGGCCGCGCGGTGGCGATGCACCCGCCCTGATCGACGGCCACGTCGACGATGACGCTGCCCTTCTCCATCTGCGCGATCATGTCCTCGGTCACGAGGTGCGGCGCCTTGGCGCCGGGGATGAGCACCGCGCCGATCACGAGATCCGCGCGCTTCACGGTGTTCTCGATGTTCTCCGGGTTCGAGTAGAGCGTCTCGACGGCGCCGCCGAACACGTCCTCGAGGTAGCTCATCGTGTCGGCCTTCACGTCGAGCACGGTCACCTGCGCGCCCATGCCGATCGCGATCGTCGCCGCGTTGCGCCCGACGACGCCGCCGCCGAGGATCACCACGCGACCGCGCCGCGTGCCCGGCACGCCGCCGAGGAGCACGCCCTTGCCGCCGCGCTCCTTCTCGAGGCACGACGCGCCGACCTGCACGCTCATGCGGCCGGCGACCTCGCTCATCGGCCGGAGGAGCGGCAGCGAGCCGTCGTCGGGCTGGATCGTCTCGTACGCGACGCCGATCACCTTCTTCTTCGCGAGCTCCTTCGTGAGCTCGGGCTCGGCCGCGAGGTGCAGGTACGTGTAGAGGATGAGGTTCTCGCGGAAGTAACCGTACTCGGCAGCGAGCGGCTCCTTGACCTTCACCACCATCTCGGCGCCCCAGGCGTCGGCCGCGGTCTTGACGATCGTCGCGCCGGCGCGAACGTACGCCTCATCCGAAATCGCGCTGCCTTCACCTGCGCCGGTCTCGACGAGCACGCGATGGCCCTGGGCCACCAGCGTGCGGACGCCAGCGGGCGTCATCCCGACACGGTATTCGCGGGTCTTGATTTCCTTCGGGACTCCGATGAGCACGATCGACTCCTTTTTCTCCACGAGCGCCGCGCGCGGTCGCTCCGAGGGCGCGGACCATAGCAGAGGAATGACGTCGCGAGCGCATCGAGCAGACGACGCGGTGCGGCAGTCCTCCATGGGTTTCCGACTTGTTTCCGCCTTGTCGGCCTGCTCCCTGCTCGCCATCCTGCGCGCCCGCGAAGGAGCGCTTCATGCCCATCACTGGAAAGCTCGAAGTGACCATCAAGATCCACGAGCTCCCAACCGAAGTGACCACCGACAAGAACGGCTGGAAGCACTTTCGCATCGAGTGCAGCGGCCGCCCGGTCGACGTCGCGCTGCGCCCGCGCATGTGGAACAAGCTCGAAGAAGCAAAGGCGAATTACCCGCTCTGGGTGGCCGCCATCACCGGCACCATGGGTCAGCCCGTCGGCCACGGCTTCGTGCTCGACGAGCCCGCCTTGCAAGTCTTCGAACGCAAACCTCGCCCGCCCGCCGCCGAGCCCCCGCCCACATCCCCATCGACCTGAGTCATTGCAACCGCGGCCGAATCCGCGGCTCCCCAACACGTCCGTCCTTCACACATCTCACGCGACCGCGACGCGCGCGCGCCATCAACCTGCGTCGAGCACACGCTCACGCAGGCATCGCGATCACATATGCGTGCTGTACCGAACGCGCATCGCGATCACGCTGGCGCGCTCATTCATCTCTTCTATCGATGCGTGCGCGCGCACTGCGATCCTGAAGCCGTCGACCATAGCCGACGTGCAGCCTCGATCACTTCGACGACTTCGCGCGCGCCATCTTCGCCGCCGCTTTCTTCGCGGGCGCGGTCTTCTTCCCACTGCTCTTCGGCTTTGCTTCCGGTGCGGGCCGCGCTTCGCTCGGCGCTTTGGCTTCCACCGCCGACACCGCTTCGACCTTCGCCAGCGGGCGCACCGCAGACAGGAGCATCGTCACGATCGCCGACTTCCGCTGCTGAATCGCGTCCTCGTCCTTCGTCACGATGGAGGGCAGCATCACCCGCACGAGCCCCTCTTCCACGAAGGGGAACGCCACGAGCCCGAGCCCGGCCGCGATGATCTCCGCCGGTGGAACGTCCGCGCGCAGCTCACCCGCGCGCTGCCACTCCGACAGCAGGGCCGTCACCGCCTCGACGATCGGCAAGATCCGCTCGCGCACGAGCTCGTCCTGCACGGGCGAGCCCGAGGACGCATCGTGCCGCAGGATCGCCAAGAGGTTGTGGTGCTTCGCGTAGAACCGGAGCAGCACCTCGATGAGCCCGGTCACGAGCCCTTCGAGATCGAGCCCGCTCGACAAGAGCGTCCACGACTCCGCGGAGCTCGGGAGCAGCGCCCGATCGAGCACCTGTCGATAGAGCCCATGCTTGTCCGTGAAGTAGTGATGAATCAGCGCCGGCTGCACGCCCGCCGTCTCCGCGATCTCGCGGAGCCGCGCGCCGGCGAAACCACGCGCCGCGAACTCGCGCTCGCCTGCATCGAGGATGCGTTGCTTGGTGACGGCCGCGTTGCGCTCGCGCTTCGCGGGCAGGCCCGGCGCCGCCTCTGCGAGCGCGCCTTCGCCGGCCGGATCGGTGGGGTCGGTTGTCGTTCTTGGCTTGGTCTCGGGGCTAGGCCGAAGCATCCCAGGACTCGAACTGTATCACGTCGAGCTCCTCGAATCCTCGCCGTACGCGCGGCGTGAGCAGACCGAGCCGCTTCACGTTGGGCACGATCTTCGAGAAAATCAGCGCGCGGAACATGCGCATCGACTCGCTCTCGAGCGCGAGATCGAGGCACTCCTGGACGGGCATCCCCATGTGCTCCCACACCTCCTGCCCGAGGAAGCGATCGCGCATGAGCCGCGAAGACTCGATGATGAAGTCCTCCCGATCCCGCATCTCGCTCTCCTTCATGTCCCCATAGACGCCCTTCAGCGAGAGGACCCCGAAGGCCACGTGCCTCGCCTCGTCCTGCATGATGCGATGCGTGATGTCGCGGATGAGCGGCTCGCTCGAGAGCTGATGAATCATCCCGAACGCAGCCAGCGCCAAGCCCTCGACCATGATCTGCATGCCGAGGTACTTCATGTCCCAGCGGCTGTCGGTCAGGATGGTGTCGAGCAGGCTCTGGAGGTGCGGCGAGATCGGGAAGGTGCACCCGATCTTCTCGCGCAGGTAGCGATCGTAGGCCTCGACGTGCCGCGCTTCGTCCATGACTTGCGTCGACGCGTACATCTTCGCGTCGGCGTTCGGCGCTGC
Source organism: Minicystis rosea (assembly GCA_001931535.1). Taxonomy (GTDB): domain Bacteria; phylum Myxococcota_A; class Polyangia; order Polyangiales; family Polyangiaceae; genus Minicystis; species Minicystis rosea. The sequence continues at coordinate 10,549,123 of CP016211.1, forward strand.
AGAAACGATCTGCGCCGTGGCGAGCAGCGCGCCCTGCTCCCCATGGAGGAAGTTCGAAAGCATCCACGAGCCGAAGAGCCGGCGCATCTTCGGCAGCTCCCGCTTCTTGTCGAGCTTGTCCCAGAGGTACGTCCCGTAGATCGGGCTCATCTCGTCCGGCATGGTCGGCGCTTCCGGATCGACGTCGGTGCTCCACGCCAAGTCGGTCCGCGCGTTCCACATCGCGTCCTTCGACTTCTCGTAGAGGTTCCGTAGATCGCGCCGCTCGGCCGCGTAGTGCCACGTGAACACCGCGTCGTGCGCGATCGGAATCACCGCGGTGCCGTGCGGCGCATCGGGGAGCCGAGACACGAACGCTGACGAAGTCGAAGCCTGGAAAGCAGCACCGTCGGCGGCGACGTCGAACGTGGATGCCATGGGGGGACCTCCGGAAAGAACAGAAGGATGAATAGTATGAATTTACTTTTTAGTCAATTCACTCGCTGACGCGGGTCGGCCGGCGCGCTCCGGGGCTCCATGCGGGCGCAGATCACTTGAAATGAGGCTGTTTCACGACGGCGACCCGTGCGCGTCTACATCGCGCCGTCGATCCGGGTGCGGAGCAGAGGGCGGCGGTACGGCTGGAGATCGAAGCCGTACGCCGTGAAGAACTTGGACGTGGCCGCGCCGCAGCCCGGCGTGTGCCAGCGGCTCGGGCAGTGCTCTTGGATGTAGGTCGAGACGGCCTCGCCCTCGTCGACGATCGTGGGCCAGCGCGTCTCCTTCACGCACGATGCGCCGTTCGGCATCCACTCGGCCTCGAAGCTCCACGCCGGCGCGTCGTCGCTCTGGATCGAGACGGCGTCCCAGACGTCGATGAGCGTGCCGTCCCGCGTGGTGGCGGTGCCGTCACCGCAATAGTCGGCGCGGAGCATGCGCGTGCACGCTTGGTGGTAGAGGGCGAGCGGACGAGAGCGACAGTTGCCCGGAGCGCGGCACTCCTGGATCGAGCGCCCGGGCACGTAGCCGAGCTCGACGCACTTCGCGAGCGCGTAGCCGCGACACGCGAGCGTGATGGCACCGGGCTCGTCGACGTGGCTGCCGCCCGTGGACGTGCCGGAGGAATCATCCCAGTAGCCGGCGAGCGGGATGACCGGGATCGGCACGCCGTCGTCGGTCCCGCAGATGGGCGTGAACGAGGTGCCTCCGAGATCGCGATACGAGATGTCGTAGAGGATCACGCCCGACGGGCTCCCCGGCTTCATCGCATCGATGCGCAGGACGAAGGACGAGCCGTCCCGCGCGATGGCGGTGATCTCGGAGCCGGCGAGATTGGGCACGCCTGGAGCGCGGCCGACGGGCTTGTTCGACTTGAAGCCGTTGCTCCTTGTTTCACCCAGATGTTGACCATTCAGATGTAAACCATCGAGGTATGTACCGTTCAGATACAAGCCATTCAGATGAAGTCCATTGAGATGAAGACCATTCAGATGAAGGCCATTGAGATGAAGACCATTCAGATGAAGGCCATTCAGATGTAGACCGTTCGCCACGGTCTCCTCGCTCGCCGCCTCTCCGACAGGGTCGTCCACGGTCGGGGCACAGCCGGCGCACAGCACGCCGAACATCGCCAGCGAGCGCGTCGCCCGGGCCAAAACCCGCGAAAAAACATGCATATCGTCCCCCGGCCGGAGCGTGTCTCCCTGCCGAGCGGAGGCTCATGCACGCGCCGTGTCACGCATGTGCGAGCGACGGCGCCCCATCCGGCATCACCGAGCGGACGACCACACGCGACGGGACGCGCGCACGTTGCTCGCGCGGGGAGCACGATGCGCACGCTGCGGGAGCAGCGAGCACATCGTCACCTCTGCTCGATGGGGGCGGTCGCGCAGATGCGGATGCCGACGTTCGGATCGCGGATGTTGGGCTCCGCGACTTGGCGGTTGGTGGCCCGAACGGTGGTCCGATCGTAGTAGTACGCGCCGCCGCGCAGCGCGTGCTCGTGCGGCGCGAGCGAGGACGTCGTCCACTCGAAGACGTTGCCGCAGGCGTCGTCCAAGCCGAAGGGGCTGCGCGACGCGGGGTGCGATCCGACCTCGTCCGGGCCGAAGGCCAGCGGGTCCTTGCCGTAGGTCTCGTCGATGTTGGCGTCGTCGCGCTCGAGGTGATCGCCGTGGGGGAATTCGCGTCCATCGGCGCCGCGTGCCGCGCGCTCCCACTCGCGCTCGGTGCAGAGGCGCGCGCCGGGGACGCGACCGCTCTTCGAGAGCCACGCGGCATAGGCCTCGGCGTCTTCCAGCGAGACGCCGGCGACGGGGAAGCGGAGCCAGTCCTGAACGGCGCGCAGCGTCCGGGTCTCGTAACGAATGCGCTCGCCGATGCGGGCGACGTAGGCGCGCTTCGTCGGCTGGAGGGTGAGCTGCCAGGTGTCGTCGCCGAGGTCTTCGAGCTGGAGCGAGCCGCCGAGGCCGGAGACACGCGGGGTGCGGCGCGCGCGCTCGTCGGGCGGGAGGTCGCGGAGGAACGCGAGCCAATCGGACCACGTGGTCTCGTTCCGGGCGATGAGGAACGCGCCCGTGGTGCTCTCGTGAAGAGGGACGGTGTTGCAGAAGGCGCGACGCGCCTCCTCGTCGGCGGCGCTGCCGAAGAGGAAGCGACCGGGGGCGACGTAGACGTAGCCCTCGGGGACACGGTCGGCGGGGACGAGCGGGATGTTGAGCGAAACGCGCTCACCGCGATCGAGGACGATGGGGTACTGCGCAGGCGCCTGCCCTTCGAGCTCGAAGGTGAAGAGGTATGATCCCGGCGCCAGCACCACCGCAGCCGAAGGCATGCGCACGGGCTCACCGACCGTGACGAAGCGCCGGTTGCGGTGCTCCTCCTCGACGTAACGACCGATCGTGACCCGGGCGCCCGAAGGATGGGTGGCGATCGCGACCTCGGCGGGCGCGCTCCAACGCTGGCGGCGGAGGCCGTCGGGATCGTAGAGCGCGAGCCGTTCGAGGAGCTCGTCGCGTTGTTGCTCGTGGTGACCACGCTCGGCGAGGAGCGCGCGCGCGTAGAGGACGTCGCCGAGCAGGCCGCGCACCCGCGCATTGCCGGCGTCGACGAGGAGCGTCGTCTCCAGCGATTGGCTGGCGCGGCCGTACGCCTGATCGGCCTTGGCAGCCAAGGCGAGCGCGCGCTCCCACGTCGCTTCGCCCTCGGTGCGCTCGAACGAATCGAAATGGGCGAAGGCGCGCCGGCGGAGGGCGATCGACTCGTCCGCCTCGCGTCCCGCGCGAGCGACGATGCGCTCGGCCTCCTCGAAGAGACCGGCGACCCGATGATCCATCTCGCGGCGCGCATGGGCCCGAAGGAGGACCCACACGACTGCGGCGACCACTGGAACGAACGCGAAGAGGGCGCTGCGCTTGGCCCTGGCCCGGCGGACGGCGGCGCGCGAGGCGTCGGCGAAGGCGGCCTCGCGGGGGAGGAGATCGTCGGGCTCGACGACATGGAGCTCGGCGAGCTGGCGCGCGCTCCACAGGGCCTCGCGGGCTCGGCCGAGCCGCTCCCATTCCATGGCGGCCGCCGCGAGACGCGCGCGGACCGCGCGGCTGTCGGCCTGCTCGTCGAGCCAGCGACGAAGCGTGTCCCAACCACGGAGGAGCGCCTCGTGGGCCAGCTCGTAGGTCGGCCCCTGCTCGGCGTCGCGCACCACGAGGAGGCGACCGCGCACGAGGCCGTTGAGCGCGCCGCCGGTCGCCGGATCGCTGCTGAGGAGCTCGTCCTGGCGGCGGCGCACCGGCGTTCCCTGCGGGCTCACCAGCATGAAGAGGATGCGCCGCACGGCGGATCGCTGCACCGCCGTCATTCCGAGGATGACCCCGTCGGCGTGACGCGCGAGCGCGCCCGAGACGCCGCCGATGCGCTCCAAGGCTTCGCGGGTGATGGCGCCGGTTTGTTGATCGCGTGCCTCCCAGAGCTCCGCGAGCGCGAATTGGAGCAGCGGCAAGCCAAAGCCCGCCGGCGTGGAGGCGACCAGCGTGTCGACGAGCTCGTTCGATTCGAAGCGCACGCCCGCGACCCGAGCCGGACCGGTGATGGCCTCGCGGATGCCCTCGGGAGACATCGGTTTGAGGAAATAGAGGGATCGAGCGATTTCATCGCCGAGCCCGGGGAGCGCGGCGAGGGAGGCGAGGAAGTCGCTGCGCACGGTCATCAAGAGGCGCACGCCCGGCAAGCCCATGGCGAGGTTGCCGAGGGATTCGGCGACGAGGCCGGCGCCGCCGCTGTCGCTCATGGTGATGAGCTCCTCGAGCTGGTCGACGAAGAGCACGAGGCCGGCGCTGTCACCGATCCGCTTGCGGATGGTGCGCGCCAGCGCGCTCGGGTGCGTGCGGACGCGGCGGACGACGCTGCTCTCGTCCATGCCGAGCAGCGGCGCCAGCGCCGAGCCGAGCGACAGGAGCGGCGATCGCCCCGGAACGAAGCGCACCACCGACCAGCTCCGCCCGCCGCCGAGCGTCCCGTCCTGGGCCGCCGGCAGCACGCCCGCGCGGCAGAGCGAGGATTTGCCCACGCCGCTGTCGCCCGCGACGATCACCATCGCCTCGACCCGCAGCCGCTCGATCAGGGTGCCGATCTCCGCCCGCCGCCCAAAGAAGAGACCGCGATGCTCCGCCTCGAAGGTGTGGAGACCACGGTACGGGTTGCCTTCGGGGACGCTGCCGGTGCGCGAGGTCAGCTCGAGCTGCTCCAGCGCTTCGCGCAGCTCGTCACCGGATGCATAGCGCTCGGCCGGATCGCGGCGCAGGCAGCGCTCCACGACCGCGGCCAGCTTGGCGCTCACGCCCGGCACGGCGTCGGTGAGCAGCGGTGCGTCGCGCTTTTGCACGAGCTGCGGGAGCGTGCGCGCCGGCAGGTCGCGATGCGGCGGATACCCCGCGCAGAGCTCGAAGAGCAGCGCGCCCAACGAATACACATCGGAGCGTCGCGTGGCCGGCTCGCCGCGCCAGATCTCGGGCGGCATGTAGTCCGGCGTGCCCAAGAGCGATCCCGCATCCGTGAGCGGAGGGCGCGTGTCGCCGGTCGCCTCGACGTTGCCTTCACCGACCGGCACCGAGACGAGGGTCGATCCGCCCGCGCGTGAAATCGGGCGCGCGACCGTCGGGTCCGAGATCGGCGCCGCGGGGGTCGTCGGCGATCGCCAGGTGGCCGGAGGCACCCCGCCGTCGAGGAGCTTCGCCAGGCCGAAATCGAGGAGCTTCACCTCCCCGTCGTCCGTGAGGATGGCGTTGCCCGGCTTGATGTCCCGGTGCAGCACCCCACGACGATGCGCGGCCGCGAGCCCGCGCGAGAGCCCCACACCCAGCTCGAGCACGCGCCGCCACGGGAGCGGCTTGTCGACTTCGTCGAGGCCCTTGCCGTGGATGAACTCGGTGATGAGGTACGGTCGACCTTCGAGTTCGCCGACGCGATAGACTGTGAGGACGTTCGGATGCTGGAGGCGGGCGGCGGCGCGAGCTTCCAGGAGAAAGCGGTCTTTGGAGGCGGGGTCGGGGTCGATCCCGCTGATGAGCTTCACCGCGACGCTGCGATCGAGGATCTCGTCGTGCGCGAGATACACCTCGCCCATGCCACCCCGGCCGACGAGCTGGATGAGGCGGTACTCGTCGAGGCTCGGCGGCGGCCTCCACACCGAGATGGGACCGGAGATGACGTCCTCGGGAGCACCCGAAAGCGGTGGCCGATCGGTCGTGGCGCTGGGGGGCGGCGGCGTCGGAAGCGGCGGAGGGGGCGCGTCGCTGGGGCACGGATCGTCGGCTTGCTCCAGGCGGAGCGCGGCAACCGCGTCGCCCGAGCCGACGAGCAGGTCTCGGTGACTGCGCGTGGCCATGCTTCCCCCGCGGGGGGTCTAGCACCGGCGAGCTGAGCCGCTGGAGGAAGGCGAGCAGCGAACGGCGATTGAGGGCCGTCCCGAGCCGCAAATGCAGGGAGCGGCGCGCCCCGAAGAGCGCCCGGGGCTGATGCGCGACAGCCCCGACGTTCGGCTACACGCCGGCGGCCACCTCGAGCGCAGAGCGCACCAGCGCGGCCACCTGCGCCGGCACTGCGACGTCGACGGCGCCCATCACGCTCTCGGCGTCGATCAGCATCACCTCGACGGCCTCGCAGTGCGCTTCTAGCGCCGGGTCGCCGGCGTCGTTCAACCGCACCACGGCCGCCGCGCCCGGCAGCGCCAGCGCCCAAGTGGGCGCGAACCGCTCCTCCGCCGGCAACCCGGTCAGCGCCAGCTCCACACCATCTCCAAGCCGGAGCGTGCCCAGCGGGCGCGGCAGCGCAGCCTTCGGCGGCGTGTCGTTCGGGGCGACGGCGTCGTTGATCCGGCGGATGGCGTACGCCAGCGCCGGCATGCGCTTGCCGCCGGTGGCAATCACGAGCCGCGGCGGCGGCGTGAAGCCCGGCCGGGTCAACCGCGAGACCAGCGAGCGCAGCACCGGAAGCTGCTCCGGCGGCGCGAACGGCGTGTTCAGCTCCGTAATGGGAATGCGCCGAATGCGCGAAGCCCCATCGAGACCGACGATCGCCTCCAGCACGGCCAGATCCGTGGCCGGCACCTCGTCGAGAAGCTCGTCGAGGCTCCGCGGGATCTGGAGCAGGGCCGTCAGCTCCCGCTCCAGCGGCACGGGCCCCGTCGGGAGCGCCGTTGGCCGGGAGCCTTCCACCATCATCAGCGCCTCGCCGTTCGGGGCGAGCTCACGCCGGCGGCGTTGGACCTCGTCCACCTGGCGCATCGACTCCATGAGCAGGTGCGACGTCGGCGCCGTCAGCCGCCGCACGGTCGCGGGCTCTCCCGGCGAGAAGGCGAACCGTCCCAGGCGCTCGCCGAGCAGCCGATAGAAGGCCTTCTCGCCTTCCAGCCGGTTGTAAACCGCGTCGATCACCTCGCCGTCGGTGAGCCGAATCTCTCCGGCGCCGTAGCTCGTGGTGATTCCGAGCACCCCGCTGCGCCGGTTCATCGTGAGGAGCTGGATGAGGTCCACCATCGGCATCTGCTCGATGTGGCCGCGCAGCTCCTGCTCGGTCGGCCCGCGTGACTCCCGGGGCGAAGCTTCGGCGATGCGGGAGATGACCACGTCGAGGTCGGAGCGGAGCACGTCGCGGGGCCCGAGATCGCCCGGTGCGACATCGGAGACCAAGAGCAGCACCGGCGTTTCGGTCAGCTCCGGCACCACGTCGAAGGCGCGCGTCAGGTCCTGATCGCGCTCCAGCTTCTTGTCGACGAGCACCACGTCGGGGCGGCTCTGGAACGCTTGCTCCACCGCCTCGAACGCATCGGCCGCATTGGCCACGATGATCCCACGAGCCCGGAGCGCCGAGGCCAGCGTCCCGAGCGCGTCGACGTCCGCATCCACCAAGAGCACGCGCCTCGACATCGCCTCTCCCTAGCTGAACAACCTGAGCCCGGCCGCGCGGCCGAGACGCTCGGCCAGCACGTCCGCGAGCAGCGGATCCGCCGCGTGAATCCCCCGAACCGTGCCGCCTTCGCTGCGACCGATGAAGGCATACGACCCGTGCTCGGCGATGACCGCGAGCGCCTCCACGCTCTCCCCCGGCGATGCCGAGCGCACGTCGATCGCGTGCACGGTCACGTTGTCCCGCGGCGGCCCGAGCGAAGCACGCACCGCCGATCCGAGGCTGAGCAGCTCGTTGTGCGCCACCACCACGAGCGTGGCCCCGCCGCGCACCGCATGCGCCACCACCGTGGTGGCCAAGGCCGCCGCATCGGCGATGGGGAGCTCGAACGCCCGCGCCGCCGAGACCGCGCTCGCCGGCGGCGTCTCCAGCTCCCAGCCGAGCGCGTCCAACAAATCGAGCAGCGTGTTCTGATCCGGCATCAACCGGCGCACGAGCGAATACCGCGTGGCCTCGGCACGACGGCGGGCGACCCGGAGGAGCTGCGAGAGGTTCTGCCCATCGTGCGGGAACGTCGAGACCCCCACGAGGAGCCCCCGCGGGAGCGTCCCCCGCTCGGTCAACCGAGCCAGCACGCGCCGGCGGCAAGCGTGGGCGGTGAGCCCATCCGATTCGGGCATCAGCAGGTGGAACTCGTGCTCGTCCACGTGCGCGAGGATGTCGGTATCCCGCGCGGCCTTCAGGAGCTGGTCGGCCATCTCCGCGCGGCTGAGCGGCGCCGGATGCGGCTCGCTCGTCCCGCTCGCCTCGAAGGCCACCGTGGCAATCGAAAACCGCCGGCTGTAGCGACGGGCCTTGTCGATCTCACGCCCGGCCACGTCGACGTAGTAGGCGAACGAGTAAGCGCTCGACGCTGGATCCTTGATGACCGCCGCGCCGGAACGCTCCCGCTCGCCCAACAACGCAAACGCCGTCGTCGCCTGCGTCGCGAGGAGCTTGAGCAGGCCGTCCAGCCGCGGCCCCGCTGCCGCCGCATCCGCGGCCACGGGGGGCGGCGTGAGCAGCACGTGGCCGGCCTTGATGGACCGAATCGAAAGCGGGACGACGAGCAGGTTCTCCCGGCGGGCGAGCTCGATGATCTCCGGCTCCATGCCCATCGGCGGCATCGCCTCCAGCGCGGGGCTGGCCGCGGCGCGCATCAGCTCGGTCGGGCGGTCGCCGGCGGCCAAGAACACAGCCGCGCCGGCCGCGCCCGTGGCCTCCAGCAGCACCTCGACCAAGCGCTCGGCCGCGGCGGAGCGGCTCGCGCTGTCGGCCAGCTCGGCCACGCGCGCCATCCATCCGGCGGCCCGCGCATAGGCCATCGCGGCCCGCTCCAGGTCGGCCCGCATCGCCCGATCGGCGATCCTGAGCTTCACCGTCGCGATGGCGCTCATCACGTCGTCGCCCGCGACGGGCATCATGATGAGCCCGGCACCGCCCAACGCCACGGCATTGGCCGCCGCCTCGAGCGCCGCACGCGACGCGAGCGCATAGACGGTGACCGAAGGCACGACCGCCTTGAGATGGTGCACGAGCGCGAGACCCGCCCCGTCTCCCATCCCAATCTCGACGAAGGCCACGTCCGGCGGGCTGCCCTCCGCGAGCGCGAGCCCCTCGGCGAGGTCGTCCGTGATGAGGAGCCGGTCGCGCTGCACCACCTTGGGGAGGAGCGTGCGCGTGGCCGGATCCGACGCGATCACCATCACCGTCAACCGCGCGCTCCCCGACCGAACCGTGGGGGCGATGGATCCAGGATTGTGCTCGGCGCTCACCGGATCACCACCTCGCCGGTGAACACCCGCCGAGCCGGCCCGCGCATGCGCACGGCCCGCGTCTCCGGCGCGACGGTGAGGATGAGCTCGCCGCCGGGCAGCGCCACCACGACCGGCTCACCGAACCGCACGCGCCCGGTGTCGCACGCCGCCGCCGCGACCGCGCAGGCCCCCGTGCCGCAGGCGAGCGTGCGCCCGACCCCGCGCTCCCAAACCGTCACCGCGATCCGCGGACCGACAGCGCTGCGCTCTTCGCGACAGAACTCCACGTTCGTGCCCCCGACCGGGAGCGTGGCCACGGCGGGCCCGATCGCATCGATCGCGCGCTGCTCGTACGCCTCGAAGGTGATCGCGTGCGGGTTGCCCATATCCATCGTGAGGAAGCGATGCTCCCGCCCCTCGATCGCGGCCACCAGATCCGAGCCTCGCTTGGCGGAGCCCATCTCCACCGTCACGTCGAAGCCGTCCTCGGTCGCCACGATCTCACAGGCCTTCTCTCCAGCATCGGTCGCGACGATCAGGCGCCCCTCCGCCGCCCGATTCGCCAGGTACCCGGCCACGCAACGCAGCCCGTTGCCGCACATCTCGGGGCGGCTGCCATCGGCGTTGCGCACGATCATCCGCGGCTTGGCATCGACCGTCTCGACGAGGAGCACACCATCGGCCCCTACGCCGAAGCGGCGGTCGCAGATCCGGCGCACCTCGTCGTCCGTGAGCGCACGACCGAGGTCTCGCAGCACCACGAAGTCGTTCCCCAGCCCCTCCCACTTCTCGAACCGTGCTGCGGTCATCGCGCCGCTCCTCGGAGGCGAGAGCGAGCGTCCGGCGAGCTCGTCCCATTGACCTCGATGAGCTTCGAGCGGCTGCTCGCTCCGGCCACGATGCTCACGTCACCACGCCGCACTTCCAATGCCTGGGCGAGCAACTTGACGAGCTCGGCGTTGGCGGCCCCGTCGGCCGGCGGCGCCGTGAGCGCCACATCGAGCGCACCCTCGCGCACGCCGAGAATGGCGGAGCGTGAAGACTTGGGGCGCACGTGCACCGGAAAGCGCACGGCGCCGGCGCGTTCGGAGAGGTGCAACGCATCCCATGGGCGTGCGATCGTTGCGGCCGGCTCGGTCTTGGTCATGCCTTGCGAGCGGCATGGTACCGCAAACTGGCCCTGCGTCCCGCACGCTCTGACATGGTCTTCGCCTCGGATGCGGCCCGGAGGCGCGACCTGCGGTAGCGTTGGGGGGTGACGCAGCTTCGGTGGTCGACGGCGGGTGAATCCCATGGGCCCGAGCTCGTGGCGATCGTGCAAGGCATCCCTGCGGGCTTGCCCCTCTTGGCGGAGGACATCGACGGCGATCTCGCTCGCCGTCAGCGCGGTTACGGCCGCGGTGGCCGCATGAAAATCGAGACCGACCGCGTCAACCTGCTCGCAGGCGTCCGCGGCGGAGAGACCCTCGGGAGCCCCATCGCGCTCGGCATCGAAAACCGTGATCACGCCAACTGGGCCGGCCGCATGGGCCCCGCGCCCTTCGCTTCTCCGCCCGAGCCCCTCACCCGCCCGCGCCCCGGCCACGCCGATCTGGCCGGCGGCCTGAAGTACGATCGCCACGACCTCCGCGACATCCTCGAGCGAGCGAGCGCCCGCGAGACGGCCGCCCGCGTGGCTGTCGGCGCCGTCTGTCGCAAGCTCCTCGCCGCGGTGGGCGTCGATGTCTTCGCGCACGTCGTCGCCATCGGCTCCATCGAAGCGCACCCGGCCGAGATGCCGCTCGGCGAGCTGCGCGCCAAGGCCCGTGCCTCCGATCTCTCCTGCGCCGACCCCGAAGCCGAACAAGCCATGCGCGCCGCCATCCTGGAGACGTCCCACGCCGGCGACACGCTCGGCGGCGTCTTCGAGGTGATCGCGGCCGGACTGCCGCCGGGCCTGGGCAGCCACGTGCAGTGGGATCGCAAGCTCGACGGCCGGCTCGCGCAGGCGCTGATGAGCATCCAGGCCATCAAGGGCGTCGAGATCGGCCTCGGCTTCGGCGCCGCGCGCGTCCGCGGCTCCCAGGTTCACGACGCCATCGGCTGGGACGGCGACACCTTCACCCGCCCGACCAACCGCGCCGGCGGCCTCGAGGGCGGCATCACCAACGGCATGCCCGTCGTCTGCCGCGCCGCCATGAAGCCCATTGCGACCCTCAAGAAGGCCCTGCCCTCCGTCGACGTGCACACGAAGGAAGCCTTCGAGGCCGCCTTCGAGCGGAGCGACATCTGCGCCGTGGCCGCCGCCTCCGTGGTCGGCGAGGCCATGGTCGCCATCACCTTGGCCGAGGCCCTGCTCGAGAAGCTCGGCGGCGACAGCCTCCGGGAGCTGCAGGACAACCTCGCCGGCTACCGCAAACGGCTCTCCGAGTACTGACAGGAGGCGAATGTGGCGCGCACGCTGCTGCTTCTCAGCGGCTTCATGGGTTCGGGCAAGTCCACCGTGGGCCGGCGTGCCGCCGAGCGCGCCGGTGTCCCCTTCACGGATTTGGACGACCTCGTCGTCGCCCGTGCCGGCAAGCCCATCCCCGCGATCTTCGCCTCCGACGGCGAGCCCGCCTTCCGCCGACTCGAGGCGGAAGTCCTCCTCGGTCTCCTCGCTGCCCCCGAGCCCCGCATCGTGGCCCTCGGCGGCGGCACCCTCACCGACCGGAGCCTCCGCCACCGTGCCCTCGAAACCGCCCGGGTGCTGACCCTCACCGCCACGCCCGACACCGTCCTCGCGCGCACGGCCGGCTCCACCCGTCCTCTCCTTCAAGCCCCCGATCGCCTCGCGCGCATCCACGACCTCTTGGAAGCCCGCGCCGCCGCTTATGCCGAGGCGCACGCCTCCATCCCCACCGACACCTGCTCCGTGGAAGAGGTTACCGATGCCGTCCTCTCGGCTTGGTCGGCCGAAAGCCTCGTCGTGCCGCTGGGCGACCGCAGCTACCAGGTCCGCTTCGTCTCCTCTGCTCCGGCCGAGGTCGCCGCCGCCGTCGCCGAGCTCCGCCCCTCCAAGGTCTTCTTGATGGCCGACGAGAACGTCCATCGCCTCTGGGGCGTGGGCCTCGCGGGGGCGCTCGCGGCGCGCGGGCTTTCTCCCCACGCCACGGTCGTCATTCCTTCCGGCGAGGAGCACAAGCGTCTCGGAACCGTCGAGCGAGCGCTCGCCGCGATGGTCGATGCCGGCGCCGATCGCGACGCCGTTGTCCTCGGGCACGGCGGCGGCGTGGTCACGGACATGGCCGGCCTGGCAGCCGCTCTGCTCCTGCGTGGCGTCCGTTGGGTGGGGATCCCGACGACCTTGCTGGCCATGGTCGACGCCTCGGTGGGCGGTAAGACGGGCGTGGATTTGGGCGCCGCCAAGAACGCCGTCGGTGCCTTCCACCAACCCTCGGGCGTCATCGTGGACATCGCCCACGTCACCACCGAGAGCGACCGTGCCTTCCGCAGCGGCCTCGGGGAGGTTGTGAAGTCGGCCGTCATCGGCGACCCCAGCCTCTTCGAGCTGTTGGAGTCCCACGCGGCCAAGATCGCCGCCCGTGAGCCCTCGCTCACCCAGGAAATCGTCCGCCGTTCGGTCGCCGTGAAGACCGCCATCGTGGCCCGGGACGAGCGCGAGTCCGGCGATCGGGCCTTGCTCAACTTCGGCCACACGGTCGGTCACGCCCTCGAATCCCAGGGCGGCTACACGCGCCTGACCCACGGCGAATCGGTCGCCTTGGGCATGGTCGCCGCGTTGCGCATCGGTGTCGCGCTCGGCGTCACGGATCCGGCGCTCGCCGATCGGACTACCGCCCTCCTGGCCCGGCTCGGCCTCCCCGTCGACCTCGACGCCCAGCCGCTCCGCGCCGCCCTGCCGTTGGTCAGCCTCGACAAGAAGCGCCGCGGCGGCGCGATCCGCTTCGTCCTTCTGCGCTCCCTCGGCGAGGCCATCCTGCGCCCCATCACCCCCGACGCGCTCGAGCATCTCTTGCTCGGCTGATTACGTACCGAACTTTGCCGTGCTCCGAGGCCCGGCATAGACTGGCCGAGTGCGCATTCGCCTTTCGGGGTGATCGCTGGAGGCATTCCCAATGCACGTTCATGTGAGGCGCGTGGGCGCCATCGCCTTGCTTGCGGTCGGCGGCGCCCTCGGCTCTTCCGGCTGCGTCCAGAATGAGAGCTCACTCTTCATCCGCGGCTGCATCAATGTCCCGCGGGAGTCGTGTGAGGTGGAGCTGTCGACCAACACCTCCATGCTGCTGAAGGGCAGCATCGACGGCCTCTATCGAGGCCAATACACCTGCGACGCCCTCATCGAGAACCAGCTCGTCCGTCGCGGTGATTCGACGAAGCTCCGCACGGAGACCTCGGGCATCACGGTGTACCAAGCCGAGGTCCAGGTCCTCACGACGGACCCGGTCAATCCCCAAGCCCTCGCGCAGTACACCGTGCCCGTGAGCGGCTTCGCCGATCCCGGCAGCGGCACCGAGCCCGGCGTGGGCGCCGCGTCGATCATGCTCATCGACAACACCACGCTGAAGAAGCTCGCGGCCAAGGCACAGGCCACCAATCAGGCGCAGAGCGTCGTCGGCAGCGCGATCCTCCACGGTCGCACGCTGGGCGGGATCGAGCTGACCAGCAACGAGCTCCGCTTCCCGATCGATGTCTTCGCCGGCAGCACCTGCGCCGTGCCTTCGGGTGACCCGTGCGTCGGCGACTCGATGGCCACGGCCAACTGCCGCGCCGGTCAAGACGGCCCGACCGACTGCCGCCTGCTCGACCCGTGCGCCTTCCTCTCGCACTGCTCGGTGATTGGCGGCGTGGTGGATCTCTCCACCGCCACCTGCCCCGGATCCGGCGCGGGCGACGGCAGCTGCTGCCCCTGACCTCGCCCCTCGACCGACACCTCGTCGGCGATCCTGATCACCGCTTCGGCGACACCGGCACGGCCTCGCCCGAGCTCCCTCGGGCCGCGGTGATCAGGAACATGATCGGCATGGCCAGGAGCACCACGTCCACCTGTGCCGCGATGACGATCGCCGTATCCCGCGCCGGCCCCAGCCCATAGCGCACCTGCGCCAACAGCCCGCCCGACAGCACGTACTTGGAGTGGAAGTTGTAGCTCCGACTTCCCCAAAAGAGCTGCCCCGTCACGCCGGGCGTGAGCCCGAACGCGTCCGACCCTTTCCGCGCATAGGCCCCCGCCGACAGCACGATCGGGAACGCATCAATCACCGGCAGCAGCCCGGACACGCCCCCGCCGAACTGAATCTGATCGAACGCATGGGTGAAGACTTCGGCATATGGCCCGATGCCGAAGTCACTCGTGGTGCTGCGCCCGAACAGGATGTCGCCGTGCAGCCCGAGATGAAACGCCGTCCGCTTCCACCACTGCCGGTCATATCCCTCGCCGGCGGCGCCGATGGTGAGCCCGACCGACGCCTGCGGCTCCGCGTGCGCCACGCCGGCGGTGAGCATCAGCAGCGCGGCCAGCGCTCCACCGTTCTTCCATGGCCTCGATTTGCGCAGCCGCCGCGACATGCAGGCGCACTCTAACAGGCTCGGCGCGACCGACGGGTACCGCGATTCGTGATAGCGTGCCGCTCGATGGCGGGTCGACCTGTTCAGCTTCGTGTTGGGGGCCAGTCGTATCGCGTCGTGACCAGCGCGAGTGACGATGAGCTGCAGCGGCTCGCTGCCGTCGTCGATCGAAAGCTCGCCGAAATGGTCGCGCCCGGTCGCGCGGTCACCCCACAGAACATCCTCTTGGCCGCCATGTCGCTCGCACACGATCTCGAGAGCGCCCACCGCGCCCTGGAAGACGAGCGCGCCCGCTCTGCAGCCCTCGCCGAACGAGCTCGCGGCGCGTTCGGGCGAATGTTGGAGCGAGTGGACTCCGTTCTCGGTCAGTCCGGCAGCGCGGGCGAGCCCTGATGCCCAATCCGCTCGACCCCTTGCGCCACCTCCAAGGGGATCTCGAAGCACTGGAGCGGGAAGGCCTCCTCCGCGCACCACTGACCGGCCCCACCGAAGGTCTCCTCGATCTCTGCTCGAACGACTACCTGGGTTACGCCGGTGACCCCTGGCCAGCGCTGAACGGCCGCAGCGGCGCCGGCGCCTCCCGCCTCGTCAGCGGCAACCGCGCCGCCCATTCCCAAGCCGAAGCCGCCATTGCCGATTGGCTGGGCAGCGAGGCCGCGCTCCTCTTCTCCTCCGGCTACGCCGCCAACGTCGGCGCCATCGGCGCTCTAACCGGCCCCGGCGACGTCATCATCTCCGACGCGCTCAACCACGCCTCCATCATCGACGGCTGCCGCCTCTCCGGCGCCCAAGTCCGCGTCGTTCCCCACCTCGACATCGACGCGGTTCGGAGAGCGCTGGCCGACGCCACCCAGGCACGCCGCCGCTGGGTCGTTACCGAGTCCTACTTCAGCATGGATGGGGACACGCCCGACCTTTCGGCCCTGGAGTCCCTCTGCCGCACGCACGACGCCGCCCTGGTCGTCGACGAAGCCCACGCGCTCGGCGTCTTCGGCCCTGAAGGCCGGGGCCTGTGCGCGGCCAGCGGCGTGAAGCCTGACGTCCTCATCGGCGCTGCCGGCAAGGCGCTCGGCCTTCACGGAGCCTTCGTTTCAGGCTCGAAGGCCCTCCGTCTCTGGCTCTGGAACCGCGCCCGCAGCTTCGTGTTCTCGACCGGCATCAGCCCCGCGCTCGCCCTGGCCATCTGCTCCCGCGTGGAGCGCATCCGCTCGGACGACGAGGGCCGGCTTCGCATCGCCGATCGCTCCTCCAGGCTGCGCGGGGCGCTCGCCGAGCTGGGCCATCCCTCGGTGCTCGCCGGTCGCGGCCCCGTCATCCCGCTCGTCATCGGCGAGCCCGCGGCTGCCGTCTCCGTATCCTCGCGCCTCCGCACCGAAGGCGTGCTCGTGCAAGCCATCCGGCCCCCGACGGTTCCGCGGGGGACCGCTCGGCTTCGCATCACGGCCTGCGCGAGCTTGACGGAAGCCGACTTGGATCGGGCGGTGCAGGCATTCCGGGCGGCGCTAAAGAAGTGCGGATGAGCCGCATCGTCGTCGTCGGAACGGGCACCGGAATCGGAAAAACACACCTCGGCATCTCGCTCCTGCGAGCGCTCGCCTCCGCTGGCGTCAGCGTTGCCGGGCTGAAGCCGATCGAATCGGGCGTGGGAGCGGGACCGACGGACGCCGAGCTGCTGGACCGGGCGGGAATGTTTCACGTGAAACATCCTCCGCCCTATGCCCTGGCCGCCCCCTTGTCGCCCCACCTGGCCGCTGCCCAGGAAGGGGTGACCATCCAGCTCAAGACCATCCAGGCCTGGGTTGCCTCGAGCGAGGCGACGTGGACGCTCATCGAGAGCGCGGGCGCGCTGCTGTCACCCATCTCGCCTCTTCTCACCAACCTCGACCTCACCGTCGCGCTCGAACCCGATCAGGTGGTGCTGGTGGCTCCCGACCGGCTCGGCGTCCTCCATGACGTGACGGCGACGCTCTTTGCGTATCGGATCCTGGCTCCCCGGCTGCCCGAGCCCATCGTCGCCCTCCAGCCACCGGCCGAAGCAGATTCCTCGACGGGGTCGAACGCGCAGCAGTTGCTCGAGCTTGGAATCGCGCGCACGGTCGTCAGCTTCCTGCGCGCGCCCCTCGATGCGCCCGAGAACCTCGCTCGTGCCTTGGAGTTGGCGCGACTGCTTGGCGCAGTAAAGAGCGCTTAGGGCCCTTTGGACGGTGCGTCGGGACTCGACGTTTCACGTGAAACGTCGAGAAGCTTCCCGCGCTCCAGCACCACTCTGGCCTTGGCCAGATCTCGGAACACCTCGGGCTCGTGGGAGACGACGGCCAACCCGGCCCCGCGCCCCACCTCTTCTTCAACCACGCGAACCAACCGCGCGACGCCCGATTTGTCCAAGCCCGCGGTGGGCTCGTCCAGCAGCACCAACGAAGGCTCGTGGAGGAGCGCGCGGGCCAAGGCGATGCGCTGGCGTTGCCCCCGCGAGCAGGTTCGGAGAGGCCGCCGAGCGAAGGCCCCGAGTTCGAAGCGCTCCTCGGCGTGCGCCCAGGCATCCTCGGCGTTCATGCCGTTCAGACGCGCCACCAGCTCCACGTTCTGTCGTCCCGTCAGGTCCGGATAGGCCAGCGTCTCATGCGACAGCCAGCCAATCTCGCTGCGGACCTCGGAGAGGTCATCGGAGTCCAGCGGCTCGTATTCGACTCGACCGGCGCTTGGCCGAATCACGGTCCCGATGATGCCGAGGAGGGTCGACTTCCCGGAGCCGTTGGAGCCCTCAATCAGGGTCAGTTGACCACAAGAGAGAGAAGCGCTGACACCGCGGAGGGCGACGGTCGACCCATAGGTCTTCACGATGGCGTGTGCCGTCACTCGCACGATCCCGCGCCGTGACGGCTGCTCTGCTGCTTCCGCCGACGTGGGTCGAGAGGGCACTCAGCGCTTCCTTCCCAAATCCTGCCGAACCATCGTCAGCGTATCGGTCAGAAATGCCGGGGTCTCGACGACGGTCCGCTCGTCGTCCAAGTCCACGCCCGACGGAGCGTAGATGGGGGTCGACTCATCCTCACCGCTGCGGCTCGCAGGCAGCATATCGATTCGGTGGAAGACCGTCGTGGCATCGCTGTCCTCCATGCTTTGCTCGCTGACGAGGAGAGGGAGCGTCTTGCGGGGAGCGTCGTCCTCCAGCTCCTTGTAGCTGCGCAGAGCACTCTGGAATTCGAGCGCAGACTGATAACGATCTTCTGCCCGCTTGGAGAGGGCCTTGTCGACGACCTGCGCGAGGCCGCTGCTCAGGTTGGCGTCGAGCTCCCGAACAGGGCGATGGGCCATGCTTAGGATCTGAACCAAGAGCGCGTTGTAGTTCTTGGCGACAAACGGGCGCTGGCCGGTGAGGCCTTCGTAGAGAACGACGCCGGCGGACCAGAGGTCGACACGCCAGTCGAGGTCTCGGTCGCCGCGGGCCTGCTCCGGCGCCATGTAGAAAGGAGTGCCGGCCGCGAGGCGCTGGCCGGTGGGGTCGGCGACGGTCTCCTCGATGTCCTCGGACTTCGAGATGCCGAAGTCGAGCAGCTTGGGGACGAGGCGCATCCCATCCCGCTGCGAGAGGAAGATGTTGTCGGGCTTCAGGTCCCGATGGATGACGCCGCGCTGGTGGGCCGCGGCGAGCGCCGAAAGGACCTGCAGGAGGATGTCGACCATCTCCGCGGGGCTGAGCCGATGTACGCGAGCGAGGCGCTGGGCCAGGGTTTCTCCGCGGAGCCGCTCCATCACCAGGTACGGGCTGCCGTCGTCGAGGAGGCCGAGGTCGTAAACCGCGCAGATGTTCGGATGACCGAGCGTCCCTGCAACGCGGGCCTCATGCCTCAGGCGGGAAATGGCCTCCTGGTTCTGCGCTTTGCTCGGGTGGAGCACCTTCAGCGCGACCATCCGGCCGATGGTGAGGTGCTCCGCCTCGTAGACCACGCCCATGCCGCCTTCCCCGATGACGGCGTTCACTCGGTATCGGTTGCTGATGCTCCGACCAACCAAACCACGGGTGCTGGCGGGCGGCGCTTCGGAGGCAGAACGTCGCCGTGATGGCGCCGCCGTCGGGTTGGGCTGAGCCGCGTAGCTGCCGAACGTTGGAGCGGGTACCCCCATCACGGGTGTCGTTCGAGGCGCCGAGGGCAAGCGTGGGATGCTCGGCGTCGCGAGGCCAGGGGAGGTAACAGGTGTCACGTGCGGAACACCTGTCACCGGATACATGGGAACAGGCCCTGGACGAACAGGTGGACCGGCGTCACGTGCGGGCATGGCCGGAGACGGTCGCACCAAACCGGGAATCGCCGGCGCCGGCGGAATCACGCCGCGTGCTGGAGCCGGCGGGCGGGGCGCGAGGGGGCTCGGACTCACGGGAGGAACGGCCATTACGGGCGTCGCTGGAGGCGCTGGAATGGGGCGTGGCCGGCCGCGCGAATCATCGTGGGTAGCGGGCGGGCTGGAGACGATGGCGGCCGAGCCAGGAAGCAGCGGCAAGCGGGTCACGGGACACACGATGGCCCAGCGCTCGTGCTTCATTCCGCAATGCTTGCACCTTCCGTCGCTCACGAATGCCAGCGTACGTTCAGCCATTCCGAGCGCCCTGGCCACTGCAAAATGGCGGGCTGCATTCGTGCAGGTGGACACCTCACCGATGGATTGGGAGAGCTTGGGGATAACTTCGGAGTAACCCCCGGATCAATCGTGGGTGACTCGCGTTCGATCGGTGGTGAGGGCAAGACCATCCCCGATTCGTCCCGTCTCGGCCCGGCGGCTCTCCCCAGAGGAGAGCTGTGCAAGTGTCCGTTTCTATGTGTGATTTCGAGTTTTCCCCGGAATCCACAGCCCCTACTACGACGACCACGATTTTAATTTAATCTCATCATGGAAGAGCCCGGATCCGGAGGGCGGACTGGATACGCCCGAGCCCGCGCATTTCGGACCGCGGCCCGTGCACAACCCTGCTAAGAGGGAGACCTCCGTTTTAGGGGCACGCCGATGGACCTCGTCATCCCGAAGAAAGACCTCCTCCGGCTCGTCGCTCGTTGCCAGGGCGTCGCCGACAAGAAGAGCGCGATGCCTGCGCTCGCCAACGTCCTGCTCGCCGCCGAGGGCAACACGCTGCGCGTCGCCGCGACGGACCTGTACCTGTCCGTGAGCGGCCAGACGCATGCGGAGATCGCCACCGCCGGATCGGTCGCCGTCCCGGCGAAGGATCTGCTCGAGCGCGTCAAAGCGATGCCCGATGGTCCCGTGCAGATCATCGCCACCGAGGGCGCGCAGACGACGTTGAAGGCCGTGGGCTCGCCGCGTCGGTACACGCTCCACGGCATTCCGGGCGGCGAGTTCCCTCAGCTCCCGAAGCCGACGCCGGACGCGCCTTCGCTGTCGCTGCCGGTCGAGCTGCTCTCGCTGCTGATCGCGCGGACGCACTTCTCGATTTCGGGCGACGAGACGCGCCCGCACGTGAACAGCGGGCTCTTCGAGTGGGTCGGCGATCGCGTGCGCATCGTCTCCACCGACGGGCACCGCCTGTCGAAGATGGAGGCGACCGTCGCCGGCTCGTCGGCGACCGCGACGATGCTGATCCCGCTCAAGGCCATCGCCGAGCTGCGTCGCCTCGCCGACGAGGCGCGAGCCGAGAAGGACGTGACGACGGTCACCATCACGCAGAGCGGGCCGAACGCCTTCTTTGCCGTGGCGGGGATGCAGTTCTCCGTGAAGCTCGTCGACGCGCAGTTCCCCCCGTACCAGCAGGTGATTCCGCAGATCTCCGATCGCTCGGTGCGCGCCCCGCGTCTCGCCTTCGCGGAGGCGCTGCGCGCCGTGTCGCTGGCGGCGAGCGATCGCACCGGCGGCGTGAAGCTCAGCGTCGCGCCGGGCACGCTGCGCATCACCAGCGAGAGCCCCGAGAGTGGCAACGGCTTCGACGAGCTGTCGGTCGACTACGCCGGTCCCGAGGTGACGATCGGCTTCAACGCCAAGTACTTCCTCGACGTCCTCGCGGCCATCGACGACGAGGAGATCGTCCTCGGGATCTCCGGCGAGCTCGACCCCGCCGTGCTCCGTCCTGCGACCGAAGCGAGCGATCAGAGCTACGTTGCGGTGATCATGCCGATGCGGATCTGATGCCCGGCCTGAAGCTCGAACGCCTGCGCGTCCGCGATTTTCGCAACCTCGCGCGCGTCGAGCTCGAGCCCGCGCCGCGCGTCAACGTCATCGCCGGCAACAACGGGCACGGCAAGACGAGCCTCCTCGAAGCCATCTATTTCGTCGCCACCTCACGCAGCTTCCGGACCCATCGGGCCGCGGAGCTCGTGAGCCACGGGGCCTCCATCGGCTCGGTGAGCGCGCGCTTCGTGGAGGTGAGCGAAGGGCTGCCTCCGCTCGGCCGGGAGCAGAGCGCGGCCGTGGAGCGCAGCCGGAGCGTGGTGCGCATCGACGGGAACAAGCCGGGGAGCCTCGCGGAGTACGCGACCCGGTCACCGGTCATTGCCTTCCATCCCGAGGAGCTGGCCCTCTCTTCGGGGCCGGCGAGCGGTCGCCGGACGATGTTGGATCGGCTCGCGCTCTTCATGCGCCCGTCGTCGGCCGATCATCGGGCACGCTATGCACGAGCCCTCAAGGCACGGCAGGAGCTGCTTCGCCGCGCGGATGGGAACCTCGAATCCGCGGAGATCGATGCGTTCGAGGAGCTCTGTGCGATTCACGGGGCCGCCGTCACGGAGGCGCGGGCATCGGCGGCGGACGCGTTGGGGCGGGATCTGTTGCCGGCGTTTCGGCAGATCGCGGCGCCGGATCTGGAGCTCGAGGTTCGGTATGCACCGGGCGGGGCCGCATCGGCCGACGAGGCCCGCGAGGAGCTGCGCCGTCATCGACGACGGGACGCGCACCGGCCGAACGCGGGCTTCGGGCCGCATCGGGATGATTTGGATCTACGATTTTCGGGGCGTCCCGTGCGGGTGGTGGCCTCGCAGGGGCAGCATCGGGCGCTCACGCTGGCGCTCAAGGCGGCGGAGACTTCGGCGATTGCGACGGCGCGGGGGCTCGAGCCGATCTTGTTGCTCGACGATGTCTCCAGCGAGCTCGACCCGGAGCGGACGGCCGCGCTCTTCACGTTCTTGAGCTTGGCGCATGGTCAGATCTTTCTCACGACCACGCGTCCGGAGCTCATCGTCACGCCCGATTTGGGGCCTGCCGATCGGCGCGATTTCATGGTCGAGGCCGGGGCGCTCCGCGCCATCCTCTGAGGCTCCGCGCAGAGGACGGAAACACGCGTGAAATCCCGCCTGAAACCGACGTCGCGCGGGGGTTGAAACGCTTGCCCGAAGCGGCCATTTCGGCTAGATTTTCGCATCCCGAACGCGGCTCTGGCCGAGCGCAAGAGCCTCCGATTCGTGAGGTCGCGTGAGCCGCAAAGCGCCCGCGCCGCAGCGAGGGATTCCGCGGAAGCGGTCGTCATTCACGATCACACACGCTGGAAATCGCTCGCAGCCCGCATGGAGCACCCACCAGGCGGGCTCGCAAACGACCTTCAGCAACCGGCTTGCGAGGCCGGGTATCCAATCGAGGATTTCGTCCGCCTCCATTCCGTCGCGCGCGCCGGTCCGCTTCCGGAGCGGTGATGCATGACCTCAGGACATCGATGACCGACACCACATTGAGCACGTCCGCCACGCCCGCCGAAGCTGGCCGATCGAACTACAACGAGAACAGCATCACGGCGCTGGAAGGCCTCGAAGCGGTCCGCAAGCGCCCGGGCATGTACATCGGAGACGTGCACGACGGCTCCGGTCTGCATCACCTCGTTTGGGAGGTCGTCGACAACGCCGTCGATGAGCATCTCGCCGGTGCCTGCAAGGAGATCACCATCACGGTGCACTTCGACGGCTCCTGCACCGTCGAGGACGACGGCCGCGGCATCCCGGTCGGCATGCACCGCGAGAAGGGTGTGAGCGCCGCCGAGGTCGTGATGACGGTGCTCCACGCCGGCGGGAAGTTCGACAACAACAGCTACAAGGTCTCGGCAGGTCTGCACGGCGTCGGCGTGAGCGCGGTGAATGCGGTCAGCGAGTTCCTGCGCCTCGAGATCAAGCGCGAGGGCAAGATCTGGCAGCAGGACTACGCGCGCGGCGTGCCCAAAGCCCCGCTGAAGGCCGTGGGTGACACGGACAAGACGGGCACCAAGCTCACCTTCAAGCCCGACCCGACGATCTTCACGGTCACCGAGTTCAGCTACGAGATCCTCGCGAGCCGCCTGCGCGAGCTGGCGTTCCTCAACGCGGGGCTCGTCATTTATTTGAACGATCAGCGGCCCGGCGGGCAGAGCGAGACGTACCTCTACAAGGGCGGCATCGGCGAGTTCGTCGCGCTCCTCAACAAGACCAAGGAGCCGGCGCACGAGGGCGTCATCGCGTTCACCGTGCAGGGTGAAGCGGGCTCGTCCGCGCCGGGCAAGGGATCGGCGGGGCCGCCGGTCACGGTCGAGGTCGCGATGCAGTGGAACGCTTCGTATCAGGAGGCGATCTATTGCTACACGAACAACGTCCACAACAAGGACGGCGGCACGCACCTCACCGGCCTGCGCGCGGCGCTCACGAAGACGATCAACACGTACGGCAAGGGGCAGAACCTCTTCAAAGATCTGAAGCAGGACCTCGCCGGCGAGGACGTGCGCGAAGGGTTGACCTGCGTGCTCAGCGTGAAGCACCCCGATCCTTCGTTCGATTCGCAGACCAAGTCGAAGCTCGTGTCGAGCGAGGTGAAGGGCATCGTCGAGGCGGCCGTGAGCGACAAGCTCGGGCAGTTCTTCGAGGAGAACCCGCCGGTCGCGAAGAAGATCATCGAGAAGGCCGTGGTCGCCGCGAAGGCGCGCGAGGCCGCGCGCAAGGCGCGTGAGGTGATCCGCAAGGGATCGCTCGACGTCACTTCGCTCTCGGGCAAGCTCGCGGATTGTCAGTCGAAGGATCCCGAGAAGAGCGAGCTCTACATCGTCGAGGGTGACAGCGCCGGTGGCAGCGCCAAGCAAGGGCGCGACCGGCATTTCCAGGCGATTTTGCCGCTCCGTGGCAAGATCCTCAACGTCGAGCGCGCGCGCCTCGACAAGATGCTCTCCTCGGCCGAGGTCGGGACGCTCATCACGGCGCTCGGGTGCGGCATCAACGACGTCGGTGGGTTCGAGATCGACAAGCTCCGGTATCAGAAGATCATCCTGATGACCGACGCCGACGTCGACGGGTCGCACATCCGGACGTTGCTCCTCACCTTCTTCTTCCGGCAGATGCCGGAGGTGATGGAGAAGGGCTACCTCTTCATCGCGCAGCCGCCGCTCTATCGCGTGCGCAAGGGGAAGAAGGACTTCTACCTCAAGGATCAACACGCGCTCGACGAGTTCCTCGTGGGCAATGCGGTGGAGGATTTGATCATCGGATCGTCCTCCGATTCGAAGCGGGTCTCGGGCGCGCCGCTCCTCGCGTTGGCGCAGCGGTTCAAGCGGTTCCGCCTCGTGCTCAGCAACATCGACAAGCGCTGCGATGCGCGGCTCGTGGCGGCGGCGATTCGGTCGACGGGGATCGCGCAGGCCGATCTGCGCGACCCGGCGAAGGTGAAGACGGCGTGCGAGAAGCTCTCGGCGTATCTGCTGCAGCGCTATCCCGATCTGTTCCCGCTCACGGTCGTGGCCGAGCCGGACAAGGAGCACGGCGAGCGGATCGTGATCACGCCGCGGCCGGGCGCGAACGCGCGGAAGAGCGTGCTCGATTGGGATCTCCTCGGATCGCCCGAGTACGTGGAGGCGCTCTCGATCGAGCACACGCTCATCGACATGGCTGGGCCGGCGCCGTACACGGCGACGTCGAAGGGCGTCGAGCAGGCGGTCGAGAACAGCGAAGCGCTCATCGACTACATCGAGGAGCGCGGCAAAAAGGGCATCGCCATCAGCCGCTACAAGGGTCTCGGCGAGATGAACGCCGATGAGCTCTGGGAGACGACGATGAACCCGGATGCCCGCACGCTGCTCCAGGTGCGCATCGACGACGCCGTGAAGACGGATGAGCTGTTCACCATTCTCATGGGTGATCAGGTCGAGCCGCGCCGCGCATTCATCGAGCAGAACGCGCTCAACGTGAAGAACCTCGATATCTGAGGTCCCTTCGATCGAGCCTCGACGCGCCCAATGGTCTGCGTCGAGGCTTCGTTTCCCGAGCATTCCTGTGCAGGCAAAGCCCGCGTCGCGACGAGCGATCGCGAGCGTCGTCGCCGTGCTCCATCCATGCGAGTCGCGCGATGGAGACCTCGAGCGATAGACCCTCAGGCCGCGTCGAGGCCGGCGGGTTGTCGGGCGCAGGGAGCCAATCGAAGTTCTGAGTTACGTCCGAGTTCGGCTTTGGCAAGCCCCTTGCTAGCGCGGCGGTCCGCCTTAGTTTCCGGGGTGCCATGCGACTCGACCGAATGACGACCAAGGCTCAGGAAGCGATCCGCGCAGCGGTGGATTTTGCCAGCCGGAGGGGCAATCCCGAGCTTTATCCCGAACACCTCCTCCACGCGATCATCGAGCAGGACGGCGGCATCGGCGGGCCGCTCATCCAGAAGGCGGGCGTGGATCCCACGCGCGTCGTGCGCTTGCTCGAAGAGAAGATCGATGCGTATCCACGCGTCAGCGGCGGCGCCGAGCCGAACCTCTCGCGACGAGCGCTTGCGGTTTTTCAGAAAGCCGAGGACGAGGCGAAGGCGCTCAAGGACGAATACATCTCGACCGAGCACGTGCTCTTGGCCGCGCTGAAGACCGACAAGGACTCGCAAGCGCTCTTCGAGAAAGCCGGGCTCAATTACGACAAGCTCCTCAAGGCGCTGGCCAGCGTGCGTGGCAATCAGCGTGTGACCGATCGCGATCCCGAAGGGAAATTCCAGGCCCTCGAGAAGTACACGCGCGATCTGACGGAGCTCGCGAAGCGCGGGAAGATCGATCCGGTCATCGGCCGGGATGAAGAGATTCGCCGCGTGATGCAGGTGCTCCTGCGCCGCACGAAGAACAATCCGGTGCTCATCGGTGAGCCGGGCGTGGGCAAGACGGCGATCGTCGAAGGCCTCGCGCAGCGCATCGTGAGCGGAGATGTGCCCGAGTCGCTCAAGGACAAGAAGGTCGTCGCGCTCGACCTCGCGTCCATGGTCGCAGGGTCGAAGTTCCGCGGGGAGTTCGAAGATCGGTTGAAGGCGGTGCTGAAGGAGATCGAGGCAGCGCAGGGTGCCATCATTCTCTTCATCGACGAGCTGCACACGCTCGTCGGTGCGGGCGCGGCCGAAGGCGCGATGGATGCGGCCAACATGCTCAAGCCGGCGCTGGCGCGCGGCGAGCTCCGCACCATCGGCGCGACCACGCTCGACGAGTATCGCAAGCGCATCGAGAAGGACGCGGCGCTCGAGCGGCGGTTCCAACCCGTGTTCGTGTCGGAGCCGTCGGTCGAAGACACGATTGCCATCCTGCGTGGTTTGAAGGAGCGCTACGAGGTCCACCACGGCATTCGCATCGCGGACTCGGCGCTGGTGGCGGCGGCGGTGCTCTCGCATCGGTACATCACCGAGCGGTTCCTGCCGGACAAGGCGATCGATTTGATTGATGAGGCGGCTTCGAAGATCAAGATGGAGATCGACAGCTTGCCGACGCCCATCGACGAGGTGGAGCGGAAGCTGATCAAGCTCCAGATCGAGGAGCAGGCGCTCAAGCGCGAGAGCGACAAGGCCAGCAAGGCGCGGCTCGACGAAGTCCGGCGCGAGGTCGCCGAGCTCCAGACGAAGCGCGATGCGATGCGGGCGCAGTGGATGCGCGAGAAGGAGCTCATCACCGAGGTGCGTACGCTCCAAGCGAAGCTCGAAGAGCTGCGCAGCGAGCAGGAGCGGGCGCAGCGCGCGGGCAACCTGGGGAAGGCGGCGGAGATCGCTTATGGCCAGATTCCCGAGCTGCAGAAGAAGGTCGAGGGGATCCGCGGCACGCTCTCGCAGGTGCAGCAGAAGCAGAGCTACCTGAAGGAAGAGGTGACGGACGAGGACATCGCGGCCGTGGTGTCGAAGTGGACCGGGATTCCCGTGTCCAAGATGCTCCAGAGCGAGATGCAGAAGCTGCTGCGCCTCGAAGAGGAGCTGGGCAAGCGCGTGGTCGGGCAGGAGGAGGCGATTCGCGCGGTGTCCAACGCCATCCGGCGCTCGCGTGCGGGGCTCGGTGAGGAGAAGCGGCCGATTGGCTCGTTCCTGTTCCTCGGCCCGACGGGCGTGGGCAAGACGGAGCTCGCGAGGGCGCTCGCAGAGTTCTTGTTCGATGACGAGAAGGCGATGGTCCGACTCGACATGAGCGAGTACGGCGAGCGACATGCGGTGGCGCGGCTCATCGGCGCGCCGCCGGGATACGTGGGTTACGAAGAAGGCGGACAGCTCACCGAGCCGGTGCGGCGCAGGCCGTACAGCGTGGTGCTGTTCGACGAGATCGAGAAGGCGCACCCGGACATCTGGAACGTGCTGCTCCAGGTGCTCGATGATGGTCGGTTGACCGATGGACAGGGACACACGGTCGACTTCAAGAACACGATCATCATCCTGACGTCGAACCTGGGTACGCCGGCGGCGGCCACGATCGAAGAGAGGAGCGATCTCGACGCGGAGGCGAAGAGCGATTTGATCAAGGCCGTGGTGCTGGACGAGGTGCGCAAGCACTTCAGGCCGGAGTTCCTGAATCGGCTCGACGACATTCTGGTCTTCCGGCGGCTGACGCGGGATCAGATCATGAAGATCGTCGACATCCAGCTCAAGTATCTGGAGCACCGGCTGGCGCGGCGTGGGCTCGGGCTCAACATCACGCCGGCAGCGAAGGGTCTCATCGCCTCCGTGGGTTGGGATCCGCAGTATGGCGCGAGGCCGCTGAAGCGCTCGATTCAGCGGCTGATCGAGGACGAGCTGGCGAAGCGCGTGCTCGCCGGTGACTTCGCGCAGGGAGATACGGTGGCGATCGATCGGCGCGACGATGCGCTGACGTTCACCAAGCAACAGCCGAATTGAGGGGCGTGCGCGAGCGGTGATGAGCCGCTCGCGTGGATCGCGAGATTCGATATCTGCCGGAGGACGGGCCTGCTCGAAAGGGTGGGCCCGTTATTTTTCGAGGAGGCCCGCGGCGACGCGGCGCAGGAGATCCAAACCGGCGTAGGCCGCGGCGAGCTGGACTTCGTCCCGAGCACCGTTGAAGACGCGCTCGCGAACCACGGTGCCGCCGGGGTGGGCGACGGCCCAGAACACGAGGCCTGAAGGCACGCCGCCGCTCGCCGCCGTCGGTGAGAAGCTGCCGGCGACACCGAGGCCGACGTCGCATTCGCAAAGGCGGCGCGCGCCTTCGGCCATCTCGGCGGCGACCTCGGCGGACACGGCGCCGTGACCGCGCAACGTGTCTTCCGAGACGCCGAGGAGACGGCTCTTGGCGCTGGTCGCATAGGTGACGGCGCCGCCGACGAGGTAGTCGCTCGCGGGATGCGTGGTGAGGAGATGCGCGATGAGGCCGCCGGTGCAGGACTCGGCGAGGGCCAAGCGCCAGCCGCGGCCGCGCACGGCGCGACCGACGATCTCGGGGAAGGTCTCGTCGCCTTCGCCGTAGAGCACGGTGCCGAGACGGGCCTTCACGTCGGCTGCGGCGGCGAGCGCGAGATCGCGTGCGAGGGCTTGGGAAGCGGCGCGCGCGTAGACCTTCACGTCGACCTCGGGGAAGTGGACGCGGTAGCCGAGGGTGACGCCGGGGTGTGTGCTCTCGATGCCTTCGAGGGCCTGACCAATGGCGCTCTCGCCGAGGCCATAAGCGCGGAGGCGGACCTGGAAGCTGTTGTTGGGCGCGGCGGGCCGCACGCGCGGGAGCACCTGCTCGGTGAACATGCGCTTCATCTCGCGCGGCACGCCGGGGAGGAAGAAGCCCGTGCTCTCGCCGAGCTGCACCGAGAAGCCGGGCGCGGTGCCATTGGCGTTGGCGAGCGTCTCGCAACCCGCGGGGACGTTGGCTGCCTTTTCGAGGCCCGCGTTCATCGACTTGCCGCGCGCCTCGACGCGCCGGCGGATGGCGAGGAGCGCGCTCTCGTCACGCACGAGATCGACGCCGGCGGCGCGCGCGGCGGCGGCGGCGGTGAGATCGTCCGTGGTGGGGCCGAGGCCGCCGGTGGCGATGACGAGGCGATGCGCGTTGGCGAGCCGTTTGATGGTGCCCGCGAGCACGTCGTACACGTCCGGTGAGGTCTCGACCGTGGACACGTTGAAGCCGGCGGCGGTCAGCTCGGCGGCGAGCCAAGAGGCGTTGGTGTTGACGATCTCGCCACGGGTGAGCTCGGTGCCGATCGAGAGCAAGGCGACGGACATGGGGCCGGAAAATGTAGCCGATCGAGACCCGGTGACGAGAGGGAAAGGCCCCTGACGCGCGTTTCACAAAGCTGGATAGACGCAGCGAAACCCGACTTCCAGCGTCCTCGCGGTGGGGGGCACGATCCGGCGTTGCCAAGATCGGATGGCGCTGGCCGCGCCGTCGGCATAGGAGCCGCCTCGGACCTCGGCTGCGCCGTCGCGTCCGATGGCCCATTCGGCCACGTTTCCTGCGAGATCGCGCGCGCCTTCGGGTGAGGCGCCGTCCGGGTGAGAGCCCGCGAGCTCGGGGCCGCGGGCGCTCCACGCGCATGGACCTGAAAGAAGCCCCCAGGATGCGCGGCGGCATACCGCACCCGTGTCACCCCATGCGTAGCGACGGCCGCTTTTGCCGGCGGCCGCGAAGGCGAGCTGATCGCTCGAGGGGATCGAGCCGCCGGCCCAACGACAGAAGCGCGCAGCCTCATCGAGCGTCACGCGGGAGACGGCGCGGCCGGGCTCGCCCGAGAGCTCGATGGATGGGCAGGCGCCGGCGGTGATGCACGTCGACCAGCGATCTTCGGTCACCTCGATGGCATCGAGGCCGAAGGGAGCGAGGGTGGTTTCATAAGGGGTGACGACGCCCTGTGCTTCCCAATCGCCGGGACCGACGCGGAGGAGGCCACCTTCGATGCGGAGGGTGCGCGGTGGCGCAACGCAGCCTGATGGGCGGGCTTCCATGCCGGCGGCGCAGCGGGTTGGAGGGCCGGCGCAGCGATCGCCTTCGAGGTGTTGGCCTTCACCGCAGCAGCGGGGGCCGAGCGCGATCATGCCGGCGGCGCAGCGCGCGGGCGGCTCGGCGCGGGAGCGGGCGAAGAGGATGACGGCGGCGAGGAGCGCGATCGCTGCCGCGGAGAAGATGATCGATCGCGCCCGCATCCGGGCGAGAGTCAACCGCCGAGAGGCGGCGCGCGCCAAGACTATTTTCGCGGAGGGGAATCAGGCGGTCGCGTCGCCTTCGGGGCGCGGGACGGCGGGGGCGCCGGGGACCTTCGGAGACCAGCTCTTCACGCCCCACCAAGCCGGCTTGTCGACGCGGTTGAGCGTGCCGAAGAGTCGATCCCAGAAGGTGAAGACAGCAGCGAAGTTGTGATTCTTGAGCCCGAAGTGATGGTGAAGGTTGTGGTCCTTCGGGGTCATGAAGACAGGGCTGTTCGACCAGTCGTATGCGGAGTGCACCAGCGTGGCCCAAGCCATGAGGCCGATGTTGAGCGCATAGACCGTGTAGATGTGGAACGGCAGGATGAAGAGCGGCACCACGTAAGGGAGGATGCCGGAGAAGATGGTCTCGATCGGATCGATCGCGATGCCCGACCACGGCACCGGCGGACGGCACTTGTGATGACGGAAGTGCGAGATGCGAAAGACGAAGGGCACGTGAAGCACGAGATGCAACACGTAGAACACGAGGTCCCAGAGCATCAGATAGAGCGGGATGCTGATGACCCACCAGAGCCAGCCCTTGTCGGAGATGTTGTTGTAGACGCGGCTGATGCCCCACTTCTCGTGGGCGAGCGAGAAGGCTTGAAGGAGGGGTGAGCCGAAGAGGAGCGAGATCATCCCGAGCTTGATGTCGTGTCGGACGATGTCGCGAGTAACATTACGATTGTAATATCGAGCGACGATACCGGCGCTCACGAAGTAGAGGACGCAGGCGATCGATCCGCTGATCACACAGCGAAGCAAAAACTCGGTCAGCATCGCGGGCTCCCTGGGCGAGAGGGCCGGAGCCGCGCCGCAATAGCGCGAAGGAAGCGGAGCGGATCAGGGCCCGTGGGTGAGCCGGACCACTCTCCGGGCGTGGGCGTCCACTGTCAAGCGTCGGTGACACGCGTCACATGCGAGCTTCGCGGCGACTTGGAGGAGGCTTGATGAAGGCCGCCGAGTCGCATCGAACCGATGCGTGCGAGGCGTTTCAGGCCGGGGCTGCGATGTGCGAGCGCAGGGTGCCGATGCCCGGGACTTCGATGTCGAGGATGTCGCCGCCTTTGAGCGGGCCGACGCCGGGCGGGGTGCCGGTGAGCAGGAGATCGCCGGGCTCCAGCGTCATCACTTGGCTGGCGTACGAGATGACGTGCGCGATCGAGAAGAACATGTCGGAGGTGACGCCGCGCTGGCGCTCCTCGCCGTTCACGCGGCAGAGGATGGTGAGGGCCTGAGGATCGAGGCCGGTGACGAGCACGGGGCCGACGGGGCAGAAGCCGTCCATGCCTTTGGCGCGTGCCCATTGGCCATCCTTCTTTTGCAGGTCGCGCGCGGTGATGTCGCCCGCGAGGGTGCAGCCGAAGATGGATGCGGCCGCGTCCGCCACGCTGACGCGACGGGTGCGGCGGCCGATGACGACGGCGAGCTCGGCTTCGTGATCGATGCGGTTCGAGATGGAGGTGGGCGGGAGCTCGATGGTGCCGTCGGGATCGAGGAGCGAGGACGACGGCTTGAGGAAGAGCAGCGGCTCGGGCGGCACCTCGTTGCCGAGCTCGGCGGCGTGTGCCTTGTAGTTGCGGCCGACGCAGAGGATCTTGGCGGGGGCGACGGGCGCGAGGCGCGTGACGCGCGGGCCGCGGCCTTCGTCGTCGATGCCGTCGATGGATTCGCCGGTGGGCGAGCCGCCGAGCCAGGGCGCGGCGTCGAGCACGCGCGCGAGGCCGCCTTCGATCTCCGCGAACACGCGCCGCCCATCCGCGAGCGCAAACCTGCCGAACCGCTTCGTCGTCATGTCGCCGGCTCCGCCTTCCCGCGGCGCGGGCCACGCTTGAGGGCACGCGCGCGCTTTGCGTCTTCGAGCATGTTCATGATGCGGGAGAGCGCGTCGAGGAGAGAGACGCGGATGCGCGCGTACGTCTTCGCGCCGATCTCGCCGCTCTTGTGCGCGCGCTCCAAAGCCACGATTTCACCGAGCAACGCTTCGCGGGCTTCGAGGAGATCGCGGCGGGCGTCGTCATCGAGCGCGGCGCTCTTGTGCTCGTTGAAGTAGACGATGCCCGCGACGAGCGCGCCGATCGCGAGCAGGACCGCGACCCAGCGGCCGGGGCCCGGCGTGGGCAGGCCGCTCAGACGAATCTCGACGCGAGGGATGCCGCCCTCGGCGCGGGTGGCTTGGTGCTCGGTGATGAGGAGGCGCTTGCCGTCACGACCTTCGGTGCGCTGCGCGTCCGGGAAACCGGAGACGCCGAGCGCCATGTTGCGCGAGGCCTCCGCGATCACGCGGGCCATGGCCACGCGGGGCGGGAGGTCCACGCTGAAGGTCTGCTGCTCGCTGTTCTCGAGCGGGATTTGATAGCGGAACTCGATGTCGGTGCGGCCGGGCGGGAAGGTGCCGCGCAGCGCGGCGCCTTCGCCGGGGATTTCGTCGATGCGCGCGTCACCCACGGCGTCGGCCTTGTTGAAGGCTTTGAAGCCCTTGGGGAGCTGGAACTTGGCGTCCGCCATCCACGAGATGGGGCCGAGGTTGTAGACGCTGACGAGCTGCTCGACCTGGATGCCGCTCTCGCGGAGCGAGACGAAGACGGCGCCCTGCATGGCGACGGCGAGGTCTTCGATGCGTGCGGCGCTGTCGTACGCGTGCACGACGATGCGCTTGCCGACCTTGTCGCCGAGGCCGACCGGCGGATGGCCGTAGCGCGCGGAGCCGCGCGTGGTGACGACCTCGTACGTGTGGCCGGAGCCGAAGGAGAGGCCGTCGAAGCGGGCCGCGCCGCTCTCGTCGGTGGTGGCCGTCTTGCGCTCGCGCGAGTCGCCCTTGGCCACCGTGCTGTGCAGGATGCCGAGCGCGATGGGAGCCTGTGGGAGAGGCCGATCCTGCGCGTCCTTGATGCTCACCACGATGGTGCCGGCGGGGAGCGAAGGATCGTCGACCGCGCCGTCGGGCGGCGGGGTGAAGAAGCGATCGCCGCCGCCCCCGCGGGCGCCGTGGCCTTGCGGTGCAGCCTCGTCACCGGGATCGCCGACGCCAACCTGTGGATGACCGGCCGGCATGCCGTCGCCGACCTGCGGGTGACCGGCGGGAAGGCTGCCGCTGGCAGCAGGAGCGTCGGTCTTCTTCGCGTCCTTGGGCTGCGCGGAAGGCGCAGTCGAGGCCGCCGCGGAGGGTGCGGGCTTCGGTTGCGCGAGCGCGGTGCTCGCCGTCGCGAGCAACGCGGTGGCGGTGATGGCCGTGAGCCAGCGCCGGTGCATCACGACGTCACCTCTTCTTGCTCGCGATCTTCGGACGGGTCTTCATCATCGTCGTCGACGACCGAGCCCTGGCGCGCGCCGCACTTCTTGCAGAACACGGCGTCGGCGTCGTTCATCGTCCCGCACTCGACGCACTTCGCGTGCGCCTTGGCCGCGGGGGCTTCGTCCGCGTCGGCCTTCTGCTTCTTCGGCTTCTTGGCCTCGGGCTTCAGCTTCTTGGCTTCGGGCTCGGCCTTCTTCTCCGCCTCGGGCTTCTTCGCGGGAGCGTCTTCGCCGGTGGCGAGGCCTTCGCGACGGAGGCGGTTCATGACGAGCGCTTCGGCCTTCTCGCGTTCGGCCTGCGACTCTTCGTCGATGACGCGGAGGAGACGCTTGGCTTCGGCGCGGTACTTGGTGACGAGGGCTTGATAGTCTTCCTCGCTGATCTTGCCGACGCTGCGCTCGAACTCGAGGTCCTTGAGGGCGCGGAGGATGGCGCGCTTCTGCTCTTCTTCGGCGCGCGGAGCGCCGAGCGCGTAGGCGTCGGCGCCGGAGAGCGGCGTCTCGCCGACGAGCGTGCGGATGCTCGCCCAGAAGATGGCGATCACGGAGACCAACGCGCCGCCCGCGAGCACCAGCACCACGGCGGGTGCGCCCCGCGTGTATCCAGCGGCGAGGGCGCACGCGAGCGTCCCGGCTGGGATGCCGAGCTTGAGGTAGTCCGAGAGGCGTTGATCGAGGGCGTGATCGTCCTCGGCAGCCGAGGCATCCCGCGGTTCGGTGGTGTCTTCGTCGCGGCTCATTCGTCGTCGAGCTGCTTGAGCTCCTCGTCGAGCTTGTCGTCGTACTCGTCGCGCTTGTTGGTCGCAACCGAGGGGCGGCGGCGGCCACGGCGGCCTTCTCTTCGTCGCGGCGGCGGAAGCGGCGCAGCATCGTCGCCACGAACGCGGCCATGGCCACGACCGCGACGAGAGGTGCGATGTAGAGGAGCTGATTCGCGCCTCGATTGGGCGGCACGCTCAGCGCCTGCGAGCCGTAGCGGCGCACCCACTCGGCCTTGATCTGCTCCTGCGAGAGGCCCTCCGCCATCATCCCGCGGACGTCGGCGCGGTACTTGTCGGCGAAGCCGCAGGTGCACTCGGAGAGCGCCTCGCGCGTGCAGCCGCCGCACATGCAGAGCAGGTCGGCGAAGGTGCGGCGCTCCTGGTCGTTCTGGATGCGGATGCCGCCCTCGCGCTCCATGCCCTCGGGCATCTGCGCGCGAGCGAGGCGAGGCGCGCCCGCGATCGCGGCGGCCGCGAGGGGGCCGGCGATCAGGGCGCGCAGGAAGGTTCGACGATCGGTCATGGGAGACTTCATGGAGCGACGGCTTCGATCGGGGCGGAGGGCGGCGCGCTGATCTGCTTCGGTGGCGCGCGCGTGGGCGCGTCGGCGTAGGCCATGCCGGAGCCGCTCGCCAACACGAAGCCGAAGATCAACGCGGTCGCCACGCCGCCGGCGACGCGCACGTAGCCCCAGACGCCGGCCTCTTCGAACGAGACCTCGGGCCACATGGAGATGAAGGTGCCCATCACCAAGATGATCGCGCCCACCCAGATGAACGAGATCAACGTGTTCACGTGCATCTGGAAGGAGGCGACCTTCGTCTGCGGGTTGACCATCCCGATGATCATGTAGAGGTCGTCGCGCGGGGTGATGTGCTTCGCCACCTCCGTCGACGGGGCCTCGCCCATGGTCTTGTAGATGAACTTCGCCGGGCTGATGCGGGCCACGTGCCGGCCGCCCTTCATGACGTCGACGTCGGCGAAGATCATCCGCTTCTCGTTGTCGACCTCCATGCGCGGGCCGATGTACTTCACGGTGTATTCTTCGAACTGCACCGTGTCGCCGGGGCTCATGCTCGCTTCCTTGTCGACGCTCCAGCCGCGACCGACGAAGCCGACGAACATCACCGCGATGCCGACGTGCACGATGTAGCCGCCGTAGCGACGGCGCGATTTGCTCACGAGGTTGAGGAGCGAGAGGACCAGGTTCTCGTCACCGCGCTTCTGGCGCGCGCTCACCCCGCGGACGAACTCCTGCACCACCACGGTGATGTTGAAGGCCACGAGCGCGATGGTGATGAACGGGAACGTCCCCGAGACGCTGGCGAGGGCGTGGCCGAGGGTGCCGGGCCAGATGGGATCGTTCTTGATGAAGGCCGGGAAGCCGAGGCGCGCGCCGAAGAACAAGTGCAGCGCCCCGGTCACCGCCATCACCCCGATCGGCCAGCGGAAGCCCTTGCGGAACAGCTCCGGCGACGTCTTGCGCCAACCGAGGAGCGGGGCCACGCCCATCATCGCGAAGACGAGCAGCGCCACCAGCGGGATGACCTGGTTGTAGAACGTCGGGCCCAGCGTGGCCTTCTGATCGAGCAGCCACTCGCTGATGCGCGGCCACGTCGTCGCCACGGCGATGAAGACCATGATGCTGAGGAAGCCCCAGTTGTTGAGGAGGAAGGCCGCCTCGCGCGACAGGACCGACTCGAACGCACCCTCGCTGCGGAGCTGCGGCAGGCGATAGACGATGAGCGCCACGCACACCGCGAGGATGATGGCCATGTAGTAGACGAAGAAGATGCCGATGCCCGACTGGGCGAAGCTGTGCACGCTGGCGATGAGGCCCGAGCGCGTGAGGAAGGTGCCGAAGATCGTGAGCCAGAACGTCAGGCAGATGAGGATGACGTTCCACAGCTTCATCATCCCGCGGCGCTCCTGGATCATGATGGAGTGCACGTACGCGGTGGCCGTGAGCCACGGGAGGAAGGCCGCGTTCTCCACCGGATCCCACGCCCACGGGCCGCCCCAGCCGAGCTCCTCGTAGGCCCAGAGCATGCCGAGCACGTTGCCGATGGAGAGGAACAGGAAGCTGAAGAGCATCCACTTCCGCGTGGCGACGATCCACTCGTTGTCGAGCCTTCCCGTCGCGAGCGCGGCCACGGCGAAGGCGAAGGGCACCGCCGAGCTCGTGAACCCCGTGTAGAGGCTCGGCGGGTGGATGATCATGTAGAAGTTGCGGAGCTGATAGTTGAGCCCGCTACCCTCCGCCGGCGCGCCCGCGACGCTCGTGGTGAAGGGGTTCGTCGCGAAGATCATCATCACCGCGAAGAACACGACGATGCTCATCAACGTCGCGATCACATAAGGTTGGAGCTCCAAGTACTTTCGCCGGAGCCACCAGACGCACGTGCCCGAGAAGAGCGACGTGAGGAAGAGCCACCAGAGCAGCGAGCCGTCCTGCCCGCCCCAGAGCGCGGCGATGAGGAAGGGCACGCTCATCGAGCGATCGCTGTAGTGAGCGACGTAGTTGAGCCGGAAATCGTGGCTGACGAAGGCGTAGGCCAGCACGAGGACGGAGAGCCCGACCAGCGCGACGGTGCCATACGCGCCGAGCCGCGCGGCCTGCAGGAGGCGCGGGCGTCCGCGGCCAGCCGCGAGGGAAATGGCCAACGTGTAGGCCGCGGCGACCAGAATCGCGTAGAGGACTCCGGTCCCGAACTCGGGTAGGGATTGCCACATCTCGGGTGGGCCGGAGCTTAGGCCGGGAGTCGGCGGAGGTCGACCCTTCGCCGTGAGGATTTCGCCTGATCCGATGACGGAGTACCCCCATTTCCGGCCCGGCGAGCAGAGGAATGGGAACGCGGAGCCCGCCCGGCCGACGCGCATGGTGAAGGCTCTCCGAACGCGCGAAGACGTTGCGGCCGCGAGTCATCGCATCGGCGTGCTCGCTCTGCCGGCGTGAGCCCCATCGCACGGGCTCGTTCCGCCGCCGGCGCGTGGTCGTCGAGAGCCACGTTGGGCTCGCAACTAGTGCTGCGCGTCAAAGCATCTGGAGAGCGGCCCGACTTGTCGTCGCCCCGTCGGTGACGTCTATACTGGAGTCGTATGACGTCCCCCGCTGTCGATCCCGCCGAGCCCGATCTCATCTACGACTGGAACGAGGTGGGGAGAAAGGGACGGCTCATCCCCAAGGGCGTCACCTTCTTCGACGAGACGCTGCGCGATGGTCTGCAGAACCCGTCGGTGGCGGATCCGCACATCGACGCGAAGCTCAAGCTCCTGCACTTGATGGCCAAGATCGGCATTCACGTCGCCGACATCGGCCTGCCCGGCAGCTCGCAGCGCGCGTTCAACGACGTGCTCCGGATGTGCCGCGAGATCAGCGATCACAAGCTCCCGCTGCGCGTCGCCTGTGCGGGGCGCACGGTGCCGAGCGACATCACGCCGATGATCGAGATCTCGCAGCGCACGGGGATGCCGATCGAGATCTACGCGTTCATCGGCTCGAGCCCGATTCGGCAGCTCGCGGAGGAGTGGGACCTCTCCACGATCATCAAGCGCAGCGCGGAGGCGATCGACGTCGGGGTGAAGGCCGGGCTGCCCGTCTGCTACGTGACCGAGGACACGACGCGATCGCGGCCGGAGGTGCTGGCCACGCTCTTCAAGATGGCGATCGATCACGGGGCCACGCGGCTCTGCCTCTCGGACACGGTCGGCCACGCGACGCCCGACGGCGTGCACAACCTCATCGCCTTCACCAAGGCGATCATCGCGGGCGCGGGGGCGAACGTGGGGATCGACTGGCACGGGCACAACGATCGCGGCCTCGCGCTGGAGAACGCGCTCTGGGCGCTCGAGTTCGGCGCGGACCGCGTGCACGGCACGGCGCTCGGCATCGGCGAGCGCGTGGGCAACGCGCAGATGGAGCTCATCCTCCTGAACCTCAAGCTGCTCGGTCTCCTCGACGGGCAGGACCTCACGCATCTGCTCGAGTACGCGAACACCGCGGCGCAGGCGGTCGGCTGGCAGGTGCCGATCAACTATCCGCTCGTCGGTCGCGACGCGTTCCGCACGGCCACGGGTGTGCACGCGGCGGCCATCATCAAGGCCGAGGCCAAGGGCAATGCCTGGCTCGCGGACCGGATCTACTCCGGCGTGCCGGCGGGGATGTTCGGGCGCAAGCAGGAGATCTGCGTCGGGTACATGTCCGGCGCCTCGAACGTGAACTACTGGCTCAGGCAGCGAAAGATCGAGCCGTCGAAGGATCTCGTCGACGCCATCCTCGCCAAGGCGAAGGGGACCGATCACATCCTCGGTGAGGAAGAGATCCTCGCCGTCGTGGAGCAGGTGCGCGGCGCGCGGGGTTGATCAGGCTGATCTCGATGGGGCCGCTCGCGGCCCCAAACCCCGGGCCGGACGAGCCGGTCCTGATCACGACGGGGCCGCGAGCGGTCCCAAACGTGGGCCGGACGAGATCGTCATCGGAGAGCTTCACATGTGAAGGATCTCCGGCGGAGATCACCTCACAGCGGGCACACCTGCTCGCTGTCCCATTTCCACAAGCCGTTCTCGCACACGGCCTTGGCGCCGAAGGCGCTGCACGGGGATCCGTACGTGCAGGTCGCGCCGGGCGTTTGGCAGACGGTGCCGTCGTTCGGCACGATCGCGGGGCAGCCCGAAGGCGGCTTGAAGCAGGTCCAGACGGCGTTCTGCATGCACGGACCGCCCGTGCACGAGGAGCACACGCAGAAGTCGTTGCCGTACGTGCACGCCGCACCCTCGTCCTCGCAGAGGGTGCTCTGCGCGGGCTCTGCCGGGACGCAGGCGCCCGCGGGCGGTTCGAGGCAGAGGTTCTTCGCCGTGACCCACTTGCCGTCGGTGCAGAACCACTCACGACGACAGTCCGGGCGCACCGAGTCGCCGTAGGTGCAGCGGAAGCCGGAGGGGACGCCGAGGCACGCGAGGCCGCTCGGCTCCGCCGGAGGACACGGGCTCTCGCCGACCGGATCGTCGCCGGTGCCGGTGCTGCCGCCGGTGTTGGTGTTGCCACCGGCGCCGCCGGTGCCGCCGGTGACGATGCTCGATCCGCAGCCGGCGAGGAGCGCGAGGAAGAAGAGAAGGCTCGAAGCGATGCGCATGAAAGGTCCCTCCGGAGCGGCGCTCGCGGAGGGGCGCGGCTCATGCGCGCGACGCTACCGGCGGGGCTCGGCGGCGCCAAGCGGACGCCGAGCCACGCGCGCGGCGCGCATCAACGCACCCAGGCGTTGCGCGCGAGGTTGCCGCGACCGGTGGGCCAGAGGAGGCAGTTCGTCGAGGAGCCGGGCACGGTGTAGACCTGGACGCTCTCGACCTTGTCTTCGGCGTCCTTGAGGGACACGACGATCTCGACGGTGCCGTCGCCGTCCACGTCGGCGAGCGTCGGCACCGGCATGGCGCCGCGGCGGGGCAGCGGGATTTGGTGCTGCACGTTGCCGCCGCCGTCGAGGATGAAGAGCGCGCCCTTGCCGTCGTCGGGCGAGTACGTGTTGAACACGATCTCGGGGATCCCGTCGCCCGAGAGATCGCCGACCACGACGCCGCCCGTGAGCACGTTGTCGTCGGTGGTGTAGGTCAGGGACCAGAGCTCTTTGCGATCGGCGGTGACCGCGTGGATGCGGCCGTCGAAGCCGGCGAAGATCATCTCCGGGCCGGGGTGCGAAGGATCGATGTCGGCGACGGTGACCTGGTTCGTCGCCGCCACGACGTTGGTGCCGTCGAAGTCCCAGAGACCGGCGAGGTAATCGGGGGCGTGGAAGGGCCTCTCCCAGCCTTGCAAACGGCTCGCGTCGTGGTGCACGACCCAGAGGGCCACGCCCTGCTCGCGATCGGACTGCGAGGCGTTCTGCACGCTCGCGAGGAGGATGATCTCGGGGACGCCGTCGCCGTCGACATCGGCGATCGCGGGCGCGGTGTTGGTGAAGTGCGCTTGCAGCGCGGTGTCCTCGTGCTCGGAGTAGCCTTGCTTGGCTTCGCCGAGATCGTGCAGGTAGCGCACGCCCGGGGTCTTCTTCACGGGGAACATGGGGTTCGCATCGAACGCTTCGCCCGTGTGCTTGTGGAAGCTCGCGTAGGCGTCGTCGTGGCCGACGACCACGTCGGCCTTGCCGTCGCCGTCGAGGTCGCCGAGCGCGACGTTCTGATCGTAGCAACCGGCGAGGTAGCACTTGTCGTCGATGTCGCAGCCGCTCACGCCGGCTCCGTTGGGCGGGAAGCCGGGGATCTCGCTGCCGTCGGCGTGCCACGCGGCCATGACGTCTTCGGGGCTGCCGTGCGCGGGCGCGGCCACGAGATCGAGCTGGCCGTCGCCATCCACGTCGGCGGCGGCGAGGCTGCGCAGCTCGTCTTCCCACGTGACGGGGAAGCCGGGGAGCACTTCACCGGCGGCGTCGAGGAGGAAGATTTGATCGCGCGACGCGATGGCGACCTCGAGCTTCCCGTCGCCGATGAAGTCGGCCACGACGGGGCTCGCCCAGATGCGTCCGACGTCGGTGTCGAACGACCATTTCACGGTGCCATCGGGTTCCCACACGACGAGGCGCTCGTCGCGGGGCACGATGATCTCGTTGATGCCGTCGCCGTCGAGATCGGCGACCGCCGGCGATCCGAGCCAGGCTTCGTGCCAGCGATCGCTGAGCGTCACGAGCAACGTGGGCTTCTGCACGGTGGCCGTGCCCTGGTCCGTCGCCGTGCACGACGGCGCCGGAGGCAGGGGTCCGCCGGTTCCAGAACCGCCGCTGCCCTTGTCACCGTGGCACGAAGCGACCACGACGGTTGCGAAGATCGCGCCCGCGAGCGCGCGCGTCGGAAGACCGAAGCGTAAAGCCGTGTTCATGGACGGATTGTACGGCCGCGCGAGGCTGCCGTGTCAGTCGCGTCCTGCATCCATCGGGCCGGCATCGGACGGCGCGCCCGCCTCGGGCACGCCGCCGTCACGGTGCCCCACCGCACGCACGCCGCCGTCCGGGAAGTCTCCGGGCTTGGCTTCGGTGAGGCCGCTCTTCCAGGGGATGAGGCGACCATCGGGCTCGGGGGGCCAGTCGAGCTTCTGGGTCTCGCCGGTCTCGCGATCGACGAGGAGCAGGTACGCGGCGCGCGGGTTGTCGGCGATGCGCACCGTGAGGCGCGAGGTGACGTTCTTGTCGAAGCGCGGGCGCGGGAGCTTGTTGCGGTTGCCCTCGGGCGGCTCGTCGCCCATCAAGGGCACGTTGAAGCGCACGCGATCGAGCAGCTCGCGGCCGACGTAGAGCTCGAGGGCGAAGCGGCCGATGATGCGCGCGCTCTCCGCCGGCTGCGCGAGCGTCGTCGCGGTGGCGCGCTCCGCGGTCACCTTGCCGGCGCGCGCGGTGATGTCGATCGTCCACTGCTTCCGGCTCGCATGCGGAGGCGGATCGGGCGGGTATCCCCCGCGCGGCGGCTCGGCGAAGGCGACGAGCCCGCCGGTGCCGAGCACCACACCGAGGAGCGCGGCCGTGACGAGGGAGCGAAGAGGACGCATGGGCAAAGCGGTTTCGAGCGAGGGAGCGCGCAGTCATTCCATGCGCCGCGCGCGCCGTCGAGCCGAGAAAGGAGGCGCGACGCGGGAAGGAGGCGAGCGCTGCGAGCGAGCGTGGGTGGTTTCGGATATGGGAGGCTTCCGCGTCGATCGAAATGCGCGGTCGCCGGCGATCAGGCGGGGCGCGGGCCCTCGGTCTCCGGCGGGGGGATGAGGCTCGGGGGCGCGCGATCGTCGAGCCGTTCGACCACGCCGCGGTCGCCGTCGACGCGCAGGCGAT
Organism: Minicystis rosea; assembly: GCA_001931535.1. Classification (GTDB taxonomy): domain Bacteria; phylum Myxococcota_A; class Polyangia; order Polyangiales; family Polyangiaceae; genus Minicystis; species Minicystis rosea. The sequence goes on from CP016211.1 coordinate 10,591,045, forward strand.
CGCCGGTGCGAATGGCGATGGTGGCGCCGGGGACGTTGACGACCGCGGGGATGCCATACTCGCGTGCGACCACGGCTGCGTGCGAGAGCGGGCCGCCGAGCTCGGTGACGACGGCCGCCGCCACCAAGAAGAGCGGCGAGAGCCCGACGTCGGTGGTGCGTGAGATCAAGATCTCGCCGGCCGCGACGGCATCGAGGCCGACGGCGCCGGGCTCGAGCACGCGGGCGCGGCCTTCGACGACGCCCGCGCTCGCGGGCAGGCCGGCGAGGCGCGTGCCCGGCACCGGTGGGAGCAAGATCGGCGGCGGGCGGCCGATGAAGGTGGCCGGCGGATCGGGGCGCGCGGCGTCGCGCACGTGCTCGGCGCGGCGCAGGCGCACGACGTGACCGACCTCGGCGCGGCCGCTGCGGAGCGCGGCGATGAGCTCGTCGTAGGTGCAGAAGAAGACGCTGCCCTTCGCGAGCGTGGGGTCGATGCGGCGGAGGCGGCGATCGACGTCGAGCGCGATGGTGCGGATCATCCCGAGCACGCGCGTGACCCAGGTGCGCATGCGCTCGCGGAGCCGGGTGAACCGCTGCGTGCGGGCCACGAGGGCGCGGACCACCGCGAGCTCGACCGAAGAGACGCGCGTCTCGAGGCGCGCCATCTCGCGATCGGCGAGCGCGCGCGCGCGGGCCAGGGCGCGCTCCGGATCGCTGGGAGGCGCGCGCAGCGAGGCCACGAGCATGGCGATGATCTGCGTGGCATCTTCGCGCCAGCGCGGCGTGGCGAGCTCGGCCTCGCGCACGGCGCGATCGCCGTAGAGCTCGAGGAACTCTTCGACGGCGCGGCGGGTGGCGCCGTCGGGGAGATCGGCGAGGCCGTGGATCTCCCCGGCGAGCAGGCGATCGCGCGTGGCCGCGTCCGCGCGCACGATCTCGGCCATCTTCGCGAGCGCGATGCCCGGGTTCGCGCTGTCGAGCTCGCGCGCGCCGCCGACGAGGGCCTGCGCGATGGGCTCGGCGGCGCCCCAGCCGGCGCTGGGATCGATGTGATCGACCTCGGTGACGCCGCTGCGGGCCGAGGCGCGCCGCCGGCCGACGCGATCGAGCACGCGGCACAAAGCGAGGTGGCTCGCGAGCGAAGCCGAAGCGCACGCGAGCATGAGGGTGCCGGTGCGTTCGAGGAGCTGGGTCGCGCTGCGGAGCGTGGTGGCGAGGCCATCGTCGGGCAGGATGCCGAGATCCATGTCGAAGAGGCCGCGGCGCGCGCGATCGATCTCGGCCTCGAACGCGGCGACCTCGCGCTCGAGCCGCGCTTGCCGCGCGATCTGGCGGGGCGCGGTGAAGGGGAGGCGCAGGAGGAAGCGGCCGTGCGAAACATCCTCGATTTGCCGCTCCAAGAGCGCGATCGCGGCTTCGTTGGCGCCGCCGCTCGCCGTGAGCAGCGCGCGCGGGCCGAGGCCGGGCACCTGCGCGGCGATCTGCATGAAGGCCGAGAGGTTCAGGTAGAAGCGGCCCTGCACGTTGCCCACGAGGGTCGCGTCGCGCGGCACTTTGCAGCCGAGGGCGGTGAACGCTTCATGGAAGCCTCTGTCCGAGAAGGCGCGCGCGATCGACCAGGTGAGCGGTGTGGCCGGGCCGGGCAGCGCTTCGCCGACGTTGGCGCGCGACCACACCGTGTCGGCGTCGCCGCCTTCGGGGAATCCACCGCCGGTGACGGGCCGCGCTTGCAAGAGCCACACGCGCGGCGGCGCTTCGCCGAGGCGCGACTCCCACTCGGTGATGGCGGAGCCGTCCTCGTCTTCGGCGGCGACGGCGAACTCCACGTCGAGCGGCGCCGGGGTGTCGCGACGCAGGAGCGACGAGTCGGATCGGGTCGCCTTGAACAGCGCGGGGGCGCGCGCTTCGAGCTTCTCGGCGAGGGCCGCGATCTCGCGGAGCACCTCGCGCGAGAGCGCCGGCGCGCGGGCCTTGCGATCGGCGACCTCGATCTCCTGGACGCCTTCCGTGCCGACCACGAGCGCGCGCCTTTTGTCCGCGATCACCGCGTGAGAAACCGCGCCGCCTTCGCGCGCGATCCGCACCGTGTCCGCGGTGGCGGCGCCTTCGACCACCGGCGCGCCCAGGCCGAGCGTCGCGTTGACGAGCCGCTCGTCGAGATGCCAGTGCTCGCCGTCGAGCCCCGGCGGCGGCGCCGTGAAGAGCACGCCGGCCGCTTCCGCGCGCACCACGATTTGGAGCACCACGGCCATGCCCAGCTCGCGCACGCCCGCGTGCGAGAGGTACGCGAGCGCCCGCGGCAGGTACGCGCTCGCCCACACCTTGCGGACCGCATCGCCCATGGCCTCGGGCCCGCGCACGCCGAGCACCGTCGCGGCCACGCCGGCGAGCGACGTCTCTTCCATGTCCTCGCAGGTCGCGCTCGATCGCGCCGCGAAGCCCCACGGCGCCTCGGCCTCCATCGCCTTCCACAGCGCTTCGAGCGCGTGCCGGAGGCCATCGGGCAGGTCCATCCCCAGGATGTGATCGCGCGCCCGCGCCGCGCGATCGACGCCGGCCTTGGTGTGGGCGAGCTTGATCAGCGTGGCGATGTCGTGCCCGCGAGGCAGGGCGCCCTCGACGTCACGCTCGAACCGGCGCGCGTCGATCACCCACCCGCGCGGGACCGGGAAGCCCTCGCGGATCAGCCGCCCGAGCGACGCGGCCTTGCCGCCGACGCGCTTCGGGCTCGATTTGCGACCCGAGCCCGCCGCTTCGAGGGGCATGAGCCACTCGGCGATCTCCGGGGCCGAGAGGAGGCCGCCGCGGGCATCGTGGGGAGCGGAAGGCACGCCCTCCGCTTATCACGGCTCGGCGCCGCCGGGATCGGGGCGCCGCACTTGCGTGAATCGCGAGCGACCGGACGGGCGAGGTCATGCCTCGCGGCGCGCTATTCGTCCGGCTCGTCGTCGCCGAACAGCACGTCCGCGTACAGCTCGACCGCATCGAACGGTTCCGCGCGCACACGCTCTCCGCGCTGCGCGGCGAGCACCTCGATGTACCCGTCCGGGCCCCAGCGATTCACGGCGAGCGTCTGCTCGATGGGATCGAGGATCCAGTAGTGGGGGACGCGGTCCTGGTGATAGATGCGCTTCTTCTTGACGAGATCGTTGCGCCGGTTCGTCGAGAGGATCTCGCAGATCCAATCGGGCACCAGCGCGATCGGCGTCCCCGTCGGGCGCTGCTCGGCGCGCTCGCGCCGCCAGCCGACGATGTCGGGCCGGAGCACATTTCCGCGGCTCATGAGGATCTCGACCTCGGTCGCGAACCACCAGCCGCCCGGCCGTCGCCCTCCTGGCCGCCGGTCGAATGGACCGCCCAAAGTAACCACGACGCGCGCCTGCGCGCCGCCGTGCTCGCCTGTCGCAGCGCCCTTCTCGATCAGATCACCGTCGATGAGCTCGTGCCGCCGCTCCTCCTCGGGGATGGCGAAGAGATCGTCGAGCGTGGCCGGTGCGGGCGGGACCTTCTTTGCGACGCTCATGCTGGCAGGATAGCGCGAGCCGGCGTGCGGGGGCATGGGGGCGCGCCCGGCCTCGCCGAGCGCGCGGGGCTCGCTACTTCAGCAGCCAGCCGAAGAGCATGTGCTTCGTGGTGTCGCGGGCGACGCTGGAGATCGAGTCGACGAGCGGGATCTCCTTGGGGCAGACCTCGACGCAGTTCTGCGCCTTGCCGCAGTCGGCGATGCCGCCCTCGGTCATGAGCGACTCGAGGCGCGCCGTGCGGTGCATCGCGCCCGAGGGGTGCATGTTGAAGAGGCGCACCTGGTTGATCGCGGCCGGCCCGATGAACGGCGACGACTCGTTGAACTGCGGGCACGCCTCCACGCAGCAGCCGCAGGTCATGCAGCGCGAGAGCGGGTAGCGCTCCTGCTGCTGCTCCTGCGACTCGCGCGGGCCGGGGCCGAGCTCGTGGGTGCCGTCGAGATCGATCCAGGCCTTCACGCGCTTCAGGTTGTCGAACATGCGGCTGCGATCGACGACGAGGTCGCGCTCGCAGGGGAACTTGCTCATCGGCTCGATGGTGATCACCTCGCCGTTGGGCGCGATCTGCTCCACCAGCGCGGAGCAGGCCTGCCGCACGCGGCCGTTGATGATCATCGTGCAGGAGCCGCAGACCTCCTCGAGACAGGCGGCCTCCCAGACGGGCGGAGCGACCTCCTTGCCGTCGAGGGTGACCGGGTTCTTCCGGATCTGCTCCAGCGCGCTGTTGACGTTCATCTGCGGCAGGTAGGGGACCTTGAACTCCTCCCACCGGCGCGTCTCGGGCATGTCGCGCCCGTCCTGCCGGCGCACCTTGAGGTGAACGAGCCTTCCGCTTCCCTTGCTTTCGTTCGTCTCGGCCATGTCTTCGCTCGCAGACCCCGCGCCCTCGAAGGGCGCGGTTCGGTTCAGTCACGCTTGTCGGTGCGTCGCGTGCGTCGCGGTCACGCGATCTTCTTCTGCTGCCCCTCGGGCAGCTTGCCCGTCGCGGCGGCGCTGGCGGCGCCGGCCTGCTCGTACTTGCGCTCGCGCGGCGTCACCAAGCTGGTGTCGACCGCGTCGGTGACGTGGATGCTCTTGCCGCCCACCGAGTAGTCGAGCTCGCGGACGTACTTCACCGCGCCCTTCTGCTCGTGGACCGCCATCGTCGTGCGCAGCCAGTCGGCGTCGTTGCGCGTCGGGAACGCCGGCTTGTAGTGGGCGCCGCGCGACTCGTCGCGGTTCTTCGCGCCGGTGGCGATGACGCGGGCGAGCACCAGCATGTTCTCCAGGTGCCGCACGAACTGGGCGCCCTGGTTCACGCGCGCCGAGGTGTCGGGCGTCTTCACCTTCTTCACGCGCTCGTCGAGCTCGCTGATCTTCTCGAGCACCTTCTCCAGCGTCTTGTTGTGGCGCTCGATGGTGCAGTCGCGGAGCATCGTCTCGCCGAGCTCCGCGTGAAGCACGTAGGGGTTCTCCGCGTCCTTGCGATCCTGGTTCTGCGTGAGCACGCGCTCGTACTCGCCCTGCGCCCGCTTCTCGGACTTGTCGAAGATCGACTGCGGCAGGTCGAACGAGCTCTGCGGCAGGTTCTTTTGGTACGTCGCCACCGCGGGCCCGCAGGCCATGCCACCCCAGATGCAGGAGAGCAGCGAGTTGGCGCCGAGGCGGTTCGCGCCGTGGTACTGGTAGTCGACCTCGCCCACCGCGTAGAGCCCGGGGATGTTGGTCGAGTGGTTGCGCGGCGAGCCCGTCTTCAGCGAGCCGCGCGCGTCCTTCTCGTAGTCGACCCAGAGGCCGCCCATCGAGTAGTGCACGGCCGGGAAGACCTTCATCGGGTTGTGGTACGGGTCGACGCCCACGAACTTCTCGTAGATCTCGAGGATGCCCGCGAGCTTCGAGCGGAGGAACTTCTCGTCCTTGTGCGTGAGGTCGAGGTAGACCTCGTTCTCGTTCTTGCCGGTCTTCTCGTTGAAGATGCCGCGGCCCTCGTGGAAGCACGTCTTGAAGAGCGCGCGCGAGGCGATGTCGCGGGGCACGAGGTTGCCGTAGCCCGGGTACATCCGCTCGAGGAAGTAGTCGCGCTCCTTCTCGGGGATGTCCTTGGGGTTGCGCTTGTCCTTGCCGTCCTTCGGCACCCACACGCGGCCGCCTTCGCCGCGGGCGCTCTCGCTGATGAGGCGGAGCTTGTCGGCGCCCGGGATCGCGGTCGGGTGCACCTGGATGAACTCGCCGTTCGCGTAGACCGCGCCCTGCTGGTACACGGCCGAGGCCGCGGTGCCGGTGCAGATCACGCTCAGCGTCGAGCGGCCGAAGATGATGCCGCAGCCGCCCGTCGCGAGGACGACCGCGTCGCCGCGGAAGTGGCGGATGGCCATCGTCTTCAGGTCCTGCGCGATGGCGCCGACGCACACGCCGTTGTCGTCGATGACGGCCTGGAGGAAGTCCCAGAACTCGAACTTCCGCACCATCTTCTCGCCGGGGATGGAGACGCCGTGCTCGTCGACGACGTCCTGCGTCTCCCAGCGGCGCACCTGCTCGTCGAGGGCGTAGAGGAGCTGCTGCCCCGTGGTCGCGCCCGCGAACGCGGTGCGGTGGAAGAGCGTGCCGCCGAAGCGGCGGAAGTCGAGCAGACCTTCGGGCGTGCGGTTGAAGGGCACGCCCATGCGGTCGAGCATGTAGACGATGCCGGGGGCCGCGTCGGCCATGCCCTTCACGGGCGGCTGGTTGGCGAGGAAGTCGCCGCCGTACGCGGTCTCCTCGAGGTGCACCTGCGGGCTGTCGCCCTCGCCCTTGGTGTTCACGGAGGCGTTGATGCCGCCCTGCGCGCACACCGAGTGGGACCGCTTCACCGGCACGAGCGAGATCAGATCCACCGGGACCTTGGCCTCGCAGAGCTTGATGACCGTCATCAAGCCGGCGAGCCCGCCGCCGACGACGATCACGCGCCTCACCTTACCGCCTTCGCTCCGGATCGTGCTCTTTGCTGCCATGGGGATGACGTTGCTCCGACAGAGGGGCCCGGCGCTGCGCCGGACCTTCGAGGATCAATGCGCTGCGCTCGCCTGGGCCTTGGTGAAGTTCACGTCCGCGCAGGTGCGCGCGCCGCTGTGAGACTCGCTCGCGCCGAGGATCTTCTCCTTGATCGCGTCCGGGAAGCGCGAGCCCGTGGCGAAGTAGATCGCCGTGTTGGCCCCGAGCAGGAACACGACGAGGCCCACCAGGCCGAACGCCGTCGCCGTGAGCTGCTGCGCCCGGCGCGACACGGTGAAGCCCCACGAGAAGCAGAAGCCCCAGAGGCCGTTGGCGAAGTGGAACACGCACGCCGCGATGCCGAGGATGTAGATCAGCGCCACCACCGGCACCGGCCCGATGGTCGAGCTCATGTTGGCGCAGAGCTGCGGGTAGAACTGCTCGGGAGCGAGCTTGCCCGTCTGCTTCGGCCACCAGTACTCGTAGAGGTGGAAGAGGATGAACGCGAAGGCCGCGAGCCCCGTGACGCGCTGGAGCGTGAACATCCAGTTCCGCGAGTACGGATAGCGGCCCACGTTGTACCGCCCGCGGAGCGCGATCACCACGCCGTACACCGCGTGGAACAGGAGGGGCAGGAGGATCGTCGCCTCGAGCACCGGCAGGTACGGCATGTGGTTGATGCCGGAGACCGCCTCGTCGAACGGCGCCTGCCCTTGAAGGGCCTTCGCGTTCTCGAAGAGGTGGAACACCATGAACCCGCCCACCGGAAGCACCCCCGTGAGGGAGTGAATCTTGCGCATCAGAAACGGGCGGCGGCTCTTGTCGAAGAGGGACTTCGTGTTGGATTCTTCGGACACGATCGACCTCGGGCACACCACCGCGTGCGGGACCCGCCCATCGAGCGGGCAGACAAATCGGCGTGTGCGGGCGAGGGCGATGTATGGGAAGGGGATGGGGACGTCAAGGTAATGCCTGAGGCGAGGACCCACGAGCCGCCGCACCTCCCCGTCGCCACACCCGGCGCCGCTCGGCAGAATCATGGTGCCGTTCATCTCCCGAGGCGCCCGAACGAGCTGGGCCACGCGCTCGAGGGTGCCGCTACGGCGCATTTCATCGCGGTGCCGTCCGGCGCACCTGCGGCTCCATGTGTGCTCGATCGCGTGATGCGTGGTGCCGGGGCCTTCGCGCTTTGGATGGGGCTCGGGCTCACCGCCTGCTCGGGCGCGAGCGAAGAGGCGAAGAAGCCGACCGCGCTCCTGTCGCCGTCGCTCCGTGCCGAGACCGCGTACCGGAGACTGCTCGCCGATTGGTCCCGCGCCTCGCGCGCGGAGCGGCTCCGCATGGAGATCCCGATCGAAGAGCTCAAGAAGAAGTACCCCACCGATCCCTTGGTCCGCCAAGCCGACGCGCTCCTCTCCTGGATCGCGCTGGAGCAAGGGGATCTCGCGCTCGCGCTCGCCCGCGCCCGCCTCGTCGAGAAGGGCGTCGGCACCGGCACGGTCGGGGACATCGCCCACACCGTGCAGGGCGCGGCGCTGCGCCGGCAGGGCAAGCCGCGCGAGGCGCTCGATCTGCTCGCCCCGCTCGTGAGCAAGCTCATCGATGGTTGGGCGCGGTCGCTATTCAACGCCGAGATCGTCGAGAGCGCGCTGCAAGCCGGTGAGTGGGACTATGCGCTCGGCCTCATGAGCATCTGGCAGCGCGAGGCCGGCCTCGAAGAGCGGGCCACGGTGCGCGCCCAGATCGAGCGCAACCTGGAGCGCGTCCCGGGCCTCGAGCTGTCGTTGTGGATGCGCCGCCCGCGCGGCATCGAGGTCGCCTCCGTCGCCGAGGAGGAGCTCGAGATCCGGCGCCTCGTCGCCCAGCGCCTCGCCACCGTGGCCCGCGCCGACAAGGACGCCGAGCTCGCGCATCAGCTCCTCTCGATCGCGGGCAACCTGCTCGGCGATCAGAGCGACGCCGTCGCCCAGCTCGCCGCCGGCGCGAACCGCGCGCGCGTCGAGGCGCGCACCGTCGGCCTCCTGCTCTCGCTCCGCAACGACAAGACACGCCGTCGCGGCGCCGACGTCGCCGAGGGCATCGCCTTCGGCCTCGGTCTGCCGGGATCGGCCGCGCGCCTCGTGAGCCGTGACGACAAGGGCTCACCCGATCGCATCGAAGAGGCGCTCGCCGCCCTGAGCGCCGACGGCGCCTCGATCTTGATCGCCGGCTCCGACACGCAGGAGGCGACCGTCGCGGCCATGTTCGCCGAGTCGCGGCAGATCCCGGTGATCCTCCTGCGTCCGCCCGCGCGCTCGGCCCGATCCGACAAGGCGCGCTTCACCTTCGTCATCGGCCTCGATCCCGACGACATCGAGAGCGCCCTCATCACCGCCCTCACCGCGCGCGGCGCGAGCCCGCTCGCGCTCCTCGTCGACGAGCCGATCCCGCCGCGCGCGCCGCGCCCCGAGATCGCGCATGTCCGCGGATGCCGCGAGGCGGCCGCCTCGTGGAAGCCGCTCGGTGTAGGCGGCATCCTCTTGGAGGCGCAGCCGGACTGCGTTCGCGCGGCGGTCGTGTCCTCCGCCCCGCTGCGCCTCAAGCTCGCCGCGGGCTTCGAGTCGGACCCCGCCGGCTTGCCATCGGGCAGCGTGGCCGCGAGCGCGGGCCTCTATCCCATCGCGCTCGGATCGAAGCCCCGGGCGCTCGAAGGTTGGTTGAAGACGCACGCCTCGCCCCCCGGCTTCTGGACCGCGCTCGGCCGCGACGCCGCTGTGCTCGCTTGGGCCGGCGTGCAATCGCTTCCCCCGCGCGGCACCGAAGATCCGCAGGAGGTCACCGCCCGCCGCGCCCTCGCCACCTCCAGCTTGGAGAACGCCCAAGCCGATCTCTGGACCACCGAAGCCAAAGGCTTCGCCGGCGCCCGCACCCTCCCCCGCACCGTCACCGTCCGCGAAATCTCCCGCTGATCACCGCGGGCCTCTCGAGTCGGAGCCAACGCCGAAGCAAAGACGCCTCTCTGCTCCTTCGCGCCTCCGCGCCTTGGCGTTCCCTCCCCTACCCTCGGTCGAGCCGGCGCTGCGAGCCTCACTTTTCCCGCCTTTTTGCGTGTTCCTTCCCCTCGCCCTCGGTCGAGCCGGCGCCGCGCGCTCGCGCAACGAGCCTCGTTCCTCCCCGCGTTCGCGGCGGTGAAGGTCAGTCATCAAAGTCAACTTTCCCGCTGAACACCTGCGCGGAGCTGAACGAGTTCGTGTTAGACGTTCGAGCAGATCCCGCCTTCGGGAATCGCGCGAATGTCGAAGCCCAACGGTTCCTCCGACGCCGAGCACGCAGCACGCCTGTTCAAGCTGCTCGCCGACACCGATCCCGAGAATGCCAAGGCTCGCGCCGACCGGGCCGCGCGTCACGGCGGCCGCGTGCGCCGTCGTCCCGCCGCGTCGGCCACCGTCACCAAGCCGCCCGCCGAGATCCACGAGCCGCAGCCCGTCCGCGATCGGCATGCGCCGGCCGCGTCCGCGGCGACTTCGGTCGAGCAACCGCCGATCGTCTACGTCCACCAGACCCCGACGAGCTCCGCGGTCTTGAACGCCTTCATCCACGCCTTCGGTGCCTACGGTCTCGTGCCCGACACCGTGGGCGTTCCCGATGAGCACCTCTTGGCGCCGCGCCTCGTCGAGGTCGCTCGTCGCCACTGGTCCATGCTCCTGCGCATGGCCGGCCACGAAGAGCTCGCCGACGAAGTCGAAGAGCGCACCGCTCCGATCGAGAACGAGCTCGCCGCGCGCTTCATCATCCGCCGCGCCCTCGGCACGTCGGGTGAGCTCGGCGCGATCGCGCGTGACTACGACGAGCACCACAAGCGCGCCGGTGCTCCCGAGAGAGACGACTGGGTCGCTCACGCCATGATGGCGACCTTCGCCGGCCGACTGCTCCAGCACGCATCGAACAAGCTCGGCCCCTACGTGCGCGACGACGTGCGCCGCGTCCTGCAAGCGCTGACCGTCACCAGCTCACTGCCGGCGCGTCAGGTCGCCGTGCGCGTGAGCGTGTTGCCTCCCGCCGGCGAGGCGTCGCTCGCGACCGCGCCGCGCCGCCGTCGCCGCGTCTGAGGGGAAGCCGTCGCGATCGCCGCGCCCTGCCTCAGCACGGCGTCGTGGCGCAGCGCCATGACGGCTTCGCGGTCTCGTCGTCCAGCGTGCACGTGCAGAACGTGCCGCCGCAGGCCGGGCCGATGCTGCACCCCTGGCCGATGTGGCCGTCGCAGGGTGTGTCGTGCAGGGCCTGGAGATCGCCGACGTCGGTGGGGCACGCGAAGGGCTCGCACATGACGTCCGGCTTGCAGGACCACGCGCCGCCCTCACACGTGCAGACCGGCCCGCAGTCTTCGTAGCCGCCGCAAGTCATCCCCTCGATGTCGCAGCACGCGCCGTTGGGCGGCACCTTCGCGAGGCCCTTGAAGGGCAGCGGCGAGAAATCCACCGTGCTGCGACAGTCGAACGAGCTGCTGTCACAGGAGCAAGCAACCCCGGGCGCCACGCACTGCATGGTGTGCGCGCAGACCGCGCCGGTGTCGCTCCAAGGCGTGCACGCGCCGCCCGATCCACCCGAGCCGGCGCCTCCCGATGCGCCCGTGCCGCTCGAGCTGCTCGAGCTGCTCGTGGTCCCCCCGGAGCCGCTCGTGGTTCCACCGGTGAGCTGTGGATCGTTCGACCCGCAAGCGACGAGGGCACCTAACGCGAAGACCGGAAGCCAGATGCGCATGCCTCATCATACCCAGCCACATCGTGCGGCGGGCCTGCTCGATGTCGCGCCCGTCGTGCTCCCCGCGCTCGGCTCGTGGAGGCAACGGCGCGCTCTCCTGACGTGATGGTCAGCAGGGCGCCGCGATGCAGCGCCAGGCGGCGTCTCCCGTCTCCGGCTTCAGCGTGCACGTACAGCCCAGGTAGCCGCAGCCTTCACCGACGCTGCACAACAGGCCGATGTGCTCTTTCGGGCACGCCGCGTCCTGCAGCGCGAACAGCGCATTGGAGGTCGTGGGGCACGTGAACGGCGGGCACGCGGCGGGCGTCGCGCAGGACCAGGTGCCGCCCGTGCAATGACAGAGCGGCCCGCAATCCGAGTATCCACCGCACGTCATTCCTTCCGTGTCGCAGCAGGCGCCGTCCGGCGGCGGCGCCGTGGGCCCTTGGAAGTCGAGCTTCGTGAAGGTCTCGCTGTCGTAGCAGTCGAGCGCGCCGCCGCCGCACGAGCAGATGGCCTTCGGCGTCACGCACTGAACCATCGTCATCGGCTCCGAGGCCGTGCACGCTTCGCCCGATCCGTTCCACGGCGTGCATGCGTTGCCTCCTCCCGACGCGCCCGATCCGCTGGATGCAGCAGCGCCGCCGGAGCCGCTCGTCGTTCCGCCGGTGACCTCCGAAATCGCCGTCGATCCGCAAGCCGTCGATCCACACAGCATGAGAGCGACAAGAACCCAGGCGCGCATGCCCCAGCATACGGCCAAGCGCTCCACGTCGACGCGCATCCGCCATCGATCGTTCCGGCCCGGACCCGACGATGCTGCCGGCGTCACCGGGCCTTTTCGGGGCGGCGCCTCGCGCCGTTCGCCGCGTTCCGAAAGGATTCCGGTCGCTTGCGTCACGCCTGTTGGGCCCTGCCGGGAGCTCTCGGCGTCGCGCCGAGCACCGTTCGCGCCGTCCCGGAAGATGCTCGGCGTCGCGCCTCGCGCCGTCCATCGCTTCCCGCGCCTTTCCGGGCGCGCGCCGAGGGCCCTTCGCCACGATCCGGAATCCATCCGGGCGCGCGCCGAGCGCCCTCGTGCTCGTCCCGGAAAAGCACAGGAGGCGCCGAAGTCGCCTTCGACGCCTCCCGGATACCCTGGCTCGGTCGGCTCGATGCGCCGGAGCGTCATCGTCCCCGAGCCGCTGCGATCAGCCGGTCGACTTGCCCGTGCCGTCAGCGGTGACGGGCTTTCCCGGCACGGCCTTCTTCGCCGCTGCCGGCTTGGGCTTGCGGAACGGCTTGAAGCACCGCTGCACCCGGCTCGAATCCAGCGGCCACGCCGCGGTGAGCGCGGCCTCCAGCGTCTTGTACTCGGTGCGCCAGGTGACGAGGAGCGCGGGGATGACGTTCTTCTCGAGGTGCGCGGCCTCGGACTCGGTGGCCGCGAGATCTTTCTCCGCGGCGAGCACCCGCTCGTTCGCGGCTTGGAGGCGCGGCGCCATCTCGGTCGCGAGCGGGCCGATCCCGGGCTTGTCCTCGTCCTCGGTGAGGAGCTTGACGATCTCGGCCACACGCGCGGGCTCCTCCACGCGCATGTCGGCCTGGGTGATGTCGCGCACGCTCCCGGGCACGTAGCGACGATAGAGCGGGTGCTCGTAGTCCTTGTCGACCAGCAAGAGGAGCCGTCCGGCGAGCTCGTTGACCAGGCGATCCACGACGCCGTCGAGCTGCGTGAGCACGGCGCTCTTCTCCTGCTCGGTCTCGCGCAGATCTTCCAGCGCGCGCACGGTGCCTCGCAGCGCTGCATGGGCTCCGCGGAGCCCCTTCTCTTTTCCCCTCACCGACTCGTCGGCAAAGACCGCCGCGCAGGTGAATGCGCTCCGCTTCAAGACCTCGACGGGTGTCGTGTCGTCCTCGGGCATCTGAACCATGTTCCCTCCTCGGCCCCCCGTTGTCCGCGTCAGGCTAAGAACGCCGCCGGCCATCACAATCATTCACGCACGTCCAAACCGTGCTCCCACCGCGCCGACATGCGCTGCGCGCCGGCGACGCGAGCAGACCGCGCGTCGGCGACACGTGCACCCCGGCATGCGTACCGGCGCCCTTCGCCGACATGCGCTTCGCATCGGCGACGTGCATGCCGACATGCGCACCGACACACGCGGCGCCCATGGCCGACATGCGCTGCGCGTTCGGGCGAACGAAGCGGCGGTGCCGGCTTGCGGGGCTGGAAGTCCCCTCCGCGTGGCCCCGACGTGCCTGTGTGCGCGGCTTCCGTCTGCCTGCTTGGGCTGGAAGCGTGCTCGCCCTCGCCGCCCCGCGCTCGCCAAGCTAGACCGAGAGGCGGATGATCACCCGCCCTCTCGCCTCCACAGCGGCGCTCTTCGCGGTGCTCCTCGCCGCGCCTCTCGCGTGGGCCGATCGCATCGCCTTGCTGCCGTCGCGCGGCGGCGCCGATCCCGCGGCGCGCGTCGCCCTCGACGGCGACCTCGGCCGGAGCCTCGCGGCGCTCGGGCACACGCTCGTCCCTGCGCCCGAAGTCAGCGCCGCGATCACCACCTACGTCACCGACGGCGTCGCCGACACCACCGAGGAATACCGCGCCGTCGGTGCCGCCACGCACGCCGATTGGGTGCTCGTCGGATCGGTCGAGCCCGCGGTGACCACGGAGCGCGTGGAGCTCGTGGCGGCGTTGATCAAAGCAGGCCGCGTCGAGTCGGTCGCCCGCGAGGTCGAGAAGGCCCGCGCGCAGGCGCAGATTCAAGAGATGCTCGCCGTCCTCGTCCGCCCCGAGGGCATCGGTGCCGGCGCGCTGCCCTGGGAACGCATCAACCCCGCCGCGCCTCCGCCTGCGCCGCCCGCGCCTCCACCTCCGGTGGCCCCTCCGCCTGCGCCTCCCGCGCCTCCGCCGCCGCCTGCGGTCCCGCCGGTCGATGGCCGCGCGCACGTCAACTACCCGCTCGGTGCTTCCGGCGACACCTGGCCTCCGTACAGCGGCGGCAAGCGCGGCTTCATCGGCGCGACGATCGGCTTCGCGCTCCCCGCGGTTCGTCCCTCGGTGCCGGCAGGCGTCATGCAGCCCAAGGGCACCTCGTTCACCGGCGCCGTGCGCGGCGGCGTCGCCGTCACCGATCTCGGGCTCGAGCCCTTCGCCGAGCTCGGCGGCAACCTCGCGGGCCCGCGCGCGCTTTGGCTGGCCGCGGGCGCGCGCTGGATGTTCTCGCCTGCGCTCTCACGCGGCGCGGACGGCGTCCTCGCGGGCGCGCCGTTCTACATCGGACCGGAGATCTTGGTCGGCGGCTTCTTCCAGCTCGGCGCCAACGTCGTCGACGACAAGAGCCTCGGCACGTACACCTCGGGCACGGAAGCGCATCCCATGCTCGGCGCGGCGCTCGATCTCGCCTACGCGCTGTCCCCCTCGTTCCAGCTCGAGATGAACCTCGGCAACCTGCGATGGGTGCCGGTGAGCAACGGATCGATCCTCGTGCTCGGGGCGACGCTCGGCGCTTCGGTGCGCTTCTGAGGCGGATGGACCTCGTCGCGCTCCCCACCCGTCGCGCCACCATTCACCTCGCCGAGCGCCTCGCGCCCGCGCTCGCGGCGGGCGATCTCGTCGTGCTCGAAGGCGACCTCGGCGCCGGCAAGACCTTCTTTTCGCGCGCGCTCTGCCGGGCCCTCGGCGTGCCGCCGTCGATCCCGGTCACCAGCCCCACCTTCACCATCGTACACGAGTACGACGGCCGCCTTCCCATCCGGCACGCCGATCTCTACCGCCTGCACGGCCCGGAGGAGCTCGGTCCGCTGGGCCTCCGCGAGCAGCGCGGCGACGGCGCCCTCCTGCTCATCGAGTGGGGGACGCCGTACCTCGACGCGCTCGGCGGCGACGCGCTCGTCCTCTCGCTCCGCGTCTCGCCGGCGGGCGAGCGGACCGCGCATCCCCGCGGCACGGGCCCGCGCGGCGACGCGCTCGCGCGCACCTCACGGGCTCCGTGATAGAACGTTGCCACCCGTGGACGGCAGCGGAAAGAGCCTGAAAAATAGTGCCCTCGCGCGCGCCGTCGAGCCCGTGCTCGATGCGCTCGACAACGTGGGCACCATCGTCACGCTCACGGCGAAGACCGTGGTGTGGCTCTTTCGCCCTCCGTTCAGGCCCGGGCAGATGCTGGCCATGATGGACTTCATGGGCGTGCAGTCGCTGTTCATCGTCGGCCTCACCGGCGTCTTCAGCGGCATGGTGCTCGCGCTCCAGACCAGCTACGCGCTCCGCCAATTCAGCGCCGAGGGCCGCGTCGGTGGCATCGTCGCGCTCTCCCTCACGCAGGAGCTCGCGCCCGTCTTCTCGGCCATCATGGTCACCGCCCGCGCCGGCAGCGCCATGGCGGCCGAGCTCGGCAACATGCGCGTCACCGAGCAGATCGACGCCATCGCCACCATGGGCGTGAACCCGGTGCAGTACCTGCTCTCGCCGCGCCTCGTGGCCGCGGTGCTGATGGTGCCGCTGCTCTGCATCCTCTACACGTGCGTCGGCATGTGCGGCGCCTACTTGGTCGCCGTCATCTGGCTCGGCGGCGACACCGGCATCTTCCTCCAGAGCGTGCGCGATCTCGCCACGCCCAAAGGCCTCTACATCGGCATCATCAAGGCGGCCGTCTTCGGCTTCTTGGTGTCCTCGATTTCGTGTCGCCACGGCTTCTTCGCTTCGGGCGGCGCCCGCGGCGTCGGCGTGGCCACGACGCGCGCCGTGGTGGAGAGCGCCATCTCGATCCTCGTGGCCAACTACATCCTCACGCAGGCGCTCATCGACGTCGACATGTAGCGATGGCCCGCGCGCCCCGGGGCTTTCCAGGCTCCTCCGGCGAGGCCTCGCAGCGCGCGTGCAGCACCCGTCGATCGTTGGAGAACGACGGTCCCAATGCTAAAGAGCGCCGATGCAGAGCGACGCCGATGTCGAGGCCATCAACGATCGTTTGGCTCGCGACTACCCGATCGAGGATTACTACGCCAAGTCGCCGCTCCCCATCCGGCTCATCGAGCGTCGCCGCCTCGAAATCATCCGTGAGTTCGCGGGTGACGTGCGCGGCCTCGAGCTCGCCGAGGTCGGCTCCGGCGGCGGTCACGTGCTGCGCATGTTCCCCGACGCGCGCCTCACCGCCATCGACGTCTCCTCGGTCTTCCTCGACGTCGCGCGCAAGACGCTGGCCGGCTACGACGTGCGCTTCATCAAGGGCGAGGTCGACAAGCTCGATCTCCCCTCCGCCTCCTTCGACCGCATCATCTGCACCGAGGTGCTCGAGCACACCAAGGATCCGGAGGCCATCCTCGCCACCATCGCGCGCCTCCTCCGGCCTTACGGCGTGGCGGTGATCACGGTCCCCAACGACCCGCTCATCCTCAAGCTGAAGGACGTCGTCCGCCGTTCGCCCGCGTACTACGTGCTTCGCGATCGCGTGCAGTGGGGCGGCGACGAGTTCCACATCCACCAATGGACGCCGGACGCCTTCGAGCGCGTCCTCGATCGCCACTTCCGCATCACCGCCCGTCGCAGCGCCCCATTCGACGCCCTCCCCATCCGCGCCTGCTTCCGCTGCGTGAAGCGCGGCTGATCCCTCTCCCATCGATCCCGCTCACCGCCTCCGCACGCATCACTGCGTCTGCTCGCGGGGTGTGTTCGCTCACGCGCGTATCACCGCGCCTCGCGTGATCATCAAGCGCTGTCGCCGAGCTCGCGTATCACCGCGTCTCGCGTGATCGTGATTCGGGAGCGGAGAGGGAGAAGGAACGCAAAGGCGCAAAGACGCGAAGACGCAAAAAGACGAAGAAGAGGCTCATCAAGCGCTGTCGCCGAGCCCGCATAGCACTGCGCCTCGCGTGATCCTCGAGCGCTCCGGCCGAGCGGCGCTGACGCGCTGAGCGTGCGCGATCGTGATCATCACGCCGTGCTGATCCGTGCTGTCGTGCTCGCGCTCGTTGCGCTCTGTACGCGCGTGCCCGAGCTCACCGCATGGCCCTTGCGTGCTCGCGCTCATCGCTTTGCGCCCTCGCCTCATCGCATGGCGCTTTGCGCTCGCATGGCGCTCTGCGTGCTCGTGCCCACACGCGCTCGCTTCATCGCATGGCGCTCTGCACGCACGTGCTTCCCAACACGCCTGCGTGCATCGTCGTGCTCGTGATCGCGAATGCGGCTCGCCTTCGCGAGTCGCATTCGCCCACGTGCGCGCAGCCCCTCCGCGCCGTCCACCTTCGGCGGCGGCGTCGGTGCTGCGTGCGATCCCAAGCTCGTGGGGGGAAGGACCTCCCACGCGCGCGAGGCGCGGGGAGGTAAGAGCCGACCGAGAATCTCATGCACCCCGCCGCGTGAGCGATGTCACGCGGCGGGATCTTCCGGAGAATTCGCGGGGAGTGGCGAGAGACGCGCGCTGATGAGCGCGCGTGATGAATCACGCCTTGAAGGCGGCCTTCATCTTGGTCGGGATGTCCTTGGCCTTGGTCGGAATGTCGGTGACATCCTTCTTCCAGCCCTCGGCCTTCTCGGGGAAGGACTTGACGATACCCTCGATCGTCTTGATGTCCTCCTCGGCCTTCTTCTTGTCGTCGGCGCTCACGCCGAACGGCGCCATCGCCTTGGCCTTCGCCTTGCCGATCGCCGCCGGGCCCGCCGTCGCGACCTTCTTGGCCGCGTCGCCGATCTTGCCCGGGAGGGCCGCCGTCTTCTCCGGCAGCGTCTTGATCGAAACGACGAGCGCCTTCAGCTTCTCGAAGCGCTCCGTCACCTTGGTCTTCAGCTCGCCCTCGAGGCCCGTGCCCTCGAGGTTGAACTCGCCGCTGTCGACGAGCTTGGAGGCCTCGGCCATGAGCTTCTTCGGGTCAGCCTTGCTCTTGGCGGCCTTGATCTCCTTCGGGATGTCGGCAACCGCCGTGATGACCGCGTCCGCGTTCTTGATCGGCTCGAAGAGCGCGTCGATCTCCTTCTGGAGGCCGTCCGACGTGGCCTTCAGATCCGCGACCGGATCACCGCTGCCCTCGTCCTTCTTCTCCTCGCCGCCGGGCGTCGTGGGCTCACCAGTCGCGCCGCCGCCGCAGGCGGGCATGGCAGCAGTGAGAGCGAGAACGAGTGCCGACAACAAAAAGCTCCGCTTCATGAATCCTCCGGATGTTCGGGTCGGAGGCGATCCTCGCCCCTTCCTGGCGGCCGGCTGTAGTCAATTTCGTTTGGGAACGCTAGCGGGGATTTTCGAGGAGGGCGCTTTCTTCCGGCACGAGAAGGCTGGATCGCTGCTCCCATGCGCAGGAAAAAGCGCGTGTGAGGCCTATTGATCACGGCAGTTTCGCGCATTTACGCGAGACCCCAGAGAGCACGATCACAACGCCTTCCCGCGTGAGCTTCGTCACGGCATAGGCGCGTGAGAAACCGCTTCCGCGCGATCGGTTCGACGCGCGGCGCGAGAGCGGCGACGAGCGCGCTCGTCACGCCCCGCGAGCAGACGACGAGCGCGCCCGCCGCGCTCTCTGCACGCATCGTCGAGCACATACTGTCCCAAGGGTTGACAGCGCCGGCCGGATGGAGCAGAACGCGCGGCGTTTCAACCACTTCCCGGTGAGGTAGCCAAGTGGTTAGGCAACGGTTTGCAAAACCGTCATACGCGGGTTCGAATCCCGTCCTCACCTCTCAGATTCAGTAATCTTCGTTCTTCGGCCTTCCGGCCCCTTCCGCAGCGCAGCTCCCCACCGAGCAGCGCGCGATGATCCGAAGCGCTGCTCGCACAGCGTGACCCAAGCGACGCGCGTCCTGCCCACGTGAGCGCCGCGCGCCTCTCCGTGATGCGCGCAGCAGCACGCCGGCCTGTCGCCTCGCATCCACCCGCACGCCGCGCCTCGATCACCGTCGCGCCCGCGATCGCGACGTCGGTCACGCAGCGTCGCGTGCGGCGCGTGCTTTGGTGCCTCTTCCATCTGGCGTCCCGCGCTCATTCGGAGCAACCTCGGGCCTCGATCTCGCTGCATCCTGCGAGCGCGCGCTGCGCCGTGCCGACGAGATCGCGCACCATCACGACATGCTTCGGCTGCAACGATTCACGCCCGTCCTCGCGCTCGCCTGGCTCACGCTCACCGGGTGCAAGCCGAAGTACGGCGTCGGCGATCACGTGCTCGTGCAATGGGAAGGCAACGAGTACCCGGCGCACATCCTCGAAGCGCAGGGCCCGGCGAAGTTCAAGGTCCACTACGACGGCTACGCCGACGTCTGGGACGAGGTCGTGCCGAAGGATCGCATCAAGAGCCTGATCGAAGGCCCGGTGCGCATCCCCGAGCCGCCGCAGAAGGTCCGCGCCAAGGCGCTGCAAGCCGCGCAGAGCAACCGCTACAAGATCAACGATCGCGTCCGCGTCGAGTGGCACGGTCAGATCTACTCGGCGACGATCACCGGCATCGTCGGCCAAGAGCAGTACCGCGTGCGCTACGACGGCTACGGCCCCGAATGGGACGAGATCGTCGGCCTGGCGCGCATCCAGCCCCGTCCCTGAGCTCGCTCGGGATCGCTGCTCCCGAGCTCACCCGCTCGATCTCGAGCGTCGAACCCGATGGCAAAGGGCGCGTCCCTCGAACCAGCGGCCCTTCGCGAGACAACGGAAGAGGGCAACGGGGCGAGGGACCCGGATCGGGAAGAAGACGAGCCCCTTCCGCCGTCCGGCCGAACCTCGGGCTTTGCCGCTTTCCCCCTGGGAAAGCGCCTATCCGGCCGATTACGTGGGACCTCAGGTAGGCTTTGTACCCGGCCTAGGCTTTCCCGCTGGCGCTGGGTGCCGGGCACCACTATAAGGCCGCGCGAATTCTTCGGCGAAGCCGCCGGTCCCGCGCCCCCATGGCTCCGAGCCTTGTGGTCGAGGTCCCCCGGGCGGTGATCATGGAGCGATCGTGATCAGCGAATTGTCCAAGTTGCGAAACATCGGGATCAGCGCGCACATCGATTCGGGGAAGACCACCCTGACCGAGCGCATCCTCTTCTACACCAAGCGGATCCACGCGATCCACGACGTGAAGGGTAAGGACGGCGTCGGCGCGAAGATGGACTCGATGGATCTCGAGCGCGAGCGCGGGATCACGATCCAGTCGGCCGCGACGCACTGTGTGTGGGGCCAGTACCACATCAACATCATCGACACGCCCGGCCACGTCGACTTCACGATCGAGGTCGAGCGTGCGCTCCGCGTGCTCGACGGCGCGATCCTCGTGCTCTGCGCCGTCGCCGGCGTGCAGTCGCAGTCGCTCACGGTCGACCGGCAGATGCGCCGCTACGGCGTCCCCCGCATCGCCTTCGTCAACAAGTGCGACCGCGCGGGCGCGAACCCGCTCCGCGTGAAGGAGCAGCTCCGCGAGAAGCTGAACCTGAACCCGGTCCTCCTCCAGCTGCCGATCGGCCTCGAGGACAAGTTCGAAGGCGTCGTCGACCTCATCAAGATGAAGTCGTTCCGCTTCGAGGGCCCGAACGGCGAGAAGATCATCGAAGGCGACATCCCCGCCAACATGGCCGACGAGGCCAAGAAGGCGCGCGAGGAGATGCTCGACTCGCTCTCCATGTTCTCCGACGAGCTCACCGAGGCCATCCTCGAGGAGAAGGTCACGGAGGAGCTCGTCCGCACCGCCGTCCGCAAGGCGACGATCAACCTCCAGATCGCGCCCGTGATGATGGGCTCGGCCTACAAGAACAAGGCCGTGCAGCTCCTCCTCGACGGCGTGACCACCTACCTCCCCGCGCCCGACGACGTCACCAACAACGCCGTCGATCTCGACAAGGACGAGGAGAAGATCACCCTCTCGAGCGACGCCGAGAAGCCGCTCGTCATGCTCGCGTTCAAGCTCGAGGACGGCCGCTACGGGCAGCTCTCGTACCTGCGCGTCTACCAGGGCCGCCTCAACAAGGGCTCCGAGATCATCAACGCGCGCACGGGCAAGAAGGCCAAGGTCGGCCGCTTGGTGCGCATGCACTCCGACGAGATGGAGGACATCGACTCGTCGGCCGCGGGCGACATCGTCGCGATGTTCGGCATCGACTGCAACTCGGGCGACACCTTCACCGACGGCACGCTCAACGTCGCCATGACGTCGATGCACGTGCCCGAGCCGGTCATCAGCCTCACGGTGAACCCGAAGGACTCGAAGGCCCAGACGAACATGTCGAAGGCCCTCCGTCGCTTCACCAAGGAGGACCCGACCTTCCGCGTCAGCGCCGACCCGGAGACGGGCGAGACCATCATCGCCGGCATGGGCGAGCTCCACCTCGACGTCTACATCGAGCGCATGAAGCGCGAGTACAGCGCCGAAGTGATCACGAGCCCGCCGCGCGTCGCCTACCGCGAGACCATCACGAAGCGTGTGGATTACGCCTACACGCACAAGAAGCAGACGGGCGGCTCGGGTCAGTACGGCAAGGTGGCCGGCTCCTTGGAGCCGTACGCCGACGGCCCGTACCTCTTCGCCGACGAAATCGTGGGTGGATCCATCCCCCGCGAGTTCATCCCGGCCGTCGACAAGGGCTTCCAGTCGATGCTGCCGAAGGGCCAGCTCATCGGCGCCCAGGTCACCGGCGTCAAGGTGATCCTGAACGACGGTGGGGCCCACGCGGTCGACTCGTCCGACATCGCCTTCCAGGAGGCCGCCCGCGGCGCCTGGCGCGAGACCTACCCCAAGGCGGGCCCGCAGATCCTCGAGCCGGTCATGAAGGTCGGCGTCGAGGGCCCCAGCGAGTTCCAGGGCGGCGTCGTTGGCACGCTCATGCAACGTCGCGGTATCATCATCGGGACGACCGAGAGCGAAGGCTTCTGCCGCATCGAGGCAGAGGTCCCGCTCGCAGAGATGTTCGGATTCTCGACCGTCCTGCGGTCGGCGACGCAAGGCAAGGCGGAGTTCACGATGGAGTTCTCTCGCTACGCACCCACGCCCAACGCGGTCAGCGAAGAGCTCATCAAGAAGTACCGCGAAGAGCAGGCCAAAAAAGCCAAGTGAGGAGGCGGAGCCATGTACCGTAAGGATGTCAACGAGAGGAGCCCGATGCGTGTCTTCGAGAAATCGATGCACGGCGGGCTCGGTCGGGGGAACGTTGGCGTGGTTGCGGCCCGCCCGGGCGTCGGCAAGACGCCCCTCCTCGTGCAGATCGCCCTCGACGATCTGATGCGTGACCGCCGCGTGCTCCACATCTCGCACGAGCACGCGGTGGATCACGTGCGCGCCTACTACGACGAGATCTTCCACGATCTCTGCGCCGTCTGTCGGCTCGAAGCGCAGGACGCGGTGAAGCTCGACATCGAGCGCCACCGGCTCATCTTCTCGCTGATGTCGCAGGCCGCGGCGTCGCCGCCCTCGCTGCGCGGTGGCCGCTCGAGCCTCGCGCGCATCCAGGAGACGGTGCAGTTCGCGCGCGACATCGCGCACTTCGCGCCCGACGTCATCGTCATCGACGGCTTCGATCTGGAGCACGCCGGTGAGGACGCGGCCGTCGCCCTGGCCAAGCTCGCCAAGGATCAGAACGTCGAGCTCTGGCTCGCCGTCCAGTCCGAGGCGCCCAAGGCTCCGAGCGAGCTGCCGGCGGCGCTGGCTCGCTTCCAGAGCCAGGTGGGCGTGATCGTCTTCCTGCAGCCCGAGCGCGACGTCGTGCGCCTGCGCCTGCTCAAGGATCACGACAGCAAGGACCTCGCCGATCTGCACCTCCGCCTCGACCCGCACACCATGCGGATCATCGACGAGGACGTGCCGGCGGCGTCCGAGCGCCCGCGCGATCCGCGTCGCTTCCGCTGCATCTCCGGCGGCAACAAGGGCGCGGAGGCGGCTTTCGGCGCCTGCGCCGAGCGCTACGGCATGACGGAGGTGAACTTCACCTTCGACGGCCACACGCTCCTCGAGCGCAACCGCGGCATCGTCCAGCTCAGCGAGAACGAGCTGAAGAAGGGCGACTTCAGCCTGGTGAACGCCTCCAAGCGTCTCAACCGGGTGCTCTCGGAGATCCCGCTCGTGCGCAGCATCCTCCAGACGATCTGGCACCAGATCACCAACGCCAGCCAGGTGTTCGTGGTCGGCGTGATCCAGGAGGACAACACGGTCCGCGGCGGCACCGGCTGGGGCGCCGAGCTCGCGCGTCTCTGGAAGAAGCCGCTCTACGTCTTCGATCAGCAGAAGCGCGCGTGGTTCCGCTGGAGCGGCTCGGCCTGGGAGATCTCCGGCCAGCCCACCATCATCAGCGAGTCCTTCGCCGGCATCGGCACGCAGAACCTGACCGACGACGGCCGCGCGGCCATCAACGACCTGTTCCTGCGCAGCTTCGGCGACCCGTCGAGCTGAGCCCCGACAGCGCTGCCAAAGCGCGATGAAGCCCCCGTTCCAGCCCGGAGCGGGGGCTTCGTCGTTCATGCCCTCGCGTCGCGTCCCGCTCGGCCTCGCTCACCGCGCCACACGCACCAACGACATCGTCGGCGTTCAACCCGCTCGCATCGTGGCCGCGCCGAAGCGCCGGGTGTGAACGGCACCTCTGTGACCTGATCGCCACACCGAGCCTCGAACGCCGCGCCGGGAGCCGTGTTCGGGCCGATGTCGAGCGCGGGCGCACGGGCCCATCGCTTGCTCTGCGCGCCCGCTGCTCGCGAGGGACGCGAGCGATGAGGTGCGATGATGGGAACGCGGATTGCGAAGCTCCTTGTGCCGATGGCCGCCGTCTCTTCGCTGGCGCTCGTATCGTGCGCTGCGACCATGAGGGACATCACCTCGGGGAAGATTGGCTGTCCCCCGGAAGAGGTCGAGATCGTCAAAGACAACGTCGGCTTCACCACCCGCACCTGGACAGCCACCTGCCGCGGCCGGACGTTCTATTGCAGCTCGCGCACCGACACCGCCTCGACGCTCAACTTCAACAAAGGTGGGATGAGCTCCGGTTTCACGACATACACCGCTGACATCTCTTGTACGGAGGGCAAGCCCGCGCCCGGCGACGTGGCGGCTGGTGGCTACGAAGGCGTGGCCGCGGACGCGCCTCGCCCCAAGATCCAAGAGGCCCCGAAGGGCGCAGGCGGCTTCTCGTTCGGCATCGATTCGCAGGCCGCCGCAAAGCTCTGCACCGACGCCGGCCACGCTTGGGACGAGCCCGAAAAAGAGCGCTTTCGTTGCAGCGGCACGGCCGTCGACATCGGTTACAAGGCCACGAGCCGGCTCCGCTTCTGCGGTGGAAAGCTGTGCGCCGTCACCCTCAACGTCGATCTCGCCGACGAAGAGAAGGCACGATGGGTGACCCGTTATCGGTCCATTCAGGGCGCCATCGTCCACAAGTATGGTCAAACGACGGCGCGCGCCGACGAGATCGCGCCCGAATGCACGAGCCAGCTCCCCGTGTGCCTCGATCGCGGCAATGCCTCGATGGAGTCGAAATGGCATTGGGCAGGTGGCCAATCCATCCGCCTGGCGCTCGGTCGAATCGACGGTGAGGTGGGCATCGGCATCGTCTACCGCGACGGCACGCAAGACGGGCCGAAGCCCAAGGCCGATGGCCTGTGACGGCCGCGCCAAGCAACATCGATTGACGATCCGCGCGTCCCCCATCGCTTGACGCTGCCCGCATGGCATCGTCGCTCGGCCGCTGCCGCGAATCCTGGGATCGTCGATTGCTATGGCCCCGTCGCCGGCTCGCAATGGATGCGCGCCGCGATGGGGTGACGATGGAAACCAACACGCTCCCGAGGGCGCCGCGCAGGCTCGACGGTGAAAAGGCAAGCCTCGGGCTTCCGGCCAAGCTCGCTTTGCCGATGGGCGCCGCGCTCGCGCTCACGCTGACCTCGTGCGCCGCATCGCGGATGAGGGACCTCTCCTCGGCGAAGCTCGGCTGCGCGCCGGAAGAGACCGCCATCTCCAATGAGCACTTCGGCCTCAATGCCAGCACCTGGACTGCGACCTGCCGCGGCCGCACCTTCCATTGCACCTCGCGCGAAAGTGCCATTTCCAAGGCCAATCCGAGCCCTGCCGGCAAGAAGGCGCCCGAGGTCGAAATCACCAAGCTCACCCCTGACGTCTCCTGCGTCGAGGCGAAGCCGAAGGAGACCTCCGCGCGCGTCGAGCCGCGCGAAGCGCCAGCGCGCAAGATCGAGACGCCCGACATCGCGCCCAAGGGCGCGGGCGGCTTCTCGTTCGGCATGGATGTGCTCACCGCCGGGAAGCTCTGCATCAACGCCGGGCATCGCTGGGACGAGCCCGAGAAGGACCAATATCGATGCAGCGGCACCGTGGCCGACATCGGGCATCCGGCCGAGACGCGCCTTCGCTTCTGCGACGAGAAGCTGTGCGCCATCCACCTCGATGTTCACCTCGCGGACGAGAAGGGCTCCGAATGGGTGGCCCTCTACCAAGACCTCTGGAGAGCCCTCGCCGTGCGATACGGCAACACCAGCAAGCGCGCCGACCAGATCCCCTCGACCTGCAAAGAACGCATGACCGAATGTCTCGAGGACGGGACGGCGCGCCTGGACTCACGATGGCAGTGGCCGGATGGCAAATCCATTCGCCTGCTGCTCGGCCGGATCGGCAAAGAGCCGGGCATCGAAATCACCTATCGCGACACCGCCCGTGAAGCACCGAAGGTGCCCGCGGGGCTTTGAGCAGCAACCGACACGTCGCCGCCGGAGGATGGTGCAATTAGGATCGCCCGGCGGCGAAGCCTCACCGCGACCCTGGCCCGAGCCTGCTTCATCGAGATAGAGTCTTCGTGGAGCGCGCCGTGAAGAACTTCTCGAGCTACGTCACCGCGTTCGACCCCAGCTTCCCGTCTCGTATCCAGGGCGCCACCCAAGTCGAAATCGACGAGCTCGAGGCCGTGTCCGGCCATGTCTTGCCGACGTTCTACCGAGAGTTCTTGCTCTCGATGGGACACAAGGATGACGGGTGCCTGAGCCAGCAGGACATCGAGGCGGACGTTCCAGCCCTCGTATCCTATTATCGCGAAGCCGTCGCTACGGGTGAGGATGAAGTCCCGCGAGACAGCATTGTGGTCGCGGTTGGATTCTCGATCGAAAAACTATGCTTGGAAGCACGTGACGGTGGGGGCCTGTGGAACTGTGATCTCGCCACGAAGCACAAGCTCTGGGCCGAGTCCCTAGAGAACTGGCTTTTTCAGTGGGCATACCTCAAATACCGCACGCGCGCTTTCCCGTACTTCGCCTGTTACAGCGCGGCCACACGTATCAGGTTCCTCGAGCCAGCGCGCGCGGAGGCACATCGCCGGGGCTTCAAGGAGCAATGGTTTTCGGATCGGGTCACGCTATGCACGGAGACCTCGGACGCGGTGCTCATCGTTCAGCAGATGGCGCATGATCCACCGGCGATCGCGATCGCTGGACGTGACGCGTCGGGAGGAGAATCGTTCATTCGACATCTCGTCCAGACGACGGGCGTGGCTCTGCAGCGGCAGCTCTGAGCCTCGTGGATGCCAAGGTCATGAAAACGCTGCTTCTCAATATTCGCCCCGAAGGGCGCGCGGACCACTACGTTGTCGATGTCGATGTCGATGACGTCCAAAAGAGCTTCGTTGCGCAGGCGTCCTCAGACGGTTCCGTCTATTTCTACGACCGCGAATACGGGGTCATGCGAAGGCATCGGCCCCTCCTCGGAGACATCGTTCCCCTGATCGTTCGTTTCCATGAAGGCGAACGACTGCAATTCCCGATCGACCTTCATAAGGACATCTGAACGGGCTCCTCACCCATCACAGCATCCTCGAGGCAGTGAGAGCGCCTTTGCTAGCCAGGCGCCCTCACTCCCTCTCGCCATCACATCTTGATCCGCTTCATCTCCGGATCGTACATCGGCCGGAGCGACGCCACCGCAGGGTACAGCTTCCCAGCGATATCCACTTCCCAGCTCCCGTTGTCCAAATACGCCTGGTCCACCGGCTCGCCGCCCTCGACCATCGCCAGGCCCACCGCGCCGCCGAGCGTGAATCCATACGACGCGGCCCGCACGTACCCCACCGGGCGGCCGTTGCGGCGCACGACCTCGGCGTGGAACATCAAGGGATTGGGGTCCTTCACCAGAACCTGCACCAATCGGCGCGTCAGCGGCCCCGCGGCCTTCTTGGCCAACACAGCATCACGGCCGATGAAGCCGCCGGGCTTTTTCAGGTCGACGGCGAAGCCGAGGCCGACCTCGAGCACGGAGTCGGTGTTGTCGATGTCGTGGCCGTAGTCGCGGTAGCCCTTTTCCATGCGGAGGCTGGCGAGGGCTTTGAGGCCGGCGTGGCGGAGGCCTACGGGCTCGCCGGCGGCGATGAGGCGGTCGTAGACGTGGGTGGCCTGCTCGGTGGGCACGTAGAGCTCGTAGCCGAGCTCGCCGAGGTAGGTGATGCGCACGCAGAGGGCGCGGGCGAAGCCGATGTCGATCTCTTTGGCGGCGCGGAAGGGGAAGGCTTCGTTCGAGAGATCGGCGGTGGTGAGGGATTGCAGGAGCTCGCGGGAGCGGGGGCCTTGCACGTTGATTTGGGCGTAGCCGGAGGTCACGTCGGTGACGAAGGCGTGCGCGTCGTCGGGGATGTGGCGGCGCATCCACGTGAGGACGTGGCGATGGGCCGTGTCGGAGGCGACGACCCAATAGCGCTCGTCGTCGAGCTTGGTGACCGTGAGATCGGCTTCGAGGGTGCCGCCCTCGTTGAGCCATTGCGTGTAGGTGATGAGGCCGGGCGCGCCGTCGACGTTGTTGGCCGAGATGTGATTGAGCACCTTCCCGGCGTCGCGGCCTTGCACCCAGAATTTCGACATGAAGGACATGTCCATGAGGATCACGCCTTCACGCGTGGCCCGGTGCTCGGCCTCCCAGTGCTTGAACCAATGTTGGCGGCCCCAGGACAGCTCGACTTCGGGCTTCTCCCCGGGCGGCGCAAACCAATCTGCGCCTTCCCAGCCGCTCACGTCCTTGAAGTAGGCGCCGCGGGCGGCCAGGCGATCGTGGAGGGCCGATTTCTTGGCGCCGCGGGCCGTCTGCATGGAGCGCGTGGGGTAGTGGCATTGGTAGACCATGCCGAGCGACTCCACGGTGCGGGTGCGGCGGTATTCGGGGTTCGACTGGTAGGTGTGCAGTCGATCGATGTTCATCCCGGTGACGTCCATGTCGGGACGGCCGGTGATGATCCAATGGGCGAGCATGCGGCCCAGGCCGCCGCCGGTGAGGATGCCAATCGAGTTGAGGCCGGCCGCCACGAAGCAGTTCTTGAGCTCGGGCGCTTCGCCGACGACGGGGCGGAGATCGGGCGTGAAGCTCTCCGGACCGCAGAAGAACTTGCGCACGCCCACCTCGAGCGAGACGGGGACGCGGCGCATGGCGCGCTCCAGATAAGGGCCCATGCGGTCCCAATCGGGAGAGATCTCGCCGAAGGAGAAGTCCTCCGGGACGCCGCCGATCTTCCAGGGAGCGCACTCGGGCTCGAAGAGGCCAATCATCAGGCCGCCGACCTCTTCACGGTAGTAACCGTGGGAGGCCGGATCTTCGAGGACCGGGAAAGAGCCGGACATCCCGGGGATCTTGTCGGTGATGAGATAATAGTGCTCGGCCGATTGCAGGGGGATGTTGATACCCACTTTGTCGCCGATCTGGCGGGCCCACATGCCGGTGCAATTGACCACGTACTCGGCCTCGATGGCGCCGAACGGGGTCTCCACGCCGGTCACCACACCGCGCTTTTGCCGGATGTTGGTGACGGGGACGCCCTCGAAGATCTGCACGCCTTGAAGCTTCGCGCCCTTGGCGAGAGACATGGTGACGTCGACCGGGTTGGCGGTGCCGTCCTCCTTCACGTAGAAGCCGGCGAGGATGTCGTCGGTGCGGGCGAGGGGGAAGAGATCGCGCACCTCGGAGGGCGAGATCTCGTGCACGTCGACGCCGCAATAACGATTGAAGGTGGAGACGCGGCGATACTCTTCGAGGCGGTCGGGCTCGCTCGCCACCTCGATGAAGCCGACGGGCTTGAAGCCCGTGCCGAGGCCCGTCTCCGCTTCCAGCTTGGAATAGAGATCGCGCGTGTATTTGCGCATTTCGGTCGACGTTTCGGACGTCGATCCGAAGGTCACGATGAGGCCGGCGGCGTGCCACGTGGTGCCGGAGGTGAGCCGGTCGCGCTCGAGGAGCACCACGTCTTTCCACCCCATGTGGGCCAAGTGATAGGCCACGGAGCAGCCAATGATTCCACCCCCGACGACCACCACACGAGCATGCTTCGGCAACACCGGATCGGACATACGGCGCCGAGGATAGCTCTATCCCACCGAGAGGCGACAGCTCCGTTGTGAGCTCGGCCGCAACTCTCCCGGATGCCGGACAGCGTTCAATCTCGGAAATGATGCGCACGAGCGCGCGCGCGCTCACGCACCGCCCGGCGCTCCAAGGCATTCACAAGGGATCGCGCGACGCGCGATCCCGCGCGAAAACCGCTACTTCGCGTGCTTGTCGAGGAGCTTCGCGAGGCGCGGGACGGCGTCCTCGACGTTCTTCTTGGCGGAGCCGCGGAGTTTTTCGTACGTGCCGCGCACGACGGAGCTCTTGGCGTTCTTGGACTTCGCGTCGGTGACGGCGAGGAGCGCATCGGCGACACGCGACTTGTTGGAGGTGAAGTGAGCCACGGCGTCGCCCTTCTTCAGGCCTTCGTCCCAGATCGGATCGATGGCTTGGGCGAACTCGGGCAGGAGCTTCTCGACCACTTCGGTGATGAAGCCCGGCTTGATGCCCTTGACGGCCGCGTAACCCGCTTTGACCGCGAGGCCCGAGAGGCCGCCCTTATCGGCCACTTCCTCGTCGATCATCGTGCAGCAGTCTTTGATGATGACGCCCTTTTTGCTCGCGTCGTTGATGGCGCCGGAAAGGCTCATGGTCATTCCTCCGTAGAAGGTCCGGCGCCATACCACACCTCCCGGCCCCCGCGCGAGGAACGTCATCACGGCCTCGCGACGTCGAGCGGACGGTCAGCATCGAAAGTACGGAGAACCCCGGCGAGAAATTCCTTGAAGCTCGCTCGGGAGAGGAACGGGGGACGCGATGAACGGAACGGGCAACGAGCGGAACGGATCGTTCGCCGACGCGAGCGCTCCGGACGACGAACCAGCGGTTTACGACACCGATCAAACGTACCAGCGCGATCTGCGGAGCCTGGTGGCGCAGGCCTATGCCGAGCTGCCGCCTCTGCCCGCACGCGATGAAGAGATCGTCGAGGTGCCGCCCAGCGTGCGTGCGGCAATTCGCCTGACGGACTCGCTGATACCGATCGTCCCACCGGACGAGCCGCCGCCGGCGCCCGTCGTCACGCCGGCGGCGCGCATGGCGAGCCGCGGGGCCATGGTCGGCGGCGTGGTGCTCCTCACCCTGGGTTTCGTGGCACTCGCGCGCTTCGCGCCCACGGCGCCGCCGCCGCCCGCAGAGGTCGCCCGCGCCGTGGACGCGCTCGGCTTGCCTCCGCCGGTGGAGACCGCCGCGCCCGCCCCGCGCGCTCCAGAAGCGAAGCCGGAGCCTGCGACCACACCGCAGGTCGAGCCATCGAGCAAGCCGATCCGCATGCGCAAAGCGCAGCCACCGGCGAAGGCTCAACCGCAGGCGCCTGCCTCTCCACCGCCGCTGATGGACGCCATCACGGACGCCGTGCGCCGCCGCTCGGGCGAGGCATCCGCACCGCGGCGCTGATCACGGGTCGGCTCATCCAGCGAGGGAGATGGGGTCGCATGCGGCCCCATCGGCCCTGTCGCTGGCACACCCACGTGCCATCTTCGATGGTCGTATTGGGCATTGGCGCCGATAAATCCATTTTGACCTCCGCTCCACGCGGTGCCGACGAGGAGCAGAATGGCTTTGGCTTTCACATGCTCACGCCGAATGGAGACCCTGCTCAGGCGGGGCTCACCTGCGGGTCATTCGTTTGAGCTCCAACGATCTCCGCGGCACCCGTAGACAGCTCCACGATCGCCGCCTCCGTCGCGGTGGCAGGATCGAGCTCGCCGGCCACGCGGCCATGGCGAAGGACGAGGATGCGATGGGCGAGGCGGAGCACCTCGGCCAAGTCCGACGAGGCCACGAGCACGGCCACGCCGCGCCGGCAAAGCTCCTCGAGGAGGCCGTAGATCTCCTCGCGCGCGCCCACGTCGACGCCGCGCGTGGGCTCGTCGAGGAGGAGGACCTTGGGCGGTCGTTCGAGCCACTTGCCGAGCACGACCTTCTGTTGATTGCCGCCCGAGAGCGTGGACACTGCGACATTCGCCGTCCCGCGGATGCGGAGCTCGGCGATGCGCTGCGCCGACATGCGGCTCTCGGCGGCCGCGTCGAGGAGGCCGAGGCGCGCCGACGTGCCCATCACCTCACGCGAGGCGAGCCATGGAAGCGAGAGGTTCTCTTGGACGCTCATGTCGAGCACGAGCCCGCGGCCTTTGCGATCCTCGGGCAAGAGCGCGATGCCTGCGGCGATCGCTTGCTGCGGAGATCCGAGGTCGGCGCGTCGCCCCGCGACCTTCACCTCGCCGAGGGTCGGGCCGAGCGCGCACCCGAACAGCGTCGAGAGGAGCGCCGTCCGCCCCGATCCCATCGCCCCCGCGATGGCCACGATCTCGCCTTCGCGCACCAAGAGCGAGACCCCGTTCACCACGAGCCGCTCACCCGGCGCGGGCCACCCGCCCGCGCGTCTCGATCCGGGCAAACCCACCTGCAAGTCGACGATCTCGAGCGCGACCTTGGCATCGTCCTTCGGCTTCGTGCGCGCGCTCATTTTCTCGTCGATCGACCTTCCCACCATCAAGGCCACGATCTCGTCCGGCGTCGTCTCCGCCATGATGCGCGTGCCCGCGGTCTTGCCGTCGCGGAGGACGGTGATGCGATCGCAGATCGAGAAGACCTCGTCCATGCGATGCGAGACGTAGATGCAGGTGGTGCCCGCGGCGCGTAGATCGCGGAGCCACGCCATCAAGCGCTCGGACTCGCGATGGGTGAGCGCGGCCGTCGGCTCGTCGAGCACGAGCACGCTGCCGTCGTACGAGAGCGCTCTCACGATCTCGACGACCTGCTGGAGCCCGATCCCCAGCGCGCCCACGGGCACCGTCGGATCGATCTCGTCGGCGAACCCGAAGCGCTGGAGCATGGCCTGCGCCTTCGCTTCGACGGCCGCGTCGTCGATGATGCCGAAGCGCGAAGGCTCGCGGCCGAGGAGCAGGTTCTCCGCGACCGTGAGCTCGGGCACGAGCATCAGCTCTTGGTGCACCATGGCGATGCCGGCCCGCTGCGCATCGATGGTGCCGCGGAAGCGCTGGATCTCGCCGCGCACGCGCACCTCGCCGCTGTAGCTGCCGAAGGGGTACACGCCCGAGAGGATCTCGAGGATCGTCGATTTGCCTGCGCCGTTTTCGCCGCAGAGGCCGAGGATCTCGCCGGCATGTGCCGAGAGATCGGCGCCGTCCAACGCGCGCACACCGCCGAAGCGCTTTTCGATGCGGATCATCTCGAGCACGGCGCCGTCGCGCATGGCGTCAATGTACGTGGCACCGCGGCGATCGACCATCGGGCCGAGCCGGGGCCTTGACACGGGCTCCCCGATGCCGCGTCGTAGATCGCCATGAACGCCCTTCGTTCCGTGCTCGGCTCGTGCTTCGTGTCCCTCGGAGCGGCCGCGCTCGTCGGCTGCGGCGGCGGCGGGACGGACACCACGAGCACGGGCACCACGACGACCACTGCGTCATCGGGCAGCACGAGCAGCAGCGGCGGCGGTCATGGCGGCACAGGCGGTACGGGCGGCACGGGCGGCGCGCATACGGGCGGCAGCAGCACCGGCGGCGCAGGCGGCGCGTCGATCGCCGACTGCTTGCCGGCGACGGGCCCAGGCACAACGGAGTCGAGCACGTGGAAGGACTCGACGGGCGATGCCTCGGTGACGATCCAAGATCCTGCGAGCTGCGCGCGCACGTACGTGCTCTCGACCACCGGCCCGCTGCGCGACAACAACCCCAGCAACCCGCGCACGTACGCCGAGAAGCTGGGCCAGCCCGTGGTGCGCACCGGCCATGACATGCTCGACGCGCTCTATGCGCTCGCCGTCGAGGAGACGCGCGAGGCCTCGGTCGACGCGATCTCCGACGGCGCGTTCAACGGCGGACAGCCGCTGACTTGCGCGCCCGGTGGGTGCTTCGAGACGGGCCGGTTGTGGAAGTACGTGTGGACGCGCGACACGTCGTACTCGGTCACGCTCGGCCTCGGCCTGCTCGACCCGACGCGCGCGCGCAACTCGATGGAGTTCAAGCTGAGCCCGCGTCGCGACGGCACGAAGCGCGAGATCGTGCAGGACACCGGCACGGGCGGGAGCTGGCCCATTTCATCGGACCGCGTCGTCTGGGCGATGGGCGCGTACGAGCTGCTGAAGGTGCTCGACGGCGCCGAGCGCACCGCGTTCCGCGATCTCGCGTACGAGGCCATCGTCAACACCGCCGAGCACGATCGGCTCGTGGTGTGGGACGCGAAGGACGGCCTCTATCGCGGCGAGCAATCGTTCCTCGATTGGCGCGAGCAGAGCTACCCGGCGTGGACGGCGACCGACACCGTGCAGATCGGCATGAGCAAGGCGCTCGGCACGAACATCGGGCACATGGTGCTGCTCGACGTCGCGTCGAAGCTCGCGACCGAGAAGGGCGACGCCGCGGCGAGCCAGAAATACCAAGGCCAAGCGACCGCGCTCGCGGACGCCATTCGCGCGCGGTTCTACCTCGCCGATCGGCAGATGTACTCGTCGTTCATCACGACCTACCTCGATGCGGCGCCCACCCTCCGCTTCGATCTGCTCGGCTCGGCGTTCGCCGTCCTCTTCGATGTGGCGACGCCGGCGCAGGCGGACGAGGTCGTGGCGCGCTACCCGCACCTGCCCAAGGGCGCGCCGGTGATCTGGCCGCAGCAGCAGGAGACGCGCATCTACCACAACCGCGCGATCTGGCCGTTCGTCACCGCGTTCTGGGCCAAGGCCGCCGCGAAGACGGGCAACGCGGACGCCGTCACCCACGCCGTTCGATCGCTCGTGCGCGGCGCCGCGCTGAACCTCTCCAACATGGAGAACTTCGAGGCGGCCACGGGCGCGAGCTGGCTCGACGAAGGGCCGACGAGCGGGCCCGTCGTCAACTCCCAGCGTCAGCTCTGGAGCGTCGCCGGCTTCCTCGGCGTGATCCACGACGTCGTCTTCGGCCTCGAGATGACGCAGAGCGGGCTCCGCTTCGCGCCCAAAATCCCGGGCGAATTGCGCGACACGATCTTGAGCGGCGCCGACACCGTCACGCTCTCCAACCTCGCGTACAAGGGCAAGCGCGTGAGCGTGCGGGTGAAGCTCCCGCCCGCGCCCGCCGGCAAGGGCATGCTCGCCGTGACCGCGGTGCGGCTCGACGGCAAGGACGTCGGCACGGGCTTCGTCGACGCGAGCGCGCTCGGCGCGAGCAGCGTCTTCGAGATCGACCTCGCTTCAGGCACCTCCTCCGGCAAAGGCATCACGCTCGTCGACGACGCGCAGCTCGCCGATTACAAGAACGTCTTCGGCCCGCGCACGCCGGTCATCTCCACCATCGGGATCTCCAACGACCGGGTGAAGATCGATTTCACCGTGGGCGAGAGCGCGGCCGACGTGACGTTCAACGTCTATCGCGACGGCATGCGCATCGCGGAGGGCCTGCCGGGCAACACCAGCAGCTACGTCGATCAGGACAGCGCCCAGCACGCCACGACGTCGTATTGCTACACGGTGGAGGCCGTCTTCGGCGCGAGCGGCAACGCCTCCCAGCGCGCGCAGCCCGCCTGTTATTGGGGCCCGAGCAACCAACGCATTCAGACCTTCGGCGCGCAAAGCTTCCTCGCCCAGGGAGGCACGCTGTCGATGAGCCACGGCCGCTGGCACTACGACGATTGGGGCAACCCGAGCGACAAGCTCACCATCGGAAACGTGACCGCTGCGCAATCGGGCCGGCACCTCGTGCAGGTGAACGCGGGGAACGGCGCCGGCGACTTCACGACGGGGATCACCTGCGGCGTCAAAGCCGTCGAGGTGTGGGACGGCGCGACGCTCGTCGGCGGCGGACAGCTCACCATGCCTCAGCTCGCGACCTGGGACGACTTTCGCGGCAGCAACTTCGTGCCCGTCGATCTCGTCGCCGGCAAGACGTACACGGTGGTGATTCGCGAGGACGGCGCGTCCGGCAACATGAGCGACTTCGCCCACTTCGCCATCTACGGCGGTATGGGCGGCAGCAGCGGGCGCTTCAACAAGGTGAACATCTCCGAGCTGAAGCTCCTCGCGATGGGCGCGCCCTGACGGCTGGGCGCGCGGCTCGAATGGCAGGTCTCGGAGCCGCGAGCGATCCCGCGATGGCCTATCGCCTCTCCTTCGTGCCGCGCCGATAACCATTCTCGTTTCATTCGTGGCGCCGGTGCCACGCACGAGCGCGGCATAATGGATGTCGCCGACGAAGAGCCGCTCCGTCCTTCGACCAGCGCGACGCGTCGCGAGGCACGCCTCCGGGAATGCCGCCGGCATGGTGCGCTCGGGCCTATCCGCGCC
Source organism: Minicystis rosea (assembly GCA_001931535.1). Taxonomy (GTDB): domain Bacteria; phylum Myxococcota_A; class Polyangia; order Polyangiales; family Polyangiaceae; genus Minicystis; species Minicystis rosea. Next base: position 10,626,762 of record CP016211.1, read on the forward strand.
GCGCGCGCGCTCCTATGCTCTTCGGCCCATGAAGCGCTCCCTTCGCCTCCTTCTCGTCGCTTCGGCCCTCGCTTCTTGCGCGTCGCTCCTGCCGATCGGCTGTGGGGGCGGCGAGAGCTACGGCACCGGCGGCGGGGGGCCGCGACAACTTCCACCACGTGGACGGGCGCCACCTCCACGACGAGCACCAGCTCGAGCTCGAGCACGTCGATGGGTACGAGCACCAGCTCGAGCACGGGTAGCGGCGGTGCAGGCGGAGCGATGCCGGGGCTCACCTGCCCGACGACGTTCTCGTTCATCCCGAGCGGCCCGCTGCAGAAGGTGCGGGTCGCGGGCGAGTGGCAGGGATTCGATCCCGCATCTGCGCCCGAGATGACGCCGAGCGCGGGGGTGTACAGCGTGACCGTGGATCTGCCGCCCGGGCTCTGGGCCTACAAGATCATTTACGACGACGGCGGCAACACCAACTGGCTCCTCGATCCCGGCCAGGGCCGCCGCAAATACGTGGGCGGCGTGGAGAACTCGGCCATCAAGGTGCGCGATTGCAGCCTGCCCACGTTCACCGTCTCGAAGAGCCAAGCCGCGCGCCCCTCGGCCGGACAAGGGACGTATCAAGCCGAGCTCGCCTATGTGGATGGCGTCGACGGCGGCGGCCCCGACACCAGTGGATTCGTGGCCACGATCCAACACGACGGCATCGAGACGAACCTCGCCAATACCCAGCTCACCGTCGACCCGAGCGGCAAAGCCACCCTCTCGCTCACCGGCCTCGCCGACGGCAAATATCGAGTCACCATCGCGGGCAAGACCAAGAACGGCAAGCTCGGCCAGCCGATGCGGCTCATCTTCTGGATCGAGCCCGAGAAGTTCGATTGGAACGACGCCCTCATCTACATGGTGATGACCGACCGTTACCGCGACGGCGAGCCCGGCAACAACATCGCTTCTCCCACGACCGGCGCCGATCCCCGGGGCGATTTCTCGAACGGCGATCTCCAGGGCGTGCAGCAGTCCATCGCCGACGGCACCTTGGACAAGCTCGGTGTCCGCGCCATCTGGCTGAGCCCCTTCGGCACGAACCCGGAAGGTGCGTATCTCGCCGCCGACGGCGTCCACATGGTGACGGGCTATCATGGCTACTGGCCGATCAAAGGCCGCGAGGTCGACCCGCGCTGGGGCGGCGACGCGGCCTTGAAGGCCATGGTGGTCGAGGCCCACAAGCACGGGATCCGCGTGCTCCAAGACTACGTCATTCACCACGTCCACTCCGATCACGAATACGTCAAGGCCCACCCGGAGTGGTTCATCCTCAATGGTTGTGTGTGCGGCACGAACGACTGTGATTGGACCGCGCACGCCCTCGACTGCAAGTTCACCGAGTACCTGCCCAACATCGATCACACGAACACCGACGCCAACACCGCCTTCAACGAAGACGCGAAGTGGTGGCTCGACACCTTCGATCTCGACGGCTTCCGCATCGACGCCGTCAAGCACGTGCCCGAGTCGGCCACGCGCAACCTGGCCGCCGACGTGCGGGAAGACTTCGAGAAAGCCGGGACGCGCTACTTCCTCATGGGCGAGACGGCCATGGGTTGGAACGACTGCAGCGACCCGTGCAACGACGAGAACTACAACACCATCTCCAAGTACATCGGGCCCTTCGGGCTCGACGGGCAGATCGATTTCGTCCTCTATCACGGCGTCTCGTATCGAACCTTCGCCTACGGCGACAAGGGGCTGATCCACGCGGACTACTGGCTCAAGCACGGCCTCGAGAAATGGGGCTCGAGCGCCGTCATGACGCCGTACATCGGGAGCCAGGACACCGCGCGCTTCGCTTCGCTCGCCGATTATCGCGGGCAGGACGGGGCACACGATCGCAACATCCCCAACAACCAATGGACCAACACGGCGGTCGCCCCGGGCGACGCCGAGCCGTACCGGCGCACGCGCATCGCCATGTCGTGGCTGCTCGAGCTGCCCGGCGCGCCGCTGCTCTACTACGGTGACGAATACGGCCAGTGGGGCGGCTCCGATCCCAACAACCGCCTCATGTGGCGGAGCGAGGCGGCCCTCACCGCCAACGAGAGCGCGACGCTCGCGCACGTGCGCAAGTTGGGCGCCGCCCGCAAGGCCCAGGTCGCGCTGCGGCGCGGGAGCTACGTGTCGCTCGTGAACAACAGCGAGGACACGCTCGCCTTCGGCCGCTCGCTCACGCCGGGCAACGGCGCCGTCGTGGCCTTCACGCGGATGACGACGGCGCAGACCGTGTCCATCGATCTGGGCGCCACCATGGGCTTCTCCGCCGGCACGAAGCTCCACGACGCCATGGGCGGGCCGGACGTGACGGTGACGGGCGGGTCGACGTCGATCACGATCCCGGCGAGCGGCACGGTGATCCTGGCGCCGTGATGCACGACGAGATCGTTTGAGCTCAAACGAAATCGCGGGCACGCGCTGAGCTTGCCCACGATGGCGTGCGCCGGGTGGGAATGGACGGCCTACCCTCGTTGCTGCATCGGCTGGATGGAGCGTCGGCTCCCCCGGCGATGGGCCCCGCAGGGCGGGGCGCTGTTTCCGTGATGTGAGGGCGGATCGTCGCCGAGATTTGGTCCCGGGCCTCGGAGGCGTGCTAACGCCCCGGAGGCGGATCGCATACGCGCTCGTCGCGTCGTGCGTCCGTGGATTGGCAAGCGTCCGCACGCGCGCGCCCCGATGGGCGTCGCGAGGGACGGGCGTGTGCCTTTCGCTCGATCGAACCTGGAGGAACCATGCAACGAATGCACGTGATCGCCCTCGCCGCCGTCGCGACGGCCCTCAGCGCCGGCTGCGGATCGGAGCCCGCGCCCGCGCCTCGCTTCGCGTCCGCGCCCATGACGGCGACCGATGCGATGCCGCGCGCCGCCGCGCCGCAGCCGATGCCCGCGCCGGTGCGGCAGGACACGGCCACGCCGACGAGCGGGTCGGTTCACATCGACAACCGGATCCTCAAGGCGTGCGGCAACCTGCCGACGGCGCGGTTCGCCTTCGATTCCTCGTCGATCCAACCGGAGGCCGCGGCCGCGCTCGACGCGCTCGCGCACTGCTTCACCAGGGGCGCGCTCGCGGGGCATCGCATGACGCTCATCGGGCACACCGATCCGCGCGGCGAGGTGGAGTACAACCTCGGCCTCGGGCAGCGGCGCGCGGGCAGCGTGGCCGATTACATCGCGGCGCGCGGGATGGCGCGCACGCACCTCTCCACGAGCTCGCGTGGTGAGTTCGATTCGGTGGGCACCGACGAGGACGGCTGGGCGCGCGACCGCAAGGTCGACGTGATCCTCGCCGACTGAAGAGGTCGCCATGATCAGCAACGCCACGGCCCAAGGCGCCTCGTCGGCCCTGCCGATCAAGCTCGATCCCGTCTCGCTCGTCGTCCACGCCTCGGGGCCCGTCTTCGTCGTCGTGTGGACGCTGGTCGCGGCGGCGGTGATGGTGTGGATCATCACCGCGCTCAAGCTGTTTCAGCTCTCGCGCCTCTCGCGGGCGGAGCGACGTTTCCAGGCCGAAGCCGTGCAGGCCACGAGCGCCGATCAGCTCTTCGCGCTCGGCCGCAGGCACGCCGAGGCGCCGGGCGCGCGCGTGGTGCTCGAGCTCTCGCGAAGGTCCGGCGGGCAGGCCAAGGTCATCGAGGCCGCGGCCAAGCGCGCCCTGGTGACCGAGCAGCAGCGCGTGGGATCGCTGATGGCGACGCTCTCCTCGATCGCGGCGGCGGGCCCGTTCGTCGGGCTCTTCGGCACGGTGTACGGGATCATGGACGCGTTCCTCCGCATCGGTCAGGAGAAGAGCGCGTCGTTGCCCGTGGTGGCGCCGGCCATCGGCGAGGCGCTCATCGCCACGGCGATCGGGCTCTTCGCCGCCATCCCTGCGGTCATCGCGTACAACGCCATCAACAAGCGGGCCGAGGATCTGCTCGCCGAGGTCGAGGCCTCGAGCGAGGGCTGGATCGCGATCGCGGGCGCTTCGAGCACCTCGCCGGCGCCCGCGCCCGCGTACTGAGGACACCATGGCGGTATCCATCGGGAAGAAGAAGCGGGGCTTCAGCGACATCAACGTCACGCCGCTCGTCGACGTGATGTTGGTGCTGCTCGTCGTCTTCATGGTGACGGCCCCGCTCCTCACCGCGGGCCTGCGCGTCGAGCTGCCCAACGTCGAGGCGCACGACACGGCCATCAAGGATACGAAGCTCGTGGTCACGGTGACGAAGGAGGAGAAGATCCTCTTCGGCGAGGATGACGTGACGGGCGACGTCGAGGGCGTGCTCGCGCAGAACGCCCGCGTGCAGAAGGAGAAAGAGCTCTACGTGCGGGCCGACAAGAACGCGCGCTACGCCGCCGTGGCCCGCGTGGTCGCGGCCGCGCGCGCCGCCGGCGTCACGGGGCTGAACCTCCTCGTGGAGCCAGAGCAGGAGAAATGAAGCACGACGGCGCGCTCTCCGATTTCCGGGCGCGCGAGGTGGCGGCGAGCGTCGTCATCGGCGCGGCGGTCCTCCTCGGCGCGGGCTTTTCGCTCTCGCGCGCCGCGCTCGATCGGCCCGCGGCGGCGCCCGAGATCGAGAAGGGCACGGCCGTGCCCGTGAAGGTCGTGCCCGTGATCGACATGGACACGCCGCTCCTCAAGCTCGGCGGCAAGCGCGATCAAACGAAGCTCCCCGATCGCTGGGTCCGCCAGACACCCAAGCCGCGCGTCGAGCAGCGCGCCCACGTCTCCAGCAAGGCCGGCAAGAGCGAGCAGGACATCCCGCCTCCCGAGGTGAAGATGGCCGAGCCCAAGACCCCTCCGCCGCCGCCGGACGCGGAGATTGCCAAACAGGTGGATACGCCTCCTCCGCCTGTCGTCGACGCGGGCGCGCCGGCCAACGTCGATGAGAAAGGCCACGCCGACGGCGTGAAAGAAGGCACCGAGACCGACCCGCTCAAGGCGCGCGCCGTGGACCTCTATCGCGCCAAGATCGCGGGCTGGTTCTCGAGCCGATTCCGGGTCTCCGGATCGGGCATGGCGCAGGCCGAGCTCACCAAATATCGAGTCTCCGCCACCGTCGAGATCGGCGCGGATCGCACGGTGCGGGGCTTCACCATCGCGCCCAGCGGCAATCCCACGTTCGACGCGGCCGCCCGCTCCACGTTGGAATCGTCACGAGGACGAGAGCTGCCTCCGCCGCCCGAGAACTACCCCGACGTGGTGCAGAGCCGAATCAACGTCACCTTCGTCTGTCGAGAGAACCGATGCGACTGACACGCTTCCTGTCCCTGACCGCGGCGCTCCTGGCGCTCGGATCCGTGGCGCCCGCGGGCGCGCAGACGCCGGCCGCGGCGCCGCTCGATCCCAACGATCTGCTCGGCAACATCGTCGTCGTCGCCGGCGCGGGGCGGCCTTTGCCGAAGATCGCGGTGCTCCCCTCGCTCGCCCCCGACATGGAGGACGTCACGCTGCGCAGCGTGGTGCGCCGCGATCTCGATCTCTCGGGTGAGTTCGAGCTCCTCCCGGAGAGCGCCGCGCCCGAGGGCTTGTACCTGCCCGACACGCCCGTCGACGTGAAGGCGTGGAGCGGCAAGGGCGTCGAGGCCGTGGTGAAGGTGAGCGGGAAGAAGCTCGACGCGACGCGCGCCGAGCTCCGCGCGGTGGTGTTCTTCGTCAAGCACGGTGACGCCCCCGTGCTCGACAAGCGCTTCGCCGTGCCGGCCGCGAAGCTCCGGGAGGAGTCGCATCGGATCGCCGATCGGCTCATCGGCGCGCTCACCGGGCAGAACGGCGGCTTCGCCAGCCACATGACCTTCGCCGCCGGATCGGGCGGCCTGCGTCGCGTCTTCACCATCGATGCGGATGGTCATGACGCCCGCGCCATCTCGCCGGCCGAGAAATCCGCCATCGCGCCGGCCTATGGCAAGAACGGCGAGCTCTATTATGCGGCCGCCGCGCCCAACGGGCTTTACGAGATCTATTCGGGGACGGGCACGCTCGTGCCGATTCCCTACAAGGGCTCGGTCTATGGGATCGCGTTTTCCCGCGATCATGCCCAGGTGGCCGTGTCGCTCGGCGTGGGGAGCACCGTGAAGGTCTTCACCGGGCCTGATTTCGCGAGCCTCAAGCCGGCCTCCGACATCGGCATGGCCCTGCGCCCGACCTTCACCCCGAGCGGCAAGCTCGCTTTCGCCGGCGAGGGCAAGGTCGGCCAGCGCGTGTACGTCGACGGCGAGCCCATCACGCCGGATGGTCTCTGGGCCTCGTCGCCCGTGTTCTGCAGCCACCCCGACGGTGTGCGCACCGTGTTCGCGGTGGGCGTCGGCAAAGACACCGATCTGGTCTCCACCGGGGAGAAGGGCGGCCCGCTCTCGCGCCTGACGCAGAACCAAGGTCGCAATGGTTATCCGGCGTGCAGCCCCGATGGGCGGCTCGTGGCCTTCTTCTCCACGCGGACCTCGGGCGAGGGCCCGGGGCTCTACATCATGCGTGTCGACGGTGGGCGCCCGAAGCGGGTTTCTCCGCTCGTCGGCGATTCGTTGCGGTGGGATGCGCTGCCGTCGAGCGCGGTGACCGAGATCCCGAATTGACGGCTCGGCCCGACAACCATTGATGTGAGGCGCCGCCGCCTGCTCGTGCAGACGGCGGCGTTGTTCTCTCAATCGTTGTCGCTCGGCGCGGCGGCCGCGTAGGTATCCCACGCGAAGCGCAGGGCCGGGACCTGCTTCAGATCGACCGCGTCCGTGAGGCGGGCGCGGAGGAACGGCGTGGCCTTGTCGAGCAGCCGCTCGAGACGCTCGCGCTCGACGCGCGGAATCTCGGCGACGGGCCCGATGAACCCGATGCGCGCGTTCTTGTAGTCGACCGACAGCTCGACGAACGTGATGCGGACACCGTCGAGCCGCGGATCGGCGAGCTCGTCCCGCACCACCGCCGCGATCTCCTCGCGGAGGATGCGCGACAGGCGCTCGTGACGATGGCCGGCGTGCTCGTCGTCGGAGGACGATCGGCGTCGATCGTCCCGCGTCGTGTGCTTGCTCATGTGCTCGAAAACCTCGAAAAAACGTGGACGCTTGGCCGCACGAGGCGGCCTCTGGGCACGCCCTCCGGACCCGATGGGGCCGCGGGCGCGACAGCCGTCCTGACGAAGCGGGCCCACGAGATGGGGGCCGCGCGCCTCGATCAAGAGGGCGAGCCAGTCGTCTTCGAGCGTTGCCCCTCAGGCGCGAACGACGCGCGCCAGAGAGCCGTTGGAATGAGAAGCGAGCATGACCCACCTCCGGCGCAATGAGCGCGCGTAACGTGCGCGACAGGCGCCCGTCCGTCAAGCCCGAGCGCGGCGCTCTGTGCGTGCGCTGGGCGCGCGTTCGGGCAACAATGGCGCGCCGATGCCCGAACGATTCCGCCCGAGCCTTCGCCCGAGCCGCCTTTTGGGTGGCTCGATCGCCTGTGCAGCAGCCGTGCTCGGCCTCCTCGCCGCGTGCAAACGTCCGGCGCCGGATCAGCATCCGCCCCCTGCCGTCCTGGCCGCCTCCACCGACATGGCGCGCGTCGATCCGGCGGGAACCGCCTCTCCCTCGGGCACGCCGTCCGCGAGCGCATCACCTTCGGGCACGCCGACCGCCGCGCCCTCCGCGAGCGCCGCGTCGGGGCCGCCGCGCTTCGATGCGGAGCTCGACGTCTCCACCTTCCAAAAGGGCAACATCCACACGCACACGACGTGGAGCGACGGCGATCATCCGCCGCAGGACGTCTACGGTTGGTATCGCGATCACGGGTACAACTTCCTCGCCATCACCGATCACAACTCGCTCACCGATCCCGCGGTCTTCCGCCTGCTCGAACGGAAGAAGCGATTCGTGATGATCACGGGTGAAGAAGTGACCATGTGGGGCGCGGGCAAGCAGGTCCACGTCAACGCCATCTGTCATTCGCGCACCATCGGCGGGAAGAAGTTCGACACGCAGCGCGAGGCGCTCACCTGGGGCGTCGCGCAGGTGCGGGCGCAGGGCGGCGTGGCCCTCGTGAACCATCCCAATTGGGATTGGGCGCTCGTCGCCGACGATCTTCCCTCGGCGCACGGCGCGCAGCTCCTCGAGATCGCGAGCGGCCATCCCTACGTGCACACGCTCGGCGACGAGACCCATCTGTCGCACGAGGCCATCTGGGATTGGACGCTCACCCACGGCGAGACCTTCGCGGCCGCCGCCGTCGACGACGCCCACGCCTACAGCCCGCGGGCGCCCGACAACGCCGCGCGCCCCGGCCGCGCCTGGATTCAAGTCTTCGCCCCCGAGCCCACGAAACAAGCGATCTGCGAGGCCCTCGGCGCCGGCAAGCTCTACGCGTCCACCGGCGTGACGCTGAAGCGCATCGTGGTGAAGGACGACACCTATGCGGTCTACCCGGCCGAGCGCTCGGCGAAGGTGACCTTCGTCGGCAAGGCCGGCGCCGTTCTCCAAGAAGGCAAAGCCGGCGACGACGGCGCCGCCCGCTACAAGCTCAAAGGCGGCGAAGGCTACGTGCGCGCGCGCATCACCAACGACGCCGGCAAGCACGCCTGGACGCAGGCCTCGCACGTGATCGGCTGAGAGAGCTTTCGGCGGCTCACCCTGCCTGAACCACCCCGACGGTGATTCGAATTGGCCGCGGAGAATCTCCGCGGCCAATTGCCATTTTGGATCGAAACCATTTCATCGACGCATCCGAACCTCGCCCGTGCGTGATGGGACGACGGGTGCCTGCGCTCATCTCCATGGCAATGGGCCGTTCGCTTCGTGGCCGGCTGCGATCGGTCGATTACCATTCTCAAGTCGATGCTTGGTTTGCAATCGATTGAAGAGGCCGATTGGACGATTGAATGGTTGTTGCGTTGGTGAAACAATGAGATGTGTAGGTGTGATGATTGTGGTGTGAAAATGGTTGTCGACAAAACCACTCTTCACTTCACCGATTTGCAGCAGCGGAATCCGAGGTGGTAGTTGTTGTGCCAGGCCTCGGTCATCAGCTCGACGTGCCAGCGGGGGTCGTAGGCGCAGTGATCGGGGTAGGTCTCGCGGCCCTTGGGCGGGCGCTCGTTGGGGCCGCGGGCGACGTCGACGTAGAAGAAGGCGCTGCCTTTGAGCTGATCGTAGGTGTGCCCGTCCTCGTCGAGGCGGGTCATGATCTCGGCGACGTTGCCGTGCAGATCGAAGACGCCGAAGCGTGAGCGGCACTTGGGGAAGGAGCCGGCGGGCTCGGTGTTGGTGGAGCAGGTCTTCCACGCGGTGGTGGCGGATTTGGCCTCGCAGCCGGGGCCGTAGGTGGCCGCCGGTTTGTTGGAGTTGCACACCTCGAGATCCATCTCGTCGCCGTAGGCGAACTTCGAGGGCTTGCCGCCGTCGGGATCGGCGTTGCACGAGAGCGTCCACTCTTCCTGCGAGCAGAGGCGCTTGCCTTGGAGCTCGCAGATGACCTTGGCCTGCACGGGCGCGACCCACACGAGCGGCAGCTCGCAGGGCTTGTTGGGGAACTCGAAGATGTCGATGCAGTACTTGGGCTTGTTCTTCTTCCCCCGCTTCCACACGGGGACCATGTTCTCGAAGCCGCCGCAGATGGCCTTTTGCTCCTCCGTTTGGAGGGTGATGCCTTGAAGGCCGGCGAGGCACTTGGCTTTGGAGATGGAGTGCTTGGCAAGGGCCTTGTTGCCTTGGTTGATGAGCGCGGGCGAGCCGGGGCCGAAGCTCTTTTGCAGGAAGCCGTCGGCGTTGCTGTCGGGCTTCGGCGGCCGCTTGATCGAGAAGAGGGCGAGGAGCTCTTCCTTGGTCTCGAAATGGTGGGCCATCGGATCGTCGTCCGGGCCGCCTGCTTCGCTGCCCGCGTCGCTCGGCGGGGGCGCGGGGGCGGGCGGCGCGGCCGCGGAGCCGCTCGCGCTCGGGGGCACGGAGGCGGAGGCCGTCGCGGTGCTCGATGGGCCCGGGGCGGGCTCCGACGTTCCATTGGAGCAGCCGGCGGCGAGCGCGACGGCGGCGAAGATCAGCGGGCGGCGAGACACGGCGCGCATGGTAGTGAGCGGCGCGCGGCAATCCAGCCCTCGCTTCGGATCCCGTTCACTCTGGGCCTTGCTTCCGGGCGCGCGTGCCCGAAAGAGTGTCGAGGAGGACACCATGGAGACCGTGCAGGATCATCGAGAGGCCGTCGCCGCGGGCCCCGCGCAGACGCCGCCGCCGAAGAAAAAAGAAGAGAAGGTCGCCGAGCCCGAGGCCCCGCGCCAGGGCGACAAGAGCGCCGACGAGAAGATCGACGAGGCCATCCAGGAGTCGTTCCCCGCGAGCGATCCCCCGGCCTGGACACCCACCGAGGTTTGAGCCTTCGACGAAGGCGCGCGCATTCACGCGCTCGCGTCGGTGCCATCGCGATCGCGAGCGCCGGCGCGGGCCGTCGCGATCGCTCACGGCGCGATCGCCGGGCCGATCAAAGCACCTTGCCAGATACGCCTTCCGACCTGCGTCAGCACCGATCCAAGCACCGAGGGTGAGGGGCCGAGGCCGCAGCGCGTCCCGTGACTGAGGGGCGTCGCGCTCGGGGTCGAGGCCTCATGAGGGGCGCCGGGGAGCGTCGCGGACGGCGCCGTGTCGTGGCGATGGGCCTGATTTTTGGGGTCCTTCGCCACGAGAGCAGGCGGCACGTACTTCGCTTCGGCGCGCGCCGCTGCTACCGTCGCGCACCATCCACGTCCTTCGGGTTTGCTCCCGAGCCCGAGGCTTCACGTGGACCAGAGCCGACCTCCACCTTCGAACGAAAGGCGACGAACGAATGCGCTCCTTGCGGGTAAAAAGATGGATGAGCCTCACCGGGGCGCTGTGCGCGGCCCTCGGCGTCCAGACCTCCGCGCTCGCTCAAGGAGTTGCGCTCGATCGCTTCGAACCGGCGCCCACCGGCGACCGCATGTTCGGCGTCGAGTCGCCCTTCACCGCCGGTGAGTCCACGCCCCACGTGGCGATGCTCCTCGACTACGCGCACAACCCGTACACGCTGAAGCACGGCCCTGGGCACGCGGATTCCGGCGCCGTCGTGAGCGACCAGCTCTTCTTGCACTTGAACGCGACGATGGCGCTCTTCAACCGCGTCACGCTCAACTTCAACGTGCCCGCCGCCGTCAGCCAGTCGGGCTCCGATCCGACCGACGGGCGCACCGTTTATCTCTCTCCGCACGACAGCGTCTTCGGCGACGTGCGCGTCGGCGCGCGCGTCACCATCTACGGCTCTTACAACGATCCTTTCCAGCTCGCCGTCAGCGGCTATCTGTGGATCCCGACGGGCGCGCGCGATCAGTTCGTCTCCGACGGCGTCGTGCGCGGCATGCCGAGCGTGGTGATCGGCGGGCGCACGTCGCGCATCGTGTGGTCGTTCTCGAGCGGCGTGGCCTTCCGCCCGACGCAGGTGGTGAACGGGATCCAACAAGGCATCCAGCTCCACGCGGGCGGCGGCCTCGGCTTCCTCTTCGGCGACGGGAAGGTGCAAATCGGGCCCGAGGTGAAGTCGCAGATGGTGCTCAAGCAGGTCGATCTCAAGACCACCAATGCCGAGCTCCTCCTCAATGCGCGTTATCGCCTCTTCGACGATTTCGAGCTCGGCCTCGGCGTCGGCCCCGGCCTGACCTCGGGCTTCGGGACGCCGGACGTGCGCGTGGTCGGCATGATCGCGTTCTCCCCCAAGGGGAAGGGCGTGATTCAGGATCGCGATGGAGACGGCGTGGCGGACGCCGACGATCAATGCCCCGACGTGGCCGCGCCGCGCGAGGCGAACCCGCAGAAGCCCGGCTGCCCGGCGCTGGCCGATCGCGATCACGACGGCGTGGCCGACGCGGTCGATGCTTGTCCGGACACCGCCGGTGTGGCGTCTCCCGACGTGACCAAGAATGGTTGTCCCGCCGATCGCGACGGCGACGGCATCGCCGACGCGGCCGACGCCTGCCCCGACGCGGCCGGCCCCGCCAACCAGGACGCGGCCAAGAATGGTTGTCCGCCGCCCAAGGACGAAGACGGCGACGGCATTCCCGATCCCGAGGACGCGTGCCCGGCCATTGCCGGCCTCAAGTCGAGCGATCCGAAGCAGAATGGTTGTCCCGGCGATCGCGACGGCGACGGCTTCCGCGACGATCTCGACGCCTGCCCCGACGTGAAGGGCGTCGCCCACCGCAACCCGAAGCGCAATGGTTGCCCGCGGGCCCGCATCGCCGAGCGATCGATCGACATCAACGAGCAGGTCGAGTTCGACACGGGCAAGGCCACGATCCAGGTGTCGAGCGATCATCTGCTCGAGGAGGTCGCCGGGATCTTCAAGGAGCACCCGGAGATCGCCAAGGTCGAGGTGCAGGGGCACACCGACAACGTCGGCGGCGCCGCGGCCAACAAGAGGCTCTCGCAATCGCGCGCCGACGCGGTGAAGACCGCTCTGGTGAAGCGCGGTGTCGAGGCCAAGCGGCTCGTGGCCAAGGGCTATGGCGAGGAGCAACCCCTCGCCGACAACGCGAGCGAGGACGGGCGCGCGCAGAACCGGCGCGTGCAGTTCGTCATCGTCGAGAAGAAGGACGCGAAGAACGACAAGCCCAAGGCGGAGAAGCCGAAGGCGAAGGCCCCCGCCGCTCCGGCGAAGAAGAAGTGAGACCGAGCATGGGACGTTCCGAAAGCTTGTCATCGATGAGGAGGATTACCGTGACTCGACTCGCACCCATCTCCGCGCTCGGGATCGTCGCCGCGACGCTCTGCGCCGGTGTCGCCGCCGCCCAGCCGGCGCCGGGCGTGCCGGCCGCGGCCACCGGCGCGCTGCCTCCGCCTCCGCCCCCGCCCCCACCGACCGTGGCCGGCGCGGCGACCGCCATCGCCGGCGTGACGCCGGAGTACACGAACAAGCCTGATTTCAAGGCTCCGCGCAAGCCGAACGGCTGGGACACCAAGATCGCCGTCGGCGGCACGGTGAGCTTCGCCAACAACAGCAACGTGGCCGGGCAGATGGACGGCACGTCGTTCTCGATGGGCTTCAAGCTCGACGCCGGCGCCGACTACAACCATTTCGATCACGAATGGCGCAACACGCTGGTCCTCGGCGCCAGCATCACGCGGACACCCGTCATCCCCGAGTTCGTCAAGACCAACGACTCGCTGACGCTCGAGAGCATCTATCTTTATCACATCGTCGATTGGTTCGGCCCGTTCGTGCGGTTCCAGCTCAACACGGCCATGTTCCCCGGCCGCGACGTGCGCTCCGGCCTCTCGAAGTACAAGGTGCAATTGCCCGACGGCACCATGGCCTCGCTCCCTCAACAAGGCACGGATTGCACGCCGAACCCCGATGGCACCTTCCTCCCCACGTGCCGTACGTCGTTGTCGCTGTCCGATGGATTCCGGCCGCTGACGTTCAAGCAATCCATCGGTCTCTTCGTGCAGCCGCTCCAGAGCGAGCCCATCACCTTCGAGGCCCGCGCGGGCCTCGGCGCGCAGGAGGTCATCGCGAAGAACCAGCTCGCGCTGGCCGACGACGCGACGACGATCGGCGTGATCGAGCTGAAGCAGCTCTCCAACGCGAACCAGCTCGGCGGCGAGCTGGCGCTGAGCGTGTGGGGGACCTTGGTCGACAAGCGGGTCATCTACAAAGCCAACGCCGCGGCGCTGGCGCCGTTCGCGTATCCGGCGCTGCCGCCCGGTGACAATCGCAAAGCCTTCGAATTGACCAACATCCAGCTCGACGCGACGCTGTCGTTCAAGATCGTCGAGTGGGCGTCGATCGATTACCAATTCAAGGCCATCCGGCAGCCGCAGGTCCTCGATGCCTTCCAGATCCAGAATGCGCTGCTCCTGACGTTCGGCCTCTCGTACGGCACGAAGCCGCCCGAGCCGATGCCCCCGGCGCCGCCTCCGCCTCCGCCGCCCGCTGCGCCCGGCGCCGCGCCGGCTTCGGGTGCGCCCGCGCCTGCTGCTCCTGCTACGCCCGCCGCGCCTGCGCCTGCTGCTCCGGCGCCTGCGCCGAAGTGACGAATCCCCGCGGCGCCGGAGGGCCGGCGCCGCGGACCCCTCCACAACCATTTTGATTTCCGTCAGCCGCGCGGCGCCGCGGGGAGCTCGGCGAGGCGCCGGCGTCGCAATGCCACGAGCATGCCCGCGGCGCAGACGAAGATCAGGATCTCCGAGAGAATGGTAATCGCCCGGTGCGACGGGGCCATGCGGAAGACGGCGAAGGCGAGGCGCACCGTGAACCATTCATGCGCTTCGGCCGGGATGGGGCCACCGCCGTGCTGCCAGAAGAAGCGCGCGACGGTGGTGAGGAAACACTCGCCGAGGAAAAAGCGAGACGCCTGGTTGAGCACGATGAAGCCGATGGCGTAGCGCGCGTACCAGCGCGTCGCGCGCGGGTATTTCCGCGTGAAGAGGAGGGGCAGACCGGCGACCCAGAGGACCATGAAGATGGCGTGGACGAAGTCGACGAGCGACGCGATCACGGGGAACATCGCTCGGGGAAGGTCAGCAAATCGGGTTCCAAGGCACCCCGATCGCGACTCGGGCCCTCCCGGATAGGGCTTCTGCGCGCGCCCGGAGGGTGGTTGTCGCGGGCGGATTGCGGCGGCGAACGACCCTCGAGCACCTCGATGGTTTGGGCAGATCGCGCGCAGCGCGGGGCGGAGATGGGGTGAGCGTGATGCCGAATCGAGGCGCGCCGGGGCGGAGGTGAGGTGTGGCGCGACGGATCAGTGAGGCACGGATGCGTCCATTTCGCACGAGATGCCGCCCTGGTCGCTCGACGAGGGATTGCAGCCGGCGTCGGCGCCGTCGGTCGGCGGGACGGAGTATTCGTGACCGGGCGGGTACGAGGCGGTGGCGGTGAGCGGGTGATGGCCGCTCGGCGCAACGGCGGGGGCGGCGTTCGGCGCAGTGGGCGCGGGGCTCGGGCGGCGATGCTCGGGCACGCACATGCCATTCGCGGGGTTGCACACGGTGCCTTGCAGGCATTGCGCCCAGCATTGGCCGGCGGCGCGGTTGGCAGCGCCGGCGGCGACGGCGAGGCCGGTGGCGACGGCCGCGTGGCCGGTCGTGCCGTAGGGCGCCGAGCTCTGGCAGGCGGCGAGGGCCGCGATGATGGTGAGCGGGAACGCGAAGGCAGCGAGGCGACGCGACATCGCCGCCGACCCTAGCATGTCAGAAGCAGTTGTCGGGATCGGTGCACACCATGGAAACGCAGGTGGTGAGCGCGGCGAGCTCGCTGTCACAGGCCGAGATGCCCATGCATTGCGAGGCCGGGTTCTCGGTGATGCACGCGAGCGACGCGCTCCAGGCCTCGGGGCACTTTTCGGCGAAGAGAGCTCCGGATTGCTCGCAGCTCGCCGTGCACGTGTCCGAGGCCATGCCCGGACAGGCCGCGGCGGTGGCGTTGCACGCGTCCGCACAGGAGGGCTGCTCGGTGATGGGCGAGCTGCCGTCGGTGTCGACGACGACGCTGCCACCGCACGCGACGAGGAGGAGCGAAAGAGGAAGGAGCGAAAGGAGGCTTCTCATGGTGGTGGAGGATCGGCCATGGCCGGGGTCATGGTCAATGAAGGCGCAGAACGCGCCGCGCTCGGGCCTCGAATGAAATGCGCGAGCGCTTCCTTCAGCTCGGAAGCTTGGGGATAGGGCGAGCGACACCGCGCGGGCCATGCTCTTTTCGCGCGCCGCATCGGGCCCTGACAGCGATGCTGTGCTGCCGGGCCCGATCGCAGGTGCGCTCTCAAGCGCCGCGGTGCTGCGCGTAGCCCACGAAGAAGGGGCCCATCTGGGCGATGAACTCCGCGGTCTGCCGCGTCTTGCGCATGGTCTGCACGAGGTGGCTGAGGGGATGGAGATCCTTGCCGACGAGGCCGATGACGAACTCGTTGTCCTCGGCGTCGAGGCCATGACAGGCGAGGCGGACGTCGTGCGCCAGCTCGGCCTGGCCGTAGGCGAAGCCGATGGTGGCGTGCTCGCGGAGGATGCCCGACTGCTCCTGCGGCTCGAGCCGATTGAAGGGCCCGTTGCGGCGCAGCGGATACCACACGTGCCAGGGCCAAGCCTCGTTGGAGACGTACTCGATGGGGCGGCGGAGGATGGCGTGATCGAGATCGGGCTCGTGGCCGAGCGCGTAGGTGCGGCCGAGCATCCCGAACGACGGGCGCATCACCGCGCGGCGGAGGTCGCCTTCGGCGAAGAGCGGGCGCACGTTGCGCACGAAGTGGGCGGGATCTTCGTTCCAGGTGAGCAGGCCGACACCACGAGGGGACATGGTATCTGCGTAGACCACGCCGGGGATCTGACGCTCACGAAGGAGCTTGGCGAGGGCGGCGCTGCTCGCGTCCGCAGCTTCGCCTTCGGGCATGTCGAAGACGAGGAGCTGCATGAAGAGGCGCCGGTTCATCGCCTGGCGCTCGCCGTCTTTCTTGCCGCCGTACTCGTTGACGTCGATCGCGGGCAGGCCCGGCATGCGAGAGGCTTCGGGCGAAGTGGGGGTCGTCATGGCGGCCCATTCTGCCGCGCCGAGGCCGCGAGCAACAGGGCGGCGCGCGCGTTCCGTCGAGCCTGGCCGTCTCGAGATTTGCCGATACGTCACCAGGAGCTGCCCGAGGCTGGTACTCTCGCGCCGTCGCGTCCTCCGGCGCGTCGAGGTCTCCGGGCCATGAGCGAAGACAGGGCGGCGTACGAGAGCATCGGCAAGGCGCACGAGAGCGTCGGCAAGGCGTACGAGAGCATCGGCAGGCGCTACTGGATCCTCGGCACGCTCGGCCAAGGCGGCATGGGGACGGTGCTGCTCGCGAAGGATCGCCTCGACGGTCGCGTCGCGCTCAAGCGGCTCACGCCGGCGCAGGAGCAATGGGACGGCGCGCTGCGCGCGCTCCGGAACGCCGACGCGCCCACGCCGCAGCTCCTCACGACCAAGGGTCCGGCCGGCTACGCGCCCGCGCGGCGCGCGCCGCTCGACGGCGCGACGCTCGTGTCGATGAACGGCGCGGCGCCGAGCGGCGTGCTGGCGAGCGAAGCTTTGGCGAACGACGCTTCGGCGAACGAGGCTTTGGCGAGCGGGCTCGGCATGGCTTCGACCATCTGGCACGTCGCCGATCCCGCGCGGCCCACCGTGGTCCTGCCGACCACCGCGGTGAGCGCCGGCGAGCGCGTCGCGGTGAGCGAAGGGCAGAGCGACGAGCAGGACGAGGCGCTCGCGGAGATGCTCCGCCTCACGCTGGCGCGGGAGTTTCGGCTCCTCTCGTCGCTGCGTCACCCGAACATCATCAGCGTGCTCGACTACGGCTTCGACGACGAGCTCCGGCCCTATTTCACGATGGAGCTGCTCGAAGGGGCGGAGTCCATCCTCCTCGCGGGCCGGGGAAAATCGTTGGAGGTCAAAGTCGATCTGATCGCGCAGACGCTCCAAGCGCTGGCGTATCTCCACCGCCGTGGCGTGATTCATCGGGATTTGAAGCCCGGAAACGTGATGGTCGTGGACGGGCGGGTGAAGGTGCTCGACTTCGGCGTCTCCATCCTGCGCGAGCGCGAGGTCAACGATGGGCGCTTCATCGTGGGCACGCTCGCGTACATGGCGCCGGAGCTGCTCGGCGGCGCGCCCGCGAGCGAGCAGTCGGATCTGTATGCCGTCGGCGTCATCGCGCACGAGCTGTTCTCGGGTCGGTATCCTTTCGACACCACCAGCATCGCCGCGCTGCGGGAGGCCGTGCTGCGCGCGTCGCCGAGCCTTTCCGATGTCGACGCGACGGTGGCGCCCATCATCGCGCGGCTCCTGTCCAAGCAGCCGGAGGATCGGCCGGCCAACGTCGACGAGGTGATCGCGGCGCTCGGCACACGCACCGGGCAGCCGCTCTCGGTGGAGACGGCGACGACGCGCGAGAGCTTTTTGCAAGCGGCTGAGCTCGTGGGTCGAGACGTCGAGCTCGCGCAGCTCTCCGAGAAGCTGATGGCGGCCATCCGCGGCCAAGGCAGCGGCGCGCTCGTGGGCGGCGAGAGCGGCGTGGGCAAGTCGCGGCTGATCGACGAGCTTCGGGCGCGCGCGCTGGTGGACGGCGTGGTGGTGCTGCGCGGGCAGGCGCTGCGCGAAGGCGGGCCGTACCATGCGTTCCGCGACGTGATTCGAGGGCTCGTGCTGCGCACGGAGCCCGATGATCACGAGGCCTCGGTGCTCCAAGCGGTGGTGCCCGACATCGACGCGCTCCTCGATCGCGCGGTGCCCGAGCGGCTCGCGATCGATCCCGAGGCCGCCAAGACGAGGCTCTTCGGCGTGGTCGAGGCGCTGCTCGCGCGGAGCCGAGAGCCCACCCTGGTGGTGGTGGAAGATCTCCACTGGGCCGGCAGCGAGAGCTTGCGGCTGCTCGCCGAGGTGGCGCGGATCGCCGCCGATCTGCCGCTGCTCGTGGTGGGCACGTTCCGCGACGACGAGCGCTCCACGCTGCCGTCCGAGCTGCCGGGGATGGCGGTGCTCAAGCTGCGCCGGCTGGATGCGGTGGGCATCGCGGCGCTGGCGCAGTCGATGCTGGGTGAAGCGGGGCGGAGGCCGGAGGTGCTCGATCGGCTCGCCCGCGAAACCGAGGGCAACCCGTTCTTCTTGGTCGAGGTGGTGCGCGCGCTCGCGGAGGACGCGGGCGCGCTCAGCCGCGTGGGCCAAGAGCCGATGCCGAAGACGCTGTCGGCCGGGGGCATGCACTTGATCGTGCGCCGCCGGCTCGATCAGGTGCCGCGCCGCGCTCGCCCGCTGTTGGAGGCGGCGGCGGTGATCGGGCGGCGCATCGATCGGCCGCTCCTCGAACGGGTCTCGCCGAAGACCAATCTCGAAGCGTGGCTCGAGACCTGCGCGAGCGTGGCCGTGCTCGAGGTGGACGAGAAATCGTATCGCTTCGCGCACGACAAGCTGCGCGAAGGCCTGCTCGCCGCGCTCTCCGAGGACGCGTGCCGCGCGCTCCACCGGCGCGTCGCCGAGGCCATCGAAGCGGAGTACCCCGGCTCGCCGGAGCACACGGCCGCGCTCACGCAGCATTGGGCCGCGGCCGGCGACAAGGCGAAAGAAGCGCACTATGCGACGCTCGCCGGTGAGCAGGCGCTGGAGAACAGCGCGTACCTCGAGGCCGTCGCGTACTTCGAGCGCGCCGTGGCGCTCCTCTCCGCGGGCCAGACCCAAGAGCCCAAGGGCTTCGTGGCGAAGGCGCGGCGCACGCTCTCGGCCATCGTTCCGGTCGGGCGCGAGGAGGTTTCGTCGGCGAGCGATCGCTTCCGCTTAGGCTTGCTCGAAGGGCGCCTGTCGGAGGCTTATGGCCGCCTCGCCAACCATTTCGAGGCGTTCCAGCGAGGAGAGCGCGCGCTCGCGCACCTCGGGCGGCCGATGCCGCATGGGCCTTTGGGGCTCGTCGTCGGCTTGTCGGTGCAGGCGGGGCTCCGCGCGTTGATGAGCACGTGGCCGGATCGCTTCGAGGCGCGCTCGGCCGAAGAGCGCGCGGCGTTGCTCGAAGCGACGCGCATCCAGACGCGCATCACCGAGGCCTGCTTCTACACGCAGTCGTCGCTGCCGATGATGTGGAGCGGCCTCGCGGTGCTGAACCTCGGCGAGCCGGCGGGGCCGTCGGCGACCCTCGCGTGCGGCTACGCGCTCATGGCTGCGGTGGCGGGCATCATCCCGCTGCATGCGATGGCCGAGGCTTGGAGCCGGCGCGCGCTCGAGCTCGTCGACATCGCGGGCACGCCGTACGACGTCGCGTTCGTCTTGCAGCGCGTGTGCTCGTACCGCTTGTGGATGGGCGAGTGGCGCGTCGCCGAAGAGGGCTTCGGGCGCGAGCTTTCGATCGCGCGGCAGGTCGGGGATCACCGCCTCCTCGCCGACGTGATGATGTGCATGATCTTCACGGCCACGTACAAGATGGAGCTCCGCCGCGCCGAGGAGCATTTCGCCGAGCTCAACGTGTGGGTGCGCAAGACGGGGGACGCGCAGATCCTCTGCGGCGGGCGCATCGCCGAAGCGACGGTGATGCTCCGGCTCGGCCGCACGGAAGAGGCGGTTGCACTCTGCCAGGAGGCGCGTCCCATGGCGGATGCCTCGGCCCCGAGCCACGACGATGTGCGCTGCTACGGCGTGCTCGCGCTGGCCGCCTGGCGGGCCGGCGACGCTCAGCTCGCGCGCACGAGCGTGGAGCGCGCGCTCCAAGTGATCCTCGCGACGCGGCCGGTCGCCTATTGGACGCACGACGGCGTCACCTTTGCGGCGGAGGCGGCGCTCGCGATGTTGGAAGCGGCCTCGGCGGCGCCGCCGTACGAGCGCGCGGCCTTCGAGAA
This sequence comes from Minicystis rosea, assembly GCA_001931535.1. Taxonomy (GTDB): domain Bacteria; phylum Myxococcota_A; class Polyangia; order Polyangiales; family Polyangiaceae; genus Minicystis; species Minicystis rosea. The sequence continues at coordinate 10,647,074 of CP016211.1, forward strand.
GCTTGCCGATCAAGGTGTTCGCGGGGCCGAGGCGTTCGCCAAGGTCTTCCCCATAGGAAAGCCGTTTGCGCTCTTGTGGCGAGGGTTGCGTCATCAGCTCGCGGGCCGGCCGGACAAAGCACGGCGCCTGTGGGAGAGCTGTCGCGCCGAAGCGGAGCGCATGAGCCTCCCGTACGAAGAGGGCCGCGCGCTCTTGGAGCTCGGGCGGCATTTGCCGCCGGGGCATCCCGATCGGCGCCCGCTGCTCGCGCGCGCCTCGGCGATCTTCGAGAGGCTCTCCACCGTGCCCGATCAACAGCGCGCCGACGAGGCGGCGGCGGTGACGTGATCGATCCGCGCGAGCCTGCGCCCTTCGAGGCTGCGCGTGCGTTTGCGGAGGTGCGGAAGGTCCTCGAGCCGGTGCGCGACATCCTCGAGGGCCGCGTCGAGAGCGAGGAGCCGCCGCGCTGGTGCAGCACGCGCGGCTGGGAGGCTTTCCTCCTCGGGCTCGACGACGTGGAGCTCTCGCGCTGCGAGGCCGAGGGGCTCTCCGCGCGGGCCGCGGTGATCGCGGGCGCGCCCGCCGGTCTGGTGGCGCTCGCCGCCGACATCGCCGCGGTCACGCGTCTGCCGGTCCTCGCGGAGGAGGCGCGATCGCCTTCCGAGGCCGCGCTGCGCGCCGTCTCTCTGCGCAAGCGAACGCAGCTCGGCGCGCTCCTCGGCGCGCTCGGTCCGATGGCCGAGCACGCCGCGCGGATCGTCGACGTGGGCGCGGGCAGCGGGCACTTCACCCGTCTCGCGGCGGAGATGTTCGCGCGCGATGTGATCGGGATCGAGCGCGACGCGGCCCGCGTGGCCGCTGCGACGGCGCGCGCCGAGCAGCAAGCGCCGGCGGCGGGGGCTGCACGATTCGTGGCCATGGATGCGAGCCGCGAGGCGCTCTCGCTCGCCGCAGGCGATCTCGCGGTCGGCCTGCACGCGTGCGGCGAGCTCGGTGATCGATTGGTCTCCGTGGCCGCGGAGGCGGGCAGCGACGTCGCGCTCGTGTCCTGTTGCTTGCAGAAGATCGGCGTCGTCGAGCGTGCCCCGCTCGCGCGCGCGGCCGCGGGCTTCACGTTGCGCCGCGACATCCTGGGCCTCGCCAACCTCACCTCGCAGCCGCAGGGCGTGGAGGTGAGCATCGACGCGACCTTGGCCGCGCGGGAAGCACGTCACGCGCTCCTCGGTCTGCTCCGCGCGCGCGGCGTCGCGGTCGCCCCCGGTGAGGAGATGCGCGGCATCAACCGCCGTCGCGCCCGCGGCGGCCTCGCCGAAATCGCGGCCCCCGCGCTCGCGCAGCGTGGCCTCGCGCCGGCGACGGAGGCCGAGATCCGAGAGCACGAAGCGGAGGCGCGCCGGCAGTACGCATCCATTCGACGGCTCTCGCTGCCGCGGAGCATGTTGGGTCGGCTGGTCGAGGTCGCCGTCGTCCTCGATCGCGCGGCCATGCTGGAGGAAAAAGGATACGGCGCCGAGGTCGCGACGATCACGTCGCGCGCGGCCACGCCGCGGAACCTGGCCATTTTTGCGAGCCGCTCACCGGAGCGGCTCCCGCGCGTCGCGCGCTGAGTCGACGACCCGTCGCGATCGCGACGAGCTGCCGGCCTCAGTTCTTGACGATGTGCTCTTGGATCGCGGCGCCGCCCGCGATCTCCTCACCGAACACGTCGACGTAGAGCACCTTCGGGATCATCCCCGACTCGTCCGTGGCCACGTAGAGGTGCTTCATGTACGCGTCCTTGCCCGCGATGGTGGTGCGCACGCGCCACTTGCCGGCGTCGGACTTCACCACCCACATCGGCCGCTCCTTGAAGGCCTTGAGCTTGAGCTGCCAGCTCTGCCCGTCCTTGGTCTGATCGCAGTCGTAGCCGTAGGCGATCTTCTGGAGCGTGGTGATCGAGCTGCGGCTCCCGTCCTCCGCCTTGTTGATCCAGTAGCCGACCATCGGCTCCTTGGGATCGAGCGTGCCGGCCTTGGTCACGCGGGCGTCGTAGTGGACCTCGTTGGCGTTCTTGCTCCGCTTGATGAAGAAGAGCTTGTCGTAGGTGACGTCGTCGGCGAGCGCCGGGAGCGAGGTGGAGAGCGCGACGGCGAAGCTCGTGAGGAGGAATGTGCGGCGGTGGTGCATGGCGGCTCCATGGTGCCATACCGGGTGAGCGCAGCGAAGCCCCGGGTGGCGCGGGATGATTGTTCAGGTGAGGCGGCCGGCGCGGGTGCCGGGCAGAGCATCCGACGGACGAGGGCCCGAGGATCTTCAGCGCTTCACGACGCCACGCGGTAAAGAATGGCGCCGTACGCGAGGCCGCTGCCCACGCCGATCATGAGGATCCGGTCGCCCGGCTTCACGTCGCGGGTGCGCATCAGGCGGTCGAGGCTCGTCGGAATCGAGGCCGAGACCAAGCTGCCGACCTCGCCGACCACCGGCACCATGCGCGACCGTTCGATGCCGAACGTCTCCACGATCAGATCGAGCATGGCCCCATTGGGCTGGTGGGGAAGCACCCACTCGATGTTCTTGATGTCCTCGCCGCATTGATCGAGCACCGCCTGTGCGCCTCGCCGGAGCGCGTCCACCACGATGCGACCCAGGTCGGCGTTGGGGAGGGCGAACTGCACGCGCTCGATCTTGCGGGTCAACATCGGGTGCGCCGCGAAGACCGTGCCGCTGTGGGCGCCGTCGTTGCGTAGAAAGCTACCCAGCACGCCCTCGCCGGGCCGGCCCGGGCCGAGCACGGCCGCAGCGGCGCCGTCGCCGAAGACCACGTAGGGGCGTGGCTCGTCGGGATGAATGAAGCGGCTCATCGTCTCGGTGGCGACGATGCCCACGGGATGAAGCCCCGTGGCCACCGAGCGCGCGGCCAGATCGAACGCGGAGACGAAGCCCATGCAGGCGTTCACGAGGTCGAAGCCGTCGCAGCGATCGTCGAGGCCGAGGGCGTGGATGACGGTGTTCGCCGTGGCCGGGCCGATGTGATCGCCGCCGGTGCTGGTCACCAGGATGACGCGCCGCAGATCGCGCACGTCGATGCCTGCGGTCGCCGCCGCGTCGCGGAGCGCCTGCGTGGCGAGGTCGGCCGCGAGCGCGCCGGGCTCGGCCCAGTGACGCGTGCGCACGCCGGTCTTGGCGAGGATGACGGCGGGATCTTTGCTCGGCAGATCGCGGGCCACGATCGCTTCGGTGGCGATGGGAGCGCCGGGGAGCGCCGAGGCGGTGCCGAGGATGCGAACCGGGATCATCGTTTGACCTCCAACGAATTCGTCGCGATGCCTGCGAGCGACGCGCAGGCGGCCCAGAGACGCTCGGCCTCGGCGCGCGGGGCGCGCGTCCACGGCACCACGTGCGCGGGGCGCGCGGCGCGATCGAAGAAGAGCTCTCCCGTGCGATCGCGGGCCGCGGGAGAGGCCGCGAGCCAGACGGCGGTGTCGGCGCCTTGATCGGGATCGCGCAACACCGGCTCGAACACGCGATGGTAGAGCGGGACGCTCGCGGCCGTGCCCGGCGTCGCCGTGAGGCCCGGGTGCGCGCAGTTCGACGTCACCCCGAGGCCCGCGAGGCGCTCGGCCCAGAGCGCGGACAGCTCGACTTGAGCTCGCTTCGTGCGCGCGTACTGGATTGGTCCGCGGTAGGTCCCGTGACCGAGCAGCCCATCGACGTCGAGCCGCTGCGTGTAGATGGCCGCCGACGTGATGTGGACGAGCCGCGCGGGCGCGGCGCGCGCGAGCGCCGGCAAGAGACGATGCGCGAGGACGAAGCCGCCGAGCACGTTGGTGGCGAACGTCCGCTCCACGCCTTCGGTGAGGCTTCGATTCCAGAGGATCACGCCGGCGTTGTTGATCAACGCGTGCACGCGCGGGTGCCGATCGAGGAGCCGCTCGGCGAGCGCGTGCGTCTCCGCGACGCTCGCCAGATCGGCGCGCTCGATCTCGACGTTGCTCGTACCGAGCGCGTGCTTCGCGGCCTCGGCGCGGCGGGGATCGCGGCCCACGATCACCACGGTCGCGCCGCGATTCGCGAGGCCCCGCGCGATCGCGAGGCCGATCCCCGCGGTGCCCCCGGTGACGACGTGGACCTGGCCGTCGAGGCGCACGTCGAGGTCGGCCTCGCGAAAGCCGCGCCGATGGAGGCGATGACCGATGGCCGGATACGAAGCGACGCTCGCGATCTCGCGCAGCGCGTCTGCGAAGCCGAGATCGTCGCCCATCGCCTCACTACAGCGGAAGGTCGCCGCGCCTCGCAAGAGGGAGCCGTCAGGTCGGACGGTTCAGCACCAGATCGAGCAGGCTCTGGGTCATCCCGCCCGTGTAGTCGATGGTCGCGCCGTTGAACCAACTGCCTTCGTCGCGGGTCAGGAAGGCGACGAAGGCGGCGACCTCCTCGAGGGTGCACATGCGGCCGGCCGGGATCATGCGGCGGTGCGTGTCTTCGAGGCGCGCGAGGACCTCGGGCGCATAGACCTTCTGCACGGCGGGCGTGATCACCGTGGGGAACTTGAGCAGGTTGACCCGATGCCCGGCGGGCCCGAGCTCGAACGCGAGCTGGCGGATGTACGCTTCGAGCGCCGCCTTGGAGGCCGCGACCAAGCCGCAGTTGTGGAGCAGCGATTCCGCGAGCGGGTTGGTGAGGCCCACGAGGCGCGCGCTCGGGGCGAGGAGATCGCGGGCGATGAGCTCCTGCGTCCAGAAGACGAAGGAGTGGGCCATCGAGTCGAAGGTCTTGTGGACCTGCCGCGCGAGGACTTGATCGCGATCGCCGGAGGCGAGGCGGCCGAGCGAGGCGTTGGCGATCGAGTGGACGAAGAGCTTCACGCTGCGCGGGCCCGCGACCGCGAGGAGCGCATCGGCGCCCGCGCTCGCGGCGTCGGCGGTGCCCGCGTCGGCTTGCCACAACACCGCGCGTTGCCCGGCGGCGGCCACGTCGGCGGCGACGCGCTCGGCCTCCTCCGGATGACGGCCGCGGTGTGCGCCGAAGACATGGAGGCCCGGCGATCGCGCGACGGCCCGCGCGACCGCCGCGCCGGTGCCGGCCGAGACGCCGAGGATGACGGACCACTGCGAGGCTTCGCTCAAGCTGCCTCCATAACACGGCCACGCGCAAACCCGGCCGCATCGATCTCCTCCGGGGCGCTGCACGCGCAGGGAATGCTGCACGCGCACGGCTGCGCGCGCGGAGACGTGGGCCTGCTCAATGCGAGCCATGGGGCTGGCACACGAGGGCACATCACCCTTCGTGCCCCGAGAAAACAGGGGTGACACGCGTGGCATGGCCTCTGCCAATGCGCACCGCCAAGTGAGGTGAGGGCATGAGGAACGCGAAGGCTTGGCTGCTCGGAGCCGTGGTCGCCGTCGCCGCGATGGCGAACGTGCCGGACGCGGATGCGTGTGGAGGCTGTTTCGCTCCGCCCTCGGAGACCACGGTGGTCACCGGGCACAAGATGATCCTGTCGATCTCCCAGGATCGCACGACGCTCTACGACCAGATCGTCTACAGCGGCGATCCTTCTTCGTTCGCGTGGATCCTGCCCGTGAAGGGCGTCGCCGAGGTCGGGCTCTCGTCGGATGCGCTGTTCCAGAACCTCGGCGAGATGACCTCGGCCACCATCTACTCGCCGCAGTGCGGGTGCGGCGGCGGCTTCTTCGGTGGTGGAGGCAGCGGCGGTGAAGGTGGTGGCTCGGACGTCGGCACGGTCACCGTCGTGTCCCAAAAGACGGTGGGCCCGTACGAGACGGTGCAGCTCAAGTCGACGGATCCGAGCGCGCTCGACGCATGGCTCGCGGACCACGGCTACGCCATCCCCACCGACGTGCAGTCCGTCATCGATGCGTACGTGGCCGGCGGCTTCGACTTCCTCGCGCTCAAGCTGGTGCCGGGCAAGGACGTGAAGGCCATGCGCCCCGTGCGCATCACGACGCCCGGCGCGAGCCCGGTGCTGCCGCTCCGCATGGTGGCTGCGGGCACCGGCGCGACCACGCCGATCACGCTCTGGGTCATGGGCGAAGGTCGCTACACGACCGTGAACCTGCCGAGCTTCACCGTCGATCCGAGCCTCCTCGTGTGGGACTGGAACACCTCGGAGAGCAACTACGCGCAGCTCAAGCAGAGCGGCTTCGCCGCGACGCAGAACAAGGGCTGGCTCGTGGAGGCCGCCGAACCGTTCTCGCGGTACGCGCTCGAAGACGTCCTGCAAACGCTGATTTTGGACGACCCGACGTCGAGCGGCTACGACCCCGCGAACCCGGACGAGGAGCTCGCGTCCGACATGGACGCGCTCTTCGGATCGATCTCGAGCAACGCGCTCTGGATCACGCGGCTCAACGCCCAGCTCTCGCGCAGCGCGCTCGGCGCCGATCTCCAGCTCGGCGCCGCGCCCAAGCAGACCGTCGTGCAACGCGCTTTCTTTCCGACGCTGACCGTCGGCCCCGATCCCTGCGGCTGCAGCAGCATCGACGACGATCCTCTCGGCAACAGCAGCGGCGGCAACCAGAGCTCCGGTTGCGCGATGACGCAGGGCAACGGCGCGCCCACGCTCGGCGGCCTCGCGCTCATGGCAGCGCTCGCGTTTGCGCGCCGTCGCCGGCGCTGATCCCACGCAGACCTCGACGCGCCTGGCGACTTCGTGTCCACCTCACACGAAGTCGCGCGCCCTCTTCACGCTCACGCTCGTCGCGAGGACCGCACGCTCACGCTTGCCGCGAGGACCGCACGCGAGCGCCGCGCCGCATGAAGGCCCAGGCGGCGCCGAGGAGCGCGAGGGCTGCGCGCGGATCGCCGCTGCCCGGCGCCGTGTCGCAGCCGCCGCCTTCGAAGCGGTGGGCGCCTTCGCCGCCGTCACCACCGTTGCCCGTGCTCGCGCCGCCGTTGCCGCTGCTCCCGGTGCTGCTGCCGCCGGTGCTGGTGCTGCTGCCGCCGGTGCTGGTGGTGCCGACGTTGCCCGGATCGGGAACGCAGGCGCCGGCGAAGCACAGGCCGCCGGGGCACAGCGTGCCGTCGAGCTTGCTGCTGCCGATGCAGAGACCCTCGTTGCACGCGTCGGGCGACGTGCACGGATTCGCGTCGTCGCACGGCGTGCCGGCCTGCTTCGGCGCGGACTTGCACGAGCCGCTCTCCGGATCGCATTTCGCGGCCTCGTTGCAGGCGTCGGCGCCGGGGCAGGCCTTGGGGCTTCCGCCGACGCACTCGCCCTGCACGCACGTGTCCGTCTGCGTGCAGGGATTGCCGTCGTCGCAGGCCGTGCCCGAAAGCGGCGTGCACAACCCTTCTTTCGGGGCGCCCGCGGACATGCTGCACGTGTAGCAACCGGCAGGGCAGGCCTTCTCGCAGCAGACGCCGTCGAGACACGAGTTGCTCCCGCACGCGATGTCCGTCTTGCAGGCCGCGCCCGCGGGCTGCTCGCACTCGTCGCCCACGCCGTCGCCGTCCGTGTCGCCCTGCTTGAGGTTGGGCACGCCGGGGCAGTTGTCGCAGGCGTCGCCGATGCCGTCGCCGTCGCTGTCGGGGTCGGCGGGATCGGCGATGTTCGGGCAGCTGTCGCAGGCGTCGGGGATGCCGTCGCCGTCGCTGTCGGTGAGGGGGACGCCGGGATCGCCGATGGTCTCGGTCACGTACGTCGCCGACTGGCCCGCGGGGATGAACAGCGTCGATTGAATCACCGCCGCCGAGTCACGCGCGATCGACGCATCCGTGGGCTTGCCGAACGTCTTGCAGTAGGGCTCGCCGCCGTCGGAGATGAAGATGGCGTTGAGCTGCGTGCTCTCGTACCCGTACTGCGGCCACGTCGTCGCGTGCGCCGCCGCTGCGCCCGAGCTGTTCTGCAGGATGCGCCAGCCGTCGAACGTGCCGCCTTCCGCGGTGATGGTGATGCTCGCCATCCCGCTGTTATCGAGCACCATCGCGCCGTGAGGCGGCGCGCCCGCGCCGAGGTCCTCGGTGAAGGCGCCGGTGTACTCGAGATCGAGATCGGCCACGCGCACGAGGCGCAGCTTGATGTCGGTCGCCCCGTTGTTGGTGAGCACGTACGTCTGCGTGAGCCGGCTCCCGCACACGGATTGGGTGAGCTTGGCCGAGAGATCGGGGAACCCGTTGAGCGTGAAGGCCGTGATGCGCGCCTTCGTGCCCGCGAGCGTGTCGCTCTGGACGTTGCCCGCGTTCTGCGGCTTCTCGTGGGTGGCGTCGCCGCCGCACTCGTCGAAATAGGGCCACTCGGTGTCGAGCGGCTGGCGCCGCGCCGTCTGCGGCTCGAGCGCGTAGAGCGTGGTGTGGCAATTGGCGTTCGTCTCGACGAACGGGCCCACCGGATCGAAGCGGATGCCCGGCGCGTCCTTCCCGCCGCAGCCGTGGATGGCGCCGAACTCGTCGACGTCGAACGCGGCGAAGCCATCTCCGTAACCGCTTCGCAGCGTCACGTCGCCGGCGACGGCCACGCGGGTGACCGAGATCGCGCAGGCTGCGAGGAGGAGGGCGGTGGAGCGCGCCGCATAAGTTAGCATCCGCACATTGGCGCAGGCGGGGCGCGCGCCGTCAAGTCTCGCCGCGATCGCGGTGGCTCCGTTGCTCCCGAGCGATGGCCGCGATCAGCGTGGCCACGGGCAAAGACCTCTCGGGATAGGTGGCCACATGAATGGTGTGACCCATGAGCGACACCGCATTTCCCGAGGCCGTGACGAGGTTGGGATCGACGGCGCTCCACGTGAGCATCTCGGGATCGGTCGCGAGGTTCTTCCAGCACAAGCGCGCCGGCGTGAGGAGAAAACCCTCCTCCGCGCTGCCGAAGAGCGTGTCGTCGTACAGGACGGCGACCTCCTCGCCCTCGGCCAGATGATCGGCGTGCACGGTGCGCGCGTTGTGGTGTTTTCGCAGCGGGATCGAGGGAAAGTAATAAATGCCATCGACCTCGCCGAGGTGGCGGCGCGCCAGCGCGACCAAGCGCGATACGACGCTCCCCGGCTCCGGCGAAGGGACGCCGGCAGCCGCACGATAAGGCCCTGCTCGGCCCATTTCCCCGCGGGTCACGATTTCACGAAAGAGCGTCGCCGTGGCTTTGGCCATGGGCCCGACCGACATGATGCGTCCCCCCGCGACGCGCACGCCGGCGCCGTCGGGCACGATGCTCGCGACCTCGACGTCCTCCCACGCAATCTGGCGGGCATTCTCCAAGAAGTTTCGCCAACAGAGCCGCTCGGGCGTGATCACGAATCCCTCGTCGGCTCCTCCGAAAATCGTGGCGTCGTAGAGGACGAGAATCGGCTCGTCCTCGGGCAGATGATCGGCGTGCGCGCGGCGCGCCGCCGCCTCCTTGCGAGGCGGGATGTCAGGCGCGAAATAGAGGGACGACGGCTCCCCGAGGCGCTCTCGGGAGAGGCCCACGATGGCGTGGGCCGCCGCGGTGGAGCGCTCATTTCGGGGCATCGCCCGGCCTCGTTTGCATCATCGCGCAAGTCTCCACTGTTTGATTCCTTGTCGGGATGAGCCTCCGAGCCGGGCATGGTACGGCGGCACGACGCGAGAGAGAAGCGCGTGGGGCGAGCTGCCCTCGCCGACCCGCGTCGAATCGCGCCCCGCTGTGATGCACCACGCGTAGGCTGCGCGCATGAAGGGGAACGTCCGAAGGGCAGCGGCGCTCGCGGTGCCGTGGCTGATCTGTTTGATCCCGGGAATCGGCTGCGGCGGCGGTGGGGAGACTTCGGAGACGAGCACGTCGTCGTCCGACGCGTCGTCATCGTCGTCGTCCAGCGCGAGCTCGTCGTCGGGCGGAGGCGCGGGCGGTGCGATGTGCACGCCCGTCGACGATGGGAATCCTTGCACCGACGATGTCTGTGACGACAACGGGGTTCCTGCGCATCCGCCGGCCAAAGCGGGGACTCCGTGCGCGAAGAACGGCACGGTGTGCGATGGACAAGGCACCTGCGTCGGATGTGTCGTCGCCGAGGATTGCCCAGGTGTGGACGACACCTGCCAACAGCGTGTTTGCGACGACGGCGCTTGTGCGACGCATCATGCGCCCGACCTCACGCTCTGCGACGACGGTGATGCTTGCACCGTCGGTGACTTCTGCCAGCTCGGCCTCTGTGAGAGCGGGATACCGCTCACGTGCACGGTGCTCGACCAATGCCATGTTGCCGGCGTTTGCGATTCGGCGACCGGCATGTGCTCGAATCCTGCGATCAGCGATGGATCCGTGTGCAGCGACAGTGATGGGTGCACGCTCGCGGACACGTGCCAAGCAGGTGTTTGCGTCGGAGGGAGCCCGCTCGCGTGCGATGCGGGGCTCACCTGCTTCGCGGGCGCATGCGCCGCGCCGGTGTGCACCGGGACGCTCGGGCTCCCGGGCGTGCCGACGACGGCGGTGGGCGAGGGGCCATCGTCGATCGCGGTCGCCGACTTCGACACGGATGGCAAGCCCGACATCGTCGTCGCCAACCTCTTCGACGAGAACGTGAGCGTGCTCTTCGGCGACGGGAACGGCGGCTTCAAGAACAAGGTCGACTACACCGCCGGCATGGGCCCGTCCGCGGTCGTCGCCGGCGATCTCGACGGTGACGGCAAGCCCGACATCGTGGTGGTCAACGACGTCGACGACAATGCCCTCGTGCTCCGGAATCAGGGCAATGGCACGTTCGCGGTGAGCGGCAATTACCCCGTTGGCAATGCGCCGGTCGCGGTCGCCCTGGCCGACTTCAACGGCGATGGCAAACCCGACCTCGTCGCCGCCAACAACCAGGGCGGGAACGTGACCGTGCGCTTTGGCCAAGGCAATGGCACCTTCGCGGCCAAGGTCGATTACGTGACTGGATCGGGCGCGTGCTCGGTGGCCGCGGCCGACTTGAACGGCGACGGCAAACCCGATCTCGCGGTCACCAACCAGAACACGAGCCTCGTGAGCGTGCTGCTCAATCAAGGCAATGGCACCTTCGCCGCGCACGTCGATTACACCGTGGGCAACGCGCCGCACGCGGTCGTCGCCGCGGACGTGAACGGCGATGGCAAACCCGATCTCGCCGTCGCCATCCCCGGCGCCGCCGGCAAGGTGAACGTGCTCATGAACCAGGGCAATGGCACCTTCGCGCCGGCGGTCGTCTACAGCGCAGGATTCGCTTCCTATCGGCTCACGGCCGCCGATGTCGACGCCGACGGCCACGTCGATCTCGTGGTCGCCAACACCGGATCGAGCAACACCGTGACCCTGCTCTCGAACAAGGGTGACGGCACCTTCGCCGCGCCCATCTTCGTGACGGCAGCCTCCCCCGACGCGGTCGCGGCGGTGGATCTGAACGGCGACGGCAAGCTCGATCTCGTGGCCGCGAACTACGGCAGCGCCGATCTGAGCATCCTGCTGAACCAAGGCGGCGCCGTCTTCGCCGAGCCGCCGTCGTACGTGGTCCAGACCGCGGGCCCGATCGTGGCGGCCGACTTGAACGGCGATGGCAAGCCCGACCTCGCGCTCGCCACGCAGGGCATGAGCGTGCTCCTGAGCCAGGGCGACGGCACCTTCGCGCCCGCGAGCAATTATCCTGGCACCAACGCCTCCGTCTTCTCGATCGCGGCGGTCGATCTCGACGGCGACGGCGCAGCCGACCTCGTCGTCCCGAACTACAACGAGAATCAGCTGGACGTGTGGCGGAACCAGGGCGGCGGGAGCTTCGGCACGAAGGTGGGCATCCCCGTCGGCACGCACCCGTTCGGCGTGGCGGCCTCCGATCTGAACGCCGACGGCCACGTCGATCTCGCGGTCACCAACACCAACGACAACACCGTGAGCGTGCTCTTGAACCAGGGCAACGCCGCCTTCACGCTCGCGGCGAGCTACCCCGTGGGCGCGAACCCCTGGTACGTCGTGGCCTCCGATCTGAACGGCGATGGCAGGCCCGATCTGGCCGTCGCCAACGCGCTCTCCGGCACCGTGAGCGTGCTCTTGAACCAGGGCGGCGGCGCCTTCGTCCCGTCGTTCGATTACCCCGTGCAGAGCGCGCTGACCCTCGCGGTGGCGGACCTCGACGGCGACGGCAAGCCGGACCTCGCCGTCGGCGGCGACCCCGGCGTGAAGGTGCTCTCGAACCAAGGCAACGGCACCTTCGCCGCCGCGGTCGCCTACCCGACGGCCGCGATTTCATGGCTCTCGGTCGCCGACATGAACGGCGACCAAAAGCTGGATCTCGTGCTCGCCCACGCCTCGGCCTCCGAGGTGAGCGTGCTCTTCAATCAAGGCAACGGCACCTTCGCCGCCCCGGTGCGTTACCTCGGCGGCCCGTCCGCCCACGCGCTCGCCGTGACCGACTTCGACGGCGACGGCCGCCCGGACGTGGCGGTCTCGGGGTACTACGAGGTGACCATGCTGCGGAACGTGTGCATGCCGTAGCGGGCGTCCGAAGACATCGGCGCCGATCTCCTCGGAGCCCAACCAGGATCGTCGCCGAGATCAGCGCTGACCTCCTGGAACATCGGCTCTGATCTCCTCCGAGATCGGCGCTGACCTCCTGGAAGATCGATCCTGATCTCCATCGAGAGCAGCTCTGATCTCCGTCGAGACCCCCTCTGCGGTCGCGGAGACCCCCTCTGCGGTCGGCGACCACAGAGCCGATGGAAAAATATCCGTGGATCGGAGCAAAGGTGGGACACGCCGCGCCCCCCCGCGCGGCGCTTTCACGTCACTTGTCGCCCGGCTTGGCGGCGCCGTTGTTTGCGGCGTCCTCGCGCTTTTGCTCGCGGGCCTTGCGGGCTTGCTTGGTCAGGCCGCGGAAGGCGTCGAGCACGGGCGCGAGCACCGAGGCGTGGGCGGGGCTGGCTTCGGCGACGGTGCGCGCCAGTTGGAGCGCGAGGAGGCCGGGGCCCATGATCTTCTCGCCGGTGTCGAGGATGTCGTCGGCCATGTGGCGGGAGAGGGCGTCGAGCGCGTCGACGATCTCCTGCTGCGCCTCGGCGCGGTGGAGGCGCGTGTCGAGGAGCTCGGTCTCGAAGCGCTCGGGATCTTGGCCGCCGTCTTTCTCGCCGAGGACGTCGAAGGCCTTGGCGAGGGCGGAGCGCTCTTCGCCCTTCTTGGGTGTGAGCACGGCGAAGAGCAGCCCGAGCGGCTTGGCGAAGACGGAGAGCACCTTGCCGGGGCTCTGTTTGCGCTCTGCTTCGCTCATGTGCAGGAGGCCGGGCCAGAGCTTCCGTGCTTCTTCCAAGTGGTGGAGCGTGAGCGCTTTGCGCTCGTCGATCTCCGCCTTGGTGAGCTGATCGATGGGCTTGTCGCTGATGGTCTTGTTCGCGGGCATGGTGCTGCCTCCCAGCCCTCGGGTTGTGTCCCGGGGCTTCTCGTCTTCGTTCTACGAAGCGGGCCGCGATTTCTTCCCTGACATACGTCGATTGGGAGGAGCTTCGGGGACAAGCGCGCACTTCATGGTCGTGACGACGGGCGCCGTTGCACCGGTGCATCGGCCGCAGTAGCCCGGGGGTATGGCGATCGTTCGAGCGTGCTTTCTCGGTGCGTTGCTCGTCGCGGGCAGCGGGTGTGGTTGGACCCATGCGAAGGGCTACGAGAAGCGGACGGCGCTGCCGGCCTCGACGATCAAGGTGAAGACGTTCCAGATGTGCAGCTCGGCCGGCACGTGCACGCACGAGGGCCGGCGCGGGCCGCTCGTGGCCACGGAGACCGATCGGCCGGCGATCACGGGCCTGCGCAGCAACTGGGCATTTCGCGTGGTGTACGATGGACGCGACCTCGCGTGCCGGTACCCGGCCGAGGTCGAGGGGAAGCCCGTGGCGCTCGCGTGCGAGCAGGTGGCGGGGCCGGGGCGGGTCGCGATCGTGGTGGATGCCGGTTGCCGCGAAGGGCAGCTCTGGATCGAGCAGAAGAAGTATCGGCTCTCGTTCGATCGCGGGCGCGTCGGTGGCACGAGCGTGCCGGGGCGCGAGGTGGCGATCCTCGACGAGCGTGGTGAGCTCGTGGCGTTCATCGACTACCCGAGCTTGGACTTCACGATGTACGGGCCCGCGGAGGCGCACGCGGAGCTCACGACGCCGATCGAGCTGGTCGCGGGGGCGATGGGGATGTTCTTGCAGTCGGGGTCGGCGCCGATGCAGTGCATCGGCGAGGCACAGTAAGAGGCTCAGCCCGCGGCGGCGGGGCTCGGCTCGGTCGCGGGAGCGGGCTCGTTCTCGGCGGCGGGTTCGGTCGGCGCGGGGGCGCGGGCGGCCATGGCGGCGGCGTCTTCGGCGGCGAGGATGCGATCGGTTTCGGCCAGCGTCTCCTCGTGCTTGCGGATGATCTCGCGGCAACGGCTGCCGGCTCCGCCGAGCAACACGAGGCCGAGGAGCGCGTAGACCGCGGCCATCACCAGGCCGATGACGACGGGGAGCTGATCGCCGCCGCCGAGCGCGTCGAGCATCACGAAGACGTAGAAGGGCGAGGGGGCGCCGACGATGAGGGCGTCCTTGGAGACGTTGTCGGCGACGAGGCCGGCGATGGCGGCCACGACCCACGGGCCGACGGAGACCGCGACGAGGAGCGCGAAGAGGATGATGCGCGCGGAGAGCGAGGTCTGGGCGCGCGAGCGGAGGAAGGCGGCGAGGCCGACGGCGAAGACGTAGAAGGCGAGGGCGTAGCCGCCGAAGCAGGCGATGGAGGCGACGTCGGTGTGGCTGACGCCGCCGGCGGCCGCGGTGCGTGAGAGGCCGAGCACGGAGACGAGGGCGACGGCGAGGCCGCCGGCGAGGAGCAGGAGCGTCGCCGAGCGCATCACGCCGGGGCCGATGAAGCGCTGGAAGCGGCCTTTGCGGTCGCGATCCCATTGCATGATCACGCGGCGCGAGGGGCCGATGGGATCGCCGGCGAAGAGGAAGACGCAGAAGCAGAAGAAGCAGAAGAGGCCGCCGATGGCGGTCATGGCGGCGGAGGCGCGCTCGTGGGCCGAGACCGAGAGGATGGTCGTGGCGGCGACGATGACGAGCACGGGCGCGGCGACGAGGAACCAGCGCTTGAGGCCGCTCGAGCGATCGTCGGTGATGCTGGTGAGGTTGGCGACGGTGACTTCGTAGAGGAACCACGCGGGCAGCGCGATCGCGATCACCGGCAAGACGACGAGGAGGGCGACGTAGGTGAGATCGAAGGGGGCGCGCTCGTAGGCGGTGGGGAGCCAGATGGGCGGGCCTTCGGAGACGCCGGGCCAGAGGTGGTGCGCGGCGTAGCTCAAGCCCCAGCCGAGCGTGAGGAAGGCGCTGAGGCTGAGCGGGATGGCGAGCATGAGCGTGACGATGATGGCCGCGCGCATGCTGGCCATGAGCGAGCTCATGGCCAGGCCGAAGGCGATGCTGAGGAGCGCGAGCAGGAAGAGGCCCGCGAAGGCGACGACGACCTCGGTCGCGGTGACGCCGCCGAAGAGGAACGGCAGCGCGCCCACCGGCGCGAGCATCACGAGGTACATCGAGAGGGCGGTGAACGCCGAGAGGAACTTGCCGCGCGCGATCACGCCGGGCGGCAGGCCCGTGAGGAGCACGGCCTCCCAGGTGCGGCCCTCGCGCTCGGAGGCGATGCTGTTGGCCGCGACCGCCGGGCCGATGAGCGTGACGAGGAAGTAGGCGAGCGAGAAGAAGGTCTGGAAGATGATGACGCCGGTGGTGGCCGGGCTCTCCCACGACGACGCGATGCCACCGACGACGGCGATGAGCAGCGTCATCACGATGGCGAGGATCGCGAGGATGAGCGGCGTGCGGCCGAGGCGCGCGGACTGGCGCAGCTCGCGCATCCACAGCGGGTTGGGCGCGGCGCGCAGGTGATCGAGCTGGAAGCGCGCGCGATCGACGAAGCGCGCCGACATGGGCGCGGGCGGCGGCAACGAACCGGTCTGCACGCTCATTGGGCTTCTCCGCGCGTGACCTCGAGGAAGATGCGCTCGAGCTCGTTGCGCTCCTGCTCGACGCCGACGACGCCGACGTTGCTCCGCACGAGGTGCTGGACGATCTCGGCGATCTTCACGTCCGTGCCGACGAAGCCGATGTGGATCGCGCCGCCCATGACCTCGACGTCGACGATGCCCGGGCCGCCGCGCACGAGGTAGGCGGCGTATTGCGGATCGCCGAGCACGCGCACCCGCACCTTGCGTCGCGGCGGCGCGCTCGGCGCGGGCGCGGGCCAGACGGCGGGCGGCGGCGGGGCGCCGGGTGGCAACGCGGGTGCGCCGGGCATCGAACCCGGCGCATAGTTGCCTGCGGGCGGCGCGTGCGCGTGGCGCGCGGGGGCGTGACCGATGGCTTGGGTGGCGCGCATCTGCTCGAGGCGCGCGGAGATCTCGCCGATGGGGCCGGCCACGACGAGGCGGCCGCGCTCCAGGATGCCGATCGAGGTGCAGACGTCGGAGAGCTCCGTGAGGATGTGCGACGAGAGGAAGATCGTCTTGCCCAGGCTGCGCAGCTCGAGGAGCAGATCGCGGATCTCGATGCGGGCGCGCGGATCGAGATCGCTGGCGGGCTCGTCGAGGATGAGGACCTTGGGATCGTGGAGGAGGATGCGCGCGAGCTGGAGGCGCTGCTTCATCCCCTTCGACATGGTGGCGACGATCTTGTCCTGGATTTTGGCGAGATCCGTGAGCTCGAGGACGGCGTCGACCACGCCGAGCGAAGGCACGCGGAAGGCGTCGGCGAAGAACTCCAGGTACTCGCGCACCGTGATGCGGTCGTAGACGCCCGCGTGATCGGGCATGTATCCGATGCGGCGGCGGACCTCCTCCGGATCGAGGGTGACGTCGATGCCGTCGATCTCCACGCGCCCCGCCATCGGCTCGAGCAGCGTGGCCATGACGCGGATGGTGGTGGTCTTGCCCGCGCCGTTGGGGCCGATGAAGCCGAAGATCTCGCCCGGCGCGACGTCGAAGGTGACATCGCGCACGACGTCGGCACCCCCGAAGCGATGCCAGAGGTGACGCACGCGGATGGCGGGGTAGTCCGGATCTCCCGGCACCGGCGCCCCCGCTGCGGGCGCGGCGATGTCGGCGCCGGCGGTGATCGCGGGCGCCGCGGTGTCGGCGCCGGGCTCTCCGGTGGCTTGCTCGGGCGCCGCGGGCGGCGCCGCGGAGCCGGTGTTTTCCGGTGCATCGGGCGCCGGCTGCTCGTCGCTCACGGGCGCCCTCCGAGGCCGACGACGCGGACGAGGAGCCGATCGCTCTCGAGGCGCAGGCCGGCGTCGCCGAGGTGACCCTCGCCGCCGTCGAGCTGCGCGACCAGCGTGGGCACGTGATCGGGGAACCAATCGACGCCCTCGGCCGCCGCTTCTTCGAGCGCCGACCACGCCTCGGCGAGGCCGGGCGCGTCCGTTTCGATCAGCGGGCGAAGCAGGTGCGCGGAGAGGCGATGGGCGTTGATGGAGCCCGTGCGGTACGGGCTCAGCATCGCCGTCTCCCAAATCTTGCCGCCGGGGGAAGCGCCCGCCGTTTGCGCGGCGGCGGTGACGACGCGGTCGCCGTCCTTGATGCGCGCGAAGTAGTAAGGCTTGCCGTCGAGGCTGCGCAGGAGCGCGGCGCGGAGATCGTGGCCGCTGCGGTTGATCACGGCCACGCCGGTCTCGCCGTCCTTCACGAGCGCGATGCCGTCGCCGAGCGAGACGAAGCCGTCCTCGCGCACGACCACGGTCTGCCACGGGAGCGCGGCCACCTCGACGAGGCGCGCGCCTTCGCGATCGACGATGATGTGGTCCTTCTGATCGGCGTACTCGGGGAGCACCGCCGTGGAGACGAGGCTCGTGCCGTCGGTGGTGCGGACCGTGAGCTCGCGCGCGCGCGAAGCATAAAAACCGCGGAAACGACGGGCCGAGCCCTTGGTCATGCCCGCGCCCGCCTCGACCAGCGTGAGGTGGCGCGAGCGGCCGTGCACGCCCTTGGCGATCACGCCCACGACGACCACGAGCGCGAGGGCGATCGCCGAGATGATCGGCAACCACCGGAGCGCGCGCAAAGGACGCCCGGCCTTGCCGGCGAGGCCGAAGTTGATGGGCCCGGCGACGATGGCATAGATGCAGAGCAGGATGGCCGCCGCGCCGATGGCCCAGCGCGAGCTCTCGTTGGGATCGAGCTGCTGGCGGACGTGCGAGTACGACGGCGTTCCAGGCTCGTGGCCGGGCCGGAAGACCTGGGTGGTGCGCCGATCGTAGGCGCGCCGGGCGAGGTCGAGCACGCGCGCCTGCGCCCAAGGGTCGTCGACCGCGGGCTTGCGCGTGGGATCGAAGGCGAGGAGGTGAACCTCGCCGAGCCCGTAGGTCGCCGAGGCGCCGTAGAGCGATCCGTGGAGGTTGCCGCCGGTGAAGCCGCCGAGCTGCTCGATGACGTCCTTCGCGGGCTCGCGCGTGGCCGTGATCTGCTTGGCCGATGGAGGCAGCGTGGCGACCGGCGCGGGGAGCGAGAACTCCTTCAGCGTCTCCGCGGACACGCCCTGCCGCGTGATGGGCCCGCCCGCGAAGGCGACGAGCGTGGGGTGCCGCAGATCTTCGGGCCGCGCGATGGCGACGGCGATGGTGCCGCCGGCGAGCGCGTAGCCGGCGAGCGCCTCGAGGTCGGCGCCGCTCAGGCGCGAGAGGATGTCGGATCGAAGGAGCACCGCATCGGCGCTGGTGTAGAGGGCGGCGCGATCGGGCAGGAGCGGATCGCCCGTCGCCGGATCGAAGCGCGGGATGGCGATGTCGAGCGTGGGCGCGGTGCCATGGGATCCGCCGGTGTACGCGAGCGGCGTGATGACGGCGTCGTGGAGGACGCCGCGCAGGGCCGAGACCTCGGTGACGTCGAGCAAGGTGATGCCGCGGGGCGTGAACGTGGGGAACCGGGTGGCGTGGACGATCGCGCCCTCTTCGTTGCGCACCTCGACGAGGAGATCGCCGTAGAGGCCCACGTGCGCGGGCACGCGCACGTGAATCGAGGCGCCGCCGCCGACGCTGAAGGGCGCGCTGGCGAGGAAGCTGCGCCCCGCGACGCCGCGCATGAAGCCCTTCATCGAGACGTCGACTTGGCCGCGCATCGGCTTCGGCGTGTTGTTGCCGATGCGGACCGTGACCTCGCTCCACCCCTGCGCGATGGTGGCGCCGCTGCCGAAGATGGGGAACGCATCGACGGTCAGCTCGGCCGGCGGCGTGGCGCGCACGGTGGGCGCGAACGCGAGCGCCGCGATCAACGTCGCCGCGGCCGCGAGGCGGGGCGATGATCGGCGTGTCGAGCGCGCCTCCACGATCGACCGGGAGACCGTCATCGCGCGATGGCCCGCTCGACCTGCTCCGGCCGCGTGGGCACCGCGGCGACGAGCGCGTCGACCACTTGATCGGTGGTCACGCCGTCGGCCTCGCCCTCGAACGATCGAATCAACCGATGACGCAGCACCGGCTTCGCCACCCGCTGAATGTCGGCGAAGGCCACGTGCGCGCGCCCGTCGAGCAACGCCACCGCCTTGGCCGCGAGCACCAGCGACTGCGCGCCGCGCACGCCCGCGCCGAAGCGCAGCGCCCGCTTCACCACGTCGGGCGCGCCCGTCGTCGCCGGATCGCTGGCGCGCACGAGCCGCGACGCGAAGCGCATCACCGGCTCGGCCACGGCCACGTCGCGGCAGAGGGCGCGCAGGGAGAGCAGCTCGTCACGCGCCAGCACGCGCGGCGGATCCCCGCGATCGCGGCCCGTCGTGCGCACGAGGATCTCGGTCATCTCGTCCTCCGTCGGGCTCGGCACGAGGACCTTGAGGAGGAAGCGATCGAGCTGCGCCTCGGGCAGCGGATAGGTGCCCTCCATCTCGATGGGGTTCTCGGTGGCGAGCACGAAGAACGGCTCCTCCATCGCGTGGCGCGTGCCGGCGATGGTGCACGCGTGCTCCTGCATGGCTTCGAGCAGCGAGCTCTGCGTCTTCGGCGTGGCCCGGTTGATCTCGTCGGCCAAGATCACCTGCCCGAAGATCGGCCCCTTGTGCAGCGCGAAGTGCCGCGATCCATCCGCGCTCGTGACCAGGATGTTGGTGCCCGTCACGTCGCTCGGCATCAGGTCGGGCGTGAACTGGATGCGTGAGAACCTGAGATCGAGGCAGCTCGACAGCGTGCGCACGAGCAGCGTCTTGCCGAGGCCGGGCGCGCCTTCGAGGAGCACGTGCCCGCCCGCGAGCAGGCCCCAGAGCGTCTGATCGACGACCTCGTTCTGGCCGACGATCACGTGCCCGATGGCGTCCTTGAGCTTCTGGCTGGTCTCGCGCGCCAAGGACAAGCGCGCCTCGAACGATTCCGCGGCCGGGGGCTGCGTCATGAGCGATTCCTCGAACGGAAGGGCAAAGGAGAACGCCGAGCGACATCGGATCTCGCCGATCCGCGAGCCGCACGCGGCCTGAGACGCGCGATCGACGGGAGGATGGGCTCGGCGTTCTCGGGCTTCATTTCGGCTGGAAGTAGCGGCCGACCTGCTCGCGATATTCTTCGGGCACGTCGCTGCGCTCGATGCCGCCGAGCTCACCGGGGGCCGCGTTGCCGAGGGCCCCTTGGCCCGCGAGGTTCGCCGTCTCGCCGGCCTTCCCCGCGCTGCGACCGAGCACCACGCCGGGCATCGACGGGGCCTTGTTGATCTTGCTGGTGGCGCGCGCCTTCACGCCCTTGCCTTCGATCACGCCGGTCACGCCTTTGTGATCGCCGGGCGGGCCGCTTCCATCGGGGCCGTTGCCCGGTGTGTTGCCGGTCTCGCCTTTGCCGGCTTGGGGCTTGTCCTTCCCGCTCTTGCCCGGGCCGGGGCCGGGCATCGGCATCGGCATCGGCGTCTTGCCACCAAGCTGCTGCTCCGCTTCGCCGGCGCCGCTCTCCGCTTCGCCGAGGCCCTTCTGGCGCTTGCCTTCCTCGCCGCTCGACGGCGGCTCCTCGGCCATCTTGCGCAGCTCTTCTTCGAGCTGCTTCTGGCCCTCGGGCGTGTCGAGCTGATCGGCGAGCTCCTTCTTCTGCTTCTTGCTCGGCTGGGGCGCGAGATCGCTGTCGGGCTCGTCCTTCAGCTTCTTCTTCATGTTCTCGGCGAGCTTCTTCCGCTCCTCGGGGCTCAGCTTGCCGAGCGCCTCGTTGAGCTTCTCGGCGAGGCGCTGCTCCTCTTTGCCGCCGCCCTTCTGATTGAAGTCGCGCGCCGCTTCCTTGCCATCTTCGCCGAGCGCATCACCGAGCTCCTTGGCGAGCTCGCGCAGCTTGTCGGCCTTCTTCCCCTGCTCGGCGAGGCGCTTCTTCTGCTCTTCGAGGGCCTTGGCCACGCCGGGGGCGCCGTTCTTCTTCGCGGCCTCGGCCGCCTCTTCGAGCGTCTTCTGCGCGCGATCGCGATCCGTCTTCTCCAGCTTGTTGGCGAGCTTCTCCATCTCGTCGTCGAGGCTCACGAGATCACGATCGCCGAGCGCCTTCTGCGCCTCTTTCAAGTCCGGGTTCGCGCTCAGCTTGCCGAGCGCGCTCTCGAGACCTTGCCGCTCCTGCCCGTCGCCGAGCGAGAGCTTCTCGGCCTGGAGGCCGTCCTTGATCTTGGCCAAGTCGGCGAGCGCCTCGCGCTTCTCGGCGCCGTCCTTGAGCTTGTCCCGGAGCTTCTTCGCGTCCTCGGAGAGCTTCTTCAAGCGCTCCCGCTGCGCGTCGTCGCGCGCGTTCATCTCCGCGAGCGCGATGATCTTCTCGAGCCCCTCGACCCGCGCGAGCTGCACCTTGTCCGCGCCCGGGCCCGCGCCGGGCTTGATGGGCGCAGGCGGCAGCGGCGCGAAGCTGATCCATCCGATGGCGGCCGCCGCGATCGGCAGTGCTGCGTGCCACGGCCGATAGAGCGGCGCGCGCACCGCCTTCGGCGTGGCCTTCGCGAGCGCGACGGTGGCCTGGGAGATCACGACGGCGCGCGCGGAGTCATCTCCGTGATCGGGCTTCCCATCGAGCTCGACGGCGGTGGCGATGGTCTCGTCGGCGTGGAGGCGAGCGTCGAGGTAGAGCGCGATGTCGCCGTCGGAGAAGCGGCGGCGACGCGCGATACCGAGGCCGGCCGCAGCACCGAGCAAGCCGGCGGCGGCGCCGAGAGGACGAAGCGCGCCGTGGCGCGTCTGCCAGAGCGCAGCCGACGCGCCCGCGCCGACCACGAGGCCCACGGCCGCGCCGGTGAGCACGTGGCGGAGGGCGAGGCGCGCGCGGACCCGACGCGCCCAGCGCTCGAAGAGCGGGCGAAACGAGCGTCCCTCGGCAGGCTCCGCGGAGGACATGAGGACGGTTGTACCTTGACTCCGAAAGGGCGGCTAGCGACGCCTACGCCTTCGGTGAGGGGCCCGGCGGGGGCACGAGGGCCGTGCGGACGGCGCGCACGCGGTCCTCGAAATCGCGGCGCATCTCCTCGGTGATCACCTCGCCCCCGAAACGTGCGCGCAGGTACACGTCGGTCAGCTCGCCGATCTCGTCGGCCAGCGGATGCGAGAGGGCTTGCAACGCCTCGGCGTGACGAAGCGGCGGCACGCCCGGCGAACGGGGGATGCCCTTCACGCTCATGGCCGCGTCGAGCCGCTCGTAGAGCTCCGTCGCGAGGAGCGCGCTCTGGGAGCGCGCGCTCTCCTGCGCGCCGCTGCCGTACGTCCGCCGCCGCCGCCGGCGCAGATAGACGTAGGCCGCCACGCCGGTCGCGGCCACGAGCACCACCACCGCGATGCCGCTCGGCCGCGGCTTCGACCACTTGCGCGAGAGCATCGACGATCCGCGGCGATTGGTGAGCGTCTGGAACAGGCTCACCTGCTGGTTGAGATCGTAGCCGACGACGTGCCGCTCCCAGCGCTGGCTCGTGGCCTCGAGCAGATCGCGCAGGTACGCCCAGAAGCCCACGATTTCGCTCTTGGGCGCGGCGTCCGCGGGCGGGGTCGGGTCGAACGTCATCCACCCGACCTCGTCGACGTAGACCTCGACCCACGAGTGCGCGTCGCCCTGGCGGACCGCGTAGAAGCGGCCGAAGCGGTTGTACGAGCCGCCGATGAAGCCGGTGACGTTGCGCGTGGGCACGCCGACGGTGCGGAGCATCACCGCCATCGCGGTCGAGTAGAACTCGCAGTGACCGCGGCGCGACTCGAAGAGGAAGTCGTCGAGCGGCTGCTTGGCGCGGCCCGACGGTGAGCCGAGATCGTAGCGATACTCGGTGCGCAGGTGATGCTCGATGGCCTTGGCCTTCTCGAGCGACGTGCCCGCGCCGCGCGACCAGTCTTCGGCGAGCTTCTTGATGCGGGGCGGGAGATCGTTCGGCACCGTCAGGTACCGCGCGCGCTCGCCCGTGAGCCGTTGGAACGTGGCCGCGTTGCGCCGCGATCGATAGATCTCGTACTTGAGGCCGCGATCGTCGATGGGCTGGTAGCGGAACTCGCCCTCGGGCCCGCGGTAGGCGCGCATCTGCGGCTCGATCCCGAGCTGCCCGCGCGTGCGGATGCGCAGCCCGCTGGCGGTGGGCGGGAGGAAGATGACCGGCGGATCGATGGGCTCGAGGTCGATGCGCATCACCGGATCCGAAGGGTCGGGGTGGCGCTCGATCGTCACCCAACCATCATCGATCTCGGCCGGAGGCCGCGACGCTTCGCTCTGCGACCACGCGCGCCCGTCGTACGTGTCGAGCGCCGTGCCGCGGAGATGAAGCGTCAAGCGCGCGGGCGGCGGATCGCTGCCAGGCTCGGGGATCTCGATGCGCATGGCCAGCGTCGGATCCGAGCGGAGGACGCCGACCTCGCCCAGATCGACGCGCCCGGAGAAGCCGATCATGCGGCCCGCGTGGCCCCGGTTCATGAGCAGGAGCGACAGGCCCACGCGCGGGAAGAGCACGAAGAGCAGGGCGGTGAAGACGAAGATCGGGATCGAGAGCAGGCACGTGACCGCCAGGAACGAGCGGCCCACCACGCGCCGCGAGCGCAGGATCCGCGGCACGTCGACGGGGAGCCCCGTGCGGTCGCGCGCGCCTTGGCGATAGTTGCCCTCGACCTCGCGGCGCAGGTGGCTCAACACCAGCGCGCCCGGCGCCACCACCAGCACGCCGAGGAAGCAGAGGCCGTAGCCGAGCCCGCCGCCGAGCACCGTGCCGGCGATGAGATGGAGGAGGGCGAGGACGATGACCTGCTGATCGTGGGCCGCGCCTTTGCGCGTCGCGAGGCGGATGATCTGGAGCGCCGCCGCGAACTCGACGAGCACGTCGAGCACCGGCACATCCATGAGCACGCGCGCCACCTGGACGGCCAGCACGCCGAGCAGCGCCACGGTGTCCGCGTGCTTGAGCGCCGGGTGCCGCTGCCACGACTCGCGCACCGCGAGCGCGAAGACGAGCCCCGCGAGGATGACGGCGCTCACCCACCGGCTGAACTGACCCGAGAGCACCAGCGCGAGCACGCCCAGCGTCGCCAGCGCGTCGGTCATCACCCGGTGGACGAACCCGAACCTCACGCGCGATCCCTCGCCGGCCGTCGCTCGTCGGTGCCGACCTTGCCCAAGGTCGCCGCCTTGCTCTCGGCGGGCGCGCGCCCGATCTGCGCGGCCCGCTGCGCCCGCGCCTCGGGCACCTTCGCTTCGTCGATCCAATCGAGCAGGGCGAGGAAGCGGAGGATGGGATCGGCGCCCAGGTTCTTGTCGCCGCGCACGCGCTCTCCCGTGGTCGTCGAGACGGCGACGCCGTCGCCGCGCTTGATGTGCGCCACCGCGCGCGAGGCCACCTCGCGGATGCGGCGCTCGAACTGCTGCGCGAACGCATCCACGTCTTCCTTGCGGGTCACCGTCTTGGGCCGGACGGTGTCGATGACGAGCTCCACGTCGGGCCGCGTCTCGCGGGCCCGCTCGCGCAGGATGAGCTGATCGCCGATGGTGCTCTTGCGCCAGTAGATGTCGCGCGGATCGTCGCCTTGGCGCATGGGCCGGAGCGCGTAGGTCTCGTCGCCGCCGCCGCGCCCGTTGGCCGAGGCCCCGCCCGCGCGGCGGCCCGGCTCTTCGACCGGGAGGCGCACGGGATCGACGGCGGGGTAGATGATGAGCTCGCCTTCGGCCTCGACCTCGCGCGACTTCTCGAACAAGCCGAAGGGGAAGCGCGTGGCGATGCGGAAGCCGGTGTGTCGATCGCGCCCGCGCCGCGCCGGCGTGCGCCGGTACGCCGCCACCTGCGCGGAGGAGGGGCTGATCTTGAGGAAGAAGCAGCGCTTGTCCGCGGGCTGGCCGGCGCGCAGATCCTCGACCTCGATGGCGTACGAGGGCACCCGCTTCTTGTGGTTGTAGACCTCGATCTCGACGAGGTGCGCCCGCCCCACCTGCGCCCGCACGGGCAGCCGCCGCGTCACGGTGAGGCGGCGGAGCGAGAGATCGCTCATCACGCCCGACACCACGATCAGGGAGAGCAGCATCCCGAGCAGCAGGTAGAGCAGGTTGTTGCCGGTGTTGATCGCGGCGAACCCGACGCCGAGCGTGATGCCCAGGTAGTACTTGCCCTCGCGCGTGAACTTCAGCTTGCGCGGCGGGTTCATGAGCCGCGCGAGGCGCTCGCCGAACGTGGCCGGCGGCTCGCGCTCGGGCGGGCGAGGGAAGGGCCGCGGCGCGCCGAGCCGGGCGCTCATCGGCAGGCCCGGCGATCGCGGGCGCGGAGACGCGTCGTGACCCGCGCCGGCTTGCCCGGCTTGGACCTTGGGGCTGCTTGCGGCCCCCTCCTGACGCGCGCCCCGCTCGGCCATGCAATCCCCTCGATCAGAGCGGCACGGGGATGCGCGCCACCAGGTCGCGCACCGCGTTCTCGCACTCGTCGCGGCTCGGCACGTAGCCTTCCGCGTGGGCCGCGAGGCGGACGCGGTGGGCCAGCACGGCCACCGCGAGATCGTGGACGTCGTCGGCGATGCAGTAGTTGCGGCCGTGGAGCACGGCGCGCCCGCGGGCCGCGCGGGCCAGGTTCATCCCCGCGCGCGGCGACGCGCCCAGCGAGAGCGTCGGGCTCGTGCGCGTCGAGGCCAAGACCGCGTGCAGGTACGTCGCCAGCGACGCGTCGAACTCCACCCGATCGACCTCGCGCTGGAGCGCCACGAGCTGCGCGGGATCGATCACCTGCGGCACGGCGCGGGCGCGATCGGGATCGCCGCCGTGCAGGATCAAGCGCATCTCCACCTGCGGCGGCGGGTAGCCGATCTTGATCCGCACCATGAACCGATCGAGCTGCGACTCGGGCAGCGGGTACGTGCCCGCGAAGTCCTGCGGGTTCTGCGTGGCGATCACGAAGAACGGCTCCGGCAGCGGCGTCGTCGAGCCGTCGACGGACACCTGTCCTTCGTTCATCGCCTCCAGCAGGGCCGATTGGGTGCGCGGGCTCGCGCGGTTGATCTCGTCGGCGAGGAGCACGTTCGCGAAGATCGGCCCCTGGCGAAAGATGAACTCGCCCATGCGCTGGTCGTAGACGCTCACCCCGAGCACGTCGCTGGGCAGGAGATCGCTCGTGAACTGCACGCGCCGCAGATCGCCGCCGACGGCGCGCGCCAGCGCGCGGGCCAAGGTCGTCTTGCCGACGCCGGGCACGTCCTCGACCAGCACGTGGCCGCGCGCCAGGAGCGCGATCAAGGCCAGCTCCACCGCCTCGGGCTTCCCCTCGAGGGCCTGCTCCACGGCAGCGCGAAGCTTCTGCAACACGGGCGAAGCCTCGCGTGCGATAGAGATCGCCGACGTCATCGGGCCGATGCTAGCACGAGGTTCCGCGCCGGCTCGACCCGCGAATCGGCTCCTTGCGGCCGCCTGCAAACGCGACCTGAGTCACACGGCGGGTGGGTTCCCGATGCGGCGATCGCCGGGGAAAGCCTCGGGTGGATCGCGGGGTGATGGGGCCTGGGCCCCATGCGCGCTCGCCTGGTGACCCGGGTTCCCGGGCCTTCGGGGCCGCGCGCGAACGATGGAGAGGGATCGCGATCGGCTTCCCGGGCCACCTCGTGCCCCGGATCCCCCCGGATCTGCGCCCGAATCGCCGTGCCGTTCGCTGGCCAGCCCCAGGGTCGGCATGTATGCTCCGCGCCGTCGTGGCCGCCCCCACCCCCATCCGGCGCATTCCTGATGCGTCTCGAAGCGAGAACGACGGCCCTGTCGAGAGCGGCGCGGCCCGCAAGCCTTCGTCTTCACCGCCCCCGGGCGGCGAGGCGCCGGACAGCGGCGCGGCGGCCCACAAGCCGTCGTCCTCGCCGCCGCCCGACAGCCCGGTGCCGGTGATCCCCGAGTCGCCCGAGGGCAGCGTCCTCTGGCGCGTGCGCGGGATGATCCGCGAAATGCGCCCGCACCAGTGGGTGAAGAACCTCTTCGTCCTGGCCCCGGTGGTCTTCGCCAAGGAGCTGACGAGCCCGAAGCTCATCACGAAGGCGCTCGGGGCCTTCGGGATCTTCTGCCTCCTCGCCGGCGCGGTCTACACGCTCAACGATCTCGTCGACGCGCCCGCCGATCGGGTCCACCCCGTGAAGCGATTCCGGCCCATCGCCTCGGGGCGGGTCCCGGTGCCGCTGGCCAAGGCGATGATCGTCGTCCTGGTCATCGTCGCGCTCGGCGGCGCCTTGCTCGGGCCGCTCCCGTTCTTCTTCGTCGCGCTCGCCTACTTCGTTCAGAACGTCGCGTACTCCTTCGCGCTCAAGAAGGTTCCGTATGTCGACGTCGGCTTCATCGCGCTCGGGTTCGTCCTGCGCGTCCTCGCGGGCGGCTTCGCCACGCAGACGCCGGTGAGCGGTTACCTGATCGCGTGCACCGCGCTGCTCTCCCTCTTCCTCGGCTTCGGCAAGCGCCGGCACGAGCTCGCCTCGGCCAACGCCACCAAGCAGCGCGCCGCGCTCGAGGCGTACTCGCCGCGCACGCTCACGGTCGCCCTGGCCGTCACCGGCTGCGCCACCGTCGCGAACTATCTCGCGTACACGCTGGACGCGAAGACCATGGCCTTCTTCAAGACGCCGTGGCTCTGGGTCACCACCATTCACGCCCTCTTCGGCGTCGTCCGCTTTCTTCAGCTCGTCGTCGCGCGCCCCAAGTCCGAGTCGCCCACGCAGGAGATGCTCCGGGACGTACCGTTCGTCCTCAACTTCGTGCTCTGGGTAATCGAGGTGATCGCGCTCCTTTATAACGTCAGACTGCAGTGACATGTCGCCCACTGCCGTCCCGCAGGACACACCGGCCACGCCGCCGCCCGATCTCGGTCGGCGCAGCGATCCCTGGACCGATCTGGCCCTGACGCTTCCGATCTTCGTCATCTATCACCTCGGCGTCATCTTCCTCCCGGTGCGCAACGCCGCCGATCCGGTGACGAGCGAGCTCCGCACGCTGGCCAAGCACAGCCTGCTCACGTACACGGCGCTCACGCTCGCGATAGGCGCCGTCTTCGTTGCGGTGCTCTTCACCATGGGCCGCCGCCAGGCCCTCGAGCCGAAGCGCTTTCTCTACGTCGGCATCGAAGGCACGCTCTACGCGGTGCTCATGCGCTTCGCCGGCTCGTACGTGGTCGGCTCCCTCCGCCTCGCCGGCGGCGGCGGAGGCGGCGGTGAAGACTCGGTGTTCTCCAGCGTGGTGATGGCGCTCGGCGCCGGCTTCTACGAAGAGGTCTGCTTCCGCGTCGGCCTCTTCGGCGTGGGCGCGATCATCCTCCGCAAGATGCTCGGCACCGGCTTCAAGGGCTACGCCGCCATCGTCTGTTGGGGCATCGTCGAAGCCGTCATCTTCTCGGCCTGGCACTACAACGGCGAGCTCGGCGATCAATGGGACGCCGGCTCCTTCGTCTTCCGCGCCGTCTGCGGCCTCGTGCTCACCGGCATCTTCGCCTTCCGCGGCTTCGCCCCCGCCGTGTGGACGCACGCGCTCTACGACCTCTGGGTCATGATCCTCGGCTGATCGGATCAAGCCTGCGCGCGCTTCCGATGTTCGAGCGCGCTCGCGCCTCGCGCGCATCGTCGATGCCGCCCGCGCATCAGGCGCACGCTCGATGACGCGCGCGCATCAGGTGCTCGCTCGATGAGGTCGGCGCGCGCGCCGTCGATGACCTTCGCGCTCGCGCATCGAATGTGCTCCCGATGGTGTCCCTCGCGCGCATCTGGCACGGCGTCGCGCTCGCTCCTTCACGTACGCGCTTCACGCGTCGCGACGATGTCATCGTGCGCTTCGGCTTGCGTCTCGCGCGTGGAAGCGACGACGTCGCGCGGGCGGCGATGATGTCATGCGTGTCGTGGCGATCGGGTTACCGCGCTTCGTACGGCCCGGGGCAGCGTGTCGCGCCGTGCGGTGAGCACCACAATTCGGTGGCCTGGCTCACGGCGACCGCAAAATCGGTAACACCGAGGCGCACATCGAATGTGCGCGAACGCGGGCTTCGCGCGTTGTGTGCGCGCTCATGAATGTGACGGGGGCGTGTCGCTACCGCGTCACCGCGCCTACGGCACGGTGTCATTGACGCCGGTCGCGTCGTGGTGTGGGCGCGTTCAGCGACCGGCTTGGGTCGGGAGCGCAGAGACGCAGACGCCGAGCTGGCAGGTGAAGCCGGTGGCGCAGTCGGGCTCGCAGGCCTTCACCGTCGTGGCGTCGCTCACGGGCGCAGCGGCGGCGGGAGCGAGCGGCGTTCCGGCCACGGGCGCGCCGCCGGCCGCGGGGCAATTGAAGAGCCGGCCACGCACCGTGTAGCCGCCGACGCCAGCGATCAGCGGTCGCTCCACGAGATCGACCGACACGTAGTTTCCACCGCGGAGCACCGCGTTGCGGAGCACCTCGCCGTGCGCGTCGCCCAGATCACCGACGAACGTCGATCCCTTGATGAAGCCCACGAGCTCACATGACGCGGGCGGCTCGGCCTTCGTCACGACGACGTGCGAAGCGACCTTGGGATCGAGGTACTCGCGATGGCAACCCGCGGTCGCCATTGCAGATGCGGCCAGGGTCACATGAACCAGGATGCGGATCGCGTTGCTCATCGTCCCGACGAGTACACCCGTTGACCACACCGGGCCAAACTCGCGCGCATTGACGAGAGGGGCCCCTTCCGTGATCCTCACCGTCGCCCGGCGCGAAGCACTGCGCTGGGGACCGCGCGTTTCCGCGCGGTGGCTTCACAGGCGGGGGGCGCCTTGCTTTTCCCGCGGTGACTTCACCTTGGGAGATTGCATGCGAACGCGCTGGATGCTTGCGGCGACCCTCAGCTCTCTGGCCGGCCTCACGGCATGCGCCACGGGCAACGACAGTGGGCTCACTGGTGGAGGTGGTGGGGCCGACGGCGGGACGGTGACCTCCTCTTCGTCGAGCGGTGGTGCCGGTGGCGGCGGCGGTGCCGCGACCACCACGAGCAGCAGCACCGCCTCGACCGGTGGGGCTGGCGGCGGAGGCGGCGCGACGAGCAGCTCGTCGAGCGGCAGCGGCGGCGCGAGCCTCTGCGGCAACGGCGTGAAGGACACCGGCGAGCAGTGCGACGGCACCGACTTCGGCCCGCTCACCTGCCAGCTCCTCGGCCTCGGATCGGGCTCGCTGCTCTGCAACAGCTACTGCACCATCGTCGCCACGAACTGCAAACCCAAAGAGAACTGCATCAACAACGAGGACGACAACGGCGACGGCCTCATCGACTGCCAGGACCCGGAGTGCGACGGCAACGCCGCGTGCGCCGACACGTGCACGCCGCCCGCGAGCATCTCCATCCCCGGGTACGAGTACAGCGACTTCTCGGGCCGGCCCGCCGTGCACAAGGCCTCGTGCTCGGTCTCGAGCGGCCGCGAGATCATCTACGAGCTGGTCGCGCCCACCGACGGCAACCTCATCGTCGACGTCTACAGCTACGACGCCGACGTGACCGTCTCGGTGCGCACCGCCTGCGGCGACGACAGCAGCGAGATCGCCTGCGTCAACAAGGTCGCCTCGGGTGACGACGAGATCCTCGCCGTCCCCGTCACCGCGGGCACGACCTACTTCGTGATGATCGACGGCAACACCGAGAACGACTTCGGCTCGTTCAGCATCGACGTCGACGTCCCGCCGCCCGAGGACTCCTGCACCAACGAGAGCGACGACGACAACGACGGCTACGTCGACTGCGACGACGCCAACGCCTGCCAGACGATGCCCGAGTGCGCGCCGGGCACGGGCGTGGTCGGCACCGCGTGCCTCCAGAACTCGGAGTGCGCGGCCAACCACAACGATCCCATCTGCCTCTCGGAGTACCTCGGCTTCCCCGACGGCTACTGCTCCGAGTTCTGCGACCAGACCGCCGACGACTGCGCGACCGGATCGATTTGTTACACGGACCTGAAGCTGTCCGTGCACGGCGTCTGCCTCGCGACCTGCACGCAGGACAGCGATTGCCGCACCGGCTACGCCTGCGCCGAGAAGGGCCTCGCGCAGAAGGTCTGCGTGCTCCCGCCCGAGCCGAGCTGCACCAACTACGACGACGACGACAGCAACGATCTCATCGACTGCCAGGACCCGGCCTGCCAAGCGCGCCCCGACTGCGTGCCCGGTGACAAGGCCCCCGGCCAGCCCTGCACGGCGAACACCGATTGCTTCGCCGACAACAACGATCCCATCTGCATGGATTCGTCGCTCGGCTTCACCGACGGCTACTGCTCGCAGTTCTGCGAGATGAACGACGACTGCGGCATCGCGGGCGTCTGCACGTACGAAGGCCCGCACGGCTCGCAGGTGTGCCTCAAGGCGTGCACCACGAGCAACCAGTGCCCGGCCGGCACGAACTGCCTCGATTTCGGTTACCCGAAGAAAATCTGCCTGTGAGGAGCACCGCGATGCGAACGAAGTCTTTTCTTGTCCGAGCGCTTCCTCTCCTGGCCGTGCCGTATGCGGTCGCCGTCGGCTGCAATGCGGGCACGGTCAACCACGGCTTCACCGGCGGCGGCGGCACGGGCGGCGCGACCGGCGGCGGCGGGGGCGCCAGCGTCACGTCGAGCAGCACCGGCGATCTGGGCATCGACGCGAGCCTCAGCGACAGCGGCGGTGAAGGCGGCATCATCTGCACGCCCGGCGGTCCGGACGACGATGTCGACATGGACGGCTTCACCCAAAACCAGGGTGACTGCGACGACTGCGATCCCAACGTGAACCCGAACTCCCTCGAGGTTCCGACGCCCGAAGGGGTCACGCCCAAGGACGAGAACTGCAACGGCACGGTCGACGAAGCGGTCCCCGACGTGACCTGCGACAGCGACCTCGCCGTCGCCGAGATGGATCCGCTCGGCGCCGCGCGCGCCGTCGAGCTCTGCAAGATGTCCACGGGCCCGCTCGACTGGGGCGTGGTCTCGGCCAAGTGGGTCATGGCCGACGGATCGAACCCGCCGACCACGGCTCCGCAGGCCACCAACTTCCACCTCGGCCACGGCATGCTCTCCGCGTTCGGCGCCGTGGTGAAGGTGCGCAAGGGCGAGCGCATGCTGGCCCTCTCCAGCGGCAGCGCGCGCCAGCCGACGGACCCCGGCTACCACTCGGTGAACGGCTTCGACAAGCTCTACACCGGCGGCAACGCGCAGGGCTTCCCCAAGGAGTCGCCCGCGTGCCCCGGCACCCTCACCGGCGAGCCGCACGATCCGACGGGCGTGGAGATCGTCATCAACGCGCCCTCGAACGCGAAGGGCTTCTCGTTCGACTTCGACTTCTTCACGTTCGAGTGGCCGAACTACGTCTGCAACAAGTACAACGACTTCTTCATCGCCATCCTCTCGCCCAAGCCCATGGGCCAGACGGACGGCAACGTGTCGTTCGACAGCATGGGCAACCCGGTGAGCGTCAACAACGCGCTCCTCGAGGTCTGCGGCTGCGAGGGCAACCCGCCGAACCCCTGCGTCGAAGGCGGCAAGACCTTCGCCTGCTCGCTGGGCAACACCGATCTCATCGGCACCGGCTTCGGCTTCGACACCGACTTCGGCCAGGACCACGGCTCCACCGGCTGGCTCCAGACGAAGGCGCCCATCACCCCGGGCTCGCAGATCACCATCCGCTGGGCGGTCTACGACTCCGGCGACGGCTCGCTCGACACGACGACCCTCATCGACAACTGGCGCTGGATCGCCAACGCCGGCGTCGACGTCGGCACGAACCCGATTCCGCAGTGACGCTTCGCGCCGGTCGCGGTGGACGTGATCGCGTCCACCGCGCCGCCGTGATCGCTTCACGCCGAGCGCCGAAGGCTCGCGCGTTCGCTCACGTCTTCAGAACCGGATCGCGAAGCCGCCCGGCGCCGGTGCAACGCGGCTGATGAGGTACTTGGTCGGTCGCGTCGTGGCGACGAGCACGACGCCGATCACGATGGCGGCCAGACCGGTGCCTGCCATGGCGGTGCCCGTGATCAACACCGCTCCATTCGGACCCCCCTGGCTGCCCACCCTGCTGAAGAAGAACCCCATCATCGCGCCGCCGAGGATCAGGCCGCCGCCCACGGCGACGGAGACGACGCCGGTGCCGATGCCATCCTTGCTGCCGGGGAAGACCTTGATCGAGACGTCGTCGGTGCGCCCACCCAGCGAGAAGCGCTTCGATCGCCGGAGCTCCTCGGACCCGAAATAGTATTGCCGCTCCGGCCCGCTCTCGAGGATGCGGTCACAAGGCGCGCGGCATATGGGCCGATCGGCGCCCCCCGCACGGCCGCCGTACTCGAAGAGGGTGATGTCCGGCGCCTCGGTCTCGAAATGGACGCGGGCGCGTGCCGTGTCACCGGCGCTCTGCGCGCTCGCCGTCCGCGGCGACGAGGCGATCGCGACGGCCATCGCCGAGAGAAGCAACAAAGATCGAAGCATCCTTCGATGCTATTCCCCCTGCGCGCGCCGTGTCGACGTGCGAGGATGCCGCCTGTTTCCCGCATGAGCCACGCTTCGCTCCCGCTCGTTCGCCATGTCGTGCCGGCCCTCTTCGGGGTGCTGCTCGCCGGCTGCGTCGCCGGCCTGGACGGGCCCCCGCCCCCGGCGCCGCTCCCCGAGTTCCAAAGCCCCGCGCCCGCGCCTGGCATGGTGTGGGTCGCCGGCGCTTGGCACTGGAACGGGACGGATCACGTGTGGGTGCCGGGGCATTGGGTGTCCCCTCCGCCCACGCCGTAGCCCGGTTAGCCACGCCGTCGTTGCCACGACGGCCACGAATGGCGCCGTCGCGATCGTCGCGGCCGTCGTTTCCACGAAGGGCAGCCGCGAGCGCCAGCGAGCGGACCCCACCCACCTTGCTGGGGTCCGCTCGCTGGCGCTCGCGGCTGCCGTTGCTGCCGTTGCTGCTGCTGCTGCGGCGGTTGCGGTTGCTGGCCGTGAAGGTAGGCGTTGGCTGCCATGACCCCTGGGTGCATTGGCCATGACCCCAGGTTCGATCAGCCATGATGGCAAGCGCCGGCTGCCATCACCCCAGGTTGGACCTGCCATGAAGGCAACCTCTGGCTGCCATCACCCCTGGTTGGATCAGCCATGATGGCAAGCGCCGGTTGCCATCACCCCAGGTTGCACTGGCCATGATGGCAAGCGGCGGCTGCCATCACCCCAGGTTGCACTGGCCATGACCCCAGGCTGCACTGGTCATGACCCCAGGTTGCGCCGGCCAGCGTCTGCCTTCCGGATGCCCTGACCGGGCTCCTGGTCTGGCTGGATGGCGGCAGCCGTGTCCCTCTGGATTGCCGCCGGTCGGGGCTCGTGCTTTTCCGGGAGGGTGAACCTCCACGAACAGCTCGCCGCGCTTCCGAAGGGTTTGCTCGATCGGCTCGCCGCCCATGGGTTCGAGGCGAAGAAGCTCGAAGCTTGGGCGAAGAGCATCGGGGTGGATCGGGACAAGCGCAATCGGCTCCCGGGGAAGGTGGAGGCGCCGTACGACGGAGACGTGACGCCCATGCCCGAGCCGGGCACCGAAGCGCACATCCATGCGACCGCGCGGGGGATGGCGGCGCTGCGCAACGGCGAGGTCGCGCTCTGCCTGCTCGCGGGTGGGATGGCGACGCGCATGGGCGGCGTGGTCAAGTCGCTGGTCGAGGCGCTGCCGGGGCACACGTTCCTCGATCTCAGGCTCGGCGAGAACGCGCACATGAGCCGGATCGCCGGCAAGCGCGTGCCGCTCTGGATGATGACCAGCGAGGCCACCGAAGGGCCCACCCGCGCGGCGCTCGGCGACGAGCTCGATCCCGAGTACCTCACGACCTTCGAGCAGCACGTCTCGCTCCGCCTCACGCCGGAGGGGACCTTGTTCCTCGACGAGGAGGGGCAGCCCAGCGTGTTCTCCACGGGGCACGGCGATCTGCCGGACGCACTGCGCATGAGCGGGCTGCTCCAGACGTTCGTCGCGCGCGGCGGCAAGACGGTGTGGATCGCCAACATCGACAACCTCGGCGCCACCGTCGATCCCACGGTCCTCGGCTTCCACCTCGGGCACGGCGCGCCCGTGACCGTCGAGGTGGTCGAGAAGGTCGGCACCGATCGCGGCGGCGTCCCCGTCCGCTGGAACGGGCGGCCCATCATCACCGAGGAGTTCCGCCTCCCGCTCGACTTCGATCCGACGACGGTGCGGGTGTTCAACACCAACACGTTCCTCGTCGACGCCGAGGCGCTGGCGTCGCTCGCGATGGAGTGGACCTACGTCGAGGTGGAGAAGAAGATCGGCGACGCCAAGGCCGTGCAGTTCGAGCGCCTCCTCGGCGAGATCACCGCCACCCTCGAGCCCCGCTTCATCCGCGTCCCGCGCACCGACGCCGCCTCGCGCTTCCTCCCCGTGAAGGACATGGCGGAGCTCGAGAAGCGGCGCGCGGAGATCGAGATCATCGCCCGCGAGCGCGGGATGATCTGAGCGCGCCCACCACCGATCGATCCACCGGCCCGCACGCCTGCGCGGCGTGATCTCGATGACGTCGCGCGGTGCAGTCTCACGGCGACGCCGAGGCGTGCTCGGTCGCGTTCATGCCCGGCGCTTGACGCGCCCGGTACCAGGCCGTTTGCTCGGGCCATGTCGAACCGTTTTGCTCTCGTGGCCGCCGTGCTTCCCCTCCTCGTCGCCTGCGGCTCCGGGGAGAGCACGAGCGGCGGCGGTGCCAGCGGTGGCAACGGCGGCGGGACGACCAGCAGCGGGACGACCAGCAGCGGAACGAGCAGCAGCGGCGGCTCCGCGGTGACCAAGGGCGGCGGCGTCTACGTGACCAGCCAGACCGTCGATTACGGCTCGGGGCCGATGGGGTCGTTCGTGGTGTCCGCGAATTTCTACGATGTCAGCCAGATCGACGGCGGCTTCGGCGTCGACTGCCAGCAGACCACGGCGGGCGGCTGCACGCTCTCGCTCTGCTCGGGCGCCGGCAATGGAGGCACGGGGACGACGCCCACGGCGGGCAGCATTCAAGTGTCGACGCCGACCGCGAGCGCGACGCTGATCGCCTCGGGCGGCACCTACGCACCGGCCACGGGGCAGATGATGTTCTGGAAGCCGGGAGAGCAGGTCAAGGTTCAGGCGGACGGCGACGTGGTCCCGGCCTTCACGCTCACCGCGAGCGCGCCCGCGCAGATCGCCGTCGAGAAGCCCGCGTTCCCCGCGCCGGGGATGCCGCTCGTGGTGAGCGCCTCGCAGGACTTGGAGATCGCGTGGACCGGGCAGAGCGCCGGCAAGGTGGTGGTGTCGCTCGGGGACGGCGTGGGGATCGGATCGATCCGCTGCGAGTTCGATCCCGCGGCCGGCAAGGGCGCGGTGCCGGCGAGCATGCTGGCGCAGTTTCCCAAGACGACGAAGGGCGGCTTCGTCGTGCAGACGTCGGATCACACCAGTACGAACGCAGGCGGCTTCGACGTCCAGCTCTACACGCTGACCTCCGCGCTCGTGCAAGGGAAGATCGCGTCCGCGGTGCTCACGCTGCAGTAGCGCGGGGAGGCCGAGAGGAGCCTTGGCGGTGCGCACGTGTCCAGCGCGCATGCGTCCGTGGGCGGATTCGAGGTCTTCTTCGACACGCTGAGCTACGCGACCGCGGCGGGGCGGACCGCGGGCACGCCGATCACGGTGAAGTGACGCCGGCGGACCACGCCTTCGTTCTCCGGCGGCGCATGCAGGCGAGGGCGGGCGCTTTCGCGTAGGATGCGGCCGCGGGGCCGCGTCGCTCCGTGAGCCTGTCATGACCTACCGCTTTCGCCGTGCCGTTCATGCTCTCGCCGTCGCCGCGATCGGCGTCACCTTCGCCAGCGCGGCGGAGGCCGTGCCGCCGCGGGCGTCCGACCCGGTGCCCGATCCGGGTCGCGGCATCACCAACAGCGACGACACCACCGCCATCGCGCTGAACCCCGCCAACCTCGCCTTTTTGCCGGGGCCGGAGTTTCGCTTCAACACGGTGTGGACGGGCTCGGGATCACCGCTCCCGAACCGCGGCACCTCGTTCGCCTTGGGCGCGCCCATCGGGCCCATCGCCACGGGCCTCAGGCTCGATCTCTTGTTCCCCCGGGCAGCGCGCCGGCGCCGTTCGATCAGAGCTACCACTGGGTCCGCTGGGCCCTCGCCTTCGGCAGCGAAGAGCTGAGCATCGGGCACACGTTCGGTTGGGGCCTGTCGCGGCTCGGCACGCTGAACGGGTTCTTCTCGCTCAGCACCGGCATCACGTGGCGCCCGGTGCCGTGGATCTCCGCGTCCTTCCTGGCCCGCGACTGGAACGCGCCGCTCAGCAAGGGCGACACCGACAAGCACGAGGCCACGCTGGGCATCGAGCGCTCGTGGACCTGGGGCCTCGGCGGCCGTCCCTTGGGATCACGGCTGCTCGAGGCTGCGTGGGATCTGACCTACCTCGAGCGCAGCAAAGCCTTCAGCGGTCACGGGATGCTGGCGGTGGACGTGCCGCGCATCGGGCGCATCCGCGGCGATCTCACCATCCTCCCCGACCACGATCGCCGCTTCCTCGCGGCCGCGGGCGTCGAGGTGAACGTCGATCGCGTGCAGGTCTCGGGCGGCGGCGTCTTCGGCAATGCGGTGGGCGGGCGCGCGGGCGCGGGTCTCTATGCGGGCGCGGCCATCCGCAGCTTCCGCGAGCCCGGCCTCAGGCTCCCGGCGAAGGTGGTGCGCATCAAGATCAACGGCACCCCCGGCGTGCGCGGCAACACGCGCCTGCTCCGCAAGCTGTGGCGGCTCGCCGAGGATCCGGAGGTCGAGGGCGTGGTGCTCCAGATGCGCTCCGAGCCGGCCAGCTCGCTGGCGCACGCCGAGGAGGTGGCCGATGCGGTGCGCCTCCTCCGGCAGCACGGCAAGAAGGTGATGTGTCACCTCGAAGACGCCGGCGGCAAGGCGCTCTTCGTGTGCTCGCAGGCCGATCGCACCGCCATGAACCCCGCGGGCGGCCTGCGCTTCGCGGGCATCAGCTCGTCGTACTACTACTTCGGCGGCCTCTTGAAGAAGCTCGGCGTGCGCGCCGACTTCGTGCGCATCGGCGCCCACAAGCTGGCGGCGGAGCAGCTCACCATGGATCGCGGCAGCGACGTGGCGCAGGTCGATCACCAAGAGCTCGTCGACCAGCTCAGCCAAGTCTACGTGCACGACATCGCGCAGGGCCGCGGCCTCTCCGAGGCCGAGGTGGCGAAGCGCATCGCCAAGGGTCCCTTCATCGCTTCGGAGGCGCGCGCCGCGCACTTCGTGGATGCGTTCGCCTACGACGACGAGATCGAGCGCTTCGCCTCCGAGGTCATGGAGCGCCCCGTGCGCCTCTCCGACGACAGCAGCACCCCGCGCGCGCCGACGGCTTGGGGCAAGGCCCGAAGGTCGCCGTCGTGTACCTCTCCGGCGACATGGTGGACGGCGAGAGCCAGTACATCCCGCTCGTGAACATCAAGCTCGCGGGCTCGTACACCATCGCGCGGGCGCTGAAGAAGGCGCGCGAGGACGACAGCGTGAAGAGCGTGGTCTTCCGCATCGAGACGGGCGGCGGCTCGTCCTTGGCGGCCGACGTGATCCTGCGCGAGGCCATCCTCACCGCGAAGAAGAAGCCGCTCATCGTGTCGATGGGCACGAGCGCCGCGAGCGGCGGGTACTACGCGGCGGTGGCGGGCAAGGAGATCTTCGCCAACCGCGCGACCATCACCGGATCGATCGGCATCTTCTACGGCAAGGCCGACGTGGTGGGCCTGCTCGACAAGCTCGGCGTGCGCATCGAGCAGTTCCGCTCGGCGCCGCGCGCGGACGCGGAGTCGTTCTTCCGTCCCTTCAGCGACGACGAGCGCCGCGAGCTCGGCGTGAAGGTGAAGCAGTTCTACGATCTCTTCGTCGCCCGCGTCGCCGAGGGCCGCCACATGACCCCCGAGGCCGTCGACGCCGTGGGCCGCGGCAAGGTGTGGACGGGCCAGCAAGCCATCGGCAAGGGCCTCGTGTCCCGCATCGGCGGCCTCCGCGAAGCGCTCGCCGAAGCGCGCCGTCTGGGCCGCCTGCCGGGCGACTCGCCCATCGTGGAGTCGCCCGACGAGGACGAGTCGCTCCTCGGCTTCCTGCTCAACCTGGTCGGCCTGCACATCTCCGTCGGCTCCCCGCTCTCCAGCATCCCCGAGACCTTGATGCCGATGGCCCAGATGCTCTCCCCCTTCCTCGTCTTCGAGTCGGGCAAGCCGCTGGCGCGCACCGATCTGATCGACGAGACCGTCGTCCCGGCCGAAGGCAAAGAGGTCGAATGATCACGGTCACCATGCGAGCAGGCGCGGCAGCGACGAGCGAGGCTCCGCGATGAGCGAGACCGAGGCCCAAGCGCCGCTCCTCGCGGCGAGCGAGGCGCGCATCGCCGTCGACGGGGTGACCGCGATCGATCGGCTCACGCTGGAGACGAAGGGCGATCACGTGGTGCTCGCCGGCGACGTGACGGCGCTCTTCGCGGCCATCACGGGCGTGCCTCTCGCCGATCCACGCGCGGGCGAAGCCGAAGAAGGCGAGCTGCCCGGCGAAGCCTACGTGGTCGCCGGCACGCTCGCGCTCGCGGGCCGGAGCGTGGCCGATCGGGCGCACGTGCCGGCGATGGGCGCGGCGCCGCTCGATCCACCGCTCCCGCCGGGATGGACGGCGGAGGAGTACGTGGCCTGGGGCGCGCGCCTCGGCGGCGCGGCGCAGTCGACGGCGCGCGAGCTGGCGCAGACGGCGCTGAAGCGCGTGGGCCTCGCGCAGGCGCACCGCAAGCGGCTCGACACGTTGGTGCGTGCGGAGCGGCGCGTCCTCGCGCTGGCGCAGGCTCTGGTGCTGGCGCCCGAGGTGCTGGTCGCCGAGGCGCCGCTCTCCGGGCTGGAAGGATCGGCGGCCTCCTTCGTGACCCACGCGCTGCTGGCCGCGAGCGAAGGTCGCCGGGTGCTGCTGTCGGCGGCGCGCCTCGACGCTGCCAGCGCCGAGGGCGCGCTGGCCCGCGGCGCGAGCCATCTGGTGGTGCTCGCCGGCGGCGAGGTCGCGGTCGAAGGCGCTCCCGCGGAGCTCTTCGCCGCGTCGAGGGTGGTGACCCTGACGGTCCGGGGAAACGCGGACGCGCTGCGGGCCGAGCTACAAGCGCGGGGGATCGACCTGCGCGGCGGTCCCCTCCGTTTCAGCGCGAGCCTCCCGTCCGGAGCGACCACGCGCGATCTCTTGGCCGCCGCGGTGGCCGCGCGCGCCGCCGTGATGGAGATGGTGCCCGTGCT
Organism: Minicystis rosea; assembly: GCA_001931535.1. Lineage (GTDB taxonomy): Bacteria > Myxococcota_A > Polyangia > Polyangiales > Polyangiaceae > Minicystis > Minicystis rosea. Next base: position 10,687,599 of record CP016211.1, read on the forward strand.
CGGGTGAGCGCGCGGCCATCGAGCGCGCACGCAGCCGCAGGAAGACACGTCAGGCCCGAAGCATCGACCCGTCCACGGAGGCTCGGGTGGTTCGGGGTGTGCGGGCCCCGAACGCGCTTTGCGCGTCGGTCCTCGCCTGGGACGTGGTTGGCCGCCGCAGCCCGCCCGTTGTAGGGTCGAATCATGTCGTCCACCGCCTCCGATACCTTCGCTGCGGCGCCCACGGCCACCGTCGCGCTGAGCCCTGCGTCGGCACCGCCGGCGGGGCGCCTCGCCGTGATGACGGCGTACGCCGTCGCGGCGACGATCATCCCCATCCCGTTCGTGCCGGATCGCGTGCTCTCGCGCGTGCGCGGCGCGCTCGTCTTCGACATCGCTTCGCGCCACGGCCTCAGCCTCACCACCGACGCGCGCGCCTCGCTCTCGGAGCCGGACTCCGAGATCCGCACCAAGCTCGTGCGCACGGCCGAGGCGGTCGCCCGTCAGATCCTCCGTCGCGTCGGCCCCCTCGCGCTCGTGGCGTCGGCGTCGCGGGGCGTGGAGATCTATGCTCTCGGCGTGCTCTTCGAGCGCTACCTCACCACCGTCCGCCGCTCGGCCGCGCTGCGCGTGCACCAAGAGGAGGCGCGCCTCGTCCGCGAGGCCATCGATCGCGCCCTCCTCCGCGCCATCTCCCCGACCCTCCGCCCGCGCACCACCACCGTGAACGAAGGCGTGGAAGATCTCCGCGACGAGTTCACCCGCTGGATCGACGCGCTCCTCATCACCAGCGCCTCGGTCCCGAGCTACCTGGAGCGCCGCCTCGAGGCCGCGTTCGACGAGGTGGTCAGCGAGATGCCGGGGCTCCGCAATGGCTGAGGTCGACGCCCGCGGCCTGGTCGACGACGAGGCCGCCGTCCGCAAGCGGCTCGGCCGTTCGCGCCGCATCGTCATCAAGATCGGATCGAAGAGCCTCTCCGGTGACGCCTGGGATCGCCTGGCCACCGAGATCGCCTCCGTCCGTCGCGACGAGCCGGGCACACCTCGCCGCAGCGTGGTCCTCGTCTCGAGCGGTGCCATCGCCCTCGGCGTGGCCAAGCTCGGCCTCAAGGCGCGCCCGCGCGACATGGCCTGGCTGCAAGCGGCCGCGGCCGCCGGCCAGAGCGTGCTCATGCAGCGCTACGAGGAGGCCTTCGGCAAGCTCGGCATCCCCGTCGCTCAGGTGCTCCTCACCCACGCGGACCTCGCTGATCGCACGCGCACCATCAACGCCAAGAACGCGCTCCTCGCGCTGCTCGAGGCGGGCGCGGTGCCGATCATCAACGAGAACGACGCCGTCGCGGTCGAAGAGATCAAGTTCGGCGACAACGACCAGCTCGCCTCCATGGTCACGCCGCTCTGCGAGGGGGACTGCCTGATCTTGCTCTCCGACGTCGAGGGCCTGCTCGACGAGCAACACAAGCGCGTCACCTTCGTGCGCAGCGTCGCCCGTGAAGCGCGGCACCTGGCCGGCGGATCGACCTCCGGCGTGGGCACCGGCGGCATGGCCAGCAAGGTCGAGGCGGCCCGGCGCGCGACGCTCGCGGGCGCCGATGTCGTGATCGCGGCCGCCCGCGAGCCCAACGTGGTCACCCGCATCCTCGCCGGGGAGGACCTCGGCACCGTCTTCGCCGCCGTCCCGCAGCGCCTCAGCTCGCGCAAGCACTGGATCGCGTACACCCTTCGTCCCCGCGGTGCCGTTCTGGTCGACCGCGGCGCCGTCGAGGCCATCTGCACGGCGAACCGCAGCGTGCTCGCCGTCGGCGTGCTCGGCGTGCGGGGGACGTTCATGCCCGGCGACGCCGTGGCCATCGTCGATCCGGAGGGCAACGAGATCGCCCGCGGCCTGGCCCGCGTCTCCGCCAGCGACGCCGCCCGCATCGCCCGCCGCAAGCGCGAGGACGAAGAAGAGCCCGACGACGTCATCGTCCACCGCGACGATCTGGTGGTCCTCCCCGCCGAGTGATCGCCCTCCGCTCGCGACACCTTCTCCTCTCGCCCCAACCTCGATCGGCCTTTCGCGCGACACGCCTCGCTGAAGCTGCGTGCGCTTCGATCTGCCGTGGACGCGCCTCGATCGAATGGCAGCTAAGCGATGGGCGAGGGGACCCGCGGCTCGGTTTGCCTACACCCTCTCACCAAAATGCGCGGAGGAGATGGAAGCTGGAACCTCGGTCCTCCGTAAGACGTCACAGGTGGGCTTGACGCAGGAGAGGGTGAACATGCGGGTGCGCTTCCTGGTGGCGAACGGTCTGGTTCTCGGTGGCATCGCCTGGATGGCTGCTTTCGGCGGCATGGAGGTGCGGGCGACCCAGGTCCTTCCCCAGGGGAAGAGCACGGTGGCCGCGGTGGCCGAGCTGGACGCGCTCGAAGCGCAGGTCGCCTCGACGCCGGACGCGGCGTCCGTGGCGGCGCTCGCGGGCGCGTACCTCGATCGGGACCAGCCGGGGCTGGCGACGGCCGTGATCGAGAAGGTGCCGCGGGCCGTGCGCGAGCGTCCGGAGGTGGCGGCGCAGCAGGCGCGTGCCCTGTTCCACCGCGGTCATGCGCGCGAGGCGCTGGCCGTCGCCCGCGACGCCAACGACGCCTGCAGCGAGTCCGATCGCTGCCCCGCCTGGGTGGTGGCCAAGACGGCCCGCCAGGTGGCTTTCCTCGAGCAGATCGTGGCCGCCGGCATCGACGATCCGCAGCGCGACCCCGCCGCGACCCGCGCCGCCTACGAGCGCAGCACCCACGCGGTCCGCATCGTGGCCATGCGTTGACCCGCGTCAGGCGCCGCTGCCTCAGGCGTGGCTCGGGGGGCTCTTCACGGAAGGAGCGTGGGCGTCGGCGGATCGGTGTGGTGGGAGGCGAGGCGCGGTCGGGACAAAACGAACAACGTCACCCAATCGTTGCGAGGCTCGCGTTTTCAAGACCCATCCATATTGCTTCGCCCTAGTCTCCTGGTTGGCCGCCAGCCCGTAGCTCGTACCCCGGTGGGAGGCACCGCTCGCGTGGAACAGCCCCAGCCTCGCAAGACCACAGGCGTCCTCCCCGCGAGGCCGCTGCCGTTTTTGTTGTTCGGCAGCGCGCTCGTCACCCTCCTCACGCTCGCCGGTTGTTGGAAGCCGACCCAGCGCGCCGTCATCGCCGTCCCGGCCGCGCGCGGCCAGGGCGAGGGGCGTCCGCTACGGCTGCTGCCGCCGTTCGAGATCGCGTTCGAGCGCGATTCCGTCGTTCGCATCGTCAGCGACGACGTCACGTGCACCGGCACCCTCATCGCCGACGATCGCGTCCTCACCGCGCACCACTGCGTCGCCGCGCGCGACAACAAGGGCCGCGTCCTCTCGCACAACAAGGCGCCGCAGGACCTACAGATCGAGCTTGGCGGCGATTATCTCCCGTGGGGCGAGGTCACGGTGCGCGCCATCGTCGCGCCCGACTGCGGTTATGCCTCCGGCGACGGCGACATCGCCATCCTGGTCCTCTCGCGCCACCTCATCGGCATGCCGATCTCGACGGCGCGCATCGAAGCGCCGCCGCCGCAGAAGGATCCCATCTCCGTCTTCGGCTTCGGTCGCTGCTCGCTCTCTCCCGACGCCATCCACCGCCGCTCGCGCCTCGCCGGCGAGGTGTGCCCGGACAAGGACCACCCGGAGAAGTGTTACAACGAGGGGATCAAGCACGTCTTCTCGGGCCACTTCGAAGCGAACGCCTCCATCTGCCCGGGCGACTCCGGCGGGCCTGTTTACTCGAGCCGCGGGGACCTCGTGGGCGTCGTCTCCGCCAGCGTGATGGATGGCGACGACACGACGCTCGATCGCACGCTCTTCACGCGCGTCGACGTGTGGCCGCAGCTCTTCTCCGCCGCGCACGAGCTCTCGCTGGGCGCCAGCCCGAGCGAGCTGCCGCCCTACGGCGACTGTCGCGGCGTGGGTCGCACGCCTCGCTAGTCGCGATGGGGCCGCGAGCGGCCCCAAACCCTTGTCACGATGGGGCCGCAAGCGGCCCCAAACCCCGGGCCGGACGAGCCGGCCCTGATGACGACACGCTGGGGCTGCGAGTTGTTCCAAACCCTGATCACGATGGGGTCGCGAGCGGCTCCAAGCCGGCCCTGATGACGACGTGCCCCAAGCCAGACCTGATTGCGGCACGCTGGGGCCGTGAGCGGCTCCGAATCCCGGGCCGGCGCTGAGCACGATGGGGCCTCGTGATGTGTCAGGGCCCATGCACCACCAAGCATCGTCGTGAGGATGGCCTGCGAGCTGGGCATCGTCGCGATGGGGCGCGATCGCGTTTCACGTAGGGTGGTGAGCGGTGCATTGGTCCCCGCTCCGAGCACCGTGATACGCTGGCGGGTGGCATGAAATCACTGCGCACCTTGCTTTGGACGGTGGTCGTCCTTGGGGCGATTGCTGGCATCGCACGGCTCCTCATCGTCGACGCGTGGACGATCCCCGTGGGCAACCCGAACTTCGCCATCTCGACGGAGCCCACGCTCTCCGAAGGCGATCTCGTGCTCATGCTGACGCGCGGGGAGCCGGGCTTCGGCGATCTCGTGCGCTGCACCGATCCCGAGGACCCGACGGGCTTCGTCATCGGGCGCGTGGCCGGGCTCTCGGGCGACGTGGTGAGCTCGAACGGGCGCAGCCTCACCGTCAACGGCAAGCGCTTCGAGAGCGAGATGGCCTGCCCCGAGCCGACCACCACCGTCGTGCACCCGGTGAGCGGCGAGGAGGTGGTCCTGTCCTGTGATCAAGTGCAGATGGGCGGCCGCCTGCACTACCGCGGCGCGACCTCGAAGCGCGAGATCACCACGCCCACCCAGGCCACCATCGGCGCGGGGATGCTCTTCCTCCTCAGCGACGACCGCAGCTATCCGCACGACTCGCGGACCTTCGGGACCGTGCCGGCTGCCTCGTGCAAAAGCCGGATCTTCTTCCGGGTCTTCGGCAAGGGCGGCTGGGCCGACGACAAGCGCCGCCTCTCGTACATTCGTTGAGCGCGGCGCCGGTGAACGCGCCATTTTCGCGGCGGGGCGAGGCGTGTAGCCTGCCCGCTCCTGGGTGCGCGTCCGGCGCCCGGCACCGGCGAAGGTCCAGCGAGCGCACGGAACACCCCGTCAGCTTGACCGTCCTCGGGTCTGACGTTTAGAACCTCTGCCCAGGATCGCGAGGAGACGTTGCAGAACGAACTGCGAGAGATCGGCGTCGTTTGCGGGATGTGCGACACCTTCAGCCCGATCGGCACGAAGGTCTGTCCCGCGTGCGCGAGCGAGCTCACGCTCTTCGCGCCCCCGCGGGCGTCGTCTCCGCCGCCCGCGAAGGTGCCGGCGCCCGCGCCTCCCAAGCCCGTCGCCGCGCCCGCCGTGCCCGTGACGGGCGGCGCGTGGTCGCTGTCCCGTCCCTCGATCGATGCCAAGCCCGCAGCCAAGGCCGCCGAGCCTCAACCTCGCGCTCCTGCGGAGCCGAAGCCCAGGGCCGGCCGCGCCGGTCTCGGTCAACCCCAAACCCCCGCTGCCGCCAAGAGCGAGTTCGCCGACCTGTCCCAGGAGGACCTGATGGAGCAAGCGCGCAATTACATCTGCCGATCGTGCTCGAGCGGCGTGCCCACGGGGCACAAGTTCTGTGGCCGCTGTGGTACGGCCGTGCCGATCGAGATCCTCAACGCGCAGACGCTCTTCTTCGGGGACATGCAGAACCCGGCGAAGGCGAAGCTGATCCTCATCCGCGGCGAGGGCATGGACGGCCTCTCGTTCCACCTCAAGGCCGAGCAGCACATCGTCGGTCGCAACGGGCAGCTCGTCTTCCCGGACGATCCGTTCGTCTCGCCCAAGCACGCGAACTTCTTCTACCGCGACGGCAAGCTCGTCGTGCGTGACGAGGGCTCGCTCAACGGCGTGTACATCCGCGTGCGCGGCACCGTCGACATCGCGCCCGGCGACACGTTCCTCGCCGGCGAGCAGCTCTTCAAGCTCGAGCCGATGCCGCGCGCCGGCGACGGGCAGGACCCGGACGGCACCTACTTCTACAGCTCGCCGAAGCACCCGAGCCCGTTCCGCCTGCTGCAGATCCTCCAGGGCGGCGCCATCGGCATGACGGTGTGCGCGCGCGGCAACTCGCTCCAGATCGGGCGCGAGGGCGGCGATCTGAACTTCCCCATGGACCTCTACATGAGCGGCTCGCACTGCCGCATCGAGGAGCAGGGCGGCAAGTTCACCCTCACCGATCTCAACAGCCGCAACGGCACCTACGTGCGCATCAAGAGCGAGCGCGATCTGGGCCACGGCGATTACCTCTTCATCGGCCGCAAGCTGCTGCGCGTCGAGCTGAACACGAACTGACATGGCCAAAGCCAATCGTTCGTCCGCCGCCGCGCGCGGCGCGCTCTGTTTCGTCGACGCCAAGGGCGGCGCCTTCGCCGCCATGGCCGCCGCCATCACGCGCGCACAGGGCCGCGACGCGATCGCCGCCACGAGCAGCGCCGCCGCGCGCATCCCCGCCGAGGTCGGCACGGTGCTCGGCGAGATCGCGCTGACCACGCCCGACATCGTGCTCGCCTCGAAGGCCCCCGCCGGTACCGAGCGCATCGAGGTCGACGGTTGGGGTCACGCTCTGTACGAAGGCGAAGGCGAGCTCGAGCACCTCGCGCTTGCCCGCATCGCGCGCGATCGCATCGAGCGACACGTCGAGCGTTTGCTCGGCGCGCAGAAGTAGCCCTCGCCGCTGTCGCGAAGCAACGGCAGCCGCGACCGAAGGGAGCGGGCCCTGGCCATCGCCGCTGTCACGCTTCCCGACGCGCTCGTGTCATCAACGTTCCCGACCATGGTGGAGCGCGGGCCTCACGTGCTTGCCCAGGCCCGCTTCCTTCGTGCGCGGCCGCTGCCGTTGCTTCCTTGAAGCACCAGCGTCATCCCTAAGCGCAGGTGGAGCGTGGCCCTCACGCGCTTGCCCAGGCCCGCTTCCTTCGTGCGCGGCTGCTGCCGTTGCTTCCTTGAAGCACCAGCGTCATCGACGGTCCCGCGGGCCTCACGCGCTTGCCCAGGCCCACTTCCTTCGTGCGCGGCTGCTGCCGTTGCTTCCTTGAAGCACCAGCGACATCGGCGGTCTCAAAGCGGATGGAGTGCGGGCCCGTTGGTGCCGCGCCGGGTGTCAGCGCTTTTTGCCGCGGAGCTTGTCCATGCCGGTGGAGACGGCGCCGCCGACGGCCCAGGCGGCGCGGGCGGCGGCGTGGATGGTTTTGAGGACGGGCTCGGGGATTTTGCTGATGAGCTGCTCGAGATCGACGGGGCCGTCGATGGGCGGGACGTAGCGGTCCATCAGATCCGCGAAGATGTCGTACTTGCGCGAGAGGTCGTCGAGGCGGGTGCGCAGGGCTTCGGCGTCGGGGCCTTCGGCGTCGCCGAGGAGGCCGAGGGCGCGGCGGCAGAGGGCCTGCTTGTCGTGCACGACGCGGCGCAGGCGGCTGATGTACGCGCCGATGACGACGTCGGGGTACTTGCCGCGCAGCGTGTACGAGTCGTGGCGGGCGCCCGCTTCGCGGCGGCGCTCGATGATGCCGGCGGCTTCCAGGCCGCGCAGGTTCGCGAAGATGTTGCTCTTGGAGCGACCGAGCTCGACGGAGAGCTCATCCATCGAGCGCGGGCCGTCGGAGAGGTAGAGCTCCGCGACGACTTGACCGCCGAGGCGGGTGATGCCGGGGAACGAGGCGGCGATCTCGGCGCCCACGCCTTCGAGCAGGGCGTGCCGCGCCGCGGCCACACGCTCGTCGCTGGACGGGGCGGAGGTCGGGGGCTTGGGCGCGCTCATCGGAGCGGCAAGCTAGTGGCTCTCTCGGCCGCGGTCCACCAAGACGCGGTCAGGTGTCGTCGCCGCAGAGGCCCGCGAAGGTGCCGCGCGGCTTACCTTCGAGGAACTCGACCGGACACGCGCCGGCTTTGCCCACCATCTCGCCGACCTCGACCGCGAGCGGCTTCGACCAGTCGCGCGCGCCGTCGAAGCGGGCCCGGATGACGCCGCTCGGATCGATGATCCACGTCTCGGGGAAGAGTCGCGTGCCGTACTTCTCGAGCACGATCTTCGAGTCCGGATCGAAGAGCACGGGGAACGGGGGATCGCCCTGCAGGATCACCCGGAGCGTGTCGCGCACGGCGTCCGGGCCTTCGTCGGTGGAGACGGTGACGACGACGAAGTCGCTGCGGCCCTGGGCGATGCGCGCGAGCTCCGCGATGGACGGCATCTCTTCGAGGCAGGGGTTGCAGGTCTTCGTCCAGAAGTTGAGGAAGACGACCTTGCCGCGGTACTGCGAGAGCTTCACCGGCTTGCCGTTCATGTCCGGCAGCTCGAAGTCCGGCGCGACGCGGTCCGCGCCGGCGTAGGCGGGCGCGAGCTTGCAGAGGGCAGTGCAGCTCGTTCGCTTCATGTCGCGCTGCGCGGCGCCGACGAACGAGTAGACGGCGAGCGCGGCGATGGCGATGAAGACGAGCTGCGCGAGCGTCGCCTGGTTCTTCACGGGCCCACCGTATAGCGCAGCACGGGTAGCGCTGCCCGCACGAAGTTCGGCCCGCGTGGCGAAGCGGACGTCGCCGTCACTCCGTCGCGCCCGAGAAGACTTGGAGGCCGCGGCGCATCTTCTTCGGCGCGGCCGTGGGCTGCACGGCCAGGAGCGCCTTCTGCCACGCCGCGAAGGTGCCGCCGCCGTGCACCGCGTCCATCACCGCCCGGCCCTCGGCGAGACCGCCCTGCGCGAGCACGGCCTCGACCCAGGCCCACTTCGCGCTCGTGGATCGCACCTCGACCCGGCCCTTCACGCCGCGCCGCAGACGTTCGAGCCGCTTTTGCACGACGTCGATCCCCGCGAACGAGGCCTGGGCCAAGGGCGTGTTGCGCTTCGGGCAGAACGGCGCGATGCCGAGCGCCACGGGGATGCGCCGGGACAGCTCGGTGGTGAAGGCGACGCACTCGTCGATGTCTTCGTCCGTCTCGGTGGGGACGCCGATCATCAAGTAGAGCTTGAGGCGCGCCATCCCGTGCGTGCGCGCCAGCTCGGCGGCGCGCTCCAGGTGGCGGATGCGGGCCTTGCGATCGAGCAGGTCGCGCACGCGATCGCTCGCGCCATCCATCGCCGTGGTCAGCGTGCGGTAGCCGCCGAGCCGGAGGGCGCCGACGAAATCGTCGCTGAGCCGATCGGGCCGGAGGCTCGACAGGCCGACCTCGCAGCCGCGCTCCGCCAGCGTGCGCACGATCTCGGCGACCTTCGGATGATCGCTGACCGCCGCGCCCACGAGGCCGACGCGCCGCGCGTCCTCGGGGACGAGGCCGAGGATCTTCTCCTTCGGCACGATGCGCATGCCGCCGTTGGTGGACCGACGCATCACGCAGTAGGTGCAGCCGCGCGAGCAGCCGCGCTCGGCCTCGATGAGGAACATGTTGCTGAGCTCGGCCTCGGGCGTGCGGATCGGCGACCAGGCGGGCAGGAGGTCGTCGTCGCACTGGGCGATGCTCGGCAGCACGGAGAAGCGCGTTTCGGGGCCGAGATCCCGGCCCTCGCAATGACGCGAAGGCACGAAGACGTGCGGCGTGGCGGCGAGCGTGTCGAGCGCGGCGTCGCGCGAGGGCGCGTCGCGCAGGACGCGGAGCACCTCGACGGTGAGCGTGTCGGCCTCGCCCATGATGATGGCGTCCGCGAAGGCGCCGAGCGGGAGCGGGTTGGAGAACGTGAGCGGTCCGCCCGCGAGGATGAAGGGATGCCGATCGTTTCGCTGCTCGCGGAGAGGCGGGATGCCGGCGGCCTCGAGCAGCTTGACCACGCCGGCGAGCTCGAGCTCGTACGCCACCGAGAGCGCCACGACGGGGAACTCGCCGAGCGTGCGCAGGCCCTCGTACGTGAGCGGCGGCCTTCGCTCGTCGGCTTCGTCGTCGCCGAGGAAGGCGCGCTCGCAGCACATCCCTTCTTCGGCCTGGATGGTCTTGTAGATCTGGAGGAAGCCGAGCGAGCTCATGCCCGCGCGGTACGGCGATGGGTAAGCCATCGCGACGCAGAAGGGGGCACGCTTGTCGATCCGGCCGACCTCGGCGGCGAGACGGCGGCGGATCACGGTGCTCTGGACGTCACGGGCCATCGGTGAGCCCGAGAGGGTTGCCCGGCGGCGCGGCCCGCGCAAGGCCGATCACGGCCTACTCACCCGCACCTCCTCTCCATCCGTCTCCCATACGATCGCGCCGCCTCGATCCGTGCGCAGTGCCTCGATCCTCCGCTCTTCCAGGGCCGCCAGCGTCCGCGGGTGGGGGTGCCCGAAGCGGTTGCGCACCCCCGCGGAGATCGCGGCCGCCGACGGTCGCACGGCCGCGAGGAATGGCGGCGAGCTCGACGTGCGGCTCCCGTGGTGGCCGACCTTGAGCAGATCGGCCTTCAAGCTTGCGCCGAAGCGCGCCACCAGGGTGCGCTCCTCTTCGTGCTCGGCGTCGCCGACCAAGAGCGCGGCGCGCTTGCCGTACGATAGTTTGAGCACCAACGAATTGTCGTTCGCGCCGGCATCGGGCGCATAGCCGGGGCACGGGGACAGCACCTCGATGGTGGCGCCGCCGGCGGTGCGCGGCTTGCCGCAGAGATCGGCGGGCCTCTGGATCATCACGCCCTTGGCGCGCGCCGACGACAGGAGCGCCGCGTAGCCGGGGCCGGCGCCTTGATCCTCGCCTTGGCCGCTGTCCCACAGCTCGCCGACGGAGATCTTCGGCATGGTCGAGGCGAGGCCGCCGAAATGATCCGGGTGCGGATGGGAGAGCACCATCGCTTGGAGCCGCGTGCGCCTTCGCGCGCGGAGGACGGGTTGGATCACGCGGGCTCCGAGATCGACGGGGCTGCCGACCATGCCGCCGCCGTCGATGAGCATCGCGGAGCCGTCGGGGAGATCGACGAGCAGGGCGTCGCCTTGGCCGACGTCGAGGACGCTGATGCGCAGGAGGTCGTGCGGTGATCCGGCCCGCTGGGCTGCGATCTCGAAGGCGCCCCAGAGCGCGGCGCCGGCGAGCAGCGCGGTGATCCGTCGCCTTCGATCGGCGGCCGCCCACATCGCGACGGCCACCGCGGCGATGACGGCGAGCTGCCACGGCGTGGGCGGTGGGATCGCGATCGTCGCATCGAGCGCCGCGCTCCAGCGGGCCACCGCGCGCACGCCGAGGAGCGCGCCGGATCCCAAGAGCGCCGCGCCTCGCTCCAGCGCCGGCGACCAGAAGAGCACCGCATGCCCCAAGCAAATGGGGAGCGCGCAGATCTCGCCGATCGGCGCGGCCACGAGGTTCGCGAGGATGCCGAGGAGCGGCAGCGTCGGCGAGAGGATGGTGAGCACGGGCGCGCATCCGATCATGGCGGCGAGCGTGGTGGCGATGGGCCCGAGCAGCGCGGGCAGCGGGCCGGGGCCGCGGGCGATCGCATCTTTGATGGGAGGCTGGAGCACCACGAGGCCGGCCGTCGCGCCGGCCGAGAGCGCGAAGGAGACATCGCAGAGGAGCAGCGGATCCCACGTGGCCAGCACCGCGATCGAGCACGCGAAGGCGCGCACGCCCGACCCGTGACGGCCGATGGCGCGCGCGATCATCGCGGCCCCGAGCATCGCGGCGGCGCGCACGGCGGAGCCGCTTCCACCGGCGAAGTCCGCATAGAGACAGGCCGCCGGCACGGCGCAGGCAGCCGCGAGCCGCGTCGCATCGACGCGCGCGGCGATGCGCTCGACGCGAACGAAGAGCGCGCGCAGCGCGGCGGTGAAGCCGAGCACCGCGATCACCAGGTGCGTGCCCGAGACCGCGAGCAGGTGCGAGAGGCCGCTGACGCGGAAGGCTTCGTCGTCGGTGGGATCGAGATCGCTCTCGCCGAGCACGAGGGCGCGGCCGAGCGGAGAAGCTTCGGGATGGAACGTGGCTTCGATGCGGGCGCGGACACGGCGGCGGGCGCGATCGACGAGCGCGCCGAGGCCGTGCGCGCGATCGAGGACGCGGATCTCGACGGCGCCGCCGCTGGCCGCGACACCGGAGCGGGCGATGCCCGGGCGCGGGTCGGGGAGATCGGGGTTCGCGAAGAGGTGGACGGGCGCGAGATCGGCGAGGACGGCAAGGCGATCGCCGCGGCCCACGTCTTCGGGGGCGCCGTAGAGGCGCGCGCGGAACGGCGCGCCGATGGGCCGATCGCCGCACAGGCCGGTCGTGATCTCGACGTCGATCCGCGCCTGACCTTCGGCCAAAGAACGTCCCGCTGCCGCGCGGCCGACGACGATCGGCGAGCTCACGACCGTCGCCTCTCCTTCGCAACGCAGGGGCGGCATCAGCATCGCGACGGCGCGCTCGTGCACGACGGTGGCGTGGGCGAGCGCGGCGCGGGCGCGCAGGCCGCCCACGATCAGCGCCGCCGTCGCCACCACCCACGCGCCCCGCGCGACGCGGCCGCGCAGCACGAGCGTGATCGCGGCCGCCGCCGCGAGCGTCGGCGTCGGGGCGAGAGCGAGCGGGGCGCCTGCGAGCAGGGCGAGAGCGAGCAGGACGATGGGATCGGCCATGACGCCGCGCGCTCAGCAAGCCCGAGGCCGCGTGAAAACCGCGGCAATTCTCGAGCATCCAGCGACGCGCAAGGGTGGCGGCGCCATGGCGGGATGGCGGAGACGGCAAAGTGGAAGGTGCCCGGGGTGAAGCTTTCTGTGCCCGCGGAAACGCGGCCGTCGCCCGCGAACGATCGTGCAAGCGCGTGCGCTACAGCCTAGAATCGCCGTTCGTGCCCGGGGGGGTCGCCTCCCCCGGGCACGACTGATTTCTTGCGCTGGAGGCTCTCGATGTCGTTTCGCTCGCTCGCGCTCGGTCTTTCCCTGTTCGCGGGGCTCGCGGTGTTTCCCGGCTGCGGAGCCACGCCTGATGACGAGAGCGAGGGAGTGACGCTGGGGGTCTCGCAGGAAGCCATCAAGGGCGGCTATGCCGACCCCGACGATACGGCGGTCGTCGACATCGTCTGGCTCGAAGGGCAGTACTTCTCCGAGTGCTCGGGCTCGCTCATCGCGCCGAACCTCGTGCTCACCGCGCGCCACTGCGTCGCCGAGATCCCCAACGAAGCGCAGGGCATCGACTGCTCCGTCGCCAAGTTCCAGGCGCACGCGAACGCGAGCGCCTTCTACGTCTCGACCAAGCAGTTCCTCACGTCGAACCCGGACGACTTCCACGGCGTGCAAGAGGTCATCACGCCCGATCCCACCGGCGTCTGCGGCAACGACGTGGCCCTGCTGGTCCTCTCCGAGAGCATTCAGTCGAGCGAGGCGGTGCCGCTCATCCCCAAGGTGGACGTCAACATCGCCATCGGCGAGATCTACAGCGCCATCGGCTTCGGCGGCACGGTGGACGACGGCACCGGCAGCGGGCAGCGCCGCCGCCTCGACAACCTCGAGGTGGCCTGCGTCGGCAACAAGTGCCCGCCCGCATACGTCGACATCGACACCGAGTGGATCGGCGATCACGGCATCTGCCAAGGCGACTCGGGCGGCCCGTCGATCGATCTGCAGAACCGCGTCACCGGCATCACCTCGCGCGGCGGCGCCGGCTGCACGAGCCCCGTGTACGGCTCCGTCTTCGGCTGGGCCGATTGGATCAAGACCAACGCCCTCCACGCGGCGGAGGTCGGCGGTTACGCGCCGCCGGCGTGGGCCAACGGCTTCTCCACCGATCCGCAGTACAGCTTCCCCGTCGGGGATGCCTGCGGTGATCCGCCGTCGTGCACCTCCGGCTTGTGCCTCGGTGATTCGGCGGGCTCGTACTGCACGCGCGCCTGCGCCGACAACGCGCCCTGCCCCGACGGCTACTCCTGCAACGACGTCACCGGCGTGAAGGTCTGCCAGCGGCCGCCGCCGGGCGGCGGCTCGACCGACACGCCCAAGGACGACATCGACACGACGTCCGGCTGCACGGTCAGCGCGGGCGCCGATCCCACCAAGCCCGTGCCGTGGCGCACCGGCGTGGCCGTCGCGGCCCTCGGTCTCGCGCTGTTGCGCCGCCGTCGCGGCCGGACCACCGTCGGCGGGTGATCGGCAGCCCTCCTCGCGCAGCCGCGGACGTGACCACGCCCGCGGCCGCGAACGCCTCGAAATCCAGGCATTTCGTTCGCATCCCCCGGCGCGCGGCGCTTGCTTCGTTGCTCGCGCTGCTCACGTTGGGCGCGGCCGCCTGCTCGCGTGGTGAGCGCGTCGCGGGCGCGCCTCGCCTCGTCTCCCTGTCGCCGAGCACCACGGAGGCCGTCTACGCCATCGGCGCGGGCGCGCTGCTCGCGGGCCGATCGAGCTACTGCGACTACCCGCCCGAAGCGATGAAGCTCCCGATCGTCGGCGGCTACTCGGACCCGAGCGTGGAGAAGATCGTCGCGCTCCGGCCCACCTTGGTCGTCGGCGCGCGCGGCCCGGCCGGCCCGGCGCTCGAGCGGGCGCTGGAGAAGCACGGGATCGCCACCTTCTTCCCCGAGACGGAGTCGATCGCGCAGATCGAGACCATGCTCGTCGATCTCGGCCGCCGCGTCGGCCACGACGCGGGCGCGGCCGCGGCGGTGGCCGCCATCGAGGCGCAGCGGAAGCAGGTGGCGGCGGCGATCGCGGGGCGCCCGCGGGTCAAAGCGATCTTCCTCTTCGACGTCGGGCCCATCGTCGCGGCGGGCCCGGGCAGCTTCCCCGATGCGCTCATTCGCGAGGCCGGCGGGGAGAACCTCATCACCGTCGGCGGTCCGTACCCGACGCTCGATCTCGAGAAGATCCTCGCCCTCGATCCCGACGTCCTCCTCGACGGCGCCTCCGACATGGCGGAGAGCGGCTCGCGCGTGGCCGCGCTCCGCGACGCGCCCGGCTGGAAGACCCTGCGCGCGCTGCGTGAGAACCGGGCCCGCTCGATCATGGCCTCCACCTCGCTGCGCCCCGGCCCGCGCATCGGCGATGGGCTCGTCGCCGTCGCGCGCGCGCTCCACGGCGACGCCCTCGCGCTCGCGCCGGTGAAGGCTCCATGAGCAAGCTGCAACGCCTCCGCGCCGACGCGCTCCTCGTGGCCCGCGGCCTCGCGACCTCGCGCAACCAAGCGCAGGCCATGATCATGGCGGGCCACGTGAGCGCCGGCGAGCGCCGCATCGAGAAGCCCGGCGCGCTCCTGCCCGAGGACGCGGAGCTCGTCGTGGCCACGCGCCCCCGCTTCGTCTCGCGCGGCGGCGACAAGCTCGACTCCGCGCTCACCGCGCTCTCCGTCCGCGTGGAGGGCCGCGTCTGTCTCGACGTGGGCGCCTCCACCGGCGGCTTCACCGATTGCCTCCTCCAGCGCGGCGCGGCCCGCGTCTACGCGGTCGACGTCGGCTATGGCCAGCTCGCCGACAAGCTCCGCAAGGACGCGCGCGTCGACGTGCGCGAGCGCGTCAACGCCCGCGAGATGCAACCCGAGGACTTCGCGCCCCCGCCCGATCTCGTGGTCGTCGACGCCTCCTTCATCGGCATCGGCAAGCTCATGTCCGCCATCGCCCGCGTGCTGCCCGCGGGCGGCGAGCTGTGCGCGCTGATCAAGCCGCAGTTCGAGGCCGGGCGCGAGGCCGTGTCGCGCGGTCGCGGCGTCATCCGCGACGAAGACGTGCGCCTCGCCGCCATCGCCGAGGCGCGCGCCGCCGTGGAGTCGGCCGGGTTCGTGATCCTCGGCGAGGCCGACAGCGCCGTGCACGGGCCCAAGGGCAACGTCGAGCGCTTCGTGCACGCCCGCCGCGTGGGGGCCGCGTGAACCGCAAGGCCTCGCTCGGGACCATCTTCCTCACGGTCTTCCTCGATCTGCTCGGCTTCGGCCTCGTCGTCCCGTACCTGCCCGTCGTGGCGCGCACGCACGGCGCGTCCGCGCTCGTGGCCACGCTGCTCGGCGCCTCGTACTCGCTGATGCAGCTCTTCTTCGTCCCGTATTGGGGGCAGCTCAGCGATCGCGTCGGCCGGCGCCCCGTGCTCGTCGTCAGCGTGGGCGCCTCCGTCGTCGGCTTCCTCATCCTCGCCAACGCCGACGCGCTCTGGTTGCTCTTCGCCGCCCGCATCTGGAACGGCATCGCCACCAGCAACATCTCCGTGGCCCAGGCCTACATCGCCGACGTCACCGAGCCCGAGGATCGCGCCAAGGGCATGGGCCTCATCGGCGCCGGCATCGGCATCGGCTTCGTGCTCGGCCCCGTCGTCGGCGGCCTGCTCGAAGCGCACACACCCTTCGCCCGCGCCGGCGTCCTCTCGGCCTACGCGGGCGCCGCGCTCTCGCTCCTCAACGCTGTCCTCGCCGTCACCTTCCTCCCCGAGTCGCTCCCGCCCGAGCGTCGCGGCAAGGCCCCGCGCCGCGCCTCACCGCTCGATCTGCGTCGCTACCGCGAGGCCGTCCGCATCCCCGGCGCAGGCGTGGCCATCGGGCTCAACTTCGTGCTGGTGATCTCCTTCGCCGCCATGGAGCAGACCTTCAGCCTCTTCGCCAAGGACGCCTTCGGCATGACGGTGCGCGCCACCGGCTACGTGCTCGGGTTCGTCGGCCTGGTGTTGATCGCGGTGCAAGGCGGGCTCCTCCGCTTCCTCTCGCGTGCCTTCGCGGAGGCGACGCTGGTGCGCGCGGGCATCCTCATCCAAGCGACGGGCTTCTTCCTGCTCGCCCTGTCTCCCCAGCTCGGCGGCCTCGGCCCGCTCTACGGATCCATGGGCCTCATCGCCTTCGGCAGCGCGCTGACGAACCCGAGCCTCTCGGCCTTCGTCTCCCGCTGCGCCGACGCGCAGAGCCAGGGCACGTTGCTCGGTGTCCTCCAGTCCGCCGGCGCCCTCGCGCGGGTCTGCGGCCCGGCGACGGGCGGCCTCCTCTACCAGGCCGTCGGCTTCCAAGCGCCCTACGTAGCCGCTGGAATCGGCATGTTGATTGGAGGCAGCCTCGCCCTTCGCCTGCGTCATCCCGATCCGGTGCCCGTCGCGGCCGACGCGTAACGCCGGTGCTTGGCAAATGGCTGGCGGATGCCTGACGAATGCTGGCAGCCGCGAGCGCCAGCGAGCGGACCCAACCGCGCGGCTGGGGTCCGCTCACTGGCGTTCGCGGCTGCCGGTGCATGGCTGAGTGGAAGTACCTGGTTTCGATGGCGGGTGAGCGCGATCGATCACCGTCACACGGTCGGGCTTGGTGTCTGAGCGGAAGTATCGGGTTTCGATGGGGGCTTCGTGACCGCCTTGGCACCGCGCACTTCGTGCGCGGGCGGCTAGTCCCACGCTCCGCGCGGTGGTAATTGCGCGGCTCATGAATGGACGGCGGCGTTGGGTGGTGGGCTGCGCGAGCGTGATCGCGCTCGGGGCGCTGGGTCTCGGGTGCGACGGCAAGCAGGGCGCTGGGCCCGATCCCGCGAAGCCCGGCAACCACGCCGCCACGGAGTGGAAAGTCGGCGCTTACCTCAGCCTCTCCGGCGAGGACGCGGCATTCGGCATCTACACCAAAGAGGGCATCGAGCTCGCCGTCGACGAGATCAACAAGGCCGGTGGGGTCAAGGGCAAGCCCATCAAGGTCTTGTACGAGGACGACAAGTCGAACCCGCAGGAGGCGACCAACAAGGTCCTCCAGCTCATCGATCGCGACAAAGTCGTCGCCCTCCTCGGCGAGGTCGCGTCGGCGCGATCGAAGGCCGGCGGCATCATCGCCAACAAGAAGAAGGTCCCGATGATCACGCCCTCGTCCACCAACCCGGACGTGACCAAGGTCGGGCCCTTCGTCTTCCGCGTCTGCTTCACCGACGACATCCAAGCGCAGTCGGGCGCCGAGTTCATCGTCTCGAAGCTCGGCAAGAAGCGCGTCGGCCTCCTCTTCGCGTCGGACGATCTCTACTCCTCCGGCCTCGCCGAGGACTTCCGCAAAGAGCTGAAGAAGCGCGGCGGCGAGCTGGTGAGCGAGAAGGGTTTCCTCAAGAAGGAGACCAACTTCACGACCTATTTGAACGAGATCAAGGACAACAAGCCCGACATCATCTACGCGCCCATCTACTACAACCAGATGACGCTCATCGCGCGGCAGGGGAAGGCCGCGGGCATCAAGGGCGATCAGTTCCTCGGCGGCGACGGCTGGGACGCGAACGAGATTTTGAACGACGCCGGCGAAGAGCTCGAGGGCGCGTACTTCACCAACTTCTACGCGCCCGACGTCCCCTGGCCCAACTCGCAGGCCTTCCGCGAGGCGTACACCACCCGCTTCAAGCACGATCCCTCGAGCCTCGCGGCCATGGGCTACGACGCCGCCAAGGTGCTCGCCGACGCCATCAAGCGCGCCAAGGACGACGCGCCCGACTCCATTCGTCAGGCCATCCAGGAGACGAAGGACTTCGCCGGCGCCACGGGCAACATCACCATCGACGGCGCGCGCAACGCCGACAAGCCCGTCGTGGTCGTGCAGATCAAGGGGAAGAAGTTCACCTACTTCTCCACCGTGCACGACAAGCCCGGGAGCGCGTCGCCGGCGCCCGAGAAGAAGTAGCCGGAGGGCGGAAGACCGATGCAGTTGTTCTCGAAGATCGTGGGCGCGCTTTCGACGGGGCTCGCGCAGGGCGCGATGATCGCCCTCGTCTCGCTCGGCTACACGATGGTCTACGGCATCCTCAAGCTCATCAACTTCGCGCACAGCGAGGTCTTCATGATGGGCGCGTATGCCGGCCTCTTCCTGATCGGCATCCTCGGCGGGCAGAACGCGCCCCTCTTCGCCGGCGTGGTCGGCACCTTCGGCGCCATGCTCCTCGCGGGCGCGCTGGGCGTCGCCGTCGAGCGCATCGCCTACGCGCCGCTCCGCGCGCGCGGCGGCAAGTCGGCCAACAGCCGCATCACCCCGCTCGTCACCGCGCTGGGCATGAGCGTGCTCCTCCAGAACTTGGCGCAGCTCCTCTTCACCGCGCAGTACCGCGGCTACCCGCGCCTCCTGCCCACGACCAGCGCGCGTCAGGTCATCTTCGTCACCGCCGTCTCGGTGATGCTCGCGCTCCAGTTCCTCGTGCACCGCACCTGGACCGGCAAGGCCATGCGCGCCCTCTCGATGAACATGGAGGCCGCGCGCCTCATGGGCATCCGCACCGGCCGCATCATCGCGCTCACCTTCATCACCGGCTCGATGCTCGCCGCCGTCGGCGCCGTCCTCTACTGCCTCGATCAATCCCAGGTCTACCCGACCATGGGCATCACCATCGGCAACCGCGCCTTCGTCGCCGCC
Source organism: Minicystis rosea (assembly GCA_001931535.1). GTDB lineage: Bacteria > Myxococcota_A > Polyangia > Polyangiales > Polyangiaceae > Minicystis > Minicystis rosea. The sequence continues at coordinate 10,706,822 of CP016211.1, forward strand.
GTCATCGGCGGCATCGGCAGCATCCCCGGCGCCATGCTCGGCGGCATCCTCATCGGCATCATCGGCGAGCTCACCAAGCTCACCCCCTACTCCGGCCTCCAGGACGTGCTCGTGTTCACCGTCCTCATCGGCGTCCTCCTCGTGAAGCCCACCGGCCTCATGGGCAAGGCCGGCATCGAGAAGGTCTGAGCTTCTCGCTCGCCTCTTGCTCACTCGAGCCAGCCCGGATTCAACGCAAAGTCGCAAAGACGCAAAAAACAAAGAAGCTCAATCTCCCTGGCCTCTTGCTCACTCGAGCCAGCCCGGACTCGACGCAAAGAAGCAAAGAGGCTCATTCTTCCCCGCCTTTTTGCGTCTTTGCGTCTTTGCGTTCCTTCTCCCTTCCGGATCGAGCTTCGCGTCCTGGGACATCTCGGATCGAGGCGTCATCCCGGTTGGTGATGTCCTGGGACATCTCGGATCGAGGCGTCGTCCCGGTTCTTGATGTCCTGGGACATCTGGGATCAAAGCTCGCTCTGGTGTTTGATGTCCCGGGACATCCGGGATCGAACTTCGCTTTGGTGGTCGATGTCCTGGGACATCCGGGATCAAAGCTCGCTCTGGTGTTTGATGTCCCGGGACATCCGGGATCGAACTTCGCTTTGGTGGTCGATGTCCTGGGACATCCGGGATCAAAGCTCGCTCTGGTGTTCGATGTCCCGGGACATCCGGGATCGAACTTCGCTTTGGTGGTCGATGTCCTGGGACATCCGGGATCAAAGCTCGCTCTGGTGTTCGATGTCCCGGGACATCCGGGATCGAACTTCGCTTTGGTGGTCGATGTCCTGGGACATCCGGGATCAAAGCTCGCTCTGGTGTTCGATGTCCCGGGACATCCGGGATCGAAGCGTCGCTTTGGTGGTCGATGTCCTGGGACATCGTCGCCGTCGCCGGGTTACGGCGGCGGCAGTCCCCGCTGCACGCGCTCGTGCCAGAGCATCATCTCGGCGCCGCCGGGGCCGCGGTTGAATTCGTAGCTGTGGGTGCCGGGGGTGATGAGGAGCTCGTGCTCCACGCCGTCGGCGCGCATCCGCTCGGAGGCGGCCTTCACGGCGTCGAGGAAGTAGTCCTTCTCGCTCGTCACCAGGCGGATTTTGACCTTGGCCTTGGCCTGCGCGGATTTGGCGAGCGCGGAGACCATGGGCGCCTCGTCGACGCTGATCGCGGGTTGGAGGGCGCCGACGGCGCCGAAGACCTCGGGGTGGCTGAGGCCGATCAGCAGCGCGAGGCGGCCGCCCATGCTCACGCCGTCGATGCCGGTGGCCGTGCGCGTCGCCTGGGATCCGGTCTCGGCGCGGAGCTTCGGCAGAAGCGCGTCGATGACGAAGCGGGCGAAGCCGCGCGCGCCCTCGGCGGACTTGTCGCGCAGGCTCGGCGTGTAGGGGCACGCCACGCCGAGGCCACGATAAGGCGCGGCAGTGAGCGAGGCGTTGAGCTTGTCGAGGCGCTCGGGGCTCGTCATGTCCTGCAAGTCGGCCGAGGTCAGCGGCGGCGCGAGCAGGCGGCGGTGCATGCGATCGAGCAGGTAGTCGTTGGGCCAGCCGCCGGCGCCCACGTCGAGGCCGCGGCCCGACTCACCGCGACCGTGCAGGGCCACGAGGATCGGACGCTCGCCGGGTTCCGGCCCGCCGAACCCGGACCACGGCGCGAGGATCATGGCGCGCTCGCCCTCGGGCAGGTCGGCGCCGGGATCGAAGGACGCCATGCGCCACGCGCCGCCGGGCGGTGGCTCGACCGGCGCTGGAGCTTGTCCGGGCTGCGCCTCGCGGCGCTTGTCGCAGGCCGCCGCCGCGAGCGCGAGGCCCGAGAGCAACACGTGTCGGCGAGGGACGCTGGGGCTTCGCATGCGTGATGAGAGCGTGGGGAGATCGGATTTTAACGCAAAGTCGCAAAGACGCAGAGGCGCAAAAAGGCGCGGAAAGAAGAGGATTCAATCATGTGTCCGAACCTCGGCCCTTCACGTTCCCCCGTGCATCCGGCTCTTCGTGTCCGAGGTTACGGGTGAGCAAGCGCGGCTCAATCTCTCGCCGAGCCACTCCCTCCCGTCTTTTTGCGTCTTTGCGCCTTTGCGCCTTTGCGTTGAAATCTCCTTGCCACAGCCTTCAGCGCGCCATCGCGAGCACACGGCCGCGCATCACCTGATCGGCACCTTGATCTCGCCGCGCACGATCGCGGCGCGCAGCTCGGCCACGCGTGCCTTCATCTCGGCCGGGATGGCCGCGGCGTGCGGGCCTTCGCTCACGTAGCCCACGCCGTCTTCGGCGAGACCGAAGGCGTGCATGCCGCCGTGGAATTGCGCGCGCGTGACGGCGGCAATGGTGTCGAAGACGGCGACGTCGCCGCGCTTGATCATGCTGGTCACGACGGTGCCGGGCATCTCGTCGTGCTGGTCGGCGTCGACGCCGATGGCCTTCACGCCCATGTCGCGGCAGGCCTCGAAGACGCCGTGACCCGTGGTCCCGGACGCGTGGTAGAGGACGTCGGCGCCCGCGCTGATTTGACTGATCGCGAGGGCCTTGCCCTTCACCGGATCGCGGAACGCCTCGGGCGTCGTGCCGGCGTAAGCGATGTGGACCTTGCAGTCCGGCGACACGGCGCGGGCGCCCGTGCGATAGCCGGCCGCGAATTTGTGGATGAGCGGCATATCCATGCCGCCGACGAAGCCCACGTGGCCCGTCTTGCTGAGGAGCGCGGCCACGGCGCCCACGAGGAACGAGCCTTCTTCCTCGCGGAAGGCGAGGCCGGCGACGTTCGGCGGGATGGTGACGCCGGGGAAGGGCGCGTAGTCGATGCACGCGAAGCGTGTCGCGGGGAACGCGGTGGCGACGACGTTGATGTCGGTGGTGAAGATGAAGCCGACGCCGATCACCAGATCGAAGCTGCGCGCCGCGAAGAGGCGCATCGCGGCCTCGCGATCCTCGGCGCCGCTCGGCTCCAAGATCTCGGTGGTCACGCCGAGCTCGCGGGCGGCGCGGGAGATCCCTTCCCACGCCGCGTCGTTGAAGCTCTTGTCCCCGCGCCCACCCACGTCGAACACGAGCCCGATGCGGAAGCGCGCGAGCGGACCTTGGCCGCCGGGATCGCGCTTCCGAGCCGGCACGAAGACGCCGGCCATCGCCGCGAGGCCGGTGCCGAGCACCGCGCGCCGCAGCTTGTCCACGCTCACGAAACGGCCTCGCTCGCCGGCTCGGGCGCAGGCGCCGCGCTGGCCGGCTCGACGCCGCGCAGATCGCCGCGCGAGTCGGGCTCGATGAAGATCTTCTTCATCTCCGGCTGCTGCCCGCGGATGCGCCGCTCGATCTCGTTGATCACCTCCTCCACCTCCTTGACCTGGAGATCGGGCTCGAAGGCGACCTTCATGGCCAGCACGACGAAGTCGGGGCCGAGGTGCATGGTGAGGAGCTGCGTCACCCGCAGCACGCCCGGCGTCGACTCGGCCAGCTTCTGCGCCTCGATCTCCGCGTCGCGCGAGGCGCGCTCGCCGATGAGGAGATCGTGCGTGTCGCGCCCGATGAGCACGGCCACGATCATGAGCAGGATTCCGATCAAGATCGAGCCCACCGCGTCCCAAATCCCGTTCCTCGTGAGCGCCGACAGGCCGACGGCCGCGAGCGCGATGGTGAGGCCCGTGAGCGCGGAGATGTCCTCGAGGAGCACGAGCGGGATGGTCGGATCCTTCACGTCGAAGAGCGCGCTGGCGAGCGGCCTCTGCCCTGCCTCGCGCCGGAACTCGCGCAGCGCCACCGAGCACGAGTACGCCTCCATGAGCACGGAGACGCCCAGGACGACGAGGCTCAGGAGCGGGCCTTTGCGGAAGCTCCAGAAGTCCGAGAGATCCGGCGTATCCGGGTGGATGGCCTTGTGGATCCCTTCGTACACGGCGAAGGCGCCGCCCACCGAGAAGAGCAGGAGGGCCACGATGAACGGCCAGAAATACCGCTCGGCGGCGCGCCCGAAGGGGTAGCGCTGATCGTCCTTCTTCGAGAGCACGAGCCCCGTGAAGAGGAGCGCCTGGTTGCCGGTGTCGGCGAGCGAGTGCACCGCTTCGGCGAGCGTCGCCGTGCTGTCGGAGAGATACGCCGCGACGAACTTGCACGTCGCAATGGCGAGGTTCGCGTAGAGCGCTGCCTTGATGACTTTGAGCGGATCGCCGCCGCCGTGGCCCGACATAGGCCGCGAAGGCTAAACCAAAGGCCGCGCGTCGGATACAATGGGCCCGTGAGCCGAAGGGCAGGGATCGCGTCGGGCCTCGTGATCGCGGCGATCGCGCTTTCGTTCGCGCCCCTTCACCCGGCGCACGCGGCGCCGCCTGCGTCTCCACCGGCGCTCTTCGATCGGGTGGTGGTCCGCTGGCACGCGCCCGAGACGGGCGGGCCGGCCCACCCGCAGTTCATCTTCGAGCGTGAGCTGGCCTTCGAAGCGCGCATCGAAGCGCTTGCCGACCCCGATCCCGAGCCCGGCCCCTACCACGACCGCCACGTGCGCGCGGCCCTCGAGCGCCACATCTCCGAGACCTTGCTCGCGAGCCTCCCCGTGGTGCCGCCGCCGGAGCGCAAGCTGATCGACACGCGCGCGGCCATCGCCCGCGAGATCGTGGAGCAGCGCGTGCGCGGCCGCGCCCGCCTGCAAGAGGCCGCCGTCGCCGAAGGCATCGGCGAGACCGAGCTCGCCGCCCTGTTCGAGCGCCAAGCGATGGCGAGCCTCTACATCGACAAGATGATCGCGCCCATGCTGGAGCCCAGCGAGCTCGAGCTCCGCGATCTCTGGCGCACCGGCACCACGCCCTTCAAGGACCTGCCCTTCGATCAAGCCGTGAAGCCGCTCGCCCGCTGGTACGTCGGCCAACGCCTCATCCAAGCGCTCGACGCCTACTTCCAAAACGCCCGCGCCCGCATCGTCATGACCGTTCCCCGCCGCACCGCCCGCTGACCCAAGGCTGGCAAGCGCAGCCGCGCAGGTACAACCACGCAGGAGCAAACACGCAGGAGCAAACACGCAGGAGCAGCCGCGAGCGCGAGCGAGCGGACTTCGCAGCGACGTCGCCCATGTTGCGATCGCGCTCACGCGATGGTTGTGGGAAGCGCTTGCTGAGTCCGCTCGCTGGCGCTCGCGGCTGCCATTGCTGGCGGCGGCGTGGGCCGACTTGGCCGCACCGTTGCTGGTGACAGCGTCATGGATGGCAGGAGCAGCCGCGAGCGCGAGCGAGCGGACTTCGCAGCGACGTCGCCCATGTTGCGATCGCGCTCACGCGATGGTTGTGGGAAGCGCTTGCTGAGTCCGCTCGCTGGCGCTCGCGGCTGCCATTGCTGGCGGCGGCGTGGGCCGACTTGGCCGCACCGTTGCTGGTGACAGCGTCATGGATGGCAGGAGCAGCCGCGAGCGCGAGCGAGCGGACTTCGCAGCACGTCGCCCATGTTGCGATCGCGCTCACGCGATGGTTGCGGGAAGCGCTCGCTGAGTCCGCTCCCTTGCGGTCGCGGCTGCCGTTGCTGGGGATTGCCGTTGGGGCGATGGGGGATCAGGCGGAGTCGCTGCGGGCTTCGGCGGCGATCTCTTGCGAGGCGGGGGCTTCGTCGTCGTTGTGGCTCGTGGCTTCGTGCAGGTGGTGCGTGAAGGAGCGCGCGGCCCGACGAGCCTTGAGGAACTCGGCGAAGGCGGTGAGCGTGTCGAGATCGCGGGGCCCGAGGGCTTCGGCGATCTCGCGGAGGTTCTTGCGCAGGGTCTCCACGCTCTTGCCGCGACGAGGAGCGGGTGTGCCTTCGGGGCGTGCGACGGGCTCGACCGTGGTGTTGGCGACGGGCTCGGGGGCGCCTTCGGGACGGGGCGGGACCTCGGGGACCCACACGGGGCGCGCCACGGGGTTCAGCGCGTGCGCGCTGAGCCAGGCTTCCATGAAGATGCGCAGGCGCTCGCTGCGGAAGGCGAACCAACGCTCGCGCTCGGGAGCGTAGGCCATGAGCACGTCCTTGAAGCGGCGGAAGGCGCCCTTGCCGTCGATCGCCTGGCTCAGCTTCGCCTGGAGATCCGGATCCTCCACCATCGGGATGTACCGCTCCATCCAGCGGTATTGCTCGCGGGAGCTGACCGGATCGATGCGGAGATAGTTCGAGTCGGCGGCGATGCGCGCGTGCATCTGCGGGTCGGCCACGCCGTCCACGACGCGCAGCACGTCACCCGTCACGAGGTGCAGGTAGGAGTGCACCTCGGGCGCGTTGTTCTCGAAAGCATCCTCGAGCGCCTCCCAGTCGATCGGGATATCGCGGACCGCCGCCGGCGTCCCGCCGGCCGGGGTATTTTCGTTGGTCATGGGCTCCTCATCGAACGACACGATCCGGACGGGGATTTTTCGCTCGGACCTGGTCAAGGGCGCAAGGTTTGATCGGGAATTCGCCGTGCTCATAGAACTTTACGCTGGTTGGGGCTCGTTGGGCTCAACTCTCGCAACATAGGGATGATTCCCTCTTCCGGAAGTTGCGGGCGGCCGGTCGAATGGGCCGCCGACGCGTGATCCGCGCCGGTGGACGGACCCCGAGCGACGCGCGCCAGCGTCGTCCCCGAGCCTCGCGAACCGATGGGCTCCCCCATCAGGACGCGGTGCGCGGCGCCGAGCGGGCGCGGGCGATCGCGTCGGCCCAGCGAGCCCGGTGCGTGGAGCGCTCCTCCGCGGGCATTTCGACCTGGAATGATCGATCGACCTTGGACATCCCGGCCGCCTCCGCAAGGGTGCGGAAGATCCCAGCGCCCACGCCGGCGAGCATGGCCGCGCCGCGGGCCGTGGACTCCAGCTCCAAAGGTCGCTCGATGGCCGTCTCCGAAACATCTGCCTGGAATTGGATGAGCAGATCGTTCGCTGCGGCTCCCCCATCGACGCGCATCTTCGAAAGAGGCTTCCCGAGATCGTCCGCCATGGCTCCGAGCAGATCGCCGACCTCGAGGGCGATGCCCTCCAGCGTGGCGCGGGCGACGTGGGCGGCGGTCGAGCCTCGGGTGATGCCCGAGATGAGCCCGCGCGCTTCCGGATCCCAATAAGGCGCGCCCAGCCCCGAGAGCGCCGGGACGAAGGTCACGCCGCCGCTCGAAGGGACCGATCGCGCGAGCGCCTCGATCTCGTGCGCGCTCTTGATGATGCCGAGCCCGTCCCGCAGCCACTGCACCGCCGCACCCGCGATGAAGGCGCTCCCTTCCAGCGCGAAGGCGACCTCGTTCCCCACCTTCCACGCCACCGTGGTCAACAAGCCGAAGCGGCTCGCGAGCGGGCGATTGCCGATGTTGACCAGAACGAAGGCCCCCGTGCCGTAGGTACACTTCGCGTCGCCGACGCCGAAGCACGCCTGACCGAAGAGCGCGGCCTGCTGATCTCCCGCGATCCCCGCGATCGGGATGCCGTCGGGCAAGCCCGGAAACCCATGCGTGGCCGCGACCTTCTCCGCGGAGCCGACGATCTTGGGGAGCACCGCCGAGGGCACGCGGAAGAGCTCGAGCATGCCGGTGTCCCAGTCGAGCTTGGCGAGGCTCATGAGCAACGTGCGCGAGGCGTTGGTGACGTCGGTGGCGTGGACCTTCGCTTGGCCCGAGAGGCGCCACACGAGGAAGCTGTCGATCGTGCCGAACGCCAGCTCGCCGTTCTCGGCGCGCGCCCGGGCGCCCTCCACGTGGTCCAAGATCCACGCGACCTTGGTGCCGCTGAAATACGGGTCGAGCACGAGGCCCGTCACGGCCTTCACCCGCGGCTCGTGGCCCCCGGCCTTGAGCGCGGCGCAGGCGCCCGCGGTCCGGCGATCCTGCCAGACGATGGCCTTGTGGATGGGACGGCCCGTGGCGCGCTCCCACACGAGCGTGGTCTCGCGCTGGTTGGTGATGCCGATGGCGGCGACGCGGTCGCCCTCGATCTTCGCGGCCGAAAGGGCCGCCTTCACCGCGTCGAGCACGCTCTGCCAGATCTCCTCGGCGTCGTGCTCCACGAGCCCCGGCTCCGGGAAATGCTGCCGGAACTCGCGGGTGGCGCGCCCGATGGTGGCCCCGTTCGTATCCATGACGAGCGCGGTGGTGCCCGTCGTCCCCTGATCGATCGCCAGCAGCAGGTCCTTGCTCATGTGCGCGTGGGTACCGCGGAGACCCGACGGTGGGAAGGTCGCCCCGCTCCAGGACGCTCGTCATACCCGACAGGCAGGCCCCAAAAGAGGAACCGGGGCCGCCACCTGAACGACTGTTACGGGGCCAACGGTGCTTTCGGGTGAGGCGCCGATTGTGGCGCCGCCCGTGCCTGGGTAATCTCCTGGCTCCGATGGCTCGCCTGATTCTGCAGACCGCTGAAGGCCAGCAGGCGATCGATCTGCGCCCAGTGAACTCGCTCGGGCGCCACCCGAACAACTCGATCCAGCTCCTCGACAAGATCGTCTCGAAGGAGCACTGCATCATCGAGCTGCGCGGGGATCGCTGGTTCCTTCGTGATCTCGGGAGCCTGAACGGCACGTTCGTCAACAACGAGCGCGTGCGCGGCGAGGCGCCGCTCAAGCACGGCGACGAGATCGCGCTGGGCGCGACGAAGGGGCGCTTCGACGACGGCGGTGCGCCGCTGCCGGCGTCGGTGCCCGCGCCGAGCACGCAGGGCGCATGGCCGCAAGGTCCGCCCACGCCCGCGGCGCAGCCGAACGCGCCGCCCATCGCGCAGCCGTCGCCGCTCGCGCAGTCGGCGCACGGGCCCGTGATGCCGATCGCGCCGGCGTATCAAGCGCCGCCGCCGCCCGTGCCGCCGCCGCCTCCGGCGCAGCAGCCGTACCAGCCTTATGCGCGCCAGCCCGGTCCGCCGGGTGCGCCCGGGCAGCCGGTGCCGCCGATGCAGCAGCAACCGCCGCGGCCCGGCCAGTATCCGCCGCAGCAGCAGTACGCGCCGCCGGCGATCGGGCCGGGAGGCACGGGGCCGCTTCCGGGCTCCATCGGCGGCGGCACGGGGCCGCTGCAGCTCGGTCGTCCGGGCGCGCCGGGCGCGCACTCGTACTTGGCGCAGGGCACGCGCATCGACCTGAACGATCAGGCGCGCGCCATCGGCACGCAGATCGCGGCCGTCGAGAAGGGCTTCCTCCCGTACGACCGCATCGCCACCGACACGAACCAGATCCGCGCCGACTACGAGCGCCTCCGTCTCTCGCACGAGCTGTCGCGCGAGATCGCGGCCGAGCGCGACACGCAGAAGCTGCTCGAGAAGATCTTGAGCAGCGTCTTCAAGTTCATCCGCGCGGACCGCGGCGTCATCTTCCTCCGCGACGAGAACGGCGAGCTCACGCCCCGGGCGTCGCAGCGGCGCGACGGGACGCAGGCGCCGATCAGCATCTCCTCCACGATCCTGAACCACGTCGTGAAGGAGCACGCCGCCGTCCTCACGCACGACGCGGCCATGGATTTCGCGGCCTCGAAGGGGAAGAGCATGATCCTGAACCGGATCAGCTCCGCCATCGTGGCGCCGCTCCTCCACAACAGCGACGTGCTCGGCGTGCTCTGGCTCGACTCGGAGACGCTCGCGCAGTTCCAGACCAAGGACCTCGAGCTGCTCACCGCCATCGCCAACCAGGCGGCGATGTTCATCGAGATCAACATCCTCGGTAAGAAGGTGGAGAACGAGATCGTCGCCCGCGAGCGCTTCAGCCGCATGGTGGCGCCGAACATCGCCGAGCTCGTCATCGGCGGTCAGCTCGAGGTGAAGCAGGGCGGTCAGCGCGTCGAGCAGTGCACCGTCTTCAACAGCGACATCCGCGGCTTCACCGCCATGAGCGAGAACAGCCAGCCGGAAGAGCTGGTCGAGATGCTCAACGAGTACTTCGAGCTGATGGTCGACACGATCTTCAAGTACGAAGGCACGCTCGACAAATTCATGGGCGACGGGATCATGGCCCTCTGGGGCGCGCCGGTGGCGCACCCCGACGACGCCATCCGCTCCGTCTCCTGCGCGCTCGAGATGGGCGAGGTGCTCGGCCAGTTCAACCGCCGCCGCATCGAGAAGGACTTGGCGCCGCTCGCCGTCGGCATCGGCATCCACACGGGCCCGCTGGTCGCCGGCTACATCGGCAGCTCGAAGGCGCTCTCGTACACGGTCATCGGCGACGTCGCCAACACCTCGGCCCGCCTCTGCTCGGTGGCGCTCGCCGGTCAGATCGTGATCAGCGAGACCACCTACGACGCGCTCAGCGGCCGCTTCGAGATGGAAGAGCTCTCCCCCGCCAAGGTGAAGGGCAAAGAGAAGCCCCTCCGCATCTTCAACGTCCTCCGCGCCCGCCCCTCCGTCCCCGTGCCCGCGCAGATCTTCGTGTCCGAGCCGACCACGAGCAGCTGAGCTCGCGCGATGGTTGCAAGCGCAGGAAGCGCTTGCTGAGTCCGCTCGCTGGCGCTCGCGGCTGCCGTTGCTGGTGGGCGACGTCGATGTTGGCGGCGACGCCGATGCTGGGGGCGACGTCGATGTTGGCGGCGACGCCGATGCTGGGGGCGACGTCGATGCTGGGGGCGACGCCGATGCTGGGGGCGACGTCGATGCTGGGGGCGACGTCGATGTTGGCGGCGACGCCGATGCTGGTGGGCGACGTCGATGTTGGCGGCGACGTCGATGCTGGCGGCGACGTCGATGCTGGGGGCGACGTCGATGCTGGTGGGCGACGTCGATGTTGGCGGCGACGTCGATGCTGGCGGCGACGTCGATGCTGGTGGGCGACGTCGATGTTGGGGGCGACGTCGATGTTGGCGGCGACGTCGATGTTGGGGGCGACGTCGATGTTGGCGGCGACGCCGATGCTGGGGGCGACGTCGATGTTGGCGGCGACGCCGATGCTGGGGGCGACGTCGATGTTGGCGGCGACGCCGATGCTGGGGGCGACGTCGATGTTGGCGGCGACGCCGATGCTGGGGGCGACGTCGATGTTGGCGGCGACGTCGATGCTGGGGGCGACGCCGATGCTGGGGGCGACGTCGATGCTGGTGGGCGACGTCGATGTTGGCGGCGACGTCGATGCTGGCGGCGACGTCGATGCTGGTGGGCGACGTCGATGTTGGGGGCGACGTCGATGTTGGCGGCGACGTCGATGTTGGGGGCGACGTCGATGTTGGCGGCGACGCCGATGCTGGGGGCGACGTCGATGTTGGCGGCGACGCCGATGCTGGGGGCGACGTCGATGTTGGCGGCGACGCCGATGCTGGGGGCGACGTCGATGTTGGCGGCGACGCCGATGCTGGGGGCGACGTCGATGTTGGCGGCGACGTCGATGCTGGGGGCGACGCCGATGCTGGGGGCGACGTCGATGTTGGGGGCGACGTCGATGCTGGGGGCGACGTCGATGCTGGGGGCGACGCCGGTGCGGGCAACGGCGTCGTGGATGGCAGGAGCAGCCGCGAGCGCCAGCGAGCGGATTTCGCAGCGACGTTGCTCATGCAGTGAGCGCGAGCGCGTGATGGTGGCAATCGCTCAGGGGATGAGGCGGGCGGCGAGGAAGGCGCGGACGTCGTCGAGCGTCGCGCGTTGGGCTGGGTCGCGGGTCACGCAGCGCATGCGGAGGTCGCGGATTTCGGGGTCTTTGGGATCGAGGCGGATGGTGTGGCCGCGGTGACGGAGGAGGTTCTCGACGAGGATGAGCGGGAGGCGCTCCCAAGCGTCGGCGAGATCCATGGGGCGGCGCATGAGGGCGAGGAGCAAGGTGGCCGGCTCGTCGTCCGTGTTGCCGGCGGCGAGCGCTTCGGCTTCGCGCAGCGCCGCGGCGATGCCGACGGGATCGAGCGGGGTGCGCCACTGGAAACGACGCGCGAGGAAGGCGTGCGTGCGGGCGACCTCGGCGGCCGAGATCATCGAAGCTGTTGGATCGGGTGCGTGCCGTCTTGGATCGCGGCGGCCTCGCGCGCGGTGTCGGCGCCGTAGCGCTCTGCGCGGAGCGCGGCGATGCGTGTGGCTTCCTGGGGATGGCGTTCGAGGACGAAGGCCACGAACTCTTCGACGAAGCACCGGATCGGGTCGCCGCCGTACTTCTCCGCGGCTTCCCGTTCGGCGGCGGTGGGGCCGGGGTGCTCCCACTCCTGCTCCAACGTGAGATCGACGATCCCGCGGAAGAACGCGCTGCTCTCGTATTCCTCGCGCTCCTCGGGGGTGAGCTTGGCGAGCTCCGCGGCGATGAAAGCCTGCTTCGCTTCGGCCGCGGAGACGTCGAGCGGGGGGACGGCGACCATGGATCGAGGGTAGCACGGTCGCCCAGGGTCCCGCGCCGTCGCGGCAGCGCGCGGTGTCTGCTATGAGCGAACGCCGTGGCTGCACCCGTTTTGCCGTTCGAGAAGCCCGTCGTCGATCTCGTCGAAAAAGTGAAGGAGCTGCGCGCGCTCGCAGCCTCCGACGAGCGCTTCGAGCCGGAGCTCCGGCGGCTCACCGAGAAGACGTCGCGGCTCGCGCGCGAGCTGTTCGCCGACCTCACGCCGATGCAGAAGGTCCAGCTCTCGCGGCACGCGAGCCGGCCGTACACGCTCGACTACGTGAAGCGGCTCTTCACCGATTGGGTGGAGGTGAAGGGCGATCGCCGCTTCGCCGAGGACTCCGCGATCGTCGCGGGCATGGCGAGCTTTCACGGGCGGAGCGTGATGGTCGTCGGCCATCAGAAGGGCCGCGGGACGAAGGAGAACATGAAGCGGAACTTCGGGATGCCCAACCCCGAGGGCTACCGCAAGGCCACCCGCCTCTACGAGATGGCCGACAAATTCGGCCTTCCGGTGCTCACTTTCATCGACACGCCGGGCGCATATCCCGGCATCGGCGCCGAAGAGCGCGGGCAGAGCGAGGCCATCGGCGCCGCCATCGCGGCCATGGCGCGCGTGCGCGTGCCCATCGTGGCCTCGATCATCGGGGAGGGCGGCTCCGGCGGGGCGCTCGCGCTGGGTGTGGCCAACCGCGTCGTCGTGCTCGAGTTCGGCTGCTACTCGGTGATTTCGCCGGAGGGGTGCGCCGCCATTCTGTGGAAGGACGGCTCGCGCGCGGACGAGGCGGCCACGCAGCTCAAGATCACGGCGCCCGATCTGCTCCGCCTGCGCATCGTGGACGCGGTGGTGGAAGAGCCGGCCGGCGGTGCTCACCAAGATCACGACGAGGCGGCGGCGCGGCTCGATCGGGCGATCATGGAGCAGCTCGGCGCCCTGGAAGGGCTCTCGCCCGAGGCGCTCGTCGAGGACCGCTACCGTCGCTTCCGTGACCTGGGCGCGTTCTCCGCGTGATCGCGAGACGAGCCGGCGCGGATCGCCTTTGCCGCCGCGGCTCGACCGCGCGCGTGTGGAACGCTATAGCCGTGCGTCGCATGCATTCGGGAAATTGGCTCGACGCCCGCAGGGCCGCTTCGTGAAGGTCCGCGTCGCGCTCGCCGGCTGCGGTGGTTGGGGGCGAAACCTCCTCCGCGTGCTCGTCGAGAGCCCCGGGGCGGAGGTGATCGCGGTCGCCGATCCGAGCCCGCAACGGAAGGCCGTGGCCGCAGGCCTCGCGCCGCATGCGGCCGTCGTCTCGACTTTCGAGGAGGCCCTCGCCGCCCGGCCGGATGCCGTCGTCATCGCCACGCCGCCGCACACGCACGCGTCGCTCGCGCTCGCCGCGCTCGCCGCCGGTGCCGACGTGTTCGTGGAGAAGCCGCTGGCGACGCGCGCGGCCGACGCCGATCGGCTCGCGTCGCGGGCCGCCGCGCTCGGGCGCGTGGCGATGGTCGGTCACCTGCTTCGCTATCACCCGGCCGTGGTGCGTCTCCTCGAGATCGCGGAGAGCGGCGCGCTCGGGCCGCTGCGTCGCTTCGAGGCGAGCCGGCTCTCGGCGGCCGGCGATCGCTCCGCGTCCGCCATCTGGACGCTCGGCCCGCACGACTATTCGGTGCTCCATGCGCTCGATCCGAGCCCGATGCGCACCTCGTCGGTGCGCGCGGGGCCGACGGGAGATCCGGTGCTCATCGAGGCGCAGCTCGCCTCCGGCCTCGAGGTGTCGATCGCGCTCTCGCGCGTCGCGCCCGCGAAGGAGCGCTGGTTCCGCATCGTCGGCGCCACGGCCGCCGCCACCTTCGACGACGTGCGCGCGCCCGATCGCGTGGTCGTGGGCACGCGCGAGCACGCGGTGGTCTGGCGGGAGCCGCTGGCCGTGGAGATCGAGCATTTCCTCCAATGCGTCCGCGATCGTTCGCGCCCGCTGACCTCGTTCGACGACGGTCGCCTCGTCGTCCACGCCCTCGCCGCCGCCGAGGAACGCTTGTCCGAGCCCCGCACCGCAGCCAGCGGACCCGAGCCGCGCGCCCAAGCCGCCGGCGAGCACTAGCAACGCAGCCACCGCCTCACGCGCTCGTCGCTGGAGCAGCCGTAGCAGCCGCGAGCGCCAGCGAGCGGACCCCAGCAAGCGCCTCGCATCGATCGCCTCGCATCGATCGCCTCGCATCGATCGCCGCGCCCCCGGCTCCCCCCATCGACCTCCAGCATCGAAGACGTGACGGCCGCGAGCCCGCCGTCGCGGCTGCGCGCTTCGTGCTCGCCGCAGCGCCCGAGCTGGTGGCACGCGGGCCGGCAAGGCTTTGCGTGACGCGCGAGAGCGAGCATGCGTGACCACCGCAAGCCCAACGAGGAGACGGAGGACGACCTGCGTGCGGCGTGGGCCACGTTGCCGCCCGATGAGCAGGTCGCGTCGTTCCGCTCGCTCGATCGCGAGGACGCGCAGGACTTCTTCACCGACTTGGCGACGCGCGATCAGGCCGAGCTCCTCCTTTCGCTCTCGATGCGCGAGCGGAAGCTCTGGATCCGGGTCCTGCCGCCCGACGACGTGACCGACATCCTGCTCGAGATTCCGGCCGACGATCGCAACGACTGCCTCGCCCTCCTCGACGAGACGACGCGGCGCGAGGTCAACGCGCTGCTCGCCTATGCCGAGGACGAGGCCGGCGGGCTCATGAGCCCATGGTTCGCGCGCGTGCGGCCGGAGCAGACCGTCGACGAGGCCATCAGCTACCTCAAGCGGCAGGCGCGCTACCACGTCGAGACCATCTATTACGCGTACGTCTTGGATGCGGAGCAGCGCCTCCTCGGCATCGTCTCGCTGCGCCAGCTCATCACCACGCCGGGTGATGCGCGCGTCAGCGACATCATGAAGACGGATCTCGTCACCGTACTGGAGGACGAAGATCAAGAGGCCGTGGCCAAGGTCCTCATGGCGCACGGGTTCGTGGCCATCCCCGTGGTCGATGCCGAGGGCCGCATGAAGGGCATCGTCTCCGCGGACGATCTCGTGGACGTCGTCGAGGAAGAGGCCACCGAGGACATCCAGAAGATCGGCGGTATGGAGGCCCTCGACGCGCCGTACATGAGCGCGCCGTTCGGGCGCATGATCCGCAAGCGCGCCGGGTGGCTCACGGCGCTGTTCCTGGGCGAGATGCTCACGGCCACCGCGATGGGGCATTACGAGGGCGAGATCGCGCGCGCCGTGATCCTCGCGCTCTTCGTGCCGCTCATCATCTCCAGCGGGGGCAACTCGGGATCGCAGGCCACGACGCTGGTGATCCGCGCCTTGGCGCTCGGCGAGGTGCGGCTGCGCGATTGGTGGCGGGTCATCCGGCGCGAGCTCGCCGCGGGGCTCACGCTGGGGATGATCTTGGGGACCATCGGCTTCGTGCGGGTGATGGTCTGGCAGCAGCTCTTCGGCACCTACGGCGACCACGCCACGCTCGTGGCCATCACCGTGGGCGTCTCGCTGGTCGGGGTCGTGACGTGGGGGACGATGACGGGATCGGTGCTGCCGTTCGTGCTGCGGAGGCTCGGATTCGACCCGGCGAGCGCCTCGGCGCCGTTCGTCGCGACGCTCGTCGATGTCTCGGGCCTCGTCATCTACTTCACCGTCGCGGGCATCATCCTGCGCGGGAAGCTTCTGTAGCCCTGGGAAAGGAGCGCCGCTCCTTTCCCTCCACGGGCAAAGCCCGTGGAGCCTCCCATACCTCGAACCACCCTCGCCGCCTTCGAGGTCGAGCCGCTTCGGGCCTCGCGTGGTCTTTCTCGATGCGTTCTCGACCTTCATCACCGTCGTCGGCGCCGGTGCGCGCGGCGATCGCGTGCCTTCGGCCGCGGCGGCAGCTCCGCGAAGATGGCCCGCATCTCGGCGCGTGAGAGCGTCGTGTAGTGGCCCTTTTCGTACACGCGTCGGCCCACGAGCACGCCGCGTCGCACGACCTCGCCCATCGACGGCCACACGGACGAGAGCCGATCGAGGTGCGCGCCGAGCTCGCGCGCGAGCCAGTCGGCGAGGCGCTGGCAGAGCACCATCACCGCGACGATCCGCGCGGCCCGCGCCGGGCCCGACGATTCTGCGGGCAGCAGGATGGAGCAGGCGTTCTGCTTGGGATCGCGATCGCCGCCGGGCGCGTCGAGGAAGCCGGAGCGATCGTTGTCCAAGCGGAAGGCGAGATCGAGCAGCGTCGCGGTCGCTTCGAGCAACGCGACGCCGCCCTCTGCGGCGTGCTTCGCCGGTGCAGCCAGCGCGGCGGCGCGGAAGAGCAGGCCTGCGCCGATCGCGCTGCCCGCCTCGGTCAGGTAGAGCAGCACGCGGAGCTCGTCTTCGGCCTCGGGATCGTGGATGCGAGCCGCGAGCTTCTCGGCGCGTTGCGCCACGCATGCCGGCGAGGCGGCGAAGCGATCCGCGACCAGCGCGGTGACGGCCTCCGCGTCGCGGCCGCGCGCGAACGGATCGGCGGCGAGGTCGGCGCGGTGCTCGGCGACGCTCGCGGCGTAGAGATCGGCGAGGCCGGCGCGGAAGCTCGCTGCCGCAGCGGGCAGGCACGCGCGAGCATGCTCGTCGAGGAGCGCGCGCCATTGCGTGGCGATGGCGCCCAGCATCTCGGCGCCGGGCACCGGCGGCGCGGGGATCTGCGATCCCTCGACCCCGACGGCATCCCGCAGAAAGCGGGCCGAGGCTTCGAGCCGCGAGCGTCGTGCGGCCTCCGTCTCGCCGGGCATCACGGCGTCGAAGATGGCCTCGTCACCGGCGGCCACCAGGATCATGTAGCGCGCCGCGAGCGTCGCGCGTGTCCCCCAATCCGCGCCCGTCGCGTCCCACTCGGTCGGGATGCCATGATGAATGTACAGCGCCGTGAGCGCGTAGCTCGTCGCTGCGCAGCGCCAGGCCTCGCTGGGCAGGAGCACACCCGCCGATGCGGCCCACGCGAAGGTTTCGGCGATGAAGGGATCCTCGAGCGCGTGCACCGGATCTTCGACGACCACGGGACGCGTCGGAGGGACGGGCGGCGCGCTGCGAGCCCAGGCGCTGCCATCGGCCGGCGCGCTCGGGCGCGGTGTCGCGCGATCGCCGCCGTGCAGCGGCGGGTGCGCGGACGAGAAGCGCAGCGCCGCGCGGATGCCGGCGACCATGCCCTCCGCCGTCGGCGCGCAGGCGTGGGCGTTGGCGTGATCGAGAGGCAACCACGCCGGCAGCGTGAACGACGGCGGCGCTTGGCCGGGCGCGAGCACCGACACGATGGTGTCGTCCTCCCGCATCGGCGCGCGGGGAACGGCGCGCACCACGCGGATCTCGTGGAGCGCGCCTTCCGGCCCGTAGCGACGCGGGTGCGATCGAAAGCCGGTATCGAGCTCGACCGCGAGCGTCGTGCACCGTTGCAGCGGTCCGTCGTAGAGCCGATCGAGCGCCGCGGCGACGTCGCTCATGGATGCGGCGGCCGGGATCGAGGCGTGCACCGGCGCCTCGAGGCTCGCCGTCGCGAGCGCGAGCACGAGGTCCGTGATGGCCGCGAGCTCGTAGCCGGGCGCGAAGCGCGCCGATGCGGGCCGCGCGCCGAGCGCGAGCACCTCGTCGATGTCGTGCGGCGTCATCTCGGGCCACAGCGTCGTGGTCGCGAAGCACGCGATCCGCTCGTCGACGTGGAGCCCGCTCAGGCGCAGCGTGCCGGGCTCCTCCATGCCGGTGCGCAGGAGGATGTCGACCCCGAGCTCGCGGGCGATGTCCGGCCCGTAGCCCACGCCGAGGAGCAGGCGCAGCGCCGGCCGCTGGATCTGCGCGGTCGCCGCGGTCACCGCCTCGATGGCATCGGCGAGGTCGGCGCCGCGGCCGCCGCGGTCGTGGAGGGCGCGCAGATCGCCCGAGACCTCGGCGCGCACGCCGGCGGCGACCAGCGCGCCGCGCGTGTGGACCGCGACGCCGAGGTGAATGAACGCCTTGTAGACCTGATGGAAGAAGCGATCCGATCGCTTGGCCACGTTGTCCGGCGAGAGGATGCACGCCACCATCGTCGCCACGTCGCCGCGGCGGGCCAGGTGCTCGGCGATGGAGACGACCTTGCGCGCGCCTTCGGCATAGCCGCCGCCGCCGCGCGTGTTGCCATCGGTGAGGATCAAGAGGGTCGAGCCTTGGGCGCGGCTCGCCAACAGCTCCGGTAGGATGAAAATGCGATGCGCTCGGGCCGACGCGGCCCGTGCCTCCGGGGCTCGGAAAAAAGACGGGGTTGTAATGGGCATGATCCGATCGTCGATCGGGCATCGCGCCCAATCGCTCGCGCGGATCGAGACGGCTGATTGATCGTTCAGCCTTGCGGAGGATCCACGGGCTTGAGCAGCACCGACAGCTCCGCGCGCGAGCGGACGCCGAGGATGCGGTGGATGTTCTCCATGTGCTTGTGCACCGTGCGCGCCTCGAGGCCGAGCCGATCGGCGGCCTCCTTGTACGAGAGGCTCGTGTGCGCGACGAGGAGCGCGATCTCCTGCTGCCGCGGCGTGAGCCGCGCGAGCACGGGCGGGCCGCTCGGCGCCGGTGGCGCGTCGAGCTCGGTCAGCACCACCAGCGTCACGTCCTCGCGGAGCGCGTGCGTCTCCTTGGCGAGGCGGTGCCGGTTCACTTGCAGCAGCGACGGCGGCGCGTGGCCGGCGAGGTACCAGGCCTTCCCCGCGGGGGCCCGATCCAGCGCGCGCCCGGCGAAGTCCGCCACCATCTGCCGGCCGCTCACGCCGGCGCGCGCGGCGTAGCGCAGGATCAGCTCGATCGCGCGCCGGTTCGCCTCCAACAAGCGGCGATCGCGGCTCAAGCACAGGTAGCCTATCGACTGCTCTTCCACGAGCTGCGCGAGGATCGAGTCGCGCGCCACGAGCGGCAGGCCGGCGCGCAGGACGGCGTCGCGGATGGATGCGTTGAGCACGCCGAGGAGCACGCCGGCGCGCGGCGGGACGGGATCGCCGCGCGCCATGATCATCGCGAGCATGAAATGCTCCACGCCGCTCCAAGGCGTCTTGCGCGCCAGCACCTTGTAGCCCGCGCCTTCGCCGAGGCCGGCGGCGTGCATCGTGCGGATGGGCTCGAAGCGCTCGCGCAGCTCGCCCGTGATGCTCTGGGAATCGAGCAGGAGCCCGCCGTCGGCGCTCTGCAGCACGGGCGCCACCGCCGGCGCGAGCACCTCGGGCGGTGTGCTGATCCAGGTCTCGAACAGACCGGGCGGGAGCCGCACGCCGTAGCTCACCACCGGATCGCGCGAGCCCGGCCGGAGGATGCTGAACGTCCCTCCTTCGAGCGGTGGGACGCAGGGCCGAAGCGCGTCGAAGAGCGCCGCCGCGGGCGCCTGCGCGGGCACCGCGTCGAGCGCGCGCGCCGTGGCCTCGACGAGCTCGACCTCGCGCGCATCGAGCCTCGCTTGTCGTCTCGACGTCATCGGCATGCTCCCTCCCATCGCGCGCGCCTCAGGTGGGCACGGTCATCTCCGCGCTCGCCGCGTCGGCGGCGGAGAGCGCGCTCTTCAGCGCGCCGCGCGCGAGCTCGGTCACGAGCCGCGCGAGCTCCGGTGTCTCCGCGCGCGCGGCGGCCCCGAGGCCGACCACGTAGCGCGCCAGCCGGATCACGCCGGCCGTCATGGTCGTGAAGCGCAGGCCGCCGCTCGTGACCTCGGCGCTCATCGGGCTCGGCAGGTTGCGCTCCACCCAGCGCGACTCCGGCGCCCGCACGAAGAACGAGCACAGCACCGGCGCGCTCCCTTGATGGAACCCATCCACGCTCTCGCGCAGCATGGCCACGACCAGCGCCGGCTCGGCGGCGCGGTAGGGCTCCGTCGCGTCGAGGCGCGCGCCGAGCACGTTGTCGAGGCGGAACCATTTGAGCGAGCCGTCCCGATGGCAGACCGCGACGAACCGCGCGGGCGGGCCGATCACCACGCGCTGCACCGACGCGTGCCGCCACTCCACCGTGCCGCGGCTCGCGGTGAAGTACTTGAAGCACAGCGCCGCGCCGCGCGTCGCCGAGTCCTCCACGATCGAGAGGAACGTCTCTTCGCTCTCCGTCGCCTGCGGCGCGAGCACCGCCGGGGACAGCGGCGCCGTGCGCGGCGCGGCCACGAGGATGCGGCGGATCAAGCGATCGCGCGGCGCGCTCCGCGGCAGGCGGCTGAGCTGTCGGAGCAGCTCCGGCACGCTCGCGGCGTCGAAGAGCACCGCGCCGGGGAACCAGCCGCTCGGCACGCTCCACCACACGTGCGGGTGATCGTCCTCGCGCTCGAGCGGGAAGCCGCTCGCGGCCAGCTCGTGCAGATGCTTGCGCAGGGCCGGGACGGCGATGTCGACGTGGCGCGCGAGGTCTGCTTGCTTCCACGTCCGTTGCTGCAGGAACGCCTGCAGGACGGCGACGACCGTCTCCGTCTTGCTCCGCTGACCCATCGCCCGAGATCGTATCGAGGCTCGTTGCGACGGGGTAGCGCGACGACGACGCGACCCGGACATGTGCCGCCTGTCTGCGTACACTCTGCTCCGCCGTGGACGCGGCCCGCGCGACGCGCCCATCTCCGCGAATTCGCGCTTCGCTTTGACAGCCCGTTCTTCGCGGTTCATCTGAAAACCTGCCACGGGGCGCATGTAGGGCATCGCCTCGATCGGCCATCGGGAGGGGAAGAACCATGGGCTCGTCACCGAGCGCGCGGAGGGATCGGCTCGCCTTCGTGGTGGGGCTCGCCGCGCTGATTGCCGGGTGCGGAGAAGCTCCATGGGACGAGACGACCCCGCCCCATGGATCCGCGCCGCGCGCGGTCAGCGCCGACTTCGCCCTGTATGGCCGGAGCGGCCTCGTGCTCGGCGACGACATGCGCATCGAGGCCGGCGCGCGCGGTGGTGACATCGGCGTCGCGCGCTCGCATGCTCGCGGGACGCAGGCCGATCTCACCATCGGCGCGGGCACCTCGCTCCCGACCGATCGCGCCGTGCTCGCCGGCGCCCTGCGTCTCGGCGCGGGCGCGCGGGTCGGCGCCGTCTACGCCGATCGCATCGACGGGAGCGGCAAGGCCACCTACCAACATCGCGGCGCCTTTCCCGACGGCTCCATGCCCGCGCTCCCCGACCTCGCGCCCGTGCATCCGGGCGCCGTCTCGTTCGCGGTCCCCGCGGGCAGCACCGCGACCATCGCGCCCGCCGATCACGCCGACCTCCACGTCGGCGCGGGCGCCGTCCTGCGCCTGCAAGCGGGGGTGCATCAAGCGCGCTCGATCGTCCTCGACGACGACAGCCGCGTGGAGGCCCTCGGCCCCGTCGAGCTCCGCGTCGCCAAGTCCTTCGTGACCGGCGCGCGCGTCTTCGTCGGCCCCGGCGCGAGCGCGCTCACGGCGGCCGATCTGCGCATCGAGGTCGCCGCCGACGTCCCCGACAGCGCCCCTGCGGTCGTGCTCAGCGCGGAGCACGACGTGCGCGCGAGCCTCCTCGTGCCGCAGGGATCCGTGGTCCTCGGCGGCGGCTCCGTGACGGGCGCGGTGGTGGCCGAGATCGTCCTCGCCGACGACGGCGAGCACCTCGCCTACGAAGATGGCCTCGCCCCGCGCCTCGGCTTCGCCGCGCCGGCCACCTTCGCCGCCGGCCTCGAGCCGCACGCGCTCGTCGTCGCCGACATCGACGCCGACGGCATCCTCGATCTCGCCGTCGCCAACCGCGGGAGCGACGACGTGAGCATCCTCTTCGGCAACGGCGACGGCACCTTCCGCGCGCCGCTCTCCGTCTCCGCCGGCGCCATGCCTTGGTCGCTCGTCGCCGCCGATCTGAACGGCGACGGCGCCCTCGATCTCGCGGTCGCCAACGCCGGCAGCGCCGACGTGAGCATCCTCCTCGGCGACGGCAAGGGCTCGTTCCACGCGGCGCCCACGCTGCTCGCGGGGCCTCTGCCATCAGGCCTCGTGGCCGCCGACTTCGACGGCGACGGCAAGCTCGACCTCGCCGTCGCGAGCCGCAACGTGGGCACGGTGACCGTCATCCGCGGCAACGGAAACGGCACCTTCGGCTTGCCCATGGCCATCACCGCGGGCGCGGCCCTGAGCGCGCTCGCGGCCACCGACATCGACGGCGACGGCCACGTCGATCTCGTCGCCGCCGACTCCGCCGGATCGACCGTGGTCGTGATGCGCGGCCACGGTGACATGACCTTCGGGGTGCCCATCATCACGCCCGCGGGATCGAAGCCGACCGCGCTGGCCGTGGCCGACATCGACGCCGACGGCAAGCTCGATCTCGCCGTCACCAACCTCGACGGCGGCGTCGGCGTGCTCCTCGGCCACGGCGACGGCACCTTCAAGCCCATCACGCTCCTCGCCACGGGCGACACCAGCGTCGCCGTCGCGGCGGCCGATCTCGACGGCGACGGCCGCCTCGATCTCGCCGTCATCTCCGAGCTCCCCGGCACGGCCACGGTCTTGCACGGTTACGGCGACGGGACCTTCGCCGCGCCGGTGCTGTTCTCTTCGGGCGCGTATCCGGTCGCGCTCGCGGTCGCCGACTTCGATCGCGACGGCCTCCCCGACCTGGCCGTCGGCAACCTCGTGGGCGACGGCGTCAGCCTCTTTCGCAACGGCAAGGTCACGCCCGGCGCCGCCACCGGCCTCGCGCCGCTCGCGCTGGTGGTGGCCGATCTCGACGGCGACGGCCACCCCGATCTCGCGGTCGCCAACGGCGGCGGCAGCGACGTCAGCGTGCTCGAAGGTCACGGCGACGGCACCTTCGCGCCCCTCGCGAGCATCCCCGCGGAGCAGAGCCCCTCGGCCATCGTGGCCGCCGACTTCGACGGCGACGGCGTCCCCGATCTCGTCGTCGGCAACCTCGGCATCGGCAGCGTCAGCCTGCTGCGTGGTCAGGGCAAAGGCTCCTTCGCCGCACCCGTCTCGATCGCCGCCATCCTCGCGCCCGTGGCCATTGCGTCCGCCGATCTCGACGGCGACGGCGCGCCCGATCTCGTGGTCGCCGACGCCTCCGCCGATCACCTCGTCGTCCTCTTTTCACGCGGCGACGGCGCCTTCGCGGAGGGAGGCACCTTCGCCGCCGGCCTGTTCCCCTCGGCCATCGCGATCGCCGATTTCGACGGCGACGGCGCCCTCGATCTCGCGGTCACCAACTTCGACGGCGGCGACGTGAGCGTGCTCCTCGGCGACGGCAAAGGCAGCTTCGGCCTCGCGCGAAGCTTCCCGGTCGGCGCCGCGCCGCTCGCGCTCGCCGTGGCCGACGTCGACGGCGACGGGCACCTCGATCTCGCCGTCGCCGATTGGGGCGCGAGCGCCGTCCTCGTGCTCCTCGGCGATGGTCACGGCGCCTTCGCCGCGCCGCAGAGCCATCCCGCCGGCATCGCCCCCGGCGCCGTCGTGATCGCCGATTTCGACGGCGATCGCCGCCTCGACCTCGCCGCCACCGACACCGCGGGGAACGCCGTCGTCATCCTCCTCGGCCGCGGCGACGGCACCTTCCGCGCGGGGCGCTCGTTCCTCACCGCCGGCGATCCCACCGCCCTCGTCGCCGCCGACCTCAACGGCGACGGCCGCGCCGATCTCGCCGTCAGCGCGCGCGACGCGAACATGATCTCGATCCTCGAGAGCACCGCCCGCTGAGCCTCGATGGTGGCCTCGTGCCCGGCCCGTGCCCGGCACCGGGCGGCTTCACGGGCCTCGTCGATCGCTGTTTTCTCGGCAAATCCGCGTGTCGCGAGCTGCTACTAGCCGGCATTCGTCTTGCTGAGTGTCCTCGTCAACGCACGTAACCCCGTGCTCGGTACAAGGAGACTCCCCGTGGAAGAGCCGTTTCGCACGCTGTACTGGTCGTTGACGCTCAATGGCTTCCCGACGAACCAATGGCGCTACAACGTCAAGCTGCGCGACGAAGCCATCTACATCGGCGACGATCAACAGCACTTCACCGTGCTGCGCGACCATCCGGGCTGGCACGTCACGATCAACGGCTCCCACAGCGGCCAGGTGCAAGGCAGCTTCCACGATCTGGTCCACATGAATTGGGACGTCACCCCGGGCATCGGTGACGCGCTCGCCTGGTTCCGGAGCAACCGCACGAACATGTGACGAGCCCGCTCGATCGCGCCGCGCCCACGCGGACTTCCGCGATGCTGTAAGACCTACGGGGTCGGCTCCGTCAGCACCTTCAGAGAGGCTCGATACGGGCCTCCACGAAGGAGAATCGCCATGACCGGAACCCAGAAGATCCCGACCCCGTGCGGCTGCTCGACCGCGTGCGCTCCCCGCCCGCGCGCCTCGGACGAAGGCCCGTGCCCCTGCGGCCCGGACTGTCCGTGCGGCCCCGACTGCGATTGCTCCGGCGGCTGCAGCGACTGTGACTGCGCCGAGAAGGCGAAGTAGGCCCTCGCCATGTCGACCCCCGTCCCCGCGCCGAGCGCACGCCTCGCACCCTCACCGGCGCCCGAGCGCGCGCCCGTCGCGGCCGGTGGGTTGATGGAGATCCTCGCCCCCCATCGCGAGACGTTCCTCGCCTTCCTCCGCCGCCGCCGCGTCTCGCCCGCGGCCGCCGAGGACATGCTCCAACAGAGCTTGCTCCGCGTCGCCGAGCGCGCCGCCACCCTGCGCGATCCCAATGCCGCGCTGCCCTGGTTCTACCGCATCCTCCGCCGCGCCCTCGCCGAGCAGAGCGACGCCCGCGCCCCGCGCGCCGCGCGCTACGAAGTGCTCACCGCCGACCCCGGCGAAGCCGCGCCGGAAGAGCCCCCGCCCGACGAAGCCGCGTCGTGCGCCTGCGCGCTCGGTCTGCTCGACAGCATCCGCCCCGAATACGCCGCCATCCTCCGCCGCGTCGATCTCGACGACGAGCCGCTCGCCTCCGCCGCCGCCGCGCTCCACATCACGCCCAACAACGCCGGCGTGCGCCTCCACCGCGCGCGCAAAGCCCTCCGCGAAGCCCTGCAGGAGCGCTGCGGCGTCGACTCCCTCCGCGCCTGCCTCGACTGCGGCTGCGACGAATGAATCGGCGGCGCTGACGGCCGTCGTGCCCCGCCGGAGACCCCCACGAAGGCCCCGGGCGCGCCCGCGAAGCTTCCGGCGCGCGCTCTCCGGCTTCCGCCGGAAGCTCGGGAGCTTCCGACGCGCTCGTGGAGCTTCCGACGCGTCCCGGGTGGCTTCCGACGCGCTCGCGGAGCTTCCGACGCGCTCGTGGAGCTTCCGACGCGTTTCGGAGCTTCCGACACGCATGGCGGAACCACGCGGTCGCTCGGCGGAAGCTACAAACCTCATGGCATCGGCCAACACCGCGGCTCGCACGCCTGGGCGCGCCCACCGCGCACGCCGACGGCGCCGCACGAAGTCCCCTATCGGCGCAGAATCGTATCGTCCTCGATGGGCCTCATCCGTGCTGAATCCGTGCTGAAGAGCGCCTATGCGGCCCGTCGCCGCGCTCACCCTGCTTCGATCCAAGGTGGCAATCCTACGCCTCGACCCTCTCCTCGAACGCCGCGCGGAAAGACTTGCTCATGCCGCGATGGTCCCACGCTGCCGTTGCAAGGCTCGTTTGCGGCGAGGACGTCAATCGAAGGTAGCAATCGGCTTCTTCGAACCTCGCGCGCTGAATCGCGCACCGAATCCCTCATGCCGAAAGCATGGCTTCGTGCGCGCGATCGCTCTTCGCGGTGACGATTCTGCATCTCGCCCGCACGATCATCTGTTCATCGGTGGAAACATCGGTAGAAAAGATCCGAGAGGAGACCACGCGAGATGAGCACGAAGGTTCGACCGTTTCTGATGTTCCAGGGCAAGGCCGAGGAGGCGATCCAGTTCTACGTGTCGCTCATCCCGGGCAGCGAGATCCTCGACATCGTTCGTTACGGCGAGGGTGACGCCTCGGGCTTGGTGTTGAAGGCGACCTTCTCCGTGGCCGGTCAGGAGGTGATGTGCATCGACAGCGCGGTCAAGCACGCCTTCACGTTCACCCCGGCCTTCTCCTTCTTCGTCGACTGCGCGTCCGAGGACGAGATCACGCGGCTCGTCACCGCGCTCTCGGAGAGCGGCGCCACGCTGATGCCGCTCGGCGAATACGGCTTCAGCCGCAAGTTCGCCTGGGTCTGCGACCGCTACGGCGTCTCCTGGCAGCTCAACCTGCCTTGAGTCGCAGGAAAGGACTCGCGTCCTTTCCCCCCGCCGGCGAAGCCGTCGGGGCCCCCCATACCTCGAACCACCCTCGCCCTTTTGGACGTCGCGCCGCTCGGGCCTGGCGTTGGCTTTCTCGGTCACGTTCTGAGCCCCCGGCGAAACGACCCTCGCGCAAGCGCGCCGGCTCAGCCGCGCTTGCGGGCTGTCTTCTTCGCGCTCGGCGCCTTCGTCACCTTCGCCGTCTTCGCGCTCGATGCCTTTGCGCTCGATGACTTCGTCTTCGCGCTCGTCGTCTTCGTGCCCGGCGCCTTTGCTTTGGGCTGCGGAGCCGGTTGCTTTTTTCCGAGCTTTCGTGCGCGCGCTTTGCTCTCTTGCTCGACGGCGTCGACGATGGCGCGCGGCATCTTCACGTTTCCTTCGCGCACGTTCGTCAGGCCCTTCGCGAGCTTGATGCGGAGCCCCGAGGCGGCATCGAGCACGTGGTCCAAGAGCACCTCGCCGCCGGCGCCGAGCTCCGCGGCGATGCGCGTGAGCCCGAGAACCGCATCGGCCTCGTCGCGATGGATGTAACCGCGGAACGCCACGACGGGCCCTTCGGTCGTGACGTCGAAGAAGAACGCCTCCCGCCATTCCGGCGGTGCGCTCGCGTCGATCAAGGCCTCTCGCGAGGTCCACTCGAGCACCTGGCTGACCTTGACCTTGGTCTTTCCGTACGTGTAGGCGGTCGCGTCGCGAAATGCCTTGGGGCCATCCGCGGTGGGAAAGCGGAACGAGCCGTCGACGATGTAGAACCAAGCCATTCAGCACCCATCCGACACGAAACATCGTGTCTCGACATCCCGACATCCTACGGACGTCCCGGCGATCAGACTTCGATCGTGTAGCAACCGAATCGGTAGGTGCTCGGTGCGGTCGCCTCGACCTCGTGCGCGACCTCCAGGCCGAGCTCTTTCCAACTCTCGTCCTGATCCGCCATGACCTCTTCGGGCATGCCGTCATAGTTGTAGGACGAATAAAGGAGCACGCAGAGCGCCCCGGCCTCGGTCTCGTCGTAATCGAAGAGGCTCGGCGCGATCGCCTCGTCGTGCTCGTCCTTCACGCCGAGCTTCTGCGTGGCGCGACGCACCTTCTCGACGACCGCATGCTGCTCTTCGTCGTCGAGGCGTTGGCCGTCGAGGCGGCGAACGAACAAGGCTGGACCAAAGGCGGACATGCCCCGGACGGTAGTCGTGTCCTCCGGCGCTTGTAAAGCGGCTCGTCGCCGATGGTCGGCGCTCGAGACTTGCCGGCGTGCTGCTCGGCCGACGCAGATGTCTCGCCGTCGAAATGGCTTTGCTCGACCTCGTCGATGCAATGGTATCTCCGAGGGGCCTTTCGAGGAATCGAGATGGCTTTGGCACCGAACGAAATACCCGTGAGCGCGCCTCGGCGCTTCGATGGAGACACGGGTTCGAGGCATGGAGGTGAAACGCGCTGTGCTCGGGGGGGGTAGGGGCGATTGCCGGTAACGATCCTTGGTCACCTCACGTTCCGGTCTCCGGCGCCGCGCTCCTCGGTGACCACGTGTGGTCTCGAGGACTTTCGGGAGCACGAGATTGCGTGTTCATTCAGCCTTCAATGGTTGGTCCGGAAGGTGCTTGGCGCCACGGATTCAGGCTTGGGAGGACGGATGATGATCAAGGGACGAAGGACCGAGACGCGGCTCGGGGCGACGATCGCCGGTTACGTGTGGATGGCCGCGCTCGCGCTCGTGCTGGCGCCGAGCTGCGGCGGGGGTGGGGACGGGGTCTGTTCGCTCGACGACAGCGGCAGTTGCGCGGCAGGGCAGGTGTGCCGTGAGGGCAAGGACGGCGCGCTCGGGTGCTTCTGCTCGCCGGACGCGAATACGGGTTGTGAGGGTGGCAAGCTTTGTCTCGTGGGGGCGAATGGAGATCCGGCCTGCTTCTGCGCGCCGGACACCGAGGCAGGCTGCGCGACGGGCACGGTTTGCGAAGAGGTGCCGGGTGATTATCCGGCCTGCTTCCCGCCCGTCACCCTCGGTGGCCAGGTCTTCGATCTCGCGACCAAAACGCCGATCGCGGGGGCGCGCATCGTGGGTCGCGACGTCAATTTCGCGGCCCTGACCCGGGTCTCCGTGAGCGACGCCGACGGTCGATACACGCTCGAGGTGCCGACGCCGCGCACCAAGGAGGGTGAGCTGCTCGACCTCTCGGTCGTGCTGCGCGCCGATGCCCAGGATTACATCACCTTCCCGACCGCGCCGCGCGTGGCGCTGCCCATCGACGTCACCAAGGCCACGGGATCGCCGCCGCACCTGGAGAGCTCGGCGACGGACATCGGCATGGTCGGGCTCGAGAGCACGGCTGGGCTCGGGACCGTGAGCGGCAAGGTGCTGGCGAAGGTG
Organism: Minicystis rosea; assembly: GCA_001931535.1. Classification (GTDB taxonomy): domain Bacteria; phylum Myxococcota_A; class Polyangia; order Polyangiales; family Polyangiaceae; genus Minicystis; species Minicystis rosea. The sequence goes on from CP016211.1 coordinate 10,735,613, forward strand.
CCTGTCGGCACGCTCGTCGTCGCCGGCGGCGCGGTGGATGCCGGCGGCGGCGTCACCGGCATCGCCGATGTCGATGGCTCGTACACGGTCTTCAACGTGCCGGCCGGCGACGTCTCCGTGCGCGGGTACAAAGTGGGTTTGCAGCTCGCGCCGGCGACGGCGAAGGTGGCCGCGGGCGCCACGGTGCTGGGCGTCGATCTCGCCGACAAGGGCGAAGCGACGGCGGTGGTGAGCGGGAGCATCCAGATCGTCAATCCGGGGATGGGCAGCGACACCTCGATCATCCTGGCCGTCGACGAGACCTTCGAGCCGAACGCCGCGCGCGGCGAGGCGCCGCCGGGCCTGCGCATCGCGCCGGTGTCGGGCGCCTTCACGCTCACCGGCGTGCCGGATGGCCATTACGTGGTCCTCGCCGCCTTCGAGAACGATTTCCTCACGCGTGATCCGGATACGTCGATCGGCGGCACCTCGATCGTGCACATCACGGTGGCGGGGCAGAACCTCTCCATCGCCGAGAGCTTCAAGGTGACGGGCTCGCTCGACGTCGTCTCGCCCGACAACGAAGAGGTGGTGAGCGGCACGCCCAAATTCGTTTGGAGCGACGACTCCGGCGAAAAGAGCTACGAAGTGCGGGTCTTCGACGCCTTCGGCAACATGGTTTGGGAGAAGACGGACGTGCCCGGCGTGAGCGGCAGCAAGACGGTCGAGGTCGATTACGGCGGGCCTGCGCTGACGAGCGGCAGCCTCTACCAGTTCCGCGCGGTCTCCATCAAAAACGGCGGCTCCGCGCTGGCCATGACCGAAGACCTGCGCGGCGTGTTCCTCTACAAGTGACCGCGTGATTCCACAGGCACGTGGAGCTTGATCTCGCCCGCCCTCCGCACCTCGTAACCCACCTCGTCGCGCAGCTTCTTTCGAAACGCCGCGCTCTGCGCAGCCTCGCAGAGCGCGGCGACGCGGGGATCGGCGAGCGCCGAGGCGCGCGTCACGAGCGCGTAGGCCTCCGCGGCGAGCGGCAGGAAACCGAGCCCGGCGCGCAGCGCCCAAGCACGCGAAGCCAAACCCACGTCGGCCTCTTCGCGGACCACGGCCATGGCGGCGTCGCGGTGCGATCGATAGAGACGCGCCGAGGCATAAGCATCCTCCGGATTGGTGCCCTCGCGGCGCAGCGCTTCGTCGAGGATGGCGCGGATCCCGGCCGTCGGCGGCCGCAGCGCCACGCGCCGGCCCGCGATGGCCGAGGCGCGGTGGATGCGCGCGCCGCGGCGGAAGACGAGACCGAGCTCGCGTTGCGCGAGGTGGATGCGCGCGAGATCGAGATCGGCGAGGGCCGGGGGGAGCTCGTCGCCGTGACAGCCGGCGATGAGCACGGCGCCGCGGCGCAGGAGATCGATGCCGCCTTGGTGATCGGTTTGCACGAGGCCCACGAGCGGCGCGCCGTGGGACTCCGCCTCTTCGAGCAGGAGCTCGATGGCCACATCACCATTGGCCGCGAGCAGCGGCGGCGCCGTCGTCGGGAGCGTCGCCGTCGTCGTCGGGAGCGCCGTCGTCGCCATCGGCGCGGCGTGCGCGCGGCTGCGATCGCGGGCCCAGCGGCGCACCTCCATCTCGTCGAAGCGCCACTCGTCGCCGACGCGATGTGCGGGCAGGCCGCGCTTGAGGAGCCGATACACGTGCTTCGGGTGCACGTGGAGCAATGCGGCGACGTCCTTCGTGGTGATCAGCATCGGCACATCCCGGGCTTGTCGTGCTGTTCGCGTATCACGCGAGACGGCGCGCGATCGAAAGGACGCTGGCCGCCGTCGTCGTTGACGGGGCCATGACGCCCCTGTAGGTGTCCGATGTTACCTAATGCTCCCTCTGGTGGTATCGGGATGGAGCCCGTCACCGCCGGTGGGCCGCCGCCGAGGAGGATGGTGTGCCCCGTCGATTTCGAGCCGATGCCGTCGCGGCGCTGACCGCCGCCGCTGCCTTCGCTGCTGCCGGCGCCGCGCATGCAGGGCCGTGCAGCGCGCTGCCGAACCCCGTTTACCTGCAGGTCGGCGACACGCAGGAGCCGCTGATGAAGGCGCTCGGGCAGAAGCTCCGCGCCTCGCAGGCAAACCCCATCACCATCGTCTATCAGACGAGCGGATCGTGCACGAACATCGACGCGTTGTACGCGGGCACGAAGCTCACGGTGAACCCGAAGTACATCCCTTCGGCGGCCGAAGATCCGACGTGGGATCCGAGCAAGCCCGCGCCCCAATGCACCATCGATCCGGCCGGCGTCGCGCTCGACGTGGCCAACTCCAACGTGTTCGTGAGCGCGTGCACGCAGACGCCGCCGCCCGCGGGGATCGGATCGTTCCAGGGGCCGGTGCAGCCGTACGTGTTCATCGTGCCCAAGGCGAGCACGGCGCAGTCGATCACCGCGGAGCAGGCGTACTTCGTCTTCGGCTTCGGTGCGGCGGGCATGGCCGCGCCGTGGACCGACGAGGCGTTCCTCTTCACGCGACCGGCGACGAAGAGCACGTTGCTCTCGGTCGCCGCCGCCATCCACGTGCCGGCCGCGAAGTGGAAGGGTGTGCCCTTCGACAAGTCGTCCGAGGTGCTCAACGCGGTCGCCACCTCGACGAGCCCGGAGAAGACGATCGGCATCCTCGGCGCGGAGATCTACGACCAGCACCGCGACACGGTGTCCGCGCTGGCGTTCCGCACCTTCCAGCAGAAATACGCGTACTACCCCGACTCGACCTCGACCTCGAAGGACAAGCGCAACGTGCGCGACGGGCACTACGCCATCTGGTCGCCGACCGTGTACCTCGCGCCCGTCGACGGGCAGGGGAAGATCGCCAATACCCGCGCGCGCTACGTGGTGGATCTGATCCTCGGCAACCCCGTCACCCCCGCGCCGGACTTCGATCCGCTCGCGGTGGTCATCTCGCAGGGCCTCGTCCCCGAGTGCGCGATGAAGGTAAACCGCACGGTGGAGGGCGGTGACCTGTCGCTCCATTCGCCGCCCGAATCCTGCGGCTGCTTCTTCGAGAGCCAGGTGGGCACGCCCAGCGCGAGCTGCACGGCCTGCACGAGCGACGCGACCTGCAACGGCGGCAAGTGCCGCCACGGCTTCTGCGAGGCGAAGTGATGCGGCGCGAATGGATCGGGAAATCACGCGCGATCGTGGTCCTCTCCGCGCTCGCGCTCACGGCTGCGCTCGCCAATGCCTGCGGTGAGGCGCTGCCCTCCGACACGACCAGCACGAGCTCGAGCGGCGACACGAGCTCGAGCTCCAGCGCCTCGAGCAGCGGCACCGGCGGGGCCGGCGGCAGCAGCACCACGAGCAGCACCGGCACGGGCGGCACCGGCGGCGCGCCGGATTGCGTGACCAATCCGACGACGCACGTCGAGATCATCAACGCGTGCACCGACGCGCAGCAGATCGACTCCATGCCGGTCCTGCCGCTCCTCCAGCCCGACGGCGGGCTCCCGCCCCTCCCGTGAAGCGGACGCGCGGCGCGGCGTCGATCGCGATCCTCCTCTGTTTCGCGAGCGCGCCCGCCTTCGCGCAGCACGCGGAGCCGACCCTCGAAGAGCGCCTCCGCCGCCAAGAAGAGCGCCTCGCGGCGGCGGAGGCGAGGATGGCCGCGCAGGACGCGGAGATCGCTCGTCTCCGCGTCGCGCTCGCCGAGGCCAAGGCTCCGCGATCGAGCGAGCCGTCGGCGCTCGACGTCGCGCTCCGAGCGATCCGCGTCTCCGGCTACGTGCAGTCCGATCTCGTGTTGCACCGCCAATCGTCGCAGAACGAGGTGAGCCCCACGGGCGAGCCGCTCAATCAGGATCGCTTCTCCATCCCGCGCTCGCGCCTGCGCATCGACGCGGCCAAATGGCTGCTCTCGGCGGCCCTCGAGATCGAGGCCTCGACGATCAACGGCCCCACCGTGCGCCCCGTGGAGGCGAGCCTCTCGATTCGCTTCCAAGGCCCCGATCGCCACGGCGTGCCGCTCCTCGAAGGCACCACGGGGCTCATGAAGATCCCGTTCGGCTTCGAGGTGCCCGAGAGTGATCCGCGCCGGCTCTTCCTCGATCGGAGCACCACCGCGCGCGCCCTCTTTCCCGGCATGTTCGATCTCGGCTTCCGTTTGCAGGGTGGATACCGCTTCCTGCGCTACGCCATCGCCTTCATGAACGGGCAGCCCGTCGGCGATCCGCGCTTCCCCGCGCGCGATCCCAACGCGGGCAAGGACATCGTCGGCCGCGTGGGCGTGGACGCGACGCCGGTGTCGTGGCTCCGCGTGCGCGCGGGCGTGTCGGCCATCTCGGGGAGCGGCTTTCACAAGGGCACGGCCGCGACGAAGGACGTGCTCGTGTGGCGCGACGCCAACGAGGATGGGCTCGTGCAGGGCACGGAGATCCAAGTGATCGCCGGCGCCCCCGCGACGCCCTCGGAGAGCTTTCATCGCTTCGCCGTCGGCGGCGATTTCGGCCTCACCGCGCGCGTCCCCGTCCTCGGCGAGCTCACGCTCTTCGTCGAGATCGTGCGCGCGCAGAACCTCGATCGCGGCATCGAGCCCGCCGATCCCGTGGGCGCTGGCCGCGACTTCCGCGAGCTCGGCTTCTACCTCGGCATCACCCAGGAGCTGACCCGCTACGGGATGATCGGCGCCCGCTACGATCGCTACGATCCCGACGCCGACGCCAGCGAGCAGCGCGGCGTGGCCCGCGTCCCCAAGGACCGCGCCTACGGCACGCTCGCGGTCACGGGCGCGGTGCGCTACCCGCCGGGCCGTTTGGTCTTCGAGTACGACCACAACACCAACACCCTCGGCCGCACGCCCGGCGGGCTGCCCGCCACGCTCGCCGACGACGCCTTCACGCTGCGCGCAGAGGTGACGTTCTGATGCGCCTCGCCTGGCTCACGATCGGCGCGCTTTCGCTGCTCGGTTGCAACGGCGTCTCCGCCGATCGCGGCCTCGATGCGTGGATGGTCGTCTCGGGCGCGCAGTTCTTCGCCGGCTCCATGCCCGAGGCCCAGGATGGGCCGCCGGTGGCCGCAATTGATTTGAGCTCAAACTATTTCACGGCCGGCGAGATCGACAAGCCGCTCCGCGGCGCCCTCGATCCCGCGGCCACCGCGGCTGCTGTCGGGCTCACCGGCGATCGCGGCCATTGGATCATCCCCGCCGGCTTGCCCGACGTGACCGCGCCCGGGTTTCCCACGTTCGACGTGACGCTCTCGTTCGCGCCGTCGGTGCCCGCGGGGCCCTACGATCTCGTGGTGCGCGCGGTCGACGAGAGCGACCGCTTCGGCCCGCCGGAGACGCTGCCGCTCACCGCCTCCGCGGCGCCCTCGCCTGCGGGCGCGCTGGTCATCTCGCTGCGTTGGGACACCAACGCGGACCTCGACGTGCACGTCGTGCTCCCGGGAGGCGGCGTGATCTGGAAAGGCGACATCACCGAGGGCGGCGGCTTGCTCGACGCCGACTCCAACGCGGCGTGTGTGATCGACGGCCGCCGCCGCGAGCACGTAGTCTTTGCCGATCCGCCGGCCGCCGGGCACTACGCGGTCCTCGTCGACACGTTCTCGCTCTGCGACGAGACGTTCGCGAATTGGGAGGCCGAGGCGCGCCTCGACGGGAAGCTGGTCGGCCACGTGGCCGGCGAGAGCCTCCCGACCGATACGTACGTGACCCACGACCGAGGGGCCGGTGTCCTGGCGATCGAATTCGACGTGCCGTGACGGCGCCGCGCTCGCGCTCGCGCTGCTCGTCACGCTCACGGGACGGCTCGCGCGCGCGGACGATCCACCGCCGGCGTCGCCCTATGACGCGGACGACGATGCTCCCGCCGAGGCTGCGCCTCATGTCGAGCCCGAGAAGCCCGCGCCATCTCCCGCTTCCCGCGGCCCACTCGAAGTCTCGGTGCGCGCCGCGGCAGCACCGCGCGAGCCGCAGCGCACGTCGCTCTCGGTGGAGCAGGCCCGCCGCGTTCCGGGCACGGGCGCCGATCCGCTCAAGTCCATCGAGAGCCTCCCCGGCGTGACGCGCACGGCCTTCGATGGAGGCAAGGTGGTGTTGTGGGGCGCGGCCGCAGGCGACACACGCGTGTACGTCGACGGCGTGGAGATCCCCGCGCTCTTCCACAACGGCGGCCTGCGCGGGGTCGTCGCCGGCGACCTGCTGCAAGGCCTCGAGCTCGTGCCCGGCGCGTACGGCGCCGATCATGGTCGCGCCCTCGGCGGCCTCGTTCGCCTGCGCACGCGGGAGCTGCCCGAGCAAGGCATCCACGCCGTGGCCTCCGCCGATCTGCTCGATGCCGGCGCCCTCGTGTCCGCCGCCATCGGCGAGCGCCTGCGCATCGCCATCGGCGGCCGCGCGAGCTACCTCGATCGCATCCTCGCCGGCGTCGTCCCGCGGGTCGCCGACTTCGTGCCCATCCCGCGCTACCGCGACTACCAAGCCAAAGTCTCGCTCGCGCTCCGCCCCGCCGAGTCGCTCGATCTCGTGCTCCTCGGATCCGGCGACGACCTCGATCGCGCCTTGGCTTCGCCGGATCCGGCGCGCACCCGCCGCGAGCGCACGTCGAGCGACTTCCACCGCACCATCCTCCGCTATGCCCGCCTCTTCGACGACGGCACCACCGTCGAGGTCACGCCCTTCCTCGGTCGCGACCGCACGCTGCAGGATGCCTCCTTCGGCGACGTCCCCGCGCGTCGCCAAGAGATCGCCTGGAAATACGGCCTCCGCGCGTCGGGCCGCATCGCCTTCACGCCCTCGGTCACGGCCACCTTCGGCCTCGATGCGCTGGCCACGCGATCGAGCCTCACGCGCGCCGGATCGCTCACCATCCCACCACGCGAAGGCGACCTCTACGTCTTCGGTCAGGCGCCGGGGGCCGACGTGGCCAGCGATCGTTGGAGCTCAAACGTTCTCGATGCCGCGCCCTACGTGATCGCGGATCTGCGCTTCGGCCCCGTCACCGTCACGCCCGGTGTGCGCGCCGATCTCCTCCTCCTCGACGGCAGCCGCGCCACCCCACGCGTCGGCGACACGCCTGCCATCGGCTTCTCTCGGCTCACCGTCGCCGTCGATCCGCGCGTCACGGTGCGCGTTTCGCTCTCCGATCGGGTCAGCCTCGTGGCGGCGGGCGGTGTCTATCATCAGCCACCTGCGCCCGCGGATCTCGGCGCCGTCTTCGGCACGCCCGCGCTCTCGCTCCAGCGCGCGGTGCACGTGAGCGCGGGCCAGACCGCGCGCCTCGCCGAGGGCTTCGGCTTGGAGGTGACCGGCTATTTCGAGCGCTTCGATCACCTCGTCGTGCGCAGCCGGCTCCCCACGCCCAAGCTCGCCCTGGCGCTCACGCAGGACGGCGAAGGCCGGAGCTACGGCGTGCAAGTGCTCCTCCGCCGGCAGCTCCGCCAAGGCCTCTTCGGCTGGCTCGCCTACACCGTCGGGCGCAGCGAGCGCCGCTACAAGGGCGATCCGAGCGTGCGCCTCTTCGACGAAGATCGCACCCACGCGCTCGCCGCCGTGCTGAGCTACGAGCGCGACGGTTGGGGCGCCGGCGCGCGCTTCCGTTACACGACCGGCGCGCCGCGCACGCCCGTGACCGGCTCGTTCTACGAAGCCACGAGCGGTACCTTCCAGCCCATTTTCGGCGCGCAAAACAGCGATCGCCTGCCCGATTTCTACCAGCTCGATCTCCGCGCCGAAAAGAAGATCCAATTCTCCCGCGCGGCCCTCTCGGTCTACCTCGACGTGCTCAACGTGACCTTCCACAAGAACGCCGAAGAGGTCGGCTACAGCGAGGATTGGACCACGAAACGCTACATCACCGGCCTCCCCATCCTCGGGGTGCTGGGCCTCCGGATCGAGATCTGATGCGCGCCTCTCCGCTGCTATTCGCGACGCTCGCCCTCGTGGCTTGTGAGCCCGACGTCGGTGCGCCGACGTCGCTCGTCACGAGCGCACGCATCCTGGCCGTGCGCGCCGATCCGCCGGAAGCCAAGCCCGGCGTGGAGGTGTCCTATCGCGCGCTGGTCGCGAGCCCCACGGGCACGGTGGAAGACCCATCCATCGATTGGGCCTTCTGTGCTTCGCCCAAACCATTGACCGAGAACAACGCTGTCAGCACGGCTTGCCTCGCGGATGGAACACGCCCCATCGGCGGGCCGAGCGGTGCGATTGCCGCGCCCACGCCGCTCGACGCATGCGCGCTCTTCGGCCCCGATCCGCCGCCCGGCGACTTCCGCCCGCGCGATCCCGACGTCACCGGCGGCTTCTATCAGCCCGTGCGCGCCCGCCTCGGGAGCTTCACTGCCTTTGCGCTCGAACGGGTGACTTGCAATCTGCCCAATGCGCCCATCGCCGTCGCCATCGATCTCGAGAAGCGCTATCGGCAAAACGACAATCCCACTCTCGTGCCGCTCACCGCCTCGATTTTCGGCGCGCCCACGGCGCTCGATCGCATCCCCGCCGGTGCCGCGGTCACGCTCGAGACAGGCTGGCTCGACGGCGACGCTGAGCCTTACGTCATGTTCGATCCCGGCTCGGTCACGATCGTCGAATGCCGCGAATCCCTGCGCGTCTCCTGGTTCACCACGGCCGGCGTCATCGCGGACGACACCACCGGCCGCGCGGCCACCGATCTCGGCACCACCACGCAAACCCTCTTCCAAGCACCTTCGACGCCGGGCCCCGTCCATCTCTGGATGGTGCTGCGCGACAGCCGCGGCGGCGTCGACTTCGCCGCTTACACGCTCACGGTCGTGCCTTGAGACGAGCCTTGCACGATCCTCGGTGAAGGCTCGATATCTGGCCGCAAACGATGGAGAGACGCAAAGAGGCCTGTAGGGCACTCGCGTCTCCCCACCTTGGTGTTCGGCGTCGCGCGCCGGCCTTGGATCCTCAGCCCGTCGAGCGGCTCGCTGCCCGGCGCTTGCGGGTCGCGGCGGCCTTCTTCGCGGCGGCCTTGCGCTCTGCCGGCGTCTTGGTGCGCGCGGCCTTCTTCGCAGCGGCGCTGCGCTCCGCCGAGGTTCGCGTCCGCGCGGAGCGGTGCGCCTGCCGCGAGAGCGCGGTGCTGGAGGCGGCGCTCCGGCCTTCGCGCTTCAAGGCGCCGCGGACGGCGCGCGAGCGCCGGGGCGAGGGCTCGGCCTTCGTCGTGGTCGCGCGCCGCGAAGGCGTCTTGCGAGCGCTGCTCGCGCGACGTGTCGTGGTCTTCTGCGTGGGGCTGCTCCCGCGACGGATGTCGCGCTCGGCCTTCGCGCGCGTCTTGGCGGCGGCCTTCTTCTTGGGCTTCACGGCCACGCCGGCGCGGCGCGCTTTGGACAGCCCGATGGCGATCGCCTGCTTCGCGGAGCGCGCGCCGTGTTTGCCCTCACGGACGTGATGGATCTCTTCGCGCACGTATTCGCCCGCCTGCGTCGACGGTGCCTTCCCTGCGCGCTTTGCGGCGCGGGCCCGCTCGGTCGTTCGTTTCTCTGGCATGCCCATCCGCGACGCCAGAGCCGTGCCTCGTGCGGCGTGTCGATCGTGCACACCGATCTCGCATAGGTCGCCCTTTTGCTTTCACGGGTCGCGTGCTCCTGGAGATCGTCGTTCGCTTCGTGCTCGGCGGCGTGCTCGTCTCGCTCTTCGCGGTCATCGGTTGCCTCTTCAAACCGAAGACCTTCTCGGGCATCTTCGCCGCCGCGCCCTCCGTGGGTTTGGCCACGCTCGCGATCACGTTCGCGAAGCACGGCGCTTCGTACGTCGCCGTCGAGGGGCGCTCGATGATCGGGGGCGCCGTGGCCATGGCCCTCTACAGCCTGAGCGCCGCGGCGGTCCTCGTGCATCGGCGCGTGCCACCGTGGCGCGCGGCCATCCTGCTTTGGGGCGTGTGGCTCGCCGTCGCGCTTCTTGCGTGGGCGTGGTTCGAGGCGTGAGGGCGATGCAGCGCGTGCACGTGCGATGGATCGAGGTGAAGGAGACGAAGCCTGCGGACTACCTCATCCGCTTCTTCTTCGGCGGGGTCGCGACCGCTGCCATCGGATGGATCGCCTATGCGTTCGGCCCCGTGGTTGGTGGGCTCTTCCTGGCGTTTCCGGCGATCCTGCCGGCCAGCCTCACGCTCGCCGCCCGCAACGACGGGAGGCCCAAGGCGGCCGACGAGGCCCGCGGCGCGGTGGCCGGCAGCGTCGGCCTGGCCGCGTTCGGCCTCGTCATCTGGCTCTCCTCACCGCTGTGGAGCGCTCCGCTCGTGCTCGTCGTCGCGCTGCTCGCCTGGTTCGTCGTGTCGGTCGTCGCGTGGCGGGTGGCCTTGGTGTGAGGGCCACCCGCAACCTTTTCATTGCGGGATCGACTGGCAGCACCCGGTGATGCAGTACGTCCCGCTCGGGCACGCCGACTGCCCCGGCTGCCCGCACGGCTGAATGCCGCCCGAGCACTGCTCCATCGAGCCGCTCGACGACGACGCGCTGCCGCTGCTGCTCGACGACCCACCGCTCGACGACGACGACCCGCCGCTGGACGACGACCCGCCGCTGCTGCTCGTGCTGCTCGACCCGCAGTCCGGCGGCAACGTGGGCTTGCCCAAACAGACCTCGCAGTGCTCGCACGTGTTGAGACACGCCTTCACCGGCTGGCACGGCTGGCACTTCGTCGGATCGTCCACGTTCGCCAGATCGCAGGAGCCCACACCATTGATGGTCGAGCCGAGCCAAACGTACTTCTTGCTCCCCGCCGGCAGCTCGCAGCACCCGAAGCAATCACACCCATTGGGCGTGAGCGGGCCGCAATAGCTCATGCAGGCGTCGGACTGCGCCTCGTCGAGCTCGCTGCACGACTTGGAGGTGCCGGGCGTGTTGGCATTCATGTCGTAGGCGCACTGCGAGCCCACGTCGTGCTCCGGGTAATACCCGGGCGCGACCTCGTGCGGATCGCACTTGTGGCTCCAATAGCAATCGTCGTTGCCCGGCCCGGTGTCCTGATCGAAATAGCAATCCATCTTGCACGGAGCATTGTTTTGCCCCGGGATGCCGCCGAAATAGCTGTCTTCGGTGTTGTCGCAGGGGCCGAGGCAATCGGGGTCGTCTTGATCGACGAGCCCATCACCATCGTTGTCGATGCAATCGCCGCAGGCATACACGTGCCCCTGACAGGCAATCTGCACGCACGGCCCACCCGAGCTGGTGCCGGTCGATCCCGTCGACCCCGCACCGCTGCCGCTCGCTCCCGCGCCGCTGCCGCTCGAGCCCGCGCCGCTGCCGGTTGCTCCTGCGCCGCTGCCGCTCGCTCCCGCACCGCTGCCGCTCGACCCCGCACCGCTGCCGGTTGCTCCCGCGCCGCTGCCGCTCGACCCTGCGCCGCTGCCTCCGTGACCGAGACCACCGGTGCCGCTGCCGCTGCCCCCGCTGCCACAGCCGACGGCGAGCGCGGCCGCGGCGGGGCCGGCGAGAAACACGAGCAACGCCATGCGAATCGGAAAGCGCATCAGATCTCCTCTCGAAGGGTCGCACGCCAAAGCACATTCCAGTCCAGTGCGCGCGGGCCTGCGAAACCGCCGCGAATCTAGCAGCGATGATGGCTTCCGGCGCTGGATGGTCGGTGCGTGCGGTCACCGCACGTGCGCTCTCCATTGACCATCACGAGGTGGGCAATCCGACCTCGTGAGGCCATGGCGCCTCACGCCGCGTGCGTGCTTGTGAATCAGCAAACGTGCGCGCGATCGGCTCCCGTGGCGTGGCTCCGCACCACGCCATTCGACGCGAGCAGCGCCGTCGCGGCCGGGCCCACGACGCGGCCGAGCGCTTCGCGCGCCAACGCCCGTCGCTCCTCGATGGGCAGATAACCGTGCGCCCGCATCGTCTCGACGTCGCCTTCGAGATCGGTGAGCGCGCCGATCGACACATGCACCTCGGCCTCGGCGAAGACGCGCGCGACCGCGGCGCGCACCTCGGGGCGACCCGCATCGATCATCCAGCGCAGCGCCCGCCAAGCCAACACCGCGTGCGCGGACTCCTGCTCCGCGATGCGCCCGAGTGCGGCCTTCACCACCGGATCGCGCGCCTCGGCGTGCGCGTGCTCCGCCTGGAGCGCCGCGATGGTCTCGGCCACGCAACCCTCGCGGCAGAGGCTCGCAGCGATGGCCACCGGATCGGCGCAGTCGGCGAGCGCATCGTCGACGGCGAGCGGCCCCGGGCGCAGCGCGACGCCGGCATACGCGCTCGCGAGGCCCAAGCAGGTGCGCGCGTGATCGTGCTCATCCATCAGCGCGCGCTGCGCATCGGCCACCAAATCCGCGGGCGCGCCCAGCGCGAGGAGCTGGAGCACGAACCGCGCGAACGAGGCGATGGACGCATGCTCGAACAAGGCCTCTCGACCCCAGGCATCGGCGAGCGCGGCCCGCGTGGTCGCATCCATCGTCGTGTCGGGCGCGAGCGCCACCCGCCAATCGTCACCGCGTGAAAGCGCGCCGAGCCTGGCTTTCCCGTCGATCGTGAACGGGCGGCCGACGGGGCAGTCGCCCGTGATGACGTAACAACAGGTGCCATCGGCCTTGGGGAGCGGTCCACAAGCAATCGAGTCGCCGAACTGCTGGAGACCGCAACTGTACGTCGAGAGGATGCAGTCGTTGCTGAATGCCGTGGCGCACGTGGCCGGCGGCGGCGGTTGCTTGAAGCAGGCGACGTTGACGTCGAAGACATTGGGCCCGGCGCAGGTGCTCGCCGGATCGGGCGAGGTGACCTGCGCGAGGAACTGATTGCAATCGAGGGTGCCGCCGGTGCCGGTGGAGACCGAGACGCTGACGGACGTGGTCAGCGCCCCGCCCGCGCTGATGGTGGTCGTGAAGACGCCCCCGGCGCCGCCCGTCGGATCGCTGCCCGCCGTCCCTCCGGAGCCGGTCGTGGCCACGTCCACGACCACTTTCCCGCCGCATCCCGTGCCGGCGAGAGCGCCGGTGCAAGCGGTCGTGGCGCCGACGGCGCCGAGGAGGAGGCGAAGAAAGCGAGTATGCGAAGCGGCGTGGCTCATGGTGCGTTCGAGCGTACCCGACCTTGCCACCACGGATCGAGCCGCCCGAAACGTGCTTCCGCGAATGGCGCCCGCGGAGATGTGAGAGCCTCGCCCGATGCCTCCTTCCTCGAATGAAGTCGCCGAGAAGCAGCTCAACGTGATGCGTTCCGTCGGTATGCTCGTGGCGGGAATCGTCATCATCGCCATCGACGGCGGCACGGAGCGCTTCCGCATCGGTGGCCGCAACGGCGCCCCGGCCGTCTACTTCGCATACATCTTCGTGGCCATCGGGCTCCTCTGGTCCGTGTTCGCCATCAAGGCTTATCTCCAAGCGAAGAAATCGAGCTCTTGATATCCACCGAGCCGGCCAAAGGGGTTTTGCGCGAGCAAGCTTTGGCCGGCTCGTGGTGTCTTTGGGGCCGGGATCGGAGATAGGGTATTCGGACTCGATGCCTCGGGACTACGCCCCTTCGACGGCGCTGCGGATGATGCGTTGAAAGGCGCGCAGGCCGGCGGGGTAGAGGTGGGCGCCGGCGAACGCGTGCCAGCGCACGTCGGGGTAGACCTGGCGAATCCGCTCCACCTGCGGCACGGGGGCGAGCGCGTCGTGCTCTTGGACGATGACGTGGACGTCGTGCGGCCTCATGCGCATCGGGTAGCGGAGCGGCTCGGTGACGGCCAGCTCGGCGAGGAGATCGGCCCGATCGAGCGCGGCGAACGCGCGGCGCAGGGCCGGCGAGAGGTGCCGCATCAAGCCGAGCTCCGCGGCCGTGACGGGGATGCTGGCGACGGGACAATAGAGGACCGCGCGATCGACGCGCTCGGTGTTGGCCAAGTGGAGCGCGAGCTGGCCGCCGATGGAGAAACCGAGGACGCTCACCTGTTCGTAGCCATGCGCCGCCACGAGCCCGGCGAGCAGCGCCCGCGCGCCCGTGATGGCCGCGCGCACGTTCTCGACGAAGCGTGAGGGCCGCGCGCTCGTGAAGCCCGAGCCGGGCCACACGGGATACGAGCCGCGCTGGTGATGGCCCATGATCGCGTAGGCGACGTCCGCGTCGAGATCGCGCAGCCCGAAGAGCCGCTCCATGATGGCCGGGACGGGGATGCCATAACAGTGGCACATCACGAGGAGCCGGCGCGCCGGCTTCGTGCGGCGACGCACGAGCTTGGCGACGATGCGCTCGGGCGCGTGCGGGGCCACGCGTCGATACGGGTTCTTCCCCAGCACACGGCCGCGCGCGTCGATGCGGAGCGCGACCTCGGCCGGATCGACGGGGACGTAGAAACCGCGCCGCTCGATGTCGTCGAGGAGCGCGCGGCGGTGCGGATCCGCGCGCAGCTCGCCGACGCGCGAGAGCGCCAGCGCCATCTCTCCGGCCGACCACGCATGCCCGAACATCCCCTCGAGGAGCCCCGCGAAGCGACCTACCATGCTCGGAATGTAGCGCGTGCGGCGTGAAGCGCGCGGGCCTCGGGGCCTCGGGATCGGCGGTTCGCCCGCGGCGAAGCGGGCCTGGGATCAGCGCGCCGGCTCGACGCGCCCGTGGTCTTCGCTCCAAGCGAAGACGGCGGCGACGGCGAACGAGATCGCGCTGCACACGGCGAGCACGAGGAACGCCGTGCGCCATCCATACGCTTGCACGACACCGCCGAGCGCGAGCCCCGAGGCGCTGCCGCCGAGGTAACCGACTCCATCGCTGATGCCCGCGGCCGTCGCCGCCGCGCGCTTGCCGCCGTAATCGAGCGCGAGCGCGCCGCCGAGCAGCGAATAGGGCCCGAGCAGGAGGAAGCCCGACGCGCCGATGCAGATCAACGCGAGCGTCGTCGACGAGGCACCGGCATAGGCGAGCACCATCATCGCCACCACCAAGAGCCCGAGCATGAGCGCCGCGATCGGCCCGCGCCGCCCGCGCGAGACGCGATCGGAGTACCACCCGGCGAACAGCGTCCCCGCGGCGCCCGTGATGGGGAAGACCGCGGAGTGCAGCGTCGCCTTCCACGTCGCGGTGCCGCTCTCGACCAGGAACAGCACCGTCCAATCGAGGAACACCGTTCGCAGGAACGTGAGCAGGAACGAGAGCACGCAGCTCATCCAAAAGCCTCGGCTTCGCAAAAGGAGGCCGAAGATGCCGCGCAGGCGAGCAGCGGTCTCTCCGCCTTCGTCCGCGGTCTCCACGGGCTCGCTCACCGTGCCGATGCGCGGTGTGGGCACGTGAATCGTGTACATGGCCACGAGCAGGAACACCGTCACCACCGCGGCCGGCGCGAAGAACAGCGATCGCCATCCGCCCCCGAGGCGGAGGATGCCCGACGAGAAGGCGCGCGCCGCCACGTCGCCGAGCTGAAAGCTCAAGCTGAGGAGCGCCATGACGACGCCGTATTGATGGCGGTCGTACCACTGCGAGACGAGCTGCACGAGGCCCATCCAGCCCGCCGATTGGACGAAGCGGTTGAAGGACCAGACGACGATCATCACCGTCAGCGCGCCCGAAAACCCGAACGCCGTGTTGGCCAGCGCCGCGCCCGCGAGGCCGAGCAGGAAGATGCGCCGGCCGCCGAGCAGATCGGAGAACGGGCCGAGCGTCAGCTTCCCCAGCGCATAGAACAGCGTCGCGATGCCGCTGATGGCGCCGATCTGCACCTTGTCGAGGTGCAGATCCTCCTGCAGGAGCGGCGCCGCCACGCCCAGGTTGGCGCGGCAGAGGTAGTAGGCTCCATAGCCGAGCAGCAGCGTCCAGAAGGTCGAGCGTCGCTGGGACGCATCCACGGGCCTCAGCGCGACGCTGGCTTGCACGGCCCGCAGGGTAGGCTCGGCTCCTCGAAAGATCGAGCCTACGGCCGGCGCCGGCCGGCGGCCGATGTCCGGCACCTCGCGCGCTGGGCCCTTCTTTCTCGTGCGCTTCCCGTCGTGTCCGGCGCTCGGCGCGACCGTGCTCATGGGCGAAGCGGCTCGGCTCAGCGCGCTCGTACGGCAAATCGTTGGAGCTCCAACGATCTGTGGGGGACGCAGCCGATCGTTTGACCTCCAACGATGTGCGCCGGACGGGAGCGAGGCGCGCTGCGCAGGGAATCGTTGGAGCTCCAACGATTCTCCACGCGCTGCCGTCACTTCTGGGTGATGACCACGCGGTTGTCTTCGCGGTAGCTCACGTGGCCGCTCTCGCCGCGGCAATCCCAGCAGAGCGCCCAGCCGAGGCGCTTGCGCACGTAGTTGTTGAAGCCGAGGACGATGGGGCCCTTCTCGTCCTTGAGGATGAACGAGGAGGCGATGCGGTAGCGATCCCCGGGCAGGCGGTGGAAGGCCACGATGAACGAGCTCTTCTGCGCGCGGCCGGTGACGACGAGGATCTCTTCGCCCGGCACCGGGCTCCAGAGGAGCGGCTGCGTGGTGAACGACGTGTTGGGCACCGTGTTCACGCCGGCGTCGCCGCGCGCGAGCGCGTGGCTCACGTCGTCGGGCTCTTTGAAGAAGGTGATGTCTTTGCCGAGATCTTTGAGCTGCGGCACGGTGGCGAACATCTCCGCCGCCTGCGCCGTGGAGAGCTCGGCCTTGCGAAACGTCTGCTGGAACGCGGGCGCGGGGATGTTGGCGGCGTTGGGCGCGCCGTAGCAGCAGCGGAAGCCGAGATCGTCGCCCGTGGCCGTCGGGTCGACGGAGGCGCGATGGGCGCAGCGATGATCGGGCGCGCTCGCGTCGGCGCGGGCCCCGCGCACGGCGGCGGCGCGGCCCTGCGATCCTTCGGCCGGCGCCACGTCGCTCGCGGTCCATTCGCGTATGGCCGCGCCCATGCCCAGCACACCGAAGCTCGAAGCGCACTTGTCCGGCGTGCGCGCGCAGCCCTGGTCCCACGCGGATCCACCGGCGAACACCGCGTTTTCCGGCCCTTTGCAAGCGCGCTCCCATTCGAGCTCGGTGCAGAGGCGGCCACCCACGCCCTGACACAGCTCGGTGGCGCGCGAGCGCGAGACGCCGGTGAGCGGGGGCTTCGCGGGATCGTTGGGGTAGAGGTAGCGATCGATGGAGTAGCCGCCGAGGTCCACGTCGACGAGCGAAGGCTCGAGCGTCGGATCGCGACCCTTGTCGCCCGGTGTGCTGCCCGACGTCAGCTTGCCGCTCGAGATCTCGACCTTGGCGCCGGCGGCGAGCGCGGGAGCGGGCGCGGTGCGCGCCGAGCCGCTCGCGGAAGGGCCTTCGTTCTCCGCGGCTTCGAGGACTTTGCCCTTGGGCGCGAGCGCGATGGGCGCGCCCGACGAGGCCGGCGACGGCGCGTCACCCGCGCCTTCACCCTTGTTTCCGCAGGCCGCGAGCGCGGCGCCGATCAGGAGCAGGACTGTGCGATGCAGGTGGCCCATCGGTCGGTGGCGTTCATGACGCGGCGGGGACGGGCCGTCAAAGGGTGCGCCGCGGGCCACGTTCCGGCATAGTGGCGCCGCCGTTCGGGGCCTCGGCCCACCGCTCGGATCGATGTGGAAGCTCGCCGCCGATCGGGCGCGCGGAGGCAACCCGGATGACCGCCCTCTCGTCGAAGATCGTCGTGATCCCCGCCGCGCTGCTCGGCCTCTCGCTCACCCTCGCGAGCTGCGGGAACAAGCCGCAGGCGCCGGCCACCGCGCCCGCGCCCACCGCGCTCCCGCACGCCGTCGTCGCCTGCGACGAGATGAAGACCAACAGCCTCGCGGCCATCTCCATCACCGCGCCGCCCGACGCGCAGGCCCGCATTCGCTCGCTGCTCGGCGAGGCGCACCGGCTCATCACCGCCTCCGTCGCCATCGAGACGGAGCTGATGGAAGCGTGCCGCGTCATCGGTCGCGGCGCGGGCGCGTTCGACGAAGAGCTGAAGGGCGTGCCCGACGGCGGCAAGGGCGCCGAGAAAGTGTGCGCCATCGCCGCGGCCAAGGCCGAGAAGATCTTGAACGACGCCAAGGCCGACAAGATCGAGCTGGTCGTCGAGTTCGACAAACCGCTCTGTTTCACGGACGTGGGCACCATCAAGCAATGCCTCGTCGACTGCGGCCAGCAGGTCACGGGCGACGATCGCGCGAGCTGCACCGGCGGCGAGCTCTACGGCACGTGCAAGGGCCGCTGCAGCGCGGCCTGCGCCAACGATCCCGGCACGGGCGTGGGCTCGTGCTGGGGCGTGTGCAACGGCAAGTGCGACAAGGAGTTCCGCGGCACGTGCGGCGGCAAGTGCACGGGCACCTGCAATGGCAAGAAGCTCGCGGGCCCGCATCGCTGCGTGGGCATCTGCGATGGATCGTGCTCGGACAAGAGCGAAGGCGTGTGCGGCGGCAAGTGCGACGGCGCGTGCAGCGGCCCGTGGGAGCCGCGCGATCTCGGCAAGTGCAACGGTATCTGCACCGGCCAATGCGTGGGGCAAGCGGGGCAGCCCGTGTGCTCCGGCGAATACGTGCCTCCGGGTGTCGACCCCACCTGCCTCGCCACGTGCACCTCGACTGCGGCCGTGGGCGTGCGCTGCGACGCGCCGCTCATGCACGTGACGGTGAAGAACGGGCAGAACAAGCAGACCCCCGAGCTGCAAAAGCTCCTGACCGGCCTGCAAGCGGGCCTGCCGCGCCTCATGCGCGTGACCGACGGCACGTCGAAGAAGATGCCGCGCGCCATCGAGGGCATCTCGGCCGCCGCCATCGAATGGTCGAACGCCTATGCGACCTCGGGCGCGAAGGCGCTCTCGTGCGTCCGGACCGGCCTCGATTCGATGAAGGCCGGGGCGGATGCGATCGACATCGCCGTGAAGGGCGCCGGCGCCTTCAAGCCGCTCCTCACGCCGCTCATCAAGCCTCCGGACGCGCCGCGCCCCGCGCCCGAGCCGTGATCACCGCCGCTCGTCCGGTGCTCGGATCGTCCTTCATCGCCCGTGAAATCACGGTCCCGGAGGGCGTCGCCCGGCGCGCGCTTCGAGGCGACGGCGCGCGCTGGGCTGCTATGCTGGCGCCGATGGCCCTCCAGCCGACCGTCGATCCCATGGCCGCCCAGATGGCGCAGCTCCTCGCGGCGAGCGAGCTCGACGAGCTGCGCGAGATCGTCGACCGTTGGATCAAGACGGCCGCCACCGGCCAGCAGCGCCGCGTCTACGCCAACTTCGGCGCTCGCCTCGTGGAGCTGAAGCAGGAGCTCGCCCGCGCGCCGGTGCAGCCCACGCGCGCCGAGCTGGAAGGCGCCCTCACCCTCATGCTGCGCCTCGCCGCGCAGTCCGAAGGCAAGCCGAGCACCCCGTGATCCCCGAGACGCTCGGCGATCTCCCGCCGCTCATCCTCCGCATCTACGCGGTCCTCTTCGGCCTCGTTTGGGGGAGCTTCCTCAACGTCGTCATCTACCGCGTCCCGCGCGAGATGAGCGTCGTGCGCCCACCCTCGCATTGCCCCGGCTGCGGCAAGCCCGTCCGCATCCGCGACAACCTCCCGGTCTTCGGTTACCTGCTCCTGCGCGGCCGCGCGCGTTGCTGCGGCGCCAAGCTCTCGCCGCGCTACCCGCTCGTCGAAGCCATCGGCGGCGTCCTCTCGCTGGCCATCCTCGAGGTCCTCGTCCTGCGCCTCGGCCCGGAGACCTCGCTCGCGCGCGCGGGCGCCATCTACGTCGCCGATCTCGCGCTCGTGCTCGGTCTCGTCGCCGGCGCGTTCATCGATCTCGAGCACATGTACCTCCCCGACACGATCACCATCGGCGGGGCCATCCTCGGTTTGGCCACGAGCTCGCTGCGCGGCCTCAGCTTCACGCAATCGCTCATCGGCGCGGCGGTCGGCTTCACCACCGTGTGGCTCCCGTTCGTGGTCATCTATCCGCTCGTGCGCGGCAAGGTGGGCATGGGCCTCGGCGACGCCAAGCTCCTCATGCTCGCGGGCGCGTGGTTCGGCTGGCCCGGCGCGCTCTTCGTCTTCGGCGCGGGCGCGGTGCAGGGCACCATCGCCGCCGTCATCACGCTCCTCTCCCGCGGCAAGATCGAGGAGCCCGAGGCGGTGAAGCAGGAGCGCGAAGAGATCCAGCGCGAGCTCGAGCAAATGACCCCGGAAGAGCGCGCCCTCGCCGAGAAAGAGCTCGCCGAAGATCCGCTCGCCGAAGAGGCCGGCGAAGGCCTCGGCCAAGCCCGCATGGCCTTCGGCCCCTTCCTCGTGCTCGCCACCATCGAGGCCCTCTTCATCGGTCGCGACGCCATCGCGGAGTACTTCACGTGGACCGACGTCCTCTGATGCGTTGCTCTCTGCTCTTCCCCCTCGTGCTCGCGCTCGTCGCCTGCGGCGGCTCGATCCCCGTGCCCACCACCGGCCCGCACCTCGGCGACACGCCCGTGGCCGTGCCGTCGATGCCGCCGCCGGGGAAAGTGGAGATCGTGGGCGCGCCGCCCGCGACGTTGAAGCGCCCGGTGTGGATCGACGGCGAATGGCTGTGGACCGGCCGTCGCTGGCAATGGAAGGAAGGCCGCTGGGAAGAGCCGCAGGGCGACTACTGGGCGCCCGCCATCACCGTGCGCCTCGCCGACGGCTCGATGGCCCATTTCAAAGGCGCCTGGAAGGGCGGCGCGGCGCCCAAGTGATCCGGCTCGCGCTCGCCGGCCCGCACACGCTCATCCTCTCCACCCTCTGCGCCGCGTGCCCCATGGGCCCGGCGGGCTGCTGCGCCACGCCGCCCGGCATCGAGTGGTCCGACGTCGGCCGTATCGTCGCCCTCGGCGGCAAATCGTTTGTGCTCCAACGATTGGCCGACGGCAGCCTCCGCCCCGGCCCGCGCGGCCTCCTCATCCGCCGCGTCCCCGCGCCTCTCGGCGCCCCCGCGGACGCGCCCCTCCGCTGCATCTTCCACGGCCCCACGGGCTGCACGATTCCCCCGAGCGCCGCGCCGCCACGTGCAACTACTACGTCTGCGAGGACGCCCTCGTGGAGGCCGGCGAGCCCCGCGGCGACGCCGACGCCAAGGCCGCGCGCCGCGCCCTCGACGCGCTCGTGGACACGTTGGGCCGTTGGGACCGCGAGATCGGAGAGCTCGTCGCCGCCCGCTTCCCCGAAGGCCCGCCGTGGGACGAAGCCTTCCTCGACTGGCTCGGCGAAGAGCACGCGAAGCGCGCGCGCCGTCGCATCCGCGCGGCGTCCTGATTCAACCGCGATACGTCAGCGCCTCCCGCATCTCGTCGATCGCCGCCCGCAGCCGCGAAATGACGTAGGGAGGCCCGTCGATGTCGAGGTAGCCGAGCGACTTGCCGTCGCGATCGAGGACCGTCACCCCACCGTACTTCTGGCCCACGAAGTCACCGATGTCGCGCGTGGCCAGCGTCGTCGTCCGCTTCGAGCGCTCTCGGCTCGCGACGAGCCGCTCGGGATCGATCCGAATCACGTGAAACCGCCGCGCCCAGCGCTCGTCGGCGAGCGCCGCCAGCCCCACGAAGAGCACGGGCACCGCCATGAAGAGCAGCGCAATCACCGCGACCCACCCGCACCCGCGCGCCCCCGGACCGATGAAACGGAGCACGAGCAGCACCAAGCCGCCGAAGATCGCCGAGAAGATCGAGCCCTCTGGGGCTCTCCGGCGCCGCGCGCGGAACTCCCGTGCTCGTCCGGTGGCCTGCTCCTCCCAATCCAGCCGGCGCAGCCGCTCGTCCATCGGCCTCGGAACCCGCGACCCCGGCGTTTCATGCCCGCTCCGATGCGATATCGCGGCTTCACCGCCGAGACGGACGGAGCATGTGCGACGCGTCTCCGTACGACGGCGCAACCTCGCGCACCCGCACCGATCCGCGGATGTCCCCCGCGACCTTCGGCGAGAGCGCGCTCTCGGCCAAGATCACACCCGCCCTCTCCAGCGCATCGCGCACCCGTTGCCGGAGCAATCGAGTCGCCGCCGCCGGGCGCCGCGCGCGCGGGAGATCGACTCCCACGTTGCGACAGCCAAAGACATCTTCGCCGACATGAATGGTGACCGGCCCGGCCGCCACGCCCGAAGCAATGGCAGACAAACGCTCACCGACCTCCTGCGGCGCGAGGCCGAGATAGGGAGAAGGCACGCCGGCCATCGTGCGGTGTCACCGCCGGGCCGCAACGGGGCTCGCGGGAAGGTGAATGTCCGATCGGGAGAGGCTGTTCGAGTTGACGAATTGCCTTCATTTCAAGCGTTTGTGCATACGTGGTGTGCTGTTGTTCGCGCCCGCAAAAGACGGCTACAGCCGGTGACCTCCGTAAACGACGTGTCCTCTCGTGCGTGGGTGATCACGGAGGCGGCGCCGACCGTAAACATCGTTTCAACCTGCTTTGCGCGGCATACGCCCCGAATCGCCGCTGATTCGCGCGTCGCCGGCAGGCGGCCATACCGCGGTGCTCACGTGTTGACGATGTCTCGAGTCGTCGAGCGGCGCATACGGGCCACGTGATCGCATGTCTACGATGTCTCGAATCGTCGAGGGTCGTTTGCCGATCCCTCCGACAGGCCATCTCCCGTCACCGCTTGCTAACACCCGTGCTCGCGTGTGCACGGCGTCTCCGGGCGTGCTGTCCCGCATACGGCGCCTGCTCGGCCGCGCCGGCTCGACCGGGCCGGATCGGCGACACCGGCGGCCGGCACCGGCATCGATCCCGAGAGGAGAGATACGAACATGCCCGAGCTGCACGACGTCGTGGTCGAGAGCCCCGTCGGCTTCCAGCGTTATGCCGAGGCCACCTACGCCGAGCTGGAAGAGCTCCGCGGCACCATCACGCTGCTCCGCGACGTGCACGTGATCCAGCGCCTCGTCCTGGACGACGAGTACGCCCTCATCAGCAAAGCCTCCGGCCGCACCATCTACGCACGCTACCTCGGCCCCGATCACGCCAAGCCGGGCGCGCTCGTGTTCGGGGCAATCCCAAGACGCGGCCGCGCGAGTCGCTTCTGACGTTCACGCTCGACGCGCAAAGCGCCGCTCCCTCCGCGCGCATCACCGTTCGGTGATGGGCGATCGCCGGTGCTCCATCCTCCGACGACGATTGCACGAGAAACGAAGGCCGCCGGCGTCGAAAGCACATCGCTCGTCGCGTGTGCCCGGCGCGGTCCGTTTCCGCCGGAGCGCGTGTCTTCCGTTCGGCCATCGCCGGCCGGGCGCGCCGACATCGATGCTCGTGTCCACGTCGTCGCGCGGCGTGTGTCCGCGGTCCGCGTGATTCGGCAACGTGTGATGAGGGAGTGACATGTGAGCTTCCCTGCCAAAGGAACTCCGAGGCGACGGGCTCGACGGGCGCGCGAGGCAGCGAGTCCGTGCGGGCTGCTCGGTCGCACACGGAGAACCCAGGCATGCGTACCTATGTCGCTATCGTTTCGGTGTCGGTGATTGCGTCTGCTCTCGCGCTCGCAGGCTGCATGGCGTCGACCGAAGACGAGCCGGCCGAGGACACGATCGAAGCCGCACAGGCCACCCAAGAGTTCCCCGGCATTCGCCGGCCGGACAACGCGGTCCTCGACACGTCACCCGCGCTCACCGACACCGTCACTGCGCCGAGCGTCGTCCCGACCTACGTGGCGCCGACGTACACGGCTCCTTCGTATCCGGCGCCTTCGTATCCCGCGCCCACGTACGGCGCGCCCAAGTACACCGCACCCGTGTACATCGGCCCGACGTACGGCGCGCCCACGTATCAAGCCCCCGCGTATCCCGCTCCTTCCGCGCCCGTCGCGCCTCCACGCGAGATCGCCGACTCCCAGGTGCAGATCCCCAGCGCGGGCCCGACCTACGTGGCGCCGACGTACACGGCCCCTTCGTATCCGGCGCCTTCGTATCCCGCGCCCACGTACACGGCGCCGACGTACACCGCGCCGACCTACGTCGCGCCCACGTACATCGGGCCGACGTACGTCGGGCCTTCGTATCAAGCGCCGCAGGCCACCGCGCCCACGTACGTCGCGCCGACGTATCAAGCGCCGCAGGTCGCCGCGCCGACGTACGTCGCGCCGACGTATCAGGTGCCGCAGGTCGCCACGCCGCAGGTCGCTGCCCCGCAGGCTGCTGCCGTCCCGTGCGCCGCGTGCCCGACCACGTGCGCGGACCAAGTGTGCCGTTGCGGCGCCTCGACCACGCCCTGCGCGTGCGGCTGCGGATACGCCGGCTGCGCGTGCAATCCGTGCCTGTGCAATCCGTGCCTGTGTGGCTTGGGCACGGGCTCGTTCTGCCTGTGGTGAGCTGATCCGGGATCGGCGATCAGCGCGATCGCATCGATCCATTGCCCGACGGGGGCGGCATCGTGGTCGTCGTCATGCCGCTCCCGAAGAACGGGCGCACCGGCGGCTCGTGCTCCACCAGATAGCGGAACTGCGCCTCGAACGCCTCCAGCGAGATCCCGAGCACGCTGGCGAATTTCGCGAGCTCGTTGGGATCGTCGAAATCGTCGCGCCGGAGGCGGAGCATGTAGCGGCGCGCGATCATGTATCGATCGCTCGTCACATCCACCATCCGCACCCGCATCCGGCCCGTCTTGAGATCCATGATGCTCTCGAAGGGCAGGGCCGTGAACACGCCGTGCGCCATCGAGACCATGGCCGCCGTCCCGCCTTCGACGAGGTACTTGGCGGCGCAGTAACCGAGGTCGCGTGCGTACTCCATGTCATAGGGAATCGGGTCGGCGCAGCGCAGCTCGTAACCGATGTTCTTGGCCACGATGGTGGACTTGACCTTGAACTCGGCGAGCCGCTTCTGCACCCGATCCTTGAGGATGTCGCCGAAGGCGATCTCCGCGATCCGCAGGTGCCCGTGCGCGTCGCGCTCGACGCCCGCGAGGCCCTCGAGATCGTGCTCTTCCATGCGCTCGACGAGGCCCTCGGCGATGACGGCCACGCCGTCGGGCCGCCCGCTCGCGAGGCGCTTCACGATCGATCCCACGAGCGTGTCCACCACCGTTTGCAGGCGGATGGGCCCGGGCGGAAACTCCTCCGGGACCAGCGTCAGCGTCGCGCCCGCGGCCTTGCCGATGCCGAGCGCGAGGTGCCCCGCTTTGCGGCCCATGGCCACGATGAAGTACCAGCGCGAGGTGGTCTTGGCGTCCACCATCAAGTTCTCCACCAGCGACACACCGATGTGACGCGCGGTCTGGAAACCGAAGGTGTCCACGCTCTCGGGGAGATCCAGATCGTTGTCGATCGTCTTGGGCACGTGGCACACGCGCACACGACCCTTCGATTGCTTCTCGATCTGTGACGCCGAGAAGCCCGTGTCGTCGCCGCCGATGGTGATGAGCTTGTCCACGTCGAGCCGGAGCAGGCTCACGATGGTGTTTTCCAAAAGCTGCTCCGCCTTCGTCGGGTTGGAGCGCGAGATACCGAGGTACGAGCCGCCGCGAAAGTGGATGCGGCTCACGTCCGGGATCGTCAGGTGCTTGACGTGATCCAGGTCGTTTTTCATGAGCCACTGAAAGCCGTCGAGGATCCCCACCACCTCGATCCCCGAGAGCGCCGCGCGAATCGTGGCCGATCCGATGACCGCGTTGATCCCCGGCGCCGGCCCGCCGCCCACGAGGATGCCGATCTTCTTCGGAGTGTGCGACATACGTGCGCCGTATCACTGCCGGCGCGGCGCCGCCACGGGCCCGGGGCGTAGCGCAGTGCGCCGATCGCAGGAGCCCATCCGCATGTCCATTCCCCGCACGATGGAGTAGGCTCCGCCCTCATGCGGCTCGTGAAGATCGGAATCGCCAGCGTCAACGCCACGGTCGGGGCCGTTCGCAGCAACGTGGATCGCTGCATCCGGCTCGCCCACTCCATGGCTGAGGACGGCGTCACCATCGCCCTCTTCCCCGAGCAGGTGGTGGGCGGCTACGCCGCGGAAGACCTGGTGCAATGGCGCGGCTTCGTCGCCACCCAGCGCCGCGAGCTCGGGCGCTTCGCCCGCGAGACGGCCGAGCACGACACCGTGTTTGCCATCGGCCTGACCGTCGGTCTCGGCGGCGATCTCTTCAACTGCGGCGCCCTCGTCCACCGCGGCCGCGTGCTCGGCTTCTCCCCCAAAGAGAAGCTCCCGACGTACAACATCTTCTACGAAGGCCGCACCTTCTCACGCGGTGCGCCCTATCAAGACCTCGACGCCGAAGGCATCTTTTGCGGCGACCGCATCTACGAATTCGATTTCGGCACGCTCGCCATCGAGGTTTGCGAGGACATCTGGTCACCCGATGGCCCCATGCGCCGTCGGTGCTATTCGGGCGCCGAGCTCGTCTTGAATCTCTCCGCATCTCCCTTCCGCGCCGGCGTCACCGGTACGCGCCGAGAGATGATTGCCACCCGCGCCGCCGACAACCAATGCACGGTGGCCTATGCCAATCTCGTCGGTGGCAATGACGGCCTCGTCTTCGACGGCGGTGGCTACGTCAATCAAAATGGCCGCCCCATGCTGGACGCGCCCCGCTTCTCGGAGGGCTTCGCGTCGGCCACGGTCGACCTCGATCGCACCACCCGCTGCCGCCGCGAGGCCAGCACGTGGCGCAGCGATCTCGAGCAATTCCGCGCCGAAAAGCGCCTCGTCCCCACGCTCCGCGTCGACGGCCCGACGGCCGACCGCACGCGGCTCGCGTACCCGGCGCCGCCCGCGGGGACGACGTTCTTCCTCCCCGGCTCGGCGCTGCCCACCATTTCACCGCGCGACGAGCTCCTCGACGATTTCTACGAGGCGCTCGCGCTCGCCGTCGCCGACTACTATCGCAAAATCGGCGGATTCTCCGGCATCGGATTGGCTCTCTCGGGCGGGCGTGATTCGCTGCTCACGCTGCTCGTCGCCTGGCGGGCCGCGCAGATCATTCATGGTGACCTGTCCGGCGATGCGCTCGCAGAGCGCATGAAGACGGCCATTCACACGTTCTACATGCCCACGCGCTTCTCCAGCGACGAAACGCGCGGCGCCGCCGCCCAAATCGCGCGGGATCTCAATGTCTCCTTCACCGTCCTCCCCATCGAGGAGGCCTTCGACCGCGAGCTCGGCGCCACGCGCGCCATGCTCGGTGAAGGCGGCCCGCCGCCGACCGAGCTCACCCAACAAAACATCCAAGCCCGCATCCGTGGGACGCGGATGTGGAATTGGGCCAACACCAGCGGTGCGCTCTTCTTGCAGACGGGCAACATGAGCGAAAAGGCCCTTGGATACACCACCGTCGGCGGCGATCTCGAGGGTGCTTTCAGCGTGATTGCCAATCTCCCGAAGACGGTGGTGATCGCGCTCATCGACCGCCTTCATCGCCGCTTCGGGTTCGAAGGCATCAAGATGACGCTGGCCACCACGGCCGGCCCCGAGCTCGCGGAGAACCAATCCGGCGAGGCCGAGCTGATGCCGTTCGAGGTGCTCGACGCTTGCCTGCACCTTTATGGCGCCGAGAAGCTCGCCCCCGACGAGGTGGCGCGCGCGCTCCAAAGCGTCTTCCCCGAACGCGATCCCGCACAGCTCGCGACCTGGGCCGAGAAGTTCGCGCGGTTCTTCACCCGCTCGATCTTCAAATGGGTCCAGTCCCCGCTCGCCGTCCACGTCGGCTCGCTCGATCTCGATCGCGAGCGCGCCCTCCAGCTCCCCGTCGTGCAGCGACGGGAGTGGAACGGCGAATGACGCGCGCGTAGACCACGGCGGTGTGGGCCGCCGTGGCCTTCGCTCGATCGAGCTACAGCACGCGGCGCGGCTGGTAGATCAGCTCGCCGTCGTTGGTCACGTCGAGCGCGAGGATGTCGCGCGCCGCGAGATCGTCGAGCCGGCGGGTGATCTCGGGGACATCGGCGATCCCGAGGCGCTGCGCGATCGTGGCCGCGTTGGCCCCGCCGCGCGTGGCCTCGACGATGTGCGCGTCGGGCATGGCGAGCACGCGGGCCCGCGAAGCCTGCCCTTCGAGGATGCTGAGCCCCGTCCAGAGGAGCGCTCCGCCGCCGATCACCGGCGCCACGCCGAGCGAGAACACGCCCAGCAGCATGCGCGGCAACGACGGAGCGCACAGCACCGTCAGCCAAGCGACCGTGCCGAACGCGCCCGCGAGCGCGCCGAGGCACACCAAGAACCCACCCAATAGCCACCACAAACGCTGCGACCACCGATGACTCAGACGGCGCCGCCCTTGATGAGCTCTGCGCCGCGGCGTTCCGCTCGTGCTCATGTCCGACCCCCGTCCGCAGCGCAGCAACGGCCGCGCCGCGCGGACGGAGCGCGCGGTACGGCCGAGATCGAACGCCGGGAGGAGGGGCGGTGGTGGCGCGGGATCGCCCTGAAAACAGGCTAGTTCGCGGCGTCGCCGGGCGGCGGCTTCACGTCGTTCGGCGTGCGCGACGCCTCGGCGCGGCGGGCGCTCATGCTGTCGAGCGATCGGCCGCTCGGCGCGGGCGGCGGCACCTTGACGGTGCCGTCGTCGGCGAAGCGCGCGAGCTCCTCGGTCACCTTGCGCATGTAGCCCTGCTTCACGTGGAACGGGAGGAACGCGCTCTTGAAGCCGGCGAGGATGAGGGTCTTGATGTCGCGCAGGCTGAGGCCCATCTTCGTGTGACAGAGCCAGAGCTCCTGCGACACGGTGGTGTCGGTGACGAGCCGGTTGTCCGTGTTGATCGTCACGCGCAGGCCGAGATCGAAATAGAGCTTGAGCGGGTGGGACGCGAGATCGCGCACCGCGCCCGTCTGCACGTTGGAGGACGGGCAGCACTCGAGCGGGATGCGGTGATCGTTGATGTAGTGGAGGAGGTCGCCGTCCTCGCGCAGGCGGCAGCCGTGGCCGATGCGGTGCGCGCCGCAGACGTGCAGGGCCTGCGCGATCGACTCGGGGCCGTAGGCCTCGCCCGCGTGGATCGTGCAGTTGATGTTGTTGTCGCGGACGAGCTGGAACGCCTTCTTGTGGTGCTTGGCCGGGTGATCGTACTCGGCGCCGGCGAGGTCGTAGCCGACCACGCCGCGGCCCTTGTACGCGACGGCGAGCTCGGCCATCTCCAGCGACGACTCCACCGAGATGTTGCGGATCCCGCAGAGGATCACGTTCGACTCCACGCCCAGCGTGTCGTGCGCGGCGCGCAGACCGGCGAGCACGGCCTCGACCACGCTCGTCAGCTTCAGGCCGCGACGCGTGTGGAGCATGGGCGAGTAGCGCACCTCCATGTACCGCACGTTCTCGCGGGCGGCGTCTTCGGCCAGCTCGTACGCCACGCGGAAGAGCGCGTCCTCGTGCTGCATCACGCGCAGCGTGACGTCGAAGGCCTTGAGGTACTCGACGAGCGAACCGCAGTTTTGCCCGAGGTTCATCGCGCGCGCGAGCTCGGCCGGGTTCGTGGAGGGCAGCTCGACCTGATGGAGCCGAGCCAGCTCGATGATGGTCTCGAGGCGGAGCGAGCCGTCCAAGTGGACGTGCAAATCCGTCTTCGGGAGCTGGCGGAAGAAGTCGAGAGGGAGGAGCTTTTGCTCGAGCGTCTTCTGCTCGAAGTCGGCGTCGTGGTCAGCCATGTCCCACTCTAGCCGAAAAAGCCAAGTCAGGGTGCAGGCAGCGCGACCGGCTCGGTCTCGCGTTGCGAAAGCCGCACGGTGAGCCCCGCCACGACGGCGCACACGGCCGCGAAGAGCACGAGCATCCACGACACCGGCAAGCTCGGGCGCCCACCGTTGCTCGCCGCGCTTGCCAGCTTACGCGCCGCGTCTTCGTTGAAGCCGGCGACCACGCGCGAGCCGATGTACGTGAAGGGCAAGCCGGGTGCTTTGAGCGACGCGAACAGCGCTTCATCCGCGTGAAGCGCGGCGGCCGTTTCGGGCGCGTCGACGCAGCGGGTGAACGCCTCGCGATCGAGCCCGAGCCCCGCGGCGATCGCGGCCACGCCCGTGGCATTGAGCAAGTGCTGCGGCGCGCCGTAGAGCGAATCCGCCATGCGCTCGCGGCTCCCCGCCGGCGTGCACAGGTATCCGAGCGCGGCCGGCTTGGCGCCCTGATGGAACGAGAGCGGCACCATCTTGCGCACCAGGGTGACGCGGCCTCCCGAGCGCTTCGCGATGTCGTGCAGCACCGGGTGCATCTTGCGGCAAAAGGGGCACTCGAAATCGGTGAACGCGACGATGGTGACCTTGTCCGGCACCGCGAGCGCGGCCACCGCCTCCGGCATCGGAGGCACCACCGGATACTGCCCCCACACCGTCGGTAAGAGGCCGGCCAAGAGCGCACCGACCGCACCCACGATGAGCTGCCCCCGCCCGCGCGCGAACGCGACGAACCAAGCTTCGTAGGCGGCGCTCCGCGCGATCTCGCGATGCATCCAGCTCGCCGCCGCGGCCGCGACGATGGCCGACACGTCGACCATCACGCACCACTTGCAGAACGTGTGCAGTTGAAAGGCCTGGATCGCGAGCAGCGTGGCCCCGATGAGGCCACCCGCGATCGCCGCGGCGGCCAGGAAGAACGAGTGCATCTTCTCGCGCACGCCGAGCGACATCGCGAGCAGCACCGCGTACGCCGAGAGCCCGAGGGCCGGCAGCGGGACCGTCCCGATGCGGGCCCACTGCGATCGACGCACGGCCATGCAGCCGGAGCCCACGCCGCAGAACGCGGGATCGCCCATGTTCTGGTACTCGATGACCAAGACCGCGCAGGCGAGCACGGCGACGAGGAGGGCGAGCCTGAGCAGGAGGATGGGCGCGATCTTCCGCATCGGAGAGTCCGTCCTCGCGCTCGTAGCACGGCTCCGGGCGGGCGCGCTGCGCGTCGACACCGGTGTGAAAGCCTTGCTCACCGGCCGGTCACCGCCGACCGCCGAACCCCGCGATCTGTGATACGCCTCGCATCCGATGGCCAATGAATCTCGCCTCGCGCGTCGCGACGACGTGCTCGATCTCCTCGCCTCGCAGCGGCGTGCCCTGCACGTCAACGAGATCGCCACGCGCCTCAGCGTCGACGCCGGCCACTACGTCGCGCTCCACCGCCTCCTCGACGATCTCGCCTACGACGGCAGCGTCATCGCCCTCACCGGCCAGCGCTTCCGCCTCTCCGGGCAAAAGGTCGAAGCGCGCGATGCGCGCCACGAGGGGTATCTCAACGTCAACCCGCGCGGCTTCGGCTTCGTCTCCGCGCCCGGCGTCTCCGACGACATCTACATCCCACCCGAGTCGATGAAGGGCGGGCTCCACAACGACCTCGTGGAGGTGCGCATCGCCAGCCGCTCGCGCCGCGGCCTCGAAGGCGAGGTGATGCGCGTGGTGAAGCGCCGCAGCGATCGCATCGCCGGCACCGTCCGCCGTCGCGGCAAGAGCGCTTGGCTCGAGCCCGACGACGCGCGCCTCCGCGGCCCCATCGTCCTCCGTGGTCACGAAGCCCTCGGCGCCGAGGACGGCGCGGCTGCCGTCGCCAAGATCACCCGCTTCCCCGAGCTCTCCGACGAGAACCCCGAAGGCATCGTCGAAGCGGTGCTCGGCGAGCCCGGCGATCCCAACGTCGAGGTCGCGAAGATCCTCCTCCGCGAAGGCATCCAAGACGAGCCCCCGCGCGACGCGACCCTCGAAGCCGAGGCCTACGGCGACCACGTTCCGGCCGAAGCGCTCGCCGGTCGGGTCGACTTCACCAACATCCCCCTGCCCACGATCGATCCCGAGGACGCCCGCGATCACGACGACGCCGTCTGGGTCGAGCAGCGCCCCGACGGCACCTACAAGGCCTGGATCGCCATCGCCGACGTCTCGCATTACGTGCGTCCCGGCACCGCGCTCGACGCCGCGTCGCTCGCGCGCGGCAACTCGATCTACCTGCCCGATCGCGCGCTCCCCATGCTCCCGCGCGCGCTCTCGTCGAACCTGTGCTCGCTCCTGCCGGACGTGATCCGCCTCTGCCTCTGCGTCGAGGTCGAGCTCGATCCGACGGCGACCGTCACCTCGTACAAGATCTCGCCCGGCTACATGAAGTCGGCCGCCAAGCTCACGTATCCGGGCGTGGCGCGCGCGCTCGGCTTCACCGCGAGCCCGCCGCGCAGCCCCGAGGCCGAGGCCATGCGCGCCGATCTCCAGGTCGCCTGGGATCTCGCGCGCCTCCTCCGCGCGCGTCGCATGCGCCGCGGCGCGCTCGATTTCGATCTGCCCGAGCCCAAGGTCGTCCTCGACGCCGAGTCGGGCACCCCGCTCGCCGTGCAGAAGCGCGCCCACGATCCCGGCGTCGCCAAGGCCTACCACCTCATCGAGGAGCTCATGCTCCTCGCCAACGAGACGGTGGCCCGCTTCGTCGTCGAGCGCGACATCC
Organism: Minicystis rosea; assembly: GCA_001931535.1. GTDB lineage: Bacteria > Myxococcota_A > Polyangia > Polyangiales > Polyangiaceae > Minicystis > Minicystis rosea. The sequence continues at coordinate 10,767,757 of CP016211.1, forward strand.
CCGCGGTCTTCCGCGATCACGCGCCCCCGACGAGGCCAAGCTCGATCGCTTCGCCACCATGTGCGCCGAGCTCGACGTCAAGTTCGACCCCGAAGACGCGATGGATCCGAAGCGCCTCTCCGCGCTCCTCAAGAAGATCGCCGGTCACCCGCAGAAGCACGTGCTCCACATGCTCCTGCTCCGCGCCATGAAGCAGGCCGTCTACGACGTGGTCAACGTCGGCCACTTCGGCCTGGCCTCCCCGGCCTATCTCCATTTCACCTCGCCGATTCGCCGCTATCCCGATCTCCTCGTCCACCGCGCCGTCAAAGCCGCGCTCCGCGGCGAGCACATCGATCGCACGCCCGAGGCCCGCGACGTCCTCCGCAACGCGGCCGTCACCGCCTCCGAGTGCGAGCGCAAAGCCATGGATGTCGAGCGCGAGGTCGTCGATCTCTACCGCGCCCTCTACATGCGCGATCACATCGGCGCCATCTACGAAGGCACCGTGACGGGCATCGTGGGCACGGGCGTGTTCGTCAACGTCGACGATCCCTTCATCGACGTCCTCGTCCGCATGGAGTCGCTCGGCCCCGATCGCTACGAAATCGACGAAGAGGGTTTGCGCGTCATCGGCACGCGCTCCGGAGATCGCATTGCCATCGGCGATCGCATGATGGTTCAGGTCGATGACGTCTCCATCCTTCGTCGCACCGTGTATGGCCGTCGCGCCGCCGGCCTCGAAATGGAAGTCGACGGCGAGCCGCCGAAGAAGCGCGCCAAGCGCGAAGTGAAGCGTACCGCGCGCACCACCGATCGCCCCGCCCGCGCCACCGATCGCCCGCGCGCCGCCCGCACCACCGACCGTCCGCGCGCCTCGCGCACCACCGACCGTCCCCGCGCGACGCGCAAGGCGGCGACCACCCGCAAGACCAAAAAGAAGCGTTGATATCGCGCCGGTCCCCGCCGGCGCGACATCGATGTTGCTTCATCCTTTCACGGAGATCGCGGCTCCTTTTCGCGATCTCGCGTGCAAAAATCCACCCTTTGACGTGTCGAACTTTCGCGGGATAAAAGTTCGCACATGAAACAAATTGCTCCTCTCGGTTTTGCGATCGTGTCGTTAATCGCTCTCGGTCCTGCCGGTTGCGGCGGTGACGTGGGCACCACCACCGAAGGGACCGGCGCAGCCGGCACCACGTCGATGAGCGCCGGCGGCGCGCCCACGACGAGCTCGGGAACCACGGTTTCGAGCGGCTCCGGCGGCTCGGCGACGACCACCGGCTCGGCGACGACCAGCGCCTCGTCGAGCTCGAGCGGCGGTGGCAACGTGCCTGATCCGAACGCCGATGGGCCTTATCAAATCGCCGAGATCGACGACAAGATCGCGTCGGTCGCGGGCGGCGATACCAATGTTCCCGTCCACTGTGCTTACCCCACCTCGGGTCCGAGCAGCGGGCCTCACCCCGTCGTCGTCATCGGGCACGGGATGCAATTGCCCATCACGCAATATGCCAGTTACGTCAGGCGACTCGCCACCTTCGGCTACGTCGCGCTCACCGTCGATTTCCCAGCATCGTTGTTCGGCGTCGACAACCCCAAGGCCGCCAAGGATCTGATTGCCGGCCTCGATTGGGCCAAGGGCAAACCGATGCTCGACGCCGACGCCGATCATGCGGGAATGACGGGACACTCGCTCGGCGGCAAGCTCGCGCTCCTCGCCGCCACACAGGATGCGCGCGTGAAAGCGGCCATCACCCTCGATCCCGTCGACGGCGGCGGCCCCACCGGCTGCAACGCGCCGGCCTGCGTCGACGTCTCCGATCTCATGCCCAGCCTGCACATCCCCACGGGCTTCGTCGGAGAAACGACCGATGCCGTGGGCGGCTTCATGCCGTGTGCGCCGGCGGCGAACAACTTCCAGACCTTTTATGCCGGCGCCAATGCCCCGAGCCTCGCCGTCACCGTGCTCGGCGGAAACCACATGAGCTTCCTCGACGACGTGTCGACGTGCGGTGTCACCTGCTCCTTCTGCCAGCCGGCCACCGCACCCAATGCGCAGGTCAACGGCCTGGCGCGCGCCTACGTGGTGGCCTTCTACGAGCGCCACCTGCGCGGCAACACCGCTTACGACACGTACCTCACCGGCGCCGAGGCCCAAGCCCGCTACGTGACGACGTCACAGGCGACCCTCGCGTCGAAGTGATGAGTCGCGGGAGGCGCGCGAAACGCGGCACCTCCCGCGATGCGATGGCTCATCGCGCCGTCAGGCTCACGCCGGCGTGAAGCTCGGGTGTCCGCGCACGACCAGCACCGATTGCTTGGCGTGGTTCACCACCTTGGCGGCCGTGGTGCCGATGAGCTTGTCGATCCCCGAATAGCCGTGCGATCCAATCACGATGAGATCGGCGTCGTGCTGATCCGCGGCCGCGCAGAGGCCCTGCCACGGCGTGCCCACGTGGACGACCAGCGCCGCCACCATGCCTTCGGGCAGTGTGGCGGCGATGCGATTGAGATCCTTTTGGGCCTCGCGCTCCAGGAGCTCGGCGAGCGAGGCGGGCGTCATCGTATAAGCCTCCGCCGGGATCTCGTGCGGGATGCCGACGGCGCGGCAGAGGATGAGCTTGCCACCCGTGCGCCGCGCGAGATCCACCGCCGTTTCCAGCACGCCGTCGGCGCGCGGTGAAGCGTCCAAACCGACGAGAATGCGGTCCATGTTCATCATCCTCCATGGCGGGCAGGGCGCCCGCTCGTCCGGCTCAACTACACATCTCGTGCCAGGCCGATCGTGGCCCGGCCGTCTGCGGCGGAGTATAAAGGCCATGTGCCCGATGGCGCGGTGAATCCTCCCTGCGACGGGATCGACGTCACCGTCGAACGGCGCCTCCCTGCGCGCCCGCCCTTCGCCGAGGTGACCGCGGGAGCCCATCGGCTCGCGTTGCTCAAGGACGGCGGGCAGGCGTTCCCGGCCATGTTGGAGGCGATCGCGGCGGCGCGGTCATCGATCTGCCTCGAGACGTACATCCTTCGCGCGGACACCATCGGCGGCTACTTCGCCGAAGCGCTGGCCGCGCGCGCGCGGGCCGGCGTCGAGGTCAGCCTGCTCTACGATGCCTGGGGATCGTCGGTCTCCGGCGCGTACATCGATGCCTTGCATGCCGCCGGCGTGCGCACGCTCGCCTATCACCCGATTCGCTTCTCGGGCCGGCGTCGCGAGCTGATCGGGCGGATGGCGCGGCGGGATCATCGCAAATCGCTGATCGTCGACAGCCGCGTCGCCTTCACGGGCGGCATCAACATCGCCGACGATTACGCGGCCATCGAGGACGGCGGCCGCGGTTGGCGCGACACGCATCTGCGCATCGAAGGGCCGGCCGCGGTCGAGCTCGAATACTTCTTCCGCGACACGTGGCGGCGCGCGGGCGGGGCGCCGCTCGACGAGGGTCGCTACGGCGGCCATCATCGCCGCGCCGATCCGCATGTCTCCGTGGTCTCGAGCCACCTCCGACACGGGCGCTCGAGCATCCGCGACGAGTACCGCGAGGCCATCGGCGCCGCCCGCGATCGGGTGTGGATCAGCAACGCGTATTTCCTCCCGCAAATCAGGCTGATTCGCGACTTGAGCGCGGCGGCACGCCGCGGCGTCGACGTGCGGGTGATGGTCGCGGGGACCACCGACGTGCGCGCGGTGCTCTACGCGTCGCGCTCGATCTACGAGATCCTGCTCGCGGCGGGCGTGCGCCTCTACGAGTGGGAAGGCCGCGTGATGCACGCGAAGACGGCCGTCGTCGATGGGCGCTGGGCCACCGTCGGCTCGTCGAACCTCGACGCTCAATCGCTGCGGCAAAACTTGGAGGCCAACGCCATCGTGCGGCACCCCGACCTGGCGGCCGCGCTCTCGCGCATGTTCCTCGAAGATCTCGCGAGCTGCCGCGAGATCTCCGCGGAGCGCTGGCAACGCCGCCCGCTGTGGGTGCGCGCGGCATCGTGGGGCGCGTACCTCTTGCGAAGGTGGTTGTAGGGCCGGTGCACGAGGTCCGCGCACGCGCAAAGGCTGCGCGGACGAGCGGTCTTTGCGCGCATGCGCGTGTGCTAGGCTCGCGACCATGACGGAGTTCCGCCGCTTTCGCGGCACCGATCGGTACCTCACCAGCGAGTCCCTCGAAGCCGCGGTCAACTGCGCGCTCGCCCTCGAACGCCCGCTCCTCGTGAAGGGCGAGCCCGGCACGGGCAAGACGCTGCTCGCCGAGGCCGTCGCCAAAGGCCTCGAAGCCGAGCTCGTCACCTGGCACGTGAAGAGCACGACCAAGGCGCAGGACGGCCTCTACGTCTACGACACGGTCCAGCGCCTCTACGATTCGCGCTTCGGTGACGGCGACGTGCGCGACATCCGTCGCTACATCAAGCTCGGCCCGCTCGGCGCGGCCATCAAGGCGCCGAGGCGCGTGGTGCTGCTCATCGACGAGATCGACAAGGCCGATCTCGAGTTCCCCAACGATCTTTTGCACGAGCTCGATCGCATGCGCTTCCGCGTCGTGGAGACGGGCGAGGAGGTCGTGGCGACGGAGCGGCCCGTGGTGATCATCACGAGCAACAACGAGAAGGAGCTGCCGGACGCCTTCCTGCGCCGCTGCGTCTTCCACTTCATCGACTTCCCCGAGCCCGCGTTCATGCGGCGCATCGTGGCCGTGCATCACCCCGATCTGGAGGGCACGCTCGTCGACCAGACGCTGCGCGCGTTCTACGACATCCGCGGCAACGCGCGGCTCCGCAAGCGGCCTTCGACCAGCGAGCTCATCGACTGGATCGCGGTGCTGAAGCGCGCGGGCGTGCACGAGGTGAAGCTGGAGAAGGAGCTGCCGTTCCTGGGCGCGCTCCTCAAGAAAGAGCAGGACATGGTGGCGCTCGCCGACCAGCTCGCGGGCGGCAAGAAGTTCCGGTCGTAACCATGTTCGTCCCGTTCATCTACGAGCTGCGCAAGCGCAAGGTGCCTGTCGGCACGCAGGAGACCGTGGCGTTGGCGCGCGCGCTCGCCGCCGATCTGCACGGCTCGTCGCTCGACGGGTTCTATCACGTGGCCCGCGCGCTCCTCATCCACTCCGAGGCGCACCTCGATGACTTCGACGTCGCCTTCGCCGCGCATTTCCGCGGCGTGGCCGCCGACGCCAAGGCGATCGCGGAGGAGCTCCTCGACTGGCTCAAGGACCCGATCAAGATGCGCGACCTCTCGCAGGAGGAGCGCGACGCGATCGAGGCGCTCGATTTGGAGGAGGTGCTGCGCCGCTTCGAAGAGCGCCTCAAGGAGCAGAAGGAGCGGCACGACGGGGGCAATCACTGGATCGGGACGGGCGGCACGTCGCCGTTCGGATCGGGCGGCGTGAACCCGAACGGCATTCAAGTCGGGCCCGGCGGCGGCGGTCGCGGCGGCGCGATGAAGACGGCCGACGCGCGCAAGTACCGGCCCTACCGCAGCGACGTGGTGCTCGACGTCCGGCAGATCGAGGTCGCGCTCCGCAAGCTGCGCGCCTTCGTGCGCGAAGGCGCCGATCAAGAGCTCGACATCGACGGGACCATCGACGCCACCGCGAAGGACGCGGGCGAGCTCTCCATCGTCACGCGTCCCCCGCGCCGCCCGAACACGCGCGTGATCTTGATGATGGACGTGGGCGGGTCGATGGATCCGTACGCGCACCTCATGTCGCAGGTCTTCAGCGCGGCCAAACGATCGACGCACTGGAAAGAGCTGCGCACGTACTACTTCCACAATTGCATCTACGGTCGCGTCTACAAGACCGAGGGCTTTCAAGATCCGGTGCGCATCACCGACCTCATCGCGGAGTGCGGCAAGCACTACAAGCTGGTGCTCGTCGGCGACGCGGCGATGGCGCCTTACGAGCTCCTCGGATCGCCGGGCTGGGGTGACGATGGGAGGGTGCCGGGCGTCGCTTGGCTGACCGCGCTGCGCGAGCACTTCGAGCGATCGGTGTGGCTCAACCCGGACGGGATCGGCGTGTATCCGCACCCGACGGTCGACGCGATCGCCAAGGTCTTCCCGATGTTCGCGCTCACCATCGACGGGCTCGGCCAGGCCATTCACGAGCTTGTCCGGGGCGGTCGCGGCGCCTGATCTTCGGGCCCGGCGAGGGGCCGGGCGCGCTTTACCGCGGCGCTTCCTGTCGACACAATGCGTCTGACCCGACGCATGAGCCTCGACGACCTCCGCCGCCGCATCAACGCCATCGACGATCAGATCCTCGCGCTCCTCGAGCAGCGCGCCGACGTGGTCACGCTGGTCGCGCGCGAGAAGCAGGCGAAGAACCTCGCTACCCACGATCCCGAGCGCGAGCGCGAGGTGCTCGAACGGCTCGCGGACAAGGGCGCGGGGCGCTTTCCCCGGGAAGCCATCATCGCGGTGTATCGCGAGGTGATGAGCGCGTGCCTCGCCATCCAGGCGCCGCTCACGGTCGCGTTCCTCGGCCCCGAAGGCACGTTCACGCACATCGCGGCGCGTCGGCTCTTCGGCCTGGGCGCGCGCTACACCGAGGCGACCACCATCGACGGCGTGTTCGATGCGGTGCGGCGCGGCGGCGCTTCGTACGGCGTGGTGCCGATCGAGAACTCGACCGAAGGATCGGTGACGCACGCCGTGGATGCGCTCCTCGAGGGCACGCTGCTCATCCGCCGCGAGCTCGTGGTCGAGGTCGCGCATTGCCTGCTCAGCACGGCGGGCAAGCTGACCGCGGTGGAGCGCGTGTACTCGCACCCGCAGGCGCTCGCGCAATGTCGCGGTTGGCTCGGCAAGCACCTCGCGTCCGCGCAGCTCGTGCAGACGTCGTCGACCGCGGCCGCCGCGCGCGAGGCGTCGGGCGATCCGGGGGGCGCGGCCATCGGATCGGTGCTCGCCGGTGAGCTCTATGGGCTGCCGGTGTTGCGCGAGCGCATCCAGGATCGCGCCGAGAACGCCACGCGCTTCGTGGTGCTCGCGCGCGAAGATGCGCAGCGCACGGGCCGCGATCGCACGACGCTCGGCTTCACGCTCCGCGACGAGCCGGGCGCGCTCCGGCGCACGCTCGAGATCTTCGACGCCGAGGGCGTGAACCTGTCACGCATCGAGTCGCGTCCGAGCCGGCAGAAGGCGTGGGAGTACGTCTTCCTCGTCGATCTCGACGGCCACCGTGACGATCCGGCGGTCGCGCGCGCCATCGCGCGCCTCCGCGCGCACAGCGAGTCGGTCACGATGCTCGGGAGCTACCCGCGCGCCGCGAGCGACGAGGTCGCCCGCCCCGCCGGGGCGGCGCAAGGGGGGGACGATGATCAGCGCAGCTTATCAGGGGGTTGAGGGCGCATACTCCGACGTGATCCTGCGCGCGCACTTTGGAGCGCGCGGCGAAAAGGTGGAGACGATCGGGCAGCCGACGTTCCGCGACGTCGCCGTGGCGCTCCTCGCGGGGCGCGCGCGCTTCGGGATCTTGCCGCTCGAGAACACGATCGCGGGCACCTTCCGCGAAGGCTACGATCTCCTGGCCCAATACGATCTGCAGCCCGTGCGCGAGGTGGTGGTGCGCATGGATCACCGCCTCCTCGGCGTGCCGGGCGCGACGCTCGCGGGGCTGCGCCGCGTGGAAGCGCACCCCATCGTGCTCGAAGAGTGCGGGAAGTTCTTGGCGACGCTCCCCGCCGCGCGCGCGGTGCCCGCCATCGACACCGGCGTGGCCGCGCGCGACGTCGCCGAGGCCAAAGATCCGAGCATCGCCGCCATCGCCCCGCCGGAGGCGGCCGCGCGCTACGGGCTCGTCGAGCTGGCGGCGAACATCGCCGATCACCCCGAGACGTACACCCGCTTTCTCATCGTCGAGTCCGTGCGGCCCGAGCTGCGCACACCCGCGGAGTCGGCGAGCCGTCGCACCAGCGTGCTCTTCTCGACGGCGCACGAGCACGGCTGTCTGGCGCGCTGTCTCTCGATCCTCTCGGAAGCAGGGGTAAACCTCTCCAAGCTCGAATCTCGGCCGAAGCCCGGGCGCACCTGGGAGTACATGTTTTACGCCGATTTCGAGGGCGATGCGGTCGATGCGCGCATCGCCGAGGCCATCACCAGCATGCGCGCGCGCTGCACCGAGTTCCGCCTGCTCGGGAGCTACGACATCGCCGCGCCCGCCGAGAAGCGCGCGCCGGTGCTGCAGAAGCCGGTGGCCGCAACGGTGACCTGCACGCCCGCGGCGCCCGCGATGCCGGCTGCCGCGAAGAATTGGCCGAAGGCCGCGCGTCCATCGAAGCCTGCGGGCACGCAGGTGCGCATCGGGCCCGCGCTCGTGGGCGGCGGTGACTTCGTGATCATCGCCGGCCCGTGCTCGGTCGAGTCGCGCGAGCAAGTCATCGCCACCGCCGAAGCGGTGCGCGCCCGCGGCGCGGTCATGCTCCGCGGCGGCGCGTTCAAGCCACGTACGAACCCGTATGCATTCCAGGGCCTCGGCTGGGACGGCGTCGATCTGCTCGCCGAAGCGGGCCGCGTCACGGGCCTGCCGACGGTGAGCGAAGTGATGAGCGTCGATCAAGTCGAGCGCATGGCCCGCTCCGTCGACGTGCTCCAGATCGGCGCACGCAACATGCAGAACTTCGATCTGCTCAAGGCCGTGGGCCGCACGGTCAAGCCCATCCTCTTGAAACGCGGCCTCTCGGCCACGCTCGACGAGCTGCTCGCCGCGGCCGAATACATCCTCAGCGAGGGCAATCCGCACGTGCTCCTCTGCGAGCGCGGCATCCGCACCTTCGAGACGGCCACGCGCAACACGCTCGATCTCTCGGCCGTCCCCGTGCTCCGCGAGCGCACGCACCTGCCCATCCTCGTCGACCCGTCGCACGGCGTCGGCGTGCGCCGCTGGATCCGCCCGCTCGCCCGCGCCGCCAAGGCCGTCGGCGCCGACGGCATCATCGTCGAAGTGCACCCGAACCCGGCCGAAGCCAAGTCGGACGCCGATCAAGCGCTCACGTTCCAGGACTTCGAAGAGATCGTCGGCGAGCTCGGCGAGATCCCCGATTTCGGCGCGTAGCCGCAGCCGTCGCGCTGCCGGCGACACATGGAGCGATGCGCCGGCATGATCGGCGCATCGCCTTCATGAAACCCTATCGCGTACAGCTTTCAGCGGGGCCGCTCACTGGGCCGCCTGCTGCTGCGCCTGCTCCGCCATCTTTCGTGCGAACTCGACACCGGCCTCGGCCATCTGCTTCGCCGTCATGTTTCGCACGCGCGTCGCGATCATCCACGTGTGGCCGAAGGGATCGACGAGCGCGCCCATGCGATCGCCCCAGAACATGTCGCTCACGGGCATCATCACGTTGGCGCCCGCGTCGGCGGCGCGCTTGGCCCACGCGTCGACGTCCTTCACGTAGAGCTGGATGCCCGCGGTCGTCGTGCGCGGCCCGCTCGGCGCGATGGAGTTGCCCATCGGGCTCTCGTCGTTGAGGAACAGGATCGAGTCGCCGATCTTGATCTCCGCATGCCAGATGCTCTTCCCATCGGGCGACGGCATGCGTGACAGCTCCTTGGCGCCGAAGGCCTTCACGTACCAATCGATCGCCGCGCCCGCGTCCTTGAAAACGAGGTTCGGCGTGATCGTGTGGTAGCCGGCCGGCACCGCGAGGACCTTCTTCGCCGCGCTCTTCTTGGCGGCGCTCTTCTTCGCCGGGGCACTCTTCGCGGGCGCGCTCTTCGCGGCACCACGCTTCGCCGTGACCTTCTTCGCAGCCTTCTTTTTCGCAGCCATGGTCGCCTCCGTGGAGATCGAGGTACCCGGAGGAGAACGCCGCGCTCCGATCTCCGTCAAGCGCTCTCACGCGCGGACGCGCGTCAGTCGACGGCCAGCACCACCTTGCCGAACACCTTGCGATTCTCGAGCGCCTCGTGTGCCTCGCGCGCATCCCACAGCGAAACCACGCGGTCCACGGTGGCGCGCAGCCGGCCGTCGAGGATCATCGGCAATGCTTCGAGCAGATCGCCTTTGCTCCCCATCGTCGACCCGCGCACCTCGACTTGGCGGAAGAAGATCTGCCGCAGATCCACGTTCGCCGCGAACCCCGCCGTCGCGCCACACGTGACGATGCGCCCGCCCCACGCGCACGCCGTCACGGCCTTCTCGAAGAGCTCGCCGCCGACGTGATCGAGGATCACGTCGGCCCCCGCGCGCTTCGTCAACCGGCGCACTTCGCCCACGTAGTCCTGCTCGCTCGTGACGATCACCTCGTCCGCGCCGAGCCCGAGGGCGCGCTCGCGCTTGTCCGGCGAGCTCGTGGTGGCGATGACGCGCGCGCCCACCATCTTGCACATCTTGATGGCCATCGACGACACGCCGCTCCCCGCCGCGTGCACGACCACCGTCTGGCCCGGCTGCACCTCGCCCTTCTCGAAGACCATCTGCCACGCCGTCAAGGTGCAGAGCGGCAGCGCGGCCGCGTCCGTGAACGAGAGCGCGTCGCCGATCTTGATGAGGTTCTGATCGGGCAGGTTGATGTGGCGCGCATAGCCACCCTGCGTGTTCTCGCCGAGGATCCGATACGATCGGCACAAGTTGTCGCGCCCCGAGAGGCACGCGCGGCAGACCCCGCACGAGAGGCCGGGCTGCACCATCACGCGATCGCCGACGGCGACGCCGCGCGCGCCGGGGCCGAGCTCTTCGACGACACCGGCGATGTCGCAGCCGAGCCGGTGCGGATACTCGAGCTTGAAGTGCGGCCCGCCGCGCCGGACCCAGAGGTCCATGTGGTTCATCGCCACCGCGTGCACGCGCACGCGCACGCTGCACGGCCCAGGCGGCAGCAGATCGATCGTCCGCTTCTCCAGCACCTCGGGCCCGCCGTGGCGGTCCAGCACCATCGCCTCGGTGTTCATGGCCGCGAGGCTAGTACAACGCCTATCGATTCGGCAGCCAGAAGCAGAGCGCCGCGCCGCCGCGCGGCCCGGCGGTCACCGTGATCGTGCCGCCGTGGGCCGAGAGGATCGTGCGGCACAGCGAGAGGCCGAGCCCGGTCCCTCGCGCCTTGGACGTGACCAGCGGCTCGAACGCGCGCCCGACGACGGCGGCGTCGAAGCCGGGCCCATCGTCCTCCACCACGAACCACGTCCGCTCCTCGTCACGCCACGCCCGCGTCACGATCGCGCCGTGCCCGCGTCCATCGAGCGCCTCCACCGCGTTGAGATAGAGGTTCGAGAGTACCCGTTCGAGGAGGATCGGATCGCAGAAGACGGTCAGGTCCACCGGATCGACGGCGACCTCGAAGGTGACGTTGGTGGGCAGCGTCAGCGCATGGCGAGCGGTGTCGACGAGGCGGCCGACCACCGCCGACTCGCGCCGCACCGGCTCGCCGCGAGCGAGCCCGAGCACGCTGCCGATGACGTCGTGGGCCTTGCGGATCTCCGCGGCGACCTGATCCAGGTGCCGCACCAAGCGCCCGCGATCGTCGATGTCGCGTTGGGCGAGGAACAGCGCCGACTCGGCGACGGCCAGCGCATTGCGCAGCTCGTGCGCCACGCTCGCGCCGACTGCGCCGGCCGCCGCGAGGCGCGCGGCCGGCTCGGTATCGCAGGGATCCGATTCGCTCACATGGCGAGCATAGCGCGCGCTGCCGCGGTCCGGGCCTCCGGGCGAGCCCCCTGAAACGATCGGGGCTCGCCCGGAGGCTCGGCACATGTCCCTCGAATGGGCCGAGGGCACCGCGAGCGCATCACGAAGCGCCCCAACTCACATGGACCATGCGAGCGAACGGGCGCGGAAGGCGGGAACGACAGGAACGAAGCGAAGCAACGTGCTTGAAGCGAAGCAGTCAACGCAATCCAGCAAAGCAAGCGTGCGAAGCGAAGAAGCAGTCAGCCGAAGCAAAGCAATCCGTGAAGCGAAGCCGAGCGCGAAGCAAAGCAATGTGGTCGAAGCCAAGCATCCATCGAAGCAGACGCGTGCCCGGGCCCGATGATGAAAAGAGCCCGTGCCCACGCCGCAAACCATTCAAGAAGCGAAGCAGTAAGCGGTGGCGATCGACGCATCGAAATGGTCGTTCGTCCCACGTAAGCGAAGCGATGGGGCCGATGGGTCACGAGAAGACGGGGATAGGGCCGGCTGCTCGAACCGATCGGCCATGAAGGGCCATGAAGGCCAGAAGCAAAGCGATGAAGGTAAGCAGAGGAATCTCGCGGCAGCGACGCCCGTTCGTCATCGCGCGCCGTCGCCGGGAGATGCATTCGTTTAAGTGAAGCTAAGCTACGACGAGCGCGGTGGTCGCCGGTCTCGTGGTCGCGTCAGCACCATGAGCAAAGCCGATGCCGTCCATCGATCGGGCGCTCTGCCCGCGAAATTGGGTGCACGCGCGGCCGCTCCGGTCGAGGGACCCTGATTTTCATGTCACGGGTGGCCGGATTGTGCGGCGCGCCCGCCCCATGCTCGCGCCGATCATCCCGTCGCGCCATGGGTGGGATGCCGCGACGGCACCCTCCATCGCGCGCCTGCGCCGTCATGCATTTTTGCGCGGTTTCCCCGCGGATCTCGAAGGCTGCCGCCGCGCCCTCGGGTGCCGCAGACTGTGCCGTCGAGCCCTGACGCGCATCGCGGTCGCCCACCGCCATTGCCCGAGCCACGCGCGTCGGCGACCCCGCGTCGTCATGGTCTGTCCGCGCCTTCCTCGAATCGATGCAGATGGCGCTGAAAGGAGGGGCGGCTTGACGCCGGACGGCGCGGGGTATCTGGTGGAAGGGATGCGCCGGCTGCTCCTCTCGATCTTCGCGCTCGTCGTGATGGGTTGCGGAGAAGCTGCGCCTGCACCGGCCATGGCGCCTCTGCCTGCCGCCGTCGGTCTGCCGGCGGCGCCGCCGCCCACGAGCCCGAGCCCGGCGCCCACGAGCTGTGGTTGCAGCGTGCAGCCGCAGGCCGCGCCCCCATCGCCCTGAGCCCCGCTGGTGAACCCGAACCAGCTCCGAAACCAGCGCCGGCAACCCGGCCCAACCCCCGTTCGAGGAACCATGTCCTTCGCTTCCCGTCTCGTCTCTCCCACCGCCCTCGTGGCCGGCGCGGCCCTCGTCGTCGGGATCGGCTATGGCTGCGGCGGCACCGCCGAGACCTCCACCGGCACCTTCAACACGGGCGGCAAAGCCAGCACCGGCAGCGGCATGGCGACGGGCGGCGAAGGCGGCAGCCTCTTCCAACCCGTGGTCGGCTCGACGGGCAGCGGAATGACCACCACCACCGGCACCGGCGGCAGCATGGCCGTGTGCGACGGCACCGCCCCTACCACCGGCCCCGTGCAATGGGCCGTGAGCAACACCAACGACGGCGCCCAAAACGGCCTCGCGGTCGCGACCGACGTCAATGGCAACATCTACGTGACCGGCTCGTATGCGGCCATCTTCAACGGGTCCACCATCGCATCTCCGGGCACGTTCACGATTGGCGGCTCGGCGGCGCTTCCGCAGACGCAGGGCGCGAGCGCCATGTTCGTCGCCAAGCTTGGTCCTGACGGCACGCCGATCTGGGTCAAAGGGTTCGCGGCCGCGACGTTCAGCGGCCTTCATTCGCTCCCGCGCGCCGGTGGTCGCGCCGTCGTGGTCGACCAACAGGGCAACGTCTACGTCACCGGGGAGATTTACGGGCGCACGGACTTCGGTGGCCAAATGGTCAAGTCGGTGGGCACGGAGTTCAGCGACGTCTTCATTCTCAAGCTCGATGGATCGGGCAACCCGGTGGCGGCGTTGCGCATCGGTGATCCCGAGAGCACCCCGAACGGCGTAGACAACGGGCAAACGGCGCGGGGAATCGCGCTGCTCAAGTCGCCGTCGGGTGACCAAATCGCGGTCGTCGGCAATTCACAAGGCACCTTGGACATCGGTGGGGGCAAGACCTCGGCGGCGCCGGGGGGCTCTCAAGTGGCGTTCGTCGCCGTCTTCTCCGCGGCGACGCTCACTCCGCAGGCCGTCACGCAGTTTGGAGACGGCTCCGTCGGGCAGGCGGCGAATGCCGTCGCCTTCGACAAGAATCAAGACCTGCTCGTCACGGGCAACACCGCAGGTGCCATCAGCTTCCCCAACGGGCCGAAGCTGACGCCGACGGGCGCCAAGGCCGCCTTCGTCGCCAAGCTGAAGAGCGATTTGTCGGGGACGACGTGGGCCAAGCTCTATGGCAGCGGCAGCGCGACGGGCGAGGCCATCACCTCCGATTCGACCGGCACCATCTTCATCGCCGGCAATCACCAGGGTGACATCGACTTCGGCGACGGCGTCCTCGGCAACCCGAACGGCGACAACGTCTACGTCGCCAGGCTCGAGGGCGGCGGCAACGCCGTCTGGGCCAAGACGTACGGCAACTCGATGTCCCAGCAGGTGCACGGCATCACGGTCGACTCCATGGGGCGCCCGCTCATCGCGGGCGAGTTCACCGGCAAGATCGATTTCGGCGGCGGTGAGCTCACGAGCGCCGGCAACGGCGACATCTTCGTCGCCAAGCTGGACACGCACGGCTGCCAGATCTGGGCGAAGACCTTCGGCGACACCAAGCAGCAGGCCGCGAGCAGCATCGCGCTCGATTCGTCGGGCAACGCCATCATCACTGGGAGCATCAGCGGCGCGGTGACCTTCGGATCGACCACGCTCACCGTGAACGACACGAACCCGAACGCGATCTCCGACATGTTCGTGGCCAAGTTCGGCCCCTGATGATCTCGATGGGCCGGCCAATCCTGCCCTGATCGAAGTCGTCACGATCTCTCCCCCCATCGATGTCGAAGAGCCCGGCGCGCGTGCCGCGTCGGGCTCTCGCTCGTCCGTGGCGCGCGCCGCCGACAACCATTCAGATATCGCATCATCGATTACCGATCTCCTGCGGACGTCGAATGGTTATCCAAACTGGGCCGGCCGATCGGCCTCTGCGTTGATGGCGCGGGAGCTTCGGCGCGGGAAATCACGGCCACGAGCTCGCTCGATTCGTGGGGCCGAGATGGTATTGATGTCCGCGCGACAGCGTCTATGCTGCCTCGGCAGGCGATACGATGACATTGCATCTGCATCGGCGGTCGGCCAGCGTCAGCAAGATTGCCACGCACCGGAGGACGCGGGGGAATCCGATCCCGAGGACGCAGGCGGCCGCGCTCGGCGATGCGGAGCGGCATTTGCAAACGATCCTCGCGCATGCGCCGATAGCGCTCGTGCTCATCGATGCGCAGGGGATCATCGAGATGGCCGAGGGGCGGGCGCTCGATGCGCTCGGCGACACGTCGAAGGACGTGGGGGCGTCCATCTTTCAGCTGTATCCGGATCATCCGTGGATCACGGACAGCGTTCGGCGGGCTTTGGCCGGAGAGCCGGTGAGCACGATGGGCGAGGTCCGGGGCGCTTGGCTCAATGGTTATTTCATGCCGGTCCGCGGCCCGGGGCAGCGGATCACGGGCGTGCTCGCCATCGCCACCGACGTCACCGCGCGGCGGCGGACGCAGGAGGCGCTCGAGCAGCAGCAGGCGGTGCTCAAGTACGTCATCGCCAACGTCCCTCATGCCATCTTTTGGAAAGACGCGGAGTGCCGGTTTCTCGGGTGCAATCCGATCTTCCTCAATGACATGGGGACCTCGTTCGAGGAGCTCCTCGGCAAGACCGATCACGACATCTGTGACAGGAAGGCAGATGCCGACTTCTTCGCGAAGATCGATCGAGAGGTCATGTCGACCGGAGAGGCTCGGCTCGACATCGAGGAGGCGCGGCTCCGAGCGGACGGCCAAGTACGGGTGCTCCTCACGAGCAAAGTGCCGATTCGCGACGATCACGGGCGCGTCTCGGGGCTCCTCGGGATTTACGCCGACATCACGGAGCGCAAGCAGATGGAGGTCGAGCTCCAGCGGGCCAAGGAGGCAGCCGACGCTGCTGCGCGCGCCAAGGGCGAGTTCCTCACCACGATGAGCCACGAGCTCAGGACGCCGCTCTCGCTCATCATCGGACCGCTGGCGTCGCTCCTCGCCGATCGCGAAGAGGCCTTGTCGCCGCAGGCCCGCACCGACCTCGAGCGGGTCGAGCGCAATGCGCGCAGGCTCCATCGGCTCGTCGACGACATCCTCGATCATCAGAAGATCGAGGCCGGCAAGATGAGCATCGATTGGGAGGCCGTCGACGCGGTCGAGCTGTGCGCCGACCTCGTCGAAGACGCCCAACCCGCGGCGGCGCGCGGCGGCGTCGAGCTCGTGATGGAGGCGGATCCCGAGCTCCGCGAAGTCCCCCTCGATCGGCGCAAATTCGAGAAGATCGTGATGAACCTCGTGGGCAACGCGCTCAAGTTCACGCCGCGCTCGGGGCGAGTCTCCCTGGCGTTGCGGGCGATCGATGATGGCATGGAGCTGTCGGTCACCGACACGGGGCCGGGCATCCCGGAGGACAAACGACACCTGCTCTTTCAGCGCTTTCAACAGGTGGACGCCTCACCCACGCGCAAGCACGAGGGGACCGGAATCGGGCTCTCCCTCGTCAAAGAGCTCTCCGAGCTGATGGGCGGCAGCGTGGGTGTGACCAGCGAGATGGGCGTGGGATCGCGCTTCTTCGTGCGTTTGCCGCGCTCTTCGGATCGGCTGGTGAAGGCGCCCTCGCCGCCGGCGCCGGCGGGCCGCGTGTACCTCGACGACGTCCAGACGGCCACCGCGGCGGCGCCGGCGGCCCTCGCCAAGGCACCTTCGAGCACACGTGTGCTCGTGGTCGAGGACAACCCGGACATGCGCGCGTATCTCGCCGATATCTTGTTCGGCGAATACGACGTGTCGCTTGCGAAGAATGGTCGTGAGGGCCTCGCCGCCGCCGCGTCCTTCCGGCCCGACGTCATCGTGTCGGACGTGATGATGCCGGAGATGGATGGGTGCGAGCTCGTGGCGCGGCTCAAACGAGATCCGGCGCTCCGGGACATTCCCATCATCCTCCTCACGGCGCGGGCGAGCCGCAAAGAGACGGTGGGCGGGCTCGACGCCGGCGCCGATGATTACCTGGCGAAGCCCTTCGATCCGGCGGAGCTCAAAGCCCGTGTCCGCGCTGCCGAGCGGCTCCACCGGGCGTATCTCGATCTGGCCGCGAAGAACGAAGAGCTGGCGGAGACGTTGAAGAGGCTCTCGGAGACCCAGGAAGAGCTGCTTCAAGCTGGGAAGATGGCCGCGGTGGGCACGTTGATTTCGGGCCTGTCGCACGAGCTCAACAACCCGATTGCCATCATCCTCATGAAGGCTCAGCTCCTGCTCCGGCAGCAGAAGGAGGGCAAGGCGCCGATCGAGGGACCGGCTTTGGAGAAGGCGCTGGCCACCATCGAGGTGCAGGCGAACCGTTGCTCGAGCCTCGTGCGCGCGCTGCTCGCGCACGCGCGCCGCAAGCCCTCCACGCGGGAGCCCTGCGATCTGCGGGCGGTGATTGGCCGCGCGCTCGAGATCGCCGGCCCGCAGGCGCGCGATCGCGCCATCCATTTGCAGGAGCTCGGCGTGGCCGCGCCGCCGCTCCTCGCCAATCCGACGCAGCTCGACTCGGCGGTGCTCAACGTGATGGGCAATGCCATTGCCGCCGTCCCACCCGGGGGCAGCGTCACGGTCGGCGCTCGGCTCGTGACGAGGCGGGGTATTGCGGGTGTGGAGATCGAAGTGCGCGATACGGGGTGTGGCATCTCCGCCGCCGATCTCGGGCGCATCTTCGAGCCCTTCTTCACCACCAAGCCGCCGGGGCAGGGGACGGGGCTCGGCCTCTCGCTGACACGGCGGTTCTTCGAGGACCATCACGGCGAGATCCGCGTCGAGAGCGCGGTGGGCGTGGGGACCACGGTGTTCATGTGGCTGCCGACCGCGACCGCCGCGGTCGAAGACAGAGGCGAGGTCGAGACATGATGTCTGCCGCAGCCGAGCTCCCCGCGGAGCGGCCTCGGATCCTGGTGATCGACGACGAGCCCGACATCCGCGAGACGCTCGACATGGTGCTCGCGCTCGCCGGCTACGAGGTGTCCACCGCGGCCTCCGGGATCTCGGCCATCGAGCGGATGAAGACCGAGCATTTCGATCTGGTGATCACCGATCTCCGCATGCCCGGCCTGAGCGGCATCGACACCGTGGAGGCTTTGCGGAAGCTCGATCCGGGCTTGGCCGTGATCGTCGTCTCGGGGTACGCCTCCGAAGACGCCACCGCCCGCTGCTTGGCGCAGGGCGCGCTGTGCGTGATGAACAAGCCCTTCCAGCTCGACGAGCTGCTCCAGGTGGTGAAGGACGCGCTCCCACCGCCTCCGGGGTGAGCGTGATCGTTTACATGTGAAGCTTCTCGGGAGCGCCGTCAGCCGGCGCGCGCGGCCGTCATCTGCCAGGCGAGGCGCACCACGAGCGCGGTCGTCACGAGGAGCACGCCGGCCCGCACGAGGCGCTCGCCGCCGCGCATCGCCAAGCGCGCGCCCACGGTGCCGCCGACGATTTGGGCGGCCGCCATGGGCAGCGCGAGGCGCGGATCGATCTTTCCGGCGAAGGCGAAGAGCACCACCGATCCGAGGTTGGACGCGAAGTTCGCCACCTTGGCGTTGGCGGTGGCCGCGGTCATGTCGTCGCCGAAGACGGCGACGAACAAGGCGATGAGGAACGTGCCCACGCCCGGCCCGAAGAAGCCGTCGTAGATGCCCATCGAGAGCCCGATTCCGGCGGCGGCGAGGGCCGGGTGCTTCTCGGCGACGGCCCACGCCTTGGAAGGCGCGGTGCCCGGTTTGCGGCGGCCGCGCGCGGCGAAGAACACGGCCACGCCGGCGAGGAGCGCGAGGACCACGGGGCGCAGCGTTTCGGGGCGGAGGGCGAGCACGAGGCGCACGCCGACGACCGAGCCCGCGAGCGCCGCGAGGAACGTGGGCACGAGCCGCCCGCGATGAATGCGGCCCGCGCGAAAGAAGGAGACGAAGGCCGAGAACGAGCCGAAGACCGCTTGCCCCTTGTTGGTGCCGAGCGTGATGCGCGCGTCGCCCGTGGCGACCAAGAGCGCAGGCACGGTGAGCAGGCCGCCGCCGCCGGCGATGGCGTCGATGACGCCGGCCCCGAACGCGACGGCCGTGAGCGCGAGCGCCGTGAGCGGGCTACTCGGCATCCGCGTGCATGGGCGCTTCGACGGGAGCCTTCGCGGGAGCAGGCTTGTTGCGGCGGCCTCGACCCGTCTCCAGCGGCGCGAACCGGCCCGCGTCGTCGGCGCCGAAGAGCGCGACACGCACGGCCCGATGCGGCGGCGCGGTCACGCCGTCGCCCACGATGACGGCGGCGAGCTCCGCGGCCTTCACGGCGCCCGTCGCGAGAATGGCAGTCTCCACGACGATGCTCACCAGATCTCCGACGAGCCCCGCCTCTGCGAGCTTCTGCGTGGCATCGGCGCCGCCGACCTCGGCGGACAAGAGATAGGTGCGCACGTCGAGCATCTTGCCGATGCCGTTGATTTCGCGGCGGTGCGGGAGCGAGACCGCGGCCAGGGCCGCTTCGCAGCGGGCCGCGAGGATGTCCTCCGCGCGCGCGCCGCCCGCCTCGATGGCGCTGCGGGCGAAGGCGAGGATGTAGCGGGCACCGTCGATCATGCGCGTGACCCCGAGGTCCTCCGGGACGAGCTTGATGGCGCCCGTGAAGACGAGCCCCGCCGGGCTCTGGGCCGTCATGGCGGCGGTGAGCCCCGCGAGCTCCTCGGGACCGAGGTCGCGCGAAAGCCGGATGTCGGCATATTCATCGACGCTGAGCACGCCCAGCGAGAGCGCCGGGCCGAAGCTCATGTCGGGCTTGGGGTGGAATCCCCGCGTGTAGACCATCTCCTGGCCCACGCGCCGCATCACCCGCGGGAGCTCGCGAATCACGTCGAGGTGGCCGAGCAGCGCGGTGGCGCCGGTCTTGTGGTAGCGGAAGCGATACCGATGCCCGCCGCGGCCCTGCACCGGCGCCGGCTTGGGGGCGCGCGGCGCCGCGGGGAGCGACGGATCGGGCGCGGCGGTAGATACCGAGTCTTCCGATGCGGTATCGGAAGACTCGATGGCTCCAGGTACGGTATCGGAAGGTACCGTGTCTGCGGCGCCCTCCGGGCTCGCGGCGGGGCGCGCGGGCGGGGCGTTGCCGAGGACGGGGAGAGAGCGCTTCTCCGCGCCGAGCTGGGTGAGGAAGGTGATGCGTTCGTCGCGCATCATCGTCAGATCGCAGGCGACGCCGCAGTCGTAGCAGACCAGGCGGCGCTCGTCGGCGCGGGCGTCCTCGAGGTTCGTGTGGTGCACGAACATGCCCGCGACCTTGCCGCAGGGCGGGCTCAAGCGGCTCTGCAGGGCCTTCCGGTATTCCTTGGCGAGGAAGCCGTCCTCGAGGCCGACGTCGATGTGGGTCCAGGGCAGGGTGGCGCTGAGGGGCAAGGTGCCGAGGTACTTCTGGCGATCGACGCCAAAATGGTTGAAGGCCTCCTCCCAGATATCGAGTCTGAGCTGCTCGTCCCAAGAATCGAAGCGGGCCCCGTTCTTCCAGGCGCGCTCCAGCACGTCGGCGAGCGGGCGATCGCCGCGCGCGTAAATGCCTTCGAGCACACTGGCGTTGGCCTCGTGGGTGCGGAGCTTCACCGCCTTGAAGGGGCGCACGGTGTCGCGCAGGAGCTGCTGTTTGCGGCTCACCTCGGAGAGCGTGTCCATGGCGCACCATTGAAAGGGCGTGTGCGGCTTGGGCACGTGGGTGGAGACGCTCACCGTCACCTCGGCTGCCCGGCCGCGGGCCGCGCGCTTGCCGACGGCGACCGTGCGGGCGCCCGTCTCGACGATGCCGCGCACGTCCTCGTCGCTCTCGGTGGGCAAACCGATCATGAAGTAGAGCTTCATCTTCCCCCACCCGCGGGAGAACACGCGCTCCGCCGTCTCGTGGAGCTGCTCCTCGGTGACGTTCTTGTTCACCACGTCGCGCATCCGCTGCGATCCGGCCTCGGGCGCGAAGGTCAGGCCGGTGGCGCGCACCTGCTTGATCTCGTCGAGCAGCTCCGGCTCCAGGCCGTAGGCGCGCAGCGACGAGACGCCGAGCGAGATGCGATCCTCCGCGAGCTTGCGGGCGACCTTCTTGAGGAGCGGCGAAATGCAGGAGACATCGGCCGTGGAGAGCGCGGTGAGCGACACCTCGTCTTGGCCCGACTTCTTCACCGCGGAGAGGACGGTCTCCACGATTTGATCGGGATCGCGCTCGCGCACCGGGCGATAGATCATCCCCGCCTGACAGAAGCGACAGCCCTCCGTGCAGCCGCGGGCGATCTCGATCGACATGCGATCGAAAATGGCCTCCGGCCCGCCGATGGGGCCGCCGTCGGGGAAGGGGTATTTCGCGAGGTCGACGAGCGAGCGATCGATGGGGAAGGGGATGCCGGGCTCGAGCGGGCGATCCACCACCGTGAGGCCCGTGTCGGCATCGACGCGCGTCGCATAGAGCGAGGGCACGTAGACCGCGCCGAGCTTGGCGAGCGCGATCAGGCGCTCGCGTCGCGGAACGCCGGCCTTGCGCAGGCGCGTCCAGGTGAGTGAGACCTGGGTGGCCTTCTCCTCGCCGTCGCCGATCACGAATGCATCGATGAACGGCGCCATCGGCTCGGGGTGCGTGGCCGTCGGGCCGCCGGCGATGACGAGCGGATCGGAGTCGCTGCGATCGGCCGATCGCAGCGGGATGCCGCCGAGATCGAGCATGGTGAGGATGTTCGAGTACGTCAGCTCGAACTGCATGGAGAAGCCGACCACGTCGAAATCGCGGAGCGGGCGGGCGCTCTCCAGCGACACGAGCGGCAAACCGCGCTTCCTGAGCTCGGCCTCCATGTCGACCCACGGCGCATAGCAGCGCTCGGCGAGCGTGCGCGGATCGTCGTTGAGGAGCTTGTAGAGGATCTTGTAGCCGAGGTGGCTCATCCCGATGTCGTAGACATCCGGAAAGGCGAGGCAGAACGTCGCCTCCACCCCGGACCAGTCCTTGACGACCGAGCCGACCTCGCCGCCGGCATAGCGGGCGGGCTTCTCCACCTGATCGAGAAAAGCCGCGTAGGGATGGTTGGGCAGGAGCGGGAGGCTCTCCATGGTGCCCTCGCCTAGCACGGCGCGGGCGGCGCTGCACCGCGGGGATCTCGCACCCCGCCCCGCGCTTCCGGCGTGCGGGAAGCGGCATCACGACTTCGCCGCGGGCAGATTCGGGGCGCGGGACCGATGGCGACGGGTGTATGAAGCCAGGTCGATGGCCTTTCTGCGTTGGTCGTTGATGCTCGTCTTCGTCCTCACGGTCGGGTGCGGCGCTCGCTCTTCGCTGGATGGGGAAGGTGGCAATGCTCCGGTGAGCGAGGCCTGCGGGGTGAGCGTTTGCGCGCCCGACGAGTACTGTTGTGAAATACTGCCGAGCGCGTTGAAGGCGTGTCCGCACCTCTTGCCCCAGTGCGTCCCCGTGCCGACGACGTGTTTCTTTCCCCAGTGCGTATGAGCCCTACAGCGGGCAGGGCGCGTTCTGCACCTTCACCGCGTCGATGTTCCACGACGCCTCGTCGTACACGCCTGCGTTGTTGATGCCGAAGCCCCAGCGCACCCGCGTCTTCGGGCCTTTCCAAGCAGTGATGTCGACCGCTTGGAAGGTCCACGCGGCATCGTTGATGGGAATGTCCCAGGGGTTTTCCCAAACGATGCTCCAGGTCGCGCCGTCGTCGGCGGAGACCTCGATGGTGTCGCGCATGTAGGGCTGATAATCGGTGTTCAGCCAACGATAGAAGGTGAGATAGAGGGTGCCGGCGAAATTGGCATCGAAGGAGGGGCTCGTCAGGTAATGGAGCGCGTGGATCGGGCTGTTCGGATCCACGTGCGCCAGGCCGCCGATGGCGACGCCCGCGAGGACGCCTTCGCCGGAGTGATCGACGGCGGGATCGTCACCGTTCTTGCCGCCGGTGGAGGCTTTGGCTTTGCCGATCTGCCATTCTGGCCCCTTGGTCCAACCGGGGCCGCCGGTGCCGAAGGTCTCGGCGAAATAGGTGGAGGGAGGCAGGCCGCCGCCGCAATGCTGGTCGTTGCAGAACTCGCCCGCGGTGCAGGCGTCGCCGTCGTCGCACAGCTCTTTGTCCCGGATGGGCGTCACCACGCATTGGTGCTCGGTCTCGTCGCAGGTGCTCCGGCTGCATTCACCGGCGGTCCCGCACGTCCGTGGAGCGCCGAGGCAATGGCCCTTCACACAAGCATCGTCGACGGTGCAGTAGAGGCCGTCGTCGCAGCTCTCACCTTCGTTGAGGGGGACGATCTCGCAATGGCCGGCGCTGCATTGGCCGTTCGAGCAGGCGCTCTGCCCGCAGAAGGTGCCATCGAGCTTGTTTTGCGTGGTGCAGCCCACACCCGGCTCGCAGATCGGATCGGTGCAATCGGTGGCGAGACGCTGGCAGGCGTCGGGGCCTTTCTGGCAGAGGCCGCCTTGGCAGACGCCGTCGTCGGTGCAGGGATCGCCGTCGTCACAGGGCGTCCCCGTGGGCACGGTCACCGTGGTGCAGGCCTTCGCTTCTTCGTTGCAGGTGCCGAGGTTGCACGCGTCGCCGCCCGGACAGAAGCGCGCTTTGCCGTGACATTGGCCCTCGTCGCAGACGTCGTCGACGGTGCAGAAGTGCCCGTCGTCGCAGGCGGTGCCGTTCTGAAACATCACGAGCTGACAGGCGCCGCCGAGCACGCAGGCGTAGCTCGCGCACGGCACGCGCGAGGGCGGGCAATCGTCGTCGGTGATGCACATGCCACCGCCCGTGCTCGTCGGGCCGGCGCGCACGTCTTCGGGCGCGTTCACGAGCGAGCACGCGCCGGCCGCTGCGAGGGCCGAAATCAGCCCGACGAGGGACAAGCGGCGCATGGGAAGAGAGCTTCCCAAGGGCCGGAAAAGAAGGCAAGCGCCTGACGAGCGAGCTCGCTCGTGCGCGATGTGATCGCGACGCGGAAGCGCGCGACGCGAGCGGGATGTGCAAGCGCCGACGCACGCGCGAAGCATCGATGATGAAGGTGGATCCGAGTGTCCGGCGCGGGCGGAGACGGGCCGAGGGTTCGGTTGCGGCGGCGAGGGAAGGCAACTATGGTCCGTAGCTCCATGTCGAAGCGCTTCGAGCTCGTCTCCGAGTTCAAACCGTGCGGCGATCAACCGCGGGCTCTCGCGGAAATCACTGCCGCGCTCGAACGCAAAGAGCGCTTCCAGACGCTGCTCGGCGTGACCGGCAGCGGCAAGACGTTCACGGCCGCCAAGGTCATCGAGACGGTGCAGAAGCCGACGCTCATCCTGGCGCCCAACAAGACGCTGGCGGCCCAGCTCTACGGGGAGATGCGCGATCTCTTCCCCAACAACGCCGTCCAGTACTTCGTCTCGTACTACGACTACTACCAGCCCGAGGCGTACGTCCCCGCGAGCGACACCTTCATCGAGAAGGACGCGATCATCAACGACGCCATCGATCGCATGCGCCACGCGGCCACGCACGCGCTGCTCTCGCGGCCCGACGTGATCATCGTCGCTTCGGTGAGCTGCATCTACGGCATCGGCTCGGCCGAGAGCTACCACGGCCTGCTCATCAAGCTGGAGCGCGGCACGGAGCAGCGCCGCGACGAGCTCCTCCGCCGTTTGGTCGACATCCAATATCAACGCAACGACGTCGACTTCCACCGCGGCACGTTCCGCGTGCGCGGCGACGTGGTCGAGATCTTCCCCGCGTACGAGGAGAAGACGGCCATCCGCGTGGAGTTCTTCGGCGACGAGATCGAGGCCATCAAGGAGGTCGATCCGGTTCGCGGCAAGGTCCTCGGCACGCTCGATCGCTACGCCGTCTACCCCGGCTCGCACTACGTGACCGAGCAGCAGCGGATGCGCGGCGCCATCACCTCCATCCGCGAAGAGCTGCGCGATCGGCTCGACTTCTACGACAAGGCGGGGCGCTTCTTGGAGAAGCAGCGCATCGAGCAGCGCACCATGTACGATCTCGAGATGCTCGAACAGATGGGCTTCTGCAACGGCATCGAGAACTATTCGCGCCACCTCTCGGGCCGCAAGACGGGCGAGCCGCCGCCCACGCTCATCGACTACTTCCCCAAGGACTTTCTCCTCATCATCGACGAGTCGCACCAAACGGTGCCTCAGGTCGGCGCGATGTACCGCGGCGATCGCGCCCGCAAGGAGACGCTCGTCGAATACGGCTTCCGCCTCCCCAGCGCGCTCGACAACCGGCCGCTCAAGTTCGAGGAGTTCGAGGGGCACTACGACACCGTCCTCTTCGTCAGCGCCACGCCCGGCGAGTACGAGCTCGAGAAGTCGGGCGGCGTGGTGGTGGAGCAGATCATCCGGCCCACGGGCCTGCTCGATCCGAAGATCCAGATCCGCCCCGTCGCCGGCCAGGTCGACGATCTCCTGGCCCGCATCCGCGAGCGCGTGAGCGCCGGCGATCGCGTGCTCGTGACCACGCTGACGAAGCGCATGGCCGAGGATCTGACCGAGTACTACACGGAGCTCGGCGTGCGCGTGCGCTACCTGCACTCGGACGTGGACACGCTGGAGCGCATCGAGATCCTCCGCGATCTGCGCCGCGGCGAGTTCGACGTGCTCATCGGCATCAACCTCCTGCGCGAGGGCCTCGATCTTCCGGAGGTGTCGCTCGTCGCCATCCTCGACGCCGACAAGGAAGGCTTCCTCCGCAGCCCGCGCTCGCTCATCCAGACGATCGGCCGCGCCGCCCGCAACGTGAACGGCGAGGTCCTCATGTACGCCGATCGCATCACCGCCGCGATGAAGCAGTCGATCGACGAGACCAACCGTCGCCGCACTTTGCAGCACGCGTACAACGAGGAGCACGGGATCACGCCGGCCACGGTGGTGAAGGCCATCCTCGATCTGTCGCCCACCTCGGGCGCGCGCGACTACTACGCCGTGTCCAAGGGCGGCGCGCAGAAGGGCGACGGCGCCCGCGCGCAGGCGGTCGATCTGGCCGATCAGATCGAGGCCCTGCGCCAAGAGATGTTCGCGGCGGCCGAGAACCTCGAGTTCGAGAAGGCCGCGCGCATCCGCGATCAGCTCCGCGTGCTCAAGGGCGAAGGCGGCGGCGGCGGCGGCGATGACAGCGCGCCTTCCCGCCCGGAGCCGAAGCGCGGCGCCAAGGCGAACGGCGGCGCGAAGGCCGGTGGCAGCGCCAAGGCCAGCACCGGCGCCAAGGCGACGAGCGGCGCCAAGCGCGCGGCGCGTGCCGGTCGCTATCGCTGATCGCCATCCACGATCGAGCGAAGCTCCATCCGACGACGGCTCTGCGCTCTCATCATCACGCGCGGGCGCCGTCGTTCGACAGAGCATGAGTGCTCGGCGGTGACGGCGCGTGATGCGATCACGCTGACAGCCGACCGATGCACGATATCGATCGATACACGCGTTGGTCGATACGCTGACCAGGCCGGGCGATGACTCGTGTCGTGCGCTCTGCGCGGTAAAATCCGCGGAAGAGAGGGGTCACGCTTTACCTGGATCAATAACGATCCATGGTAATCGAAATAGCACCAGGGATTACCGCTGGTCGCTGCTCTCGGGCGGGCGTTATCCTCCGCCTCGCCCAAGCACGCGCGCTCATCGTCGCGTGCTGGAGAGGAGCGAAGACGGTATGGCCGATCTCATCACCATCTCCTCGAGCGTGCTCCCGGATGCGGCGCGCGTCGTCGGCTTCCGCGGCTTCGAGGCCATCTCGCGCCCGTACGAGATCGAGATCTTCATCTCGCTCCAACAGGAGCTGGGTGACGAGCTCGATCTCGCCGACGGCATCGGGGCCAAGGCCGCGCTCTCCATCGATCGCCAGGTGATCGGAGAGAAGCCCTTCGTCTTCGCCGGCATCCTCGCGAACCTCGAGCTGCTCCACGCGTTCGACGGCCGCATCCTCCTCCGCGCCACGCTGGTGCCGCGCCTCTGGCAGCTCGGGCTCTCCCGGCACAGCCGCATCTTCACCAAGATGAAGGTGCCCGACATCATCAAGAGCGTCCTCGAAGAGAACGGCGTCTCGGATGTCGACATGCGCCTCGGATCGTACGAGACCGAGGAGCACGTCTCGCAGTACCGCGAGAGCGATCTCGACTTCATCTCGCGATGGATGGAGCGCGAGGGCATCTTCTACTTCTTCGAGCACACCGATGAGGGGGAGAGGCTCGTCCTCTGCGATCAGAAGCGCTACGACGAGGACGAGCTCGGCCGGCCGGTGCGGTATTTCCCGCAGCTCGGGCACGATCACTCGGCCGGGCAGAGCCTCCGCATGTTCACCTGCCGGCACACCACGCTGCCTTCGAGCGTGCGCCTCAAGGACTACGACTACGCCAAGCCGAGCCTCAACGTCTCGGGCACGGCGCGCGTGGCCGACAACGGCGCGGGTGAGGTGAGCCTCTACGGCGAGCGCTTCTTCACGCCGGCCGCGGGCGACAAGCTGGCGCGGACGCGCGCGGAGGAGATGCTCGCGCGGCAGGTCGTCTATCGCGCCACGGGCACGCGCCATCACCTCCGGCCCGGCTACATGTTCGAGCTCGAAGAGCACCCGCTGCCGAGCTTCAACGCGAGCTATCTGACCATCGAGGCGCGCCACACGGGCAACCAGTCCGCGGGCCTCGCGCACTTCCGCGAGCTCACGGGCATCGAGAGCGAGGAGGTCTATCAGGTCGAGATCGAGGCCGTGCCGGCGAAGGCGCAGTTCCGCGCCGAGAGCCGCACGGCGTGGCCGCGCATCTACGGCTTCGAGAACGGCGTCGTCGATGGGCCGGCGGACAGCGAGTATGCCCAGCTCGACGATCAGGGCCGCTATCTCTGCAAGTTCAAGTACGACGAGAGCAAGCTGAAGAGCGGCAAAGCCACCACGTACGTGCGCATGATGCAGCCGCACGGCGGTGACATCGAAGGCTTCCACTTTCCGCTGCGGAAGGGCACCGAGGTGGTCTTCAGCTTCCTCGGCGGCGACTGCGACCGGCCGGTGATTTCGGGCGTCGTGCCCAACGCCGTGAACCCGAGCCCCGTGACCTCGTCCAACCATACGCGCAACGTCATTCAGACGGGCGCGCGCAACCGGCTCGAGCTCGAGGACAAGGGCGGCTCGGAGTGGATCAAGCTCTCCACGCCGTACTCCGACACGTTCCTGCGCATGGGCTCACCCGACTCGGGACACGAGCTCATCCTCAACACCGAGAAGAACACGCTCGCCGAGATTGGCAATCACTGGGACGTCAACGTCGGCCAAAAGGGCGGTGGCAACTGGACCACGCTGGTGAAGGGCGGCAACACGTCGCTCCACATCCCCGACGGCAATTATCGGATCGGCGTGGTCGGCGGCGTCGGCATCAACGCGCAGAACGGCGTGCACATGCTGATCAACGGCGGCGCCGCGGTGCCCGCGGCGGGCGGCGACGGCGGCTTCAAGGTCGAGGTCAAAGACAACGGCATCGACATGACGGCCAAGACCGCCGTCAACGTCACCAGTGAGACGGACAACATCGTCATGCACGCGGCGAAGAAGGTCGAGATCATCGCCGACGAGGATCACAAGCTGACGATCATGGGCAAGACGTTCGAGATCAAGACCGAGGACTCGAACGAGATCATGCTCGCCGACGAGATGAAGTTCACCGTCGGCGACTCCTTCGGCGCCACGGTCGGCGACAAGAAGGAGTTCTTCTTCGGCACCCAGTTCGGCCTCACCGCGGGGACGAAGTCGGAGATCTTCGTGGGCAGCTCGAGCGAGCTCAAGCTCTCGGACGCGACGGGCGTGACCATCGGCAGCACTTCGGAGACGTACATCGGGACGAAGACGGAGATCGAGGTCGCGGGCAAGACGGGCATCACCATCGGCGCCTCGTTCGAGGCGAAGCTCGCGGCGGAGCTGGAGATCTCCGTCGCCCTCAAGGCCGCGCTGGAGCTGGCCCTGGCGCTCGAGCTGACGTTCGGGCTCAAGTTCGTCAACAGCCCGACCGAGGTGAAGATCAACGGCATCGGCCTCGACACCAAGACCAACGAGCTGGCGATGAAGATGAACGACATGAAGATCGGCTCGCTGTCGCTCGAGGTCGAGGCGCTCAAGGCCGTGGTCTGAGCGAGGCGCCATGCGCACCATCAAGCCTTTCGCCCTCACGGCCCTCAACGCGCCCTTCCAGCACGGAGGAAAGGTGCGGCTCGTCCTCGCGGTCGGCGCGATGGTGAGCTTCGACGGCACCAAGATCGATCACGAGCAGACCTTGTGGAAGACGCTCGCCGAGGTGCCCGGCTCGGCGGGCGCGCTCGACGAAATCAAGCCCAAGGTCCGCGGCGAAGCGCTGCTCTCGGGCTACGCGTATGCGCCCAATGGAAAGCCTGCGCCGGTGGTGGCGGCGCGGCTCTCGGTGGGATCGATTCAAAAGGAGCTTTGGGTCGTCGGCGATCGCGTGTGGAAGGGGATGGGGCCGACGGAGGCCATCCCCTTCGACCGCATGCCGATCGATTACGAGCATGCCTTCGGCGGTGAGGGCTACGCGGCGAACCCGAAGGGCAAAGGCATCGCGCCCCTCGAGACGGAGGCCGGCGACACGGTGCATCCGCTGCCCAACGTCGAGCCGGCGAAGAAGCTCGTGACCACGCCGCGCGATCGCCCGGCGCCCGCGGGCTTCGCGCCCATCGATCCTTCGTGGCCACAACGGATCAAGAAGGGCGGCACGTACGACAAGAAGTGGGTCGAGACGAAGTATCCGGAGATGGCCGACGACTTCGATCCGACCTATTTCAACATGGCGCCCGACGATCAATGGATCGAAGGGTATTGGGAGGGCGGCGAGCCTTTCGTGCTCGAAAACATGCATCCTTCGCTGCCGCGTATCGAGGGCACGGTGCCGAGCTTCACGGCGCGCGCGCTGGTTACCCGGCGGGGCGCGCCCGAAGGTGCCATGGAGGACGTGGCGCTGCGCTGTGACACGCTCTGGTTCCTGCCCCATTTGGAGCGGGTGATTCTGGTGTTCCGCGGTGGCATCGACGTCGTCGACGAGGAGGCCTCCGACATCATCGATGTCGTCGCCGCGCTGGAGCGCAAGGGCGCCGCCTATCCGGTGGAGCATTATCGATACGTGCGCTCGCTGCGGCTCGACAAGAACAAGGGCGCGCTGCACACGTTGCGCGATCACGATTTGGTGCCGCGGGATCTGGAGATCGTGCGCTCCAGCGCGCTCTCCGAGATGGATTCGCTCCTCGCGCGCGAGGGCCTGCCGGAGCGCAACATGCGGCGTCGCGCCGAGCGCGAGCTCGAGCAGCTCCGTGAGAAGCTGCGGGCGGCGGGGGTCGATCCCGACAAGCACGTTCCCAAAGAGGTCCCCCCAGCGCCGAAGACGCCTGAATTGCACGAGCTGCCCGATGTGGTCGACGACATCATGAGTCAGACCCAGCGCGCGCAGGCCGAGGCCGAGGCGCAGCGCGATCAGCTGATGAGCCGCGTGCGCGAGCTGTGCAAGGCGCAGGGGATCGATCTCGACAAGAAGATGGCCGACAACAAGAAGGCGGCGGGCGGGCCGCCTCGCTTCACGGCCGACGCGCAGATCGCGAAGCTCAAAGGGCTCGTGGAGCAGGCCAAGGCGGCGGGCGCGAAGCTGCCTCCTTCGGCGGAGAAGCTCGACGATCCCAAGACCATCGCCAAGCTCAGGATGGCCGAGACGGCGATGAAGGACATGTACCTTCGCTCGGTCCATTACGCGCCGCCGGCCGAGCCGCTCGGCGAGGCGGATTCCGCGCGCGTGCGGCGCGATGTGGAAGCAACGCTGGCCGCGGGCGCGAGCCTCGCCGGCTACGACATGACGGGCGCCGATCTCTCGGGCCTCGATTTCTCGGGCCGCGATCTCTCGGGCGCTTGGCTCGAGAAGGCGAACCTCTCGGGCTGTTCGTTCCGCGGGGCCAACCTCGAGCGGGCCGTGCTCGCGCGCGCGAACCTCCAGAATGCCGATTTCGAGGGCGCGCGTGGGGCCGGTGCCAATTTCGGCGAGGCCGATCTCACGGGCGTGAAGCTCACCGGCGGTATCGATCTCACGGGCGTGGTCTTCATCCGCGCCAAGCTCGCCGGCACCGATCTCACGGGCGCGACGCTCGATCGGGCCGAGCTCTCCGAGATCCTTTGCGACAAGGCGATCTTCGCGAAGGTGCGGGCCAAGGGGCTCACCATGTTGAAGGGCGATCTGCGCGGCGTCGATCTGCACGAGGCAGAGCTCTCCGAGTGCAACTTCCTCGAAGTGGATCTCTCGGGCGCCGACTTCACGGGAGCATCGTTGTTCCGCACGGCGTGGGTCGACACCGTCGCCGAGGGTGCTTGTTTCCGCGACGCGCTGCTCGACAAATTCCGCGTGGTGAAGGCGCAGAAAGGCTCCTCCTTGGCGGGGAGCAACTTCCGCGGTGCCAAGCTACGCGCGGCCAACCTGCGCGGGGTGAACCTGGAAGGCGTCGATCTGCGCGAGACCGATCTCACGCAATCCGATTTCTCGGAGGCCAACCTCCGTGGCGCGAACCTCGAAGGGGCGCGCGCGGTGGAGGCGCGCTTCATGAAGACCGATCTCACCGACGCCAACCTGGCGCGGAGCGATCTCATGTACGGGCTCCTCGGCGGCGCGATCGTGCGGGGGGCGAGCTTCGAAGAGGCCAATGTCTTTCGAGCCGACGCGGCCAAGATGAAGGGCGACGATCGCACGAGCTTCAAGGGCGCCAACGTGAAGCAGGTGCGCGTGGTGCCGGACCGGAGCGGCAATGGATAAGGAGGAGCTCGCGCGCCTCGTCCGCGAAGGAGAGGCCTTCGACAACCAGCGCTTCGCGGGGCTCGATCTCGCGGGCGCGGATCTCGGCGGCGGGATCTTCTCCGAGTGCTCGTTCGAGGGTTGCGATCTGCGCGGCGCAAAGCTGCGCGAGGCCACGTTTTCGGACTGCGATTTCGGCGCGAGCCGCTTCGACGAAGGGAATCTGCGCCACGTCATCCTGGCGAAATGCCGGCTCCGCGGGGCGTCGTTCGTGGGTGCCAATCTGCTCGGGGCCCGAGTCGTGGAGTGCGATCTCACGGAGGGCGACTTCACCGACATCGACGGCACCGTCAGCCAATTCGCGCAGACGACGCTCTCGCGGGCGCGCTTCACCAACGCGAACCTCGATCGCGCGGCGCTCGTCGACGGCCCCACCGACGGCATCGGTTTCGCGGGCGCCAGGCTCGAAAAGACCACCTTGTTTCGCGCCGATCTGCGCACTGCGCAGCTCGAAGGGACCCGCTTTTTCAGCACCATCTTGGTGAGCGCCAACCTCGCGGGTCAAGCGTTGCGGGGGATGGATTTCACGCTGGTGCAGTTCATCGACGCCGATCTCGCGGGGTGCGATTTCGAGGGCGCCAAGCTGGTTCAAACCAATTTCAAGGGTGCCAATCTGGAGAAGGCCAATCTGAGCCGCGCCGAGGCCAAGAATGCGCTCTTCCCCTATGCGAAGCTCAAGGAAGCGGTGATGCGGGACGCGAACCTCTTCCAAACCATTTTCGCCGAGGCGGATGCGCCTTCGATCGACGTGCGCGGGTCCAACCTGCAGATGTCGATATGGCAGAAGGCGCAATGCACCTCGGCGCGGTTCGACAAGACGGATCTCACGTATGCGGATTTCTCGCATGCCGATCTGACGGCCGCGGATTTCTCGGGCGCGACGATGTTCCGCGCGCGGCTGCACAAGACGGTGCAGAAGGACACGGTCTTCCCGCTGGGGAAGATGACGGCGCTCGGTGACGACGAGCTCTTGGCCGAGGCCGAGGGCTGGTGGGAACGTCACAAGAGGTCAATCGAGGATTAGGACGGAGGCGACGATGGATAGCGTGGCGCGCAAGATCGAGGTCAAAGCGGTCTTCCAAGAGCTCGGTGAGGTTCAGAAGGTCGAGGGCGATCTCGTGACGGTGCGGACCGCGCTCGCCGAGGTCACGGCGCGGCGCGCGGCGAGCTGCCTGCTCGCGCCGGCGGTGGGCGATCGGGTGCTTCTTTGCAGCGAGGAGCGCGGTGATGCGTACGTGCTCGCGGTGCTGGAGCAGCGCGACGCGAGCACGACGACCATCGCGGTCGAGGGCGATCTCGCGCTCCGATCGATCCACGGGAAGGTGTCGGTGGCGGCGCAGGAGGGGATCGATCTGGTGACGGCGGCGGCCGCGCGGATCGCGGCTTCGGCGGTGGAGGTGAGCGCGGTCGCGCAGCTCTCCGTGGCCGCGTCGGCGGTGAAGGCCGAGCTCGACAAGGTGAAGATGCTGGCGACGACGATCGACTCCTTCGTCGAGCGGGTGGCCGCGCGGGTGAAGCGCTCGTATCGGACCGTCGAGGAGCTCGATCAGGTCAAGGCGCGGCACATCGATTATGCGGCGAGCGGCAACGCGCACGTGAGCGGCGCCAACACGCTCGTGACGGCGCACGATCTGGTCAAGCTCGACGGCGAGCAGGTGCACATCGGCTGAAGGCGCGCGCGAGGAGGAACCATGTTCGCGAACACGCAGATGGGTGGGATGGACTTCGGCTTCCCCGACGTGTGCATGACGCCGACGCCCGTGCCGGTGCCGATTCCGTATCCCAATTTCGCGCTCGGCCCCATCGGCGTGCCGGCGGCTTACAACGTCTTGTTCAGCTGCACGCCGGCCCACAACCTCCTCACCACCATTCCGCTCACCCTCGGCGATCAACCGGGCGTCGCGCTGGGCGTCGCCTCCGGCATGGTGATGGGCCCGTCGCGGCGGCTCACCGCGATGTTCACTTGCCTCGTCGACGGCATTCCGGCCACGCGCATGACCAGCATCGGGCTCCACAACAGCACCAACATCGTGGGGATGCGGATCGTGCCGAGTCAGTTCAAGGTGCTTTTGCTGGGGCCTTGAGCGAGATTCGATGTCGGGTCTCGCAGATATCGAATCTGCGAGGCCGCGCGCGGGATGCGGTGAATGAGGGGGAGCGAGCGGCGGCGCGGGGTGGCGCCGCCGGTGGGCCGAGGATCACTGCACGTCGATGGTGATCTTGGCTTCGACGGAGATGGGCGTCGCCCAGTCGGTGAAGGCGGGGTTGGTGCCGCCGGTCCACTCGATGCGGATGGTGTGATCGTCTTTGAAGAGGGGGTGGAGGTCGCCGAGGTAGTCGATGTGCATCACGACAACCGACTCGCCTTGGGGGACGGTGGCGAGCGAGGCGACGGGCGTCCGGCTGGTGGCCGTGACGGCTTCGCCACGGAGCGAGCTTAGGAACGAGAAATCCCGCCCTTCCGGCGCTTTGACGGTGAGCGAGACGCCGATGAGCGTCGCGGAGCTGACGCTGTTGATGTCCTGATCGAGGGTGATCTCGTTCCAGGCCCAGAACGAGGTGTCGGGCCCGGGGAAGTCGACGGTGATGGAGGTGTCGTGCTGGCCGCTGATGAGGGCGGCACAGCCGGTGGTGGAGAGTCCGAATGCGGCGATCGCCGCACAGCCCAAGGAAAGCATCAAGCGCCGGTGCATGGTTGCCGAGGATAGCACCGGCGCTTCGGTCGTCACGGCGGGGTGACCAGGGTTCGCTTCTCCTTCGCGGCGATGACATCGTCCACGAGGAAGGGCACCGGGTGCGTCTGGTTGCGGCGCCAGAGCTCGGCCTCGTCCCGGAAGTGGGGGCTCTGCGCGTTCCACACCACGCCGCCGGGCAGGGCGTTGACGGCCTTCGGACCGGCCGGATCCAGGTCGATCACGAAGCGCTGCGTCGGACCTGCGTCATAGGTGAAGTCGAACGGCTGGCCGGGGCCGACGAAGCTGTACTCCGAGGCGTCGATCGAGAAGCTGTCGCCGTGCCGCGGGAAGCCGGTCGCGCCGAACACGGTGTCGTTGGTCGGCGGGATGTTGAGCGTGGTCCAGAAGGGGAGGAGCGCCGTGAACGTGACGCGGTGGTGCGAGCCCCAACGGTACTTCGAGACATCGGCGCCGTCGGTCTTGGCGAGGTCCGAGAGGGCGTCGAGCAGCGCGCGGAGCATGCGCTCGTGGCGGGTCTCGGTGATGGTCGGGGTCCCGAGATCGTCCCAAATGGCCGAGTCGCCCGTCGCCGCGTTGTAGGTCGCGAGCGTCGCCGGATCGGCCTGCACCAGCCGGAGGATGGCGCGCGCGCGCTGCTGGTGATCGACGCCGCGGCCCATCTTGGCGATCTCGTCGTCGAAGGTGCGGTTGAGCAAACGCACGAACCAGGCATTGAAGATCAGCGTGGCCTGCGCGCTCGCCACCTCGGCCGCCGAATCGCCGGTCGCCGGAAGGGGCGTGTTGTCATCGGGGTTCATGCCCGACGTGGCCGCGTAGGCGCCGGTCTTCCCCCAGTTGTCGAGGAGATCGCGGACCGTCTTGATCGTGCTTGCGTTCCAACCGGCGTCGGCCACGACGGCCGTGAGATCGGGGTGCGTGCCGGGCGTGGCCCTCTCTGCCTCACCCTGCGCGATGGCGGTGAGGAGCGCGGGCGCGAGCAGCTTGCCCATCGAGGATTCCTCGTCGCCTTGGATGGCCGAGAGATCTTCGGGCTTCAGCGGATCCTTGTGGCCTTCGAGGCGCGCTTGGATCTTCCCTTCGCGGAAGCCGAGATCGTACGTACACGCGAGGTACATCGGCGTGCCGTCGGGGAGCTGGTCGTTCGAAGGATCGTTGTCGAGCGTGTCGCCGGTGGGATCGTTGTTGGCGGTGGAGATGTATCCGACGCTCGGATCCTTGGTCCAAGGCACGAGATCGTCGTCGAGGTAGCTCTTCCACTCGCTGGTGCCGTCGCCGGGGAGGACCAGACAGGGGAGGTTGCCTTCGTACTTCTGCGCGTCCCATTGGAAGGCGCGCGGATCGCGGATCGGCACGTTGGCGTGCGAGGTCCAGAGGATGTGACCGGAGGTGTCGCCGACCATCCAGTTCTGTGCGCCGACGCCGAACTTCTTCAGCTCTTCGCGGGCGCCGTCGACGTCCTTCGCGCGGAGGAGGCCGAAGACGGCCTCGATTTCGCGCGTGGCCTCCATGCCCGTCCAACGGATGCTGATGGCGCCCTTCTGCGGATCGGGCGGGAGGACTTGATGGTTGTCGATGGTGGGCACGAGCGGGCCGTGATGCGGCACGACCTGGACTTTGTAGGTGATCGGGGTGCCCGATTGGACGTTGATGACCTCGTCGATCGTTTGCAGCGGCACCTCTTGGCCTTGATAGACGACCGACTTGCCGTCGGCGGTGAGCGTCTCGGCATAGGCATCGCTGACGTCGTATCCAGCGACGGTGGCGCCCCAGGCGATGTGCTCGTTGTGGCCGAGGATGATGGCGGGGATGCCGGGGAACGAGAGGCCGGCGATGACGATGTCCTTCGAGGAATCACCGCTCTTGGCCTTCACTTCCATCGACACGGGCCAGAAGACGCTGGGCGCGCTGAGCGACAGGTGCGGATCGCTCGCCACCATGGCGTGGCCGGTGGCGCTCCGCTGCGCGGACACGGCCCAGTTGTTGGAGCCGAAGCCGGTGCGCGTGAAGATGCGGCGCATGGCGCGCATCGCTTCGAGGTAGCCCGAGGCCGCTTGGAGCGCGCCGCTGTGCTTGCTGCGCGGGTGCTTCTTCGCCTGCGGCTTGCCGGGCAGAGGCTGCGGCGGCGTGGGCGACTTCGGCGGGAGCACGGGATATCCC
Source organism: Minicystis rosea (assembly GCA_001931535.1). Classification (GTDB taxonomy): domain Bacteria; phylum Myxococcota_A; class Polyangia; order Polyangiales; family Polyangiaceae; genus Minicystis; species Minicystis rosea. Next base: position 10,804,358 of record CP016211.1, read on the forward strand.
TTGGTGGTCGTGGCCGGATCGGCGGGCGAGAAGCGGAAGAGATCGCGCTCGATGCCCGCGCGCGCGGCGATGAGCGGATCGGGATCGGCGGCCGAGAACGTCTCGTGGGCGGCGTCGAAGAAGGCTTGGATGTTGAGGTCGGCGTCGGCGTCGTACGACAAGAGGTACGTTTGCAGGCGGCCGATGGCGAGCGAGTCGACGGGCGTCCAATCGGTGAAGAACTCGGGCTCGATGCCGAGCAGGCCATTGGGCAGGTGCAGCTCGCCGCTCCGGATCTTGCGATAAGCCTGGGTCACGCCGTCGGCATAAGCCTCCATCCCATCGCGCACCTCGCCGGGCGGCATGGCATCCCATTGTGCTTTGGCCGTGCGCCCGAGGCCGATGTGACGAAAGGCAATGTCGGAGTCGATGGCGGACGCGCTCGCGCTCGAGAGGATCTCCGCGAGACGGCCCTCCGAATAACGCCGGTAGAACTCGAGCTGCATGGTGCGATCGGCGGCCACCAAGTAGCCCTCGACGCGCAGCATGTCGTTCACGTTGGTGGCGTAGATGTGCGGGCGACCGTATTTGTCGCGCACCACGTCGACCTTGCCCGTGAGGTTCTGGATGCTGAGCGTCTCGTCGATGGGGAGGCGATCACCGAGCGGGCTGTCCGTCCCGCTGTTGCCGCCGGTCCCGCCGTCGGGCGTCATCATGTTGGGATCGTCGCTCGAGCACGCCGCGAGGGCTGGTACGAGGGCGACGAGCAGGGATGCGAGGCGAAGCGAGCTAACGTACTTCATCGATTACCGGTTTTACGCCTCCTCGTGGCCGGCGTCGCCGAAAATTGGCCTGTTTCGTCGGGGTCTGCTTTAGGTGCCGCCATGTCGTTGGCTCCGGTCGAGAAGGCCTCCCCCGTTCCTGCGCCGTCAGGCGGCGTCCACTTCGCCGCGGCCGCGGAGCATGCGAGCTTGTGCGCGGAGCTACGTGCGCGCCGGTATCTCGTGGCGGTCGTGCCCGCGGCGGAGCGAGGTCGCCTGCGTCAGGTGATCGACGAGGCCGTGGAGGGCGCGCTGGCCATGCGCGGCGCGCTCCCGCCCGCGGTGCACCTCGATGCCGCGCTGGAGCCGACGATTCGCGATCAGGTGTTTCGGGCGCGCGCGCTGGGCGCGACGGGGCTCTGCGTGACGCTCGGCGGCATCGCGAAGACGGCCGATTCCGGGGCGCTCGAAGGGGCCGACAGCGAGACGCTCCTCGCTTGGCTCGCGGCCGCGAAGCGCGCGCCGCTGCTCTTGGTGCTCGACGAGATCGATCGCAACGCGCGCGTGCTCGCGCCGGTGCCGGTCGCCGATCTCGCGGGCCCGAGCCCGCTCGCCGCGGCGGCATCGGACAGCACGCCTCCGCCGGCATCCGGTGAGGTCGAGTCGCCCAACGTGGAGGTGCGGACGCCTCCGCCGCCGGTGATCGCGATGCCGCGTCGCGGCGTGATGAAGAAGCGATCGGCGATGCGCGCCGAGGCCGCCGCGCCCGTCGAGCCCGTCGAGACGGAGCGCAGCGTGACGCCTTCGGCTGTCGTCGTGGCGCAGAAGGCGGCGGCGTTGATGCCGCCGGTGCCGCCGATCGAGCCTGCGCCGGCCGTGCAGGTCGCGCCGCCGGTGATCGAAGAAGAAGAGCCCGAGCCGCCGACCACGCCGCGCCCGCCGCTGGTCGTCGAGGCTTCTCCGGCGCGGTACTACGAGACGCCGGAGCCTCCGCGCGTGATCGCGCCGGTCGAAGTGCCGCGCGCGACGGAGCCGCCGCCTGCGCCGGTCGCGCGTCGCGTGGTGGACGCCGCCGAGTGGCGCACGCACGCGATCGAGCTCGACAAGGCGCGCGGGCCCAAGCCGGTGGCCGTGATCGAGAAGCTCTTCGGGACGCGCTATGCGCCGCTCGTCGGCGCGGTGGCGCGCGGTGAAGCGGACGCGGCCGTGCGCGGCGTGGTGGACGCGTGGCGCACGTCCTTCGAGCACAGCTGGCGCGAGGCGTTCTCCGCGCTGCGCGTCACCGGCAAGCGCCCGCCCATGGTCTTCGATGCGCCCGACGTGGCGGCGCGCATCGGCCGGCTCAACGGCGCGCGCGCGGTGAAGCTCCTGCTCGTCGATGCGATGCGCTTCGACATCGGCGAGCGCGTGGCCGAGCGCCTCAAGGATCGGCTCGCCGGCAAGGCCGTGTGCGTGGAGCGCATGCTGCTCTGGTCGGCGCCGCCCACCACCACGCCCACGCAGATGGCGCTCCTCGGGCGCGGCGCCGACGGCCTGCGCGACGCGGAGCCGGCGAGCGAGCCGGACACCGAGATCGTGCGCGGCCGCGCGGTGAGCACGTTGCGCCGCGAGCGCGCCGGCACGCGCGAGGTGATGAAGCTCGATCTCGTGGAAGCGCGCCTGCGCGGCTCCGGCCCCGCCTACGACGATCGGCTCGACGCCATCGCCGACGAGGTCGCGCCCATCCTGATCAAATTCATCGAGACGCTGCCGCCGCGCACGCTGCTGTTCCTCTTCGGCGATCATGGCTTCCGCCTGCCCGCGAGCCCCGATGGTCGCAACACCGGCCCGGCCACGCAGGGCGGTGTCTCGCCCGAGGAAGTGCTGGTCCCGGGCCAAGCTTGGTTGGTCGGCGGCGTGCATTGAGTCCGGGCAGAGCCTGACGTCGGCTTTCTCGACGCGACATGCACACGAGGACCGCAGGGGTCATGTGAGCCCTTGCGGTCCTCTTCGTTTGTGAACGTCGAGAGGGCATTGTCCTCCCGATGCGCAAAGCACGTCGTCGGGCCCACGCGTCGCCAGACATCGATTCTCTGTGCCGTCGTGCGGTGACGCGTGTCAGTGATTGAGCTCGCGTGCTCGCAGTTCGGACCAATTGCGTGCGCGCGGGGGCGCTCGTAGACAGGCATCGTGCAATCCGCGTCCCGCGCCCGCGCCTTTCTCTATGTCACGGTTGCCTACGTCGTCGCGGTGGCCGTCGCTTGGCTCGTCGTGCGTTGGCTCGCTCCGCAGATGTCGCTCATCTGGGCAGTGGCGCTGGCCGATGTCGCGGCCACGGTCACCGTCTTCGCGTTCAGCGTCGGGGCCGACAACACCAGCATCTACGATCCGTATTGGAGCGTCGCGCCCATGGTGATCGCGCCGTTCCTCGCGCTCCACGAGAGCGCCGCGCAGGCCTCGACGGCGCGGCGGATCCTGGTCTGTGCGCTGGTGATCGCGTGGGGCGCGCGGCTCACGTACAACTGGGCGCGCGGCTTTCAGGGCCTCGGGCACGAGGACTTTCGCTATGCCGACTTCCGCCGCAAGCTCGGGCGCGGCTACTGGCTCATGAGCTTCGGCGGCCTGCACATGTTTCCCACCGTGCAGGTCTATCTCGGCTGCTTGCCGCTCACGGTCGCCCTCGCGGGCGCGCGGCCGCTCGGCCTCATGGATGCCGTCGCCGCGGTCGTCACGCTGGGCGCCATCCTCATCGAGACGATCGCCGACGAGCAGCTCCGCGCCTTCCGTCGCGAGCCGCACGATCCGGGGGAAATCATGGCCTGCGGGCTCTGGGCCTACTCGCGGCACCCGAACTACTTCGGCGAGATCGGCTTCTGGTGGGGCCTGTTCCTCTTCGCCATCGCTGCCGATCCCGGCGCCCTTTGGACCAGCATCGGCGCCGTCGCCATCACGGTGATGTTCGTGTTCGCGAGCGTCCCGCTCCTCGACAACCGATCGGTTGCGCGTCGCCCCGCCTACGCGGAGCACATGAAGCGCGTGTCCGCGATCGTGCCCTGGTTCCCGAAGCGCTGAGCGCGGGCTCGCTTTCCGGTTCCCAAGGGCCGCGGGATTGGCGACGCTTCCACGCGCCGCCGCCATGAAGGATCTGCTCCTCTTCCGGCTCCTCTCGGCCCCCGAGCTCGATCCCGAGGCCCTCCTGCCGCTCGTTGCGGAGCTCGCGCGCTTGCCGCTCGCCGAGCGATTTCCGCTGCTCGGTGTGCTCCCACGTGCCGTCGCGCATCCGCACGCGGGCCTGCGCACGGCGGCGATCGCCGCGCTCGCGGGGGCCGATGGGCGGCAGGCGTTCGTGCTGATCGCCGGCGCGCTCGATGATGAGGTGCCCGAGGTTCGCGCCGCCGCCGTCGCAGCGCTGCGCGAGTCGGTGGCCGGTCATCCGGCGCGTTATGCGCACGCGCTGTTTCATCCGCACGCGGACGTGCGTTGCGCGGCGATCGCCGGCGAGTGGCCTCATGGGATCTCGGGCTTCACGTTCCCGTTGCTGGCCGATCCGGTGTGCGGGCTCGAGCTCGCGAGCCGCTTCGAGCCCATCGCGGGCGGCGCGATGCGCGAGCACCCCACCGTGCTTCCCAGCGCGCTCCCCGCGATCTTCGATTTCGTCGCGCGAGGCCTGCTATCTCGGCGGATCGCGCGCCGGCTCGTGGCGGAGATGCCTTGGGAGCACGCCGCGCGCTTTCTGCGACAGGCCCAGCAGCGGAGCGCTCCGGCGATCGGCGCCGTGCTCGATGCGGCCGCCGCCGGGCCGCCTTCGTCCCTCGAACGGGATGCGTTCGATGATGTCTTCGCGCTCTTCTGGGACGCGCTCGAGGAGGACACCGAGGCGCGCCACGAGGCCTTCTTTCGCCGCCTCGCCGCGCACATGCTCGGCTGGCCCGAAGATCTCCGGCTCCGCGCGGTCGCCTCGCTCCTCGTGACGGCTGCGGGGCGGCCTGCTTGGCCGCTTTCCGCTGCGGGGATCGTGGCCGTGTTTCACCCGCATTTTCTCGGATTTTCTTGGGTCTCGCGGCGCGAGCGGAGCGCCGCGGTCAAGGCGCTGTACGCGGCGGGCAGCAATGCGCCGCGTGTCTCCGACGACACGGTGAAGCAGCTCCTCGGGATCGATCTCTGTCGCCGCGAGGACGGCACGCTCGACCTCTACGTCGTCGGCGCGCTGCTGCACCTCGTCGACAGCCACCCTTATGCGCGGCTCCTCCGTTGGGTCGACGAGCGCGCGGTCGTCGAAGGGTTCCTCGCCGACGTCGATGGATCGATCCCGTTCCTCGTGCTGCGCGACGACAGCAAGCGCGGCCGCGAATATCTGCTCGATCGCATCGCCTCGGCCGGTGGGTTCTCGCGCGCGCTCGTGCACGCCATCCTCATCGTCGCGGTCGTCTCCGGGCCTTCCGGCGGGCTCGATTTCCTCGACGCGTGCGCGGGCGAAGAGGCGGCGGCCATCGTCATCGAGCTGTTCCGCGTGCTCCGCCGCACGACGGCTCACCTGTCCGCGAAGAAGACGAGCGCGCTCGAGCCGCTGGTCGTGAAGATCGCCGAGAGCCCCGATCTCGTGGCCCGCGTGCTCCGCGCTTGGCTCGAGGAAGAGGCCCCGGAGCGGCTCGCGTTCGGGGTGAGCGCGCTCGGCATGATCGGCGTCGCCATCGCGGCGCCCGCCTTCGTCACGATCGCGCTCGCGCTGCCGGTGACGGCGTTGCGTGCGTTGATCGGCGTTCTGCCGTCGTGCTCGACGTTCCCGTGGGGCAAGGAGATCGCGCTCGCGCACGCGCTCGTCGAGCACGCCGATGATGCCGTGCGCGCCTGGGCCGTGGCCCGCGTGCCACAGGAGCCCGTGGCGCCGCCGGTCCCGCGCGTCTTGGAGCCATCGGTGCAGCGGCTCTCCAATGCCAAGCTCGATGCCATCGCCACGGCTGCCGACGCGGACCTGCCTCGGTTGATCAAGCCCTGCCTCGCGAAGCCCACCGCGGGCCTCTGCGAAGCGCTCGCACGCCGCCCGGCACCGCCCGCGCCCGACGTGAGCGTGTGTGTCGCGATCCTCGGATCGCACGATCCCATGGAGCGCGTCGACGTCGAGCTGGGCCGCTTCGGCGCGACGACGCCCGGGTTTCTGTCGGCGCTCGACGCCGAGATGGTGCGCGTCTGGGAGCGCGAGCCGAACCTGCCGCCGCTCGCGCACGCCATCATTCATCGCTGGGAGCGGCATGCCTTCGCGGTGGTGGAGGCCTTCGTCGCGGCGGGCGGCTTGGGCGTGCAGCTCTCGCGCGCGGCGGGGCTCGCGCAGGGGATCTTGCGCACCAGCGTCTGGGAGGCGGTCGCCGGTGCCTTCATGATGTGGCGCTGGCGTGATCGATCGCAGCTCGAAGCGTTCGCCACGCGGCCCTTCGGCGACCAGCTCGTCGCGGCCCTCGACACCGATCTCGGCGAAGCCGCGGCCCGCATGCTGGCCGCGATCGCCGATGCGCGCGTGGCCCCGGATCTCATCGAAGCGCTGCGCCCGGCCATCGCGCAGAAGCTCCCCGATCTCACGCCCGCAGTGCGCCAGCGCCTCGCCGACATCGCCAACGCGAGCGGGATCACGGGCAGCGGGATCGTGCGCCAAGCGAACGCGCGTCCCATCGAGGACAACCTGCGCGACGAGATCCGCCGCTCGGCCAACCTCGATGTGCTCGAAGCCTCGTGTCGCAGCACCAATCCCTTCCTCGTCGAGGAAGCCGCCCTTCGTTTGTGCGAGTTCGGCGAGCTCGGATGCGCGCGGATCCTCGCGGCGATCCTCGCGGGCGCCCCGGCCCCGCGCCCGCTCTTCGAGAGCGTCTCGCTCTGGCACGACGGCGCGAGCCTCACCGCCGCGCGCGCCAGAGCCGAGCGCGACGGCGAAGATCCCGAGCTCCGCTTCCGCTTCGCCCTCGCGCTCGCGCAGCGCGGCGAGCGGGTCTTCCTCGCGCATGCGCTCGCGGCCGCGCGCGTCGAGACCACCGAGCCTTGGTTCTCGGGCGACGATTGGGCGCGCTTGCTCGCGTTCGGCTACACCGATCGACAGCTCGCGCTCGCGCTCGTCGACGCGCCTCATCCTCATGCGTATCGCCGCGCGCTCGACAGGCTCTTCGCGGTCCCCGACGAGGCCATCACCGACGAGATCGTCGCTGCTTTCGTGGCATTTCTCGAAGCGGGCACCGCGCGTCAAATGGAGCTGCGCTGGCAGGTCGCGCGTTGGCTCCGGAACAACGGTGACGATCGCGGCTTCGTCGTCCTGCTCGGCGCCGTGCTCCAAAGGACCGACACCGACTTCGTCGCCGACGTGGTGGCCTCGGCTTCCCACGATTGGATCGTCGCGGCGATCGAGGCCGTCCTCGTCACCGGCCCGCGCGTCGCGCCCGAGCGCACCGCCACCATGCTGCTCGACGCCTACGATCTCGATCCCGCCCTCCGCGCGCGCGCCGCCGAGCGCTTGCTCTCGGAGGCGCTCACGCAGGCCGCGCGCAGCTGGGCCGCAGGCGTGGCGCGGAGCGAGCGTCGCAGCGAGAAGCTCCGCCTCCTCGCCGAGACCTTCGCTTGGGGCATTCGCACCGGGCGCACGCTCACGGGCCGGCTCTTCCAAGTCGAGATGACCACCGGCAAGGGCCTCGGCTTCACGCGCCTCGAAGAGAGCCGCGTCTTCGTCAGCCCGCTCCCGATCCTCCGGATGGCGCCGCATGGCCGCGAGATCGTCGAGGGCTTGATCCTCCACGAGCTCGGTCATCACCTCTACCATCGCGGCGAAGAAGGCGCGGCCGCGTGGGAGCAGGCCGGGAAAGAAGGCATCTTCGGCCTGCTCAACACGGTCGCCGACGAGCACCTCGAGCGCAACCTCCGCGGCGTGGACGGCGCGTACGGCGATCGCCTCAAGCGCCTCGGCGCCCATGCCTTCCAGCACGCGAGCAAGGACCTTCCCGTCGTCGAGCTGCTCGACAGCTTGGGCGGCAGCGCCTTCGAGGTGCTCACCGCGACGCGCCTCGACGTGGCCCGCGACGAAGGCGCGGTGCGGGTCGGGAGCGGCGCCCTGCTCCAGCACATGGAGCGCGCCGGGCTCGCATTTTCCCGCTTCTTTCGCGCGCTCCGCATGGGCCTCGGCGATCGACACGACGACCCGCTCGTCCGCCAGGGCCTCGCCCTCTGCAAGGGCATCCGCAAGCGCACCATGCCCGAGCTCCTCGATTTGGCCCGCCAACTGCGCGCGCTCTTCGGCTGGCAAACCCAGCTCGTCGAGAGCCTCGGCCCGCACGAGACCTTCGAGGGCAGCGAGGCCGAGACCACCATCCACGGCGACGGGATCACCAAGGAGGAGCTCGAGCGCGAGATCGAGCGCGTGCTCGATCCCGAGCGCCGAAGCCGCGAGAGCGCGTCCTCGACGGCCACCGGCGGCCGCACGTGGATCAACATGAGCCCCGACGAGCGGTTCCAACCGATCCGCGCGATCGTGAAGGTCCCCCGCGATCTCGCGGCGCACGCCCGCTACGCGAGCGAGGTCGCCTTCGCCGCGCGGCAGATGCGCCGCTTCCTCGAAGCGCTCGGCATCACGCTCGAGCCCGAGCGCTTTCGGCTCCGCGGTCGCCGCTTCGACGCGGCCCGGGCGCTGGCCGTCGTCACCCGCAACGATCCGCGCATGCTCATCGCGCGCGAGCCGCGCCTCCGCACCGATCTCTTCCTGGCCGTGATCATCGACTGCTCCGGCTCGATGCAGACACGCAACAACATCGAGCGGGCCCGCCTCTTCGGCACCATGATCGCGGAGGCCGCGAAGGGCGTGCGCGGCGTCGATCTGCGCCTCTTCGGGTTCAACGATCACACCATGTTCGACGCCGGCGACGCCTCCCGCTGCGCGGTGTCCGGCCTCTCGCCCGGCGGCGGCAACAACGACGCGGGCGCGCTCTTCTACGCCGCCGAAGAGGCGCGCCGGAGCCGCCGCAAGGCCCGGCTCCTCGTGATGATCAGCGACGGCCTGCCCACCGAGTGCTCCGTCTCGTCGCTGCGCGCGCTGGTCACGCGGCTCGGGAGCCGATACGGCATCTGCTGCGCGCAGGTCGCGGTGCAGCCGCTCGCGGAGGTCTGCTTCCCGCATTACATCGAGCTCACCGAGAGCGATCCGGCGCCCGCCGTTCGCCGCTTCGGCGTCATCATCGCCGACCTGGTGCGGAAGGCCATGGCCGCGTCCTGATCCTGATCCCCGCCTCTCCGGGCTGCGATATCGTTCCATCCATGAGCGACCCGTCCGTCACCGCCGCTCGGCGCGCGAGGCACGCATGAGCGCCGCGAGCGATCCGAAGGTGATGAGCGTTTCGGATCTCTTGCGCCTCCACCCCTGGCCCGCCGCGCACGCCGCCGAGAAGCGCCTCGAATGGCTGTGGCATTTCGATTTGCCCGGCACGCCCGAAGATCTGTGGCGCCTCGTCACGGACACCACCCGTGGCAACCGCGCGATGGGCGGCGCCGAGATGAAGTTCGAGGAGCGCGATGGAAAGCGCTGGGGGACGGCGCGCAACGGGGGCGTGCTCCAAGAGTGGATCGAGGTCCCGTGGAGCTGGGTCGGGAACCAATGGCTCACCTGCACGCGCCTCTACGAGCGCGGCTTCTCCCGCGTCATGTACGCGGTCTACCGCCTCGAGCCGATCGCCACGGGCACGCGCTTCTACGTCTACTTCGGCTTCGTCCCGCGCAACCTCGTGGGCTCGCTGGCCCTGCGTTTCGGCTTCCCCACGCTGGAGAGCGGTTATCGCCGGATCCTCCCCGCCATGGCGGCGCAGCTCGATCGCCTCGTGCCCGACGTCCTCGTCGCGCCGCCGCCCGAGCTCCCGGACGACGTGCTCCAACGCCTGGCCGCGCAGCGCGAGACGCTCGTGAAGAGCGGCCTCTCCCAGATCTGCGTCGACGCGCTGGTCGACTGGATCCGCACCGGCGACGAGGCCGATCTCCATCGCATCCAGATCCGCGAGCGCGCGCGTGTGTGGCGCTTGCCCGAGGCCGATCTCCTGCGCGTCGCCCTCCACGCCACGCGGGCCGGCCTCCTCACGCTCTCGTGGGACACGATTTGCCCGCATTGCCGCGGCGTGCGCGACGAGAACGCCGACCTCCAATCGCTCCGCGCCACCGCCCGCTGCGACGTCTGCGACATCGATTTCGGCACCGATTCGCCCGAGGCCGTCGAGGTCACCTTCCACGTCCACTCCTCGATTCGCGACGTCGCCGAGCGCCTTTATTGCAGCGCCGAGCCCGCCACCAAAGAGCATGTCCGCGTGCAGCTCCCCGTCGCGCCGGGCGAGCGCGTCGAGCTCCAGCCCCGCCTCGCCCCCGGCCGTTATCGCCTGCGCGCCGGCAAGGAGCCCGCCTTCTATCTCGACATCGTCGAAGGTGGCTCCACGCGGCCCGTGCGCTTCGGCGATCACGCGCCCGGCGCAGTGGTCGAAGCAGGCAGCGACGCGCAGGTCGAGATCGAGAACGGCGCCGCGGACGCGAAGACCTTCGTCATCGAGCGCGCCACGTGGAGCGACGACGCGCTCCGGCCCGGGCAGCTCCTCGGCCATCAAGACTTCCGCGATCTCTTCAGCGAAGCGTACATCGGCGCGGACGTCCGTCTCGGCATCGGCGAGCAAACCATTCTCTTCACCGATGTCGTCGGATCGACGGCGTTTTACGCGTCCCGCGGCGATCCGGCGGCCTTCGTCGACATCAAGCGCCATTTCGACGACGTATTCGCCGTCGTCCGTCGCAATCGCGGCGCCGTGGTGAAGACCATCGGCGACGCGGTGATGGCCACCTTCGTCAACCCGGCCGACGCGGTGCGCGCCTCGCGCGAGATCCACGACGCCTTCCGCCCCGATCGCGCGGACACGCCCATCCGCCTGCGCATCTCGCTCAACACCGGCCCGTGCATCGCCGTGCACCTCAACGCCGGCGCCGACTTCTTCGGCGGCACCGTCAACGTCGCCGCCAAGCTGCAGTCGCTCGTCGAGGCCTATCAAATCGCCATGAGCGAGGCGACGTATCGATCGCCGGGCGTCGCCGAATACTGCGCCGAGCAGGGCGCATCGCTCGACGAGCTTCGTTATTCATCCAAAGCCCTCCCGGCGCCGATCGGCGTGCGCCGCTGGACGGTGTATCCGTAGCGCGTCGGAGGACGATCCATGTCGGGCAAGTGGGATGAGGGAGAGATCCGAGTCGGCGCGGTGATGGAAGCGACCTTCTGGTCGAACCCGGTGGAGGGCTCTTCGTTCCGTTTCCGCGCCACGCACCTCGACGGCAAGCGCGCGCCCAAGGTCGTGCTCTCCAGCGATCCACGCATCCGCCCGGGCGCGCCGTGCCTCGTGCGCATCGTCGCCGTGCGCAAGCCGGAGCGCAGCGATCGCGGCGCCATCGAGGTCGAGTTCGTGCGCGCGCAGGACTTCAAGATCGAGGGTGTCTACATCGACCCCATCGTCTCGAAGAAGCTGCAAATCCTGCTCGAATCGGGCCTCAACATCCTCCTCGACGGCCCCCAGGGTTGCGGCAAGACGGTGCTCGCCCGCGCCATCGCGCGCGCGCTCGGGATGGAGTTCGTCTTCTTCAATTGCGGCGCCGTCGTCGAGGCCACCGACTTCTTCGCCACCATTCAAGTGCGCGCCTCCGAGACGGGTCAGCCCGTCACCGACTTCATCAAGACCGAAGTCCTCCTCGCGCTGGAGCGCGCCTCTCTCCAGCCGGAGGCACGTTTCCTCGTCTTCCTCGACGAGCTCAACCGCTGCCCCGAGAGCGCGCGCAACGCGCTCATGCCCGCGCTCGACGCCACCCGCAAGGTCTTCCACCCGGTGGAAAACCGCTTCCTCGTCATCCCCGACAACGTGCAATTCATCGCCGCGGTCAATCGAGGCAGCCAGTTCTCCGGCACCTTCGGCATCGACGCCGCGCAGCTCGATCGCTTCGCCCCGTTGCAGATGGATTACCCACCTCCGGTCGAGGAGGTGAAGCTCCTCCTCGCCCGCCATCCCGAGCTCGGCAAGCAGCTCGTCGAGCAAATCGTCGACGTCGCCGACGCCGTCCGCCACGCCCCCGAGCTCGGCGCCACGCTGAGCGTGCGCGCCACCGACGAAGCCTGTGTCTACCTCAAGCACCCTCTCCTCGAGAGCGAGCAATCACGCATGCTCTCCGAGGTCTTGAAATCGAGCTTCTGCGGCCGTTTCGCCGGCAAATGGAGCGATGTCTCGAGCGACGCCGGCGCCGTCTGGGGCATCGTCGAGAAGACGTTGCGCGGCGCATAACCCACTGCGGCAATGGGCTCTGCCCTCTCGCGATCGGGGCAGCAATGAGCACCCGCGACACGCGAGATCGCGGCCGTTTCTTGATAGAATGCGAGCCTCAGAAACCCGAGCCGTTCGGAGCTACGCATGGTCGAGAAGGTCGTGCACTACAAAGATCTCCTCAAGTGCAACCACGGTGGCAAGGTGGACCTCAATCCCACGGTGGAGAGGAACACCGAGATCGAGGAGGACCTCCGCATCGTCACCGACAAGGACCTGCTCGAGAAGGTGACCATCAGCGGCTGCTCTCTCGGGTGCACCAAGATCACCGCCATCAACACCGGTCTCGCGAAGGACTTCGAGATCAAGGACGGCGCCGTTCCCGTCCTCAAGAACCTCTCCGCCACCACCAACAAGGGTTGCACGGTGACGTGGAAGGGATTCGAGTACAACATCGACAACGCGGTCTCTCACCTCAACAGCAACGCCAAGCCGAAGAGCACGGGCTATTGCGGCCGCTACGTGCAGAATGCCATTCGCGCCGGCGGCACCAACATCCCAGGCGCCAACGCCACCGACTTCGGCCCCGTGCTCGAGGAGAACGGCTTTCAGTCCGTCGGCCAAGCCACGCCGCAGAAGGGTGACGTGGTGGTCTTCCGCGGCGTGCCCGGCCACGAGAACGGCCACACCGCCATGTACAATGGCAGTCAGTGGGTCTCCGATTTCAAGCAACGGAACATCATCGTCTCCGAGGCTTATCGGAACAGCCGCTACACCATTTACCGCCCCGTCGCGAAGGGCAACCAGGCGCACGCCGAGCCGCGTTGAGGTCGGGCTCGCCCCCGCGCGCGGGATGCACTATCCCGATGCGGTCGTGATGTCCCTCCGCACCCTCTTGCCGCTCGCTGCGATCGCGCTCGCCGGTTGCGATGAGCCCGCTTCCGCGAGCACGCCCGATGCAGCGCCGCCCGCGCCTCCGCCGCCCACGGCGTCGGCCAAGCCCTCCGCCGCGCCCACCGCGACGAGCTCGGCGTCGGCGTCGTCGGGCGAGTTCAAGGTGCTCAAAATGGTGCTCACGTCGGAGGTGAAGAAGAAGGAGCCCGCCGACAAATTGGAGTCCGCCGCACCGGGCCAGCGCGTTTGGGCGCATGTGACCCTGCGCAACCGCACCGACGCGACCAAGCCCATCGCGCTGGTGTTCCTCGTCGGCGGGACGGAGCGCGCCAAGATCGATTTGAAGGCCGATCCCTCGTGGTCCTACCGCACCTGGGGTTACGTCACGCTGCGCTCGGGCGACAGCGGTGAGCTCACCGCCGAGGTCCGCGACGAGAGCGGCACGGTGATGGAGCGCATGCACCTCCCCATCAAGGGCGACGCCTCGACCAAGCCGCAGAAGAAGGCTCCCGCGACCGACGAATAGGGGATCTCATGGCACACGTCGTCTTCATCACCGGCGCCTCGTCGGGCTTCGGCGCGGCCATCGCCCGCCGCTTCGCCAAAGACGGCGCCCGCCTCGTGCTCTGCGCGCGCCGCGGCGATCGGCTGGAAGCCCTGGCCCACGAGCTCGGCGTCCCCACGCACACCCTCATGCTCGACGTGCGCGACCGCGCCGCCGTCGAAGGTGCCATTCGCGCGCTGCCCGCCGAGCTCGCGGCGATTACCATTCTCGTGAACAACGCCGGCGGCGCCCTCGGCCTCGAGCCCGCCCAATCCGCCAATCTCGACGATTGGGACACGATGGTGGATACCAACTGCAAAGGCCTGATGTACGTCACCCGCGCCATTCTCCCTGGAATGGTCGAGCGCGATCGCGGTCACGTCATCAACCTCGGCTCCGTGGCCGGCACGTACCCCTATCCCGGCGGCAACGTCTACGGCGCCACCAAAGCCTTCGTGGAGCAATTCTCCCTGAATTTGCGCGCCGATTTGACCGGCAAGCGCGTGCGCGTGACCAACATCGAGCCCGGCATGGCCGAGACCGAGTTCTCGGTGGTCCGCTTCAAGGGCGACGAGGAGAAGGCCAAAGCCGTCTATCAAGGCTTCCCGCCGCTCCGCCCGGAGGACGTCGCCGACGCCGTGCATTGGTGCGCGACGGTGCCCGAGCACGTGAACGTGAATCGGCTCGAGCTGATGAGCGTGATGCAGTCGTTTGCGGGGTTTGCGGTGAAGCGGGGGTGAGCTGGCAAATAAGATATTTGCTCAACCCATTCCGATATAGCCGTCCTTTCGGACCGCGACAGGGAAGGTGACCTGCTCGCCTTGGGCAAATCTCTCGAGCGCTTCGAAAGCTTCCCGCGCAGAGGCTCGACCGCTGAAATGGTCGTCGAACTCGCGTGTGAGGAGGATGCCCTTCTTGGGCACCAGCTCGAAAACGAAGCTCACGCTCGCCCCCTCGTCACGAAAATCGAGACGATACCGGCGATCGCCCAAGGCCTCGATCCCGACGAGCTCGATGGACACGCTGAATCTCCCCCGCGATCTCAGCTTTCAAAAGGGTAGTCCGCGTCTACAACCCGAGCCAAGGCGCCGGATCGATGGTCGCGGCGTTGTGCCGAATCTCGAAATAGAGTCTCGGCGCGGCGCCGTCGACGCTCCCGACCGTGCCGAGGCGCATGCCGGCGCCGGCGCTGTCGCCGACGTGGACGTCGACGCTGCCGAGGTTCGCGTAGATCGAATAGTAGCGGTCGCCGTGGTCAAGGATCACGGTGAGGCCGTAGTCGTCGTAGCGATCGGCGAAGCTCACGCGGCCGGCGGCGACACTGCGTACGGCGGTGCCGGCGGCGGCGAGGAGCTCCACGCCGGGGCCGCCGCCGTGGTTCACCCGGTTCACTTCGGCGCGGCCGGCGATGGGGAAGGGGAGGCGGCCGCGCAGGGATTTGAAGCCGGCGCGCGCGTCGGGCGAAGGGCCGAAGTCGGTGCCGTAGACGGCGACCGCGTCGGGGCGCACGCTCGTCTCGAAGGCGCGGGCGAAGGCGGAGCGACGCTCCTCGGCGGCGGCCAGCGCGGCGCGGGCGCGGCGCAGGGCTTCGCGTTGCACTTCGAGCGGGCCGCGCTCGGCGCGCACGTGGACGAGCTTGCTCTCCAGGTCGGTGATGCGTTTGCCGAGGCTGCCTTCGCTGGCAATGTCGCGCTCGAGGGCGCGGCGCGTGCGCTCCACGTGGGCGGCGTGATCGACGAGCGCATCGAAGCCGCCGCCCGCGGGGAGGAGGCCGGCGCGCACCAAACGGTAATAGGCGCGGCCACGCGCGACGACGCGACGACGCACCATTTCGAGGCGCGGGCGCGACTCTTCCAGCTCGGCGACGATCTGTTTCTCCTCGGCCTCGGAGCGCGAGAGCATGCGCTCGATGTCGGGCGCGGCCGCGGCGTAGCCCGAGGGCGCGGCGCCTTGCTGGGCCTCGGCGGGCATGTCGCTCATCACCACGACGGCGAGCAGCGCGGCAACGGGCGCGACGGCGCGGACCGTGCGCATCAGATCCTCACCATCTTGCGGAGGCTCACCAGCGCGGTGGCCGCGCCGAGCAGGCCGCCGAGCATCACCATGCCAAGGGCCATCTGCCAGGGCAGGAACGATGGGCTCACCCCGAGGAGGGCGGAGAGCTCCTGATCGAAGCGCCCCCGCACGATGAGGTACAAAACCCCGAGCAGGAGCAGCGCCGCGGCCGCGCCGGCCGCGCCCTGCGTCGCGCCCTCGACCACGAACGGACGCCGCACGAACGTGTCGGTCGCGCCCACGAGCTTGAGCACCTCGACCTCGATGCGACGGCGGTGCAAGAGCAGGCGCATCGTCGAGCCGATCACGCTCACCACCGCGCACAGCACGATCACCGCGAGGCACGCGGCCGCCGTGACGCCGCCGCCGAGCAGCGACGAGAGGCGCTCGGTCCAGCGCTGGTAGGTCTCCACCGTCTCGACCGCGGGCAGCGCGCGCAGCTTGAGGGCCATGGCGGCGAGCTCGTCGTCGCCGATGTCCTCGGTGAAGCCCACCTCCAGCGACGCGGGGAACGCGCTCGCGGGCAATGCGCTCAAGGCCTTGTCGCGATCGTCGGCCATCACCTCGCGGCGGGCCTCCTGCGCGGACACGTGACGAACCTTCTTCACGCCGGCCGTGCCCTCGAGCGCGCTCGTGATGGCCGCGACCTCGGCGTCGTTGGCGCCGTCGCGCAGGTAGATCGTGGCGCGGCCCGCGCGCGACCAGCGATCGCGCACCGCGGCCACGTTGGTCACCACGAGCAGCGCCGACGCGAGGCAGATGAAGGCCACCGCCAGCGAGAAGATCGAGAGCAGATGGAGGCGCATGGCCCCTCGGCCCGCGCGCCACGTCCGAGCCTGCGCTGCATGGTGTTCGCTCGCCATCGGATCCTCCGCTACGCCGCCCCTCGAACGCCGCTGTCGGCGTCGAGATCATCCATGTCGTCGGCGGGCTCGCCGAGCCCGTGGGGAACGTCGGTCGCCTTGCCGTCGTCGAGCACCACCACGCGCCGCGGGCGCACGTCGAGCAACGTGCGATCGTGCGTGGCGAAGAGCACGGTCGTCCCTGTCTCGTGGATGTCCTCGAAGAGCCCGAGGATGTCGATGGCGAGCTGCGGATCGAGGTTCCCCGTCGGCTCGTCCGCCAAGATCAGCGCGGGCTCGCCCACGATGGCGCGCGCGATCGCCACCCGCTGCTGCTCGCCGCCCGAGAGCACGCTCGCTGCGTCGCCGCCGCGCCCCGCGAGCCCCACGCGCTCCAGCGCCTCGCCGACGCGCGTGCGCACCAGACGCGAGGGCAGACCGAGCACCTCGAGCGTGATGGCCACGTTGTCGAACACGCTCCAATTGGGGACCAGCTTGAAGTCCTGGAAGACGCATCCGATGTTGCGCCGGAGCGCCGGAATCGATCCATCGGTGAGCCGGGCGACGTCGCGACCGAGGAAGAGGATCCTCCCTTCGTCGACGCGCTCGGTGCGATGCACGAGCCGGAGCAGCGTGCTCTTCCCCGCGCCGGACGGGCCCGTGATGAACACGAACTCGCCGCGCTCGATGACGAGCGACATCCCTCGGAGCACGGGTTGGTCGGCCCGGTAGCTCTTGTAGACATCCTCGAAGACGAGGATCGGCCTGCGGGCCGCCGAAGGGTCGTACCGCGGACCCTGTCGAAAGGCGGCGGGCCGGAAGGCACCTGCAGAGGGGGACGCGACCATCGCGCACTCAGGTACCAGCCTGGTCGGATCCGGGAAACTTTTCGGCGCCTCGGTGCTACGACGCCGCCATGGCCCTCGGAGAAGAAGAGGCAGAGCCCGCCTCCAAGCCGCTCCGCATCGTGTTCTTCGGCCTGCCGCTCTGCGCGCTCCTGCTCGCGCGGGACGGCCACGACGTCACGCTCTGTGCGCTCTCTCGCACCGACAGCGTGGGCCTCCGGCGCGCGCGCCGCACCTTCGGCGATCGCCTGCTGATCAAGCCGAGCGTCCGCGATCCTGCCCTCCTCGCGCGCGTCCGCGCGCTGAAACCCGATCTCTTGGTGAGCTGGTTTTGGACCACCCGGCTCCCCATGACCATCGTCCGGGCCGCGCGCCTCGGTGGTATCGGCGCGCACCCCTCGTTGCTCCCACGTCATCGCGGTCCCGATCCGACGTACTGGGCCATCACCTCAGGCGACGAGGAGACCGGCGTCACCGTGCATCGCATCGAGGCCGAGTACGACACCGGCGAGATGCTCGCGCAGGAGCGCCTCCGCATCGATCCCGCCTGGAACGCGTGGCTCCTCGCCCGCGCCCTCGATCGACCTTCCCTTCGTCTCCTGCGCGCCACCGTGGCCCGCTTCGCCCGCGGTGAAGATGTCCCTGGTTTGCCGCAGGATCCGGCCCTCGCCACCCAAGCCCCCGCGCCCGACGACGAAGCGTGCGCCATCCGGTGGGATCGATCGACCGCCGAGATCCTTCGCCAAGTACGCGCCCTCGCCCCGGCGCCCGGCGCGTGGACCGAGGTCGAGGGCGCGCTCGTCACCGTCATTCGTGCGGTCGCTGCCGATCGTTACCCCCGCGTCCTCGCGCCTGGAGAAGGCGCGGTGGACGGTGATCGCGTGATCGTGCGCACCGGCGACGGCGCCATCGCGCTTCTTCAGGCCGAGATCGATGGTGCACCGGCCGGCCCGGCGGAGCTGTCGGCGCTGTTTCTCTCGCGCGCCCCCTTGGTGATAGGCTGACCCCGCCTCCTGCTCGAAGCGCCACCTCTCGCACTTCTTACACTGCCAGGTCTGCACGCCATGTCCGAACCCGTTCAGCTTGCCAAGGCCGCCCGCGAGAAGCTCGCCGCCGCGCTCAACGCGCTCCAGTCCGACGACGACGTCCCCAACGCGCTGCTCGAAGCCGCCGAGCCCATCGCGCAGGCCATGAGCGTCCTGCATCGGGTCGAGCGCACCAACGGTCAAAACCTCGAAGGCCGCGACTCCGCGCTCGCCGCGGTCCGCTCCGCGCTCGATCAGCTCCAGAAGATCGACGGCGATCACCCCGCCGTCGACGCCGTGATGGAAGCCGTCGCCGGCTCTCTGAGCAAAGTCCACGCGCTCGCGCGCTACCAGCCCCCCGCCGCCGCGCCCGCACCGCAGCCCGCTGCTGCTCCTGCACCGCAGCCGGTCGCGCAGCCCGCGCCTCAACCGGTCGCGCAGCCCGTCATCCAGCCGACTCCCATTCTCCAACCCGCGCCCGCCGCGCAGCCTGCGCCGCAACCGCAGCCCCAATACGCGCAGCCTGCGCCGCAGCCTCAATACCAACCCGCGCCCGTCGCGCAGCCCGCGCCGCAACCGCAATACGCGCAGCCCGCGCCGCAACCTCAATACGCGCAGCCCGCGCCGCAACCTCAATACCAGGCCGCGCCCGTCGCGCAGCCCGCGCCGCAACCGCAATACGCGCAGCCTGCGCCGCAGCCGCAGCCTCAATACGCGCAGCCTGCACCGCAGCCGCAATACGCGGCGCAGCCCGCGCCGCAACCGCAGCCTCAATACGCGCAGCCCGCGCCGCAGCCGCAATACGCGCAGCCCGAGCGCCAGCCGCAGCAGGCCTTTCAGCCGGTCGCGGCCACCGTGCCCATCGCCCGTCCCGCGCAGCCGGCCGCGCCCGCGCCGCAAGCTGCACCTGCCCTTGCGCCGCAAGCTGCGCCTGCGCCCGCGACGCGCGTCCCGCCGGTCAAGGGCGCCATCGACGTCGAGCTCGGCATTCACAGCGCCTCCAATTTCTACAAAGGCCTGAGCGGCAACGACGTCATCGAGCACGGCGGCATCTTCGTCGCGACCTACAAAGTGCCGAAGATCGGCACGACCGTGAATCTCCGCGTCCTGCTCCCCGGCGATTACGAATTTCAGGCGACCGGCGTGGTCCAATGGACGCGCGAAGGCGGCTCTGCCGATCCCGGCTTCGGCGCCCGCTTCACGCAGATCTCGCCCGAGGGCAAGCAGCTCGTCTACCGCTACGCTCGCAACCGCGAGCCGATGTTCTACGACGATCTGTGATGCGCGCCCTCGCGCGGCGCGCCGCCTCCATCCTGGCGCTCGGCGCGGCCCTCGCATTTGCCCCTGACGCGGCCGCGTACAGCGATCCCGATCTCGATTGGTACACGATCGAGACCAAGCATTTCCGCATCCATTACGATCGCCCGCTCGAGCCGATCGCCTCCCGCGTCGCGTCGCTCGCCGAGGTCATCCACGATCGCATCGCCCCTTATCTCGGCTACACGCCCACGCAGGTCACCCAGATCGTCATCACCGACGACTCCGAATCTGCCAACGGCTCGGCCGGCGCCCTCCCGCGCAACACCATTCGTCTCTACGTCACCGCGCCCGACGATCTCTCGCCCCTCAGCGATTACGACGACTGGTACACCTCGCTCGTCACCCACGAATACACGCACATCGCGCACACCGACACGATCTCGGGCCTCCCCGCGATCGTCAATGCCGTCCTCGGCAAGACGCTGGCGCCCAATCAGGTCCAACCGCGTTGGATCCTCGAGGGCCTCGCCGTCGTCAGCGAGTCCCAGCACACGAGCGGCGGCCGCATCCGCGCCAGCCTCTTCGACATGTTCCTCCGCGCCGACGTGATCGCCGATCGCATCGCCGGCCTCGATCAAATCTCCTCGACGCCCTATCGCTATCCGGGCGGCAACCTCTGGTACCTCTACGGCTCGCGATTCCTCCGCTGGATCACCGACGTCTACGGCCCCGACACCATGCGCGCGGTGAGCCGCGATTACGGCTCTTGGATCGTGCCTTGGGGCCTCAACCGCTCCATCCGCCGCGCCACCGGGAGCACGTATCCCGAGCTCTACGAGGGCTTCAAAGACCACATCAAGCGCCTTTACGCAGAGCAGATGCGCGCCGTCCACAAGCGCGGTCTCCGCGAAGGTACGCGCATCACGCGTCACGGTCGCACGCTCGCATATCCCCGCTTCCTCCCGCGCGTCGCGCGCGAGGGCGACGCCGAAGAGCTCTATTACTATCGCGAAGACGGTAACACCCGCGCCGGCCTCTATCGCATCCCGCTCGCCGCCCCCAAAGAGGGTGAGCGCAGCGAGGAGCTCGTCGCCCGCACCATCGGCAGCACGAGCCCGACCTTCACGCCGACCGGAGATCTGCTCTTCCACAGCGCCGCCATCTTCAAGAACTATTACTCGCGCGACGATCTCTTCCTCCTCCCCCGCGGCCAGCGCTCGCCCCAGGGCGAGGAGAGCGCGCGCAAACGGCTCACCATCGGCCAGCGCGCGCAGTACGCCGACGTCAGCCCCGACGGCCGCCAGGTCGTCTTCACCGTCAACGCGCGGGGCACGAGCTTCCTCGAAATCGCCGACCTCACCCCCGAAGGAAAGCTGCAAAACAAGCGCGATCTCGCGCCCAGCCAACGCTTCGAGCAGGTCTACACCCCGCGCTTCTCGCCCGATGGCCGCACCGTCGCTTACAGCGTGTGGAGCGCGGGCGGCTATCGCGACATCCGCCTCGTCGACGTGGCCACGGGCAAGCTGCGCGACGTCACCCGCGACCGCGCCATCGACATGACGCCCGTCTGGTCCAGCGACGGCAAGGCATTGTATTTCGTCTCCGACCGGACTGGCATCTTCAACGTCTACGCCCACGATCTCGCCAAAGGCACCTTCGCGCAGATCACCAACGTACGCACGGGCGCCTTTCAACCCGCGATCAGCGCCGACGAGAAGACCCTCGTCTACGTCGGATACACCTCCTACGGCTACGACCTCTACGCCATGCCGCTCGATCGCGCGCGCTTCCTCCCCGCGATCGACATGCTCCCCGAGCGCCCCGATCCGCCGACCGAGCCACCGCCCTTGGTCCACCGGCCGAAGCGCTACAATCCATTGCCCACCTTCGGCCCGACGAACTATCTCCTCAACATCAAGCCTGGTGTCTACGGCCCCAACGCGGTCACCTTCACCACCACGGCCGCGGACGTCGTCGGCATGCACGCGCTCTCCGCCACCATCAACGCAGAGCCGAGCGGCCCTTCGCCCTCGTTCAACCTCGATTACTACTTCAACCGTCTCCCCGTCGATTTCGAGGCTCACTTCTTCCACAACGTGGTGCCCCGCGGCGGCTACGTGGTGAATGGCAAGGAGATCAAATACGACGAGTACAACAACGGCATCAGCGTCGGCGTCGCCTACGCCCACCGCGAGGAGTTCGCCTCGCACCGCGTCGGCCTCTCCTTCAACGTCGCTGGTTTCCGGGGTGATTTGCCGGTCGGATCGAAGCTCGATCCCTATTCACCGGTCATCACCGATCCGCCGCGCGGCACGATCAACGTCGTTCATCTCGGCTACAGCTACAACAACGTCGAAGGCTCTTACGACGCCTCCGGCGCCATCCGCGGCGTCGCTCTCGGCGTGGCGCTCGATTACGCCGGCCCTTACGTGGGCTCGACCTACAGCCTGCGCGGCATCAGCGGGAGCGTGACCGGCTACATCCCCATGCCGTGGTCGCGCTGGCACACGCTCGCCCTCCGCGCGGCCGGCGCCATTCAGGACGGCGATTATCCCCGCGGCAGCCCTTATACGGTGGGCGGCTACGATCTCGCGGGCACGAGCCTCCCCTCGGAGGTGATGAGCGGTGTCTTCAACGGCTCCTTCGTCCTGCGCGGCTACCCGCCCCGCGTCTACCGAGGCAAGCAATACCTGCTCACCAACATCGAATATCGCTTTCCGATCCTCTATCCCGATCACGGCATCTCCACACTCCCCCTCTTCCTCCGCCGCATCGACGGCAACGTCTTCCTCGATTACGGTGGTGCCTTCGACTATCTCGATCTGCGCGGCATCCGCTTCTTTCACCACGGCGCGCTCATCGACTCTCGACAGCTCCACGCCTCCGTCGGTGCCGAGCTGTGGCTCAACCTGAGCTTGGGATACGTGCTCGGCACGCAGATCCGCATCGGCTACGCCTACGGCTTCAGCGAAGAGGCCGTGAAGGGCGGACAGCCGTATTTCGTCGCCTCGACCGCGTTCTGAAGCACCGGAAATGCGGTTACGGTGACGCGGTGGCGCACGCTGCCACGAGAAAGGAGGGCCCATGAAGGCGAAGACGAAGATCAAGGCCGGCGGTTTGAACGTCTCCGGTCTGTAATGCTTGCTCCGCCGTCCCCCGGCGCCTCGCGGCGTGGGGGACGGCGAGCGTCTTCGTCCCATCGTGATCGGCGCGCTCGACGAGAAGTTGGCCCTTTCCCGGCGCGCTCGTTAGGCATGCGGCGATGCTCCGCGCCACCTCGTGCGTCCTCTTCCTCGGTCTCGGCCTCGCTGCCTGCGTCATCCCGCCGTCGTCCGCGCAGCGGCTCACCGAGTCGGCCTACGATCTCAACACCGCCGCTCGCTTCGGCCGCATGGACGTGGCGCTCGAGCACGTGCGCGACACCGCGCGCGGCGATTTCAACGTGCGTCACGCGGGCTGGGGACGCACGGCGCGCATCGTCGATTACGAGTTCGGCGGCGTCTCGATGCGCAAGGACGGCGACGCGGACGTCGTCGTCACCGTGCTCTGGCAACGCGCCGACGAGACCACCATGCGCACCACGGACATCGCGCAGCGCTGGACGGAGAAGCGCGGCACGTGGTGGATGATCGCCGAGGAAGAGCGCAGCGGAGATCGCGGCCTCCTGGCCGATCTCAGCCCCAAGGAAGACGCCGCGAAGAGCGACGCTCCGGCTGCGCCGAACGCAGCGCCCCCGGCATCGCCGCGCTCGCGCTATCAAACGCGGACGATCTACGAACAGTGAAGCCGCGGCCTCGCGGCCGCCCAACAGCGAGCCGACGAGCCGATGAACGCGAGGGCCGGCAGCGACGCCGACCCTCGTGATCGATCAGGGTTTGGGGCCGCTTGTGCCCCATCGTGATTGAGCGCCGGCTCGTCCGGCCCCATTGTGATCAGGGCTTGGGGCCGCTTGCGGCCCCATCGTACCCAGCGATCAGCCCTCGGCGGCCGGCGCGGCGGGCGCAGCCTTCGGCGCGCGCGCCTTCTTCGCCGGCGGAGCGGCCGCGGGCGTACGAACCGCCTTCGGACGCTTCTCGCGGATCTTCTTCTTCACCTGCGCCTTGCGGCGGCTCATCTTCAACGAGTTGCGGCGATCGCGCTTGCCCATCGCATTGCTCCAGACGTGACGAAGGCCGGCTCGTCCGGCCCGGGAAAATGGGGGACGACCTATGCCGGAGACGCGGCCGAAGGGCAAGCCCCGCGTTGCGTTTTCCCTCGCGATCACGGCCGGCCCGTCCGCCACGCAGCCATGCGCGCTCACGTCCAGCCGCTCGCCTGCAGCTTTTCGCTCGCGCCGGGCTCCCCGCTCGCGCTGGCTTCGCGTCGTTCGCGACAGCGCGCCCTGCGTGCCGACGCACACGAGCCGACGCACACGCAAGCATGTGATGTGACGCACGCCGCGTCTCCGATCACATCTTCAGCGACACGCCATCGTGCTCGACGCCGGCTCTGCCGGCGTGGGGTTTGGGGCCGCTTGCGGCCCCATCGTGACAGCTCAGCCGCCGCCGACGGCGCCGTCGAGCGCGACTTCACGGCCGCGCACTTCGAGGCGGTAACGCGAGTTGACCGTCTCGATGTAGAAGACCTCGCGCCCCGCGAGCCGCAGCACGCGCTTGACCGGCGTGGTCACGTATTCGTGCATCCCATCGGAGAACTCGATCACGACGACCGAGCCCTTCCGAGGTGCACGCACCAACCGCCCGATCACCGCGCGCGACCCTCGGCCAATCTTGCGGAGCACAACCTGCACAAAAACAATGTAGCACGCACCTGTCGGTGGAGCACAACCTGCACAAGCGTCGTCGACGAGCGTTTTTCGATCGGCCTACGGTCACCGTTCGATGGGGCATGCGTCGCGTCGATTGCGCCGACGCCGGAACGCAGGAAGGGCGGCGGGGGCTCCGTCCTCGAAGCTTTCCATTTGGATTTCGCGATCTAAGCGGTGTTCTCACCCACTCCGGCACCCGGTTGGAAGGATGTCCTTGCGGGTTCGCGGCGGAAGGCGGATTCTCTCCCACCTGTGCGGCTCAGTGCTTCATCTCCGGCCGGGGAGTGGTCCCTCGGCCGTCGGTCCGGGACCGTCGAGGTCATCACCGGGTCGATGTTCAGCGGCAAGACCGAAGAGCTCATTCGTCGCGTGAAACGCGCGCTTTTCGCCCGGCAGCGGGTGCAAGCGTTCAAACCGCGCATCGACAATCGCTACGATCCCCAGCGAATCGTGAGCCACGGCGCCATCGCCGTGGACGCGGTGGCGGTGTCGAGCAGCGACAGCCTGGAAGAACGTGTGCACGAGGAGACGCAGGTCGTCGCCATCGACGAGGCGCAGTTCTTCGATCGCGGCATCGTCGAGGTGTGCGAGCGCCTGGCGAACCGCGGCGTGCGCGTGATCGCAGCCGGCCTCGATCAAGACTACCTGGGCCGCCCCTTCGCGCCGATGCCCGAGCTCATGGCCATCGCCGAAGAGGTCACCAAGGTGCACGCGGTCTGCACCGTGTGCGGCGCGCCCGCGAGCCGATCGCAACGCCTCATCCCGCAGGCCACGACGGTTCTCGTCGGCGGCGCCGAGAGCTACGAGGCCCGCTGTCGCGCCTGCTTCGAGCCTCGCGACGTGCCTCGCACGGAGCACGGGCCGCGCCCGGAGCTGTGAGCACGCGCGCACCGGCAACGAGATGGATGGCTCAGCGCTGCGCGGTGGCGTCGTGATCGCCCGGGGCTCGCACGCCGGGAGCGCCCTTGTCGGCGAAGTAGACGCGCAGCATGTCGCTGGCGACGTTGGTCGCCTTCACGCGCCACTTGAGGTGGTTCGCCACCATCACGCTGATGGCGACCTCGGGCTTGCGGCTCGGCGCGAAGCCGACGAACCACGTGTAGAACGGCCCGTCCTGCGCGGGCTTCGTGAGCGTGCCCGTCTTGCCGGCGACGCGGATGTCCGGGAGGTAAGCCTTGCCGCTCTTGTCGTGGAAGGACTTGTAGCTGGTGCCGCTCTCCACGGTGTTCTCCATCATCGTGGTGACCTGCGCGGCCACGGTCTCGTCCAGCACGTGGCGCACGACCTGGCGGCCCGTCGGGCCGTGGTAGAGCTCGCCCGACTCGTCCTTCACGCTGTTGACGACGAAGAGGCGGATCATGTCGCCGCCGTTGGCGATGGTCGTCGCCAGGTTCGCGCCTTCGAAGGGTGAGAGCGTCGAGTTCCAGAAGCCGGCGGCGGTGCGGGCGAAGCCCAGATCGTCGTCGGGGAACTTGAGCGTGCTCGGCGCGATCTTCACGTCGAAGGGGATCTCGCTGTTGTAGCCGTAGCGCGCGGCGACGCCGCTGATCTTGTCGCGATCGAGGTTCTTCGAAGCGAGGCGGGCGAACACGGTGTTGAGGCTCCGCCCCATCGCCTGCGTCATCGTCGCGCACCACTTGTCGCGCTTCTTGTCGTCGACGAGATCGATGGCTTTGAGCTGGTGCTCGCCGCCCGAGTAGCACTGCTTCGTGCTCGGGCCGAAGCCCTGCTCGACGAGCGTGGTGGCCGTGATGATCTTGAAGACGCTCGCCGACGGCGCGGTGGCCTCGGCGGCGATGTCGCGCATGGGCCCGTCCTCGACGATGCTGGCCCAGACGAGGACTTTGCCCGTCTTCACGTCCGTCATCACGACGGCGCCTTCGGGCACGTGACCGTTGCGCAGGAAGCCTTCGGCGGCGCGCTGATACTTGGGCACGAGCGTGAGCTCGGCCTTGCGCTCGCCGTGTGCCGGGGCCGTGGCCACGCCGCCGCGTGCGTCGATCCGACTGAGATCGAGATCGGTGAGCGGCGGCGGGGTGACCTCGCGCTTGATGATGGCTGCAGTCGCCCGCGCCTTGCCCTTGGCGAGCATGTCGCCGATCTGGGCGTCGTGGCTGCGGAGGTACGGCAAGCAAACGGCGACCAGCCCCACGGCGGCCCCGATGGCGATCCACTGGCGCATCGCGGACGGGGTTACCCCGCGCCGCCGCGCTGGGCCAAGTTGAAGGCAGCCCCTCTTCGCGACCCAACCAACGTCACCGCCGCGTGCCCGCAAAGGAAGGGCAGAGCGCGCGTCGCACCTCCGTCATGCGCCCCTCACGAGCGCGGTGCGCACGCGCCGGTGCGATCGCGCTGGTCGTCACGCGCCGGCCTTCGTGCCGCAGGTGCGGCGAGCAAAGCTCGTTGGTGAGGAGAGGCTAGAACGCGACGGCCATGCGGCCGCCGAGCTCGTGGAGGATGTGACCGCTGCCGGGCGTGCCGTCGGCGGCCTTTTGCAAGTTGTCGGGGACGACGGCCGTGTTGCTCGCGGTGCCGCTGCCCGGCGTGAGATAGGCCATGTAGTTGAAGCCGACGCGCACGTGGCGCGTGTGCCAGTAATTCACGCCGCCGCCGATTTGATAGATGTTGATGGCGCCCGACGGGGTCTTGGGATCGTCGACGGAGTCGAGCCGCGAGCCGCCTTTGTAGTTGGCGTTGATGCCCGACACGATGGCGAGGATCTCGAGCCCGTGCGGCATGCGCGCGGACTCCTTGGCCTTGAGATCGAGGTGACGCGGGCGATAGATGCCGGGCTCACCGGCGAGGAACGCATCACCCACGGGCCACACGGAGGCCTGCGCGTACCAGCCCACGCCCTTGATGCGGCCGAGGCGCTCGGTGTTGGTGAGCTGATAACCATCCACCGCTTCACGCGTGTTGTTGGCGACGTAGTAAGCCTCGCCTTGAATCGCGAAGCGGCCCACCTGGGTGCGCAGCTCGCCGCCGATCATGTTCTGCGCGCCGCTCGGGATGATGTGCACTTGGCGGCCGAGGCTGTCGGTGTACGTCGGCTTCCACAGCACGAAGCCTTGGCCGGTGGTGATGTTGGCGTAGTCGTAACCGACGCTCGCCGGATCGCGATCGCCGTGGCGCGCGCTCACACCGACCTGCGTGAACTTGGCGAGATCGCCGGTGCCGATGCCGGCGAAGGGACGCGCGAAGATGCGGCCCATGAAATCGACGCGGGCGTCGACCGAGGGCCGGTTCTGCCCGTCGCCGCCGAAGACGCCGATCTCGTAATTGAAGACGCGCGGGCCCAGCTCGCCCCAGAGGATGCCGCCGAGATCGCGGGGCGAGTTCCCCATCACGAAGGAGCGAATGGCGACGTTCCGCTCCATGAGCGGGTAGTAGAGGTCGCCCGTGCGGTTATCCATCGTGACGGGCGCGTTGAAGTGGCCGATCTGGATGTTCAGGCACTTGCACACGCTGTAGCCGACGTACACATCGGCGGGGAACGCGCCGCTCGCGACGCTCTCGACGGGCGCGTAACGGGCGCTCGCCGCGCTCGGGGTCTGGCCCGGCTTGCCCGCGGTGGATTCGCTCGGACCATTGCCGCCGGGCACGTTGGTGAGCGGCTGACCGCCGAACTCGATGACGCCGCCGAAGCTCCAGCGCTTCAGGAACTCGCCTTCGAAACCGATGCGCGCGCGGCGGATGAAGAGGCGCGGCTTGAGCCCGACCGAGAGATCGGCCGAGGGCACTTTGCTCACGCCGGGGCCGGCGAAGCCATAGACGTCGGTCTCGAAGATGACATGTGGATAAAGGCGGAAATTGTCCCGCGAATCGCGAATGAAGAAGCCCGAGCCGACGCGGAAGCCGACGTTGTCCATGCGCTCGTCGGGCGACTCGCCCTCGGCGGGGAACGGCGAGGGAACCGCGGCCGGAGGCTCGGGTGCGGCGACCGAGCCCGGCGCGGGCGGCGCAGGCGGCGGCGCGTCGGCGCCACGAGGAGCATCGGCCGGGGGCTGCGCGTCGGACGGCGGGGGCGCGGGCTGCGCCAGGGCGATCGCCCCCGACAGCGTGACGGTCATGCCCAGCAGAGCCGAAATGGCTATCCTCATGCCTCGTGTTCCTCCGCGATGCTCGAATCGAGCGAGAAGCCGGCCGCGACGCTCGCATGCAGGGCTTTCAAGGTCAAGGACGCGCCCCGCGTGGGCGCGTCGGGGCATCGCGGGTCACCCTCCTCCGAACGTCTCGATGACAACTCTTCGAATCACTGCAGACGTCGAGGTCACCGACAACGCGACGCTGGTCGCGCTGGCGGGGCCCGGCAATGAGCATCTCAAGGCCGTCTCCAGATCGCTCGGCATCGACGCCGGCGTCCGGGGCAATACCATTCGACTCGCGGGCGCGGCCGACAGCGTCGCCGTCGCGGAGCGCTTCCTCGCCGAGGCATCGGAGCTCCTCCGCACGGGCACGACGCTCGATGCGTCCGATTACACGCGCGGGCTCAATGCCCTGCGCGAGGACCCGACGATCACGCTTCACGATCTCTTCGAGGACGTCGTCCTCATCTCCGGGCGGCGCCGGCCGCTCAATGCCAAAGGCATCGCACAGAAGCGCTACATCCAATCGATCCGGACGCACGATCTCACCTTCGGCATCGGACCCGCGGGCACCGGCAAGACGTATCTGGCCATGGCCATGGCGGTGCAAGCGCTCCTCGAGCGGCGCGTGAAGCGCATCATCCTCACGCGGCCCGCGGTCGAAGCGGGCGAGCGGCTCGGCTTCCTCCCCGGCGATTTGGCGGAGAAGGTGAACCCGTATCTGCGCCCGCTCTACGACGCGCTCCACGACATGATGGATCCGGACAAGGCGCAGGGCCTCGTGGCGCGAGGGCAGATCGAAGTGGCGCCGCTCGCGTTCATGCGCGGGCGCACGCTCAACGACAGCTTCGTCATCCTCGACGAGGCGCAGAACGCGACCAGCGATCAAATGCGCATGTTCCTCACCCGCCTCGGCTATGCGTCGCGCGCGGTGGTGACGGGCGACGTGACCCAAGTCGATCTGCCCTCGGGCCAGCGCAGCGGCTTGGCCGAGGCGCGCGAGCTGCTCGCGGGGATCGAGGGCATCGCGTTCTGCACCTTCACCGAGGTCGACGTGGTGCGCCACCCGCTGGTGCAACGGATCATCGTCGCGTACGACAAGCGCGACGCCGAACGCGAGCGCATTCGTGAAGAGAAGCGGCGCGTCGCCGAGCCTCCGTCCAACGACGGGGGCAAGCCGGGATCTACCATTCCCTCGTCCAACGATGGGGGCTCGCCCGGCAAGCCGGGCTCTGCCCCCATGCCTCCGGAGAAGTGACTGACGTGACGACCCCGCCCCTCGACGCCGCCGAGCCGGCCATGGCGATGACTGCGATCGTCGCGCGCCTCGCCGCCGATCCCCGCCACGGCGATCGCGTGATCGCGCGGCCGCATCCGCTCCTCGTGACGGTGCGGCAAGATCAGCTCTTCGTCATCGTCGCGCCCGCGGCGGTGTGGGAGCGGGGCCGTGACGTGCTTCGTCCCTTCGCCTCCAAGCTGGCCGCGGGGGAGGCGATGATCGTCCTCTGTGGGCGGCCCGCGGAGCCCGATTTGGCGCAGGCGTTGAACCGAGGCTTGGCCGCGCTGGTGCCCTCGGATCCGAGCGTCGACGAGCTCTTCGTCGCCGCCCACAACGCCTTCGAGCTGCTCGAATCGAAGGCACGCGCCGAGAGCCGTGGCAAATGGCTCTCTCGCTATCGGTACGAGCTCGGCGAGCTCATCGAGATCGCCAAGGCCATCACCACCGAGCGCGAGATCGATCGGCTGCTCGGCCTCATCCTGGAGAAGAGCCGCTTCATCACCGGCGCGGACGCGGGCAGCGTCTACGTGGTCGAGGGCGACGATCCGCAGCCGCACGCGCGCACGCTGCGCTTCAAGCTCTCGCAGAACGCGTCCTGCGTCTTCGACTCGCGCGAGTTCGTAATCCCCATGAGCCCGCGCTCCATGGCGGGCTACGTCGCGCTCCACAAGAAGCCGCTGGCCATCGCCGACGTCTACGATCTCCCGGCCCTCGCGCCCTTCAGCTTCGATCGATCCTTCGACGACAAGGTCGGTTATCGGACCAAATCGATGCTGTGCGCGCCGCTCCTCTCGCGCGTGGGCGACGTCATCGGCGTCATTCAGCTCATCAACAAGAAGCGCGATCCCGACAAGAAGCTCCTCGCCCCGGAGGACGTGGCGGAGCAGGTGATCTCCTTCGACGATCGCAGCGAGCAGCTCCTCGCCACGCTGGCGTCGCAGGCCGGGATCGCGCTCGAGAATGCCATCCTCAACACCGAGATCCAGCGCATGCTCGAAGGCTTCGTGCGCGCCAGCGTGGAGGCCATCGAGTCCCGCGATCCGACCACCAGCGGTCATTCGCGCCGCGTCGCCGAGTTGACGGTGGGCCTGGCCCGCGCCGTCGAGCTCTCGCCGAGCGGCCCTTATCGCGGCGTGAGCTTCGGCGAAGGCGATCTACGCGAGCTGGAATATGCCTCCTTGCTTCACGATTTCGGCAAGATCGGAGTGCGAGAGGAGGTTTTGCTCAAGGCCAAGAAGCTCTTTCCGTCCGAGCTCGGGGCCATCCGCAATCGCTTCGAGCTCGCCATCCGATCGTTGGAGGTCTCCGTGCTCGAGCGCAAAGTGCGGGCGCTCGTGCGCGGCGCGTCCGCCGACGATCTGGCCGCCCTCGATCACGACCTCGCCGTGCGCCGGCAAGCGCTGGACGCGGCCCTCGAATTGATCCTCGCCGCCAACGAGCCCACCGTCCTCAAGGGGGGTGATTTCGAGCGCATCGCCGCGCTGGCGCAGGAGATGTACGTCGACGTCACGGGCAACTTGCAACCGCTCCTCACGTCCTCCGAGATCGCGAGTCTGTCGATCGCGCGGGGCTCGCTGACGAGCAGCGAGATCGACGAGATCCGCAGTCACGTCTCGCACACGTATACGTTCCTCTCCCAAATCCCTTGGGGAAAGCAGTTCCGCCGCGTCGCCGTCATCGCCGGCTCGCACCACGAGCGCCTCAATGGCACGGGTTATCCGAATCGCCTCCGCGCCGAGGAGATCCCGTTGCAATCGAAGATGATGGCGGTGAGCGACATCTTCGACGCCCTGACGGCGAGCGATCGACCCTACAAGAAGGCCGTTCCTTTGGAAAAGGCGCTCGACATCCTCGGCTTCGAGGTGCGCGACAACCACATCGATGGTGATTTGGTGCGCATCTTCATCGAGGCGAAGGTGTGGACGAGCCTCGGCTCTCTCACGCCGAGCGGCCGCGTGGCGTGAAGATGTGACCGACAAAAGCTGCTGCGCGTCGCGCGACGCTTTCTCGATCACATCCCGAGCGACGATTCGAGGCGCACCTCGTTCGAGGCGCACCTCAGGAGATCAACAGATCACTTGTGCTTGAGGGTGACGGGGGCCTCGCGCACGATGGTGGCGTCGGGCCCGGCCACGCGGATCACGCCTTCGATGACGTCGCCTTTGATGGTGCCGACGAGCACGCCGAACATGGCATCGGGGGCGCGCGGATCGTCGGGAGAGACGCTGGTGCTCAGCATGGCTCCTTCGGCTTTGCCGGTGATCACGCCGCCGCCGAGCGCGCCTTTGAGCTTGCCGCGCACGTCGCCTTCGGGACCGATGGTGATCTCCACCGTCCCCGGGCCGGCGGCCTTCTTCCCATCATCGGCGGCCAGGGCCTTGTCCTTCACCTTGGGTGGCAGTGACACGGTCCCCTTCTTGGCCTCGTAGCTCCCTTCCCAAGCACCGGTGAGCCCGTTTTCGGTCTTGGCAGCGACGCTCGCGCTCGGCGCCGCGGCGCTCGCCGTCCCCGGTGCGCTCGCCGAAGCGGCGGCGGGCCGCGGCGGAGGGGCCTTGTCGGGCCGTTCGGGCGCGGGATCACAAGCGAAAGCCGTCATGGCCAGGAGCGCGATGGCCGCGATGCGTTGCGGATACGTCACGAAGACAGCTCGGTATGGAGCGCGGCCATGCGTGAAAACGAGGGCCGCGTTGGGGCCCACGACCAGCGTGGGATCCGTGCTCCGGCCAGCGCGTGAACATGTGTTTTCGGTATCTTGATCCATGGCCTCGTGAGTGCCGGCCGATGCGCCCGAATCCATGACCTCCGGCTCGGGCGCGCAGGGCAGCGACATCGCGGCGCATCCTGTCGCGAGCCCCGGCTGTTCGTCAACGCGAAGCCGCTCCGCGGCCGGCGCGGTGCGTGTCGCGTGTGACACGAAGCGATGTTCTCACTCCCATCCGATCTCGCCCCACTCGATGGCTCCCGAAGGCCCAATTCGCTTGACCGAGCTTGGAATACCGGCATATTCGAGGCGCCGCTTTCATCTGCGGCATGATGAAGAGAGGAACAGACGACCATGGACGCATTCTCAGCGCAGATCGTCAAATTCGTACGGGAGATGCCCGACGACGCGCTATTGGAGCTGGTGAAGCAGAAGCTCGGCGTGCTCGGCGCGGCGGTGGGGCGAGCCAACGGCAAGCGTAAGCTGTCGCCAGCACGGGCGGTCACGGCCGCCGTGCAAAAAGCGAAAGGAAAGCGGTCTGCCATCCGAGAGAAGCGTCGGACTGCGCCGGCGCGTCGCGCGGCGGTCTCGGCCGATCGACAGGGCCTGCTCGACAACATCGAGCGCATCGTGAAAGCGGGCGCCGGCGTGAGCGCGAGCGACGTGGCCAAGCAGGCGAGCATCCCCCAAACGCGCGCGGCCGCGGCTCTCAAAGAGCTGAAGCTCGCGAAGCGTATCTTCCAAGGCGGCGATCGACGCTTCGCCCGCTACGCCGGCGACGCCAAGACGGCCGAGGGCGCGAGCGCGACGGCGCGGAAGACGGCCAAGGGTCCGGTGGTCCGCGGCTCTGCCAAGGGAGGTCGCGGCAAGAAGCGCGGCGCCCCCGCGCAGCAGGCCACAGCCGCCGCTGCGTAGTCGAATCGCTCTCGTATCGTCACGACACGCCGCTCGCTCCTCCCTCGGCGAGCGGCGCGTCGCGCCGCCCGCGCCCGCGAGCGGATCCAAGCTCAAGAACCCTCCCGCTCGGCATCCTTCGGGCCCCAAAGCCCTCGTCACCGTGGTTTGCGCGGTGAAAGCCGACTCGAGTCATCGAATCTGGTTCAGAGACAACGTATCTCGCTCACGTAAACACGCTGGGCTCTGTCCGACGCCTCGTATCTCGATCCCGGAAGGGAGAAGAAACGCCAAGGCGCAAGAGACGCAAAGACGGAAGAAGGCCGAGGGACTGAGCCTCTTTGCTCTTTTGCGCTTTTGCTTCTTTGCTTCTTGGCGTTGAATCCGGCCTGGCTCGGTCGAGCGCGTGCGCCGTTTCGTTTGAGCTCAAACGATTGCGCCGAGCACCGGGCGATCCGGGCTCGGCGGCGGCGTCAGGCTTCTCGGGCGCAGGGAGCCCGTCTACCGGGATGGCTCTAGAGCGGTTTTCGCTCGAGTGCGGTACAGCCGGTCTTCGGCGAGGCGCGAGCTCGACCAAGTGGCGTGGGCGCGCGCGATTGGACCGGGCGCGGACGAGCGCGACGACGAGGTCGTCGGATGTAGCCTTTCAGCGCGAACCAGCCCTGCGCGTCCTGCCGAAAGACCTTGTCGACCCCACGGACCATCGCGTCGTAAACCGCCGGCACGGTGCGCGGAGCTGCGGCGCGAAGGGCCTCCTTGACCTTGGAGCCGCAGTTCTCCACCGGCGACAGGTCTGGCGAATACGCGGGCAGAATCCAATAGCGAACGCCTCGAGCACGGAGCGCTTGGCGCACGCCGCGCAGGCGATGCGCGCCAAGGCCGTCGGCAATGACCACGTCTCCGCGCTTCAGCTCGGGCATGAGCACTTGGCGCACGTAGACATCGAAGTGCTCACCGTTCATCGCCCCCTTAAAGGCCCACGGTGCGACGACACCTCGCAGGCCAAGCCCCATCACCAGCGTGATGTTCGGGTCCGGGTTGGCGGGGACCTTGCCATAGGCACGCCTGCCGCGAGGCGCGCGCCCATAGCGACGCGTCATGCCGAGATGAGCGCCAAATTCGTCGACGAAGATCAGCCGTCGCGCCCCCGCCGCCAACG
Organism: Minicystis rosea; assembly: GCA_001931535.1. Classification (GTDB taxonomy): domain Bacteria; phylum Myxococcota_A; class Polyangia; order Polyangiales; family Polyangiaceae; genus Minicystis; species Minicystis rosea. Next base: position 10,838,758 of record CP016211.1, read on the forward strand.
CTCGACGGCGGAACCTGCGGCGCGCGACTTGGACATCGGGCCTGTCTTGTTCGCTTGGACAGAGCGTCTTTTTTTTCGCGGCAAACCAAGCCGCTTCAGCGTCCGGCACATCGTCGGGCGGCTCACGCGCGCACCTGTGCGGCGCTCCAGCAGCTCGATCAGCTCATCCAGGGTTCGATCGTTCTTCTCATCCACGAGCGCCTGTAGTTGCTGTGCTCCGGCCTCGTCGATCTTCGAGACCCTTCCGCCACCGTGCGGACGAGGCGCAACGCTCCCGGTTGTCCGCTCGAGACTGAGATAGTCCTGCACAGTGCTGAGAACGACGGCGAAACGCTCCGCGATCTCTCGCATGCTTCCCTCGCCGTTGCGGTAGGCGTCAACAATCCGCTGTCGCAAGTCGACACTGTACGGTCCCATGCGCGGAGCCCGCGCAGCCCGCATGCCATCACCCTGCCGGGCGTTCTCTGCTTGTACCGAACCCGAGTGGAAACCGCTCTAAGGTGGATTCCAATTCGTGCCGCCGTCGTCGGAGACGAGCACGAACCAGCCGCGCCGCGACGTGCCGGTGACGTCGGCCGAAATCAGGAGCAGGGCGCGCTTGCCGAAAGACACCAGCGTTCCCAATTCGATGCGGCCGCGATCGCCGGTACCCTCGCCGATCACGCGGGGCCGTTCGAACGTGGTCCCATCGGGTGATTGCGCCAGATAGAGGCCCCAGCGATCGCCGGCGCGCACGCTCATCACACCGACGGTGCCGGCCGAAGTGGAAGTCATGGCCATCTCACGCTTTTGCGGACCAGGCCACATGCGATATGGCGCGTTCTTGGGCGAGGTGCATTTGCCCGCGAGATCGCACGTCAGCAAGATGGGCACGTCGGGTTGCTCGGCCTGCATGGCCGGCGGGCCCGACTTCGCTTGCACGGCCTCGACCACGACGTGCTTGGCCCCGCAACCGATGGTCGTCGTCGGCACCGTGCCTTCGGGCAGAGCGAAGGAGACGATCCGCATCGGTGAGACGCCAATCACGCCCACCTTCTTCGACGGCATTTGAATCCGCTGGAACGACCAAACGCCGGTGTCGCAGAGCGGTGGTGTCGAGAGATCGGCGAGCAGCGTGGGTGAAGCGGTGATGTTGACGACCTTCTGCGGCTTCTCCAGCGGTTTGTTGGGGGCCGGGAAGGGGCGTTGCAGCAAGTCTCGCCCTTTGACGGAGAGCATCACCGGCGTACGCCCATAAGGCACCGGCACGATCTTTTCGCCCGAAGGCAGCTTGAGCGGCGGCACCGCGTCGGCGCCCGGCTTGCCGCCGTACACCAGAGAGAGCTTGCGCGGGGCGTCTTCGATGATCATCGCCGCCGACCCGTCGCCGGTGATGGCGGGAACGGCGCTCACCATCTGCACCACGCCCGTGATGGGGCCTTTGGTCGTGGGGAAGAACGGTGTCGCCGAGGCAATCGTTCCATCGAAAGCCCCGAAGGCGAGGCGCGCGCCCTCCACGCGAGCGCTCTGCGGCGTGGGCGCGCCTTCGCGCGAGCCCACCCCGAGGACGACGGCGCCGTCGAGCCCGACCGACCAGCTCGACCAAGCGTCGCGCTCGTGCCGGAAGGACTTCCACGTCGTGCCCGCGTCGTCGGTGAAGAGCGCAACCGTCTCGTTCACCACCTCGCCCGCAATCAAAGCTCGCTTTTCGTCGAGGACGAAGACGCGTGTCCATTTCGCCGACGTGGGAGCGAGCGCTTCGTCGAGGCCTTTGGCCTGGCCGAGCTGCGTGGAGAGCTCGTCGCGCGACGCTTGCCCCGGCGGCGGAGGCGGGGGAATGGGCGCCTCCTCCTGCTGCTTCTTCCCGCACCCGAGCGCGAGAATGGCAGTCAGCCCGACGGCGAGGATCCTTTGGGCTGCCCGGCGCACGAGACGACCGCTATTCGACCCGCTCCGGATCCATGCAGCAACGGAACCCGGTGGAGTAGTCGTGGTAGGTGAAGTCGTGCGCGGTGGTGTGGTACGAGCAGCCGTCACCGTTCTTCGACGTATCCATGTAGTAGCCGCCGCGGAACGTGCCGTCGGGATCGTCGATCCACTCGTGCAGATTGCCCACCATGTCGTAAACGCCGTAGGCATTGGTGCACTCGGCGCGCGCGCCCGTGGGCAGGAGGGTGTCGGGGAGCTGGTTGATGATCGTCTGATTCATCCCCTGGTGCCAGAGCTGCTCGCGCGTGAGACCGAGGAGCTGCCCGACCTCGGCGACCGGGTGGACGGCGCGGATGTCGTCGTTGCAGGCGCCGGCGCGGCGCGTGTCGCCATAGGGGAATTGGTAATTCGACGGACCGCGACAGGCATGCTCCCACTCGTCACCGGAGCAGAGCCGTTTGCCCGAGGCCGAGCACGCCATCGCCGCTTGCTTGCCGCTGATGTACCCCTGCGGAACGACGCCGGGTCGCGACACGGCCCGAACCAGCGATTCCCGCCCATCGATGGGCAGATAAGGGGACCAAGCCCGCTCCGCCCCACCGGGCACGCGCTCGACCAGCGAGGCTTCCCACCGATCGATGCACACGCGATCGTCGACGAGCGCCATGTCCGCGGGGCAGCGGGCATTGGTGCTCATGATGGCGGCCGTACGATCTTCCGGCTCCGCGTCCTTCGCCTGGCTCACGCGGAGCGCGAGGAAGGCCGCGTTCTCGGTGCGCGGCGAGACCGCCTCCCGCGCCGCGGCGACCCGCGTGATCTGCGGGAGCAACGACGTCGCCTCCTGCGGGGCCTGGGCCGCGCTCACCCTCGAATTGAGGCCGATCTCGCTCGTCGCGCAGCCGAGGCTGCTGAGGGCGGTCAGGAGGGTGATTGCAGAGGCCGCTCGTCGCACCGCCGAGAGGTTCGCCGCTCACGCGTTCGAATGCAACCCTGAACAGGCGGAGAAATGCGGCGGGGACGATGTGGGTGTCTATCCGAAAACACCATTGGACGGTGTCGAGGTCAAAAGCCTACAAGGATCGAATGTCCCGCGCACCGCGGAAACGCCGCGGCGGAACGAGGCTGTTTCATGATGGTTTGGGGAGATTCCGTATTTCCCCTGACCGCCAGAGCCCTTGTCCTTTGCCCGTGTCGTCGTGCGGAGTGTGCGGGGACACGTTCCGTTCCGGCGCGCCTCGCACGGACACGACGAGATCGTGCTTCGCGTCGATTTGCTTCGGCGATGTCGCTCTCTGCGATGACGCTCGGAAAGTCGCCGCCAGCCTGCGTACGTCCTGAGCGCGCCGAATCGCGCGACGAGCCGAGGCACCGGCAACATCGATGCTCGCAACATCGACGTCGATTCAGCTCGAGATATCGTGTCGTGGCGACAGGCGCTCTTCGCCAAACGCCCGTTCGAGAATGGTCGTCGCGCTTTGCGGAGATGGCGTGTCTCGAAGGCACGAGTGGACAAAAGCGAAGCGCCGCGCGGCATCGGTGTGCGGCGCGGCGCTCGGGGAGAGCCGGAGTGCGGCTAGCTTTTCAGGTGTGGGTGCCGAGGGTGACGGGGCTCAGGCTCCAGCGGAAGTTGTCGAGGAGGATGAGCGTGTCGAGGATGTGATCCTGCACGTCGAACACCATCAGCTCGAGGGTCATGACCTCGCCGGGCACGATCGGGGCGTCCGTCGTCAGCCACTCCGTGGCGCCGCCGAGGACGGAGGACTTGTCGAAGCCCGTACCGGCGAGCGCCGCGCCGCCGAACGGGCAGCTTCCGCAACCGAAGCCGTTGTTGACGACGCAGTCCTGGAAGAAGCCGTTGTTCACCGATACCGCGTTGCCCTGCGCGTCGAACGAGATGTTGTGATCGGCCGGGATGGCGGGCGCGCCCGAGGTGAGGCTCGCCAGGAAGTAGTCGTTGAAGTAATCGCACTGGTAATCGTAGTACTCCGCCGAGAAGAAGCGGAAATCGTACGAGAAGCCCTGCGCGTTGGTGGGCGTGCGGATCTTCAGCCGGATGTTGATGGAGTCGTACGCGCCCGTGCCGACCGGGCAGGTGAAGCTGCCGCATTTGCCCGGCAGGAGCTTGCCGCCGTGCGCATTGACGTAGGTCGCGAGCGCGCCGGCCCCGGGGAAGGCGATTGACACGTTCCCACCCGTGCTGGTGAGGTCGGTGCCATCGATCGGGAGGATCCAGCCCGGGTCGTTGGCGTCGCGGGCCATGCCCGTGGAGATCATGGCGAGCGTCGCGTTCTTGTGCGGCGTGACGGTGTTGCCGAACAGGTTGGTGATCGCCGACTGCTTGTTCTGGAAGTTCGCCAGCTCGTTCGTGGTGGGCGTGGCGCCGTTGGCGAAGACCTGCTCCGCCGCGATGACGCCCCACTTCTTCTGCTTGAGCGGAGGGCTCTCCGTCGTGAATTGGCAGAGGTCCATCGCTTGCGCGACGTCGGTGCCGGTCACGCCCGCGAACTTCACGGCCGTGCTGCACGTGGTGGGGAGGACGTTGTCGATGATGCCGTCGCAGTCGTTGTCCACGCCGTCGGCGGTCTCGAAGGCCCCCGGGTTCACGAGCTTCGGGTTGGAGCAGTTGGGCCCGGCGACGTCGCAGCAGTCGCCGTTGCAGATGGTCCAGCCGTCGCCGTCCTGATCGGGCACGTTGTCGACGGTGCCATCGCAGTCGTCATCGACCTGGTTGGCGCAGATCTCGAAGACGGGGAGCACCTGGCCGACGCACGCGCCCCAGCCGGTGCCGTCGGCATTGCAGGTCTGGATGCCGGCCTTGCACGGGCCGACGTTCTTCGTGCCCGGCGCGCCCTGATAGCAAGACTGCGTGTCGCCCGGCTTGCAGGCGCAGGGGCCGTCCTGGAGCTTGTTCCACTCGCAGCCGTCGCTGAGGTTGCCGTTGCAATCGGCGAAGGCCGGGAGGCACGTCTTCAGGGTGCACATGCTGCCCGAGCACTGCGCCGTGCCGTTGGGCGGCGCCGTGCACGCGGTGGTGCAGGTGCCGCAGTGGTTCACGTCGTTGGCCAGGTCGTAGCAGCTCGAGCCGCAGCACGTGAAGTTGGCCGGACAATCGTGTGTGGGCGAGCAGCCCGGGATGCAGAGGTTGGCCGAGGCGAGGCAGAGCTGGCCCGCGGGGCAGTGCGCGTCGGTGGTGCAGTTGACGCACTGATGATCGGTCGGGTTGCAATGCACGGCGCCGTTCGGATCACCGATGCAGTCCGCGTCCGCCTTGCAGCCGTTGGTGCAGGTGAAGGTGCTCGGATCGCAGTAGCTGCCGGCGTTGCACGTGTCGCTGGTGGGCAGGCAGGCGACGCAGCTGCCGCTCGCCTTGTCGCAGAAGGCGCCTTTGGGGTTGCCGGTGCAATCACCATCGCTGGTGCAGGACGTCGAGCCGCTGCTGGTGCTGCCGGCGCTGCTGCTGCTGCTGCTGCTGCTCGTCGTCGAGGTGGTGTTGGAGCCGCCGCCGCCGCTGTTCGTGGCGGTGGTTTGGCCTCCCGTGCCCATTGTCGCCGAGCCCGTGGAGCTGGTGCCGCTGCCGCACGCAGCGCCGAGTCCGACCGCGCCGACCGCCAACAGAGGAATGACGAACGGAACGAAGCGGGAAGTGACCTTCCTCGGATGTCGAAGCTTTTGCATGATGGAAAGCTCTCTTTCTCGGCTTCGGCTATTTGGAGATTCCGACGGGGGACGGCGTGACGCTCCAGCGGAAATGATCGAGCAGCACCAGCGAATCGACGTTGTGATCACCCGCGTCCCAAACGATGAATTGGAGCTCGATGATCTCGCCGGGCACGACGGGCGCGGTGTTCGTCAGCCACTCGGTGCCGCCGCCGTCGGTGAGGTCCGTGCCCCAACCACCCATGCCGTTGCCGACGAGCTCGAGCGTGCCCGAGGGGCAGGTGCCCGCGGGCGCGCCGGACGGCGGGAAGCAGACCTGGAAGAAGCTGTTGTTCACGCTCACCGGGTTCTTCTGGGCATCGAACGCGATGTTCGTGTCCTCGGGGAGCGGGCTTTGCGGCGGGTTGGCGCTGGGGTCGGGCTGCCACGTGGACTTGAGCAAGGCCACGAAGAAGTCGTTGTACTTCTGGCAGAGGTATTCGGGGAACTCGGCCGAGTAGAACTTGAACTTGTACGAGAACGACTTGGCGTTGGTGGGGACGCGAATCTGCGTCTTGATGTTGACGCTGTCGTAGGCCTTGTCGCAGTTCGTCGTGCAGGCGGCCGAGCACGCGGCCGGCGCGGGCGGCTTGCCGCCGTGGGGCGTGAGATAAGCGCTCTGGATCTTCACGTCGAGCGCGGCGTTGTTCGCCGGATTGCCGTTGTAGTTGCCGCCCGTCTGATTCGCGAGCTTGCCGTTCTGCGGATGGACGTAGCCCGGGTCGCCCGAGGCGCGCGCGGTGCCCGAGGAGATGGAGGCCATCGTCGCGTTCTTCTGCGGCGTGACGTAGGTGCCGAAGGCCGTCATCACGCCGACCTGCACGTTGTTCGCCGCCGGCAGCGCGGTGGTCCCGTCGGCCAGCACGAGCTTCGGCGTGCCGTTGATCACGCCCCACTTGTTGTCCTTCGGCGTCGCCGGGACGGCGTCGGCGAAGCGGCAGAGGTCCATCGCCTTCAGCAGATCGACGGCGGTCACGTTGCTGAAGAGCGACGCCGCGCTGCACTGCTCGGTGGGCGCGTTGTCCGGCGTCGTGGGGTCGCAGTCGTCGTCGACGCCGTTGCCCGGATACTCGAAGGCACCGGGATTGACCGCTTCGGGCTTCTGGCAGTTGGCATTGGGAACGTCGCAGCAATCGCCCTGCGCCGGTGTCCATCCGTCGCCGTCTTGGTCGAGCGTCGTCGGATCGATCACGCCACCCGTGCCGCCCGTGCCTGCGCCGCCGGTGCCCGCGCCGCCGGTGCCACCCGTGCTGCTCGATGACGAGGCGGTGGCGCCGCCGGTGCCGCCCGTGCCGCTCGATGAAGAGGCGGTGGCGCCGCCGGTGCCGCCCGTGCCGCTGGAGCTCGATGCGCTGGAGCTCGAGCTCGAGGAAGAGGTGGTGGCGCCGCCGGTGCCGCTCGAGGAAGAGGTGGTGGAGCCGCCGGTGCCGCCCGTGCCGCCCGGCGTGCCGCCGCCGGAGCCGCAGCCAAACATGGCTGCCAAGCCGGCCATCCAGAGGGGCGATGCGAGACGCGAGCGAGTCATCACGGACCTCCACGGCGCGGGATCGCCGCGCATCCTGCTGTCAAAGTGCGTTGTCGAAGCCAAACGATACCGAGCGGATCGCGGGCGGTCGTCGCCCCAGCCGCGGACGGGACGCACCCGCGATCAGTATCGCCGATTTCTTCAATCATCGGAAGCACACGTGCCGGTCTCGTGAAAAAGGTCCGCCGCTCCAAGTGTTCAGAGTCGCGAATTGCGACAGGCCTTCGGCGCGCGATTCGAGCGGCAATGACCGCTCATTCACGTACGTGCCCGACGTGCTCGCGACCGGCATTCGATGTCGCCGAGACGTCACGCATCGATGGGCACCCAGCGCCGGGCACACGCAGAGAAGGTCGCCGCGACGCTGTGGAGATGCGATGGACCGATGACGGCGGCGCTCGTGAACGTCGTCGAGAGGATCGCTCGGGACCGGGCCGACCATCCATCGAGCCATGCGGACGCGATCGCTTGCGCGCGATGACCCGAGGCGCGACGGGTCGAAGGGCTCCAGCGCAGCGACGCGATCGCTCGGACGCTCCTGACGCGAGGGCGATGCGCGCCGAGGCCCTGATCGCTCGGACGCGGGAGCTCCTCGTGGAGCGACCGGAAGGCTCGGGGGGTGAAGGCAATGCGCACCCCGATCGCACGGACGAGCGAGCCGACACGGCTGCAAGCGAACGGCGCCGGTCACGACGGGTTGCTCACGAGAAGGAAGACCGAGCGTTCTTCCCCGTGATGTGCGACAACGCGCCGGCATCGTGATCCGCGGCTCCCCGCGCACGAACGAGCTGAGCGCTCGTGCAGCTCGAGCGCCCTGCGATCACGATGTTCACGATTCTGCTTGCACACGTAGGAGGCCGTTGGTAGGAAGCGCCCTCCGTTTCTCCGGGAGCGTGCCTTCGGGTCCGTTCCCATGACCATGGTCGCGATGCCGTAACGGTGCCTCGACCTTGGCTCGCTCCTCCGGCCGCCGTGGGACCCCCCCGGTGACGCGGAGGAGGATCCTCGCCGAGAGGCGTCGGGCCAAGATCACGAAGCGAACGACGGCTAGCACCGAGGACGGTCGCCCGAAAGGGCGCTCGGCCTCGGCCCTCGGTTAGGTCCCGTGCCGGACGGGCTCAGCTCGCCGGTCGACCGCTTCAGTTCGCCCCTGCGCGAGCTAATTCGTTCGCGCGACGACGAGAGGTATCTCGAATGAGAAGCAAAGCCAGTGCGAGGTTCTCGCGGATCGCTCCGCGCAAGGCGCGGATGATCGCCGATCTCGTGCGCGGCCGCGACGCGGCCGAGGCGATCCAGCTGCTCCAGTTCACGAACAAGAGCGGGGCGCCGGTTCTCCAGAAGATCATCGAGAGCGCAGTCGCCAACGCGCAGCAAGACGGTGCTGACGTCGACGCGCTCTTCGTGAGCAAGGCTACGGTCGACAAGGCCCCGAACAAGTTCAACCGCCGCTGGCGTCCCCGCGCGATGGGACGCGCGACCCGGGTCACCAAGGGCGTCTCGCACATCGTGATCGAGCTCGACGAGCGCAAGTAGAGGACACGACTCATGGGACAAAAGACCCATCCCTATGGCTTCCGCGTCGGCGTCATCAAGACGTGGAGCAGCAAGTGGTACGAGGACGGCCGCGCGTACCAGCGGTGGCTTCACCAGGACATCCGCATCAAGCGCGCCATCAAGCAGTACCTCTACAACGCGAACATCGCGGGCGTGGAGATCGAGCGCGCTGCCAACCGTGCCAAGGTGATCGTCTATACGGCGCGCCCCGGCATGGTCATCGGCAAGGGCGGCAAGGGCATCGAGACCCTGAAGAGCGGCAACGTCAACACGGCCACCAAGGGTGAGACCGTGTTCCCGGGTGTCGCCTCGTTCACCGACAACGAGGTGTTCATCGACGTCCAGGAGGTCCGCAAGGCCGAGACGAACGCGCAGCTCGTCGCCGAGAACATCGCGACGCAGCTCGAGCGCCGCATCGCCTTCCGCCGCGCCATGAAGAAGGCGGTCGCGACGGCGATGAAGTTCGGTGCCAAGGGCATCCGCGTGCGCTGCGCCGGCCGCCTCGGCGGCAGCGAGATGAGCCGCGTCGAGACGTATCGCGAGGGTCGCGTGCCGCTGCACACGCTGCGCGCCGACATCGAGTTCGGCCTCGCCGAAGCCCGCACGAAGGTGGGCATCATCGGCGTCAAGGTCTGGATGTTCAAGGGCGAGGTCCTGCAGCGCAAGGCGCGGCGGATCCAGTAAGGAGCAAGAGCGATGCTCTCCCCGAAGCGAACCAAGTTTCGCAAGATGCAGAAGGGCAACAACCGTGGCATCGCGTCCACGGGTAGCGACGTGTCCTTCGGCGACTTCGGCCTGCAGGCCCTTGAGCCTGCGCGTCTCACGTCGCGGCAGATCGAGGCGGGTCGTATGGCGATCCAGCGCCACGTGAAGCGCGCCGGCAAGCTGTGGATCCGCGTCTTCCCGGACCGTCCGGTGACGAAGAAGCCCCTCGAGGTCCGCATGGGTGGGGGCAAGGGCGCCCCGAAGAGTGGGCTGCGCAGGTGCTCCCGGGCCGCGTGATGTACGAGATCTCGGGCGTGACCGAGGAGGTGGCGCGCGAAGCCTTCCGGCTCGCGTCTCACAAGCTCCCGATGCACTGCAAGTTCCTCGTGCGCGGTGTGACCTGAGTTGATCTGAGGTTAAGAGCGATGAAGGCGAAGGATCTCAGCGACCGCACGACCGAGCACCTCAAGGAGCTGGAGAAGCAGCTCCAGGGCGAGGTCTTCCAGGCGCGGTTCAAGAATTACACGAACCGGCTGAACGACACGGCCTCGATCCGGAAGACGCGGCGCGACCTGGCGCGCGTCAAGACCATTCTCACTCAGCGGATGCTGGCCGCGGGCGAGGAGAAGAAGGCGTAGCCATGGCTAAGAAGCCCGAGAAGAAGGAAGCGCCGGCGAAGGGTGCCGGCGACAAGAAGGCGCCGCCGGCGAAGGCCGCAGCGCCCGCCGCCGCCGCGAAGGCTGCTCCGGCGAAGGCCGCGGCGCCCGCTGCTGCTCCCGCGCCTGCTGCGAAGGCCGCTCCGGCGCCCATCGCCGCGGCCCCCGCGCCGGCCGCTGCTGCTCCGGCTCCCGCCGCGGAGGCCGCGCCCGTCGCCGAGCGCCACGGCTTCCGCCGCAAGCTGGTCGGTCGTGTCACGAGCAACAAGATGAGCAAGACCGTCGTGGTCGAGGTCGTCCGCTCGTCGCTCGATCCGGTCTACAAGAAGTACGTCCGCGTGCGTGACCGCTACAAGGCGCACGACGAGACCAACCAGTACAAGGTCGGCGACCGCGTCGAGATCACGGAGCACCGTCCGATCTCCCGCGACAAGCGCTGGCTGGTGACGAAGCTCATCACGCGCGCGGTGGAGGAGTAGGCCATGATTCAGGTCACGACCCACCTCGAGGTGGCCGACAACTCCGGCGCTCGTACCGTCAAGTGCATCAAAGTGCTCGGCGGCTCGCGGCGCAAGTACGCCGGCCTCGGGGACATTATCGTCGTCTCCATCAAGGAGGCGCTCCCGGGCACCAAGGTGAAGAAGGGTGACACCGCTCGCGCGGTCGTCGTCCGCACCGCCCGCGAGTACCAGCGCAGCGACGGCTCCTACATCAAGTTCGACGCCAACAGCGCCGTCTTGATCAACAAGGACAAGGAGCCGATCGGGACGCGCATCTTCGGGCCGGTCGCGCGCGAGCTCCGCGCCAAGAAGTTCATGAAGATCATCTCGCTCGCGCCGGAGGTTCTCTAATGAACCGGCTCAAGGTGGGAGACCTCGTCCAGGTCATCAGCGGCAAGGACAAGGGTAAGCAGGGCAAGATCACCAAGATCATCACCGACGACGACCGCGTGGTCGTCGAAGGGGTGAACGTGGTGACCCGCCACACCAAGCCCAACGCCCGCAACCAGCAGGGCGGCAAGCTGACGAAGGAAGCGCCGATCCACGCCTCGAAGGTGATGCCGGTCGACCCCGGGACGGGCAAGCCCACCCGGGTGAAGATCAAGGTCGAGACGGGCGAGGGCGGCAAGGTGACGAAGACGCGCGTCGGCAAGAGCGGCGCGGCGATCACGGCGGCGAGCTGAGCCATGGCGGACGACAAGAAAGACAAGGCGGCCAAGGACAAGGGCGCCAAGAAGGAAGGCGCACCGAAGGAGCAGGCGGCGAAGGCTGCGGCTCCCAAGGGCGGCGCTCCGAAGGGCGACAAGGGCGGCAAGAAGGGCAAGGCGGCGGAAGCTGCTCAGTCCTCGGCTGACGACGGCGCGGGCGAGACGCTCGATCCGAACTACAAGCCGCGCCTCCGCGCTCACTACCAGAAGAGCGTCACCGCGGCCCTCACCAAGAAGTTTGGCTACAAGAACCCGATGATGGTGCCGCGCCTGCAGAAGGTCGTCATCAACATGGGTCTCGGCGCCGCGGTGGGGAACCCGAAAATCATCGACTCCGCGGTCGAGGACATGCGTGCGCTCAGCGGGCAGAAGCCCGTCGTCACGCGCGCTCGCAAGTCGATCGCGACGTTCAAGCTGCGTGAGAACCTCCCCATCGGCGTGATGGTCACGCTGCGCGCCGAGCGCATGTGGGAGTTCGTCGACCGGCTGATCTCGTTCTCTCTCCCGCGCGTGCGCGACTTCAAGGGCGTGAGCTCGAAGGGTTTCGACGGGAAGGGCAATTACACGATGGGCCTGCGCGAGCAGATCATCTTCCCCGAGATCGATTACGACAAGATCGACGTCGTGAAGGGGATGAACATCTCGTTCGTGACCACCGCCCGCACCGACGAGGAGGGGCGTGCGCTCCTCGCCGAGCTCGGGATCCCGTTCAGGCACTAGGCGACCTGGGGCCGCTCCCGTGAGGAGCCGCCCTGAACCATTCGAGGAATCAGTTCGATGGCCCGTGCAAAAGAGTTCGCGAAGCTGAACCGGCCGCAGAAGTTCTCCACGCGGCACCGGAACCGCTGCAAGGTTTGCGGCCGCTCGCGCGCGTATTACCGCGATTTCGAGCTCTGCCGTATCTGCCTCCGGATGTTCGCGCTCCGCGGAGAGCTCCCGGGCGTGATCAAGGCCAGCTGGTGATGCCATGATGACCGACCCGATCGCCGACATGCTGACCCGGATCCGCAACGCGGGTCTCGCCCGGCACGACCGTACCGAGATCCCCGCCAGCCGCCTCAAGGAGGCTGTTGCGAAGATCCTCAAGAGTGAAGGCTTCATCGCCGACGTGCGTCCCAGCGAGGGCGAGGGCGCGAAGAAGCTGACCATCGTGCTCAAGTACGGGCGCGACCGCCAGAGCGCGATTGACGGCGTCCGCCGTGTCTCGCGCCCCGGCCGCCGCGTCTACGTGCCGCACGACCGCATCCCGCGCGTCTTCTCCGGTCTCGGGATCTCGATCCTGAGCACCTCGCGCGGCCTGATGAGCGACCGCGAAGCCCGCCGTCAGAAGATCGGCGGCGAGCTGATGTGCGAGGTGTGGTGATGAGCGCCGAGATCATCGCGACCAACGGCGAGGCGTCGAAGACGTCTCGCATTGGCAAGCGCCCCATCGACGTTCCCAAGGGCGTGACCGTGACGATCAAGGATCGCACGGTCGACGTGAAGGGGCCGAAGGGCCAGCTCTCCCGTCCTCTCTCCGAGACCGTCTCGGTGAAGACGGAGGGCGCGCGCCTCCACATCGAGTCGAACGCTCCGGGCCGTGACGGCTCTCGTCTCCAGGGCCTGATGCGCGCGATCATCGCGAGCATGGTCAAGGGCGCGGCCGAGGGCTACGAGCGGATCCTCGAGCTGAAGGGCACCGGCTATCGCGTCGAGCTCAAGGGCACGACGCTGCACTTCGCGCTCGGCTACTCGCACCCGATCGCCTACCCGCTGCCGAAGGGCATCACGGGGACGATCCCCGCCGACTCGAAGGGCACGGTCCTCGTGCTCAACGGCGCCGACAAGGAGCTCATCGGCCAGACCGCGGCCAAGATCCGCGGCTTCCGGCCGCCGGAGCCTTACGGCGGCAAGGGCGTGCGCTACCGTGGCGAGCGCGTCCGTGAGAAGGCCGGCAAGGCTGGCAAGGGCGGCAAGAAGTAGTTCCTAGGATTCGCAGCGGGAGGCGCCACGAGCGCCTCCTCACGCGAAGGATGGCACGACCATGGGCATGAAGATCGTCGGCAGGGAGCGCCGCAAGCTCCGTATCCGCAAGAAGGTCAACGGTACGCCCGAGCGCCCGCGCCTCACGGTGTTCCGCAGCGCGAAGCACATCTACGTGCAGGTCGTCGACGACACGACCGGCGCGACGCTCGCGCATGCGTCCACCCTCTCGAAGGACCTCAAGGGCTCCCTCGAAGAGGACAACAAGGTCGCGGCGGCGAAGAAGGTGGGCGCACTGATCGCTCAGCTCTGCAAGTCGAAGAAGATCGACAAGGTCGTCTTCGATCGCAACGGCTACCTCTACCACGGGCGCGTGAGCGCCCTCGCCCAGGCCGCGCGGGACGCGGGCCTCGATTTCTGATTCGCACCGCGCGAGCGGTCGACCCGAACGAGAAGAAGGTTTCGATATGGCGTTCGATCAAGTGGACGAGGAAAAGCTCAAGGAGCGCGTCATCCACATCAACCGCGTGGCGAAGGTCGTCAAGGGCGGCCGGCGCTTCAGCTTCTCGGCGCTCGTGGTCGTCGGTGACGAAGCCGGCCATGTGGGCGTTGGCCTGGGCAAGGCCAACGAGGTGCCGGAGGCCATCCGCAAGGGCAACGATCAGGCGCGGAAGAACATGTTCCGCATCCCGCTCGACGGCGTGACCATCCCCCACGAGAGCTTCGGCCACGTGGGCGCGGGCAAGGTCCTCCTCAAGCCGGCGAGCCCTGGGACGGGCGTCATCGCGGGCGGCGCGGTGCGTGCGGTCGTCGAGTCCGCGGGCATCCACGACGTCCTCTCGAAGTCGCTCGGCACGAGCAACGCGCACAACGTCGTGCACGCCACGGTCGCCGCGCTCAAGGGCCTCAAGGCTCCGGACGCGGTCGCCAACAAGCGCTCGATGCAGACGGAGGACCTCGGTTACCAGCGCCGCGGCGGTGGCTCCACCACCTCGCGCAAGCGCGGCAGCATGGCCCCCCCGGCTCCGGGCAAGGGCGGTGAGGGAGGTGCCGGATGAAGTCGCATCTCAAGGTCCGGCAGACCGCTAGCACCATCGGTCAGGTCGAGCACTTCCGGAAGGTGATCAAGGGCCTCGGGCTCCGCGGTCCCGGGTCGGAGGTCGTCGTCGCGAACACCCCGTCGTTCCGCGGCATGGTCAAGAAGGTCATCCACCTCGTCGACGTGCAAGAAGTCGAGGGTGGGGGCCAGGCGAAGAAGTGATCCCGAGCAGGCCCTGACCGGCCTGCTCCCCCCATGCGGGCTCGCTGACGAGCCCTAGACCGGAAGCGGTAGACCCATGGACATCCTCTCCAAGCTCCAGGCTCCCGAAGGCGCGAACACCGAGCGTCGTCGCGTCGGTCGCGGCGTCGGCTCCGGCCTCGGCAAGACTTCGGCGCGCGGCCAAAAGGGCCAGAAGGCGCGCTCGAAGGGTAACATCAACAAGAAGCACTTCCAGGGCGGCCAGACCCCGATGCAGCGCCGCCTGCCGAAGCGCGGCTTCCGCAACCCGCTTGCGGACAAGGTGGTCAACATCAACGTCGGTGAGCTCGAGGCCTTCGCCGACGGCGCCGAGGTGAATGCCACCACGCTGCAGGCCGCGCGTCTCGTGCGTGGACGTTACGACCAGCTCAAGGTGCTGGGCGAGGGTGAGCTCACGAAGAAGCTCACCGTCCATGCGCACCGTTTCTCGAAGGGTGCCATTGCCAAGATCGAGAAGGCCGGGGGCAAGGTGGTGGTCATTGCGCCGCCCGCCGCCCGGAGTAAAGCTCCGGCCGCCTCTTCGGAGGCGTGATCCGGGGCTTCTGCCCCCTCCTCCCTGATCGAAAGGCCCCATGGCGACGCTGGCGGGAATCAGCAACTTCCACAAGGTCCCGGAGCTCCGGCGCCGTGTGCTCTTCACCCTGGGGATGCTCGCCGTCTACCGGATCGGTGTCTTCGTCACCGTTCCGGGCGTCGACCGCAACGTCATGCGGCAGGCGATGGCCAAGCAGACCGGGGGTCTGCTGTCGTTCTTCAACATGTTCACCGGGGGCGCGCTCGAGAACTTCTCGATCTTCGCCCTCGGGATCATGCCGTACATCTCGGCCTCCATCATCATCCAGCTCATGGGCATGGTCTACAAGCCCATCGACGAGCTGCGGAAGGAGGGCGAGCAGGGCCGCCGTCGTCTCGACCAGTACACGCGCTACGGCACCGTCGCGCTCAGCGTCTTCCAATCCTACGGCATCGCGATGCTCGCCGAGAGCATCTCGTCCGGACAGGAAGGCGGCATCGTCATTCATCCGGGCTACGGCTTCCGGCTCATGACGGTCGTGACCCTGACCACGGGCACGGCGTTCCTGATGTGGATCGGCGAGCAGATCACCGAGCGCGGCGTCTCGAACGGCATCTCGCTCCTGATCTTCGCGAGCATCATCACCGGTGTCCCGCGCGGCATCGCGCAGTACTTCGCGCAGCACCAAGGCGACGTTCAGCCCCTGACGATGGCGCTCATCGTCGGCTTCATGGTCGTGGCCATCATGGTGATCGCGTTCTTCGAGAACGGTCGCCGGCAGATCCCGATCGTCTACTCGCGCCGCCAAGTGGGCCGGCGCGTGTACGGCGGGCAGGAGGCGCACCTCCCGCTGAAGGTGAACACGGCCGGCACGATCCCGCCGATCTTCGCCTCGTCGCTGCTCTCGTTCCCGGCCACGCTCGCGCAGCTCAACGTGCCGGGCAGCCAGGCGCTCCGCACCATGTTCGAGCGCGGTGACTGGCTCTTCAACACGGGCTACGCGCTGCTCATCGTCTTCTTCTGTTACTTCTACACGAACGTCACCTTCCAACCGGTCGACGTCGCCGAGAACCTGAAGAAGCAGCAGGCGAACATCCCGGGCATCCGGCCGGGCAAGCAGACGGCGGACTACATCTATCGCGTGATCCAGCGGATCACCTTCGGCGGTGCGGTGTACGTCGCGGTCGTGTGCGTGCTCCCGTCGATCATCGGTGATCTCGTGCACTTCCAGTTCCGCTTCGGCGGCACCTCGCTGATGATCGTCGTGGGCGTGGCCCTCGACACGGTGAACCAGATCGAGGCTCACCTGATCCAGCGCAGCTACGATGGCTTGACGGGCCCCGGCGCCACCCGCATCCGCGCGCGCCGTCTGCCCGAAGGTTGATGGAGGCGGGGATGATCATCGTCTTGGTTGGCCCGCCGGGCGCGGGCAAAGGGACGCAGGCCAAGATCCTCGTGGATCGGCACGGCATCCCGCAGATCTCGACGGGCGACATGCTTCGTGCCGCCAAGAAGGACGGCTCGCTCGATCCCGAGCTCGTCGCGGCCATGGACAAGGGCGCGCTCGTTCCGGACGAGGTCGTGATCGGTCTCATCGAGACCCGCACGGCTGGGGACGACTGCAAGCCGGGCTTCCTGCTCGATGGCTTCCCTCGCACGGTGCCCCAAGCGGAGGCGCTCGCGGAGATGCTCACGAAGCAGGGAAAGAAGCTCGACGCCGTGATCCAGCTCGACGTCCCGCGTGGCTTGCTCGAGGAACGCCTCGTTCATCGTCGCACCGACAAAAGGACTGGACACATCTATCATCTTGTCTATAGTCCGCCGCCCCCCGGGGCCGATCTGGAGCACCGTGCCGACGATCTGCCCGAAGCCGTGGGTAAGCGCCTCGACGCCTACGAGGCCATGACCGCGGCTCTTCTCCCGTACTACCAGGCCAAAGGGTTGCTCCGCCGCGTGGACGGCGTCGGCAAGCCCGATGAGGTCACCTCGCGGGTGCTGGCGGCCCTCGGGCGTGAGCCAGGGACAGCATGAGGCGAAGAAATAGCAACGCGTCCGGTCCGAAGGAGCCGAAGGGGGACAAGCTCGAGTTCGACGGCGTCGTTCAAGAGGCGCTGCCGAACGCGATGTTCCGCGTGAAGGCGGACAATGGCTTGGGCGTCTTGGCCACGATCAGCGGCCGGATGCGCCAGTACTACATCAAGATCCTGCCGGGCGACCGTGTGACGGTCGAGGTCTCGCCCTATGACCCGACCCGCGGCCGCATCACCTACCGGCATAAATAGTTCAGCCGAGGGAGCAGAGCGATGAAGGTCCGGCCCAGCGTCAAGAAGATCTGCGACAAGTGCAAGGTTGTGCGCCGTCGCGGGGTCGTGCGGGTGATCTGCGAGAACCCGCGCCACAAGCAGCGGCAGGGGAACTGAGCGGCTCACGCTGTTCAGTCCTGGGAGTTCAGTACCGCGTCCGCGAGGAAGCGAGTAGAGAGCGCCCTCCGCAGCAAGAGCGCCGCGCCCGTGAGGGGGCGGCCACGTAGCAAAAACCCCGTGATCGCAAGGTCACGGACTCGATAGGACAAGCCGGGGACTCGTGATCCCCGGGATTATCTCGAACTCGAAGTCGGAGCGTTATCGATGGCTCGTATCGCCGGTGTCGACCTCCCCCGCCGCAAGCACCTCGCTTACGCGTTGCCCTACCTGTTCGGTATCGGGCGCACCACCGCGAAGCAGATCTGTGCGAAGGCGAAGATCCCCGAGAACAAGCGGGTCGAAGAGCTGACCGACGCGGATGTGAGAGCCATCCGCGAGGTCCTCGACGCGGACTACAAGGTCGAGGGCGACCTCCGTCGTGAGATCCAGCTCAACATCAAGCGGCTGATGGACCTCGGCTGCTACCGCGGCCTGCGTCACCGCCGCGGCCTGCCCGTGAACGGGCAGCGGACGCACACGAATTCCCGCACCCGCAAGGGTCCGCGCAAGGGCATGCTGCAGCGGCGTCCGGCCGCCGCGGCTCCGAAGGCGTAATCGAGGAGCGGCGAGGAGACGAGCATGGCAGCCCCCAAGACGGCGACCAGCAAGGTCAAGCAGAAGAAGAAGGTCCGCAAGAACATTGCGGCGGGCATCGCCCACATCCAGTCGACCTTCAACAACACGGTCGTCACGATCACGGACATCAACGGCAATGCCGTGGCGTGGTCGTCGGCTGGTGCGCGTGGCTTCAAGGGCTCGCGCAAGTCCACCCCTTCGCCGCGCAGCTCGCGGCCGAAGAGGCTGCGCGCCGCGCGCAGGAGCACGGGATGCGCTCCGTCGCGGTCTTCGTGAAGGGTCCGGGCGCTGGGCGCGAGAGCGCGCTCCGTGCGCTGCAGACCGCGGGCTTCAAGGTGACGCTGATCCGCGACGTCACGCCCATCCCGCACAACGGTTGCCGTCCGCCCAAGCGGCGCAGGGTCTGAGGGAGTTTTCGAGATGGCTCGCTACGTTGGTCCGGTCTGCAAGCTCTGCCGCCGCGAGGGGATGAAGCTCTTCCTCAAGGGCGAGCGCTGCTACTCCGAGAAGTGCGCGCAGACGCGCCGCCCCTACCCGCCGGGTCAGCACGGCCAGGGGCGCATCAAGCTGAGCGAGTACGCGGTGCGCCTTCGCGAGAAGCAAAAGGTGCGTCGCGTGTACGGCGTCCTCGAGCGTCAGTTCTCCGGGTACTTCCAGGAGGCCAGCCGCCGCAAGGGTCGTACGGGCGAGGAGATGCTCGCGCTCCTGGAGCGCCGCCTCGACAACGCGATTCACCGCCTCGGCTTCGCGGCGTCGCGCTCGGAGGCTCGCCAGCTCGTGCGCCACGGCCACGTGCAGGTGAACGGCAAGCGCCTCGACATCCCGAGCTACTTCGTGCGCGTGAACGACAAGATCACGCTCACCGAGGGCGCCCGCAAGTTCAAGTTCGTGGCCGCCGCGATCGCGGGCGCCGACAAGCGTCCGATCGCGTCCTGGCTCGACGTGGACCGCGCCAACTTCACGGGCACCGTGAAGGGCGCGCCGGTGCGCGAGGACCTGAACGAGCCGGAGATTCGCGAGCAGCTCGTCGTCGAGTACTACTCGCGGTAATTCGAGCGCCGTCGGCTGCTGCCCCTTCTTCCTCCTGGGAGAAGGGGCGTTGCCGTCTCACGGGGTCGACGGCTCCGTTGGTTTGATGGACGCGTTTGATGGACGCGTTCGATGGACGCGGGCAGGAGGCGGCCCGTCGCGCCGAGTGCGGCGCCGGCGGGTGAGACCTCCGCGCGAACCCGAAACGAGGAGGAGCGAACGCAATGACGATGCAGAGCCCCAACATGACGATGGTCGCCCGCAACTGGCGTGATCTGATCCGCCCGAAGGGCATCTCGATCGACACCGAGAGCGCCAACGGCTTTTACGCGAAGTTCGTGTGCGAGCCGCTCGAGCGCGGCTTCGGCATCACCGTGGGCAACTCGCTGCGGCGCGTGCTCCTCTCCTCGCTTCAGGGCGCGGCCTGCACCGCGATCCGCATCGAGGGTGCGCTCCACGAGTTCACCAGCGTGCCCGACGTGGTCGAGGACGTCAGCGACATCATCCTCAACCTCAAGGAGGTCGTCTTCAAGGCCGCGACGCCGAAGACGTACACCGTGCGCATCGACAAGGAGGGCCCCGGCCCCGTCTTCGCGCGCGACATCCTCCTCGTCGATGGTCTCCAGGTGCTGAACCCGGATCACCTCATCGCGGTCCTCGACAAGAAGGGCCCGCTCTCGATGGAGCTCACGGTCAACGTGGGCCGCGGCTACGTGCCGGCCGAGCGCAACAAGACGCCGACGATGCCGATCGGGACGATCCCGATCGACGCGCTGTTCTCGCCGATCCGCAAGGTGAACTACACCGTGCAGAACGCCCGCGTCGGGCAGGTGACGGACTACGACAAGCTCACGCTCGAGGTTTGGACCAACGGGTCCGTGGCCCCGGCGGACGCGGTGGCGTTCGCGGCCAAGATCCTGAAGGAGCAGCTCTCCATCTGGGTCAACTTCGAGGAGAGCGAGGAGACGTCGTACCCGACGGGCCCGAGCGACGACGAGCCGCTCAACGAGAACCTCTTCCGCTCGGTGGAGGAGCTCGAGCTCTCGGTGCGCAGCGCCAACTGCCTCCAGAACGCGAACATCACGCTCATCGGTGAGCTGGTGCAGCGCACGGAGCAGGACATGCTCAAGACGAAGAACTTCGGCCGCAAGTCGCTGAAGGAGATCAAGGAGATCCTCGCCAACATGGGGCTCTCCCTCGGGATGAAGATCGACAACTGGCCGCAGCTCCTCGAGCGCTGGAAGGCGCAGCAGGCGCAGGCCTAGGCGTGACAGAGGAAGATCATGCGGCACAAGAAGGCTGGCAGGCAGTTCGGGCGTGACACGTCGAGCCGGAGGGCGATGCTCCGGAACCTCGCGGCGAACCTCATCACGCACGAGCGCATCGAGACCACCGACGCCAAGGCGAAGGAGCTCCGGCGCGTTGCCGAGCGGCTCATCACCAAGGCGACGCGCCTCGGCAAGGTGGCGTACACGCCGCAGGCCGAGCTCAACGCCGGCGACAAGGCGAAGCGGCTGCACGTCTCGCGTCTCGTCGGTTCGTTCGTCCCGCGCTGGGGCGTGACCCGCGAGGGCGCGAAGGTCGACATCGTCGAGAAGGTCCTCGTCGATCTCACGAAGCGCTTCGAGGGTCGTCCGGGCGGATACACCCGCATCACCAAGCTCGGCCCGCGCCGCGGCGACGGTGCGGCCATGGCCATCATCGAGTTCATCGACGCTGCGGCGCCGCAGGACAAGGTGGTGGGCGCTCCCACGGGTCCGACCGAGGCCGCCACGGCCGCCGAGCCGGCCGCGGGCGCTGCGACGACCACGACCGAGGAGCCGGCGAAGAGCGAGTAGCTCCGAGCTTCGGCGAAACGCGAGGCCCCTGCTCCCGATGGAGCGGGGGCTTCGTGCTTTGTGGGCTCGGTGCTTGAGCGGCAAGCGATCCCGCCGCTGCCTCACGGCCGCGTGTTTCGGGAGCACGCCGGCGCGCTTTGCCCTCACGGCTGCGTGTCTCGCGAGCACGCCGGCGTGCCTTGCCCTCACGGCCGGGTGTTTCGCGAGCATGCCGGCGCGCTTTGCCCTCACGGCTGCGTGTCTCGCGAGCACGCTGGCGCGCTTTGCCCTCACGGCTGCGTGTTTCACGAGCACACCGGCGCGCTTTGCCCTCACGGCCGCGTGTTTCGCGACCACGGCGTCGTGATGCCCCACCACGAAGGGTGAGCCTGAGCAGCCGGCGCGAAGTCGCCGACCACGCGCGCGTGCTTCCAGACCGAGGCTGCGAGCAGCCGAACCACCGGCTCGTGGTCCTTCGATACGTGAGCACGCTCGGCTATCACCGCGTCGTGCTCGGGCATCACGTGAGCGTGGTCCGGTCTCCGCGTGCAGGCTTTCCCATCACGCCATCGTGGTCGCCGACCACGTCAGCAAGGTTTGCGACTGCGTGCTCGTGGTCGGCGATCTCGGGCGCGCGATTGGGGAGCACGCGCGCGAAGCCTGCGATCAGGCGCGTGAAGCCTTCGATCAGGTGACCAGAGCCGGCCTATGCGCAGAAGATGGCTGCGATCACCTCGGCAACGTGGGGGATGACGCGGGCGAAACCGGCGATCGGGCAGGTGACGTCAGCGGCTTCGTCGGCAAAGGCCATCGCTGCGCGGGGGCGCCTCTTCACGGCGCGCGAACGCGTCGTCCTCGTGAGCGCTCATCCGCGTGGAGCCTGCGTGCCGCGTCGTAGGCGTCGCTCCTTGTCGCAGCAGGCGCCGGAGCCATCGCGCGAAGCGCGCTCGGGGCTACCAGGTGGCGACGACCTTGGGGGGCTCGATTTGGGCGGTGACGCCCTTCGGGAGGTCGATGAGGACGGGGAGGTTGTCGTTGCCGGGCTTGGTCACGTCGTGGCCGGCGGTCTTGGGCTCGACGCGGGGGACGATGGACTCGGGGGAGATGGGGTTCAGGTCTTCGGCGGTGCCGGTGACGACGATGGTGACGGTGCCGGGGCGGGTGCTGCCGCGCGTGGGGCCGATGACCTCGACCTTGAGCTTGGAGAAGGTCTTGGTGACGAGCTGGCGCGTGATCTCCACGGTCGCCGCGATCTGGCCGACGTCGTAGCTGACGAAGCTGTTCGCGGGCTTGTCGAGCGGGAGCTTCTGCGTGTGCATGCCCTGCGCGAGGCCGGTGACGTCGAAGGGGGCCGCGCGTGCGACCTGCATGACGTCGATGAGCGAGCGCGGGCCGCGGGCCTGCACCTCGAGCGGCGCGGTGAGGACGGCGCCCTTCACGGCGCAGCCCGTGGTGGGCTCGCCGGTGCGCGGCACCTCGACGCGCAGCGCCTTCTGGATGAGGTCGTCCCACTTCACCGTGATCGAGGACGGCACGATGTGCTCCACCGTCATGCCGGTGGGGATGTTGAACATCGACTCCTCGAGATCGATCTTGGCGTCGCGGGCGCTCGAGAGATCGAGGCTGAGGGGACCGATCTTCTCGCCGGTGAGCTCGTCGAGCTGCGAGCGGGAGCCGCGCAGGGTGATGCCGACCTCGGTGGGCGGCGGCGCGAGGAGCTGGCGGTTGGCCGATGCCGGCGGCATCACCGAGACGACGCTGACCGAGAACGAGCGGATGGCCGTCTCGGGGCCCTGCGTGAAGGCCCAGAGCGCCACGGCGCAGCCGAGCGAGAGGACCTTGAGACCGAGGTTCTCCACGAACGCGGCGCGGATGTGATCGCGGATGGCTGTCATGCGTCGTCGTCGGTCGGAGCGTCACCTTCCTCCGGCGCGCGCTTGGGCGTCGCGGAAGGGACGAAGGTGGAAGGACGAGGCGCGATCGAGGGCGGCCCCGGGGTGGCGGTGGACGCCGGCGACGCGCCCTCGGGCCGCGGGCCATCGCCGGCAGAGCGCATCGGCGTGGAAGGCGCGATGAGCTTGGGCGTGGGCGCGCCGGCCTGCGGCTTCGTGGTCGACAAGGGGCCCGCGGGCGAGGCGACGCCCGACGAGGGGCGCGTGGTGGTGAGCGCTGCGGGCGGGCGAATCGGCGGCGCGGGCGCGGGCGTGGAGGCCGGCGCCTTCTTGGTGCCGGGGCGCTTCTTGCGTTGGGCGCGGCCGAAGAGGCCGAGGAGCGCGTGGCGCAACGACTGGCCGTCGAGGTTCGAGACGATGTTGCCGCTGAAGCAGAAGCTGATGGTGCCGCGCTCTTCGCTCACGACCACGACGACGGCGTCCGTCTCCTCGGTGATGCCGAGGGCCGCGCGGTGGCGCGAGCCGAGCTGGGCATCGAGGATCTTGGTGTCGGGCATGGGGAAGAAGACGCCGGCCCGCGCGATGCGCAGATCGCGGATGAGCACCGCGCCGTCGTGCAGCTTGTTGACCGACTCCGGGACGAAGAGCGAGACGAGCAGCTCACGCGTGACCACACAATCGAGCTGGATTCCCTCGCTCTTCGTGAACTCGAGGACGTTGGCGTCCTGCTCGAAGGCGATGAGCGCGCCCATGCGGTGGCGCGCGAGCTCGGTGGCCGCGGCCACCACTTCGTCGATCACGCGCGACTGCTGCTCGCGGCCGCCCGTGAACCACGCGGTGTTGCCCATGCGGATGAGCGCGCGGCGGATGTCGTTCTGGAAGACGACGACGACGATGAGGACGATCGAGCTGAGCAGCGAGGAGAGGAGGCTCGTCAGCGTGGCGAGCTTGAGCGCCTTGGCCGCGAGGTAGACGAGCGCGACGATGCCGAGGCCGAACGCCATCTGGATGGCGCGCGTCCCGCGCAGCACGAGGAGCGCGCGGTACACGACCCACGCGACGATGATGACGTCGACGACGTCGCGCAGCGCCTGCCCCGCGGTGCGCCCGGAGAAGAGCCGGATCAGGAGCTCGCGCATGCCACCCCTCCCGATGCGGATCCGACGCGCGCGCGGCGAACCGCGGCCGCGACGGCGAGCGCCTGCTTCGTCTCGGCGACGTCGTGCGTGCGCACGATGGATGCGCCCTGCTCCACGCAGGCGATGGCCGCGGCCAAGCTGCCACCGAGCCGCTCCGCGGGCGGCGGCACCGGACCAACGCCCGCGGCCGCGCGCGCCACGAACGACTTGCGGCTCGGGCCCACGAGCACCGGATGACCGAGCTTGCAGAGCTCGCCGAGGCGCGCGCAGAGCGCGAGCGACTGGCCCGCGTTCTTGAAGAAGCCGAGGCCGGGATCGAAGATCAGATCTTCCCGCGGCAAGCCGCGTCGTGCGGCGCGCTCGGCGGCGGCGGACCACTCGCGCGCGACGTCGGTGACGACGTCGTCGTACGCGTCCTCCGCGTACACCGAGAAGCCTTTCATGTCCGACATCGAGCCGCGGCTGTGCATGAGCACCAGCGCGGCGCCGTGCGCGGCTGCGAGCGCGCCGAGCTCGCCCGCGGCGTCGAGCGAGACGCTGTTCACCACGGCGGCGCCGTCGCGCAGCGCCTGCTCGGCGACGGCTGGCGACGTCGTGTCGATCGAGACGATGGCGCCGCGCTTCGCGGCCTTCTGCACGATGTCGCCGAGGCGATCGATCTGCTCGGCATCCGAGATGGCGCGCGATCCCGGTCGCGTCGACTCCGCGCCGACGTCGATGAGCGCCGCGCCCTCGGCCATCATGCGATCGACGTGCGCGAGCGCGACGTCGTCATCGAGGTAACGACCACCGTCGGAGAACGAGTCCGGCGTGCGGTTGAGGATCCCCATCAAGATCACGCTCTCTCGTCGTTCGAGCAGCGTGCGCAACGGGGTCATTGAATGTGGGTAGCAAGCTTTGAGCCGCCGGGCAATTCTCTCGGTAACTCGGCCTGAAATGCATTCTCGCGAGGGCCGGCGAGCGGACGCATCCGGTCACCGGGCCGACCACCTCACACGGCGAGAGGTACGATTCGCGGCGCGAACCTGCTAGGGTCGTCCCTCGGACCCGGGGCCGTTCGGCTGCCGGGACCTTGTCACGATGGGGCCGCAAGCGGCCCCAAACCCCCGGCCGGACGGGCCGGCCGTCGTTCACGATCGGGGACCGAGACCCCCGGCCGGAAGCGGCCCCAAACCCCCGGCCGGACGCGCCGGCCGGTTCAAGGAACACCAGGCGGTTCGATGCTGCGCACGAGAGTTCGAGCAGGGGCGGCCGCCGGCCTCGTGTTGAGCGTCCTTTTCGCGGCGGTCTTCACCGTCGTCAGCCTCTTCGACCTCTACCTCCCCTCGCTGGCGCCGCGCATGGGCGCGCCCACGGCCTTCACCCTGCGCGTCCCCTACGGCCCGCGCATCGTGCACGGCACGCGCGGCGGTCGGTTCTCGCAGCTCGCCTACGAGCATGCCCGGGTGATCGTGCCTCGGGGCACGGTCCTCGACGAGGCCAACGACACCCACCGCGCCGCCTTCGCCTACGAGTCCATCCGCCGGCCGTTGCGGTTCGATCGGGTGGTCAGCTACTTCGTCATCTACTCGATCGTCTGCCTGATGCTGACGACGTACCTGCGTCGTTTCGGGCAGAACCGGATCCGGCTCCTGCGCCCGCAGGTCGGCCTGCTGATGTTGACGCTGGGCGCGGTGATCATGGCCAAGGCCATCCTGCTCTTCACCGGGCTGCCCGAGTTCTGGATCCCGATGGCCGCCTTGCCGCTGTGGGTGGCGCTCGCCTTCGATCGGCGCACGGCCTTCCTCTTCGAGCTCGGCGTCGCGTTCATCGCGGCCTCGCTCCTCCGCTACGACGTCGTCCTGCTCAGTGTGCTCTTGGTGCGCGGCATCGCGGCGTCGCTGTTCTTCTTCAAGCGCAAGCACCCGCGGCAGATGCTCATCTCCGGCGCGCTCTCGGGCCTCGCCGGCGTGGTGGCCTACATCTGTCTCACCGAGGTCTTCGAGGGCCGCTTCGCCCTTGGCGAAGACTTGAAGCTCGGCGCCGGATCGAACCTCGTGGCCTGCCTCGGCGGCGGCATCTTGTCGGGCTTCATCGCGGTGTTCCTCCGCGAGGGTGCGGAGCGCGCGCTCGGCCATGTCTCGCGCGATCAGCTCCTCGATCTGACCGACCTCGAGCAGCCGCTCCTCCGCAAGATGTCGGCCGAAGCGCCGGGGAGCTGGGAGCACGCGCGCGCGATGGCGAACCTCGCGGAGGCCGCGTCGGCGGCCATCGGCGCGGACGCGCTCCTGACGCGGGTCGGCGCCTACTACCACGACCTCGGCAAGACGGTTCAAGCCAAGTACTTCGTGGAGAACCTCGCGCAGGGCGAGCGCTCACCGCATGAAGAGCTCGAGCCCGACGTCTCCGCCGACGCCATCATGGCGCACGTGGTGATGGGCACGAAGATCCTCCGCACCGGCGGCATCCCCGAGCCGGTCGTGGAGTTCGCCTACACGCACCACGGCACGCAGGTGGTCGAGTACTTCTGGCACAAGTGCAAAGAGCAGGGGAACCCGAAGGGCCTCACGCAGGAGCACTTCCGCTACCCGGGGATGAAGCCGCAGACGAAGGAGACGGCCATCCTCATGCTGGTCGACTCCATCGAGGCCGCGAGCCGCACCATCTGGCCGCCCGAGCACAAGAAGTTCGAGGAGATGATCCAGCGGGTCATCTTCACCAAGCTTCAATCCGGCCAGCTCGACGAGTCGGGCCTGACGCTGGAAGACCTGCGCATCATCACGACCCGCATGGCCGCCGCCCTGGTGAACATGTACCACGGCCGCATCAAGTACCCCTGGCAGCGCGAAGCCGACCGCTTGTCGGCCCTGCCCCCGCCGACAAGACCCCGACCGTCGTCGACAAGCCGCCGCCCACTGAAGCCGCGAAGGCCGATGCGAAGGCGGATGCAGCGAAGGTCGATGCCGTGAAGGCGAGCGAGAAGGCGGATGCCGTGAAGGCGAGCGAGAAGGCGGATGCCGTGAAGGCCGATGCAAAGGCGGATGCAGCGAAGGTCGACGCGAAGGCGAACGGCTCGACGCCCGAGCCTGCGAAGGTCTCCGAGGTCGTGAAAGAGAAGCCGGCCGATCCGGGCCGCGTCGCGGAGACCGTGCGAGAGAGGGCGGTCGACACGGCACGGGCCGCCGAGGTGGTGAAGGCCGCCGACGCCACGAAAGAGCCGGCCGACGACGCGAAGGCGGCGAGCGAGAAGAGCGAAGGGGCGAAGGCCTCCGCTGAGAGGACCGAGCGGGAGAGCAAGGCGCCGGTGGCGTGAAGCGCTGAGCGGTCGAGTGTGCTCTCACGCGGAGCGCATGTAGCTCGACGCTCCATTGCACGAGCGACGCCTCGCACGCGGATCGCGCGACACATCCGCGCGCGCTCGTATCACGCACGGACGCGCGCGCTTCACCAAGCGTGTCGGATCCGCGAGGGCGTGATCAGCTCGCGGGCGGCGGCTCGGCGACCTTGGGCTCGGGCTCGGGGGGCTTCTCGGTCGGGCGGGGCTTGCGGCGGGCGAGCAGGATCATCGCGAGGATGGCGAACAGGCCGATGCCGCCGGCGGCTGCGTAACGGTTGTAGCTCGTGCGGCGCTCGATGGCTTTGTCCTCGAGGCGAGAGAGCGCTTGGCGGGCGCGTTCGTGGGCCGGATCGAGCGCGAGGGCCCGCTCGAAGGCCGTCTTGTCGGGCATGCCCTGCGCGACCGAGACCTCGCCTTCGAGGTAAGCGATCTCGGCCTCGAGGCCCTTCGCCTTGTCGCCCTTGGGATCGAGCCGCAGCGCCTTGCGCATCATGGCGAGCGCTTCGTCGCGCTGGCTGCCTTCGAGCTGCTTGGCGCGATCGACGTAGCTCGGGACCATCTCTTTGCGCCGCTCGAACATGGGCGAGCGCGCCAGGACTTTGTCGAACGCCTCCACGGCCTCGACCAGCTTGCCGGCGGCCGCGGAGGCGATGCCTTCATCCATGAGCTTGTGGATCTCGGCGAGGCGCTGCTTGTCGTAGATGGCGAAGAGCTCGCGCGCGAGCCGATCCCAGGTCCACGCGCGCGGCGGCTTCTCGCCGGTGAGGCCGAGGTATTGATCGCGGATCTGCCACACGCCCGGCTCGCCGATGGCGGCGACCGCTTCGCGCGAGGCGTCGCGGAGCTGCACGCGATCGCTGTTGCAGAAGCTCAGGATGACGCGCACCGCGTCGACGTCGCGCGTGCGGCCGTAGGCGCGAAGCACGTCGGCGAGGATCTGCGTGTCGTTCGAGGCCACCGCCTCGCCGGGGATGGCGCGGCCGAGGAGATCGAGCTGCTTGTTCGCCCACTTCTGCACGCTCTTGGCGTCGTGCTGGCGCGCCTCGATGAGCGCGGGCACCGCCTTGTCGCGGAGCTTCGCCACCTGCCGTTGCAGGTCGATGCGCACGAGCTCGTTGAAGTAGGCGTAGAGCTGGATCATCTCGCGCATGGCCGGCGTGGTGCCGATGGCCGCGAGCATGCGGGTCATGCCGTAGAGGCGCGCGAGATCTTGCCAGGTGCGATCCTTGGGGCGCGGGCTCTGGAGCAGGAAGTCGAGCCAATCGCCGGTGTCGGCGTCGTCGTCGTCCTTCTTCGCCTTCTTGCTCTTCTTGCTCTCCTTGGGCTCGTCGGCTTTGTCGCCCTTGCTCTTCTTGGCCTTGCCCTCTTTCTCGTCGCCCTTGCTCTTCTTCGTCTCCTTGGGCTCGTCGTCGCCCTTGCCCTTCAGCGATTTGCGGCCGGCTTTGCGGGCGGCTTCGAGCAGGCGCGGGGCCTCTTCGCGATCGATGGAGCCGCGGAGATCTTGCACGCGGTGGCGGATGGCGGCGACGAAGGCGGGCGTGACGTCGGCGATGGCTTTGCGCGCGTCCTCGCGTGAGCGCTCGTCCTCGGAGGTGAGCCGTTCGAGGAGGCGATCGAGCTCTTTGAGGGCCGCGGGATCGGGCTCGGGCGTGGGGATCGGCGGGAGGCGCGGGAGCTCGGGGAGCGCGCTCGCGGCGGGCGCGGCGGAGGCGGACGCGGAGGCCGAAGGAGCTTGGTCACCGCCGGCGAACGTGGTCGCCGAGAGAAGGAGCAGCGGGACGGCGACGATCAGAGAAAGCAGACGCACGATGAGCCTCGCGTGAAGAAGAGGCGGCGGAAGGCCGCGCGCTCGGGGCAACGCGCCGGCAAGATGATCGCTTCCGGGCCGGTGCGCACCGCGACGCGCCGCCGGAGGCGAAGATCAGGGCCGGCTTGTCCGGCCCGGGGTTTGGGGCCGCTTGCGGCCCCATCGTGATCAAGGTTTGGGCCCGCTCGCGGCCCCATCGTGACGCTCAATCGACGATGCGAAAGTCGGGGAAGTCTCCCGCGAAGCCGCGCCAGCGCACATCGACGCGCTCGACGCGTGCCGCGCCGGGGCCGCGGTTCGCCCAGCCGATCAGATCCTTGAGGCCCTCCTCTTCGCCTTCCGCGAGGATCTCCACGGCGCCGTCGGGCCGGTTCTTCACCCAGCCGGTGAGGCCGAGGCGTCTGGCCTCGCGCTGCGCGGACGCTCGGAAGTACACCCCCTGAACGCGACCGCGGACGAACACGTGAACCTGCTTGAGCCCCATCCTTTGCGGCACACTTACCTGCGAGGAGCGCGCGCGGCAACCGTCGGGGGTACGCGTCGGGGCGCGCCCGACCGGCTCCGTCCATGCGGGCCGTGCAACGGTGCGCGGCGATGCTCGGCATCCCCCGCATTGACAGGGGAGAGCCGCTTGATAGAGTCCCGCCCGATCCACGCGGGAGCCGCGGCGGATCGCGCTCTCTGTCTACCTCGTGCCTCGTTCGCCCCTCGTTCGTTGGGGTGACGGGCAAAGGTTCGTTGGCCCGCTTGCCGGCACGGCTCGACCGGATCGAGCTCGCGGGCCGCGCTTCCAGGGCGAACGCCCTGTCCGATCCCAGTCACGTTCGCACCCGTCTCCATCCGCGTCCGACGAGTCCCCGAGTCATGACGGCTCCGGTCGGCTCGACACCCACCCACCCGTACCAGACCGAGCGCCCGGCGCGTACGCCGCGTCGAGCCCGTTTCCCGGAGTATTCAATCGATGCACCTGCGAGAGCTGAAGCAGAAGCCGATGGCCGAGCTCGTTCAGATGGCCAAGGGCCTCAACATCGAGGGGGCCGCCGGCCTGCGCAAGCAGGAGTTGATCTTCGCGCTCCTCCAGGCGCACGCGGCGCAGGACCAGGCCGTCTATGGTGACGGCGTCCTCGAGTGCCTGCCCGACGGCTTCGGCTTCCTGCGCGCGCCCGACTACAACTACCTGCCGGGTCCGGACGACATCTACGTCTCGCCCTCGCAGATCCGGCGCTTCAACCTGCGCACCGGCGACAGCGTGAGCGGATCCATCCGTCCGCCGAAGGAGCGCGAGGCGTACTTCGCGCTGCTCAAGGTCGACAAGATCAACGGCGAGCCGCCCGAGGTGGCCCGCGACAAGATCCTCTTCGACAACCTCACGCCCCTCTACCCGCAGGGCAAGTTCAACCTGGAGAACGGCACCAAGGGCTTCTCCACGCGCATCATCGACATGCTCTGCCCCATCGGGAAGGGCCAGCGCTGCCTCATCGTCTCGCCCCCGCGCGCGGGCAAGACGGTGCTCCTCCAGAACCTCGCCAACTCCATCAGCACGAACCACCCCGACACGCACCTCATCGTGCTGCTCATCGACGAGCGCCCGGAAGAGGTGACGGACATGCAGCGCACCGTGAAGGGCGAGGTCATCAGCTCGACCTTCGACGAGCCGCCCACGCGTCACGTGCAGGTCGCCGAGATGGTCATCGAGAAGGCCAAGCGCCTCGTCGAGCACAAGCACGACGTGGTCATCCTCCTCGACTCGATCACCCGCCTCGCCCGCGCCTACAACACGGTGGTGCCGCCGAGCGGCAAGATCCTGAGCGGCGGCGTCGACTCCAACGCGCTCCACAAGCCGAAGCGCTTCTTCGGCGCCGCGCGCAACGTCGAGGAGGGTGGCTCGCTCACCATCATCGCCACGGCGCTCGTCGACACCGGCTCGCGCATGGACGAGGTCATCTTCGAGGAGTTCAAGGGCACGGGTAACAGCGAGATCCACCTGGATCGCAAGCTGATGGAGAAGCGCATCTTCCCCTGCCTCGACATCAACAAGAGCGCGACCCGCAAGGAAGAGCTGCTCCTCCCGGAGTGGATCCTCCAGCGCGTGTGGCTCCTCCGCTCGCTGCTCCACCCGCTCAACGTGATCGACTCCATGGAGTTCCTCCTCGACAAGGTGAGCCGCACCGAGTCGAACCAGGAGTTCCTCGAGTCGATGAACCAGTAGCCGAAACAGCTGAAGCGCCGCGTTGTTCCCGCTCGCCGACGATTCGGGCGAGCGGGATGAGCGGCGCGCGCGCCCTGCCCGATCGTCGCGCTCCTGTGTTAGCGTCGGGGGCGTGACTCAGAAGTCGGATCGCTCGCAGCAGCAGCTCGCGGCTCGTGTGGACGAGCTGGAAGCAGCGCTCGTGCGCTCCGAGAAGACGGTGCAGGCCCTCCGTGACGTGGGGCTCGCGCTGGGGAGCACGCTCGATCTCGATCAGCTCCTCGAGCTCATCCTCAACAAGATCACCGAGCTGCTCGAGGCCGATCGGGCCACGCTCTATCTCCTCGACGAGGCGCGCGGGCGGCTGCTCTCGCGCATCATGGTCGGCGAGGAGGCGCGCTCCATCGAGCTGCCCGTGGGCGAGGGCATCGCGGGCTACGTGGCCAAGACGGGCCGCATCGTGCGCGTGAAGGACGCGTACCGCGACAAACGCTTCCAGCGCCATTGGGACGATCTCACGGGCTACAAGACGCGCTCGATCCTGGCCGCGCCCATGAAGAACCACGTGGGTCGCACCATCGGCGTGATCCAGGTGCTCAACAAGCAGCGCGGCGAGGGCGAGTTCTCCCAGCACGACGAGGAGCTGCTCACCGCGTTGGCCACGCAGGCTGCCGTCTCGATCGACAACAGCCGGCTGTTCCTCTCGGTGATCCAGAAGAACATGCAGCTCGTCGAGACCAAGGAGCAGCTCGAGCATCGGGTCGCCGATCTCAAGCTCCTCTTCGAGCTGGAGAGCGCCATGAGCGGCGCGTCGACGATGGAGGATCTCGCGCGCGGCGTGATCGGCGAGGCCTCGCGGGCCTGCGACGCGCGCACGGGCGCGCTCCTCGTCGACGAAGGCGAAGGCGGCGTGTGGCTCTACTTCGTCGACAACGGCACGCGCCCGGAGCTGTCGGCGCTCGCGGCCGAGGCTGCTTCCGCGACCAAGCCTCCTGCTCCTGCAGGCCGTGAAGGTCGCGCGGCGCGTGAGGCGAAGGGGCCGGCTTCGGAGCGGCCGTACACGTCGGGCAAGCCGAGCGCGCTCGCGGCCTCGGCGCGGCGGCAATCGGGCCTGCGTGAAGTGGCGCGCGGCCCCGAGGTGAAGCGCGTCGCGGTGAAGCGCAACGAGGGCATCATCGGTTGGTCGATGGTGCACAACGAGGCCATCTGCCTGCCGCTCGACGCCGCGCGTCTGGGCGAGAGCCTCGACGGGCCGATGTCGGCGCGGCTCGGTCAGGTGCTCAACGTGGCGCCGGGCTCGGCCATCGCGGTGCCGCTCGAAGGCGAAGGGGACGAGGCGGTGGGCGCCATCGCGCTCTACGACTCGCGCAAGCCGGCCGGCTTCACGCAGGACGATCGCGCGCTCCTCCGGCTCATCTCGGCGAACGCGTCCACCGCGGTGCGCCTCTTCCGCTCGCGCCTCGAGCGGGAGCGCAGCGAGCGGCTCACCACCATCGGCCGGCTGCTCTCCGGGGTGATGCACGACATGCGCACGCCGCTCACGGTCATCAGCGGCTACGTGCAGCTCATGGCCACGGCGGGCGATCCGCAGCAGCGCTCCGATCACGCCAAGCTCATCCTGAAGCAGTTCGATCTGATCAGCGCCATGCAGCGCGAGGTGCTCGAGTTCGCCCGCGGGGAGCGGAGCATCCTCGTGCGCAAGGTGTACCTGACCAAGTTCTTCGAGGACATGGAGCGCCAGCTCCAGCGCGAGATCGAGGGCACGGGCGTGAAGCTCGAGGTGATCCTCGAGGACCGCGGCGTGGCGCGCTTCGACGAGTCGAAGATGACGCGCGTGGTCCACAACCTCAGCCGCAACGCCGTCGAGGCGATGAGCCCGCGCGGCGGCAAGCTCACGCTGCGCGTCTCGCGCGAGGGGTCCGATCTCGTGGTCGCGGTGAGCGACACGGGCAAGGGCATCCCCAAGGAGATCGAGGACAAGCTCTTCCAGTCCTTCGTGACCTCCGGCAAGCGCGGGGGCACGGGCCTCGGCCTCGCGATCGTGAAGAAGATCGTCGACGAGCACGCCGGCTCCATCAAGGTGGAGTCGTCGTCGTCGGGCGCGACCTTCACCCTGCGTCTGCCCCAGGAAAACCAAGCCCAGGCGCAGGGCGAGACCGCTCGAAACGGCCGCGCGCCCTCCTGATCGGCGGAGCGCGCCCGAGCCTTCACGACGACGGCATCGTGCGAGCTTCGTTTCGTCGGGGCGTGCCGAGGGCCGAGGCGAATGCGCGCCTCATCGCGATGACGGCGAGCTTCGTCTCGACGGTGTACCCAGCAGGCGCCTCTTCGCGGCGAGGGAGGCAGCGTGCGCGCCTCGCCTCGACGGGAGGGGGTGCCAGCACGCGCCTCATCGCGATGACGGTGAATCAGGCGCCGAGGAGTGCGCGCGCGCGGACGGCGAAGGGCGAGCGGAGATGGTGCTAAGAATTTAGCACGGCGAGCTTGCTAATTTTTTAGCACGTGGGGTATCCATGTCGGCATGACGAAGTCGGGCAGTGCGCCGAGCCTCACGAGGCGCGAGCGCGAGATCATGGACATTCTCTACCGGCGTGGGCGCGCGACGGCGCACGAGGTGCTGGAGGATCTCGCCGATCCCCCGAGCTACTCGGCGGTGCGGGCGCTGCTCCGGTTGCTCGAAGAGCGGGGCCACGTGAAGCACGCGGAGGAGGGGCAGCGGTACGTGTACTCGCCCGCCGTCGCGCGCGGCGAGGCGCGCCGGAACGCGCTGTCGCACGTGGTGA
The DNA here is from genome assembly GCA_001931535.1 of Minicystis rosea. GTDB lineage: Bacteria > Myxococcota_A > Polyangia > Polyangiales > Polyangiaceae > Minicystis > Minicystis rosea. The sequence continues at coordinate 10,872,794 of CP016211.1, forward strand.
AGACGTTCTTCGCCGGCTCGGTGGAGCAGGCGGTGGCCACGCTCGTGGAGTCGTCGCGATCGAAGCTCTCGCGCGAGGAGCTGGATCGGCTTTCGGATCTCATCGATCGCGCGAAGAAGGAGGGTCGCTGACATGTTCCTCGATCGCGGTGTCGAAGGCGCCCTGCGCGTCGCCGTGCTGCTCGGCCTCACGCTGGCCGCGCTCCCTGTTCTGCGCCGCGCGCCCGCGTCGGCGCGTCGCCTGCTCCTCTCGCTCGCGCTCGGTGGAGCGCTGCTCTTGCCGGCGGTCTCCGCCATCGTGCCCGCGCTGCGCGTGACCGCGCCGTCGGCGATCGTGGTGAGCCGCGGGCCATTCCTGGAGCCGCTCGCGCCGGATGGGCCGGTGCTCGCGACGGCAGGGGCCAGCGCGGCTCCGGCGCTCGTGGCGGCGCCCGTGCGAAGCGTGGATCTGCGCGCCGTCGCGGTGGCCGTGTGGTTGCTGGGCGCGGCCGTCGTGCTCGCGCGGCTTGGGCTCGGTGTGATGCGGGCGCGCGCGATGGTGCGGCGGGCCGAGGCAGCGCCGTCGTGGTCGGGCGCGATCGCGCGGGCGGCGCGGGTCATGGGGATCCACGCCGACGTGCGCGCGAGCGACGAGGTCGATGCGCCGGCGGTCACCGGCGTCATCTCGCCGGTGGTGCTCGTGCCGCGCGCGTCGGAGACGTGGACCGAGGAGCGGCGCTACATGGTGCTCTTGCACGAGCTCTCCCATGTTCGCCAGCGGGACTGCCTCGCGCAGATCGTGGCGCAGGTGGCGTGCGCGGTGCACTGGTTCGATCCGCTCGTGTGGATCGCGGCGCGCCGCCTGCGTATCGAGCGCGAGCTCTCGGCCGATGACGCCGTGCTCGCCGCGGGCACGAAGGCCTCGTTCTATGCCGAGGATTTGCTGGCCATCGCCGGTGCGGCCGCGACGGCGCGCGAGGTGCCTGCGGGCGCGCTCGGGATGGCCGAGCGATCGGAGCTGGCGGCGCGGGTGACCGCGATCGTGGCGCGGGGCGCGCGGAGGACGCTGTCCCGCGGGCGCACGGCGCTGCTCGTCGCGGGGTGCGGGACGACGCTGTTCGTGGTGGCCTGCGCGACGCCCGAGGTGAAGAGCCCCGAGGACGCGTCGCATCCGGCGGCCGCGAGCACGCCGGCGCCGAGCGCCGCGGCCTCGACGATCGACGCGAAGCTGCAGGCGATCGCCGATGAAGAGCTCGATCGCACGCTGGCCGAGTGGCAGGGGCGCGCGGGCACGATCGTGGTGCTCGATCCAGCGACGGGCGCGGTCCTCGCGAATGCGGGGCGCGAGAAGGGCGCGCGCGTCGACGTCGCGGTGACCCATGCGTACATGACGGGATCGACGCTCAAGCCGATCACGCTGGCGGCGGCGCTCGACGAAGGCGTGATCACGCCGGCCGATCGCTTCGACTGCGAGAACGGGGCGCGCAAGTACGATCACCTCGTTCTCCGTGACGCCGGGTCCTACGGGACGCTCACGGTGCCGGAGATGCTCGCCGTCTCGACCAACATCGGCTTCGCGAAGATCTTCGATCGCCTCGGCGCCGATCGGATGGATCGGTGGCTGCGCCGGTTCCACTTCGGCGCCGCGCCCGCGATCGAAGGCGCCGTGGCCGGCGAGATGCCGCCGCGCTACGCGGATCGATCCTTCGAAGGCGCGGTGGTCGCGATCGGCGAGGGGATGGCGGCGAGCCCGCTCCAGCTTGCGGCGGCGTACGCCGCGATCGCCAACGACGGCGTGTACGTCGCGCCGACGCTGACGCGCCGCTCGGGCGCGCCGCCGCGCGAGCCGCTCATGAAGCCCGAGACGGCCCGCACGGTGATCGCGATGCTCGAAGGCGCGGTGAACGGCGAGCGCGCCACGGGCAAGGCCGCGCGCATCCACGGGGCGCGCGTCGCGGGCAAGACGGGGACCGCCGAGTGGCTCGCGCGCGACAAGGACGGCACGTATGCGAGCTTCGTCGGCATGTTCCCGGCGGAGCGGCCTCGGTTCGTGATCCTCGTGGGCGTGGAGCAGCCGCGTGAAGGCGGCACCGGCGGGACCGTCGCCGCGCCTGCGTTTGCGCGTGTCGCGACGCGCGTGCTCGGCGGTTGATCGCTCCGTCCGTCCGGTTGTGTCGGCGCCGCCTGCACCGCCGGACGGACGGCCTCTGCGAGCGGGCTTGCACGCGGAGTGCACACCCACGACACTCGCTGCAGTGACCTCGCTCCGCCTCCCCCTGCTCGAGCCACACCGCGCCTCGCTCGAGACGTGCGTCTACTGCCCGAAGCTCTCGCGCGCGGCGTGCCCCGTCTCCAATGCCGAGCACAGCGAGACGGTGACGCCGTGGGGGAAGATGTCCCTCGCCTTCTTCGCGGCGCGCGGTGACGTGCCCCTCGATCGCGAGCACGCCGCGCCCGCCTGGGCCTGCACCGGCTGCTACGCCTGCCGCGAGCGCTGCGATCACAAGAACGAGGTCGCCACCGTGCTCACCGATGCGCGCGCGGAGCTGTTCGCAGCCGAGGCCGCGCCCGAGGGCGCGCGCCGCGTGGCCGCGGGATTCGCGGCGCGCGCCGTCGAGATCGCGCGCGCCGTCGATGCCCTCGATCCCGCGCCGAAGCCGGAGGGCGCCGCGGCCGTGCTCATCGGCTGCAGCTATGCGCGGCACGCGCCCGAGGTCGCGGCCGACGCGCTCCGCGCCACCGGCAAGCTCCTCGACAAGCCGGTGCGCGCGCTGCGTTCGTGCTGCGGTCTCCCGCTCCTCCATGCCGGCGATCGAACGGGCTTCATGGCAGCGGCGCGGCGCCTCGTGGCCGAGCTCGCCGACACCACGCACGTGGTCGCCGTCGATCCCGGCTGCGCGCGCACGCTGCTCGTCGAGTATCCGCGCCTCGGGGTGGAGGTGCCGCGGCCCGAGCTCTTCATCGACCTGGCCGCGCGCTCGCAGAGCCGCCTGCGCCCGATGAAGGATGCGCCCGCGTTCCGCTATCACGATCCCTGTCAGCTCGGTCGCGGCCTCGGCCGCTACGAGCCGCCGCGCACCATCCTCGCGCGCATCGGTGGCCGCGCGCCGCTGGAGATGGTGCGCCACGGGCAGCACGCCGAATGCAGCGGCGGCGGCGGCCTCCTGCCGGCGACGCGGCCCGAGACGTCGCGGGCCATCGCCGAGGCGCGCATCGCCGAGCACCGCGCCGAGGGCGGCGGCGTGCTCGTCACCGCGTGTGCCGAGAGCCTCCGGCGCTTCCGCAAGAGCGGCGAGCCGGCGGAGGACATCGTGTCGCTCGTCGCGCGCGCGCTCCTCGATGATGGGGTATCGCGCGGGTGAGATCGCCTCCGCGTCGCACCGTCTCGGATCGGCTGCTGGGCAGCTACCTCCTCGTGCTCGCGGCCTTCGCGATCACGGTGGGCTGGAGCTTCCTCGCCCTGCGCGCCGCGGCGCGCGACGCGGAGCTGCTGCGCGGTGGATACGTGCCGCTCCTTCTGCGCATCGGTGAAGCGCTGGCGGAGCAGAACGTCTTCAACGCCCAGCTCAACCACATCACGGCCGCGAAGAACTCCGGTGACGTGCGCGAGTGGCTCGAGACGGCGCGGCGCACGCGGCCGCTCACGTTCTCGCAGGTGCGCCAGGCGGCGGAGAAGGGGCTCACCGCCGATGGGGATCCGACGGTGCGGCGCTTCCGCGACGAGATCGTGCGCGAGGTCGCGGGCATCGAGCGATCGCTGGAGAGCGAGCCCGAGCGCTTCGCCAAGCTGGTGCAGGCGCTCACCGTCGGCGATCGCGACGGCGCCGAGCGCGCGCGCGACGAGCTGGTGAAGCGCGAGGCCGAGGGCGCACAGCGCCTCCGGGCCATGCGCGCGCGCGTCGAAGAAGCGATGGCCAGCCTCACGGCCGAGGCGCGTCGTCGCGAGGAGCGATCGGTCGAGCTGCTCGTCGGGCTCGGCCTGCTCACGCTGCTCGTGGGCGTGATGATCTCGGTCTACGCCCGCCGCGTCCTCGCGCCGCTCACGGTCGTCACCGCGCGGGCCAAGGCGGTGGCGCGCGGCGATCTCACGCCCCACGAGATCGTCGCCACCAACGACGAGATCGGCGAGCTCGCCACCACCTTCGAGGGCATGGTCGCCGCCATCCAGCGCGCCCGATCGGAGCTCGTGCAGGCCGAGCGTCTCGCCACCATCGGCAAGATGGCGGCGCACGTCACCCACGAGATCCGAAACCCCCTCTCGGCCATCGGCCTCAACGTGGAGCTGCTCGAAGAGGAGCTCGCCGGCGCCGCCGACGCCGACGCCGAGTCGGTCGCGCTGGTGGCCGCCATCAAGTCCGAGGTCGATCGGCTCTCGCGCATCTCCGAGCAGTACCTCAGCGTCGCGCGCCGCCCGCGCCCGCGGCTCGAGCGCGAGCACGTCGACGATCTCGTGCGCGAGCTGCTCGCCTTCGTGAAGCCGGAGCTCGATCGCGCCAACGTGGCCTCGCACCTCGACATCGAGCCGGATCTCCCGGAGGTCGATCTCGACGAATCCCAGCTCCGCCAAGCGCTCTTGAACCTTCTCCGCAACGCGCGCGAGGCCATGCCCAAGGGCGGCGAGATCACCATCGGCGTGGTGCGCGAAGGCGAGCACGTGGAGATCCGCGTCGACGACACCGGCGCCGGCGTGCCCGAAGAGCTGCGCGCTTCGATCTTCGATCCGTTCTTCACCACCAAGCAGCGGGGCACGGGCCTCGGCCTCGCGGTGACCCGCGAGATCATCGAGGCCCACCATGGCACCATCCACTGCGAGCCCCGCGCCGTCGGCGGCACGCGCTTCCGCATCGTCCTGCCGGCCGTCGGCGCGTGAAGCAACGCGCCGCACCGCAGCTTCAGTGCTTGAACAGCCAGATGGCGCCTGCCACGAGCGCGAACCCGATCACGAGGAACCCGAACAGCACCATGAAAAGCGGCACGCTCTGCTTGGGCGGCGCCGGCGGCGCGGGGATCGCGTCGGCCTTGATGCGGCTCGCGGTGTCGCCGGGCCGATAGATCTGCGTGGCCACCTCGCCCGAACCCTGCGGCGGCCCCGAAGGCTCTTCGTAGAGCCGGGGAACGCCCTGCGGCGGCGCGGCCATGGGCGGCGCGCCGAGCTGCTGCTGCGGGGCTTGCGGAGCTTGTTGCGGCGCGCTTCCCCGACCGAGCGTCGCCGCGACGGCGGGCGGAATGTAGTAGCCCGCGGGGTGGGCTTTGAGCTGGCCGGACTTCTCTTCGGAGAGGGTCGGATCGTCGGGGCGGGACTTGGCTTGCGGCGCCGGCGCGTTCCCGCGTTGCACCATCACGAGCTGCGTGCCGCCGGGGCCGACGCCGCGCGTGCCCACCACGCTGATGGATTGGGCGCCGCCGATCGACGCGGCCGCGGAGTCGAGCCGCGGCTCGAGGCGAGGCATGTTCCCGCTCGGCTGTGGCTTGCCGATCTGCGCGCGCGGCATCGCCAGCGTGGCCACCGACTCTTCGGTCGTCATGTCGGCCACCACCGGCACGCCGCCCTGCGCCTCGACGATCGCGGGAGCGCCCCCGCGCGGGACACCCGGGAGCGGCGCCTGCGGCATGGGCGTGTGCACGCCGGCGGCCGGCCCGCTGGAGAACGAGCCCGGTGCCACCGGCGCCCCGCTCGGAGGCCGCGTCGAAGGTGTCTGCGAGGAGCCCGACGACGGCACCGGCCGGAGCTCGCGCCAGGCCGCGAGCGCTTCGAGCGCCGTCTGGAAGCGCAGGTTCGCGTCCCGGGCCAAGCCGCGCGCGACGAACGCTTCGAGCCGCGGATCGAGCGGCCCGCTCATCACCGCGCTCAGCTTGCGCGCGTCCTCCTTGTTCTTCATCTCGACCATCAGGAGGATGTTGCGCGCCGCGTACGGGAGCTGGCCGGTGAGCGACTGGAAGATCAACGTCGCGCCCGCGTAGATGTCGGCGCGATGATCGACCGTCTTGGCCTTCCCGATCTGCTCGGGCGGCATGAACGAGAAGGTCCCGAGGCTCTGCCCCATCTCGGTGAGCGTCTCGCCGCCCACCTCCTTCGGCACCTTGGAGATGCCGAAGTCGAGGATCTTCACGCGGATGATCCCGTCGGGCCGCCGCTCGAGGAACACGTTCGACGGCTTCAGATCGCGGTGGATGATCCCCACGCGATGCGCGTCGGCGAGGCCGATCCACACCTGCTCGATGATGGGATGGAGCTCTTCGAAGGGGATGGGGCCGGTGCGCTTGAGGCGATCGATCAGGCTCTCGCCCTCGAGCAGCTCGAAGACGAGGACGACGCCGTGCTCCGGGTCCTCTTCGACGTCGAGCACCTGGGTGACGTGATCGCTGTTGATCGATCCGGCGGCGCGCGCCTCCTGGCGGAACCGCGCCACGGCCGACGACTTGGTCTTCGAGTCCTGGCGGAGCAGCTTGATCGCGACCGGGCGCCCGGTGCGGATGTTCTCCGCAGCGAACACTTCCCCCATCCCTCCGCGCCCGAGGGGGCGGGAGATGCGGTACCGGTTCGCAACGACGGTTCCCGGGTCCAGATCCAAAAAGTCGCCTCGCTCCTATTATCCACGCATGTCCGGCGGTCGGCGCAACTTCCCCCCGCCATCAGAACGAACCTTCGAGAATGGCCCCGGCGCCGTGGATTCCGGCGGTCGGGGAGAGCCTCAGGTCGCCCATCTTACCCGCGGGCCCCGGCACCGAGGAGCCTGCTGGAACGGAGGGCCTGGTGGCGTAGAGCACCAGCGTCGTCCCCAAGCTCGCCAAGGTCGCGCCGAGGAAGACGTCGGCGACCACGTTCGCGGCCTTCACGCGCGCGCGCATCGTCTCGAGCTCCGTGGCCGGTCGAGTGCCGTTTTCGCGCGCATAATCGTCGTTGAGGAGCCTCGCTCGAATGGCCAGCGCTCCCCACGTGAGCGCGAGCGCGGAGGTGAGGCCCGTCGTCGCCCACACCGACGTCGGCACCGGGCGCGTCATCGTCACGGGCGCCTTTTCGAAGGTGAAGGCGTGCGCGAACGCGCCACCGTTGGCGATGTCCACCTGCCACACCTGATCGGGAAAGCCTTCGAGGCTCGCCGTGATCACGTGCTGGCCGGGATGGATGCCGATGGCCTTCTCACCCGCTTCCGGCAGCGCATACGCGTTGCGGATGGGGAAGCCCTTGGCGGGCGTGCGCACGTCGGTCACCCGGATGCCGGGACGGTTCGCCGAGAGCTTCACGGTCGCGACGGCCTCCTTGAGCGCGTTCAAATCGGCTTCGATTTGCGCCTTCTCCGCCGCATCGAGCGAGGCGCCCTTGCCCGCGAGGTAGGCCGAGTACCCTTCGATCGCGGCCCCGTCGCGCTCCAGCTCCAGATTGCAGATGGCCATGCCCTTCAGGGCGTTGAGCGATCCCGAGAGCTCGTAGGCCTTGGTGAACTCGCGCAGCGCCTCTTCGCATTTGTGGCCGGCCGGATCGTTGTAGAAGGCCGCGCCGGCCTTCATGTGCCGCCGGGCTTCTTCGATGACGGCGGGATCGCGCGCCCCGTCTTGTGCTTGCACCGGTGTCGCGGCGCTCACGCTCGCCGCGAGCGCGATCACCGCACCGGCGCGGGCCCGCGAGAAGCACATGCGGGCAGGGTAGCGCGGCTGCCCGAGCCCCGTGAAGTCACAGGCGATCCGCGTGGCACGCCGAGCTACCGGTGCACGGGCGTTCCCGGGTATGGTCGGCCGATGCCTGCTCTCCGCCTCGTCGGCCTCGCGGTCTCCCTCGTGCTCGCTTCGATCACCTTCGGCTGTGGCAGCAGCACGGGCGGCACCGGAGGCAACGGCGGCGGCACGGGCGGCAGCGGCGGCGGCACCGGAGGCAGCGGCGGCGGTACGTTCCTCTGCAAAGGTTTGATGTGCGTGCGCGGACAGGACGCGTGCACCGTCACGAGCCACATGAGCGCGGGCGACGAGGGCGAGTGCACGACGCTCCCGACCGCGTGCCAGACGCCGGACGCCGACTGCGATTGCTTCGGCGATCTGATGGGGTGCACGTGCCAGAAGCAGCCCGCCGGAGAGCTCGCGATCTTCTGCGACCTCAGTATGTGAGCGCCGCGCACGGAGCTCTCCGAGCTCGCGCTGCGTCTCGGGTATGATGGCTTCCCGAGACCGCCCAGGGTGTCCCTGACGGTGGTTTCGGGAACGTCTGGGTCGATGCGCTCAGCGTTCGGGGGGATCCTTTCGCGCGGCACCGGATGGGCTTTCGTTCGTGCTCGGGCGGATCGAGCGGCTCGCCGGCGGACGAGGTTTTCATGGATCGACGATCGTCGAACGAAGAAGCCGCGTTCGCGCACCGCATGCGCGAGGCGCTGCCCGACGCGCTCCTCGCCGTCTCGCCCGCCGGAGCGATCTTGTCGTGGAGCCCCGGCGCGCGCGCGCTCTTCGGATGCGAGCCCGAAGCGGACGTCGAGGACACCGGCATCGGCGTGAGCCCGGACGACGTGCACCGCCTCTTCATCGAGTTCCAGCAGCTCGATGCGGGGATGGCCAAACGCTACGCCGGCACGGGGCTCGGCCTCGCGCTCACCAAGCGCATCGTGGAGGCGCAGGGCGGGAGCGTCGGTGTTCGCAGCGTGCCCGGCGAAGGCAGCACGTTCAGCGCAGTCCTACCCCGCTTCGTGGAGGTGTCACGTGCCTAAAGAACCCATCCTGGTCGTCGACGACAACCCAGCGAACCTCGAGCTCGCGCGGGTCTTGCTTCAATCCGCGGGCTACGAAGTCCGCGGCGCCGCCGATGCCGAGCAGGCGCTCGGCGTCCTCGAGTCCTTTCGGCCGCGGCTCATCCTCATGGACATCCAGCTCCCCGGCATGGATGGCTTGACGCTGACCCGCCGCCTCAAGGCGGATCCGGCGACGCGCTCGATACGGATCGTCGCTCTCATCGCGTATGCGATGAAGAGCGACGAAGCGCGGGCGCGCGCGGCCGGCTGCGACGGCTACATCTCGAAGCCGATCGACAGCGAGATCTTGCTGCGACAAATCGCGGAGCTGCTCTCGCCGGCGTCGGCGTCGGCCCCGGCCGTCCTCCTCGTCGAGGACAACGCGATCACGCGCAAGCTCTTTCGGATCGCGCTGGAGACGGAGGGTTATCGCGTCGTCGAGGCCCCGGACGGGGCCACCGCGCTCGCCCATGTGCGCAGGGAGATGCCCGCGCTCGCGCTCCTCGACGTGGTGCTCCCCGACATGAACGGCGTCGATCTGGCGCGCGCGCTCCGCCAACTGCCCGGCGGGGAAGAGCTCCCGCTCGTCGCGGTCAGCGGCTTCCCCGGCATCGTGGCGGAGCCGAACGCGCTCCCGGCCGGCTTCGACGCGGTGGTCATCAAGCCCGTCGATCCGCAGCGGCTCTGCGAGGTCGTTCGCGCCTACGTCCCCGAGGCGCAGATCGCCGCGCGCTCGGGGGAGGGGAGGCACATCCTCATCGCCGACGACGATCCGGCGCAGCTCAAGCTCACCATCCTCCACTTCCGCCAGGCCGGCTTCGTGGTGACGGGCGCGCCGAACGGCAAGGTCGCGCTCGAGCTCGCCGAGGCCTCGCGTCCGGATCTCATCCTCAGCGACGTGCTCATGCCGGAGCTCGATGGGTTCGCGCTCTGCCTGGCGGTGCGCCGCGATCCGCGGCTCGCGTCCGTGCCCGTGGTGCTCGCCTCGGCGCACTACCGCGAGAACGAGGACGACGCGCTGGCGCAGCGGGTCGGCGCCAACGCGTTCGTGGTGCGCACGCCCGACGTGCAGGAGCTGGTCCGCCTGACCCTCCGCCACCTCGCGCAGAAGGCCGCGCCGCCCCCGATCTCCGAGACCGACACGCTCGAGGCCGCGCACGCGCGGAGGTTGGTGCTGCAGCTCGAGCGACAAGCGATCATGAACGCCGGGATGGCGCGGCGTTGCGCGCTCCAGGCGGCGCAGCTCTCCATCCTCGGCGGGATCGCGGACGCGCTCGCCAAGAGCGACGACATCGAGCGCGCCATCGACGAGATCCTCGCCTCTTGTCTCGACGCCGGCGGCGTCTCCAAAGGCGCGCTCTACCGGGTGAACCAGAGCGGCGCGCTCGTGCTCCACACGGCCATAGGCTTCTCCGAGCTGGACCGAGACGGATTGAAGAACGCCTTCGGCTATGGGCATTTGCTCGATCAGGTGGTGAGCGGCGGCATCGCGATCTCCATTCACCCCACCTCCGGCGGCGCGCCCGAGGCGGTGAGCCTCTTACCGCGCCTCGGGGTCGTGTCGGCGTTGATCGTCCCGCTCGTCGCCAACGGCCGGCGCGTGGGCGCGCTCCTCTTGGGCTCGAACGCGGCCGAGGCGGCCACCGAGGATCTGCTCGGCTTCGCCCGCACCATGGGCGCGTACATCGGGCAGGCCATGGCGCTGGCGATGGCCTTCGAGCGCGTCAACGTCTCCGAGAAGCGCTACCGCGCGCTCACGGAGTACGCGAGCGACGCCATCCTCGTGACCACGCTCGAGGGCCTCATCCTGGAGGTGAACCTGCGCGCCGAGCAGCTCTTCGGACGGCCCTCGGCGGATCTCGTCGGCCGCTCGTTCCGCGAGCTGTTCGAGGCCGATCACATCCTCTCCCGGGAGCAGGGCCCGGCCATTCACGGCGACGCCCGCCTCGCGGACGTCGAGGTGGTGCGCCCCGACGGCGAGCGCGTGCTCGCCGACTGGTCCGCGGCCCTCGTGCGCACCAACGACGAGAGCTTGGTGCTCCTCATCGGCCGCGACATCACCGAGCGCAAGCGGAACGAGGCCATGCTCCGGCGGCGCGACGCCGAGCGCCTCGAGCTCCTCGCGCGCGAGCAGGAGGCGCGGCGCGAGGCCGAGCGCGCCAGCCGCGCGAAGGACGAGTTCCTGAGCACGCTCTCGCACGAGCTGCGCACGCCGCTCACCGCCATCCTCGGCTGGGCGACGATGCTGCGCACCAAGAAGTCCGACGCCGACTGGCTCGACCGCGCCATCGGCACCATCGAGCGCAACGCCCGCGCGCAGGCGCGGCTCATCGACGATCTCTTCGACGTCGCGCGCATCGACGCCGGCAAGATCCGCATCGAAGCCAAGCCCATCAGCGTCGTCCCGCTCATCCAGGCGGGCCTCGACGCCATCGCGCCCGTGGCCGATGCCAAGGGCGTGCGCGTCGAGTCCGATCTCGATCCCGCCGTCGGCACGCTCTGGGGCGACCCGAGCCGCGTGCAGCAGGTGGTGTGGAACCTCCTCGCCAACGGGGTGAAGTTCACGCCCCGCGGCGGCGTGGTGCGCGTCGTGCTCGCGCGCCGCGGTGGGAGCATGGAGATCGTCGTGAGCGACACCGGGCAGGGCATCGACGCGTCCTTCCTCCCGCACGTCTTCGATCGCTTCCGCCAAGCCGACAGCTCCAACACGCGCACGCACGGCGGCCTCGGCCTCGGCCTCTCCATCGCGCGCCAGCTCGTGGAGATGCACGGCGGCCACATCCGCGCCGCGAGCGAAGGCCCCGGCCGCGGCGCCACCTTCACCGTGTCCTTGCCCATCCACGCCGTGCCCCGCCCGGCGCCGCCCGACGCGCCCCCCGAGAGCTCGACCCTCGACGATTCGCGCCTCCACACCCGCGCGCCCAGGCTCGAGGGGCTGCGCGTCCTCGCCGTGGAGGACGACGACGACACCCGCGAGATGCTCGCGCTCGTGCTCCAAGACGCCGGCGCCGACGTGACGACCGTCGCCTCCGCCGCCGAGGCCCTCGACGCGCTCGCGCGCACCGCGCCCGACGTGCTCGTGAGCGACATCAGCATGCCGGGCATGGATGGTTACGAGCTCATCCGCGCCGTCCGCGGCTCCCCCGCGAGCAGAGCCGCCGCATCCCCGCCGTGGCGCTCACCGCCTGCGCCAGCCACGAAGATCGCCGCAACGCCCTCTCCGCCGGCTTCGAAGCCCACGCCAGCAAGCCGGTGGATCCCGGTGTCCTCTTGGCCGTGGTGGCCGGCCTCGCGCGGCGCGAGAGCGGGGAAGCGTAGCACCGGCGACGGTGCATCGAGAGATCCGTGGGGTGAGGTTGACCGACCCTTTGCGTCTCGTACGCTTGATGGGTCCGTTCACCTTGAACCACGGAGGCTCCCCTTGGCCACGCACTTACGTGAAGACACCGCCGCGCAAACCGCGGCGGACCTATGCGCCGCGATTGCGAGCGCGCTCGACAGCGACCCCACGACGAAGCCGCTCGCGCCTCTTTGGGAGCAGCTCACCGGCAAAGGTGACGCGCTCGCCGCCGAGCGCCGCACGCTCGAACGCGCGGCCCAGCGCGCCCGCGCTCTCCTTGCGGTGACGGACGGCGTCTGGGACCCGGAGGTCGCCGCCTTCGGTCGCGATCTCCTCGACCAATCCGGCGGCCGCCGCGACGCGGTGCCCTACACGCGCTTTTTCGTCGGCGCCTCGCCCTCCGAGGTGCAGGACTTCGGCATCGAGCGCGAGATTGCGCAGGGCCGCCTCTGGATCAGAGAGCTCGGTCGCGACCCGGCCGAGGCGCTCTCCGTCAAATGGACCCCGCGCTTCAACGGCGCTACGGACGCGCTGGAGAAGGCCTCGAAGGATCGCGTCGAGCGGCTCACCGCCCTCGCCGTCCACGGGACGGGCGAGGTGCTCTACATCGAGTCGGTGAACCTCGAGATCGACCGGCTGGAGGGCGAGCTGAAGAAGCTCTTCCCCGGCCAACCGGAGCGCGTCGCCTCCTTCCTCGCCGCCACCAAGCCCCGCCGCAAGAAGAAGGACGACGACGACACCGCCGGCGGTCCGTAACGCCTCTCCTACCTTCTCCCCTCCCGCTCTCCCTCCTCTTCATCGCCCTTTCGGCCCCGCGCACGACGCACGAACGCAACCCGGCGCCCGGGTAGCGCCCGTGCGTGACGCACGGAGGTCACCCGGCGCTCGGGTAGCGCTCGTGCGTGGCGCACGAAGGCAACCCGGCGCTCGGGTAGCGCTCGTGCGTGAAGCGCGAAGGCAACCCGGCGCTCGGGTAGCGCTCGTGCGTGAAGCGCGAAGGCAACCCGGCGCTCGGGTAGCGCTCGTGCGTGAAGCGCGAAGGCAACCCGGCGCTCGGGTAGCGCTCGTGCGTGTGTGGGAGGCACCTGCGCTCGGACGTCAAAGACGGCGAGCTATGCGGTACGAGCTTTGCGGGCCTGAAGGATGGCTGCGCCGAGGAACGCGCCCGCGAGCGCGGCGACGGCGATGCGAGCAGCGAAGCTCGAGAGCTCGGAGCGCAGGGCCATCAGAACGGCGAAGCCCAAGAGACAGAGGACGCCCAGGAGCGTGTGGAAGATGCGAGGTTGCACGATCGAGACTCCGCGGTTTCCACCTCAGGGAGGACAGAGGCGCTCAGCACAATATTGAGCGCCTCCGCTGAGCGCGCCGCACGCAGCGATGAGAGCCCAAGCGCCGGGCATCGAAGTGCCGCCGATGGTGATCACTGTCGATCCCGTGCACGCTGCGCCGACGGCTGCACATCCCATTCCCGCTGCCGTCCACAGCACCGGCATCGTTCCAGCTCCCGCTGCCTGCACATGTCACCCGGGGGCTCGACAACAAGGACGTCTGCACACATCCATCAACGTCGATCCCCGTGCTTCAGCGTTTACGTTTGCGTGACGCAGACGCCTCGTAGGCGCCCAGCATCGACGAGAGCCGCGTCTTCTGCTCGGCCGAGAGCTCATCGCTTCCGAGCCGATCGGTCACCGTGTCGTAGTCCTCTCGGTTCGTGATCCGACCGCGCGCGAGGACCTCCGCGACCACGTCGCGACGTTGGAACGGGAGCCCTCGTCGCGCGACCTCGCTCCAGAAGGCCTCTACGGCGCGGCCCGAGGCTTCGTTCCAGTACGTGAAGAACGCCGACTCCAGCGACGCGAGGCTCGACAGCTTGGCGAACCCGAGCCCGGGGTGCAGCGCCATCTGCTTGGTGGCGAGCTCGAACGCCCAAGGGTCATCACCGCGGATGGCGGTGGCGATGTCGGCGGCCGCCGCCAAGGCTTCGGCGCGCTCCACGTACTTGGGGCTCGGAGCGGTCGTCGCGCAGCCCTCTGCGCGGCCATCGTGAAAGGCGTCGAGCACGGTGCGCTCGATCGTGCGGGCGAGATCGGCGATGCCCTCGCCCGTCGTGGGGTTCGTCTCGACACGAGGCGCATCCTTCGCTGTCTCCACGGCCCTTGCGGCGTGCGGTCGATCGAGGTGGGTCAGCTGCACGACGATCGGCAAGCGCTGCGGATCGACCTTGTACATGGCGAAGTGATCGGTCGCCGCCTTCCATGCGGCGAGGTTGTCGCGGGCGCGGGTCGCGTCGTGTACGAGCACGAGGGCGTCGGACCGGAAGAGGGAGAGGAAGGCCTGGCCCGAGAGCACGGTCCCCGTGATGGCGCGGAGGCGCAGGGTGGCGCGGAGCCCGCGATCGATGAGCGGCTGCGCGTCGAAGAACACGGTGGTGCCGCCGCCGTGCATGATGCTGGGGATTTCGACGAGCGGGCCTGCGTTCGAGGCCTGCGCGTGCAGCGCGCGCAGCGTCGTGGCTTTGCCTGCGCCGGCGGGGCCGTACACGGCGACCTGGAAGGTCCGTTCGACCGACTTCTCCGCGCGCTTCTTCATCGGGGCGGCAAGGTAACAACGAACGTCGCGGGTGAAGATGAGCTGAGCGCCACCAGCCGCAGTATTGGCAGCCGCAGCATTGGCAGCCGCGAGCGCAAGCGAGCGGACCCCAGCCTTACGCCTGCAGCATGCTGGCCGAAGCGCCACCGTCGTGGATGCGCTTCGGCCGCGTGGGTGGTGTCCCGATTCGCTTGCTGGGTCCGCTCGCTTGCGCTCGCGGCTGCTGGCGCTTGCGGGTGCCGGCGTTGCGGGTGCTGGCGCTTGCGGGTGCCGGCGTTGCGGGTGCTGGCGCTTGCGGGTGCTGGGCTATTCCTCGTCGGTGCGGAGCTTCGCCAGCACGCCGAGGTCTTCGAGCGTCGACGTGTCGCCGGTCGACTCTCGACCGGCGGCCACGTCCTTGAGCAGGCGGCGCATGATCTTTCCGCTCCGCGTCTTCGGCAGGGCGTCGGTGAAGCGGATGGCGTCGGGCTTGGCGAACTTGCCGATCTCCTTCGACACGTGATCGCCGAGCGTCTGCGTCAGCTCCTTCCCGGCCTTGAAGCCGGGGCGCAGGGAGACGAAGACCACGAGCGCTTGGCCCTTGAGATCGTCGGGGCGGCCGACGGCGGCGGCTTCGGCGACGGCGGGATGCGAGACCAGCGCGCTCTCGATCTCCGCGGTCCCGATGCGGTGGCCGGCGACGTTGAGCACGTCGTCGATGCGGCCCACGACCCAGAAGTATCCATCCGCGTCGCAGCGCGCGCCGTCGCCGGTGAAGTAGCTGCCGGGGATGTCGCTCCAGTACTGCTTCTTGAAGCGCTCGTCGTCGCCCCACACGGTGCGGAGCATCGAGGGCCAGGGCTTCTGGATCACCAGCATGCCGCCGGCGTTGGCGGGGACGGCGACGCCGTCCTTGGTCACCACTTCGGCCTGCACGCCGAACATCGGGAGGCCCGTGGATCCAGGCTTCGAGGCCGAAGCGCCGGGGAGGGTCGTCATCATGATCGAGCCCGTCTCCGTCTGCCACCACGTGTCCACCACGGGGCAGCGGCCGCCGCCGATGAGCTTGTGGTACCAGATCCACGCCTCGGGATTGATGGGCTCGCCCACGGAGCCGAGGAGGCGCAGGCTCGACAGATCGCTCTTGCCCGGCCACTCGTCGCCCTGGCGCATGAACGCGCGGATCGCGGTGGGCGCGGTGTAGAGGATCGTCACCCGGTGCTTCTCGATCAGCCGCCAGAAGCGGCCCCAGTCGGGGTAGTTGGGCGCGCCTTCGTACATCAAGCACGTCGCGCCGTTGGAGAGCGGGCCGTACACGATGTAGCTGTGGCCCGTCACCCAACCGACGTCGGCCGTGCACCAATAGACGTCGTCCTCGCGCAGATCGAAGACGTACTTGCTCGTCACGTGCACGCCCGCGAGGTAGCCCGCCGTCGTGTGGAGCACGCCCTTCGGCTTCCCCGTCGAGCCCGAGGTGTAGAGGATGAAGAGCGGGTGCTCGGCCTCGACGACCGTCGCCTCCTTGGCGGCGCCCATCGTCTCGGCGACGACCTCGTGCCACCAGAGATCGCGCCCTTCTTTCATGTGCACGTGACAGCGCTCGTGGCCGAGGTGCCGATACACGATGACGTTCTCGACGCTCTTCGTCTGCGGCTGCTCCAGCGCTTTGTCGACCGTCTCCTTGAGCGAGAGGATGTTGCCCCGCCGGTAGCCGGCGTCCTGGGTGATCACCATCTTCGCCTGGCAATCGTGGATGCGATCGCGCAACGCGTCCGCCGCGAATCCACCGAAGACCACCGTGTGCACCGCGCCGAGCCGCGCGCACGCCAGCATGGCCACCGCCACCTCGGGCACCATCCCCATGTAGATGGCGACGCGATCACCCTTCGCGATGCCGTGCGCCCGCATCGCATCGGCGAGGAGCACCACCTCGCGATGAAGCTGCGCGTACGTGAGCGTGCGCGTCGCGCCGAGCTCGCCTTCCCAGATGATCGCCGCGCGGTTCCGCGCCGGCGTCGCGAGGTGCCGATCGAGGCAGCTCTCGGTGATGTTCAGCGTCGCACCGGTGAACCATTTCGCGTGCGGGAGATCCCACTCGACGGCCTTGCTCCAGCGCGTGCGAAAGACGAGGTCGGCCGTCTCGCGCGTCCAGAAGGCGTCGGGATCGTCGATGCTCTCGCGGTAGAGGCGGTCGTAGGCCTCGCGCGATCCGATGCGGGCCTTCGCGGCGAACTCGGCCGGCGGGTCGAAGCGTCGGCTCTCTTTGAGCAGGGAGGTGATGGCTTCGTTCGACATGCGCGGAGATTACTCCTCCGCCGCGCTCGGCAATAGGAGCCCGCTCACGCCGCAGCGCGCTACCAGAAGCGATACCCCACGCGCAGAGCCGGTCCGACGTTGATGATGGGGCGGGAGCCGTAGATGCCGACCTCCTGCTCCATGCCATCCACCTTGACCTTGCTCGTCAGGTTGCCCGTCGACTGGAACTGCGAGGTGATCCCGAGATCGATGAGGACGTGATCGATGTCGAGCTCGAGGCCGGCCTCGAACAGGAAGAACGCGTCGACGCCGACCGAGCCCTGCATGCCCTTGAACGGGCACGGCGTGCCGTTCAGCGCCACGTCGTTGCAAGCATTGGCCACGTCGTGGCCGAACTTCACGCCGTCCACGACGACGCCGCCGCCGACGGTACCGACGAAGCGCCAGGTCTTGCCCGGCGAGATGAGCCGCAGCGCGGCGCCCACGCGATCGGAGAGGATGCGGTAACCCTGCTCTCCGGTCTCATCCATCTTGGTGCTGGTCGTGATGCTGCTGTGCTCGTACGCGATCTCGAAGCCGGCAGTGTTGTTGACCTGGACGCCGAGCCGGAGGCCGTACGCGCCGCTGAGATCGAACCTGGGCTCCTTGAAGCCCGGCGGGTGCGTGGCCGCGAACAGGAGCGAGCCCGTACCGAGGATGTAGAAGCCGCGTCGCAGCGGCAGCTCGTCCTTCTTCGGGCTCACGCCCGCACCCGGCTTCACCTCGAGCGGCTTGCCGGCGATGACGAGGATCTGCCCCTCGTACGGCGTCTTGTTCCCGCCCACCATCTGCACGAGGTGTGGGCCCGCCGAGAGCAGGCCCGACCAGGTGCCGGTGCCGACGATGCGCTGATCGATGGAGATGGTCATGCGCGGATCGGGGGCGCGCACCGTGACCAAGGCTTTGTCGGCGACGAGCTCGAAGGTGAGCTCCTGCGTCTGTCCGCTGGCCACCGTCACCGTGCGCTCGGCGGACGCGAAGCCCTCGGCGCGGGCCGCGATCTTGTGCGGCCCCGGGCCGAGATCGATGGGCCGCTGCGCCGCGTCCTTGGGCAGCTCTTCGTCGTCGACCACCAGCGTGACGTCGGGCGGCGTGCTCTTCACCACCACGTGGCCGAGGAGCGCGCGCATGTCCTTGATGGCGTCCTCGGCGGCCTTGCGATCGGGTGCCTCCATCGCGTGACCATGGAGCCCGAGCGCCTGCTCCAAGGCCGCGATGGCCTTGGGATAGTGAAAGAGCTCCTTCTCGCAGAGCGCGATGTTGAGGAGCGGGTTGGCGTTGGGCCGCGCCTCGTAGGCGGCCTTGAACTCGATGATGGCCGCGGGCCAGTTGCGATCGTTGTAGAGCTTGACCCCATTCTCCATGTGGAGCTTGTAGGCGTCGGCCTGGGCGGCGACGGGCGCCGGCGCGAGCAGCAGGGACGCGGCGATCGCGGGGCCGAGGGCGCGGCGTGCGAGCAGCGCGAGAGCCAGGGCCGCGGCGCGGCGCTTCGAACGGGGGCGGGCAAGTCGGTTCCTCGGGGGTGGTCCGCGCGCAGGGTAACGCCGCCTGAGCGCGGAACGCCAGAAGCGGTGGGGCGGGGTACCGCCTGCCTTTCGCCTGCGCCCGGGAAACCTGCTAGTTTTTGCCAATGCGCGGCGCCTTGCCGACCTGCTTCTTCGTCCTCGCCTTCGCTTCCGGCTGCTGGGCCTCGGCCCCGCCCCCGCCGGAGGAAGCGAAGCCCATCGCCAACGAGCCTCTGCCGGGCGGAATCCCTTCGTGGGTGCCGCCGCTCACACCGCAGCAGAAGGCGCTGCTCGAGCCGCTCAAGCGGCCCATTCAAGTGCGCGCGGAGCGGGTGTTCCCCGATCTCTCGCGCTTCGCCTACGCGCCCAGCCGCCCGCTCGCGAGCCCCGAGGATGCGGTGAAGTTCACGCGCATGGTCGCGCAGGTCCTCCACGATTCACCGCGCTTCTACACGCTCGACGAAGCGCCCGCCGAGGCCGCCAACCTCGTCGCCCAATACGGCCCGCGCGGCAGCGAGCCCGACGGCTATCAAATCGTGAAGTACGAAAAGGGCGACCTCGCCGAGCTCGTCCCCGCGCCCGGCGCGGAGGTCGCGCGCGCCGCCGTCGCCGCCGGCGACAAGCTCGTGCCGAGCGATCTCGCGGGCGCCGTCGCGGCCTACCGCGCCGGACTCGCGAAGACCCCGAACGTCCCCGCGCTCCGCGTCGCGCTCGCCGTCGCGCTCCGCAAGGCCGGCAAGACGGCCGAGGCCGAAGCCGCCTACAAGGAAGCGGTCGCCGTCGATCCTTCGTACGCGCCCGCGCACCTCGGGATCGCGGAGATCGCCGAGCAGCGGGGCGATCTCCCGGGCGCTCGCCGCGCGGTCGCCGAAGCGCTCGCGTATCACCCCGCGAGCAAGCGCGGCCTCGAGCTCGCGCAGAAGCTCGCGGCCGGCGGCGCGGCCGACGGCGGGTGGACCGACGCGCCTCAGCCTGCCGCGCGGCCCACCGCGCGCGTGGCGCCCTTCGCGATCTTCCTCGACGTCGACGACGTCGGCGCCGTCCACGTGGGCACGGCCAAGAGCGACCCTGCCCAAATCTACGGCGGTTGCCGCGCCATCATGCGCCACGAGCCCGACGTCCGCGCCCAGCTCTTCCAGCAACCGCGCGAGACGCCCTACGCCCTGAGCGTGGCGGAGGAGGTCGTCTGTCTCGAAGCCTCCCTCGGCGCGTACCTCCTCGCGCGCCGCGGCGGTGAAGCCCCGAGCCCCGATCTCGACGAGCTCCACCGCATCGCCGCGGAGGAGGGCCTCTCGGGCTATGCCCTCTTCGAAATCCTCGGCCAGCATCGGCCCGAACGCGCGCGCGCGGCGCCCCTCGTCGTGCATCGCGACGTGGTCCGTTACGTCGAGAGGCACGTCCTCGGCCGCCGCCAGACGTTGCCCGAAGGGATTTACACGGCCGCGCGTTGACGCGGGGGGATTGATGCAGACGATGCTGAAAGCACGCTGGATCGGGCGAGCCGCTCTCGGAGCCCTCGCGTTCATGGCGGCTGTCGGAGCGTCTCCGCGCGTACGCGGCGACGGGCCGCCCGTCGTGTGGCGACCTTCCACCCAATCGCCGCGCGCCGCGGGGCCGATCGACGCGCGCGCCGTTCCCCTCGTGACCGCTTGCGGCGGAGCGGACAGCGCCCTCGCCGAGGTCGCCTCGCGCACCGCGCGCCATCAAGCCGACGGCGGCGCCCTCCTCCGCGCCGACGAGCTCGCCTTTCACCTGCGTGCCTCGGGCGATCCGCACGTGTGGCCGCGCGCTTGGTCCATCGCCGGCACCGGCCTCGACGAAGCGGACGTCGCGCGTCGCGTCCGCGCCTGGCTCGCCCCGTGGAACACGCTCGGCACCCGTCGTTGCGGCGTCGGTCGCGTCACCAATGCCGATGGCAACACCGTCGTCGCGGTGGTCGCCGTCGACGCGCTCGCCGACATCGCGCCCCTGCCCACCACGGCGCGCGTCGGCCAATGGCTCACGCTCGACGGCACCATGCTCGTCCCCGCGAGCGGCGCGAAGGTCGTCCTCCTCGGCCCGCGCGGCGCGCCCAAGACGGTGCTCGCCTCGCTCACCGGCGACCGCATTCACTCGAGCTTCTCCGTCGATCAGCCCGGCGGTTGGATCGTCCAAGTCCTCGCCACCGTCTCCACCGGCCCGCGCCCCGTGCTCGAAGCGGTGGTCTATGCGGGCTCGCCTCCGCCCGGGCAATTCGTGCCGGCCGCCGCGCCCGGTGAGAGCGCGGCGCGCGGCGCCAAGGACGACGACGACGGCATGCTGCGCATGATCAACGCGGCCCGCGCCTCCGAGGCGCTCCCGCCGCTCACGCGTGATTCGATGCTCGACAAGGTCGCGCGCCAGCACTCCGAGGAGATGATGAAGGCCCGCCTCGTCGGCCACGACGTGGGCACCGGCGATCCCTCCGTCCGCCTGCGCGCCGCCGGCGTCAGCGTCCGCGTGGCCGGCGAGAACGTGGCCACCGCCGGCTCGTTGGAGCACGCGCACCGCGCCCTCTGGGCGAGCCCCTCGCACCGGGGAAACATGCTCCTCAACGAGTTCACCCGCGTCGGCGTCGCCGTCGTCCGCGCCGCCGACGGCATGGTCTGGGTGACCGAGATGTTCTCCGGCTGAGACATGACCGTCGGTCAGGGGCGCTCGAAACAAGCGAGCGCTCCCTCGGCAGCAGGCCGATCGTAACACTTCTTCGCCCAGCGCTCGACGTCGCTCGCGGCTTCGTGGCGCAGGCCACAGCGCCGCCTACCCACCATTCTCATCCACGCGGCTCGCCTGCCCGCGCACTGCAATGGCGCGCCTCATGACGGAAACATGACCGGTATTCGACGCCGGCCTTGAAGCTCCGCTTGTACCTTCTCGGCCCATGTCGGCAGGTGGTCTCATCCTCGATTGGCTCGGCACCGGCGCGTCCGTGAGCGGTGTCTTCGCCTCGCTCTTCGTGCACGACGTCGCCCAGCGGGTCGCCATTCGTTTCGGGACGCGCGTTCATCAAAAGGTGGTGAGCAGCCAAGCGCGTTGGATCAACCGCTCGGCGACGCTCACCGGCGCGCGCCACGTGGTGCGGGGCAAGGAGCACATCGATCCCGCGCAAAACTACATCGTGGTGATGAACCACCAATCGCTCCTCGACATCTCGATGGCCTCCGATTTCCTCGGAGCCCTCATGCCTCGTTACGTCTCCAAGGCCGAGCTCGCCCGCGGCATCCCCGGTGTTTCCTACAACCTTCGCAAGGGCGGCTCCGCGCTCATCAATCGCAAGGATCCGGGGCAGGCCCACACCGCCATCGCCGAGATCTCGCGCCGCGTGCGCGAAGACGGGTGGACAGTGGTCATCTTCCCCGAGGGCACGCGCTCCCAGACCGGCGCCATGAAGCCCTTCAAGCCCGGTGGCCTGCGCACCCTCGTGCAGAACGCGCCCAACGTCCCCGTGCTCCCCGTCACCTCCTACGGCGGCTCGCGCATGTTCCGCAAAGGCCTCCTGCCGGTGCAGCGCAACATCGAGCTCGGCTTCATCATCCACCCGCCGATGAAGACGCCCGACGCCTCCGACGAGGGCGCCTTCGGCGCCTTCGTCGAAGACCTCCAAGGAGTCATCGCCAGCGCCCTCCCGGACAGCGATCTCCGCGGCGAAGCCAAGCACCCGGCGCGCCCGAGCGAAGCCAGCGCCCACGCCTGATCCGGCCCGGCGAAGATATCGACTGTCGACTTGACAGTCGTAGTGTCCAGATTCATTCTGGGCACCGTGACGTCTTTCCGCCTGGAGGATCTCGCCCGTGCCGCGGACGTCTCGCCGCGCACGGTTCGCTATTACGTGCAGCGTGGTCTCCTGCCGCCGCCCGAGTTCCGCGGCAAAGACACGACGTACGGCGCCGAGCACCTGAGTCGCCTCGTCGCCATCAAGCGCCTCCAACAAGCCCGCTTGCCGCTCGAAGAGATCGCGGCCCGCCTCGCCTCGGCCTCTCCTGCCGAGCTCGAGCGCCTCGCCGCCGAGGCCGAGCCGCTGTCGGAAACGCCGTCACCGTCATCCATCGACCCGCCGCCCGAGCCTGCTCTGGCCGGTGAGCGGTGGGAGCGTTTCGTGCTCGCGCCGGGCCTCGCGCTTCACCTCGAAGGCGATGCTTCGGCCGAAACACGCCGCCTCGCCCAGCAGATTCTCGAATTGTTCGGCCCCAACCCCAAACCACGCACCAGGAGCTCACGATGAGCTTATCGTCTCTCGCCGTCGACAAGGCCGCCGTGCTCCTCTCCAAAGGAGGTCGACCAATACCGTTGCTCGGTGTCTCGGCCTCGGGGCATGTCTTCGGCGCGCACGCGCGCGTCGTCCTCAGGCAGCGATATCGCAACGACGAAGCGTGCCCCGTCGAGACCATCTATACGTTCCCCGTGCCCGGCAACGCGGCCCTCACGGGCTTCGCCATGGAGACTGCGGGTCGCCGCATCGAAGCCGAGGTGAAGGAGCGGGAGGAGGCGTTTCGCGCCTACGACGATGCGGTATCGAAAGGCCATGGCGCGGCGCTGCTCGAACAAGAGCGGCGCAACGTCTTCACGGCCAGCGTCGGCAATCTCCTGCCGGGCGAGGAGACGGTCGTGGAGATCGTCTACGTGCAGCCGCTCGTCGCCGACGAGGGCGCGCTCCGCTTCGTGATTCCCACGCTCGTCGCGCCTCGTTACATGCCCGGCGCGCCCAAGGGTGATCGCACCGGACACGGCTTCGCCGAGCCCACCGACCGCGTGGCCGACGCCGACCGCATCTCGCCGTCGCCGGGCAAGGTCGATTATGGCCTCAGCATCGATGTCGTCTTCGATTTGGGCAGACCCATCACCATCGAGAGCCCTTCTCACCAGATCCTCGTGGCCCCCGCCGGCGAGCACGCCAAACGGGTGACGTTGAAGCAAAACGAGGTTCCGCTCGATCGCGATCTCGTCCTCACCGCCGCCGGTGCGCCCGGCGTCGTGGGCGGCGTGGTCGCCGCGCGCCGCGCGGGGGAGGATGGCACCTTTGCGCTCACCGTCGTTCCCGATCTCTTCGACCCGACGCGCCGCGCTTGGCCACGAGATGTGGTGTTCGTGGTCGACGTCTCGGGATCGATGGAAGGGGATTCACTGCGAGAGGCCAAGTCGGCGCTGCGCCTCTGTCTCCGTCATTTGGCCGAGGGAGATCGCTTTCAAATCATCGCCTTCTCGGACGCCCACGAGACGTTTCAACCGAGCTTGGTCCCCTTCACGCAAAAGATGCTCGAAACGGCGGACCGTTGGGTGGAGGGGCTCATCACCCTCGGTGGCACGGAGATCTTGATTCCCCTCATGGTCGCTGCGGGCACGCTCCGCGGCGTCGAGGGGCGCGATCGCCTCATCGTCCTGCTCACCGATGGGCAGGTGGGGAACGAAGCGGAGATCGTGAGTCAGGTCGCGGCCAAGGCGGAGCGCACGCGGATTTACACCTTCGGAATCGGCACCAACGTCAGCGACGTGTTGCTCCGCGATCTCGCGTGCTGCACCCACGGAGCGGTCGAGTTCATCCATCCCGGCGAGCGCATCGACGAGAAGGTGACCGCGCAATTCGCCCGCGCCACGGCCCCGCGCATCGAGGGGCTCACGGTCCGATTCACGGGGGTGGACGTCGGTGAGCTCGCGCCCGCCGAGACGGCGGATCTCGTCGACGGCGAGCCGTGGAGTGTCTTCGGCCGCTACGAGACACCGGGCTTCGGCCACGCGGAGCTGCGCGGCACGTTGCGCGGAGAGCCGTTTCATCTGGAGGTCCCCGTCGAATTGCCGGCGGAGGCCGCGCGTGATGGGCTCACCGCCTTGTGGGCGACGGCGCGCATTCGTGATCTGGAAGAGGCCGAGCCTCGGGTTGGCCGCCGGCGCGCGGAGAGCAACCGCGCGCGCATCGTGCAGCTCTCCATCGATCATCACCTCGCCTCCAAATACGCGTCGTTCGTGCTGATGGAGAAGCGCACCGGGGACCGGCGCACCCACGAGCAGCCGGCGATTCGTCCGATCACGGTGAGCGCGCCCGCGGGTTGGGCCACGTACAGGCGCGAGGAGAAGGAGGTCGAGGGTGGTCTCCTGCGCTGCATGTCGCTCGACGACGCGGCGATGGCAGGTTCGTTTACGGGAGCTCCGGATGCGCTCTTCGATGCCGACGAGGAGGCCGCACCCGTGACGGGGCGCGCCTATGCGCCGAGGGCGGCCGTCGTGTCGAGCGCCGCGCTCGAAGAGATGGATCTCCCCCTCGCGCCGAAAGAGATGGATCTCCCCCTCGCGCCGAAGGAGAGCGCGGGGCCGGCCGGAGATCCGCTGGCCGAGCTGTTCGCGCGGCAGCTCGCGAACGGGCTTTGGACGGATGGCGGCGGCGCCGACGAGGATCGTTTGGTCGCCACGAGCCACGCCCTCCAGGCTTGTTTGGAGAGCGCGATCGACAGCACGCATCCGATGTACGGCGCGCAGGTGAAGAAGGCTGTGGAGGCGCTCTGCGCGCTCGCGCTCGCGCTCCTGGCGCGGCCGGTCGCGGATCGAGGGGCGCTCGTGGCTGCGCTCGGGCTCGCGCTCTCCGTGTCCGTGGGGAGACGGCTGCGCGAGCAGCTCCGCGCGACGCTGGCCCGCGTGCAGGGAGGCCCGGGCTGAAGCAGGCCGGCCCGGCCTCGGGAGCTTCCCGTCGCCGTTCGGTGGAGCCGCGTCGCCCGCGTGGGCATCGGCCGGGGCGGCGTTCGTCCGCGTGCCCACGCCGCGTCGGCCGGCTTGCTCAGGGCGCGTTCAGTGCTTCGATTCCGTCGCGATCCCGCTCTCTTCACGGGCGGCGGCCCGCCTCGTGTGTATCCTTCGGGACGATGGCTCTCGGCCCCCTGTACGTCGGCATCGATCTCGGCACCACCAACTCCACCGCCGCCGTCTTCGACGGCGAGAAGGTCACGCTCATCCGCAACGCGCAGGGGGCCACGCTCACGCCCTCGGTGGTGCGCATCGACGCGCGCGGCGCGGTCACGGTCGGCGGGCGCGCGCGCCGCTTCTTGGAGAGCGATCCGCAGAACACGCGCTCCGAGTTCAAGCGCCTCATGGGCACGGCGCAGTCGGTCGAGTTCCTCGCCGCCAAGGCCAAGAAGAAGCCCGAAGAGCTCGCGGCCGAGGTGCTGAAGAGCCTGCGCGCCGACGTGAAGGAGCACCTCGGCTTCGTCCCTTCGCGCGCGGTCATCTCCGTGCCCGCGCTCTTCGAGCTGCCGCAGAGCGCCGCCACCAGCGAGGCCGCGCGCCTCGCCGGCTTCGAGAAGGTCGAGCTGATCCAAGAGCCCGTCGCCTCCGCGCTCGCCGCCGGCTTCCGCGCCGACGAGTCGAAGGGGAGCTGGCTCGTCTACGATCTCGGCGGCGGCACCTTCGACGTCTCCCTCCTGGAGACGCGCGACGGCCTGCTCCGCGTCGTCGGTCACGACGGCGACAACTTCCTCGGCGGCCGCGATTTCGACTGGGCCCTCGTCGATTGGGTCCTCGCCGAGCTGGAGCGCACCGAGGGCGTGAAGATCGCCCGCTCCGACGAGAAGCACGCCGCCGCCGTGCGCAAGCTCAAGCTCGCCGTCGAGGAAGCGAAGATCGAGCTGACCCGCGCCGAGGAGACTTCCATCACGCTCCCGGGCGCGTTCGAGGTCGACGGCAACGTGGTCGACGTCGACATGATCGTGCAGCGCCGCACGCTCGAAGGCCTGTGCGCGCCGCTCATCGATCGGTCCATCGAGGTGGTGAAGCGCCTCCTCACCGCGCACGGCCTCACCTCCGCGCAGCTCGATCGCATCGTGCTCGTGGGCGGCCCGACGGTCATGCCTTCGCTAAGGGCCCGCGTGCGCGATGCCCTCGGCGTGCGCTTCGGCGAAGGCCTCGATCCCATGACCCTCGTGGCCCAAGGCGCCGCCATCTACGCGGCCACCGCCGGCCTCGACGCGCGCGTCACCACCGCCGCCGCCGACGAGGTCGGGCGCCGCGTGTGGCTGCAATACCCGGCCATGTCGAGCGATCTCACGCCCCACGTCGTCGGCCGCCTCGTCGACGCGGGCCAGGGCGAAGAGATCAAGATTCGTTTGAGCCGCAACGATGGTCTCTGGCAGAGCCCCGAGATCTCCGTCGACGCCGAAGGCGCCTTCGTGGTCACGGTCGATCTGCTCCCGCGTAGGCCCAACGTCTTCACCGTCGAGGCCACCGGGCAAGGCGGCGCGCGCATCAAGCTCTCGCCTTCGACCTTCACCATCGTCCAGGGCCTCACCATCAGCGATCCGCCGCTCTCGCGCACCGTCGGCGTGGCCCGCGCGGACGACAGCGTGCGCGTCTTTTTCGAGCGCGGCGCCCCGCTGCCGGCGCGCCGCACCTTCACGCTCCACACCGTGGAGAGCGTGGCCAAAGGCTCGGCCGGCTGCCTGCTCAAGATCCCGATCGTGCAGGGCGAGCTCGAGCAGGCGCACCTCTGCCGGCTGGTGGGGACGCTCGAGATCGGCGGCACCGCCGTGAAGCAGAGCCTCCCCGCCGGCGCGCCCATCGAGGTCACCTTGGAGCTCGATCGCGGCGGGCATCTCTCTGCCCGCGCGCTCGTGCCGGCGCTCGGGCAGGTGTTCGAGCAGGTCGCACACTTGCTCGTGCCCGACGCCACGCCCGAGTCGCTCTCGGCGACGCTCGAAGCCATGCGCGCGCGCCTCCGCGAGCTCCGCGCCGACGCGCATCGCCGCGACGCCTCGCGGGTCATCGGCAAGCTCACCTTCGTCGAGGTCTCGCTCGCCGAGGTCGAGAACGACATCGCGGCCGCGCGCGGCGGCGACGCCGATGCCGGGCAGAAGGCGCGCCGCACGCTCCTCGAGATCGACGGCATGCTCGAAGAGGCCGACGCCGACAAGCGCTGGCCCGAGCTCGACGAGGAGGCGCGCGAGATGGTGAGCTGGGCCTCGGTGCTCATCACCAAGTGGGGCACGCCCTCGGAGCAGCAGCTCTTCAACGAGGCCACGCAGGCCGTGGAAAAGGCGCGCGCGTCGCGGCAGCCGGTGGAGCTCCAGCGCCAGCTTCGCGTGGTGCGCAACCTGCGCGTCGCGGCCTTCTACCGAGACCCGCGCGTGTGGGAGAAGCTCTTCGAGAACGCCGCCGCCGAGGCCGATCGTTGCACCGACATCGTCAAGGCGCAGGCGCTCGTGCGCGACGGTCGCAAGGCGGTCGCACGCAACGACATGGCCGCGCTCAAGCCCATCGTGGAGGCGCTCTGGGAGCTCCTCCCCGTGTCGGCGCAGAGCCGAAAGTTGGGGTACGACTCGGGGGTGCGCTGATGGATGCCGAAGGCAAGATCCGCGATAACCCGTTCTACGTGCTCGGCCTCAGGCCGAGCGCGACGCGGGCCGAAATCGAGCGCGAAGGGCAGAAGCTCCTGGGAATGTTGGAGCTCAAACTATCGAGCGCCGCCCGCTACCAGACGCCGGCCGGCCCCGGCGAGCGCACCGCCGACAAAGTGCGCCGCGCCATGGCCGAGCTGCGCGATCCCGATCGCCGCCTCGAGCACGAGCTCTGGGCCCGCCTCGAAGCGACGGCCGCGCCCGCGCCCCCGGCGCCCGTCGAAACGAAGCCGAAGCGTCGCGCCGATGCTCCTTGGGCCGGCGCCATGGTCGCGCTCGGATGGAGGGCGTCACGATGAGAATGCACGCGATCTGCGCAGGACTTGGGGCCGCTCGCGGCCTCTTCATCGCGAGGAGGCCCGCGCCATGATCCCGGTGGGCGCCATCGCGGCCGGCATCATCGCAGCGTCCGCGGCCCGGTCCGCCGCGCCGCAGGGTGGGGGAGAGCCGCCGTTCCGCGCGGGGAGCGAAGGCTATCTGGGCACGTGGGCCGTGTTCGTGTGGTTCGTCCTCGGACCCGTGGGCATCGGCCTCGGTCTCAGCCTCTTCGCGGGGCAGGTCTTCGCGTTGCTCCCGCTCTGCGCGATCGTGCTGCTCACGTTTCCGTGGCCGATCGCGCGCCTCGTGCTCGTCCCGCTCGGCCGCGCGCGGGCCGCGTATTACCTGACCTTCGCGTCGGATCTCTTCTTCCACATCGATCGCCGCGGCGGCGCGGCCATCGCGGCCGCGTGGGCGCTGTGCATGCAGCCTCGGCTCGACGAGGCGGACGCCGATTGGCTCGCGGCGCGCCTCGCCGGTGAGGTCCCGCTCCGCGGCGCCGGCGTGACGGCGACCGCGCTCCTGCTCGTGGCCCGCGGCGATCTCGACGGCGCGCGCGCGCTCTTCGGCACCGTGGAGACGATCGACGATCGCGTCTGCCCGGCGGAGGCGAAGCGCATCGCCCGCGCGTGGCTCGCCGCCGATGCCGCCGAGCGCGGCGAGTGGCATCGCGTCGCGGAGCTCGGCCCATCGATCGTGCAGGCCGGTCGCCTCGGCTTCTTGCTCGCGGGCGTCGCGCAATCGCTCCTGCTCGAGCCTTCGGCGCCGAGCAAGCAGGGCCTCTGGATCCGCTGGGCCCTCGCGCCGCATCGCCGCGCCACGCGCCCGATGGTGGAGCGCGCCGTGCGAGCGCTCGACGGCGCCTTCATCGATCCCGAAGAAGAGCCCCCGATCGCGCCCGCGCCTGCGCCCGAGGGCGCCGACGCCATCCGCACGGCCCTCTCGCTGCACGCCTCCGTGCTGTCCCGCCCGCACGACGCCGTGCGCGGCGACGACGTGCGCGCCGTCGGTCAAGCGTGGGACGCGGCGCTTGGCGATCGCGCCACCGAGCGACTCCTCTACGAGCGGGCGCTGGTGATCGGCGGCGGCGGCCCGGCCGCGACGCTCGCCCGGGTGCGCGCCGCGATCGAGGACGATCTCGTCGCCGTCGTGCTCGCCTCGGGCTTGGCGCTCAAAGAGCTCGGCGACAAAGGCGAGGTCGCGACGCGGGTGCGCGCGCGCCTCCGCGATCAGATGCTCTCCGAGGTCGAGGCCGCGTCCGATGCCATCCGCCGCCGCGTCGACGACAAGCGCGATCTCCCTCCCGAGGGCGAGTGGCGCGAGTGGGCCAACCTCGTCGCGCGCTACCAGCGCGGCGTCGAGAGCGCCGGCGACGATTTCCGCCGCCTCTCCTTCGCCAAGGTCTATCCCGACGCCTGCAGCTTCGCGGTGTGGCTCTTCAACGATCGCAAGCAGCGCCCGCTCGGCAACGCCGTCTTCCGCTTCCTCCTCGCCGAGGCCGAAGCCCTCGACGATCAACGCGCCATCGCCCTCCAGACCAAGAACGTCGCCTGCGGCGTGTGATCGCGGGCGGGCCACGAGCACGCGATAGCCATGCGACATGCATTCGCCTCCTTGTCGGCGGGGACGCGCGCGCGTACGCCGGGAGCCGCGATGATTCACCCTTCCTCGAAGCCGGCCTCGTGCGTCGCGCTCGCCGCGGTCTCGGCGCTCGCCGCGTGCACCCCCGCGACCTCGCCGCTGCCGCCGACCTCCGTCGAGATCGCTGCGGCCTCCTCAGAGCCTCCGCACCCGCCTCCGCCGCCGGCCCCGGTCGCGCAGCCGCAACCCGAGAGCGAAGTCCTCGTGGCTCCGTCGCCGGTAGGGTGTGAGATCGCCGGATCGCGCACGATCACCCAGCTCGACAACGACATCTCTTTCTGTCTGGCCGTCGAAGGACCCTGCTTCGGTCACGCGGCGGACGGGACCGCGCGGCTCACCGCCACGTACTTCGAGGGCAGCGCTCGCAGCGCGGGCGTCCACATCACGCTCGATCAAGGATCCTTCGTCGTCCGCGGCATCACCAAGACCGGCGACGTGAAGCTCTATCCGAGGACCGTCTTCGCCCTCGGCCCGGAGTCGCGGAGCGCCGAGCTCGTGATTCCGATCGCGCGTGTCCTCGAAATCGAGAGCGCTTCGCGCGGGCGCGCCACCGTCGCCCTTCCGCTCGGCGCAGGCGTCGCGCTGCCCGGCGGGGTCGCGCGGAGCGAGCGTCGCTGCGACGATCTCTCCATCGAAGCGACCAACATCACCGCCGACGAAGCGCGCCGTTTGATCGGCGCCAAGGCCGGGCCGACTCCGACCAAGGGCTTGCTCGATACGCTGCCGACAGGCAAGGACACGCCTCTCTCCACCACGCCGGGGCTCCCGCCCGTGGCCGTGCTGCACCCCGACGAGCCGTCCTTCGCCAACGTCGACGTCATCGAGCGCCGCGGCCGCGACGCACGCATCTTCTGGGAGCGCGACGGCTACGCCGTCTTCGGCTGGGTGCCCGCGAGCGCGCTCAATCACTCGCACACCACAGCCATGTTCGGCATCCTCGGCGGCCTCGCGGGCAGCGGCGGCGGGCAGCCGCCGGCGTGGCGCACGTGCCGCGTCGAGCTCCCGCTCTTCGTCGAGATCGCCTCGCGCCGTGTCGAGGTCGGGCGCATCCGCAAGGACGGCAAGCTCATGCCACACGGCCAGCGCAAGAGCGGATTCGTCCCCGTCGATCTGTCCGCTGCCCCGGTGCAGCTCGAAGCCGGCGCCGCGTGGGTCGTGCGCGAAGCGAATTTCGACGAGAATTGCAGCCCTTGATCGCCCGGTGCCGGCGCGCCGCCGCGCGGCTGTCACCTCGCTCGCTCGCCCCGCCCCTGGACAACGGCCCGCTAATGGAAGATACCCGCGTCGCGAGGAGCGTGTCCGATGGCGAGCTGGCGCGATGAGCTGATTGAGGCAGTGAAGTCCAAGGCCGAGCGCGACGCCGAGGAGGCGGCGCGCCACAAGAAGCGCGTGGAAGAGGCGCTCGCCACCGCCGAGAACGCCATGAACCTCGGCATCGAGGCCCTGCGTTACACGCGCGATCGCCTCAAGGACAAGGGCCAGACCGTCGAGCTCGTCGAGGAGAAGGACAAGCTCCGCCTCGTCCTCGGCGGCCAGGCGCTGGCGCTCGAGCTCGTGCGCGAGAGCGCCATCATCAAGGTCACCTTCGGCGAGGGCAAGCCGCGCGAGTTCGACCTCGCCAAGGATCGCCACATCGCCCCCGCCGACGTCGAAGAGTACATGGGCCGCCGCTCGCTCGAGCTGGTGCGCGCGGCCTACAAGGCGACGCCGTGGTGAGCGCGGCCGAGCCGGCGCTCGCCGTCGTGCTCTGCAACGCGCCGCCCGACAAGGCCGAAGACATCGCGCGCGCCGTGCTCGACGCGCGCCTCGCCGCCTGCGTGAACATCGTTCCGGGCGTCATCAGCCTCTATTGGTGGCAGGACGCGGTGAGCCGCGATCCCGAGAGCACCCTGCTCATCAAGACGCGCGCCGATCTCGTGCCCGCGCTCACCGAGCGCCTCCGCGCCGTGCACCCCTACGAGGTGCCCGAGGTCATCGCCCTCCCGCTCGTCGCGGGCGCCGGCAATGGAGCCTACCGCGCGTGGGTCGTCGCCGAGACGGAAGGCGCGGACAAGCCCGCATAGCGCGCCTCCTCGCCCCGTAGTACATCGCGCGGCCGTGCGCCGCTTCAACCTCCCCCTCGTGCCCGCGCGCGGCACCGCCGTCGCGCTCTCCTTCGGCCTCTTCGCCCTCGCGGCCTGCGGTCCCGAGCCGGCCCCGGTCGCGCCGCCCGCGCCTCCGCCGCTCGCACCGGCAGCGCCCAAGCCGCTCGTCATCGACGACGATCCCGCGGCCGCCGCGCGCATCGCCGCCGACATCGCCTACCTCGCCTCGCCGGAGCTCGCGGGGCGCGGCACCGGCGAGCCGGGCGGACAAGCCGCCGCACAGTTCGTGCTCAAACGATTTCGCGAGCTCGGTCTCGTGCCCGCGGGCTCGTACGACGAGCACGCGCCGCCCGACTACCTGCAACCCTTTCAAGCGCGCGTCGGCGCCAAGGTCGACCCGCCGACGCTCGAGCTGAGCGGCAAATCCCACCCCGCCGCCGTGGCCGCCGAGGCCCTCGTCGCCGCCGACGGCACCGCGAGCGGCACCGTCTCGGGCAAAGCCGTCTTCGTGGGCTACGGCATCACCGCGCCGGCCGCGAATTGGGACGACTACGCGGGCGCCGATCTCACCGGCAAGATCGCCGTCATCCTCGACGGCGTCCCGCCCGCGCCGAAGCCCGCCGATGCCTCGGCCAAACCGCCGCCGAACCCGCTCCACGACTTCCGCAGCATTCGATACAAGCTGCGCACCGCGCGCGAGCACAAGGCCGCGGGCGTCGTGATCGTGGCCGCGGGCGAGACGCTCCCGCCTCCGCCCGAGGACGCGAGCAGCATGGGCCTCCCGGGCATCATCGTCCGGCGCAGCGCCGCCGCCGCGCAGCTTCCAAACCTGCGCCTCGCCGACGATCGCACCTGGCAGCCCAAGAAGGCCGTGAAACCCGGCGCTCCCTCACGCGACGACGTCAAGCTCACCACCAAGATCGAGCCGCGCGAAGTCCCCTCGTGGAACGTCGTCGGCCTCCTCCCCGGCCGCACCAACGGTACCCCGAAGAGCAGCGAAATCGTCATCGTCGGCGCCCATTACGATCACCTCGGCCACGGCAACACCTTCTCCCGTGCCCCCGGCGTGCACGCCATTCACCCCGGCGCCGACGACAACGCCTCGGGCACCGCGCTCATGTTGGAGGTCGCGCGCCGCTTCGCGAAGCTCCCCGACAAGCCCGATCGCAGCATCCTCTTCATGGCCTTCGGCGCCGAAGAGGTCGGCGCCATCGGCTCGCGTCATTGGGTCCAACACCCCACCGCGCCGCTCGATCACGTCGTCGCCATGCTCAATGCAGACATGGTCGGCCGCATGCAAAACCACCGTGTCGTCATCGACGGTGTCGCCACCGCGCAGGGGTGGAAACCCCTCATCGACGCGGCCGCCGCGGGCTTGAACCTCGACATCGCGCTCGGCGGCGAGGGCTTCGGCGCCAGCGATCACGCCTCCTTCACGGCCGTGCGCGTGCCGGTCACCTTCTTCTTCACCGGCGTGCACCCCGACTATCACATGCCCACGGACACCGCCGACAAGATCGATTCCGCCGGTGAGCAGCGCATTGCCACGCTCGTCGCGCGCCTTGCGCTCGCGGTGTCGCAGGCCGGGGAGCGCCTCACCTTCGTCGACGCGCCCGCCGATCCCCACAAAGGCGGCGGCCGCGGCGGATTCAAGGTCTCTCTCGGCACCATCCCCGACTACGCCTATGCCGGCAAAGGCCTCAAGCTCGACGGCGTGCGCCCCGACGCGCCCGCCTCGCGCGCCGGCCTCCAGCGCGGCGACATCATCGTCAAGGTGGGCACGCACGACGTCGGCAACATCCACGATTACATGTTCGCGCTCGGCGAGCTCACGCCCGGCCGCGAGGTCGTGATCGAGGTCGAGCGCGAGGGGAAGAAGCTCCAGCTCAAAGTCGTCCCTGCGCCCGGCAAGTGATCCTCGACATGACCCTCCCGCGCCTCGCCGCCACGGCCATTCTCGCTTCGTTCGCCGCGCTCTCGCTCGCCTCCTGCGGCACCTCGTCGTCCACCACCGCGCCCGACGCCTCCGCCGCCTCCCCTCAGGACGCCGCCGCGGAGGCCGCCGCCGCGCTCGCCGAGCTGCGCGATGCAGCCGTCGACGCCGCCCTCGACGCCGAGGCGCCCGACGCCTCCGCCGCCGACGCCGGCGCGGCCGCCCAATACCCCGGCACCTCGGAGGGCTGTCCCGGAGACATGGTGTTGGTCAATGGCAATTACTGCCCCGAGACCAACCAGGTTTGCCTCGAGCACCACGAGGAGTTCTCCCGCGACGAGGCCAAGAAGAAGACCAAGCGCGACAAGGGCGAAGACGTCGGCAAGAGCACCGTCAGCGAGCGTTGCCTTCGTTATCAAGAGCCGAGCGAGTGCCTCTCCAAGCAGCGCCGTCCCATGCGCTTCTGCATGGATCGCTTCGAGTGGCCGAACCAGAAAGGCGAGCTCCCCGCGCTCCTCGTCTCTTGGGTCGACGCCAAGAAGGAGTGCGAGAAGATCGGCAAACGCCTCTGCACCGAGGACGAGTTCAACTTCGCCTGCGAAGGCGAGCAAATGCTCCCGTACACGTACGGTTACGTGCGCGACGCCACGAAGTGCAGCATCGACAAGCCCTATCGCAAGCGCGAAAAGAAGCTCCTCAAATACGCCTCGTGCATGAAGAAGCCCGAGTGCAAAAAGGAGCTCGAGCGCCTCGATCAACGCCTCCCCGCCGGCTCTCTCCCCGCCTGCGTCTCCCCCTTCGGCGTCTACGATCTCAACGGCAACATCAACGAATGGGTCTTCCGGCCCAAGGAAAAGCCGCCCAACCGCAGCGGCCTCAAAGGTGGTTGGTGGGGCCCCGTCCGCGGCCGCTGCCGCCCCACGGTCGGCTTCCACAAAGAAGAAGACTACGGCTACGAAGAGGGCTTCCGCTGCTGCAAGGACGCGGCCGCGCGCTGAGGACCTGAGCGAGAGCGCTGCCGCGCGACTCTCGGTGACCTCTCGAGCGCGCAGAATCCCGCTGTTTCGCGGTCGCGTTCGCGTCCCGAGAGCTCCCATTTCAATCGAGGCATATCGATTGCCATTCACCGCGGGCGGACCCGATCGAAAGCGAGCGGGCTCCACGAGCGATGGAGGCACGTATGAGCATCACGGGCCGAATCAAGGGCGCAGCGCAGGAGATGAGCGGCAAGGTCAAGGAGGCGGCGGGCAAGGCCGTCGGCAATCCCAACCTCGAGCAGAAGGGCCAAGAGCAGCAGGCCGTCGGCGAGGCGCGGCAGGAGATCGAGAAGAACGTCGAGAGCGCGAAGGGCGCCGCGCAGCAGGCGGCGGGCCGCGTGAAATCCACGGTCGGCGCGGCCACCGGCGACACGAAGACGGAAGCCGAAGGCAAATTGGAAGAGCTCGAAGGCAAGGCTCGGCAGAAGACCAATCAGTGATGCCGCGCCGTACCGCGTGACGCCGGCCGGAACCTGCGCAACATTTGCCCGCGCAATGGCAGAGGACCGACCCGATCCGGACGACCACGAGACCGCGCCCGAGCACGCGCTCACCACCCGCGCCGCGCCTTACCCCATGAGCCGGCTCGCGCCGCGCTTCGATCTCGTCGACATCGCCGCCGAGATCGCCCGCGCCGACGCGACCGTCTCCATGGTCGCGACAGGCAAGCTCGACATCATCCGCAAACAGATCCTCGCCCTCCAGGAGCAGGCCCGCGTCATCCTCGACGACGCCGCCCGCGCCGCCCGCCTCCACCGGGCCCGCTGCAACTTCCCCAAGCGCCCCGGCCACGTCTATCACCTCTACCGCCGCGCCGAGGACGATCTCTATTTCTCCATGCTCTCCCCGAGCGAATGGGGCGGAACCCCGCCCCACGCCTTCGAGGGCTCCTATCGCTTGGAGAACGATCAGAGCTTCACGCTCATCGACCCTGGAGACATCGTCTCTGGAGATACCGACTCTCCCTGAAGCCCCTTCTCCCAACCGCGAAGCGGCCCCTCGGTCCCAACGGTCTTTGTCCGTTGGGGCCCTCGCGGCGCTCTACTTCACGAGCCCATCCCAGAAATCACAAGCGTCCTTCTTCAGGCCCGCCTGCGTCGTGATCTCGAGGTCGAGCGTGAGGTTCTCGTCCTTCGCCGCATCGTACTTGGGCCACGTGGGCGCGCCGCTCGTGTTGGGATCTCCCGCCTTCGCCAAGCCGAGCCAGTATTTCTGCATGGTGGCCGAGAGCTTCTGTTGATCCTCGTCGAGCGTGATGCCGAGATACGCATTCTGGAAGATGAACGGCACCTCCGCCGAGTGGAACGATCCCAGATCCCCGAAGAGCGTCTTCGGCGCATTGGTGAAGTGATAGAAGTACACCGATGATCCGCCGGCCGCGAACCCGCGCGCGGTGCGGCGCGCCGGGCAGCTGAAGAAGCCGTCACCGACCGCCGCGGAAGCTGCTTTGGTGAGCGAGTCGCCATACGCGCTCGCCGGGTACTTGGCCACGATGGCCGCGCCGTTGCCGCCGAACATGCCATCCATGAGCGTCGTGTAATCGCCCTCGGTCGTGACGGTGAGGCCGATGGAGAAGAAGATCGTCCCCTCGTCCCGGTTCGATCCGAGGATGACAGGCATCTTCGTGAACTTCCCCTGCGCGAGCAGCTTGCTCGGTTGATCGGCGATGTTGAATTGGTCGACGACCGGCACCCACGCCGCCCCGTCCGGCCCGATCTCGCCCACCTTCCCCGGCAGCGCGAGGAGGATCTCGTCGGGCGTCTTCCCGCGCAGGCATTCGAGCGTCTTGCTCGAATCGGTACAGCCGAGCGCCGTCGCGAAATCGTTGCCCTGCGCCTCCGCCTGGCTCTGTGAGCTGCCCGGCAGCGTGCACGCGCCGCTCTCCACGATGACCCGATGGAACAAGCCTTCGCTCTTCGGGGAGAAGAGGTGCAAGCAGGTGGAGATGCCGCCCGCCGATTCACCGAACAGCGTCACGTTGTCCGGATTGCCGCCGAACGCCGCCGCATTGGCCTTCACCCAGGCGAGGGCGGCGCGCTGATCTTCGAAGCCGTACATGCCCGACGACGGGTGCGCCGCATCCTCGGACGTGAGCGCGCTGTGCCCGAGCCACCCGAGCGGCCCGAGCCGATAGTTGAGGGTGATCACCACCGCGCCCGTCGCCGCCGAGAACTGCGCGCCGTCATACGTGCCTTCGCCGCCGCTGCCACCGACGAAGCCGCCGCCGTGAATCCACACCAGCACGGGCAACGTCGTCGGGGGCGCCGCCGCCGGCGTCCACACGTTGACCGTGAGGCAATCCTCGCTGGTCCCCGTCATCGGCGTCTTGCCGAGCTGCGACATCTGCGGGCAGAACGCGCCCTTCTTCGTGGCATCGCGCGTCTCGGTCCAGGCCGCGGCGGGCTCGGGCGACTTCCACCGCTGCGCGCCCGTGGGCGGAGCCGCATACGGGATCCCGAGGAACGCACGCGTGTCGCCGAGCAACGCGCCTTGCACCGATCCCTTGTCGGTCTTCACCACCAACATCGCCTCTCCGCCGCCGGTCCCGGATCCGCCGGTGCCCGCGCCGCCCGTGCCGGTGCCGGTGCCGCCGGTGCCAGGCGATCCGCCGGTGCCCTCACCGTTGGAGCCACAGCCGGCCGCGAAGAGGATGCCAATCGAGAGGACCGCGAGGGACGAGGTACGAAGCATACGAGACCTCCACACGAGGAACGGCGACGATATCAGCGTCGCCGCGGCCTGTCGTGCGGCTCGCACACCCACAAAACACTTCATCCCACGAGGCAGCTTCGCCTCGCGGGATGAAGAGCTCCCTTTCTCGATGGCCCGCAGCGCCGAGCGCCGTTCACCCAGGCGTCATGGCAGATCGTGCGATCTCTCGGCCAGCTTTCGCCATGCGCGCCATGCGCCGAAGAGACCAAAATCCGTCCATGCGCTCCAGGCTCGCCGGGGCCCGACTTCATCGACGGCGCGGAGGGCGGCAATCCGACACGGCACATCCAATCTCGTGACGAGAATGGTTGTGACGTTCCGGAATGGGTCCAAAGGCACCACCAAGGCGGTCTTCATGGTGCCAGACGCTGCGCCCGGCTGCTCCCACCAGAGGAGCCGCCGCGCCGGCGCAGCCCGGCCGCCCGCGTTCGAGACGCGACCGGCCGTGATTCGATGTCTCGAATCACGCAATCGTCATGCGAAGCCGAGGAATCCCAGCGGCACGGCGAGCCCCGAAGAGCCTCGCCGCCGCGGTCCACCGCCACTTCACCTCAAGGCGTAATATCGAATCACGGTGACCTCCTGCGTTCGAGGAATCCGTCGCCCATGCCGAAGCGATTCGGTCATGGGGTGAAAGAAAGCCGCGCTGCCGGCCGTCGCGTCGTGCAAACGCGCCATGCTCGAGCGCGCCGTCCGCCCGCGGCGAGCTCGTCGTTCGCGCTGCGCCCCCCAAGGACGCATCGAATCACGAAAACGGCTCACCGTCCGTCGACGGTGCGGACGGTGAACAGCCGTGTCTCGAGCCTCGTCAAGCGATGGAGCCCAGCCACGTCCCGCACACCCGGTCGGTATGTCGTGTCATCGTGGCTCGGGTCATCGGTTGCTCCAATACCGGCGCGCACGCGCAGCGGCGCCATATCGAGGCCGGGTGATTAATGCGCGGGCCGAAGTCGCGCAAGCGACCCTGCCCGGAAAAACCATTTTGGAGAGAAAATAGATGCGCGCCCCAACCACCTTGGGCGCCGCGGTGGGACCGGCGATGATCCTGATGGGCCGCGTGCGACCCATCAGAACCAAGGCCCCATCGTGAGGGCCGGCTCGTCCGGCCCGGGGTTTGGGGTCGCTTGCGGCCCCATCGTGACTCAGGGCCGCTTGCGGCCCCATCGGATCAAATGGCCTCGGGGGCCACGATCTTTCCGGCGATGGCGCTCGCGGCCACCACCAGCGGGCTCGCCAAGTACACCTTCCCGGGGCCGCTGCGGCCGGGGAAGTTGCGGTTGATGGCGCTCACGGTCACCTCGTCCGCCGTGAACGACACGCCCGGGCCGGCCTTGATGCAGGCGCCGCACGACGGGTCCACGAGCTCGGCGCCGGCCTTCTCGAAGATCGCGAGATACCCGCGCTCCTCCGCGTAACGGCGGATGTCCTGCGATCCGAATTGGATGTAGAGGTGCACGCCGTCGGCCACGCGCTTGCCCTTCTCCACCGCGCGGCGGAGGACCTCGGCGTACATATCCATGTCCGCCTTCTTCCCGCCGGTGCACGAGCCGCCGTAGGCGATGTTGATCTTCACGTCGCCGCCGACCGTGTCGCCGAGCTTGTCGAGCGGCACGCCGTTCCGCGGATCGCCGGGCGTCGCCACCATCGGCGTGAGCGTGCTCAGGTCGACGTCGAAGGTCGCCATGTACGTGGCGCCCGGATCGGCCTTCACGATGCGCGCCCGCACCGCGTCGGCGTCGAGCCCGCGCTGCTTCACGAGGTACTGCACCACCACCTCGTCGGCCTCGATGATGCCGGTGAACCCGCCGGCCTCGACGGCCATGTTGGTGAGCGTGGCGCGCTCGTCGAGGCTCATGGCACGCACGCCGTCGCCTGCGAACTCGAGCACCTTGCCGATGCCCTCGCCGCTCTTCCAGAACGGCTGCGCGAGCAGGTGGAGCATCACGTCCTTGGCCGTGACGCCGGGGCGCAGCTTGCCGTGCAGGTTGAAGCGCGCCGACTCGGGCACGGCCACGCGCACGTCGCGCGTCAGCCAGGCGTTGGCCATGTCGGTCGAGCCCACGCCGAAGGCGAAGCACCCGAGCGCGCCGCCCATGCACGTATGCGAGTCGGTGCCGGCCACGACTTGGCCCGGGAGCGCGAGCTCTTCGATCACCTTGTTGTGGCAGATGGCCTCCGAGCCCACCGTCTTCCCGTCGCGCACCACCTCGCCGTAGAGCTTGATGCCCTGCTTCTGCGTGAACGACTCCTGCACCGTTGCCAGCGACGCCGCCTGCTCGCGCAGACCGAGCTTGATGTGGGCCTCGGGGATCACGCGGTCGAGGAAGGTGAGGTGATCGCGGAACGCAAACACGCTCTCGGGATCCGTCACCTTCGCGTCTGGACCGAAGCCCGCGCGGAACAGCGACTCGGCCATCGGCGTCACGTACTCGTGCGAGAAACGCACGTCGGTGCGCACGAAGAGCGCGTCGCCCGGCTTCACCGCGGTCACGCCGATCTTGTCCGCCTTCGCGTCCACCACCGCGTGGGCCGCGATGATCTTCTCGCACAACGTCATCGGCCGCGCGGACGTCTCGATCGTCGGCGCCGTCACCTCGCCCGCGAGGCGCGCCTTGTTGTACGTGAAGAGCCCGCCGAACTCGACGACGTCGCGGCTGATGGGATCGAGCCCGCGCGTGAACTCGCCGATCGGGATCTCCTCGCCGCGCGCCACCCGATCGAGGACCCCGAAGTCCGTCGTCGTCAGCAGGCCGATGTTCTGCGCGTTCTGCCCGTAGATCTTCTCGATGCTCCGGGCGACCACGATCTGCACGCCCGACTCGCGCTCCGAGTACGGCGCCGTCTCGCGCGAGCTGCCGCAGCCCTTGGAGCGGCCGCTCACGATCACGCCGAAGCCGCCGTTCTTGATGTCGTCGCGCTGGATGACGTTGCCGCGCAGGCCGACCAGGCAGTAACGCGCGAGCGTCTCGTCGTAGTAGTAACAAACCCAGCCGGGGGTCAGCTCGTCGGTGGAGATGTTGTTGACGAGCGGCGTCGTCTCGGGATCGACGGTGACCTCTTCCCCACGGAGCTGCTGCTTGAGGAGCTCGGCGTCCTCCGTCAGGTAGAGGATCTTCCCGGTCACGCGAACGGACGTACGGCGCTGGCTGGTCATCGGCTACCTCATGGGCCTGGAGGCCTTGGGATGGCGGCACGATGGCCGCCGTGTTTCGTCTTTAGTCGCTCCCCGCCGTTTTTGGTACCCGGACGGCCGAGCAGGAGCGCTGCGTACAGTGGCGCGTCGCGTCGCGGTTGCACCCTTCCGGCCGCACGGAGGACATTGGTGACGTGGCTCGCCCCTTCCCGACGCGCTTGTTCCTCTTCGCGTTTCTCGGCTGGGCGTTCGACTTCTACGATCTCGTGCTCATCGGCTTCGTGAAGGAGCCCGTGGGTCACACCTTCGGTCTCACCGCCGCGAAGGAAGCCTGGATGCTCGGTGTCGCCCTCGGCACCTCGGGCCTCGGTGGCATCCTCGGCGGGATGCTCGCCGATCGCATCGGCAAGCGCGACGTGCTCGCGGCCACCGTGCTGCTCTATTCGTTAGGCTCGCTCATCGCCGGACTTGCCCCTGTTTTCCCGTTGTTTTTGCTTGGTCGCGGCCTCGTCGGCCTCGGCGTCGGGGGCGAGTGGGCCATCGGTCACGGCATGCTCGCGGAGGCCGTCGAGCCTTCGTATCGCGGCCGCGCCTCGTCCTTCTTGCAAGCCGGTGAGCCCGTGGGCGTCGCGCTCGCGGCCATCGCCGGTTACCTGCTCGTGCCGCTCGTGGGTTGGCGGTGGGTGATGATCGGATCGAGCGCCACCGCGCTCCTCGCCTTCGCGATGCGCTCGTCGATCCATCTGCCCAGCACCCCCGCGCCGCGCCGCCCGTCGATTCGCCATCTCCTCGGGCTCGGCATCGGCGGTCGCATGGCGCGCGCCTGGGTCCTCGGCGTGCTCAAGCTGGGCACGTATTGGACCTGTTACACGTGGCTCCCGAGCTTCCTCTTGCATCAAATGCATCAAGGCATCGGCCGCTCGCTGACCTGGGTGATCACCGCGCAGACTGGCCAGCTCCTCGGCATGCTCACCTTCGGTCAGGTGTCCGATCGCATTGGTCGCCGGCCCGCCTTCTGCGCGTATTCGCTCCTCACCGCGCTGGCCATCGCGCCGCTCGCGTTCGCTTGGCAGACGCTCTCCGCGCATCCGATCCTCTTCTGGGCCACCATGGCGACCCTCGGCTTCGGCTCCGGTTGCACGGCCGGCTTCGGCGCGCTCCTCGCCGAGCTCTTCCCCGACGAAGTGCGCGGCGCCGCCATGGGCACGACCTACAACCTCGCGCGCGCCGTCCAGCTCGGCGCCCCGCTCCTCGTGGCGTACGCCGTGAGCATCCATGGCCTCGCGGGCGGCCTCTCGGTGCCCTTGCTCCTCGCCATCGGCACCGCCACCTGGGTTTGGGTGTTGCCCGAGACCCGCGGCATCACGCTCACTGCCATTGGATCGAGCGCGAGCGCAAACACGCAACGCGAGCCTCCGCGCGCGGCTTGAGCGAGATCGGATTCAACGCAAAGTCGCAAGGACGCAAAGACGCAAAAAAGCAAAGAGGCTCATTCTCCCTCGCCTTTTTGCGTCTTTGCGCCTCTGCGACTTTGCGTTCCTTCTCCGCCTCCTCGAGACGAACGCAGCCACCGTACGAATGCACGGCGGCTGCGTCTCATGATGTTTGCTCGTCTCGATGATCCACGCGTCGCGATCTCACGCGACCTCGCGACGGATCATCAACCCTGGCGCTTGGCCCGGCGCCGACGCGCGAGGAGCGGAATCGCGACGAGGCCCCAAAGGGCCCATGATGCGCCTACCGCGCCGGCCGTCGAGCAGCCGCCGCCGCTCTCGTTCCCGCCCGAGCTGCCGCCGCCGCTGCCGGTGCTCGCGCCGCTGCCGGTGCTGCCCGTGCCCGTGCCGCTGCTGCTGCTCGTGCCGGTGTTGGTGGCCGGCACGCACTGGAGGCAGCTTTGGTTCGGATCGTTCGTGCAGACGCCGGGCTTACCGGTCGTGTGGTTGTCGCAGGCATCACCCTCGTTGTGGAGGATGCAGTCCTCGCACGGAGGAGCGACGTCCGCGCTCGCGGGGAGCGCCGCTGTAATGGCCAGAGAGAAAGCAACCCAAGAAGCAAGTCGATGAAAGCTCATGGGCCGATCCTATCCAGCTTCGTAGGCGAGGCAACATCGCCATGCGGCACGAACCTCCTGACGCAGGAAGTCACTGCGGTGAGGGCTCCCGCGAAGACGGCAAACGAGGCCGTGCTTGCCGCGATGCGCGCGGCCGGCCGTGCAGAAAATGCCTTCGCTGGGCGCTTCACCTCCGCACGCCCGTTGCTATGTCCGGCCCTCCGTGGAACATGGCGCCCATGGATCTCGCTCGTGAACGCCTGATCGAGACCGTCCGCGACGCCGTCATCGGCGACGATCAAGTGCTCGAAGGGCCTTATGGCCCGCGCCGCGTGACGTACGCCGACTACACCGCTTCGGGCCGCTCGCTCGCGTTCATCGAGGATTTCATCCGCGAGCACGTGATGCCGCTCTACGCCAACACCCACACCGAGAGCTCGGGCACGGGGGCGCAGACGACGGCCTTTCGCGAAGAGGCGCGCGCCATCATCCACGAGGCCGTCGGCGGGTCGCCCGACGACGTGGTGATCTTCTGTGGCAGCGGCGCCACCTCTGCCATTCACAAGCTCGTGGAGTGCATGAACCTCGCGCTCCCGGCCGATCTCGACGCCCGCTATGGCCTCTCCGGGCACATCCCCGAAGCCGAGCGCCCCGTCGTCTTCATCGGTCCTTACGAGCACCACTCCAACGAGCTTCCCTGGCGTGAATCCATCGCCGACGTCGTCACCATCCCCGAGGACACCGACGGTCGCATCGATCTCGATCACCTCCGCGACGAGCTCCTCCGCCACGCCGAGCGTCCGCTCAAGATCGGCAGCTTCTCCGCCGCCTCCAACGTCACCGGCATCGTCTCCGATACCCGCGCCATCGCCGCCTTGTTGCACCGGCACGGCGCGCTCGCCTTCTTCGATTTCGCCGCCGCCGGCCCTTACATCGACGTCGAGATGAACCCGGGCCGCACGCGCGGCCGCGCGCCCACCGAGGCCGAGGCCTTGTCCTTCAAGGACGCCGTCTTCCTCTCACCGCACAAGCTCATCGGCGGCCCCGGTACGCCGGGCGTGCTGATCGCGAAGAAACACCTCTTCAAGAACCGAGTCCCCGCCGTGCCCGGCGGCGGCACCGTGGCCTACGTCAATCCGGTCGAGCACCGCTACGTGCCCGACATCGTTCATCGCGAAGAGGGCGGCACGCCGGCCATCCTCGAATCCATCCGCGCGGGCCTCGTGTTTCAGCTC
The DNA here is from genome assembly GCA_001931535.1 of Minicystis rosea. Lineage (GTDB taxonomy): Bacteria > Myxococcota_A > Polyangia > Polyangiales > Polyangiaceae > Minicystis > Minicystis rosea. The sequence goes on from CP016211.1 coordinate 10,916,723, forward strand.
AAGCAGGCCGTGGGCACGGCCGCCATCCGCGAGAAGGAAGAGTCGTTCATCCGCCGCGCCATCACCTCTTGGCGGCAGAATCCCAACATCGAAATCCTCGGCAACCCCGACGCCGAGCGCCTCTCCATCGTCTCTTTCATGGTGCGGCACCGCCCCCGCTACCTGCACTACAACTTCGTCGTCGCCCTGCTCAACGACCTCTTTGGCATCCAAGCCCGCGGCGGCTGCTCCTGCGCCGGCCCTTACGGCCATCGCCTCCTCGGCATCGATCTCCTCACCTCCCACGATTTCGAGCGGGAAATCGTGCGTGGCTGCGAAGGCATCAAGCCTGGTTGGGTGCGGGTCAATTTCAATTACTTCATCTCCGAGACCGTCTTCGACTTCATCGTGCAGGCCGTGCACCTCGTCGCCAATGAAGGTTATCGCCTCGTCCCCGACTATCGCTTCGACGCCGTCACCGGCAAATGGCGCCACCAAGACGGCCGCCCCCGCGCCGCCATGAGCCTGCGCGATCTCAGCTATCGCGCCGGCAAGCTCGAATTCCGCGCCCGCATGCTCACCGAGCCCGAGTGGGCCTTGCCCGGTTATCTCGAGGCCGCGCGCCAAGTGCTCGACGGCGCCGCCGCGCGCATCCGCGCAAACCCCCCCGTCGATCCCGAGGCCCCCTCCACCGACTTCGAGGCCCTGCGCTGGTTCCCCATGCCCGGCGAAGTCGCGGCGGAGATGACCCGCAACGAAGACGGCGCGGCCGCCGCCGAGGCTTCGGCCGCGCTTTGATCGCCTCGATCGTTTGAGCTCCAACGATGGGCCCACGGCTCCGATCGCGCCGCGGGCCCAGATCGATCACGAAGCCGACTTGGCCACTTCGTGGAGCGCGAACATCGCGCCCTGCGGATCGAAGAGCTGCACGATGCGCGCGCCGCCCGGCACCTCCATCGGCCCATTCGCGACCTTCGCGCCCAGCTTCGTGGCGCGGGCGAGGGCGGCGTCGAGATCGTCGACGCGCACGTAATAGATGAACGCCGGCGGCATCGGCATGTCCGCGGGCTTGTCGAACATCCCACCGAACTGGTTCTTGCCGAGCCCGTAAATCAGGTACGTGCCCATCGGGCCCATGTCGTGCTCGAAGTGCGTCTTCCAGCCGAAGATGTCGCCGTAGAACGCGATCGCCGCCTTCTTGTCGGTGGTGAGGAGCTCGTTCCAACAGATCTCGCCGTGCTTCTCGGTGTCGTGCGGCTCCATCTCGCTCTGGGGCTTGAAGATGGAGAGCACCGCGCCCTGCGGATCCGCGATCACCGCGAACCGCCCCACGCCCGGCATGTCCTCCGGGCCGGCGAACACCTGCCCGCCGAGCTCGCGCACGCGCGCCGCCGTCTTGTCGACGTCGTCCACCAGCACGTTCGCCATCCAATGCGGCGGCGCCCCCATCTGCTTCGCGGCCTCGGGCAGCACCGTCGCGCCCCCGAGCGGCCCCTGGCCGCCGATCCACATCATGTAATCGCTGCCCTCGAAGGCCTCCGTCTTCCACCCGACGACCTCGGTGTAGAAGGCGATTGCGGCCTTGGGATCGGTCGTCATGAGCTCGTACCAGACGAAACGGCCCGCATTGCTCTCGGTCATGATCACTCCCCTGCGAATGCGCGCCGGAGACCGTGAGCACCGGCGCGGGTTTGGTGCGGCGGGAGAATCGGCGACCCCGCGGACGCACGCAAGGTCGTCGTGCCGGCGTGGAAAGACCCTACGGTGTATCCTCGATAGGAATCGGATCAGTGAGGGCTGACAGCATCAACTTGATGAGGCCTCTTCCCCTCGCATATCGCGGACGTGGCCGCGGCGCCGAGCGTCGAGGCCTTGCATCTCTGCAATGGAGTGTGTCGATTTCGAAGTCAGTTCGAAGGGATACCACCCCGAAGTGCTCCGAATGATGGAGGTATGGTCATTGCGATGCCCAGGGTGGAAGGTGGTGTGATTATGGCGAAAGACCCCAAGGCGGTCCTCGAAGCTCTCCGGACCATCGATGGCTACATCGGTGCGGCACTGGTCGACAGTGACAGCGGCATGACACTGGGCACCGACGGCGGTGGTGGCGTGCTCAACCTGGAGATCGCCGCGGCCACGAACACGGAGGTCGTGCGGGCGAAGCGCAAGGCGATGAAGGCGCTCAACCTGCGCGACGAGATCGAGGACATCCTCATCACGCTGGGCCAGCAGTACCATCTCATCCGGCCCATGCGGGGTCGCCCGGCCGTGTTCCTCTATCTCGCGCTCGATCGCGGCCGCGCCAACCTCGCGCTCGCGCGGCTCACGCTCGCTTCGGTGGAGAGCACCATCAGCTTCTGAGTGCTAGGGAGCCGTCGTGCCGACGTTCAACGCCGAGCTGCGCAGGCTGACCGTGAGGGTCGTTTACGACGGCTTGGCGATGGCGGGGAAAACCACCAACGTGCGGCGGCTCTCCGAAGCCTTCGCGCAAACGCACGGCGGCGCGCTCCGTGCGCCCGGCGGTGAGGATCGCGGGCGCACGCGTTTCTTCGATTGGCTCGAGCTCCAAGCAGGGTGGCTCGACGACGTCCCCCTGCGCTGCGAGGCGCTCACGGTCCCCGGTCAGCTCGCGCTGGCGCAGCGGAGATGGTGGTTGCTCCAGGACATCGACGCCGTCGTGCTGGTCGTGGACAGCACCCCTGCCGGCGTCGAGCGCGCCCGAATCGCCCTCTCGTTCCTGCTCAACGCGGCGCCCGCCGTGCTCGAGCCCACGGCGCGTCTCGTGGTCCAATGCAACAAGCAGGATCTGCCGGACGCGCTCTCGCCGGACGACATCGCCGAGCGCCTCTCGTTGCCTGCGAGCGTGAGGGTCGTCGGGGCCGCTGCGGAGCAGGGCCATCGTATCCGCGAGACATTCTATTTCGCATTGGACGCGGCGCGCACCTGGGCCCGCCACGTCCTCCGCGATCGGGCGCCCGAGAGCCTGTCTCCCGAGCTTGGTCCGGACGCGGTGCTCGAATCACTCCACGCGATGGAAAACGTTCGATTCGAAGGGGACATCCTGGCGCAGGACGTGCTTGGCCAGAACGATCCCGACCATTGAAAGGACGTGGTCTCCATGTTCCCAGGGCGTGCTTCTCCGTATCCTCCTCTGAACCTGGCGAGCAGCCTTCTCGGTGCGCTGGCACAAGGGCTCTCCGGTGAGGTCGTGATCGGCGCCTCGGGGTTCGAAGCGCACGTGTTCCTCGCCCAAGGCAAGCTCGCGTGGGCCTACCACACCGGCTCGCGCAGCCCTTTCCTCGAGCACCTCCGCGGCGGCGCCGAGTTCGATCGCGCCGTCATCGCCGGTGTGCTCGAAGAGGCCCGGCGCCTCCGGCGACCGCCGATCGAGATGCTCGTCTCCCGCGGCATCACCGACGCCGGCCGCGTGCGCGAGGCGGTGCGCGTCCAGATCGCGGCGACCCTCCGAGCCATCGAGTCGCTGCCCACGTCCCTCGCGGTCTTCCATCAGCGCTCGCATCAAGCCTGCGCGTCGTCGATCACGTTCTCGCTCGAAGAGGTTCAAGGCACGACGCTGCGCGAGATGCCCGCCTCCGCCACGCGCATCGTCGCGCCCGCGCCGAACGAGGCCGCGCTCGTGAATGCTTTGCAGCCCGAAGCCATCGCGGTCCGCGTGGAGCGGGGCCGCGGTCAAACCGTCCTCCAGCGCACCGGTGCCATCGCGCGGCGCGCCGGCGCCGTGGACGTCGTCCTACGCGCCACCGACGGTTATCTCTACAGCGCCCATACCGGCCATGGGGACGTCTGGGGACACGCATTCTTCCGCGGCACCACGGCCCTCGGCCCGACGCGCGCCAACGCCTATGCGGCGCTCGATCGGCCCAGCGACGTCACCCCGCCGCGCTGGCACGACGTCACCACCGAAGGCGAAGGCCCGCTCGCGGCCGCGCTCGACCAGCACTTCGAGAGCTTCGACATGGTCGGCGCCGCGGCCCTCGTCGTCACGGGCACTCTGCATTCGCACACCAAGCGACGCTCCGTCTCCCCCCAAGTGCTGCAAACGTTCCTCCGCCTCGAAGCGCTCGCCGGCCTCGACGCCCCGACCGCCTTCCAAGAAGCCGGTTTGGATCACCAACCCGGCGACCCCCTCGGCCTCAACGTCACCCTGACGGAGACCCAAATCTTCGGCGTCCGCCTCGACCCCTTCCGCAGCGCCTGGTTCGCCCTCCGCCGCGGCGCCATGGAGGGCTACGGCTGGGCCCTCTTGAGCCTCGCCCGCGGAGACGAGTCGCTCCTCGCAGGCTGATGGATCGATGAGAAGGTGGGGATTCGCCGCCCACGCGTGAGGTCTGCGGAGCGACTCGACGCGCTTGACACCCGGCCACCTCCTCAGGCGTCTTCTCCTCATGACACTTGTTCGGTGCCTGCTCCTCTTCGTTGCATCGCTCGTCGCTTGCAGCGCACCGCCGGCTGCCGGTAGCGCGGCCGGCCCGCAGGTTCCCGCGGCCGAGCAACGTGTCAATCCAGTCTCCGGATCTTCCACCAAGCCAGTGGGGCTCTTGCCTTCGGCGGAGGGGCCTTCCGGGCAAGCGAATGCAACCTGCGCGTTCCCTCCGGAGGCTGACGCGGACAAGATCGACGACGTGGTGGTGCAGCTTCGGATAACGGTGCGGCCCGACGGAAGCGCGGAGTCGGTCTCCGTGGTGGCCGATCCCGGGCACGGCTTCGGGCGCGTGGCTCAGCAGTGCGCGCTCGCCCGTAAATACGCTCCTGCGCGCGATCGCAATGGCACGCCGATCCTCTCGTCTACGACGGTGAGCCTGCGGTTCAGCCGTTGAGTTGAGGAGAGTGACAGATGGATAAGCTCATCTTCCTCGACATCGACGGTGTCCTCAACTCCGTGCAATACCTCGCCGAGCACACCGGCGGGGAAGGCGTCGTCATCGTCGATGGTGAGTTCGACGCCACCGCCCACATCGATCCCGCGCGCGTCACCCGCCTCAATACGCTCGTGGAGCGGTCGGGTGCTCGGGTGATTTTGTCTTCCAGTTGGCGGCGCTCCTTCGGCCTCGAAAAGACCCAACGCAGCCTGCGGGCCAAGGGCTTTGCCCATGAGCTCGAAGGTGAGACGGTGCGGCTCGTCGGGCACCCACGGCACATGGAGATTCGCCACTACCTCGCGATGTTCGCGGCGATGCCGAGCTTCGTCGTGCTCGACGACGCGCCCGAGGCCGGTGTCGGACTGGGAGACCATTTCATTCTCGTCTCCGATGGGCTCGAAGACGCGCACGTGGAGACGGCCGTGGCCATCCTCGACCGCGGGGCACCGACGATCTCGTTGGCGCTTCCTTCGGCGGAAGACTGAAGATGTGTCGATGATTGCGTCGCGCGCCCCGCTCTACGTCGCCACCAAGCCGCGCGCGCGGAGCAGCGCGACGAGCACGCGGTCGGCTTCGCCGATGCACATCGTCGCGCCGGCTCGTCCCGTCACGAAGCCGCCGGGCTTGATTTCGGCGACCTCCGCGAGCGGCATGCTCGAGCGCGTGACCGTCAAGCCGATGCGGAAGCCGTGCAAGAGCTCCGTGTCGAGGCCGACGAGGCCCAGCCCGCGATAGCCGACGCCGACCGCGATCTCGGCCTCCGCGGCGCGCACGGCGGCGTCGAGCGCGCGCGCGATCGCGTCCTCGCAGACCGTGCGCGGGATGTCGCGCGTGAGCCGAACCGCCGTCCCGTCGACGCCGGTGAGGAGCACCGACGCGAGCTCGCTCGAGAAGCGCGTCACCGGCGCCATCGTGTCGACGCCGTCGTCGATGACGTGACGAACGTCTGCGAGGTGCAGCGTGCGCATCCAGCGTGAGCGGCCTTGTTCCACGCGATCTTCGTGGATCACCGTGCGGACGCGGAGCCCATACGAGAGCGCCGCAGCCACGGCGAACGCGGCGCTCCACGAGACGACGAGCCCCCGATCGGGCGCGTTCAGCGCGAGGATCAAGAGGAGAACGGCCGCGGCGACGAGCGACTTGAAGACGATGCCGATGGGGCGGCGCCCATCGAAGCGCGGCGGCATCGGCCCCGGCGCGCTTCGATACGGTGTGCCTCGCGGTCGATCGGGGATCGGCGCCGCGACCGGCCCACGCGCTGGGCGCGGCGTCTCGCGCTCGTGGACGGCGCTCTGCGCTCGCACCTCGTCGATCGCCGCGAGCAGCTCGCCCCGCGCCGCCGTGGGCTCGTCGTAGTCGCCGTCCCAGGCGCGGCTGCGCACGAGCTCCGCCGCGGCATCGCACACCTCGGCCGCGCTCGCGAAGCGCGTCGCGGAGAGCGCCTCGAGATCGCGCCTCGCGCCCGCGGCCCAGCGCGCGTTACCCTTGTAGAACGAGAAGTCGTCCCACGCGGCATCCGCATTGCTCTCGCGGATCTGCCACCATTTGTCGGCCACGCGCGCCGCAGCGCTGCAGATCTCGGCGAGGGCTCGGGGCGCGTCCACCGTCGCCCAGCATAGCGCATGCGGCTCGGCGAACCCGTCGCCGTGCCGTGCAAGCCCGATCGGTCCACCGACCGTGACGTGCGATGAGATCGGAGCGATTTGCCGCGACCTTCGCTGCGCTCGTCGATCCTCGCCTGCTCGATGGGGCGAAGGCCGACCTGGTCATGCCTCCGTGGCGCTCGTCGATGGCTCCGTGGGGCTCGTCGATGCCTCCGCGGGGCTTGGCGATGCCTCCGCGGGGGTTTTGCGAGGCGGTGTGCGGGTGGAATTCAGGGTGTGCAGCGCCGCCGGGCGGTGTGCGGGTGGAATTCAGGGTGTGCAGCGCCGCCGGGCGGTGTGCGGGTGGAATTCAGGGTGTGCAGCGCCGCCGGGCGGTGTGCAGGTGCGAATACAGGGTGTGCAGCGCCGCCGGGCGGTGTGCAGATGGGCGAGATGTGCGCGGCGAGGAGGGGCGATGTCGGTGCGTCAGCCGCCGGCGGACGCGGGGGCCGGTTTGGCGTTCGGGTCGGCCTTGTCGGCGGACGTGGTGCCTCCGCGGCGGAACCAGCTTCGGAGGCCGATGATCGACGGCGCCGGGATGCGCAGATCCTCCTCGCGCGCGGCTTCGACGGCCTCGACGAGCTGCTCGAAGAGGGTGATGGCCATGCCGTCCCAGAGGTCGACGTCCGACTGCAGGACCACTGATGCATTCTTCACGGCCGCCGCGTCCTTCACGGCCTGCGCCAGCTCTTTGGCGAGCGCGCGATGTTGCGCGAGCGTCTCCGCATCGAGCTTGCTCTTGGCGCGCCGCGCGCCCATCCCCGCCGAGGTGTCGTTCAACATGGCCTCTCCGACGTCGCAAAGCGCGGCGAGCGCATCGGCCGTGTGCGAGACGCCTACCGCGGTGGCCGCCGCGACATCGATTCTGGTCGTCCAAGCGACGAGCCCGCCCGAGAGGTGCCGCAGGGTGGTGCGCAATCGGGCCACGGCGGCGCGCGCCCGACGCTCCACCTCTCCCGCCGTGGCCTCCCGGACCTGCTTGCCGCCCGCGCCGCGCGATGCGCCCGCGAGATGCTGCTCATGGAGGCTCTCCGCCTGCCGCCCGCACCAAATGGCAATGCGTAGCCAGTCGACGTCGACGAACCCAAGGAGGCGGAGCTGCTCCGGCGTGGCATTGGGTAGCCAATCGGCAAAGACGCCGTAATTGCGCGCAAGCTCTTTGACGAGACGCGGAGTGCCCACTTCGGCGCCCCTCCGCACGAGCTCGACGTCGGAAAGACCTTCGAGCAAGACCCGAGCATCGGCATGGGTGGCCGGCCCAAGGCGGGTGACGAGATCACTGAGGGTATAAAGAACGGTTTCGGGTTGAGACATGCGATTGGGGTAACAGAAAAAAAGAGGGTGTCGAATGGGTTGGGACGGAGAGGTGAGCTGGGGTGGGAGCAAGGGAGAGGAGACGAGATGAGAAGCTGCCTCCATCGCGATCGACGCGCTCGCGCGGACCTGCGAAGGGATGATGCGCGGCCCGTGGTCGTCGCAAGCTTGCTGGCTGAGCAAACGATGCGACCGAGCCTGCTAGCGTGCGGCCATGGATGTCAATCTCCGCTATGCCATTCTCGATTGCATCACACCGTACAACGAGCACACGAAGCGGCTTCGCGGCGTGACCTCGCAGGAAGCGAAGGATTACCTCGCGACGCTGCCTCTCGACATTTCTGCAGGCAAGCGGAGCGATGGGCTCGTGTGGCGCTCCGGGGGGCCGGATGGGTTCTTGTCGACGCCGGCTTATGCTGCCGTGTATGGCCGTGGTGACGAGGCTCGGGAGAAGGCTGGGGGCGCGACGACGATTCGATCGATTGCGGGCATCGAGGTGCGGTCGGAGCTCACGTTGGTGGATTTGGAGGATTCATCGCTTTCGGATCTCACGCCGCTCCTCGCGTTGCGGGAGCTCCGCCGCGTGCGTGTCGGTGTCACCGCGTCCTGCGATCTCGCGCCGCTCCGGGAGCTGCCGCTCGAGCGGGTGGAGATCCAATGGGCCACGACGCCGGCGCAACAGGCCATCCTCGCGGAGCTCGAAGCGCGTGGGGTGATGGTGGACGGCACCGCGCCCGATTGGGCCGCGCTCTCCGCGCCGTTCGCGTGCAAGAACCTCAAGCTCGCGGTGCTGAGCCGGCTCGCGGACGAAGGGGTGTTCGAGCTGCCCGCGTTCGAGGTGCGTTTCAGCGAATACGAGCATGACCAAGGCATCCTCCGCCGCGTGCTCTCCATCCCGCTCACGGAGGATGCGCTGGCCAGCATCGAGACGTTGGATTGGGTGACGGGCGGGCTCGACATTCATCACTTGATCAACGAGCAATGGGACGGCGAGTCCGGTGAGTTCGACATCACCTCGCTCCGTGGCCTGGAAGCACTCCCCAACCTTCGATCCCTCGATGTCTCCAGCGCCGGAGAGGTGCCGGAAGAGGACGTCGAGGCGCAGCGGGCCCGAGGCGTGACGATCGTTGCTTGAGCCCATCGCGGCACGGCGGACCGTCGATGGTTGACGATCGGTGTCGGCTCGGCGGACGATGAGCCGGCATGGGATTCTACATCCTGAAAGTGACCTGCACGGGGTGCGCGCTCCAAACGATGGTGCGTGAAGGGCCTTCCGGTTGCGCATATCGGCTCCCGGACGGAGAGCGCGTGTCCATCCGCTCGGTCCCGGCGTGGTGCGCCGGCTGCGCCACGGTCATCAACGCGGAGCACTTGCCTCCGCTCGCGGACGTCGAGCACGAGCTGGCCGATTTCGAAAGCCAAGGTCCCGGATATCAGTCCTTCGTCGAGCTCGCGAGTCAGTTCGATCCGTCCCACGGGTTGGTGGAGCGCCATCTCGCGGACCTTCGCACGACGCTCGCCTGGCGGAGGATGCGCCGGGGGCCGCCCCGCTGCCTCCGCTGCGGCTCGCCCGACATCACCTACCTGACCCGCGCGACCCCGGATGCTCATCCCACCGGCGTTCATCCCTCGTGTGGGGGAACGCTCACGCTCACCGGCTTCGCGCACGCGAGCGGCGTTTCGGAGCAATGGTATTCCGTGGAGGGCGAGCGCCTCGCGGACGAGGGAGGTTGAGGTCCTCGTCGTCTCGCTCGGGCGCGTGACGTCGCGCCCGAGCGCGTTGCGTTTCATGGGGATTGTCGTGCTTCGCGGCGAAGCGCGCTGACACCGTGTCTCAGCTCGTCAATCCACCATCGATGGTCAGGCTGGCGCCGGTGATGTATTGGCTCTCCGGCTGGGCGAGGAACGCGACCAGCGACGCCACCTCGTCGGCCGTGCCATAGCGACCGAGCGCCGAGCGCGGTACGAGCATGGGGGCGAAGGGGCCCGTCGCGGGGTTCAGATCCGTATCGACCGGCCCGGGTTGCACGTTGTTCACGGTGATCCCGCGCGGGCCCAGATCCCGCGCCCAGGCCCGCGTGAAGGCGGCTACGGCGGCCTTGCTCGCGGCATAAGCGCCCATGCCGGGGCCGGGCACCCAGAACCCGTTCACGCTGCCGATGGTGATGATGCGCCCGCCGCTCTCCATCACTTTGGACGCCTCGCGCGAGAGCAGGAAGGGCGCGCGTACGTTGATGTCGAAGGAGCGATCGAAATCCTCTTCGGTGGCATCGGGCAAGGGGGCCACCGCGATGATACCGGCGTTGTTGACCAAGATGTCGAGTCGGCCGAGGCGCGCGATCACCTCGGGCACGAGCGCCTTGGTCGCGCCCGCGTCGGCCGCGTCGGATTGGATGGCGATGATGCGGCCTTCGCCCCGGCGCACCACGTCGTTCGCGGCTTCTTCGTTGCTCACCCACGTGATGGCCACGCGCGCGCCTTCCCGCGCGAGACGCAGCGCCGTCGCCGCGCCGATACCGCGGCTGCCGCCGGTCACCAAAGCCACTTTGCCTTCGAGCGTCTTGCCAGTGTTCATCGTCGTGTCTCCTCGTATCGGGTCGCAGCGGGAACATGACGTCTCCCTCGCCGATCGAGAATGCGTGGACGCCGCAGGTCACTCTCCCGAAATCTGGGATAATTCCCGGCGATGGATCGTCTCGATGCCATGGCCGTGTTCGTCCGCGTCGCCCGCCGGAGCAGCTTCTCCGAGGCCGCGCGCGAGCTCCGCCAGTCCGCCACCGCGGTGAGCCGCAAGGTCGCCGAGCTCGAAGATCACCTCGGCGTTCGCCTGCTCCGCCGCACCACGCGCAAGGTCACCGTGACCGACGCGGGGCTCGCCTATCTCTCGCGCTGCGAGCAGCTCCTCGCCGATCTCGAAGCCACCGAGATGGCCGCCCGCGAGCAGCACGGCCGCCCCCGCGGGCACCTGCGCGCGACGGTCGGCGTCTCCTTCGCGGAAGAGCACGTGCTCCCGCTCCTGCCCGGCTTCCTCGCGGCTTATCCGGACATCGAGCTCGATCTCGTGCTCACCGATCGCCACGTCGACCTCGTCGGCGAGGGCGTCGACGTCGCGCTCCGCATCGGCAGCTTGGGCGACTCCTCGCTCCTCGCGCGCCGGCTCGCGACGATTCGTCATGTGGTGTGCGCGTCTCCGGCCTATCTCGAGCAGCACGGCGCGCCGCAGTCCCCCGAGGCGCTGCGCGACCACGCCTGCCTCCTCGACACCAACCAACCTCGCGACTGGCACCTCGACTCCGAGCGCGGCTCGACCCACGTTCAAGTGACCGGCCCTCTCCGCGTCAACAGCGCTCATGCCGTTCGCCGCGCCGCGCTCGCCGGCCTCGGCATCGGTTACATGCCCACCTTCGTGTGCGGCGCCGACCTGGTGCGCGGCGCCCTCGTGCAAGTGCTCCCCGGACATCGCGCCACCACGGCCGCCCTCCACGCGGTGTTCCCGACCGGCCGACGCGTCTCCGCCAAAGTGCAAGCCTTCGTGGACCACATGCGCGCGAGCCTCGGGGAGCGGCCACCGTGGGACGCGTGGCTCGATCCCGCGCCGAGCGCCGCCGGAAAGAAGCCAGGGAAACAATGAGCCTTTGCCATTGAGGAGACGCCCGCCGTCGAGGCATCAAAATGGTTGTTCGGGCGGCTCACGGCTCACGCGTGGTCACTGCGCGTGAGCTCGTGGAGGGCGGTCGCCGCCAGCGAAGGACCGAAAACCGAGACGTGGGTTGCGGGCGTGACTGCTGGACGTGTGGGTTGGTGATTCGGCTCGCCGGGGTTCAACATCCTCCCGTCAAAGAGCCGCCGATCTGCCTCTACGCGCCCCGCTGTGCTAGCTAGGCGCCTTCCGGCATGACCTCTCGCTCGTCCCAAACCCCCGTTGCCGTCCTCGGGGCCGGTCTCACCGGCATGGCGGCCGCTTTTCATCTCGGTCGTGCGGCCGTTCCGCATCGGATCTTCGAGAAGCTCCCGCACGTCGGCGGGCACGCCATCACCCTCGAAGACAGCGGCTACCGCTTCGATCGCACGGGGCACCTCCTCCACCTCCGCGATCCGGAGACGCGCGCGCTGGCGCTCTCGTGGATCGGCGACGATTGGGTCGAGGTCTCGCGCAAGTCGCTCATCTGGTCGAACGGGACGTACACGCGCTACCCGTTTCAAGCGAACACGTTCGGCCTGCCGCCCGACGTCGCGTACGAGTGCCTGCACGGCTTCATCCAGGCGCATTTCGCCAAGGACAAGCCGGCGCCGGCGAACTTCGAGGAGTTCTGCCTCCAGCACTTCGGCGAGGGCATCAGCCGGCATTTCATGATCCCGTACAACGCGCGCCTCTGGGGCGTGCACCCGAGCGAGATCACCGCCGACTGGTGCTCGCGCTTCGTCCCGCTGCCCAAGCTCGAGGACGTGCTCGCGGGCGCCGTGGGGCTCAACGATCGCGAGCTCGGGTACAACGTGCGCTTCGTCTATCCGCGGCTCGGCATCGGCGAGCTGGCGAAGGGGCTCGGGCGGGCGGTGCCGCAGGTCGAGCTCTCGCGCGCGCCCACGGCCATCGATTGGAAGCGGCGCGAATTGCATTTCGAGGACGAGGTCGTCCGCTACGACACGCTCGTCTCCACGGCGCCGCTCTCCGCGCTCCTCGCGCTCTGCACGGACCTGCCGGGGCCCGTGGCCGAGGCGGCGAGCAAGCTCCGCTGCTCGCACCTCTATTACCTCGACGTCGCGCTCAACGGCCCGTGCCAGAAGCCGCTCCATTGGGTGTACGTGCCCGAGGAGAAGTATCCCTTCTATCGGCTCGGTTGTTACTCGAACTTCTCGGCGGCCATGGCCCCGCCGGGCAAGGCCAACCTCTACGTCGAGCTCGCCGATCGCAACCCGCCCGACCTCGCGCGCCTCCTGCCCGAGGTCGCGAACGGCCTCGTGGAGATGGGCCTCATCGACGTGCCCGAAGCGGTGCGCTTCGCGCGGGTGCGGCGGATCGATCACGCCTACGTGATCTTCGATCACCATTACTTCCCCGCGCTCTCGACGATTCAGCCCTTCCTCGCGGCGGCGAACATCGTGTCGACGGGGCGGTACGGCGGTTGGAACTACTCCTCGATGGAGGACGCGCTCCGCTTCGGACAGGAGGGCGCGGCGCGGGCGCAGCAGATCCTCGGAGGCACGCGATGAACGAAGACGACGGCGGACCGGTGACCCTCTTCCCCTCGGGGGAGAAGCCGCCGCGGATCTCGATCGTGATCCCGGTCTACAACGAGCAGGCCATCCTCCACGCCGCGGTGGTCGATCTGCGGGAGCGGCTCGCGCCCCTCGGCTGGTCGTACGAGATCATCCTGGCGGAGAACGGATCGCGCGACGAGACGTTGGTGATCGCCGCGGAGCTGCACCAGAAATACCCCGAGGTGCGCTTCTTCTCGCAGGGCGAGCCGAACTACGGGGGCGCGATGCGCCGCGGGATCGAGGTCGCCCGAGGCGAGATCGTGATCTGCGACGAGATCGATCTCTGCGACACCGACTTCCACCGCCGCGCCGTGGAGCTGCTCGAGACGGGCAAGTTCGACATGGTGATCGGCTCGAAGCTGACCTCCGGCGCGCACGACGAGCGGCCCTTCGCGCGCCACGCGGCGAGCCAGCTCTACAACGGCCTCCTGCGGGTGACGCTCGGCTTCCGCGGGACGGACACGCACGGCCTCAAGGCCTTCGTGCGCGCGCCGCTGCTCCCCATCGCGCGGGCCTGCGTGGTCGAGAAGGACGTGTTCGCGAGCGAGTTCGTCATCCGCGCCTACCGCAAGGGGCTCCGCGTCCGGGAGATCCCGGTGCGCGTGCTGGAGAAGCGGCCGCCGTCGATCAACCTCATGAAGCGCGTGCCCAACGTGCTGAAGAGCTTGGCCAAGCTGACCTACGCCATCCGCGTGAAGGGCTAGCCTTCCCGCCGCGGATTGGGCCCTGACGCGGGGCAGCGTGCTATACGCTCCCCGTGGCTCAGCCTGCCCCCGCCTCCGCTGCTCGCGCCGGCGCCGGCCTCGTGGTGCGCGCCAAGCCGCCGCGCCGGCCCGATGTCGACGTGGACGTCGTCGTCATCGGCGGCGGCGTCAACGGGCTCGGCGTCGCGCGCGACGCTTCGATGCGCGGGCTCAAGGTCGTCCTCTTCGAGCGCAACGATCTCGCCTTCGGCGCCAGCGGCAACTCGAGCGGGATGATCCACGGCGGCGCCCGCTACCTCACGTACGACCCGCACGTGACCGAGAAGTCGTGCCTCGACTCCGGTTACATCCAGCGGATCGCGCCGCACCTTCTCTTTCGCATTCCATTCCTGATGCCGGTCGAGGACTCGCCGAAGGGGCGCTTCCTCTTCCCGCTGATGGATGCGTTCTTCGAGACCTACGATCGCTATCAACCCCTGAAGCGCGGCAAGCCCCACGCGCGCCTCACCGGCGACGAGCTGCGCACGCTCGAGCCCGGCCTCGCGGGCGAGCTGTGCGGCGGCTACAGCTTCGACGAGTGGGGCATCGACGGGGCGCGCCTCTGCGTGGCCAACGCGGTCGATGCCATCGAGCGCGGCGCGACCATCCACGTCGGCACCACGGTGGAGCGCATCGAGCGCCGCGATCCGGGCGCCGGCGCGGCGCGCGGACATGCGGGCGAGGTCTACACGATCCATTACCGCGATCGCGTCACCGGCCGCGCCGGCAGCCTCCGCGCGAGCGTGGTGGTGAACGCGACGGGCGCGTGGGCGCCGATCACCGCTTCGCTCGCCGGCCTCGCGCCCACCCGCGCGCGCGTGCGGCCGGGCAAGGGGATCCACGTCGTCTACGATCGCCGCCTCACCAACTACGCCATCAGCGCGAGCACCATCGACGGTCGCCAAATCTTCCTGGAGCCCTGGGAGAACATGACCGTCGTCGGCACGACCGACGACGACTTCTACGGCGACCTCGATCACGTGCACGCCACCAGCGAAGAGGTCCGCTACCTCGTCGAGGGCATCGCCCGCGTCTTCCCGCGCATCCACGAGTCCCGCGCCATCGGCACCTACGCGGGCGTGCGCCCCACGCTCTACGCCTTCGGCCCTTCGGAGGACGCGCTCAGCCGCGAGCACGAGATCGTCGATCACGCGGCCCACGGCGCGCCGGGCATCTACTCGATGATCGGCGGCAAGCTCGCGAGCTACCGCGTCTTCGCCGAGCAGATGACCGACGTGCTCGCGCACATCTTCGACCTCGGTGTGCCGTGCAACACGCACGTCTCGGCGCTCCCCGGCGGCGACACCGTCTGTGATCCGTTCGCGCTCGCCCGCGCGATCGAGATCGACGCCGTGGCCGCGCGCCGCCTCGTCTACCGCCACGGCTCGCGCGCCGAGCGCGTGGCCGAGCGCGTGCGCGAGCGCCCGCGCGAAGGCCTCACCGTGTGCGCCTGCGAGCCCGTCATCGAGGCCGAGGTGCGCTACGTCTTGGAAAACGAGCTCTGCCGCGACGTCGCCGGCGTGGCGCGGCGCACGCGGCTCGGCTTGGGTGCGTGCGGCGGCATGCGCTGCGCGGCGCGGTGCGGGCAGATCGTGGCCGAAGAGCTGGAGCTGCCTCCGCGCGAAGGGATGCGGCAGGCGCTGGCGTTCCTCACGCGGCAGGCGATGACGCGATCGGTGGCGCTCGGGCCCGATCAAGCGCGGCAGGAGGCGCTCTCGATCGCGAGCGTGCGCGCCGAGATCGGCGTCGACGCCGACGACGACGAGGTCGAGCGCGGATCATGACGGCGCGCGTGATCATCGTGGGCGCGGGAATCGCGGGGCTCGCCGCGGCGTGGAGCGCGCGCCGCGCGGGCCGCGAGGTGACGCTGGTGAGCGCGCAGGCCGGCGCGACCGCGCTCTCGGGCGGCGCCGTCGACGAGGCGCCGTGGGAGCAGCTCCTCCGCGCCACGCGTCTCCTCGGCGAGACCACGGAGGCGCGCCCGCTCGCGCCGGAGGTGGCCGCGTTCGTCGACGATCTGCAGCTCTGGGACGTGCCCCACGATCGCTCGGTGTGGCTCGCGACCATCGCGGGTCGCGTCCGGCCTGCGCGTGGGCGCGATCTCGCGCTGCTCGATCTCGGCCCGCTCGCGGGACAGCTCGTGCTCCTGCCGCGCGCCGACCGCGCGGCGTGGGATGCCGATGCGATCGCCGTCGCCCTGTCTGCCGATCCCGTCGCGAAATCGAAGGGCATCTCCTTCCGCGCCGTCGACGCCGCCGTGCTGCGCTTCGACGACGAGCGGCGCATCGCCGACGGCGATCTGGCCCTGCGTCACGACGAGCCGGCGCGGCGCGCGTGGCTCGTGGATCGGCTGCGCTCGGCGCTCGCCGCGCATCCGAGGGCAGGTGCGATCCTGCTCGGCCCCTGGCTCGGCGTGGCCGCGCCGCAGGCCGGCGAGCTGTCGCGCACGCTCGGCGTGCCCGTCGGCGAAGCGCTCGCCGGCGCCGGATCTCCGGCCGGGATGCGCTTCGAAGCCGCACGCGATGCCTTGCTCGAGCGCCTCGGCGTGCACCGGCGACGCGGGCGCGTGGACGAAGTGCAACGCGGAGAGCAGGGCCTCGAGGTCTTTCTCAGCGGCCAAACCGCGTCGCAGCGGGCCGACGCCGTGGTGCTCGCCATCGGCGGTCTCGCGGGCGGCGGCGTCCTCTATGCGCCGCCCGAGCACGAAGCCGGCGCCGATCTCGCGCCGCGCGGGCGCGTCCCTTTCGCGCTTTCGCTGCGCGCGCCGGTGGTGCTCTCGCTCGGGGCACCGCGCGCATGGAGATCGTGGCCTCGATGCACGGCCCCGAGCTCGACGTCACCGCGTGGCCGGTGAACGGTCGCCCCGGCACGCTGGAGACCGTGGGCATTCGCTGCGACGGCGTGCGCGCCGGTGACGGCCTCTACGCGGCCGGCGACGTGATCGCCGGCAAGCCGCGCACCCTCTTGGCGGCGGTGTCCGCGGGGATCGCGGCGGGCGCCGCCTGAGCGATCCGCTTCGTCTTCAGCGCTTGCGGCTCATGCGCTCGAGGAGCTGCTGGTACCCGACCTTGAGCGGGAAGTCCTTGCCTTGCCGTGGATCGGCGGGCATCTCCGCGGGCGGCGCGATCACCGTCGGCGCACCGTTGTCGTCGATCACGAGCGCCGGGCGGCCGCGCGCGCCCTCGCCCTCCGCGGGCAGGTGGCCGTCGAGATCGCGCTCCCGCACCACCTGCGCGGCGCTCGCCTTGTCACTGCGGATCTGCACGTCGGGCTTGATCCCCTGCGCCTGAATCGAGCGCCCGCTCGGCGTGTAGTAGCGCATCGTGGTGAGGCGCATCCCCGAGCCGCCGGGCAGCTCGAAGATGGTCTGCACCGAGCCCTTGCCGAACGTTTGCGCTCCAACGATCAGCGCCCGACCGCTGTCCTGCAACGCCCCCGCGACGAGCTCGGCGGAGCTCGCCGAATACTCGTTCACCAGCGCCACGATCGGCAGCGACGCGAACGCGCCGCCCTCGTGCGCCTTCGACTCCTCGATGACCTGGCCGCGGTGCCGCGTGCTGAAGATCACCCCCGCGTCCAGAAACTCGTCGGCCACGCCTTCGGCCTCGTCGACCAGGCCGCCCGGGTTGTTGCGCATGTCGAGGAGGAGCCCGCGCACCGCGCCCTTTCCTTCGGCGCGCAGCTTGGCCGCGAGCGCGAGCAGCTCTTGGTGCGTGCCCTCTTGGAACTGCTTCAACCGCACGTACGCGATGCCGTCGTCGAGCATCTTGCCGACCACGCTCTGCACGTGGATCTCCTCGCGCATGAGCTCGAAGCTCAACGGATCGGGCACGCCTGCGCGGCGGATCGTCATCGCGACCTTGGTGCCGCGGGGCCCGCGCATCAGCGTGACGAGCTTGTCGATCCGCTCGCCGCGCATCGGCTTGCCGTCGATGGCGAGGATCTGGTCCCCCGACTTGATGCCCGCGCGCGCCGCGGGTGAGCCCTCGATCGGGGCGATGACCGTGATGTAGTCGTTGCGGAAGTCGACCTCGACGCCGACGCCGCCGAACTTGCCCGAGGTCTCCCCTTGGAAGACGGCGAACTCCTGCGGGTCGAGGTACGACGAGTGCGGGTCGAGCTCCGCGACCATGCCCTTGATGGCGCCCTCGGTCAGCTTCTGCCGCTGCGTGGGCTCGACGTACTGGTTTTCGACGATGACCAGCACGCGGGCGAGCTGGTCGAGCGGGGTGTACGGGCTCGCCGCCTGGGTGGTGGCCCGGGCGAAATGCGAGGTGAAAGCCCCGCCGGCGAAGGCGGCGAGGACGAGGCCCGCGGTGCGAAACCAGCGCGTACGAGGCAGCATCGGCCGACGATAGCAGGGCGCGCTCGGCGCTCGGCGCGGGCCGGGCGGATCGACCGTTGCCGGGGGCACGATTTCGACGCCTGGGAACCCGTCGGGGCGGCTCTCGGGATCCAAGGACCTACGGGTTGGTTTGTCCTAAGGGGAGTGTTCGGCTATCGTCCCGCGCCTGACCTTGGGCCAAGGCCTCGTCCTCGAGACAGTTCCATCGGCTCCCGACGCGCTGGTCGGGACCGTCGGCTGGCTCGCGGCGGCTCTGCCCCAGTTGCGGTGGCCGCGAAGCCTGGCGTCATCCTGGTCGCTCAGTTCTCTCGGGTCCCGTCGTCACCTTGGCCCCGTCTCACGGGGAGCAAGAAGCGCGCACTAGGATGGCCAACCCCACCGATCGCGAGCTCGTCGAAAAATCGAAGGCCGGCGACACGCAGGCCTTCGGCATGTTGGTTCGCCGCTACCAAAAGCGGATCTTCCGGCTCGCGTTCCATCTCGTGCGCTCCGGCGCGGAGGCGGAAGACGTGACGCAGGAAACCTTCGTGCGGGCCTTTCAGGCGATCGATCGCTTCGATGGGCGGAGCGAGCCGTTCACCTGGCTCTACCGCATCGCGGTGAACCTTTCGCTCAACACCCTCCGGTCGCGGAAGAACAGCCGCGACTCGACCCCATCGGACGACCCTCGCATCGAGGCGCTGCTCACCGAGACGCGCCCGAGCCAGGGCGGCGATCCGGCCACGGCGTCCCAGCAGCGGCAGCTCGCCGCCGCATTGTGCGACGGCATCGATGCTCTCTCGGACACGCTCCGGACGACGTTGATCCTCGTGTGCATCGATGGGGTGGCGCACGACGATGCATCCAAGATCCTGGGCTGCCCGGAGGGAACGGTGGCCTGGAGGGTGCACGAAGCGCGGCGCAAGCTACGCGAGTACCTGGCCACACGTGGCTTCGCAGGGGAGGCGTGAGATGTGGTTCCAGGTGGTGACGAGGCGAAGTCCAAGGAGGACAGTGTGAACCTCGGCAGCAAAGAGGAACTCGACGCGCTGCTCCAACGCTGGCCCGCGACGCCCCCCAAGGACGTCACGGCCAGCGGGGACGAAGAGCGCGGATGGGACGAGCGCGCCGAAGCCATCGTGCGCGCAGCGGTGGCGGCCAAGGCTGACGGAACGGCGAATGGGGGAGGGGAGGACCTCTTCGCTGCACCGTCGCTCGTGCCGGAGGTGGGTGAAGGGGCGGCGATCACGGCAGCAGGAGACAAGAAGATGTCGCAAGAGAACGAGTCGGGTGATTCCTCCACGTCGAAGTCGATTCCGGCGCCGTCGCAGCCGAAGCGACAGAGCCTGAAGGAAATCGCGGCCCGCGCGAGCCAGTCGGGCGCACGCATGAGCCAACCCGGCGCCCCGCCGCCTTCGATCCCGGCCCCGCGGCTGTCGACGCCGACGCCGCTGCCGCGCCCGGTCGAAGCGAGCAAGGAAGACTCGGGGGTGATCAACCTCCAGGTCGTGCAGAACACCGCGACCGCACAGCAGCGCGCTGCCGCCGAGAAGGCGAAGCCCGCGCAGGCGGGCCTCTTCGAGGACGAGAAGCCGGCCGAGTCGGCGGCCGAGTCCACGCAGATCCCGCCCACGCTCCCCGTGCCGGAGAAGCCGGCGACGGTGACCGCGCTCCCGGCGAAGAAGAGCAACACCGGCGTGATCGGCGGCGTCGCCATCGCCGTGCTCGGCATCGCGGCGGCCTTCGCGATCGTGTCGCGCAAGCCCGACGCTGCGCCGCCTGCGGCCGCCGCCCACGTCGAGAAGGCTCCCGAGCCGGCGAAGACCGCGGCGCCCGAGCCGGCAGCCGCGACGGCGACGCCGACCGCGGTCGCGTCGGCCGAGCCCACGCCGAGCGCCTCGGCCGACAGCAAGGCGGATGCGCCGAAGGCTCCCGTCGCCGTGGGTGGGCCGCTCCCGAGCGCGCCGTCGACGGCCGCAGCGGCGCCGTCGGCCGACGCGAAGGTCGCGGCCAAGACGCCGACGCCGACGGGCAAGCCGGGCGACCTCCAGAGCGAGATGGCGAAGGCCGTCGGCCAGCAGGACGGCGCCAAGGCCGATCAGGGTGGCCCTGCGCCCGAGCCTGCCGCGGCGGGCCCGAAGAACCAGAACATCCCCGAGCAGCCCTCGCAGGGCGCGGTCGCGGCCGCGTTCGGTCCGGTGATGGGCGGCGCGAAGTCGTGCGTCGCGGGTGCCGACGACGTCTCGCGCGCCAGCGTGACGTTCTCCTCGTCCGGCGCCGTGACCAGCGTCAGCGTCAGCGGCTGGGCCGCGGCGAACGGTAAGTCCGGCTGCGTGCAGGCGGCCCTCAAGGGGGCGAAGGTCGGTCCGTTCTCGAAGCCGAGCTTCACGGTCGGCGTCCCGATCCGGCCCTGATCTCACGCACATACGTGAGCCCGAGCGATCGTGATCCGTCGTGATCGCTCGGGAGCCTTGACAGAAAACCCCCCACGGCTAGACTGCGCGCCCCCATGGTTTCCGCAACCCAGCAATCCTTCCGCATCCGCCGCCGCAAGGCGCGCACCGCTGGTAAGCGCCGCAAGCGCGATGAGCGGGCGCACGGGACGCCGAAGTTCCCGATTCACCCCGAGGGCTACAATGCCCAGGCCGCCGACGCCGTTCCCGCGGCGAAGAAGTGAGTAGAGCAAATGGCCAATCACGCATCCGCCGTTAAGCGCAACCGTCAGCGTCTCAAGAAGACGGCGCGCAACCGTGCCGCCAAGAGCACCCTGCGCACCGAGCTCAAGAAGGCTCGCGTCGCGGTGAAGGCTTCTGCCGGCACCTCCGCCGAGCAGGTGAAGGGCGCCGCCAGCGCGCTCGATCGCGCCGCCTCGAAGGGGATCATCCCGGCGAAGCGCGCGTCCCGCGTGAAGGGCCGCCTCGCCGCGGCGCTGCACAAGGCGACGACCGCCGCCGCTTCCTGAGCGCTTCGGCGCTCGTCGTGATGGGGCCGCATGCGGCCCCAAACCCGGGCCTCGAGCCCGGCTCTACTCGCGAGCCCCCGCGCCTTCACCGGTTGCGGGGCTTTCGTGTTTTGTCACCCCGTTCACCGTAGCCGGTGGCTTTCCCTTATCCTCGCGGGATGACGTCGAGCTGCCGCGCCCTCCTCCTGCTCACCTCGATCGCATCGTTCGGCTGCGGCGGTGGTGTTCCGGAGATCACGCCCGGCAGCGGCGGCGCGGCGAGCACCAGCAGCCTGAGCACCAGCAGCGTGAGCGCCACCACGGGGAGCGGCGGCGCGGGCGGCAGCGCCACGAGCAGCAGCTCGGTCGCGAGCAGCTCCAGCGGGATGCCGATGACCACGGGCTGCGTCACCGACATCAGCGCGGGGCACCACGTTTTCCCGTGTGCCGGCGGCATCAACTACGACGTCGAGATCCCTGCGGCGTGTGCCGGCGGCGGCTGCGGGCTCGTGCTCGACATGCACGGCTACACGATGAACGCCGCGCAGGAAGACGCGGGCACCGGCATGCGCGCGCGCGGGCAGCAGCACGGCTACGTCATCGTGCAGCCGACCGCGCCGTTTGCCACGGGATGGGTCCAGTCGACGCATACACCCTTCGTCTTCTCGTTCATCTCCGACGCCGCCGCCGCTCTCGCCACGGACCCAAAGCGCGCGCACGTGATGGGCTTCTCCCAGGGCGGCGGCATGACGTGGCGGATGATTTGCGACCACGCCGACTTCTTTGCTTCGGCTGCTCCACTGAGCGGGCTGCCGGGCTGCGAGTGGACGCCACCCAGCGCGCCGAACCGAGAGGTGCCCACGCTCCAGGTGCACGGGCACAAGGACAGTGTCCTGAACTTCAACACGTATGCCATCCCTGAGCGTGACGCCGCGCTCGCCTTTTGGAAGGACGGCCCCGGCACCGTCATCGAGATGGACTCCGCTCACACGGCGACGCGTTACCTGACGGCGGCCGGCACGCCGCTCGAGTTCTGGGAGCACGACTACGCGGCCCCCAACCTGATCTACAGCGGCCACTGCTTCCCGGGTGGATCGGACGTCGGCTACAGCCTCACCCAGTTCGGCTGCGCAGACATGGGCACATTCGTGGTCGGCGAGCTGGCGATGCAGTTCTTCATGGCGCACCCGATGCCGTGATCACTTGGCGTCGGCCCACGTGGCGCCGGCGCCGACGTCGACGACGAGCGGCACGTCGAACGGGTGCGCGGTCTCCATCACGTGCTTGATGCGGGCCTTGGCTTGATCGACCTCGGCCGCGGGCACTTCGAAGACGAGCTCGTCGTGCACGGTGAGCACCATGCGCGCGCCGGGCGTGGCCGGCTCTTGGGCGAGCTTCACCATCGCCATCTTGAGCAGGTCGGCGGCCGTGCCTTGGATGGGCGTGTTCTGCGCGATGCGTTCGGCGTAGGCGCGGCGCATGCGATCGGTGTTGCGCAGATCGGAGACGTTGCGCTTGCGGCCGAAGAGGGTGCGCACCACCTCGGTGCGGCGGGCCTCGACCATCGTCTTCTCCATGAAGGCATGCACACCTTTGTAGCGCTCGAAGTACGCGTCGATGAAGCGGGCCGCTTCGGTGCGCGGGATGCCGAGACGCTTCGCCAACGCGCTCTCGCCCATGCCGTAGATGACGCCGAAGTTGATGGTCTTGCTGCGGCGGCGCATCTCCTCGGTCACGCCGCTCTCGGTGACGCCGAAGATCTCCATGGCCGTGCGCACGTGCACGTCCTGCTTGTTGTTGAAGGCGTCGACGAGCACCGGATCCTGCGAGAGGTGCGCGAGCACGCGGAGCTCGATCTGCGAGTAGTCGGCGCTCACGAGGAGCTGGCCCTTCGGCGCCACGAAGGCGCGTCGGATCGATTTGCCGAGGGCGGTGCGGATGGGGATGTTCTGGAGGTTCGGATCCTGCGACGAGATGCGGCCCGTCGCGGTGACGGCTTGGCTCCAGCGCGTGTGGATGCGGCCCGTGTCGGGATGCACGAGCTTGGGGAGCGCGTCGACGTAGGTGCCCTTGAGCTTGGCGATGGCGCGGTGCTCGAGGACGATCCCGGGGAGCGGGTGATCGTCGGCGATGGCCTCCAGCACCTCGGCGTCGGTGGAGCGGCCGGTGCGCGTCTTCTTCGTCGACTTGAGGCCGAGCGTGTCGAAGAGCACCGTCTCGAGCTGCTTCGGCGAGCCGAGGTTCAGCTCTTGGCCGGCCGCTTCGTAGGCCTTCTGTTCGAGCACGGCGAGCTCCTTCGCCATCTCGCGGCCGATGTCGTCGAGCGCGCCCGGATCGACGAGCACGCCGATCTGCTCCATGCCGGCGAGCACGTGCGAGAGCGGCAGCTCCAGATCGGCGAGGAGCTTGTCGAGGTGCTCCGCCGCGAGCCGAGGCTGGAAGCGACCGTCGAGGAGCAGCGCGATCTCGGCGAAGCGCGCCGCGTGGCCCGCGGCCTCGGCCACCTCGATCTCCTCGAACGTGCGCGTCGGCTGCCCGCGCTTCTTCGTGCCTAGCGCTTCGAGCGGCGCCGTCTTCACGCCGCCATCGCGCTCGGCCACCGCTTCGAGGGTGTTCTGCGCCTCCGGATCGAGCAGGTAGCTCGCGAGCATGGTGTCCATGGTCGCGCCCGCGAGCGCCATCCCGTGACGCGCGAGGGCGACCTCGGTGTACTTGAGGTCGTGGCCGATCTTGGCGATCGTTTGAGCTCCAACGATCGGGCCGAGCGCGGCGCGCACCTCGTCAAGGCCGAGCTGCTTCGGTGAGCCGAGGTAGCGGTGGCCCAGCGGCAGATACGCGGCGTGCCCCGGCGCGCTCGCCAGGCCGATGCCCGTGAGGTGCGCGCGCACGGGCTCGGGCGAGGTGCCGAAGACGGACAGCGAGAGGCGACCGTCCTGCTGGGCGCGCGCGACGAAGGCGTCGAGCGCTGCGCGATCGAGGATGGTCTCGTAGGACTTGGAGAGCTCGATGGGCTTCTGCGCGGGGCGGGGAGCGCTTTGAGGAAGCGGGTGAAGCCGAGCTCCGAGAAGAGGGCGCGCAGGCGCTCGTCGTCGGGGCGGTCGTAGCGGAGGGCCTCGAGATCGATGGTCACGTCGCCGTCGGTGCGCAGCGTGACGAGCTCCTTGGAGATGCGCGCGTCGGCCTCGTGCGTCTTCAGCGACTCGCGGGTTTTCGGCTTCTTCACCTCGTCGAGGCGCTGGTAGAGCGCGTCGAGCGTGCCGAACTGCGCGAGCAGCTCGGCGGCCGTCTTCGGGCCGATGCCGGGCACGCCGGGCACGTTGTCCGACGTGTCGCCGACGAGCGCCAAGAGATCGCGGAGCTGCGACGGCGGCACACCGAACTTCGCGGTGACCTCGGGCGCGCCGTAGACCTTGTCGCGCATCGCGTCCCAGAGCATCACGTGCGTGTCGTCGACGAGCTGCATCAGATCTTTGTCGCTCGACGCGATCACCACGCGGAGCCCCTTTTCCCGGGCTTTCTCGACGGCGGCGGCGACGAGGTCGTCGGCCTCGTGGCCCTCGGCGATGAAGATGGGGATGCGGTACGCCTCCACGAACTCGCGGCTGCGTCGCATCTGCACCATCAGATCTTCGGGCGGCGGCGGGCGGTGCGCTTTGTAGCGGGCGTCGATCTCGGAGCGCTTGCGCGGACCGGGCGTGTCCATGGCGACGCCGAGGTACGCGGGCTTCCGCTCCTCGATGAGCCGTTGCAGCATCGCCACCGTCCCGTACGTCGCGTGGGTCGGCTCGCCGGTCGGGCCTTCGAGCGGTGGCATCGCGTGGTAGGCGCGGAAGACGTAGCCCGAGAAGTCGATGAGATAGAGCACGTCCGCCGCTCCCTTGGGCGGGAGCGCGGTGGGCTGCGTGGACATGGGCGACGTCTAGCACGACGCCGGCCGGAGCCGTCGAAGCACCGCCGTCGGGCGAAAACCGCCGCGTGCTCCGCGCTGTCCGCCCGGATCGCGCGGGTGTACAAACCGGATGGGCGCGTCGGTCGTCGAAGAGGGCTCCACGGCGGAACCGGTAGCGGGGTCCGCCTGTCGAGCAGGGAGGAGCATGGAACCGTTGTCTCGCAGGACCTGGGCGATTGCGGCGATCGGCGCGTGGATGAGCGTGACGTCGCTCGGCTGCAACAAGGGCGGTGAGGCTGCGGCCACCAAGGCCGTGGCCGAAGCGGACGGCGCGCAGAAGAAAGAGAGCGCAGCCCCGAACGAGCCGGGGCAGGGACACGCCGCGGCCAGCACCGCGGCCGAGGCGCCCGCGCCGAGCCTGCCGGGCGACAGCCCCATGGATGGCATCGGCAAAGGCGCAGGGGCTGGAAGGAGCCCGGCGAAGGTCGCGCGACGCGGGCTGCTCGACAGCGACTTCGGCGGCGACGAAGGAGCGGCGCGCGGACCGATGGGTGGCAAGCCCGCGGCCGCGACGCCGCCCGCTGTGCAGGAGAAGCCCGCGCTCACGCAGCCGGCGCAGGGCCTGATCCCGATCGATGCCAACGGTCGCTTCGCCACCACGTATCGCCCCGGCGGCGGTCACCTCGCGGCCTTCGAGTCGGCGGTCGCGCGCGGCATCATTCCGGCGGGGGAGCGCGAGATCGTCAGTGACATCGGGGCACGCTACTCGCCCGCGATGGATGCGCCGAAGGGCAAGGCGATCGCGATGCGCACCGACTTCGAGCGCGGCAAGCTCGCGCCGTCGGGCGGGCCGTTTCACGTGCGGGTCGCGCTGCGATCCACGGCGGACAAGCCGTCGGAGCGCCCGCACCTGTCGGTGCATCTGGTGCTCGACGTGAGCGGATCGATGGCGGGCGAGTCGATCACCAACGCCCGCACGGCCGCGAGCGCGCTCGTCGAGAAGCTCGCGCCGGGCGACGACTTCTCGCTGGTCACGTTCTCGAACGACGCCGAGGTGAAGGTGCCCGATGGGCCCGTGGGCGCGCGTCGCGAGTCCATCAAAAAGATCATCGCCGACATCCGCGAGGGCGGCGGCACCAACATCGGCCGCGCGCTCGAGCTCGGCTATGCGCAGGCGCAGACGAAGAGCATCCCCGAGGGGGCCGTGCGCGTGGTGCTGCTCCTCTCCGACGGTCACGCGAACATGGGCATCACCGCGCCGGATCGGCTCTCGCGCATGGCGCTCGATGCGTTCCAGAACGGCGTGCAGACGAGCGCGTTCGGTCTCGGCGCCGAGTACGACGGCGCGCTCATGAGCTCGATCGCGGCCGAAGGCGCGGGCGGTTACTACTACCTGCGCGATGCGCAGCAGATCGCGCCGGCGCTCTCGACCGAGATCGACAAGCGCCTCGATCCGGTGGCCACCGCCGTCGAGGTGCGGGTGCGCTTGAAGAAGGACGTGAGCCTGCTCCGCGTCTACGGCTCGCGGCGCCTCACCGGTGACGAGGCGGCGCGCGTGCGCCAGCAGGAGATCGCCGCCGACGCGCAGGCCGAGAAGCGCGACAAGATCAAGAAGGACCGGCAGGACGACACCGAGGGCGGCATGCGGTTCTTCATCCCCGCGTTCGCGCCGGACGACAGCCACGCGCTCCTCCTCCAGCTCGCGGTGCCGGCGGGCGCGGGCGACAAGTCGATCGCGATGGTCGAGATCAAATACAAGGATCGCGTGAGCAAGAAGAACGTGGCCGACGAGTTCCCCATCAAGGCCGCGTATGCCGACAGCGACGCCGCGAGCGGCGCGTCGATCGATCCATCGGTCGCGCGCACCGTGCAGGGCTTCGCCGCGGGCGAGGCGCTCTCCGATGCGGCGGTGAAGATCGCGCACAACGATCGGGCGAGCGCGATCGCGCTCCTCGGCGAGCGCGAGCAGATCCTTCGTCAGGCGGCGCAGACGTTGAACGAGCCGCTCTTCCTCAAGGACGCCGATCGCCTCGCGCGCCTCCGCGGGCACGCAGGGACGGACACCGGCATGGGCGATCCGCTGGTGCTCGCGCTGCTGCTCGAGACGGCGGGCCGCACGCACCTCCACTGAGCCTCCGATGCCCGAGCCCGTCTCCATCAAGGTTGCCCTCGATCGTCTCGCCGTGCCCGTCGTCGTCGAGCCGGGCGGGGAGATCGTGCTGCGCGGCGCGTACCACTCGAAGCACGATGGATCGATCGTCGACGCCGCCACCACCACGTGGCCCGCCGAAGCGCCGGGCGGTGCCTCGGTGGATGCCGGTGGGCTCATCGATCTCGAGGCGGGCGGCTTCCACATGACCTCGCGCGATCCGGTGACGCACGAGGTGCACGCCGTCGCCAAGAGCGAGCCCGGCCAAGCCTGCGCGGCGCTCGGTGTTTCGTCGCCGTGCTTGCCGCTGCGCTTGCAGAAGCAGGCGGTGAGCCGGTTGATGACGATGGGCGATTGGGCGAGCTCGCTGAAGGACGGCGGCGGTCAGATCTCGCTCACCGTGATCAATCCGCCGGCGTATGCGCCGCCGCCCGCCGCGGTGCCGTACGTAGGGGGCGCGGCGGTCGTTCTCGCGCTGGGCCTCGCGGGTGTCGTGGGCGCGCGCTGGTGGAAGAAGCGCGCCGAATCTCCCGCGGCACAGCTCGTCGCGCTCGCGCGCCGCGTGGAAGACAAGCTCACGCGCGCCGACGCCGTGCTGGCCGCGCCGCTCGCGCCGGCGATCACCGTCGCGTTGCGCTCGCTGAAGAATCGCAAGGTCGACGCCTCGTCGGCCGAAGGCAAGCGCGTCGCCGATGTCTTGAAGCGCGTCGAGTTGCGTCTCGACGAGTCGGTCCACCAGCAGCGCGCCGAAGAAGAGCAGCGCGCGGCCGACGAGCTGGTGCGTGAGATGGAGAGCGCGCTCGAGGCCGCGGACGAAGCGCGGCTCTCGGCCAAGCTCTGAGCGCGGCGCCTCAGCGCATCGCGCGGCTCACGTCGATGCGGTAGCTCAGCCCGAGGCGCATGCCGAACGACGGCGTCGATCCCATGCCCGGCGCGCAATCGCCGAGCGGGTTGCTCGAGGCCTGCACGTTGTCGACGAGCGCGTCGGCCGTGAACCAGATCGGCCCCACGATGTGCGCCTCCCCGCCGAGCCCCGCGCGCAGCGCGAGCCCCGGCCCGCCGCTCTCGCGACAACGGTACACGCTCGGTTGCATGCCCACGCTCGGGAACAAGAGCACGTCGGCGCTCGCGTGCTGAAACGCGAGGCCCGGCCCGAGCTGCAGGTGCAAACCGAAATTCTCGCTTCGCGCGAGATAGAGGCGGATGCCGGCCCAGATCACGTCGAGGCTCCGCGATACCCGCGCGTCGGCGAGATCGCCCACGCCGTGCTCGTCACCCAGGCCGATGCGCTCCCAGCTCAGCGAGATCGCGGCGCGCTTCCAAGGCGCGATGGCCGCGCCGAGCCCGAAGGCGCCGCCGGCCCGGCCGTCGACCGGCAAGCTCGGCCCCGAGCCGATGCGGTAGTTGAAGCCGCCGCGGAGCATCAGCTCCACGATGATTGGATCGGGCGGCGGCGGCCGCACCGACGGCGGTGTGGCCTCGGCCACCGGAGCATCGGCGGCGGCCGTGCTCACCATGAGCCCCAGCGCGAGAAAGATCGAAGCGGGCGCGAGGCGGGGAAGGGGGCCGAGCATGCGGGCTTCTTCGTAGCCGGTTCGCGTCGCGAGGAAAACGAGCAGCCGAACTACGCGAGACTCTTGACCAGGTGGCCATGGTTTGACATGGTCCGCGGCGGAGAGGTGACCGAGAGGCCGAAGGTGCCTGATTCGAAATCAGGTGTACCTGCAAGGGTACCGCGGGTTCGAATCCCGCTCTCTCCGCCGCGCAGAACCTGAGCCGCCGCCCGCTTCGATGCCGTGCGGCGGCTTCAGTTTCTGGAGATCTCGAAGGGATCGCCGGCCGGCTTCGGCGACGAAGCCAGGCAGCGCAACGCAGTACCGAGGGACGAAGGGCGAGCTGCCGTTTTCATCGCAAGATGATCGGCCGCGCGTCCCCCGGCCCCTTGGAGAGGTGACCGAGTGGTCGAAGGTGCACGACTGGAAATCGTGTGTACGGCAACGTACCGCGGGTTCGAATCCCGCCCTCTCCGCCGATGAACGCGCTCCGCTGAAGCCCTCGCCCGCGACGGCTGTGCAGAGTGCGCATCGAGCGCACGACGCGCGCAGCTTCGGCTGCGCGGATCGGTGTCGCGAGCTCGTCGAGCGCGTCGCTCGTTAACGAACGCCGCACGCGAACGATGCTCGACGTCGTGACGTGTGCCCGCATGCCGAACGTGATGCGCTCACGTCGCGAGGCAACGACCCGAGCGCGAAGCTCCTCGACGTTGCGCCTGCATGCCGAACGCGTTCGATGTCGTGACGCCCGCATGCGGAACGCGAGCCGCTCACGAGACCGCGCTCACGTGAAAAGCTCGCCTTCCACGCTCGCGCGCGATCCGTGAAACGCCTGCAAATCCAGGCTGGATCGCTTCTGTCTAGAAAGCCTTGAGCCCCGGCAGGAGACGCTTCGAGATGACCACCCGCTGGATGTTCCCGGTGCCCTCGAAGATGTCGTAGACCTTGATGTCGCGGAACCATTTCTCGAGGAGCGCGTGCTCCGTCGCGAGCGTCCCGTGCGCGCCGCAGATCTCGATGGCCTCGATGCACGCCGCGATCGCCGCTTGTCCCGCGGCGGCCTTGGCCATGCTCGCCTCCTTCGCGTTGGGGATGCCGAGGTCGGCCATGTACGTCGCGCGCCACACCAGCATGCGCGCCGCATCGAGGCGCCGGCCCGTGCGCGCGAGCCGCTCGGCGATGGCCGCGTAGCGCGGGATCGGGCGCGACAGCACGTAGTTCTCCTTCACGAAGTCGCGCGCGTATTCGTACGCCGCGCGGCCGATGCCGATCGCCATCGCGCCCACGAGAGGCCGCGTGTTGTCGAAGGTCTTCATCGCCGTCATGAAGCCCTCCTTCGACACGTAGGCCTGCTCGCCGCCGAGCAGGTTCTCTTCGGGCACGCGGCAGTCTTCGAGCACGAGCTCGGCCGTCTCGTTGGCGCGCAGGCCCATCTTCTCTTCGATCTTGCCGACCTCGAAACCGGGCGTGCCCTTCTCCACCACGAAGGCGCGGTGTCCGGCGCGTCCGAGCGCGGGGTCGACCGTCGCGAAGATCACCGTCCAGATCGCGCGCCCGCCGTTGGTGATGTAGCACTTGCGCCCGTTCAGCACCCAGTGCTTGCCGTCCTTGCGACAGCTCGTGCGGATGCCGGCCACGTCGCTCCCCGCGCCCGGCTCCGTGAGCCCGTAGGCGCCCCACTTGAGCGGCCCGCCCGTGAGCATGTCGCCGAACATCCCGAGGAAATGCTTCTTCTGCTCGGGCGTCCCCGTCGCGTTCACCGGCGGCCCGCCGAGCCCCGGGCCCGGCATCGACAAGAGGATGGCCGCGTCGGCCCACGCCATTTCTTCCGACGCGATCGCCGCCGTGCGGTTGCCCTCCGACGGCTTCTTCTCCTCGCGCGCCTTCTCCTCGACGTTCACCGCGCCCGCGCCGAACTGGCCCACCGATCCGCGGAACCCGGCCGCCATCTGCACGAAGTTGCGCAGGAAGCCTTCGGGCACCTCGTGCTTGCGATCCATCTCCAGGCTCATCGGCCGCACCACGTACTTGCCGAGGTTGTGGATCGCGTCCTTGAGCTCGCGCTGCTTCTTCGAGAGGGTGAAGTCGATCATGATCGTTTGACCTCCAAGCAACGCGTCAGGTGAAGATCGCCTGCGTATCGGGCGTCGGCAGCACCAGCGCCGGATCGAGGGGCGCGCCCAAATCGATGGCCGCCGCGATCTGATCGAGCTGTTCCGCCGTCGGGCACGAGAGCGCGAGCTGCTTGGCGTCGCGCATCAGCTTCTCGGCCACGAGATCACGAATGAACCCGGCCCCGCCGTGCAGGCCCACGCAGTCGTCCGTGGTGCGCATGGCCGCCTCGAGCGCGAAGGCGGCGGCCTGTGCGCTCGCGAAGATCGCCTCCTTCTCGGGCAGCTTCGCGTCCCACGCGTGCGCCGCCTTCCACAGCATCCAGCGCGCGGACTCGACATCCATGTGCCGATCCGAGAGCGAGAACGCCACCGCTTGGAAATGTCCGATGGGCTTGCCGAAGGCCGTGCGGTTCTCGCAATGCTCCCGCGCGAGCTCGAACGCGAACCGCGAGACGCCCACGGCGCGCGCGGCGATCACGAGCGCCTGCTTCGTGAAGAAGCGCAGCACCGCGCGCGTGAAGTCACCGCCGCCCGCGAGCCGCGCCTCCTCCTTCACGTGCACGTCTCGGAGCTCGATCGCTCCGAACGACGCCGCATCGAGCCCGAGCGTGTCGTGACGCGCTCCGATCACGAGGCCCGCGGCATCCTTCTTCACGACGAACGCGCCGATGCCGCCCCAGCCCTTCTCCTCGTCGATCTGCGCGAACACCACGAAGCGATCGGCGCGATCGGCGTTGCCGACGAACGCCTTCTTCCCAGTGATCACGTACCCGTCGTCGCTCTTCCGCGCGATCGTGGTGAACCCCGCGCGCGCCTTGTTGGGCGCGGCCTCGCTCCAGGCGACGGCGCCGTGGAGCGCCTCGTTCGTCGCGAAACCCGTGAGGTGCTCGATGGCTTGCTCGGGCGTGCCCAGCTCGGCGATCGTCGTGCCGAACGCACCTGGCCCCCCGATCCCGAACGCCGCGGCAGCATCGGCGGCGCCGAGCTCTTCCTCGACGAGCGTGCGCGTGAGCACGCCGAGGCCCTGTCCGCCGGCGCTCTCGGGGACATCCATCACCCCGAGGCCCATCTCGTGGGCGAGGCGGCGCACGTCGTCCGGCACGGCCCGGGCGCGCTCGACCTCGCGGATCCGCGGTGCGATCACGGCCTTGGCGAAGTCGGCGACGCTCTCTCGGACGAGGCGTTGCTCCTCGCTGAGCTCGAAGTCGATCATCTCGAAACTCCCGGAATTTGGAGGAGAGCCATGCGATTGTGCTCGCCGTTCGAGACGGGATTGTCGGAGTCTGCTAGAAGCCCGGTCAAGCTCGCTTCGGGCCGCCCCTCGCTGAACAGCTGGTAAGCGATCTCCGCCCGAGCGATCACGATCCGAGACGCGCTTGACATGCCGCTGTCCGGCTTGTAGAAGTTGCGCCCCTTTTTCGAGCCGGCATTTCACCCGGCTGCAGGGCCATCGATGAATCCTCACCCGAAGACTTTTTCCGCCAAGCCCGCTGAGGCGCTCGCCGAGCGCAAGTGGTGGGTCATCGACGCGGAGGGCAAGCCCCTCGGTCGCCTTGCCAGCGCGATCGCCATGGTCCTGCGGGGCAAGAACAAGCCGACCTTCACCCCCCACGTCGACACCGGCGATTTCGTGATCGTCGTGAACGCGAAGAAGGTGAAGCTCACGGGCCGCAAGCTCGATCAGAAGCTCTATGTTCGCCACAGCGGCGAGCCGGGCGGCTTCCGCACCGAGGCCTACGGCCACCTCCTCGAGCGCAAGCCCGAGCTGCCGATCCAGAAGGCAGTGAAGGGTATGCTCCCGAAGAACACCCTCGGCCGTGAGCTCATCACCAAGCTCAAGGTCTATCCGGGCCCCGATCACCCGCACGCGGCGCAGAAGCCCGAGCCCATCGCGCTCACCTGAGCTCAGAACCGAGACGCACCATGGCCGAGTCCACCAATCGCATCTACGCCACGGGCAAGCGCAAGACGGCAGTCGCGCGCGTGTTCATCTCCCCCGGCAGCGGCAACATCACCGTCAACAAGCGCCCCGCCGACGACTACTTCGTCCGCGAGACGAACCGCATGGTGATGCGTCAGTCGCTCGAGCTGATCGAGGTCCTCGATCAGTACGATGTCGCCGCGACCGTCGTCGGCGGCGGCCACAGCGCCCAGGCCGAGGCCATGCGCCACGGCATCGCGCGCGCCCTCATCCTCGCGGATGCGGAGCGTCGCTCGCCGCTGAAGCGCGCCGGCTTCCTCACGCGCGACGCGCGTAAGAAGGAGCGCAAGAAGTACGGTCAGCCCGGCGCCCGCAAGCGCTTCCAGTACTCGAAGCGCTGATCGCGGACCCGGCCCCGCCGGTTCTTCCCTGCCGAATACCCCCACCCGCGGCCAACCGTGGGTCGAGGGGTATTCTGCATTTGGGCTCTGCCTCTCCACCATTCGCGCCGTCACCGCCATCGCCGGGTCCTTGCTGAAGGGCTCGTGGATCCTTGCTCGAGGATCTTCGGGTCCTTGCTGAAGGGCTCGTGGATCCTTGCCCAAGCATCCTCGCGCCCTTGCTGAAGGGCTCGCAGATCCTTTGCCAGGCGTCCTCGGGTCCTTGCTCGGGCATCCTCGGGTCCCTGCCCAAGCATCCTCGGGTCCTTGCTCAGGAGCGCGCACCCCTGGCGCTGGGGTCCTGGATGCTTGCTCAAGGACCCGGGGTCCCTGCTCGAGCGCGAGACAGCTTCTGCCTCGGTGCGATCGACGCATCCTCTACGGCCCAACGTCGCGGAGACGCAGACGACCTCTCGTCTCCTGCGTCTTTGAGCGTCTTCGCGTCCCCTGCGCCTCGGCGTTCATCTCTTCTCGTCACGCGCCAACGCCGCAGGCTCGCCCCACGCGGTGAATGTGCGCTGGCTTGGTGCTTTGCTGCACGCGACTGGCACGAGACTTGGTTGGTCGCGAGCCCATGCATCGCGCCACCGTCGCCTTCGTTGCTGTCCTCGTCGCTTCCTTCTCCAGCGGCTGCGGCCGCTACTACTACCGGCACCGCGTGATGTATGCGGTGCCCGAGCCTGCGCCGGTGATGGTCGCCGTGCGGCCCGCGTATGCGCCGCCTCCGCCGCCCGTCGCGCCGCCGCCGCCCGCTGCACCGCGCACGATCGTCGTGCATGCGCCGCCGGGATCCGTGGTGATCGTGAATCCGGGGCGTGCTCCGGTGGTTCGCCGACAAGTGCCGGTTGCTCCGCCGCCCGTTGCGCCCGCGTCGCCCGAGGTCGATCCGGATGCGCCCGCCGCGCCGGACGCGCCGTCTGCCCCGGTCGAGACGGATGAAGGTTGGTTCAACGGGGGCTGAGAACGCGCGCTCACAGTCCCGCGTGGACCGGCGTTCTCGGTGGCGGTCGCGTGGACAAGCATGGGCCGGCGGCCTATCCCAAAGGCGTGCCCCGGTTCGACTCGAGCTCCGCCGAGTGCCTCGTGCTCACGTTCAAGGAGGGCCTGCTCTCCGCCGTGGCGCACGATCTCCAGATCCGCGTCGCCCGCTTCGACATCGACATCGATGACGATCGGGCCGGCCTGCGCGCGCGTTTCGACGCCGGATCGCTCGAGGTCGTGGGCGCCGTGGTCGACGGCGTCGTGCACGAGGGGACGCTCTCCGCGGCCGACAAACGAAAGATCGAGCACAACATCGCGGACGACGTGCTCCACGTCGGCAAGCATCCGGAAATTCGTTTCAGCTCAAACGATCTCGCGCCCGAAGGCGATGGCTACCGCATCCGCGGCGACCTCGCGCTCCACGGGCACACGCGAGCGATCGCGTTCGTCGCGCGGCGAGAGGGCGATCGCTTCATCGCCGAGGTCGGCCTCCATCAGCCGGACTTCGGCATCAAACCTTACTCGGCGATGCTTGGGACACTGAAGATCAAGCCCGACCTCCTCGTGCGCTGCTCGGTGCCCGCGCCGGGCCTCGTGGACTAGGCGCCATGTCACGGATCGCGCGCCTCCTGCCGATGGCTGCCCTCGCGCTCTCGGCGTGCGCGCCAATGCGTGATCCGTCGCTGCCGCTCGCGCCCTCGTACACGCCGAGCGCGCCGCTCCCCGGCGCGGTGTCGGTGCGCTTCACGATCCCGCGGGCCACCGATCTCTCGGGCATCTTCGACCTGCCCTGGCCCACCGAGCTGCTCCGCCTGCCCAATGGGCGGCCCGATCTGCGCGCCTACCCGGGCCGCGATTCCTTCCTCTTCGGGCCGTACGTCGACGCCGCCGAAGAGGACGTCGACGGCTACGCGCTCTCGCCCTCGATCTATTTTCACTTCACCGCCGCGCTCACAGCGCCGCGCCTCACGGCCGATCCCAAAGGCACGCTGTCCGCCGCTTCGCCGGTCTTCCTCGTCGACGTCGATCCGAAGAGCCCCGATCGCGGCGCCTTCGTGCCCATCGAGCATCGCTGGTACGAGGGCGATCTGCGCTATGTCCCCGCGCACACGCTCGCGGTGAAGCCCGTGCGCGGGTTCATGCTGCGGCCGGCGACGCTCTACGCCGCCGTCGTGCGCCGCGATCTCGCCGGCTCGAGCGCCGAGCTGGGCACGCCGATGGATCTCGAGATCGTGAAGTGGACGAGCCCGCGCACCGACGCCCGCGAGGAGCGCGCGCGCAGCCTCCACGCCGATGCGCTCGACGTCGTTCATGCGCTCGGGGTGCCGCGCGATCGCATCGCCGCAGTCGCGCTCTTCCGCACGCACGCGCCGCACACGGTCACCTCGCGCCTCGTGGACGTCATCGGCCATCTGCCTCGCGAGAAGGCTCCGCGCGTGCTCGATGCGGCGTGGAGCGAGCACCTCTCCGGCACGCTCGAGCACGCGCCTTACGCGACCATCGAGGGCACGTACTGCACGCCGAACTTCCAAGGCCACATCGAGCGCGCGCCCTTCCTCAGCGAAGAGGGAGGGCGCTTCATGCTCGATGCGAGCGGCGCGCCGCGCGTCGTCGACGTCCCCACGTGGAGCAGCTACGCGAGCCCCGCGTGCGGCGGGCTCATGCACGCGCGCTTCGTGCTCACCGTGCCCACCGCGAGCCCGATGCCGAAGGGCGGCTTTCCGCTGATGGTCTCGGCGCACGGAACCGGCGGTGATGCGCGCACCTTCCTCGGTCGTGACGACTTCGCGGGCTGGGCCGCGAGCCAAGGCATCGCCGTCGTCTCCACCGATCAACCGATCCACGGTCGCCGCGGCCGCGCCCCACGCCCCGGCAGCCGCGAGCCGTTTTCGATTTCGATCGCCGGCATCCCCGTGCAGCTCACCAGCGATCCGCGCGGCATCGAGGGCGCCTTCTACAACCCGCTTCATCCCGCGGCCGCGCGCGACAACCTCCGTCAGGCCGCCGCCGATCTGATGGTCCTCGCGCGCCTCTTCACGAGCGTCGATCTCGCGCCCTACTTACCTCCCGAGAGGCCGGCGCCGCGCTTCGATCCGACGCGCGTGCTCGCGGCTGGGCACTCACAAGGAAGCCAGTCCGTCGCGGTGGCGGGCGCCGTCGATCCGATGATCCACGGCGTCATCCTCTCGGGCTGCGGCGGCGACGTGCGCCTCGGGATCTTGAAGCGCAGCGACATCCCGATCGTGCCCATCTTCTCCGCGCTCCTCGGCGTCGCGCCCGACGAGCTCGACGAGCTGCACCCGCTCATGTCGATGGTGCAGATGCTCGCCGATCCCATCGATCCCGCGAGCTACGCGCGTTTCTATTGGGACCCGCTCCCGGGGCGCCGCCGGCAGATGGTGCTGCACTACGAGGGCGTGACCGACACGTACACGCCGCCCGTCACCGCGGAGGTGCTCGCCCTCGCGCTCCACGCGCGCCCCGTCTCGCAGCTCGTGCGGCCGGTGCCCGGGATTGGGGAGCTGTTCCCCAGCTTGAGCGAGGCGCTGACGCGCGCCGATCCCGCGCGTGTGCTCGTGCAGCTCGCCCCGACACGCGGAGAGAATGGGCACTTCGTGCTCTATCATGAGCCCGGCGCGGCCGAGCTCGCGATGACGTTCATGCGCGCGGCCACCGCGCGCCCGTGATCACGCGCGCCGCCGCACCAAATCGGCGTCGATGTCGGCGATGCTCGGGCAGCCCGCGAGCGCCATCGCCAGCGAGAGCTCGCCGTTCATGATCTCGAGGACACGCGCCACCCCGCGCTCACCGCCGGCCGCGAGGCCCCACAAGATCGGCCGACCCAAGAGCACCGCCGACGCGCCGAGCGCGAGCGCCTTGAGCACGTCGGTGCCGCGCCGCACGCCGCCATCCATCAGCACCGGGCAGCGCCCCGCGACCGCGCGCACCACGCCGGGCAGCGCATCGATCGACGCCGGCGATCCATCGAGCTGCCGCGCGCCGTGGTTCGACACCACCACGCCCGCGACGCCGTGCTCCAAGGCGCGCACCGCGTCGTCCTCGCGCACGATTCCTTTGAGCAAAAGCGGTAGCGACGTGAGCCCGCGCAGCCACGCGAGGTCCTTCCACGAGAGCGCCGCGTCGTGCCGTGAGGCCACGTACTTGGCGAGCAGGCTCTTCTCCTCCGCCGTGCTCGCGATCACGCCCGGCGTGATCAGGTTCGCCATCGCCATCCCCGCCGGCAGCGTGAATCCATTGCGCTCGTCCGCGAGACGCCGGCCAAGGAGCGGCGCATCGACGGTGAGCACGATGGCGCGATACCCGGCCGCCTCCGCGCGCTCCACGAGCGCCTTCGTGAAGCCGCGATCCTTGTGCACGTAGAGCTGGAACCACTTCGGTCCGGTCGTGGCCGCGGCCACGTCTTCGAGGCGCGTGGTCGCGAGCGTCGAGACGATGTAGAGCGTCCCCGCAGCGGCCGCGGCGCGCGCGGTGGAGAGCTCTCCATCCGGGCAGGCCATGCAATGGTAGGCCGTGGGAGCAATGGCGATGGGCGAGCTCAGCTCGAGGTCGAGGAGCTTCGTGTCGAGCGAGCGCTGGGCCACGTCGACGAGCACGCGATACCAGATCTCCCAATGCCGAAAGGCGCGCCGGTTCGCGCGCAGCGTGCGCTCGTCGTCGGCGCCGGAGCGGTAGTAGTCCCAGGCCATCCGAGGCAGCACCGCCTCGGCCGCCCGCTCGAAGTCGTCGACGGTGAGCAGCTTGTCGAGCATGCCCCCACTTCTACGCGATCAAGCGAAGAGCGCCCACTCGTCCTCGAGCAACGAGAGCGCTTGGCTCAGATCGATCGTCGCATCGCGGCCCAGCCATTCGTCGACGGGCCGCCCGGCGGCCACGCTCTTGAACGTCGCGCGTGGCAACCGATCGGAGAGCGTCACGAGGCGCCGCCCCGTCCGATCCAGCCGCGAGACCCAATCGGTACCGCGATAGGCATACTCGGCCTCGTGCACGAGCGCGCGACCGAGGGCCGCGAGGCGCTCGCGCACCACGTCGGTCGGCTCGGCGCGCGACTCGATCGCGCGGCGCGCTTCACCGAGCCCGCGGAGCACGAGACCGACGGGCGTGCTCGGGCTGAACGACACGCGGCCCGGCGTGAACGTCAGGCTCGACAGCGCGAGGAAGTACCACGCATCCGGCGTGGTCACCCGATAGAGATACTCGGCGCGCGCAGCCTCGGCCGACTCCATGGCGACGCGCCACGCCTCCTCTTCGTCGACGTCGTCGCGCTCCGACGCCGCGCCGTCGATGCGCGCGATCCCGGCCGCGCGCACCAGCGGATCGGCCCATGCCATCACCAGCGCCGACGTCGTCGGTGACCAACTGCAAATCACCCGCGCCCGCGCTTCGGCGGACACGCGGCCTTCGGGATCGATCCACACGAAGCGCCCGTCCTTCAGATCGGCGCGGTACTCGTGGCGGGCCGCGCCGTGCTCGGCGAGGTGGCGCAGCAGCACGTCCCCGCGCTTCACCCAGCGCGTGACGATGTCGTTGGCGGGCGCGCTCGGCGGCGGATCGTCGCCCCAATGGAGCTCCATCAACCGATAGGCGTTGTCGTGATCGCTCTGCGCACCGGGGTCTTCGGCGGGTTGCTCGTCGTAGCCGGCGACCGATCGCGCGAGCGGGCTCGGGTGCTCGACGGCGCGCATCACGCGTGTCGCCGGCTCCGGTGCAGCTCGCTTGCGCGCCGGCTTGCGCCGCTCCTTCGGTGCCGGATCCTTGGCGTCTCCGCGCGTCTCCGCGCGTCGCTTCACCGTCGTCTTCGCCGTGGCGCGCGGCGGTGATTTCGCCGCAGCTTGCGCGCGCGCTTCGGCGCGTGCGCCCTTCGTGCGGCGCGCTCCGGTAGGAGCGGAGCCCTCGCGCGGCTTCTTCGGCTGCGTGGGCGTTCCCGGCGATCGCGCCATTGCGTGAATGTATCACGAGGATGGCCGACGCCACCCTCCTCGCGCCCTCGTTCGACGTGCACGCACTGGCCCCGCATCGACGCTAGGCGTCGGCGTGGCACGCACCTCTCCGACGCGGACGCCATGGGTGCAAACGTGCCGCCTTGCGATGCGAATCGACCACGACGATGGCCTCGCTCGCGTCTGCGCACAGCGTGGTCGCGCCTCCGCAGCGAGCCGAGCCGCGCTGCCTCGCTCGTCCTTGACGGCTCGCCTCGGCGCGCATCGATGGTCGATCGCGATCGCCTCGGCGCGCCCTACGATTATCATGGCAGCCACCGCTGCCACCATTGGGCGCGACGTGTTGATCGCGATCGAGCGAGCATGTCGCCGTCGATCGCGACCCTTCGGTATCGACCCGATCGTCAGCTCGTCGGCTCGCCGCTCTCCGGCTGGGTCTCCGCGGCCTGCGCGGCGGCGGCCTCGTCCGCGGCCCGCTGCTCGGCGAGCCGCTTGCGCTCTTCGCGCGCGCGTCGCGCCTCGGCCATCTGCT
Organism: Minicystis rosea; assembly: GCA_001931535.1. Lineage (GTDB taxonomy): Bacteria > Myxococcota_A > Polyangia > Polyangiales > Polyangiaceae > Minicystis > Minicystis rosea. The sequence continues at coordinate 10,956,343 of CP016211.1, forward strand.
CGCGCTCGACCACCGCGTCCTGCGCCGCGCGGATCGCGGCCAGCGCCGCCTGCGCTTTGTTGCGCGTCTCCTGCGCCTCCATCTCGGGCACGCTCTCCTCGACGATGCCGGCGCCGGCCGTCACTTGGAACTGCGCGTCCTTGGCGATGACCGTGCGGATGGCGATGGCGAAATCGAGCGTGCCGTCGGGCATCACGTAGCCGACCGCGCCGCCGTAGACACCGCGCGAGTCCTCTTCCATCTCGCGGATGATCTCCATCGCCCGCACCTTGGGCGCGCCCGAGAGCGTGCCGGCGGGGAAGGCGGAGCGCAGCACGTCGCCTGGCGTCACGTCCGGGCGCGGCTTGCCGGTCACCTCGCTGACGATGTGCATCACGTGCGAGTAGCGCTCGATCACCATGTTGGCGCTGAGCTCCACCGTCCCCGGCTCGCACACCCGGCCCACGTCGTTGCGCGCCAGATCGATGAGCATCACGTGCTCGGCGCGCTCCTTGGGATCGGCGAGCAGCTCCTCCGCGAGCTTCACGTCTTCCTCTTCGCTCGCGCCGCGCTTCCGCGTCCCGGCGATGGGACGCAGGGTCATCTTGTTGTGCGAGAGGCGCACCAGCGTCTCCGGCGACGCGCCCGCGATCGTCAGGCCGCCCGCCATCGGCGTCTCGGTGAAATCGAGGAAGAACAGGTACGGCGACGGCGAGAGCACGCGCAACGCGCGGTAGACGTCGAACGGCTCCGCGTTGCGCAGCGGTGACTTGAACGTGCGCGCCAAGACGACCTGGAACACGTCGCCCGCGCGGATGTACTCCTTGGCCCGGCGCACGCGATCCATGAACGTCTCGTCGTCCACGGACACGTCCACGAACTCGGGCGAGCCCTTCGGGTTCGGCGCGGAGAGGGCCGTGAAATCGGGCCCGTGGTTCATCTCCCACTCGCAGCGGTTGAGCGCGGCGATCGAGGTCGCGGCGATGGTCATCGTCTGCCGCAGGTTGTCGAACACGACCACGGTCGCGTCGCGCATGAGCCGCACCATCGCGTCCGTGCTCGGCCACAGATCGATGTTGTACGGCTCGTGCACCGAGTCGTACGCGACGAAGCCGAACGCCGCGCGCGAGAGGCGGGCCGCGAGGTTCTCCGTGTCGGCGAAGGGGGACGAGGGGTCGACGGGATCGGGCACGTCGCGCCCCGCGAGCTCACGTGCGAAGGACGCGAGCGCGTCGTTGCCCGGCGGATACAGCACCTCGTTCATGGCGCGGTACCCGACGATCGAATAGCGGCCCCAGCGCTCGCCGGGATGCACCGATTCGAAGAGGAACGACGACTGCTTCGGCGCGTGCGATCGCAACGACGCATACGCGCGGACGGGCGTGACGTGATCTGCGGCGAGGGTCCTCGTGAAAATCTGGCTCACGAAGGGAAGCCTACACCAACCGCGCCGAGAGCTCCGGCGCGAGGTGGCCCTCTCCGTGCGCTGCAGACGGGTTTCGCCGCGTAAGCTCGATCCGCGGGGGGCTTCGGACGAACGCGCTCGCCCGCCTCTCAGTATTGTCCGAAGAGATCCTGAATGCGCGACTCGAGGGCGACCGCGATCTTGTAGAGCGAAGAGATCGAGGCCGAAGACTCGGCGCGCTCGATTTGCGAGAGGAGGGAGACGCTGAGCCCCGTGCGCCGGGCCATTTGCTTCAGCGTGAGGTCCTTGTCCTTGCGCAGGTTGCGGATGGTGTCGCCGATCACGCGGTGGAGCTGCTCCTCCGGCGTGCGCGCCAGGCCCTTCTTGCGCATCACGCGGGCGAGGACCTCGCGGAACTCGTCCACGTTGAACGGCTTCTTGATGTAATCGACGGCGTCGAGCTTCATCGAAGCGACGGCGCTCTCGAGGTTGGGGAAGCCGGTGAAGATGACGACCGCGATGTCGTTGTCGACCTTGCGAATGCGCTTCAGGACCTCGATCCCGTCGAGCTTCGGCATCATCAAGTCGAGGATGATGAGGTGGTAGCCGCCCGTGCGGACCTCCTCCTCGACGACCAGCGGATCCGCCAGCGTCTTCACCTCGTAGCCGTCCCGCTCGAGCAGGGTCTGCATGTAATCGCAGATCGCACGGTCATCATCGACGATCAGGATGCGAACTGCCGGAAGCTCGATTGCCACCTTCTCCTCCTCTCCGTGATCGCGGGCTCAAGCCGGGTCCCCCCGGGAGTGCGCCGCCGTTCCGCGCTGGGAAGACCCAGCGGCGATTCCAGTGACACTTTAACATGGCCTAGCGGATTTCCAGGGATACTTCTCGCTTGCCTTTCGTTTTTTTCGAGAAAAGCCGCCCAGAACACTCTTTTCCATCCAGCCTGCGGCTCTTTGCTGCGGACGGGCGAAAACATCGGCAAATGGCGGGGGCCGACGAGCCGGCTCGCCCTTTCTTCCGGAGGCAGATCGACTTGCGCTTGACAATGTGGCCAAGGGCGAGCAAGGTCCGCGGCCGCGTTGCAGAAACAGAGGCGACGTGGACGGGGCGTAGCGCAGCCTGGTAGCGCACCTGGTTCGGGACCAGGGAGTCGGAGGTTCAAATCCTCTCGCCCCGACTAGTTGAGTTTGCCGATGGGGCCCCGGCCCCATCGGGATCAACTTGTCGGCCTTCGTGATGTCGACGCGTCCCCTTGATGGGGCTGGACTCAGACCCTGGGCGCCTGCGGCGCCTTTTACGCATCACGGGTTGCTGGTTTGGGTTTGGCCCGAGCCACGAGACGGTGTGCGTGGGGCGTTGGGTCGAGCGCGGATGCGTGAGGCTCGGCGCGGTGTGAGGCTGCCGACGGGCGCTGAAGTGCTTCGCCTCGGTGAGGAGGCGCGCGTTTCAGCGGAGCGTTGAAGCGCTTCGCGTTGGTGAAGCTGCGCGCGTTTCGGCGGCGTGGCGCTGCGTGAGGCTGGGCCGTCACCGAGCGAGCTGCCGATGCTGCGGGCGAGAGGCGCCTCTCGGCGCGCTTTGTGAGGGGGCGCGCGTTTCAGCGGAGCGGTGAGGCTTCGCGCCAGGTGAGGCTTGGGCGATGCGCGCCACCGGTGTCGTGCGGCCGAGTCGCCGTCATTGATGCCGTCGCTGCTGCGCTGCCTCGGGGATGGTGGTCCTTCGTGGGGTGAGGGGCTGAACGGTTTCGCATGGGGCTGCCGCGCGCTTGGGGATGTGGGGGCGCGGTTTTCGTGTTGGGCAAGGTCGCGACGCACGGATGGGTTGCGGTCGCGGCGGGGTGGCGCAACGATGCGGGCTGCCGATGCCGCCCCGGGTTGGTCAGGTCGTCAACAACAAGTATCGCTTGCTCCGCCACATCGGCGACGGCGGCATGGGCAGCGTCTTCGAGGCGCGGCACGAGACGCTGGGCACGACGGTCGCGCTCAAGTTCCTCCACCTCGAGTTCTCGCGGCGCGAGGGGCTCGTGCAGCGCTTCGTGCAAGAGGCGCGCGCTTCGGCGCAGATTCAGAGCGCCAACGTGGTGCGCGTCTCCGACGTGGATCAGACGGGCGACGGCGACGTGTTCATCGTCCTCGAATACCTCGAGGGCAAGACGCTGCAGGCGCTCTACGAGGAGCTCTACCGCGGTGGCAAGAAGCTCGCGTACAGCGACGCGCTCGACTACGCGTCGCAGATCCTCGACGGCGTCGACGCGGCGCACCGCGCGGGGATCGTGCACCGCGATCTCAAGCCCGACAACGTGATGATCACGATCGACGCCAAGGGCGCGACGATCGTGAAGCTGCTCGATTTCGGGATCGCCAAGCTCAAGGTCATCGGCAACGGCGCGCCCGGGCTCACGCGGCCCGGCGTGCTCATGGGGACGCCGGAGTACATGGCGCCGGAGCAGACGTCGTCCGCCGACACCGTGGACGCGCGCGCCGACGTGTTCTCGCTGGGCGTGATGATCTTCGAGATGCTCGCGGGGCAGCGGCCCGTCGGCGGGGAAGATCCGCACGAGATCGCCGCCGCCTATCGCAATGGGCGCATCTCGCAGCTCGTCGATTTGGTGCCGGGCATCGCGCCCGAGCTCGCGGCTGCAGTTCATCGGGCCATGGCCGCGCGGCCGGACGATCGCATGCCGACCGCGGCCGATCTGCGGGCCGCGATCGAGCCGTACGCGGCCGCCGTGCGGCCCCCTTCGCCGAGCCGCGTGCGCGCGGGCGGAACGATCGGGGTGAGCATCGGCGCGTCGCCTTCGCCGATCTATTCGCCGCTGCCTTCGCCCGTTCTGGCGCCCGTGCCTCCCGCGCCGCGCGCCGGCGGCGTGGCGAAGACGTGGCCACCTGAGGACGACGCGCCGCCCGCCGGCGCGGGGCGCGTCTCCGGCACGATGGATGACGGCATCGGCTCCGCGCCGATGCGCGCCTCTGGCACGATTGTGGGTGCCAATGGCGGAGGCAACGGCGGGTCGACGCAGGACATGGCGCACGGCTATGGCTATCCACCGGCGCCGCCGGTGGCGCTGCCGCCGTTGCCCATGGCGCCCGCGGGCGGGAGGCGACGCAAGCGCGGGAACCCGACGGGTGCCATCATCGCCGGCGCGCTGGCGCTCGCGGGGCTCGTCACGGGAGGCGTCTACGTGGCGACCCGATCCTCGTCGAGCGACGACGACACGCCCACCAAGCCGAGCAACGATCCGCCGCCGCTCGTGAGCGTGGGCTCGCAGCAGCCGCCATCGCCGCCGGTGCCTCCGACGGATCCGCCGCCGCCCATTCCTTCGGCGCCGCTGCCGATGCCGCCGAATCGGCCCAATCGGCCTACGGGTCCTGCGCCGCGGCCTTCGGGCTCGGCCGTGCCGAGCTCCACGGCGCCGTCGCCGATCCTCGTGCTGCCGACGTCGTTCCCGTTTCCCAATCCGTTTCAGCCCGCGCCGCAGCCCCCGGGCAGCGGTGCGCCGAAGCAGAAAGATCCCCCGCTCTTCCCGCCGATCTAGCGCGCACGGTGATCGACGAAGGCGCTCGATCGCGAGGCCATCGGCGTCGTGCTGAGTGTCGATGACGCGCGACCATCGATGTGGGCGCAATCATCGAAAGCATGGCGATCGTCGCGCTGATGCCGCGCGACCGTCGATGAGGGCGCAGTGATCGATCGCGAAGCATGGATGTCGCGCTGACCGGTGATGAAGCGTGGCCGTCGATGAACGATGTCGATCGTCTCGCGATCGACATCACGCCCATCGAGGAGCGAGCTGCCGGTGATGCGCGCTGCGCTTGCGTGACGGCGCGCGCTCAGTGCGTCGCGGCCGGCCGGCGGCGGGCGCGCTCGCGGGCGAGGATTCGGTTCAGTGTCCGGCGGTCGATGCCGAGGAGCTCGGCGGCGCGGGTCTTGTTGTTGTTCGTGTGCGCGATCGCGCGGTGGATGTAGCGCAGCCGAAGCACATCGAGCGTGGGCCAGTCCTCCGCCGGATCGGCGGCGTGAAGAGCATCGTTCTGCGGAACAGGGGAAGGCGAAGGGGTCTCTTGGTGCATGGTGCCTGCGGCGCGCTGCAAGCACGGTGCCGTCGGCGATCGTGGATCTCGTCGCGGATTCTCGATGTTCGGCGCGGGCACATGCCGAATTCTTTCAGCGGACGTGGGAGGAGATGCATGCCCGTTGAAGCCGCCGTCCGCCGGGCGATTCGTCGCGCAGTGTCCATGGTTCTCGATGATGGACGTTCGGGCACCGCCCGCAGCGGCCACGCGATCAGAGGGCGAGGTGGGATGATGAATGACGATCGTGAGCCTCGCGCCGGTGTGCAGCGCCTCACGCGGATGCCGATGCGAGCGCTGATGCGGCGCTCTTCTATCGAGGCTCAGTTGCTCGCCGCGGGAGCGCAGCCGCAGTAGTCCGCGCCGATCGGTTGGCCCGGCACGGGCGGCACGGCGGTGCTCGTCGTCCCCGGCGGGCACTGCGGCGCGTTCGCGCCCGGCACGCTCGGCACACCGGGCGCACCATAGTAGCCGTTGTAAAGGCCGCCATAGGCCGGGGCGTAGTAACCGCCGCCGTAGACGGGCCCGTAGCCCGATCCGTAGTAATTGGCGAACGCGGGGCCATAGCCATAGCCACCATAGCCGCCGATGCCGCCATAACCGCCGATGCCACCATAGCCGTACACCGGCGGGCGATAGCCTCCGCCGAACGCGCCGGCATAGAGGCCACCCGAATAGAGGCCCAAGCCCGGCAGCGCGTACGGGAGCGACTGAATCAGCGTGCCGGGCCCGCAGGGCGGGGTCGCGGGATCGGCGGAAGGATCCGCGGTCGTGGAGTCGCGCTGCGCGACCTCGCCGATCGACTCCTCATCGTCATCGCTCGAGGCCAGGCACCCGATCCCCGCGATCATGAGCGACAGCGGAAACACGAGGCCCGCCGTGATCTTCAAAAAGGAGCGCATGTTCCTAATCTCCTCGTTCAATTCCAACCATTCATCGCGGGACCCGAGGCCGGCGGCGACGCCGAGGCGCGCCGCACGGCCTTCGATCCCTCGTGAGGTTCGATGACCGCCGCGTCCGTTCGGCCGCCCTGCGCGTGGTGATTTTGCGAAGTGAGCGCGCGGCGATCGCGCGTGCGATCCATCGGGAAATGCAGGCCGGATCTCATCTCGGCCGCGCGTGATTCCGACCTTCTCGAGCCTGCGGTGATCGGGAAGAGCCGACGCGTTCACGGAAGGAGAAGCTCCGACAGCGGTGACCATTTCACGCGCATTCGTGCGCGGCGATCGACCTCGCGGCGATACGAATGCCCGCACGCGAAGCCGCCGACATCGACCCAGAGCCTCCACCGAATGCTCGCGGCGCCGACATCCCCTCAGGTTCGTCGTGCCCTCGATACGCCCGCGCCGAATCGGGCTTCGATCGAGAGCCTTCGCCGAGGTCCGATGCACGTTGCGTCTCGCGTTCGCGTTGGCGCTCGGGATAGGCTCGAAACGCTGGACCGACGATGACACCGAACCTCGCCGATGCTGCCGCCGTGCTGCGCGCTGCGCTCTCCGATGCTGGTCGTGGGCTCGTCGAGCGGGAGTCGCTGGTCGAGCTGATCGCGCTGGCCGCGGTCGCGGGGGAGCACCTGCTCGTCATCGGGCCGCCCGGCACGGCGAAGAGCGAAGCCGCGCGCCGCGTGGCCCGCGCGCTCGGCGGCAGCGTGTTCGAGTATCTGCTCGGGCGCTTCACCGAGCCGAGCGAGATCTTCGGGCCCATCGATCTGCGCAAGCTCAAGGAAGGAATCGTCGAGACGCAGACGGCGGGGATGTTGCCGGAAGCGGAGATCGCGTTCCTCGACGAGATTTTCCTGGGGTCGACGGCGATCCTCAACACGCTCTTGGCGCTGCTCAACGAGCGCACGTTCCGGCGCGGCGCTACCAGCGTGCGCGTGCCGCTCCGCGTGTGCGTCGGCGCCTCCAACGCGTTGCCCGACGACGAGGCGCTGGCGGCGTTCGCCGATCGCTTCCTGCTGCGCGCGTTCCTCGATCCCATCCCCGATCCGCGGCTCGAAGAGCTGCTCGAAGGCGGATGGTCACTCGGTGGCGCGCGTGGGGAGCGACGCGCGACGATGGCGCACCTCGACGTGCTCGCCGCCGCGGTGGGCTCCGCCGATCTCGCGCCCGTGCGGCCGCACCTCGCGCACGCCATTCGCGTGCTGCGCAAGAATGGAGTGACGCTCTCCGATCGACGCGCGGTCAAGGTGCAACGGCTCGTGGCTGCGGCCGCGGTGATGGCGGGCCGCGATCGACCGACGGAGGCGGACCTCTGGCCCATCGTCGTCGCCGTGGCCACGCGGGAAGGGCAAGCGGCCGCGCGGGATGCGCTGCGCGACGTGCTGGCGCGGAGCGAGAATGGATCGCTCGCCGCGGCCGCCGCCGAGGCCTCGCTCGGCCCGCTGGCGCGCGCCGCCCGCATCGCCGAGGCCGGCGAGAAGGCGCTCGCCGATGTGCCGCAGAATCCAGCGGGCGAGGGCGTGGAAGCATGGCGTCTCAAGCTGGAGGGGATCGCTCGCGAGATCGACGCCGGGTTCACGCCGGCGTCGCTCCCCGCGAGCCTCGCGACGGTGCGCGCGCGCATCGTCGAAGCGCTCGGTCGGTGACGTCGTGGCCTCGGTGCCCAAGATCCCGGTCGCGTTTCGCCCGCGCGCGGTGCCCCTCGGGATCCTCGCCGCCGCTGCGCGCGATGCGGCCGCCGTCGCGCTCGCGAAGCGCTTGCTCGCGCGCGACGACGCGGCCCTCGCGGCCTTGACGGGTGTGTCTGCGCCGGGGCTGCTCGTGGTCCTAGGCGATGCAGCGACGCTGCCTTGGGTCGATGGTGTCGTCTATCTCGGGCGCGATCCCGAAGCGCCGTCGCTCCTCCTGCCGACCGCGCTCGAGCCCGATGTGCCTGCGCCGCTCTTCGAGCGGGCCGTGCTCGCGCGCTCGCAGGGCGGCGCGCCGATCGCCGTCCTCCTCGATCCGTCGATGCTCGTGTCGGTCGCCGGGGCGCGGCCGATCGAGCGCGCCTTGCTCGGTTCCTTCGTCGCGGTGCGGAGCGAGGTGGCGTCGTGATCGATCTCCCCCGCGATCTCGCGCCGTGGCGCGCGCACCTCGATCTCTTCCCGCGCGATCTCGCCGAGGGGCTCGGCCGGCTCGTCCCGCGTCTCGCGCTCGTCGTGGGGCCCATGCGCATCGCGCGGCCCACGAGCGACGGCGATCCCGACGGCTTCACCGGCATCGCGCGACGCGGCAGCTACGAGCGGCTCCTGCTCACGGAGTGGCTGCTCGCGGACGAGCTGCCCGACGAGTTCATCCGCCGCGCCGCCGGCGGCGAGCATGCGTTCTTCCAGCTCGCGCGCCGCTCCCCCGCGCGTGCGACGAGCTCCGTCGCCTTCTTCGACGCCGGACCCGATCAGCTCGGCGCGCCGCGCCTCGCGCACCTCGCTGCGCTCATCGTGCTCGCGGCCCGCGCCGAGCGCGCCGGCGCGCGCTTCGCGTGGGGCACGCTCCAAAGGCCTGACGAGCCGCTCCTCACGGAGGTCACGAAACAGAGCGTCTCCCGCCTGCTCGCGGCGCGCTCCGCGTTGCCGCCGAGCGCCGAGGACGTCGCGAAGCATGCGGACCGCGCCCGCGCCGCGGGTTGGGAGGACGCGTGGATCGTTGGAGCTCAAACGATTTGGCCGGGCTGGCCGCGCGCCTCGCTGGAGGTTCGTGACATCCTCGATCCTGCGCGCCGCGCGCTCGCCCTCACCGCGCGCGTGCCCGACGCTCCGCCGCGCGAGGTGGACCTCGACCTGCCGCCTGCGCCCATCGCGGCGCGCCTCCTGCGCGATCCCTTCGCCGTCGCAGTCCCGGCGCCTGCGCCCGCGCCGAGGGGCGCCGGTGTCGCGCCCATCTCCAACCTCGTTTTCGCTGCCAATGGCAGCAAGGTGCTCGCGCGGGCGAGCTCGGGCGAGATCATCGCGTACCCCGTGCCCAACTCGCCCAACGCGCCGGCGGGCCGTCCCAAACGCTACCGCCCGCGGTGCGGCGGCGTCGTGGCCGCGGTGGGTTGGGTCGCGCGCGGGCTCGTCATGTTGGTGGTGAAGGAGCGCGAGATCATCCTCGAGCACACCATCCGGGATGCACCGCCGTTCCTGCGGCGAACGGTGCCTCTCTCGCCGGATCGGAAGCCCGCGCCCTCGCCGATCGCGGGCCCGCTCTCGCCGCTCGCTTACCTCGATCGCAGCGAGGCCGAGGTCTCGTTCGTCGATGCACACGGCGCGCTCTTCCGGATCCGGCGTAACCGCATCCGCAACGAGGATCGCGAGGGCTCGGTCGAGGTCGAGCGCCTCGCGGACGAGGTCTGCGCGCTGGCCGTCATGGGTGGTCGCTTCGCGTTCGTGGTCCGCAGCCGGCCCCACGAGGAAGACTCGGGACCGCTCACGATTCCCCCGCGCCCCTCGCGCGCATTTCATCTCGTGATGCGCGACTTCCAGGACCTCGTGCCGCGCGCCGTCCCTCTCGAAGGAGACGGCACCATGGAGGCGCGCTTCGGCATCGTGGAAGGCGAGGGGCTCGCGACCGATCTCGTGGCGGTGCAGCAGCGCGGCGAGCGCTGGTCCATCTACCACGAGGGTCGCGCCATCGACGACCTGCTCGTTCCCGATGGCGCGCGCGTCGTCGGCCCGTGGCGGCGCGAGCGCCCCAGCGCTCCGCGGCTCGTCGTCCTCGAGTCGGATCAACGCACCCTCACCATCGTCGGTCAGGGTGAGCGGTACAGCCTCCCGCGCGCGGCCGACCCCATCGTCGACGTCGTCATCAGCCAGGCGCGGGCGCAGCTCGCGTTCGTCACGGCGAGCGGCGAGGTCTCGTTGCGATCGCTCCGCGACGAAGCGCCGCTCGCGACCTTTCCACCCGGCGCGGGGCGGTGATCGCGATCAAGGTGTATAACGAGGGCTCTCCATGTCGAAGCTCGTCATCGCCGCGGTCTATGCGCATCCGGACGATGGGGAGTTCTTCTGCGCCGGATCCCTCGCCAAATGGGCCGCCCAAGGGCACGAGGTGCACGCCATCTGTTGCACGAGCGGTAACCTCGGCACCAAAGATCGGCGCGTCTCCCGGGCCGCGCTCGCGGCCACCCGCGCCGCCGAGCTGACGAAGGCGATGGCGGTGATCGGCGGCCGCCCGCCCATCCTCCTCGGCTTCCCCGATGGTGGCCTTCGCGAGCATGCGCAGGCCGCGAAGGAGCGCCTCGTCTACTGGCTTCGCAAGTTGCGCGTCGATCGGGTCGTCACCTTCGATCCGTGGAAGCGCTACGAGATCCACCCCGATCACATCGAGGTCGGCCGCATGGCCTCGGAAGCCGCGGCGTTCTCCTGCTTCCCGCTGCTTCATCCCGAGCACCTGGATGAAGGCCTCTCGCCCGTCCAGCCGCGCGAGGTCTGGTACATGATGCCCACCGAGCATCGGCCGAACCGCGTGATCGACATCGGCGCGACGTTCCGCACCAAGGTCGAGAGCCTGCTCTGCCATGCATCCCAGATCGAGATGCTCGCCGGTTGGTTCGTGCCGGGCGCCGATCCGACCCAGCTCACGCCCGAACAAACCGCGCAGCTCCGCGAGGGCGTGACCACGTTCCTCGAAGGCATGGCGCGCGGCGCCGCGATGGTAACCACCGGCGTCGCGCTCGCCGAGGCGTTCTACGCGCTCCCCGTCGGCCCGGGTCATTTCGAGAACCACCAGGAGATGTTCCGCGAGGCCGCCGGCGCTCCTCCCGATCCACCCGAGCTCGGTTGATCATGGAGCCGACGCCGGGCACGCATCGCGAAGAAGATCGAGGCGCGCGCCGCCCGCGTTTCAACGGAGGTCTCGATTCCGCGCGCGCGGAGAGCTTCGCGTCGAAGGCCGCGCGCTCGCCGCGACAGCTCGTGCATCGTGGAGTCGTCGAGGCCGCGGGCATCCTCGTCGACGAAGTGCTCGCGAGCCCCGTCGAAGCGCGTCGGCGCGTCGTCGCCGCATGGGCTCGGGGCGCCTCGGTGCATCGCCTGGGGGACGCGTTCCTGGTTCGCTTTCCGCAACCGCGCCGCGTCGACTGCGCCCTCGCGCCCGGCCTCGTGCTCGTGCGCACCTCGAGTGATGCTTCGGCACCGCTCGCCTCCGCGCCGCTCGCGTCCGATGAGCTCCGCGCCCTCGCTCCGCCACCGGGATCCGTGGTGCTGGTGCGCGGAGGGGTCGCTGCCGCCCACGTGCCTGCGCCGGCCGACACCGTCGATCCGGCGTCCTTCCTCGACCTCGACGCCTTCCCCGTGGTGGAAGCAGTGCCGCTCGGCGCGCCGCCCGAGGCTCCGAAAATCGTTGGAGCTCAAACGAATGTGACAGCGCGCGCGCTGCTCGGCATCGCCGACCCGCCCGCCGAGCAATCCACCGTGGCCGCATCCATCGCCGCGCTCGCCGCCGGACGCGCGCCCATCGATGCTCTCGGCGGCACGCGCGCGAGCGAGGGAGGCCCTTCCTTTCTCACGTCCCTCGCCGCCGGCTTCGGCGCGCTCCTCCGCCGTCTCTTTGCTCCCCGCTCCGATGCCGCGACCGAGCGCGCGCCTCGCGCCGCATCCATACATCGTGCAGCGCGACGCGCGGGCCGGACCGCGTCGCCCCTCCTCATGCCGTTCGCCGCTTTCTTCGGCGCGCTCTTCGGCCGCTTCTTCTCGGGCTCTGCCGGCGCCGCGAGCAACGATGGACGGGCCCTCGCCGTCGAGCATGCGGCGCCCGCCGGCCCTTCGCTCGGTGCGCGTCTCGCCGCGCGCATGCGCACGTTGATCGCCAAGGTCCTGGTGGGCGCTCGCCTCGCGCACCTCATCGGTCGCCGCCAAGCCGAGTACGTCGGCCGTCTTCTCGACATGCTCGACCGCGGCGATCTCGATGCGGCCCTGCGCCACGCCATCCCGCTCGGCGGCGGCGAAGAGCCGTCCTCGCCCATGCTCGGCGCACCGAGTCCGCGATCCGATCTCTCGATCTCGCTCGGATCGTCCGGACCCGGCACGGCGATGTTCGCCGCCAAGGAGCTTCACGAGCACCTGTGCGATCGATACCGCCGCATGTTCGAGCGGCTCGAGCGCGAGGGCCGCATCGACGAGGCCGCCTTCGTGCTCGCCGAGCTGCTTCGCGAGTCCGCCGAGGCCGTCGCCTTCTTGGAGCGCCATGGTCGCCTCCGTCTCGCGGCGGAGCTCGCCGAAGCGCGCGCGCTGCCGCCGGGCCTCGTGGTGCGGCAGTGGTTCCTCGCCGGTGACGTCGAGCGCGCCGTTCGCATCGCGCGGCGACACGGCGCGTTCGGCGATGCGCTCGTCCGCATGCAGGGGCACCAGCGCGCGCCGGGCCTGCGCGTCGTCTGGGCCGAGACGCTCGCCGAGGCGGGCGACTTCGCCGCCGCGGTCGACGTGGTCTGGCCCGTCGAGAGCGCGCGTCGTGTCGGCACCGCGTGGATCGAGCGCGCCATCGCCCAAGGCGGCGTCCCCGGCGCGCGCATGCTCGCGAAGAAGCTCGCGCTCACGCCCTCGTCGTTCCCCGAGGTCCGCGATCAGGCGCTCGCCCTCGTCGCCGACGACGGGCCGGGCAGCGCCGCCCTTCGGCGCGCCTTCGCCGCCGAGAACATGGCCTCGAACGACACGCCGGCAGCACGTGCCTTGAGCCGCGCGTTCGCCCGCGCGCTCGTGCACGACGCTGCCCGCTTCGGGGACGCGACCATGCGCGAGCAGGTGATGCGCGTCGTGGCGCACGCCGCGGACGCCGCGCTCGGCGCCGATCTCCCGGCGTGGCCTGCGCCCACGATCGCGTCGCTCGCGAGCGCCAACCCGCCGCGTGCGCACCTCGTGGGCCTCGCCGATGTCGGCTCCGTGCCCATCCTCGACGCGGCTTACCTCCCGCGTGGCCGCCTCGCCCTCGCCCTCGGCGAGGCCGGCGTGCGCGTCGTCGGTCGCGATGGACGCGCGCTCTTCCACCTCGATCAGCCCGCGCATCGCCTCGTGATCTCCGATCACGGCGATCGCGCCATCGCCGTCGCTCCACGCGGCGAAGGCATGTTTCGCCTCGCGCGCCTCGATCTCGTCCAGCGCCGATCCGAGCCTTGGTGCGAGGCTTCTTTCGACGTGCACGCGCCCGACTTCGATGGGTCGCAATGGGTGGTCGCGCGCGGCAAGCAACTGTTCGTCATCGACGTGCTGGAGTCGCGCTTCGAAGCGCTCGCACGCTTCGCGCCCGGCGGCGAGGTGATGTCCATCGGGCGCTCGCCGACGTCGTGCTCCCTGATCACCCACGGCGTCGACGGTCTCATGTTCCGCGTCCGCTACGAGCTCCCGGCTTGGCTCATGCGTGTTCGCAAGCCGCAGGATCTGCTGGGCCTGGAGGGCCACACCCATGCTCTCACCGCGGCTTCGGGTAACTCCATCGCGTGCATGGTGCAGTCGCTCCGCGAGAGCGCGGAGCCGCCGCTCCTCGTGCTCGCGAGGGATGGCGCCGCCTCACGGAACGCCGCGATTCCTTGGCCAAGGGGCGCCACGACCTTCGCCCTCGACACCCGGCCTCCATGGATCGCCGGGGCCGTGCACCACGCCGAAGGTATCGAGGTTCGCCTCTTCGACGACCAGGTCCTCGACACGCGTTGCCTCCTCACGCTCGCCGGCGCGACGTACGTCTCCCTGCGCCTCTCCGAGGACGCCCTCACCGTGGTCGACGATCGCGGCCGCGCCCTCGTCGTGGACCTGGCCCATGGCCACCTGATCCACGACCTCCGCGCATAGCACCCAGAATTTGGAACCATTTCAGGTGGATCCGAACCTGATTCAAGGAGGATCCAGGCGCGATGCCGGCGGGCTCACGGCTGCGGCGGGAGCTCGTGATCGGCTCGGGCACGCGGGCCTCGATGGTCGGGACATGAGCACCCGCGACGCACGCGTGCGGGCTCCCACCGTTCATCTCGCGGCCACCGCCCGCACGCGCTATGCACTTCGGCCATGCCGACGTCGAGCGAGATGAGGGCCGCATCACCCCGCCACGCGCTCCGTGCTGCCGCGCGGATCGCGGCTTGGGTGCTCGCTGCTGCGGTGATCCCGGGCGGTGCCCTGGCGCAGGCGCCCGCGCCCAAAGCCGCGCCGTCGCCCGCGCCCAAAGCGGCGCCGGCGGCTCCGACGAGCATCCGCTGGACGGCGGCCACGCCCGACGAGATGGCCGATCATCTCCTCGATCGCGCGCGCCAGGGCGGTGACGACGCCCTCGCCGCCCTGGTCGTCGCGGCCTCGATCGAAGATCGCGCCGCCGCCGGGAAGGTTCGTGATGGGCTCGCGGCCATCGCAGCGTCGGGCTCGCCCCTCGCCGACGATGCGCGCTGGCAGCGCCTGCGTCTTCTGCCTGCTCCCTCGGGCCGCGCTTGGCCGGGCATGCGCGCGGTCTCGTACGACGCGCCTCCCGATGCCGATGGCCTCGTGAAATCGTTCGCCATCCTCGGTCCCTTCCAGGACACCGGCGGTGGCCTCGCGCGTCGCGAAGGTCCCGAAGCACCCGGTGAGAGCTGGACCAATGCCGCGGGCCGCTACGCTTGGGGCGTGTACGACGTCGCGTGGCGACGCGTGCTTCCGGCGTCGTCCACCGCGCGCGGCGTGCCGCTCGATCTCTACATCCACCCGCGCGCCGAGAGCTGCACGTACCTCGCCTCGAAGGTCACCGTGCCCGCGGGCAGCAAGCCGATGCTCCTGCACCTCGCGACGACGGGCGCGTTCCGCCTGATTTGGGACGGCGCCGACGTGGCCGCGAGCGACGAGGTGCACGCGCACCTCGTGCTCGATCGCTTGACCGCACGCATCGAAGCGGCGCCCGGTGCTCATCTGCTCGCCGTGAAGATCTGCTCGGCCGCCGTCGGCGACGACGGGCGCGTGCGCCTCCGCTTCACCGACGAGCAGCGCAAGCCGATCGCGATCGCGACGTCCTCGGATCTACGCGGCCTCGCGCTCGCGCCGAGCGCGGCCCTGCCGGCGGAGCCGATCGCGGACGCACCGAAGCCCGCCGCGAAGCCTGCGAAGGGCCCGCCGAAGAAGGCCGCGCCGCCGCCCGCGAAGACCGCGGCCAAGGCTCCCGCCGCGCCCGCGAAGAAGGGCAAGCCCGCGGTGCCGGAGGCCCCCGTCGCGACGACGATGGCCGCCATTCAGCCGCCCAAGGGCATCACCATCCTGCCGCGCCCGATCGACAAATCCCTCGACACCGGTGACGCGCCTTCGACGGAGCGCGCCCTCGTCGCGGCCGTTCTGCGCACCGTCGGCGGCGTCGACGATGCGCGCTCGCCGCGTGCGCCCGGCCTCCTCGATCGCGTGTCGCGCGCGCCCGAAGCGACGCCCGATCAGCTCGCCATGGCCGGCTGGATCTCACCCTTCGGCGCGAACCGCAGCGGCTGGCTCAACCTCGCGCGCTCGCGCGCCGAAGCCGCGCACGACGTGGCCTCCGCCGCCTTCGCGCAGCGCCGCTTGGTCGCGGCCCATCTGACCTCGCGTTACACCGACTGGGCCATCTCCACCGCCGCCGAGGAGCCGCTCAAATCCGCGACGGATCCCGAGGCCGCGCTCATCCGCGCCCTCGTGAAGAAGAACCTCGGCGCGAGCGGCTTCGGGCGCGCCGCGCTCGAAGATCTCCAGACCATCGACAACGCCCAGCGCGCCAAGACCCCGCTCTCCGTGCTCACGGAGACGTTCGGTCTCTCGCGCCCGCAGGGCGAGATGCACCTCGCCCTCGCGCGCCGGCTCGCGCAGGCGCAGGCCGAGTGGCGCGGCAGCGGCTACGTGTCGGCCTACCGCATCGAGGGCGCCGAGGCCGTCGAGCGCGCCGCCGCCGAAGTCCTCGCGCAGCAGACCACCATCGAAGAGGTGCTCCGCATCGGCCAGCAGCTCATGAACATGGGCCGCTGGGCCTGGGCCCGCGAGGTCTTCTACACGGCCACGCAGCTCGCGCCCAATCGCAGCGGCGGCTTCGTCGGCCTCGCCGCCGCGCGCGAGGGCCTCTTCGCCGCCGAGACCCGCGAGGGCAAGCCTCACTCGGAAGATCCCTCCGTCGTGACGTCCACCCTCACCCGCGCCCACGATCTCGAGCCCAGCGACGCGAGCCTCAAGGCCGAGCTCGCCTTCCGCAGCGGCGGCGGCACCACGGGCGACGTCGCCGCGGAGCGCACCGCCGTGCGCGACGAGGCCTACCTGATGAAGCCCGAGGTCTTCCTCGCCAAGGCGCGCGCCACGCCCGCGAAGAAGGGCGAGATCGTCGATCGCCAGCTCCACTGGGTCCGCGTCGTCACGTACCACCCGGACAAGCGCGTCTCGCAGCTCATGCACTACTCGCGCGAGATCGTCATCGAGCCGCGCACCGAGCAAGATCTCTTCGAGAACCTTCCCTCCGAGGGCGACGAGACCGAGATCATCCTCGCCCGCGTGCACAAGAAGGACGGCACCGTGCGCGACCCCGAGGAGCAGAGCTCCGGCGGTCGCAAGCCCTACGTCCGCTGGCCCGATCTCAAGACCGGCGACGTCGTCGAGGTCGCCGTGCGCTCGTGGACCGCCGGGCCCGTGGGCCGTCGCGGTGACGCGCCCTTCTGGTTCATCGACTACGTCGGATCGACCGACACGCACCCCATCCTCTACAACGAGGTCGTCATCGACTCGCCGGAGGGCTCGCCGCTCGCCATCGACGTGCTGCGCGGCAAGCCCGATCGCGTGGAGAAGAGCAGCAAGGATGGTCGCGTCGTCACCCGCTACGCGTGGGACAAACCCCCGAGCGTGCTCGACGAGCCGCTCGCGCCCAAGCTGAGCGAGACGCTCCCCGTGGTCGTCGGATCGACCTTCAAGAGCTGGGGCGATTTCCGCGAGTGGTACCGCGCCGCCGTGCAGGGCTTCACCGAGCCCGACGATCAAGTCCGCCGCCTCGCGGAGGAGCTCACCAAAGGCAAGAAGACCCGCGAGGAGAAGCTCCAAGCCATCTTCGAGTTCGTCGCCGACGACATCCGCTACGTCAACTACGTCTCCGGCGAGTGGTGGCTCCCGAACCGCCCGCAGGAGCTGCTCGCGCGCCGCCAAGGCGATTGCGACGACAAGGCGATGCTCCTCATCACGCTCCTCAGGTCGATCGGCATCGAGGCCCACGAGGTGCTGGTGCAGACGCGCTACACCGCGCAGCCTTCGCTCCTCCGCGCCGAGAAGGCGGCCATCCCGCTCTTCGATCACGGCATCGCCTATCTCCCCGGCGAGAAAGGCAAGCCCGGCATCTGGCTCGACGCCACGAGCCCCGAGAGCCGCCTCGGCCCGCTCCCCTCGATGGATGCGCGCACCGTGGCCTTCTTCATCGACGAGGGCCCCGCGCGCGTCGTCGACACGCCGCAGAGCTCCCCCGACGAGCACGGCGTCGACGCGAGCTGGACCATCACGCTCTCGCCCACGGGCGCCGGTGATCTCGTCGCCGACGAGCGCCACTCCGGGGACGCCGCCTTCGAGCTGCGCATCAACCTGAAGCAGCCCGACACGCGCGCGCAGTGGGTCGAGCAGTTCCTCGCGTCGGGGTGGTTCCCCACCGTGCAGGTCACCGGCGACATCGATTTCAAGCCTGATTTGCCGAAGGGCGTGGCCATGCTCAAGTACGGCGCGCACTCCGAGGGCTTCGCCCGCCGCGAGGGAGCCGACCTCGCCGTCCCGCTCGCCGAGAGCTCGACGCTGACCTCGCAGCTCGCGCCGCTCGTGAAGCGCACGCTCCCCGTCGTGCTCCCCGCGCGCCTCGCGCCCGGCCACGAGACGCGCACCATCACCATCGTCGCGCCGCCCGGCTACGCCTTCGCCGAGCTGCCGCCCAACGGCGACGTCCCCGGCGGCGAGTTCGGCAAAGCGCACCTCGAGTTCAAGCGCGGCTCCGGCAAGAACGCCGTCGTGGTCAAGCGCAGCGTCGTCTTCGATTTGGCCACGATCCCCGTGGAAAAATACGGAAAGTGGCGCGACTGGCTGCAGCGTGTCGACGGCCTCATGCACCGCACCGTCCGCCTCGTTCCGGACGAGAAGGCCGCGCCTCCCAAGGTCCCCGTGCGGCTCGTCTCGGACACCAAGCCCAAGAAGAAGTGATCCCGATCAGCCCGCGCTCATCGCGGGCAGATCGACCGTGAAGATCGTCTCCACGTCCGGCTCGCTCTCCACGCGGATCGTCCCGCCGGACGCCGCCACGATCTGCTTCGCGATCCACAGCCCGAGGCCCAGCCCGCCGAACCGCTGCTTCGGCACCGCGCGCTCGAACCGCTCGAAAATGCGGTCCCGCGCGCTCGCCTCGATCCCCACCCCGTGGTCCACCACCTCGACGATCGCCCGCGCCCGATCGCGCCGCACGCGCACCTCGACCGGCTTCTTTCTCCCGAACTTGATGGCGTTCTCCAAGAGGTTGTCGAGCACCTGCTCGAACCGCCCCCGATCGACGCGCGCCGTCACCGGTCGCGGCGCGGACACCAAGAGATCGCACCCTTCCCGCAGCGCCCGCTCCGCGAAGCGGTCGACCACCTCGCGCGCGATGTGCGCGAGATCGTGCACCTCGGGCGCGAGCGCGATCCCCTCCGACCCCATCCGCGCCGCGTCGAGCAGCTCCTCCACGAGCCGCGAGAGCCGCCCGATCCGCGCCTCCGCCTTCTCCAGCCGCTCGCCGAGCACGGAGCCCGGCAGGTTCCGGCGCGCGTGGTGCGCCATGTTCTGCACCTCGAGCTTGAAGCTGGTGAGCGGCGTGCGCAGCTCGTGCCCCGCGATCTCGAGGAACTCGTCGCGCATGCGAATCGCCTCGCGCGCCGTCTCCAAATTCGTGCGCGTCCGCGCCAGCGTCAGATGCGTCCGCACCCGCGCGAGGAGCTCGCGCGCCGAGAACGGCTTCACGAGGTAATCGTCCGCGCCGCTCTCCAATCCTTCGACGCTCGCCTCTTCGCCCGCGCGCGCCGACAAGAGCACCACCGGCGTGTGCCGTATCCCCATGTCCGCGCGGATCCGACGCAGCAGCTCGAGCCCATCGAGCCCCGGCATCATCACGTCCGACAGCACCAGATCGGGGTGCGTCGTCCGCACCGTCTCGAGCGCCGAGCGCCCATCGCTCACCAAGATCACCTCGTACTGCGGCTCGAGCAGCCGCGCGATGTACTCGCGCATGTCGGCGTTGTCGTCGGCGACCAGCACGCGCGGGCGATCCTTCGTGCGCTTGTGCTCGACGTGCGGCGGGGCCGGCGTCCAGCGCAGCGCCTCCTCCGCGAAGTGCGCGCTCGTGAGCCTCGTCCCCATCGTGACCCCGCTCGGCACCTCGGGGCCTTCGCCGGGCGGGATCGTCACCGTCATCGTCGTCCCTCGGCCGAACGTGCTCGCGATCTCGACGCGCCCGTGATGCAGCTTGGTGAGCTCTTGGACCAGCGCGAGCCCGATGCCGGTGCCCTCGTGCGTCCGCGAGCGCGCCCCGCGCACGCGTCGAAACCGATCGAACACATGCGGCAGCTCGTGCGCCTCGATGCCCGTCCCCGTGTCGGCGATCTCGAGCCGCGCGCTCTCGCCGGCGCGCCGCACGCGCACCGTGATCGATCCCTCGAAGGTGAACTTGAGCGCGTTGGAGAGGAGGTTGAAGACGATCTTCTCCCACATCTCCCGATCCAAGAAATAGTCGCGGCCGAGCGGCTCCACGTCGATCACGAGCGACAGCCCAGCCCGCTCGACGGCCACGCGGAACAGCTCGGCGAGATCCGTGGTGAGCCTCGCCAGATCGGTGCGCTCCCGCCGCGCCTGGGCGTGCCCCGCCTCGATGCGCGTGAAGTCGAGGAACGTATTGGCCAGCTTGAGCAGCCGCAGCGCGCTCCGGTGCGCCATTTCCACCTGCCAGCGCTGCTCGGGCGGGAGCGGCGCCGTGCGGTTCCCGAGCAAGTCTTCGAGCGGCCCGAGGAGCAGCGTGAGCGGCGTGCGGAGCTCGTGGCTGATGTCGGCGAAGAACTCGGACTTCAATCGATCGTTGCGGCGGAGCTCCTCCTGCTGGCGCTCGACCTCGCGCTCGAGCCGCCGTTGCTCGGTCACGTCGCGCCCCTCGGCGGTCATGAAGACCACCTTCCCATGGCGATCGCGAATGGGGCTCAGGTTGAAGTCGATGGTGATCTTCTCGCCCTCTCGCCCGCTCCCTCCGCCGATGACCTCCGCGTCGTAGCGAACCATCTCGCCGCGCGCCGCCCGGGCGATCGCCTCGCGCAGCTCCGCCTCCCCGCCCGTCCCGGACCACCACCGCGTCTCCCAAAATGGCACGCCGTGCACGTCGCTCCGCCGAATCCCGGCGCCGCGCACCGACGTCCGATTCGCCTCCCACATGATCCCGCGCGTATCGAGCAGCCCGCAGAACTCGCACGTGTTGTCGATCGTCACGCGCGCCAACAAGAGGCGCATGAGCGACGATTCGGCGCCCGGCTCCACCCGCGCTATTTCGCGCGTGAGGCGCTCGAGATCGTCGAGCACGTGGGCATCGCCATCGTCCACCGGACGAACCCGATCCGACGCTTCTTCGGACGAGCGCTCGTCACCATGGTCCTCGGCAGGCGGCCCCTTCTTCGGCGCCGTCGACTCCATATCGGTCGGGGAGTGAGGCCTTTCATACGAATCCATCTGCCAATCACCCCTCGAATACGTGGTCGCATATCTCGTACCGCGCCCGCGCCGATCGAGCCCGAGCGCGCCGCAGCAGGCGGCCGTTGCCCTCCGCGCGGACGGCGCGATACACGATTGTCATGTCGACCATCCTGACCGAGCTCGTGCATCTCCTTGCATTGGAGCGCATCGAGGAGGACATCTTCCGCGGCCAGAGCCAGGACCTCGGCTGGGGCACGATCTTCGGCGGCCAGGTCCTCGGCCAGGCCCTCTCCGCGGCTGCGCAGACGGTGCCTCAGGATCGGCTCGCCCACTCGCTCCACGCCTATTTTCTCCGCCCCGGCGACGCCTCGCGCCCGGTCGTCTACGAGGTCGATCGCATTCGCGACGGCAGCTCCTTCACCACCCGTCGCGTCGTCGCGGTGCAGCGCGGCCAAGCCATCTTCCACCTCGACGCCTCTTTCCAGCGCGAGGAGGCCGGCTTCGAGCACGCCGATCCCATGCCCGCCGCGCCCGATCCCGAGAGCCTCCCCACCGAGCAGGAGCGACTCGCGCCCTGGGCCGCCGAGCTGCCCATCGATTTGCGCAAACGCGCCCTCGGCGAGCGCCCCTTCGAATCACGCCTCGTCGGCGAGGACGACGATCCCTTGAGCCCCACGCCGCGCCCGCCGCGCCGCATGCTCTGGTTCCGCACCGTCGCGCCGTTGCCCGACGATCCTTCGCTCCACCGCCATCTCCTCGCCTACGCGTCCGATCACATGTTCATCACCACCTCGCTCCTCCCCCACGGCGCCTCGTGGCGCACGCGGGGGATGCAGGTCGCCTCCATCGACCACGCCATCTGGTTCCACCAACCCGTCCGCGCCGACGAGTGGATGCTGCACGTCATCGACAGCCCCGCCGCGCACGGCGCCCGCGGCCTCGTGCGCGGCCAAATCTTCACCCGCGATGGCCGCCTCGTCGCCAGCACCATGCAAGAGGGCCTCATCCGCCACCGCGCGCCCGCCGCCAAGTGATGGTCATCATCCGATGATCACCCTCGGGCAGCATGCCAATCCGCTCCTCCAGCACCCGAATCGAGAATGGCAATCTCGCCGTGGCCCACGAGGCTGATTCCCTGCCTCCAACCATTGCCATCACCCTCCTGACGAAGCCCCGCAATCGTGGTCGCATCGGCTTCATCGTGAGCCGATGAAGCGCCTCGGGTGACCCAGCGCACATCGCTCCCCGCGCTCCTCCCGCCCTTCTTTCCCGCCAAATTCGCACGACGTGCCCCCTTTCCCAGGGGCAACATTGACTTGTTGTATTGAAAATGATTATCATTTGCATCCGCCTTGAAGACGCCGCCTTTCGCATCTTGGAGCGCCGCGCTCCTCCTCGGGACAGCCATTCTGCTCCCCGCCGGGGATCTCCGCGCCCAGCCCGCGCCTGCTCCGCCCAAAGCCTCGGGCATCGAGCCACCGCATCTCGTCGAGCCCGTGGAGGCAGCTTATCCCGAGAGCGCCAAAAGCCTCGGAATCGAGGCCACGGTGCTCCTGCGCATCACCGTCGACAAGACGGGCCGAGTCACCGCGGCCGAGATCATCGAGCCTGCCGGCCATGGCTTCGACGAGGCCGCGCGCGAAGCCGCCCTTCGGCTCCGCTTCGAGCCCGCCCGCCAAGGCGATCGCCCCGTCGCCGCGCGCATCCTTTATCGGAGCATCTTCCAGCCACCTCCGCCTCCGCAGCCCTCACCACCTCTGCCGCCGCCTCCGCCCAGCGCGCCGAGCCCAGACATCGCGCCGAAGAGCCCTCCGAGCCCCGAGCCTCTCAAAGCACCTTTCAAAACCAGAAAGGATGCTCCTCTCGAGGTCAGGGTCGAAGGCCAGACCTCCGAAGCCGAGCAAAGGCGCCAATCGGCGGAGGCCGTCACCGTGGTGGAGACGCGCACGGCGCGCAAGCAAACGGCGGACTTGGGAGAGGTCATGGCCCGCGTGCCGGGCGTCGCCGTGCGCCGCTCGGGCGGGCTCGGCTCAGCGGCGGTCTTTTCGCTCAATGGCCTGTACGACGATCAAATCCGCTTCTTCCTCGACGGCGTCCCGCTCGAGCTCTCGGGCTATCCCTTCGGCATCACCGGCGTGCCCCTCGATTTCGTGGAGCGCGTCGAAGTCTATCGCGGCGTCGTCCCCGTTCGCTTCGGCGCCGACGCGCTGGGCGGCGCGGTCAACCTCGTCACCAACCAAACCTACGACACCCGCGCCGCCGCTTCGTATCAAGTCGGCTCCTTCGCTACCTACCGCGCCGCCTTGCAAGGTCGATATCGCCACGACGCGAGCGGATTCGTGGTCTCCCTCAACGGCTTCGTCGACCACAGCAACAACAACTATCTCATCGACGTCCAAGCGCCCGACGACAAAGGCCGCCTCTCGCCCGTGCGCGTCCCCCGCTTTCACGACGCCTATACCGCCTTCGGCGGCGCCGTGGAGGTTGGCTTCGTCGATCGCCCCTGGGCCAAACGCCTTCTCCTCCGCCTCTCGCTCGCCGATTACGACAAGGACCTTCAACACAACACCATCATGACCATCCCGTACGGCGAGGTGACGTACGGCGAGCGCGTCTACGGCGCCACCGCGCGCTACGAGCAGGTGATCGGGGAGAACGTGGAGGTCGGGATCATCGCCGGCTATGCGCGCCGGGCCATCGATCTGCTCGATCGCTCCGAGTGGATCTACGATTGGTACGGACACCGCATCAGGCCCCGTGCCCAGCTCGGCGAGCTCGGCGACGGCGCCCGCGATCAAACGGTGTGGCGTGATGGGATGATCGGCAGAGCGCACATGGCCGTGCGCGTCCGGCCCGAGCTCGCGGTGCGCGCCAGCGTCTCTCCGACCTTCGCCACCCAGGCCGGCGAAAACCGCCTCGCCGACAACCCGAGCGGCCGCGACCCGCTGACCGCGCGCAACTCGCAATGGAACGTGGTGAGCGGCCTCGAAGGGGAGCTCAAGCTCTTCGGCGATCGGCTGGAGAACGTGCTCTTCGTCAAGGACTACACCATGCAGTCCTCGACACACGAGGTCACGAGCAGCGGTGTCCGGGCCAAGGAGCGGAGCACGCATCGCCTCGGCGCCGGCGACGCGCTGCGCTTCCGCTTCACGCCGTGGCTCTACGCCAAAGCCTCTTATGAATACGCCACCCGACTCCCGCGGCCCGACGAGCTGTTCGGCAACGGCGTCCTCATCAACGCGAGCCTCGATTTGGAGCCCGAACGCAGCCACAACGTCAACGTCGGCCCGCGCCTCGATCTCAAGCGCACGCCGGCCGGCGACTTCGTGGTCGACATCAACGGCTTTCTCCGCGACACCGATCGGATGATCGTCCTGCTCGGCAACGATCGCTCGTTCCAATACCAGAACGTCTATCACGCACGCTCCCTCGGTATCGAAGGCTCGGCGTCTTGGGTCTCACCGGGCCGCTGGGTGACCCTCGATGGAAGCATCACGCTCCAGGACATCCGCAATGCCTCGAGTGAAGGTGCCTTTCGCCAATTCGATGGTGATCGCATCCCCAATCGACCTTGGCTCTTCGGGAGCGCGGGCGCCCGCGTGCAGATTCGCTCTCTCTTCGCGAAGAACGACGAGCTCGATCCGTTCTACGGCATGCGTTACGTGCGCCAGTTCTTCCGCGGCTGGGAGAGCCAGGGAATCCTCGAATCGAAGCAGACTGTCCCTTCGCAGACGACGCACGGCGTTGGGATCTCTTATACGGTCCGCGGCCGCGCCAACATCACCTCCACCATCGAGGTGCAGAACCTCACGAATGCGCTCGTTTTCGACGTATTCGGCGTGCAGAAGCCCGGCCGCTCCGTCTTCTGGAAGGTCGTCGCCGAGATCGAATGACGATCGGCGGACCGATCCTCCGGCCTCCCGTCGATCCCACCTCCGCGAATTTCCCTGCAAAACCAGCCTGGTAGGACGTGATCACGCCCACTGGGGCAAAATGCACTTGACGCAAAAATGAAAATGGTTTTCATTTTCATTCTCAAGAGAGGCCCGACCATTTCTTCGCGCGGGGGCCCGCACGGCTCGTGAATGCGTCCTGAATCCGCGCCGAAGACGGAGAGAGACCATGGATTCGACACGGCACATCAATCGGAGATCACCGGCGCTGCGCGGCGGCCTCGGTGCCTTTGCGCTGCTCCTGCTCGCGAGCTGCGGCTCCTCTTCGGAGTCCACGGGCGGCGCCGGCGGCACCGGCGGGCAGGCCGCGAGCGGGCCGCTTTATGCGCTCGGCTCGGTGGTGCTCAACGACGATGGGACGCGCACGACCTACGTGCAAACCATCAAGTCGCTCGACATCACCAGCATCGATAACAAGAACGCCATCGAAGTCCCGGGCAATGGCACCCTCACGCCGTTCGGCGACAGCATCCTCGTCGGCCTGGCCGAGGAGCCGACGATCGTGCGCTACAAGCCCGATGCGGCCGGCGTCCTCCGAGAGACGGGCCGGGTGAGCTTTCTCAATTACGGCCTCTCTCATGCCGACTTCGGAAGCGTGGTCGCCGATCCGACGCACGCATACATGATCTCGAGCGAGCAATTCCTCGCCATCCAGTGGAACCCGACCACGATGGAGGTGACGACCACTACGGATCTCGCCTACCTCAAGCAAGACGGCTTCGACACCGAGTTCTGGACCACCACTGCACGCGACGGCAAGGTCTACATCCCCGCGCGCTACGCCAATTGGGACGACGGGGTCATCCTCAAAAAGGTCAGCCTCGTCATCCTCGACGCCGCCTCGGGCAAGGTGCTCGGCACGGCCGAGGACGATCGCTGCTATTCGGGCGGTCGCCCCTCGTTCACGGCCAACGGTGACGCCTACGTGATGGCCGACGGGCGCTCCTACTCCGCGCAGATGTACGCGAATGCCGCGGGACAGCCGCCGCCGCCCAACTGCATTCTCAAGATCCCCGCCGGCACCACGGCCTTCGATCCCAATTACCTCCGTGAGGTCCCGAAGATCACGAATGGCCTCGAGACGACGGGAGAGATGCTGTCCGTGGTGGATGGCAGCGGCGTCGCCTTCACGCTGATGTTCTATCCCTCTCAGCTCCCCTCCGACGTGAAGCCCGTCGATTTCGGCTTCTGGTCCTATCCAGTGTTCAAGGGGTGGCGCATCGAGCTGGGCGACGAGCCGAAGGGGACGGAGGTCAGCGACATGCCCTTCACCACCATCGGATTCGACGGCGCGGTGATGGACGGCAAGCTCTGGATCGGCACCGGCCCCGACACGGCCCAATCTCTCCTCTACGAGTTCGATCCCGCGACCAACAAGGCCACGAAGAGGTTTTTGATGGATGGCCTCTTCTACGGGATTCACAAGCTCCGATGAGCCCCGAGGAAGCGCGCCGGGTCGCCGAGCAGACTGTGTTTGCGGCGTTGCTCGACGGCTATCTCCGGGAGATCGCCCGCGGGGAGATCTCGAACAGCGTGCTCCGCCATGATCCGGAGCTCGCTGCGCTGCACGAGGCGCGGGGGCGCCGGCAATGGGTGCGGATCCCGGTCGATGCGGCCGGGCTCGACATCCATTGTCCGGTGAGCCACGTCTCGGCGACCGGTCGACATCACCTCGAGCCGCCCGCGTACGCGCGGCGCAAGGGTGAAGCGCGCTTGGAACAGCTCGGGCTCTTCGACTTCGTCCGCATCTTGACCGAGATTCGCCCCACGCGGCCTGGGCCGGGCGGGGTGGGCTTGGTCGAGCGCCTGCACGACGCGGTCGACAACCTCACCACGATCCTGACGGCCCGGAGCGGCGAGCGCGCGCTGGGGCTGGGATCGTTCATCGAGGCCGAGCAGGCTTTGCTGCTCGGCCACCCCACCCATCCTCTGGCCAAGAGCCGATATGGATTCGTGGGTGACGATCTGCGGCGCTATTCACCCGAGCTCGAAGGGTGGTTCAAGCTCCATTACTTCCTCGCGCACCGAACCGTGGCCGTGGAGGAGAGCGCCGTTTCGCCGAAGCCGAGCGCCGTGCTCCGCGCCGCGTTGCTCGATCACCCGGAGACGCCGGATCCGGTGCGGCAGCTCTTGCTCGCTCACCCCGATTGGGTGGTGCTCCCCGCGCATCCTTGGGAGGGAGACCGGCTCCTCCGACAGGCGGAGATACAAGCGGCCATCGAGCGCGGTTTGCTGCTCTCTTTGGGGCCGCTCGGAGACGAATACACGGCGACGGCTTCGGTGCGCACGGTGTACCGGCCCGACGCGCCGTTCATGCTCAAGCTCTCGTTGCACGTCGCGGTCACGAACTGCGAGCGCATCAATTACCTGCACGAGATGGAGAAGGGCGTGGACGTGGCCAAGCTCCTCGCGACCGCTTGGGGACGCGCGGTGGAGCGAGATTTTCCGGCGCTGCGCATCCTCTCCGATCCTGGGTATCTGGCGCTCGCGTGGGAGGGTGACACGGTGGCGGGGCTTCGCACGGTGGTGCGGCAGAATCCGTTCCCCGGCGACGAGAAGGTGTTCATCGCCGCGAGCCTCTGTGAAGCGCCGGTGGCGCGGCGATCCTCGCTCGAGGCGCTGGTACGCAGCGTCTCGCTCGCCAAAGGCATCTCCCTCGAGCAGGCGGCGCTCCTCTGGTTCGAGCGCTACGTCGATGTCCTCCTCGGCTCGGTCATCGGGGTCTATTGCCGTCATGGCCTGGCGCTCGAGGCGCATCAGCAAAACATCATGGTGGGTGTGGACGAGATCGGTTTGCCCGATCGCGTCTACTACCGCGACAACCAGGGGTTCTATTTCCGAGCCGGGCGCGCGGAGGAGATTCGGAGGCACGTGCCGGATTTCCGCAACGGCGATCGCTGCATCGTCGCCGAGCCGGATCTCTTTGGCCCCTTCGCCTACTACCTCTTCGTCAACAACGTCTATGCCTTCGTGGACGCGCTCGTATCCGCGCGGCTCGCGCGCGAGGTCGAGCTCTCCCGCGTGGTGAAGGCCAAGCTCACCGCGTTGCTCGCCGAGGACGACACCGGGTTCGTGCGCCACGTCCTCGACGCGCCCTTCTGGCCGGTCAAATCCAACCTGCAAATGCCGCTCGAAGGCATCGACGAGGCGACGCGGCCCAACGAGAGCTTCGCCATCTTCGTCCCGTGCTGCAATCCGCTATGGATGGTGGACGCGTATTGCAAGGAGCTGACCTTGCCGGAGCGCGGCATCCTCTACCGGCGCTTCATGCCGCGGTACGACGCGCACTTCGAGATTCGGTCCTTTGATTTGGAAGAGGATCTCGAGACCGTTCACGCGTGGGTGAACCAGGATTACGCCAAGAGTTTTTGGCAGATGGATGGGCCCATGCAGACGCTCGAGGAGTGGTACGTCGAGCTGATGGCGAATCCGTATCTCCACGGGTTCATGGGCCTCGTCGATGGAGAGCCGGCGTTCGTCTTCGAGACCTATTGGGCCCCGCGGGACGTGGTGGGGCGGACGTACGAAGGGCTCCCCGGCGACTACGGGTTTCATCTCATCGTGGCGCCGCCCACGATCAAACGGCCGAATTTCACCTTTCATGTCTTTCAGGTGGTGCTCGAGTTCATGTTCCGTCACCCCCTCGTCGGTAGGGTGGTGGGCGAGGCGAGCGCCGCGCACGACAAGCTCAATCGGCTCTTGTGGGCCGTTGGCTATCGCAAGGAGAAGCTGATTCAGCTCCCCGACAAGATCGCCAACCTCACCTTCTGCACCCGGGAAGATTTCTTGGTGAAATGCCCGGATTCCGAGCCGTTCCTGCGCGGGGACGAGGCGCGCACGAACCCTGACCGAGCCGCGCCGCGCGCCGGCTCCGACACGAGGATCGCATGACCCCGCAGATTCACGATCTCCTAGGTGTTGGCATCGGCCCCTTCAACCTCGGCCTCGCAGCGCTGGCGAGCTCGGTCCCCGAGCTCCGCGCCGTGTTCCTCGAGCGTCGGCCCGGATTCGATTGGCATCCGGGCATGATGATCGAGGACACCCGCCTCCAGGTGCCCTATCTGGCCGATCTCGTCACCGCCGCCGACCCCTGCCACAAGCTCAGCTTCCTCGCCTATTTGAAGGAGATTGGGCGGCTCTATCAGTTCGTCATCCGGGACAACAACTTCATCACGCGGAAAGAGTACAACCGATATTGCCAGTGGGCGGTGGAGCGGATTCCGGGGCTCCGCTTCCAAACGGAGGTGCGCGCCGTCACCTACGATCGAGCGCTCGATGCCTATTGCGTGACGGTGTGGGACGCGGCGGCGAGGCGGGAAGAGACCTTGTTCGCGCGGGCCATCGTGGTCGGGGTAGGGGACGTGCCGCGGGTGCCGGCGTGCGTTCCGGCGGACGCTTCACCGCGGATCTTCCACTCGTCGGAGTACCTCTCGCACAAGGGCTTCGTCCTCGGGCAGGAGTCGGTCACCGTCGTCGGATCGGGGCAGAGCGCGGCCGAGATCTTCTACGATCTCTTGCAGAACAACGAAGCCAGCGGCCAGCGCATCACGTGGCTCACGCGGTCGTCGCGGTACCTCGCCATGGAGTATTCGAAGCTGACGCTCGAGCTGAGCTTGCCGGACTACATCGATCATTTCTTCGGCCTGCCCACGGACAAGCGGGCCGACGTCCTTTCGCGGCAAGACACGCTCTACAAGGGCATCAACGCCGAGCTCATCAATGCCATTTACGATCTCCTGTACGCCCGCACCGTCGAGCGGGATCTCGTCGGGGTGCACCTCGGGACGAACTGCGAGCTTCGGGGCGCGCACCTCGACGAGGACGTGGTGCGGATGTCGTTCCATCACCTCGATTTGGACCAGAGCTTCGATCATGCCTCCAGCGTGCTCGTCCTCGGCACGGGCTACGAGCATCGCTTTCCCGCGTTCCTCGCGCCGCTCCAGGAGCGGATGCGCTGGGACGAGCACGGGCGCATGGTGGTGCGGCGCAATTACCTGGTCGAGGGCGACGTGCCGCGGCTCTTCGTGCAGAACGCGGAGGCGCACACGCATGGATTCACGGCCTCGGATTTGAGCCTCGGGCCGTATCGCAACGCCGTCATCCTCAATACCATTTTGGGGCGCGAGCATTTCCCCATCGAAAAGCGGCTCGCCTTCCAGGCGTTCGGCGTCCCCGCGGCGGACGAGGCGCCGCCGACGCTCGCACCGGAGACGGTGAAGCGAGCCATCACGCGCGCGGATCGCATCGTGTTCGCGGCCGACGCCCAAGGAGCCCCGGAATCGTGATCTCCGCCCGCCGAACGTTTTGGGGCGTGCTGCTCGTCGCCGCCGTGGCCGACGCGCTGCTCGCCCCTTTTTTCCCGCAGTTCTTCGCGCAGAGCTTCGGGGATCGATCGTGGTCCACGCCCGCGCTCTACATCATGGTTTGCCGGGTGGCGGTGGCGCTGGGGATGCCGCTTTGGGCGCGCATGGCGCAGCGCACGTCGCCGGTGAAGCTCCTCGCCGTCGCCCAGGGCGCGGCCGGCGTGCTCGGTTTGCTCTCGTCGCAGGCGCGGGACGTGCGGACGTTCATGATCCTCGCGTTCCTCACCGAGGCTTGCCGGAGCAGCTATCTCCTCGTCTATGCGCTGCTCGTGCGCTGCACGCCGGAGGAGAAGCGCGGTGTCGCTATCGGTTGGGTCGTGGTCGTCGTCAACCTGGCGGCCATGCTCTCGGCCGTCGTGGCAGGCTTGATGTTGGAGCGGCTCGGGGCGCGATCGGCGGTGATCCTCGCGGCCGTCGCCGACTTCGTGCAGATGGCCATTCTGCTCTGGGGCTTCAAGGGTGCCGTGGGCGCCACGCTCGAAGACGAGCCCGCCGGAGAGAAGAGCGGTGGTGATGCGGGGCTCCTCCTGCTCTGTGCCATCGCGTTCTTGAGCGCGTTCGGCGTGGTGCTGCTGCGGCCTTATTTCACCGAATACGTGGCGCAGGCGGTGGCGCCCGGGCTGCCGCTCTGGGTGCTCGGCGCCATCTTCGTGATTCCCAATGCCATGGCGCTCGCGGTGCTGCCGCTCGCGGAGCGCGTCACCGTCTCGGCGCGGCCGCATCTGCTCTTGATCATCGCCTTCGGGAGCCTCGCGGCCGGCGCGCTGCTTCAAGGGTTCTCGCGCTCGGTGCTCGCGCTCGGGGCGGCGCGGGCCGTCTATGGCTTTTCGCTCGCGCTCACCGATGTCACCGTCGATTTCGCGGTGCTGAGCTCGGCGCGCGACGCGCTGGGCCGCTTCGGCTACGTGAGCGCGAGCCAGAGCGTGGCCATCATCTTCGCGCCGCTCGCGGCCGGATATGTCGCCGACCACCATGGCTTTCGGGCGCTCTTCGCGTTCGCTGCGGTGGTGGCGCTCTTGGCCGCGGCGGTCTCGATGCGGCTCCGCCCGGCCACGCCCGTTTGCACGGAACAGAGGACCTGAGACATGACGTTCATCGATCTCGACGAGCCCCGCCGCGACGACCTCCGCCCGCTCGACCGGACGGCCTATCGCGCGGTCAACCGCGCTTACATCGCCAAGTCGATTGCCGAGCTCCTCCACGAGCGCCTCCTCGAGGCACGCGAGCGGGGCGAGCACGGCGCGGCCCGCGCGCTCGAGATTCGCGGAGACGATCCCACGGTCCGCTACGTCTTCCTCGCGCAGAAACGGCGCCTCGACTACTGGCACGTCGATGCGAAGAGCATCCTCCGCATCGCCGGGGATACGAGCGCTCCGGCCGACGACGCGCACACGTTCTATCTCGATCTGAAGAAGACGATTGGCATCAAGCCCATCACGCTGGCCAAGTTCATCGAGGAGACCGCGCAGACGCTCTATGCGGACGCCTTCATCAAGTCCCGCGGCCGAAAGAGCGCCGACGCGCTGGTGGAGAGCGATTACCAAGGTGTGGAGCGGCAGATGGAAGGTCACCCCTGGGTGATCATGAACAAAGGCCGCATGGGCTTCGACGCGCGCGCCGCCCGCGAGCACACGCCGGAGGCCGGCGTCCCGCGTCGAATTCTGTGGCTCGGCGCGCATCGATCCCGAGCGGCGTTTCATGCCGTCGCGGGCATCGACGAGGCCTCGTTCTTCGATCACGAGCTCGGCCCCGAGGTGACGGCGGCCTTCCGCCAAAAGCTCACGGCAGCGGGGCTCGATCCGAAGGCGTATGTCTTCCTCCCCGTCCACGAGTGGCAATGGACCAACAAGATCGTGGTGCTCTTCGCCGCCGATCTCGCCGAAGGCCTGCTCGTGCCGCTCGGCTCCACTTCCGACGAGTATCTGCCTCAGCAATCGATTCGCACCTTCTTCAACGCGACGCACCCCGATCGCTGCTACGTCAAGACGGCCCTCTCGATCCTCAACACCGGCCAGATCCGCGGGCTCTCGCAGGCCAAGCTCAAGATCGCGCCGCGCATCACGGCGCTGGCCAAAGAGCGCTTCGACGGGGACGCGTATCTGCGCGCGCGGGGGCTCGCGATGCTCGGCGAGATCGTGACCGTCACTTATCGCCACCCGGCGTTCTCCGAGGTCGAGGGCGCGCCGTATCAATATCAGGAGATGCTCGGCGCGCTGTTCCGCGAGAGCGCTTTGCCGCGGCTCGCGCCGGGGGAGAAGCTCATGACCATGGCGGCGCTCACCTACGTCGACGACGACGGCGTGCCCTTGATGGGGGCGCTGGCGCGGCGCGCCGGGATCTCGATGGAGGCCTGGCTCCGCGCCTTCATGGATGCGTATCTGAAGCCGCTCCTCCACTTCTTCTATCGGCATCAGGCCTATTTCGTGGCCCACGGGGAGAACACCATCCTGGTGATGGAGGGCCATGTCCCGAAGCGGATCGTGCTCAAGGACTTCGTCGAAGAGATCCAGTTCTCGAAGGCCGTCCGAGCCGCGCTGGCCGAGGATTTGCGGCCGATTTTCTACGAGATCGACGACCACCTCATCCCGCTCTTCATCCTCACCGACGTCTTCGACGGCTTCTTCCGCTACCTCTCCGACATCCTCCAAACGCATCTGGCCTTCGCGGAGGATCGCTTCTGGGAGATCGTCGCCGAGACGGTGTACGCCTATCAGGACGAGTTTCCCGACCTCCGCGCCGAGTTCGACGAGCACGATCTCTTCGTCCCCGAGTTCCCCCGCTTCTGCATCAACAAATATCGACTCGTGTATTTCGGCTACGAGGAGACGGCCAACAACACCCTCGACACGGATCCCAAGTTCACCGGCACCCTCGACAACCCCATCGCCCCCTACCGTCGTCGATGAGCTCGCGCACAGGAAAAGTGGGCTTGGGCCGGCGTCCGCTCCAGATCTTCTGGGACGTCCACGCCATGGCCGGCGTGCTCGCCGGGCTCGTGCTCCACGTGATGTTCTTCGCGGGCGTGTTCTCGCTCTTCTACGACGACCTCACCGTCTTTCAGGAGCCCTGGCCCAACGCCGCCGGCGCGCCGAAGCCGGTCGCCGAGCTGATCGCGCCGGTGATTCGCGAGCACCACCTCGAAGGGAAGACCATCGATGTGGCGCTGCCCGTCCCCCGCCGGCCGGCCATCCACATGCACTACCATCGTGAGGACGGCACCGAATCCCCCGAGATGCGCATCGACACCCGCAGCGGCGTCGTCACGCCGGTGCGGTCGCACCTGGCGGGCACCATGGTGCAGCTCCACTACCTCTATCACGAGCGTTTTCCTTCAGGCATTTACATCGCCGGCCTGTTCGGCGGCGCGCTGCTCCTCGCCCTCGTCACGGGCCTCCTCATCCACCTTCGCGATCTGGTGCGCGAGCTGCACCAATTCCGGCCCTTTCACAAGCCACGTGTCCTCTGGGCCGACGCGCACAAGGTGCTTGGCGTCTTCGGGTTGCCCTTTCAGATCATCATCGGTTTCACGGGCACGATGTTGTGCCTCGGGCCGCTGTTCCTCGCGGCCTTCGTGAAGCCCGTGTTCGGCGGCGACAAGGGGGCTGCCGAACGCGCCCTGTACGGCGGCGCCACGGTGCCCGCGGCGAGCAAGAACATGGCCGCGCCGCTCGCGCTGGACGAGATCTTGGCGCGCGGCGCGCGGGCCGTCCCCGGGCTCGCGCCGAACTATGTGCACATCAGCAATTATGGTGACGCGGAGGGGACAGCGGAGCTCTACGGCAGTGCGCCGGGCGCGCTGTTCGGCCGCGCGCGCATCCTGGTGCGGATGCGGGACGGCGAGGTCCTCGGTGTGTCCGCCCCCGCGACGGAGAAGGCCGGTCAGGCCTTGTCGCGCTACATCTATGGTTTGCACCTGGTGTATTTCGGGGGGATGGGGATCAAGATCATTTATGCGATCTTGGGCCTCTGTGGCTGCGTCACCATCTTGAGCGGCAATTGGTTGTGGATCCGCAAGCGCTGGGCGCTCCCCGTCGATCGCGTGGGCCGCGTGCTCGAGCGGCTCACCGTGGCTTCGGGCGCGGGCGCTTGTTTCGGAACGGCCATGTTCTTCTGCGCCAATCGCCTGATCCCGCACGCCGTCACGACCCGCGAAGATTGGGAGTCGGTCGCCTTCTTCGGCACCTGGGCGCTGTGCTTCGTTTGGTGCGCGCTGCGGAAGAGCGCTTTGCAGAGCTGGGTCGATCTGCTCCTGGCCTCCGGTGTCCTCTTTGCGATGATGCCTTTCCTGACGACCATCACGTGGGGCCTTCGCGCGGTCGGCTTCATCGATGGCGCGCTCGTGGTCCTCGGCGCGGCGCTGCTCGGCGGCGGCGCGCTCCTGCGGGCACGGATGGCGGCGGCGGATGCGCCGAAGCCCGCCGTCGCCGCAGTGGAGGGAGCCTCGTGAACGGGTCCCATCTGGCCGCAACGCTGATGGCCTATGTGGCCTTCGGCCTGCTCCATGCCGCGTCGCCTTCGCGTTTCCCCTTCGATTGGCCGATGAAGCGAACGGCGCTGTGGACACCGGGGCTGCGCCTCGGCGCGACGCTCGCATTCGTGCTCTCGTGCTTCCTCTTCGGCCGCCGTGAGGGCTGGGGCGCAGGCACGCTGTCGGGTGTCTTCGCGATCTCGCTTTGGGGATGTGTCTTCGTGATCGCGGCGCCCCTCTTTCCGCGGGCGGTGTGGCTCGTCGCCGCGGCGGCGCCGGTGCTCTCCATCGTGGCTCTCTTCACCTGAGGTCTGGATGCGCGCGAAGGATCATTCCTGGAGCAAGTCGACCGGAGCGCTCGTGGGCTCGCTCGTGACGACCTTGGCGGCGTGCGTGGTGATCGCCCAGCACGCGCCGCTCGGGCGCGAGACCCGCTTTGCGCTCGCCTTCTTCCTGCTGCTGCCCCTCTGGATCACCGGAGTCTGCGTGAGCTTTCTCGCCCGGAGCGGCCTTCGGGTGTGGGCCGCGCACCTCGGGTTGTCCGCGGTGCTGCTGGTGATCCTTCGGACGTCGATGCACTGACCATGAGCGCCTCGAATCCTCACCTCGAAGGCTGAAGGCGAATCACCCCACGCGGCCGAGCAGCTTGCGAATCGGGCCGGTGACGAGCTTGGCGGCGGCGGAGGCGAGATCGAAGTAGTCGCGCCAGAGGGTGATTTTGCCGTCCTTCACCTCGAAGGTGCCGCACACCCAGAGATCGAGGTGGAGCAGCGGTCCGCTGAGGATGTCGATGCGCTCGGTGAGCACGACGCCGTCACGGGCGGCGATGTTGATCATCTTCACTTCGAACTTGTTGACGAACCGCTCGAACCCTTTGAGCGTGCGGGTCACCGCCGCTTTCCCGCGGTCGGGAGGGAGAGGCACGTTCTGGTAGACGATTTCGTCCGCGAGGAAGCTCAGCACGCGCTCCATGTCCTGTTGCTCCAGGGCATGGAGGAACGATTCGACGACGGCAATCGGATGGTCCGCGCTCTCACTCGCCTTGTTCATGGCCGCAGAGATAGAGCGATCCCCACGCGCACGCTAGCGGGCCGATGACTTTCTCCGGCGTGCTCCCGTTCTCGTCGAATCCGGGGCTCACCGCGTCGCGGGCGCATCGCGCCAGTGGGCCACGAGATCGGGGAGGGCGGTGGTGCCCATGTGGATGAGGTGGGCCATGTGATCGTCGGGCTGGTCGCCGCGATAGCCACGCACGTGGAGGCCGCCGCGATCGGCGTGGGATTCGGGGACGAGACCGACCTGCTTCTTGCGGGCGATGACGCCGTCGATGGAGTGCAGCGAGGGCATGGCGGGCGTGTCGCCGCCGTCCTTTCGGGGGAGGTCGAGGGCCTTCAAGAGAGCGTCGGTGGTCGCGTGCGTGCCGGCATAGCTGCCGACCGGAACGATGTTGGTGTGGGTGATGGAGAAGAGCTTCTTGCCTGCGGCGGCCTCACGCGCGAAGCGCTCGAAGGGGGCGAGGCGCTCGACCAGGAGCTCGGTGCTCTGCGGCTTGTATCCGACGTGGATGCCGTCGAGCAGGATCACGCTGTCCACCTTGTCGGCCAAAGCCGGTTGCGCGAGGACCTCGATGACGGCGCCGTAACCGGCGCTCCAGGCGGTGAGCGCGAGGCGGCGGAGGCGCGCGTGGGCGAGGCCGCGCTTCTCCAAGGTGCTTTGCGTGCGCTCGAGCACCTCGGGCAGGCTGGCCGGGTTGGCGAACCGCTCCTCGTAACGGCCCGAGCCGTTGCCCAGATTCATGATCACGAACACCGCATTGAGCCCGGAGGTGGTCAGGCTCTCTTCGACGAGATCGGTGTTGCCGTGAAAATGGATGACGAGATCATAGGCACCGTCCATCGATTGAAAGGACGGGGGAATGGAGAGCAGGCCGCCGGCGACGGGGCTGCGATGCGCGCGGGAGAGCGCGACGTCGGCGCGCGGCGGCTCGACGACGGCGGGCGTGACCACCGGCTCTTCGGGCTCGTCGACGACCGCGTGCGATTGCGCGGAGAGCGCGTTGATCCATTTGAACGATGGACGCGTGGGGCGCGCAATGGCCACGAGCAGCGCCATCAAGGCCGCGAATCCCAGGGCGGCGCGCACCACCTGGCCGGGCGCCCACGGCCGCCAACGCGGCTTGAGCGGAGGAATGGAGAAGAGCGACCGGCGCATGCTGGCCAGCGAGCGACGCGCCCACGGAGAGTCCGCGTCCGGGTCCGGCATCGGCGGGGGCCGCATCGACGTGGTGGGCGAGAACGTATCCTCGTCCCGAACCGCCGTGGGGTCGTGTGCGTGCTTCTCGGCGCCCTTTTGCGGTTCCATGCGCTCCATCTTGCGAAACTCTTGCCAGGTAGGGTGGTGTTTCTATGCGCGTGTTTTCAAGCGCCACGTGAATGGTGGGTGGTCACTCGGTCATTCGAGTGACCGTACTCACTGACCTGGGTGCACGTCGCACCTCTACCCCGCCCACGGTTTGCTCACCCGCGGCCGGGGCCGACAGGGGGCTGTGCACTTGCGGTGCGGGGCAAGGGATCGCGGATCGCCGGTCTGACGTCTGACGCTCTCCTTAGCCCGTTGACAGCAGGGGCACGCACAAGCTCCCCTCGCTTCGAGCGTCCACGCCGCATGGCGCGGCTCGGCGCGAGAGGAGCTCCAATGTCCGGCGGATTCGTCTTTTCGAGGCCTGATGGGTCGCAGCGCAAGCTCAGCGGGTATCGTTTTCAAGCGCCGCGCTCCAGCGCGAAGCAGTACGCGGCGGCGCAGAGCGTCGCGCAGACCCCGCCGAAGGTGGATCTCCGCCCGCTCCTGACCGCCGTGGAAGATCAGGGCGAGCTCTCGAGCTGCGTCGCCAACGCCGTCGCCGGCGCTTACGAATACCTCGTCAAGCGGCACCGCGGCGACGACGCTTACGACGTGAGCCGGCTCTTCGTTTATTACAATGGCCGGGCCAAGAGCGGATCCGAGGACGACGACGGCGGCATGATCATCGCCGATGCCATCGACTCCCTCCGCAGCGAAGGGGCCTGCTCCGAGAAGACGTGGCCCTACAACCCGGCCTCCGTGAACCGGAAGCCGAGCGCCGCGGCGTACCAGGAGGCTTCGCAGTTCCTCGTCGAGGACATGCAGCTCGTGCCCACCAAGCTCGAAGCGTGGAAGCAGGCGCTCGCCGAGGGATATCCGATCATCTTCGGCATCTCGCTCTACGAGTCCTTCGACAAGCAGAAGAAGAAGGGGCTCGTGCCGCTCCCGAGCGCCACCGAGTCGTCGCGCGAATCGCACGGTGGCCATGCGATGTTGTGCGTCGGTTACTCCGATCCGGATCGCGTCTTCATCGTGCGCAACTCGTGGGGCACGCGCTGGGGCGACGCGGGGTATTGCTACATCCCCTACGAATACTTGATGAGCAAGAAGTACAACGACGGCGACTCCTGGATCATCCGCCAGGTGGAGGCCGTGGCCGCCGACGAGGGCACCTGGGGCAACGACGAATCGCTCATCGGTGACTTCGACTCCGAGCTCGCCAAGATGAGCGACGAGGACTATTCCGCAATGATCGAGGCCATGGGCGACATCCATTTGGAGACGCGCATGGCAGTCATCTTCCTCCATGCCGCCGGCGCCGATGGCGAAGTCTCCGACGAAGAGCTGAAGGGCATCGCCAAGTACCTCTCGGGCGTGCTCGAGCGGCTCGGATCGAGCTACGACGCCGAGAAGGTCCTGCGTCAGGCGAAGCGATACCTCGGCAACGAGCACGTCCACGACACCTCCGTGGAGCTCTTCGGAGAGCACGTCCCCCAAACCATGCTCGCCAGCCTGCTCGCCAGTCTCCGCGAGATCGTCGGCACCGACGACGTGAGCGACGAAGAGGAAGAGTACCTCGCGATGCTCGTCGAGGCCTGGCAGGTCGAAGAAGGCGAGGAGGACGAGGAAGAGGAAGAGGACGACGAGGACGAAGAGGACGAGGACGAAGACGAAGAGGGCGACGAGGACGAAGAGGACGAGGACGAAGACGAGGACGAGGAAGACGAAGAGGGCGACGACGAAGAAGAAGAGGACGAAGGCGACGACGAAGAGGATGAAGACGAAGACGAGGATGAGGACGAGGACGAGTGAGCCTCGGCCGAGGGGTCGTCATGCCGGTCTTCGTGGCGTGATGGCCTGAGCGTTGCAGCGCCGAGCGTGGGTAGGAAACACCCATGTTCGAGCGTGGCGCGAGATGGATTCTCCCCGCCCTGATGTTGGCCTTCATGGCCTGTCGGGGCGGCGGAGAGGATGTCGTCAAGCAATCCACGATTCCTCATGATGCGCGTCGCCTCGCCCGTGCCCAGGGCTCGCGCGCAGCGCTCTCGGAGGCGCTCGAGCCCGTGGCCTTCTTCGAGGGGGCCATGCCCACGGGTGTCACGGTGTCCCGCGATCGGCGGATCTTCGTGTCGTTTCCCCGCTGGATCGATCCGGTGGCGTCGACCGCGGCCGAGCTCGCCGGCGGGCGGCTCGTGCCCATTCCCGATCTGCGGATGAACCAATTCACCGTGGAGCGAGCGCCGTTCACGCTCGTCTCGGTGCAGAGCGTGGTGCTCGATCCGGAAAACCGGGTCTGGCTGGTGGACACCGGCAACGTCGATTGGAACGACAACCTCCCCGACGCGCCCAAGCTCGTGGCCTTCGATCTGCGGCGAAACCAGGTCTCCCGCGTCATCCATTTTTCGCCGGACGTCGTGCTCCCCACTTCGTACATCAACGATGTTCGCTTCGATTGGACCCATGGCAAAGCGGGCACGGCGTACCTCACCGATGCTTCGATGCGGGGGCCGAATGGCATCATCGTGGTCGACCTCGCGTCGGGGCGCGCGTTTCGGAGGCTCGACGATCACCCTTCGACGCAGGCGGATCGACGCTTCACGCCGACGGTGGAGGGAGAGCCGCTGCTCCGCCGCGTGCGGCGCGGGCAGGCCGCGCCGCTTCGGGTCGGCGTGGATGGAATCGCCCTCTCCGCGGATGGTAAGGTGCTTTGGTATCGTCCCTTGGTGAGCCGCCATCTCTATAGCGTCTCCACCGATGCGCTCGTGGACGAGAGCGCTGCCGAGGAGCTGGTGGTGGCCACCGTGATCGATCATGGTGACCTCGGCTATGCGTCGGATGGGCTGGAGAGCGACGCGGAAGGGCGGCTTTATCTGACAGACTACGAGCATCAAGCGATTCACCGGCTCCTCCCGAATGGGAAGGATGAAGTCTTGGTCACCGATCCACGGCTCATCTGGCCCGATACGCTGGCGCTCGCGGAGGATGGATATCTGTACGTCACCGTCAATCAATTGAATCGACAGCCGCAGTTTCACGAGGGGATCGATCGGCGCGAGGGGCCGTATGCATTGTTTCGGATCAAGGTGGATGCGAAGCCGGCGTGGCTGCGCTGAGCCAAGCACCCACGGACCTCGATGGAGGCGCGGCGCGAAGGTGGCGAGCGCGCTCGGTCACGATCGATGAGCTGGTTGGATCGCTGGTACGCGCCTCGGAGCGGCGTGGAGACGGGGCACGAGACGGGCGACGCGGGCGCGCGTGCTACGCTCGGGGCCGTGAAAGATGCTTCCGAGAGCGTGTCGGCCGGAGGCGATCTTCACGAGGAGGGCGCCGTGACGACCATTCTCTATGCGGGCCTCGATCATGTGCAGGTCGCTGCGCCGCCTGGTTGCGAGGGCGAGGCGCGGGCCTTTTATGGCACGGTGCTGGGCTTGCCCGAGCTCCCCAAGCCGGTCGAGATGGCGAAGCGCGGCGGGTGCTGGTTCCAATGCGGCGCGCAGCAGATTCACATCGGCGCAGAGGCCGAGTTCCGGGCGGCGAAGAAGGCGCATCCGGCGATTCGGCTCGCGGATCGAGCGAGCTTTGCGGCGCTCGCCGAGCGGCTGCGTGCGGCGGGGTACGAGGTGAAACGAGATCGGGAGATGGAGCCCGAGGTGGAGCGGTTCTTCAGCAACGATCCATGGGGGAATCGGCTGGAGATGGTGCTCGTCGTGGGCTGAGGGCGAGGGGCGAATCGAGCGTCGAGGCGCCCCTCGCGATGGTGATCAGCCGTTCTTGATGCGAGCCACGATGGCGTCGCCGATTTCCTTGGTGCCGGCGGTGCCGCCCATGTCGCGCGTGCGCACCTGGTCGAGGTTCAAGGCTTGGTCGATGGCGTTGCGGAGGCGATCGCCGAGGTCCTTCCGGCCGACGTGATCGAGCATGAGGCCCGCGGCGAGCATGAGGGCGCAGGGGTTGGCGACGCCCTTGCCGGCGATGTCCGGCGCGGAGCCGTGCACGGCCTCGAAGATGGCGGCGTGCTGGCCGATGTTGGCGCCGGGCGCGAAGCCGAGGCCGCCGACGAGGCCGGCGATGAGATCGGAGAGGATGTCGCCGAAGAGGTTGGTGGTGACGATGACGTCGTACTTCCACGGGTTGAGCACGAGCTGCATCGCGCAGGCGTCGACGATGCGCTCGTCGGTGTCGACGCGGCCCTCGTACTCCTTGGCCACCATGCGCGACGTCTCCAGGAAGATGCCCGTGAGCGCCTTCATGATGTTCGCCTTGTGGACGATGGTGACCTTCTTGCGGCCGTTCTTGACGGCGTAGTCGTAGGCGAACTCGGCGATGCGGCGCGAGCCTTGGCGCGTGTTCACGCCCGAGCCGATGGCCACCGCGTGCTCGTCGCCGCCGATGGGGATGTAGTGCTCGAAGGCGACGTAGAGGCCCTCGAGGTTCTCGCGCACGAGGACGATGTCGATGTTCTCGTAACGGCCGCCGGGCACCAGCGTGCGCACGGGACGGAGGTTCGCGTAGAGCTTGAACTCCTCGCGCAGGCGCACGTTGGAGGAGCGATATCCGCCGCCGACGGGCGTCTCCAGCGGGCCTTTGAGGGCGAGCTTGGTGCGGTGGATGCTATCGAGCGTCTTGCGCGGGAGCGGGTCGTTGTCCTGGGTGACGCCGGCGAGGCCGGCCACTTGGGTCTCCCATTCGAAGGGAGCGCCGAGCGCGTCGAGCGCACGCAGCGTGGCCTCCATGATCTCGGGGCCGATGCCATCGCCGGGAATCAGGGTCGCGGGGATCTTCTCGCTTGTCACGGTGGCCGGCGATTAGCGCAGCTTCGCGCAGCGATCCACCGCATCCGTCACCGCCGAGACCGCCCGCTTTCGTACGGTGCGTGGTGGTGCTACCGGTCGGGCCCATCCACCCGGGCGCGCCGTGGTCGCACGGCCGCCTTTCGCGCGGCTCGATCCCGGCTCTGCCATGACGCGACCCTCCTCCCGTACGCTCCCCCTCACCGCGATCGCCCTTTTGGCTACAGCCTGCGCAGGGACGCCGCCCGCCGCGTCGCCCTCGGGCGGGGCCGATTTCGCCCACGCCTACGAGGAAGCGCTCCACGACGAGGCCACCAATCCCACGGCCGCGGAGGGATACCTCGCCCTCGTCGACCTCGCGGTGGCCGATCCGGATGCGCCCGGCGCGCTGCCGGCCGCGCTCGCCGCCGTCGATGCGCTCGTGTCCGCGACGACCCCGGGCTTCGAAGGGTCGGGGCCCCATGCGATTGCGTTCCGGAGCCGCGAGCTCGTGAGCACGGTCACCACGCGCCTGCGTCGCGCCTGGTATTCGGCCGGCGCCGAGCGGTCTGTGCCGTCGGCGAACGTGGCCTTCATTCGGGGCGCGATCGCGTCCGCGCTCCATGGGCTCGCGCTCTTCGTCGGCGACGCCAAGGCCGCCTCCACGTGGAGCGCGCGGCGCGGCTGCGTGCGCACGGCGACGCTCGTGGGCCCGTTCGATTGGACGCCGCTGCGCGCGCTCGAAGAGCCTTCGCCGATCGATGCGCACGCGC
The DNA here is from genome assembly GCA_001931535.1 of Minicystis rosea. Lineage (GTDB taxonomy): Bacteria > Myxococcota_A > Polyangia > Polyangiales > Polyangiaceae > Minicystis > Minicystis rosea. Next base: position 10,999,040 of record CP016211.1, read on the forward strand.
CGCTCGCCGCGAGCTACGCGGGGATCGCGCCCTTCGCGACCGCGATCGCGCCGCAGCCCGCCTACGCCGATCAATGCCAGCTCGACGTCACGGCGGCGCGCGGCGTGCCCGGCGCGCAGGCCATCATCGTGGATTTGACGGTGCCGCGCGCCGAGACGATTCATGTGGCGCTCACCACGTCCTCGGCGGCGGCGGTCGACGTCGGCGGCGTGCGCGCGCTGCGACGTGGTTATGAATTGGGCGGCCGGCCCGTGATGCGAATGGCGTCGGTCGACGTGCAGAAGCCCGGCCAGCTCCGCGTCGTGGTGCACGTGGCGCAGAAGGGCGACGGCAATGCCATCGAGCTCGACGCGTGGGACAGCCACGGGCAGCCGCTCGTCGCGCACGCGGTGAAGCCCGGTGTCGCGGCGGATGCAACGGCGAGCGCGGCGCGTGCCGTGGAGATCACCGCGCCCGCCGAGGGCGGCAGCGCGAGCGCGCTGCTTTCGGCGGCGGGGCTGCTCGCGCTCGGTGATGCGCGCGGGGCTTCGCATTTGATCGAGCCGCGCGGGAGCGACGCGACGCCGCGATCGGCGGCGCTCGATCTCGTGTATGCGCGCGCCGTCGAGAACGCCGACGATCTGCCGGACAACAAGATCCTGGAGCGCCTGCGCGGCGCCATCGATCGCACGCTCGCGGGCTGGCCGACGTCGTGGGAGGCCCGCGTCGGGCATGCGCGCGCCACCGAGCGGCGGCGGGGCGCGGGCGAAGGCCTCGTCGAGGCGCTGCGCGAGCTGGGCGCGGCGCCGGGCAAGGCCAAGAGCGAGGCTCCGCTTTCGCCCGAGAAAAACCAGATGATCGCCGCCTACGTCGCGCTCTCGGCGCGGCGCGCGCAGCTCTTCGACGTGATGGAGACGGCCTATGCCGATCTCGCCAAGCTCGCGCCCGACGCGCCCATGCACGCGGCCGTCGATGCGCGCCTCCACGCGCGCTCCGGCCCGAATGCGGTGCGCGCCGCGTGCGAGGGCGGCCTCTCGCGCGCGGACACGGATTGCTTCGACGCGCACCGCGATCGCGGTGATTTCGGCGCGGCGCTCGTGGAGCTCGATCGCCTGCGTCACCTCCGCGGCGCCGAGCAGGGCCTCAAGGATTTCGAGCTCTCGGTGCGCATCGCGGCCGGCGATCACGCGGGCGCGCTCAAGGTCTACGACTCCATGTCGCCCGGCGAGCGCCGCCTCCTCGACACGCTCGGCTTCAGCGCCGCCGCTGCGCCCGCCGAGGCGAAGGCCCGCGCCGCGCGCGATCGCAACACCGCGCGCGACACGCCGTATGCGCTCGGATCGCTCGCCCGCGTGCTCGGCCTCGATCCCGATCCCGCGCCCGCCTTCGAGGCCGCCGGCAGGAAGCTCGTGCTCGCCGATCGCCAGAGCGCCTTCCTCCCCGGCGCAGGCACGGCCGTGCTCCGTCACGACGAGCGCTACGCCATCGACGCGAACGGCTTCGTTCACTGGGTCTTCTACGATCTGCGCCGCGTCTCCGGCACCACCGACGTCGCGCAGGGCGGCACGCTCGTCGGTCCGATGATCGAAGGCCGCTCCGTCCCGCGCCTTCTGCGCAAGCGCATTCACAAGCGCGACGGCCGCGTGCTCGAGCCCGACGCCGCCGCCAACGCCGCGCAGGCGAGCGATCTCTCGCAGCTCGAGCAAGGCGATTACGTCGAGGTGATCGCCGAAGGCTGGGCGCTCCCCAGCGACACCGGGCAGCTCGTCCTCGACACGCCCGATCTCCTGCCCGAGCGCACCAGCGTGCGTGAGGCCACCATCGAGATCCGTCGCGCCGCTTCGGTTCCCTTCGCCATGTGGTCGCATCCGCTCCTCGGCACGCCCGAGGAGAAGGTCGACGGCGGCATGAACGTCCGCGTGTGGCGCCTCTCGAACCAGGCTCCGCGTCGCATCGAAGACGGTGTCCCCAAGATGGAGCGCAACGTCGCCGTCAGCCTCGGGACGCAGACGTGGGCGCAGATCGCGCGCGCCATCCAGGAGAACGTGCGCTCGCTCGACGATCGCGATCCCTACGTCGTCCGCTGGGCAGAGGAGGCCGCGGGCGCCGATCGCGCCGTCGGCAAGGCCCTCGTCGAGCGCGTCGTCGCCGCGGTCGGCAAGAAGGTGAAGGTCGGGAGCGCCGGTGAGCTGAGCGACGTCGCGGCCGTCTTCGGCGGCGGCGCGCAACGCCAGACGGCGCGCACCATTCTCGAGCTGGGCCAGGGCAGCCGCTCGTGGGTCATCTATCGTGCGCTCCGCGAATTGGGTGTGAAGGTGGAGCTCGCCATTGCCGAGACCGAGCCCTTCAGCGCCGTCGCTTCGTTCCCGCCGCACGTCGGTCGCTTCCGTCATCCGCTCGTCGTCGCGCACCTCGGCGACGCCGGCGGCGACATTTGGATCGACGCCGACGTGGAGGGCCCGCCGCTGCCTCCGGGCCGCATCAGCCCCGAGCTCCGCGGCCGCACGGCCATGTTGGAGAGCGGCGCCATGGTGACCGCGCCGGCCACCGGCGGTGAAGCGGGCGACGAGGTCGACGTGCGTCTCGCCCTCGACGACAAGGGCGACGCGCGCGGCACCTTCACCGTGCTCCTCCACGGCCGCGCCGCGCAGGGCCTCGCCGAAGCCTTCGAGACCGTGGTCGGCACCGAGCGTCGCGAGGTGCTCCGCGGCGTGGTGCTCGCGTGGCTCCCCTGGGCCGACGTCGAGGACGTCGCCGTCTCTTCCTCGGAAGGGTCTTGGGAAATCGCGCTCCGCGCCACCATTGCCATTCACGGCCTCGGCCGCCCCGAAGGCAAAGATGGCAAGACGTGGGTCCTCGCCGGCCTCGAGCCCGTGCACACGCCCTTTCCGCGTGGCCCGGTGGGCACCCTCGGCGGCACCTACGCCTCGCGCGGCGCCCGCCAAAACGCGCTCTCCATCGAAGTCCCGCTCCAATACCACTTCCGCCGTCGCATCGAGCTCCCCGCCGGCGCCACCATCGCTCGCGCGCCGGTCGATCTCGACATCAACGACAACAACGTCCACGCCCGCCGCAAGCTCAAGGCGACAGGCAACGTCGTCGAAGAGGACTTCATCCTCAGCCTGCCCACGGGCACCGTCCCCGCGGCGCGCTACCAAGCCTTCGTCGAAAAGGTGCAAGCCATCGACGATGGCTTCATGGCCGGCACGCGCATCAAGGTGAAGTGATGTCGATTCGAGAGGGCATCCTCCTCGCGCCGCGCACCACCCTCGGCGTCGGCGGCCCCGCGCGCCATTTCGTCGAAGCCACCACCGAAGCCGAGGTCATCGAAGCGCTCGCCTTTGCCCGCGCCCGCGGCCTCGAGACGCTCGTCTTGGGCGGCGGATCGAACCTGCTCGTCGCCGATCGCGGCTTCGACGGCCTCGTCCTCTGCCCTCGTGTGCGCGGCCTCGACATCGAGGATCGCCATGACGTCGTCGAAATCGACGCCGGCGCCGGCGAGCCTTGGGACGAGTTCGTCGCCCATGCCGTCTCGCGCGGTTGGGCAGGTATCGAATGCTTGTCCGGCATCCCCGGCGACGTGGGCGCGACACCCATTCAGAACGTCGGTGCCTATGGACAAGACGTCTCCGAAACCATCGTCCGCGTCCGCGTCATCGAGCGATCCACCGGCGCATCGGTGGAGCTCGACCGCTCCCGTTGTGGCTTTGGATATCGCGACAGCATCTTCAAACGCGAGGACGCGAATCGCTTCGTCATCACCCGAGTCCGCTTCGCCCTGCGCCCCGGCGGCGCGCCCAGCGTGAAGTACGCGGAGCTCGAAAAGAAGCTCGCCGGCCGGCCGTCACCAACCCTCGCCGAGGTGCGCGAGACCGTGATCGCGCTCCGCCGGAGCAAATCGATGGTGCTCGATCCCAGCGACGAGAATGGCAAGAGCGCCGGATCGTTCTTCACGAATCCCACCCTCGACATCGACTCTGCCGGAGAGGTCGAGCGTCGCGTGGTGGCTGCCGGTGTCCTCGCCCCCGGCGAAGCGATGCCGAAATACGCCGCCGAAGGCGGTCAGGTGAAGCTCTCGGCCGCCTGGTTGATCGAGCGCGCCGGCTTCAAGAAAGGCACGCACGAAGGCCCGGTGGGCATCTCGACCAAGCACTCCCTCGCCCTCGTGAACCGCGGCGGCGCGCGCGCCTCCGACATCGTGTCCTTCGCGCGCCGCGTCCGCGACGGCGTCCGCGAGAAATTCGGTGTGACCTTGGTGCCCGAGCCGGTGATGGTGGGATTCACGCGCGAGGAGCTTGGGGGGCTCTCGGGCGAGGGGTGAGGAGGCAAGAGAGCGTGGGTATCGATCGTGGGACCCGTCCTCACGCTCTCCTTTCGAGCCTCAAATATCCTTCATCTCCACCAGCACACCCGACGCCGTCTTCAATCGATTGGCGAGCGAGTTCACGCTGGTCACCGGCGAGGGCGTCTCGGGGTTGGGGACGGCGCCGACGATGAGGGGGCGGTCGGGGTCGCCGTCGGCGAAGACGAGGAGCACTTCGACGCCCGGCTTGAGCGGGAAGTGCATGCCGTAGTCGGCGCCGACGTGCGGTTGAATCATGCGGATGGGGCGAGAGGCTTTGCGCTGCCCGGGCGCGGTGGTGTCGAAGAGGAGCTTGATCGTGTAACGACCGTGATCGTCGATCTTGGCGTATTGGCCCACGGGGTCGGCGGGGTCTTGCTCGACGACGCCGGTGAGCACGCCGTGGATGCGCGGCTTCGGCGTGACGCGCGCCGGGCGGAAGGTGAGCTTCGCCGAGGTGGCGTTGAACGTCCCTCGATACGAGGGCTTCGCGTCACCACCGCTGCCGTGGCCGTGCGTGAGCACCGATTGCGTGAGGTGGTGCTCGATGTCGGTCACCAGGAAGCCCCCATCCGTGAGGCGCGCGTGGCCGTCGAGGCGGAAGCGCGTGCCGGCGCCGAGCAGGCATGAAGCGCTGTCGCCCTCGAACACACGGCGACGACACGACAGCTCCTCGGCGCGGATTTGCGCCAGCGCTGCGGCCGTCTCCGGCGACTTCACGTGCGCGCCGTACTCCACGATGCCACCGCCGAAGCCCGAGGGGACTTCCACCATGCCCGTGAGCTCGACCTGCGGCGTGCGGTAGTTGTAGTCCTGAACGACGTACATGCTCGGCGAGAGCCGCGTCGTCGACTCGATGCGGGTGATGTCGCGATTCTCGCCGCGCGGGTGGAAGGTCAACGGCTCTTCGAGCGCGCGGAAGCCGGTCGTGTGATCGGTGAACACGATCTTGTCGTGCCCCTCGTGCTCGAAGAAGAAGCTGATGCCGGCGTGCTCGGTGAGGCGGGAAATGAAGGCGAGATCGCTCTCCCGATATTGAACGACGAACTCGAGCTTGGGATATTTGCCGAGGAGCCGCATCTCCACGTCGCTCGGTCCGAGGCCGCAGAGATCGAGCTTGTGTTGGATGATCTCGGGCACCGACTGGTGCATGTAGATCTCCTGCGTCTCCACCAGCGTGAGCCGGAAGGCGCGGGGGACGATCTTGAGGCGATAGGAGCGGTGCTCGACCTCGGTCTCGAGCGTCTCGTGGACCTCGGCGATCATGCCGTGGACCTTGCGTACCTCGATCCCGTCGCGGAGGAAGATGAGCGACACCTCGGCGCCCGCCATGGTGTCGGCGTTGGGCTCTTCGGTGTCGGTCGAGACGATGCCCACGTCGAACGCGAAGAGCCGAGAGATGCCCTCGCGTCCAGAGAGGGTGTGCACTCGCACGTTGCTCGTGTCGAATTGCGCCGACTCGAGGACGACCTCCACTTGATCGCTAGCCATGCATCGGAGCACACCAGAGCCGTAGAACGGCTGCAAGCACGAGCGCGCCCAGCTGGGCTCGACAGGCGACGGAGCCGGGTGGTACCTCCATCGGCCATGTCGGAGTCCAGCACAGCGCCGAAGCTCCACTGTCTCGGAGGCGGCGTCGCGCCGCGCGATCTCGCCGCCGATCTCGCGTCCCTCCTCCACATCCCCGCACAAGCGCGAGACCCGCTCTGGGAGATCCTCGGGCCGAGCCTCGCCGATCCGGTGCCCGCCGGGATGGAGGGGCAGGTGAACGAGTTTTGCCGGGCGTTCGATGTCGACGGCGGCGAGCTGGCGCGCGCGGTGCGAGCCTGTCGCTTCCTGCTCCGCGGGGCCGCGTCACGCGACGTGAGCCGCGCCGACTTCGCCACCGATCTCATGGCCCTCTCGGGCCCGGGCGCGATCGGCGCCATCCTCTTGCCCCGTTACGAAATGGCCAAATCCCGCATCCGCCGCGAGATGATGGGCCACACCATCGCCGACCACGGCAAGCTCGTGGAGAGCATCGATTATCGTGTCGACACGACGGTGTCGTCGAGCCGCGCGGAGCGGCTCGGCGGACGCGTCGTCACCTTGACGTTCGGGTGCCGCGCGCGCGACGGGCGGGAAGAGATCACGATTCAGCTCCTCCCCGAAGCCGTGGAGGAGCTTTTGCGCGTCTGTCAGAAGGTCATGTCCTGAAGCTGTGATCGAGAAAGCTGCTGCGCGTCGCTCTCTCGGTCACATCTCGAGCTCGATCGCGATCCGGAGCGCTGCGAGCAGCGGCGCGTCCGTCTCCAGATCGGCGGTGGCCTCGCCGTGGATATCGATGTCCGGCGTCACGGCCTCGGCATCGCTCGCGTCGATGCGACACCGCGCGGCCGTCACGTAGCGAACGCCGTCCGGGCCCGAGACGATGGTTTGCGCGGTCATCTTGCCATAGGTCCGCTCACCGACGACGACGGCGCGCTGGTGCGCTTGGAGGCAACCGGCGAAGAGCTCCGCCGCGGAGGCCGTGGCGCGATCGACGAGGAGGACGAGAGGCAGCGTGCATGGATCGTCGTGCGTCGCGTGATGCGCCGTCTCGTCGCCGTCGCCGTCCACGACCGTCGCGATCGTGGTGCCGCGTGGCAGGAAATCGCCGGCCAGGCGCAGGAAGGCATCGAGCTCGCCGCCCGGGGCGCCGCGCAGATCGAGGATGAGCGCTCGCCCGCCGCGCGCTTCGATGCGCCGGATGGCATCATGCGCCCGCGCCGGCAAATCGGCCGTGAAACGCGCGATCGCGAGGAGCGCGACGCCGCCGGGCAGGAGCACGGGAGCACCGATGGGCGCGACGTCGTGGAGCGAGGCCGGGATCGCCGCCAGGGCTTCCGCGTCGAGCGCCGCGCCTTCGGCGAGGCCGGTCGCGCGATCGCAATAGAACACGTTCACCGCGCTCGGCACGAGCACGGCGCCGAGCGCGTTGTTCATGTTGTTGCCCGTGGTCGGGCAGCACAGGTTGATGGCCGGCATCTGATCGATGCTCACGATGGGATTGCCCATCGTGTACGCGCCCATCTGCTTGAACATCGGGTGCGCGGTGCCGCCCTCGTCGCCCGAGGTCATCGGGATCTTCGAGGCCATGTTGAGCGCGTTCATCCCCGACACCTTCACCACCGGGGAGAAGGGCGTCGCCTGTGCGTTCATGGCGATGTTGGGATACGGCACGGGCACCACCGCCGGACCCGCGGGTGTCATGCACACGTCGGGAAAGCCCATGTTCATTCCGGCGCCACGATTGGATGCAGGCAGCATGATGGCTTATCCCAGGTGAATCTCTTTGCCGTTGATGGCGACCTTGCCCTCCGTGAGGATGGTCGCCGACTTCGATTGCGAGAAGGACGCGCCCTCCACCACCGAGTGTGATTTGCCGGCGCGCATGCTCCACAGCTCGGTGACGTGCTGGGCCAGCGAGGTCACCTTCTGCGTCACCGCTTCGGCCAAGATGCGGAGCTTGCTCGCGCGGAGCGACACGTCGGGCGCATCGATCTCCACGCCCTTCCCGCCCGAGAGGCGCAGCACGCCGTCCACCGAGCGCACCTCGACGTCACCGGGCACCGCGATCACCGCGCGCCCGGTGCCGCGCAGGACACCGATGACGTAGTGGCCTTCGGCGTTGCCGATCACGAGGAGCACGTCGTCCACGTTGGGCTCGTAGGCGAAGGCGAGCGCGAGCGTGGCCGAGACCTCCGCGCCGCTCGGCAGGCGCACGTCCACGTCCGTGGCGCGCACGGCCGTGACCTCGGCGGGGCCGAGGTAGTCGCGCGCCGGGGCCGGCTCGGATCGATCGCTTCGCAGTGCGGTTACCTTCGCCATGTCATCTCCTCGACTGCCATCATCGTGCGAGCCGCTCGGGCGGCGTCCAAGCTTCGGCCTCGAGCCGATCGAGATCGGTGCGCCTCGCGGCGAGGAGGCTCGCGGTCGTCCACACCACGTTCGCGTCGCGCACGGCGTGGAGGTTCGCCGTGAAGAGCTCCGCGCCCGTGAAATCCGCCGATCCCACGTTGGCGTGGGACATGTCCGCGTAATGGAGGCGCGCGCCCGTGAAGAGGGTCCCCTGCGCGTCGGCCTCGATCCACAGGGTCTCGCGCAGATCGGCGCCCGCGAGGTTCGCATACCCCACATCGGCCTTGGTAAAGGTCGCATAACGGAGCGCCGCCTTGGCGAGCTTGGCGCTCTTGAGCACGGCCTCTCCGAAGAAGGCCGCCTTGGCCATCACGCCGCTCATGTCCGCGAGCTCGAGCCGTGCCTCTTTGAAATTGGTGCGAAACAGCTTGGAGCCGCGGAAATCGACCTTGCGCAGATCGGCTTTGGTGAAGTCCGCGTCGGTGAGATCGCAATCGGTGAGCGCCATCCCCATCATCGCGCAACCGGCGAACGAGCAACGCGTGAGCGACAGACCGGCGAGCTTGATCTTGGTGAGATCGATGCCGCTGAAATCGATCGTCTTGAAGGTCGCCTTGTCGAGGATCGCTCCATCGAGCGTCGCCTCGCTCAGGCTCGCGCCCCAGAGGAAGGCGCTTTGCAGATTGGCATTCTGGAGATTGGCTTTGCCGAGCGAGGTCATCACGAGGCGCGCCGAGGAGAGATTGGCGCCCGTGAGGTCGGCCTCGTCGAGCATGGCGAGCTCGAGATCTTGCCCGCGCAGATCCACGCCGCGCAGCGTGGCCCCCGTGAGGAGGACCCGCTTGAGGTGAGCCCCCTCGAAATCGGCGCCCGTCAGATCGCAGCCCGACAAGTCGCAGAGCTCGAGCTGCGTGGCCCGCAGGTTCGCGTCGCGCAGGTGGATGCCGGCGAGCGAGGTGAAGCGGAGATCGGCGCCCTCGAGATCGAGCCTGTCGACCACCTTGCCTTCGAGCTCGGCGATGCGGGGATCGCCTTCCGGGAGATCGTGCTTCGTCAGGATCGCGCCCTTGAAGAAGCACTTGGCGAGCTTCTGCGGGAGCATGGCGCCGCGCAGATCGGCCTGCACGAAGACCGCGGCCTCCATGTCCGCGTCGCGCAGGTCGGCGAAGATCATCGTCGCCGAAGCGAACGCGCTCTCGCGGACGTGCGCGCCGCGGAGCGAGGCGGAGGTGAGATCGGCCTGCGTGAGGCTCGTCTTCACGAGCGTGGCGCCGCTGAGATCGGCGCCGCCCATGTTCGAGCGATCGAGCCGCGCCTCGGTGAGGTTCGCGCCGGTGAGCTTCGCCTGCGCCAGGTTGGCGCGGGCGAGCACGGTGCCGGTGAGATCCATGCCCGAGAAATCGACGCCCGCGAGGCGCACGCCGAGGAGCTTGGCGCCCGCGAGCTTGGCGCCGCGGAGCTTTACGCCTTCGAGCTCGACCATGAGGAACGAGGCGCCCGTGAGATCGGCGCCTTCGAGGTTCACCCCCGCGAGGCGACAGGAGACGAGCTCGGTGCCGCGGAGATCGGCGCCGCGCAGATCGGCGCCGTCGAGGATCACCCGCGTGAGCTTGGCCCCCGCGAGACGCGCGCCCGTGAGCGTGCGTCCGCGCAGATCCAGCGACGAGATCTTCGCGCCCTGGAGGTCTTCGCCGGCCGCGATGCGGCTCATGAAATCGTCTACCGTCACGCGCGCTCCAGGGTCGATCGCTTCAAGTTGGCGCCGGTGAAGTCGCAGCCCGATCCACTGGCTTGCAAGAGCTTGGCGTCGTAAAGGCTCGATCCGGTGAACTTGGCTCCGGCGAGCTTGGACTTGCAGAGATCGGCCGAGAACAGATTGGCCTTCACGATCTCGGCGCGCTCCAGCGTCGCCCGATAGAAGCGGCACTCGCGGAGGTTCGCGCCGAAGAACTTGGCGCCGATCGCCGAGGCCTCGGTGAAGTGCGCCCCGATCATCACCGCATGATCGAAGTCGGCGTCGTCGATGACGGCGCGAGCCCAGAAGCTCCGCGGCCCGACGGCTTGCACGAAGCGGGCGCCGGGGATCACCGCGTCGCTGAAGTTCGCCCCCGTGAGCTTGGCGAGGCTCATGTCGAGCTTGCGCCCGCGACACTGGATCATCATCGCGAAGGTCAAGGACGCCTGCGCGAAGCTCGCGCGATCGAGCACGGCCTCGGAGAAGTCCGCGTGATCGAAGACCGCGCTCGTCCCCACCGCGCCTTCGAGCACCGCTTTGGCGAAGATGGCATAGGGCGCGTTCACCTCCGTGAGGTTGGCGTCCGTGAGATTGGCATTCTCGAAGAAGGCCATATCCATCGTCGCGCCCGTGAAGTCCGCGCCCGCCGCGCGCGCCGCCACGGCGTTGGCGAGCGTGAGATCGGCGCCCGTGAGATCCGCGCCGGTGAGGTCGGCCTTGTAGAGAATGGCATTGCGCAGGTTGCACCCGCGCAGCTTGGCGCCCGCGAGGTTCGCGCCCGTGAGATCGGCGGACTCCAGCGTCGCGGCGCTGAGGTCCATGCCGTGGAGGTCTCGGCCCTTGAGATCTTGTTCGGCGAGGTTTCGCCCCGGGCCTGGCTCGTCGGTGGAGATGGGGCCGGGGACCGAGTAATTCGGATCGAGCTGTTTGAGCCGCGGATCGTGGGGCAGCGCCTCGAGCGCTTCGATCCCGGCGATGGGCTTGCCCGTCGTCGCCGCGGTCTTCTTCAGCTCGGCCACCTTGGCCATGACGGCGCGCATCTGTTGCTTGAGCCCGAGATTCGGCATCACCCCGGGCCGGCGTGGCATGGGCGTCGGCGCCGTGTCGGTGCCGATGTTCTTCACCGCCGCGGCCATGGCGGGCGCGAGCGCGGTGTTCCCCGTGCGCTCGGCGGCGGCGCTGCTCGCCGACAGGCCTTGATCGATCCGCTTTCCCGTATCCGGGCTCATCAGCTTCCCGAAGGTGTCGCCGATGGCACCGGAGACGGGGTTTTGCGCCAGATCTTGGCTCGCGGCGGCCGGCGCGTCCTGCCCTTTGCGCCGCCGTTCCAGGGCCTCGCCGGCTTCGAGGAGGCCGGGCGGCATGGCCGCGAGGACGCCCGTGGGATCGCGCTCGAACTCGTCGAGAAGGACCTTGTAATAACCCTCCGGCAGCGGGCGCTCGGCGAGCGGCTCGGAGGCGATGAAGACGAAGGCGACGTCGGCGAGATCGTCCTCCCGCACTTCGCAGAGACCGCGCCACGTCAGGTAAAGGAGGCCTTCGTCCAGATCGGCATGGACCGTATCGAGGCTCATGTGCGCTTCGCGAAAACGCTTTTCGCGATCTTTCACGAAGGCACGGATACGCAGGCCCGGGAGCTTGGTGGAAATCAGCGGGACGGTCGGATGCAGGTTTTGGAAGACCACGTCCTCGTCGCCGCGGAGGAAGCCTTTGATCTGTTGATCGGGCGGCGCCGCGCTGAAATAGGACCAATCGAAATCTTCGGCCTGATAGGGCGCGCGCTTCTCCTGATACGATTTGCCGTATTCCTTGCCGACCTTCGACGCGCGCTGTGGCCAAGCAGGGTTGATGGGCCCGAAGCTCGCCGGCTCGTGATCCGCGCCGCGGCGCTGGATGGGGGACGCCGGATCTTCGATGCACGGTAGCTCCGCGCTCTCGTGCCCTTTGCCCACGGGGTTCTTCGCGTACGCGGGGCCGCCGAAGGCGTGCGCGTAGTCGAGCGGCATCTTGGTGAAGGGCAGCGGCTCCGACGCGAGCGCGCCCGCATAGCGATCCGAGAAGGCCCGCGGCCCCACGACGCGCAGGCTCTTCGACCATGCGCCCACCGCCACGCGCGCGAGACACTCCGTCACGGGGCGGCCGCGCGGCGCGTGGCAGGTGCCTTTGAGCAAGACCTCGGCGTTGAGCTTGTAGTCGGCGAAATCACCCGGATAGACGCACTCGCCCTTGCGGTCCTCGTCCTCCTCCAGGAACGTCTCGGCGCTGAGCGCGCCCTGCTCGACCTTCTCGTCGACGGCGAGCGCCTCACCCGGTCGCAGCGCGAACGCGCCGCGCACGATGATCGTCATCTCCGGCTGCGGCGGCCGCCGCGAGCACACCTTCGTCCCGAGCAGGAACGGCGTGAGGTTCTTCGTCAGCATCGGTCACGCCTTCGGTTCAGACACCGAGGTCGACTTTGAGGGCCGTGATGGTGGTCTTGAGCGCGGCCATCAGCTCCACGTTGCTCATGCGCTTGCCGCTGAGCTGGGCGACGAAGCTATCCAGCGCGACCTGTTTGTCTTGGAGCGCGGCCTTCTCCTTCTTGGTCTTGAACTCCTCGTGCGGGCCGAGCTTCACCTCGTAGGTGCCGGAGATGTCGATGTCGATCTTGCCCCCGAGGAAGAGGTCGATCACCCCGCCCACCTCGATGCTCGAGTGCAGCGCGCCCGTGTGCACCTCGACGTGGGCCGCGGCCGCGGTGTGCTCCACGATGACGGCCGCGTCGGTCGTGGACGCGATGGCGTTGGCCACCGTCACCTCGGTGATGGCGTTGGCGTGCGTCTCGGAGCTGATCGTCCCCGTGCAGTGGGTCGACTCGGTGATCGCGTCGGCCCACGTCTCCTCGTGGATCGAAGGGATCTTCCACGCCGAGCTGCCCGTGTACGACTCGATCTTCGTCGCCCACGTCTTCTCGATGATGTGCGGATTGCCGCGGGGCAGGCCGTACGAAGAGTTCTTCGGCACCGGCTCCGTGAGCTTCGTTTCGGGCTCGCCGTACTTGTAGTGATTGGCCGGGTGGCCCTGCATGCCGTCGTCGTCTTTCCTGCCGACGCGCACGGGGTTCTCCGAGCCGACGTACGTCTCCCAGAGATCGCCCCAGTTCTCTTCTTTGAAATTGCCGGCGTTGCGGCTGTATTGATAGACGCGCTCGGTCGAGTTCTGGAGCAGCCACGCGCCGCCCTTGTAATCCGCGTTGAACGCGATCCCGTCCACGACCGCCTGCTGCGCCGCGGGGATGGTGGTGTTCTTGAGCGTGTCCACCTCGGCCTGGAGGCGGCCTCGCTCCGCCAGCAGCTTGTCGTATTCGCTGGGCCCGGTGTTCGTCCAACCGCCCTGATTCGTCGGCTCGTGCGACGCGGTCGGGAGCTTGCCGTCGATCGCGCTGATCAGGAGCTCAAGCGTCTGCTGCGCTTGTTGAAGCTCGGTGACCCTCCGGTTGAGCGCGTCGATGTCCGTGGGATCGATGTACGCTTCCTTGATCCACGTCACCGTGACGGACGCGCCCGGCATCGTCGCGCCGGCGTAATCCTGGACGTTGTTGCCCGACGCTTCCCAGCCCATCCCCTGGCCGAGCTCCTTCGTCCGGCCGAGCACGATGAGCTTGTAGTTGCCTTGGATGACCTCGATCTTGTCGCCCGCGGTGGTGGTGATGCGGTTGCCGTCGGCGTGATCGCGCCAGCCGCTGTCCGCTTCGAGCCTCGCGCTCTTCGCCTTGCGCTGCGCGCTCGTGAACCCGTGCCCCTCGGGGCCGGCCGGGTTCTCGTTGCCCGAGCCGCGACGGCGGTAGTCGTCGATGAAGGGTGAGAAGACCGCGGGCTCGTCCTCGCCCATCAAGTAGTCGGCGAAGGCCTTGTCGTACTCGGGGTTCTTCGTCGTCCCGTCGGCGAGCTTCTCTTTCGTGAAGCGCGCGAGGACCTCCGGATCGCGGATGGGCGCGACGTTGCCGTTGGCGTCGGGGTTCGGCGCGCCGTAGCCGGCGGGGCCGACGAGGTAGGCGAGGCGCGCGAGGTTCGAGCCCTGCTCCGTCATCCATGGCTTGTTGGGCGCGCCGATGCGCAGGAACGACGTCTTCGAGCTATCGACCGTCAGGTTGCCCTGCTTGTCGGGCTCGCCCTTCTTCGTGTCGCCGGTGAAGTGGGGGACGCTGATCAGGAAGTACTTGCCGGGGACCTGCTGCTCGCTCGTCTTCGTGGTGTCGCTCTCGTTGCCGGAGACGAAGTCGTCGACGGTGCTCAAATCGTTCGCCATGGCTCCTGCTCCACGCCGCATTTTCTGCGCAGCGGCGGCGGCGCTCTTGTGCTTCGGTACGCGCGAGCGCAGGCGATGCTACGCAGCCCACCATGCGCCGTCCAGAGCGGTGCTTGACGACGACGGTGTGGTTTGTTGTGCTCGTCGTCCGAGGATCGCGCCGGCGCGATCCTTCGATCCTGCGGAAGATCTCATGTCGAAGTCTCACACCCCGCCCATCCAGATCGCGCCGGTGAGCCCCGTTTCCACGGGTGCGATGGCGTGGCGGCGGAGTGGCAAGCTGCGCGTCTCCATCGTCGTGAAGGCGACGTTCTCCTTCGAGCGCGGGTCGATGGTGTTGGTCGAGCCGACCCCGCTCCGCGAGGTCGAGACGCATCACGGCAACAGCCCGTCACGGAGCGTGCGCGAGAGCGTCGACATCGTGCCTCCGCTCGCGCACGCCGAGGTGCTCTTCGTCGGTCACGCGCACGCGCCCGGCGGCCAGCCCGTGCCTTCGATGATGGTGCGCCTCGCCGTCGTGCGGAATCAATGGCCGCTCGTCGACAAGACGCTCGGCGTCCGCGGCGATCTCACCGCCAAGGGCGGCCACCCCAAGCCCTTTCAGCACATGCCCCTCATGTACGAAAAGGCCTTTGGGGGCATGGATGAGATCGACAACCCCATGGGCATCGGGCTCGGCGACAACCCCGATCGCGCGCTGCCCAACGTCGTTTATCCCGACGCGACCCAATTGGCGCCGGCCTCGTTCGCGCCCATCTCGTGGTATTGGCCCGTCCGCCGGCGGCTCCTCGGCGGGCGCTCGCGCCGCCTGTTGGAGCAGCGGATCGTCGAGCTCCCCGACGATTTCGACATGGAGTATTTCCAATCGGCGCCGCGCGATCAGCGCTTCTCGTCGCTGCGCGGGGACGAAGAGATCGTCCTCGAAGGGCTCCATCCGACGGAGCCGAGCTTGACGCTGCGCCTGCCCGGCGCGCGCGCCGTGGCCCGCATGTACGGGCCCGACGGCAACCCCACGCCGCTCGCGCTGGCCGCGGACACGGTGCTCATCGATGGGGACGCGCAGCGGTGCTCGGTGGTTTGGCGCGGCAGTCAGGTGATCGCGTCGGAGGCCGCGCTGGACACGATTTACGTGCTCGCGGGCCTCGAGCTGCCGAAGCAACCGATCGTGTGGCCGGCGGCCGTCACGCCTCCCACGGGCCGGAGCAGCACCGTGGTCATCGAGGTCGGCGCGGCGCCGAGCCCGCCCTGGGGCGGCACCATGGTCCTCGAGGTCGACGCGCCCGCGCCCGGCGGCCGGCGCGGCACCGTGATCCTCACCGACGTCACGCCCGCGGCCGACGGCGAGGAGAGGGCCACGGCGGTCTTGCCGACGACGTCCTTGCTTCAGGGCATCGGCCCCGACGAGCAGAAGCTCATGGAGACGGCTTTCGGCGATCCAGGCGCGCCCGCGGCCCCCGTGGCTCCGTTCGCCATCGCCGCGCCCGGCTCCGCGCAGGCGTCGAGCGCGCCCATTCCCGGTGCGCCGTGGGCGCCGTCGGCCGCCGCCGTCGCGCCCCCGCCCGTCTCGAATCCCTGGGAAGGCACGTTGGATCTGCGGCCCGATCCGCCGGTCCGCCTCGCGACCCCGAGCCCGCCCGCGCCCGCGCCCGATCCAGATCCCGACGCCAACGCCTCCACGCTCGAGATCCAATCCCGCGCGCCTACGCCTGCTCCCGCCGCGCCACCGCCTCCCGCCGCGCCGCCTCCCGCTGAAGCCAAGCCCGCCGAGAAGGCTTGGTCCTGGCGCACCGAAGAGCCGCCGCCCGCGCCCCCGCCGCAAAAGACCTTGCCGAAGCCGATCCCCAAAGTCCCGGTGCAAAAGAGCATCTACGGCAAGTTCGGCGGAAAGAAATAAGACAACCATTCTGATTCCCGCCGGCGTGGGCGGGAATCGGATGGCGTCACATTGGCGAATGCTCGGGTGAAATCGAATGCGATCGCCGGCGCGGCGATCGCACGATGGTGAGGTCGGCGGCGACGCGGCCCGCCCTTTCGAGAGGGCCGCGTCGTCTGTCGGATTAGGGCCGGCTCGTCCGGCCCGGGGTATGGGGCCGCTTGCGGCCCCATCGTGACGCGATCAGGAGCCCGACTTCGTGTGCGCCAGCGCGAAGGCGTAACGATCGGCGCCTTCCTCGACGGCGGCCTTCACCATGTCGGCGCCGCCGTGACCGCTGTTGCGCTCGATGCGGAGGAGCACCGGGCCGCCCGTGCTCGCGGCCTGGAGCGCGGCCGCGAACTTGCGGGCGTGGAGCGGGTCCACGCGATCGTCGCTGTCCGCCGAGAGCATCAGGACCGGCGGGTACTTCTCGCCCGCTTTCACGTGGTGATACGGCGAATAACCGAAGAGCGCTTTGAACTGCTCCGCGTCGTCGGCAGATCCGTATTCGCTGATCCACGTCTTGCCGGAGCCGAAGAGGTGATACCGCACCATGTCGAGGAGCGGCACGGCGCAGAGCACGGCCGAGAACAGGTCGGGCCGCTGCGTCACCGCCGCGCCCACGAGCAGACCGCCGTTGGAGCCGCCGTGGATCGCCAGGCGATCGGAGCGCGTGTATCCCTCCTTCACCAGGTACTCGGCGGCGCCGATGAAGTCGTCGAAGACGTTCTGCTTCTTCGTCAGCATCCCATCGCGGTGCCACTCCTCGCCGTACTCCGACCCGCCGCGCAGGTTCGGCACCGCGAACAGGCCACCACGCTCGAGCCAGGGATAGATGGAGGCGCTGAAGGTGCTCGTCTCCGAGACCTGGAAGCCGCCGTATCCATAGAGGAGCGCGCGGGTGCTGCCGTCCTTCTTCAGGTCCTTGCGGTGGACGATGAACATCGACACGCGCGTCCCATCCTTCGACGGATAGAACACCTGCTCGACCGTGTACGGCGAGGTGTCGACCGGCACTTTGACCTTGGTGTAGAGCTTGGTCTCGCCGCTCTTCATCGACATCTCGTGGATCTCGTTCGGCGTGGTGAACGAGGTGAACGAGAAGTAGGCTGCGTCCTCGTCGGCGCGGCCGCTCGGGCCGCCGACAGTGCCGACGCCGGGCAGCGGCACGTCACGCACCTTCTTGCCGTCGAGCTCGAAGATCTCGAGCGCGCTCGTGGCGTTCTTCAAATACGACACCGCCATGCGCCCGCCGATGACACCGGCGTTGTCGATCGTGGCGTCGGCCCGCTCGGGGATGATCTCTTTCCAATCGGCGCGATCGAGCTTCTTCGGATCGACCGCGTAGACGCGCGACTTGGGCGCGCCGTCGTCGGTGGTGACGTAGAAGCGATCCTTGTAGGCCTCGGCCGAGAAATGAGCCTTCTTGCCGACCGCGAGCGGCTTGAACTCCGCCTTCGCGCCGGCCTTCACGTCCTTCACGTAGAGGTCGATCGACGTCCACCCGTGTTGCACGTAGAGGAAGAGAAAGCGGCCGTCCTGCGAGAGATCGGCGTAGAGGAAGGTCGTGGGATCGTGCAGCGCTTCGCGGACGATCTTGTCCTTCTTCGGGTCCTCGCCGATCTTGTGGAAGCGCACCTCGGCGTAGCCGGGCCGATCGGCTTCCTTGATGCTCGGGTCCGTCGGCAGCCACGTGTAATAGAAGCCGTCGCCCTTGGGCGTCCACGAGGCGGTCGCGTATTTGGCGCCTTCGATGACGTCGACCGCGCTCTTCTTCCCGGTCTTCACGTCGATCACGTAGAGCGTGGCCTCGTCGGAGTTGTTCTTCCGCTCCGCGTAGGCGACGAGCTTCCCATCCCACGAGACGCTCCACACACCGAGCGAGACGCTCCCGTCCTTGGACCACGCGTTGGGGTCGAGCAGGACTTGCTCCGCGCCGTCCTTGCCCTGCTTCCAATAGACGATGGTCTTCTCTTTGTTGGCGTGGCGGCGCGTGTAGAAATACCGATCACCGCGGTGCCGGGGCGCCGAGACGGCGTCGATGTAATAAAGCTCCTTGAGGCGCGCGGCGATGGCGTCGCGCTCGGGGAGCTTGTGGAGCTCGCCGCGCGTGAGGTCGTCTTGGGACTTCATCCACGCTTGCACGTCCGCGGCTTTGGAGTCCTCCAGCCAGCGATACGGATCGCGCACCGCGACGCCGTGAATCGTGTCCGTGGGGCCGTCGGCGCGCGACGCCGGATAGGCGAGCGCTGGTTTCGCGGGCGCGCTCGGCGCGGCGGTGGCAACGGGAGCTTGGGTGGGATCGGTGGGGGGCGTCATGGTTTGGGGGACTTCTCCGGCACATCCGGCGATGACGGCGGCCGCGAGGATGGTTGGGGAGAGCTTCTTCATGGCGAGCCCGAACGTAGCGCGGTTCGCGCCGCCGCGCTCCGCTCATGCGCGGGGCCGAAAGACGCCGCCGGAGGAAGCGGTGATTCCCCTCGACGGGCCTCGCAGGCGCATCGCTCGGGCTCATCCGTCGTGGCCGACCGAGACGATCGCGCAGGGAGCGTCGCTCGCGCGAGGCCGCCGCTTCAGCGCTCGGCGACGCGGATGCGCGCCACCCGAATGGGCTCGGGGACGCCTTTGGGGCGCGCGTCGTAGCGCTCCACCACGAAGGCCGCGGGGATGGCTTTGGCGAGGATGGCCTGATCGGCGAGCGCCTCTTCGACCACCAGCTCTCCGCTCTTCGCCTCGCCTTGGAGGCGCGCGGCCACGTTCACCGTCTGTCCGAAGTAATCGAGGATGCCGTTGGCGGTGACCGCATAACAGCTCCCGCCGAAGACACCGAGCTTGATGTGCGTTTGCAAGCGCACGCCGCCTTCGCGCCGGAAATCCTCGAAGGCGTGGAGAATGGCAATCGACGCCAAGAGGCCTTGCATGTCGTCGGCGAACACGGCCATGACCGCGTCGCCGATGGTCTTCACCAACGTGCCACCGTGCTTTTCGATGAGGCCGATGACGACGTCGAAGTGATCCTGAACCAGCTTGAAGGCGGCCGCGTCACCGTTGTCGGCATAGAGCTGCGTGGAGCCGGTGAGGTCGCTGAAGAAGAGGCCCACGCGCGCGATCTTGAGGGCGAGGCCGGGGCGCAGGACGTCGTTGGAGAAGTCGCGGCGGAAGCCCGGCATGGCCGTGACCACGCGCGCCCGCGCGGCTTGATCGGCCACCTCGATGCGCTCCAGCTTGGCGTGGAGCTCGTCCGGAGAGGCGTTCTCCACGACGATCGATCCTTCGGGCGCGATCGCGATCGGGCCGCTTTTTCCGGCCTCTTCGGCGCGGATGCGGATCTCGGGCGGCGCCGCGGCGATCACCTCGACCGGCGCCGCCGCGCCGCCGCGCACGAAGAGGCGATAGCGGCCCTCGTCGGCCGGCGCGCCGAGCGTCGCCGTGCCGCGCGCGGGGAGGATCGATTGCGCGAGCACGTGCGGCGTGCGCGCGGGCCCGCCGATGCAATAGGGGCCGACGTCGAGCTCGCGCACCGCGCGGGCGGGCGCGAAGGTGGCCTCCACGGCGTCTTCGAGATCGAGGGCGAAATCCAAGTCGCAGAGCTGACAGGCGCCGTGCTCGGAGAGGGACGCGAGCGTGGGCACCACGTCGGTGGCGGTGCGGCAGCTCGGGCAGACCACCTCCCAGCGAAGATCGAGCAGGCCGGCCCGCACCGAGGAGAGGCAGACGCCGAGCACGGCCGTGCGATCCTCGCGCCACGCATCCGCGAGCGCGAAGGCGCGGATGCGTGAAGCCTCGAAATCGTCCGCGTCCGCGACGTGGGCGAGCAGCCGATCGACGATCGCGGCGCGGCCCGGCTCGGCCGCGCGCAGCGCCTTCTCGGCCCGATCGAGCGCGGCGGATTGAGCCTTTGCCCTGCGCGGGATCGCGACCTCGCGACCTGCGGCGAGCGAAGCGTCGACGCGCGCGATGTAGTCCTCGAAGCCGCGCATCGTCACGCCCGCCATGAAGCGCACGAACGGCGCGAGCAGACGCACGCGCGGCGCGAGCGCGAGGCGGAGCTTCACGTCGGTGCCGCCGTCTGCGCGCGGGGCCAGGTCGAAGGAGAGGTCCAGCGTATCGAGCGGGCCGGATCGCATGCGCCGGAGGATGCGGAAGCGACGTGGGTAGAGCCACTCGAAGGGGCGCTCTTCGTATTCGACGGGCAGGCCCCCGAGGCTCGTGCGCACGAGGTAGCGCGCCGCCGACGCGCCCTCGATGGGCTCGAGCGCGAGCTTGCTCATGCCGAGGATGCGGTTCGTGCGCTCCGTATCGGCCAGCGCTTCCCAGACGCGGTGCACGTCGCTGCGGCACCGCACCGCGATCTCGCTCACGACCGCCGTCATCGCTCGCTGGCCGGCATCATTGCGGGGCGGGCCCACTGTAGCGTGCCCCGCGGAGGGTGGGCATCTTCCCGGCTCTTTCTGCGCACATGTTTGCGTTTTAAGCCATTTCGCGCACCTTGGCGCCATGACGACTCCGGCCTCTTCTTCCCGCGCCGCTTTCGCGTGGCGCTTCGCGCTCTTCGCGCTGCCGCTCGCGAGCGCTGCGTGCGTGCGGGTCGAGACGTACGACGACGCCATCTTCCAGCTCAACGCCGCCCGCAACGACGCCGCCCAGAAGGGCGCGCAGGTCGCCGCGCTCTCGGCGGAGTCGCAGCGGCTCGGCATCGAGGTCATGCGGCTCAACGCCGAGATGGGTCGCCTCGCCAAGGACGCGCAGGCGCGCGACGCCAAGCTCGCCGAGATGACCGTGGCGCGCGCCAACGATCAGAAGCGCGTCGACGACCTCATGGCCCTGAACAGCGAGCTCTCGCAGCGCCTCAAGAGCGTGGGCCACAGCGTGGAGACGCTCTCGGGCGAGAAGGGCGCGCTCGCCAAGGCGCTCGCCGACACCAAGCAGCGCCTCGACGAGCTGCGCCGCCAGCAAGCCGCCGCCGAGGCGCGCGCCGCGCAGTTCCGCGAGCTCGCCGCCCGCTTCCAGAAGCTCGTCGACGCCGGCCAGCTCAAGGTCGTGATGCGCGGCGGCCGCATGCTCCTCGAGCTCTCCAACGACATCCTCTTCGACTCGGCCCGCACCGAAGTGAAGGAAGGCGGCCGCCGCACCCTCGGCGAAATCGCCAGGGTCCTGCGCACCATGCCCGAGCGCCGCTTCCAGGTCGCCGGCCACACCGACAACGTGAAGATCGCCACGCCCCGCTTCCCCTCCAACTGGGAGCTGTCGACTGCACGCGCCATCGAAGTCGTGAAGCTCTTGATCGAAGGCGGCATGGACGCGAGGGCGCTCTCTGCCGCAGGCTACGGTGAGTTTGCGCCCGTGGCCGGCAACGACGCGTCCGAGGGGCGCGCGAAGAACCGGCGCATCGAGATCGCGCTGGTGCCGAACCTGGAGGAGCTCGTGAGCGTGCCGGGCGCGGAGGCTGCGCCGTCGCCGCCGCCGCCGCCGCACGCGTCGCGGCGCTGAGGATCCAAAGCAGAAGCAGCGGCGAGCGCGCGCGTTGCGTGTGAGCGCGGGATGGCGGGTGCCGGCGTGCGACGATCGCGGGCCCAGGCCGCTTGCTGGGGTCCGCTCGCTGGCGCTCGCGGCTGCTGGAGCTGTTGCTGCTGTTGCTGACGGCGCGCGCTCCTGAAGGACGGCGGCGGTTGCTGGAGGTGGCGGGGTTTTGCAGAAGGGACGCTGGCGGTCGCTGGAGACGTGACCGCCGGCGTGGGGGTGGTGTCATCCAATGGGCTGCGGCGTGGGCTTGTCGCCGTCGCTCGCGCCGGGGACGCGATGGATCTCCGCGAGATCGTCGAACACCTCCGGCAGGAGCCTCTCCTTGTCTTGCAGGAGCAAGAGCCCCTCGCAAAAGAGCTTCGCCGCGTCGTACACCTTGAGCCACGACTCCCGCGCCGCCTGGACCTCGGGCGTCATCGCGCGGCGCTCGACGCGGCTCTTGCGCACGGCCGAATCGAGCGCAGCGAGCGCGTTCTTCGCCTTCGTCAGCGCGTCGGTCCACGCTTGATGCTCGGGGAGGTCGCCCTGGTGTTGGGCGACCGCGGCGATCGCGTGATCGAGGGCCGGGAGCAGCTTCGCCGGCCGGAGGCGCAGCACGGCCGTGAGCGTCTCGCCGTGAAGGATGGCCCTGACGATGCTCTCCCCGCCCGCGCGCGACTCGGCGTACTTCACCACGCGTTTGAGCACCGCCCGCGCGCCCGCCAGCGGATCGTCCGCGCCCGCCGCGCCGACGTACGTGGTGATCTCCACGCCGTCCGCCTTCTGGAGCGCCGCGCGCAAGATCTCGGTCGCGCCGGTCACCCGTTTGGACATCGTGTCGACGGCCGGATCGAAATCGGGATCGATCCCTTTTAGGAGGGCAATCATCTGCTGTGCGGCAAAGCCGCCATAACCAATGGCTTCGTACTGCGTGATGTAAGTGTCCACAAAGACCTCCACGGCGCCGCGCTGGCGCAGTCGGGGCGATGGCCCGCGCGCCGGGCGACCCCCGCCCAGCGTCATCGAGCCTGTCCGAAGAGGTTATACGGCGCCGAGCCGAGGAATCTTCCCTAGGCCGATTCGATTTGTGGGACATGGTGCGTGAAGCACGCTGGCACCGAATGTCGAGCGCGTGCCCGCCATGGAGAAGGCTCTTCGCACGTTGCGAAGGCACTTTTCGGGGCCGAGGTGTGCCTGAGCAAAGTTACAAAGCCCAACTCGGCTGCCAAGTTGTGCCTGAGCAAAGTTACAAAGGCCGTTTCGGTTGCCAAGTTGTGCCTGAGCAAAATGGCAAAGGCCGTTTCGGCTGCCGAGGTGTGCCTGAGCAAAGTTGCAAGGCACGACTCGGCGACCGGAATGGCGCTGAGCAAAGTTACAAAGGGCAACTCGGCTTCCGAGGCGTGGCCGAGCAAAATAGCAAACGCCGTTCGGCCGGGGAGATGGCGCCGAGCAACGTCGCTGTAGGGAAGTGGCGTGGTGGGGGGCCGGGTGCGCGTTGGCGCTTGGGCTCATCCAGGGAGCAGCATGCCAATCCTGGCGGCGACGAGCTTGGCCAGAAATCGCAGCGGGTAGGTGGGATACGTGGGCACGTCGCTCGGGGCTTCGCCGCGCTCTCCTTCTCGCTTTCTGCAGACGCGCATCTGCACGGGCGGGGCCTCTCCCTGGATCCGCGCGCGGTACACCGAGATCCAGTGTCCGCGCTCGACCTCGAGGAACATGGCCGAATGGCAGCACGCGGCGAAGACGCGGCGCGTGGAGGACGTCTCGCGGAGCTTGTCGCTCCGCAACGACGCTTCTCCCTTTTCGCAGGTGAAGCGATCCTTCCGGTAAAGGACGTAGGGCGTCCCGCCTTCGGGATCGCGGATGGGCGGCGCATCGGCGAGCGCCTCGAGGCGACGAGAGCCTTCCTGGCAATCGTCGCAGTGGCAGACGGCGCTGAGGATGGGCGCGCCGATCAAGGTGAGCTCCACGCCTCCGCAGGCGCACCTCGCCGTCGCGCGGAGCTTCCGCGTTTGGAACATCGATGACTCCCGTGCTGGTGTCGTGCGCGCGCGCCGGCCGGCGTGTGCCGGTGCGCGGGCGCTCGTGTCGTGGGGCGTTCGCCGCGTGAGCGCGGTGACGCGCTACTTGCGCTCGGTCAGGCTGAAGAGGTTGCCGGAGTCGTCCACGAACATGGCCTCGACTCCATAAGGGCGATCTTGAGGCTCGCTCTTGAACTCGACGCCCTTGGCCACGAGCTCCGCGTAGGTCTTGCGGCAGTCGCGCGTGGCGAACACGCCGATGCCGAGCTGGCCCGATTGGACGAGCGCGCGCAGCGACGCCATCCCTTCGTCCGCCATCGGGAAGCCCGCGAGCGGCATCAGGACGAGCTCGAGATCGGGCTGCTTCGCCGGGCCCACCGTGAGCCAGCGAAAGTTGCCCATGGTGATGTCCGCGCGCACCTCGAAGCCCAGCTTCTCCGTGTAGAAGGCTTTGGCGCGCTCCTGATCGAGAACGTAGATCGTGGTGTGGGAGAGGCGATCGATCATCGGGGCTCCTCACCCGGCGCGGGCGGCCGGGACGCGGAATCCCTATCGCAGCGGGCGCGCTCGGACTTCTCCGAAATGAACATTCTGCGCCCGCGCATACCGCGCCATGAAGCAGGCCGGGACGAAGAGCGCCGCGAGGCGCTCGGGCACGGCCCCGAAGGCGCGCATCTGCCGCTGAAACACTTTCGGAGAGACCAACGTCTCGCGCGTGAAGCGATGGCTGAACGTGCCCAGGCTCGCATAGCCGACGGACATGCACACCTCGGTCACCGACATGCCATGCGACAGGAGCCGCTTGGCGTGCGCGATCCGCAGTGAGCCGAGGTAACGCCCGGGCGAGACGCCGTAGATCTCCCGAAACAAGCGCACGAAGTGCTGCTCCGAGAGGCACGCCGTGCGGGCGAGATCCACGACGCGCAGCGCTTCGTGCGATTCGTCGTGCATGCGCTCGCGGGCAGCGGCGATACGGCGCAGGACGTCGTCGTGGAGTCGAGCCGAGATCATGGGGCCATCGCGGAGGGTAGTCGAAGCGTTGCTGGGACAGGATCCTGCTGATGCTGCCTGGGGTGCGGTGTGAGCGGGTGAACGTCATCTTGAGCATCGTGGCCAGAGGTCTCTCCCGGGCCGCGTCGCGCGTCGGCAACGTTGCAAAGGGCGACTCGGCGATGCGGGAAGCGACAGCGCTGGGAGTCAGCCATTGGAGCCTGCTGTGCGCTGGCCGCTCGTCTGCAATGGGTGCCCGCGTGACTTCCCGGGTCTCGCCCGCATTGACGCGGCGCGCGGGCGAGCCGGGCGACATTTCCTTTCAGATCGCGCACATCGATCGCACATCGGGCCTCGGTGCTTCGGTAAGCTGCGCTCCCCATGGCGCTCAAACCCCCCCGCCTCTCCGGTTCGACCTTGGCCGCCGTTCGATTGGCGGCCGAGACCAAAGGCACCGACGCGGCCATCCGCGAAGTGATGAAGCGCGGCCTCGGCGTCGATCAGCTCTTCGCGCTCCCCGAGGCGTGGCGCGGCGACATCGCGCTCGACACGCGGCCGCTCCGCGCGCGCGAGCCGCGGCGCATCGAGGCGCGCCCGCAGGCCCTCCCGGTGCGCGCTTGGCCGCGGCCCGCGGCTGCGTATGCGCTGGCGTACGGCGATCGCGTGACCACGCCGCGGCGCGTGGCGGAGCGCGCGCTCGCCGAGGTCGAGCGGCTGGCGACGCTGCGGCCTTCGATGAACATCTCCATCGCGCAGGATCGCGAGGCCACGCTGCGCGACGCCGACGCCGCCACCGCGCGCTGGGCGGCGGGCAAGCCGCGGGGGCCGTTCGACGGCGTGCCCTTCCTCGTGAAGGACGAGCTCGACGTCGCCGGCCTGCCCACGAGCCTCGGCGTGCGTTGCCAGCCGCAGCCCGCGATGGAGCGCGACGCCACGCTGGTCGCGCGCATGCGCGAGGCGGGCGCGGTCATCGTATGCAAGACGGTGCTCACCGAGTGGGGGATGTCGCCGCTCGGCAACAACGTGAACCAACCCATGCCGCACAACGCGCACGACGTCACCAAGGCGCCCGGCGGCTCGTCGACGGGCACCGGCGTCGGCGTCGCGCTCGGCGTCGCGCCCATCGGCGCGGGCGGCGACGGCGGCGGATCGATCCGCATCCCCGCGGCGCTCAACGGCGTGTTCGGCATCAAGCCCACCTTCGGCCGCGTGAGCCGCGCCGGCGACGGCTTCAAGGGCACCGTGGCGCACGCGGGGCCGATCGCGAGCTCCACCGCCGATCTCTCGCACTTCCTCGACATCGTCGCCTCCGCGCCGGACGCGGCCGACGAGCTCACCGCGTGGGCGCCGCCTCCGCCCGCGGGCGGGTTCGGCGCGCTCTCCGGCGCGGGCGTGCGCGGCCTGCGCATCGGCGTCGACGAGGCCGACTGGCGCGACGCCAGCGAGCCCGTGGCGCAGGCTTGTCGGGATGCGCTGCGCGCGCTGGAGCGCGAGGGCGCGACGCTCGTCGACATCAGCCTGCCCATCGCGCACTACGCCTCGAAGGTCGGCTACTTGACCATCGGCCCCGAGTCCTTGGCCGCGCACCGGCGCGAGTGGATCGAGCAGCGTGAGCTCCTCGGCGACGATCTGCGGCTCGTGTTCGCCGTGCTCAGCGGCTTCACCGCGCTGGAGCAGCTCGACGCCGTGCGCCTCCGCGGCGGCATGCGCCGCGAGCTCATGCAGGCGCTCGCGGGCGTGGACGTGATCGCGATGCCGACCACGGCCATCACGGCGCCGCGCTACACCGAGGAGGACGAGAAGGTGTCGTTCAGCGATCCGCCGGCCCTCGAAGGCCTCGTGCGCTACACGTTCCTCTGCAACCTCACGGGCAACCCCGCGGGCACGGTGCCCGTCGGCGTGGACGCGGCGGGCCTGCCGATCGGCCTGCAAATCGTGGGCGACGCGTGGGACGAGGTGCAGGTCCTCGGGGTGATGGCGCACCTCGAACGGATGGGTGTGGCCGCGGTGAAGCGCCCCCCGGGCGGAATCGATCTCATCGGCTGAAGGAACAATCGCGCTCGCCGCGTCCTCGATCTCGATCTCCATGAGCCGATCGCCGCGCACCCTCGCCTTCCTCGCTGCTCTCTCGCTCGCCGCCTGCGGCGGCTCACCACCGGCCGGTGACGCCTCGACGCCCGGCGCCGTCAGCGCCGCGCCGGCAGCGGCGAGCGCGCTGCCTTCGGCGAGCGCCGCGCCCGTGGCAACGGCGGCTGCCACGAAATCGGGCCGGCCCTGCGGAGCGCTCGAGTGCCGCCTCTTCGATACGCCGGAGGAGGCGCTCGCCGCCGTGCTCGAAGCGAAGCCGCTCGTCCTCGGCATCGGCGAAGCGCACGCGCAGAAGGGCATGGAGGGCGTCGACTCCGCGGCCAAGCGCTTCACCGAGCGCTTCCTCCCCGCGCTCCGCGGCAGCGCCTCCGATCTCGTCGTCGAGCTGATGCTCCCGCCCAAAGGCTGCAAGCCCGCCGAGCAGGAGGTGCGCACGCAGCAGCGCGAGGTGACGAAGCACCAGGCCGAGAGCAACCAGAACGAGTACGTCACCATGGGCGACGCAGCCCGCAAGCTCGGCGTCATCCCCGATGCGCTGCGCCCGACCTGCGACGATCTCGAGCGCGCCGCCAAGGCCGGCGACGGCGCCATCGCCGCCATGCTCGAGACCATCGCGCGCCTCGCGGGCGGGAAGGCGAAGGACCTCGTCGCCCGCAACCAAAAGCTCGGCGCGGACAAGATGGTCGTGCTCTACGGCGGCGCCCTCCACAACGACGCGATCCCCAAGCCGGAGCGCGCCTCGTGGAGCTTCGGCCCCGAGCTGATCAAAGCCACCGGCGGCCGCTACGTGGAGCTCGACGTGTTCGTCCCCGAGTCGATCCAAGACACCGACGCGTGGAAGGCGATGGCGTGGTACGCGCACTACGATCGCGCCGCGCACGCCTCCGCGACGGCCCTGTTCAAGACGGGGCCGTCGTCGTGGGCGCTGATCTTCCCGAAGACGGCGCGCTGATCTTCATCGAGCGGTATCGCCGGACTCGACCCGAAAACGCAACGTCGCAAAAAGCAAAGAGCCCTCTATCTCCCCGCCTTTTTGCGTCTTTGCGCCTTTGCGCCTTTGCGTTCCTTCTCTCCTCCGAGTGCTCCTACCGCCGGAGCCCCACCTCTTCCGCGCGCACCTCGCGGTGGTGGGCCGTCGTCTTTCCTCGCTCCATGAGGGATTGGAAGCGCACGAGGTCTTGATCCATCGCGTGCTTCGGATCGGCCCCGAACATCGAGGCCACCAGGTGACCCACGGCGCCGGCGGGCGGGTTGTAGGACATCTGGATGTCGAGGCGCGTGCAGCTCTCGCCGTCCTTGTCGAAGCGCACGCTGCCCTCGTTGCTCACGGCGGCGCCGTCGAGGCTGTGCCAGGCGAAGAGCTGGTTCGGCACCCGGCGCGTCACCTCCGCGTCCCACGACACGGGGATGTGCGCCGGCCCGTCGGCGACCCAGTGGTAGCGATCGTCGCCGATGCGCTTCACGTCGCGCACGTGGGACATGAAGCGCGGGAAGTTCTCCACGTCGGTGAAGAACTCGTACACCTCCTCGAGGGGCGCGTGCACGTGGATGGTCTTGTGGAAGTCGACCGCCCGCGTCCCCGCGCCGATGCCGAGGATGCGCTTGAGCGGGCGGTTGGCCACGTTGCGCGCCAAGATCGCGGCGCCCGCGCCGCCCAGCACGACGCCGAGCTGATTGCGCCGCGCGAGCCCGTAGGCCACGAGGCCCGCGCCGGCCGCGCCCATGAAGATGCGCGTGATGGGCGACCAGCGCTCCTGCATCAGCGCGAAGCGGCCGCCTCGGTTGCGCGCGCCGCCCTGCAACGCGGGCACCTTGTCTTCGGGCTTGTGTGGCTCGAGGCAATCCTCCACGCCGCGCACGCCGGGCACGCTCATGGCACACGAGAGCAGCCGCGCGCGCTCCTTGGCCAGCACCGGCCCGCGGAGCTTCACGCGCCCGTCCTCTGCCTCCACTTGGATCGCGTGCGGATGCGACACGGCCCTTCCCAGCTTCGAGCGCACGCGCTCGACGAGGAGCGTGTCGTTCGGGTGATCGCGGCGCACCATCGAGCCGGCCTCGGCGACCAGGCCGCGCATGCGGTACCCGAGATCGCGGCTGCCTTTGTCGATCAGATCGCCCACCCGGTGCGCGGTGTGCACGCTCTTGTCGCGCACGAGCGCGCGCCTGCGGGCGCCGCGATCGGGATCGAGCAAGTACATGAGACCGGCGCCGGCGCCGAGCGCCGATGCGGCCAGCGAGAGCTTGCCCTCGCTCCGTCGACGGCGCGTGAAGAACCGAGACACATCCCTCTTGGCCTTGGCGAGTTTCATCGCTTCCCCCCCGGTGAAATGCCGCGCTTCGAGCGCAGCAATGCGCGTTCCGACCGCGGGGGACGGGCTCAGCGCCGCAGGGAAGCGAGGCTCGCGTCGAGCCCGGCCAGCACCTCGGGCACCTGATCCACGCTGTTCGGCCAATGCGGCGAGAAGCGGAGGAGGCCGTCCGGCGTCGAGCACGAGATGCCGCGCGACCCGAGCTCGCGCCCCAGCTCGACCAACGAAATCCCCGCGGGCGGCCGCACCGAGAGCGCGCCCGAGCGCTGCCGTGGATCGGCCGATCGCAGGCTCGCGAAGCCCCGCCCCACGAGCGCGGGCTCGAGCGCGTCGAGGATTCTGGTCACGTGCTCGAAGATCGTTCGAGCGCCGACGTGTTGGATCAGATCGACCGCCGCCTCCAAGCCCGCGAGCCCGGCCGTGTTGACGTTGCCGCCTTCGAAGAGATCGGCGCGCCGCCGGATCGGCCGGTCGTACCGGAGCAAGCCGGGGCCGCGCAGGAGGAAGCCAATCGGATCTTCGTGGCTGAGCCAGCCCGCGACGTTGGGACGGAGCGCGTCGATGCGATCCGGGCTCACGTAGAGAAACCCACCGCCCTCGGGGCCCATCAACCATTTGTGCGAGCCGGCGGCGAGGTAATCGATGCCGTCCTGCACCACGTCGATGGGCACGATCCCACAAGCCTGCACCGCATCGACGAACAGCTCTGCGCCGGCGGCGTGCGCCATCTTCGCCATTTCGGCGATGGGCATGCGCAAACCATTTTGGAACTCCACCGCGCTCACCGCCACGAGGCGCGCTCCGCGCGAAAGCTCGCGCCGAAGGGCTTCGAGCCCTTGCTCCTCCGAGGCCAGGAAATCGGCGACGGCGACCCAGGCGATCTCGAGCCCGAACGCCTCCGCCGCGCGCTGCCACGGCGTCACGTTGGCGGGGAACTCGCCCTCGAACAAGATCACCCGATCCCCGCGCGACCACGGAAAGCACAGCGCCACGTCGCTGACGCCGCGGGTCGTGTTGGGCATGAGCGCGATGTCCTCGGCGCGTGCGCCGACGAGCTTCGCGAGCTTCTCCCGCAGGCGGCTGCGCTGCGCGGCCCATTTCCCGAACGAGCCCGAGCCATGGGCCGCGTAATCGTCGA
The DNA here is from genome assembly GCA_001931535.1 of Minicystis rosea. Classification (GTDB taxonomy): domain Bacteria; phylum Myxococcota_A; class Polyangia; order Polyangiales; family Polyangiaceae; genus Minicystis; species Minicystis rosea. The sequence goes on from CP016211.1 coordinate 11,029,225, forward strand.
GCACGCCCATGACCGCGCGCCGCACGGCGAGCGACGGCGGCGAGATGGATGCGTGGTTCACGTACACGCGGCCCGCGAGATCGGGAAAGAGGCTGCGATCGCCGAGCTTGGCGGTGAACGTCGTCGTCATCCTGCCTCCTCGCGCCGGGCGAGCGCGCGCGTCGCCGCGGCCGTGATGACGGCCACCGCCGGCTCGCATGCCGCAATCATGCGCCGGAGGAGCGGGCCGTCGTCGAGACGCACCACACGCGCGTGCGGATCGGTGTCGGGCGTCGTCGGATCGAGCGTCGCCGTCACCCGCGGTCGCTCGAAGTCGACGGCCATCGATCGCACCTGGATGCCGGGCTCCGCCTCCGCGAGCGCGGCCACCATGGGCGCCGCCGCCGCGAACGCCGCTTCGGCCTCGGAGCCGCGCAGATCCACGCCGGGCCCCGAGAACGGGCAGCCTCGCGCGTCGGTCCGCGGCACGGCGCGCACGTGCTTGTCGGTGAAGCGGAGCTTGAACGAGCGCAGCTCCACGATGATCAGCGCCGCACGGGCTTGGGCCGCGGCCGGCGCGCGTCGGGCCGGCCGCCGCGCATGTACATCGGCAGAGCACCCTTGCCGCTCGCGGGCGGCACCAGGCAATGCGGCTTGGTCCCGATCAGATCCCCTCGGCCCGCCTTCTGCAAAGCCTCCCGCGCCTCGTCGTGATGCGCCGGATCCCAGTACAGAAGAAGCGCTTTTTGCAGCCGCTTCTCGTGCATCTCCTTGGCCGTGTAGACGGGCTGCCGGGTGAAGGGATCGATGCCCGTGTAATACATGCACGTGGCCATCGACATGGGCGTGGGGATGAAGTCCTGCACCTGCCGCGGGCGCATGCCGTTCTTCTTCAGGTAGATGGCGAGATCCACCATGTCGCGCAGCGTGGAGCCCGGGTGCCCCGAGATGAAATAGGGCACGAGGTGCTGGTCTTTCCCGGCGTCCTCGCTGGCGCAGCGGAACTGCTCCACGAAGCGCTCGTAGCTCTGGATGCCGGGCTTCTTCATCTTGTCGAGCACGTCCTTCTTGCTGTGCTCGGGGGCCACCGAGAGCTGGCCGCCGGTGTGGTGCTCGGCCAATTCGCGCACGAACTCGGGGGAGCGCTCGGCGAGGTCGTAGCGCACGCCGGAGGCGATGAAGACCTTCTTGATGCCCTGCTCCTCGCGCACCGATTTCATGATCTGGAGCAGCGGACCATGATCGGTGTTGAGGTTCTCGCACACGTCCGGGAACACGCAGGAGAGACGCCGGCAGGAGCGCTCGATGTTCTCGTCCTTGCACTTCATCTGGTACATGTTGGCCGTGGGGCCGCCGAGATCGGTGATGGTGCCGCGGAAGTCGTCCATGCGCCGCAGCGCGCGCACCTCGCGCAGGATGCTCTCGGCCGAGCGTGATTGAATGACGCGCCCCTCGTGCTCGGTGATGGAGCAGAACGTGCAGCCGCCGAAGCAGCCGCGCATCGTCACGATGGAGTGCTTGACCGTGTCGTAGGCGGGGATCGCCTCCGTGTACGCGAAGTGCGGCACGCGCGCGAAGGGCAGATCGTAGAGCTGATCCATGTCCTTCGTCTCGAGCGGGAACGCGGGCGGGTTGAAGTACACCGCCTCGGTCCCGTGCGCCTGGAGGAGCGGGCGCGCGTTGCCCGGATTGGTCTCGAATTGGAAGGCGCGCGACATCTCGGCGAAGGCCGTCTTGTCGGCGGTCGCGGCCTCGTAGCTCGGCAGGATCAAGGTCTTGCCGTCGGTCGTGTACGCGCTCGGCTCGATGTCCTCCCACTCGCCTTTGCGCATCACGAAGGCGGTGCCGCGCACGTCGCGGATGGAGCGGATGCTCTCGCCCTTGCGCAGCCGATCGGCCACCTCCCACACGGGGCGCTCGCCCATGCCGAAGATGAGGAGATCGACCTTGGCGTCGAGGAGGATCGAGCGCCGCACTTGATCGGACCAGTAATCGTAATGGGCGATGCGCCGGAGCGAGGCCTCGATGCCGCCGAGGACGAGGGGCACGCCCGGGAAGGCCTGGCGACAGAGGTTTCCGTAAACGATTGAAGCGCGGTTCGGCCGCGCGCCCGTGCGGCCGCCGGGGGAATATTGATCTTCGCTCCGCACCTTCTTCTGCGCGGTGAGCTTGTTCAACATCGAGTCGAGGTTGCCCGCGGTGATGCCCACCATCAGGCGCGGCACGCCCATGCGCAGGAGGTCTTTGGTGTCGCGCCAGTCGGGCTGCGCGATCATCCCCACGCGGAAGCCGCGGGCCTCCAGGAAGCGACCGATGAGCGCGCCTCCGAAGGCCGGGTGATCGACGTAGGCGTCACCGTTGACGATGAGGATGTCGAGCTCATCCCAGCCGCGCGCATTCATCTCCTCGCGCGTGGTGGGGAGGAAGCGGCGGAGGTCCCGCGCGGAGGCGAAGGCATTCTTGCGAATCTGGGCGAGCGTCACGGCCCGCCCAGCGTAGTCCATCGGCGGCCGCGCGGGGCAGCGCGTGACGGATCCCGGACGAGCGCGCTACATTCCCGGCCCGCCCCGATCGCCCGGGGCCCCCCGAGGCTTCACCATGTTCGAGTCTGCCGAGCTGGGCCACGCCGTCGACAAAGAGACGTACGAGAGCGAGCTGCCGGCGCTGCGCGAAGCGCTCCTCGACGCCCAGTACGACCTCCTCCAGAGCAAGAAATTCCCGGTCGTCATCCTCATCTCCGGGGTCGACGGCGCCGGCAAGGGCGAGACGGTGAACCTCCTCCACGAGTGGATGGATCCCCGCCTCATCCAAACCCACGCCTTCGGCGAGCCCACCGAAGAAGAGCGCGAGCGCCCGTCCATCTGGCGCTTCTGGCGCGCGCTGCCGCCGAAGGGCAAGACGGGGATTTTCTTCACCTCCTGGTACACCGATCCCATTCTCCAGCGCGTCCACAAACAGAGCAGCGACGCCGAGCTGGATCGCACGCTCGACGACATCCGCCATTTCGAGCGCATGCTCACCGCCGAGGGCGCGCTCATCCTCAAGTTCTGGTTCCACCTCTCCAAAGACCGGCAGCACACGCGCTTGAAGCGCCTCGAAAACAAGCCCAAGACGCGCTGGCGGGTGACCAAGCAGGACTGGAGGAACTTCGATCTCTACGATCGCTTCCGCCGCATCTCCGAGCGATCGCTGCGCGAGACCAGCACCGCCGAGGCCCCTTGGCTCGTGGTCGAGGGGACCGACGAGCGATATCGCAGCCTGACGGTGGGGAAAGCCCTTCTCGCGGCCCTGCGCCGCCGCCTCGACGAGCCCGCGCCGAAGCCGCCGGAGACGCACGCCGCGCCCTTCGTGGCGCCGGTCGACGACGTCGACATCATCAAGCGCCTCGATCTCGCCCAGCGCCTCGACAAGGAGGCTTACGAGGACGCGCTCGACAAATACCAGCGCAAGCTCGCGCTCCTCACGCGCACGCCCGGCTACGAGAAGCACTCGGTCATCGCCGTCTTCGAGGGCGCCGACGCGGCCGGCAAGGGCGGCGCCATCCGCCGCGTCACCGGCGCGCTCGACGCCCGCCATTACCGCATCGTGCCCATCGCCGCGCCCACCGAGGAGGAGCGCGCGCAGCCCTATCTCTGGCGCTTCTGGCGCCACGTCCCGCGCCGCGGGGTGCTCACCATCTTCGATCGATCCTGGTACGGCCGCGTCCTCGTGGAGCGGGTCGAGCGCTTCGCCGCCGAGCCCGATTGGATGCGGGCGTATTCCGAGATCAACGATTTCGAAGAGCAGCTCGTGAAGAACCGCACCATCCTGGTGAAGTTCTGGCTCCAAATCAGCCAGGAAGAGCAGCTCCGCCGCTTCGAGTCCCGCGAGACCATCGCCTTCAAGCGCTTCAAGATCACCGAAGAAGACTGGCGTAACCGCGACAAGTGGGGCGCTTACCAGCGCGCCGTCTGCGACATGATCGATCGCACCAGCACCGAAATCGCTCCGTGGACGCTGGTCGAGGCCGAAGACAAATACTTCGCGCGCGCCAAGATCCTGCGGGCGCTCTGCGACGCCATCGAGGAGAAGATCGGTTAGCCATCATGGACCGCGCATCGACTTCCCGGACAACCATTCTCCATTCTCGATGGCCATCGACGGCGCTCCTCGCGCTGGCCGTCGCCGTCGCGGGCGGCTGCAAGGCCGAAGAGGCGACCGCGCACAAGGAGCCGGCCGCCGAGGCCAAGAAGGCCGTGCCGGTGGAGACCGTGGCAGCGCCCGAGGCCGGCGAGGTGCAGGAGATCGTGCGAGCGGAGCTTCAGCGCGCGAAGGGCGAAGGCCGTCGCCTGCTCGTGTACGTGGGCGCGAAATGGTGCGAGCCCTGTCAGCGCTTCCACGACGCGGCCAAGGCCGGGCAGCTCGACGGCTCGTTCCCCGGGCTCAGGCTCTTGGAGTTCGATTTGGATCGGGATCGAGATCGCCTGGAGAAGGCTGGTTATTCCTCGCGGATGATTCCGCTGTTCGCGCTCCCGCGCGCCGATGGGATGGGCAGCGGCGAGCAAATCGAGGGCTCGATCAAGGGCGCTGGGGCGGTCGATCAAATCACCCCGCGGCTCAAGGCCCTTTTGGCCAAAGGTGGTTGAGATCCGCGAGAAGGGCTATTCGTCGTCGCCCTCGTTTTCGCCGTCGTCCTCGTCCTCGTCACGCCCCGAGAGCAACAGCCCTTCGAGCTGATCGATCGCGTTCAGCACGTTCCCCGAGGCCACCGCCGTTTGCAGCGCCATCGGGGCCATGACGGCGAGCATGCGATAGCCCGCCGTGGCGCGCGCCATGTGCTCGGCGAAGCCCTTGAAGACGCCGAGCTCGCGCACCATGGCCGGCGCCTGCCCGCGGATCAGATCGGCCAGCGCGGCCGCGATGCTCGCGTCGTCGTGACCGAGGCTCTGCAGGGCGCGCACCTCGTGGCGAATGCGCCGCCAGAACAGCCGCTCTTCGCGCTCCGCCGGATCGGGGAACAGCAAGGTCACGAGGCGCGCGTGGACCGCGCCGAGGCGCTCGCGCAGCGCGCTTTGGGCCTCCGTCTGCTCGACGACGGTCAGCACCTTGTCCACGTGTTGGAGCCGCAGGCCACCGAGCGCGGCGGACTTCTCCAGCGCTTCGGCGGCGGTCTCCATCAAGGTGGTGCGAGCCTCCGCGTCGTTCGTGAGATCGGCTCGCCCCGCGGCGAAAGACGCGCGCTGCGCGTGCGCCTCGGCGTCGTCGGGCGTGCGCGCGAGGAGCTCGCGGAGCCTTTCCTCGCCGCGAGCGAGCGTGGCCGCGCGTTCCTCCAAAGAGGCCCTCCGGCCGATCTCGATCAACGTGAGCTGGTTGTACGAGAGCACCACGGGCAGCGATGCTTCACCGAAGGCCGCGATGCGCGCCGCGAGCGCGTCGCGCCACACCGACTCGGCATCTTCCCATCGCTGGGCGGCGAGGAGCACGGTCACCTGCTCGCCGAGCTGCTCGGCGCGCCACGCCGGGTCGGCATCGGCCATGGCATCGAGCTCGGCGCGCGCCTCGTTCGCGAGCGCAATCCCCGCTTCGGCGTCGCCTTTCACCACCGTCACGTAGCCCGCGATCATCCCCGCGCTCACGCGCAGAATGCCGTGGTCGAGGACGCGCGCGATGCCCAGCGCCTCGCTCGCGAGCGCGACGGCGGCGGTCGCGTCGAGCTGGGCCATCGCGGCATTCGCCCTTTGCAACAAGCCCACCACGTGCGCCGGCGTCTTCTCTTCCGCGAGCAGGCGCGCGGCCGCGTCCCCGCGCACGATCGAGAGAAACTCCGTATCTTGCCAGAGCGCCTCGAAGTAATCGTCCTCCGCGGCGCGCTGGGCCCATTTCGCGTCGCGCTTCACGGCGCGGCGCAACCCTTCGAGCGCCTCTGCGCGGCGGCGAAGCTTGGCGAGCACGCAGGCTCGGTTGAACTCCAGCGCGGAGCGGGGATCGTCGAGATAGGTTTTCCCCTCGACCTCGATGATGCGATCCAGCGCCTCCAACGCCTCGTCGTAGGCCGGGACGGCCTCCTCGTGCCGCAGACCGAAGGTGCGCGCGTTCGCCCGGATTTGCCAGGCCAGGGCGGAGTCGGGATCGCGCTCGATCAGGAGATCGGCGCGCATGGCGGCGTCATCCCAATCGCGCCGGTCATAGGCCGAGCGCATCAAGGCTTCGAGAATGCCAGTCTCCGTCTGGGTCTGACCGGCGAGCGCCTGCAAACGCGCGATGCGCGCGGCGAGCGGGCTCGGCGCAGCGCCTTCGACGAGGAGCCGGCGCGCCTCTTCCCACGCGCCCACGCTGGCCATGAAGTCGTCCTCGGCGAGGTGCTCCGCGCGCACCTGCCATACCCAAGGTGAATCCTCGGCCTCGCGCAAAAGGGTCTCGTGATCGTCGGGCGTGGCCCCGAATCGCGTCGAGACCCGGAGCCAGGCGAGGAGCGGATCCAGCCCGGGAATCAAGCCTGCCAGCGCCTGCGCCGCGGCGCCCAGCGCCCCGCCCGCGCCGCCGACGCGATCTTTCGCGCGCGCCGCCCAACCTTCGAAGACGGCGAACAACCGATCTTCATGGGCCGCGGCGTCCACCGCCGCGCGCGCCTCCACGGCGATGACATCCATTTCGATTTGCCAGGCCGCCGCCGTCGCCTCTTTGCGGGCCGGATCGAAGAGCGAGCCGTTCTCCGGCCTTTCTTCAACCATTCTGCGCTCCGTCTCGGCGGAGAGGCGCATGTGCCAGACGGCGCCGGCGATCCACGCGAGCGCGAGCAGCGGCTCGCCCAAGCCACGATGGGCCATGGCCCGGAAATAGGCGGCCTCGTCGCTGTCCGGCCGTTGCGACAGCCAGGCTTCGGCGGCCAGGGCGACGCGCCTCCACTGCTTGTTTTCGGCGCCTTCGGCGGCGCGGCGCGCGAGCTCCGCCACGTCGTCGGTGGGGCCGTCGCCGAGCGTGCCGTCCTCTTTGCGCTCGCAGGCCACTCGAATGCTCTCCCAGGGCTCGGTGAGCTCGGGAAAACGATCCTTCGCCGCCGCGAACGCCGCCTCCACCTTGCGCAGCGTGCCCGGGACGACGCGGCCGGCGGTCCAGCGCACGAGGGCGTGAGGATCGGTGAGCCGCGCCAGCGCGGCGTCGAGCGCCTCCTCGAAGGCCGGATGATCGGGCACGTAGAACACCACCGCGAGCCGCCCGATGGCCCGAATCGCGGCCCGCGGCTCGCTCGCTTCGCGAACGGCCACAATCAAAGCGGCGGGCTCCACCGCTTCGAGCACGCGCGCGACCTCGGCGGCGAGCGCCGCCTCCACGGCGTGGAAGCGAATCACCGTCGCGCCCTCCTGCGCGCCCACGACGACCACGGCGCGGCCTTCGCCGATGCGATAATGGATCTCGCGAATCCCATTCTCGAAGGGGAAATCCGCGGTGCGGGCAAACCCTCGCTCGAGGAGCGCGGCGTCGATTCCGGCGGCGGTGACCGAGGGCTGGGGGACGATCACGCGCATCACAGGACCTCGAGCACGGCGGCGGGGACGACGTTTTGGAAGAGGGGCGCGAGATCGGGCGCGCGCACCAGCTCCGGCTCGGCGGCGGCGATGTCGAGGAGCACCCAATGATGTTGGTAATGGAGCGCGAGCTTCACGAAGAACGAGCGCTGCTCGACGTCGTCCTTCACCTGATCGAAGCGCCTCCGCAAATCCGCGCCGGCCGGGGGCTCACCGGGCAGGAGCGCGGCGCGCGCGATGCTGTGCGCCGGCTCCCAGGCGTCGGCCATTCCATCGAGCAGATCGAGCGTGACGTTGCCCGAGCGCAGGAGCGACGCGGCCACGTCCACCGGCACGTCGCTGGGCACGGCGCCGCCCGTGAGATCGTCGAGCACGGCCTCCGGCAAGCCCGTGGGCGCGGGCGCGTGGCGCACCACGAACACGCAATGGAAGGGGTGATATTCGATGGTGAGCACGCTCCGCGACCAGAGCGTGCGGTAGCTGGTGCTCGGCACGCGCCCGGGCCTCTCTTGGGCGGCTTCGCGGAGCTGAATCGATTGCTCCACCATGTTGCGCGCCGGGGCGGAGGCGGCCCAGGGATCGTCGACATTCCCATTTTGCCATTTGGCATCGTCGAGCCACGGCTCCCACCGATCGCATACCTGCTCGATGAGCTCACGCTCCTCCGGCGCGGCTTGCTTGAGCCAGCGATGCACGCGCGGGAGCACCGAGACCGGCGGCGTATCCTTCACGTCATAAGGCGCGAGCGCGGCCGTGACCGAGGCGCGCGTCGTACCGAGCGGCAGCCACAGCGCCGGTGCCTGCGCCAGGGTGAATCCGGCGAAGAGCTGATCTTCCTCCGGATCGAGCCACAGGACGACGATCTCTTCGACCCCCGAGATCCGCCGCCTGCGGGCGAGCCCGCCGCCCACCGGCGTCGCGCGCTCGATGCGCTCGTGACCCTGCTCGGCCAGCGCGCCCTGAAACTTCCCTTCCCACCCTTGATGCGCGAGCCGCCGCACCTCGGCCGACGCCTCCGCATCGAGGAACCGCAGCTCGAAGCGCGCCGCGAGATCCTCGTCGGCGCGCAGCGCAGAAAGCCATTCGGGCTCGTTCATGAGGCCCGCATTCCACGCGGGTTCGCGCCCCTCTGCAAGAGGCGGCGCCAACCTTCGCCATGCCGTCATCGAGGTGTCGAGGCCGCGCTCCCGCTACTCCGCCGGCTCGATGCTCATCCAATTGAGCATCGTGTATTCGTCCTCTTGCCCGGCCTCCATGGTCACGTTCCCGTCGGTCACGTCGACGGTGATCGACTTCACCCGATACGGTGTCTCCGGGTTCGTCTCCACGTCGTCGAAGAGCGGCTGTCCCTCGATGACGACCCGGTTCTTCGAGTACGTGTTCCCCTCCCACCCGATCGAGACGGTCACCGTGTATTTGCCATTCTCGATGTCCCAGTTGAACGTGTCCGTGCGCCCGTAATCATCGTAGATGATGCTCTTTTGCAGCTCGCTCACGCTCGCGTCGTCGAGGTACTGATAGAGCATGATGCTGGCGTCCCCGATGTAGGGCCCCGACCAGCCATAGCCCTTCTTGGCGTCGTACGCTTCCCAACCGATCTTGGTCCACGTGTGCCCATCGACGACGAGCGGATCGGCCTTGGGCTCGCCGGCCGGATCTTGGAAGTTGAAGTAATACGACCCGCGCGCGTGTGCGCCCGGCGGCTTGGAGTCGAGCGCCGGGCACCCGTTCACCTTGCCTTCGAGCATCAGCCCGAGCTGATCGCGAAGGTGCTTGAGCGCCGACGTGTCCCGCGTGAACGAGGTCGGCGACGATACCGCGCTCGCGGTCGTCAGATCGCAATTGGCCGCCTCGTCCGGCGTTTGCGGCGCTTTCCCGCCGGCCGCGAGGAGGAAGTACTCGTAATCCTCCGCGCCCTCGCGGAGGAGCTCCCAGCGAATGCTGCTCACGAGCTGTCCGTCCTGCGGCGGATAGAGGAGGAACCCATCACCGTTCTGATTCGTGCCCTCCGGCTTGGGGTTGCTCACGGGATCGCTGCCCCAACCCGTGACCGAGTAGTACGCAAAGCCCTTGATGCGGTACTTCCAGGCGCCCCAAAACGCGATGCGCGACTCGATGCCGGAGTGGTCGATGGTGATCGGGTTGAAGTAGGGCGGCAGATCGCCGTAGAGGAAATACCACCACACCGACTCGCCCGCGGCCTGCCTCTCTTTGGCGTAGGTCGGCTCGAACTCGGAGAGGTTGGCCCACCAGAGATCGAAGCTGTGCCCATGGGCATTGGCGTTCTCGACGATCTCCGCCTTCGGCTCCTCGCTCACCGCGATGCGCAGGTGCGGAGCCGCCTTCTTGCTGAGGTCGGCGAGGAAGGCCGCGATGTCGTAATCCTCGTCGCCCTGGGGCTCGTTCTGTACGTAGTAATAGCCCTTCTCCTCCCAACCCCGCGCCACCAAGTAGGCATCGATGGCCGCGAGGAGCTTCGACCACTCGGCGTTGTAGGCGCTCGTGCCGTAGGCATCCGGCCCGCGATCGACACCGCAGAACGTCTCCGGTCGAGGGGTGGAGTTGTCCACGAACTGCATGATTTCGAACGACGGAAAGCCCACCCCGTTCCAGCCCTTGCCGTCGATGTACAGAGGGCCGAGCTGGGAGAAGTCATAAGCGTTGTCGTCGCCCGTGAACGTCCCCGAGGCGCAGTCGTATTCGATGCCACCATTGTAGTTGAGCCCGGCCGGCCAGGCGACGCTCGAGGGCACGAGGCGGTGCTCGTAGAACCAAGTCTTGAGCGCTTCGACCTTGTCGAGGCTCTCGCTCCCGCCGAGCGCTTCGAAGCTCGCGTTCCAGTTGCCGTCGAAGCCGATCTTCGCAGGCAGCGCGAAGTCGAAGACGTGCAGGTTCACTGGCACGTCCTGCTTCTTGCCATTCACGTCGACGGTGAGCGTCGCCGTGTAGTCGCCGGGCGCCGCGTTCTCGGGGACGTGGACGGTGAGCCAATAAGGTTGGTTTTGCCCGCCCGTGAGGCTCTCGGCGGCGCCGAAGGAGGTGGGGTAGAGCGGATCGGGGATCTCCGAGCTCATGATGGATGAAGCATCGGAAGGCTCGGAGACGTGGACGTAGCCGACGCGGTGAATGGTTGGGGCGGAGACCATTCCGGGGCCGGTGAAGGCCGTCATGGTGATCTTGGCCGTGGCGTCGGCGTCGGCGTGGACGACGATTTGGAAGGGCTCGAATTCGTTCCGGGCCGCGTGGATCTGGATGGCGACGTCCTGCGCGGTGGGCGGCGCGGCCTCGCGGAGGACTTTGTCCATGGTGGTCGTCGTCCACAGCGTCGCGCCGACGGGCGAGGGGAGCGCGAAGGTCATCGCCCCCGTCGGCGTGCAATCGGTGCATTGCTTGCCGCCGCCGTGGCCCCCGCCGCCGCTGGATCCATCGCCTCCGCAGGCACCGGCGAGCACGAGGGCGAACGGGACGAGGACGGCGAGCGTGCGCATGAGGGGCCTCCTCTCGGGGAGCGTATCGCATGTGCGCGTGGCCCGCGCGACGACGGCGATCGCGGGAAGACCAGGCGCGGTGCGCATGAGGAAAACGTCGCAGCATCGACGCCTCTTCGACATCCATTGTGACGACCGCGGGGCATCGACGATATCGATTGGGCACCTGACGGTGGCCCGAGATGACAAGAGATTGGCCTCCGTCGACCTGAACGGGGCTCGTTCGGGTCCGTACATTCATCGGGTCAGGAGGACATCATGGGGTCGTGGAGAGTCGGGCTCGCGCTCGTCGCGGTGGCGCTCGTGGGTTGTGCGGAGGAGAGCGGATCTGGGGATACCGGGACGCCGGGCACCGGGACATCCGGTGTTTGCGGCGTGCCCGCGTCGTGCCCGGCCGTCGAGCCGGAGTGTCTCGGGCTCGTCGACAACAGCGGTCGAAGCAGGTTCGGACTCCGTATCTCCGAAATCCACGTGAGCACGCCGCAGAGCCTGACGGCGGGCTTGATCGGCCGCGCGCTGGCCACCGATGTGCGGCCCGCGAATCCGGCGTGCAACCTCGATGGCACCGGCACGGCGTCGTGGCTCCTGCGCTTCGATACCGCGGCGGCGACGCTCGATGTCGGCGGCGCTCGGCCCATCACCGATCCGGCGCGAGGCTACGTGTTCGCCGACGAGATGATTCAAGGCCGGCACGTGCAGCCGACGAAGCTCGCGGTGGACATCGCGGCGGACGGCAGCTTCGAGACGGCCGCGTCACAGGATCTGCTGCTGCCGATCTTCCTCGACACCTATGGCAAGGCCATCGTGCTCCCCTTGCGCGCGGTGCGGCTCGGCGCGGGCGTGCTCTCGGCGTCGCGCGGCTGCATTGGCCGCTACGATGCGTCGAAGCTCGATCCGGCGAATGCCTGCCTCCCGGACGACGATCAAAAGGCCTTCGTTCCCGGGGCCACGCTCGAAGGGCTCCTCGTGCTCGAGGACGCCGATGACGTCGTCATCGACAGCTCGTCCATGTCGCTGTGCGCGCGGCTCGCGGGCCCCGAGCTCGTCACCACCAATGCACAAGGCACCACGGTTTGCCGGCGCGATGCGGATGGGCGCATCCTGTTCCAAGGCGATGCGTGCGCGATGGGCGCGGGCTGCGCGGACGCGGTCGCGCTGCGCGCCGACCTGGCGGCCAGCGCGGTGCGCATCGAAGACTGACGATCTCGGAAAGGGGCGGGTGCCTCAAAACACCCGCCGCACCCGCCGTCGCTCTTCGATCATGTGTTGGACGATGCGCTGTTTGCCTTCGGCGTTTTCGACGAGCGTCCACACGTCGTGCGCGGGCTTGCCGCCGGCGAAGGCGAGGAGGATGTCGGCGGCGCGATCCGCCGGAATCAAGCCATCGTGCCGGCCGGGCAGCTCGACGACGGAGGCGCGCGCGGAGAGATCCTCCATCGTCGTGAGCATTTGATTCACGACGCGCTTGAAGGTGTCTTCGCTGAAGATGGCGCGCGGGCCCGCGCCGAAGAGGAGGATTTTGTCGAAGGTGAGGCGCGGCTTGCCGGGGAGCATCACCGCTTCGCCGAGGTGGCCGGTGACGTGGCCGCGACGGAGCAGCTCGGAGATGCGGCCGGCGAGGCGCCAATCGCAAAGGCCGGCGAGGCCGTGCACGGGGCGGGTGTCACTCCACACCGCGCAGGCGAGCACCTCCGAGTCGATCTCGTCGAGACGGGCGAGCTCGGGTGTGACGAAACGCAGCTCCACGACCGAGGTTTAGACGCTGATCGCGCCCTTGCGGAAGTCGCTCTGCGCGATCTTCACGTTGACGCAGGCGGGCTTACCGGAGGCGAAGGCCGCATCGAGCGCGGGGCCGAGGTCCTCGACGTTTTCGACGTAGGCGCCGAAACCACCGACGGCCTCCACCACCTTGTCGTAACGGGTGTAGTCGAGCGCGGTGGCGGGCGCGCGGCTCGGGCCGTAGAGCTCGACCTGGCCGCGGCGGATCTGCGTCCAGCCGGCGTCGTTGCCAATCACGGCGACGACGGGGATGTTCTGGCGCACCATGGCCTCGAACTCGAGCCCGTGCAGGCCGAAGGAGCCGTCGCCGTACACGAGCACGACGTTGGCGTCGGGCCGCGCGAGCTTGGCCGCCATCGCGTAGCCGGGGCCGACGCCGAGCGTGCCGAGCGGACCCGGATCCATCCAGAGCTGGGGCCACTCGAGCTTGAGCACGTAGGCCGCGGTGGCCACGAAATCGCCGCCGTCGCCGATCACGATGTCGTTCTTGCCGAGGCGCTTGCCGAGCTCCGCGCAGACGCGCAGCGGGTTGGGCGGGCTCACGTTGCTGTCGATCTCGGCGGTCATCTTGGCGCGCGACTTGTCCTCGGCGGCGCGGACCGCGGCGAGCCAGCCGTTCGAGCGCTTCTCTTTGATCTCGCCGAGGAGCTGCTCCAGCACCACGCCGCTGTCACCGTCGATGGCCACGTCGAGCCTGCGGTTCTTGCCGAGCTCGTTGGCGTCGAGATCGATTTGCACGACCTTGGCGTTCGGGTTGATGGCGCGGCCGTATTCGAGGCGGAAGTCGAGCGGGGTGCCGAAGACGAAGCAGAGATCCGTTTGCCCGAGCGCGAACTTGCGCGAGCGGGTCATGAGGTTCGCGTGCTCGTACGGGAGGCCGCCGCGGGCCATGCCATTGAGATAGAACGGCGCTTCCACCGCGTCGGCGAAGGCCCGGAGCGCCTCGCGGCGCGGCGACCAGCGGAGCTGGCTGCCGATGATGAACATGGGCCGCTCGCTCTCGCGGAGCATCTGCGCGGCGCGCGCGATCTGCGCGGGATCACCGCCCGGACGCGGCGGCGCGAGCGGGGCCGTGGCGGGCGGCGCGTCGTCGGCCCAGTTCATGAGGAGATCGAGCGGCATCTCCAGGAACACGGGGCCAGGCACGTTGGCCTGCGCCACGCGGAAGGCCGCGTCGATGTACTCCTGGATGCGATCGGTCGAGGGGACGGAGACGCTCCACTTGGTGATGGGGCGCATCAGCTCCACGTGGTTCATGTCTTGGAGCGAGCCCATGTCCTGCAGGGCGCGGGGGCCCGCGCCGCCGATGCAGATCAGGGGGATGCCCGCGCGCTGCGCGTTGGCGACGGCGGTGACCGTGTCGGTGACACCGGGCCCCGCCGTGACTGCGCACACGCCCGGACGCCCGGTGACGCGTGCATATCCGTCGGCCGCGTGGCCGGCGGTCTGCTCGTGGCGCACGTCGACGACACGGATGTCGTCGTCGAGACAGCCATCGTAGATGGCCTGAATGTGGCCGCCGCAGAGGGTGAAGAGGTGCGTGACACCGTGACGCGCGAGCGCCTTGGAGACGAGCCGACCGCCGTGGACCTGAGCCATGTGCCGCGTATATCACGAGCCCGCCGCCGCCGAGAGGGCGTACCCGCGCGAGGCGCGCGCGCCCGGCTTTGTCCGCTCGCCGCGGCGTGATCCGCTTCGCAGACGCGGCGCCCCGGCGGCGGGGCCAGGGCCGCGTGCGCGTCGACGTGTCTTTGCGCGACATCGAGCGCTCGGCGAGCAACCGGACGTCACGTCGCCCCCAATGCCGTCTATTCTCGGGGCGATGCGTGGTCGTCGGATCGCACTGCTCCTCGCGCTTTCGGCGTGTCGGCGGACACCGGCGAGCACGGATCAGGCGCCGATGGCGAGCGCCACGCCGAGCGCGATCGTGTCGAGCACGGCCTCCGCATCACGCAAGGAGGGCGCGCGTGGTCTGCCGGGCGTCGCCGTTCGAGCGCGTGTCGAGCACGGCGACATCGTGGTGGAGGATGCAGACGGGCGCTCGGCGGTGCTCACTTCGCTTGGGGCCGACAGCCAAGCGGAGCTCGGCCCCGATGGGCAGACAGTGGTGTTTGCGCGGCGCCGTTCGGTGGACGGAGGCGAGGTACACGATCTCTTCATCGCTCGTGTCACCGGCGGGGCTCCAGAGTTGTTGGTGGCCGAGGATCCGAAGACCGAGGTGAAGGGATATCCACTCTCCGGGCTGCGCGCGCCCGAGCATTCCGTCGATGGAAAGCGGGTGTTCTTCCTCGTGGACAATGGCTATCACAACGACGCGCTGTGCAGCGTGGACCGCGCGACGAAGGTGGTTTCGGTGATTACGAGCTTCTGGGATCACCGGCAGATCCACGAGGGGCCGCTCGCAGGGCATTTCCTGGTGCTGAAGAGCAAGGATGGCAGGCTCTCGGGAGAGTCGCAGTGCTTCGTCGTTCACGCCACGACGGGAGAGGTGATTCGACCCGAGAGCTGTCAGGAGACGAAGGCCCTCGTGGGCGAGGACGATGTGTTCGGCGTCAGGGCCTATTGATGGTGCGTGTCGCGCTCAAACGTGGGCGCGGCGCCAGCGGCCGCGGCCGTAGGCCACGGCGAGCATGAACGTGCGGACCATCCAATCGGCGGTGCTGCCCATCCACACGCCGGCGAGGCCGAAGCCGAGGTGGATGGCGAAGAGATAGGTCGCCGAGAGGCGCACGATCAGGGCGCACACCACGGTGCTCAGGAAGACGGTGCGCGTGTCGCCGGCGCCGCGCAGGCTCATGCCGGTGACGATGGCGAAGGCCATGAAGGGCTGGGCGATGCCCGCGACCACGAGGGCCTGGGCGCCGAGCGCGATGATGTTCGGATCGTTGGAGAAGCCCGCGATGAGGAGGCGCGGCGAGGTGCAGAAGAGGAGGCCGAAGATGGTCATCAGCGCGGTGGCCATCCCCGCGGCGAGCCAGCCGGCGCGCGCGGCCTCGGCTTCGCTGCGCGCGCCGAGCTTCTGCGCGACGACGGCGCCGGCGGCGATGCCGAAGCCGTCGGCCGAGAGGTAACAGACGGCCTCGACCGCGAAGAGGGCTTGGTTCGCGGCCATGGCGGCGGCGCCGAGGAGGCCGATGATGGCGACGAAGCCGAGATAGCCCGCGTGATAGACGCCCTTCTCGGCGAAGGCCGGAACGGAGATGCGCAGCACGCGGCGGAGCGCGTCGCCGTCGGTCTTGCGATCGAAGGGGACGGTGCCGATGGGCAGCGGGCTCCCGCGGGTGAGGAGCGCGGCCACGAGCAGCACGCCCTCGATGATCATGGTCGCGGCGTTGCCGATGGCGGCGCCGCGCACGCCCATCTCGGGCGCGCCGAAGCGACCGAAGATGAGGACGAAGCTCGCGACCACGTTGATCACGTTGCCCGCGACGGCGACGTAGAGCGGCGTGCGCGTGTCACCCGCGCCTTGCAGCGAGGCCGCGGCGATGGCCTCGACGAAGGCGAGCGGGAGCGCGGGCAGGACGATGCAGAGGTAGTCGCTCGCGTCGGCGAGGACGGACGCGTCCGCGTGTGGGAAGAGCGCGTGGAGCAGCGGGCCGTTGACGATGCGGAGGGGCAGCGCGACGACGAGGCCGATGGCGAAGGCGAGGACGACGGAGGCGCGCGCAGCGCGGGCGGCGGAGGCGCGATCGCCCCCGCCCACGCTGCGGGCCACAACCGCGAGCGCGCCCGCGGAGAAGGCCGTGAAGAGCGAGTAGATGCTCCACGTGAGGGTGCCGCTGATCTGGAGCGAGGCGAGCGCCGTCGACGAGTAGCGGCCCACCATGGCCCGCCCCGCGAGGAAGATCAGCGTGAGCAGGAGCATGTGCGTGATCGCCGGCCAGGCCAGCGACCACACCTCCCGCGCGAGGGGAGCCTCGACGCGGACGCGGCGCGCGGCGACGCGGATCAAGGCGTTCCCCGAGGCACGCCCGGAAGCGTGGAGAGAAGACAGCAACGCGAGGGGACGGAGGCGCGCCGAGAGCACGATGGGCGACCGAACGCTCGTCGAGCGCGGAGGCTTCCACCTGCGAGGGAGTCCGAGATTTCCGGGAGTTCGTACGTCATGGAGTGTGTCGTCGGCGCGCGCGGGCGGCCTATAGCGTCCAGCGTGCCATTCGGCCATGCCCGCGACGTCGCGGCTCGCGCGAGGGCGTGGGCTTTGTTCCACGTTCTGCGATAGCGTCCGCACATGAAGCTCGGGAAGCGCCTCGCCTCGCTGGTGATCTCCGATATCCGCTCCATGAGCCGCGCCTGCGACGCGGTGGGCGGGATCAACCTGGGACAAGGGATCTGCGACCTGCCGACACCGCTGCCCGTCGCCGACGCGGCGCGTGAGGCCATCACCCAGAACCGGGTGGTGTACACCGCGCCCGAAGGGATCTTGCCGCTGCGCACGGCCATCCAGGCCAAGATCAAGCGGCACTACGGGGTCGAGCTCGATCCGGCGAGCGAGATCGTGGTCACCTCGGGCGCGACGGGCGGCTTCGCGGCGACGTGCTTGTCGCTCTTCGATCCGGGGGACGAGATCATCCTCTTCGAGCCGTATTATGGATATCACCTGAATACGGTGATCTCGCTCGGCCTCTCGCCGGTGCTGGTGCCGACGCGGCCGCCGGAGTGGGGGATCGATTTCGAGGCGCTCGAGAAGGCCATCACGTCGCGGACGCGCGCCATCGTGGTGTGCACGCCGTCGAACCCCTGCGGCAAGGTGTGGACGGCGGACGAGCTGGACCGGCTCGCGGCGCTGATCGAGGAGCGGGATCTCATCGCCATCACCGATGAGATCTACGAGCACATCCTCTTCGACGGGCAGGCGCACGTGCCGCTCGCCACGCGTGGAAATGCGCGGGCGCGGACGGTCACGATCTCGGGGCTCTCCAAGACCTTCGCGATCACCGGCTGGC
The DNA here is from genome assembly GCA_001931535.1 of Minicystis rosea. Lineage (GTDB taxonomy): Bacteria > Myxococcota_A > Polyangia > Polyangiales > Polyangiaceae > Minicystis > Minicystis rosea. The sequence goes on from CP016211.1 coordinate 11,046,922, forward strand.
GCCTCGGCTACGTGACGGCGGCTCCGGAGCTCGCGCGGCGCATCACCGTGACCCACGATCTGCTCTACGTCTGCGCGCCCACGCCGCTCCAGCACGGCGTGGTGGCCGGCCTGGGAATGCCGGACAGCTACTACGCGGACCTGTCGCAGAGCTATGCGAAGAAGCGCGACATCCTGTGCTCGGCGCTGTCCGACGCGGGGCTCACGCCGTACGTGCCGCGCGGTGCGTACTACGTGCTCGCCGACGTGCGGCGCCTCGCTCAGCCGACGTCGAAGGCGGCGGCCATGACGCTCCTGGAACGGACGAAGATCGCGAGCGTCCCGGGGACCTCGTTCTACGCGGATCCCGTGGGCGAGACGCTGTGCCGCTTCTGCTTCGCCAAGGAGGACGACGTCCTCGAAGAGGCCGCGCGGCGGCTCCGGGCGCTGTAGGCGAACGGCGTGCTCCACGGGGCCCCGAGCCGAGGGCCCCGTGAGCCTCCAGATTGTTTGAGCTCAAACGATCACCGGTGCCCTGAACCGAAGCCCGGGCTCTCCACCGTGGTCATCGCGATGGTCTGGAGGCCGCCGTGATCGAAGCGGAAGCTGCGCGTCGCCGCGTGGGTGCGGACGGTGAGCTCGCCGCGCGCGTCCGGCGCGCCGCCAACCAGGAGGGTGCGGTAGACGCCGTCGGCGGCCCAGGGCAGCGCGACGGCGCGGGCGCTCGCGCGCGCGGTGCTGGGTGACCAGGGCGAGACGATGTCGCCGTTCGGCTTGAGGACGAGGACGGTGGGGCAGCGCGTGCTCTCGCCCTCGCAGCGCACGGTGGCCTCGAAACTGCCGGGATTTGCCGCGGAGGCGTCGTATGCGGGCGCAGCGCCGGTGGTGAGGGCGCTGATGAGCGCGGTGATCGGCTTGCCGGGCTTGTCCTCGGCGCGCGCTTCCGCGAGCACGGCTTCGCCTTCGCCGAGGCGTGCGCGGCAGCGCAGGGCTTGGTAGCGCGCGTCCTCGGACTTGGGGCGGAGCGCGGCGATCGAGCGGAAGTGAGCGCAGGCACGTGCCTCGTCGCCTGCGGCCTCGAAGGCGCGGGCGGCGCGGGTGTGGAGATCGACGTTGCGCGGAGCGAGCTCGGCGATCGCGTCGAGGGCGGTGCGCGCGATCTCGGCCTGACCCGCGGCCGCGGCGGCGCCGGCGAGCATCTCGAGGGCGCGGTCGAGATCGGGATCGAGATCGGCGAAGCGCTGCGCCGCCGTGAAGGCATCGGCGAAATGGCCGCGGCTCTGGAGACCGCGAATCCAGGCTTCGTGACGCTGGCGGATGGTGCCGTCCTCCTCGACGGCGCGGCGGAGCTTGTCGAGCGCCTCGGCGCCTTGGGTCATCCAGCGATCGTCGCCCGCGAGGTGCGTCGCGCGTGGTCCATCCATGAACGCGCTCGGCGAAGGCGCGGATTGATCTTCGTTCGAGAAGAGGAGCGGATAGGTGACGCTGACGACGCCGCCTTCGGGCTCGGGGAACGTGAGGCCGAAGAAGCTGCGCACGACGCAGCTCACGACCTCGCTGTCGGGGAGACTGCTGCCACCGTCGGCGGCGCTCTGGACGGTGCCGTCACGCCCGATGACGAAGCGCACCGAGACTCGGCCGGCGAGGCTCGGATTGCGGCGCAAACCATTCTCGTAACAGAGGCGCGCGCGCCCGAATTGACGGCGCACGATGCGCTGGATGACCTCGGGCGGGAGGCGTCCGCTGATGTTGGCCGTGCCCATGCGGATCTTCGGTGGGCTCGTGCGATGCGCGCCTTCGAGGTGGCCCATGCCGGATCCGAAGCCCTGTCCTTTACCGATGTCGGATCCGAAGCCCTGGCCAATACCGATGTCGCTGCCTGTGCCGCCGCCACCTTCGCCGATGCCGCTGATGCCGAGGCCGAGGCGGCCATGGCCATGGCCGAAGCCCATGCCCTGGTCGAGGCCGTCGTTCGTGCGATCGAGGGATGCGGGCGCATCGCGCTGCAGCACTTCGAGCAGGTTTTCGAGCGGGTTCTTGGAGGCGGGATCGGCTTTCTTCGTCGCTTGGGTGCGCGGGATCCCGTAGGCCGCGAACATGCGATCGTTCTCCAGGACGAGCAGCGAGGTGCGCCGCGAGAGCACGTGATGGCGCTTGGAGAGCGCGATGATGTCGGCGGCGGCGGCGCGATCGGAGGAGGCTTCGAGCTCGGCGATGCGCGCGGTGGCCCAGAGGCGCGGCACGACGGGGCTCGTCTCGCGCGGGCTCACGGGGCGCGCGGCCGCGTAGGCGACGCCGCCGAGATCGCCCGAGAGGCGGATTTCGCCGGTCGATCCCGCATCGAGACGCGCGAGCACGAGGAGCTCGCTGCCGACGCGCAGGCTGGGAAGCTCGCGCGGATAGACGTCGCGCAGCCCGCCCGACGTGGTGAGGGATGCATTGCGCAGGACGGGCGCGCGCAGCGCGAGGGTGAGATCTTCGAGGCGACGGGTGAGCGGCTCGCCGTTGCCGAGGCGCTCGTACGTTCCCCCGAGGGCGCGCGCCAGGCCTTCGAGGACGACGGCGTCGACGCTGCGACCAGCGCCGAGGATGCGGAGATCGATCTGGCGCGACACGAGCTCGGGCCGCACGCGCGCGGAGATCGCATCGGTCGTGAGCTCGCCCGAGGTCGGCGCGCCGTCGCCGAGGAGCACGATTTGGCCGGCGCCGCTCGCGTCGAGGCGGCGCAGAGCGGTGCGCAGGGCGCCGGCGATGTCCGACGATCCACCGAGCGAACGCCGCCGCAACCAGGCGCGCGCCTCTTCGAAAGATGCAGCGGATGGAGCGGCGAGACCGTCCTCGGGGAAGGCAGCGCAGGCGCTGTCGCAGGCGAAGAGGACGAAGCGCTCGTCGGGATCGAGGGCCGCCATCACGCCTTCGGCGACCGCGATTTCACCGGCGAGGGTCTCCTTCGATTGGCTGTGGCTGACATCCACGATGACGGCACGATCGCGCCGCACCCGAGCCTTGGGTGTCGCGCCGCTGGGCCACTCGATGGGGACGCGCACCGCGACGAATCCATCGGTGACATCGTTCGACGAAGTCGTGTGCGCGGCGGGGACGACCGCCGGCGCGGCGGATACAGAGGCTTCGGGCGCATCGAAAGCGAGCACGAAATCGGCTGCGGGCGTGAAGGCACGAGCGTGGAAGGTGACGCCGAGGCCGCCGCGATCGCCGGTGACGGTGGCTGCATATCCAGGTGTCTCGGCGTCGCTCAGAGACCCTTTGGCATCGGAGGCGGTGATGCGAAGATCGAAGTCGTCGATGCGGGTCGCGCGATCGGCGCCGAGCGAGAGCGGATACACGTAGCGGGCGCGGCCGTCGTGCGAGGCGAGGGCTTGATCGTAGGCGAGGACGACTTTGCGCGAGCCGTGCGCGGGAATGGGAAAGACCTTGAGCGACAGCTCGCTGCCCGAGGTCCATTCGAGGAGAGCCGGATCGCGCGGGCGCACGGTGTCCTCGACGATCGACTTGAAAATGGTCGCCGCGCGCTCGCGCTCGACCATTTCACCTTCCACCAATTCGTTGCCGACCCAGAGCGCGAGGCGCGAGAGGCTCGCGTCGGGCGGCACCGGGAAGACATAACGACCCTCGAGGACACGAGCGGTGTCGTTTTCAAACTCCTCTTCCACCTCGGTGCGGGCAAAGCCGTCTTTGACCACCACGTTGACGCGATGGGACACGAGACGAACACCGGAGACGATGGCCGGCGATCCGGGGACACGCGCCGTCATGGTGCCGAGCCCGCGCGGCGTGGCGGTGTCGCGCGTGGATGCGGGGCGATCGTCGCGGTGAGGATCGAGATCGGGATCGACGGCCACCGCCACGCCACGCTCCACGGCGCGATCGCCGCGGAGGCGGGCGCTGTCGCCGGATCGCAGATCGACTTCGCCGGCGATGACGTGGCCGCGGCGAACGACGATGTCGGCGCGGCCTTCGTCGTGCGCGCGAAGAGTGATGGAGGTGGGGATCGTGGGATCGATCGTGAGGGTGTGCGCGCCGGCTTCGAGGAGCGCGCCGCCGTCGTGTGGCGTGGATTCGATGGCGAAGGCACCCTGATGGAAGCGCACGCCGGGGCGAGCGCCGCGGGTGAAGGATGCGCGCGCGTGGCCGGCCATTTCGAGGGTCGTGCCGCTGCCGAGATCGAGCCACACGCGGGCGCCGTGCGCGGTGTGGATCTCGTCGTCGCTCGTGAGCTGCTCGCCGGTTTGCAGCGGCGTGCACGAGCTGCCATCGATCGTGCAGCGCTCGGCGCCGGCCGCGCTCGCGCCGGCGGCGGCCTCGATGGCGCGAACGGCCACCGCCCATGACGGGTGCTCCGGCGGCGGCGGAGCATCTCGATGGCATGCGAGGCCGCTCGTGGAGAGCAGGGCGAGACAGAGCGAAAACGCGCCCGAACGGCGGGCGGATCGATGGATCACAGGGCACCTCCAACGCCGCGCGCGAGGCGTGGTCGCGGCGCTCCGTGGGGCCAGAGACCGCGGGTCGTCGGGAATGTTCCCGACTCTTTTACGGCGCCGTGTTCGTCGTGGTCGGCTTCACGCGCGCGAGGCGGGCGTTGGCGGCGGTGACCTGCGCGGGATCGATCTCGAAGCCGATGAACGAGCAACCGAGCCGGCGCGCGGCGAGGCCCGTGGTGCCTGAGCCGGCGAAGGGATCGAGCACCACCACCTCGGGGCCGGCGCTGCCATAAGCCTCGATGCAGCGGCGCGGGAGCTCTTCGGGGAAGCGCGAGTAATGGGCGGCGCCGGGGATCTTTTCATTGGCGAGATCCCACACGGTCTTCACGGGAGGCGAGGTGCGGAAGGCGTGATCCTCGCGCTTGGCGAGCAGATAAATGCCCTCGTGTTGGCGGTGCGGGCGGCGGCAACGGCCTTCGGGCATCGCGTTCTTCTTGCGCCACACGATCTCGCCGCGGAACAGATAACCCGCGTCCGAGAGCGCGATCACGAGGCGATAGGGCAGCGCGAGGAGGTTGCCATAACGGAGCCAGGCACTCTCGGGATCGATGAAGGCGCGGCGGCGCGCGCGCGGTTTGGTGTAGGCCGAGTTCTCCGGGGAAAGGCCGATCTTGTCGGGCCCGAGCGTGGAATAGGCATGGTCGTCGGCGCGCCAATTGACGGGCGTGTCGTAGGCGTCACCGAGGTTGATCCACACGATGGCCGAAGGGCGCAGCTTGGGGAGGAGCTTGACGAAGATGGCGGCGAGGGCGTCGAGGTAATGGCGGGGATCGGCCTCGACGCCGACGCCGAGGGAAGTGCGCTGGCCCCAATAGGGAGGGCTCGTGACCACGATGTCGATCGAAGCGTCCGGCAGGGACTCGACGAGCGTGCGGCTGTCGCCGAGCGTGACCCGATCGAGGGGGAGATCGCCGAGGTGCGGGGTTTGACGGAGCTTCTGCTTCAAGGGTCGAACGAGATCATTTGCGGAGCAACGCCAAGGCGTGGTTGCCGTTGCCGGTCTTGAAGAAGTACGAGATCCAAACCATCGCCATGGGCTCGAGGTAGCGCGCGCCGACGATGCCGCCGATGTCGACGGTGCCGGGCCAGCCGAGGGCGATGCAGAGATCGGTCACCGTCCTCTTCGCGTCGTCATCGTCGCCGCAGATGAACATATCCGGCATTCCCCGGGAAACGAGGGATTTACCATGTGCTGGTTGCCGACGACGTTGAAGCCTTTGACCACGCGCGCCTTGGGCACGAAGCGCTGGATCTGCTCGCCGGCCGAGTCGGTGGTGCCGACCGAGAGCGTGGGCGGCGCGCCCTGCGAGAAATCGAGCGGATTCGTGGTATCGATGAGGACCTTGCCGGCGAGGTTGTCGAGGCCGGCGAGCTCGAGGGCGTTCTTCGCGCCCGTCCACAGGAGGGCGAGGATGATGACGTCACCGAACTTCGCGGCATCCGCGAAGGTGCCCGCGGAGGCGCCGGGGCCGTGCTTTTCGGCCCATTCCACGGCCTTGGGGTTCTGCGCGTCGCGCGATCCGATCTTCACCTCGTGACCCAGCGCAGCGAAGCCCGTGCCGAGCGCCCGACCCACGTCACCCGTCCCCAGAATGCCAATCTTCAGCTTCTTCATCGTAGAGCCCTCCATCTCGTGTCCGCGCTCATGGTTGCGCACGTCCGAGCGTGATGGCCAATCGATGACCTGCATGGGCGCCGTGCAGCCGGCGCATGGCGGCGGGTTGCTCAGAAATACCAGGGCGAAAACGGCGAAAATGGGGTCGCGGCTTGGAAGTCGCGCGCGATGGTGTCCTTGATTCGGGCCACGTTCTGCGGCTCTTCGACGATGACGCCGACCTCGCGATTGCGGTTCAGCGAGGTGTAGCTGAAGTTGATGGAGCCGATGAAGGCCGTGGTGCCGTCGACGACGGCGGCTTTGGCGTGGACGCCGGGCGAGGTGAGGTATCGCGCGCGAATCCCGTGCTCCGCGAGGAAGGCGGCCGCGTCCTGGTTGGCGGAGACCCAGCGCGGATCGGCGAGCACCACGCGCACGCGCACGCCCGCGGCGCGGCGGGCAGCGATGATGTTTCGCAGCTCGTCGTCGGCGAGCTCCATGGATTCGATGTCGAGCGTGTGCCGCGCGCTGGCGAACAGGTGCGTGATCTGGGCGCGGGCGTTGTCGGGCGCGATCACGAGCCGCGCGCAACGCTGGTCGGTGAGCCGGAGATCCCAGTCGGCGTCGAAGATCGCGAGGAGGGAAGCGAGGTCCTCCGGATCGCGATCGATGGCAGCGTAGTTGCGGCTGCCCTGCGCTTGCTGTTCCACGAAATTGCCGGTCGAGATCACGGCGGCTGTGTCGTCGGCGATGATGACCTTGGCGTGGGTGTGCTCGAAACGAGGGCTCGCCGGGCGCAGATCGAGGCCCGCGGCGCGGAGGAGCGCGAGCCGATTCTCGTTGTGGGAGAGCGGTGATGCGTCGAGCAGGAGGCGCACCTCTCGGCCCGCTCGGACCTGCTGGGCCAGCGCGTCGAGCACGTGGCCCGGCCCGATTTGATAGGCCATCACCCGAATCGTGCGCTGCGCAGCCGCGATGACGGCGACGATGCCGGCCTCGCCGTCATCCGGCTCCACCAGGATGTCGAGCGGCACCGTGCGCGGCCCGCGCGGTCCACACGAACGCCGCCCGCGCGCGGACGCGCGGCGGGCCCGCGAATACCCCCAATCCCTCATGCCCGGTACGTAAAGCCGGGCGAACCGAGCCGTAAGCGAGCGGGCTGCGGCGCTCGGGGAGAATCGATGAGAGGAGATTCATCACGTCATGCCGAATCGGTGAAGACCGAGGCAGGACGCTTGAAAGGAGAGGGGATGTCGGGCGGGAGAGCGTGAATGCTAATGACCGGCGTGGAGCGCGGTCCAGAGCGCGACGATGACGCCCATCACGCTCTCGCCGGCGACGAGGCCGGAGGCGATGGCGATCGTGTAGATCTCGGCCTTCTTGGGGGACTTGCGGGCCGCCATCTCGGCGAGCAACGCGCCGAGGAGGAACGTGAAGCTGTTGGAGGCCGGCAGGATGAAGGAGAGACCGAGGCCGGTGGCCGAGGGCACCCAGCGCTTCACCTTCTTCGATCCGAGCTCGGCGACGAGCGTGAAGATGACGGCGAGCACGGCGGCGACGGCCATGGCGGCGGGCGTGTGCTTGGGGAGATTGCCGAGGCCCTTGGTGAGGAGCTCGGCCATGGCCTTCCACGTTTGCATCGCGGGCGCAGGGTATTTCGTGCCGAGGAGGTGAACCGGGAAGGCGTAGACGAAGACGAGCACCGTGAAGACACCGCCCGTGGCGATGCCGAAGAGCTGAGCGATGAATTGCTTGCGCGGCGAGGCGCCGAGGACACGGCCCGTCTTCATGTCCTGCATCATGTCACCGCAGTTGTTGGCGCCCGCGGAGGTGATGCCGGCGGCCATGAGGTTCGTCTGCGGGTTGCCGGGCGCGATGGCCGCGAAGATGAGCTGCGTGACCTTGCCCATGGCGCCGATGGGGTTCACGTCGGTTTCGCCTTGAGCGCGCGTGCCCACGAGCGCGAGCACGCACGAGAGGAGGATGGCGACGATCGTCTGCAGTGGGTTCATCTGGAAGACGACGTATTGCGTGACGATGCAGAGGAGCGAGGCCGCGCCGAGGCCCCAGAAGAACCAGCGCATCGGGACTTCGACGTCCTGCTTCTCGCCTTCCTGCGCCGTGGGAGAAGAGCCTTGCACGGTGCTCTTCATCGTCTTCAGCGAGCGCAGCGCCTGCGCGATCGATTTGGCCTTGAGCGCGAAGGAGACGAGGCCCGAGACGACGAGCATCGTCACGCCGGGCCACATGCACCACTTGGCCGCACGAGAGAAGTAGTTGGGCGCGTCGGGGTTCGTCACGATGTAACCGTGATTGACGGCCCAAGGGACGAGGCCGGCCCAACACACCGTCGCGCCGACGGCCATCCAGATCGTGGTGCGCAAACCGACGAGCGCGCCGGCGCCCAAATTGAGCAGGCTGATGTCGGCTTGGAGCGTGAGCTTGGCCATGGTGTGGCCGCCGATCATCGGACCGATTTTGGGCAGCGATTCGGGGATGAGCTCGAGCCCGCCGCGGAGGAAGCTCAAGATGGCGCCCGCGACACCGGCGCCGAAGAGGGCTTTGGCCTTCTGCGCGCCGCCCTCGCCCTCACCGTGGAGCGCGAGCGTGGTTTCGGCGGCGGCGATGCCCGAGGGGAACTTGAGGTTCTCCACGTTGATCATCTGCCGCTTGAGCGGGATGGCGATGCACACGCCGAGGAACGCCACCGACACGAGCCAGGCGACCACCTCCCAAAAGCCGAGCTGCCGCCGCGTCAGCACCATGAGCGCTGGAATCGCATTGACGAGGCCCGCGCCCGCCATGGCCGCCGCGGCCGAGGCGGCGGTCTGCATGGTGTTGTTCTCGAGCACGGTGAAGTGAGCGCCTTTGGACACGGCCGACCAAGCGCGGAACACCATGAAGGCCGAGATGGACGCCGTAATCGAGGCTCCATACGTCCAGCCGATGGTGAACCCCGTATAGAGGTTGGCCGCGGAGAGGACCGATCCGATCAGGCAGCCGAACACGACCGCGCGGACCGTGAACTGCAGCTCTTTGGGTCGATAGACCGTGCGGTACCACTCCTCGTCGGACATCGCGGCGACCGCGGTGTCGGCTTGGGGCTCCTCTTCCTCGGCGGCGACGCTGGCGGCAGCGGGTTCAGCCATTCAGCCGGATTAGAGCATCCAGGGAGGCTCCGCCAGCGTCGTGTGGGGGCGGATGGACGAGCTCGCTCGGCGTGGCGTCGGCCGGATCGCGATCCATCCCCGCAGGGATACCGTTAGCATCGAGGGATGCGACTGCGCGCTGTCTCGAACCTCGCCCTCGTCGTCACCCTGGCTGCATCGATTGTCGCGGCTTGCTCCAGCTCGGGCGAGACCGGATCGACCGGCACGACCTCCGGCGGCGGCGTGGATGCGGGCGGCGGCGGCGCGCCCGCCACGTTGAAGCTGCGCATCGAGCCCGACATCGCCAGCGCTTCGGTGACGTTGGGATCGACGCCGGGATCGGTCACGTTCACGGCCTTCGCGAGCACGACCAACGACGGCATCGAGCAGGACGTGACCGCCGACGTCGATTGGATCACGGCCGCCAAAATCGCCACCATCTCCGGCGGCGTCGCCAAGCTCACGGGCAACGGCGGCAAGACGACGGTCACGGCGACGTACAAGGGCGTGAACGCGACCGCGGCGCTCACCGTGCAGGTGAAGGGCGACGTCTTCCTGCCCGGCACCGATGCCACGACGAAATCCGGATTCGACGCGGCCACGGCCGATCCCGATCCGACGGCCGCGCCGGCGCTGGAGTATCCGGAGGACGGCGTGGTGCTGCCCGGCAATCTGCCGCCGATCGAAGCGCAATGGTCGCAGGTCGCGGACAATGGGATCTATCGGGTGCGGGTTTCGAGCCCGGAGATCCTCGACGTGGCGTTTTACACGCCGGCACGCGAGCTCTCTTTTCCAGCCGACGCCTGGGCCGTCATCGGGCAGACGACGGCCGACACGCCCACGAGCGTCACCGTCGAGGGGCTCGGCGGCGGGAAGATCCGAGCGAGCGCGCCGCGAGCGATGACCATCGCATCGGACGCCATCGACGACAGCGCCATTTACGTGTGGCAATCGTCGACGGGCAGCTTCCGGGTGCTCGACATCATCAAGGGCACCGACGTGCCTTTGCCGAACGACAACCCCGTCTTGTCTCCCGGACAACCCTGCTCCGGATGTCACCGCATCTCGCGTGACGGAAAGCGCTTCGCGTACACCTACAACGGCGGAAACTTCGAGTTCGGGACGCTGGTGTACGACGAGAAGAAGGGCCTTTATGCGTCCAAGATCGCGCCCAATCCCGGCTTCCGCGCCACCTATGCGACCTTCAACCCGAAGGAGGATTCGCAGGTCCCCGCCATGCTGCTCACCGTGCCCGACAACGTGCCGCAAAACACGCCGGGCACGGTGAGGCTCCAGGTCATCGATCCGGACACGGGGACACAGCTCCCGAGCAACCTGGCCGAGCAGATCGCGGCCATCGATCCCGCGGTCGGCCACGCCACCTCGATGCCCGATTGGTCGCCCGATGGGACGTTCGTCGTTTTCGCGGCATACGACAGTGACAAGAACTACGTGCGTTTGCTGGGCGACGACATCGTGGCTTCCTCCATCGTGGAGATGCCGGTCTCGTGGGACAAGGACAAGGGCTTCACGTTCGGCACCCCGAAGACGCTGGTGCAGGCCCCGGCCGAAGCGGCGATGAATCCCGACGTCGGGCAAAACAATCTCCTGCCCACAATCTCGCCGGACGGCACGGCGGTGGCTTTCACGCGCGCGGCGGGTTGGTGGTCGATCAAGACGCAGGTGTCGCAGCTCAACCTGAGCGGGCAAATCGCGGTGGTGCGCCGCAAGGACAATCAAGTGCTGGAGCTCGTGAAAGGCTCGAACGGCGGGGGCACGACGCTGAGCAGCACGTGGCCGCAATGGGCGCCTTCGGCGGGCAAGCGCTATGCGTGGCTCGCGTACGCGGCGGAGCGGCCTTATGGACACCGCCTCACGCTCGCGAGCCCGGAGAACGCGCAATGCGGCTTCGTGCAAGGGCAGAAGATGTGCAAGCACCTGTGGGTGACGGCGATCGATTTGCAGAAGCTCGGGTCGGGGACGGAGGATCCGAGCGCGGCGCCGTTCTTCATTCCCGGGCAGACGATCGCCGCGCAGTACGTCAGCCCGCAGTGGACGAAGGCCATCATCAAGCCGCCGCAGTGAGGAAGACGAAGGGTTCATCCAAGCGGAGATTGCTCCTGTGGATCGGCGCGGGGGCGCTCGTGCTGACGGGCGCTTTGGGGCTCGTTGCGGGCGCCCTCTTGCTGCCCTGGGGCGGGGGGAGGTCGAGGGTGGTCGAGGCGGTCCATGGCTGTCGGGCGGTGAAGCAGGCGGCCGAGGTCGCGATGGCGATGGACGAGCGGACCTCGTCGTGCCCATCGGTGAACGAGCTCGTGAGCGCCCGTCATCTCGCGCGGGAGCGCGTGAGCGATCCGTGGGGATCGCTCTACGTCGTTCACTGCGTCGGTGACGATCTGCGGGTCATTTCGATGGGGGCCGATCGCATCGCGGGGACCGACGACGATCTCCGGGACGATTTCGGACCGAACGAGATCGAGCAGATGAAGCGGCTCTATGCGCTCCGCGCGCGTGCGGAGGCGAGACAGAGCCCATGACGTCGCGCGACGACGGGCACGTCGCTCTCATCAGAACCAGCGCGCGAGCGCGTCGTCGAGCGACTGCGACGACGCGTCTGTCCACGCGATGCAGCCGTCGGGACGAACGAGCATCGATGGGCCGTCTTGGGAGCGTGCATGTTGCACGTCTTGCGGGAGTGAGCGTTCCGAAGGCGAGATGAAGACGCCGCCGCCTCTCTCCATCAGCACGTAGAGCCGCTCTTCGCCGCCGCCTTCGAGCGTGAGGAGCTGGTCCTTCGCGAGCGTGCCGACGAGCGGATCGTCGTCGCCGAGGTCGTAACGAATGCCGACGCCCGTGAGCATCTCGCCGAAGTAGCGATTGCCTTCGGGCAGCTTCATCAGGTCACCCACGATGGTGCGGAGCGCGCTCGTGAGCGGGTCAGGACGCATGAGCGCGACTTGCGCACGGGTATTTTCGAGGACGCGCGCCGCGACGGGATGGCGCTCGGCGGTGTACGAGTCGAGGAGCTGGTCGCGCCCCTTCACCGCCGCGGCGAGCTTGAAACCAAGGTTCGCAGCGTCGACGAGGCCGAGGTTCAAGCCTTGGCCGCCGAAGGGCGAGTGGACGTGCGCGGCGTCGCCGGCGAGAAGGACGCGGCCCATCCGGTAGGTCGTTGCTTGCCGTGCGTTGTCGGTCCAGCGCGTCGCCATCGTCATCGAGAGGATCTTCACGTCGGTGCCGCTCACGCGCTGGATCGCCGCTTCGACCTCGGCTTGCGTGATCGGCGCATTCCGATCGGGCGGCGGTCCGTCGAACTCCGCCGTGAAGACGCGCCCCGGCACCGGTCCGGAGGCGATGAGGCCGCGCGGCGTTCGGTGCCATCCCGTCGCGAGCTTCTCGGGCGCATCGAGCTCGGCGACAGCCTGATAGCCGGTGATGGTCGGATCCGTGCCGGGGAACTCGAAGCCGGCGAGCTTGCGGACGCGGCTCCGGCCACCGTCGCAGCCGACGAGGTATTTCGCGCGGAGCAGGCCCGCGCTCGTCTGCACGGTCACGCCGTCATCGTCCTGCTCGAAACCTTCCACCGTGATGCCGCGACGGATCTCGATCCCGAGCTCGCTCGCGCGCGCGGTCAGGATCTTTTCGAGCGCCTCTTGCGGCACGGGACGCATGTGGCGCTCCGGGTCGCGCTGGAGGCTCTGTTCGATCAAGAACATCCCCGAGAAGTGGCCTCCCGGCTTCTTCATCGCTCCTGATCCGAAGCGCGCTTTCAGCGCCGGCATCATCAAAGCCATGGTGGCGCGGCGCTCGTCGTCGAGCGCACGCGCGAGCCCGCGTCGTTCCAGCGCCTCGGCTGCCACCGCGCCGATCGAGGCAGCCTTTATCGTGCGGTCGGGCTGCACGAGCCGCTCCAGCACGAGCGGCTTCACACCCGCGGTCGCGAGCTCGATGGAGAGGAAGAGGCCGACCGGGCCGGCACCGACGATGACGACGTCATGAATCATGACGTGAAAGCTAAACTCGGTAAAACTTTGTGCTAGTAAAAATTTGTTCCGAGTTTAGGATTTGAGCCATGGGCGAGCTCCGCGAAAGCAAGAAGCGCGAGACCAGGCAGCGGATCTCCGACGTCGCGACGGGGCTGTTCTACGAGCGCGGCTTCGACGCGGTGACGATCGAAGAGATCGCCGCCGCCGCAAAAGTCTCCAAGGTGACGGTGTTCAACTACTTCGCGCGCAAGGAGGACCTCTTCTTCGATCGCGAGGAGGAGGTGAAGCAGCTCTTGCACGAGGCGCTCGGCGAGAGGCCGAAGGGGCAGTCGCCGATCGACGCGCTCCGCCGTCTCGTCGACAGGCTCCGCGAGCAGAAGCATCCGTTCGCGCGCATCGACAGTCAGACGGTCGGCTGGTGGCACGTCGTCGCGGCGAGCCCGTCGCTCAAGGCGCGCCTTCGCGAGGTCGGGGACGAGACGGTCGAGAGGCTCGCGGTCGAGCTCGCCGGTCCGAAGCCCGATGGCCTCACGCGGCTCGTCGCCGGCATGATCGTGCTGACGTGGCGCACGGCTTACGGCGAAGCGATCCGCGTGTTCGAGGGCGGCGGCTCGGCGAAGAAGGCGAACGCGGCGTTCCTCGCGTTGATCGATCGCGGCTTCGCGGCCGTTCACGAAATGGCGGCGAGCGCGAGCCGGCAGCCTTCCGGCTGAGAGCTCATCGCGCGCGGCAACGTCACGACGCGTTGCGAGGACGCCGCGACCACGTCTCCGCGTCGGCAGGGTCACGCGCAAGGAACAGAAGCACGACTCGCCCGCGCCCCATACGACCTCGAAGCTCCAGCAGGACGCGACGAGCTACCTGCACTTCGGCAGCAACGGCACCAAGCGCGAGGTGGGCGCGTCCGAAAATGAAACGCAAAACAAAGCGCCGAACAAAGCGCAAAACAAAACACGAAAGCCGATGAAGCCATTGCTTCACCGGCCAACGTCCGAGCACAAAGGTCGATTGGTTGCGCGGGTAGGATTTGAACCTACGACCTTCGGGTTATGAGCCCGACGAGCTACCAGGCTGCTCCACCGCGCAGGCGGCAACCTAGTCGAAGACCCCCCAATGTCAAGCGCTCCGTCGGGCTCGTCTTCGCTTATCGAAGTGCGGCGGGGATGAGGAGCGACGGCGGCCCGCTCGAAACCAGCCAGAGCTGGTGCGCTGCGCGGGTCGCGCCGATGTGCAGCAGGTGGCGCGACTCGGGGTCGGTCGGGTAGCTCGACGCGTTCACGTCGACGAGCACGACGTAGTCGTACTCGAGGCCCTTCACCTGCCGGATCTCGGTCACCTCCACGCCGGGGCGGAAGGCGAACTCGAAATGACGGACGCGGCGCAGCCGAGGGATCTCGGCCATCTTCAGCGCCTCGTAATACATCTCGGCCTGCTCGGGGTGGCGGGCCAGGATGCACACGGTGGCGCGTGGCTCGCGCGTCATCAGCGGGCGGATGGCGTCGGCGAGGAACGCGACCGCCGCACCGGCGCTGGGGAAATGATGATGCTCCACCGGCGCGCCCGAGCGATGGGCGATGGGCGGCGTGGGATCGGCGAGCGGGCCGAGGATGTCGCGGGCCACGGCCAAGACCTCGCGCGTCGAGCGGTAGGCGATGCGCAGCGGCTCGACGTTGACGCGACCGGAGAGGCCGAGATCGTCGAGCACCGCCTGCCAGTCGCGGAAGCCCGAGTCCATGAAGAGACGTTGGGCCGTGTCGCCCGCGAGCGTCACCGAGGGCTGCGGCTCCGGCGAGCCTTGCACCTTGTGCTTGGCGATGACGTCGATGAGGCACCCGAGATCGATGGGCGCGAGATCCTGCGCCTCGTCGACGAAGAGGTGCTCGTACACGAGCGGCTGCTTGCCCTTGCGGAGCTCGCCGCGGATGAGCTGATACGCGCGCACGAGGAGCGCGTCGTCCTCGGGATCGAGGGTCGCGCGATCGTCGGGGCCGAGGGCCTTGGCGTCGGCGCCGAGGTTGTCCTCGTCGTCGCGATCGGGCTCGGCGTCGGCGGCGGCCTTGCGCTCGGCGCGATCACCGGGATCGAGCTCGAGCACGGCGGGGCAGCGATCGGCGCACCAGCGCCAGGCGCGCTTGATCTGATCGGGGCTGAGCTCCGGATCGGGCGTCTTGGCGAAGGCGGCCTGGATGGCGTCGAGATCGGTGAGCAGCTCGGCCCAGAAATGAAGCACGCCGCGCGAGTCCTTGCGGGAGCGCGGGTTGGCCGTGAAGGCGGCCGCGCGCTCGGCGAGGAGGCGCAGCATCACCGGGTGGGTCTTCACCTTGGTGACCACCGAGGGCGTGCTCTCCTCGACGGGCGCTTCGAGCCAGGGGAAGGCGCGTTGCCGCGCGCTCGCGACCCACTCGCGGAAGGTCTCCACCGTGACGCCGGAGAGGCCGAGCGCGGGGAGGATCTCGCCGATGTACGCGCGGAGCGCCGGGCTGCCGACGACGATCAGCATCTTGTCCGGCGCGAAGCGGTGCCGCGCGTTGTAGTTGAGGAACGCCATGCGGTGGATGCCGATGGTCGTCTTGCCGCTGCCGGCGCCGCCTTGGATGACGACGATGCCGGAGTCGGGGCGCGAGATGAGCTCGAACTGCCGCGGATCGAGGAGCGCGGCGATCTCCGGCAAATGCCGGTCTTCCTTGGCGGCGAAGCTCGCGCCCACGCCGAGCGCGCCCTTCATGTCCTCGGGGCGAACGGCCGTGCCCTGCCCGCCGGAGAGCTCGGTCGCCGAGACGCTGATCGTCTTCCACCCGCTGTCGGTGCGCACGATGGTGCCTTGCGGCGCGGAGATGCGGCAGAGCTCGCCCTCGTCGATGGTGACGGTGCGCCGAACCAGCACCTTGCCCTCGACCTCGCGCTCGCCGAAGGTCTCCTCGTACTCCGCGCCTTCTTCGTAGCGGTAATAGATCTGGCTCACGGGCGCGTGCCGCCAGTCGACGATGCGCACGCCCGCTTTGCCGTCGACCAGCGTCGTCTTGCCGATGAGCACGTCGCGCTCGCCGCGCCCGCTCTCGCGCAGGCGCAGGTGACCGAAGTACGGAGAGCGCGGGTCGACGGGCTCGACCACGTTCTCCGCGCGCCGCGCGGCGATGCCGGAGAGCCGCTCCATCTGCTGCACGAGCGCGGGCGTGTCTTCGAGGCGCGCTTCGGCGATCTGATCGCGGAGCGAGAGGAGCTGCTCCTCGTAGTCCACCGTCGGGGGCGGACGCGAAGGCTTCGCCACGGCGAGGTGCTTCGTCACGCGGGCGAGGATCTGCTCTTCCTCGGTGACGATGCGGCTTTGGGTTTCTTCGGCGGAGCGTTCGCTCGGGTTTCGTTCGGTAGAGACCACGGTTTTTGTCGGTCGGTTGTGGCCCCGGCTGCCTTGGCGATCGGGGCTCCGAAAAATGGGACCGGACCTCTTGGCGCATCCTGCGCATCGCCGCAACCGCGCTCTCGCCGGGGGCGGACACGCCCTTGGCGAGCAGGCGAGCCCCACGCTGGATCGCTCTCGATCCGCCGCGTCACCGTCCCGCGCACCCATGGGCGCCCCGCGTGGATCGATATCTGCTGGATCGCGGCGCGCCCCCGTGCGACGCCGGCTGGCACGAGTCCTGGCCGGCCTCGCGGTGATCGTCCGAGGCGCTCCGCCCGAGCAGGATGGCCATGACCGCGACGAGCCCCGTCATCGAGCCCGTGTCTTCGCCCCGCCGCAAGCTCCACGCACCCGAGAGGCGCGCCGTCGTCTCTGCGCCCATGCGAGTGTCGCTGGCCGGCGGTGGCAGCGATCTCCCGCCGTTCCTCCCCGGCCTCGGCGGGCGCATCGTGGGCACTGCCATCGATCTGCGCACCCGCGCGCTGGTCGAGCCCTTCGATCGCGGCTGGGTTCGCTTGGAGCTCTCCGCGACGGGCCTCGTCGTCACCCGGCGCCGCCAAGATCCCCGCTGCGACGATCTCGGCGCCCGCCTCCTCGAACAAGCGCTCGCGCTCACCGACGTGAACGACGGCGTGCGCCTCCGCATCGAGACCGACGTGGTGCCCGGCGCCGGCCTCGGTGGCAGCGCTTCCGCCGCCGTCGCCGCGCTCGCGGCGCTGCACGCGTCGATCGACGGCGCACCCGATCCGGAAGATCTCGTGCGCGACGCCGTGCGCGTGGAGCGCGATGGTTTGAGCCTCGCCTGCGGCTCGCAGGATCAAACCTTCGCCGCGCACGGTGGCCTGCTCGATCTGCGCTTCGACGAGCGCGGCCTCACGAGCCGCACCGCGCTGGCGATCTCGCCCGCGCTCCTCGCCGAGCTCGCGGCTGGCATGTTGCTCGTGGATACCGGCGAGCGTCGCGTCTCGGGCGAAGTGATCGGCCGCGCCCGTTACCCCGAAGGCGCGACCGCCGAGCTCGTCGCCGCCGCCGGCGACGTGGCCCTCGGCCTCGAAGACGGCCATCTCTCCCGCGTCATCGCCGGCATGCGCCGCAGCGCCGTCGCCAAGATCGCGCGCGATCCCACCGCCAACGCCGACGCCATCGCCATCGCTCGTCGCATCGAGCCGCTCGGCGCCGAAGTCGTGCGCATGTGCGGTGCCGGCGGCGGCGGCCACGTCCTCGTGTGGGCCCCCGAAGATCGGCACCCCGCCATCGTGTCCACCCTCGGCGACTGCGTGGTGCGAAAGCCTGCGCTCGCTGCAGCGGGCGTGCGTTTGGAAGAGGCGTGAGCGCGATCAGCTCGCGCGGGCCGCGCGAATGGCAGCGGCGAGATCGTCGGCGGTGCCGGTGCCGGCGAGCACGAGCCAGCTCTCCAGGGTGCGCACGTCGTGAGTGTTCTCGATGCGTGTTTGCAGATCCATGGGCAACGCGCCGAAGCGTGCCTCGTAGAGGCGGATGAGCGCGTGCGAGAGCGCAATCTCGGCTCCAAGTCGGCGTCCTTCCACGACGCCTTCCTGGATCGCCTCGTTGCGCCACTTCTCGACGATGTCCTGGGTGTCCATGAAAAACTCCTGATCGTCGCTGGTCCGTGCCGCCGGGTTGGCGGGCACCTCCAGCCGCAAGCGTAGCAGAACGGGCAGCGCCAGGTCGCGCTCGGGGGCGCCTTCCGGCAGCGCTTTCAGCTCGGCAATTGCGCGCTTGAGCACGCGGCCCGCGCCGAGCAGGCGCACGAGCAACGTCGACCGATCTTCGATGAGCTCGCTGACCACCATGAGCCGTGTCCAGAGCAGCGGCGGGCCTTGGTACACGCCGGCGGGCCACGCTTCGTCCCGGTGAAAGTAGAGGCCTTCGATGCCGCTGTCGGGACGGCCGGAGGAGATCACCCATTGCATCGGGCTCGGCGAAGGCGCTCCTCGCAACGCGAGAAAGTGCCGGAAATTGCCGTGCTTGATGAGGCACGCCGCCAGCGCTTCACCATCGGGCGTGGTGTGGAACAGCTCCACGGTGCACGCGCGCTCGGTGACGCGGCCGAGCAACCCGAGATCGGGGCTCGGCGGATCGCTGTCCGGCCCGGGGTTGAACCAGAGATCGATGCGCCGCGTGTCTGCAGGGACTTCGGCGTCCGTCTCGACGGGGCCGCGCGCGATCACGGCGTTGCGGATCATCTGCTTGCCGAACTGATCATAGCGAGTGCGCATCGCGCCGAGCACCTTGCACGCGCGCCTCGAACGAGCCCAATTCCCTACAAAACAGCCCGATCGATGCGGCCCCGCATCATCGATGAATCGGTGCGGCCCCGCCTTTCACGATCGCTTCGCGACGCTCACGGCTCGAGCACCACCCGCCCCACCACCTTCCGCTCCGCCAACAGTCGGTGTGCCTCCGCCGCTCGATCGAGCGGCAAACGCCGGTCGATCCGCGGCACCAGCGCACCCGACTCCACCATTGCGAACACATCGGTCAGGTCGCGCGCGCTGCACGATACGCCGCCGAGGATCGAGAGGCCGCGGACGATGAGCATGCCCGGGTTGAGGTCGACCTTGGACAGCTCGATGTTGCCGAGCACCACCATGCGGCCGCCCATGCGCAGGCAACGGAGGGCCGAGACGATCGTTGGAGCTCCAACCAAATCGAGGGCCGCGTCCACCTGACCCACGGCTTTGAGGACGTCGTCCGAGAAGCGGTGCTTCTCGCTCACCACCACGTGGTGCGCGCCGAGCTTCGTGAGCTCTTCCACCTTGTCGGGGCTCGTCGTGGTCACCACCACGCGCGCGCCCATGTGCCTCGCGATTTGCACGGCGGCTTGGCCGACGCCGCCGCTCGCGCCGGTGATGAGCAGCGTCTCGCCGACCTCCAGCTCGGCGCGGCCGCGCAGCGCGCGCAGGGCGACGCCGGCCGTGCACATCAGCGTGGAGCCGACGTCGAACGGGATCGCGGCAGGCAGCTTCACGAGGCCGCGGGGCCAGGTGATCACCTGCTCGGCGTAGGCGCCGTCGACGGTGAGGCCGAGGCTCTGCCAGGCGCCCTCACAGAGCACGGGCTCGCCTTCCAAACAGCGACGGCACGCGCCGCAGCTCGGGCGCTGCAGGTTCACCACGCGATCGCCGGGTGAGAAGCCCTTCACGGCAGCGCCGACGCGCACGACCTCGCCGGCCATCTCGTGGCCGAGGATGGCGGGCATCTTCATCATCGGGAAGCCGCCGCGCCGATCGATGAGATCGCGACCGCATACCGACGAGGCCCGTACGCGGACGAGCACCTCGTCGGCGGCCGGCGAAGGATCGGGGATGTTCTCGAGGACGAGCCGCTCGGGCTCACCGTGCTCGCGGAGGACGACGGCGCGCATGGCGCCGCAGGGTAGCAGAACGATCAGGTGCTCGTGCGCAGCTTGGCCCGCTGGGCGCCGCGCTCGAGGGCGAGATCGATGAGGCGGGTCACCAGCGCGCGCGCGGAGACACCGCTCGCCTCCCAGAGCTTCGGGTACATCGAGATCGAGGTGAAGCCCGGGATGGTGTTGATCTCGTTGACGAAGAGATCGCCGTTCGCCGCGAGGAAGAAATCGACGCGCGCGAGGCCCGCGCACTCGAGCACCTGGAACGTGCGAATGGCCAGGGCTTGCACGGCCTCGTGTTGGGCGGGCGTGAGATCGGCGGGGATGCGCGGGAAGGAGCCGTTCTCGTCGATGTACTTGGCGGCGTACGAGTAGAAGCCGTCGGGGTGATCGACGACGATCTCGCCCGCCACCGAGGCCTTGGGATCGTCGTTGCCGAGCACGGCGCACTCGATCTCGCGAGGCCTCTCGAGGCCCGCTTCGATGACGATCTTGGTGTCGAACTCGAAGGCGTGATCGATGGCCGAGGGCAAGTCGGCGCGTGTCTTCACGCGGCGGACGCCGACCGAGGAGCCGAGGTTCGCCGGCTTCACGAAGAGCGGGAAACCGAGGGCCGCCGCGCGATCGAGGACGTTGCCCTGGCTGCGATCCCACTCGGGCCGGCGCACGGTGACGAAGGGGAGGATGGGGATCTCGGCGGCCGTGAGGAGGCGCTTCATCACGTCCTTGTCCATGCCGACCGAGGAGCCGAGCACGCCCGCGCCCACGTACGGCACACCGGCGAGCTCCAAGAGGCCTTGCACGCAGCCGTCTTCGCCCATCGGGCCGTGGAGCACGGGGAACACCACGTCGACGCCGAGGGCCGGCCCACCCGTGACGGCGAGCGCGGCCGCGCCGCTCGGCGTGGGATGCGCGGCGAGCGCCACGTCGGGGCGGGCTTGGTTGAGGCGCGCGAGCCGGGGATCACGGGCGCCGCCGAGGAGGAGGGCCTCCTCTTGCAAGAGCCAGCGGCCGCTCTTGTCGATGCCGATCAGGACGGGCTCGAAGCGATCGCGATCGAGGGACTCGAAGACGAAGCGCGCGGAGAGCAACGAGATCTCGTGCTCGGCGGAGCGGCCCCCGAAGACGACGGCGACGCGGACCTTCTTCTCTTGGCTCATGGCGCGCCGAGGCTAGCCCGCAGTGCGTCACCGGTCGAGAAAACGCCGACCATTCAGGGCCAAGGCTGCTCTTCGAAGAACGACATGACGTGCGCGATCATCTCGTCGTGGCTGTCGTAGCGCTCACGCTCGTAGCAGCCGAGCGGGTCTTCGAGCACGTGGACCAGACAACGGTTGCAGTAGGTGCAAGGACGCGGCGCCTCGTCGAGACCGCGCCGGAACATGAGCGGCAGATCGGGGTTGGCGAGCAGCGGCCGCGCGATGGATACCGCATCGCAGCCGCCGCTCTGGATGGCCTCGCGGATGAACGAAGCCCGCTGGTAACCACCGGTGTTGATCACCGGAATCGTCACCGCGCCCCGGATCCGCCGCGCATCTTCGAGGCTCACGCCTTCGACCGGCACGCCCCTGTCGAGCGACGTGCGCTGCCAGAGCGCGTTCGACACCGGCTTGAGGAAGCGGAAGAGGATGTAATTGCGCAGCGTGTGCGATCCGCTGGAGAGCATCGTGTCGTAGCTCTCGGCCGCGCCCGCGGGGAACGATCCGGGTGGGTTCAACGGATGCGGGAAGAAGCTCCCCGTCGAGATGTGGAGGGCGTCGGCGCCGTCGCGTTCGAGCCATTGCGCCACCTGAATCGACTCTTCGATGGTGTTGCCCGCGGGCAACCACGGTTGGAGCGCGTCGTGATGATCGATGCCGTTGAACTTCACCTGCAAATGGAAGTCCGGGCCGACCTCGTCGCGGATGCGGAGCACCACCTCTTGCAAGAAGCGATATCGATTCTCCAGCTTGCCACCATAAGCATCTTTGCGATCGTTGATGGCGGAGCTGAGGAATTGGGTGAACAGATAACCATTGGCGGCGTGGAGCTCGATTCCGTCGCAGCCTGCTTCCTTGGCGCGGCGCGCGCCGGCCACGAATTGGCCGATGACCTCGCGGATCTCGTCGAGCGACATCGCCCTCGAGGAGATGCCATGAAAGAACTCGCGCTCGTCCGTCGAGGAGATGGACGACTCGCCGTCGCCCGAGTTCTCCACGCCGCCGATGTCTTGTTGATGGCCCGAATGCGAGAGCTGGAGGATGAAGGCGCAGTCGTGGCGGTGCACCTCGTCGACCACCACGCGCCAGAAGCGGATGCGCTCGTCGCGATCGATCATCGCGTAGTTCGGGAGAATGCGCCCCTTCACCGAGACGGGCACGTGCGACGAGATGATGGCCCCCACGCCGCCGCGCGCGAACCGTGACTCCCACGCCACGCGCGCCGGCGTGCCCGAACCATTGTAGTTGTCGATGCGCCCCGAGATGTTGGAGCGGAGGAGTCGGTTCTTGATGGTGAGGTTCCGGAACGAGAGCGGCTGAAAGAGGATGTCGTCGTTCATGGTGTCCCTCGCCGTGATGGCCCCACGACAAGGCTGCGACAGCCGCGCGCCGGGGTCGATTGAAATCCCGGTCGCCGGCTTTACCTGGAGCCCGCCGTCCGCTACCCGATCACCACGGGGCCGCAGGCCCCGGACCCCGCCAGATGACCTCCCTTCCACGTGATGCTGTCGGCCTGGGCTTCCGTGTCGAGGTCGCGGCCGATTTGCTGGCCGATCCGAGCGTCGTCGATTTCGTCGAGGTGGTCGCCGAGGGCTGCTTCGCGAGCCCCGCGGCGCGGCGGGAGGCCGCGGCGATCGCGCGGGTCTGGCCGATCGTCCTCCATGGAGTGAAGCTCTCGCTCGGCAGCGCCGAGGGGGTCGATCTCGATCGGGCGAAGCGCCTCGGCGCCTTGGCCCGCGAGCTCGCGGCGCCCGTCGTCACCGAGCACGTGGCCTTCGTGCGCGCGGGCGGCCGAGAAATCGGGCACCTCACGCAGATCCCTTTCACGCGCGAGGCCGTGCGCGTCGTGGCGCGGAACGTGGCGGCGGCGCGGCGGCACCTGCCCGACGTGCCATTTCATCTGGAAAACGCGGCCTGGACGTTTCGCTGGCCGGACGACGAGATCGACGAGGCGGCGTTCTACACCGAGATCGTGGAGGCCACGGGCTGCGACCTGTTGCTCGATCTCGGCAACCTCTACGCCAATGCCATCAACGCCGGCGCCGATCCGTTCGCGGTGCTGGAGCGTTATCCGCTCGAGCGCGTGGCCATGATTCACCTCGCCGGTGGCGTGAACGAGGACGGTTTCTACTTCGACACCCACGCGCATCCGGTGCCGGCGCCCGTGTTCGATCTGCTCGCGCGCGTCGTGGATCGCGCCGGGGCGGTGCCCGTGGTGATCGAGCGGGACGACGCGTTTCCGCCTTTCGACAGGCTTCGGGAAGAGCTCTCGCGGGCGCGTGAGATCCTCGGTCGCGCGGCCCTCGACGCGGCGTCACCGAGACGACACGAGGCGTCCTCATCCCTTGTGCAGGAGGCCGACGTGAAGGACACCGCCGGTGCGATGGCCCACGCTCAGGCGCAGGTCGCGCGCATGCTCACCGTCGTGGACGAGCCGCCCGCCGACGACATGCGTCCCTTTGGTGAGGCCGCCATCCGTCGCTCGCGCGATGTGCTGCAGGAGAAGCGCGTGGACGATGCGCTCCCCATCCTCGCCAACTTGATTCCGCATCGCGAAATGGTGCGCCCGCTCGCACGTGCGTGCCTCGCCCATGCGCCGCGCGCGCCGGCATTCACCGGCATCGCCGATGCATTTCGCATCGCCCGGATCGCCGTGGAGAACCCGACCCTCGCGCCGGCGGCGCGGCTCGATTTGCTGTCGCTGCGCGCGCGCTTCGTCGGATCGGTGGACGATGGTAGCCTCGGGGCACGCGTCGGCCCGTTCGTCGGCCGGGAGAGGCTCCCGAGCGGGAAGGTCGTCTGGGCCGTGAAGGGCCTGGGCAGCGCCGCCGGCGTGCGGATCTTCGAGACGAGGGGATAGCGCGATGGGTGATGCTTCGGGGAGCCACGCCGAACGTTTGGGAAAGCTGCCTGCGCCGGTGCGGCGCCGGCTCGACGATCTGAAGAAGAGCCTCGAAAGCGCGCTTGGCAACGACCTCGCCTGCCTCTTGATCCACGGCAGCGCCGCGCGTGGCGAGTACCGCGAAGGCTACAGCGATCTCGATCTCATGGTGGTGCTGAAGGAGGCCTCGCGCGACAAGCTCGCCGCCATCGCCAACCCGATTCAGCTCGCGCGCTACGCCGCGCGCATCGAGACGATGATCCTCGCGAGCGCCGAGATCCCGCGCGCCGCCGACGTCTTCCCGCTGCTCTACGACGACATCCGCCGCTGCCACATCCTGCTCGCGGGCACCGATCCTTTCTCCGCGCTCGCCATCTCCGATCGCCACCGCCGCCTCCGCATCGAGCAGGAGCTCCGCGAGGCGCAGATCCGTTTGCGGCGGGCCGTCATCGACGCGCAGGGCTCCCGCGACGCGCTGGGCGGCGCCGTCTTCCGCAAGCTGCGGCAGCTCCGCGGCTCGCTGCGGGCGCTGCTCTCGCTCCGCGGCCGCGACGTCGGTGACGAGCTGGACAGCGTGCTCGGTGATGCGTGCGCGCTCTATGCCGTCGATCCCGCGCCGCTCCGCAGCGTCCACGAGTCGCCCGACGCGGCGCACGACGCGCTGGCGAAGCTGCTCGCGGCGGCGGTCGACGACGTCGACAAGATGGAGGGATAGGTCGCATGTTCCACGTGTTCTTCGACCTGTGGCCGTTCAACATCGCGTCGGGGCCGGAGTTCCTCGGCCTCTATTTCCTCTTCGCCGTCGCGGCGCTCATCGGCGGATACGTGCTGCGCGTGGCCGTCGCGCAGCGCATCGACAGCAGCGCCGTGGGCCCCGAGCCGCAGCCCATTCCCGCGCCCGCGGGCGGCTCGCCGTACCGTCGCGACGTGACGCCGCCGCCGGCGCGCCGCCGGCTCTCCATCGGTTGGGTGCCGCGGCCCGATGAATACTGGGCGATCGCGTACCTCAACGAGGGCCTGCGCGGCGTCGCCAACACGCTGCTCGGGGCCGCCAACGCGGCCGGTTGGATCGTGTCGCATCCGACCGAGCAGGGTGCGCTCGTGTTCTATCCCAACGCGCCTCCGGGCGACCCTGTGCTGCGCCAATTCTTCGATCGCATCGCCGCCGTCGCCTCGGGCACCGATCGCAAGATCTCCGTCGAACAAGCCCGCTCCGCCGCCGAGGTGGTCGCCGCCGAGCAGGAGCCCATCATCGAAGCCGATCTCGAGGCCGCCGGTCTCCGCCGCACGGAGGCCGCCGCCAAGCGCATCGGCCGGAGCGTGTGGATCCTCGGCCTGCCGGTGCTGGTGATCGGCTTCATCCGCGCGGTGCGCGGCGTCGAGCTCAATCGGCCCATCGCCTTCCTCGTGATCGAGATGATCGCCTTCTTCGTCGCGGTGCTCATCATGTCGCTCGTCACCACCCGCGACAGCCCGCGCAAGCAGGAGTACCTCGATTGGCTCTCCGACTCGACCACCTCGCTCCGCGCCGACGTCGCGGGCGGCCGTCGTCGTGACGCGACCGATGTCGGCCTCGCCATCGCCGTGGCCGGCTCGGCGGTCGTCTCCGGCGCGACCTTCGCGGTGATGAGCACCATCCTCATCCCCGTGCCCATCGTGGTGTCCACCTCGTCGAGCTCGAGCGGTGGATCGAGCTGCAGCTCGTCGAGCTGCGGCGGCGGCGGTGGTTGCGGCGGCGGTGGTGGTTGCGGCGGCGGCGGCGGCTGCGGCGGGTGAAGGCACCCGAGACCACGGCCTTCGAGGTGCTCGATGCGCTCGGGCTCGTTCGGCTCGACAAGCGCAGCGGCGATCTCGACGGCGCCGTGCCCCTCCGCGTCGCGCAGGCATGTGTCCCGCTCCTCGAAGGCAATGCTTTCGGGCATCAGATCAACCTCACCAAGCCCATCGAGATCCGGAAGAGCCTCGGCCGCGTGACCGTGGAGATCGCGTCTCCGCATCGCGAGCCGCTCGCGGCGGCCCATCGCGCCTCTCTCCCGCGCCTCGTCGCGCAAGGCTTCCTCGCGCGCGGCAGCGCTTGGCCTTCCGTGCTCGAAGGCGGCGTGGCCCAGGTCGAGCGCAAGGGCCTCGCACGCACGCGCATTCGCTTGTGGACCGGCCTCTTGGTGCGCGCCGATGCCGGCGTGTGGCTGCGCGTCTCCGCGACCGCGAACCGGCGCAATCGCTTCATCGAGATCGAGGAGCACATCATCCCCGACGGCGGCGCCTTCGTGCCTCTGGTCCTCGACATCACGCTTCGATCCGACGCGCCCGATCGCGTGCGCCTCGAAGGCGAGATCGGAACCCTCGCGCCGTTCGCTCCCGGCGCGCGCATCGACGAGGTCCCGCTCGCCGCTGCCCCCGAGATCGGCGAAGCCCACGCGGCCTTCTACGACGCCGCCTATTTCGCCGCGAAGAAGGGCGAGCCCACCCGCAAATACCGCAAGCAAAAGCCGCCTCCCCCCGACACCGATGCGACCCTGCCCGCGCGCTGTCGCCTCATCACCGCCGGCCCCGCAGGGCACGCGATCACCACGGCTGTCCGCTTCGCCGGTGAAGCCGGCCCCAACGTCACGGCACCCTCCGGCGCATCGCTCCCGCGCATCGTCTTCCAAAACCTCGTCCCCTTCGAAGCGCGCTTCGACGGCCACACGCTCGCCGTCGATCCCGATCGCCGCGCCCTCGAAGACGGCGCCCGCGCGGTCGAGCAAACCTTCTCCGCTGCGCTCGGCCCGAGCTTCGTCTCCGAGCATCGCGGTGCCCTCTGGTACCTCACCAAGTACTTCACCCCGCATCCCCCCGGTGAGCCTCATTTCTTCGTCAAACCATGGGCCTTCGTGCAAACGCCGCCCGGCTTTTCGTGCCTCCTCGAAGGCCTCCACGGCGACGGCTTCGACGTCCTGCGCGGCGTCGTCTCCACCGACGTCTTTCATGCGACGCCCGCCGTCTTCCACGTCCATCGCGCCGGCGATCCCATCCGCGTGCCCTTCGGTGAGCCGCTCTTGCACGTGATCCCCATCCCTCGCCGCCTGCTTCATGCAGGCTTCCGCAAAGCCTCCTTTCACGATGATCTGAGCGCATGAGCTGGTCCCTCGGCGAGGTTCCGCCCATCGAGCGAAGCGCGCGCCTGCGACGTGAAATTGCGGCGCACGGATTCACCATCGTCCGCGCCGACATCCCCGAGCTCGCGCCCAGCGAAGCCGCGCGCGCGCCTTGGGACTTTGCCGAGCGACTGCTCGGCGAGCGCCCGCGCATGGTGGAGCGCCAACCGATCAAGGCCGTGCCCGGCGGCCGATCGTTCGCATCGAGCACCGGCCCCGCGCCGCTCCACACCGACAGCCAGATGCACGCCGGCGCGCCGCCCAACCTCCAGGTGATGGCGTGCGTGCGCGCCGCCGATCGCGGCGGCGAGCATGTCCTCGTCGACGGCTGGGCGCTGCTCGATCGCATCCGCGCGGGCGATCCCGATCTCTACCGCGCCCTCTTCGACGTCCCGCGCCGCATCCCCTTCGTCTTCGGTGACGTCTTCGGCCCGACCGTCGCGCTGCGCGGCGGCTTCCTCGCCATCACGCATGCGCCCTTCCTGCCGCCCGGCGATCCCATCGCCGCGCGCCTCGCTCCTTGGATCGACGCTGCGCCGCGCAGCGAGCCGATCACCGGGCCCGGCGAGATCTTGATCGCCGACAACCACCGCATGCTCCACGGCCGGCGCGGCTTCGACGGCGGCGCCCGCGAGTACGTGCGCCTCCTCGTCTGGACCTCCACCGAGATCGCCACGCACCCCGATCACCGCGCCCACGCAGCCTCAATCGCGACCTCGCTCGCGACGCACCTCGCGAGCGCTTCTCCCGCCGCGCGCCGTCGCCTCGGGCTCGCTCCCTCCTCGCCCGCGGAGCGACGGCTCGCGCTGGTGCTCGAAATGCTGCGCGGCTACCCGCCGGGCATCCTCGCTGCGCGCGAGCGCATCCCCGAGCCCGAGCTCTACCGCATGCGCGATGCCGCGCTCGCCGCCGCGGCGGCAGCGCTCGCCGTCGATCCGCTTCCGGGCAACGACGACGAGGTTGCTCGCGTGCTCGGTCTGCCGCGCCCTGCTAAATGATGATCATCATACGACCGCGGGGGCACGGCGCCGATAGCGGATCCGCTCCCAAATCCGCCGGATCCCGCGCACGATCTCGGGCACCAACGCGAGCGCCAAGATGGTGAGGATACCGTCGTACGGCGCGCGATAGCGCGTGTCGCCGAAGTAGAGCATCGACGTCACCATCAAGCTCAGGATGTGGAGCCCGAGCAGCATCGAGCGCGCGCGCCGCCTGCGGAAGGCGAGCACGAGGGCGATGATCGCGGGCGGCATGATGAGCACCGAGTGGGCCACGCACCACGCCGTCATCGGGTAGCGCCATTTCCCGCCCATGTCGGGCCAGATGATGTTGTAGCCCCAGAGCAAGACGACGTGCGTGACGGCGTATTTGACCTGCCGCCACGGCCCCGTCTTCTTCACGCAGTCCTGCGCGAGCTTGTTGGTCGGCTCGGCGTCCCACATGTGGCCGTTGAACGTGACCGTCTCGCCCATGATCGGATCGAGCCGGAACAACGGCTTCGGATGCTCCTTCTCGTAATGGAGCAGGGCGCCGAACGCCGGCGGCCCGAAGAATCCCTTGCCGTCGCGCGCATGCGCGTTGAGCCCCGCGCAATGGCAGCGACCGAAGACGCGGTTGAGCGGGCCGTTGGTGGAGATGAGGTGATCGGCGTCCACCTTCGTCCCCATGTGCCAATGAATGCGCCACGCGGAGAGCGCCATCGTGAGCACGAGCGGCAGCGCCGCGGCCACGCCCAGGCCCAGCTTGAAATGGCGGAACGTGCGCCGCCGGACGAGGAAGAGGAGCCCGAGGAAGCCCACCGAGACCAGCACCTGCGGACGCACGATGGTGCCGAGCGAGAGCCAGATGCCGAGCAGCCACGCGTCGCGGTAGCGGCCCTCGTCGGCGAGGCGCAGGCCGTAGAACGCCACGGCGGAGATGCAGAGAATGAACGGCCCTTCGCTGAGCGCGTACCCGCCGAGGGAGATCCACGGGTAATAGAAGATCATCACGAACGCGACCCACCACCGCACCCGCCGTCGTGGGGTGAAGCGGGCGGCGGTCGCGTAGGTGAAGCCGACCGCGAGCGCGCCGAGGAGCGCGAGCGACGATCCGATGGCCACGCGGTTCGTCTTGCCGAAGATGGCTTTGACCAAACCGATGTACCCGTGCGTGCCGTACGGATAGAGCGTGAGATACGGGAGCTTCGGGCCGAAGAGCCGCGGCGCGACCCAGTCCACGATCTCGCCGAAACGGAAGTGCGGCGCGGGCCCGGGCTTCAGCGGCAGCCACGGGCGCGTGATCATCTCGTCGGCGCGGCCGATGTAGCCGCCCATGTCGGAGTAGGCGTAGTCGACGGGGTTGTGGATCGCGAGGTTCCACACGAGGCGCACGATCAGCGCGAGGACCGTGACGAAGAGGAGGCCCCGGTGGCGGCGAACGAAGGCTTTGAGCCTGAGGATCGAGCGTCTCAACGAAGGGCGGCGAACCTACCACGCCTTCGGCCGCTCGGGACGGGTCCCCGTCGACTCTTCACTGCGGGATGTTGATGATCGTCTTGCAGCCGACGCGGATGTCGATCTGACCACCATTGATGGACCCGAAGGTGGAGCAGGTTCCCGGGCACATGATGAGCTTGGTCGGCGTGCCTCCCATGGCCGGATCGGCGTCGTAATACCAGCCGCCGCTCGACGGATCGCAATCCGACGCCTTGCCCACGTAGCCAATCGTGGTGGGCGCGCTGGCCCCGGGCGCCGTGTACTCCACGTTCACCTTGCCATAGTCGAGCGCGCCGGCGTCGCCCGGAACGGGGACCGCGTACTCGCACGCGAGCTTGGAGCCGCGGATGGCGTTGAGCGCCGCGAGGAACTGCTGCTGCACGTTTTGACTCGTGTCGATGATGAATGCCTTGGTCGTCCCGCCCGCCGCGGCGATCTGATCGAGGTTCGCCGGCGCGCCCGCGCTGATGTCGGCCGGCGCGAAGACGCCGATGGCGAACGTGCGCACTCCCGACGATCCGGCCGCGCCCTGCGCCGCGATCTGCGCGATGCTGGAGATGTTCTGCGGCGTGCACTCGGTGGGCAGGCCGTCGGTCGCGAGCACCACCACCACGGTGTGCGTGGGGTTCTGACTGGTCCACGATTTCGCGTGCTGGATGGCGCCCGTCAGCGCCGGCGCGGTCGGCGTGGATCCATTCGGCATCCAGCTCGCGATGGTGCTGTCGAGCATCGCGGCCGAGCCGCCGAGCGGCGTGATCTCCACGGCGGGCGTGGCGTAGTCGATGGCCGAGCACGAGTCCTGTCGCGCGCAGAAGCTCGTCGTCACCGCGTTGCACGGCTGCCCGTTGCCGCTGCACATCGCCCCGTTGGCCGGCGCGCAATACGTGTCGCCGCACTCGCCGAGCTTGATGCATTGACCCGTGCCCTGACCGACGCAGTCCGCGTTGGTTTCGCACGGCGTGATGGCGCTCATCCCCGAGCAGACCTTGAGCAAGCACGGGCCCGATTGGCCCGGGCACTGCGAGCTCGACGTGCACGACACGGGGACGCCCGGCGCGAGCAGTGGGAAGTGTTGCAAGCCCACGCCGAGGCCCACGGACTGTGGATCACCGAAGAACGTGGTGAGCGCCTGCGTCACGGCCGTCCACTTGGACGGGCCGGTGCCGTTCGTGCCCGTCGTATCGAGCATCGATCCCGAGGAGTCGAGCATCAGATAGATGTCGAGCGGGATCAGCTCCGCCTGTGACGTCTCGCCGGCGCACGTCACATCGCCGCCCGCGCCGCCCGTGCCCGCGCCCGTTCCGACACCGAAGCCGCTCGCGAACGATCCGCCGACGTCGCTGCCGCTCGATGGCTGCTTGCCGCCCGCACCCGATGCGGTGCTCGCGCTCGCCCCTTGTCCCGTGCTGCTGTGACCTGCGCCCTGCGATCCGCCGGTGTCGCTCGTCGATCCCGAGCTGCACGCGATGAACAGCGCGCCGAGGACACACGTCCCCATCCCCGCCCGAAGAAGCAGATTCATGGGAAGGAATGGAGCACGTCGAATGCGCTCCGTCGAGGCGGGGAAAACGCGGATTCTGAGCGCGATTGACCCGAACGAGACTCACCCGTCCGTGGCGCGCGACGCGCGAAACGCTTCGGCGAAGCGACGCGCAATCGCACCATCGATCGGATCACCCGCGCGCCCACTGGCACGCAGACACGATCCGACGATCGCTCCATGCGCCGCGCGCACCTCGGCGAGCGTCGTCTCGGTGACGCCGCTCGCGACGAGCACGGGCACGCGCACGGCGCCGAGCACGGCCTCGAGATCGTGTCGCGCCGCGCCGCGCCCCGTGCCGCTGCCCGTCACCAGCACTCCATCGGCGAGCCCGCGCTCCGCCAGATCGTGCGCCTCTTCGCCGATGGGCCGCGCCGCGAGCGGCGCCGAGTGCTTCACGTCGACGTCGCACAAGAGCGCGATCCGCTCCGCGCCGAGCGCCCGCCGGAGGCGCAGCGTCTCGTGCGCGCGCCCCTCGATGAGCCCCTGATCGGTGACCCGCGATCCCGTGTGCACGTTGACGCGCACGAGGTCCGCCGCCGCCGCGACCGCGATCGAGAGCGCCGCCTCCGCATCGTTGCGCAGCACGTTGATGCCGAGCGCGAGCCCCGGCGCCGCCGCGCGCACCGCAATCGCGCACGCCGTCATGGCCGCGACCGTGACCGGCGAAACGCGCCCCGGAACGAACGGCGCATCCCCGAAATTCTCGACCATCACCCCATCGAACCCCGCCTCCGCGAGGACCTTCGCGTCGCTCGCCGCAGACGCGACGACTGCCGCGAGATCCCCGCCATAACGCGGGCTCTCGGGGAGGGGCGGAAGGTGGATGACGCCGATGAGAGAAGGGATCGTGCGATTCATGGCGGCGGGAGGCTACTCCGCGACGCTGGGCACCGCGAGGGGGACGCGAAGGCCGGCAATCGAGGAGAACCTCTCGGCGTCCGCGCAGATCGATGGGTCGTTCGCCGCGCGGTCACCCGAGCACCTGTGACTTCAGGCTGCTCGTGTGTTTGGCATCATC
Source organism: Minicystis rosea (assembly GCA_001931535.1). Lineage (GTDB taxonomy): Bacteria > Myxococcota_A > Polyangia > Polyangiales > Polyangiaceae > Minicystis > Minicystis rosea. The sequence goes on from CP016211.1 coordinate 11,079,156, forward strand.
CCGAGATCCACGTTCGGATCAAACCCTCCTGCCTCCAAAACCCCCTCCGCAAACTCCAGCAGCGCGCTCCGCATCTCCTCCGAGAGCGCCGGATACCACACGGGGCTTGCCACCACGAGCGCGCGCCAGGCAAAGAAAGGTGGAATCACCTCCAGCACTTCATCATCACCGCTGCCTTCCAAATACGTCGTCCAAAAGGCCTCCCACACGGGCGCGAGGCCGGCGCGCCAGGCGCCGGGGGCTATCACGGCGCCGAGCACGTAGTTGATGGCGAGGGCCGCGAGATCGTCGGCCGGCTCGCCGAGGCCGCCGCGGCTCGCGTCGAGCAGGGTGAAGTCCGTGCCTTCGCGGAAGAGGATGTTGTAAGGGTGGAAGTCACCGTGCGTGCGGCGCAAACGGTGCTCGCGCCCGCGCAGGCGAAAGCGGTAGTCGAGGCAGCGGTGCTCGATGGCGGCGAGGCGCGCCAAGGGCACTGGGCCAGGGTCGGGGTAGCTGTCGACGATCCCGAAGATGCCCTCGCCGCTGCCGATCAAATCGCGCAGGGCGCGGTGGTATCGCTCCGGCGGCTCGCCGAGCGGCGGGCGATGGAGATCCACGAGATAGCCGGCGAGCGCGCGGGCGCGGCTCCGATCGAGCGGGGTGGCGAGACCACGCGCTTCGAGGGCGCGCAGATCGCATGCGTACAGCGTGCCTTCGGCGTATTCGGTGAGGAGCCAGAGCTCGCTGCCTTCACGCAGGGAAACCAGCTCGCCCTCTCCGTCGAGCGCGCCCACGTCGAGGACTTGGGTGTGCCGTGGAATGGCGTCGTACGTATCGGCGGCGAGCAGGACCAGGGCGGCGCGGTCGCTCCGGCGATCGTGGCCGAACCAATTGGGCGCCATCGTGTGGAGCACACACCGCTTCTCCCGACCGCCGACCCGATAATGGATGAGCGCGGGCTCGCCATAACCCACCTGCTTCAGCTCGGTGGCCGCTCGGTCCTCGGCGATCGAGCCCATGTGGATCAACTCCACTGCTCGCCCTTCGATGCGCCGGAGGGCCTTCATCACGGCATCTCGTCGGATCGAGGCGACGGGCGGGCGGCGATGGTCGCTCATGGCCATGATTGTAGTCATCCGCTTCGATCGAGGAGCGCGACGATCCCCGAAACCGCCTCTTCGTCGAGCCCGCCGCGGGCCACGACGTCGGGCGCGCTCGGCGGCTCGTACGCCACATCGGCCCCCGGCAGGCCGGACAGCCTCCCTTCGGCCGCGGCTGCATAAAGGCCCTTGGCGTCGCGGGGGTGGCCTTCGGCGCCGCTCTCGGTCACGTACACTTCGATGAAGGCCGGCGCTCGCCGCCGCGCCTCGGCGCGGTACGAGGCGCGATGCGCGGTGGCCGGGACGATGACCACGAGGCCTTGTGTCGCGAGCAACGCGGCAAGCCCGGCGAGCGTGGCATAAAAGGCATCTCGCGCCTCCGGTGTGTAACCGGGCGAGGGGACGAGGGCTTTGCGGACCTGGTCACCGTCGAGCGTGCAAGCGGGCCTGTGCCCCTCTTCGAGCCTCCGCGCGAGCCGCCCGGCCAGCGTGGATTTGCCGGAGGAAGGGACGCCGGTGATCCAGACGACGACGCCGGAGGACATGAGCCACCCCGATCATGAGGCCCCGCGCCGCCACGTACAATGGACACCGCGGCGGCTCGATCCGAGAATCGAGCCGGCCACGGTCGCTTCAAAATGGTTGAGAGGCGCGCCCGGGAGCGGCCGTCACTGGCAGGCGGGGCCCAAGGCCGGATAGCGATACAGCCCGGCAAAGCACATCTCGGCCTTCGAGCTGTCACCCCAATTGACGGTTTGGCTGGTGGGGTTTTGATAGGTGCATTGCACCCGGATGATCTCGCCGGCGGCCACCGTCAGCGGCTGAATCGGGTAGTTTTTCTGATCGCTGAAGGTGTAGTCCCCGTCGTGGAGCACCTTGCTGCCGGAGGGACCGTCGTAGGTCACCTTCATGTGCGTCCCGTATTGGTGCATGTGCGGCCACACCGTGGCAATCGTCGACGTGCCCGGGAAAGCACACTTGCCTTCGACGACCTGCGAGCCGTTCGGCGGGACGGAGATGGATGTCGGGCCGGCCAAGATCATCTCCGCCTCTTGTTGCACCTCGGCGGGAGAGGCCTTCTTCACCAGCGTCCCCGAAACGCCGCTGATCGGGTTCGCCGTCGTGTTGAAGAGATGGAGATTCAGCATGATTTGGGTGCCCGCCGGGATCTTCACGGCGACGCCCGGGGGAAAGACGAGGTCGTCCGTACCCACGCCGGACGCATGGTACATGTCGGCGCTCAGCGTCGGTCCGCAGGATGTCTCGCCGTCGGGGCCACCGCCTCCGCGCAGGAGCAGCGTGTGATGAGTCCCGGGCGGCGCCTTGGCGCGGAAGGCCTTGATGTAGGTGTCTTCCTGGAGCGTCTTGCTCGCGCACCAATAACTCTCGGTCCCGGCCGTCAGCGACCAAGTGCCGTCGATGAGGGTCGTCCACTCGTCGGGATCGGTCGACGTCGAAGTCGTCGTCGAAGTGGTGGTCGTGGTCGTCGTCGACGTGTCCGTCGTCGTCGAGGTGTCGGTCGACGTCGAAGAGGACGTCGTGTCGGGTGCGTCGACCACGGCGATGCCGGAGCAGCCGGCGATCGACGCAAGCATGATTCCCAGCGCGGAGCGAAGCGCCACCGCACGAGTTCCCCGAAGAAGCGAGATCATGGCTTCATGATCTGGCGAGCAGAGGGGCGACGCAAGGTCATTTGCGCAGGCGCGGCGCCTTCAACCGATGACGACGCGGCGCGTGCGGGGCGTATCGACAGGTCCAATCGCGGGACGATGTGCGCCGCGGGGCTACTCTTCGTCTCCGAGCTGGTCGAGCAGGTCCCCGAGATCTTCCGATGACAGACCGGCCTTCTGAAAATCCGACGGGGTGTATCCGCCGGCCTCGGGCGATAGACAGTGCTCAATCAACCGGCGGAGCGCGCCCGTGAAGCGTTCCGCGAGCGCCTCGATGGTGGCCGCCGTGTGGAGACCTTCGCTGTAAGCGATACGGATGCGCAGCCTTCCGCCGCGCACGCTCGCTTGCACGTCGAGCACATGAGGCCGTTGCGCCCGCGGGCTGTAACCGGGGCCCAGCGATTCGCGCGCGAGGGTGAACGGTGACGATTCGGGCAGCACCTGATCGAGCTGACCCAGATAATTGAAGCTCACCTCGGGCGCCGGCAGGGCCGCGAGGCGCGCGGCGACGGCCTCGTCCCCGCGCAGATGACGCAACAGCCCATGACCGAAACCGCGGCTCGGGACGGCGCGGAGCTGCTCCTTGATCGATTGGATGGCGTCGCCGGGGGCGGCGCTGGGATCGAGATCGAGGACGATGGGGTGAATGGCCGTGAACCACCCGACGGTCCGCGTCACGTCGACGTCGGCAATGACCTCCTCGCGGCCGTGGCTCTCGAGATTCACGAGCACGCGTCGTGATCCGATCCACGGCGTCATCGCCTGCGCGAAGGCCGTGAGCAGAATGTCGTTCACTTGGGTTCGATAAACCTCGGGCACCTCGCGGAGGAGCGATTCGGTCTCCGACGCGGACAGCTCGGCCATCACCACGCGCGCCGATCCTTCGAGGTTGTCGCCCGATCGCTCGACGGGAATGCGGCCCACCTCCCGCCGGGTCGTCGAAAGCCAATAGGGCTCCTCGTCGCGCACCGTGTCGGTGCGTGCATGGGCCGCGATCTTCTCGGCCCAGCGCTGGAACGAAGTGGTCTTGGGCAGGAGCGGCGGCGCTTCACCCTTCTGGGCCTGTCCGTAGGCGGTCCAGAGATCGTCGAGCAGAATGCGCCACGACACTCCATCGACCGCCAGATGATGAACGATGAAGAGCAGCCGGCTCGGCGCGGTGGGCCCGAGATCGAACCAAACTACCTTGGTGATGGGGCCGCGCGCGAGATCGAGGCTCGCCTGCGCGCGCGCGGCTTCGCGTTCGATCGTCGCGGTCCGCTCCCCGCCCTCGAGGCCGGAGACATCGATACGCACCACGGGCGCAGGTCCACCGGGGGCGCGATCTCCTGCCGGTAAAGGCCCTCTTCGCGCGTGAGGCGCACGCGCAACATGTCGTGATGATCGCAGAGACACGACACCGCCGCTGCGAGCGCCGTGCCGTCGAGGGGATCACGCACCGAGAGGAACATGGCTTGGTTGTGGTGATGTGGATCGACGGGATCCTGATCCAGCCACCACCGCTGCACCGGCGTCAGCAACACCGGGCCCGTGACAGGCCCTTGCTCGGCCTCCACCGCGCTCGTCGTGCCCGCCGCGGTGGCCAGCTCGGCGATCGTCTGGTGCAGGAAGATCTGTCGGGGCGTGATGGTGATTCCCGCCTCCGCGGCGCGCGTGACGATTTGAATGCTCAGGATCGAGTCGCCACCGAGCTCGAAGAAATTGTCGCGCACACTGACCTTCTCCAATCGGAGAACGGCCGCCCAAATCGCGGCCAAAGCATCCTCCACGCGGCCCTCCGGCGCCACGTATTCGGTGCCCGTGGCCGCGCGCTCGCCCTCTTCCGGCGCGGGGAGCGCCCGCCGATCGACCTTGCCATTGTCGGTCAACGGAAGCGCATCGAGGAGCACGAAGGCCGCCGGCACCATCACGTCGGGCAGCTTGTGCTTCACGAAGGCACGGAGATCCGCAATCGTCGGCGCCGCGCCCGCGCGGAGCACCAGATAAGCCACGAGGCGCTTTTCACCGGGCTCGTCCTCACGTGCCAGGACCACGCTCTCCCGCACGGCCGGATGCGTGTCCAAAACGGCTTCGATCTCGCCGAGCTCGATGCGGAACCCGCGAATCTTCACTTGATGATCGATGCGCCCGAGATATTCGATGTCTCCCGAAGCGAGGAGTCGTCCCAGGTCACCTGTCTTGTAGAGCCGGCCCTCTCCAAAGGGATTGGGGAGGAAGCGCTCGGCCGTGAGCTCCGGGCGATCGAGGTATCCGCGCGAGACGCCCGCGCCGCCGACGTACATCTCGCCGGTCACGCCGATGGGCACGGGGGTTCGGTGCGCGTCGAGGATGTAGATCTGGAGATCGGGAAGGGCGCGACCGATGACGCTGGACCATGGACGCTCGAGATCGGCGCGGCGCACGGGCCGATACGTCACGTGAACCGTGGTTTCGGTGATTCCATACATGTTGACGAGCGCCGGTGTCGCGTCGCCGTGGCGGTCCCACCAGGGGCGGAGATCGCCGAGGTCGAGCGCCTCGCCGCCGAAGATGACGTAGCGCAGTCGGAGCGCCGCGCGCGTCTCCGGAGACATCGACTCATCGACCCGCACGAGCTGGCGGAAAGCGGATGGCGTTTGATTGAGCACCGTCACGCCCTCGGCGTTGAGCAGCGCGTAAAACGCCTCGGGATTGCGGCTCACCCAGAAAGGCACGATGACCACGCGCCCGCCGTAGAGGAGCGCGCCCCAGATCTCCCAGATCGAGAAATCGAAAGCATACGAATGGAACATGGTCCACACGTCGCTCGGACCGAACCGATACCAAGCATCGGTGGCCTCGAAGAGGTGCGCGACGTTGTCGTGCGTGACCATGGCCCCTTTGGGCTTGCCCGTCGATCCCGAGGTGTAGATCACATAAGCGAGGCTCTCCGGCGTGATGGAGGGCGCGGGGCGGCTCGTCGGCTCCGCGGCGATGCTGGGAGCGTCCTCGTCGAGGAGGACGCGCTTCGCGCCGTGATCGGGCAGCACATGGGCCACCCGAGATTGGGTGATCACCACGGGCACCTTGGCATCCTCGATCATGAAGGCGAGTCGGTCTTGGGGGTACTCGGGATCGAGCGGCAGGTAGGCGCCGCCGGCTTTGAGGATGCCGAGCATGCCAATCAGCATGTCGAGCGAGCGCTCGACGCACAGACCGACGAGCACCTCCGGGCCGACACCGAGCTTCTTCAGGTGATGGGCCACCTGGTTGGCGCGCGCGTCCAGCTCACGATAGGTCGAGGTCCGCCCCTCGAAGCTCGCGGCCGGCGCGTCGGGCGTGGCGTCGACCTGCCGCTCGAACCATGCCGGCAGGGTCGTCCGCGCAGATCGGGTGAAGGCTGCCGGGCTCCCGAGCGACAGCACCAGATGCCGCTCGGCATCGGGCAACATCGGTAGATCGAAAAGGCGCCGATCGGGATCGGCCACGGCGCTCTCCAGCAACATCCGGAGATGGCCCATCATCCGCTCGATGGTGGAGGCGTCGAACAGATCGGTCGAATACTCGAAGATGGTATGAAGCGCTTTGGGGCTTTGGGTCATCGCGAGCAGCAGATCGAACTTCGCCGTTCCGCCGGCCGCGCCGAACGGGCGAATGTGCAATCCGGAGAGCGAAGGCGGTGAGAGCGGCTCGTTCTGGAGGGTGAACATCACCTGGAAGAGCGGCGTGCGACTGAGATCGCGATCGGGGGCCAGCGCGTTGACGAGGCGCTCGAAAGGCATCTCCTGGTGCGCGTAACCGGCGATGGCCACGTCGCGCACGCGCCGCACCAGATCGCGGAAGGAGAGCTCGCTCGAAAGCACCGTTCGCAGCACCAAGGTATTGACGAAGAAGCCGAGGAGCCCCTCTGTCTCGGCGCGGGTCCGGTTGGCGACCGGCGTGCCGACGGAGATGTCGTCTTGATGGGTGTGGCGCTGGAGCAGCACGTAAAAGGCTGCGAGCGCCGTCATGAAGAGCGTGGCGTTCTCGCGGCGTCCGAGATCGGCGAGCGCGCGGGCGAGGGCCGAGGGCAGGTCGACGACGTGCCTTGCGCCGCGGCCCGAGGGCACCGGCGCGCGCGGTCGATCCGTGGGCAGCTCGATGGCCGCCGGCGCGCCCGCGAGCTGCGCGCGCCAATGGTCGAGGAGCCGTTCCTCCACGGCGCCCGACAAGAAGCTTCGTTGCCAGACCGCGTAATCGGCATACTGCACCGGGAGATCGGGCAGAGCGTGCGGCTCGCCACGCACGGCCGCGTCGTAGAGCGCGGCGATCTCGTGGCTCAGAATCCCGCGCGTCCACGCATCCGACACGATGTGATGAAGGGTCAACAAGACGACGTGATCGCGCGCGGAGATTCGGAAGAGACGCGCCCGGAAGAGCGGGCCTACGGCGAGATCGAACGGCCTTCGAGCCTCGATTTCGGCCTCGTGGTGCGCGACCGATTCGCGCTCGGCCTCGGGCAGAGGGGTGAGATCCACGGTGGCGAGGTGCAAAGGCATCTCCTCGTGGATCACCTGCACCGGCTTGCCGCTCACGGTGGCAAAGGTGGTGCGCAGAACCTCGTGCCGGCGAACGAGCGCGTGCAATGCGTTTTCCAGCGCCGTCGGGTCGAGAGGCCCGGTGAGGCGCATGCCGATGGGCACGTTGTAGGCGGCGCTGCCGGGGTCGAGCTGATCGAGGAACCAGAGCCGCTCCTGCGAGAACGAGAGTGGCAATGGGCGATCGCGCGGCACGGGGACGATGGGCGGCGCCACCGTCCCTCGGTCCTCGCGCAGAGCGATTTCGATGCGTTCGGCGAGACCGGCGATGGTGGGCGCCTCGAAGATGGCGCGGAGCGGGATCTCCGTTTGGAAGGCATCGCCCGCGCGCGCGACGATCTGAATCGCGAGGAGCGAGTGCCCACCGAGGTCGGCAAAGCGATCGTGGACACCGATGCGGTCCCGCTCGAAGACATCGGCCCAGATCGAGGCGAGCAGCTCTTCGGTCGGGGTGCGCGGCGCCACGTAATCGTTGGCGGCAAACGTCGTCTCCAGGGCGGAGAGCGCCTGTCGATCGATCTTGCCATTCGCGTTGAGCGGCATCGCCTCGAGGACATGAACGACCGCAGGCACCATGTGCTCAGGCAGCCAGCTCCCGAGGGAAGACTTGATGTCTTCCGGCGCGGGCCTCTCACCGTCGCGCGGCACCACGCAGGCGACGAGCCGCTTGTCGCCCGGCGTCTCCTCGTGGACGAGCACCACCGCTTCCCGCGCGCCCCCGTGCGCTGACAGCGCAGCCTCGATCTCCCCGAGCTCGACGCGAAAGCCGCGAATCTTCACCTGATGATCGGCGCGCCCGAGGAACACCAACGTGCCATCGGGCAGGGCCCGCGCGCGGTCGCCGGTGCGGTACATCCGTGCTTCGGGATCGGTGACGAAGGGATCGGGGAGGAAGCGTTCGGCGGTGAGATCGGGTCGCCCGAGATAACCACGCGCCACGCCGGCGCCGCCGATGTAGACCTCGCCGGGCACACCGATGGGCACCGGATTTCGCGTGGCATCGAGCACGTAAATGCGGGTGTTGGGCAGCGGCCGGCCGAGCGGCACGATGGCCGTCGGCGGGCGTTTGCTCTTCTCCACGGGGAAGGCAATGGCTCCGACCGTGGTCTCGGTCGGACCATAATGGTTCATCACCCGCATGCGCGGCGCGAGGCGCTCGATGCGATCCAAAAGCTCCCAGCTCGAGGCTTCGCCGCCGAGCACGAGGCACGTTTGCGGCAGCACCTTTTCCGGCCGCGTGCCCGAGAGCAGCGCGGAAAGATGCGAAGGAACGATCTTGAGGCAATCGATCCTCTCCCGATCGAAGTAGTCGGCGAGGCCTTCCGGATCGGTGGTGAGCGCCTCGTCGATCACATGCAGCGTGCCCCCGAGGCAGAGAGGCGGGAAGAGCACGGTGTTGCCCAGATCGGCGGAGAAGGTCGAAACATGCGCGTAGCGCGCGTCTTCGGGCAGCGCCAACCGCTCGGCGATTCCGCGAACGTAGTTGACCAGATTCCGATGCTCGATGGCCACGCCCTTGGGCTTTCCGGTCGAACCGGAGGTGAAGAGCACGTAAACCAGGTTCCCCGGACCCGCGCCGCCGTTCGGCCTGGTGTCGCTCTCCTGATCGAGGATGGCCGCGTCGCCGTCGAGGCGCACGCAGCGAATGCCCTCCTCTGGCAGCGCGCCGGCGAGGCTGTTCATCGTCACCACCACGGTGGCGCCGGCCTCCGCGAGAATCTGCGCCAAACGCTTGTGCGGATGCGCTGGGTCGAGCGGCACGTAAGCGCCGCCGGCCTCGAGGATGCCGAGCAAACCCACCACCATCTCGGCGCTGCGAGGAAGGCAGAGGCCAACCACCGTATCGGGGCCGACACCGAGGCTCTGGAGATGGCGGGCCAAGCGGTTGGCGCGTGAATCCAGATCTCGATACGTGACGCGCGCCTCGCCGGCGACCACGGCGATGGCGTCAGGCCTCTTTGCCACCTGGGCCTCGAAGAGGCCATGAATGGTCTCGCCGGCCGGGTAGGGGGCACGTGTCTCGTTCCACGTGTGGAGGACCCGTCGTCGCTCGTCGCTCGGAAGGAGAGAGCGCTGTGCGAGCGGGCGCGCGGCGTCATCGGCAATCCCTTCCAGCAGCGTGCGGAAGTGAACGGTGAGGCGCTCGATGGTGGATGGGTCGAAGAGATCGGTCGAATACTCGATGAACCCGAGGAGGCTGTCCGCGCGCTTCGCCATGATGAGCGTGAGATCGACCTTCACCGTGAGGCTCGGTGAGGGCACCTTGGTGATCGTGAGATCGGGCAACACGAGCGGCTCCTCGGGGGTGTTCTGGAGATTGAAGATCACCTGGAACACGGGCGAGCGGCTGGGATCCGGATCGGGATGGAGCTCCTGCACGAGCCGCTCGAAGGGCATGTCTTGATGCGCATAGGCACCGAGGCAGGCGGCGCGGACGCGGTGCAGGAGATCGCGGAACGAATCGGCGCCGTCGAGCTTCGTGCGCAGGACCAACGTATTGAGGAAGAAGCCGATGAGCCCCTCGGTCTCGGCACGTGTCCGGCCGGCGATGGGCGAGCCGACCACGATGTCGTCTTGACCGCTGTAGCGCGCGAGCAGCACGTCGAACGCGGCCAGCAGCGTCATGAAGAGGGTTACGCCCTCACGCCGGGCGAGCGCCTCGACGGCACGCGTGAGCTCCGCCCCGAGCGAGAAGCGCATGCCTGCGCCGCGCGACGAACGCACCTTCGGCCGGGGCCGATCGGTGGGCAAATCGAGGGCCGCGGGCGCACCGGCGAGCTGCTCTTTCCAATGCGCGAGCTGCCTTTCGAGCGCTTCACCGGCCATCGTGCGCCGCTGCCAAGCTGCGTAGTCCACATATTGAATCGGCAGCGCGGCGAGCGGGGAGGGCGCGCCGGCGTGGAAAGCCTCGTAGAGGGCCCCGAGCTCGCGATGGAGCACGCCCTGCGACCACGCATCGAACACGATGTGATGGAGGCCGAGGAAAAGAACGTGGTCATCGGCATCCAGCGCGACGAGCCGCGCACGCACGGGCAGGGTGCCGAGATCGAAAGGCCGCTTCATCTCCGCGCGCGCCTCTTCGACGATGGCATCGTCCCGATCTTCGGACGGCAGCGAAGCCCAGCGCGTCACCGGCAGCGCGAGGGACACCTCTTCATGAATGCGCGGCACGGGACGGCCTTCGCTGGAGACGAGCGACGTGCGCAGCACCTCGTGCCGGCACACGATCTCGGAGAGCGCACGCTCCAAGGCGTTCACATCGAGCCGCCCGCCGAATCGCAGGGTGAGGGTGATGCCATAAGACGGATCCTCGGGATCGAGCTGATGGAGGAACCACAACCGCTCCTGCCCGAAGGACGGCACCAACGCCTCATCGCGCGGCACGCGCACGAGATCGGGAGGTGCCGTCTCGTCTCCAGTCGCCCTCGCCGCCGCGACGCGCGCCCCCAGCTCCGCCGGCGTGGGTGCCTCGAAGATCGCGCGCAACGCGAGGTCGATCCCGAGCGCGCTGCGAATGCGCGTCACGGCCCGCGTCGCCGTCAGTGAATGTCCACCCAGCGCAAAGAAGTCATCATGCGCCGAGACCCACGGCGCCCCGAGCACCTCCGCAAAGATGCTCGCAATGGCCTCCTCGATCGGCCCACGCGGCGCAACCCGGCCCGCGACCGCTCCCCCGTCATCCGGCTTGGGAAGCGCCCTGCGATCGATCTTCCCGCTCGCCGTGAGTGGCAACGCCGGGAGTCGCACGAAGACCGAAGGCACCATGTACGCAGGCAAGCGAGCGCTCAGAAGAGCCGTCAGGTCCCCCTCGCGAAGCGCCGTATCCGTCGAGACGAAGTACGCCACGAGCTGCTTGCATCCGGGCTCGTCCTCGCGGGCCAAGACGACAGCTTCACGAATGGCAGGATGAGCGAGCAAAGCCGCTTCGATCTCGCCCAGCTCGATGCGGAGGCCGCGAATCTTGACCTGGAAGTCGGCGCGGCCGAGATAGTCGATGGTGCCGTCCTCACGCCAACGCGCGATGTCGCCGGACTTGTACATGCGGGCGTTGGGCGCGAAGGGGTCGGGGAGGAAGCGCTCTGTGGTGAGGGCATCTCGGTTGAGATAGCCACGCCCGACTTGGCAGCCGGCAATGTAGAGCTGTCCGGGTACACCGATGGGCGTTGCTTGGAGATGGTTGTCGAGGATGTAGATCTTGGTGTTGTCGATGGGCTTGCCGATGGGAATGGCGGCGTCGCCGGGTTTGCACGCCCACGCGGTGACATCGACGGCGCACTCGGTGGGTCCGTAGAGGTTGTGAAGCTCGACGCCGGGGAGCAGCTCGAAGAAGCGGTCAGCGATGGCGGGAGAGAGGGCCTCGCCGCTGCAGATGACGCGCTTCAGGGAAGAGCACTGCTGAGTGACCTTCTCGTCGAGGAAGGCGGTGAGCATGGAGGGAACGAAGTGGAGAGTGGTGATGCGCTCTTCTTGGATGGTCCGTGCCAGATAGGTGGGGTCACGGTGTCCATCGGGCCGTGCGACGACGAGGGTTGCGCCATTGAGGAGGGGCCAGAAGAGCTCCCAGACGGAGACGTCGAAGCTGTAGGGAGTCTTCTGGAGGATGGAATCGTTTGAGGTCAAACGAGAGTGCCGCTGCATCCAGAGGAGCCGATTGAGGATGGCCCCGTGGGCATTCATGGCGCCCTTTGGCTTGCCGGTGGAGCCCGAGGTGTAGATGACGTAGGCGAGGTGTTGGAGTCCAAGGTCTCGGCGCGGCGGCGTGGTGTCGGGCTCGGGGTCGAGCAGATGCCAGTCGTGGTCGAGGCGGAAGAGGTGGGCTGAATGCGCAGGCAGGCGGTCAGCGAGATGTGCTTGGGTGAGGATGACGCGGGGCTTTGCGTCATCGAGCATGAAGGCGAGCCTGTCTTTGGGGTAATCGGGGTCGAGCGGAACGTAAGCGCCACCGGCCTCGAGGATGGCGTAGAGGGCGAGGACCAATTCGAGGCTTCGTTCGCAGAAGACGGCGACGAGAGAGTCTGGTCCGATGCCTTGTTTCTGCAGGGCGTGCGCGAGCTTGTTGGCGCGTTGGTCGAGCTGTCGATAGGTGAGCTCTCGGCCCTCGAAGCGCAGCGCGATGGCATCGGGCGAGCGCGCGGCTTGCTCGGCGAAGAGCTCGTGAATGAGCTTGTTTTGGGGATGGGCGAAGACGGTGTCGTTCCAGTCGATGAGAAGGCGTTTGCGCTCGGCGTCGGAGAGCGGTGAGAGATCGCGGAGGAGCGCATCGGGCTTGGACACGAGCCCTCGCAGGATGTTGGTGAGGTGCTCGCAGAGGCGATCTACCGTGGCCGTGTCGAATCGACGGGCGTCGTAGCCGATGCGGAAGGTGAGGGTGCGGCGGAGGACGGCGATGATGGTGAGCGGGTAGGCAGGCGTTTCGAAGGCGCGTGCCGCGATCACGGAGATGCCGGCGTGATCGCGGGAGAGGGTGTCGTCCACGGGGTAGTTTTCGAAGACGACGAGGCTCTCGAAGAGCGGTGTTCCGCGTGGGATCCCGCTTTGAGCTTGGGCGTCGGCGAGCGGGGTGTGCTCGAATTCGCGCAGATCGGTTTGCTGGGCCTGCAATGCGGTGAGCCAGGCGACGACCGATTCATCTCGCGGGACACGGACGCGCACGGGAATGGTGTTGATGAAGAGGCCGACCATGGAGTCGATGCCGGGAATCGGTGCGGAGCGGCCGGAGACGGTGGCGCCGAAGAGGACGTCGTTTTCGCCGCTGTAGCGTGCGAGGAGGAGCGCCCAAGCCGCTTGAACGAGGGTGCTCGCGGTGAGCCGGTGTTTGCGGGCGAAGGCGGAGATGGCGGCGGTGTCGCTTTGGGAGAGGGCGTGTCGTGCTTCGCCGAAGCGCTCTTCTTCGCGGGAAGAAGCAGGCCTATCGATGCAGAGCGGGGTGGGTGCGGTGACGTCGTGGAGCTGGGCTTGCCAGAAGGCTTGGGCGCGGGCTCGATCCTGGGCAGCGAGCCAATCGATGTAGTCGGAATAGGGGCGGGGAGAGGCCGAGATGGGGCGAGCGCCCGTGTGATGGGCCTCGTAATGGGCCAAGGCTTCTCGGACGATGCGTGGCAGTGACCAACCGTCGAGGATGAGGTGGTGCATGCTCCAGACGAGGCGATAAGCGTCGTCGCGCAGGCGGAGGAGCGTGAGGCGGAGGAGCGGTGCGCGGGTGATGTCGAAGCCGCGGCGCCGGTCGTCGGCGAGGAAGCGATCGATGCGAGTCTCTTGATCGGCGGGCGCGAGGCCGCGGAGATCGAGGTGCTCGATGGGAAGGTGCGCTGTGCGGCGTACGACTTGAACAGGCCCATCGAGCCCTTCCCAGGCGAGCGCGGTGCGGAGGATGGAATGGCGATCGACGACGGCTTGCCATGCTGCCGTGAACGCGGGCACGTCGAGCGCGCCGGCGATGCTCCAATCGATCGAGACGACGTAAGTGTCTCGGCGTGCCGAGAGCATCGTATGATAAAGGATGCCTTGTTGGAGAGGCGAGAGCGGGAGGACATCTTCGATGTTCTTGTGCCGCGGCACGGGGCGAACGGCGTCGCCGGCGACATGCTTCGCGAGTGTGTCGATGGCCGATTGGGTCAGGCGGGTGCGCGGGAAATCGGAAGGCGTATAGCCACCGGCGTCCGGCGAGGAAGCATGGTGGATGAGCGCGCGCAGCGCGGCGATGAAGCGTTGGGCGAGCCGGGTGATGGTGTCTGCGTGATGGCGATGCGCGCTGTACGTCCAGCGCGCGGAGAGCTTCCCTTTGGCGATGCGGCCGACGATCTCGAGGAGATGCGAGCGCCGCGCGTCGGGGCTTTGCAAGGGCCCGATGGGCTCGGGCGTGAGGTGGAAGATGGATGTCTCGGGTAGCACCTGGTCGACTTGACCGAGGTAGTTGAAAAGGATCTCCGCCGGCGGTTTGGAGGCGAGCGCAGAGACGATGTCGTCCGAGCCGAGATGGCGTAACAAGCCGTATCCGAGGCCGCGGTTGGGGACGGCGCGGAGCTGCTCTTTGATGGCTTTGAGCCGCTCGCCGGGCGGCATCGAGGGATCGAGCCGCAACGCCACGGGGAAGAGGGTCGTGAACCAACCGACGGTGCGGGTCACGTCGACGCCGGCAAAGACCTCTTCTCGTCCATGGCCTTCGAGATCGACGAGCACGTCGGGCGATCCGGTCCACGCGGCGATGGCCTCGGCGAGCGCGGTGAGCAGGGCATCGTTGATCTGGGTGCCATAGGCCTCCGGCACCTCGCGGAGCAGCGCGGTCGTCTCTTCCGTGGAGAGCTCGACCGTGACGCGCTTCGCCGAAGCCTCGGTGTCGTCGCCGGTCACGTGGTCGAGGGGCAGGCGGACAGGCGGTGGAAGGGTAGCCCAGTGTGCGGATTCGGCGAGCACGGTCTCCGATTGGGCATGATCGATGAGCCGCTCGGCCCAACGCTGAAACGAAGTGGTTTTGGCGCGCAGCGTGGGAGCGGCGCCGCGGCGGCGCTGGGTGTAGGCGGATTCGAGATCTTCGAAGAGGATTCGCCACGAGACCCCGTCGACGGCGAGGTGATGAATGACCGCGAAGAGCCGCTGCCCCCGGCCCGCACCGAGGTCGAAGAGCACGAAGCGGAGCGCGGGGCCATGCGTGAGATCGAGGCTCGTTTGCGCACGCGCGAGGGCCGTCTCCAGCGCGGCTTCTCGGGCGCCTTCGGCGAGGTGCGCGAGGTCGACGTGCGCAAAAGGCACCTCGACGCCGGGCGGGGCAAACGATTGCTCCCAACGATTCTCGATCTTAACGAGCCGCACCCGAAGCGCATCGTGGTGCTCGACGAGCGCGGCGATGGTGTCAGCGAGCGCCGCAGGATCGAGGGGCTCGTTCGCGGCGAGGAGGAAGGCCTGGTTGAAATGGCTCGGGCCGCGGGGCTCCCGTTCGAGCCACCAGCGTTGGATGGGCGTGTGTGGAACGGGGCCGGTCATCGGCCCTTGCTCGGCCTCGATATGCGCGGTTGAGCCCGCGACGCGGGCGAGGTCGGCGATCGTTTGATGTTGGAAGATCATGCGCGGCGAGAGCGCAATCCCCGCTTGCCGAGCGCGCGCGACGATCTGGATGCCGAGGATGGAGTCTCCGCCGATCTCGAAGAAATTGTCGTGAGTGCCCACCCGCGGCAACCGCAGCACGCCCGCCCAGATCTGCGAGAGCATCTCTTCGGTGGGCGAGGTCGGCGCTGCATCTGCGGAGCCCGTCTCGTCGAGCACGGTTGTCTCCGGCGCCGGGAGGGCCCTGCGATCGAGCTTGCCGTTGGCGGTGAGCGGCATAGCGGAGAGCGTGACGAAGGCGGCCGGAATCATGTGCTCTGGCAGCGTGCTTTGCAGAAAGGCACGCAACTCGGCCGCGCCGGGCACGCTGTCACCCACGAGATAAGCTACGAGGCGTTTGCGCCCGGGCTCGTCCTCGCGTGCCAAGACAGCCGCCTCGCGAATGGCCGGGTGGGCGAGCAAAGCAGCTTCGACCTCGCCCAGCTCGATGCGGAGTCCGCGAATCTTGACCTGGAAGTCGGCGCGGCCGAGATACTCGATGGTGCCGTCCTCCCGCCAGCGCGCGATGTCGCCGGACTTGTACATGCGGGCGTTGGGCGCGAAGGGGTCGGGGAGGAAGCGCTCTGCGGTGAGGGCATCTCGGTTGAGATATCCCCGTCCGACTTGGATGCCCGAGATGTAAAGCTGTCCGGGTACACCGATGGGTGTTGGTTGGAGATGGTTGTCGAGGATGTAGATCTTGGTGTTGTCGATGGGCTTTCCGATGGGAATGGTGGCGTCGCCGGGTTTGCACGCCCACGCGGTGACATCGACGGCGCACTCGGTGGGTCCGTAGAGGTTGTGAAGCTCGAGGCCGGGGAGCAGCTCGAAGAAGCGGTCAGCGATGGCGGGAGAGAGGGCCTCGCCGCTGCAGATGACGCGCTTCAGGGAAGAGCACTGCTGAGTGACCTGCTCGTCGAGGAAGGCGGCGAGCATGGAGGGAACGAAGTGGAGAGTGGTGATGCGCTCTTCTCGAATGGTGTGCGCGAGATAAGCCGGATCGCGGTGACCATCGGGCCGTGCGATGACGAGGGTAGCGCCGTTGAGGAGAGGCCAGAAGAGCTCCCAGACGGAGACATCGAAGCTGTAGGGAGTCTTCTGGAGGATGGAATCGTTTGAGGTCAAACGAAAGTGTCGCTGCATCCAGAGGAGGCGATTGAGGACGGCTCCATGGGCGTTCATGGCACCCTTTGGCTTGCCGGTGGAGCCCGAGGTGTAGATGACGTAGGCGAGGTGTTGGAGTCCG
The DNA here is from genome assembly GCA_001931535.1 of Minicystis rosea. Lineage (GTDB taxonomy): Bacteria > Myxococcota_A > Polyangia > Polyangiales > Polyangiaceae > Minicystis > Minicystis rosea. Next base: position 11,095,765 of record CP016211.1, read on the forward strand.
AGGTCTCGGCGCGGCGGCGTGGTGTCGGGCTCGGGGTCGAGCAGATGCCAGTCGTGGTCGAGGCGGAAGAGGTGGGCTGAGTGCGTAGGCAGGCGCTCTGCAAGATGCGCTTGGGTGAGGATGACGCTGGGCTTTGCGTCATCGAGCATGAAGGCGAGCCTGTCTTTGGGGTAATCGGGGTCGAGTGGAACGTAAGCGCCACCGGCCTCGAGGATGGCGTAGAGGGCGAGGACGAGCTCGATGCTTCGCTCGCAGAAGACGGCGACGAGGGAGTCTGGTCCGATGCCTTGTTTCTGCAGGGCATGGGCGAGCTTGTTGGCGCGTTGGTCGAGCTGTCGATAGGTGAGCTCTCGGCCCTCGAAGCGCAGCGCGATGGCATCGGGCGAGCGCGCGGCTTGCTCGGCGAAGAGCTCGTGAAGGAGCTTGTCGTGGGGATGGGCGAAGGCGGTGTCGTTCCAGTCGACGAGCACCTGTTTGTGTTCGGTCTCGGAGAGGAGGGGGAGGGCGTGAAGGGGTGTTTCGGGGGCGGTGACGGCGGCGGAGAGGAGGGTGAGGTAGTGCGCGGCCAGGCGTTCGATGGTGGGGGCGTCGAAGAGGTCGGTGGCGTATTCGAAGAAGCCGGTGATGGTGTCGCGGTGATCGGTGAGGATGAGGGTGAGATCGAATTTGGAGGTGTGGATTTCGGCGCTCGCCGGGGCGCATTCGAGGCCGGGCAGAGTGAAGGTGCCCGAAGATGCGTTTTGGAGCGTGAACATCACCTGGAAGAGCGGGGATCGGCTGCGATCGCGCTCGGGGGCGAGCTCCTGGACGAGGCGCTCGAAGGGCAGGTCTTGGTGGGCGTAGGCGGCGAGCGCGGTTTCGCGGACGCGGTGGAGGAGGTCGCGAAAGGGGAGATCGGGGGTGAGCTCTGCGCGGAGGACGAGGGTGTTGAGGAAGAAGCCGCAGAGCTTCTCGGTCGCGGCTTGGGTGCGATTGGCGATGGGGGTGCCGATGAGGAGATCGGTTTGGCCGGTGTGGCGATGGAGCAAGGCTTCGAAGGCGGCGAGGAGCGTCATGAAGCGGGTCACGCCTTCACGACGGCCGATGTCTTCGAGCGCGCGGGTGAGGCCTTGGGGGAAGGTGAGGGAGACGCGGGCGCCGCGATGCGATTGGGCCGGTGGGCGCGGGCGATCGGTGGGTAAATCGAGGGTTTGGGGCGCGCCTTCGAGGCGGGCGCGAAAGACGTCGAGCGCGTGCGCGAGCGTCGGACCGGAGAGCCAGCGGCGCTGCCAGCGGGCGTAGTCGGCATATTGCAGGGGCAGCGCGGGCAGGGGACAAGGGCGGTTTTCGGCGAAGGCACGATAGGCGGTGCCCAGCTCTTCATCGATGATGCCGAGTGTCCAGGCATCGGAGACGATGTGATGCATGGAGAGCGTGAAGACGTGATCGCTGGGGCCGAGCGCGAAGAGGCGAGCGCGGACGAGCGGCCCAGTGGCGAGGTCGAAGGGATGATGGGCTTCGTCCTCGAGCGCGCGTGACAGCGCGGCTTCGTCGAGATGGGTGAGGGGGAGTGGCATTGGGCGCGCGGGATGCACGGTGATGCGCGGCTCGCCCGTGACGGCAGCGATGGTGGTGCGCAGCACTTCGTGTCGTGTGACGATTTCGGTGAGCGCGTGGGCGAGCGCGACGCGATCGAGGGCGCCGCGGAGGCGCACGGCGCGGAAGACGATGTACGCGGGGTCGACGGGGTCGATTTGATCGAGCACCCAGAGACGTTGTTGGGCGAAGGAGAGAAGGGGATCGCCGTCGCTGCGTTCGAGCGGTGGCGCGGCTTCGATCGAAGGGCCGTTGCGGAGCGCCGTGGCCACGTGGGCGGCGAGATCGGCAATGGCGGGGGCGTCGAAGAGCGCGCGGACGGGGAGGTCGATGCCAAAAGAGGTGCGGATTCGCGAGATGGCTTGGGCGGCGAGGAGCGAGTGGCCGCCGAGCGTGAAGAAGCCGTCGTGCACGCCGACGCGATCGGGGGGAGGCGAAGCACCTCGGCGAAGATGCCGGACAAGGCTTCTTCCACCGGGCCGCGCGGCGCGGCGTGGGCGCGGTCGCTCGTCGCATCGAGATCGGGTGTGGGCAGCGCGAGCCGATTCACCTTGCCGCTCGCGGTGAGCGGGAGGGCGTCGAGCACGACGAAGGCCGCCGGGAGCATGTAATCGGGCAAGCGATGGGCGAGGAAGGCGCGCAGATCGGGAATCGCGGGCGGGCTCGTGCGTGGCGTGAGATAAGCGACGAGCTTTCGTCCTTCGAGCGTGTCTCCGCGGGCGACGACGACGGCGTCTTTGATGCTTTCGTGCTCGGCGAGGGTGGTTTCGATTTCGCCGAGCTCGACGCGAAATCCGCGGATTTTGACCTGGAAATCGGCGCGGCCGAGAAACTCGATGTCTCCCGTGGGGAGCCAGCGGCCGAGGTCGCCGGTGCGGTACATGCGGGCGTCGGGGATGGGGGAGAAGGGATCGGGGATGAAGCGATCGGCGGTGAGGTCGGGGCGATTCAGGTAGCCACGCGCGACTTGCGCGCCGCCGAAATAGAGCTCGCCGCGCACGCCTTCGGGGACGGGACGGCGGTGCTCGTCGAGCAGATAAGCCTTCACGTTGTGAATGGGCCGGCCGATGGGCGGAAGCGCCGGCCATTGCGAGGGCGGGCCCGTGAGCACGTGCTCGGTGACCACGTGCGTCTCGGAAGGGCCATATTGGTTGCGCAGCGTAGCGCCGGTCTTTTCGAAGAGGGCGACGAGGCGCGGGCTGATCTGCAGAGCTTCGCCGGCGGTGATGATTTCCCGCAGGGCGCAGGGGCGATGGGTGAATGCAGGGAAGGATTCGGCGAGCTGGTAGAGCGCCACGGGAGGCAGGAAGAGGCGCTCGACGTGGGCATCGAGAATGGTTTGCCAGAGGCGCTCGGGATCGCGGCGCGTGTCCTCGTCGAGGAGCACCAAGGTGCCGCCCGAGGCCCAGGTGCTGAAATGCTCTTGGAAGCAGACATCGAAGCTCGAGGAGGCGAATTGCAGGGTGCGAAAGGCGCCCGGAGAGGTGGAGCGCTGCCAGTGAACGAGGTTCACGAGCGGCCTTTGGGGCATGGCGACGCCCTTGTGCTTGCCGGTCGAGCCGGAGGTGTAGATGAGATAAGCGAGGCAATCGGGGTGGAGGCCGGGCCGCGGGGGACGTGAGGTGGGGAGATCGGCGAGGCGACTCCATTCCACGTCGAGGCGGAGCGTGACCGCGTCGCTTGGGGGGATTTTGCCGGCGAGCGACGATTGCGTGAGCAAGACGGGCGGGCGGGCGTCCGCCATCATGAAGGCCAGGCGGTCGGCGGGGTATTCGGGATCGAGCGAGAGATAGGCGCCGCCGGCTTTGAAAATGGCGACGATGCCAATGGCCATGACCATGGAGCGCGATAGGCACAGGGCCACGGGCACGTCGGGGCCGACGCCGTTTTCGCGGAGGAAGGCGGCGAGCTGGTTTCCGCGGCGATCGAGCTCGGCATAGGTGAGCGATTCGGCGCCGAAGGTGACGGCGACGGCGTCGGGCGTGAGGGCGGCTTGGGCTTCGAAGAGATCGGGGAGGGTGACGGTGCGCGGGTGATCGATGGAGGCGCCGTTCCAGGCGACGAAGAGGCGATGGCGCTCGTCCTCCGAGATCATGGAGAGATCGCCGACGGCGCGCTGGGCGTCTTCGGGGAGGCTCAGGAGAAGCGTTTTCAGATGAGAGACGAGGCGATCGATGGTGGGCTCGTCGAAGCGACGGCGATCGTATTCGAGCTCGAAGGGCAGCTCGTCCTCGCCGTAGGCGATGAGGACGAGGGGGAAGTTGGTTTGCCGCACCATCTTGAAATCGCGGTGCGCGAAGGCGCCGCCGCGGCGCTTCATGGCGGCGTCGAGGCTCGCTTCGCCGAAGACGAAGAGGCTCTCGAAGAGCGGGGCGCCGGGCGGGAGATCGCAGGAGGCGCGGATGTCGACGAGCGGGGTGTGCTCGTGCGCGCGGAGGGCGCGGCCTTGGGCTTGGATCTCCGTGAGGAAGGCGAGCACGGACATCTCCGGGCGCACGTCGATGCGCACGGGGAGCGTGTTCATGATGACGCCGACCATTCCATCCACGCCTTCGCCGTCGCAGGCGGTGCGGCGGCCCGAGCGGGTGGCGCCGAAGACGACGGTGGGCTCGCCGCCGTAGCGCGCGAGGAGGATCGACCACGCGGCTTGGAGGATCGTGTTGAGCGAGATGCGATGGCGCGCGCCGAAGGCGGAGAGGGCTGCGGTTTCGGCGTTGGGGAGCGTGAAGGTGCGATCGCCGTAGTCGATGATCTCGACGCTGCGGGCTTCGCCGGCCTTGCCTCCGAGGGGCGTGGGCGCGGTGAAGCCGCGCAGGGCTTCGCGCCAGAAGGCTCGCGAGGCGGAGGTATCGTGCGCGCGCAGCCAATGAATGAAGTCGCGGAAGGGGCGGCGCGCGGGGAGCGTGGGCTCGTGGCCGCGGCGGAGGGCTTCGTAGGCGAGGAAGACGTCGTCGATGACGAGAGGGAACGAGCCGCCGTCGAGCACCATGTGGTGGAACGTGAAGACGAAGCGATGCTCGGCCTCGGCGACGCGGAAGAGGGCGAGGCGGAGGAGCGGCGCGGTCTTGGGATCGAAGCCCTGCGCGCGATCGGCTTCGAGGAAAGCACGCAGCGCGGCTTCGCGATCGCGCGGCGAGAGGGCGCGGAGATCGCGTTCGAGCCAGGGGATTTCGAGGGAGGTGTGGACCTCTTGGAGGGGCTCTTCGCGATCTTCCCAGCGGAAGGAGGTGCGGAGGACGGCGGTCGCGGCGACGACGCGATCCCACGCGGCGCGGAAGGCCGCGACGTCGAGGCGCTCGCGGAAGACGCAGACCATCTGCTCGATGTCCACCCCGGCGCGCGGCGCGTAGCGCGTGTGGAAGAGCATGCCCTCTTGCATCGGCGAGAGGGGATACGAGTCCTCGACGTGGGTCCGGCTCATGCGTCGTGCTCCTGCGAGCGCCACACGAGCGACGCGAAACGTGGCGCCCGGAAACGCTCAGCGCGCTTAAAGTCCGAGACGATACCGCGTCTTCGACAGGGTCGTTTCGTCCGGAGGCGTGCTCACGCCGCAGGGAAATCCCGCTTCACGCGTCGGGCAAAGGCCGTCGTGGCCCGACGTCGTCGCGCGGGAACGGAGGGGTGGTGATGGGATGAGCGTCCGTGGCGAGCGCGGCCGTCCGCGGCGTCAGGCCGCGGTCCAGCCGAAGCGCTCGACGACCGCGCGGTTGCGATCCATCCAGCGCGCGATGCGCTCGCGCGTGGTGCGGTACGCGTATTCGAGGATGGCGCGGCGCGCGTCGAGGTTCACCGGGTTGTGCAGGAAGAGGAGCACGTCGGTGGGCTCGGGCTCGAGCACGAGCACCTGCATGGCGCCCGAGGCGCGCATGCGCGCGACCTCTTGATGCAAGCGCGCGTGCGCGCCGACGCGCATGGATTGGTTGAAGACCCAGAGCAGGCCTTTGTCGCGCACGCTGCCGCGGACGCCGTGGCCCGTGGGCACCGCGCGGTGCGCGGTGGAGACGGGGACGAGCGGGTTCACCACGATGGCGAGCGAGGCGCCGAGCTGCTCGGCGACGTCGAGGTGCGCGACGTGACCGAGGCCGCCGTCGAGGTAATGACGGCCATCGATGCGCACCGGCGAGAAGAAGAGCGGGAGCGCGAGCGAGGCCGCGCAGGCGAGCGAGATGGGCACGTGATCGTGCCCCGCGTCGCCGAACATGACGCGATCGCCGGAGTCGAGATCGTGGGCCGCGACCCGGAGCGTGGAGGTGAGGCTGCGGAAGTCGTTGGAGATGCCGCGGCGGAGGAAGACCTCGGCGAGGAGGCGCTCGTACCGATCGAGGTTGAAGATGCCGGCGGGGAGCGAGTCGTTGAGGCGATCGATCTGCTCCCAGAGAAAGAGATGCGAAGGCGTGCTCGTGGTGGGCTCGCCGCGCTTCATCAAGCGGCCGAGGGCGTGGCGCACCGCGACTGCGGACGTGGTGAGCGCGCGGCGCCACTCGTCGAGGTCCATGCGCATGACGTGGCCGCGCTCGAGCGGGAAGAAGTTGTCGTCGGGATCGAGGAGCGCGCGATAGAGGCGATCGACCGAGATGCCGCCGGCCAACGCCGAGGCGACCGAGGCGCCGCTGGAGCTGCCGATGTACGCGGAGTAGCGCTGGCCGGGGCCGGTGCGCACGCCGTCCTCGAGCGCGGCGAGGGCGCCGATTTGATAGAGGGCGCCGGTGAGACCGCCGCCGGGGAGCGAGACGGCGGCGCGCGGGGCGGCGTTCGATTTCGATGAAGAGGTGCTCATCGGCGATCGAGCTCCCGCGCGGCGGCGGCCGTGGTCGAGCGCGTGCCGAGGACGTGGGCCGCGCCGACCAAGAGCAACGTGATCGCCGTCGCGGCCGCGAGGATGTGCGGCGGGAAGGGCGCGTCTTCGACGCCGGGCTTGCTGCGCGCCATGAGCACGAACGAGACGGCGTTGAAGCTCCCGTGCAAGAGGAGCGCGGGCACGATCGAGCCCGACGCATTGCGGATGAACGCGAGCGCCAGACCGACGAGACCGATGGGGAGGAACTTCTGCCACTCGAGGTGCGCGACCGCGAAGAGCAGCGAGGTCGCGCCGATGACGGTGTCGATCGGGTTCGCCTTGGCGAGCATGCGGAAGAGCGCGCCGCGGAAGAAGATCTCTTCGAGCGCGGGGCCCACGCCGATGATGAGGAGCCCGAAGAGCATGCGCTGCGGTGTGCCGGCGGCGCGGTACACCTCGACGAAGTGATCGGCCGTGCCGGTGGGGAAGCGGCGGAGGATGACCTCGTAGAGGCCGTCCGCCGGGATCTCCAAGGCCACGCCGAGCGCGATCGCGAGCGGGAAGAAGGCGAAGTGCGTCCGGCGCAGCGCGATGACGTCGCGGATGGATGCGTCCGGCGCGTGCACGCGGAGGATGAAGAAGAGCCCGAGCAGGTAGGCGATGGCCTGGCAGCCGACCTGCGAGACGAGATCGTCGGTCGAGCCCGGACGCAGCGTGAGCGCGAGGCTGCACAGGAAAATGAAGGTGAAGGTCACGCCGAAGGCCCAGCCCACGGCGGCCATGACCGTCATGGGCGGCGCGCTTTCGGGCTTCTCACCCGGATCGGAAGGAGAGCTCATCGGCCTCGGAGATGGGGCAGGACCCCGCGCTTTACCACCGTGTCGGTCGCGTAGCGCTCGCTCGTCTCGGGATAGTCGATCGTGCTGTGCAGCCCGCGGCTCTCGTGCCGGGCGGACGCGCAGCCCACGATGAGCTCGGCGATGGTGGCGATGTTGCGGAGCTCCAGGAGATCGCGCGTGACGAGGTGCTTCCAGTAATACTCGCGGATCTCTTCCTGCAGGAGCGCGATGCGGCGCGCGGCGCGGCGCAGGCGGGCGTCGGAGCGGACGATGCCGACGTAGTTCCACATGGTGCGGCGAAGCTCGTCCCAGTTGTGGGCGACGACGACCTCTTCATCGCTCGGCACTGCGTTGCCAGCCTGCCACGCGGGCACTTCGGGGAACGGGCTCTGCCGGAGCTCGTCGATCTGCATGACGAGCCGCGCGGCCGCGCGATGCCCGAAGACGAGGCCTTCGAGGAGGCTGTTCGAGGCCAAGCGGTTGGCCCCGTGGAGGCCCGTGCTCGCGCACTCGCCGATGGCCCAGAGGCCGGGGATGGTGGTGCGCCCGTGCAGATCGGTGCTGATGCCGCCGCACATGAAATGCGCCGCGGGGACGACCGGGATGGGCTGCGTGGTGATGTCGACGCCGAACTTGAGGCACTCGGCGTGGATGGTGGGGAAGTGCTCTTTGATGAAGCTCGCCGGCCGGTGCGTGATGTCGAGGAGCACGTGATCCGAGCCGGTGCGCTTCATCTCGAAATCGATGGCGCGGGCCACGATGTCGCGGGGCGCGAGATCCTTGCGCGGATCGTGCGCGCCCATGAAGGCGGTGCCGTCGGCGAGGCGGAGGATCGCGCCCTCGCCGCGCAGCGCTTCGGAGATGAGGAAGCGCTTGGCCTGCGGGTGATAGAGGGCGGTCGGGTGGAATTGGTAGAACTCCATGTTGGAGATCTCCGCGCCCGCCCGGTACGCCATGGCCACGCCGTCGCCGGTCGCGACGTCGGGGTTCGTCGTGTAGAGGTAGACCTTGCCGGCGCCGCCGCTGGCGAGGACGGTGGCGCGCGCGAGGTAGGTCTCGACGACGTGGCCCTTGCCGCCCTCGTCGAGCACGTAGGCGCCGGCGCACTGATCGGGCCCGCCGAAGCGGGAGAGCATGATCAGATCGATCGCCGTCTGGTGCTCGATGATGCGGATGTTCGGGTGCGCGTTGGCGCGCTCCACCAAGGCGCGCTCGATCTCCGCGCCCGTCGCGTCCGCGGTGTGGACCACGCGGCGCGCGGAGTGGCCGCCTTCACGCGTGAGGCTGAGCTGGCCATCGGCTTGATCGAAGCGCGCGCCGCGGGCGATCAGCTCGCGCACGCGATCGGGCCCTTCACGGGCGCAGATCTCGACGACCACCTCGTGGCACAGGCCGGCGCCCGCCACGAGGGTGTCGTTCACGTGCGCCTCCGGGCTGTCGCCGTCGGCAAAAACTGCGGCGATGCCGCCTTGTGCGTACCGCGTGTTGGCCTCGTCGCGGGCGCGCTTGGTGATGATGGTCACCGTGCCTTTTTCGGCAGCGTCGAGCGCGAAGGTGAGCCCGGCGATCCCGCTCCCGATCACGAGGAAGTCGGTCGTAGTGGTCACGCGGGGGAACCCTAGCAGGCTCCTTGACGCGCTGGGACAACGCTGTCATTGGAGTCGCGCGATTTTCCCGAACAAAGCCTTGCAGGAGCCCGTATCGCCGTGAAAATCCTGGTTGCACTCAAGCGCGTCTCCGATCCGGACAACGCCAACAAGGTCAAGATCCCCGCGTCCGGCGACAAGGTCGAGACCACCGGCCTCGAATGGAAGCCGAACCCGTTCGACGAGTACGCTCTCGAGGCCGCTCTCCGGCTGACCGAGGACGGCAAGGCGCCGAAGGCGCGTGCGGGCGAGGTCGTCGTGGTGACCTTCGGGCCGAAGGAGACGGAGCAGACGCTCCGCTCCGCGCTCGCGACGGGCGCCGATCGCGCCATCCGCGTCGACGTGACCGACGACAAGCTCGACGGCGATCTCGTGGCCCGCGCGCTCAAGGCGCTGGTCGAGAAGGAGAAGCCGGACGTCGTCCTCATGGGCAAGCAGACGGTCGACGGCGACTCGAATCAGGTGGGGCAGATCCTCGCCGAGCTGCTGGACTGGCCGATGGCCACGTTCGCGGCGACCATCCAGGAGGAGCAGGGCGCGCTCCTCGTCGGCCGCGAGGTCGACGGCGGCGTCCTCTCGCTGCGCGTGAAGCTCCCCGCCGTCGTCACGGTCGACCTGCGCATCGTCGCGCCGACCAGCGTCTACTCGCTCAAGACGGCGCGCGCCTTCAAGTACAACGACGGCGTCCGCTTCGCCGCGCTGCCCGCCATCATGGCCGCGAAGAAGAAGCCGCTCGCCGAGGTCAAGCTCGCCGATCTCGCGGGCGATGCGTCGCTCAAGGTCCAGTACGCGAAGTTCGAGGCCCCGCCGGCGCGCAAGGCCGGCATCAAGGTCAAGGACGTGAGCGAGCTGGTGACGCGCCTGCACAACGAGGCGAAGGTCATCTGAGTTTCAACCTTCGGAGCAAGCGGAGAAGAAGATCATGGCCAACATCCTGGTGGTGGCAGAGGCCGCCGAAGGCAAGCTGAAGAAGACCACGCATTCGGCCGTCACGTTCGCGCGACAGGCCGCGCAGGCGCTCGGTGGGACGTACTCGATCCTCGTGATCGGCGACGCCGCCTCCGCGGCCGCGAACGAGGCCGCGACGCTCGGCGCCGCGAAGGTCCTCGTGGCCGAGGACGCGTCGCTCAAGAACTACGTGGCCGAGCGCTACGCGCCCACGGTCGCCGCGATCGGCAAGGACTACGCGATCGTCGTCGGCACCGCGAGCGCCTACGGCAAGGACCTGCTCCCCCGCGTGGCCACGCGCCTCAACGCGGGCTACGCGCCCGACATCAGCGCGCTCCTCACGGACGGCGGCAAGCTCACCTACAAGCGGCCGATGTACGCGGGCAACGCGTACGGCATCGCCACGGTGAGCACCCCGATCCACGTGGTGAGCGTGCGCCAGAGCGCGTTCACCGCGGCCGAGCCGGCGGGCTCCGCGTCGCCGATCGAGAAGGTCGCGGTCGCGCCCGCGTCCGGCGCGGCGAGCCGCGTGGAGTTCGTCTCCTTCGATCAGGTGAAGAACGAGCGCCCGGAGCTCACCGAGGCTCGCGTCGTCGTCTCCGGCGGCCGCGCGCTGAAGGAGCGCTTCAACGAGATCCTCGCCCCGCTCGCCGACACCCTCGGCGCCGCCATGGGCGCGAGCCGCGCGGCCTGCGATGCGGGCTACGCGCCGAGCGATTACCAGGTCGGCCAGACCGGCAAGGTCGTGGCGCCCTCGCTCTACATCGCGGTCGGCATCTCCGGCGCGATTCAGCACCTCGCGGGCATGAAGGGCTCGAAGGTCATCGTCGCCATCAACAAGGACGCGGACGCGCCGATCTTCCAGGTCGCCGACTACGGCCTCGTGGCCGATCTCTTCGCCGCCGTGCCCGAGCTGGTGAAGCAGATCCAGGCTGCCAAGGCGTAGATTCCTCGCGTTATCCTGGGGGCCTCCTTCTTCCGGAGGCTCCCTGGATGGCCCGTTCGCCGCTCTTCTCGCTTCTTTCCCGCGCCCATCTCCTGCTTCGCGGCGCCGCGCGCGCCGGCGTGCCGCTCGACGAGCACGTCGCAGAGGAGCGCGCGCGTCGCATCGCGCGCCGTCGTTTCCTCCAGGCGAGCGCGGCCGCGACCTTGGCCATTCCCTTTGCGGAAGGCTGCGGCTCGGACCCCGATCCCTCCGGCAACGCGCCCACCGTCGCCATCGTGGGCGGCGGCATGGCCGGCCTCCATTGCGCCTATCGCCTCAAGAAGGCCGGCGTCCTCGCCACCGTCTACGACGCCAACAAGCGGCTCGGCGGCCGCATGTTCTCCGACCGCAGCACGTTCCCCGACGGCATGCACTGCGAGCTCGGCGGCGAGCTCATCGACACCGGCCACGAGACCATGCGCGATCTCGCGACCGAGCTCGGCATCGACCTCCTCGACTACGCCACCGACGACGCCTCGCTCAGCAGCGATGTCGTCTACATCGGCGGCAAGTCGCTGACGATGCAGGAAATCCTCGATGGATATGCGCCCATCGCCGCGGAGATCGACAAGGCCCTTTTGACGCTCACCGATCAAGACGATCTCTTCGTCTATTACGACAAGCCCAACGGCGGCGAGGCGCTCGACGCGCTCTCCATCAAGGCTTGGCTCGACACCATCAAGGCCGAGGGACCCGTCCGGGAGATGCTCGAGATCGCCTACAACATCGAATACGGCCTCGAGACCGATGTCTCCAACGTGCTCAACATGCTCTTTCTCATCAGCACGAACGTCGACAAGCTCGAGTTGTTCGGCGCCTCGGACGAGCGATTCCACACCAAGACCGGCAACGACACCTTCATCACCAAGCTCGCCGAGAAGCTCGACGACGCGCAAATCGAGCTCGAAACCGCGCTCACCTCGATCTCCGAAGCCGCCGATGGCCGCTACAAGCTCACCTTGTCGCAGGGCTCGGGCACCAAGGAGGTGACGGCGGATCACGTCGTCCTGGCGCTGCCCTTCACCATTCTGCGCGGCCTCGACGTGAAGCTCGATCTGCCCGAGGCCAAGCGCACGGCCATCATGGAACAAGGCATGGGCACGAACACCAAGCTCATGTGTGGTTTCTCCTCGCGTCCTTGGCGCGACACCACGAAGTCGAATGGCAGCAGCTACGCCGACACCGGCTATCAATGCACGTGGGAGACGAGCCGTTTGCAGCCCGGGGAGAGTGGCATTCTCACCAACTTCACCGGCGGCAATCCCGGCCTCGACTACACCAAAGGCACACCCGAAGAGCGAATGGCGGATTTCCTCGACCAAATCGATGTGGTCTATCCGGGCGCCAAGGCGGCCAGCAATGGTAAGGTCGCGCGCATGGCCTGGCCGACGTATCCGCTCACCAAGGGCAGCTATTCGGCCTACCTCGTCGGGCAATACACGAAGATCGCGGGCGTCGAGATCGAGCGTTACCAGAACGTCCATTTCTGCGGCGAGCACACGAGCCTCGACGCGCAGGGCTACATGGAGGGCGCGGCGCTCACCGGCGCCATGGCCGCCGAAGAGCTCCTCGGGGACATCAAGGTCGAAGCGCAGCGCGCGCGTGTCGACGCCACGCTCGTCTCGCAGGCGGCCGACCGCATCCTCACGCGGGCCCGCGCCGCCCGGGCGGATCGCCGCTGGCACGTGAGCGCCCTCCGCGCGCAGCGACAGGGCCGCTGATCTCGTATCGGCCAGGGTTTCCTGCGTAGGCTCTTGACCGAGCGGCCGCGCCGGGGGACTTCTTCGGCCATGTCCGATCCCCAGTCCAAAGCCCTCTTCGAGCGAGCCCGCGCGGTGATCCCGGGCGGCGTCAACAGCCCCGTCCGCGCGTTTCGCGCGGTGGGCGGCGAGCCCATCTTCATCTCCCGCGCGAGCGGCGCGCGCGTGTACGGCGAAGATGGGCGCGAGTACATCGATTACATCGGGTCCTGGGGCCCGGCGATCCTCGGCCACGCGCAGCCCGACGTGGTGCGCGCCGTGCAAAAGGCCGCCGAGGGCGGGCTCTCCTTCGGCGCGCCCACGAGCGGCGAAGTGCGCTTCGCCGAGGCGGTGCGCACGCTCTATCCCAGCATCCAGAAGATGCGCTGCGTCTCGAGCGGCACCGAAGCGACGATGAGCGCCATCCGCGTCGCCCGCGGCTTCACCAAGCGCGATGTCGTGGTGAAGTTCGAGGGCTGTTATCACGGCCACGCCGATCACCTGCTCGTGAAGGCCGGCAGCGGCCTCGCCACCTTCGGTGTCCCCGACTCCGGCGGCGTGCCCGAGGGCACCGCGCGCACCACGCTCACGCTCCCCTTCAACGACGTCGCCGCGCTGAAGAACGCGTTCGCCGCGCGCGGCGCGGAGATCGCCGCCGTCATCGTCGAGCCCGTGGTCGGCAACATGGGCTGTGTGCCGCCGGAGCCCGGCTTCCTCCAAGCCATCATCGATCTCTGCAAAGTGAACGGCGCCGTCTCGATCTTCGATGAAGTGATGACTGGCTCCCGCCTCGCGCGCGGCGGCGCGCAGGAGCGTTATGGCCTCACGCCGGACATGACCACGCTCGGCAAGATCATCGGCGGCGGCATGCCGCTCGCGGCGTACGGTGGTCGTGAAGAGATCATGAACGTGGTCGCGCCCCTCGGGCCCGTCTACCAAGCTGGTACGCTCAGTGGCAATCCCGTCGCGGTCGCGGCCGGCCTCGCCACCATCGAGCGCCTCGTGCCCGAGCTCTACACGAAGCTGGAGACGCTCGGCGCCCAGCTCGAAGAGGGCCTCCGCGACGCGGCCCGCAAAGCCTCCATCCCGGCGGCGGTGCAGCGCGTGGGCTCGATGATCACGCTGTTCTTCCACGAAGGCCCGGTGCGCTCGTGGGACGACGCGGCCAAGAGCGACACCAAGCGATTCGGCACCTGGCACAAGGGCCTCATCGAGCGCGGCGTGTATTGGCCGCCGTCGCAGTTCGAGGCGGCCTTCATCGGCGGCGCCCACACCGAGGCCGACATCGCGCGCACGGTGGAGGCGGCCTCCGCGGCCCTCTCGGGCTGAGCTTCGGCTTCATCATGGGATCGCAGGAGCCGTCTCCCGCGATCCCATGAGCCTCGCCGTCACGCCCTCACGATCGCTGCAAACGACCTCGCCCGCAATTGCGCGGCCGAAAGCGAGGTCAGGCGCGTCGCCTCTTCTTCGCTGATGGCCCCCGAGCCGAGCGCGCGCAGGAACACGTTCAAGAGCCCTTGTCCGGTGGCCGCGTCGTCGAACACGCCGCCTTGTTGCGTCGCCCGCGCGGCCTCGCGCACGAAGCGTTCGAGTCGCTTCCCGGCCGGCTCCACCACCTCGAGGAAGAACGCGTGCACGGCCGCATAACGCGCCACGAGCTGGGCCGGGTGCAAATCCCAACCTTGGTGATAACCATTGTCGAGCGCGCGCCGCACGTTGTCGTAATGGGCGCGCCACGCGGCCTGAACGGCGCGGCGATTCTCGTTCTCCTGCGCCGGCGTGAGCGCCGAGCCCCGATGCGGGGCGATGGGCAGAAGCGTGGTGGCGCCGTCGGAGAGGCGCATGCCCGTGCCGGCATACGCCACTTGCATCATGTGCCGCGCGAAGTCACAGGCCGGGTGCGAGAGCGATTGTTGCGCCGCCGTGATGCCGCAGGCCGCCGTGTAATCGTAGGCCCCGAAATGGGCGGCCACGCAGCGCCCGCGGGCGTGTGCATGGAGCGCGGGCAGCGCGGTGATGGCCTGCGGCGTCTCGATCATCATCTCCATGCCGATCGAGCCGGCCGCGAGACCGAGCTTGCTCTCCAAGGCATCGAGCAAGCTCACGAGCGCGGTGACCTGCTCGGGCACGGTGATCTTGGGCAAGGTCACCACGAAGCCCTCCGGCAGACGCGCGTTGGTGGCTTGGGAGAGCGCGGTGATGAAGAGATCGAGTGTCCGAATCGAGCGGCTGCGCTGCTCTTCGTCGAGCGCCTTCACCCGAATGCCAATCGACGGTGGCAGCGTGCCGGCCGCCATTCCCTTGGCCATTTCGGTGGCGGCGGCGAGGGCGTGGCCATCTTCTTCGGCGTGGGGGCGCACGCCATAACCATCTTCGAAATCGACCCGCAGATCTTCGACCGGCGCGCGCTCGAGCTTCTCGGCGACCCGCTTGCGCACGGTCACGGCTTGGTCGCCCGGCAATCCGAACACGGCTGCGAAGGTGGTCGCGTCCGGCGCATGCTCGTCGAGCGCGCGTTTGGCCGTGGCGCCGAGCTTCGGCGCGGTGTCCGCGCGGAACAGGTGAGCGCCGCCATACACGGTGTGCACCGGCAGGCGGCTCGTCGTTTCACCCGGGAAACGCCGCGCGAAATCGGCGTTTGCGTCATCGAGGCCGCGCGTCGCGGCGCGGATGTCTGCGGCGGACAATGAAGTGCTCATGACCAGAGACGGATCCCTCCGAGCAAGCCGGCGATGTTGTCGACGATGGTCACGTTCTCGGGCAAGCCCTCGGTGTCGATGTGCTTGGCGTTGCCGCCGCCGATGTAGAGGCGGCGGTAATTCACGAGCGCGTCCATCTGCGTGATGGCGCGGCGGATCCGCCGGTTCCACCGCTCGTTCCCGACGGCCTTGCGGGCGGTGACGCCCACGAGATCTTCGTACGTCTTGCCCTTGCGATAGGGGTGATGGGCGAGCTCCAGATGGATGGGCTTGCCGTCGGTGCACACGCAG
The DNA here is from genome assembly GCA_001931535.1 of Minicystis rosea. Taxonomy (GTDB): domain Bacteria; phylum Myxococcota_A; class Polyangia; order Polyangiales; family Polyangiaceae; genus Minicystis; species Minicystis rosea. The sequence goes on from CP016211.1 coordinate 11,111,264, forward strand.
CAGCCGAGGCCGGTCCCGAGCGTGATCACCATCTCCACGCCCTTGCCTTCGACGACGCCGAGCCCGTGAATCACCGCGTCGTTGACCACGCGCACCGGCTTGCCGAGGTGCTCGCTCACGCGCTCGGCGATGGGGAATCCGCGCCACGTGCGGTCGAGGTGCGGCGCCGTCCGCACCACACCGTCGGGGACAACGCCGGGGAAGCCGATGGAGACGCGGTCGAAATCACCGTTCGCCTTCACCATGCGATCGATGACGTCGAGGACCGCCTGGGGCGTGGCGGGCGCGGGGGTGGGCTCGCGATAGCGCTCGGTGACGGGCGCGCCGTCGGCTCCGAGGATGATGCCCTTGATGCCCGTTCCGCCGATGTCGATCGCGAGCGTGCGCATGCGTGCTCCTCCTCCGTGGAGGAGCCCCGTAGCACATCCGCTACCCGGCGATCCCGGAGGCGCCGCCGTCGGGACCGATCATCTGTTCCGGCCGCACGATCTCATCGAAGCGCTCACCCGTGAGCAGCCCGGACGCTACGGCCGCCGCACGCAGCGTCGTCCCTTCGGCGTGGGCTTTCTTCGCGATCTTCGCGGCCGCGTCGTAGCCGAGGTGCGGCGCGAGCGCGGTCACCAGCATCAAGCTCTGGTGGAGGTGCTCGTCGATGCGCGCACGGCTCGGCTCGATGCCGGCGGCGCAATGCTCGTCGAAGGACGCGATGCCATCGGCGAGGAGGCGCACGGACTGGAGCGTGACGTGCACGAGGAGCGGCTTCATCACGTTGAGCTCGAAGTTGCCGCCCGCGCCGCCGATGGAGACGGCCACGTCGTTGCCCATCACCTGCGCCACGAGCATCAACATCGCTTCGCTCTGCGTGGGGTTGACCTTGCCCGGCATGATGGAGCTGCCCGGCTCGTTGCTGGGAATCACGATCTCCCCGATCCCCGCGCGCGGCCCGCTCGCGAGCCAGCGGACGTCGTTGGCGATCTTGGCGAGCGCACACGCCAGCGTCTTCAGCGCGCCGTGCACCGACACGATCGCTTCCTGCCCAGCGAGCGCTTGGAACTTGTTGGGCGCCGACACCAGCGGGAGGCCCGTGATGCGCGCGAGCTCGGTTGCGACCTTCTCTGCATAGGCCGGATGCGTGTTGAGCCCCGTGCCCACCGCGGTGCCGCCGAGCGCGATCTCGTGAAGCGGCGGCAGCGCACGACGAAGGACCGCGATGGCGATTTCGAGCTGCGCGGCCCAGCCCGAGATCTCCTGACCGAGCGTGAGCGGCGTGGCATCCATCAAATGGGTGCGCCCGATCTTCACGATGTCCGCGAACGAAGCGGCCTTGCGGCTCAACGTATCTTTCAGGTGCTCGGCGCGCGGCAAAAGCTCGTCGGCGATGCGCGATGCCACGGCGATGTGCATGGCCGTGGGGAACGCGTCGTTCGAGCTCTGCGACATGTTCACGTCGTCGTTGGGATGAATGGGCTTCTTCGATCCGAGGACACCGCCCGCCATCTCGATGGCGCGGTTGGCGATGACCTCGTTGGCGTTCATGTTCGTCTGCGTGCCGCTGCCCGTCTGCCAGACGACGAGCGGGAAATGATCATCGAGCTTGCCCGCGATCACCTCGTCCGCGGCGGCCACGATGAGGCGGCATTTCTCGTCGTCGAGGCGCCCCAGCGCGCGGTTCACCAGCGCGGCGGCCTTCTTCACTTGGCCGAGCGCCTTGATGAGCTCCCGCGGGAAGCGCTCGCCGCCGATGCGGAAATTCCTGCGCGAGCGCTCGGTCTGCGCGCCCCAATAACGGCTCTGCTCGACGTCGATCGGCCCGAAGCTGTCGGTCTCGCTGCGCGTGCTCATGGTCCGACGGCTGTAGGGCGGGTTTCAAAACAGCGCAACCGCTGCGGCCGGACGCATGCGTAAACCGCTACGCGGGCCGCGTTCTGGAGATCCGTCCAAATTTCGACTATTGCCGTTCAGCTTCCATGACGACCGCAGCACCCTTCGCGACCGACGATCCGACCGAGGCGCCGACGTACGGTGACGGCCCGCTCTCCCGCTGGTGCAAGGGTGCCTTGCACGAGGCGCGCGACGAGGTCTTCATCCGCCTCACGCTGAAGGTGATCGCGATCATGTCGACCGCGATGATCGCGCTCTACGGCGTCCTCCGTTGGGCGCCCGTGTCGGGCTACGTGAAGCTCGCGGCCGTCGCGGTCTACGTGACGCTCTGGGCTTGGTATTCGGCGCCCGTCATCCTGATGCTGCACAACACGATGCACCGGCCCTTCATCAAGCAGCCGAAATGGCTGAACCGGGTGCATCCGTACGTCATGTCGTTCTTCTTCGGCATCCCCACCGGCTACGCCGTGCACCACCTCGGGATGCACCACGTCGAGGACAACACGCCCGAGGATCTCTCGTCGACGCAGCGCTACCAGCGCGACAGCTTCCTCCACTTCCTGCACTATTTCGGGCGCTTTTTCTTCCTCATCATCATCGAGCTGCCGCTCTACCTGCGTCGCAAGCGCCGCTACCTCATGGCTCGCCGCGCCGTCCTCGGCGAGCTCGGCCACGCCGTCGTCATCGCCTCGGCCCTCGCGCTCGACTGGCGCTTTGGCCTCGTGGCCTTCGCGTTCCCGACCTTCGCGGTGCGCTTCCTCATGATGGTGGGCAATTGGGGCCAGCACGCGTTCCTCAACACGGACCGCAAGAACGACGGCATCTCCAACTCCATCACCTGCATCAACAGCGGTTACAACAAGCGCGCGTTCAACGACGGTTATCACATCGGCCATCACCTCAAGGCCACCCGTCATTGGACCGAGCTGCCCAAGGACTTCGTGGACAACCGCGAGCGCTACGCCCGCGAGGGGGCCATCGTGTTCGAGGGCCTCGACTTCTTCCTGGTGTCGGTGCTGCTCTGGACGGGGCAGTGGAAGGTGCTGGCGAAGCGCTACGTGCGTCTCGACGGCCAGCCGAAGAGCGATGAGGAAGTGATCGCGCTGCTCAAGGCACGCGTGCAGCCCATCCGCGGTGAGCTCGCCCCCTCGATGGCGACGAGCTAATCGCGCTCGCCGCTGTCACGTGTCCGAGGACGCGGGGCCTTCACGCTCCGCGTCTTCGTGTTTTGTGCTTCCTCATCACCACGGAAAGACGAAGTGGAAGAGCTCGGGGCGGCTCGAGACGCCGCACTTCTGGTAGATGCGCGTGATGTGCTGGCGCACGGTCTTGTCGCTGTTGCCTTCGAGGCGGGCGATTTCGACGCTGCTCAGGCCCTTGAGGATCAGGCGGGCGATGCTCTGCTCTTTCTCGGTCAGGCCGGCGCCGGCGAGGGCGCGATCGACGAGATAGCCGATGTCCTTGGGCTCGCTGGTGACGCGGCGGAGGACGTCGAGGAGCTCGGCGGCGCGAAAGGGCTTTTCGAGGAGATAAGAGGCACCCTCGTTGAGGCCGGCCTTCACCTTGTCGAGCGCGGCGAAGGCGGTGATGAGGACGATGGGCGCGCGCACGCCGATGGCCTTGAGCGCGCCGATGAGACGAAGGCCGCCGTGGTCGTCGGGCCCGAGGACGACATCGGTGACCACGACGTCGAGGAAGGGTGCGTTGCGGGCCGCGGTGATGGCCTCTTCGACGCTCTCGGCGGTGAGGCAGGTGAGGCCGTCGCGCGTGAGCGAGCGCGCGAGGGAGTCGCGGGCGTCGCGATCGTCCTCGACGAGGAGCACGGTCTTCGCGTTCACGCGCCGCCTCGCTGGAGATCGAGGCGGAAGGTGGCCGGGTGCGCTCGTTCGAGCTGGAGCTCGCCCTGCATGGCCCGCGCGAGCGCGCGCGCGATGGACAGGCCGAGCCCGAGCCCGCGCGCCTTGGTGCTGCGGAGAGGCTCGAAGAGCTGCGCCGCCACATCGGGCTCGATCCCCGGCCCATCGTCGCGCACCCGCACGAAGGCGCGATCGCCTTCGCGCCCGATCTCGACCTCCACGGCGCCCGCCGCGTCGCCCTCGCGCAGGGCATCGAGGCTGTTTTCGACCAGGTTTTCGAGGATGATTTGCACGTAGGCCGCGCTCGCCCGCGCGGTCGTGCCGGCCTCGCCGTGGACGGCGAGGTGCACCGGCGCGCCGCGGGCGAGGCCCTGCAAATCGGCGACGGCGCGGCGGGCGACGTCGAGGAGATCGATGTCCGGGAGATCGGGGCGGCGCGTGTCGGGCAATTGCTTGAGGGCGGCGACCTGCTCGATGAGGCGATCGCTCTGGACGCGCGCGCGATCGAGCAGCGCGGCCCGCTCGGCGGCTTCACCCTCGGGCAGCGCGGTGACCTCGTCGAGGAGCAGGCCGAGCGCATGAAGCGGCGTGCGCAGCTCGTGGAGGAGCGAGGCGGCGACGACCCAGACGGCCTGGTCGCGGGTGATCTTGTGGATGCGATCGTGGAGCTCGTCGGCGCGGCGCCGCTCGGCCTCGGCGATCTCGGCGCGCAGGCGGAGGAAATGCGTGGCCGCGCCGAGGATGGCGCCCGTGACGATCGGCAGGGCCGAATACACGATCTCGTGACCGAAGAGCAGAAACCGCGACCGCGCGAGGGTGCCGTTCACGAGGAGCCGATCGAGGTACGCATCGGTCATCGCGTAGAGGATGCCGATGGCGACGCCGGTCGCGATGCGCGCGCCGAGGCGGAGGCGAGCGGGCGAGCGCGGGCGGAGCGGGCCGATCACGCTCGCAGGCTAGCGTGCGCGTCGGGGAATGGCCCTCCGGCATTTGCCGGACGGACAGCCCCGCCCTCGCCTTCTAGGGTACGCGCATGCTTCGCGCCGCCCGCTTCGCCGGAGTCCTCGCGACGGTCGCGTCGAGCCTCGTCGCGCTCGCCGCGCGCGCGGAGCTCCCGGCTCATGCGCCGCAGACGTCACCCGCGGCGCGGCGTGTGTCGCTGTCGGAGGCCATGCGGCTCGGCGCGACGCGCGGGCCCGACGTCGCCGTCGCGTCCGCGCCCCGCGCCGCGGCCAACGAAGCGAAGCGCGCGGCCGACGCGGTGCTGACGACGCTCCCCCGCGTCGCGGTGATGGCCGGCGATCGCATCGGCCCGCGCGGCGTGAACGGCGTGGAGATCGGGGTGAGCGTGACGCAGGACGTGCCCATCGCGGGCACGCGCGGCGCGCGCAGGGACGCAGCGGCTGCCTATGGTCGCGTCGTCGATCTCGATCTCGCCCGCGCGCGGCTCGAAGGCGGCGCCCGGGCGGCGCTCGCGTGGATCGCGCTCGCCGAGGCCGACAGCGTGCTCGCGTATCGACACGCGAGCCTCGAGCAGGCGGAGGCGATCGCCAAGACGCTGCGGGCGCGCGTGACGAAGGGCGTCGCCGATCCGGTGGAGCTCCCGCTCGCGATGGGCGACGTCGCGACGGCGCGCGCGGGCGTGCTCGAAGCCGAAGGCATGCGCTTCGAGGCTGCATTGGAGCTGCGCTTCGCGATCGGCGAGGCAGCGGACACGGCCCTGGCAATCGCGGGCAGCCTCGACACCATCGTCGACGCCGCCGGTGACGAGGCCGCGCTCGTCCGGCGCGCGGAGCAGGGCCACCCGCTGGTGCTGCTCGCCGAAGCGCGCGGGGAAGCGGCGCGACGCGAGGCCGATCTATCGGTCGCGACCTCGGTGCCGGCGCTCGGCGTGGGCGCGTCGTACACGCGCGAAGGCTCCGGGGATCAGGTGGTGACGGGGACGATCTCGGTGCCGTTGCCCTTCTCGCGTCCCTGGGCCTTCGAGGCGTCGCGCCAGCGCGCCGCGGCCGACGTGGCGCGCGCGCAGGCCACGCGGGCGCGCGCCGAGCTGGGGCGCGAGATCCGCACGGCGCTGCACGAGCGGGATCACACGCGGGAGCTCCACGACACGCTCGTGCACGAGGCGCTCACGCCGATGAAGGAAGCGCTGCGCCTCGCGCGCGTGCAGTTCGACGCGGGCGCGATCGACGTGACCCGCGTGCTCCTCGCGCGCCAGCGTCTGGTCGCGACCGAGGAGCAGGCCGCGCGCGCGCTGGCGCAGGTGCGCCGCGCGGACGTTCGCCTGATGCGCGCCGCGGGCACGTTGCTCGAAGGGATCGGTCCGTGAGCGAAGAGATGCGATCGCAGCCCGGCGCGCCGCGCGCCCGTGCTGCCGAAATGTTGATGTTCCTGGCCCTCCTCGGTGCCTCCGGCTGCCAGCGCGAGGCCTCCGCCGGGACGGCGGCCGCGAGCACCGCGACGGCGCGCGCGTCGAGCGAGAGCGACACGAAGCCGGCGAGCACCGCCGTCGCGACGGCCGACAAAGGTCTCATCGAGATCGATCCCTCGCTCGTCGAGCGTGGTCGCGTACGCATCGCGCCCGCGGAGCGTCGCGTCCTCGACGGCGAGCTGAGCCTCGCGGGCGACGTCGTTCCGGCCGAAGATGGTGAGGCCGACGTCGGCGCGCTCGTCTCCGGCCGCATCGCCTCGCTCTCCGCGGCGGAGGGCGATCGCGTGAAGAAGGGCCAGGTGCTCGCCTTCATCGAAGCGCCCGACGTGGGCCGCGCGACCGCCGATCTCCTGCGCACGCGCGGCCACGCGGCTGCTTCCGCGCGCAAGCTCGCGCGGCAGCTCGATCTCGAAAGGCAGGGCGCCACCAGCCAGAACGCCATCGACGAAGCGCGCGCCGACGATCAGGCCGCGCGCGCCGATCTCGCCGCCGCGCGCACGCTGCTCGCCACGCTCGGCGCCGGCGAGCCCGCGGAGGGCGCGGGTGCGGTCACGGCGCGCGTCGCCGTGCGCGCGCCCATCGACGGCGTCGTGGTGCAGCGCAGCGCCGTGCTCGGCGGCCCAGTCGCGATCGAGCGATCGCTCTTCCACATCGTCTCTCCCGATCACCTCCTCGTGCGCGCGCGCCTCCCCGAGACCGCCGGCCGCACGGTCACTGCCGGCGCGCCCGCGGTAATCCGACCGCGCGCACCGGCGAGCACCGCCTCGCGCTGCGAGGCCTCCGTCCTCTCGAGCTTCGGTGTGATCGAAGAGGCCACCCGCACGATGTCGCTGCGCCTGCGCCCCAACGGCGCCTGCTCGTTCCTCGTTCCGGGCGCGTATGTCGACGTCGCGCTGCGCGGTGCGGCCGCGCCTTCCGGCGATCGCTCTGCAACCGTCGTGGTCCCGGCGGAAGCGGTCGTCGACGTTCGCGGTGTCCTCACCGTCTTCATCGCCGGCGATCGCCCCGGCACATTTCGTTCACGCCCCGTACGAATCGGATCGACTGCAGGCTCTTCGATCGCCGTCGAGGCCGGCGTCGCCGAAGGCGATCGCATCGTGGTCGACGGCGCCGTGCTCCTCAAAGGCGAGCTCCTGCGTTCGGTGCTGGAAGGAGGCTGATCCATGATTGGCCTGCTCGTCGGCTGGTCGCTTCGCAACCGGCTCCTCGTCTTCCTCGCCGCGGCTGCGCTCGTGGCCATCGGCGTCCGCGGCTACCTCGGCATCCCCGTCGACGCGGTGCCCGACGTCACCAGCGTGCAAGTCCAAGTGCTCACCAGCGCGCCGGGCCTCTCGCCGCTCGAGGTCGAGTCGCTCGTCACCCGGCCCATCGAGCTCTCGCTCGCCGGCCTGCCGGGCGCGGAGACCGTGCGCTCCATCTCCCGCACCGCCGTCTCCGCGGTCACCGTCGTCTTCGATGAAGGCACCGATCTCGCGGCCGCCCGCGCGCTCGTCGCGCAACGTCTCCCGGCCGCGCGCGAAGCCATCCCCGCGTCCGCGGGCCGCCCGCAGATGGGCCCCATGTCGACGGGCCTCGGCGAGGTCTATCACTTCACGCTGCGCTGGCCCGGCCACGGCGGGCGTGAGCTGCGCACGCTGCTCGATTGGGAGATCGCCTACGAGCTGCGCGCCGTGCCGGGCGTCGTCGAAGTGAATGGTTGGGGTGGGCAGGAGCGCGAGATCGAAGTGCGCCTTCGTCTCGCGGACATGCGCGCGCTCGGCGTGGGCCAGCTCGAAGTCGAGCAAGCGCTCCTCGGCGGCGGCCAGAACGCCGGCGGCGGCGCGCTCGAGCGCGGCGAAGAGCAAGTGTTGGTGCGGCTCGATGGGCAGTACCGCACCGTCGCGGACATCGAAGGTCAGGTCGTGAGCGCGCGTCCCGGCGGCGTGCCCGTCCTCGTGCGCGACGTGGCCACCGTGCGCGACGGCGCCGCGCCTCGCTTCTCGGTCGCCACCGCCGACGGCGAAGGCGAGACCCAATACGCGATGGTGCAGATGATCGCGGGCGGCAACGCGCACGAGGTCGTCGCCCGCGTGAAGGATCGGTTCGCCGCCATCCAACGACGCTTGCCCGCGGGCGTCGTCGTCGAGCCCTTCTACGATCGCGCCGCCTTCGTCGAGCGCGTGCTCCACACCGTCTGGAAATCGCTGGCCGAAGGCGGCGCCGTCGTGGTCGTGGTGCTGCTCCTCTTCCTCGGCGACGTGGGCGCGGGGCTCGTCGTCGCCACGGTGATCCCGCTCTCGATGCTCGGCGTCTTCGCGCTCATGCGCGCCGCCGGCCTCTCCGGCAACTTGATGAGCCTCGGCGCCATCGACTTCGGCCTCGTCGTCGACGGCGCCGTCGTCATCGTCGAGGGCGCGCTCGCCACCATGGCCGCCGCGCGCCTCTCCGCGAAGGACGCGCTCGGCGCCGACGCCGAAGCCTTCGGCAAGCCCATCGCGTTCGGCGTGCTCATCATCGGCGTCGTCTACGTGCCCGTGCTCATGCTCGAAGGCGTGGAAGGCAAGATGTTCCGCCCCATGGCCTTCACGGTCCTCGGCGCGCTCGGCACCGCGCTCGTGCTCACCTTCACCTGGGTGCCGGCGCTCTCTGCGACCGTCCTGCGCCGCGCGCACACCGGCGACCCTTGGATCGTGCGCCACATCCGCCGCGCTTATCGCCCGCTCCTCACGCGCATCATGGATCGCCGCCGCCTCGCCGTGAGCTTCGCCATCATGCTCGTGGGGGCCGGCGCGATCGCCGGATCGCGCCTCGGCGCCGACTTCGTCCCTCGCCTCGAAGAGGGTGACCTCGTCGTGCAAATCACCCGTCCTCCCAGCGTCTCGCTGGCCGAGGCCGTGCGCGGCACCAGCGCCATCGAGCAAGCGCTGCGCGCCTTCCCCGAGGTCGTCCGCGTCGTCTCGCGCACCGGCAGCCCCGACGTCGCCACCGACATCATGGGCGTCGAGCAGAGCGACATCTTCGTCATCCTCCGCCCGCGCTCGGAGTGGAAGACCGCCACCGATCGCCAAGACCTCGTCAACGCCTTCGAAAAATCGCTCTCCCGCGCGCTCCCCGGCACGGCGCTCTCGTTCACGCAGCCCATCGAAATGCGCGTGCAGGAGCTGCTCGGCGGATCGCGCAGCGACGTCGGCATCAAGGTCTTCGGCGACGACGTCGACACGTTGCGCCGCCTCGCCGCGGAGGTCGCGCAGGCCGCCTCGGCCACCACCGGTGCCGCCGACGTGCGCGTCGAGCCGAGCGAAGGTCTCCCGCTCGCGACCGTGCGCCCCGACGCCGCCGCGGTGGGCCGCCTCGGTCTCCGCACGGAGGACGTGCGCGCCGCCGTCGAAGCCCTACGCGCCGGCCGCCCCGTCGGCGTGCTCGCCGAAGGCGAGCGTCGTTTCCCCATCGCCGTTCGCTTCGACGTCCCGCCCGCCTCCGACACCGACGCGCTCCGGCGCGCGCCCCTCGTCTTCCCCGGCGGCCGCGCCGTCGAGCTCGGCGAGCTCGCCCGCATTCGTCAGGACGACGCCCCCGCGCAGCTCAGCCGCGAGCAAGGCCGCCGCCGCATCCTCGTCGAGGCCAACGTCCGCGGCCGCGATCTCGCCTCCTTCGTGCGCGATCTCCAAACCCGCCTCGACGCCATTTCGATGCCGACCGGCTACCACGTCGTCGTCACCGGCCAATACGAAAACCTCGTCCGCGCCGGCGCGCGGCTCGCCATCATCGTCCCCGCCACGCTGCTCGGCATCTTCGTCCTGCTCTATCTCGCCTTCGGCGAAATCCGCCCTGCGCTCCTCATCCTCCTCAACGTGCCCGTGGCCGCCAGCGGCGGCCTCATCGCCCTCGCCGCGCGCGGACTACCATTTTCGATCTCGGCCGGCGTCGGCCTCATCGCCCTCTTCGGCGTCGCCACCATGAACGGCGTCGTCCTCCTCTCCGCCATCCGCAAAATCGAGCAAACCGGCGTCCTTTCCCATACCGCCGTGGAGCGCGGCGCCCACGATCGCCTCCGCCCCGTGCTCACCACGGCCGTCGTCGCCTCCCTCGGCTTCCTCCCCATGGCCATGGCCACCGGCACCGGCGCCGAAGTCCAAAGACCCCTCGCCACCGTCGTCATCGGCGGCCTCGTCACCGCCACCGTGCTCACCTTGCTCCTGCTCCCCGCGCTCTACGCCCGTCGCGCACGCTGACGCCGCGAAGATGTGGAAGCGCTCGCCGAAATGGCGTCGAATGATGGGAAGGAGAGTCGATGGCGCTGTTTACGTTCGTTCTCGACTATCGCGGCGGAACGTATGTGTCGCAGGTGCAAGCCGGCGATCCCAAGGCGGCGCTCCGTGAATGGATTGACGTCGTGGAGCTGGATGCGATCCACGGGCTGACGAGCAAGAGTCGAGATGTGTTTCGCGCAGCGTTCGCGGACGAGAGGATCGTTCCCTTGGACGGCGTCACGAACGTGTGGTGTGTAGGGGACCTCGTTCGCGGGAAGGGCGCGCTCGTCAACATCATCGAGACGAGGCCGACGACGAGGACCGAAAAGAGGTGATCACTCCCTCAACGCGCCAAAGGGCCCCAATGGCATGAGGCAGACCCGAGCCGCCGTCCTCGAAACGCTCGACGACGGCGGCTGGGCCAATGGCGACATCACCGTTCCAACAGCTTCAATGTCGTTGCCTCACTGCCGATACGTCGTCCAGGCCGTGCTCATGCGGTCCGCCTGACCGGCCGTGAACTCGAACATGCAGGAGTCGTCGGTGTAATCCATGAAGTTGTAGATGGGATCGACTCCCGCGCCCGAGCACGTATTGCGACCCACCGGGCAGCCGTAAGCGGCCGACTTCTCCGACGGCGTATCGGAGACGTAATCGCCCGTCTTGGAGCAGCCGCCCTGGAACGTGTGATAGAGGCCGAGCCAGTGGCCGATCTCGTGCGTCCCCGTATCACCCTCGTTGTAGGGCACGGCCGATCCGCCCGGGAGCGATGAATACAGGACGACCACACCATCGCTCGAGGGAGCCTTGCTGTAGTCGCTCGGGAACGTGGCCCAACCGAGCAGACCACCACCGATGTTCGCCGAATAGAGGTTCAGGACGTTGGCCCCGCCCACGCGCAGCGCCGCCTTGGCCTGCTTCTCCGCGGTGCTCCCGGGCGTCATCGTGTACCAGGTCGCGTTGGTGGTCCGATCGACGGAGCCGAGCACGAACTTGAACGGCGTCGCCGCGCCGCCCGTGCCGCCCGAATAGGCCTGGTTGAGCACGTTGATCTGCGCGTTGATCATCTGATCGGTGACATCACCGTTGGCGATGCCGGTGCCTTTGCGGATGACGTGGAACGCGACCGTGATCGTGACCGACCCCGACGGCAGGGCCCACGCGCCCGAAGGCTTGTACGTGTCGAGGTGCTTCTGGACGGCCATCATCTCGACCTCGTCCATGTCCCGCGCGCCGCAGCGCGCATGCACGTACGGCGTGGCGCGGACCTGCGCCGGCGTCTGCGCCGGTGTGGTGGCGATCGGGCTCGCCACACCGCTCGCGAGCGGCGCCCCATTCTCGTCCGTGAGCTCCTCGTCACCGCCCGGCATCTCGGTGCTGCAACCCGGCATGCCGACAGCGAGGACACCCGTGAACAACACCACTGCACTAGCGAAGCTGTGCTTACGCATCATTCCTCCCTCCAACCCAGATCGATGAGGGAGCGCTTATAAGCGCTGGGCTCGCTCGACAGCAAGAAGGTTTGAAACCGAGAGTGCCTATTTCGTTGAGAGATGGATAATGCCATCAGGTTGTACGGAGTTGGTCTGTCCGCTGACCATTCGTGTGGGTGCGGGTGGGCCGGTGGCGTATGACACCGTCCGCGTCGAGCCCACCAGGCCCGGCATCGTAGTGTCGCTCACGCCGCCGGCGGTGAACGTGGAATGCTCAGCGTGCGGATTGCGTGGGGTGGCGTGAACGTCTCTGCTCGAGGGACGGGCCCTCTGCCCTCATCGCTTGCCGGCGCGCCGGCTGCGCCCGGGCGCGTTCTCCCAAACCACCTTCTTCGCGAGGAACGCGCGAATCAAAGGCACGATCTCGTCGGCCTTGTCCTCCAGCGCGAAGTGCCCAGTGTCGATGAGGTGGAGCTCCGCATCGGGGAGATCGCGCTTGTATGGATAGGCACCTTCGGGCGGGAAGATGGCGTCGTTCTTCCCCCAGGTGATGAGCGTGGGTGGTTGATGTTTGCGGAAATAAGCCTGCACGAGCGGATACACGAGCAGGTTGGTCCGATAGTCGTAGAAGAGGTCGAGCTGGATGTCGGCGTTGCCCGGGCGATCGAGCAAAGCCTGGTCGTGGACCCAATTGTCGGGCGAGATTCGGCTCACGTCGGCGACGCCGTCGATGTACTGATGCTTCGTCGTCTCCGGGGACACGAGGCTGTCGAGCGCCCGGCGGTGCACCTCCGAGCCGTCGGCCCAATACGCCTTGATCGGGTCCCAGAACTTCTGCAGCCCCTCCGCATAAGCATTGCCATTCTGGACGATCAGGCCGGCAACCCGATCCGGGTGCGCGAGCGCCAGGCGCCAGCCCACCGGAGCACCATAATCGAAGGCGTACATCACGTAGCGTGTGACGCGGAGATGATCGAGGAGACCGCCGACGAGCTTGGCGAAGTGGTCGAACGTATAAGCGAAGTCCTTCCGATCGGGCATGTCGCTCTGACCGAAGCCGGGATAGTCCGGCGCGATCACGTGATACCGATCGGCGAGGGCCGGAATGAGGTTCCGGAACATGTGGGACGAGGTTGGAAAGCCGTGGAGCAACAGCACGACCGGCGCATCCTTCGCGCCCGCCTCGCGATAGAAGATGTTGATGCCGTCGATGTTCGCCGTCCGATAATGGGTGATCGGCACAATCACCCCGGGCTCACCGCCCTTCGACTTCGACCTACCCATGGCACGAGCTCCTTTCGCTCGAACGGCTGGGCGGCGCACCGTCCGGCCTCGTCCACGGAGGTCGCACGAGGCATGCCCGTGAGCTTTCTGCACGCCGAGCCTCCGGCACTGTTTCCACAGGCT